>NZ_CP189903.1:0-366139 GCF_050271085.1 Streptomyces sp. DSM 41931 | reverse complement strand
CCGCGGAGCGGGTCCCACCGGGCTGCGCCCGGTGCAAGCGAACCCCCGTGCTGCGCACGGGGGTTGCGCTCCCGCTCCGCGGGAGCGCTGGCGGGTGGCTGCGCCACCCGCGCAACCCGTGGGCTGCGCCCACGGGTTGATGCTCCATCCGCTGCGCTCCCAGAGCTGCGGGACTTCGTCCCGCCACCGGGCTTCCGCTGCGCTGCAGCCCGGACCGGCGGGTCCGCTGCGCTCCCCGCCTGGCGGTCCTTTCGGCTTCGCCTCCAGGACCGTTGGGCCCGCTTCGCGGGCCAGGCTGGCTGCGAGAGTGGGGGGTGCTCGCTCGTTTCGGGCTCTGGTGTAGTGGTGCATCAGGTTGATGCAGTATGTAGAGTTGGCGGAAACGCGGGACCCCCTCCAACCACCCGATGCGGGCTCAGCTGCCCGCTCCTTTCGGAAAAGGGAAAACGCATGTGGAGTGCTCAGGACGTGGCGCGGGATCAGGTCCGGCGTCAGGCGGATGGCCTGGACGTCGCCGCCGTTGCGGAAAAGGTGGCGGAGGCCGCTGTCCGTGAGCGGGAGACCGCGGAGCAGTTGAGGGGGAACGGTTCCTTCTACGCGTTCGAGATGGACCGGGAGCGGTTGGCTGCCATCTGGTGAGCTCAGCACGCTGAGTGGCGGCGCGTCAGGGACTTGATGACTGCAGCCGGTTGGAGTGTGTATGAGCCGGAACAGGATGCTCAGGGCTCGGTGTGGGCTGGCGAGCGTGAGGAACGGTTTGCCGGTGCTCTTGCAGCACAGGCCGCCTTCGGGGAAGGGCGGGGGGAGGAAGCTGATGAACTGCGAGCAGAGGTCTGGTTGTCCGCCGCGTCCAGTCGGTGGCCGGCTGGGCGGGGCTGCGCCCCTGTGAGGTCCTGGCCCAGCTCGCCGAGCGGATCGTGGTGGGCGAGGACGGCACGGTGTCCGTCCCGCCCTTCACACCGTCCTGGTGATTTCCGAAGCGAGCGGAGCGGCTGGTTCAGCGCTTCTTGATACGTAACGGCGGCTGAAGCGCGGGAAGGGGGATGCTTGTGGGTGATTCGGTTGCCTTTCCGGTTCTTCGTACAGGGGATGCGGAAACGGCCTTGGCAGTGGCCTGTGCACTCGTCTGCTGCAGCAGTTCTCCGGACAGATCAGTCTTCGTCGATGCCGAACTGACGTGTGTTATCGAGGTCATGAAGGCCCGTGACATGTTTCCGGAGTCGTTCTACACGTCGGGGAATGTCTTTCTACGTGCCGAGGAGCTGCCCCAGGGTCCTGAGGAGCTGGCGCGGCTGCTGCCGGTGACGTTCAGTGCAGAGACCGATGAACGCGGTGAGCTGCCCTGCGGGACGGTGCTTCTGCTGGGCGGCGCCAGGTGTGGGCAGCTCGCATGGATGGGCGTGCGCTGGCCGGCCGTGCCTGAGCTCGGCCTCGGACCGGAGTGGGCTCGCACCGGTGTACAGGCATGTTTCAACAGCACAGCGGAAGGTGAACCGGCTGTAGGGCACACCGTTCTCGTGCACGTCCGTCGTGGAGAGGACGAGCGGGCGAGCCACTTGGCCCGGCAGGTAGGACAGACGCTGATCGGCCCGGAGGAAGAAGGCTGGTGATCGGCTGCGGCAAATTCATTCTCGTAAGCGATGCACGCAAGGTGTGGCGCGGAAAGTAATAAGGAATGCGGTAATATAATGCTCGGTGTTTCGCTCCATGAGCATCAGGTAGCGCAGAAAGCGGCTTTCCGTCGGTGGGTGGGATTCCCTGCAAGATCATCCGTACCGTCGGAGGGGGCGCGGGGCACGATCGTGTCCGCGACCGGGTCGGGCAAGACGATCACGGCGGCTGCGTGCGCGCTGGAGTGTTTTCCGGGCGGGCGGATCCTGGTGACCGTGCCCACTCTGGACCTGCTCGCGCAGACCGCTCAGGCGTGGCGGCTGGTGGGCCACCGCTCCCCGATGGTGGCGGTGTGCTCGCTGGAGAAGGACGAGGTCCTGGAGCGGCTCGGGGTGCGCACCACCACCAATGCGGTCCAGCTCGCCCTGTGGGCCGGGAGCGGGCCCGTCGTCGTGTTCGCCACATACGCCTCCCTGGTGGATCGCGAAGACTTCGAGGACCCGATGGGCCGAGGCAGGATTCGTGGGCCGCTGGAGGCCGCCCTGGCGGGCGGGGAGCGCCTGTACGGGCAGCAGATGAGCGGTTTCGACCTGGTGATCGTGGACGAAGCCCACTCAACCGCGGGTGATCTTGGCAGGCCGTGGGCGGCGATCCACGACAACGCCCGCATTCCGGCCGGCTTCCGGCTCTACCTCACCGCCACCCCACGCATCCTCGCCGCGCCCCGGCCGCAGCAGGGCACCGGCGGGCGCGAGCTGGAGATCGCGAGCATGGCCGACGACCCGGACGGGACCTACGGCGCGTGGCTGGCCGAACTCGGACTGAGTGAGGCGATCGAGCGTGGCATCCTCGCCGGGTTCGAGATCGACGTGCTGGAGATCCGCGACCCCTCCCCCGTCCTTGGCGAGTCGGAGGAAGCGCAGCGGGGCCGGCGCCTGGCCCTGCTGCAGACCGCACTGTTGGAGCATGCGGCGGCGTACAACCTGCGTACGGTCATGACGTTCCACCAGAAGGTGGAGGAGGCCGCCGCGTTCGCGGAGAAGATGCCGCAGACCGCTGCCGAGCTGTACGGCATCGACGCCTCGGAGGAGGACCTGGCGGCCGCGGACCGGCTCCCCGCCTCGTCGATCGGCGCGGGCTTCTACGAGCTGGAGGCCGGCCGCCACGTCCCCCCGGACCGGGTCTGGTCGGCGTGGCTGTGCGGCGACCACCTCGTCACCGAGCGCCGCGAGGTGCTGCGCCAGTTCGCAGGCGGCATCGACGCCGCGGGCCGGCGCGTGCACCGGGCGTTCCTCGCCAGCTGCCGGGTGCTCGGAGAGGGTGTGGACATCACCGGCGAACGGGGAGTCGACTCGGTCTGCTTCGCCGACACCCGCACCTCCCAGGTGGAGATCGTGCAGAACATCGGCCGCGCGCTGCGGCCCAACCGGGACGGCAGCACGAAGGTCGCGCGGATCATCGTGCCCGTCTTCCTCCAGCCCGGCGAGGACCCGGCCGACATGGTCGCCTCCGCGAGCTTCAAGCCGCTCGTGGCCGTGCTCCAGGGCCTGCGCAGCCATGATGAGCGCCTGGTCGAGCAGCTCGCCTCCCGCGCGCGCACCAGCGGCAGGCGCAAGGTCCACCTCCGGCGCGACGAGGACGGGCGGATCGTCGGGGCCGGCGGAGAGGGCGGCGGCGAGGACCAGGAGCAGGACGGCACCCAGGCCGCTGCCGAGTCGGCGCTGCTCCACTTCTCCACACCGCGCGACCCAGCGGCCATCGCCGTGTTCCTGCGCACCCGGGTCTACCGGCCCGAGTCCCTGGTCTGGCTGGAGGGCTACCAGGCGCTGCTGCGCTGGCGGAAGGAGAACAAGATCACCGGCCTGTACGCCGTTCCGTATGACACCGAGGTTGAGGTTGGTGTTACGAAGGCGTTCCCCCTCGGGCGGTGGGTGCACCAGCAGCGCAAGGCGCTGCGGGCCGGGGAGCTCGAGCCGCGGCGCAAGGAACTGCTCGAGGCACCCGAGGCCGGCATGGTCTGGGAACCGGGCGAGGAGGCGTGGGAGAGGAGGCTCGCGGTGTTCCGCGCTTACCGGCGGGCCACCGGGCACCTCGCCCCTCGCCAGGATGCGGTCTGGGACGACCCGGCCGGCGGGCATGTGCCTATCGGGCAGTACATGGCCAACCTCCGGCGGAAGGATGGTCTCGGGAAAGACCCGCGTCGGGCCGCCGTACGCGCGGCGCAGCTCGCCGCGATCGACCCGGACTGGAACTGCCCCTGGCCGCTGGACTGGCAACGCCATTACCGCGTCCTCGCCGACCTCGCCGACACCGAACCCCACGGGGTACTGCCCGACATCGCACCGGGCGTGCTGATGGACGGCGACGACATCGGACGCTGGCTGAAACGGCAGAAACAGCCCGGCACCTGGAAACTGCTGTCGGCCGAGCAGCAGGAACGGCTGACCGTGCTGGGCATCAAACCCACCGAGGCGCAGTCCCCCGCCCCGGCAGGGGCGGCCCCGACAGGGGTGACCCCGGCAGGGGCGGCCCCGACACGGGCCGGCGGTACGGCGGTGAAGGGCACAAGCAAGGCGCAGCAGGCCTTCCAGCGCGGGCTCGCGGCCCTCACGCAGTGGGTCGAACGGGAAGGCGCCCACCGGCCGGTACCCCGCGGGCACACCGAACAGATCACCGTCGACGGCGAGGACGAGCCGGTGACCGTGAAACTGGGTGTGTGGATCTCCAACACCCGCACCCGACGCCACAAACTCACCCAGGAACAGCTGACCTCGCTGCACAAGCAGGGAATGGAATGGGCATAAGACCGTGTCCTACCTGGTGAGGCGGACGTTGTCCCGGTATGGGGCGGGGAACGTGGAGCTGGATCGTGCCGGACGGCTTGTGGGAGATCGCCAGGCCGCTGATTGCGGAGCAACGGACACGGCCGCAGGGCGGCGGCACGCAGAACACACCTGATGAGACGGTCTTCGCGGCCATCATCTGGACGACGCCGGGCTCCTGGACGTCTCCCGCGTCATCCTGGACACCGCCCACGTCAGGGCCAAAAAGTGCCCCTATGGCTTTCGTCAAACGGTTGATCTTGGGCGGTTTATAGAAGGTGCCTTCGCGGAGCATGGCGAACAGGACGTCGATGCGGCGTCGGGCCAGGCTCCGCCATTCCGGAAAAGGCTGACCAGGTCCGCAACCGCAGGAAGTTCGGCTCTCACGGAGGCCGTCCGCCGAAGTTCGACAGAATCGATTACAAACAGCGTCACGCGGTGGAGTGCGGCATCAAGCGCCACCGCGCGGTGGCCACGAGATACGACAAGCTCGCCGTCCACTACGAGGCGACCGTGCTGATCGCAGCCCTCAACGAATGGCTCTGGCCGGCAGATGGCCTTCCTGTCGTCGCTCACCAGTCCCGGGTGGCGATCAGCTCTTCCACATGCGCGTCCGTGAACCCGTATGCCGATGCCACAAACCAGAAGTCTTCAGCGATCACCTCGCGCGCAACCGTCTCGATTTCACTTCCGGCTGCCTCGAACTCTGCTTCCAGACTGTTGAATTCCTCCGTTGCGGCCTGGCTGAGCGCATACAGAGCCTCCAGATCCGACGGCTGCTCAGCCTCAATCCGCTCGCACAGCCGCAACAGGATCGCCCTACCCCGGTCGACGACGTGATCGGGGAAGTACGAGTCCGTATACATCTGTCGCAGGAACATGTGCCCTGATACTTGCTGGTTCGTGATCGGCATGGCGCTTCCCCATCCCCGTATAAGACCTGACGCGCCGATCATGCACGACACCACTGACAACGACGCCGCCCACGTACACCAGGCTGGTCGCCCGGCACTTTGACAACAGGCCCTGCAAGGCCCGGCACGCGGTCGAGTGCCGCACCAATCGCCTCAGAAGACACCGCGCCGTGACCACGCGGTACGACTACGAGGCGACCTTGCTCGTCGCGGCCATCAACGAGTGGCTTTGACCTGACGTTTCGCTCAGCTCCTGGGTACGGAGGTTGAACCAGCTTGCCGCGGTCGGTCGGACTCGGTCCCGTCAGCGGCCCCCCTCTGCCGCCCGCAGACTGACCGAGTCGATCGCGCACCGCGACCAGCCCAGCTCGCCCCGCGCCCCGAGTCTGTCGCCGATCACGCGGTAGAGCCGGGCCCGGACCCCGGGCCCGGCTCCCCTGAGCGAACCTGCGGTAGACCGCGGGGGGCGGCGATGAGGAGGGGCGGCCGGGTGGCAGGGGGCCAGCACCACCCCCGTCCGGGCAGCCAGCTGGATGGTTTGCGGTGCTGGTCCTCCGTAGCGTTTCGGCCATGGAGATCACGAAGAGTGCGCGGTGGGGCCGGTCCGGACGGTGGCGTGCGGGGCTGGCCGTGGCCGGGGCCGCCGCAATCGGGACCGCATCGCTTCTCGGGCCGGGCACCACGGCCGAGGCCATGGGCGCCGGCGGCGGGGACGCGCGGTCGCGGTTGCAGCGGGACGCGGACGTGGTACGGGACACGGGAGCCACCGGGCTGACGGTGCTCGCCCGGGACGCGGCCGGGCGCGAGACGCAGGCCCGGTCCGGCACCGCGAGCCTGAAGGACGGGGGTCGGGTGCCCTTCGACGCCTACTACCGCATCGGCAGCGACACCAAGACCTTCACGGCCGTGGCCGCGCTCCAGCTCGTCGGCGAGGGCACGCTGAGCCTGGACGACACCGTCGAGCAGTGGCTGCCCGGGGTGGTCGCTGGCAACGGCAACGACGGCAGCCGCATCACCCTGCGCAACCTGCTCCAGCACACCAGCGGCCTGGCCAATTACACAGACATCGCCTTCGAGGACCCGGCGGAGCTGACACCCGAGCGCTTCCACGCACAGCGGTTCCGCTCGCAGACCCCCGAGGAGCAGGTCGCCGCGGCGATGGAGCGTGCCCCCGGCTGGCTGCCGGACGCGGACGATCCGGGCGCCGAGACGCAGTGGGCGTATTCCAACACCAACTACGTGCTGCTCGGGATGGTCATCGAGAAGGCCACTGGCAACCCCTGGGCGCAGGAGGTGCACGACCGGATCATCGAGCCGCTGGGGCTGCGCCGCACGCTGATACCGGACACCTCGCCGTACGTGCCGTTGCCGACGGCTGCCGGGTATACGCAGTTCCCCGGCCGGGACGACCTCACCGACACCACGCTGGCCGTGGGCGGCGGCGCGGACGGCGGCATCATCAGCACCACCCGCGACATGAACACCTTCCTGCGCGCCCTGATGGGCGGCCGGCTGCTGCCGCCGGAGCAGCTGGAGCAGATGCGCACCACCGTCCCGGCGCCCGGCTACGCCACCGACGGAAGGACCCGCTACGGGCTCGGCCTCGCCTGGCGCCCGGCCGAGGGCTGCGGGGGCGGGGTCTGGTACCACGGCGGCACGTCCTTCGGCACCGCCTCCGAGACCGCCGTCACGCCCGACGGCCGGGTGTCGGCCGCGGCCGCTGTCTTCACCACGCGCTTCGGTGACGAGAAGCGCTTCCTTGAGCAGGCGGAGGCCGCGGTCCGCCTGCTGGACCGGGCGGTGTGCGGCGACCGGAAGCGCGGGTGACCACAGCTAGATACTCAGTATGCCTTCCACGTGGGACTCCTACAGGCCGCGTAGCGCCTCGTACAGGTCGTCATAGGCTGCCCAACAGTCGATGCTGCCGTCGTCGTACATCGGCAGGCTTCACGAGACACAGGCCGTGGAACCCGAGAACGATTTCTGGGCGCACCATCTCGTGGACCCCGGCGAAGGCGACCCACTTCGCTGACCGATCGGGATCCAAGGCAACAGCCTCCCGGTCTCCCGACACATCGCGGATCTGCTGAAGAGCCCATCCCTGGGGTGGCGGCGCGTCTGCCATCCATAGGTGGTCTCACTCACCAGGTGCAGGGCCGAGGAAGTGGGCGGCTGACCCGAGGAGCCACAACGCTGAACTGGCTGCTTCAGCGCTCCGATCATTGCGAGGCAGTCCCAGGGGCCTGGAACCGGCGGCACGGGGCCGCGGCCGGTGTTCCTTCACTGCTCGTGGCAGGCGGACCGGATCTCTTGCAGGAGGGTCTGGTAGTCCTCGCCGTAGGCGGTCACGGCCGCGTACACCGCGTTCAGGGCCGCCTGGAGCGGGTCGGCTTCGGCGGCGCCGAGCAGCGCGGGCAGGGCCATGTGGGGCTGGGACATTCGCGGGGGCGGGTCCAGCTCGCCGAACGTGACCCTCATCGTGTGCGGCGTCGCTTTCCCGGGCTGCGGTGTCGGTGGTGCGGCACGGTCCGGCGGCTTCACCAGGGCGGCCGCGGGACCTGTGATCTGCGGGAGCATGGCGGGCTTGGGCATCGGCGTGTGTGCGTCGTTGTGGGCGGGTGGCTGGAAGGGGGGCCGCTTGGGCGGGACGGCCTGGGCGACGGTTCTGTCGGGGACCCGTGGATCTGCTTCCAGGGCCCGCCACGCCTGGGCCGGGTCGTCGAGGGGCGGCGGCAGCGGACGGCCCTCGGCCAGAGCGGTGAGCCCTGCGGCGATCCAGTCGAGGTCGGTGAGCCCGGCCGCCTCACAGGCGCGACGTGCGGCCAGCAGCGCTGTTGTCCGCTGGGTCCCGGGTGTGGCGGCGTCGATGGCGTGGACCAGGGCCGGGTCGAAGACGAGCAGGCCGCGCACGTTGCCACTGACCTCGCGCAGGGCGCGGCTCGGCGATCGCCCGCCCCACTGCCACCGTTCGTGGGCGAGCCGGCGTTCTTCCTCGGCTTGTTCCTGCGCGAGGCGGGCCTGACGTTCGGCTTCGGCGCGTTCGGCCGGTGTGGGTGGAGCGGGCTGCCGGCGGGCGTAGTCGTGCCAGTACGCGGCAGTCGCCGAGGTCTGTTTCAGGACGCGGTCCGGTGCAGGCGGAGCGGGCCAGAACTGCAACAGGTAGCAGTCCCGTTGCGGCTCGCCGTCCAGCCGGGTGTCCTGGCGGTGTGCCTCGTCCATGCCCTGAGCGCAGTAGCGCACCCGGTAGTCCGTCTCTTCCAGGTCGAGGTCCCAGGAGGCCTCCCCCGCCCATTGCACAAGAGCGCTGCCGGCCGAGACGGGGCGATAGGAGGCCTCTACGACGTCCTCCCACGCCGGATCCAGCGGCGGAGCCTGGTCGTGCACCTCGACGGTGAAGCCGACGCTGCCCGTATGCAGCCCGGTCGACAACCACAGCGCGCCCGGCGTCGCGGCCCCGCACAGCCCGCCGCTCTGCCCGGCGAAAGACTCCCGGAGGTCCGGACCGAAGCTGTCCGGATCACTCTCGACGTAGATCTGGCTGTAGTGCACGTGGACTTCGCCCTCAACTGGCCTGCGCACCCTCATCCCCCCGTCGCCGGGAACGCTGACACTTCGCAACCTACGGCACGGCACTGACATGGCGCCGTGCCGATCCAGGCGCCGCTCAGCACCCAGCTCATGGCCGAGGCACCCACGACCAGCCCGGCACGACGACGCAGAGGCGCGCCGATGGGCGGAGATGACATCCACCGGTCACAGAACTTGAGCAGAACCCCGAACTCGTGAACGAGGCCAGCCTGCGCGGGCACGGCTGTTCGATGAACCTTGCCGGTACACGGCCCGCATGAGCCCCGGACAGGACTTCGTCCGCGACTTGAGAACCGCGTGGATAAAGACACCCAGTGCGCCGGGGGAGGTTCGACGCCGCCGTGGACTCAGGAGCTCCCCACTGCCGGAGACGTGGTCTTCCTGCAGTTCCACACCCGTCACCGCGCGCAGCGCCCGCACGACGCGGCCGGCGACGTCCGCCGCAACCACCTGACCGGTCGGCTCGTCACCACGGGAGAAGCCCAGGGACAGCAAGTTGCCGACCGTCTGTTCTGTGTCGGCGGCCGCGCAGGGCAGTCGCCCGGTGATGGCATCCAGCTCGCACACCACCTGACCGTCAGCCGCCACGTGGCCCATCAGCTGGTTGGGGTCCTCGAACGCGGAAGCAGCTACCCGCCCGCCCGCGGACAACGCCTCGAGCACCGCACGATCCATCCCCACCCAGCCCAGGGTGCCCTCCAGCTCCACGATCAGCGACCAGCCGTCCCGAAGCCCGCGTCCGAGCAGCAACACCTCCGGCTGCATGCCGTCGGCCTCCAGCCGCTCGGTCGCCAACTGCATGCCGTCATCGACATCCGTCACATCGCGCACGCCCATGCGCTCCAGCGCCTGAGCAGGCGCAAGCTGCGTGAGCGTCACACACCAGCCCTCACCGAACAGCTCGGACAGATCCACCATCGGCCCCGGCGGCGGCGAGCGCCCGTGCGTTGGCCGGCTTCAGGGGCCTGCTCCCGTTCCAGCTCTCCGGATCGGCCCCGGCGTTCAGGCGCCGGCGGATTTCGTCGGCATCCGTCCAGTCCCGGCCCATGCCCGCCCAGCCGTCACTCGCTGCCGCCACTGCTCCCCCTACTCCCCCTCGAACACGTCGCATGCGCTCGCGCACTTCCAGTCGGCATCGTGTGCGTTGGCTGCTACAGCTCGAACTCGAGGTGCTCGATGTCCGTGAAGCGGACCTCCTCCAGGCTGCCGGCGCGGCGGCCGCCGTCCTGGAAATACACCTCACGCAGTGCGTCAGCGGTGATCTCCTGGAGGCGGGCGTCGCCGGCGCCCTGCTCCTGGGCCTCGAAGAGGCGCGCGGCGTGCTGCGGGGGCAGGGCGACGGTCAGGTGCCGGATGCGGGACTCGTCCGTGGAGCCGATGGGGGCGGTGTAGCCCATGCGGGCGCGGGTGTCGATGACGATGCCGCCGGTGGTGGCCGCCTTCTGCCGGGCCTGGGCCCGGATCTGGGGTTGCCAGCGTTTCCTCACCTCCCGCTCCAGACGCGCGGCGAGGTCCGGGCGGGGCTTTTTGATCTGGTTCTTCACGTAGCGTTCGACGGTTCGCTGGGAGATCCGCAGCAGCTGGGCGACCGCTTTGGTGCTCTTGAGTTTCCTGACCAGGTAGCGCATCTGTGCGGGTGCGCTCTTGGGTGCCGGGCGGGTGAACGCTTTTTGCACCGCGGCTTCCAGGCCGTCCCCGAACAGGCTCATCGTGGCCTACTCCTACTCTCCGTTGTCGATGTCGGTGACGGTGCCGTCCTTGATGTAGCGGGCGAGGTTGAGGTCGGGGGCGTCGAACCGCTCGCGGACCTCCTCGCCCCACAGGACGCTCTGCGTGCCCTCGTGCTTGACCAGGCCCGGGTTGACACCGAGCTTGAAACCGCCGGGGAGCGGCTTGCCGCCGGAGTAGGGCAGGAAGTCCAGCGGGCTGGCGCCGCCTGCCGCGTAGACCACACAGTCGGACAGGACCGCCACCGGGTACTGGCCGGTGAACGCCGCATGCTTGACGATCTTGCGGTGCAGGTTGATCCGGGTGCGGGAGATGACCGCCGCCCGGATGTCCGGCCGCCACGTCGGCCGGGACAGCGCCCGCCACGGCTCGCCCGGCCGCCACCCCTCACCGCGCGGCCGCTCACGCAGCTTGCCCAGCCCGCCCTTGACCGTCGCCTTGATCGCCGACACGACGATCGCCAGCTGAGGGTCGCGGTCCCGGTAACCCTCCATCGCGTCGAGGAAGGCGGCCGGTTCCATGTCCGCGTGCACGCCCAGGTCGGCCATCGTGGCGAGGTAGGCGTCACGGAGCCGCTGGTACCAGCCGTCCAGGTAGCGGCCGTTGTCGTACCGGACGTACGCCTCGATCGGGCGGACCTCGTAGCCGAGCTCCGCCGCGTACGCGACGGTAGGCGTCGCGTACCAGGCCGGACCTTCCGGGCGCTCGCCCTTCGGCGTGAACGGGGAGGGCAGAAGACTGCCGTCCAGCTCCACCCACTCCTTGCCCACCTTCACGCGGGACAGGTCGACGTGGGAGAGGTCGACCAGCCACGAGCCGGGCAGCTTCGGGTCGAACGCGGGGGCCTTGACGTGTGTCGCCTCACCGAGGCCGACGGTCAGGCCGTTCGCGCCGGCGGCGAAGGCCATGTTGACGTCGATGCCGACCAGGTGGCGAAGGGTGCACTCGGCATCGGTCATGGGCCGCGCCCAGTCGTACGCCTCCTCGAACAGCTTCTCGCCGGGGCCGCGCACATGGAAGCGGGGCAGGTCCTTCAGGACCGGGTGGCCGTCGGGGACCTCGCACGGCGGCCAGTTCATCGGGTCGATGGCGTCCCTGCCGAGCGAGCCAGGGTTGTGCTCGGAATGCCGGCGGCCGTCGGCGACCGGGCCGCTGCGGCCTGGAAGCCCTACGCCGACCGCACCTTCTGGGTCGGTGACCTCGAGGCCGGAGTGAAGGAGCTCCAGGGCGGCCATGTCGGCCTGGTGGTGCTGGTCAACCGTTCGGGGCATGCACCGTGGGCGGAACACTCCCGCGTCGGCGGGGAGGACGCCGGCCTCGCGGACGGGTGTGGTGCCCGGTGCGGAACACCCCCGCGTCGGCGGGGAGGACGTGACCGACGTGGTCTGACCGGTCGCGCCGGTCGGAACACCCCCGCGTCGGCGGGGAGGACACCGGGTGCGCCGCGCCCGGCCAGAACAGCGCCGGAACACCCCCGCGTCGGCGGGGAGGACAGGGCGAGCTGCTGGCCGGACGTGAGGTGCGTCGGAACACCCCCGCGTCGGCGGGGAGGACGGCACCCGGTCCTGCACGATCGACACCCGGACCGGAACACCCCCGCGTCGGCGGGGAGGACGACACCCGGCAGGTCGCGATCCTCGGCATCGTCGGAACACCCCCGCGTCGGCGGGGAGGACTCGTACCGGCCGGGCTTGCCCTGCTGGACGAGCGGAACACCCCCGCGTCGGCGGGGAGGACTCAGGGCATCCCCGGATGAGGCGCTCGATCCGTGGAACACCCCCGCGTCGGCGGGGAGGACGCCGGCCTCGCGGACGGGTGTGGTGCCCGGTGCGGAACACCCCCGCGTCGGCGGGGAGGACGTGACCGACGTGGTCTGACCGGTCGCGCCGGTCGGAACACCCCCGCGTCGGCGGGGAGGACACCGGGTGCGCCGCGCCCGGCCAGAACAGCGCCGGAACACCCCCGCGTCGGCGGGGAGGACAGGGCGAGCTGCTGGCCGGACGTGAGGTGCGTCGGAACACCCCCGCGTCGGCGGGGAGGACGGCACCCGGTCCTGCACGATCGACACCCGGACCGGAACACCCCCGCGTCGGCGGGGAGGACGACACCCGGCAGGTCGCGATCCTCGGCATCGTCGGAACACCCCCGCGTCGGCGGGGAGGACTCGTACCGGCCGGGCTTGCCCTGCTGGACGAGCGGAACACCCCCGCGTCGGCGGGGAGGACGAGATCCACCCCGGTAGGCCGGCACCTGATGGCGGAACACCCCCGCGTCGGCGGGGAGGACTCAGGGCATCCCCGGATGAGGCGCTCGATCCGTGGAACACCCCCGCGTCGGCGGGGAGGACTTTCATGTCCACCGTGCGCTGGACGATGGACGCGGAACACCCCCGCGTCGGCGGGGAGGACGTCCGCGCGCCCCTCTGCGATCCACTCCACGGCGGAACACCCCCGCGTCGGCGGGGAGGACATCGCGGTTCCGGAGGCGTCGTAGACGAGGACCGGAACACCCCCGCGTCGGCGGGGAGGACCTGGCCGCCGTGTCGCTCCTCGGCCCCCTGGTCGGAACACCCCCGCGTCGGCGGGGAGGACCTGAGAGGTGCATATATGCAATTCGTGGACGAACGGAACACCCCCGCGTCGGCGGGGAGGACGAGCCCAGCGGCATCCACGGCCTGACGGACAACGGAACACCCCCGCGTCGGCGGGGAGGACAGCTGACGCGTCAGCTCCTCCGGGGTCGGCGGCGGAACACCCCCGCGTCGGCGGGGAGGACGGGATTGCCCGACGCCAAATGTCCTCATACACCGGAACACCCCCGCGTCGGCGGGGAGGACACTCTCTGACCTGCACCTCAAAAGGGGCTTTGCATTCCCTTTACCTTTGGTGCGGCGGTCATACGGATCAGGGTAAGGCCGTCGAAGTCGACCGGGACCCGGCGGCGGGTTCCTGCGGTACGGATGGCGTAACCCTGTTCCGTGGTGGCGGGGTGGAGGAGGAGGGCGGCGCCGGTTCCTACGACTTCGGTGACGGCGTTCCAGAGTTCGTCGCGGACGCGGGCGGAGACGCTGCCGACGAAGATGCCGGGTACTACTTCGCTGGTCCATCTGCTAAGTGCGCCGCGTAGGTGGTCGGGGACGGCGGTGGTGGCGATGACGACCATGGAGGGCATCAGGCTTCTCCTGTGGCGTAGTTGACGCCTGCGGGGAGGGCTCCGGTTTGGGGGTCCCAGAGGTGGACCATGCGTACGTCGCGCCGTTCGGAGTGTTCCTCGTCGGTGTCGTCGGTTGTGGTGGTGTGGGACGGGGTGAGCAGGGACTGGACGTCTTGGACGATGCGGGGCAGGAGTCGGAGGTCTTCGCGGAAGCGGCGGCGTGCTTGTTGTTAGGGGTTGTCTGAGCTGTGAAGGGCGAAGGCTAGGGGGAGGGTGGTGTCGGCTTTGTAGAGGTCGGCGATGCGTAGACGAAGGCGTGTTGGGTGCCGGGTGGACGTAGCCGAGGGCGGGGGAGAGTCCGAGGGCGAGCAGGGCGGCCTGGACGATGCCGTAGAGGCAGGTATTGGCGGCGGACAGGGCAAGGTTGACGGGGTCCTGGGAGTCCCATTGGTCGGGGCGGTAGTTGCGGCGGAAGCGTCCGATGCCGTGTTGCTGCGCGAGGATCTTGCAGAAGGCCTTCATGCGCTGGCCATACACGCCGCGGAGCTGGTCCAGGGTGACGGATTCGGGCAGGTCGGCGTCCTTGAAGCGCATCTGGTACATGCGGACGGCGACCTTGAGGCGGTGTTCTGGGTCGGCCCATGTGGCGACCTGCTGTTCGAGCCAGTGGGTGGTGAGGGAGTCCGGGAGGATGCCGGCGTAGGCGCGGACGCCGCCGGCTCCGATGCAGATGACGCTGGTGTTGTAGCGGGCGAGGGTGGTCAGGGCAGGGGTGGTGAGGAGACGCCCGAGCCCAGCAGGAGGCAGGACAGGGCTGCGGTGGGGAGGTAGACGAGGTCGGTGCGATGGTCATCGACCTGGATCTGCGCGCACACTCCGGTGTCGTCCTGTACCACGCGGACCATGTCCAGGTAGAGGAAGGACAGGGAGTCCGCGACGCGCGGGAGCATGGCCAGGGTGGGGGCGGCCAGACGCCTACGCGCCCCACCACCCCGCCTGTGACGCGCTCACGCGGGGGCGAGGCTGAGCAGGCCGCAGCCGTAGGCCTTGCCTCTGCCGATGCCTTCTTCGACTCGGCGGCGCAGGAGAGCGGGGTCCCTGATGAGGGCGGTGCCCTCGAATCGGGTCCGGGCGTTGTGGATGCGCTGTTTGTTTTGAGCTTTTAGGCCACTTGCTGCGATTAGTTGCGTGGCGTGGACTGTGTCGACCTTCAGGCCTGATTGTTCGGCTTGGCGTCGCCACCATTCCACTGCGGCTGGGCCGGTGAGCGCGACAACGGGTTTGAGGCCGTGGAGCTCTTGGGTCGTTTTTCTGGGCTTGCGTACGGCGTTGGCGTCGATGCGGTAGCGGACTGGCAGTCCGGGGCGGAGTGCGTCGAGCAGGGGGTTGAGTGGTCTGGTGTCTGCTTTGCCGTAGTCGGGTGGGAGCAGGTTCAGGTCAGGTTGGGTGCGGCTTTGCAGGAGTAGGTAGGGCCCTTGGGGGGTTTCTTCTGCTCGGAAGAGGATGCCGAGTTGTTTGCGTGCTTGGTCGCCGAGGTTGTCCGGGAAGAGCTTCATCACTCGGTAGTGGAGTTCTACGGAGTTGCGGAAGTCTCGGCTTGCTTGACGGTTGCGGGGATTGGGGATGATGCGGGTCAGCCAGATGGTGGTCATGGTGGGTTCCGGTGTCCTGTTTTTCGGCGGGCTGTGCGGTGTGCTCAGACGGTGCCGTTGTGGATCATGTCGGGTGTCAGGGGGACATAGCTGATCTGTACTGCCCGGGGTGCGTAGGAGCGGTCCTGTTGGGTGAAGGAGAGCGGGTGATCGTGGCGTAGTTCGACGTCCAGTGCCAGGGGGTCGGCGTCGACGATGGTGCGTAGCCATGCCGGGGAGGGGGCGTGGGCTGTGGTGCGTCGGTTGGCATGGATGTGGGGCTGGTTCTCGAGCCAGAGGTGGGTGCGCAGTGCGTCGTCGAGAGATTGTCCGGTGACCGGGTGGTGTTCACTCGCGAGGCCGGGACTGGGGATGGGCCGTGCCGGCACGAAAGCCTTCCGGCCGAAGTAGAGCGGCCATCGTGGTGCGGTCAGAGCGGTGTGCAGTTGGTGCAGCAGCTGTGTGCTGTCTGATTCCACGCCGACGAGGAAGAGGGCGTCGGCCAAATAGAATCTTTTGGTCACTGCGGTGCGGTGGTTCTTACCCTCGGTGTTGGGGACGTTCTGGACAGTGTGGAAGTCGGCTTCGACGACGCCTTCTCGGTCGACGCGTACGCCCATGCGCAGCTCTGCCAGATTCTGAATTTTTTCGTCGGCGTCTCGTGGGATGCCGAGGGCTGCGGCGAGGAGCCCGACGACGCCCGACTTGGTGGGTTCGGTTGCCGTGTCGCGGCTGGTGAACTGTGACCTGGTGCCCCAGGACTGCATGGGTGCGTCGAAGCACATCAGCAAAGTGGCCATGAACGTCAGCCCTTGGTGGCGGTCAGCAGCCGGGAGACGAAGTCGTCGAGGGTGGGGGCGGTCTCGTTTTGGGGCATACCGGCGGGGTCGGAGCCGATGGTGGCGATGGTGGTGTGGCGCAGCTGGGTGCTGCCGTAGAAGCTGCGGAGTTGCTGGAAGTGGTCGACGAGGCGCTGGGTGGAGGCGGCCATCAGGTCGGGCACGTCGGTGACGGGGCTGAGGAAGGCGTTGGCCAGGTTCCATGCGCCGGTTTCGCGAACGACTCCGAGGAGCGTTTGCGGCATGGTGCGGGCGGACATGGAGTTCTGCTTGCCGCCGGGCACGGCGTGGATGAAGGAGTACAGCCAGGCTCGGGCGCTGCGGGCTACGAGGTCGGGGTCGTCGGGGAGGTTCGTGGCGAGCTGGTCGAGGTCGAGGTTGGCGTATCGGTAGAAGCAGGCGGTGTTGAAGTCGACGGTGCCGATCATGTCTGCGGCGGGTTCGGCGTCGGGGCGGAGGTCGTCGAGGGCGGTGTAGTAGTCGAACTCGTTGATGACGGCGTGGGTGGAGAGGGCGTGGGCAACCTGGGAGGCTGCGTTGACGTTGAAGTCCGTGTTGTCGGCGATCATGCGGCCGAACAGGGCGATGTCCGCGGCCCGGGTGCCGTCCAGGATGCGTTTGGCCTGTTCCTGCGCCTGCTTGGTCGGCTTTTTCGTGGTCGTCTTGCGGGAGGTCTTGTCCTGCTTTTCCTTGCGCTTTTTGGCCTCGGCCACGGTCTTGGCGAGGGTGTCCCACCGTTCTTCGCAGTAGTCGGCGAGCAGGGTTTGGGCGGGCTTGCCGACGTGGAGGAGGTACTTGGTCAGTCCGGTGGCCTTGTGTGCGGCGAATCCGATTTCCTCCAGGCCGGCCTGGCAGACCTCCACGGCCTCTTGGTTGTCGCGGCCTCGCTCCGCGAGGAGGGAGGCCGCGGCGTCACGCAGGCGCTTGGTTCGCACCCCCAGCTCGGAGGGGTCGAGGCCGTGCTGGGCGAGCAGGGTGCGTGCGGCGCGCTTGAGAGACTGGCTGGAAATGCGCGCGCGGGTGTGGCCACCGAAGCGTGCGGTCTTGGGCTGCCCGAGGTCGTCCCGGTTGAGGTTGCTGACGGGGAAGGACTGCAGCAGGTGGAGTTCGATAAGCATGGTGGGTCTCCGGGTCAGGCGGTGGTGTCGGGGGTGGCCGGTTCGGGTTCGGAGTTGGCAGGGTGCTGAGGGCGGCCAGCTCGGTGGTAGTCACGGGCCCAGGTCAGGCGGATGCGTTGGCGGCGGTCGGCGTTGCGTCCGTAGGGGTCGTCGATGAGGAGGTCGATCAATTCGTCGAGGAGGCGGTAGTAGTCGAGGGGAATGCCTGCGGTGGCCAGGAGTTGTACGCATTGCCGCAGGTAGTGCGGCAGGGATGCGGTTTCGACGGAGACGAGCTGGGTGAAGCGGCGGTGCACGGAGTCACCGCGGTCCTGGGCGAGTCGGCCCATCGCGGTTCCGATGGATGCTCGGCCGTGTGCGTCTTCGGGTCGTGGTTGGGGGTGCAGGGCGAAGAGACCGGCGACGAGCAGCCAGATGTGCTGTTCGGCCTCGGGCGGGTCGAAGTCGAACACGGTTTGGTAGGCATCGGCTTCCTGGCGGGGGCCGGCGAAACAGCGGCGCAGGCGGGCGAGCGTGCGGCGTGCTTCGGCGGCCGCGTGCCGGTTGTCTGAGGAGATCGAGCGGTTCAGGCGGTAGAGGTGGGTGACGAAGTCACCGCGGCGCTGCCGGATGTCGTTCGATGGTGGGGCGGTGGCGTTGCGGATGGTCGTCATGCATCCTCCTCTGGGGGTGCGCTGTATCGGGCGAGGCCGCCGCGGAAGGTGCACTGGAGCTGGTGCCGTGCGAGTTGGAAGTCGTCGAAGTGAGCGCTCGCGGTGAGCAGCGAGCGGTCGCGGCGTGGGGCTCCTTGAAGCCACTGCCAGGCGGTTTTGTCGGCGAGGTCGGAGACTGCCTGCCCCCACCGTTCGGCCGGCGCGGTCTCGGACGTGCCGAGGCGTACGGCTTCGCCCAGTTCGCGTAGGAAGGCGGCGAAGGGGGTAGCCAGCCGGGGCCAGTAGTGGATCTCCAGGTCGGTCGGTTTCTTGTCCTGGTCCTTGGTGAGTTCGCGGTGGAAGTCGGCGCTGTAGTGGCGTTCCATCAGCTTGAGCTGCTCACCGAGGTCATTGGCTAGGGAAACCGCGTAGCCGATGATGTAGCCCACGCGGGCGCTTTCGGCCCGTAGGAGCGCTACCGGTGCGGGAACGGCTTCCTCGTACCAGGCGTAGGTGTCGCCGCCCTGGTCGCCGAGCTGCTGTCCGAAGATCCGCAGGGTGTAGACGGTGTCCTCGGCGATGTGACCGTCCTCGACGAGATCGGCGATGTGGTCTAGGGCGGCGGGCCGTTGCCGCTGTGGTTCTTGGGCGGGCAGCGGGCCCTTGGCGCGCAGGCGGCCGCGCCAGCTGTTCCACCAGCGTGGGTCAGAGGACAGCAGCAGTTCCTGGCTGTGCCTCCACACGCCGCGCAGTTCGTCCAGGGTGACCGCCCGGAAGTCGCCCTGTTTGTTGCCCTTGAGCCACGGGCGCCGGTAGGCGGCCATGGCCTCACAGTCGATGAGGTCGCCTTCCATGCGGGTGCCCGGGGTGAGCACCACGCCGTCGACCAGGGTGGCGCCGGAGGCGACGGTGGTGAACAGCAAGATGCGCCGGGACGGCCAGGTGAGCAGGTCAGTCCACCCCAGAGGGACACGGGCATCGGGCTCGGGGTCCGGCGGCTGCGATGCCTCCCATACCGGGCGATCCCGTGCCGTGGTGCGTGGGGGAAGTTCCGCTTCGGGCTGGTAGAGCTGCATGTTCAGCAGCAGGGTCTCGTGCAGGTTGGCGCCTTCGACCAGGACGCAGCCGAAGCGGTTACCCAAGCCGCCTTCCGCGCTGCGCTCGGTGCGATAGGGCTGTTTGGTGCCGGAGGTGTCATAGGCCTGCGTGGTGACGAGCCAACGGGCCGCCTCCGCCGGCTGCAGCAGCGGGCGCTGGTCGGCGGTGGTGTGGTCGAACAGGGTCCGATTGCTGCCGGTGGCCCGGTACGCCACCAGTTTGGCTGTGCTGCCGGGATCGTTGTCCAGGGCCGGGCACTGGAAGAACGGCCTGTCCGGATCGAACAGTTCGAAGCAGGGTAAAAACTCGTCCTGGTAGGTGGCCAGGTTTTCCTGGGGCAGTCCCCCGCCCGCCTTCGCCTGCCACAACTCGGCCCAGCGTGTGCCGTCCAGCGGCTGGTACACCCGGTGCGCCAGCGCCAGCAGCAGCCGATGCAAGGCCGCGGTCATGGTGGGCGTGGTTCCCACCAGCCTGCGGTAGCGGGCCGCTTGGCTCAGGGCCTGCGCCAGCCCCACTTCCTCCCTGCTCCCGTCCAGGTGTACCACCGGCAGCCACGGCTCGGTTAACAGATTGAACCCCACAGAGCGTCAACCCTCCCCCACGTGTCGTGCAGGAGGCGAGTCTGACAAACACCACTGACAGCCAGGGCAGGATTCTGCAAAAAAGGATCACTCGCCGGTCACATCGACGTGATCCACCCACAAGCCGCAGCCGGTGCGGTATCCGATACGCACGCCGCCGAGCACCGCACAGCCGCCCTCCAGGACGAGCGCGCGGCACCGCCGCAGCCAGGCACTGGCATGAAACAGCGGCGGCACGGCCATACGTCGCAGGGCATCGACCACGCCAGGACCGATGTCCTCGCCTGCCTCCACGACCAGAGACGAGTCGAGCAGAATGCGCACCGTCTTGTCGTCCACCGTGTTCTGTTCAGCCTGCAGATTCAGCACCGCCTGGCCCGCGAGCGGCACCACCAGGGAGGAACCGGGCAGCCGCCAAACCAGGACGAGATGCACCGACGGGCCCATCTCCTCCTCCATGCCGGATACGGCAGCCGCGGCGGCACCGTCGCCCAGTCCCCAGTCAGCGTGCATCATCACGGCGGTAGCTCTCCTGCCGGGTACGGGACGCGCTGGTCGCCTTCGCAGTCAGCTCCCACAGCTGGACGTCGTCCCGCGGCTGCGGCAACCGAACAGTCTCAGCGCCCTGCTCCTTACGGGCGATACTCCGCCTCAGCTGCTCAGCCGCCCTCGCCCACTGCTTCTCCCAGCCCTCAGGACAGGAGAGCAGCCCATCGGGGCCATAGACAAGGTCGACCAGATGCTGCACCTCGTCCGGACAGCGCACCCGCTCACGCCCCCGCAGCAGGGCCCAGGTCCGCAGCAGAATCGCCTCGGCGTAAACGTTCGTCGTGTACCGCGGGAACACGATCTTCCCGGGTTCCTCCTCGACCCCGGTCAGGGCCAGCAGCAAGGGCGGCCGGTTCCCGCCGCGATCGTGCCGCTGGATACGGCCCATCCGCTGGATCAGGCTGTCGATGGGCGCCACAGAGCTGATCATCACATCGAAATCCGCGTCCAGGCCCTCCTCAAGCAACTGGGTGCCCACCACGATTGCCCGCCGCGGCCTCAAGCTCTCCTCCCGGTCATCCGGGCGGCCGAACTTCGCGCGAATCTCCGCCTCGACACGGGCGCGCTCTGCCTGCAGAAGCTTTGCGTGCAGCAGGAAGACCTCGGGACGCTCCTCGAGCGGCAGTTGCTCCACGCGCTGGAGGATCTGCTCGTGCGCTTCAACGGCGTGCCGGACCAGGTTGTGCACGACGGCCACGCACCGCCCAGCCGAAGCCTGCTGAAAAGCCCAGTCCACTCGCGACTCGAAACCGACCCGCACCAGCTCCACGGGGCGATCGCTGTTCAGCGACGACGCCTCCACCCCCACCGTTTCCACCGCATCGCTCTCGGTATCCGCCCACGCCACCCGCGGATACGCCCCCGCCTGCACCGCCGGCGCTTCGGCATCGAGCGGCCTCCGGCCCGCCGCGCCCGCCCGCCAGCTCTCCACCAGCGCGTGCTGGCGACGGGCGGGAAGCGTCGCGGATAACAGGACGACCGGTACCCTCAGCCTGCCCAGCCACCACAACAGCCGGTCCATCAGCGTGGACATGTGCACGTCGTAGCCATGGACCTCATCGAACACCACGACCTTCCCCGACAGCCCGGCAAGGCGCACGAACACATGGCTGGAGCGCAGTGCGGCCATCAGCGCCTGGTCCACCGTGCCCACCCCCAGCGGCGCCAGCAGGCCCCGCTTGTGGGCGAACCACTCGGCAGCCTCGCCGTCACCATCGTCGGGGCCATCGACATCAACCCCGACCGGACGCAGCCCATCGGCCGCATCCACCGGCACTCTGCGGTCCTTCAGGTAGTCACCCGCCGCGGAATGCAACAGCCGCACCGGCGGCGCCACCTCCCCTAACCCCGCCAGCAACTGGCCAACGGAATCAAACACCTGATTGCTGGTCACCCGTGACGGCATCGCCACATAAAAGCCCCGCAGACCGAACCGGCACACCAAGGTGGCTGTCGCCTGCAGCGCGGCTTTCGTCTTCCCCTCACCCGTCGGAGCGGCCACCACCACGATCCCCGGGCCCCGCATCCGGCCGACCACCGCCTCAACCGCCTCCTGCACCGGATGCGGCCGCACCTCGAGCGGGAACAAAGCCCGAAACCCCGTCTCCCGTGGCGGCCGCCACGCCCGCCACGCCAACCGCTCGATCTTCCGCGCCTCGTCCCGCCGCGCCTGTCGCAGATACGCGGCCAGATCGACGCCCGTGCCAACGTAGTCCTTCTCCGGCCGCGCCGAGGCGATCCAGTCACTAACCGACGTCAGCCCCGCGAGCGCCACCACCGCCTCAGGACTCAGACGGACCTCGCGCCACGCCAGTCCCTCCGGCTCCGGCAGCCCCCATAAGGCGACGACCTGGCGCACCAGGTCATCGCAAAGGGCCGCCCACCACGGCCCCCCGTTGTCCCCCACCGCCTCCCGCGCCTGGCGCACCGACGCCGCCGACGGGATCACCCCGTGATGCCCGCCCAAGGCCCAGGCGATCGTGCGCGCCGTCGCCGGCACCGCCCCCCAGGCCTTGAGGATCCGTGTCATATGGACCGCCGTGAGCAGACCGTGATGACAGTCCGTACGCGCCCCAGACCCCCTCCACCGCGTCAACCGCCGGATATGCCCCGCCGCCACCGGCCCCATGGCCGGCGCGGCAATGTCCTCCCGCAGCCCCTGGAACGTCGGCGACAACTTCCCCAGATCATGCACACCGCACAAAACCGACACCCAGCCCACCGCATTACCCAACGGACCGAACGCCCGATCCAGCTCGACACGGCAATGCGGCCCTACCAGCACATCCACCAACCCCTCAGCCACCACCGCCGTATCTAGCGCATGACAGATCAAGGGATGCGGAACCCGGCCCCCACCTGCCTTCCCCCACCCACCCCGAACATCAACCCCATCACGCTCCACACCAGCCACCCACCCATCCAAACCCACCCACCCCCCCAGCCACACACTTTCGGCCCACCGCGGCCACGGCCCCCGACCCACACCCGGCCGATAGAGTCACAACCAGCGAGCCCCGCACCTTGACTAAACAACACACCAAAACCACACCCGCCAACTGCCACTCACGCATTACTCCGACCACACCGCCTCCCCGCTGACGCAGGGGCGTTCCGTAGCCCCCCCGGGTACGCGGGTGCGTGCCGGGTCCTCCCTGCCGACGCGGGGATGTTCCGATGGCGACGTAGAGGTCGTCGACCTTGCGGGCGTCCTCCCCGCCGGCGCGGGGGTGTTCCGAAGGTGTGGCGGCTGAATGTGGTCGAGACGACGTCATCCCCGCCAACGCGGGGCGTTCTACAGCCGACGCCGTCGCCCTGCTCCACGAGACGTCCTCCGCGCCGACGTGGGGTGTTTGGTCCAGCGACAGGGCGTAGGAACCGCGGAATCCGTCTTCCCCGCCGAAGCGGGGGTGTTCCCGCCGGCGCAGGCTGGGCCTGTTCTCGAGTTGACATCATCCCCGCCGACGCGGGGAGGTCTTCCGATGTGGCCGGCGTCCTTGGGGCCATTGTCGGGTCCTCCCCGCCGACGCGGGGGTGTTCCGACCACCGTCACCCTCAACCTCGGCGCCGTCGTGTCCTCCCCACCGACGCGGGGGTATTCCGTGCTCACGCGCCGGGACGTGGCCGTGTGGCTGGTCCTCCCCGCCGACGCGGGGTTGTTCCGCGGCTGGTGCTGTGCTACCCGAACCGGCTGCTGTCCTCCCCACCGACGCGGGGGTGTTCCGATTCGACCCGCTCCCCCGGCAGGGTGTGACGGGTCCTCCCCGCCGACGCGGAGGTGTTCCGGCGGTGGCCCACTCGGGCAGGGACGCGGCGCTATCCTCCCCGCCGACGTGGGGGTGTTCCGCCGGTCGGAGACGACATCCGCGAGGGCAAGGCGTCCTCCCCACCGACGCGGAGGTGTTCCGAACCACTTCTACGGGTTCGTCCGCGCCACGTCGTCCTCCCCGCCGACGCGGGGGTGTTCCGGACGGCAGCGGCTTCGCTCTCGCCTTCGTCGCGTCCTCCCCGCCGACGCGGGGGTGTTCCGTGGACGTCTCCGCCGATCTGGTCGGCGCCGCCGTCCTCCCCTCCGACGCGGGGGTGTTCCGAAGGGCACGCCCGTCTCGTACCCGCCTCCTCCCCGCCGACGCGGGGGTGATCCGACGCAGTCAAGGCCGCCCTGGCCGAATACCGCGTCCTCCCCGCCGACGCGGGGGTGTTCCGAACAGCTACGGCCGCTCCTTCCAGGACGTGGAGTCCTCCCCGAGGACGCGGGGGTGTTCCGGCTGCTGAAGCCCGGTGGCATGACACGGGTGCGTCCTCCCCGCCGACGCGGAGGTGTTCCGCGGTCCGTCTCGCTGGACGCCGCCTTGACCAGGTCTTCCCCGCCGACGCCGGGGTGTTCCGGTGCCGACCTTCAGCGCCATCTGCCCGAAGTGGTCCTCCCCGCCGACGCGGGGGTGTTCCGGTCCGGTGGTCGCGCTGGTTCCTCGCGCCCTGATTCTCCCCGCCGACGCGGGGGTGCTCCGATGGAGCTGCAGCCGGAGTCGGACGCGCAGCCGTCCTCCCCGCCGACGCGAGGGTGTTCCGGAGGCGCCCGTGGGTAACTCGCCCGCCGTGCAGTCCTCCCCGCCGACGCGAGGGTGCTCCGTGGCAAGACACCCTCGAGGGCCTGGAGCGCGAGTCCTCCCCGCCGACGCGGGGGTGTTCCAGAGCGGGAGTTCGAGTGCCACACCGAACGCACGTCCTCCCCGCCGCCGCGGGGGTGTTCCGGCCATCCGCGAGGCACGGGGGATCAGCCTTCAGCTCTCCCCGCCGACGCGGGGGTGTTCCGTCGCGCGGGTGCTCGCCGAGCTTCCCGTAGAGGTTCTCCCCGCCGACGCGGGGGTGCTCCGCTCCAGTAGTGGCGGCATTCCTCGCACCGCACGTCCTCCCCGCCGACGCGGGGGTGTTCCGTCCTACGAGCGTGGCGTGCACAAGGGCGAGAGGTCCTCCTCGCCGACGCGGGGGTGTTCCGCCGTTCAGCTCGTCGACCAGCTCGGGGTCGAGGTCCTCCCCGCCGACGCGGGGGTGCTCCGACTCCGGGCATCTTCTTCGTCATGAGCGACCAGTCCTCCCCGCCGACGCGGGGGTGTTCCGCTGTTCGGTGCGCACACCCCGGACGACGTCGAGTCCTCCCCGCCGACGCGGGGGTGTTCCACGCCATGGCTGGCCGGCGTTCTCGCCGTCCGGGTCCTCCCCGCCGACGCAGGGGTGTTCCGAGATCGCAGGCGCCGCCCTGAAGATCGCTCAGGTCCTCCCCGCCGACGCGGGGGTGTTCCGGTGCCGATGCGTTCCATCCGCAGGTAGGGACTGTCCTCCCCGCCGACGCGGGGGTGTTCCGCTGCTGCCGATGGAACCGCGCCGCAAGAGCGCGTCCTCCCCGCTGACGCGGGGGTGTTCCGTCCTCCCCCGGCGCCATCGACTCCGGCGTGGAGTCCTCCCCGCCGACGCGGGGGTGTTCCGCCAGCGCGTACCAGGTCGTGGTGGGCAGCGCGGTCCTCCTCGCCGACGCGGGGGTGTTCCGGTGCTGCAGGTGTTCGACGAGCTCGCCAGCTCGTCCTCCCCGCCGACGCGGGGGTGTTCCGCCGGGGAGAGGCTCGCGCTCGATGGGTCCGGTGTCCTCCCCGCCGACGCGGGGGTGTTCCGCTGGAGTTCCAGTGGAGGGGAGCCCCGCGCATGTCCTCCCCGCCGACGTGGGGGTGTTCCGTCGCCGAGCGAGGCCGGCCTGACCCGGTGGGTGTCCTCCCCGCCGACGCGGGGGTGTTCCGGGGAGTCCTACCTGTTCGCCGACCGATCCGGAGTCCTCCCCGCCGACGCGGGGGTGTTCCGCCGTGTTGTCCTCGTAGACGAACGTGCGGAGGGTCCTCCCCGCCGACGCGGGGGTGTTCCGGAGTTCCTCGACCGCGCGGGCGAGTTGGACCTGTCCTCCCCGCCGACGCGGGGGTGTTCCGTCCATCCCGCCCCGGTGCAGCGTGTCCACCGCGTCCTCCCCGCCGACGCGGGGGTGTTCCGGTGCGGAAGCGCAGCATCCCGTACGACGCTGAGTCCTCCCCGCCGACGCGGGGGTGTTCCGGTCGTCGACAACGTCACCGGGGGCATCCTCCGGTACTCCCCGCCGACGCGGGGGTGTTCCTCTGACCGATGACCCGGAGCTGCGTTTCACCGCGTCCTCCCCGCCGACGCGGGGGTGTTCCGGCTCTGTCCGACGCCGGGTACTGGGTGCCGCTGTCCTCCCCGCCGACGCGGGGGTGTTCCGCGGCGCCGGCCGCCCGGGGTCCGCTCCAGCCACCCACCTATCCAAACCCACCCACTACCCCCAGCCACACACTTTCGGCCCACCGCGGCCACGGCCCGACCCACACTCGGCCGATAGAGTCACAACCAACGAGCCCCGCACCTTGACTCAACAACAACCAAAACCACACCCGCCAACTGCCACTCACGCACTACTCCGACAACACCGCCTCCCCGCCGACGCAGGGGGCGTTCCGTAGCCTCCCTGGTACGCGGGTTCATGCCGGGTCCTCCCTGCCGACGCTGGGGTGTTCCGATGGCGGCGTAGAGGTCGTCGACTTTGTGGGCGTCCTCCCCGCCGACGCGACGCGGGGATGTTCCGCGTTTCAGCGCGTGCTTCGACGTGGTCTCGCTGTCCTCCCGGCCGACGTGGGGGTGTTCCGACGACGGGCCCGAGCTCGCGGCACTTCAGCTCGTCCTCCCCGCCAACGCCGGGGTGTTCCGCGGGTCCTGTCGCAGGAGACCGCCATCACCATGTCCTCCCCGCCGACGCGGGGGTGTTCCGACGTGCCGAAGGGCCGCCCGTTTTGACCGGCCGTCCTCCCCGCCGACGCGGGGGTGTTCCGGTGCAGCAGTTCCTCATCGGCTGGACGGGCTGGTCCTCCTCGCCGACGCGGGGGTGTTCCGATCGGTGATGCGGTTCTGACGCCGCCAGCGGCATCCTCCCCGCCGACGCGGGGGTGTTCCGCCCCACACGAGGCCGGACGTGACACCGATGCCGTCCTCCCTGCCGACGCGGGGGTGTACCGGTCTGGGTGAGCGTGGCGGTCGCATCCGCAGGGTCTTCTCCGCCGACGCGGGGGCGTTCCGTGAAACGCGCAGGCCCGGTAACGCGTGGGGCGGTCCTCCCCGCCAACGCGGGGGTGTTCCGTGCGCGGCCAGCTTCTTCTCCGGCCCGGCTTCGTCCTCCCTGGCGACGCGGGGATGTTCCGGTCTTCGGGTACCTGCTGCACGAGGCCGCGCAGTCTTTCCCGCCGACGCGGGGGTGTTCCGTCCTAGGGCCAGTCGATGACCAGCCGGTCGTCGTCCTCCCCGCCGACGCGGGGGTGCTCCGCGGGCGTTCACTGCCCAGGAGGCAAGGATCCCGTCCTCCCCGCCGACGCGGGGGTGTTCCGATGGCGAAGGGCACCGACAAGTACGTGGCGCAGTCCTCCCCGCCGACGCGGGGGTGTTCCGCCGTGCGACCGGACGAGTTCGAGGACGTCGTCGTCCTCCCCGCCGACGCGGGGGTGTTCCGATGGGGGTCATCTCGATGGCCGGACGCAGGAAGTCCTCCCCGCCGACGCGGGGGTGTTCCGTGCCGCTGCGTCAGGATGCCCGCCTCGAGACAGTCCTCCCCGCCGAACGCGGGGGTGTTCCGCGCAGCTCGATCCATGCCTGCGCGGTGACGACGTCCTCCCCGTCGATGCGGGGGTGTTCCGGACGGCACGATCTACCTCGTCGGCTACGGCCGGTCCTCCCCGCCGACGCGGGGATGTTCCGCTCCAGCCGCCTGAACTGCCCGCGGTGCCCGGGTCCTCCCCGCCGACGCGGGGGTGCTCCGCTGCGCATGTCACTGGTCGAGGCCGCCCGTGAGTCCTCCCCGCTGACGTGGGGGTGTTCCGCCCTCGACGTGGTCGCCGAGCCAGGCAACGTGGTCTTCCCCGCCGACGCGAGGGTGTTCCGGTGCAGCGGACGGAAATCTGGCGGCGCAACGCGTCCTCCCCGCCGACGCGGGGGTGTTCCGCAGGTGTACGGAGTGCTGCGGGAGCGGATCCTGTCCTCCCCGCCGACGCGGGGGTGTTCCGACGGCGAGACCGGGCAGGCCGGTGTAGGGGTGGTCCTCCCCGCCGACGCGGAGGTGTTCCGGCAGGGGGGGTTGCCCGCCGTAGGCGAGGTGAGGCCTCCCCGCCGACGCGGGGGTGTTCCGCGGGCGGTGATGTCGATGAACTCGGCCGCGTCGTCCTCCCCGCCGACGCGGGGGTGTTCCGGGCCCGGACAACCGGTAGTACGTAGCCGAGTGGTCCTCCCCGCCGACGCGGGGGTGTTCCGCCGAAAGAGAGACCGCCCGCCGGTTACGGGCAGTCCTCCCCGCCGACGCGGGGGTGTCCGGCGAGCGCCGCCTACTCGTGGCTGCGCACGGCGTCCTCCCCGCCGACGCGGGGGGTCCGGAACGTCAAGCCCTAGGCGGGGTGCGATTCAGTCCTCCCCGCCGACGCGGGGGTGTTCCGTCCGGGTAGACGTTGACCCAGGCCACCGTCAGATCCTCCCCGCCGACGCCGGGGTGTCTCGACGTCCCGGCGGGCCTTGCACGGGAGGACCTCGTCCTTCCCGCCGACGAAAGGGTCTTCCGATGTGGCCGGCGTCCTTGGGGCCGTTGTCGGGTCCTCCCCGCCGACGGAGTGCTCCGATCGTCGACGCAATGCGAACGCGGTTTCAGACGTCGTCCTTGCCGACGCGGTGGCCCCGATCAGACAGGATGGTGCCCGTGACGCTGCCTCTCTTCGCCGACGCGAAGGTGCTTCGACTAGCAGGATTTCCCCGCGGTACCGGTCGCCGTCGTCTCCGCCGATGCGGAGGTGCTCCGTTGTGAATCTCGTCGACGAAGAGGTAGTCGATGTCGTGTACGCCGACGCTAAGGTGTCCCGCCTCAACAAAGTGTGGCCGATCGCGTGTCTGGGTCCTCCCCGCCGACACGGGGGTGTTCCGAGGGGTTCGATGATGACGCGGACGTCCTCGTCGTCCTCCCCGCCGACGCGGGGGTGTTCCGAGGATTCACGGTCTGCGGGTGGAGGGTGTGGTGTCCTCCCCGCCGACGCGGGGGTGTTCCGGAGGGCCAGGTCTACGAAGTCCCGCTCAACGTGTCCTCCCCGCCGACGCGGGGGTGTTCCGTTCATCAGGCTCTGGTGGTACGCCGTGCCGTCGTCCTCCCCGCCGACGCGGGGGTGTTCCGCACCTCGACGAGGTCGACGTTTACCTGATCCAGTCCTCCCCGCCGACGCGGGGGTGTTCCGGGCGGCATCATCGAGGCCCGCGAGCTGTGGGGGTCCTCCCCCGCCGACGCGGGAGTGTTCCGTCGGCCTCCCGGGTCCGCGGGTTGTGATGCGGGTCCTCCCCGCCGACGCGGGGATGTTCCGTAGGCGATCAACGGTGTGGTGAGCAGCGACACAGGTCCTCCCCGCCGACGCGGGGGTGTTCCGTCCTCCCCCGGCGCCATCGACTCCGGCGTGGAGTCCTCCCCGCCGACGCGGGGGTGTTCCGGTCCGGTGGTCGCGCTGGTTCCTCGCGCCCTGGTTTTCCCCGCCGACGCGGGGGTGTTCCGATGGAGCTGCAGCCGGAGTCGGACGCGCAGCCGTCCTCCCCGCCGACACGAGGGTGCTCCGTGGCAAGACACCCTCGAGGGCCTGGAGCGCGAGTCCTCCCCGCCGACGCGGGGGTGTTCCGATCGGGCCGAGCTGCGCCGCGATCGTGCCGATGTCCTCCCCGCCGACGCGGGGGTGTTCCGATCGGGCCGAGCTGCGCCGCGATCGTGCCGATGTCCTCCCCGCCGACGCGGGGGTGTTCCGTCGCTCGCCGCGCTGAGCGCCGCCATCCTCACGTCCTCCCCGCCGACGCGGGGGTGTTCCGGCGGTGGCCCACTCGGGCAGGGACGCGGCGCTATCCTCCCCGCCGACGTGGGGGTGTTCCGCCGGGCACGTAGACGAGGGCGAGGTCGAGCAGGTCCTCCCCGCCGACGCGGGGGTGTTCCGCTGCAGGGGACGTGGGCGCCCTGTCCGGCGTGTCCTCCCCGCCGACGCGGGGGTGTTCCGATCGGCTCCATCAACGCGGTCGTCCTCGCCGGGTCCTCCCCGCCGACGCGGGGGTGTTCCGGCAGGCGACGACGAACGCCCCGGGCTCTCGGAGTCCTCCCCGCCGACGCGGGGGTGTTCCACCGACCATGGACGCCAAGGGCGGCATTGACCCGTCCTCCCCGCCGACGCGGGGGTGTTCCGATCCGCGAGAACCTTCCCGCCCCGCAGACCGCGTCCTCCCCGCCGACGCGGGGGTGTTCCGCTGGCCGCGCTGATCCTGCTCCAGCACCTGTGGTCCTCCCCGCCGACGCGGGGGTGTTCCGCGAACCTGGGCAAGACCGCGCGGGAGGCGTTCGTCCTCCCCGCCGACGCGGGGGTCTTCCGGTGCCGGGCGAGGTGGCCAAGGGGGTGGGGTGGTCCTCCCCGCCGACGCGGGGGTGTTCCGTTCGACGGGTGGCGGGCGCTGCTGTCGTGGGAGTCCTCCCCGCCGACGCGGGGGTGTTCCGGCGCCCGGCCAGAGCGGCATCATCCTGCCCATGTCCTCCCCGCCGACGCGGGGTGTTCCGTCCAGGGTCAGGCCCGGAGGCTGGTTCCACAGGTCCTCCCCGCCGACGCGGGGGTATTCCGGAGGAGGCCGTCACCCTCGGCGTACAGCCGCGGTCCTCCTCACCGACACGGGGATGTTCCATCGAGGCCGACGCTGGGGTGTTCCGCTCTCACCACCAGCGTGATCGTGATGGTGGCCGTCCTTCCCGCCGACGCAGGGATGTTCCGAACGTGAACGTGAGCGTTCGGGTACGCCGTCGCCGTTCTGGTCGGACTTCGGGCAGGGCGTGTCGAATCCGGGGCCGCATGCGAGCTTCAGACCTGAGGGATCACTTTTGCTGATGGGGCTGCTGTTGGCGTACGTGTACCCGTTCATCTGGAGCGGGTCTGCGATGTCGATGACCGGGTCGGCCGAGAGGAAGCGTCCCGAGCTCTGGTCGTACTCGCGGGCTCCGATGTGCGTCAGTCCTGTGTCTGCGTCATCGATGCCGACGCCCAGATAACCGCGTTTGTTCGGCCAGCTCGCCGGCTTGGGACCGCCCAGTTCGCCGTAAGGCTTGTAGGCGCGGCGTGTGACCGGCTGACCGGCCGACAGTTCGACCGCCGTGTTCGCCGTGCCGAGGTGGTCGGTGAGCAGCACGCTGAGCTTGTGGCCCGTCGTGGCACTGTTGGTCGTGGTGCGTACGACGGTCGGGGCGCCGGGCTGGCTGTATGCGCGGGAGGCCCGGGTGAGCGAGGGGATCGCGGCCGGCTCGGTCATCGCACCTCGCGGTAGCCTCTCGCCATGAGTCACGGGGAGGACGAGGGCGCGCTGGTTTTGGAGGCGCAGGAGATGCTCGCCGCAGGGCAAAGCGATGAGGAGGTCTTCGCCGAGCTGGCTGCGAGGACCGGCAACTGGGGTGCCTGTGTGTTGGCCGTGTGCTTGGCCCTGGGTGTGCCCCGGACTGACGCCGAGGCCCGGCTCCGCGAGGTCGAGCCACTCTTCTCAGACTTCGCGGTGGGTGAGGAGGAGGACCTCGCCTACTTTCTCAGGTTCGGGCACGTCTTCATCGTGGACCGAGTACTTGAGGAACACGAGGAGCGCATCCGCGACCTCTTGGGAACCGCCGCTGGTGCCCGCGGAGGCTATCCCGCCGGCCTGCTCGCGTGGTTTCGCGCCGGGGAGCTCACGAAGATCTTCCTCCACTTCGCCAAAACCCGGTTCCCGGCCGGGCGCGGCTCACCACCCGAATTTTGGGCCGCCATGACCGCGGCTGGCGAACTCCTGGCCAGCCGGGACCGCCCGGACCACGAAGAGGTGACTGCAGGGCTGGAACGATGCCGCACGCAGGCTGCGGCCATCAGCGCGAAGTAGCATCGTCATCGACGGACGTCCTGCGCTGGGTAGGCGGTCCTGTTCGCTCCCCACGGCCCAACGCCCCCGCGCAGGCCACGCCAATCCCCGTAGCAACGCCCGCGTTCGCTCCCTACAGTCGCCGCATGGCCACCGAGGACAAGAACCCAAGTCAGCCCGACATCACCGCGATGCTCAAAGACCAGACCAGTGCCTGCAAGGCAGCACGCGACGCCATCGCCGCCGGCGGCGAGGTAATGCTCTACGACGGACAGCCGCCACAGTTGATGGTCCTCGGCATCGCTGCGACAAGGCTGAAACGGTCGTTGAAGATCGGCCTGACGACCCTCGGTCTTGACGAGACCGTTGAGATCCTCCGCGCTCGGCACCGCGATGAGCAACTGCGTACCGGCAACATCGTCGCAGCAAACCGATCTTGGTTCTTCACTCTCTACTTCGACGCCACCGGGACCGAGCTCCTGGCGTGCAGCGGCGTCAAGAACGAGCGGCCCTCGCGGGGGAACGGTCAGAAGCTCCAGCTGTAGAGGCCGCCACCCGTATTCGCCGCAGACGCTGCAAGGCGGGCAACGCCCTGCGCCTCCTCACCGCGCTCGCCTCCACCGCCGTCCGTGCGCCACACATCACCCCATCGCCGGTGTTCCCGAGTCCGAGCCGGCCCGCAGCGGCGGCCCGCCCGCTCACGGCCGCCCAAGGCAGGCTGGAACAGGGGCGGGTTGCAGGTGCCGGGGGCTGACGGACAACGCGCTGGTCGCGGCCGGTGGGAGCGGTCTCGGCTACTCAGCCTGACCTGACCGGCTGCGGTTCGTAGAAGGTGCCGTCGCGGAGCATCGCGAACAGGACGTCGGCCCGGCGCTGGGCCGGCTCCTGACCGTACGGCAGTTCTGAGCCGGATTCTTCTGGCAGCAGGATGCGGGCCTGGCTTCCCTGGCCCAGTACAAGCAGCACGGGCCCTGCGTGCCGTTCGGTGGACGCCGCACCCGGTTACAGGTGGGAGCCGGATCACTCCCTGGTGCTGGCCGTCCCGGCTTCGCCGCCCGGCATACCGTCGAACATACCCGCGAGCAGCGTGGGCGATCGTGGTCGGGCCGGACGTGGCGCCGGGTGCTACCGGCCCCGGGGAGCAGAAGGTGCCTGAGCGTGATGGGGCGGGCGCGCTGCCTACGGTCTTGGTGACGAAGGTGAGGGCGGCGCGGCGTGATGCGCGGCGGTCGGTGCGGGCCGGGGGGCGGCGGGCTGGAATCGATCGAGCGGTACAACGACCTGGTCGTGGGCGCATATATCTGGGTACCGGACGACGATCACCCGGGCGCCGCGGCTGCGGAACTGGCGAACCTTCCCTTCCACTGGTTGCGGGAGTGGACGCTGTGGGTGGACGTCGAGTGCGGGAGCCGGCCGGATACGGTGTTGCACCGCCTGTACGGCACGGTGACGTTCTTCGAGCCCGATACCGGCCAGATGGGCTTCTCCCCCACCGGCGGCCACCCGGCCGTCGCACTGCCGGTCCACCGGATCGTCGCACTCTCGGGCGACCGCCAGCGGCGCGGCCCCGGACAGGTGCCCGCCCACGAACCGGTGGACGAACACTGAACGGGGCGCGCCCCTGGGTGAGTCCTGGCGCGCTGTACATCCATCTCGCCGACCACGCCGGGCTGTGTGGGTCGGCCCGGACGGAGATGAACGCATGATCGAAACGCCCACGCACGTCTACGTGGTCACGCATAGCGCCACCGGGGTTGGGAAGGTGGGGATTGCTGGCTTGGATTCCGCGCGGATCGATCAGCACCGGAGCCAGGGCTGGCACCTGTACCGCGCTGTGCTGCTGCCCTCCCGGGAGGCCGCGCGGCAGGTGGAGCGGTCCGTCCTTCGGCAGCTCAAGATCGATGGAGTGAACGCGCGCATGCCTGCAGACCGCATGCCGCAGGGCGGCCAGAGCGAAACCGTGAACCTCGACGAGGTGTCGGCAGCGGACCTGTGGGGCCGGGTGGTTGCGGCTGCCGGTGAAGTGCAGACTCAGGCGGACAGGTCCCGGGTTGTGCTGGTTCTCGCCCGCATGGATGGCGGCCGTGTCCTGGTCGTTGGGACGGACCAGCCACTCGGGGCATCCAAGGGAAGCCCCGAGTGTGGCCTCGGCGAGGAACTCGCCGAGGATGGGTGGCTGGTGTATACAGCGAACATGACCGCCACAGCGGCGGAGGCCGCGCTGCGCGGTCTTCGAGACTGGGCGGCCAAGGCCGGTGTGATCGATGATGCGGCTCTGCGTGAAGCCGGCTGGCCGGTGCCGCTGCTCCGCAACACCTATAGGCTGCAGGGCACAGTGGAAGAGGAGTTCAGGCAGGCGCGCATAGCGGTAGGTGTATCACTGCACCCCTACCCCGCCGACGGCCTCGACGAGGACCAGGATTGACGATCGAGAGTCACACGATCGTCTGTTCTCCTCACCCGCGCCGTAGGCGCGCGGACGCAGAGTTCCGGCATCGGTGGCAGGAGGCCTATGCCCCGAGCCGGGGGGCTTCTCCCCACCGGCAGTCATCTGGCCGTCGCGCTGCCGGTACAGCGGATCGTCGCGCTCTCCGGCGACCGCCAGCGGCGCGGCCCCCGGGCACCGAGTGCCAGGACGTGATGCGCCGCGCGGTGGCCCATATGGCGCATGCTTTCGGTTACGTCCATGCGGAGGCGGGGCTGCTGTAGTGGGAGGGCTCAGCGTCGGCCGGGGAAGCCGGCCGTGTGTGGTTGTTGTTGTCAGCCGCGGAGGGGCGCCGCAGGGGCGGGTTGCTGTGCTCGTCGTCCTAGCCCGCGGCGTCGCGCGTGGCCGGAGGCGTGAGAATGTAGGGCATCGGTGCCCCGCGAGGCTCTGTTCGTGTGAGGGGCGAGGCGGTCGGATGGAGGCAGAGCGCGGGTGTACGTCACGAGGGTCCAGCTCAGGAACGTCAAAGGCTTCACCGGTAGGCGGGCGGCCGATCTGATTTTGCCCGGGCGTAGCGGCTGGACGGTGCTTGCGGGTCGCAACAGTTCGGGCAAATCCACTGTGCTGCAGGCGATTGCCCTGGCGCTGGGTGGACCGGCAGTCGCGCGGGCGCTGGTGTCGGACTTCACCGGCTGGATCTCGACGCCTGCCAAGAAGGGGGAGGTAGAGGTCCACGTCGTCAGCGACCCGGTGCACGATGGCTTTACGGGATCGGGCAACAAGCCTCAAGGTGAGATCTCTTTGGGCCTGCGGTGGACACACCCTGAGCCTGATCGTCATGCTCCTCGGCCGGTGATGGCACCGCTGGGTACTGGCAAGAGTGGCCCTCGCGGGCCGTGGGTGGAGAACCCGATCGGCTGGTTCTGTGCCGGCTACGGGCCGTTCCGGCGGTTGACCGGCGGCTCCAGCGAGGCGCAGCGGCTCATGCTGAACCAGGGGCCCAGTGGGCGCCTGGCAACGCTCTTCCACGAGGACGCCTCGCTGGCCGAGGGCGTGGCGTGGCTGATCGATCTACGGCTGCGTATGTACGAGGAAGGCACGAGCAGCGAGGCCGCCGTGTTGCTCAATCAGGTCCTGTCGTTGCTGCGGGACGGGTTGTTGCCCGACCGGTACCAGATCCAGAGGGTGTCAGCGGACGGCTTGTGGGTGGTCGAGAAGGGCCATAAGGGGCCCGGCTTCCCGTTGAGGGAGATGAGCGACGGCTACCGGACGGTGGCGGCACTGGTGCTGGACATCGTCCGGCAGCTCCACGGCGCCTACGGGTACTTGCACACTCATCCGACCGCTTCCAGGTCTGGGGGTACGGCGATCCTCGCCCCGGGCGTCGTGCTGATCGACGAAGTGGACGCGCACCTGCATGTGACCTGGCAGCGCAAGATAGGCGACTGGATGCAGGACCACTTCCCCAACATCCAGTTCATCGTCACCAGCCACAGCCCATACATCTGCCAGGCCGCCGACGAGGGCGGACTGATCCGGCTCCCTGGAGCAGACGAGCAACAGCCCCCCGAAGTGGTGGACGAGGATCTCTACCGCAGGGTCGTGTACGGGAGCGGAGACGATGCTGTGCTCTCGGAGCTCTTCGGCCTGGAGACGCCGTACTCCAGCCGTGCCGAGCAGCAGCGCCGGCGTCTGGTGGCCCTGGAGCGCAAGGTGTATGCCGAAGCGGCCACGGCTGAGGAGATCGCCGAGTACCAGGAGCTGAGCAGCCTGCTGACGAGCTCTCTGGAGAGCAGGGTGGCCGAGGTGTCGGCGCGGCTGGAGCAGGAACGGTGATTCCGGTTCAGCGCGTGCCTGTCTCCGACAGCACGCAGGTTCTGCTGACGCGGTGGACGGGACGCGTCCGGGATGCCGGGGGAACGTCGAAGGCGGCGCGTGAGCAGTGGATCAAGGCGCAGACCCCCCGCAGGCACGTGCGCACGGCGCTGGAGTCGATGACCCGTGGTGCTGTGCGGTGCATGTACTGCGACGATAGCCGCGGCACCGACATTGACCATTTCCAGCCGCTGGAAAACGCGCCGCTGCGTGCCTTCGAGTGGGTGAACCACCTCCTGGCCTGCTCGTACTGCAACAGCAACGTCAAGCGGTCGCAGTACCCGGTGAACGCGGACGGTGTGTGTCTCCTGGTCGACCCCTCTGCGGAGGATCCGGCAGACCATCTGCAGCTGCTGCTGGAAAGCGGTCTGTACGACCCGGTGGACAAGTCACCCAGAGGCGAGGAGACGATCCGGGTGTTCGGTCTCAACCGCCCTGATCTCGTTAAAGGGCGGCAGGACGCCTTCTTCCGGGCCTGCTCCAATATGCGCGACTGGCACAGGCTGCACCAGAGTGCAGATCCACTGACCGACCGTTTGGCGCAGGCGCTATTGGACTCACCTTTCATCGATGTCGTGCACGCCATGACCCGTCTCAAGCCGGGCGCCGCGGCGATCGTCGTTGGTCAGGCGACCGTTCCGGCCCTTGATGCCTGGCGCGCCGCGCACAGTCTCTCGTTCCGCGTCGGTCAACCGCGCGTATGCGGAGGCACTGCCGACGCCAACTGCATCGACGGTGTCGTCGACGACACCGTCGCAGACGACGACCACTCCTACCAGGGTCGGGCCGGCGGGAGGAGCAACGATGCACCCGTGATCACCATGCAGAACTACGGCCTCACCTGGACTGACCCCACCGGCACGCCTCGTGCCTCCGCCGTAGCCTACGACAAGCCCAGCGCCCAGGATCGGAAGGCTGATCTCGAGAGCGTCGGCTGCACCAGCGTGGAGATCGTGGCCGTCAGACCAGGGGAACTCCCCGAACCGCGGGGCTGAAGCATTGCTCGTCTCGTCGCTCGTCATCGAGGACCGCGTAGGCGCTCCGGTCTGGGACGTCCACCTTGCACCTCAGAGCGAGGCAGACGGGTGGCAGGCTCAGTCCGCGTCGGTGGTTACATCTTGAGCCAGTAGGGCTGTGCCCCACCCGGTACCCCGGGTGGCAACGGTCAGGCGCCGACGTGCAGATAGGCGGCCCACAGGGAGGGGATCCGGTTCCGGTCAAGTTGCGCGGGGAGGTCGTGACCGTCGCGCAGGGCACGTACGGCTTGGTGGAGGGACCAGGCCGCGCGGCTGGTGTCGATGGTGCCGGTCGGGGTGCGCAGGTGGGTGTAGAAGGCGTCGGCGACGGTGACGGCAGTCCGGTCGTCGATCTCCCACAGGGTGCCCACCACGTGGGGAAATCCGGCGAGTTGGAAGGCGGAGGTCAGGTGGATGGCCTCGTCGATCAGGCCAGCGGTGTCGATGCTTGCGGTGCGGCAGGCCGACAGGTAGGCCAACTGCGTGCGGTCGAGGCGGACAGGGGCGAGGCTCGCGACGGTGAGCGGATCGATTTCGTGGTCGTGGAGCAGCAGCCGACTCCGGGACGGGTCGACGGGGTGGCTGGCACCATGGCAGGCGAAGTGCGCGATCGTGCAGTCGGGCAGAAGGTCCAGGACCGCGGTCTTGGTAGGCGCGTTCTCGGGCAGGCCGGGCGAGGAGGCGGCGTCGGGTTCGCGTAGCAGCACCGTGCGCCGCAGGTGGCGTTGGACCAACTCGGCCTCGGTGTCGACGTGGCGCAGGCGGCCATGGCCGGGAAGACCGGGTGTGGTGGGCATCGCGACAATGAGCCCCTGGGGCGGCACGTCCGGGTCATGCGTCTGGCGGCGAAGGTATTGGCGGGCGTGGCGGAGGGCGCGGACCGTGGGAGTGTAGGAGGAGACGACCCGGTCCATGACTGTGCGGCGGTTCGGGTCGTCAGCGGGGTCGGTGTGGTAGCCGGCAGCGTGTAGCGGCATCAGTCCCAGTAGTCCGCCCGGTGCCCACCACACCCGCGGCCAGTCGGCCCCCTCGGTCGGTTGCTGGCGGTAACCCAGAGCGTCGAGAACTGGCTCGGTCACGGCGTCCCACAGCCACTGCAGGGTCCCGGTCAGGACGTTCTGCGCCTGCTGTCGTTGCTCCCTGTGTTCTCCTGCGGTGGCAGTGTTCAGCGCCCGGCGGAAGGCGTTGACACGCTCGACCAGGGTCTTGGCGGTGAGCTCGGGCAGTCCAAGATGGGTGATGCCCTCGTGGGTGAGGAGCAGGGCGTCGCCGCGGTCGCGGCCGATGGTGAACACTACTACGGGGCCATGGGCGGCTTCGGCGAGAAGTTCTTCGGTTGTGGGCGGAAGAGCGAAAGACGTGAACCCGTCGAGCGCGCGGATCTCGGTCAGGGTCTGGGCGAAGTCGCGGGCTAGCCGGTGCCGGTCGCGCCCGCTGCTCTCCTCTCGCATCCCGGCAGCGTCGCTGTCCTCACCCCCGGGAGGAACAAGAAGCGACAGGTTGTGAGGCTGGTCGAGCTGGTCGCGCAACTGGACGAACCGTGCGGCCAGATGAGGATGCCGCTGGTGCAGTTCGGTGAGGTCGCTGCGCGTGTCCAGCGCCTGGCTGTACAGGACCGCCCGCCCGGCCTCCAGCAGCCGAAGTGCCCGAGCCGCTCGTTCCTGTGAGTGTGTGCGGGGGTCCGCCAGGGCCAGTGTTGCCGCTTCCCCGGCCAGGCCGGCAAACCGGCCGAGCGCGTACTGCTGGTCCTCCCGTCCGATCTGCCGGGAAGCCACTTCGGGCAGCAACCGCACCGCAGCCTCCGCCGCGTCCGCCGCCTTGCCGACGTCCACCCCTGCGGCCAGCGCGGCTGCGGCCCGGGCGGCGTCGATGCGGTCCGACGGCGCCCCTGTGGCCGGCTCCCACGCTCCGGTGTAAGCGGACACCGCTTCATCCAGGTCCCTCTTCTCACCGGTGTGCCTGTGCCGGGCCTCCAGTGCGACGCCGAGCTCGTACAGGCCGCGCGCTCGCTCTGAGTCCTCGGCGGAGAGGGTCGTCAGAGCGCTACGACAGGATGTGACCGCTTCCTCAAGGTCCGCCCCGTTCCCGGTTCGCTTGAACCTGACGCGCAGTGCAATGCCCAGGTTGAGGAGGCACCTCGATCGGTCGCGGATGTCCATGGAAAGGGTCAGCGCCATCCGCCAGGTGGTGATCGCGTCATCCAGGTCCGCCCTGTGCCCAGCGTGGCTGTATCGGAGCCTCAGCGCGGCCCCGAGGTTGAGCAGGTATCTCGCTTGTGCGGGGTGGTCGGCGGGTGTGGCGTTGACAGCGGTCCGAAGATGCACGACGGCCTCCTCCAGATCCACCGTGCTCCCGGTACGTTGGAACCTGGTGAACAGGACAGTCCCCAGGTCGCTGAGGCGATCCGCCTGTCCGGGGTGGTCGGCGGGCGTGGCGTTGACAGCGGTCCGAAGATGCACGACGGCCTCCTCCAGATCCGCCATGCCCCCGGCACGTTGGAACCTGCGCCACAGTGCGCCCCCCAGGTTGGCCGAGAGCATGGGACGCTCGGCATCGTCGGTGGGGACGGCCGCCAGGGCTTCCCGGTGGAAGGTGATCGCCGTGTCCAGGTCCGCTTCGCTCCCGGTGTGTTCAAATCTGGCCATCAGCGCGTTTGCCAGGACGCTCCGGTGGCTCGCCCGGTGGGGGTGATCGGCGGGGGTGGCTTCCACAGCGGCCCGAAGGCGACCGACGGCCTCGTCGAGATCCGCCTGCCCGCCAGCGTGTTCGTAGCGGGTCCGCAGTGTGGCCCCAAGGTTGGCCAGGACGTCCGAGTGGCCGGGATCGTCGGGGGAGACGGACTCAGATGCCTCTCGCCCGATGGTGATGGCTTCGTCCAGGTCCGCCCGGCTCCCGGTGCGCAGGAACCGGGCCCGTAGCGCGGCTGCCAGGTTGGCCAGGTGTCTCGTTCGGGCGGCGGCGTCCGCGGGGAGGGCCGACAGCGCCTCTCGGGCAGTGGAGATGGCTTCGTCCAGATCCGCCCGGTTTCCGGTGCGCTCGTACCTGGCGTGCAGCGCAAAGCCCAGACCATTGAGAGAAGTCGCTCGTCCGGGGTCGTCGGCGGGGGTGGTCTCGACAGCGGTCCGGAGACGAACAATGGATTCGTCCAGATCCGCCCGGTCTCCGGTACGTGCGGATCTGGTCCACAGCGCGGTTCCGAGGTCGGCCAGAGCGGCTGGGCGGTCCGGGGAGTCGGCCGGGGTGGCGTCCACCGCCACCCGAAGGTGTTCGACAGCCTCGTCCAGGTCCGCACACTCCCCGCCGCGCCGGAACCGGGCCCACAGCGCGAGTCCCAGGTTGTGCGAATACCTGGCGGGCGGGGCGGTCCTGGCGTCCACCGCCGCCCGGAGGTGGGCGGCGGCCGACTCCAGATCCGCCCGGCTCCCGGTGCGCTCCCCCCGCGTACGCAGGGCGGTCCCGAGGCTGGCCAGGAGCTCCGGGCGGTCCGGGGAGTCGGCCGGGGTGGCGTCCACCGCCACCCGAAGGTGTTCGACGGCCTCGTCCAGGTCCGCCAGGTCCGCCAGGTCCGCGGTGAGCTTACCCCGCATCCACAGGGTGAGCCCCAAGCTGCCCAGGTACTCAGGCCTGTCGGGGCCGGTGCTCGCCAGGACCCGGAACAGACCGATGGCTTCCTCCAGGTCTGCTCGTTCACCGGTGTGCGGGAACCGGGCCCGTAGCATCACCCCCAGATTGGCCAGGTGTTGCCGACGGTCGGAGTGGTCGTCGGGTACGGCGCGAAGTGCCTGTCTGCTGCGTGCGACGGCCTCGTCCAGGTCCGCCCGGCTTCCCGTGCGCCCTCCTCGACGCAGCAGGGCGAGGCTCAGGTTACCCAGATACGCCGGGCGATTGGGATGTTCGGCGGGAACAGCCCCTACGATGCGCTCCCACACGTCCACAGCGGCTGAGAGGAGGGCCGGATCGGTCGAGGTGTTTGTCCGGTGGGACATCGCGGTCGCGTGTGGTGCCGCGGCCTCGGCGATCATCGGCAGCGCTGTTTCGGGTAGGCCTTCCACTACGCCCGCAAGGAAACAGTGGGCGAACGCCTCGATGGCGACCGTGAAGGTCGCTTCGTTGTCGGCATCAGCCTTCGCCAAGAACCGGTAGAACTGAAGCCAGCCGAGCCCGTACCAAGCGCGTAGGTCATCTGCGTTCCCAGAGCTGGCCTGCAGGAGTTCGGCGAGCCGCACCGCTTCGGTGTGCGCCTGTGGATCCCGTGCCGGGGCCAGGTCACGGGTATCGATGATCCGCTGCACCCGGGCCCCGATCGCAGCCAGAAGTTCCTCACGCACCACGTGCCCCCACCGTCACGTCACCATCCCTGTGACCTGACGCCTAGTCATGTCACGCCCAGAGTACGCAGCGTACGCTTTCCGTTACAGCAATCCGGTCTCCGAGCAGGGGTGTTCGGCCGGTTTGAGCCAAGGCGTGACGGAAGGGAGATTCGTGATCGACGAGCACCGGGACACGGCGGAGCGGCTGGCAGTGGTGTGCGCGCATCTCGAGGAGATCCGCGAGGACCTGCGTCGAGGTCACAGTGGCGGAGAAGACCTGGTGGACGAGGTGCTGGTCACTGCGCGGGCGGGCGGGGACATCACCGATCGGCTGGCCGTGCTACACGCGGTCCTCCAGGCCGGCGGTGATGCGCACGGGCTGGACGGCTACGGCGACTCCGGCCCGGGAACCCGCGGCCTGCGGCCTGTCGGCATCAGCGACCGGCCGGGCGAACAACTGTACTTGTGCCCGGGCAGCCGGTGCGCACGCTACTGGTGGCCCCAACCCGCCACCGACGTGCCTCATTGCGCGGTCAGCGGCACCGCTCTGCGCCGGGAACGGTTGTGACCCGGTGGGCGGCCTGCTGACGGAGCTGGGCAAGAAACTCGCTGAACGGTGGGTGTCCCTGCTGGTCCTGCCCGGCGCGCTCTACCTCGCTGTCGCCGCGTCCTCCCGCGCCCTCGGCCACACCCACCCCTTCGATCTGTCCCGTCTCACCGACCAGATCACCACCTGGGCCAACCACCCCGCCACGGGCAAGGCAGGCGGCCAGGTGGTGCTGCTGGCCGCCGTGCTGGCCGGGGCTGCTGCCGTCGGTCTCGCCGCCCAGGCTCTCGGGTCGCTGACCGAACGGCTCTGGCTGGCCGCGGACTGGCCCGCCTGGCCGCCTCCCGCCCGTCAGCTCGCCGCCTGGCACACCGCCCGACGCCGCCGCCGCTGGGCCACTGCCGCCCGCACCTGGCACCAGCACCGCGAAGGCGCCGCGAAGGCCCTGGCACGCGGCCGGCGGGTCGACCCCGCCACCCGGCACGCAGCCGAACACGCCATGACCCGTATCGCCCTGGAGGAACCCGCCCGCCCCACCTGGAGTGGTGACCGCCTCAACGCGGCGGCCCTACGTCTGGACCGCGACCACGGCATCGACCTGGCCGCCATATGGCCCCACCTGTGGCTCAGCCTGCCCGAGGAGATCCGCACCGAGGTCACCTCCGCCCGCCAGTCCCTCACCCGCGCCACCGCCCTGGCCGCCTGGGCCCTGCTCTACCTCTCTCTCACCGCCTGGTGGTGGCCCGCTGCCCTCATCACCCTCGCCCTCGCCCTCACCGCCCGCATCCGTACCCGCGCCGCCACCGACACCTACGCACTCCTCCTGGAAGCCACCACCCGCGTCCACGCCCGCGACCTCACCGACCGCCTCGGCCTTGACCCCACCGGCCCACTCGCCCCCGGCATCGGCGACGCCCTCAGCCGCTGCCTCACCCCCACCCCACCTCCACCCCCGCCATCAGCCACGGAGTGACTTCCGGCGACCCCGGCACGGACCAACCCCCTGTCCAGAACCGGTCACCACTGGACAGGTGGAGCCCGGCCCCGAGATCTGCAGAACCATGGTCGGCACTGAGATTGATCAACACTCTGGCCTTCTGGGACACACGCTCGCCGCCCTGCGGCCCACCGGACTGGCTGCAGGGCGAAACTGGAGATCTTCGCCCAGCAGCCCTGCGGCCCACCGGACTGGCTGCAGGGCGAAACTGGAGATCTTCGCCCAGCTCACAGCCTTCGTGGCCGGGCACTTCGTCGCCCACGAAATCGCGCAGGCCGCAGCCGCGCAGTCCCCTAACCAAGCCACAACCGAAGCCCGCTACCTCGCCGCCGTCGCCGCGGACGGCCACCGCCCGGACCTCGCCGAGACCCTCTCCGCCCTCCAGCCGCGGGGCCACTGTCACGCGATGACTCCACTGCGTGTGGCAAGGGCGCGCAGTTCCGTCGTCGTGGGGCCAGAGACCAGCAGGGTGGAGATGAGCGCCTTCGTCGCCGGGCGGGCTTGGGTTTCCTGGGAGTGCAGCGCTCGGCCTGCAGCAGAGTGCGGATGCAGTCGCTGCGGCGACCGAGCCGGTCGTAGGTGACGACAATGTCGCTCAAGGCTCGAGAGCGGCGTTCGACGCTGGGCAGCTCCTTGAGCGAGATGGAACGGGCGGCGGCGAGCGCTGCCATTCGTGGTCGAGGCGACCGTCCAGACCCTCTGGAGACGGCGGCCCTCGATGGTGTCGTGCGGAATGCGGAGGCAGACCATCCCGGACGCCTTCGCAATGTAGATCGACGCGACCCGCGCGACCGTTCCGTCGTCGTGGTCCTCTCCAGGCTCCTCCATGATGCACCCTCTGTTGCAGTCGTGTGGGCGGGCTGCCCTGGGAGCCTTACTGCCTGTTCTCTATCCGTTCGCGTGGTCGGACAGGTTCGAACGGGGGCCTGGTTCGGGTGAGTTGTCCGGGGCCGGTGCATGAAGGAAGGGCCTCTTGGTAGCTCGCGGATGTCGAGTCCAGCGAAAACCAAGAGGCCCTGTTGTCGAAGTGTCGCGTGGTCGCGGTCGCCGAGTCCAGTTTGTCCACTCGTGGGTGTGACTGCCTCGCCCACAGGTTCGGGAACGCTGTCGACCGGCCGCAGCGCCGGCCCCGATACGGCTCGGACATGAGCGATGCCGAGTGGGCCGTGGTGAAGGATCTGCTTCCGGTTCCGGGCTGGCTTTCGGGTCGTGGCGGGCGTCCGGAGGGCTACTGCCACCGGCAGATGATCGACGCAGTGCGCTACCTCGTCGACAACGGCATCAAGTGGCGGGCGATGCCGGCGGACTTCCCGCCCTGGCCGCGCGTCCATGCCTTCTTCGCCCGCTGGCGGGACACGGGACTGGTCACCGAGCTGCACGACCGGCTGCGGGAAGCCGTCCGCGCTGGCGAAGGCCGCAGCACCGAGCCGAGCGCGGGGGTTGTGGACTCGCAGTCGGTGAAGGCGGATGCCACCGTCGTCTTCGGCTCACGGGGCTTCGACGCGGGCAAGAAGATCAACGGCCGCAAGCGGCACCTGCTCACCGACACGCTCGGACTTCTCCTGGCAGTGCTGGTCACACCGGCGTCCGTGACCGACCGGGACGGCGCCCGGACACTCCTTCCGGGAGCGGTCGGCAGTTTTCGGCGGCTGGCGCGGGTCTGGGCCGACGGCGGCTACACAGGCCACCTCACCGACTGGACCGCCCAGCATCTCGGGCTCGTCCTCGACATCGTCCGCCGCAGACAGGACGTCCGCGGCTTCCAGCCACTGCCCCGCCGCTGGGTCGTCGAACGGTCCTTCGCCTGGTTTCTGCGCAGCCGACGCCTGGTCCGGGACTACGAACGACGCACCGACACGAGCGAAGCCGTCATCCGCTGGTCGATGATCGCCCTCATGAACCGCCGCCTGGCCGCACAGCCTCATCAGTGCGCTGTTCTGCCGGCAGGGTGAACCTTCCGGGCTTCGTCTCCACCAGCCAGCCCCGTTCCACCAGCCTCTTCAACCGTGCTCTCGCGCCCTCGACGCGTGAGGCGGAGGCGCTGTCCCAGCCGAGCACCACGGCCGCCCGCCGGGCACCCAGCCCGTCGTTCCCGGCCTCGGCCGCGGCTGCCATCACCGCTTGGTAGTCCACCGACAGGTCTTCGACCCCGGCCGCGTTCTGGCGGTGCGGCACCGCACGGCGCGGGCCCACCGGCTTCCTCGGCGACGGGCCAACGACCGTCTCGGCCGGCTGTTCCTCCTCGGCGAGCGCTTCCAGATACTGCTCGAGGCCGATCGTCCGAAGCTTGAGAACCTCCTCGGCCTCCACCAAGTCCGCCCGCACGCGCTCCAGTTCGGCTTCGAGTTCCTCCACCCGCACGGCAGCGGTCTTCCGCCGCGTTTCCAGGACCGCCCGCATCGACGGCATCCGCCACCCCCAGGCCGACTCGATCAGCAACGAGTCGAGACTCCCGCCACAGCCGGAATCTCATGCCTGACCAGCGGAATCCGCACACAGCATTCGGAAAGCGAACGGCCTCTTACTGGCCCTAACAAAGCCTCTGGACGTGCCGGTGGGTGATCAGGCAGACGGCGAGTCCGAGGAAGGCCTCGTGGATGTCGTCGCGTCGTTCCCACCGGATGCGTAGGCGGCGGAAGCCATGCAGCCAGGAGATCGTCCGTTCGACGACCCAGCGGAAGGTGCCCAGACCGGTACCGTGCGGCTGGCCACGCTCGGCGATCACCGGGCGGATCCCGCGCTGCCGCAGAAGCCGGCGGTACTTGTCGTGGTCGTAGCCGCGGTCCGCGAAGAGCATGTCGGGCCGCCTGCGCGGCCGGCCCACGGCTCCCGCCACTGGCGGGATCTTGTCCAGCAGCGGCAGGAGTTGGGTGACGTCGTTGCGGTTTCCGCCGGTCAGCGACACCGCGAGCGGGATGCCCTGGCCGTCGGTGATGATGTGGTGCTTGCTGCCCGGCCGTGCGCGGTCGACCGGGCTGGGTCCGCTTTTGGGCCCCTGCGTGCGGCCCGGACGTGGGATGAGTCGATCACCGCCCGGGACCAGTCCAGCTGGTTCTTCGACCGCAGCTTGTTCAGCAGCAGCTGGTGCAGCTTCTCCCAGACTCCGGCCTCGTTCCAGGCCGCCAGACGCCGCCAGCACGTCATGCCCGAGCCGAAGCCGAGCTCCTGGGGCAGGTACTCCCACTGAATGCCGGTGTGGAGGACGAACAGGATCCCGCACAACGCTTGGCGGTCGGGCACCCGCGGCCGGCCTTCTACCTGCTTCGGCGGCGGCTCGGGCAGCAACGGCTCGATGAGCGACCACAGTTCGTCCGACACGATCCACGGCCGCGACTGACGCTTCCCCATGACCACATCAACGAACGATCAAGCAGACAGTCACATGATCAAACAGCTTTTGTTAGAGCCAGTAAGACATCCCACACAGTGAGGCGGTGCGGAACTGTGACAGTGAGTGCTCGCCTGTGATGATTGAGCGTGCATGACGCGGACACGCCTGTGGGAAAGGCACTTCGGGGCTGTCGGCGTTGGTCATCGAGGATGTGGCGGACGGCGGCGAGATGGTCCGGGTTTCGGCTCGGCCCCGGGATGTTCCCGTTCCTCGTGCGGTGCGCGGGGTGACAGGGAGGGTCCACGGATATCACTGAGGTTGATCCCCGGGAGTGGACACCGGGATTTCATGCGGCAAGTGAGAGAGTGCGTGATGCGATCAGACGCTGTTCGAACTCGACTGGTGCGAGGTAGCCGAACGCGGAGTGCCGAGGGCGTCGGCTGAGACACTGCGCACATGGGTCCGCAAGGACACTTGGGCGAACGGGTCGGCCGTCCGGGGAGGGAGTGGCCCGGAGAGTCAGGCTGATGAGCTGGCCCGGCTGAGGGCCGAGAACGCCAGGCTGCTGAAGGCTGTGAAGGAGTGGCAGTTGGAGCGCGAGATCCTGCGCCGGGCGGCCGCGTATTTCGCCAGGGAGGTGAAGTGAAGACCCGCCGCTGAAACTTCATCTCCGACCAGCGCGCCGATCTCAGTGTCAAGCGGCTGTGCCGGGCCCTGAGGTCTTCCGCTGCGGCTACTACCGGCACCAGCCACCAAAGAGGGCCGCGTCGAACGCCAGGCCCGCGAGGCGGCTGCAGTCGCCGAGCTGCGCGCCCCCAGGAGCCCTTTCACATAGGACCTCTAACGAGCTCGTGCACGTAGGCGGTGAGACGTCGAGCCTGGATGGTTGATCATGGTCGGGTGGTGGGGGACTCGACGCGTGCGGTGATCATCAGCAATCGGCGGATCACGGGCCTGACTGCCGAGTGATTGCTGAACTCGTTAAGCAAATCGGCCCGTTGTGGCAGGAACGTCACCAGGCGAGGCTTGCCGCTCGATCGCGTAAGCGGGCCGTGGGCGCCGGCGCGAAGCACCGGCTGGTGTTCGTCGACCGGCTCCTGGCCACGCTCGTCCATCTTCGTCATGGGGTCACCCATGACGTGCTGGCCTGCTGGTTCGGAGTGGACCGCTCCACCATCGCCCGGGCCGTCGGTGAGGTTCGGCCCCTGCTCGCCGAGAGAGGGTGCACCGTCAGCCCCGACATGCGGCTGCGGTCTCTGGCCGAGGTCATCGACCATCTCGGCTCGAGCGGGACGACCGGCATCGTCGACGGCACCGAGATCCGGGTTCGCCGCCCGGCCGCCGGACGCAAGGACCGCGACAAGTGCATCTCCGGCAAGAACAAGCAGGACGCCGTCAAGTCCATGGTCGTCACAGACGGCGAAGGCCGTGTGCTCTGGTGCAGCCCAGCACGGCCCGCAAGCTGCGCGGACATCACCCACGCCCGCCAGTTAGGACTGGTCAGGCTCCTGGCCGACGGGCCCGCGGTCGAGATCCTCGCCGATGCCGGCTACCAGGGCCTGGGCGCCCAGACCGGCGGCCGGGTGGTGACACCACCGCACCGCAAGTTCAAGAAGAAGGCCCCCGACTGGTACGAGGAGATACACGAACGACAGCGCAAGGCGCACTCCTCACGCCGTATCCGTGTCGAGCACGGCATCGCCCATCTGAAGAACTGGCGGGCACTGGCCCGTCATCTCGGCCGCCGCGAGCATATGAGCGACACCATCCAAGCGTCGCTGGCCTGCTGTCCCACCAGCAGACCGTGGACCTGAAGCCGACACGGCAGACGTGAACCCAGGTCACACCGAAGTTCCTGACGTCTCACCGCCTACCGTGCACGAGCTCGTTAGCCGAGCGTGCCACGAACCGCGTCGCACCCTGCCATCATCAGGCCGTGACAGAGACACAGGCAGCGTTATACGCCGCAGCGGTCGGTGCACTCTCTGCGCTTGTAGTGGGGTGCATAGCTGGTTGGGTAGTACTCCGCCAGGTAGCGAAGACCGCAGAGGCCCAACGCAAGCAAGCTGCCTGGCAGCTTCGCAGCGAAGATTACGCCAACTTCATCCGTGTCATGTTCGCTTCCGCGCAGCCATAGGCCGTGCATGCAACGGTCCCGCAAATCAGCGCGGACTACGCGAACGGGGTGCGCGTCCTCTACGTGGACCTCTCCAACGTCGCAGCAACACTCAGTACGCGCATCGCCGCAGACTCCACGATGAATGCCATGCTCGGCTTGGTGAACTGCGCCTACGCGCTGCACTCAAGAGTCACCGACCGCAGAGATCTGCACCTACCCTCAGGCGACGCCATGATGCAGCGATTACTTGAAGAATTAGAAGATGCGGAATTCGCTGTACGTAACGCCTTCCGCGACGATCTATGGGGAGGGAAACCCCTGCAACGCAACAGGCCCGCGGGACCCCCACCGATCCGTAGCGCCGCCAGCCGCACGGGACTGTAGCGGCGGCCGCCATGCTCCTCGTCACCACCGCCACCCGCTTCCGGCAGGTCCGCAACCAGCTCTGGCAGCACACCCGCAAGACGCTCTCCCGAGCGGGCCTGCCCGGCTTCTGCGACGAAGTTGCCGCAGAGGAAGCCGCCCGCCCCACGATCACTCACCGCGTCACTGACGCGGTCCCCTTTCTCGTCGGCGACCGGCGCCGGACCTGCTCGGGTTCCGGACTCACCGTCGGAGACCGCTACTCAGCGGCGGCGACGGCATGGGTGGCGCGGGCGCGCCGGTGCCCGAGGGCATCGGCGGAGCCAGGGACTGGGATCTTGGGGGTCGTGCTCCGCCATCCCGTCGCGGGTGCCGTGCACGCGGAGAACAACTTCGCCTTCCTTGTTGCGCACGTCCCGCAGGTGGACGAAGAAGTGCTCGTAGAGATCGACGTAGCGCTTGACGGCGGTCTGCACGGGCAAATTGAGGTTCATGGCTGCTGCCTTACCGTCTAGGGTTAGTCACCGGTTCGTGGAAACCCATTGACCATCAGGTTCCTCGCGCGGTCGGCCGCATCGGTCCAACCTGCGGTCAGAAAGCCGGGGCGGGCAGGGTTGGTGAGGGGTGACGGTCCGGCCGACAGGCCGGACCGGGAGTGGCTGTACTGCGTGATGCACTTTCTCCTTGGCGGTTAGCCCCCACCCATCAAGTCCCAGAGAACTTTGATGGGCCACAGGCTGAGGCTCGGCTGGACCCCCGAGCCCGGCGGGGCGTCGGTAAGAGCGGGAGCGGAGCGGTTTACTGGAGGCACCTGTTGAGGCAGCCTCAGGGGTGCCCGAGTCGTGGCCGCATTGGTTCTGTCTTCGAGTTTCACGTTCATGGCGACGATCCAGTGTTCGTGTCTTTCGACGTTGTCGACGCCGGTGCCGGCATTGCAGCGGCGGGGCCTACTTGCCCCACAGCTCCTCTAGATCGGGGAACCTGTCCAGAGGAATGATCGGCGGCGGGAGGAAGTCGTCGAACGGATCCGGGAGGACCAGGCGACTCGCTGCGACGCCGGACAGGCCGTCCCCATGGCGGGGGGTAGCCCCGCGCCTCGTGACAGGTGCGGCCTGTGGCGGCAGGTGAGGTGCCGGTCCCGAGGCCAGGTGTTGCTGTTTCTGTGACTGTGTCATGAGGGTCTCACCCTCCTGAGCTTTCGGCCGTGACAGCCGGAGGTCGGATCACTTGAAGATGCTGATGATGTCGTCGATCACCTGCCCGATGTGGGAGCCGACCTCCGCGGCGCTCGTCGACGGGACGACGCCGTGCGGGTCGTTGGAGCTGTGGGTGAAGGTGGCGGCCCGGGGGACCGGGCGCGCCTGAAGCGGCAACGCGAGGGGAGCTGAATGTGTCTGCCTCCGTTGCGGTGTGGAGTTTCCGATGTGGACGGTCATGGCGCTGCTTCCTCACATGGTGCAGTGGTGTACGGGGGTCGGGTAGGTCGAGAGCGCCTCAGAGCGAGGCGTAGCACATTGCCCTGGCCATGCCAGGGAGTCGCGCGCAGCGCGACAGGCGGGACGAGGTAGAAGTCTGCATTCCGTCTGTGCCCTCCGGCTCCCTCACCTGTCCCGCCAGGTTGTCCCGGGAAACAGGCGGGGCCAGAGTCGGTGGTGTGGCCCGCGGAGTCCGCGGAGCAAGGCTATTCTGCTTGTCGTTCATCGCTTCCTCCTGAGGGAGAGGCGGACGCGCCGGTCCGGTCGATTCAGTCGAGGAAGATCCGGGGACCCGCCAGCACCACCGGGATCACCGCACTCACGTCGACCGTGAACATGAGGGTGACGCGGGAGCGCTGATTGTTCTCGGGGTCGAAGAAGGTGATCTTCACGAGCTGGCAGTCGGCGTCGCTACGGCAGTAAGGACTCTTTTCGACCGAAATGCCGTCGAGGGCGTAGAAGCGGTCCTCGGGGCCAGGGACGTACTTGGCGGACAAGAGGCCTTCGCTGATCTGGCCGCCGATCAGGAAGGCGTTGGTCGCGGCGTAGTTCAGGGCGCGGTCAGGGGAGCTCTGGCCGAGGTTGAGGAACTGGTAGTACATCTTGTCGAGGAGGCTCCGGATCGTCTTCTTGACGGTGACGGCGTCGATGGTGACGTTGCGCTCCTCGGTGTCCTCCGCGACCTGTTCGTAGATCGAACTGACCAGTTGGCCTTCGTTCCAGGTGTATACGGCACGGGCGTCTACGGTAAGGACCGGGAGGTAGTCGCCCGAGAAGGTCTGCACAGTACGGTCCGTGAGGACGCCGGGTATGGAGACTCGAGATACATAGGCAGGGTCGTCGACGTTCTTCACCTGGCCCACGATGGCCTCACGGAACAGGCGATAGACACGGTTCACCGGAGGGAGGGCCAGCCGGTTGATGATCGTCGCGAGCTCGCCGGGGCGCTGCACTGTCTTCTTCAGTTCCTCGAGATCCCAGACGGGGTCGTCCGGGTTGTCCGGGTAGGAGTCCATACCGACCGAGGGCTGGGCTTCCAAGGCGTAGGCGTTGGTCCCTTCCAACTGCATCGTCCAGGTCAGGTCGGCGTTCGCCGACGGGTTCATGACGAGGTAGTCGTACAGCTGGTTCGGGTTGTACGGGTCGGCTGGCAGTTCCACCGGCACGCCGTCCTGGCCCACGTACGAGGCGGCGGGCATCAACTGCCGGAAACCATCCCGTATAGCCTCGGTCCGGAAGTCGTAGCCAATGGTGCCGATGGCGTACACCAGAGGGCGTTGGCTGTTCTGGTGGCATGGACAGTGCGCGGGGTCAGTCCCGCCGCAGGAGGGGACGACGCCCGCCAAGGCCGTATCAGGGGTGATTGCTTCACGTCCGCCGGAACCTCCGTACGTCCCGGCAGCTCCTGTGGCCCCGGATACCGGGTCTGAAGAGGGGGCACCGGAAGGGGCGCGTGCGGCAGAAAGGCTGTAACGAGCCCCGGGGTGCGGAGTGTTGTGTCCAGGTTCAGATGCCATCGGCTGTACCGACGCACCAATATCCGGTGCCACCGGCTGTGCGATTGCCGGCTGCACGACAGGACGGGGAGCCGACGTGGCCGCGGCGGGGTCCTCGTCCGGAGGAATGGGAGGTGGGGACGCCGGGCTCTGCCGCGCAGGATCGGTGTCGGGACCTGGCCACGGGGCGCCGTCTGTCCCAGGCACGGTGGTGGCAGAGGCACCTTCTGTGGGGCTCATGTCGTGGCTGGCCATCAGGATTGCTCCCTTGCTCGAATTGAGGTCTGTCAATGATTCCGACGTGTCGGCTACCGGCGCGGTGGCCGTGGCGGCTTGCGCTGTTTCGGCAATCAGGCGGAAGGCTTGCGCCGCGTCGAGTCGGCCCGCCAACTGCCGACGGCACTCTGGGGCGTCGTCGGGCCCGCAGGGGGTGTACGAGGCGGCCTTGAGCACGGCCTGCCCCGCGGCAAGCGGATCGATCTCACCGCGGTCCCGGAGCTGGGCGGCCATCAGCAAAGCGGCCACTCCTGTCACTAGGGGCGTCGCGAAGCTGCTACCAGTCATCGGGGCGAACCCCCCGGAGGGGGTGGCTCCGACAATGTCCTGGCCAGGGGCGAGCACGGCGTTCGACTGGTAGACGTCGCCCCAGTTGTTGCTTTCCAGCGGCTCACCGTCCGGGCCTGCGGCGCCGACTCCCAGTACGGATTGGGCGGCGGCTGGGACATGTAGGCAGTCGCAACCGTCGTTGCCCACGGCCGCCACGACAAGAACGCCGTATTTCTGGCACAGCTCCAGGGCATGGTCCAGGAGCAGGTCCGCCTTGCCATCCTTGGAGCGTTCGCCGCCACTGATGTTGACTATGTGCGCGCCCTCGTCAACGGCTCGCTCGATCGCGCGCGCCAGGTCCAGCTGGGATACCCGATTGCCTCGGCCTTCCCGGAACACTGGGAGGATCAAACCCCGACACCGCGGCGCCAGCCCTGTCACGGAGTGGCCGTGCTGCGCGAACAGCAGGCTCGTCACGTGGGTGCCGTGAACAGACATCGGGCCAGGTCCGGCCTCTTCCCCTACGAGGGTGTCCAGCCGGTGCAGATCGGCTCCGGCAAAGCAGGGGTGTGACAGATCCACCGGACCGTCGATCACGGCAACACGGACCTCCGCGTCTCCGGCCGTCCAGTGCGATGGCAGACCCGACAGTATCGAGCGGGGATGCACAGGCGTCTCCCTCCGGCGAAGCTGCCGCTCCATGTCCAGACTGTGGCCGGACCACGATGGTCCGCACCGCCCGTCTGATGTTCAACACCTTCGCTGGCCGGCGTCACTCACCCGTCAGCCACACGTGCGAGGTCTGCCCGTGGCGCGTTTCAGACGCGTTGTGGGACCGCTGCAACGCTGTCGCATTCCTGTACACAGCACGAAAGCAGCGGGTGCAGATCGCGGCAGGCATCGCTGAATATGCGGCAACCGGGCGAGGCGGGCATATTGGGGAGCGTGTCCGGAAGCGGAGTGGCGCTACAGCTCCTCAACACCTTCGCCGTTACCCATGACGGCGTGAGGTGTTCCTTGCCGTTTTCCTCGCAGCGGCTGTTCGCCTACCTCGCTCTCCACGACCATCATGTGCAGCGGGCCGGAGCCGCCGAGCAGCTGTGGCCCGACTGCCAGCCGCAGCGTGCATCGGGCAACCTGCGGTCCGCCCTGTGCCACGCCCGACACGTCGGCCACGGCATGACAATCGACAGCACCGACCAGACGCTAGCGCTTTCCCCCACGGTGGAAGTCGACCTGCACCAGGTGTCACACACGGCCCGCGGGGTGGCCGCCGGCGCCCGCATAGCCCCCGAAGCGGCTCCTGGGCTCGTCACGGACCTGCGCGGAGAGTTGCTCCCCACATGGACCGAGGACTGGCTGCTCCTCGAGCGCGAACGCTGGGACCAATTACGGCTCCACGCCCTGGAGAAGCTGGCCCAGCAACTGACCGGCGAACAGCGTTACGTTGCAGCTCTCCACGCCGCGTTCGCCGCCGTCGCCATAGATCCGCTGAGGGAGACGGCTCACCGCCTGATCATGGAAGTGCACATAGCGGAAGGGAACGTGGCCAGCGCCCTCAAGTGCTACCAGGAGTACAGGAAGCTTCTCGCTGCGGAACTGCATATCCATCCCTCTCCTCGCATGAGACGGCTGGTGCAGGACCTGATTCCGAGATGACTTCGACGGCCGGTATTGCCCAGATCGGCTTCGTGATCACACGGCCGTCCGGCACGCGGACAAAATGCTCGTCTTGCCAATCGTGCACAGGCGGTCAGCGGATGTTTGAGTGCCGCCCGGGTGATGAAGAAACCACGGCTTGCGTGGGCGGCAGCCGTTCCTCGTGCCTTCCCGCACCCTGAAGAAGGCAGGCGGTGCGACTCCGTCAGTCCAGCGCCGCAATAGTTGACTGATCATCCGATAGAGGGCGATCAGCGTCCGCTGGTCGACGGTGTCGACAAGATCTCCCGCTGAGTCGCGTCCCGTAGCAGCGAATGAGCTCCTGAAGTAAGCCGGGCCCGTGAGGGATGAGCAGGCTCTCAGCGCCAGGGCACATTGCCGAAACGCACGTCTTCGGCGGTCAGGACATGGTGAGCGAAGGCGGCATAACTGGATGGATTTCTCACTGCCTTGTCAGGACTCAGCGAGCTGTAGGCAGTCTCCCACTCCGCAGCGCCGTCCGGGTTCTCACCGACGAAATGAACGGTCTCATGTATGACGATCGCCGCTCGCAACAGGTCGCCTGCCCCATCGATGCCGGGTTCACCAATCGTGTCGAAGGGCCGGTAAGCAGGACTGAACCGTGTGTAGACGTTCTTCAAGGTGTAAGCCCGGGTGTAGCGCGGGCGAGTAAGGTCCGCCACCGCCTGGGCCTTGGATACTCGCGCAAAACTGGCCGTGCCGTTCACCAATCGGTCAGCCACGGAGTCGAAAGTGGCCAGGATCATCGAAATGGACGATTCGAGTCCGTCTGGGTGGTTGTGCGCGTGGAAGTGGGTGAGCAGTGCACCGTCCGTGAGATGCCATTGCGTGTCGTGGGTCCTGCTGCCCAGATCAGCCTGATAGGCAAGCAGTGCCGTCCGGGCGGCGTTCACCCAGGTGAGAGCGCGTGCGATGTCTCCGTTCAGCATCGTCTGGAACTGGGTAGCGGGCATGGTCGGCCGGTCGAAATCCCAGATCCGCTCTTTACCGCTGACGGGATCCCACTCCAGTACTCTGTCGCCGCCGAGGTAGTGGAGCAGACGGCCCGCAGATATCTCGCCGCTCCACGAGTCCTCCATCGCGAGTTCAGGGAAGGGGTCGACGTCCTCGCCCTCCAGTGACCGGTCATAGCGGTAGATGTAGACACCGCCGTCGGTCTCGTCCCAGAAGAGCAACAGGTCTCCGCCCAGATACAGCAGTTGGTACCCGCTCCGGATCGTGACCCAGGTGACGCCGGTCACCATGACGGGGAGCGGGTCGGTGGTGGTCCGGGAACGGTCGTAGAGCCACACGCGGGCGCGACCGGTGGCCGGTTGCCAGTCCAGAACGCGGTCGTGGTCGAGGTAGATCAGTTTGTGGCCGCTACCGATCGTCGAGAACGACGAATGGTTGACTTTTGTAGGAATCGGATCGCCGCTGGTAATGCCCCGGTGGTAGCGATAGATGCGCACGCCCTTGGTCACAAGGTTGAGGTCCAGCACGTTTCCCTCGTGCCAGTTGCCGGGGCTGTCGGCAAGATGGACCACAGTATGTCCGGAACGGATGGTCTGGAAGGCCCCGCTTGTTCGAGCGTCAGGTTGGTACGGGTCTCCCGTCTGCCCCGGGGACGCCTTTGCGACCCAAACGTTGTATTGGCCGCTCTGCTCCACCCAATCGAGCAGTTCGCCGCCCTTCGCACCGCCGAGAGGGATGAGGTGGTGGGTGCTCCCCGGGACGTTCTTGATCGTTGTCCACGTATGCTCATTGAGCAAGGTTTTGAGTGGATCGTTCATTTGGGATCCTTCATGAACGCTCGGCGGTCCTCAGGGAAGCGCCGCCTTAGTCTCTGTCACGGCGATCCCTCCGACCGGGCATGGTGACTATAATCTGCGTGGCGGGATGATGGGAGCGTTGCTCGGGATGTCTGTGCACGGTCGACTCTTGCGCCCTCGCGGCCGGTGATATCAAAATGATCCAGCGATCTGCTGCACTGGGTCTGCGCCCGTGCGGCCCCCGTTCTGTCCTTCTTCTGTAAGCATCGCACTCGGATGAAGGTATGCAAATTGATCCACACAGCTCAGAGATCGCCTCGGGGAACGGCTTCAATTAGTGGCGGGTATTCTCCGGCTTCTTGCGCCGGGACGACGGAGGTGTAGCGCACGATCTGACACGGAGCTTCTTCGAGGTGGCCACCGATCAGGCGACGGCCCGCGATCCGCAACGAGCGAGGCCCCCAGGCAGTTGATCGAGACGTCTGACGTCTCAACCATGCAGCTCGGGGGCCTCGTTGATCATCTGGGAGCGTGCCGTCCAGGAGGAACAAGTCCGGACCGTGCGCGCGCAGCGTCTTCAGCAGACCCGGCGCCTGCTCGGCGAGCAGACCGGTTACCGCAGCGACGTAGGCGTGGGCGGTGCCGACAGATATCCCGAAGGCTCTGGCGATACGGGCAAGGGTGTCATGGCAGCGCAGGTACACGAGTGCGACCAGCGCACGCGGTGCGGCGGGAGTTTGCACCGTCGGCCGCCCTCACGGGTGACGATGAGCATCGTGACCCACTCAACCAGGGCGTGGGGCAGGTCGAGTGCGGCAGGATACGGAACCAACAGGGCTCCTGTGCTCCTGAGCTGAGGCGTCGACCACCTCCCTCAACGGCACGGGAGCCCTGTCCGTTGCGCACCCCGACCTCACACCGCCCCCGTCACCCGATCAGTGGCCGCATTTGAAAACGCTCACTGAAGTCGAGGAGGTCCGCGTTGACGGTGCCGGCGTTGACCGTGCACATGCCGTGCGACAGGCCCGGGTAGACCTTCACGTCCGCGTGCCCGGCCAACGCGACCGCCGTTCGGGCGGAGTGGGCGATCGGGACGATCTGGTCGTCGTCGCCGTGCAGGAGGAGCGTGGGCACGTCGATCGCCCGGAGGTCGTCGGTGAAGTCCGTCTCCGAGAACGCCCCAATCCCCTCGTGGTGCGCCTGCGCGCTGCCCGCCATCCCCTGGCGCCACCAGTTCTGGATCACGCCCTGGGAGACGTCCGCACCCGGACGGTTGAACCCGTAGAACGGCCCGGAGGCGAGGTCGAGGTAGAACTGGGAGCGGTCGGTGGCCACGCCCTCGCGGAAGCCGTCGAAGACCTCCGCCGGCAGCCCTGCGGGGTTGGATTCCGTCTGGACCATGAGCGGCGGGACCGCTGCGATGAGGACGGCCTTGGCAACCCGGCCGGCACCGTGCCTGGCGATATACCGGGCGACCTCTCCGCCACCGGCGCAGTGACCGACGTGGACGACGTCGCGCAGGCCGAGGTGCGCCACCACGGTGGCCGCGTCCGCCGCGTAGCGGTCCATGTCGTGCCCGTGGCCGGCCTGGGCGGAGCGCCCGTGCCCGCGGCGGTCGTGGGCGACGACGCGGTAGCCCCGCCGGACGAGGAACAGCAACTGGGCGTCCCACTCGTCCGAGCTCAGCGGCCAGCCGTGGTGGAACATGACCGGCCGGCCCGAGCCCCAGTCCTTGTAGAAGATCTCGACTCCGTCGTCGGTGGTGACGAACGGCATGGTCCGCTCCTCGTGGTCTCGCCCGGGTAGTGGGCGGATTCGATGTCTCCACGAGAATGGCTCGGCCGCCGTGCCGACAGCCTCCGTCAACTGACCGACATCCGGCCAACGGCTCGCTTACGTCAGTACCGGGGCTGGTGTCGAGACCCGGCCGGTGGCTCTCACGGCCGGGGGGATGGAGGCTCGGGAGGCAGCGCCTCCAGAGCGTCGCGGAGCCCGGCCCGCGACGTGATCCCCAGCTTCGGGAACACACGGTAGAGATGCGACGACACGGTCCGCGGCGAAAGGAACAGACGCGACGCGATCTGCGGGTTCGACAGCCCCGTCGCCGCCAGCCTGGCGACCTCCAGCTCCTGCGGGGTGAGGGCCTCACCGGCCTTGCCCCGGCCCATCCGCGTCATCCCGGTGGCGCGGAGCTCCGCCGCGGCCCGGGCCTCCCACGAACGGGCCCCGAGCTCCTCGAAGCGGCCGCGGGCGGCGGCCAGCTGCACCCGGGCCTCGCGGTTGAGCCCCTGACGGCGCAGCCTCTCGCCGTACGCCAGATGAGCACGGCCGGCCTCGAAGGGCCACTGCTCGACGCCCGGCAGCCCGAGCGCCTGCCGCCGACTTCGAGACGGCGTTCCGGCACGCCACGGCGATCTGCGCCCCGGGTGTGCTGCCGCCGTTCAACCCCGAGGCCGTGTGGTCCGCGCCGGACCTCGTCGAGGCCGCCGTGCGCTCCGGGCGGCACGCGGAGGCGCGACGGCACGCGGACGCGCTGCGCGACGCCGGTGTCGGTCACCTCTTGCCGAGGGCCGCCCGGGCCGCCGCCTGGTGGGCGCAGTTCTCCAGCCGCCGCAGGCCCCTGGGACCCGACCACCCCCAGATGTCCTCGCAGTGCTCCCGGCACGCGTCGAGGGCGCCGCGCTGGGCCGCGGTCATCGCAGCGATGTAGTGCCCCACTTGGGCGAACAGGTGGTACCCCGTCTCCTCGGACAGTGCGACGAGCTCGTCCGCGGCGCCGGCCGACGCCTGCCACCGGCCGGCGTACAGGTCGTCCAGGGCGACGAACATCAGGGCCGGCATGCTCGATCCCACCGCGCCGCCGTCGCGTATGACCCGGGAGACGGCCTCGCGACAGCCCGGAAGCCGGTCGAGGTACGAGGCGGTCAGGGCGGTGCGGATGACCACGTCGGCGTCGCTCTGGTCCCTCAGCCGCGCGATCTCCTCGTCCAGGCGGCGCAGCATGCCGTCGGTGACGGAGCCGAGGTCGTGGTGGACGCGCCCCAGCGACGCCGCGGCGGCGGGCGCCGCCTCGGGGAACCGGGCGAGCACGTCGGCCAGAGGCTGCCAGTGCTCGGGCCGGCCCGAGTACTGGCTGGCGAGGGTGAGGGTGAACAGCGCGGTCTCCAGCTCCTCACGCGGCGGTCCGGGCATCACCGGGGCCTGCCCGACCGCCTCCGTCAGGAGTGCGTGGGCCGTATCGGCGTCGCCTTCCGTGACGAGCACCAGGAAGCCGGCCGTCGCGGCCGCCGAGAGCGACCGGGCCGCCGGATTGCCCTCGACCTCACGCATGATCTCGTGGCTGACCTTCAGATGGCCCGCGACCCAGGCGGCGGCGTAGGCGGCCTGCGACAGGCGGCGTCTGCGGTCCGCCCGGTCGGGGCTCAGCTCGGCCGCGCGCCGCAGTCTCGCTATCGCGCCGTCGGCGTCACCGCGCCGCAGGCTGCTCCGGGCCGCCGACTCCACGACGGCTGCGACCGCCTCGTCGGGCGCCGTCGTGGCTCTCGCGAGGTGATCACCGCGCAGCTCGGGCCGGTCGGCCAGCGCGTCGGCCAGCCGGCGGTGGGCGCCGCGCCGCTGTTCGCCGGTGGAACCGTCGACCACGGCGGACCTGACCAGCGGATGCCTGAAGCGCACCACGCGGCCGTTCTCCGTGACCATGACCAGGTGGTCACGCTCCGCGGGCGCGAGTTCCTCAAGGCTGCCCGGTCCGCCGGCCGCCTCGAGGACGCCGATGTCGCCGGAGCCCTCGAGAGCCGCGAGCAGCAGTACCTCACGCGTTCCCCGCGGCAGTCGTCCGACGCGGGCGCCGTACAGAGCGCGGACATCCCGCCCCGGGCCGCTCGCCCACCCCGCTCCTTGGCCGTGCCGGTCGCCGGACACCCCGGTGGACCCGGCGAACTCGAGCAGCGCCAGGGGATTTCCCTGCGCCTCGTGGGCGACGGTCGAAAGAACCCGGCGGGGAAGGTGAGCAAAGCGCCGGGACAGCAGCCGCAGGGCGTCCGCGTCGTCCAGCGGCGCGACCTCGAGCTCCGGCAGACCGGTGGACCGGAAGGATCCGCCGGACTCCGACCGCTGCGCTCCGAGCAGCCCGATGCGGCGGCCCCTCAGTCTTCTGGCGACGAAACCCACCGCGGCCCGGCTCGCCTGGTCGACGACGTGAAGGTCATCGACCACGAGGAGCAACGGCCGCTCCTTCGCGGCCTCGTCGAACAGGGCCAGTGCCGCGTTCAGGACGGCGATCCGGCTCGGCGCGGGACCGGCGCCGAGACCGAGGGCGACCTCGAGGGCCTCCCGCAGGGAACGCGGCAGACGACCGAGCTCGTCCGGCAGCGAGCCGACGAGCTGATGGAGCCCCGCGAAGCTGATGTCCGTCTCGTACTCGACACCGCTCCCGCGGACGACCCGCACTCCCTTCGCCACCGCCAGCTCGGCGGTCGCGTCCAGAAGTGCCGTCTTCCCCACGCCCGGATCACCGGTGAGCAGCAGGACAGCTCCGTCCGTCCCGGCCCTGTCCAGGAACGCCGCGAGCTCGGCGAGCTCGCCCTCCCGGCCGACCAGCCCGGCCGGGCCGACGCCCGTGCCCGTCCCTGACTTCGCCCACATCCGCCGCGTCCCTCGTCCTGCCTCACGCAGCAGCCGAAACACCAGCCACGCGCCTGACCAGGAAGTATCGCACCCACCGGCAAACGGAGCCTGAAGCCGTCCACTTCGCCGGCACCCGCAACTCCCGGACGAAGATACGGGGTGCCGAGCGGGTGCCCCGTCGCCGGTGTGAACAACGTGTCGCCGTCGTTGAGCAGGCACACCGGGCGCACGGCACGGGCGCCGTCGTACGCCGTGCCGGCCAGGTTTCCGCGGCGGCGAGGGTTCCCTCACGGAACGGGCACCGCGACGCCTTCCTCGCCCCTCCCGCGCTCCGGGCTCGCCCCGAGCGCCGTCAGCGTCACCCCGGCTGCCACCGCCAGCGCCGCCGCCAGCCCCGCCGCGAGCACCGCCCAGTGACCCAGGAACGTACAGACGACCACCAGCAGCGCCGTGGCCGGCAGCACCGATTGCTGGGCGATCCCCACCTTGTAGAAGCGCGAGTGCAGCGCCCACACCGTGAGCAGGAACAGCGCTGTCGGCAGCGTCACCGCCGCCGACGCCGACAGCACCGAAAGGTGCGTCTTGCCCACCGCCTGCTCCACCGCCACCTCCAGGCCGGCCCCGATCGCGGCACCCGAGACGAAGATCAGGTAATGGCCGTAGCCCCAGAGGAAGGACTGCCGGTTGGACCGGAGGTGCCCGTGGATGGGGACCGCGAAGTACACCCACCAGGCGGCGAAAATGATCAGCAGTCCGCCGGCGGCGATGGGCAGCAACTCACCCAGGGCCTCGTGCTCGTCGATCCCCGACTGCACGGCGACGGTGGCCGCCGCGACGGTCTCGCCGAGCACGATGAGCGTGAGCAGCCCGTACCGTTCGGCGATGTGGCGGGGGTGCCACGGCGTGGGGTGGGCCCGCTCCGCGTACAGCGGTACGGCCATCTCCAGCAGCGCCATCACCAGGAAGACCCACGGGCGGCCGGCCTCCGGCAGCGCCAGGAGCCCCAGCCAGCCGATCTGGCACAGCCCGATGGCGTACCGCAGCGCCATCGTCCGCTCGGGGCCCTGGCTCGACCGCGCCACGCGGAGCCACTGCGCCGTCATCGCGAGCCGCATGATCACATAGCCCAGGACGACGACCAGGTACGCGTGTTCCTCGAACGCCTGGGAGACGCCTGCCGTCAGGACGAGCACGCCGGCCATCTGGACCAGCGTGACGATCCGGTACAGCACGTCGTCGTTGTCGTAGGCCGAGGCGAACCACGTGAAGTTCATCCACGCCCACCAGATGGCGAAGAAGATCATCACGTAGTTGAGGATCCCCTCGCCCGTGTGTCCCCCGACCATGGCGTGCACCAACTGGGCGCCTGCCTGGGCCGTGGCCACGATGAAGCACAGGTCGAAGAAGAGCTCCAGTGAGGAGACGCCGCGGTGGGTCTCGTCGCGGCCTCGCGCGGTGAGTCTGCGCAGTGGTCTGTGGTGTGCGGGCGCCGCGGAGTGCACCGGCGGCGGAGCCGGGCTGCTTGTCATCTGGTGAGCCACGCCCCGAAATGCCGCTGCAGCCGGGGATTGATCTGCCAGACCATCGCCGCTGCGGCCGCCGGGACGAGTACGGCGAGTCGCACCGGCAGGTACAGATCCTCCAGAACAGGGTTCGTGGCCAGGCCCAGCAGGACGATGGTGGGGTAGATACCGCACACGGTGAGGAGCCACAGCTTCCAACGCCGGACGGCGGCCGGAACGGTGGGGTCGAGCGGGGGTTCGGCGTGCGCGAACGCGTTCCGGCTCTGCTCCCGGTGCGTGTGCCGGATGTCTGTCACCGCCGGTGGGCTCGGCAGTCCAGGATCGTCGGCACCGTAGGCAGGGGAAACGATTCTCTCGTTCATGAACGGGACCACTCCACTTCAAATGCTGCGTGTCGTTCCGATTCCATCGGTTCCTGCGCGACCGAGGCGGTGTCGGCGCTGCGTGAGGGGCTGCCCCGCGCGCAACAGCGGCAGCAGTTGCCGGTGAGCAGCGCAGGGCCTTCCCGTGCAGGGGGACGGCCCGGCGCCCAGGCGGGCGCCGGGCCAGGTCGTGATCCGGTCAGTGAGCGGACTGGGTGTGGTCCTGCTCCACGTACACCTTGAGGGCCTGGAACTCCTCGATCGCTCGCGGGCCGCACAGGTAGCCGTAACCGCTTCCCTTGACGCCGCCCTCCTCGAAGTCCTCGCTGATGGCTCCCCAGGTGTTGATCCACACCGTGCCGGTGCGGATGCGCCGGGCGATCCGGCGGGCCTTCATCGAGTCCGAGCTGAACACCGAGGCGGCCAGGCCGTAGACGGTGGCGTTCGCCTTGGTCACGGCGTCGTCCTCGTCGTCGAAGATCTCGAACGTCTGGACAGGACCGAAGACCTCTTCCTGCACGATCCGGACGTCGGTGCGGTCCACCTCGATCAGGCTCGGCCGGTAGAACGCGCCGGCGGCCAGCGGGCCGTCGGTGACCACACCGCCGCGCAGCAGCACCGTGCCGTACGAGGCGGCTTCCTCGACGATCACGTCCACCCGCTCGGCGGACGCCCGGTCGATCACCGGGCCGAGCTGGGCCTTCTCGTCGTCGCCCGAGCCGAGCCGCACCTGCGCGAGCGCGCTGGTGAGCCGCGTGCGCACCTGGTCGGCGATGTCCCGGTGAACCAGAACACGGGAGCCGGTGCAGCAGAACTGCCCGTTCATCAGCACCAGCGACTGCACCACGGTCGGGATCACCATGTCCAGATCGGCGTCGGGAAAGATCACCATCGGCGCCTTGCCGCCCAGTTCCAGACCGAGCCGCTTGAGCGTGGTGGAGGCCGCGGCCGCGATACGGCGCCCGACCGGCGTACTGCCGGTGTAGTTGATCACGTCGACCTTGTCCGAGGAGACCAGGAAAGGGGCCCCGGTGTTGCCGGACTCGGTGAACACGCTGACCACGCCCGCCGGAATGTCCGGGACCGAGGCCAGGACCTGCGCGAAAAGCTCATTGGTCAGCGCCGTCTGAGCCGGCAGTTTGACCACGACGGTGCAGCCGGCGGCCAGCGCCGGGCCCAGCGCCCGCACGGTCAGCATGACGGGCGAGTTCCAGGGCGAGATGATCCCGGCGACACCGAGCGGCTCGGGCACCGAGTGGGTGTACTGACCGGGCGCCGTCTCGGCGGCGCGCCCCGCGGTCTGGGTGCGCGCGGACGCCGCCGCGTACCGCAGCCACCCGACGGCACCGCTGACCTCCCACGTGGTCTCACCCAGCAGCTTGCCGTTCTCCCGGGACAACATGGCCGCGACCTCGGGCACCCGGGCCTCGAGGGCGTCGGCCAGCCGGCCGAGTGCGGTCGCCCGGAGCGAGGGAGTGCGCGCCCATTCCGTGGTCTCGAACGCGACGGCGGCGGCGTCCACGGCGGCCGAGGCCTCCGCCTCGCCACCGTCGTAGAACGAGCCGACGACGGTGCCGTCGGCCGGGTTGATCGATTCCAGAACCGAACCGGAGCCGGTCCACTGTCCATTGATCCAGTGCTGCGCGATGGTGTTCATGGTCCGCTCCTCGTGGTCCCGCCCGGGTACCGGGCGGATTCGATGTCTCCACGAGGGTGGCTCGACCGCTGTGTTGACAGCCTCCGTCAGCTGACTGACATCCGGCCGACGGCTCGCTTACGTCAGTACCGGGGCAGTGCTGGGACCCGACCGGTAGCTCTCACAGCCGGGGGTTGGACGGCTTCGACCTCGCGCCCCTTCGCGCCAACCGTCGGTGATCTTGGTCGCCCGTGGGCCGCGTTCCACGACGACCAGCGGATCCCGGGGCTTTCCGGCTCTGCCTGACCGCCACGCCGCGCACCTCGTGGCCGAACGGCGCGAGGTGCTGCGCCGGTTCGCCATCGGCATCGACGCGGCCGGACGCCGGGCCCTCGCTCTTGGATGGGATGTGCGACAGCCGGCGCTTGGTCAGATGGGTGGGGGGAGGAGGGGGTATCCGGAAGGCGACCACGCTGTCCCCGACTCCCTCTTCGAGGAGGCCTACGCCGTGCTTTCGCTCAAGCGCTTACTCGACCGCAGTGTGACCGCGCAGGCAATCCTGGTGTTCCTGCTGGGACTGGGCATTGCGGCCCTGATCCGCAGGGACGAGCACCCGGCTGTCTGGGTGCTCCATAGCGCCCTCTACACCGGGATCGCCGTTGCGTTCCTGGCCGTACAGCGCCACCGGGCCGCCCGGGCCGTGGGCACCGACGCGGGCGGACTCGCCGAGCTGAACCGGAAGATCCGCCACCATGAGGTGCCGCAGGACCCCGATGAGCGGGCGGCCGTACGACGGCTGGTCGCCGAGCAGCTCGGCCAGATGGAGCGGGCGGGCAAGTGGCTGCCGTACTGGTTCGGCACCATGGGCCTCATCGCGGTCGGCATGTTCGTCCTGGGGGCCGTCAGCGGGTCGCTGGTCTTTCCCCTTCTCTTCGCGCTCGGCATGGTCGCGTTGTGCTTCTGGGTTGTGTGGATGCGCCGCCGCTCCTTGGACCGCCTCCGCTGGATGCGCCAGGCCCTGCGACCGCAATGAGCGGCCAGGCAGGGAGGGGACGGCGGGCACGTGCCCGACGGCGGACTTCAGCGGCGGCGCCCCTCCGGGGCGGCGCCTGAGCAGACCACCAGCCCGGCGGGCGTTCCGCTTCACTGTGACAGGTGCTCGGGGACTCGGCTGCGCCGTGAGGGAGGCTCCGAGCAGTTGCGCGGGTCTCCGCTCCGCGGTGCGTTGCCCCGTGCCACGAAGGGTGCGGCGAACACGCCGACCGGGCTGAGGTCGATCAGCTGTACTTCACGCCGACCTACGCCTCTCGGGCGGACCCGATCGAGGCGTACTTCGAACCATTGGGCAGTTCACCATCGCCAACTCCCGCACCCGAACCACCTCGTGCAGACCCGGGCACCGCACGCCTACCTGCGCCGGCGCAACGCCAATGTCCGCCACCGCGGCGTCCTGGCCGCCGAAGGCAGAGAACGCACTGACATCCGAAGTGAGAAGGGCATCCGCTGGGCGGACGCCCCGCTCTCGCCGCAACCTGACCAGCCGGAAGGCGGGGTGCCCGACCCAGGACCGCAGGAACTCCGCCGTTCCCAGCGCCGCCCAGTCGTCGTCCGCGATCCCCACCACTCCTGGAAGGCCAGCGAACTGGAATCGTTCCCGCACCGAGCCCAGCCGGCCCGGGCACCGGCTCCGCCAACCTGGCGGACCTATGCGGTCAGAGCACTGGTTGCCGTGCTTCACGGAACCTCCACGATCGGGCTCGGTGCGCATTACAGTTATCTGCGCGCGGCTCGTCATCTTGTGTCGCGCAAAGGATGAATGGGGCGGAATCTTCCGCATGCCCATGATGTGCCGCTGGGGGGCTTTGTGCAGGAAATGATCAAGGGTGCGAATGTGGCCCTGGCGGATCTGAGCGACAGTGTCGGTTCGGTCATCGTCAGTCTGGGCTGGGTCAGCCCTACCGGCGAAGGCGACGCGGATGTGTCGGTCCTGCTGCTGGACGCGAACGGCAAGGTGCGCAGCGACGGTGACTTCTACTTCTACAACCATCCGGTGGCTGCTGACGGAAGTGTGCAGCTTCTGGGCAAGACACCGACGGCGGACGGCAGTGAGGACCGGATCAGCTTCGATCTCACCGCGGTGCCGTCCGGGATCGACCGGATCGTCGTCGCTGCGAGCAGGTACGGCGAAGCCCGCTTCGGCGAGTTGGAGGATGTGCGGATCACGCTGGCCGACGCAGCCGGTGCGAGCCTCCTGCGGTTCGCCGTCGACGATGCCGACTCGGTGACGGCGGTCATCTTCGGTGAGCTGTACCGGCGGGGCGAGGGATGGAAGTTCCGTGCCGTCGGGCAGGGCTACGAGACCGGGCTTGCGGGGCTGGCGACGGACTTCGGGGTCGACATCGAGGACGACGCGGCTACGGAAGCCGAAGCGGCGCTCGACGGCGCGGAAGCCGACGAGCAGGCGGATGCAGCGGCTCCGGCGCCGGCCGGGACGCCGGTCCGGCAGACGGCGCTGGGGGCCATCCCCGCTCCTCGCCCTCCTGAGGGCGAGGCTGGTGAGCCGCGGAAGCAGGCCGCCCGTCCTCGCACCGCGAAGAAGAAGGTCACCCTTCCCAGGACGGTCAAAAAGACCCTTGCGGAGAACGACTCCTGGAAGTCGGCCAGGCTTTTCCCTGTCTCGGTGCTCAAGAGCGACCGGGACCGGGAGATGCGTGCCACCTCGGTGCTGCTGTCGGTGATGGCGCAGGTGCCGGAGTTCAGCAGGAGGCTCACCGCGGGGTTCGGGGCTCCGGCGGGCCGTATGGAGACGTTCACGGAGGTCTCCCTGCCCCACGGGGACAGTCCGCGGCGCCCGGACGGGGTGATCCGGGTGGAGCGGGCAGGCAAGCTGTGGACCGCGCTGGTCGAGACGAAGACCAACGGCAACGCGCTCAAGGCCGACCAGGTGCAGGCGTACATGGACATCGCCGCGCGCCGCGGTTACGAGGCCGTGATCACGCTGACGAACGACGTGGCGCTGGAGGGCAGTCCGCTCGTCGACGTCAAGATCGACAAGCGGCGCAAGCACAAGGTCGCCCTCTGGCACCTGTCCTGGGCGGAAGTCGCCCACCAGGCGCAGATGCTGATCAGGCACGAGGGGGTGGGCAACGCCGCGCACGCCTGGCTCTTGCAGGAACTGCTGCACTACTTGCAGCACGAGAACTCCGGCTGCCACGGCTTCCAGAACATGGGGCCGGCCTGGGTCCCCGTGCGCAACGGCATCGACGACGAAACCCTCTGCCAGGGCGACGCCCGGGCACTGGAAGTGGTCGAGAACTGGGAGCGGCTCATCCGCCAGGTCTGCCTCAGACTGGGCGGCGAACTCGGGCAGAAGGTCCTGCCCGTGCAGCGCGCCAAGCGCGGAGCGGATCCCAAGGAGCGCCGAGACCGCCTGGCCGACCGGCTCTGCCTCGACGGGCGGCTCCAGGCGGAGCTGCGTATCGACGGCACGCCCGGCGTCCTGACCGTCAGCGCCGACCTGCGCACCGGCAAGCTGCGCACCGGTATCGACATCCCGGCCCCTGCACAGGGCTACCCCCTGAGCTGGGCCAAGCGACTTGTCCGGCGCCTGGCCGAGGCACCGGCGGACCTGCATGTCGAGACCCTCGTCGACGGCGAAGCCGCAGGCCCGCGCGGAACCCTGGAGCGTCTGCGCCCCGAACCGGCGGACCTGCTGCCCAAGGACAACGCCAGAATCACCGGCTTCCGCCTGTCCCTGCTCAAGAGCATGGGAAGCGGCCGCGGCAACGCCGAGACCGGCTTCATCCGCAGCGTCGACAACGCCGTGCACCGCTTCTACACCACCGTCGTCGTTCACCTGGACACCCCGACAACACGCCGGACACCGTCCAAGGAACGCACGGCAGCCGAGTGACACCCGGGCGCAGGCGGCGGCAACGCCGCTTGCGCCCGCCCCGCAGCGGTCCCCCTGCACGGGCCCGCACCCGGCCCAGCCCGGTCATACAGTCTGAACCGCACTGGTCGCAGCCGACGCGGCAGCCACCGGCACCTGGTGAGAAGCGGGGGACAGCCAAGAAGGAGTGATCCCGACGAACGGCATCGAGCACGCTGCGGCCATCAGCCTGACCAAGGTGCAGGAAAAGGCGCCCGACCTGGTCAGCCTGTACAAAACGGCGGGCGCCAGCGTGCGCCGTCACGGGCTGGAGGACGTGCGGGCTGCGGTGTACCTCGTGCTGGACCGCTCCGGGTCAATGCGGCCCTACTACCAGAACGGCACCATGCAGCACTTGGCCGAACAGGTCCTGTCACTGTCGGCCCACCTCGATGACGACGACACCGTTCCGGTGGTGTTCTTCTCCACCGACGTCGACGGAACCACCGATCTGAGTCTCGGCAGACACCGCGGACGCATCAACAAGCTGCACGAGAACCTCGGCCACATGGGACGCACCAACTACCACTGGGCCATGGACGCGGTCATCGACCACTACGTGGAATCCGGCAGCCACTGCCCCGCCCTGGTCATCTTCCAGACCGACGGCGGCCCCACCAGCAGGCCGGCTGCCGAACGCTACCTGTGCAAAGCCGCCCGCCTCCCCCTGTTCTGGCAGTTCATCGGCTTCGGCGACCCCGACGACAACGAATTCACCTTCCTGCGCAAGCTGGACACGCTCGCCGTCCCCGCCCGCCGCATCGTCGACAACGCGGGCTTCTTCCACGCCGGCCGCACCCCGCAGACCATCCCCGACCACCACCTCTTCGACCAGTTGCTGCAGGAGTTCCCCGACTGGCTGGCCGCCGCCCGCACCGCCGGCATCGTGCGGTGAGACACGATGCCGGCACGCGACCGGCGGCAGGACGTCACACCGGTTGAGCCCATCACGCTGGAGCGCAACCGTGTTCACTCTTGCTGAGGTCGAGCGCCTCATGGAAAAGGATTCCCGAACCGGCGAGTCCCTGAATGGCCGCTACTTCTGGTGCCGCTCGATGGTGGTGACTTCACGCGGGTCCTTCAGCGGCTCGACGACGACTGACCGTCCGCCCCCTTCTGAAACGATCAGTAAGGCCTTGGACAAGCTGAGGGCAGGGGCCAGTGTCATCCACCGGCAACTCAACCCTGAGCCGTCGGCGCGTCCCGGAGGAACACCCGCGCCGTTCTGCCAGCGGCAGAACAGCGGCCCGACCGGACCCGACGATCACTACCGTCCGTCTCATGACGACGATCACCACGCGCACGGTCGAGTACCTGGCCGACGGTCTGACAATGTTCGGGCACCTCGCCCTCCCGGCCGGTGCCGATCGCCGGCCCGCGGTGCTGCTCGGGCCGGAGGGCACGGGGCTCAGTGACGTCGAGCGCCGCCGGGCCGACGCGCTCGCCGAGCTGGGATACGTGGCGCTCGCCTTCGACCTTCACGGCGGGCGCTATCTGGACGACCCCGAGGAGATGCTGGCCCGCTGCCTGCCGCTGCTCGCCGATCCCGACCGGATGCGGGACATCGGCCACGCGGCGCTCGACACGCTGCGCGCCGAACCACGGACCGACCCCGACCGGATCGCCGCCGTCGGCTACGGCACCGGCGGCGCGATCGCGCTGGAACTCGGCCGCGCCGGCGTCGACCTGCGCGCGATCGGGACGGTCAACGGACTGATCACAGGCCGGCCGGGCGAGGCGGCGCGCATTCGCTGCCCTGTGTGGGCAGGCGTCGGATCGGAGGACCCGATCATGCCGCCCGCGCAACGGGAGGCGTTCACCGCCGAGATGCAGGCCGCGGGCGTCGACTGGCGCCTCGTGGTCTACGGCGGCGCCCTGCACGCCTTCCACCACCCGCCGGTCGACCACACCACGCTCCCCGGCGTCGGCCACCACCCACGGCACGCGCAGCGCGCCTGGCACGACGTCGTCGGCCTCCTCAGCGAATGTCTGACCTCAGCGGAGTGACGCCGTCGCCCACCACGCTTCCGAACCGCGAGCCAGGGCCGCCCCCTCCGTCTCCCTCCCCTGCGTGTCGAACGCGACGAACCTCAGCTCCGAGGTGTAGCGGTGGCCCTCGTCGTCCGTGAGCCAGGTCTGTTCCGGGGTCGGGAGCATTTCCGTGAACGTCGCCGTGGCCGACGGGTCCTTGCGGGCGAGTCGGCGCAGGGCCTTGGCCAGGATGGTGACGTAGACCGGGCTGTCGAAGTCGACGTAGAACGGACGGGACTCCGTCGGGGAGACGACGAACACGAAGCGGGGCAGGCCGAGGCGGGTGCGCCAGTGGCGGGCCCGTACGAAGCGCCGGGCCTCGTCCTTGTCGTCGGCGAACGTGGCCTCCGCGGCGGGCAGTTGCCAGGCCTCACGGGCGATGACCAGGCGGTCGACCGCGACCCGGGGTGTGTGGGCGGCCGGCCGCAGCGGCTGGAAGAGGTCCATCGACAGCGTGGTCAGGACGTGGGAGAAGACGTCGATCACGGGGAAGACCGCGCCGTCGGGCAGCCGGACCACGAGGGCGCCGTCCCGTTCCTCGACCAGGGCGTCGGCGCTGCGGACGGCGCGGGGGCGGGCCGGGTCGGCCGTGAAGTCGGTGAGGGCGACCTGGTAGTCCTCCGGCCGTACCAGCGTGTGCCGGACGCGGGCGGAGAGCCGGGCCCGGTGCTCCTTGGGGATGAGCGGCATCAGTCGGGGGCCGGGGTGGTCCTGGTCGGTCAGGGCGAACAGCTCGTCGACGTCCGGGTGTTGATGGGTGAAGAGTGAGGCGCCCAAGGTGTTGGCGGCCAGGTGGAGTTCGCCGAGGACCAGGGTGAGGTCACCGCGCGCGGCGGCCTCGGGGCCGTCGGCGGCCATCATGATGTCCGGGCTGAGATAGCGGGCCGCCGTCCAGCCCCCGCCGCCCTCGAACTCCCGCCGCACGGACTCCTCGATGTCGACGGCCCGCCGGGTGACCCTGCGCGCGTCGTCCGGGACCGCGAGGATCCGCTGCCAGCGCTCGGCGAACTCCCGCTGCACCTCGCTCGCCGCCGTACGGGCGGTGCCGTGCAGCACGGGCAGGCACGCGAACCAGAAGGAGGCCAGGTCGACCGGGTCGCCGCCGGCGGCGAGGCGGTGGTGCACCGTGTGGATCTCGGTCTCCACGACGGCGGCAAGCCGGGCGGTGAGCCAGCCCGCGCTGTCCATCAGGAGGCGCAGCGGGGACAGTGCCTCCACGACGGCCGGGCCGAGGCGCGCCGTGGCCGAGCGCCGGGTGTCGCTGTAGACGAGGGCGCGGCAGGGGGCGGTGGAGGCCGACTTCTCGCGGGTCGCGGCCGTGTCGGTGAGTGCGGTGAAGTCGCGTTCGAGGTCCTGGAGTGCGGTGAGGAGGGTGGTCTCGTCGGTGGCCGCCGCCACCTTCGCCCTGCCCCGCTCCAGGAGGTCGAGGGCGTCCAGGCCGCGTCGCCTGAGGTCCGGGTCGCCGACGGTCGACAGCCAGCCGCGCAGGGCGCGTTCGGGGTGGGTGCCGGCCGGGACCTCCAGTCGCCAGGTCACCCAGCGGCGGGCGACCAGGTCGTGCAGCGTCCGGGCCACGTCGGTGCCGGGGAGGTCGGCGGCGATGTCGCGGGCCGGACGCACTCCGTCGCAGCGGGCGAGGACCGCTGCCTCGGCGTCGGACACCGTGGTCGGACGGCGGCCGGGCACGCGTGCCTCGTTCCCGTTCAGCACGACGAACGGGACCGGTCTCGGGGCGATCCACTCGCGCAGCGCCGGGTCCGCGTCCAGCATCCTGGCCACCGCGTCGATGCCCCAGCTCGCCCAGTAGACGGTGGAGTCGGCGATCAGCCCGGTACCCGGGTCGACGTGTGCGCCGGATGCCGCGGGGTCCCAGCGGCCCCAGCCGACGGGGCCGAAGAAGCCGATGGTGTCGTTCTTCACGCAGAACCGCTGCCAGTAGTGCGCGACGAGCTCCTCGCGCTGGCGGGGCATGCTGCTGCGCTTGTCGGTGTCGGGGTCCCAGCGCAGGAACGGCGCGATGCCGGAGTCGAGCAGCGGGCGGTTCTGCCAGGCCAGGGCCTCGCGGAACGCCGGGGTGCGGGCGATGTCCTGGAGGACGTGCGCGGTCTCCACTGCGGCGGTGCCCAGTTCGGCGGCGAAGGCTTCCCAGTCGGGGCCGGACAACGGCGTGTCCACGAGGAACTTGTCGGCGGCCTCCGCGAGTCCGGGCGGGGCGAGGCGGAGCACGCCGTCGGCCGGGAACCCGGGCCCGCGCAGCGCGAACTGGTTCCACAGGCGCCATCTGCCGAGGAACGGCACGAGGTCTTCGGACATGACGGCACTCCTTTGACGCGTTACGGGACGAGGGAGGTGTGGTCGTGGAGGGGCGTGTGCGGTGGGTCCTGAGGTGTCGGTCGGTGTCTGTGGCCGGCAGGGTCGGCGGGCGGCCCAGGTGCCTGCGCCTGTCGGGCGACGTCGGGGCGGCGCAGGCGCCGCGGGGCCGCCGCGCCGGCCCTCCGCTCAGTCGCGGCCGAAGTCCGCGTCGACGACCTCGGCGAGGTCGCGCGGGGTCGGGTAGGCGAAGACCAGGGAGACCGGGATGTCGTCGCAGCCCAGCGTCTCCTGGAGGCGGCCGGTGACCTGAAAGGCCGCCAGGGAGTCGCCGCCGGCCTCGTAGAAGTCGGTGTCCGCGGTGAGGCCGGGATAGCCGAGGACGTCGCGGAAGATGTCGACGAGCAGGTCGAGGGTGCTGACGGCGGTGGCGGTGTTCTCGGTCATGGCGTGTCCTTCCGGAGGGTGGTGGTTGCGGTGAGGGTGTGGAGTCGGGCGGTGGTGTTGCCGCCGGAGACGACGGCCACCGCGGCTTCGCGGCGCCGGGCGGCCCGCAGGGCTCCGGCGAGGGCGACGGCGCCGCTGGGTTCGGCGTCGACGCCGTGGCGGTGCAGCAGAGCCGCCGCGGCGAGGATCTCGGCCTCGCCGACGGCGACGAGGTCGTCGACCCGGTCGCGGATGATCGGGTAGGTGAAGTGGCCGGGCCGCTGCCCGCGCAGGCCGTCGGCGACGGTCCGGGTCGGCGGCAGCTGGACCGGGTGTCCGACGGCCAGGGAGCGGGCGTAGCGCGGGGTGAGCGCGGGTTCGACGCCGACGACGCGGACGGGGTGTCCGGCGGCGGCGAGGCAGACGCCGGCCAGGAGGCCGCCGCCGCCGACGGGGACGTAGACCGTGTCGGTGTCGGGGGCGTCGGTGAGGACTTCGGCGCCGACCGTGCCCTGGCCGGCGATCACCAGGGGGTGGTCGGAGGAGGGGACGAGGGCGGCGCCGGTCGTCTCGGCGATCGTCCGGGCACGTTCCTCGCGTTCGGCCACTCCCCCGCCGACCTGGACGACCCGTGCGCCCAGGGCGCGGATGGCGGCGGCCTTGGCGGGGGACGCGCCGGCGGCCAGGACGACGGTCAGTTCCAGGCCGAGGGTGCGGGCGATGCGGGCGAGGGCGATGCCGTGGTTGCCGGAGGAACCGGTGACGACGCGGTCGGCGGCGAGGGCGAGGACGGCGTTGGCGGCGCCACGTGCTTTGAAGGAGCCGCCGGTCTGGAGGTGTTCGGCCTTCAGGAGCAGGCCTGGACCGCAGACGGTGGTCGTCGGGCCGGGCAGCAGGGGCGTGCGCACGGTGTACGGGGCGATGCGGGCGGCGGCGACGGCGAGGTCGGCGGGCCCGTGGACGCCGAGCGCGGAGTGCGGGACGGCGGCCGGCGTGGCCGCTCGGACCGTGGTCGGCGGGCGGACCGTGGCGGCCGGGCGGCCCGTCGTGGTCGGTGTGCTCATGCGGTGCTCCCTGCGACCAGGCGTCCGCGGTCCGCCTTGCCCCCACGGGTGGTGGGCAGGGCCGTGTGGCGCAGGAAGCGGCGCGGCATCAGGTGCGGAGGCAGGGTGCGGGCCAGGTGGCGGCGCAGGGCGGCGTCCGGCGTCGTGTGGTCGCCGGTGACGTGGGCGGCCAGGTACACGCGGCCCCGGTCGTCGGTGTGCGGGGTGACGACGGCTCCGCTCACCGCGGGGTGGGTGAGCAGCGCGCCCTCCACCTCGGCGGGGTCCACGCGGTAGCCGCGGATCTTGATCTGGCGGTCGCCGCGGCCTTCGTAGCGCAGCCCTTGCGGGGTCCACCGGCCCAGGTCGCCGGTGCGGTACATGCGGGAGCCGGGCGGACCGTAGGGGTCGGGGAGGAACGCGGCCGCCGTGCGGGCCGGGAGCCCTCCGTACCCACGGGCGAGGCCCGTGCCGCCGATGTAGACCTCGCCCACGGTTCCGTCGGGGACGGGGGTCAGGTCGGGGCCGAGGACGCGGACGGTGGCGCCGGTCCGGGGCAGGCCGACCACGTCGTGGGCCGGGTCGGGGTCCGCCGGGACGTCGTGGCGGGTGGTCGTCATGGTGCACTCGGTCGGCCCGTACTGGTTGACCAGCCGGCCCGGGACGAGGGACCGGCCGCCCGCGGTGAGGAAGGGCCGCAGGGACTCGCCGCTGGACGCGACGAGGGTGACGCCGGCCAGCGGGTCGGGCAGGTCGCGCTGTCCGGCGAGGTGGGTGAGGAAGGAAGGGGTGACGCTGAGCAGGGCGGTGACGCCGTGCTCGCGCACCGTGCGGGCGAAATCGGCGGGGCGCAGCAGCCGCGCGCGCTCCACGAGGACGAGGCGGGCCCCGGCCAGCAGGGGTGCGAAGGTGTCGCGGAGCGAGGCGTCGTAGCCGAGCGGGGCGGTCTGCAGGGCGACGGTGTCCTGGCCGAGCCCGAAGGCGCGGACGGTGTCGCGGAGGTAGGTGTCGAGGGCCTGGTGCTCGACGAACACGGGACTCGGCTCGCCGGTGCTGCCGGAGGTGTGGCTGACGTAGGCGAGAGCGTGCGGGTCGACGGCCGCCGGGGACGCGGAGGTGTCGGCGGCCGTCGGGTGCCACGCGTCGGCGGCCGTCGCGTCCGGGGCATCGGGGCCCGGGCCGTCCAGCTCGATCACGGGCGTGCCCAGGTCGAGGGCGGCTGCGTGGGCCGTCGTGGTCAGCAGGAGGCGGGCGCCGGCGCTGCGGACGAAGGAGGCCAGCCGGTCCCGGGGCTGGGTGACGTCCAGCGTGAGGAAGGCCGCGCCGCAGCGCAGGACGGCCGTCATGGCCGCGACGGCGTCCGGGCCGTGTTCCACGGCGACGGCGCAGACGGTCTCCGGGCGTACCCCGTGGGCGCGCAGCAGCCGGGTCACCTCCTGCGTCCGCCGGTCGAGCTGCCCGTAGGTGACGGGTCCGTCCGGGGTGTCCAGGGCGATCCGGTCCGGGTGTCGTGCGGCGTGTTCGGCGAGGTCGTCGGCGAGGGTGCGCATCACCGGTCCCCCTCGGCGGTGACGGTCTGGTCGACGGCGACGAAGCGGAGTTCGGAGGTGTAGCGCCGGCCGTCGCTGTCGGTGAGCCAGGCCTGTTCGGGGGTGGGGAGCATCTCGCTGACCTTCAGCCGGGCGTCCGGGTCGGTACGGGCGAGGCGGCGGGCGGCCTTGGCGAGGATGGTGGTGTAGACCGGGCTGTCGAAGTCGACGTAGAACGGGCGGGGTTCGGTCGGGGAGACGACGAAGACGAAGCGTGGCAGGTCGTGGCGGCGCTGCCAGTGGCGGGCGCGGACGAAGCGCGCGGCCTCGGACTTCTCGTCGGCGAAGTCGAGCTCCGCGACGGGCAGTTGCCAGGTCTCGCGGGCCAGGATCATGCGGTCGACGCTGATGCGGGGGGTGTGGTCGCCCTCGGGGCGCAGGGTGAAGCGGTCCATCACGCGCTGGGTGAGGGTGTTGGCGTAGGCGTCGAGGAGGTCGTAGCGGGTGCCGTCGGGGAGCCGGACGGTCAGCCTGCCGTCGACGTCCTCCACCGGGACGTCGGCGCCGAGCGCGGTGCGGGGGCGGTGCGGGTCTCCGGTCTGGTCGACCAGCGCCACGTAGTGGTCCTGGTCGCGGTCGAGGGAGGGGCGGCTGCGGGTGGACCACTTCAGCGGCAGCTCCTTGGCGAGCATGGGCAGCAGCCGGGGGCCGGGGAAGTCGCGGCCGGTCTCGGCGATCAGCTCGTCGCGGTCGGGGTGCTGGTGGACGAAGAGGGAGGCGCCCATGGTGTTGAGGGCGCTGTGCATCTCGCCCAGGACCAGTTCCACGTCCCCGCGGGCCAGCGCCGCCTCGTCCTCGGCGACGACGAGGACGTCGGGGCTGAAGTAGCGGGCGAGCGACCAGCCGTCGCCGGGCTCCTCGAACTCCTCGCGGACGCGGGCGGCGAGTTCGGCGGTGGTCAGCCGGACACGGCGGGCGCCGGGCGGGATGTCCAGCAACCGGGCCCATTTGGCGCGCAGTTCGCCCTGGACGGCGTCGATGAGGGCGCCGGCCTCGGGGTGCGGGGAGGGCAGGGTGTGCAGCCACAGGGCGGCGAGGTCGACGGGGCCGTCGGCGGCGAGCCGGTCGTACACGGCGCGCAGCCGGGCACGGATGCCGTCGGCGAATCGGTTGGTCATCCAGCGGGCGGCGGTCAGGCACAGCTGGAGGGGTTCCAGGTGGGCGAGCAGGCCGGGCCCGGCGGTGGCGGTGGCGGCGCGGCGGGTGTCGGAGTAGACGAGTCCGCGGCAGGGGGCGGTCCGGGCGCCCTTGGCGCGCTGGGCCTCGGCGTCGGTGAGGGCGGCGAAGTCGGCTTCCAGGGCCCCGATGGCGCAGGTCAGCGCCTCGGCGTCGTCGCCCGCGTCGGCGACGGCGTCGCGCCCGCGCTCCAGGACGGCGAGCTTGGCGAGGGCGCGGTCGCGGGCCTCCTCGTCGGGGACCCGCTCCACGATGGCGCGCAGGGCGCGGTCGGGGTGGGTGGCCGCGGGCACCTCCAGACGCCAGTGGACCCAGCGCCGGCGGACCAGCTCCCGGACGAGCGCCTCGGTTTCGTCCTCGGTGAGGTCGCGGGCGGCGGCGATCTCCGGCACCGGGCGGGTTCCGTCGCAGAGCTCCAGGACGGCCGCCTCGCGTTCCGTCATCTGCCGCGCGGGCCGTCCGGGCACGCGCACGGTAAGGCCGTCGGTGCGGACGAGGGAGACGCGGCGCGGCGGGATCCAGCGCATCAGCGCGGGGTCCTCGGCGAGCACCTTGGCCAGGGCGTCGATCGCCCAGCCGGAGAAGTACACGGCGCTCGCGGCGAGGAAGGTGTCTCCGGCGCGGGTGGCGACGGCGTCCGTCGCGGCAAGGTCCCAGCGGCCCCAGCCGACGGGGCCGAAGAAGCCGATGGTGTCGTTCTTCACGCAGAACCGCTGCCAGTAGTGCGCGACGAGCTCCTCGCGCTGGCGGGGCATGCTGCTGCGCTTGTCGGTGTCGGGGTTCCAGCGCAGGAACGGCGCGATGCCGGTGCGCAGCACGGCCGGGTTCTGCCAGGCCAGGGCCGCCTGGAAGCGGGGCCGGGCGGCGACCTCCTGGAGGTGGCGGGCGGTGTCCACGGCGGCGGCGGCCAGCTCCTGGGTGAAGCCGTCCCACTCGGGGCCGGTGAGCGGGGCGCCGGGGGTGAACTTGTCGGCCGCCTCGGCCAGTCCGGGAGGGGCGAGGCGCAGCACGCCGTCGGCCGGGAAGCCCGGACCGCGCAGCGCGAACTGTTCCCACAGCCGCCAGCCTCCGCCCGGCAGCAGGACAGGTGCGTGCTCGTCCGACATCGCGTGCTCCTTCCGGAAAGGGGGTGCGGGGAGGCCACCGGCCCCGGGGCGGACGGTGGTCCGCCCCGGGTTCGCCGGGTTCTCCGGCCGGACAGCACGGTCCCGCGCGGCGGGGGCGGGCCGACAGAGAAGATCCGGCAGCAACACGTGCCGCGGGGTCGGCGTGTTCGTCCCTGACCTCGGTGTGCGGGCCCGGTGCACGCTGTCGGCGCCGGCCGTGACCTGCGGCCGGCCCATCACCCGCGGGAGGTTCACCGTGACGCAACCCGACTTCGCGAACGGCGCGGACGCCGAGGAGGCCCGCCCGGACACCGACGAGGAGTACCTCGTGGTGCGCAACGACGAGGAGCAGTACTCGATCTGGCGGGCGGACCGTGAGCTGCCCGCGGGCTGGTACCCGGAGGGGGTGCGCGGCGGCCGGCAGGCGTGCCTGGACCACATCGGCGTGATCTGGACGGACATGCGTCCGCTGAGCCTGCGCCGGCGGCTGGCCGGGGCAGATGCCTGAGGGGCTCCCGGGCAGGCTCCCGGGACCCTCGGCCCACGACCCGCCACCAGGGGGCCTGACGCCCGGCACCCTGATGTCAGGAGTCCAGCCGGCACGAGCCCCGACGACGGCCGCCGTGCCGCCGGGAGCGCCGCTGTCCGGGTCCGGCGCGCCGCCGGTGCTGCCGCAGCGGCTGTGTCCGGCGGTGCTGGACCTGTCGGGACTGCGGGACGGACGCGTCGCGCGGGGCCCGCGGGCCCTGCGGGCCCCGGTGGAGCTGTATCTGGCCCGGGTCGCGGAGCAGGACGCGCAGACCCTGCGGTACGCCCGCGAGGTCCTCGACGCGGAGGAGCGGGCCCGTGCCCGCGCCTTCCGGCACGACCGGGACCGCGACGCCTACGTGGTCGCCCACGCGGCGCTGCGGAACGTGCTGAGCGTCGTGACGGGGGTGCGGGCCGACGCGCTGGCGCTGACCCGTGAGCCCTGCGCGGGCTGCGGCGGGCCGCACGGGCGGCCGGTGCTCTCCGCCTCGGGGGTGCACTTCTCCCTGTCGCACAGCGGCGGTCTGGTGCTGGTGGCGCTCGCGCCGGCGCCGGTCGGGGTCGACGTGGAGGAGCTGGCCACCGTCAAGGTCATGCTCAGCGCGCAGTCGGCGCTGCACCGGGCGGAGGCGGACGAGCTGGCGCGACTGCCCGCCTACGGCAGGCCGGCCGCGTTCACCCGTGCCTGGGTGCGCAAGGAGGCCTACCTCAAGGGTCTGGGCACGGGCCTGGTGCGCAACCCCGCGCTCGACTACCTGGGCACGGGTCCGGCGCCCGCGGACCCGGCGCCGGGCTGGGCGGTGCGCGACGTCCTGGTGCCCTCCGGCTATGCGGCCGCGGTGGGACTGCGCACGTGCTGACCGCGCACGGCAGCGCGGCGGGGGAACGGGCAACTCCGTTCCCTCGCCGCGCTGTTGGCGTCTCCTCGGAGCCGTGCGCAAGCGCCCGGGCGGTGCGCCCCGAGAGGTCCGGCCCGCGCGCCGCCTTCACGGACAACGCACGCCTTCCACCGTGGCGACCGGGATACGATCACGCCCGTGACAGCGCCCGAACCCACCATCGTCGCCACCTCAGGCGGCTTCCGCCCCGGCCGACGTACGCGGGTGCTCTTCGACGCCCTGGTGCACCACGCGGTCGACCTCTCCGGCGTGCACGGCCGACGGCCGCGCGTCCTCCATGTGGGGACGGCGGCGGGCGACGCCGAGATGGTCGCGGCACGGGTCGCCGAGGCGGCCCGGGTGGCGGGCTACGACCTCACTCCGCTCCAGCTGTTCCCGATGCCCAACGTCGAGGACGTCGAGGCCACGGTGCTCGACCACGACGTGGTGTGGGTGGGGGGCGGTTCGGTGGCCAACCTGCTCGCGGTGTGGCGGGTCCACGGCCTGGACGCGATCATGCGGCGCGCCTGGCGGTCCGGGGTGGTGCTCGCCGGGGTGAGCGCCGGCTCCATCTGCTGGTACCAGGGCGGCACCACCGACTCCTTCGGCCCCGACCTGCGCGCCGTCACCGACGGACTCGCGCTGCTCCCCTACGGCAACGGCGTCCACTACGACTCCGACGAGGGCCGCCGCCCGCTGCTCCACCGGCTGGTCGCCGACGGCACGTTCACCGAGGCCCACTGCACCGACGACGGGGTGGGCCTGGTCTACCGCGGCACCCGACTCGTCGAGGCCGTGGCGGAGGTGCCGCGCAAGGCGGCGTACGTGGTGCGGCGGGAGGACGGCCGGGCCGTGGAGGAGCGGATCGAGCCGCGTCTGCTTCCGTCGGCGTGACCCCGGCCCCGTACCGGTCACCGCCGCTCGCACGACCGCGCGGGGCGACGGGCGGTCGGCCCCCGGCGCCCCCGCACCGGGTCCGCGCGTTCCCGTGCCCCGCGTCGTGAGCCACCCCGTCCCCCCGACGGGGTTCGGAGACCGGGGTCGGACCGGGATCAGACCAGGCCCTGGCGTACCGCGTGGGCGACCGCGTGGGCGCGGTTGCGGGCCTGGAGCCGGGTCATCAGCTCGTAGATGACGTTCTTGACGGTGTGTTCGGAACAGCCGAGGAGCAGCGCGATGTCCGCGTTGCCGTGGCCCTCGGCCATGAGCCGCAGGACGGACGTCTGCCGTGCGGTCAGGGCCGGCGGTCTCCGGCGGGCCGGACCGTCCGCACGGCCTCGGGTGCTCAGCGCTCCGGACAACTCCGGGTAGGGGATGCTCGGATGGGGGTACGCGGCCCGGTGGACGGCCCTGAGCAGGCTCTCCTCGTCCAGTTCGGCCGCGCCGATGACGACCGCTCCGGCGCGCAGGATCCGCCGCCGGTCCTCGGGGGCGACGCTGTCGCAGACGAACAGGACGGGCCCGGGCGGGCGCGGCGCGCGCAACGCCTGGTCCGCGTCGGCGGCGACGAGCACGGTGACCGTGGCGCAGGGGGCCGGCTCGTCGGCGGCGGACCGGAGGCCGGCGCGTTTGGCGAGCGCGCGGACCCGTTCCGCGCCCGGCGCCGGCACGACCCGCACCACGACGGCGGGGGCGGTCGTGACCGTGGCGCCGGAGGACGTCGCGGTGACGGGCGACGCCGTCAGGGTGGCGGTCACAGCAGGCCCGCCCGGAGCGCGTAGGCGACCGCGTGGGCGCGGTTGCGCAGCCGGAAGCGCTGGGTGATGTCGTGCACGACGGTGGTGACGGTGCGGGGCGAGTAGGCGAGCCGCTGGGCGATCTCCGCCGTCTCGTGGCCGTCGGCCACCAGGCGCAGCACCGACCGTTCCCGCTCGGACAGCATGCCCGCGCTCCAGCCGCCGGAGCCGCGCACGGGAGCTTCCGGCTGGTCCAGCAGCTCCTCCAGCAGGCCGGGGGGCAGGGTGCAGTCGTCGCGCGCGGCCGCCAGCACCGCGTGGGCGAGGCGGGAGGCGTCGGCCTCGCGGCGCAGCAGCAGGCCCCGGGCGCCGGCGGCAAGGGCGTGCAGGACGTCTCCGGAGGCGAGGGCGCCCGCGACCAGGACGACGGCGGGGCGGTGGGGCTGGGTGCGGGTGGCGCGCACCGTGTCCAGCTCGGCGGGGCCGAGGCGGTCGACGGTGAGGACGGCGACCCGCGCGTCGGCGGGCTCGCACACGGTCAGTTCGGGCCGGACGAGCAGGGTCGCGCGGATGCCTGCCTCCAGCACCGGGTCGAGTGCGACCACACTGACAGGTACGGGTGCTCCCATCTGCTGCTCCTTGGAGGTTCGTGCGCCCCTTCGACTGAGCGGGCGGTCTGGCGTGGGGACTCGGGAACACCGTGCCGTCCCCGTGACCGCCGGGGCATCGGTAGACGGACCCCACATTTGCGCGCCGGGCGCGCCCGGGTCGTGGGGGTGGGGCGGGCGGTCGGGCGGGGGCGACGGCCCGGTGGGGGCCCAGCGGCGGCGCCGACCGGCCCTTCGGGGTGGGCATGGGGGGCGCGCCCCTCCGGGTACCCGTCCCGTGCCCGCACGGCCCGTCGCGTCCGCGGGCCGCGCGTCACGCGCGCCCGTAGGGGATGCCCTCCCCTCCGCGGTTTCTCGTGCCGTCCCCCATGCCCCCGCCCGTGGGGAGGGGGCCGGGGAGAATATGGGGGACGGTTACCCATGTGGGGGGCGCGGGAGGTCTGGGACCTTTTTCCCGTGACCGACACCGCCAGCCTCCCGACCTCCCGGAGCACCGGACTCCCCGCCGCCTGGTGGGCCCCGGCGCTGACCCTCGCAGAGCGGCTCGCCGCCCCCGGGCTCCCCGGGCCGGCCGCCGCGACCGGCGCCGCCGGGCCGCTGCCCTGGACGGTCGGCGACGCGGAGGGCTTCGCCCTGCGGCTGGACCGGCTGGGTGTGGACGGCGCCACGGCGGCGGCCCTGGCCGCCGAGCCCGCGGAGCGTCTGGCGGAGCGGGCCGTCGAGCCCGACTGGGCGTCGTACGCGGAGGAGGTGCTGGCCGCGGCCCCCGAAGGGCTGCCGGAGGTCGAGGTCGGCGGCGAGGGTCCCGACGCGTTCGCGCCCGCCGTGCGCCCGCTGGTCGCCGTGGCCGCCGCCCGCCTCGCGGACCGGACGGCCGGCGTCCCGGACGCCGAGGCCACCGTGTGGCGGGACGCGTTCACCCGCCGTCTGACCCACCAGCTGGTCCGGCTCGCCGCCCGCACGCTGGCCCAGGAGCTGCACCGGGCCCGGCGCTCCCGGCGCCTGGCGGGCGCCGGCCCGCGCGAGCGGTTCGCCTCCTTCGTCGCGGCGGCCGGCACCCGGCGCGGACTGTCGGACCTGTTCACCGCCTACCCGGTCCTGGCGCGGATGCTGAGCCGGACCGCGCTGGACGCGACGGAGGCCACGGCCGAACTCGTCGCCCGCTTCCGGTCCGACCGCGCGGACCTGGTCGCCGCTCTCCTCGACGGCCGGACGCCGGGCCGGCTGGTCCGCGTCGACCTCGGCCGCGGCGACGCCCACCAGGGCAACCGGTCGGTGGCGATCCTGCACTTCGCGGACGGCCGCCGCCTCGTCCACAAGCCCCGTCCGCTCGACCAGCACGCCCTCCTCGACGACCTGGTCTGCTGGCTCAACGCGAAGGTCCCCGGTCTGGGCCTGCGCACCCCGCGCACGCTGCGCCGGGAGTCCCACGGCTGGCTGGAGTTCGTCGAGCACCGCTGGTGCTCCTCGGTGACCGAGACCGACACCTTCTACCGCCGCCAAGGCGCCCTGCTCGCCCTGCTGTACGCGGTGGACGGCGCCGACATGCACTACGAGAACGTCATCGCGTACGGTGACCAGCCGGTCCTGGTGGACGCCGAGACGCTGCTGCACACCGGTCTCGGCCAGGCCCTCACGGCGGGCGCCGACCCGGCGGCGGACGCGCTGGCCGCCTCCGTCCACCGCACCTGCCTGCTCCCGCACCTGCTCATCGGGGAGCACGGCGCGCTGGACATCTCCGCGCTCGGCCGGGACACCGACGGCACCTTCCCCAGCGAGGGCCTGCGCTGGGAGGACAGCGGACTGGACACCATGCGGGCGGTGCGCGGGCCGCTGGCCAGCCCCGCCGCCCAGAACCACCCGCTGCCGCACGGCACTTCCCTCTCCGTCACCGACCACACGGCGGCCCTGCTGGAGGGGTTCCGCGCCGCCTACGCGGCGATCGCCGCCCACCGCGGCGAACTGGTTGGCGATGACGGCCCGTTGACCCGCTGGGGCGACCGTCCGGCGCGGCTCATCGCCCGTGCGACCCGGCTGTACGCCACCCTGCTGGAGGAGTCCACCCACCCCGCGCTGCTGGGCGACGCCCTGGCCCGGGAAGGGGTGTTCGCGGTGCTGTGGTCGGAGTCCGCGCAGGACCCGGCGCGCGAGCGGCTCATCGAGCACGAGACGGCGGCGCTGTGGCGCGGTGACGTCCCCTTCTTCACCCACCGGCCCACCGGCACGGCCGTGACCGCCGACGGCGGTGCCCGCGTGCCCGACCTCCTGCCGGTGGCCGCCGTGACCGCGGTGCGCGAGAAGATCGGCCGCATGGACGAGGTCGACTGCCTCGACCAGGAGTGGGTCATCTCGGCCACCCTCGCGGTGCGCGGGGCGGGTTCCCCGCCGGACCGCCCCCGGTCGGAGCTGGCACCGGCCCCCGTGCCGCCGGTGGCGCCGGACCCGTCCCGGCTGCTGGCCGCCGCCTGCGGGATCGCCGACGAGATCGCGGCCCGCGCGGTCCGCGGCGGCAGCCGCACCAACTGGATCGGTCTGGAGCGGGTGTCGGGCGACCACTGGGCCGTCCTGCCGATGGGGGCGGGCCTGGCCCAGGGCTACTGCGGAGTCGCCCTGTTCCTCGCCCACACCGAGGCGCTCACCGGCTCGGGACGCTACGGCGCGGCGGCCCGCGAGGCGGTGCGTCCGCTGCCGGCCCTGCTCAAGGCGCTCGCCGAGGACCCCCAGCTGAGCGAGGCCGCCGGCCCCGGCGCCTACGACGGACTCGGCGGGATCGTGTACGCCCTGGTCCGGCTGGCGGGGCTCCTCGACGAGGGACTGCGGGCGTGTCTGCCGGACGCGCTCACCGCCCTGGGGCACGCGGCGGCGGCCTGCGCCGACCCCGGTCTGGCCCAGGGGCGGGCGGGAGCCCTGGCCGCCTCGGTCGCCGCGTACGAGGCCACCGGTGATCCGGCGGCGCTGCGGCTGGCGGACCAGGTCGCGGACCTGCTGCTGGTGCAGGCGCTCGGGGACGGCCCGGTCACGCCCGCCGTGGCCGGTTCCGGCCTCCCGTCGTCCGCCGGTTTCGCCGACGGCGCCGCCGGCATCGCCTGGGCGCTGCGGCGCTACGCGGGCCACCGCCCCGAGCGCGCCGCCCACGCCGAGCGCACGGCCGTCGCCCTGCTGGACTCCGGTGCGCACCACGGCGATCCGGCGGACCTGTCCTGGTCGCACGGGCTGGCCGGACGGGCCGTCGCCGGGCTGCCGAACCCGGTCGGACCGCCGGACGACGCGAGCCTGTTCGAAGCCTCCGTGCGGCTCGCGGACGCGCCCATCGGTCCCGACCTCAGCCTCGCCCAGGGCGTCCTCGGCCGGCTGGAGGCCCTGACCGTCCTGGCCGGGCAGGGCGACAGCACGGCCCGTTCGGCGCTGCGACGGCACACCGGTCACGTCCTCGCCCTCGTCGAGGCACAGGGCCACCGCTGCGCCACCCCCGACCATGTCCCCTCCCCCGGTCTGCTGACCGGCCTGGCCGGCATCGGCTACGGACTGCTCCGCCTGGCCCACCCCGGGACCGTCCCGTCGGTCCTGCTCCTGCACCACCCGGACCACTGACCCGCCCGCACCTTCCGTGCCGCTCGCTCCACCCGTCACACCCGCACCACCCGCACCCGCGCTCGTCAGCACCACGGCACCTCCCCGGATCCGAACCCGCGCGCCCACACGGGACACCAGAAGGGACCACCGTCATGGACCAGCACCTCGCCGCCGCCGACTCCGCCGAGTTCACCGCCGTCGAGTCCGCCGAGACGCACACCGAGCGGGACGTCGTGGGCGGCATCACCCTCTCCGGCCGCAACCGCGCCTGCGCCCGCGCCCGGGTGCTGGCCGGCATGGTCCTCACCAGCGGCATCGTCATCACGCTGAGCAGCCTCGACACCTCGGTCTCCGCCCCCAACTGACCCCGCTTCCACCGGCTGTTCCCCGTGATGGCGCGGGCTCGCCACGGCGGGCCCGCGCCGCGGCGTCGCGGTCGACCTCGACCCCGGCGCCACCTGCCCCCGGCCGACTCGGCCGATTATCATCAGCGTTCATGCGTTCCCATGCGCCTTCCCTGGTCGGGCGGGACCTCCACCTCACCCAGCTCGAGCGCTCCCTGGCCGACGCCAGGCAGGGCATGGGCAGCGTCGTCTTCCTGGTCGGCGAGGCCGGGGTCGGCAAGTCCCGGCTCGCGGCGGAGGCGGTGGGCCAGGCCGTGGGCTCCGGGATGCGGGTGCTGCGCGGCCGGAGCAGCACCACCGGTCCCGCCGTGCCGTTCAGGCCGCTCACCGAGGCGTTGATGTCGCTGTTCCGCGGCGGCGATCCCATGGACGACCTCGCGCTCGGCCCCTACCGTCCGGTGCTGGGGCGGCTGATCCCGGACTGGGACACCGGGGAGCGCGACAGCACGTCCATGGTCATCCTCGGCGAGGCCGTGCTGCGGCTGCTCATCGCGGCCGGCCGCGGCCAGGGGCAGCTGCTGCTCCTGGAGGACCTGCACGACGCCGACCCCGAGACGCTCGGCGTCCTGGAGTACCTGGTCGACAACCTGGCCTACACGCCCGTGCTCCTGGTGGCGACGGTGCGCACCGACATCAGCGACGCGCTGGACCTCGCGCAGTCGGCCCGCCGCCGCGGGGCCGCCACCGTGGTGGAACTGCCGCCGCTGTCCCGGCCGCAGGTGCACGAGATGGTCGCCGCCCAGCTCGGCGTGGACAGCCGCGGCGACGTCCCCGCCGAGGTCCTCGACCGACTGTGGGAGGACAGTGCGGGCAGCCCTTACCTCGTCGAGGAACTGCTCCAGTCCATGATCGGCTCGGGCACCCTGGTGCAGGGTCCCGGTGGCTGGCGTGCCGTCGGCGATCCGCGCCGTGACGTTCCCTCGACGCTGGCGCGCGGCATCCTGCGCCGGATCGACCGGCTCGGCGCACAGGGGCTGACGCTGATGTCGGCCGCCGCGGTCCTGGGCCGCCGTTTCCCGCTCTCGGTGCTCCAGCGTGTCACCGGGGTCGACGACCGGACCCTGCTCGGCCATCTCCACGCAGGTGTCGCCGCCCGCCTGGTGGTCCCCGACGAACCCGCGCCCGACTGGTACTCCTTCCGCCACTCCCCCACGCTGAAGGCCCTGTTCACGCACATGACGCCGGGCCGGCGCGCGGAGCTGGCCCGGCGCGGCGCCCAGGCCGTGGAAGAGCTGCACCCGGCGCTGGAGGGCGACTGGTGCGCGCTGGCGGCCGGTCTGCGCTGCGAGGCAGGCGACCGGGTCGAGGCGGGGCTGCTCTACGCCGACGCCGGTGGTCGCGCCCTGGCCGCGGGCGCCCTGAACTCGGCGGTGACCCTGCTCAGCCGGGCCGAGTCGCTGCTCGCCGAGGGCGGCGATCCGCAGGCGCGGGCCGCCGCCCTGGAGAACCTGCTCCCCGCGCTCGCCGAGGCCGGCGACTTCGCGCGCGCTTTCGACCTGGCCGACGACCTGCACGCGCTCGGCGGCGAAGGGCTGAGCCCCGTCCGGCTGGCGACGCTGCACGCCCGGCTGGCCAAGGTGGCGCACACGGCGGGGCGGTGGAGCGACGGCAACCGGCAGGTCGACCGCGCCCGCGAGGTGCTGGCGGGCACCCCCGACGAGGCCACCGCGGCGGCCGTCGACGTCACCGCCGCCTACCTCGCCCTGGACACCCCCGGCCCCGACCGGACCCAGCACGCGGAGAAGCTGGCGCGTTCCGCCGCCGACACGGCCGAGCGCCACGGGCTGCCGATCGTCGCCTGCCAGGCCTGGGAACTGCTCGCCACGGTCGCCCGCGAGCGGGATCCGCAGGAGTCGGAGGCCATGCTCGGACAGGCGATGTCCGCGGCCGAGCGGCACCGGCTGCCGTTGCAGCGCATGTACGCGGCGACCCGCATGGGCGGCAACGCCTGGCTGGCCGAGGGCGACACCGGCGGGCTGCTGTCGGCCCGTGCGGAGGCGCTGCGGCTGGGCTCGGTGAACATCGTGCACACCGTCGACGGCATCCTCGTCCTGGACGCCGTGCTGCGCGGCCGGGACGACGTGGCGCGTTCCGCCGCCGCGGAGTGCCTGGCCGTCGTGCGCCGGCTGCGGATGGCCCCGGCCGTGCGGTACGTGGTGATGGCGCAGGCGACGCTGGAGGCCCACCGCGGTGACCGGCAGGCCATGGAGGCGACGCTGGCGGCGTTCACCGAGTGGGACGGGGCCGGTTCGCAGGAGGAGCCGCTCACCAGGGGCCTGGCGGGCGCGTTCTGCGCGCTGCTCGAGGAGAACCGGGAGCTGGCCCGCGAGGAGCTGGCGGCGGTGCAGGCCATGGAGGCGGACAACCCCTCCACGTACCATCTCGGCGGCACCCACGGACTGGGGCTCCTGCTGGACGTGCTGGAGGGTGACGCCGACCGGGCCCGGCATGCGGAGATCACGGCGACGGCGATGGCCCGCATGCGCTGGAACCGGCAGTTCGTCCACCTCGCCGAGGCCGTCCTGCTGGGCCGGGAGGGGGCCGGCGCGGACGCGGCGGCCGCCGTGGAGCGGGCGCTGGCGGCGGCGGAGCCGTATCCGCTGGCCCAGCACCTGGGGCTGCGGCTGGTCGCGGACGCCGCGCACCAGGACGGCTGGGGCGATCCGGTGGGCTGGCTGCGGCGCGCCGAACACCACTTCCACGAGCGGGACATCGCGGCCGTCACCGGCGCCTGCCGGGCGGGGCTGCGCCGTCTGGGCGCCCCGGTGCACCAGCACCGCAGCGGCACCAGCGGCATTCCCGAGCAGCTGCGCACGCAAGGGGTGACGGTCCGGGAGTTCGACGTGTTCCGGCTGCTGGCGGAGCGGCTCAGCAACAAGGACATCGCGGACCGGCTGTTCATCTCGCCCCGGACGGCGGAGAAGCACATCGCCAGCCTGATCACCAAGACGGGGGCGGCCAACCGCGCGGACCTGTGCGCGCGGTCGGCCGCCCTGCGCTCGGGCTGAACGGGCCGAGGGCGGGTTCAGCGCATCTCCCGCACCGCCCGGGATCCGAGCACCGCGAGCCCGGTGACCGCGAGGACCGCGGCCACGACCCCGAACAGGGCGAGGTGCCCCGTCCCGGCGAGGGCGCCGCACAGGATCAGCGACAGGGGGGCGGCGGCGTAGCCGAGGACCATGTCGACGGAGACGACGCGGGTGAGGACGTCCTGCGGGATGTTGCGCTGGATCCAGCTCAGTCCGAACACGCCCTGGTAGCCGATGGCGAAGCCCATGGCGAGGACGGTCGCGATGACGACCGGGGTGTTCTGGGCGAGGCCGAGGACGGCCATTCCGGCGCCCAGCCAGCCGGCGAGGCCGGCGACCAGGAGGCCGACGCGGGGCCGTCCGCCGACCGCCCCGCCGACGAGGGTGCCGAGGACCGCGCCGCCGGCCAGGGCGCCGTTGAGGACGCCGAGGGTGGCCGAGCCGCCGCGCAGCACCTGGTCGGCGAGGGTGGCGAAGCCGACCGTGAAGGGGCCCGCGTAACAGAAGTTGACCGCGGTGTCGAGGGCGACGACGGTGCGCAGACGCGGGTCGCGCAGCGTGAAGGTGACGCCTTCGCGGATGCGGGCGCCGAGGGAGGGCCCCTTCTCCTCCGGCGCGGCCTTGGGCGCGTCGGGCCGGGGGCGGGTGCGGATGCGGGCGACGCACAGTCCGCACAGCGCGAAGCAGACGGCGTCGACGAGGAAGGCGACCGGCGCCTCGGTGAGGGCGATGACCGTGCCGCCGACGGCGGGGCCGAGGACGGCGGCGGTGCGCGCGCCGGCGCCGAGCAGGGCGTTGGCCGGGGCGAGCAGGTCCTCGTCGACGACCGACGGCAGGATGGAGACGCGGGCGGGCTGGAAGAAGGCGTCGACGGCGCCGAACGCGGCGGCCGCCGCGCACAGCATCCACACGGTGAGGTGTCCGGTGAGTCCGGCGATGCCGACGGCGGCCATCAGGGCGCTGCGGGTCCAGCTGGAGGCCACCATGAGGGTGCGGGTGGACCAGGTGTCGCCGAGGGTGCCGCCGACCAGGGTGAGCAGGGCGCGGGGCACGGCCTGGAAGGCCAGGACGTAGCCCAGGGTGAGGGTGGAGCCGGTCAGGCTCAGGGTGATCCAGGAGAAGGCGACGACGGTGAATCCGTCGCCGAGCAGGGAGAGCGCCTGCCCCGTCCACAGCAGGCGGAAGGAACGGTGCCGGGCGGGCGCCCACAGCCGCGGGCGGTCCGCGGCGAGGGTCGTGGCCATGGGGTGCCTCTCTTCGGGGGACGTGTGCGGTCCGGTCAGTAGTGGACGGGCAGGGCGGTGAGGCTGCGGTTGAGCAGGGACGGCTGCCAGGAGAGCCGTGCGGGGTCGGCGAGGGCCAGGCCCGGCCGCTCGCACACGAGCGTGCGCACGGCGCACACGGCGACGAGGCGGGCGAGCGCGGCGCCGATGCAGAAGTGGGCGCCGAAGCCGAAGCCGAGGTGGGTCGCGCCGCCGCGGGTGACGTCGAAGCGGCCCGGGTCGGGGAAGCGGGCGGGGTCGCGGTTGGCGGCGGCGGTGACGAGGAAGATCCGGTCGCCCGCGCGCAGGGTGTGGCCGCCGAGTTCGAGGTCCTGGGCGGCGGTGCGGATGGACATCTTCGACGGCCCGTCCAGGCGCAGGGTCTCCTCCACGGCGCCCTGGGCCAGGTCCGGTTCGGCGCGGACGGCGGCGAGCTGGTCGGGTCGGGTGTGCAGGGCCAGGACGGTGTTGGCGATGAGGTTGCTGGTGGTCTCCCCGCCGGCGAACGCCATCTGGGTGAGCATGCCGACGAACTCCTGCTCGCTGACGGTGTCGCCGACGCGGCCCTCGGCGAGGACCTGGCTGATCAGGTCGTCGCCGGGCTCGGCGCGCCGCCGTTCGACGAGCGCGCCGAGGTAGTCCTCCAGGCTCACCAGTGCCTGGAGGGAGGCCCGGTACTCGCTCTCCTCCTGGGCGGTGCCGAGCACGAGGTCGGCGACGCGGGCGTTCCAGTACCAGAAGGAGGGGCCGTCGGTGGGCGGGATGCCGAGCCAGCGGGCGAAGACGAGGGCGGGCAGCGGTTTGGCGACGTCGGCCATGAGGTCGCCGCTGTGGCCGGGAGCTGCCCTGCGGGTGAGGACGGCCCGGGTGACCTTCTCGGTGAAGGCGCTGTAGCGGGCGACGGCGCGGGCGGCGAAGGCCTCCTGGAAGACCTGGCGCAGCCGGCGGTGCTGGGGCGGGTCGTTGAAGACCATCCAGCGGGACAGGATGGAGAAGGCGCGCTCGGCGTCCTCGCGGGCTCCTTGCGGCACGGCGTCCATCAGGGGGCGGACCCGGTCGGCGGAGACGGCGCGGTCGCGCAGGCAGCGCATGACCTCGTCGTAGCCGGTGACGAGCCAGGCGTGGTGGAGCGGGCTCCACTGCACGGGGTCGCTCTCGCGCAGGGCGTCGAGGTGGCCGTAGGGGTCGGCGACCAGGTCGGGGGCGAGAAGATGGCGCTCGGTGGGGGCGGGGGCGAACGTGGTCATCGGGCGTCTCCGGTCTCCAGGGCGGCGAGCAGGCCGGCGATGCCGGTGACCTGGGGCTCGGCCATCATCGACATGTGGTCGCCCTCGCTGATGTGCAGGGTGAGCCCGTCGCGTGCGGTGGCCCGCCAGCGTTCGACGTAGGTGTCGAAGTCGACGTCGAGGCCGGGCATCGGGACGCCGCGGGGCAGGTTCGCGGCCTCGCTGCCGACCACGAGGTGGAGGTGGCCGGGGTAGGGGCGGACCTCGTAGGCGGCGAGTGCGGCGAGCAGGGAGTGCCAGACCTCGATGGGGGCGCCTTCGACGAGGGCGGCCTCGGCCGGGCTCATGCCGGCGCCGAGGAGGGTGGCGGTGAGTTCGGCGGTGGCGCGGTCGCGCTGCGGGGAGTCGGGCATCTCGCGCAGCCGGTCGCGCTGGCGCTGGGCCTCGCGCAGGTCGCGGGTGACGCCTTCGAGGCGGGCGCGGGCTGCGGGGTTGGGCAGGTAGGGCTCGATGAGGACGAGCGGGGCGACTCGGTGGCCGGACTGGTGCAGCTGGGTGGCCATCTCCAGGGCGATGTTGGCGCCCATGGACCAGCCGAGCAGGGCGTGCGGGCCGGGCGCCGCGCGGTCGGTGATCTCGGCGGCGTAGTTGGCGGCGATGCCGGTCACGGTGCTGGGGTCGACGCCGCCGAGCAGTCCGCGGGCCTGGAAGGCGTGGACGGGGCGGCCGGGCGGCAGGGCGCGGGCGAGCGGCACGAACCAGGCGGCGCTGCCGCCGGTGGGGTGCACGCACCACAGGGGTTCGCCGTCGCCCTGGCGCAGCCGCACCTCGGAGGTGACGGTCCGGGGCAGTCCCGCGCCGACCGCGCGGGTGGCGTGGGCGGCGAGGCGGGCGAGGGTGGGGTGTTCGATCAGGTCGCCGACGGTGACGGGCAGTCCGCGTCCCGCGGCCATCAGGGACACGCGGACGGTGGACAGGGAGCTGCCGCCGATCCGGAAGAAGTCGTCGTGGACGCCGATCCGGGACAAGCCCAGCACCTCGCGCCAGATCTCGGCGAGGATCCGCTCGGCGGGGGTGGAGGGGGCGACGTACGCGGTCTCGTCCTGGTCGAGTTCGGCGGGCGGCAGGGGCAGCGCCCGCCGGTCGATCTTTCCGCTGCGGTTGACGGGCATCTCGTCGAGGAGGACGAAGCGCGAGGGCACCATGTAGGCGGGCAGTGCGGTGCGCAGGGCGCCGCGCAGCTCCTCGGGGGTGTGCCGGCCGGTGTCGTCGGTGACCAGGTAGGCGACGAGGGCGGGTTCGCCCCCGGGCAGGTCGGTGCGGTGCAGGACGACGGCCTGGCGGACGCCGGGCAGCCGCCGCAGGGCGTGCTCGATCTCGCCGAGTTCGATGCGGAAGCCGCGCAGTTTCACCTGGGCGTCGCGGCGGCCGAGCCATTCGACGGTGCCGTCGGGCCGGTAGGCGCCGAGGTCGCCGGTGCGGCACAGCCGCTCGCCGGGGCCGCCGTAGGGGTCGGGGACGTAGGTGGCGGCGGTGAGGCCGGGGCGGCCGAGGTAGCCGCGGCCGACGGCCCGTCCGCCGAGGTGGATCTCGCCGGGGACGCCGACCGGGACGGGCTGGAGGTCGTCGTCGAGGACGTGGACGCGGGTGTTGCGCATCGGGGTGCCGACGGGCGGCCGGCCCTGGCCGGGGGCGAGGTCCGCGGCGACGGACCACACGGTGGTCTCGGTGAGGCCGTACACGTTCTGGAAGCGGCGGCCCCGTGACCAGCGGTCGGCGAGTTCGGCGGGGCAGGCCTCGCCCGCGACCTGGAGGACGCGCAGGTCGGGGAAGGTGTCCTCGCCGAGGACGGCCAGGGCGCTGGGCGGGAGCATGCCGCCGGTGACGCGGGCCTCGCGCAGGGTGCGGGCCAGGTCGGGGCCGGGGCGCAGGTCCTCCTTGGGTGCGGTGACCAGGCGGCCGCCGTTGGCGAGGGCCCAGGTCAGTTCCAGGATGGAGGCGTCGAAGCCGAAGGACGCGAACTGCAGGACGCGGTCCTCGGGGGTGGGGCCGACCAGGTCGCGCTGGCCTTCGAGCATGTTGGACAGGCCGCCGTGCGCGATGGCGACGCCCTTGGGGACGCCGGTGGAGCCGGAGGTGTAGATCAGGTAGGCGAAGGTGTCGGCGTCGGGCTCGCGGCCCGGCACCGGTCCGACCGGCTCGGCGGGCATGTCCAGGTGGAGGGTGGGGCCGTCGAAGGGGACGGCGCCGTCCAGCGCCCGCTGGGTCAGCAGCACCCGCATGCCGCTGTCCTCGGCCATGAACGCGAGCCGGTCGGTGGGGTGTTGGGGGTCCAGCGGGACGAACGCGCCGCCGGAGCGCAGCACGCCGAGCGCGGCGCGGACCCAGTCCGGCCCCCGGTCGACGCAGATGCCGACGACGCTCTCGGGTCCGACGCCGAGCAGCCGCAGACGGCGGGCGATCTGTTCGGCCTGCTCGTGGAGTTCGGCGTAGGTCAGGGTCCGGCCGCGGTGCTCGACGGCGACGGCGTGCGGGGTGCGGGCGGCCCATGCGGCGACGTGCTCGTGGAACAGCAGCGGCGAGGAGGGCAGGTCCGGGCCCGCGGCCCAGCCGAGGACCGTCTCACGGGCGGCGCCGGTGGCGGCGGGCGGGCGGATCCGGGCGTGCGGGTCGGCGGTCATGGCCTCGAGCTGGGCCACGAAGACGTCGGCGACCTGTTCGGCGGTGGCCGGCGCCACGTACGCGGGGTCGGCGTCGAGGGTGAAGGCGTTGACACTGGCGTTGACCAGCAGCGGGAACATCGTGCGGGCGATCTCCAGGGAGTCGTCCCAGGAGTCGTGCGCCAGGCGGTGGAAGTTGACGTAGTTGAAAACGGTGTCGGTCAGGTTCGGTTCGGTGGGCCGCAGTTGGGCGATGCGGACCAGCGGGACCCGGCGGTGCGGCAGCATCTCCTGCTCGGCGCCGAACACGTCCCTCAGGTAGGTCAGCCAGTCGCCGCGCGGGCGGTCCACGCCGAACGGCACGGTGTTGAGGAACAGTCCGCGCATCCGGTCGGCGCCGGGCACCTCGGGGCGGCCGTTGGTGACCAGACCGATGCTGTGGCCGCGCACGCTGTCGTCGCGGTCGGCGAACAGGCTCATGGTGTGGTGGAAGGCGGCCAGCAGCACGGTGCGGCGGGGCACGCCCGCCTCCTTGGCGAGGCGTCCGATGCGTGTCGCGAGGTGGGCGTAGGAGCGGCGCACCTCGTGCACCGGCGGTCCGTCCACGGCGGCCGTGTCGGTGCGCCGGCGCAGGGTGACCGGGCGCAGCGCGGCGAGCCGGTCGCGCCAGTAGGCCAGGGAGTCCTCGTCGGCGAGCGCGGCCCGCTCCAGGGCGACGTACTCGGCGAAGGCCGGGACGCTCGGGGGGCGCGGCGCGGTGCGCCGGGTGACCGCCTCGCGGTGCAGGGCCAGCAGGTCGGCGACGAGGGAGGTCAGGCTCCAGCCGTCGAGGACGACATGGCAGTCGGTGAGGACCAGGCGCAGGTCGTGGTCGGTGACGTGGTGCAGGTGGATGCGGACGAGGGGGGCGGCGGCGAGGTCGAAGCGGCGGTCGAACTCGGCGTCGACGAACCGGCGCAGCCGCTCGCGCTGCTCCTCGCGGGGCAGTCCGCGCAGGTCGGTGTAGCCGACGGGCAGGTGGGCGGTGCGGTGGACGAGCTGGAGGGGTTCGCGGTGGCCGACGAGGTCGACGGAGGTCCGCAGGATCGGGTGGGCGGCGACGACGGCGTCGACGGCGGACTGGAAGGCGGCGGCGTCGAAGCCCTCGGGGACGGTGATCTTCAGGTCGGTGACGTTGTGGTAGGCGCCGCGCCGGTGGTCGGCGAGCATCTCGTGGAGCATGCCGGCCTGGAGCATGGTGAGCGGGTAGGCGTCGGCGAGGCCGTCGGGCAGCCGGCCCCGGTCGGCGGGGTCGACGAGGGAGAACGGGGCGACCGGCTCGGGGGTGTCGGCGGCGTCGGTGACCAGTTCGGCGAGGTCGGCGAGGGTGCGGGCGCGGAAGACGTCGGCGACGGAGAAGCCGAGCCCGGCGAGCCGGCCGACGCCGACCAGGCGCAGGGCGAGGATGGAGTCGCCGCCGAGGTCGAAGAAGTTGTCGGTGCGGGCGACCCGCTCCACGCTCAGGACCTGACCGAACACCTCCGCCAGGGCCTGCTCGGTCGGTCCCTGCGGGGGGACGTGCGCCGCATCCTGGGCGGTGGTGGGGCGCACGGCGGTCAGGGCGGCGCGGTCCACCTTGCCGTTGGCGGTCAGCGGCAGGCGGTCGTGGCGGACGAACAGGGCGGGGACCATGTACTCCGGAAGCGTCAGCCGCAGTCCCTCGCGCAGGGCGGGCGCGTCCAGGGGGCGGCCCTCGGGGGTGACGACGTGGGCGACGAGGCGGGCGGCGCCGCCGTCGCGCCGGGCCACCACGGCGGTGTCCGCGACGCCGGGAAGGGCGCGCAGGGCGGTCTCGATCTCGCCGGGCTCGATCCGGTAGCCGCGGATCTTGACCTGGTGGTCGGCGCGGCCGACGTAGGCGAGCTGTCCGTCGGGCAGGACGCGCACGAGGTCGCCGGTGCGGTACATGCGGGAGCCGGGGGCGCCGAAGGGGTCGTCGAGGAAGCGCTCCGCGGTCAGCTCGGGCCGGTTGCGGTAGCCGCGGGCCACTCCCCCGCCGGCCACGTGGAGTTCGCCGACGGCGCCGTGCGGGACGAGGCGGCCCCAGGCGTCCAGCACGTAGCCGTGGGCGGCGGTGAGCGGGCGGCCGACGGGTGAGCGGACGTCGCCGTGGACGTCGTCCTCGGTGATGGTGCGGATCGTGACGTGGACGGTGGTCTCGGTGATGCCGTACATGTTGACCAGGTCCGGGCGGGGCCCGGGGGCGGTGAACCAGTCGCGGTAGTCGCGCACGTCGAAGGCGTCGCCGCCGAAGACCACCGTCCGCAGGGCCAGGTCGGTGAAGTCGGCCCCGTTCTGGGCGAGATGGGCGCGCAGCCCCTTGAAGGCGGCCGGCGTCTGGTTGAGGACGGTGACGCCCTCCTCGCGCAGCACCCGGTGCACGGCGGCCGGGTCGCGCACCTCGTCCCCGGTGAGGACGACGACGCGTCCGCCGGTGGCGAGGGGCGCCCACAGCTCCCACACGGAGAAGTCGAAGGCGGGCGAGTGCATCAGGGTCCACACGTCGTCGGGACCGAAGTCGAAGTGCCGGTCGGCGGCGCCCAGCAGCCAGGCCAGGTTGCCGTGGGTGATCTCGACGCCCTTCGGGCGGCCGGTGGAGCCGGAGGTGTAGATGACGTAGGCGAGGTCGTCGTGGGCGGGGACGGCGTCCTCCGGCGACGGCGCGGCGCCCGCTCCGGCGGTGTCCCGCTCGGTGGCGTTCAGTTCGAGCAGCCGGGCCGGCAGGCCCTCCACCGCGTCGCGGGTGGCCGCGTCGGTCACGATGAGTTCGATGCCGGAGTCGGTGACGGTGTACTCACGGCGCGCCTTGGGGTGCGTCGGGTCCAGCGGCAGGTACGCGGCTCCGGTCCGCCAGACGGCCAGGAGGGCGACGGCGAGGTCGGGGGTGCGGTCGAGGCAGACGCCGACAAGGGCGCCAGGGGTGACGCCGGCCGCGCGCAGTCGCCGCGCCAACGCGGATGCCTGGATGTCGAGTTCGGCGTAGGTCAGGCCCCGGCCCGAGCCGGTGACGGCTCGCGCGTCGGGGGTGCGGGCGATGTGTCCGGCGAGCCGGTCGGCGGCGGTGCGCGGCAAGGCGGCGGGCGTGTCGGTCCTGCGGGCGGGGCCGTCCGGGCCGAGCAGGCGGGCGCGTTCGGCGGCGGTGAGGGGGTCGACGGTGCTCAGGGGTGCGTCGGGGCGCGTGCGGAACGCCTCCAGGCAGGCCACGGTGTGCCGGGCCAGCGCGGCGACGGTCTCCTCCTCGAACAGGTCGGGGCGGTAGACGAAGGCGAGTTCGGTGCGCCCGGCGCCCTCGCGCAGGTCGAGGGTGAGGTCGAACTTCGCGGTGGTGAGCCCGATGCGGTACGGCGCGCCCTCGGCCTGCCCGAGGGCCAGGGCGCCCGCGCCGGTCTCGGTGTGCGTGTAGAGCACCTGCACCAGCGGGTTGCGGGCGAGGTCGCGTTCGGGGCTGAGGGCCTCGACGACCTTCTCGAAGGGCAGCGACTGGTGGGTGAACGCCTCCAGGACCCGGTCGCGGGTGCGGGCGAGGAGCGTGGCCGGGGTCGGGTCGTCGGAGAAGTCGCCGCGCATCACGAGGGTGTTGACGAAGAACCCGACGATCTGTTCGGTCTCGGCCCGCTCGCGGTTGGCGACGACGGTGCCCACGGCGATGTCGTGCTGTCCGCTGTGGAAGGCGAGCGCTGCCTGGAAGGCGGCGAGCACGGTCATGTAGGGCGTCGTCCCGGCGGTGCGGCCGAGGGCGGCGAGGCCGTCGGTCAGGGCGGCCGGCAGGGTGACGGTGTGCACGGCGCCGTGGCCGGCGGGCGTGTCGGGGCGCGGACGGTCGGTGGGCAGGTCGAGCGGGGTCAGTCCGGCGAGCCGGGAGGTCCAGTGGTCCAGGGCCGGGCCCTGGTCGGCGGCGCGCTGCCAGAGGGCGTAGTCGGCGTAGTCCAGGGGCAGTTCGGGCAGGTCGGCGTCGCGGCCCTCGCGCCTGGCCCGGTACAGCTCGGCGAGGTCCCGCACGAGGACGTCGAGGGACCAGCCGTCGGAGACGATGTGGTGCATGGCGAGGACGAGGACGTGGTCGTCGTCGGCCGCGCGCACCAGGGTGGCCCGGAAGGCGGGTTCGCGGGCGAGGTCGAAGGGGCGCAGGGCGGCGGCGTGTACGGCGGCGTCCACCTGCCGGGCGGCGGCCTCGCCTACGGGGACGGCATCCGCCTCGCCGACGGATACGGCATCCGCCTCGCGGACCGCGCCGGCGTCCGTCTCTCCGCCCGCGGCCGCGTCGACGACGTCGAGCACGGCGTCGCCGGCCGGCAGGACGCGCTGGTACGGGACGCCCTCGTGCTCGGGGAAGACGACGCGCAGCTGCTCGTGCCGTACGACGAGGTCGGCGAGGGCGGCGCGCAGGGCCGGCACGTCCAGGGGGCCGCGCAGCCGCCACGCGGCGGGCAGCAGGTAGGTCGCGGCGCCGGGGTCGAGGCGGTCCAGGAAGTACAGGCGCTGCTGGGCCGGGGACAGCGGGGTTCGTTCCGGGCGGGGCCGGACGCGGACGGGGCCGTCGTCGCGGACGGCCGACCGGCCGCGCAGCCGCTGCTCCAGCAGTCGCCGGGCGGCCGGGGAGAGGCCACCGCCTGCGGGCTGGGGGCCGGGGCGCACGTCGGACGTGGTCATGAGGGCACTCCGAATCTCAGGGTCTGGGGCAGAGCTGCGGGCCGGGCGGCGAACCGGACGGGCGTCGGCGGGCGGCCGTCCGGGTTCGGCGGCGGAGTCCGGTGGTCAGAGTTCGACGGGCAGAGTCCGGTTGTCAGAGTTCGGCGGTCAGAGTTCGGCGGTCAGGGACAGGTCGATCTCGTCGTCGCTCATCTGCGAGATCAGCTCCAGCAGACGGCGTTCCACCTCGGAGGCGAGCCGCTCCACCGTGGGGTGTTCGAACAGGTCGCGGACCTGGAAGGGGCAGTCGAAGGCGGTCCGCAGCCGGGAGGCGACCGACACCGCGCGCAGGGAGTGGCCGCCCAGCGCGAAGAAGTCGTCGTGGACGCCGACCCGGGGCAGGTCGAGGACCTCGCACCAGATCTGGGCGACCACGGTCTCGGCCGGCGTCCGCGGCGGCACCAGGGTGGGCGCCTCGCGGGGCTCCGGCTCGGGCAGCGCCTTGGCGTCCAGCTTGCCCTGGACGGTCAGCGGCAGGGCGTCGAGCAGGACGAACGCCGAGGGGACGAGGTAGTGGGGCAGCTGGGCCCGGCAGTGGGCGGCCAGGGACTCCTCCAGCAGGCCGTCCCCGGCGACGTAGCCGACCAGCGCGGGTTCGCCGTGCAGGGTGCGCACGACGACGGCCGCGCCGCGCACGCCGGGGTGGGCGCGCAGGACGGCCTCGGCCTCGCCGGGTTCGACGCGGAAGCCCCGGATCTTGACCTGGTCGTCGTTACGGCCGAGGAACTCCAGCTCCCCGTCGGGCAGTCGGCGCACCACGTCACCGGTGCGGTAGGCCCGGGCGCCGGGTCCGCCGTGCGGGTCCGGCACGAACCGCTCGGCCGTCAGGGCGGGCCTGCCGAGATAACCGCGCGCCAGCTCCGGTCCACCGACGAGGAGTTCGCCGGGCACGCCGTGGGGGGCCAGGTCGCCGCGCGCGTCGACGACGTAGGTGCGCCGGCTGCCCAGCGCCCGTCCGATGGGCACCCGGCCGTCCGGCCGGGCCCGCAGCGTGTGCGCGGTGGCGGAGACGACGGCCTCGGTGGGCCCGTAGGTGTTGACGACCGCGACGCCGGGCAGATGGGCGAACCAGCGCTCGAGCGGGTCGGCGGGCAGCGCCTCCCCGCCGGTCACCAGCAGCCGCAGGGTGCGCAGCCGGGGCGCCAGGCTGTCCAGGCGGGCGACGACCTCGGCCCAGTACGACGGGGTGAGCTCCATGACGGTGATCCCGGCCTCGGCGACGCGTTCGGCCAGCTCCTCGGGGGCCCAGATCTCGTCGGGCCGCACCTGCACGCTCGCTCCGACGCTCAGCGCGGGCAGGATCTGTTCGAGCGAGGCGTCGAAGGAGGTCGAGGCGAAGGTGAGCACCCGGTCCCGGTCGGTCAGCGCGAACAGTGCGCGAGCGGCGGCGACATGGGCGTCCAGGGCGTGGTGTGCGACGCCGACGGCCTTGGGCCTGCCGGTGGAGCCCGAGGTGAAGATGACGTAGGCGAGGTCGTCGGGCCCGGGGGTGTGGCGCGGGCCGTCGGTGCGGGGCGGCGCGTCGTCGAGGTCGACGCGGTGCGCGTCCAGGGCGTCCACGGTGGCGCGGGTGGCCGCGTCGCACAGGACGTGCCGCACCCCTGCCTCCCGGAGCATGTGCTCCAGCCGCCGGGCCGGCAGCCGGGGGTCGAGCGGGACGTAGACGCCGCCCGCCCGCCAGACGGCGAGCATGGCCGTGACCGCTCCGACACCCCGGCTCACGCACACGCCGACCGGATCGGCAGGGGAGACGCCCGCGGCCACGAGCGCGGCCGCGATCCCCCCGCTGCGGGCGTCGAGCGCGCGGTAGGTGAGGGTGGTCCCCTCGCAGGCGAGGGCCGTCGCCTCCGGTCGGCCCTCCACCGCGAAGGCCGGCGCCGGCGGGGCGTCCTGGCCCGCGGCGGCGAGCAGGTCGCGGCGCTCCTCCGGCGAGAGCAGGGGCGCTTCGTCGACGCGGGTGTGCGGGGCGTCGACGAGGGTCCGCAGGAGGCGTCCGACGTGTTCGGCGAAGCGGACCGCGGTGGCCGGTTCGAACAGGTCGGCCGCGTACTCCACGTTGAGGGCGAACCCGGCGTCCCGGACCACGAAGGTCGCGGTGAGGTCGAACTTGGCCGAACTCCACGGCAGGGCGAGGTCGGTGGCGTCCAGGCCCGGCAGCGCCGGGCCGCCGCCCGCGGAGTCCTGGACGTCGACCATGACCTGGAAGAGCGGGTTGCGGGAGAGGTCGCGTTCGGGCCGCAGCCGTTCCACGACCTTCTCGAACGGCACCTCCTGGTGACCGAAGGCGCCGAGGACGACGTCCCGCACGCGGTCGACGAGACCGGCGAGGGTCGGCCGTCCGGACAGGTCGGTGCGCAGGACGACCGTGTTGACGAAGAAGCCGACCAGCGGCTCCAGTTCGAGCCGGTCGCGGCCCGCGACGGGGGTGCCGACGCAGATGTCGTCCTGTCCGGTCCAGCGGGCGAGCACGGCCTGCGCGGCGGCGAGCAGCACCATGAAGCGGCTGGCCCCGTGCTCCCGCGCCAGGTCGTCGACCCGGCCGACGAGGTCGTGGGGCAGGTCGATCTCGACGGCTCCTCCCCGGCCGGTGAACGCGGCGGGGCGGGGCCGGTCGGTGGGCAGGTCGAGCACGGGCGCGCCGTCGAGCGCGGCTTCCCAGTAGGCGAGTTGGGGCTCCATGGCGCCGCTGTCGGCGCGGTCGCGCTGCCAGACGGCGAAGTCGCCGTACTGCACGCGCAGCGGCGGCAGCGCGGCGCTCTCGCCCCGCAGGCGGGCGTGGTAGTGCCGGGCGAGTTCGTCGAGCAGGACGTTCTTGGACCAGCCGTCGGTCACCGCGTGGTGCAGGCTGATCAGGACGACGTGGTCGTCATCGGCGAGTTCCCACACGCCCGAGCGCAGCAGGGGCGGCCGGGCGAGGTCGAAGCGGCGGGTGGCGAAGGCCGCGGCGCGCGGGCGCAGTCCGGCCACGCGGTCGCGTCCCTCGGCGGCCTCGGGCGCCCGCTCCCAGTGCAGCGGGACGCCGACCGGCGGGCACACCTCCTGGACGGGGCGGCCCTCGCGCTCGATGAGGGCGGTGCGCAGCACCTCGTGGCGGGCGACCAGGTCGTCCAGGGCCTGCTGCCAGGCGGTGCGGTCCAGTCCGCCGCGCACCCGCCAGCAGTACCAGAGGAGATAGGACTCGCCGGTGTCGGAGGTGCGGTCCAGGAACCACAGCCGCTCCTGTGCGAAGGACAGCGGCAGGGGCCGGTGGCGGTCGACGGGCGTCACGTCGGCGGCCCCCGGGACCCGGGCGCCGGCCACGACGGGCGCGAAGCCGCGGACGGTGGGGTGTTCGAAGACGGTGCGCAGCTCCACCTCGCGGCCCAGGCGCTGGGCGATCCGGGAGACGGCCATGGTGGCGAGCAGGGAGTGTCCGCCGAGGTCGAAGAAGCTGTCGTCGAGTCCGACCCGGTCCAGGCCGAGGACGTCGGCCCACACCTCGGCGACGACCCGCTCGGTCTCGTCGCGCGGCGCGGCGTAGGCGGGCCCGGAGGCGCCGCGGGTGTGCGCGGGGTCGGGCAGCGCGGAGCGGTCGAGCTTGCCGGAGACGCCGACGGGCAGCGCGTCCAGGACGACGAAGTCCGAGGGGACGGCGTGCTGCGGGAGGTGGCGGGCGCACCAGGCGCGCAGGGCGGCGCGGTCGGGGGCCGGGCCGGCGCCCTCGGCGGGCACGACGTAGCCGATCAGGCTGCGGCCGGTGGCGCGGTCGGGGCGGGCGGCGGCCTGGGCGACCTCGGGGCAGGCCCGCAGCACCGTCTCGACTTCGCCGAGTTCGATGCGGAAGCCGCGGATCTTGACCTGGTCGTCGCGGCGCCCGAGGAACTCCAGTTCCCCGCTCGCGGTCCAGCGCACGATGTCGCCGGTGCGGTAGAGGCGTCCGCCGGGCGGGCCGAACGGGTCGGGCACGAAGCGGTCGGCGGTCAGGGCGGGCATGCCGAGGTAGCCGCGTGCCACCTCGGTGCCGCCGATGAGGAGTTCGCCTCCGACGCCGACGGGCACGGGTTCGCCGTCGCCGTCGACGACGTACACGCGCCGCTCCCCCAGCGGCCGGCCGATGGGCACGGTGTGGGCGGGCGGGTCGTCGGCGTCGTAGGTCGTGGCGGTGACGGTGGTCTCGGTCGGGCCGTAGGCGTTGCAGACGCGGACGTGGGGGACGGCGGCACGCCACGCGGCGAGGGTGTCGGGCGGGACGCTCTCGCCGCCGAGGACCAGCAGCCGCAGGCCGCGCAGCCGGGCGGCGAGCCGGCGGTCGAGGGAGAGGGTCAGCTCCGCCCAGTAGGTGGGCGGCACGTTGACGACGGTCAGGCCGTGCCGCTCGACGATCTCGGGGACCTGGGTGGGCAGCCACGGTTCGTCGGGCCGCATGACGACGCGTGCGCCGGTGGTGAGGGCGGGCAGGACCTGGTCGAGGGAGGCGTCGAAGGAGAACGAGGCGAAGGCCAGGACGCGGTCGGCGGCGGTGATGCCGAGGCGTTCGCGGGCGGCGGCCACGTGCGAGGCGAGGGCGGCGTGCTCGACGCCGACGGCCTTGGGGCGGCCGGTGGAGCCGGAGGTGAAGATGACGTGGGCCAGCTCCCTCGGATGGGGCCGGCGCCGGGGACCGTCGGCGTCGGGGGCGACGGCGCCGGTGTCGAGGAGGACGGGGGCGAGACCGTCGGCGCCGGCCGCGGTCGCCGCGTCGGTGAGGACGCAGGCGAGGCGGGCCTGTCGCGCCATGTACCGCAGGCGCTCGGGGGGAAGTTCGGGGTCGAGGGGCACATAGGCGCAGCCGGCGCGCCAGATGCCCTCGACGGCGGCGACCGACCACGGCCCCCGGCGCAGCAGCACGCCCACGGCGCCGCCGGGTTCGACCCCCGCCTCCCGCAGGGCGGCGGCCAGTCCTCCGCTCATGGCGTCGAGTTCGGCGTAGGTGACGTTCTGGTCCCCGCAGCTCAGCGCGATCGCCGCGGGGTCGCCGGAGAAGGCGAGGCCGGGCGCCGGGCCGGCGGGGCGGTCGGGGGCGCGGTGCCAGTCGGGGCGGGGCCGGGCGAGGGCGCCCGGTCGCGTGGGAAGCGCGCGGAGCAGCTCCCGCAGGGGGGTCTCGGGGGCGGCCGGCACCGCCCGTACCAGGGCGACGTACGCCTGGGCGAAGGCGCGCATGGTGGCGGTGTCGAACAGGGCGGTGGCGTACTGGAGCAGGGCGGCGATGCTGCCGTCGGCGCGCAGGGTGAGGTCGAGGAAGACGTCCAACGGCGTCTCGGACAGCGGCGGTTCGACCAGGCCGACGTCCAGGCCGGGCATCCGCACCGGCTGGATCGGCGCGTTGAGGAGGGTGAACGAGGCCTGCGCCAGAGGGTGTCGGGACAGGTCCCGGGATCCGCCGACGGCGCCGACGACGAGGTCGAAGGGCGCCTCGGCGTGGGCGAGGTCGACGGGGACCCGGCCGCGCACCCGGTCGAGCAGTCCGTCGAAGTCCGGGGCGCCGGCGAGGTGGGTGCGCAGGACGACGGTGTTCACCAGAGGGCCGATGAGTCCGGCGGCGCCGGGCCGGGAGCGTTCGGCGAGGGTGCTGCACACGGCGACGTCGTCGCGGCCCGCCCAGTGTCCGAGCAGCACCTGGTAGGCGGTGAGCAGGAACATGTAGCGGGTGGCGCGGCGGGAGCGGGCGTGGGTGTCGACGGCGGCGACCACGTCGGCGGGCAGGTCGAACCGGACGACGTCGCCGGATCCGTCCCAGGTGCGCGGTCGCGGGCGGTCGGTCGGCAGGTCCAGCGGCGTGAGCCCGTTCAGCCGTTCACGCCAGTGCGCGAGCATCCGCTCCAGACGCGGCCCGCTCAGGCGCTCCGTCTGGGCCCGGGCGAGGTCGCTGTAGGAGACGGCGGGCGCGGCGACGGCGTCCCCCCGGTACCCGGCGGCCAGCTCCTCCAGCAGCACGCCCCAGGACCAGCCGTCCACGGCGATGTGGTGCACCTCGACGAGCAGCAGGTGCTCGTCGGGGGCGACGCGGGCGAGGACGGCGCGGACCGGGTGCTGCGCGGCGAGGTCGACGGGGCGCCCGAGGAACCGGTCGTACAGCTCCTGCGGGCCGCTGACCTCGACGCGCTCCAGTGCGACGCCGGCCGGGGCGTCGACCACCTGCACGGGTTCGCCGTCGACGGCGGTGAACCGCGAGCGCAGCACCTCGTGCCGGTCCACGATCGCCGACAGCGAGCCGTGCAGCCGCTCCACGTCCAGGGCCCCGCTCAACCTCAGCACCAGCGGCAGCATCGACCCGGTGGAGGAACCGGCGAGCTGGTCCATGAACCACAGTCGGCGCTGGGCGAAGGATGCGGTGCGGATGTCGAGGCCGTCCAGGGCCCTCTCCGGGGCCGGTCCTGCTGTCACTGTGAGCCTCCAAGCCGTGTTTTCCAGCAGACTGCCGCCGGCGGGGCGGGGCTCCATAGGGAAGAAGACGCAGCACCGGACGCAGACCGGGTTGCCGGAGCGGGGTCCGGCGGGCGGCAGCGGGGTTGCATGTGCCGTAGCGGCACATGGTCCAGTAGGCGGCACGCACGACATGGAGAGGTTCCCTCGCATGCCCCTTCCTGCGATTCCCCGCCGGGTCAAGATCGGCGATGCTGCCGCGTTCGCCGGGACCACACCCCGCGCCATCCGCCACTACCACGCCATCGGGCTCCTCGCCGAACCGGAACGCGGCAGTGACAACCGCCGCCGCTACGGATACGACGACATGATCCGCCTGCTGTGGATCCGCAAGATGGCTGATGCGGGGATCTCCCTGGACGACATCCGGGCCGGCTTCGAGGGCGCCACCGGCATCGAGCAGTCCCTGGCCCGGCTGGAGGAAACCCTCGCCTCCAAGGCGGCCGCCATCGAAGCCCAGCAGGCCGCCGTGCACCGCCTCCGCGAGGCGGGCAGCCCCCTGGGCCTGCTCTCACCGCTGGTCAGTGGCCGCCTGCATGATCTGCCACCCGGGTCCCTGCGCCAGGCCGATCTCGACACCCTCCTGGTCACGGAGCGTGTCTTCGGCCCCCAGGGGGCCGCCGCCCAGGCCAACCGGTTCATCGCCCTGGCCACCCACCCCGAACTGCGGGCCGAGGAAGACCGCCTGGCCGAGGCCGAGGAGGCCCTGGACGACACCATGTCCCCCGACGACCCCGGCATCGAAGACCTGGCTGCCCGGCGCTGTGCTCATGAGACCGCCTTGGGAGCCGCCATCGACAGATCCGGCCTGGACGAGGCCCTCGACGACCTCCTGGACCAGGACGACGAGCACACCGGTGAGGAGCAAGGCGAGGCGAGGACGAGCGTGGTGGAGGCCATCGGCAAGATGCCGTACGACTTCTCCCCGGCCCGCGTCCGGTACGAGAAACGCGTCATCGAGCTGTTTCACCCGGCCGATCAGGACGGCGATACCCCACGGACCTGCTGACCGGCATCGGCGCTCGGGGCGAGCCCGACACGAGCGGCCTGGAACGGTCGCATGATGCGGACGCCGAGGCGGCGGCAGCCTGACCCAGCCAAGACGCCTTGCCCGCAGTGACGAAGGCAGCCGATCATTCGCCCATGAGACCCGAAGTGCAGGTGTTCGTCGCCGCCGGCCCACTTCCCGACGGCGACGCGAGCGAAGAAGAGATCGACAGGCGCGTTCAGCAACTCGAAGCGATCTCGAAGCCGGTCACCGGAGAAGAAGCCCGTGCGCTCGTTTCCTGCTTCGGCCCCGACGACTGCTACGGCGTCGCCTGGACGCTCCTTCACCTCATCGAGACGGGCCCGAACCCCGTCCTGACCACCGACCCCGGACCGGACGCCAACGAGTGGCACCAGCGCCTCCACAACCGCGCCGTGAACGGCGGACTCATCCGCTGAACTCGACGGCACAGCACCGTGAGGCGGGCCGCCAGGGTCAGTAGGCGCGTGCCACGACGGCGATGTTGCCGGGCTGGTCGTCGCTGTCGGGAACGGAGCCGTCCGCGGCGACCAGGCACCGCACGGTGACGCCCTGTTCGGCGAGCTTGGCCTCGCCCTCCACGCCCAGCGTTTCCCAGGCAATGCGCGCCCAGCCGGTGCTCGCCGCCTCCGCGGCGTCCTCGACCGTGGTCACCTCGACGGTGCGGTCGTTGCGACGCTTACGGGACTGCGCCAGCAGAAGCGCCTGGTCGTCCTCCAGTATCGTGGGAAGGATCTCGGGCAGTGCTCCGACCGGCGTCGGCTCCTTGCTTCCCGCTACGCGGCGGACCAGCACGGCCGTCCCGTTCTCCACGTCACGTGGCCCGACCTCGATGCGTACCGGCACCCCCTTGAGCTCCCAGTCGACCGCGCGGCGGCCGAACGGCGTGTCGGTGCGGTCGTCGACGTGTACGCGGACACCGGCCGCCTTCAGCCGGTCACCGATCCCGCGGACCGTGTCCAGGACCGCGTCGTCGCCCTTGACGGCCACGACGACCACCTGAACCGGTGCCAGACGCGGCGGGACGCGAAGGCCGTCATCGTCGCCGTGCATCATCACCAGTGCGCCGACCATCCGGGTCGTGGAACCCCACGACGTCTGCCAGACGTATTCCTCACGGCCGTCCTTCGACAGGTAGCGCGTCTCGAACGCCTTGGCGAAGTTCTGGCCCAGTTCGTGGCTCGTGGTCAGCTGGAGGGCCTTGCCGTCGCCCATCATGCCTTCCAGCGTGAGCGTGTTGACCGCGCCGGCGAACCGCTCCCTGACCGTCTTGCGGCCCGGTACGACATCCATGGCGAGGACGTTCTCCAGGAAGTCGGCGTACACCTCCCGGTGGATGTGTGCGGCGTAGTCCCGGGCGTCCTCGTAGGTGGCGTGTGCCGTGTGCCCTTCCTGCCACAGGAATTCCGTCGTACGAAGGAACACGCGCGGCCTCAGCTCCCAGCGGACCACGTTCGCCCACTGGTTGATCAGCAGCGGAAGGTCGCGGTAGCTCTGCACCCACTTGGAGAAGTAGTCGTTGACGATCGTCTCGGACGTGGGGCGGACGACGACGGGCTCTTCCAGCTCCTTGCCGCCGCCATGTGTGACCACGGCCAGTTCGGGCGCGAAGCCCTCGACGTGCTCGGCCTCCTTCGTCAGGTACGACTGCGGGATGAAGAGCGGAAAGTACGCGTTCTGCGCGCCGGCCGCCTTGATCCGGGCGTCCAGCTCCTGCTGCATCCGCTCCCACAGGCCGTAGCCGTACGGTCGGATGACCATGGTGCCGCGCACCGGCCCGTTGTCGGCCAGTTCGGCCTTGCCGACCAGGTCCTGGTACCAGCGGGGGAAGTCGTCCGCCCGGGGGGTGAGAACGGGTGCTTTTGCCATGACGCCGCAGAGTAGGACGCGGCTCCACCAAGGCGCGACTCGATTACTGCCCAGACGTCAGGACGCCGGCCGGTCCGGTTCGTCAGCTGCGATGGCGGGTTGAGGCCGTGTCCTGCGAGGTGAGGCGGATGAGTCGCTCGGAGGTGTCAGGTCGTCGTGGCGACGCCGATGCCGATGCCGATGAACAGCCAGCCGGTGGTCAGCTCCCAGCGGTGGCGGACCGTCGGACGGGCGAGAAGGGCGCCCAGTCGGGCGGCGACGGTGACGAGGGCGAACCAGTAGACGACGCCGATGACGACGTCGAGGATGCCGAGGAAGAAGATCTGCCGGGCCGTCGAGCCCCCGCCGTCCACGAACTGGGGCAGGACGCTGAGGAAGAACAGTGCCGCCTTGGGGTTGAGCACGTTGGTGAGGAACCCCTGGGTGAAGCCGGCCCGCCACCGGTGCGGCTCCGGCCCGCCCCGAGGTGAGAGGGGCGGGGCCGGACCGTCCTGGGGATCGCCGCCCGTCCCCCGCCCGTGCGTCCGTGCGCGGGCGGACCGGCGGGCCGCCACAACCGCCCGCACCCCCAGGTGGACCAGGTAGGCGGCGCCCAGAAGCTTGATGGCGTCGTACACCAGGGGGGAACGCGCGGCGATCACCGACAGTCCGGCCGCCGCGGCGAGCATGTGCACGCACAGCCCGGCCTGCGCGCCGAGCGCCGCCGCCCGTCCCTTCGCCGGGTGCTCGGTCGCCGACCGCACCACCACGAGGAAGTCCGGCCCGGGCACCACGTACGCCACCAGGACGACGCCGAGGAAGCCGACGAGGTCGACCGACATCCGCTCTCCGTTCATCGGGCCCGTCGGCCGGTGCGCCGCCGGGGAGTTGGTCCGGGAGCGGAGGCGCCCCCGTCCGGTCAGGCCGCCGACGGTCGGCGGCGGCAGGAGCTTGGCCGCCTCGTCGCACAGCTCCAGCGTCCGGGCGGCGGTGACGAACGCCGGGTTGTGGCCGCGGAAGGTGCCGTTGCGCTCGCCGGGCTTCCCCACGTCGTACTCGGGCGCAGCAGCGTCAGGGCCATGGGCATCCCGTACCCGCTGAGGGACGTGGACAGGCAGACGGGGTGCACGCTACCCGGCACGCACGCGCGCCGCCGGACGCCGCAGCGGCGGCAGGAGGCACCGTGCGAGGGCGCGTGTCTGCAGGACGGGTACGGTTCCGGCGGCAAGACTAGGCGCATGAACATCCTCGTCGCGGTACTCGCCGCCCTGATGTCCGCCGGGTGCTTCGGCGTCGCATCGGTCGTGCAGCAGTACGCGGCAAGCAAGGCGCCGCGGGAGGAGTCCCTGCGCCTTCGGCTGTTGCTCGACCTGGCCCGGCAGCCGCTGTGGCTGGCGGGCATGGCCCTGACCGTCTTCTCCTACATCATGCAGGGCCTCGCCCTCGCCTTCGGACCGCTGGTTCTCGTGCAGCCGGTGGCGGCCACCGATCTGGCCTTCGCCCTGCCTCTGCTCGCCTGGCGCCGCTCGGAGCGCCTGACCCGCCCTGAGCTCACCGGCATCGCCTGCACGGCCGGCGGGGTGGCCGCCTTCGTCACCGTGCTGCCGCCTGCCTCCGCCGGGACACCGGTGGCACCCCTGCAGGACTGGATCCCGGTGCTCCTCATCGTCGCGGGCACGGTGACGCTGCTCGTCGCCGCGGGTGTCAGAAGCAGCGGCAGGTGGCGGACGGGCCTGTACGCCGCGGCCGCGGCATCGATGTTCGCTCTGCTGGACAGCCTGACGAAAGGCACCTCGGGACGGCTTCGGACGGACGGTCCTGATGCCCTCGCCCACTGGGAGCCCTATGCGCTGCTCGGAGTCGGAATCACGGGCCTTGTCCTGTCCCAGAGCTCTTTCCAGGCCGGCTCCCTGGCGATCAGTCTCCCGCTGATCGACACCATCGAGCCGATCGGCGGAGTCCTGATCGGCATCGTCGTGTTCGACGAGCGGCTCGCCTCCTCCACCGGTGCGCTCCTCACGCAGGCGTTCGGAGCGCTGGTCGCCGTCGTCGGCATTGTGCTCCTGGCGCGGTCGCCCCTGGCACGGGACCTCAAATCCTCCCCGCAGCCCAGCACCGGACCGGACGATGCGGGATGATTGCGGCATCTGCGAAGCGGCTCGGCGGCGCAGAACCGGGTGGACACGACCCCCCGAGCACCGGCCCGCCCTGGGTTGCCTCAAGCCGGGAACGACGGTTCGACCGCCACTACTACGTCACGTGCCGAAGGAGTCCCGCAGTGATCCGTGGTGTGACTGCCGGTATCGACGGGTCGCCTGGGAGCGGCGTCGTTGCCGAGTGGGCGGCACTGGAATCACTGCTGCGCGGTGTACCCCTGTGCCTCGTCCACGTTCACGAGGGGCCGCGTCCAGCGGCTGCGGATGCCGTCGACGCCGGTGCCGTACGTCATCAGGCAGAGGAGTTCCTGGCCGATACCGCCCGTACAGTGCGGCGGAACCACCCCTCCTTGCGGGTCAGCACACGGCTGCTGCTCGGGCGGGCGGCCACCGCCCTGACCGGCGCGGCCGCCGGGACCGGCCTCCTGGTTCTCGGCTCGCGTGGCCTGAGCGGCACCATGGGCTTCCTGCTCGGGTCGGTCGCGAGGGAGACGGTCAGCTCGACGCAGACGCCCGTCGTGCTGGTACGGGTCACCGGTCAGCCGGCCGCGCCCCGGCAGTCAGCCCCCGACGTTCCGACTCGCGACGTGATCGTGGGCCTGGACATCCACCACGACTGCGCCTCCCTCCTCGACTTCGGTTTCGCAGAGGCCGCCCGGCGTGGCGACCGCTTGGTGGCGTTGCACGGATGGTCCATCTGGCCCGTGGTCCGTGACGCGGGAGCACTCGTCGCAGCACAGCGCGACATGGGCTCGGACGTCGCACGGCGCCTCACCCGGATCCTGGCCCCCTGGCGTGAGAAGTTCCCATCGGTCGACGTGGCGGAGCTGACGCCGATCGGATCCCCCGCGCACCTGCTCGTCCACGCATCGGACCGCGCAGACCTCGTAGTGGTCGGCCGGCGCGTCCACCCGGCCGCGCACGGCGGACGCATCGGTCTCGTGACCCATGCCGTGATACAGCACTCTGTCGTGCCCGTCGCCGTCGTGGCCCACCACTGATCCACGCCGTGCGGGCGGACACGATGGAGGGGGATGCTCAGGCAGTCGGGGTGTTCAGCACGTACGCGCGCGAGGCGTTGACCTCGGCGCGCAAAGCGGACAGGTCGACGTCAAGGACGTGGTGGCGAAGTCCAGGACGTCGTGGGTGGTCATGCGCTGGGGCTGCCGGTCGGTCCCGTAGGCGGCGTTGACGGCGCGCATCCGCTGGATGGCGTGCAGGGCCCGCATCTGCGTGAACGTGTCGCCGGCCAGGGCGACTTCGACGTCGATGCTCAGGCCGGGACGGATGCCGGCGGACAGGGCCTCGTCGACGGCGGGGATCGCGGTCTCCAGGCCGATCTGGGCGTCGGAGGTGGGGGCGAGCGCCACGGTGGTGCCGGTCTCCCCCATCGCCTTCCACGCCTCGGGGGTCAGTCCGGTGGAGTGGATGAGGGTGACGTCGGGGTTGAGGATGCCGTCCGAAGACGGCGTCCACGCTCACACCGATGCCCAAGTCCGCGGCGACGCGGGCGAGTTCAGGGCCGTAGGCGAGCGCCGGTCCGGCGATCTCGTCGGTGGCGAGCGTCGCCAGGAGCAGGGTCAGGGCCGGTGGTCCGGCCGGGGCCGGCAGCCGCGTGACCATCAGGTTCGTCGCGCTGCGGAATCGGAACCAGGCCGCCGTGTCCCCAGGTGCGCGGCACCCAGGAAACCCGCACCTGGGGAGACGGCGGCCTGGCTGCCATCGGCCGCCGGGCCAACCATGGAGGCATGACCAGCAACGACACGCCCCGCGACCCTCACCCGTACGTCGGGATGTGGGTGACCGCGGACGGATTCATCCGCCAGGAACTGCTGCCGAACGGCCGCTACGACGAGGCCCGCGGAAACCGTCAGAGCGCCTACACCGGCAGCTACACCGTCACCGGCGACCACCTCGGCTACGTCGACGACACCGGCTTCACCGCCACCGGCGACATCCGCGACGGCGTTCTCTTCCACGAGCACCTGGTGCTCTACCGCGAGGACGACGAACGCGCCCGGCAAGGAGGCACCCGGCCGCTCGGCCGCGGTGGCAGCACTTACCCCGGTGCTCCCATGGTCGATTGACAGGTGAGGCTAATAAGGTTAGCTTTTGGCTAATTCGGTTAGCTTAAGCGAGGGGATGTCATGACCGAGTACCTTGCCGTCGACGGCGGCACGATCGCGTACGAGGTGGCGGGTTCCGGCCCGCTGATCGTTCTCGCGCACGGCATGGGCGACAGCCGCGCCGCGTACGGTGCTGTGATCCCGCCGCTGGTGGCGGCGGGCTACCGGGTCGCCGCGATCGATCTGCGCGGCTGCGGCGAGTCCAGCGTCGGCTGGTCGGCCTGGAGCCGCACCGCCATAGCCGGCGACCTGCTCGCCGTGATCCGCCACCTGGGCGGCCCGGCCGTACTCGTCGGCCACTCGATCTCCGGCGGCGCCGCCACCATCGCCGCGGCGCAGGAACCCTCGCTGATCGACGCGGTTGTCGAGTTGGCGCCGTTCACCCGCAAGCAGTCGATCCGCCTCGGCGACCTGCGGGTGAAGCGCTTCCGGCAGGGCATGCTGCGGCTGCTCGGCGCGGGCGTGTTCGGCAGTGTGCCGCTCTGGCGCTCGTACTTCGACCTGGCCCACCCCGGCGTGAAGCCGGCCGGATGGGCCGAGCGGCTCGGCCGTGTCGACTCCCTGCTGCGCGAACCGGGCCGGATGAAGGCCATGCAGGGCATGGGCCGCAGCGCTCCGGCCGACGCCGGCGCACAGCTCGCAGGCGTCCGCTGTCCGGTCCTGGTCGTGATGGGGACGCTCGACCCCGACTGGGCCGATCCGCACGCCGAGGGCTCGGCGATCGTCGAGGCCCTGCCCGCCGGCCTCGGTCGCCTCGAGATGATCGAGGGCGCGGGGCACTACCCGCACGACCAGTTCCCCGACCAGGTGGTGTCGCTCATGCTTTCCTTCCTCCGATCGGATGTCGCTCGTGCCTAGGGCCGGCCTGAACCAGGCGGCCGTGGTCGCTGCCGGTGCCGCCCTCGCCGACGAGGTGGGCCTGGCCGGCCTGACGATGGGGTCGCTGGCCGAGCGGGTGGGCGTGCGCACCCCGTCCCTCTACAAGCACGTCGGCGGCCAGGACGACCTCAACCGGCGCATCGCGGCCCTGGCGTTGAACCAGGCCGCCGACGCCGTCGGCAGCGCGGTCCAGGGATACGCGGGCCGCGACGCCCTGGCCGCCGCGGCGCGCGCCTTCCGCGCCTTCGTGCTGGAGCACCCCGGCCGGTACGCCGCGACGATCGGCATGGAACCGTCCGGCCCGGACGATCCGCTGGCGACCGCGGGCCGCCGACTGCACGACGTGTTCACGGCGGTCCTGCGCGGCTACGAGATCGCGGAGTCCGACGTGGACCACGCCCTGCGCATGCTCCGCAGCCTCTGCCACGGCTTCGCCACGTTGCAGGCGGGCCATGCCTTCCAGTGGAGCGCCGACATCGACGAGAGCTTCGAGTGGCTGATCGCTTTCGCCGACCAGGGCCTGCGGGCTGTCCGACGATGATGCCGCGCCGGTCGCTTCGACGTCATCGGCCCCCCTGCCACGCCGCCGGCGGCGGAGTTGCCGAGTGACGAGCACCGCTACCGCGGGAAAGGGTGACGGGTGTCGCGGGCGGCGTTGGCGTAGCGGGTGGCGAGCTGTGAGCATGCGTCCTTGAGCTCGGGTGGGCCGACGACTTCGATGTCCGTGTCGAAACGGCCGAGGGCGGCGGCCAGGCCGGTCCATGACCAGGAGCCGAGGGTGAGGCGGCAACGGTCGGGGCCGAGTGCTTCGACGACGCCGTCCTGGGCGAAGGGGGCGGCGACGGTGGCGGGGAGGTCGAGGATGACCTGGCCCTGGCAGGGCGCGTCGGTGCGGGTGCCGTCGTTGCCGCGGAATCGGCTGGTGATGAAGACGCCGACGTCTCCTCCGGGGATGTCACGCGGGGTGAAGCGAGGTCCGGTGGGGATGCGGGGGCGGACCCGGTCGAGACGGAAGACGCGCCAGTCGTCGGGGTCCGGACCTCGCCGCCCGGACACACGCGCCGTGACCAGAACCGTCGTCACCACCGAGAACGCACCCACCCTGCCGGCCCCAGCCTGCGGTCGGAGGGACTGTGCGGGCGGCCACCGGGCCGGATCAGGTTGCGGTGGGCCAGGTCCGGAGCAGGGCGGCGATCTTTCCGGCGGTGCAGGACGGGTCCAGGAGGAGGTCCTTGAGGGCCAGGGCGTTCTCGCGGGTCGGCTTGACGGTGATGCCGGCGGCCTCGAGGTACATGACGCCGGTGGCGGCGGCGACCGCCAGGTTGGAGCGCTCCAGCCAGCGGCAGCGGCCCAGGGTGTGGACCAGGGCGGCGGCCTTGGCGTAGGGACCGTCGTAGACGGGCTGCTCGAACAGTTCGGCCCGGTGGCGGGCGACCGCGGAGACGGGGACGCCGTAGTCGTCGGGGGCCGGGTCGTCCGCGCCGGCGGCTTCGGCCACCTGAAGGATCCAGGGGACGTCGATGTGCAGGTTCATCAGGCGGCGCGAGCTCCCCGCGAGCTGTCCGGCCGGCGGCCGTCCTCGGCTTCGGCTTCGGCTTCGTCGAAGATCGCCTGGTGTTCGGCCAGGAAGCGTGCGGCTGCGTCCACGGCTCGGGCGCGCAGGCCGCTGGCATCGTCCTGTACCAGTCGGGCGAGGTAGTCCCCGACGCTCATTCCCAGGTCGGCGGCGCGCTTCCGCGCGAGTTCCGCGACGTCCTCGTCCACGCGCGCACCCAGTTGTGTCTTCGCCATGGATGCATGGTAACAGGTGTTACCGGGAGCTGGGGACGGACGGACCGGGTGGTGCGCATGACCCCTCCAACGGAACGATACGTATCGTCTTGCCAAGGGGCCGGACCTCGCGTACTGTCCTGCACATGGGTTCCCTGTGAGATCGCCGGCGCCGACCGCGTAGAGCTGTGCTCCGCCGTCGTCGCGCCCCGCCGCGCAGCCGTCCGCCCCGATCCGGCCCGGGTCCCACCCCGTGCGGCCAGGAGGGAACTCAACGTGCACACACCGCAACTCACCCTGTCCCACGTCACCAAGGCCTACCCCGGCCGTACCGTGCTGGACGACGTCTCCTTCACCCTCGGACCCGGCGAGAAGGCCGGGCTGATCGGCGACAACGGCGCCGGCAAGTCCACGCTGCTGCGGCTGATCGCCGGTCAGGAACGCCCCGACGGCGGGGAGGTGACCGTGAGCGCCGCCGGCGGTGTCGGGTATCTGCCCCAGTCCGTCCCCCTGCCGCCGGCCGCCACCGTCCAGGACGCCGTCGACCTGGCCCTCGCGGACCTGCGCGCCCTGGAGGCCGAGCTGCACCGGGCCGGGCGGGCGCTCGAGGACGGCGACGACCCGGCGGCGCTCGCCGCGTACGAGGCGCTCCTCGCCCGCTACGAGGCCCGGGAGGGGTACGACGCCGACCACCGGGTGGACATCGCGCTGCACCACCTCGGCCTGCCCGGGCTGCGCCGCGAACGCCCGCTGGGCACCCTCTCCGGCGGTGAGCGCTCCCGGCTCGCCCTCGCGGGGGTCCTGGCCGGCCGGCCGGAGCTGCTGCTCCTGGACGAGCCGACCAACGACCTCGACGACCGGGCGGTCGAGTGGCTGGAGGCGCAGCTGCGGGCGCACCGCGGCACGGTACTCGCGGTCACCCACGACCGTGTCTTCCTGGAGCGCCTGACCACCACGGTCCTGGAGGCCGAGGAGGGGAAGGTCACCCGCTACGGCGACGGTTACGACGGTTACCGCACCGCGAAGGCGGCCGAACGGCGCCGCCGGATCCAGGAGTACGAGGAGTGGCGCTCGGAGCTGGCCCGCAACGAGCGGCTGGCCGCCGGACACGCCGCCCGCCTCGGCGTCATCCCGCGCAAGGCGCCGCTGGCCAACTTCGGCCACGGCGGCTTCCGGGCCCGCGGCCGGGCGCACGGCGCGATGGCCCGCATCCGCAACGCCCGTGAGCGGGTCCAGCGGCTGACCGCCGACCCGGTGGCGCCGCCGCCCGAGCCGCTGGCCTTCACACCCCGCATGGCGGCGCCGGGCGCCGTCCCGGAGGGGGGTGCCGGGGCCGTCCCGGCGGACCTGCCCGCCGTGCACCTGTCGGACGTGCGGGTGGGCGACCGTCTGCGGCTGGACGCGCTCACCCTCGGCCGCGGCGGCAGGCTTCTCGTCACCGGTCCCAACGGGGCGGGGAAGACCACGCTGCTGAAGGTGCTCGCCGGTGAACTGCGGCCGGACGAGGGCACGGTGCGGGTGCCCGGCCGGGTGGGGCACCTGCGCCAGGACGAGACGCCGTGGCCGCCCGGCCTGACGGTGGCCGAGGCGTTCGGGCTGGGCCGTGTGGGCTCGCCCGACGAACACGCCGACGCCCTGCTCGCCCTCGGCCTCTTCGGCCCCGCGGACCTGCGCTCGCGCGTGGGCGAGCTGTCCTACGGGCAGCGCCGACGGGTGGATCTGGCCCGGCTGGTCACGGAACCCGCCGATCTCCTGCTGCTCGACGAGCCGACGAACCACCTGTCGCCGGCGCTGGTCGAGCAACTGGAAGAGGCGCTGAGCGGATACCCGGGGGCGATCGTGCTGGTCACCCACGACCGTTCGCTCCGGGCGCGGTTCGAGGGCGAGCGGCTGGAACTGCCGCGGCGGGAGGCGGGAGTTCAGGGGGTCCGGGTGGGCTGACGAGCGGGCCCCTGCCGGTACGGCAGGGGCCCGGCCGGTCAGTGGGCGGGCGGAGGCGTCGGGCGTTCGATCAGACTGTGCACGTCCTGGTCGCCGCGCGGGTCCAGAAGGAGCCGGCGTCGTCCGCCGGTGCCGGGTCGTAGACGTTGGCGCAGGTGTCGGAGGCACTCAGGCCGGGGTCGGTTCGCCGTTCGCGTTCCCCGGGGGATCAGCCGGTGAGTGGAGTGGGAGGGGGAGGTGGGTGCCGGTCCAGTGGGTGCGGAGGCGGCGGTCGTGGGAGACCAGGAGGATCGTGCCCGGGTAGTCGGCCAGGGCCTGTTCCACATCTTCGATCAGCGAGGGGGACAGGTGGTTGGTGGGCTCGTCCAGCAGGAGGACGTCGCTCGGGCGGCTCAGCAGGCGTGCCAGGGAGAGGCGTTGACGCTGGCCGGTGGACAGGTCCGTGACCCGGGCGGTGAGGCGGTCCGGGGTGAACAGGCCCAGGGCGAGGAGGGTCTCGGTGTGCTCGTCCGGGTGGCCGGGCAGGCCGCGGGCGAACGCCTGGAGCACCGTCTCCCCCGGCCGGCCGGGTGCCGGTTCCTGGGGCAGGTGGCCGATCCGGCCTCGGCGGGTGACCTGGCCGGTGTCGGGGGCGAGGCGGCCGGCCAGGACCGTCAGCAGCGTGCTCTTGCCGGTGCCGTTCGGGCCCGTGATCAGCAGGCGCTCCCCCGCCTTCACCGTCACATCGGTCGGGGCCAGGCGGCCGGTCACCGTGACGCCCGTTGCTTCCAGGACCGTGCCGTGCAGGCTGCCGCCCTTGGGTGAGGCAAGCGTGAAGCGCAGGGGCTCCGGGGGTTTCGGAACCGGGTCCGCGAGAAGGCGGCGCAGGCGTTCTTCCGCGTTGCGGATGCGGCCGGCCACGGACTGCTGGACGCGGCCCGCGGCGCGGTCGTAGGCCATCTTGTTGCCGTCCTTCATCGCCCGGCCGGGGGCGACGCGGCGGGCGGTGACCGCGGCGGCTTCACGCTGGGCGGCTACGTCTGATTCCCAGCGGGCGTACTCCTGCTCCCAGCGGCGGCGGGCCGCGGCCTTCTCGGCGAGGTAGCCGGTGTAGCCGTTGCCGTAGCGGGTGACCGTGCGGCGGTCGGCGTCCACCTCCAGCAGCGTGGTGGCCACGCGGTCCAGGAAGACCCGGTCGTGGGAGACCGCGATCGTGGTGCCCCGGCGGGTGCGCAGGTGGTCCTCGAGCCAGGTCAGGGCCTGGTCGTCGAGGTGGTTGGTCGGCTCGTCCAGCAGCAGGACCTCCGGAGACGCGGCGAGGAGGGCGGCCAGGCGCAGGCGGATTTGCTCGCCTCCGGAGAGGTCGCCGATCGCGCGGGTACGGGGCAGGTGGGCCAGGCCCAGACCGTGCAGGGCGCGTTCGACACGGGCGTCGGCCTCGTAGCCACCTCGTAACTCGAACGCGGTCAGCAGGTCGCCGTACTCGGCCAGCACCTGGGCGTTGTCCCCTGTGCCGTCGGCCATGGCGGCTTCGAGGTCGCGCATGCGGGCCTGCATCGCGCGCAGGTCGCTCAGCGCCTCGTCCACCGCCTGCTGAACCGTGTGACGCGCGGGCAGGGTGCCGTCCTGGGGGAGGTAGCCGACGCCGCCGTCCGCCCGCACCGTCACCTCACCGCCGTCCGGCAGCTCGGCACCCGCCAGCAGGCGGAGCAAGGTCGACTTGCCCGAACCGTTCTCCCCGATGATCCCGGTACGTTCACCCGCGGCCAGGGTGCAGGAGACCGCGTCCAGGACGAGACGGCCGTTGTACGACTTCGAGACCGAGCGGACGGTGATCTGCGTGGGCAACAAGAACCTCCCTGACGATGACCCCCACACATAGTCAAACGCGGTGCGCGGCATGCGGATGACGCGTCTCGAGTGGTTCTCGAGCGTGCGGCGGAGGGAGGGTCCGGCAGGGCCGCGGACGGGGGGTGACGCGGCCCTGCCGGAGCGGGAGGGGCCCGGGGGGCCCGGCGGTCAGAGGTTGTCGCCCCAGCCGCCCTGGATCATGGTCTGGAACGCCCAGGCGCCGTCCTTGCGGACGAGCACGTCGGCGTAGTCGGTCTCGTAGGTCTGGTCGCCCGCGGTGACGACGGAGTGGGTGAAGACCACCGCCATGGAGGCGGAGAGGAAGACCGGGGTGCGGGTGTTGCGGAAGGTGACCTCCTGGGTGCCGTCGCCCATGACGTGGGCCATGGTCTCGACGAACTGGCGGCGGTCCCACTGGGCCGACCTGCCGTTGCCCGCCGAGTCGTCGCTGATCAGGTTGAGCGGGAACACCGCCTGGTCCGCCATGCGTTCGACGTCGCACTTGGTGCACAGCAGGTCGTACTGCTCGAACCAGGCGTCGAGGCTCGCGCGGTCCTCGGCGGTGGGGGTGTAGCCGGTCTGGGGCAGGGTCACGCAGGGCTCCCGGGTGGTGCGGTCCAGCTGTTCAAGTTTGACTACAGGCCACCCTAGACGGAACTCGGCGCTCCGCCAAAAGTCCGGACCCGGCCGCGGACCAGGCGTCGAGGTCCTCGGAACGCAGGAGCGCCGTGCCGATCAGCAGGCCCCGGTAGCCGGCCGCGAGCAGCCCGGCCGCGGCCGACGGCGTGTCGATGCCGCTGGCGCTGACCGGGCAGGGCGTGCCCGACGCCCGCAGGGCCGGCAGCAGGGCGTGACTGCGGGAGAGGTCGGCCGGATCGCGTTCCCGGGCCCTGATGTCCTTGTTGTTGACGGCGATCACGCAGTCACCGGGCCGGGGCACCCGCTCCAGCTCCGCCTCGGAGGTGATCTCGACGAACGGGGTGAGCCCCTCGCGCAGCGCCGCGTCGACCAGGGTGCGCAGGGCCGACACCGGGAGCAGGCCCGCGGTGAGCAGGACGGCGGAGGCGCCGAGCTCGCGGGCGTCGGTCAGCTGGGCGCGGCGGGTGATGAAATCCTTCTGCAGCAGGGGCACGGAGGCGTGGCGGGCGACCTCGCCCAGCAGGGCGGGGGTGCCGCCGAACCAGCGGCCGGTCACCACCGACAGGCAGGGCGCGCCCGCCTCCTCGTAGGCGGCCACGAGGTCGGCGGGGGTGCGGCCCGCGACGAGGTCGGCGCCGTGCGCGTCGCGCGGTTTGATCTCCATCACCAGCGGGCGTCGCGCCCCGAGCAGTGCCTCGACGAATGCGGAGTCCATGACGCCGTTGTACGGCGCGGCGTTGGTGTGCCGGTGGAGTGTGTGGCGGCCCGGGGGTCGAGGGGTTCTCGAGCGGGCCGAGAGCGGGGGCGCTTAGTCAGGGTCCGGGCGGGTGTGTCCGTGGGCCGTCACCCGTGCCGCTGACGCCGGTTCACCGGACGGGGAGAAACATGCCGATCGACACGGGGCAGCAGTGGGTGCTGGCGGGACGCGAGAGCGAACTCGGCGCGGCGGGCGCGGCGTTGCGGCAGGGCGGGGGGGTGCTGCTGACGGGAGGCTCCGGTGTGGGCAGGACCCGGCTGCTGGCCGCCGTGCTGGAGGAGGCCGCGGCGGCGGGGCGCACGGTGGTGACGGTCGGCGGGGTGGGCGGCCGGCGGGGGTCCGGTGGGGTGCGGGCGTTCGGCTCGGTCGCGGAGTGCCTGCGGTGGCTGCGGCAGTCCGGGGGCGGGCAGCGGATGGTGCTCGGCTGCGACGACGCCCATCTGCTCGACGAGGCGGACGCCCACCGGGTGTACCGGACCGCCGCGGCGGGGCAGTTGGCGGTGGCCGCGACGGTGCGGCAGGACGCCCGGCATCCGGTGGGCGTGGACCGGCTGTGGGTGGAGCAGCTGGTGGAGCGGGTCGAGGTGGCCCCCTTCGACCGGACCGCGACGGCGGCGGTGCTGCGGGCCCGGCTGGGCGGCCGGCTGGACGCCGGCTCGCTGGAGCGGCTGTGGTCGGCGACGCAGGGCAATGCGCTGGTCCTGCGTGAGCTGGTGGAACACGCCCTGGATGACGGCTCGTTGCGGCGGGAGCGGGAGGTGTGGAGCTGGTCGGGCCTGGCGGGCGACCCGCCCCGGCGGCTGGCCGACGTGCTGCTGCTGTGGCTGCGGGATCTGTCGGCGCGGGAGGAGGAGCTGGTCGGCATGCTGGCGGTCGCCGAGCCGCTGGAGGCGGACGCCGTCGCGCGGCGCGGGCTGGCGTCCGCCGCAGAGGCGCTGAGCCGGCGGGGCGTCGTACGGGTGGAGCAGACGGGGCGGCGGGTGCGGCTGCGGCTGGCGCTGCCGCTGGCCGGCCGGACGGTCGTGTCGCGGATGCCCGCGCTGACCGCGCGCCGGCTGCGGCTCCAGGCCGCCGAGGCGATCGAGGACGGTGAGCGCACCGGCCCGGACGAGGTGCTGCGCACGGTCACCCTGCGGGTCGCGGCGGGGCTCGTGCCGGAGCGGCGCCTGCTGCTGGAGGCGGCGCGTACGGCGGTACGGCGTCAGGAGTTCGCCCGGGCCGAGCAGTTGTGCCGGCTGGTGACGGACGAGGACCGCGAGGGCGGTGAGGAGCGCGGAGGCGGTGAGGAGCGCGGAGGCGGTGAGGAGCGCGGGGCCGGCCGCACGGCGGCGGGCGGGGACGGGGAGGTGGCGCTGCTGCTGGGCCAGGTACTGGCCGGGCAGGGCCGCCACGAGGAGGCCGAGGAGGTGTTCGCCTCCGTGCGGGGTCGCCCCGGCGGCGCGGCCGGGCGGGCCGAGGCGGTCGCGGCGCGGGTGGCGAACATCGCCTTCGGACTGGGGCGCGTCGAGACGGCCGCGGCGGTGCTGGAGGAGGAACGAGACCGGCTGGGCGCTGCGGGCGCCGGGTCGCTGCTGACCGCCCGTGCGGTGCTCGCCGTGCTGGCCGACCGGCTGCCGGAGGCAGTGGCGGCCGGGGAGGCGGTCGTGGGCCTGGGTGGGCCGGGTCCGGCGTCGGCCGGAGGGGACGGGGGTCGGGTGCCGGCCGGAGGGGACGCGGGTCGGGCGTCGGCCGGAGGGGACGGGGCGGTGGTGGCCGGGGAGGCGGTCGTGGGCCTGGGTGGGCCGGGTCCGGCGTCGGCCGGAGGGGGCGCGGGTCGGGTGCCGGCCGGAGGGGACGCGGGTCGGGTGCCGGCCGGAGGGGACGGGGCGGTGGTGGCCGGGGAGGCGGTCGCGGGCCTGGGTGGGCCGGGTCCGGCGTCGGCCGGAGGGGGCGCGGGTCGGGTGCCGGCCGGAGGGGACGCGGGTCGGGTGCCGGCCGGAGGGGACGGGGCGGTGGTGGCCGGGGAGGCGGTCGCGGGCCTGGGTGGGCCGGGTCCGGCGCCGATCGGAGGGGGCGGGGGTGCGGCCCCGGCCGGACGGGGCGAGGGGGCGGCGGGCCGGCCGTCCGGCGGGACGGAGGCGGGCGACGGGGCCGGTGTGGCCGGGCTGCTGCCGGTGGTGGCGTTCGCCCGCGCCGAACTCGGCGATCCGGGCGGCGCGTCGGCGTTGCTGGCGTCCTGGGCCCGGCAGGCCGAGGCGTGGCCGGAGCAGGCGCTGCTGGACTTCCGTTCGGTGGCGGCGCACTGCGCGCTGGTGCAGGGCGATCTGCGGGCGGCGGGCACGGCGGTCGCCCGCCTGGTCCGCGGGGCCGCGGGGGCCGGCCGGCTGGGGCAGCTGCGGGCGTGGGTGTACCAGGCGCGGCTGCTGCGCCGGCGCGGACGCCCGGAGGACGCGGCGGCGCTGCTGTGGCAGGCCGGCGCGGTGCGGGCGGGGTACGACTGGCTGACGTCGCCGTCGTGGGTGCTGGCGCTGCTGGCCGGGGCGCTGGCGGAGGCGGGGCGGAACGGTGAGGCGCTGCGGACGCTCGCGGAGGCGCGCTCCGCGCAGCGGGCCGGGGTGCGCAGGCCGGTGCTGGACGACGCGATCGGCTTTGAACGTGCGGTGGTGCTCGCGCACGCGGGGGACCGGTCGGGGGCCGCGGCGCAGGCGCTGGAGGTCGCCGACCGGGCGGAGGCGGGCGGGCGGCTGCCGGCCGCGATCGCGGCGCTGCATCTGGCGGCGCGGGCGACGGACGCGGCGCCGTCGGCGGCCCGGGTACAGCGGCTGGCGCTGCGGTGCCGGGCGGAGGAGGCGCGGTTGCAGGCGGAGCAGGTACGGGCGCTGGCCCGGGGCGACGCCGAGGCGCTGGTGGCGGTGGCCGGCCGGTTCCGGTCGCTGGCGGCGCTGCCGGCCGCGGCCGAGGCGGCCGAGCAGGCGGGCCGCGTGCACCGGGCGGCGGGGCGGCGGCGCAAGGGGCGGCTGGCGAGTGCGGCGGCGCAGGAGCTGTGCGCGCGGTTCGGGGGTGCGCTGCCGCCGTGGGCGGAGCCCGGGGAGCGGGGTACGGACGCCACGGCGGCGCTGACGACCCGGGAGCGGGAGGTGGCCGCGCTGGCGGCGGGCGGGCTGTCCAACCGGGAGATAGCGGACCGGCTGGTGGTGTCGGTGCGGACGGTGGAGAACCATCTGCACCGCGTGTACCACAAGCTGGGCGTGGTGCAGCGTGCCGCTCTGGCGGAGCTGCTGGTGACCCGTCCGGTCCCCGAGGGCGGGGACGCGGAGGCCGTGGGCGCCGGGAGGACGGCGCAGGCCGGGCGGGCGGCGCGCCCCCGTCCCCGGCCGGCGGGCGGCGAGGAGCGGGGGCGGTGCGCGATGTGCGCGCAGCCGCTGGGCTCCGCGGGGTGAGCCGCCGGAACCCGGAGGGTTCCGGCGGGGAGGGTGCCCCGGGCCTCCCGTCAGGCCGGAGCCGGAGTCCTGTCCTGGTCGGGGGCGGCCGCTTCCGGGGTGGTGTCGTGGGCGGGGCGGGGGATGGCGAGGGCGCAGAGGGCGCCGGCGAGGACGACGGCGACGCCCGTCCAGACGGCGGGGCGCAGGCCGTCGACGAACTGCTGGGGGCCGCCGTGGTCGCTGCCGTGGTGGAGGAAGACCGTGCTCAGCACGGCGATGCCGAGAGCGCCGCCGATCTCGCGGACGGTGGTGTTGGCGCCGGAGGCCTTGCCGTGGTGTTCCTTGGCGACCGAGCCGAGGACGACGGCCGCCGTGGGCGCGAAGGCGAAGCCCATGCCCGCCCCGGCGATCACCATGCCGCCGACCAGCCGGGAGTAGGGGGTGTCCGGGCCGGCCACCAGGGCGAGCCAGGCCAGTCCGGCGGCCTGGAGGAACAGGCCGAGCGCCATCAGCCGTCCGCCGCCCACCCGGTCGGTGAGCGCGCCGGCCAGCGGGGCGATGAACATCGGCATCAGCGTCCAGGCCAGGGTGAGGACGCCGGCGTGAAGCGGGCTGCGTTCCGGGGCGACCTGGAGGTACTGGGCGAGCAGGAAGATCGACCCGAAGACGCCGAAGTACATCGCCACGGAGACGACGTTGGACAGGACGAACGGGCGGATCCGGTAGAAGGACAGCGGCAGCAGCGGCTGCCGGGCGCGGCGTTCCCACAGGACGAACGCGGTCAGCAGGACGGCTCCGGCGGCGAAGGCGCCGAGGACCGTGCCGGAGGTCCAGCCGTCGGACTCGCCGTGGACGATGGCCCAGACGACGGCGATCAGGCCGCCGGTGGCGAGGGCCATGCCGAGCAGGTCGATGCGGGTGCCGGGCAGGCTGCTCTCGCGCAGCACGGCGAGGGCGAGCGGGACGGCGACGAGGCCGACGGGCACGTTGATCCAGAAGATCCACTGCCAGCCGAGGCCGTCGGCGACCGCGCCGCCCACGACCGGTCCGAGGGCGACGGCCAGGCCGCTGACGGCGGACCACAGTCCGAGGGCCAGGCTGCGCAGCCGGTCGGGCACCGCCTGCGCCAGCAGCGTCAGGGACAGCGGCATCACGGCCGCGGCGCCGACGCCCTGGGCGGCCCGGCCGGCGATGAGCTCGCCGCTGGTGTCGGCGAAGGCGCAGGCGAGCGAGGCGAGGGTGAAGGCGGCGATGCCGAGGACGAACAGGCGTCGCCTGCCGAAGCGGTCGCCGAGGGCGGCGCCGGTCAGCAGCAGGCAGGCGAAGCTGAGGACGTAGGCGTTGACGAACCACTGGAGGTCGGTGGTGTCGGCCTGGAACTCGGCGGCGAAGGTGCGCAGTGCCGTGGAGACGACCAGGTTGTCGAGGGCGACCATGAACATGGGGACGCTGCACGCGACGATGGACAGCCACAGGGGCGGGCGGCGGCGCTCGGCCGCGCTGAGCGGTGCGGTGCTCAAGAGGACTCCTCGGGGAGGCGGGGCTCGGTGCGGCCTTCGGGAAGGGGGGTCCGGCCCGGGGACGGGGGCGCCCCGGGCCGGAGGTCTTGTCGCGGCTCAGGCGTCGCCCGCCGCGTCGGTGCGCGCCTGCTCCGTCAGGCGGCGCCTGGCGTCGTCCCAGGTGATGGGCAGGCCGGTGGTGTCGACTTCCCAGAAGGTGAAGGTGGAGGCGCGCATCGTGGAGCGCAGCGACGTCATGATGCCGCGGTGCGGTTCGGTCCTGGCGTAGGCGTAGAGGGCGTCGCGGTCCTGCCAGGCGGACAGCGTGTAGAAGACGCGGCGGGCGGGCTGCGCGATCAGCGAGGCGCCGTACGCGCCGGGGGCCGAGCGGACCTGTTTCCAGGCGGCCAGGGAGCGGAGGAAGAAGCGGGGCACGTCCTTGAGCGTCCGCACTTCGAAGCGGGACGCCATGACGAACGCCGTGCCGTGCGGCGGGGGCGGATTCGGGACGGTCCAGGGAAGTGTGGGCACCGTGGTCTCGCCTTCAGGAGTGGTGAGTGGCACTATCCATTGTAGTCGGTTATGGACAGTGGCACTAGCCGTTATCCGACGGACAATGGAAAACAGGACGAGCAGGAAGCGGACCGATGCGTATCTCCGAGCTGAGCCGCCGCAGCGGGGTCTCCATCCCCACGATCAAGTACTACCTGCGGGACGGTCTGCTGCCCGCGGGCCGCCCCACCGCCGCCAACCAGGCCGAGTACGACGAGGACCATGTGCGCCGGCTGCGGCTGATCCGCTCCCTGATCGGGGTCCGCGGGCTGTCCGTCAGCGCCACCAAGGACGTCCTGGCCGCGGTGGACGAACAGCAGGGCGACGTGCATCTGCTGCTCGGGCTGGTGCTCGGCGCGCTGCCCGTGGAGCGGTCCGGCAGGCCGCCTCGCCGCGACGGCGCCGCGGAACCGGCCGGCGCCGGGGCCGCTGCGGGGGACGCCGCCGAGGACGTGGCCGCGCTGACCGCCGAGATGGGCTGGAAGACGTCCCCGAACCCGCCCGCCGCGCAGGTGGTCGCCGAGACGCTGGAGACGATGCGGGCGCTCGGGGTGGACTACGACTGGCGCTCCCTCGTCCCGTACGCCGAACTCGCCGACCGGGCGGCGCGGCTCGACCTCGACCAGCTGCGGGACGCGGGCGACCCGCTCCAGCAGGCCGAACGGGCCGTCCTGCTGACCGTGCTGCTGGAGCCCGCGCTGCTGGCCCTGCGGCGGCTCGCGCAGGAGCACCACTCGGCGCTGCGCTTCGGCAACGGCTGACGCGGCCGCCGGCGCCGTGCGCCTCGGCGCGCGGGTGCGGGCGCGGGTGCGGGGTGCGGGAGCGGGACAGGGGCATGGCGTCAGGAAAGCAGGGGCTCCCCCGCCCGCGCCTGAGTGGACGTCACTCAGCTTCGGCCCGGCCGCGGGGCGGCGCGGGCGCCGGGTGATGAGTGCCCGCCACTCAGGCGCGGGCGCCGGCTGCGTGGTGGACTCGGCGTCGAGGGCGGGCCAGGCCCGCACGCCGTACGGGGGAGGCAGCCATGCAGTTCAGGATGCTCGGACCGCTGCAGATGTACGACGACAGGCGGCGAGCGGCCACGGAGCTGACCAGCCCCCTGCAGCAGCGGCTGCTGAAGGCGCTGCTGGCGCATCCCAACACCCTCGTCCCCGCCTCCGTCCTGGTGCGGGAGCTGTGGGGCGGCCGGCCTCCGCAGAAGGCGGGCAACGCCCTGCAGGCCCACGCCTCCCGGCTGCGCCGGGCCATGGAGCGGGCGGAGCCCGGCGGCCCGGGAGCGGCCCGGCTCGTGGCCCGCGACGCGGGATACCTGCTGCGGGTGGGTCCCGAGGAGCTGGACAGCGCGCGTTTCCGCCTCGGGGTGCGCCGGGCGCGGGCCCTGGCCGGGAGCGACCCCGAGGAAGCCGGTCTGCTGCTCCGTCAGGCGCTGAGCCGGTGGCGGGGGGCCGCGCTGGCGGGCCCCCGCGGACCCGCCGGGGACGCGCTGGCCGTCGTACTGGAGCAGGAACGGCTCGGCGCGCTGGAGGCCGTGTTCGACCTGTCGCTGCTCACCGGGCAGCACCGGCGGATCGTGCCGGAACTGCGTGAGGCGGTTCTCGCGCACCCGGCGCGCCCGCGGTTCCGCGAGCAGCTGGGCCGGGCCCTGGCGGGCCCGCGCGTGACGCCGCCGCCGGCCGGCGGCGGACGGGCCCTGCGGCCGGTCCCCCCGGCCCCGGGTGACGCCCGCTCCGGCGGGGACGGCGGCGCCGGCAGCGGTGAACTGGACCGGCTGCGGGCCCTCGTGGAGCGGATCGCGTCGGACCAGCACGCCCTGCGGTCGGCGATCGCCCAGCTGAGCGAGCTGGTGGGGCGGACCGCCGCGTAGGCTCCGCGGGCGGGCCCGCGGAGCCGCCGAGGGTGGGGGCCCGTGGCGGCCCCCTCGACGCGCCACCACGGGCCCCTGCGCCCGCACACCGTCCCGACGTGGCTCGGCAGGCCTGCCGAGCACCTCGGACTCACGGCGGTCCCCGCGACCGGCCGCCACGGGCTCCCGCCCGAGCGCCCCCCGGCGTAGGACGGCGGGTCCGGCGGAGCGCGCCGAAAACGACCGGGATCTCCCCGACCGCCACCACAGGCGCCCCGCCCCGCACCGTCCCCACAGGGCACGGCAGGCCCGCCGAGGGTGGCGGCCCAACCCTGACCTCCCCGCCCGACGACCACGGCTCCCCGCCCCGCACCGTCCCTACGAGGCGTGGCAGGCCCGCTGAGCACGTCGGACCGACCGCGACCTCCCCGCCCGACCACCACGGCTCCCCGCCCCACACCCTCCCTACAGGGCACGGCAGGCCCGCCGAGCATGTCGGACCGGCGGCGGTCCCCTCGGCGCGCCGCCAAGGACCCCTGCGCCCGCGCACCGCCCCGACGTGCCACGGCAGGCCCGCCGAGCGCGTCGAGCCCCGCCGCGAGGCGGCGGAACGGCGGTGGTCCCCCAGGGTGGTCGCCGTGGGTTTCCCGGTCGCGTGCCGCCCCGGCGGTGTGTGGGCGCCGTGTGGGCGGGCCCGTGCGCGTGGGTGCTTTGCGACGAGTACCGGCCACGCGGAGTTCCGGCGGCCGTAACCCGGTGGTGCCGGGTGGCCGGTTTCCGGGTTGTCCGGGAGCCGCGGATCCCCGAGGCAGCAGGCGGTTTTCGATTCCGTGTATCCGGGAGGCCGCCGCCGCCTCTGTCTGAATCGACGGTCTCGTTTCGAGACAGCACGACGTGTTCATCAATGCCGGTCGGAGGCTGACTGTGAAAGCACGAGTGGCGGTCGTGGGAGGTGGCGTGGCCGGCGTCTCCGCCGCCTACCACCTGCGTGACGACGCACAGGTCACGTTGTTCGAGTCGGAAGCCCGGCTGGGAGGCCACGCCAACACCATCGAGGTCGAGGACTCGGGCCGCACGCTGGGCCTCGACACGGCGTTCATCGTGTACAACGAACCGCACTACCCCACGCTGACGCGGTTCTTCGCGGACCTGGGGGTGGCCACCCAGAGCCATCCGGGGAAGTTCTCCTTCTTCGACCTGGACGCGCAGACGACGTACGTGTCCGACGACTTCGAGCTGCCGGAGGAGGAGATCCGGGCACGCTACCCGGACGACTTCGTCCAGCTGTGGCAGGAGGCGCGGCGCTTCCTGCGGGAGTCGCCGCGGCACTTCATGCGCAGGCAGGCGGACATCCCGCTGGGCGAGTACCTGGACCGGCACGGCTATTCGGACGACTTCCGGTACGGGTTCATCGTGCTCATCTCCACCGCCGCCTGGTCGGTTCCTGCCGAGCAGATCTGGGAGATGCCGGCGAGCACGGTGATCGCGTTCTTCTACGCGCACGGCGCCGAGGGCCTGGGCGGACGCACCGCCCCGTGGCGGACGGTCACCGGGGGAAGCATCAGCTACCTGCGGGCCGTCGAGCGGGTGCTGCGCGAGGCGGGCGCGGACCTGCGGACGGGCACGCCGGTCACCCGCGTACGGGAGACCGACGACGGGGTGGAAGTACGGTCGGGCGCGGCGGAGTTGGGCCGGTACGACTACGTGGTGCTGGCCACGCACGCCGACGACGCGCTGCGCGTGCTGGAGAACCCCGACGAGCGGCAGCGCCGGCTCGAGGCCGTCCGCTACCACCCCACCCGCGCCACGCTGCACACCGACGCCGCCGTGATGCCCAAGGACACGGCGGGCTGGCGCAGCTGGAACTACGGGCGCCGGCAGGTGGACGGGCAGCAGGCGTCGTGGGTGAACTACTACCTCAACGACCTGCAGTGCCTGACGGCCTCCCGCGACTACTTCCTGACCCTGGACTCCGGCGTGCCGATCCGCGAGGAGTGCGTCGTCGCGGACATCTCCTACCGGCACCCGGTGTTCTCCCTGCCGGCCCGCCGGCTGCAGGCGGACATCCACTCGGTCAACGACTCCGGGTCCCGCGTCCGGTTCGCCGGGTCGTACTTCCACTCCCGGAAGATGGGGCCGGACATCATCGGCTCGCACGAGTCCGCCTTCGACTCCGGGAGCGCGGCGGCCGAATCGATCCGGCGGTCCGCGCGGGCGGCCGCCGGCTGACCGGCCGTCCCCCTCCTTTCCCGCTCCTTCACCACAACGCACCGCATCTGAGAGGTGGACCGTGTCCAAAACCATCGAGGGGCGCAGCTCCGCGCCGCTGACGCCCGCGGCCGTCCAGGCCTGGCTCGTCGAGAAGGTGGCCCACAAGCTGGGCGTGCCGCCCGCCGACGTCGATCCGGACCAGTACTTCGACGAGTTCGACCTCGACTCCACGGAGGCCCTGGTGCTCTCCGGGGAGCTGGAGAACTGGCTCGGGTTCGAGCTCGAGACCACCGCCCTGTGGTACCACCCGACGATCGCCGAGCTGTCCCGCCACATCGTCGAGAGGCAGGCGGAGCATGCGGCCTGACGCACGTCGCCCGGCCCCGCCGCTGGTCCGGGCGTTCGGTCCCGCGGCCGGCACGCCGCGGCGGCGGGTGCTCGTCGTGCACCCGGGCGCCCTGCCGGCCGGGCACTACGCGGAACTGGCGGCCGTGCTGCCCCCGGACGCCGCGCTGCACGTGGTGGACCTGGAGCAGGTGCCGGAGTACTTCCAGGCCGCCCTGCGCGGCGGCCGGGCCGGCGTCACCGTGCCCGAGCTGGCCCGGCAGGCGGCGGACGCCCTGCGCGCGCAGGGGCTGTTCGACCGGCCGTGGACGCTGGTGGGCTGGTCCTTCGGCGGCGTCGTGGGTCACGCCCTGACCGCGCATCTCGCGACGCACGAACTCCCCCGCCGTGCCGTGCTGCTGGACAGCATCGCCCCGGTGCCCGCCTACACCCGCGACGACGAGGAGGTCGGCGCGGACCTGGTGGTCCCCTGGTTCTGCATGTATCTGGCCGCCAAGCGCGGCGGGACGCTCACCGCTCCCGTGCCGGGCCCGGCCGGACCCGGCGACGTGGACGGCCCGCTGACCGCGGTGCTCGGCGAGGCGCTGGAGCACGGCGTGCTGCGGCCCGGCACGACACTGCCCGGACTGCGCAAGGTCTACGACGCCTACGTGGACGGACTGCTGCGCAACAACCGGCTGGTACGGGGCTTCCGGCCGGGCCCGGCCCGCGTCCCCGTGACCTTGCTGCGCCCGGAGCGCGGCCTGCTGGACACCCCGGCCCCGCTGGGCTGGGAGGAGCTCGCCGGCGATCTGACGGTCGAGCACACGCCCGGCGACCACTACACGATGCTGCGCGACCCGGTGGCCGTGAAGACCACCGCCGCGCGCGTCCTCGACAGCCGGACCTGAGGCGGCCCGGCCGCAGCGCGGCGCGGCGCCCGCGGCCCCGCGTCCGCCCCCCCCCGGCCCGTACAGCACGTACGGCCCGTACTCCCCCGCAACGCCCACGCCCTTCCACACCCTGCCCCACGGCATGGAGTCGTCATGGTTCAGCACAGCACCACCAGCCGGAGACTCGCCGACACGCCGATCGCGATCATCGGCCTGGGCGCGCTCTATCCGCGCTCCGGTGATCTCGGTGAGTTCTGGAACAACGTCGTCGACGGAACCGACTGCATCGAGGAGGTTCCCGAGACCCACTGGAAGATCTCCGACTACTACGACCCCGACCCGGCGGCACCGGACAAGACCTACGCCAGGCACGGCGGTTTCGTCCCCACCGTGCCCTTCAACCCGCTGGAGTTCGGTCTGCCGCCGAACACCCTCGAGGTGACCGACGTCCTGCAGCTGCTGAGCCTCACGGTGGCCAAGCAGACGCTGCGCGACGCGGGCGCCACCGGCTCCGGGTGGTACGACCCCTCCCGCACCGGTGTGGTGCTCGGCATCACCGGCGCCAACTCGCTGACCCAGCCGCTGGCCACGCGACTGCAGACGCCGGTGCTCAAGGAGGTCGTACGGTCCTGCGGGCTGAGCGAGCGGGACGCCGAGGAGATCGCGGACAAGTTCACCAAGGCGTTCGCGCCCTGGGAGGAGAACTCCTTCCCCGGGATGCTGGGCAACGTCGTCGCGGGCCGGATCGCGAACCGGTTCGACCTGGGCGGCACCAACTGCACCGTGGACGCGGCCTGCGCGAGCTCGCTGGCGGCCGTGCGCATGGCGGTGTCCGAGCTGGTGTCCGGGCGCGCCGACCTGATGCTCACGGGCGGCTGCGACGCGGAGAACACCATCCTGATGTACCTGTGCTTCTCCAAGACGCCGGCCTTCTCCCGCAGCGGGCGCATCCGCCCGTTCGACGAGGACAGCGACGGCACGCTGATCGGTGAGGGCATCGGCATGCTCGCCCTGAAGCGCCTGGAGGACGCGGAGCGGGACGGGGACCGGATCTACGCCGTGCTGAAGGGCGTGGGCTCCTCCAGCGACGGCCGCTTCAAGAGCATCTACGCGCCGCGCCGCGAGGGCCAGGTCGTCGCGCTGCAACGGGCGTACGAGGACGCCGGGTTCGGGCCGGAGCAGGTCGGTCTCGTGGAGTGCCACGGCACGGGCACCTCGGTCGGCGACCTGACGGAGCTGACGGCGCTGCGCGACGTGTTCGGCGCGGCGACCGACGAGCGGCAGTTCGCCGCCGTGGGCAGCGTCAAGTCGCAGATCGGGCACACCAAGGCCGCGGCCGGCGCGGCGAGCCTGATCAAGGTGTCGCTGGCGCTGCACGAGCGGACGCTGCCGCCGACGATCAACGTGGAACGGCCGCGCGAGGCGGTGGACTTCCCGAACTCGCCGTTCTACCTCACCACCACGGCCAAGCCGTGGATCGCCGACCCGGCCCGCGAGCGGCGCCGTGCGGCGGTGTCGTCGTTCGGGTTCGGCGGGACCAACTTCCACTGCGTGCTGGAGGAGCACGACCCGGGCGACGCCGCCGAGCGGCGGGTGCTGGGTCCCGCGGCCCGGGTGCACGTGTGGCACGCCGCCGGTCCGGAGGACCTGCTGGAACTGCTGGAGTCGCGGGAGCCCGGGCAGGACCCGGGCGAGCCGGTGCCGGCGGCGCACGCGCGGCTGGCCCTGGTGGCCCGCGACGACGAGGAGGCGGCGGCGCTGCGGCGGGCGGCCGCGGAGCGGCTGCGCAAGGACCCGCAGGTGTCCGGCTTCTCCCTGCCGCGCGGCGCGTTCTACCGGCGTGCGGCACCGGCCGACGGCGGCAAGGTGGCCGCGCTGTTCGCGGGCCAGGGCAGCCAGTACGTCGGCATGGGGGCCCGTGCGGCGCTCGCGGTGCCGCCGGTCGCCGCGGCCTTCGACGCCGCCGCCCGGCACTTCGCCGGTGAACAGCCGCTCGGCAGGGTGGTGTTCGCGCCGACCGCCTTCGACGACGAGACCCGTGAACGGCACGAGGCGGAGCTTCGCCGCACCGACTACGCGCAGCCCGCGATCGGCGCGCTGGCGGCCGGACAGTACCGCTACCTGGCCGGGCTGGGCTTCGCCCCGGACGGCGTCCTCGGTCACAGCTACGGCGAGCTGACCGCCCTGTGGGCGGCCGGCAGCCTCGGCGACGAGGACTTCTTCCGCCTGTCGCGGGCCCGCGGGGCGGCCATGGCGGCCCGTCCCAAGGGCGCCGAGGACCCGGGGACGATGGCCTCCGTCAAGGCGGGGCTCGACCGGGTCACCGAACTGCTCGCCGGCCACGACGACGTCGTCGTGTGCAACGTCAACGCGCCCGAGCAGATCGTGGTCGGCGGCGGCACCGAGGCGGTCCGCGCGTTCGTCGCCGCGTGCGCCGAGGCGGGCGTCACGGCGCGGGAGCTGCCGGTCGCCGCGGCCTTCCACACCCGGTACGTGGCGCACGCCGTCGAGAGGTTCGGCGCCGCGGTGGCCTCCGCCCGGGTGCGGGCGCCGAAGGTGCCGGTGTTCGCCGACACGCCGGGCGCGAGCTACGGCAAGCGGATCGCCGCCAACCGCGAGGTCCTGGTGGGGCAGTTGGCCGCGCCGGTGCACTTCGCGCCGCGGGTGAACGAGATGTACGACGCCGGCTACCGCGTCTTCGTCGAGTTCGGCCCCCGGTCGGTGCTCTCCGGGCTGGTCCGGGCCACCCTCGCCGGCCGTGACGACGTCGTCGTGCTCAGCGCCGACGCCGGCCCCGGCGGGGACGGCGACCGGGCGCTCAAGCAGCTCGCGGCCCACCTGCTCGTCCTGGGTCTGCCGCTGACCCGCGTCAACCGCCACCTCGCAGACATCGAACCGGCAACGCCGGCCGAGGGGATGACCATCCCGCTGAATGGAGTGAACCACGTGCCCGAGGCTCGCCGAGAGGCCTACCGGCAGGCTCTTGAGAACGGCTACACCGTCGCGTCCGCCGCCGGGGCCGACGCCCCCGCGCCCGACGCCGCCCCGTCCGGGGCACCCGCCGCGCCGCTGCCCGCGGCTCCCGCGCCGGCGCCGGTGCCGGCCGCCGCGGGGCAGGCGGCCGCGGCGCAGTACCCGGCCGCCCCGCAAGTCCCGCCCGGCGGGCAGCCCATGCCGTTCACCACCGGATACGTCACGACCGGCATGGTCGCGGGCGAACACCTGTCGATGCACCGGGAGTACCTGGACGGCCAGCTGCGGGTGGCCGACCGGCTCAGCGGGGTGCTGCTGGAGGAGACCGGGCGCGGCGGCCCCAGCGAGAACGTCGTCGCGGGCATCACCGCGGTCACCCAGCACAGCCTGGCGATCGGGCAGAGCCACGTCCAGGCCAGCGAGGTGCTGCGCAGCCTCGCCCAGATGGAGAGCGGCGTGGCGGTGGCCGACGGCCGGACCGCGGCCGACGGACCCGCGGGCTTCCTCCCGGCGAACGGGAACGGGAACGGCCACGCGTACGCGCTCGCCAACGGCAACGGGTACCCGGCCGGCGCGAACGGCAACGGGTACGCCCTGGCGGGCGGGAACGGGCATGCCGCGTACGCGGAGGCGGCCCCCTCGTACGACGCCTACGCGCCCGCGCTCGCCCCGGCGGCCGCCCCGGCGCCGGCGCCCGTCGCGCCCGAGCCGGCGGTCGTCCCCGCCGCGCCGGAACCGGCCGTCGCGCCCGCGGCCTCCGCGCCCGTGCCCGCGCCCGCCGCCACGTCGGTCGACGAGGTGCGCAGGGTGCTCCTGGAGAGCGTCGCCGCCAAGACCGGCTACCCCGCCGACATGCTCGAAACCGGCATGGACATCGAAGCCGACCTCGGCATCGACTCCATCAAACGCGTCGAGATCATGGGCACCCTCCGCGACCGCTTCCCCGGATCCGCCGACGCCGCCCCCGAACAACTCGCCGAACTCCGCACCCTCGACGACATCATCACCTTCATCACCGACGCCACCGGCGCCACCGCCCAGCCGCAGGCCGCCTCCGAACCCGCCTCCGCCCCCGCGGCCGTCTCCGCCGACGAGGTGCGCAAGGTGCTCCTGGAGAGCGTCGCCGCCAAGACCGGCTACCCCGCCGACATGCTCGAAACCGGCATGGACATCGAAGCCGACCTCGGCATCGACTCCATCAAACGCGTCGAGATCATGGGCACCCTCCGCGACCGCTTCCCCGGATCCGCCGACGCCGCCCCCGAACAACTCGCCGAACTCCGCACCCTCGACGACATCATCACCTTCATCACCGACGCCACCGGCGCCACCGCACAGCCGGAGGTGGTGGCCGCCCCAAAAGCCTGACGCCCGGCCTCGGACGCTTCCACGCCGCGCTGACCGCCGTACCGGAGCCGGACGAGCTGTCCGGCGCCTACCGGGCGGACCCGGTGGCGCTGCTGGCGGGCTCGGGTGAGCTGCTCGAACCGCTGGCCGGGGCGTTGCGGGCGCGGGGCTGGACGGTGCACACCGGCCGGGAGGCGCCCGAGGGCGCCGAGCGGCTGGACCTGGTCGTCGACTGCGTCGAGGCCGGCGGGCACGAGGCGCAGCTCGCCGCGCTGCGGGAGACGCTGCTGCTGGCTGGCCGGACACAGCCGCTGCTGGAGCGGGCCGCGGGCGAGGGGCGCGCCGCGTTCGTCACCGTGACCCGGCTGGACGGCCGGCTGGGCCTGGCGGGGACGGCGGGCGTGGAGCGGGCCGCGCTGGGCGGTGTCACGGGGCTGGTGAAGACCCTCGCGATCGAGGCGCCGGCGCTGTTCTGCCGGGCGCTGGACCTGGCGCCGGAGCTGCCGGCCGAGCGCTGCGCGGAGGTGTTCCTGGCGGAGCTGTACGACGCCGAGCGTGCGCTGACCGAGGTCGGGCGCCCGGCGGACGGGACACGTCTGACCGTGACGCCGGCCGACGAGGCGGACCCGTCGTCGCCGGGCGAGCCGGGCGCCGGCGCACCCGGCGCGGACGATCTGCTGGTGGTCACCGGCGGAGCCCGCGGGGTGACGGCGTCCTGCGTGCTGGGGCTCGCCCGGCGCCACCGCACGGGCCTGCTGCTGCTGGGCCGTACCCCGCTGACCGAGGAGCCCGGGTGGGCGTCCGGGGTGGCGGAGGACGGTCTGCGGGCCGCCGCGGCGGCCGAGCTGAAGCGGTCGGGCGCCAAGCCGTCGCCGCGCGCCGTGGAGGCGATGGCCCGCGAGGTGACCGCCGTCCGCGAGATCCGCGGCACGCTGGCGGACCTGCGGGCGGCCGGCTCCGCGGCCGAGTACCTGGCGGTGGACGTCAGCAACGCGGACGCCGTGCGCGAGGCGCTCGCCCCGCACCGTGCCCGGGTCACCGGGGTGGTGCACGGCGCCGGTGTGCTGGCCGACGGCCTGGTGCGGGACAAGAAGGCCGGCGACGTGGACCGGGTGCTGGCCACCAAGCTGACCGGGCTGCGCAACGTGCTCGGGGCGCTGGACGGCGCGCGGGTGCGGCACGTGGTGCTGTTCTCCTCGGTCGCCGGTTTCTTCGGCAACCGCGGCCAGTCCGACTACGCGATGGCCAACGAGGCGCTCAACCGGTGGGCCTGCGCCCTGCGCGCGGCTGCCCCGCGGACCCGGGTCACCTCGGTGAACTGGGGCGCGTGGGCAGGCGGCATGGTCACCCCGGCGCTGGAGAAGATGTTCGCCGAGCGGGGCGTGACGCTGATCCCGGTCGAGGAGGGCGTGCGGTACTTCGTGGAGCAGTTCTCCGCGGAGCGGGCCGCCGACACGGTGTGCGTGGTCGGGCCGAGGAGCCCGCTGTCCGCGCGCGAGCCGGCTCCGCTGCCGGCCGGCGGGCTGGTGCTGCGCCGCGCCATGGCGGCCACGGCGTCCGACGCGGTGATCGCGGACCACGCGATCGGCGGGGTGCCGGTGCTGCCGGCCACCGCGGCCGTGGGAGGTCTGCTGGGCGCGGTGCACCGGGCGGCGCCCGGGACGCGCGTCACCTCGGTGCGCGGGTTCCAGGTGCACAAGGGCGTCGTCTTCGACGACGGGCGTCCGGACGTGCTGGAGACGACGGTGCGCCAGGCGGACGGCGCACCGGAGTACGAGGTGTCGGTGCGGGACGGCTCCGGGCGGCCCCGCTACCGGGCGCTGCTGGCGGCCGGTCCGGCGCCGGCGGCCGCGCGGGTGACGGGTCTGCCGCGGGGCGGGGACGGGGCCCCGGCGCCGTACTACGAGGACGGGACGCTGTTCCACGGCCCGGCCCTGCGCGGCATCACCGGCGTCCTCGACGCGGGCCGCCGGCTGGTGCTGGCCGCCCGGCTGGCCGACCCCGGCATCGCCCGGGGCGCGTGGCAGGCGCCCGGCTACAGCCCCGTGCTGTCCGACCTGCTGCTGCAGGCGGTGCTGGTGTGGGCGCGTCTGCACCGCGGCGAGGCCGTGCTGCCGACCGCGGTGGGCGAGGTCGAACTGCTCGCGCCGCTGCCCGAGGACGAGCCCTTCCGGCTGGTCGTCGACGCGGTGTCCGAGACGGCGAGCGGTATCCGCTGCACGGTCACGGCGTGCACGCCCGACGGGCGGGTGCTGCAGCGGATGCGCGAGGTCGAGGCAGTGCCGAGCCCGGGGCTGGCGGAGAAGTTCGCCGCGGCGTCCGGGTCCTGACGAGTCGAGTGGGAGAACTGGGAAACCATGTCCAGCACACTCCGCGGCGCCGGTCGCCGCGACGAGCCGGTGGCCATCGTGGGTATGGCCTGCCTCCTTCCCGGTGCGCACACCCCCGACGAGTTCTGGGAGGCGCTGCTCGCCGGGGAGGACCACCGCACGGAGGGCGGCCGGGAGGTCTTCGGGACCGACCCGGCCGTGCCCGGCGGGTGGGGTGACGCGGACCACCGTGTCACCGCCACGCGCGGCGGATTCGTCCATGAACCGCCGATCGACCTGACCGGCCTGAACGTGCCCGCCGGTGAACTCGCCGCCCTGGACCGGGTGGTGCTGTGGTCGCTGCACACGGTCCGCCAGGCGCTCGCCGACGCGGGCCTGGACGGGCCGGACGGGCTGGCGCGCACCGGGCTGGTGCTGGGCAACTACTCGTTCCCCACCGAGGCGTCGGTGGGTCTGTGCACCCCGCCCGTGCGGCGGGCGGTCACCGAGGGCCTGGCGCGTGCCGGGCTGTCCGTGCCGCCCGCCGCGGCGGGTGAGCCGGAGCCCGCGGCGGAGAACCTGTGGCCGTTCGGGCAGCCGGCGACGGTGACCGCGCGGGCGCTCGGTCTGGGCGGGCCCCGGCTGGCGCTGGACGCGGCGTGCTCCTCGGCGCTGTACGCGATGGCGCTGGCCCGGGACTACCTGGCCACCGGCGCGGCCGACGTGATGGTGGCCGGAGCGGTGTGCGCGCCCGACCCGCTGCTGATCCACCTGTCCTTCTCGGATCTGCACGCCTACCCGGACAACGGGGTCAGCCAGCCCTTCGACGGCCGGTCCTCCGGCATCGTCACCGGGCAGGGCGCGGGCGTGCTGGTGCTCAAGCGGCTCTCGGACGCGCTGCGGGACGGCGACCGGGTGCACGCGGTGCTGGAGTCGGTCGGGCTGACCAACGACGGGGCGGGCCGGCACCTGCTGAGCCCGAACGTGCGCGGTCAGCTGGGCGCCTACCGGCAGGCGTACACGCACGTGGACCCGGCGTCGGTGGACTACATCGAGTGCCACGCGACGGGGACCCCGCTGGGGGACGCGACGGAACTGCGCGGTCTGGCCGAGTACTTCGGCTCGGTGGGCGCCGAGGTGCCGCTGCTGGGGTCGGTGAAGGGCAACGTCGGCCATCTGCTGACGGTCGCCGGCTTCACCAGTGTGCTCAAGACGGTGCTGGCGCTGCGGCACGGCGTCGTCCCCGCCACGCCCGGGGTGCTCTCGCCGCTGCGGCCGGAGGGCGCCGAGGCGGTCGCGGACCGGCTGGTGCTGGAGTCCCGCCCGTGGCCGGAGCGGGACGGTCCGCGGCGTGCCGCGGTGTCCGCGTTCGGCTTCGGCGGCACCAACGCGCACGCGGTGCTGACCGGGCCCCGGGCGCTGACCGGCTCCTCCTCCGCCGTGGGGCCGAAGCCCGGCGAGGAGTCCGGTGCCGCCGGTGCGCGGCCGGTGCGGCAGCCGCGGCTCGCGGTGGTGGGGCTGGGGACGCGGCTCGGGCCGCTCACCGGCACCGGTGAGCTGGCGCGCGCGGCGCGGTCGGGACGGCCGGCGCTGACCGGGCGGCCCGCGAACCGCTGGTACGGCGCCGAGCAGGTGCCGGGCGGTCCGCTGGCCGGGACCGTGGCCGAGGGCGCCGACCCGGCCGGCGGTTACGTCGACGCCGTGGACGTGCGTCCGCGTACCTACCGCATCCCGCCGAACGAGCTGGCCCAGGCCAACCCGCAGCACCTGGCGCTGTTCGAGGCGGCGGAGCAGGCGTTGGCGGACGCCGGTCTCGACGCCCCGCCGCCCGGGGTCAAGGCGGACGAGCTGCCCGGGTCCCGGGTCGGCGTGGTGGTCGCCATGGAGATGGAGCCGCGCACCCACACCCACCGCGCGCGGTTCGACATCGGCGCCCATGTCCGCGCCGAGTGCGCGCGGGCCGGGGTGACGCTGGACGCGGAGCGGCTGGACCGTCTGGAGGAGGCGGTGCGCGGCGCCGTGCACGACCCGATCGGCGCCAACGAGGTCCTCAGCTACATCGGCAACGTGATGGCGAGCCGGATCTCCTCCTCCCGCAACCTGACCGGCCCGTCGTTCACCCTGGCGGCCGACGGCACCGCCGCGGTGCGGGCCCTGGAGGTGGCCCGTCTGCTGCTGCTCGACCCCACCGTGGACGCCGTGCTGGTGGGCGCGGTGGACCTGGCCGCCGGCGCGGAGAACACCCGGGCCAGGGCCCGGATCGCCACCGCGCGCGGCGAGGAGATGCCGGTGCTGGGCGACGGGGCCGCCGCCGTGGTCGTCACCCGTGAGGACGCCGTGCGGGGGCGGCGCGTGTACGCCACGGTCGACGCGCTGGCCGTGCACTGTGCGCCGGACCGCGCGGACGCGGTGGCCGGGGCGGCCCGGCAGGCCCTGTCGGCCGCGGAGGCCGGCCCGGCGGACGTGGCCTACCTGGAGCTGTCGGGGGCCGTCGCGGACGCCCGCCGGGAGGAGGCCGCCGCGCTGGCCGCGGTGTACCGGGCCGGCGAGGGCGACGACCCGTACGGGTGCGCGCTGGGCGGCACCACCGCGCTGGTCGGGGACACCGGGCGGGCGGCGCCGCTGGCGTCGCTGGTCTCGGCCGTCCTCGCGGTGCACCACGCGGAGTTCCCGCCCGCGCCGGAGGGTCTGCTGGACGCGTCCGCGCCCGGGCTCGAGGGGTCGCGGTTCACGCTGCTCGGCGATCCCCAGCCGTGGCTGCCCGAGCGGCGCGGCGGGCGGCGGACGGCCGCGGTGAGCGTGCTCGGCGACGACGGCCCGCACGGAGCGACCGCCGCCCACCTCGTGGTGCGCGGCGCGGCGCCGGACGCCGCCGGGGCGCCGGCGGCGTCCTGGACGGACGGTCCGGGCGTGTGGATCCTGCCGTTCTCCGCCGAGGACGGTCCGGCGCTCGCCTCCGCCGCGGCGGCCCTGCGCGCGGAGATCGCGGGCCGGGGCGCCGAGGCGGTGGTGCGGGAGGCCGCGCACCTGCCCAGGACCGGCCGGCTGACGGCGGTGGTGGTCGCGGCCGACGAGGCCCGGCTGGACGCCGAACTGGCCGCGGCCGAACGGGACCTGCCGTCGGTCGCCGACGGCGGCGGGGAGTGGAGCACGCCGTCCGGCAGCTTCTGCACCGCCCGGCCGGTCGGCCCCGAGGGCCGGGTCGCGTTCGTCTATCCGGGCGCCTTCGCCACCTACCCGGGCGCCGGACGTGATCTGTTCCGGCTGTTCCCGGGGCTGCGGGCCGCCTTCGAGCGGGAGGCGGACCGGCCGGCCGAGCGGCTCAAGCACCGCTCGCTGTTCCCGCGGGCGCGGGGGCCGGTCGACCGGCGCGCGATGATGCGGCACGAGGCGGAGCTGATCGAGGACATCCCGGTGATGCTGGCCGCGGGCACCAACTTCGCGGTGCTGCAGACCCGGTTGCTGCGGGACGTCCTGGGCGTGGCCCCGGACGGCGCGTTCGGCTACAGCCTGGGCGAGTCCAGCATGCTGTTCGCGACCGGGGTGTGGGCCGAGGCGGCGCGCGACGACGCCGCCCTGGCCGCGACGCCGCTGTTCCGCGACCGGCTGCGCGGACGCAAGGAGCAGGTGCGCGAGGCGTGGTCGCTGCCGGCGGACACCCCGGACGCGGGGGTGTGGACGACGCGGGTGCTGCTGGCGGGCGCCGACCGCGTGCGCGACGCCATGACCGGTCTGGACCGGGTGTTCCTCACGCATGTCAACACCCCGCGGGAGACGGTGGTCGCGGGCGATCCCGGGCAGGTCCGCGAGCTTGTCGAGCGGGTGGGGTGCCAGGCGGCCAAGGCGCCCGCCAACCATGTGATGCACTGCCCCGTCGTCGACCCCGCACTGCCCGGCCTGGCCGCGCTGAACGACTACCCGCTCGCCGGCGACGTCCCGTCGCTCGAGCTGCTGTCCGCCTACGACTACGACACCGTCCCGGTCACCGACCGGGCGGAGCTGGCCGGGCGGATCGCGCACACCCTGCGCTCCACGATCGACTTCGCGCGGCTGGCGCGGACCGCGCACGACCGCGGCTACCGCTACTTCGTCGAGGTCGGCCCCGGCGCCACCTGCACCCGCTGGATCACCGAGACGCTCGGCGGGCGCGCGCATCTGGCGGTGTCGGTGGACCGGCGCGGCGCCGCCGGCGCGGCCGCCCTCGCGCAGGCCCTGGCCCGGCTGGTCGCCCACGGTCTGGACGTGGACCTGGGCGTGCTCTTCCCCGCCCCCCGCACCGCCGCCGCGCCCGGGCCCGTCCTGAGGGTGGCCTGCGGGGGCGAGGCGACCGTGGAGCGGGTGGCCCGCGCGGCGGCCCCGCTGCTCGCCCCGACCGCTTCCGCCGACTCCCCCGAGGTGACCGCCGTCATGAGCCCCGCTCCCCCGCCGAGTGCCGTCCCGCCCCAGGAGGCGGCGGCCGGGCCCGTCCCGGTGTCCGAGGGGATCGTCGTCGAGGGAACTCCCTTCGTCCATCTGCCGGAACCGGCTCATGTGCCCGCTCTCGCGGGCGCCGGGGAGCACCGGGCGGCGCCGGCCGTTCCGGCCGCCCGGGCGTCCCTGCCGGGGCCGGTGTCGCCGCTCCAGGCGATCGCGGCGAGCGTGGCGCACGCCCACCGGGCCGCGCTGCGGGCCCAGCACGCCGTGCTGGACGCCTCGCTGCGGACGCTGACGCCGTCCGGGCCGGCGTATCCGGGCCGGCCCGCACCGTCCCTGCCGCCGGCCGGCCCGCCGGGGCCGCGGACGCCGGAGCCGCAGGCGCCCACGCCGGAGCCGGGCGGTGACGGCGGCAGGCCCGTGGTCTGGGACGAGCGGGATCTGCTGGAGTTCGCACAGGGCCGCGTGGCCCCGGTGTTCGGGCCGGCGTTCGCCGAGGTCGACACCTACCCGCGGCGCTGCCGGCTGCCGGAGCCGCCGTACCACTTCGTCAGCCGGGTCACCCATGTCAAGGGCGAGACCGGGGTGTTCGAACCGTCGGAGATCACCACCGAGTACGACGTGCCGGTGGGCGCCTGGTACAGCGTCGACGGTCTGGTGCCGTGCGCGGTCACCATCGAGGCCGGCCAGTGCGACATGCTGCTGATCAGCTACCTGGGCATCGACTTCCGCACCCGGGGCGAGCGCGTCTACCGGCTGCTGGACAGCCGGCTGGTCTTCCACGGCCCGCTGCCGCGCGAGGGGCAGACGCTGCGCTACGACATCCGCATCGACCGGTTCGTGTGGAACGGCGACAGCCTGCTGTTCTTCTTCAACTACCGCTGCTACGCGGACGGCGAGCTGATCCTCGAACTGCTCGACGCGTGCGCCGGGTTCTTCACCCCCGCCGAGCTGGAGGACTCCCTCGGCGTGGTGGAGACGGCCGCCGACCGGGCGCGCCGCGCGGCGATGACGCCGGCCTGGTTCAAGCCGCTGGCCCGCACCGACGTCACGTCGCTGAGCGGGGCCGATCTGGCGCTGCTCGCCGAGGGCCGGCCGGGTGAGGTGTTCGGGCCGCGCTGGGACCAGCGGGCGGACGGTGCGAACCGTTCGCTGCGGCTGCCCGGCGAGATGCTCCGCATGATCGACGAGATCACGTCGGTGGACCGCCTGGGCGGACCGCGCGGCCTGGGACGTCTGTCGGCGGTCAAGCGGCTCGACCCGGACGGCTGGTACTTCCGCTGCCACTTCACCGGCGACCCGGTGCTGGCCGGTTCGCTCATCGCCGAGGGCGGTGTGCAGCTGCTCCAGGTGTACGCGATGTACCTGGGCATGCACCTGGTGCTGCCCGACGGGGAGTTCCAGTCGGTGCCGGGGCTGGAGACCGAGGTGAAGGTGCGCGGGCAGATCACCCCGGACATGCGGCAGGTCCGCTACGAGGTGGACGTGATCGAGCTGACGATGCTGCCGCGGCCCACGGTGATCGCGGACATCACCGTGTACGACGGGGACAAGCCGATCGTGTCGATGCGCAACTTCGGCGTCCGCGTCCAGGAGAAGCCGGGCACGCCGTACCGGCCCGAGACCGGCGGGCTCCCCGCCTTCCTCGGCCGCCGCAACGAGCGCGGCGAGGCGGCCTTCATCAACGAACTGCACCTGGCCCACGCTGCCAAGGGCGACCTGGGCACGGCGATGGGCACCGAGTTCGAGATCTACGCCGGCCGGCGCGCGCCGTACATCCCCAACGGGGACTTCCGGTTCGTGGACCGCATCATGCGGCTCGACGGGACCCGCGGCGACCTGTCGCCCGGTTCCACGATGGCCACCGAGTACGACTCGCCGCCGGAGGCCTGGTACTACGCGGACAACGGCCCGGCGGGCATGCCCAACTGCGTCGTGATGGAGACCTCGCTGCAGGCGGCGATCCTGCTCGGCTACTACCTGGGCGCGACCCTGGCCAAGCCCGAGGAGGAGCTGTCCATCCGCAACCTCGACGGCCGGGCCACCTTCGTCAAGGACCTGGACCTGCGCGGGAGGACGATCCGGCACGAGTCGGAGCTGCTGTCCAGCCAGGCGGTGCCGGGGGCCACCCTGCAGAACTTCCGCTACCGGCTGCTCGCCGACGACGAGGTGTTCTACGAGGGCGAGTCGCTGTTCGGCTACTTCACCGAGCAGGCGCTGTCCAACCAGGTCGGACTGGACTCCGGGCAGTACGTGCCGCCGTGGCTGGAGTCGGCCCGCGAGCGGCTCGAGGAGTCCGCGGTGCGCCGGCTGCCGGTGCGCTCGGACGACCGCTGGTTCACCCCGGCCGCGGGCAGCGGCCTGCGCCTCGGCGACGGTCATCTGCGGCTGGTCGACGAGGTGACGCTGGTCGACGGGGGCGGTGAGCACGGCAAGGGCTATGTGCACGGGCACCGCCGTATCGACCCCGACGACTGGTACTTCTCCTGCCACTTCCACCGCGACCCGGTGATGCCCGGCTCGCTCGGTGTCGAGGCCGTGCTCCAGGGGCTCCAGGCCCTGGTGATCGAGTCCGGACTGGCCGACGGCATGGGCCCGGTGCGGTTCGCCGTGCCGCGGGACGTGCCGATGGGCTGGAAGTACCGCGGGCAGATCCTGCGCGAGGACCGCGAGATGACCTTCGACGCGCACATCAAGGAGGTCCGCCGCACCGACGGCCGGCTGACCGTCGTCGCCGACGCCAGCGTGTGGAAGCCGGGTCTGCGCATCTACGAACTGACCGACATCGCCGTGGACGTCGTTCCCGACGAGTCCGCCGAGGAGGACCAGTGACCACCGCCCCCGCCCGGACCACCACCCCGCCCGTGCACACGGATCCCGCCGGGATCCACCGGGTGCTCGGCGCCCTGGAACAGCCCTGCTACATCGTCGACACCGGACAGGGCGTCGGCGCCGCGAACGCCGCGCCCGGCCCCGGCGGCCGGATCGTGGCGGCCGTCGGGCCGCTGCCGCCCGAGCGGCTCGGCTGCTCCGCCTTCCGCGCCCGCCACGGCGTCGGACACGCGTACATGGCCGGCGCGATGGCCGGCGGCATCGCCTCCGAGGAGCTGGTGATCGCGCTGGCCCGGGCCGGGGTGCTGGCGTCCTTCGGGGCGGCCGGGCTGCTGCCCGGGCGGATCGACCGGGCGCTGACCCGCTTCGCCGCGGAGATCCCCGCCCTGCCGTACGCGGTCAACCTGATCCACAGCCCGAGCGAGGACGCCCTGGAACGCGAGGGCGTGGAGCTGCTGCTGCGGCACCGGGTGCGGTGCGTGGAGGCCTCCGCGTTCATGGACCTCACCCCGCACGTGGTGCGCTACCGCGCCGCCGGGCTGAGCCGCACCCCCGACGGCCGGGTGCACGTGGGCCACCGGATCGTCGCGAAGGTCTCGCGCGCCGAGGTCGCCGAGCGGTTCATGCGCCCGGCGCCCGAGGCGATCACCGCGGACCTGGTGGCACGCGGGCTGATCACCGCCGAACAGGCGGAACTGGCGCGGCGGGTGCCGATGGCCGACGACGTCACCGCCGAGGCCGACTCCGGCGGCCACACCGACCGGCGTCCGCTGACCGCCCTGTTCCCGGGGCTGCTCCGGGTGCGCGACACCGTCCAGCGTGAGCTGGGGTACGGGCAGCGGATCGGTCTGGGCGCCGCGGGAGGCATCGGCACGCCGCGTGCCGCGGCCGCCGCGTTCGCGCTGGGCGCCGACTACGTCGTCGTCGGCTCCGTCCACCAGTCCTGCCTGGAGTCGGGCACGTCGGACGCGGCGCGCCGGCTGCTGGCGGGGGCGGGACTCGCGGACTTCGAGATGGCGCCGGCGGCCGACATGTTCGAACTCGGCGTGGAACTGCAGGTGCTGAAGAAGGGCACCTTGTTCCCGATGCGCGCCAAGAAGCTCTACGAGCTGTACAAGGCGTACGACGGTGTGGAGGCGCTGCCCGAGGAGGCGCGCGGGCAGCTGGAGCGGCAGGTGTTCCGGCGGCCGCTCGACGACGTGTGGGCGGACGTGGAGGAGTACTTCACCCGCCGAGACCCGGACCAGCTGCTCCGCGCCCGGCAGTCGCCGCGGCGGCGCATGGCGCTGGTCTTCCGCTGGTACCTGGGCATGGCGTCGCGGTGGGCGGTGACCGGTGAGGGCGAGCGGACCGCCGACTACCAGGTGTGGTGCGGGCCGGCGATGGGCGGCTTCAACGAGTGGGTGCGCGGCAGCTATCTCGCCGCGCTGGAGAACCGCAGGGCCGCCGACGTCGCCCATCACCTGATGCGCGGGGCCGCGTTCACCGCGCGGGTGCAGCAGCTCGCCTGGAACGGGGTCCGGCTGCCGGCCGCGTGCACCGAGTACGTGCCCGTCCCGCCCGGGGAGGCCCGATGAGGGCGGCGGCTTCGGCGGCCGCGCCGTACGCGGCCGTGACGGAACTCGACCTGGCGCTGGGCGACCCGCGGGACCCGGGCAGCCCGTACGGGTTCGCGGCCATGGCCCGCCGGGACGCCGGCGAGGCCTTCCCGCGGGAGTTGGCCGAGCGGGTCGGGCCCTGGCTGCGGACGGCGTTCGTGCCGGCCGGCCAGGGCGGCGACCTGGTCTCCCTGGACCACACGCTGATGCTGGTGCGGGCGGCGGCCCGCCGGGACCCGGCGGTGATGCCGGCGACGATGTTCAGCATCACCGCGGCGGTCTGCGTGCTCGCCGCGGGGTCGGCCGGGCAGCGCGAGCGGGTGGTACGGCTGCTGCGCGAGGGCGGATCGGTCGGTTTCGCCCTGTCGGAGGCGGAGCACGGCGGCGATCTGCTGGCCAACTCCTGCACCGCCGCGCCCGCTTCGGGCGAGGACGGCGGGGGCTATGTGCTGGACGGCGAGAAGTGGCTGGTGGGGCTCGGCGAGCGCTGCCAGGCGCTGCTGGTGGTGGCGCGCACCGGACGCCGCGGGCCGGGCGCCTTCTCGGCGCTGCTGCTGGAGGGCAGCGAGGTGGACAAGGCGCGCTCGGGGATCCGGCAGCGGCCGGCCGGGATGCGCGGCGTCGACTTCGCCGGGTTCCGCTTCGAGGGGCTGCCGGTGCGCGCGGACGCGCTGGTCGGGCAGCCCGGGCACGGCCTGGAGATCGCGATGAAGGCCATGCAGGTGGTGCGGACCATGAGCACCGGGTGCAGTCTGGCCTGCGCGGACACCGGGCTGCGGCTGGCGTGGGACTTCGCCCGCGAGCGGCGGGTGGGCGGGCGCGGCGCGGACGGACTGCCGTATCCGCGGCGGGAGCTGGCGACGGCGGCCGCGCTGGTGCTGGCCGCCGACGTGGCGGCGCTGACGGCCGCGCGGGGCGCGCATGCGCTGCCGGAGGCGCAGTCCCTGTGGTCGAGTGTGGCGAAGAAGACGGCCACCGACTTCGCGGACGAGGCCCTCGCCCGCTGCGCGGACGTCCTGGGCACCCGGAGCCTGCTGCGGGACGGCCCGTACGCGGCGTTCGACACCGTCCGCCGGGACAACGCCGTGGTGCGGTACATCGACACCAGCCCGGTGGCGAACACCCGGCTGGTGGCGGCGCAGCTGGCCCGGCTCGCCGGGGCGGCCGGCAGCGCGGACGACGGGGACGGGGCGCAGGACGCGCTGGGCCGGGTCTTCGACCTGGGGGCCGCGCTTCCCGAGGCGGACTGGGACCGGCTGCGGCTGTCGGGCCGGGGCGGGGATCCGGTGCTGTCCCGGCTGCCGGCGGTGGCGGCGGCGGTGCGGCACGCGGTGACCGAGGGGGCCGCGGCGCCGGTCGCCGACGCCGCCCGGATCGTCGCCCGCACCCGGGAGCTGGAGTGCGCGGTGGGCGGACTGCTGCACGACGTGTCCTGGCGGCTGGGCGGCGGCAAGGACCAGGACGGCGGCCCGCCGGAGCTGGGCCACCTGGCGGAGCGGCTGTGTCTGCTGCACACCGCGGCGAGCTGTGTGCACCTGTGGTGGGCCTGCCGCGACCGCTCGCTGTTCGGGCTGCCGCCCGGCGACGCGGGGTGGCTGAGCCCGGTGCTGACGGCCGTGCTGGACCGTGCGGGCGGGCGCGTCGCCCCGCTGCCCGACGCGGAGGCGCGCCGGCTCATGGACGTCGTCACCCCCTTGTACGAGGAGAACCGCATGTTCTCCTGCGCCGCCCCCCATCTGGCCTGAACCGACCGCGCGCACCGCGCAGGGAAGGAACCGCACCGTGACAGTCGACGACCTCGTCGCCCTGGCGGAGGGGCTGGAGGACCACCTCGGGGACCCGCACGACGCCGGGGCCCGTATGCCGTTCTCGAAGGTGCTGGCCTTCGACGAGCGGGAGGAGTTCCCCTACGAGCTCACCGATCTGCTCCAGGCCTGGGGCGTGCACGAGTACTGCCTGCCCGAACGGTGGGGCGGGCGGGCCGGTGACGTGGAGGTGGGGTTCAACCTGGTGCGTCTTGTGGCCCGCCGGGACCCGACCACCGCGACCGCGCTGATGATCACCAACGTGGCGTTCATGCCGCACTGGATCGCCGCCGGCGACGAGCAGGGCCGGGCCGCCGTGCACGGCATCCGGCACGGCGTCCGGATGTCCTGGGGGCTGTCCGAACGGCGGCACGGCAGCGACGTGCTGGCCAACGAGATGCGGGCCGAGCGGGTGCCCGGCGGCTGGCGGCTCACCGGCGAGAAGTACCTGATCGGCAACGCCACGATCGCCGACGTGGTGAGCGTCCAGGCGCGCACGGCCGAGCGCGGGGGGCCGGGCGGCTGGTCGGTGTTCGCGCTGGACCGGCGGCGGTGCCCGGCCGGCACGGTCGCGGCCCTGCCCAACGAGCGCCTGCACGGGCTGCGGGCGCTGGACATGAGCGGCATCCGGGTCGACGGCGTGTTCGTGCCGGAGGACGCCCTGGTCGGGGCCGAGGGGCAGGGTCTGGAACTGGCCCTGAAGAGCGCCCAGGTGGCCCGGGTGGTCATCGGCAGCATCGCCCTGGGGGCGGTGGACACCGCGCTGCGGCTGACGATGGACTTCGCCGCGCGGCGGGAGATCTTCGGGCAGCGGGTCGCCGACATCCCCTACTCCCGGCGCCAGCTGGCCGAGTGCTTCGCCGACCTGATGGTGGCGGACGCGGTGTGCGGCGGCGCGGTGCGCGCGCTGCAGAGCAACCCGGCGCAGGCCAGCGTGTGCTCCTCGGTGGTCAAGTACTTCGTGCCGACGCTGCTGGAGCGCACCATGGGGCAGCTGTCGGTGCTGCTCGGGGCGCGGCTGTACCTGCGGGACCATCCGCACTTCGGCGTCTACCAGAAGATGCTGCGGGACCTGGCGGCGGTCTCGTTCGTCGACGGCAACACCGTGGTGAACCTGAAGAACATCGCGGCGCAGCTCGACGGGCTGCTGGGCACGGCGCGGGACGCCGGCGACGGCCTGCGGGCGGAGGCGGTGGAGCGCGTCGGCGTCATGTTCGGCCTGGACGCCGAGCTGCCGGTGTGGCGTCCGGAGCGGCAGCTGCTGGTCAGCCGGGGCCGGGACGACGTCCTGCTGGCCCTGCCCGACTCGCTGGAGCGGCTGCGGGACCTGGCGGAGCGTCAGCGCGACGGGCGGGACCGGGCGTTGTTCCACCGTGCGGCGGAGACGGGTGACCGGCTGCTGAAGGAGTTCGACCGGCTGCTGGGCGAGACGGCCCGGCTGAAGGAGGACGTGGGACGCGGGTACGCCGCGACCGCCGAGCAGTTCCGCCTGGCCGAGCAGTACTGCGCCCTGCACGCGGGCGCGGCGGCGATCCACCTCGCGGTGCGCTCGCAGGGCGCGCTGGGCGAGGGCTTCCCCGATCCGGCGGTGCTGCTGCTGTGCCTGGAGCGGGTGTGGCGTCAGTTCCGTCCGACGGAGACGGTGACGGACGCGGCCGTGGTCGACCGGGTGGCGGGGGTCCTGAGCGGACTGCACGAGGAGGGCCGGCTGTTCTCCCACTGGCCGGTCCGGGTGCGGGCGTCGGCGGACTGGACGGCGTGAGCGGGGGCCGGCGGGCGGGACGGCGGCGGTCCGCCGGGCGACGGGGCGCGCCCGTGGACCGCCGCCCGGGTCACAGGTCGACGACCAGGCGTGCGCCGCGGGCCCGGGACACGCACGGGTAGACGATGTCGGTGCGCCCGCGCTCCGTGGCGGGGAGCACGTCGTCGCGGTGGTCGGGGGTCCCCGCGAGGACGCGCAGTTCGCAGGAGCCGCACAGGCCGTCCTCGCAGGAGGCGGCGAGCTGCGGCGCGCACTCGCGCAGCGCCTCCAGGGCCGACCGGCCGGCGGGCACGTGGACGACCTCGCCGGTGCTGCTCAGCTCGATGTCGAAGGGCCGGTCGCCCTCGGGCGAGGCCGGCCGGGCGCTCGGGGTGAACCGTTCCAGGTGCAGGGTGCCCTGCGGGCAGGCGCGGTCCATGAGCTCCTCCACGGCGCGCATCATGCCGTCCGGGCCGCAGCAGTGGACCGCGGTGCCGGCCGGGGAGGCGGCGAGCAGGGCCGCGAGGTCGGGGCGCTCCGACTCGTCGCGGGCGTGGACGAGCACCCGGTCGGGCCCGTACCGCTCCAGCTCCGTCAGGAACGCCATGCCGGCCCTGCTGCGGCCGACGTAGACCAGCCGCCAGTCGGCGCCGCGCCGTTCGGCCTCCTCGATCATCGGCAGGAACGGCACCACGCCGATGCCTCCGGCGACGAACAGGTACCGCTCCGCGTCGGCCAGCGGGAAGTGGTTGCGCGGTCCGCGCACGGCGATGCGGTCGCCGGCGGCGAGCCGGTGCGCCTCCAGCGATCCGCCGCGGCCCTCGGGCTCCTTCAGCACCGCCACCCGGTAGCAGGAGCGGTCGTCCGGGTCGCCGTGGAGGGAGTACTGCCGGATCCGTCCGGAGGGCAGCACCAGGTCGATGTGCGCGCCGGCCGTCCACGGGGCGACCGGCCCGCCCGCCGCGGGTTCGAGCCGCAGGCCGACGACGCCGTCGGCGAGGCGGTCGACGGCCGCCACGGTCACCGGCGTGTCCGCGGGGGCGCCCGCCGTGGACGCCCTGCGCCGGGCACTGGCCTCCGCGTGGCGCCGGCCGCGCGGGGTGCGGCCCCACGGCTTGTACACCGACAGCAGGGACAGGAACACCAGCAGGGCGAACACCGGGGGGACCGTCCAGGCCAGCACGGCCGCCTCGGTCCCGGGCCGGTAGGTGTCGCCGCGGGTCTCCCCGGCGCGCTCCGCGGCGGTCAGCACCAGGGGGTGGGTGTAGACCCAGGCGAACACCGCGACGGACAGGGCGAGCACCCATTTGACCAGCACCCACCAGTGGCGCAGCAGCCCCCAGGGGGTGCCGCAGCCCAGCAGGACGCCGGTGACTCCACTGACGAGGCTGACGAGCGACACCGTTGTCTCGTCGAAGACGTACATCGCGTAGTACGCGCCCTCGGCGACGCCCGGGTCGGAGGTGAGGTAGCCGATCAGGGCGAGGGTGGCCATCGACATCGACAGGCCCATCCAGCCGACCGACGACGCGATGTGCAGGGCGAGCGTCAGCTTCCGCCCCCGCGCGCCGAGGCGGAACTCCTCTCGCCGTCCGCGCCGTCTCCGCTTCCCGCCGTCCGGCCTCTCCTCGGGCCGGGGTTGCTCCTGACGCTGTGGCGGCCGGGGCGCCGGCCGGTCCAGTGCGGGGGTGGACACGATGACCTCACGTTCCCTTCGTGTCGGTGGGGGGGGTCGACGGGGCCGAGGGTCACAGGCGCCGCTGGAGTCCGGACGGAAACCGGCCGACCGGTTCCGATTCCTTTTCCGGAACGGCCTGCCGAACGAAGCCCGAAAATGGCCGGCTGACAATCCGCTGACGATCGTCCCGAAAGCTGACGGTCTTCTGTCAGTTCCGTTTTGTGCGGGGGGAAACCGCAGGCAACCGAGTTGCGCACCGCGGGAATGCGAGCCGCAGGAAAGCCTTCGTCGCTTTTCGGACAGGTCGCTTCTTTGCCGGGTGTGTGGCGCGAACCCTAATGTCGCCGCCCTGGCTCAGGAACACGCACGACCCTTCCGGAAAGGAATGGCGGCCTGTGGTGATACGTCCTGTCGACCGAAGAAACAAGCCCGACCGTGAGAGGCGGCGCCCCGAACGCGGGCCCGCCGTCGGGCTGGAACAGCTGATCCAGCAGTGCCGGGCGGGTGACGTCAAGGCGTGGGAGAGGCTGATCCGGCTCTACAGTCCGGCCGTGTGGACCGTGGTGCGCTCGCACGGTCTCGGCCACGCCGACTGCGAGGACGCTTATCAGCTGACCTGGCAGCGGCTGGTGGAGCACATCCACACGCTGAAGCAGCCGGGGCGGATAGCGGCCTGGCTGGTCACGGTGGCCAAGCGGGAGGCGCTCGCCCGGGCCCGGCAGTCCCGGCGGGTGGTGAGCGTCCCGGAACCCGCCGACCTGGTGCGGGCCGCGGATCCCGAGCATGCGATGCCCGCGCCGGAGGAGCGTGTGCTCGCCCGCGCCGACGGGGAGCGGCTCCAGGCGGTGCTGGAGGACCTGCCCGACCAGCAGCGGGAGTTGCTGGGGCTGCTCTTCGCCGAGCCGCCCCTCAGCTACGACCACATCTCGCAGACCCTGGGCATCGCCCGCGGGTCCATAGGCCCCACCCGGCGCCGCATCCTCGCCAAGCTGCACGGCGAGCTCGTCGGGCAGGAGTGAGCGCGGCGGAGGCCGACGCCGCCCGGACGCCCTGACCGCCCGCCGGATGTATCCAGGGCTCCCCCCGCCCCCTCTGTTTCTGCGACAACGGCGACGCACGAGGGAGTGTGAGAGCACGTGACGGACACCGGGATCCTGCGTCTGCTCGAACCGAGTGCGCTGGCCGACCCGCATCCCCTCTACCGGGAATGGCGGCAACAGGGCCCCGTCCTCTGGGACTCCGGCATCGAGGCCTGGCTCGTCACGGGGTACGAGGAGGCGTTCACCACCCTGCGCGACGCCGAGACCTTCTGCCAGGACTGGCGGCGGGTCGGCGTCGACACCCCGCCCGCCCTGCTGAGCCTCCAGACCCTGGACCCGCCGGAGCACACCCGGATACGGAAGCTGATGCTCGACGGCTTCAAGGCGGCCGGTCCGGGCCGGCCGGCCGAGGCGGTCCGCACCGTGCTCGACGAACGACTGGCGCTGGCGGAGAAGGAGGACGACGGCTTCGACTTCGTACGGCTGGTCGCCGAACCCGTCGCCCTGCGGGCCGTCACCGCGCTCCTGGGCGTGCCGCAGCCGGACCGGGACTGGTTCGTGCCGCTGTCCGACACGATCGTGGACGGCATGGACGCGAGCCTGCGCCCCGAGGCTTACGAACCCGGGGTGGCGGCGCGCGCCGAGCTGTCACGGCTGGTGAGCCGCTGGGCCGGGGAACCGCTGCCGGACGGGTTCGCCCGGCATGTGCTGGCGACGGCGCCGGACGCCGGCGTGGACCGCGAGGTCGTGCTCAACTCGCTGCGGGTGGTGCTGCAGGCCGGGTTCCAGACGGCCAGCAGGTTCCTCGCCACCGGACTGCTGACCCTGCTGCGCATCCCCCCGGACGAGCGCGTCGTGGTCGACACCGACAAGGCCGTCCACGAACTGGTCCGCCACTCCGGTCCCGTGCATGTGGAGAGCCGCGCCTGCGTCCGCGACACCGTGCTGGGCGGGCGGCGCATCCGCAGGGGCCAGATCGTCTCCTGCTTCCTCGGCGCCGCCAACCGGGACGCCTCCGTCTTCCCCGAGCCCGACCGGCTCGTGTGGGACCGCACACCCAACCGCCATCTGGGCTTCGGCCGGGGCCCGCACGCCTGCCTCGGCGCCCAGGTCGCCGTGGAGGTCGCCCGCCAGGTCCTCGGCACCGTCGGCCGCCGGTTCCCCCAGGCCCGGCTGCTGGCCGAGCCGGTGCCGCGGCCCAACGTGACCGAACACGGGATGTACTCCCTCCGAGTTTCGTTCTGACGCGCCCCAGCGGGCGCCGCCGGAACGAGCCCCCTGCCGCCGAGACCTCCGGGAGGTGACAGCGATGCGTCACATCCACTGAATGCCCCGCCACGCGGGACGAGTCCCCCACACGTGGGACTGAGCCGAGCACGTGGTCCGCCGGGTACAACGGGACGCCCCGTACCCGGCGGGCCCGTGGCGTCGAAGGACCGGACGACGCACGAGCGAGGGGACCGCCTGTGGCACGGACCGGAACGGAGCCGGCGCCGGCCCCCGCGGCACCGGCACCCGGCTACCGGGCGGTGCTGCGCGCCCCGGGCATGCGGGCCGTGTTCGCCGCCCACGCCGTCTCGATGGCCGGGAAGCTGGCCGCCGAGGTGGCCCTGTCGATCCTCGTCCACCAGCGCACCGGCTCCCCGCTGCTGTCGTCGCTCGTGCTGGTCTGCGCCTTCGCGCCGCACGCCGTCGGCGGCACCGCCCTGTCCGCGCTCGCCGACCGCTACCCGCCCCGCCGGGTCCTGGCCGGCTGCGACCTGCTGGCCGCCGTCTGCGTCGCCGCCATGCTCCTGCCCGGTCTGCCCGTGGCCGCGCTGCTGCTCCTGCTGCTGGGCACCGGGCTGGTCGCGCCCGTCGCGCAGGGGGCCCGCGCCGCGATCCTGACCCAGCTGCTGGACGACGGCCTGTTCCCGGTCGGCCGGTCGCTGCTGCGGACCATCAGCCAGACCGCCGTCGTCACCGGCTTCGCCCTGGGCGGGGTCCTGGTCGCCGCGGTCGGCCCGTCCCGGACGCTCGCCGCCGACGCCGTGAGCCTGCTGGTGTCCGCCGCCCTGGCCGGTCTGTGCACCCCCGCGACGCCGGCGCTCGCCCCGGACGGCCGCCGCTCCCCCGCCGGCGTCCTCGCGGACTCCGCCGACGGCCTGCGGCGCCTGTTCGCCGACCGCAAGGTCCGCCGGCTCGTCCTGCTGACCTGGGCCGTGCCCGGGTTCTCCGCGGTGGGCGACGGTCTGGCCGTCGCCTACACCGCCCAGGCCGGCGCCCCGGCCACCGCCGCGGGCGCCCTCTTCACCGGGTACGCCGCCGGGACGGTGCTCGGCGAGACCGCGGTGGCCCGGCTCGCACCGGCACGCAGGCGGCGGCTGGTCGTCCCGCTGCTGGTCTGCTCCCAGGCCCCGCTGGCCGCGTTCCTCCTGGGGCCGCCCGTGCCGGCGGCGGTGGCGCTGCTGGCTCTCTCCGGGGCCGGCTTCGCCTGCAACCAGGGAATCGACCCGCTGATCCTTGCGGCGACCGAACCGGCCTACCGCGGACGCCTGTTCACCGTGCAGACCAGCGGGATGATGACGGTGCAGGGCGCGGCGATCGCACTGTCCGGCGCGGCCGGCACCGTGGTCGCCCCCGGGCTGGTCATCGGGGCGTCCGGGGTGGCGGGGACGGCCGTGGTGGTCATTCTGTTCGTGCGGGCGCGGGGCTGAGGGACGCCGCGGTCCACGCCTCGCGCACGGCGCGGGCCCGGGCCCCGTCGAGCCGTCCCGAGGCGCCGCGGGCTGCGGAGTCGACGTCCACGCCGAGGAAACGGGGATGGGCGGTGAGGGACGCGTAGGCCGGGGCGTTCTCCGCGTCCAGCCCGCCGGCCAGGAGGAAGGGCCGGGTGAGCCGGCCGGCGAGGGCGGCGGCGGCCGCAGGGTCGAGGGGCCGCCCGGTGGAGCCCAGGGCGCCGTCCGCGGTGGCGCTGTCCAGCAGGAACACGTCGGCGCCGGTGCGTTCGTAGGCGCTCAGCAGGCCCGACTCCAGGCAGCCGCCTCCGCGCAGGTGCAGCACCTTGACGACCGTCAGGTCCGGCGGTCCGTGCCGTTTGAGGGCGCGGACCAGCGCCGGTGGCTGGTGACCGTGCAGCTGGACCCAGCGGATCCCGGTGGCCCCGAGGACGGCGGTCAGCTCGTCGCGGTCGGCGGAGAGGGTGACCAGCACCGGGGTCAGGCCGCTGTCGCGCGCCGTGGCGGCCAGGACGGCGAGCCGGTCCCGCGGCAGCTCCGCCCGGCCGCCGGGCACGCCGTGCCACAGGCCGACCAGGTCGGCGCCTGCCCCGGCCAGTTCCCGCACCTCGCGCCGGGTGACGGCCCCGCAGAACTTCACCAGCGTCACGCGGCGCTCCCGTCCCGCGCCTCGCCGGCCAGGGAGCCGGCGGCGAGACGGGTGCCGTCCCCGCGGAAGAGACCGGGGTGCGCGGCGCGCAGGTCGGCGAGGACGAACTCGTAGGGCAGGTCGTCGAACTCCCCGTGGTGGCGGAGGAATTCCATCTGGCGGCGGCCCTCGGCGTCGTAGGGGTGGTGGACGCTGTCGGCGGTCCCGTCGAAGTCGAGGGGCGCCATGCGGTACAGCCGGCACAGGGTGCGGTTGAACACGGGCGTGGCCTTCACCCAGCGGCCGTTCAGGAACACCGACGTCAGGCAGTGCTGGTGGAACACGTCGCCGCCGAGCAGCCGGATCAGGCGCGGCGAGGCCAGGTGGTTGCGCACGTCGGTGAGGACCAGCCGGGCGGGGACGCCGACGGAGCGCAGCGCCGCCGCGTAGACGACGGACTTGTGCAGGCACATGCCGGAGCCGGTGCGCAGCACGTTTCTGGCCCTCAGGCCCTCGCGGCTGAGGTCGGCGCCGTAGACCTCGTAGCGGATGCCGTCGCGCACGGCGTGGTAGAGCGCCACGGCGCGCTCCGTGGGAGTCGCGTCGGGGGCGGTGTCCGCGAGCGCCGTGCGGACGAACCCGGTCACCTCCGGGGAGGTGTGGTCGAGGAACTCGGTGGCGCGCAGGGCGGCTTCGGTCATCGGGTGTCCTTCGGGTCCTCGGCGGCCTCGGGGCGCGTGCCCGCTCACAGGCCGAGCATGGTGGCGATGCGGTTGCGCTGGATCTCGGAGCTGCCCGAGTAGATGGTCCCGGCCACCGAGTCGCGCAGCTGTCGTTCGATGCCGTATTCGGTCATGTAGCCGTTGCCGCCGAAGATCTGGACCGCGGAGAGCGCGGAGGCGACGTTGGCCTCGCTGGTGACCAGCTTGGCGATCGCCACGTCCTCGGTGACGTTCTCCCCTGCCACGAGTTTCTCCGCGGTGCCGTACAGCCAGCGGCGGGCGGTCTCCACGCCGATCCGCATGTCGACGATGCGGTGGGAGACGGCCTGGAAGGAGCCGATGGTCCGGCCGAACTGGCTGCGGGTGCGGGCGTGTTCGACGCAGCGCGCCAGGCGGTGGCTCATCTCTCCGGCGGTGACGGCGAAGGAGCACAGGATCTCCCACTTCATCACATGGTCCAGGACCAGGAAGCCGCCGCCGACGCGGCCGAGGACCCGGTCGGCGGGGATCCGGCAGCCGTCGAGGAACAGCTCGCCCAGCGGCGAGGACCGCAGGCCCATCTTGGACACGGGGCGGCCGACGCCGAGGCCGGGGGTGTCCCGGTCGACGAGGAACGCGGTGATGCCCAGCGGGCCGCCGCGCGGATCGGTCCTGGCGTACACCACGAACACGTCGGCGACGGGTCCGTTGCTGACGAACGCCTTGCCCCCGGTGAGGACGAAGGAGTCGCCGTCGCGTTCGGCGCGGGTGCGCATCGCCAGGGCGTCCGAGCCGCTGTCGGGTTCGCTGATGGCGTGGGCGCCGATCAGTTCCCCGGAGCAGACGCCGGGCAGGTAGCGCTCCTTGAGCGCGGCGGAGCCGTACCGCTGCAGCGGTACGCCGGTGCTGACCATGCTGGTGCACACCGAGAAGCTGAGCCCCGCGTCGCGGCACCCCTCCCCCAGTCCTTCCAGCACGTGCATCGTGGTGGGCAGGGACCGTCCGAGGCCGCCGAAGCGCTCCTCGAAGGGCAGGCCGAGGATGCCGGTGCGCCGGACCAGTTCCCAGGCGTCCCGGGAGAAGACGGCGTCGGCGTCGCGTTCGGCGTGGCCGTCGTTCAGCTTGTCCAGCCACGGCCGCAGGCCCTGGCGCAGTGCTTCGTCGTCGTCGCTGAAACGCATGTCACACCGTCCCGGTCCCGGCGGTCGCCGGCTCGGAGGTGGGGGCGGTCACGGCGGAGGATCCTTCCGTCGGGGTGGGGGTGTCCGGACGCAGACCGCCGGCGAACGCGGCGAGCCGTGCCACGGGGTCGTCACCCGCCTCGAGGGCCTGCTCGACCCGGGCGACGGCCGCGCTGCCGACGACGGCGGCGTCGGCGCCGAGCCGTCCCAGCCGCTCGACGTCCGCGGCAGTGCGCACGCCGAAACCGACGGCGACGGGCACCCGCGCGGCCGGGCGCAGCGCGGCGAGGGTCCGGGCCAGCGCGTCCTGGTCGGGGGGTGCGGTGGTGCCGCTGCGGCCGTAGTGCGCGACCAGGTAGAGGTAGGCGGAGGCGTCGGCGGCGGCGCGGGCGACGGCCTCGGGCCTGGAGACGGCGTAGCAGGTGGCCACGACCGGCAGGCCGGCCCGCGCGGCGGTGTCCAGGTAGGGCTCGCGCAGCCGTGGCGGCAGACCGTGCAGCAGCAGGCCGTCGCAGCCGGCGTCGGCGGCCCGGGCGGTGAAGGCGGCGAGCCCAGGGCCCTTGACGGTGTGCCCGAAGTCGGCGAGCAGCGCGATGCGCAGCCGGCGCAGGCGCGGCCGCACGGCCGCGACCGCGTCGAGGACGGCGGCGGCGGTGACGCCGGCGTCCAGGGCGCGGCGGGCCGAGCGGCGCACGACCGGTCCGTCGGTGACCGAGTCCGGGAAGGGCACGGCGAGTTCGAGGCACTCCACCCCGCTGTCGTCGAGCGCGGCGGCCACGTCGGCCAGCCGGTCCAGGGGCGGGTCACCGGCGTTGAGGAAGAGGGCGAGGCCCGGCCGTGCGTCGTCGCGCCGGGGGAAGAAGCCCGGCGTCGGGGGCACGACGGCGGCAGGGCCCGCCGGGGGCTCGGCGTGGGGCATGGGGCTCCTCCTGGCGGACGGTGGGCGGCTGGGGGCGGGCTGACGGGTCGTCGGGCGGGGGCGTGGCCGGGCTCCGTGCCGGTCCGTCACCCCGGCAGGAGCGTGCGGGCGACCCGTTCGCGGTCGACCTTGCCCGTGCTGGTCCTGGGCAGGGGGTGCCCGGTGACGCGCACCGTGGAGGGGATCGCGGCGCGGGGCAGTCCGCGCGCCAGATGGCCGCGCAGCGCCAGCCCGTCGAGGCCGTCGGCGCCGCGGACCACGGCGTGCAGCAGCTTCCCGGCCAGCGGGTCGGGCAGGGCCAGCACGGCCGCCTCGCGCACCAGGGGGTGGGTGAGCAGGACCGCCTCGACCTCCTGCGGGTTGACGCGTACGCCGCGCACCTTGACCTGGAAGTCGGTGCGGCCCCGGAGGGTGCAGGTGCCGTCGGCGGCGCGGTGCACCAGGTCGCCGCTGCGGAAGTAGCGCCGGCCGGGCAGGCCCCGCGGGTGGGGGGCGAAGGCCGTGCCGGCGGAGGCGCCGAGGTAGCCCTCGCTCTGGAACGGGGTGGAGACGTACAGCTCGCCGCGGCCCTCACCCTCGACGACGGAGCCGTCCTCGGCGACGACCAGGGCGTGCACCCCGGGCAGCGGCCGGCCGATGGGCAGCGGGCCGGGGCCGGCGTCCCGGTCCGGGTCGATCTCGTGCAGGAAGCTGTCGTTGGTCTCGGTGCAGCCGTAGACGTTGTGCAGGCGGGCCGCGGGCAGCAGCGGGGGCAGCGCGGCCAGCACGGGCGAGGGAAGGGCGTCGCCGGTGGTGAGGGCGTGCCGCACGGCGGGCAGCGCGCGTCCGGCGGCGGCGTCCGCGAGCAGCCGGTAGAACAGGGGCACCGCCTGGACGACCTCCACCCGGTGCCGGTGGAGCAGGTCGAAGAGATGGGCGCCGCGCGCCGCCCGGCCGGGGTCGGCGAGCACCACCCGGCCGCCGCGGGCGAGCGTGGTCCACACGTCCAGCAGGCACAGGTCGAAGTTGAGGGGCGCGTGGTTGAGGACGGGGGTGTCCTCGGTGATGCCGAAGGCGTCCGCCGCCCAGCCGGTGAAGCGGTCGACCGCCGCCGCGGGCAGCGGGACCGCCTTGGGCACGCCGGTGGAACCGGACGTCGTCAGGATGAAGGCGGTGCCGTCCCGGCGGTCGTCACGGGCGGGGGCGCGGGGCTCCGCGGTGGCGGTGTCGTCGTCCCGCGCGGTCAGCAGCACGGGGACGCCGGCCGCGTCGGTGAGCCGGGCGCGGACGTCCTGCCCGAGGGTGGGCGAGGGCAGCAGCACCGGCCGGCGTTCCAGCAGGCAGGCGAGCACCAGGGCGACGGTGGCGGGCGACTTGACGGCGAGGACGCCGACGGGTTCGCCGGGGGCGAGGCCGAGGTCCGCGACGCGCCCGCGCTGGGCGGTGGCGCGGGCGAGGAGCGTCCCGTAGGTGACCTCCTCGCAGTCCCCGGTCAGTGCCACGGCGTCCGGCCGGCGCCGGGCCTGTGCCAGGAAGCCGTCCACCAGCGTGGCGCTCATGCGCTGCCCCCTGCCGTCGTCGTCGCCGGGTCACGCCTCGTCCCGCCCGGTGCGGGAGGCGTCGTCCGCCTCGATGCTCGGGCCGGCCCCTGGAGCGGCGTTCGAGCCGCGGTGCAGGCGGCGGGCCGGGCCCGGACAGGGCGGTGCCGTGGACACAGGGGGGATGTGTCCACGGCACCTGGGAGGGGGGTCGGGTGGTCTCAGCCGGCGCCGTCCACGCGGCGCTCGACCCATTCCTGGGCGCGGTCGTACCACTGGGAGGTGGTGCGGTGCAGGTTGAGCACATGGCCGGTGCGCGGCACGGCGATGGCCTCCAGCCGGGCCTTCGGCCCGTACAGCGGGGCCGCGGAGGCCCGCAGCGCCGCGGAGCTGGAGCAGTCGCTGCCCGTCCCGCCGCAGATGAGCCGGTCGTTCTGGCCGACGACGACCAGCACGGGGACGGTGATGCGCCGGTTGAGCGCAACATCCCCGTAGCCGGGGTCGGCCGGGTACACGTCCGGCTCGGGATGCAGCTCGTCGTGCAGCACCACGCGAGGGTCGGCCGTGCTGTGGTCGTAGAACCAGGCCGCCTTCCCGCCCGGCGCGAGCGCCACATAGCCGTCGTCCAGCCCGCGCCGGGCGAGCAGCGGATGCCCGGAGGCGGTCCGGTAGAGCGCGCCCATCTGCTCGAAGGCGCCCTCGTCGGGCGGCGCCCCCTCACCGGTCAGGATCAGTCCCTGGACCGCGCCGGGGTACCGGGCGGCCACCATCCGGGCCACGGTGGCGCCGAAGGAGTTGCCGGTCAGGACCACCTTGCGGTGGCCGCGTTCGCGCAGCACCCGGGTCAGGTGCAGCACGACCTTCTCGTGGGTGTCGTCGGTGAAGCGGGAGCTGTGCGGGGCCGAACTGCGGCCGGTGCCCAGCCGGTCCACGGCCAGGGCGGCGTGGCCGGCGCGGGCGGCGGCCTCGGCGTAGGAGGGACTGCGGGCGTCCGACCGGATCGTCCAGTACGTGTGGTCGTAGGTGCCGCCGTGCAGCAGGAGCTGGGCGGTTCTGGCGCGCCGCCCGAGCGGTTCGCACAGGGTGCCCGCGATGCGCTGCGTGCCGTGGGCGTCCGGGCCGAGGGGGATCTGGGCGGAGAAGGGCGCGCAGCGGACGGGGGCGGGGGCGCGGGGGCCCTCCGCCGCCGCTGCGGGAAGGGTGGTCAGCGCGAGCGCGGCCGCTGAGGCCACGGTGGTCAGCCTGGCTCGAAGGCGCAGAGGCATGGGGTCGTCTCCGCAGGTGGGGGGTGGGAGGGGGGTCAGCCGGTCAGGGTGCGGAACCGGCGTACGGACAGCGGGAAGAAGACGGCGAAGATGACGGCCGGCCACACCACGGCCATGAGGGTGGCGTGCTGCGCGATCCAGGAGTCGCCGCCCCAGCCGGGGTTGCCGAACAGTTCCCTGCTCGCGGCGACGGTCGAGGACAGCGGGTTCCACTCGGCGATGGTCCCCAGCCAGCCCGGCATCGTGGACGGGGCGACGAAGGCGCTGGTGAGGAAGCCGACCGGGAACTCCAGGGTCTGCACCAGGGTGATGCCCTCCGGTCCCTTCATCAGCAGGCCGAAGTAGATGCCCATCCAGGTCAGCGCGAACCGCAGCAGCAGGAGCAGGCCGACGGCGAACACGGTGTCGGCGACGCTGCCGTGGGCCTCCCAGCCGACGGCGAGACCGACGGCGAAGAGCACGGCCAGGGCGAGGACCGAGTTGAGCATGTCGGTGACGCACCGGCCGACCAGCACGGCGGAGGGCGCCATCGGCATGGAGCGGAAGCGGGAGGTGACGCCGCGGTTCTTGTCGGCGGAGACGGCGGTGACGGTCTCGCCCATGCCGAACACCATGGTCATCACGAACATGCCCGGGATGAGGAACTCCCGGTAGTTGCCCCCTCCGGGCACCTCCATGGCGCCGCCGAAGAAGTAGCCGAACATCAGCACCATCATCACGGGGAACAGCAGTCCGCCGATGACCGTGCCGGGTTCGCGGGACCAGTGCGTCAGGCCGCGCAGGGTGACGGTCCAGCCGTCGGCCAGCGCCCAGCGCAGCCGCCCGAAGGGGCCGCGGGGCAGGTCGGGGATCGCGACGCTCATGCCGCTGCGCCCTCCGTCTTCTTCTCGTCGCTGGTGTGCGGTTCGGGGTGTTCCGCCGAGGCTCCCGCGGCGGAACCGGTCAGGTGCAGGAAGACCTCGTCGAGGGTGGGCCGGCGCAGCGCGATGTCCTCGGCCGCGATGCCCGCGGTGTCCAGGACGCGGACCACGTCGGCGAGGGCGGCGGCCCGGTCGCGCACCGGCACGGAGATCTGCCGGGTGTCCTCGTCGGTGACGACCTCCCCGGCGGCGACCGGGGCGAGCACCCCGCCGGCCGCCCTCAGATCGCCGGCGCGGCGCACCACCACGTCCACCCGGTCGCCGCCGATTCGGCGCTTCAGCTCGTCGGGGGTTCCCTCGGCGATGACCCGGCCGGTGTCGATGACGGAGATCCGGTCGGCGAGCTGGTCGGCCTCCTCGAGGTACTGCGTGGTGAGCAGCACGGTGGTGCCGCCGTCGACGAGGGCGCGGACGGCGTCCCAGACCTCGTTGCGGCTGCGCGGGTCCAGACCGGTGGTCGGCTCGTCCAGGAAGAGCACCGGCGGCGCGAGCACCATGCCGGCCGCGAGGTCCAGACGGCGGCGCATGCCCCCGGAGTACGCCTTGACCGGCTTGCTGCCGGTGTCGGTCAGCCGGAACCGCTCCAGCAGTTCGTCCGCGCGGCGCCGGGCCGCGGCCGGGGACAGGTGGTAGAGCCTGCCGAACATGACCAGGTTCTGCCGCCCGCTGAGGACCTCGTCGACGGCGGCGTGCTGGCCGACGAGCCCGATCCGGTAGCGGACCTGCGCGGCCTGGCGGGCGACGTCGAAGCCGGCGACCTCGGCCCGGCCGCCGTCGGCGCGCAGCAGGGTGGACAGGATGCCCACGGTGGTGGTCTTGCCGGCGCCGTTGGGTCCGAGCAGGCCGCACACCGAGCCCTCGGGCACGACGAGGTCGAGTCCGTCGAGCACGGTGGCCTTCCCGTAGCGTTTGCGGAGCCCTTCGGCGACCACGGCCGACTTGCTCGATTCCACGTGTCTTCCTTTCGTCGTGGGACAACCGGCCGCCGGGCGGCCCGGTTCAGTAGGGCCCGATGAACCCGGCGTCCACACCGGCCAGGGCGGGCACGGCGGACCGGTCGCCGCCGACCAGCTCCAGACAGGCGTCGGCGATCTTCTGCGCGCCGGGGTGGAACGCCTCCTCCAGCGGCCAGGACACCGGCGCCGGGCAGTCCGGGGGCGTCACCCGGCGGACCGGGGCGCGCAGCGCATGAGGGACGTGCTCGGCGATGACGGCGGCGACCTCGGCGGAGAAGCCGTAGCGGGCCCAGCTGGTGTCGGCGATCACGACCCGGCCGGTGCGGGCGGCGGAGGAGCAGATGACGTCCTCGTCGAGCGGCCGGACGCTGCGCACGTCGACCACCTCCACGTCGACGCCCTGGCCGGCCAGCAGCTCGGCGGCCCGCAGCGCCTCGTGGACCATGAGCGAGGCGGCCACCACGGTGACGTCGGCGCCGGGGCGCGCGACGCGGCCCTTGCCGAACGGCACCGTGTACGGCTCCTCGGGGACCTCGCCCTCGGTGGCGTACAGCGACCGGTTCTCCATCAGCACCACGGGCGTGTCGGCGCGCAGGGCGGAGATCAGCAGGCCCTTGGCGTCCGCGGGCGAGGCGGGCGCGGCCACGTACAGGCCGGGGAAGTGGCCGAACACGGAGTGCAGGCTCTGCGAGTGGGTGGCGCCCTGGCCCCAGCCGCGGCCGACGACGCCGCGCATGACGACGGGCACCCCGCCCTGGTCGCCGTACATGTAGCGCCACTTGGACCCCAGGTTGATCAGCGCGTCCATGGCCAGGAACATGAAGTCGGCGCGGGTGTGCACCACCAGCGGCCGCAGTCCCTGGTCGGCGGCGCCGATGCAGATCCCGGCCACGGCGTTCTCGCTGTTGGGGGTGTCGACGACCCGGGCGGCGCCGAAACGCTCGTAGGCCGCGCGGGTGGTGCCGTAGGAGCCCTTGGCGTCGTCGACGTTCTGTCCCACGACGACGACGGCAGGGTCCGCCTCCATGCACTGCACGGTGGCCTCGGCGATCGCCTGCCAGTACGTGAGCGTCCGTCCCATCGGGTGTTCTCCTGTCAGCTCTCGCGTGGTCAGCTCGCGTGGACGGGGCTGCCGTAGGCGCCGTCGGTGAGGCGGTCGACGGCGGGGAAGGGCGCGGCCTTGGCCGCGGCGACCGCGAGGCGCGTCTCGTCGCGGAACTCCTCGTCCCAGGCCGCGAGCCGCTCCTCGACGTCGGGCGCACCGGGGCGCAGGGCGTCCGCGGCCCGGCGCACCGGGCAGCGCTCCAGCCAGCTCTCGACCTCCTCGCGGGGGCGGTCGACGCCGGTGTCGTGGCCGGGTCCCACATGCTCGCGCCAGCGGTAGGTGTCCAGCTCCAGGAAGGCGGGCCCCTGTCCGGCGCGGCAGGCCGCGACGGCCCGGCGGGCGGAGGCGTGCACCGCGGCGACGTCGTTGCCGTCGACCCGCTCGGCGGTGATGCCGAACGCGCGGGCGCGGGCGGTGACGGAGCCGTCCGCCGGCTGGCGGGCGGCGATCGGCGAGGAGATCGAGTAGGCGTTGTTCTCGCAGACGTAGACGACCGGGGCGCGGTGCACGGCGGCGAAGTTCAGCGACTCGTGGAAGACGCCCTCCTCGGCGGCGCCGTCCCCGAAGAACGTCACGACGACCTGCCGGGAGCCCTGCCGGCGCAGCGCCCAGGCGGCGCCGGTCGCCACCGAGATCATCTCGCCGAGGATCGCGGCGGACCCGGCGAAGCCCGCGGCCCGGTCGGTCAGATGCACGGAGCCGCCGCGTCCGCGGGCGCAGCCGGTCTCCTTGCCGTACAGCTCGGCGACCATCGCGGGCAGGTCGCCGCCCTTGGCGAGATAGGCGGCGTGGCTGCGGTGGCCGGTGTAGACGAGGTCGTCCTCGCGCAGCGCGGCGCACACCCCGACGGCGGCGGCCTCCTGGCCGACGGAGAAGTGCACGGGGGTGCGCATCTCCTGCTCGTCGCGGTACAGGTCGGCGAGTTCCTCCTCGACGCAGCGGATGCGCACCATGTCCCGGAGCAGGGCGGCCGGATCCGCCACCGCTTCCTCCGGTGTGTTCGAGGTCGGCACGGCCTTCGGTCACCTCCGCAGCTCGGGCAGCCGGTCAACGGCATGGGGCTTGTGGGGCCGATGGTCGCGGGGGCGGGTGGAGCGGCAGTGGAGCGTGGGCGGACCGGCGGGGTGCGGGGGTGGGGGCGCCCCGGACGCGCCTACGGACGGCTCGACCGGGGCTCCGCCGTCGCGGCCTAGCCTGCGCCTGCCACGCAGGCCACGAGCAGAGAGGTGCCGTCCATGGCGTTGGTCACGGCGGAGAGGGAGCTGGGGCGACGGCTTCAGCTCGTCCAGGGGATCCACTGGCTGTACGGGGCACAGGGCGACGCGTACGCGGCCCTGCTGCGGGGGTACGGAAGCGAACCCCACCCCGCCTATGAACGGGCGCGCGCCGCGGGCCCGTTGTGGCGCAGCAGGCTGGGCGTCCGGGTGTGCACCGGGTACGCGCCGGCCCGCCGGCTGCTCGCGGCGCGCACCGCCGATCGGCATGTCGCGCAGCCGCAGTCGGCGCTCGCCTGGGACGAAGGACTGCCGGATGCCGGGGAACTGCCCGGCGCCGACCAGGTGAGGGAGCCGGCCGCGCGGGCCGCCGGGCAGGCCCTGGCCGGACTGCGGGGCGAGGTGGACCTGGTGGCCTCCGTGGCCGCGCGGGTGCCGGTGGAGGTGCTCGCCGACGTGCACGGGCTGACCGGGGCCGACCGCGTCCGGCTGGCCGAGGCCTGCGCGGGGGCGGCGGGCGCCCTGGACGCGGCGCTCGCGCCTCCCGCGTACGACGACGCCGTGCGGCTGCTCGACGCGGTCGGCGCGCTGAGGGACCTGCTCGGGGACGAGGCGGCGCGGGCCGCGGTGGTGGGCGTGCGCGCGGCGCGGGAGCTGATCGCCGGGGTGCTGCACGCGCTGCTCCGCGATCCGGGGCCGGCCGGTGCGGCGGTGCGGGAGGACCCGGCGCTGCTGGTGACCGAGACGCTGCGGCACGACCCGCCGGTGAAGCTGCACGCGTTCTCCCTCGCGGAGGACGTGGAGGCGGCCGGGGAGCGGGTCGCGGCCGGTGAGCAGGTGGCGGTACTGGTGGCGGCCGCCAACCGCGACCCGGAGGCGTTCACCGCGCCCGACCGGTTCGTCCCGGACCGCTATGCCACGGCCGGCGTTCCGGAGCCTCTGGTGCCCGCGCCGCACGGGGTGGCTGTGGGGTCCTTCGCGCGCGGGCAGGCGGAGGCGGTGCTGGCGGCGGTGGCCGGGGCGGGGGGTCTGCTGGCGGCGGGTGACGTGCCGGCGGTGGCGGGCGGGGTGGTGCGGCTGCGGCGCTCTCCGGTGACGTGGGGGCTGGAGCGGATTCCGGCGCGGGTGGCGGGGTAGGGGCGCGCACGCGCCGACGGGGGCCGGGCGGACGGCCGGGCTCCCGGTCGTCGCGTGGCCGTTCGGCCCAAAGGGGGCGAAGGGTGCCCTGGGGCGGGTCACCGTTCGTGCTGCTGCATCGTTTACAGGGTGGTCTCCCAGGCTCCGCGGGTGAGGGTGGTCGTGCCGTCCGGGGTGATGGTGACGCGGGCGCCGTAGACGGGCAGGCCTCCCTCGCGGTTGAGGCGGTTGCGGATGCGGTCCAGCTCGGTCCACAGACGGCGCGGGCCGCTCTGGTGGACAGTGGGAGAGTCGAGGAACCCGCTCACGCCGGCGCGGGCCCATGACCCGTCAGGGTGCAGCAGCCACACCGTGCGGGTGCCGCCTTCTTCTTTCTTCCGGTACTCAATGCCGGGGAACTCCAGCTCCAGCATCGACATGACGTCCCACGCGTCCGGCGGGTACAGCAGCGGATACCGGCTCGTGGACACCTCCTCACCGTCCTCCCGTGCGGCGCCGTCCCAAGTGGCCTCGACGGGCCGGTCGTAGGTGGCACCGTGCCGGGTGCGCATGAACCCCGCACGGTCCCACTCGATACGGCCGACGGCTCCGCCGTCCGCAGTCTTGTCCGCGCTGAGGATCAGCCCCGTGCCGGCGATCGTCGTCACGAGCCTGCCACCCGGCCGCAGCGCGGACAGCCAGGTGGCCGGCACGGGCCGTACGGACACCGTGGACACGATCCGGTCGTACTCCCCGGGCAGGGGCCCGGTGATGTCGCGCACCTGCATGGACGGGCGTTCGCCGAGCGCGGCGAGGCGTTCCTCGGCGAGCTGCACCAGGTGTTTGTCGACGTCGATGCTCGTCACCTGCGCGTCACCGAGCCGCGCACAGGCCAGGGCGGTGCCGTAGCCGGAGCCGGTGGTGACCAGCACGTGGCTGTCGTCGGCGATCATCGCGTGCCGGTACATGCGGACGACGAGGCTGGGCAATGTCGACGACGAGGTGGGCGTACCGCAGTCCCGGACGTCGCCGGGGCTGGCGTTGTCGGCGTGGCAGGCGTCGACCCGGGTCACGAGTGTCCGGTCGCTGTACGCCGCTTCCAGCCACGCGTCGGGGTCGTCGGCGCCTCCGCGGAGGGCCCACACACCCTCGACGGAGTCCCACCAGCGGGGGACGAAGTGGTGGCGGGGCACGGTGGCCACGGCCGAGTGCCAGCGGGATTCGGGCCGTACCACCTCGTGTGCCAGGCGCCGGGCCTGCGGTAGCCATCGCATCGGTTCAGTGTCCTCCGGTTCTAGTAGGCGGGGAAGCAGGCTTCGGTGTTCGCCGGGTCGCAGTCGTTGGAGTCGGCCGGGGTGCAGCCGGCCGTCGGCACGGGCCGTCGGGGGATGCTCGCCGCGGTGTCCGTCCACTGCTGCCCGGAGAACACAGCGGCGAGGCCGCTGGTCTTGGCGTTACCGGTGTTCAGGAAGCGGCCCAGGACGCACGGGGTGACCGTGCCGTCGGTCATGATCGCCGCCCGGCCGTCGGCGCAGCGCCCGCACAGGTCTTTCGTACTGGGCACGTGCACCTCTCCGCGGCCGACGCTGCGGACACGGTCGACGTTCACCATGCGCACGCCCAGGTCGAGGAGTTCCTGGCGGGCCTCGGCGATGCGCTGTCCCTCGAACACCTCCACGATGCCGACCTGCAGTGGGATCCGGCGCTGGACGGCCTGCACGATGTTTGCGCGGGTCGCCGCGTGGGAACCTTTCCGGCCGGTCACCCGCTCGTGTTCCTCGGCCACGTCGCTGTAGTACGACGTCGCCAGGGACACCCTCGGCTGCTCGAACAGTGCCCAGTGGTCCAGCCTCACGCGGTACAGGTTGCTGTACACCTGCACGCCGAGACCGACGGCCAAGGCGTGGTGCACCAGGGCGTCGAAGTGAGGGTGCATGGTCGGCTCCCCACCGATGAACTGCACCTTCTTCACGCCGATCTCGGCGGCCTCACCGATGAGCCGCTTCCAGTCGGCGCCACTCATACTGCCGTGGTCCTGCGTCGGACCGGCCTTGGCGTAGCACAGGGACGGGCAGGTGAACTGGCACCGGCCGGTGATCTCCAGCTCCAGGAACTCCGGCACAGCCGGACGGGCGGGCGCCTCGGGTGCAATCGTCATGGTGCGTCTCCTCGTTGATCGGTTGACTTACCTGCGGACCCGGCGCGGGGCGGCGACGTGGCCGTGGGGGAACACGGACTGGTTGTCGTCCCCGCGCCGGGAATTGGACCTGCACTGGCGGCCCAGCCAGGGGGGACGTTCGGGCCGCCGGGCAGGAGCTCTACGGGGCGTCCTCCAGCGCGGCGAAGAGCTCGCCGAGAGTGAGCAGCCGGAACGCGCCGAGCCTGCGCACCATCTGCGAGGCCAGCACGGTCGACATCAGCGGATGGCCGTACGGGATCGGCCCGGCAGGGCGCTCCACGACCTGCACGTTCCCCTCGCGGACGCCATAGCCGACGCCGTTCACCCCGTACAGCGGGGCGCTGCGGGCGAGGAACACCATCGGCTCGGCGGTGAGGTGCGGGCACAGCTCGGCGGCGGTGCGGGCGTGCTTCGGGCACACGGGTGGTTGGTTGGTGAGCACCAACTCGTCGCTCGGGTCCACGGTGCCCGGGCCCGCGAGGAAAATCCAGCCGAGCGGGGTCCGCGTCGGCCCGGCGCACACCTGGCAGCGCAGCATCTGCATGCAGCCGCGCTGACGCAGGGGGTGCATCATCCGCCACTGCGGCCGTCCCGTCGGCCGTCCCTGGTCATCGATCGGGCCGAGTCCGCAGCGGGCCCACAGCACGCCCCGCAGGTCGCGGTCGCGGGGGTCCTCGTCGGCGTAGCTCAGTCGGTAACGGCCCGACCCGAGCGGGGTGAGCCGCAGGTTGTCCGGGGCGGCTTCCTCGCCCTCACGCTGGATGACGAACGGGATCAGGGGCGAGTCGGGGCGCACGGTGGTCTTTCTCGTGGTGCGGGCGGTGGTCACGCGGCCGCCTTGAGGCAGCGGAGGGCGGTGAGCCGGTCGTGGAGTTCGTTGGCGGTCCACCCCAGTCGGCGCAGGTGCGCTGTCGCCGCCCGGCGCTCGCGGGGCCAGGGTTCGGTCTGCAGCGTGCGGGCCTGTAAGGCGAGCTGCGCGGCCGTCGTGTCCTGGTCGGCCTCGCTCGCCACGGCGATGGTGACCAGCCGGGCGAGGTGCCCGCGGAGCCGCTGGGCGAGCGGGGCGGTGTCCCCTTCGGCTGGGGGGACGTCGTCCAGGGCGGCGGCGACGTCGTCCAGGAGTGCGCCGCCGTCGAACGGTTGCCAGTTGCGGACCCGCTCCAACAGGTCATGCAGCGCGCCGCTGTCGAGGGGCGGGGTCCACGCCGGCACAGGGCGCGTCCAACGCTGTGCGGTGGCGGTCACCGCTGGTCCCCGGGCAGAGGCAGCGCGCACCAGGCGCGTGCGCCGTCGTCGCTGAACCCCCACGTGCCGCCCAACTCGCGGACCAGGGCGTCCACCAGGAGCAGGCCTCGCCCGCTCTCCGCATCGGCGCCCGGGCTGCCCGGGGCCGGAGGCACCGACGGCGTCCTGTCGTCAACCTCGAACCGCAGTTCGCCCGCGGCCGACACCCAGCCCCGCACGTCGAAGGCATCGCGGCTCCCGTGCAGTACCGCGTTCGTGCACAGCTCCGACATCACGACCAGCACGATGTCCGCCTGGTCGCTGGGCATCCGGCAGTGACAGCGAGTCCACGCCCGGACGACCCGCCGCACGACCTGCACGCTGGACGGGACCGAGGGGACCACGATCTCGAAGGAGGGGCAAGCGGGCACCCTGACCTCAGCTAAGGGCACCTCTGACACGCTGACGGGTTCAGCGATTCTGGGGGCCATAGGACCCAACTCCCTGGTTCGCGTGGGTGCACGCCTGGGCACTCTGAGTGACTTCTCCAGAAGCGTGGCAATCAGCCCCGGACGGCTCCACCCCCAAACCGACCTCGGGATCTGGCGCGAGGTTGACCCCGTTCCTCGGAAGTTCCCCGGCTCCACCCCGGAACCGCTGAGTAGCGTCGGAACAGGGCAACTTGCCGTGGACAGCGTTCTACCGTCGGGCAGTGACGCGTTCGGCAGAAGGATGGGAGAGACCGTGTTGTTCTTCCGGCGCACCTGCGAAGCCCGCGGTATCCGCCACCCCGACGACTTCCTGACGCAGTACAGGGAAGCCGCCGCACGGCTTGGGCTGCAGAACGCGGACGAACCGGCGCCCAAGACCGTCGAGGGCTGGATCTACGAGGGCCGCAAGCCCCAACGGGTGTTCCGGCCGGTCATCGTCGAGATGCTCGGCTACAGCATCGAGACGTTATGGACGGAGGCGCCCGACGCCGCGACGCCCGAGTTCCTTCCGCTCACGGACGCGTCACCCAGTACCTCCCCCACAGGCTCCGGCGTGGGCCTGGACGACATGAAAAGGACGGGCGCGATGGCTGTGCGACGAGCGAAGGACTTCCTCCTGGGAGCCGACCGCGAGCGGGTCGGCGAGGACACGCTCGGGCTGCTCGACGACGAGGTGCAGCGGCTCGTCGTCGCATACCCGCGTGAACCGCTTTCGGTGATCTGGGACGACCTGCTGGAAACCCAGGAACAGGTCTTCCGCCTGCTGGAAGGCGGACGGGTCCGGCCGTCGCAGCTGCGTGACCTGAACGTCAAGGGCGCTGTCCTGTCGTTCATGGTCGCCAAGGGCTTCAACGACATGGAGGTCCCCCACCAGGCCCTCACCATGACCCGCGTCGCGGCCGCGTGCGCCCGCGACGCGGAGCACGCCGGCCTGATCGCCGCCACCGAAGGCCTCAAGTCCCTCATCGCCTACTGGGCGGACAAGCCCGCCGACGCCTACCACTACGCCAGCCGGGGCGCAGCGGTGGCCGAGCACCAGCGCGGCACCGTGGGCTTGTGGCTCCTTGGTCTGCAGGCGCGTGCCGCTGCGGTGCTCGGCGACGAGGAGACGGTGCGCGCCGCCAGCCAGCAGGCCGCCGACCAGCGGGAGCGCGTCGTCCACGACGACCTGGACGCCCTCGGCGGACTGTTCACCTACGCCCCGGAGAAGCAGCTCTACTACACCGTGGAGGCCGAAACTCTCCTCGGTCACGGCGGCGCCCGGCTCGCGCAACAGGCGGAGCAGGCCGTACAGGGGTTCAGCGACCCCACCGCCCCGAACTGGGCCTTCGGCGACCTCGCCGGCTCCCAGTGCGACCTGGCGCTCGTCCGCCTCTACGGAGGGGACCTGGACGGTGCGGCCGCAGCCATCCGCCCGGTGCTCGACCTGCCCGCCTCGCACCGCAACAACGGCATCGTCATGTCGGCGATGCGTGTCCGGCACGCGGTGATGAGCGGCCCCGCCCGCGAGGCCGTCGTCGCACGGGATCTGCGTGCGGAGATCGAGGCGTTCCCCACCAGCCGACCCGCTCTGCCGCACAGGTAAAGTCCGGACATGCACCCGGTAGAACGTTTCAGTGCGCGCCTTGAGCTGCGGGAACTCGCTCCTGATGATGTGGACGCCGTGTTCGCCGTCTACGGCAGCGCCGAGGCGACGGAGCACCTGAGTTTCGAGCCGCGCAGCCGCGACCAGGTCGAACAGATCGTGACGCGGTCCATCGCCGCGGCCACGGCGACACCCCGCACCGAGTACGCCCTTGCCGTCATCGAGCGGGAGACGGGGGAGCTGATCGGGTTCGGCCGCCTGGCCGTCGACCCGCACCAGCAGCGCGGCGCCACCATGGGCTTCGCGCTGCGCCCGGCTTCCTGGGGCGTCGGATACGGGCTGGAGACGGTGAAGCTGCTCCTCGGCGTCGCGTTCGACGATCTGGACCTTCACCGCGTCTGGGGTGCACGGTCCCCTCTCAACACGGCCTCCGCCCGCACGATGGAGGCCGCGGGGATGGTCGAGGAGGGGACCATCCGGGAGCACGTGTTCAAGGCCGGGAAGTGGCGTGACTCCGTCGTGCACGCCATCCTCGACCGAGAGTGGAACGCCGCCCGCTGAACTCCCGGCGGGCGGTGCTCCGTTGTCAGACGGTGGGGCCATCCCCGCGGGTGCGGGGAGCGGCTCAGTAGAGCTGATGGGTGACGCATCACCGTCGGTCGGTGACGTAGAACTCCATCCACTCGACTCCTGGGACGGTGAAGCGTGAGCCGATGTCCACCGAGGCGACTCCGTCGAACTCACCATCCGTCCCTGGGGCTCCAACAGCCCAGGGCGTCGCGATCCGCCACGCGCTTTGAAGGACGGCGAGGAGCGCGGCATCCGGGCTGACCGACTCAAGTGGTGAAATCAGGTGCAGTTCGGCAAGCTCGGGGTACTTCCAGTACCGCTCGTAGGTCTCGATCTGCATGGTCCTGTCCAGTCGAGCTGTGAGCTGGCCGACTACGCGCTCGGCCCCGCGACTGTCGTTGGTGCGTACGTGGCAACGCCACCGGATCGTCTCGAACATGCAGAGAACATAGGCGTATTACGCGTCGTCACACTGCATGAGGCGAGGGTGGCTGAGCAGGGCTGCTGAAATGCCAACGAAGGCGAGGAATTGCTCGGTTTTGCGTTCGTAGCGTCGGTTGAGCCATCGGCAGCCTGCCAGCCAGGACACGGTTCGTTCCACCACCCGTCGACGTCGACCCAGTCGCTGTGTGGGCTTGATGCCCTTGCGGGCGATGCGGTGGCGGATTTCCCACCCGCGGAGCCATTTCCGCAGGCAGTCGTAGACTGACTGGGGACCATCCCCGCACCCGCGGGCATGGTCCCGCGCTGATGCTCCTATTGATCGTCAAGCCCTGGGGGTGGGGTGGGCGCCGTATCTTGGCCGGGTGCGGTACTTGGCGGAGTCGTTCATTCTTGGGGCCTTGCGGCGGGGCCGTTCGGTCGAGCAGTTCCTTGGGCCGTGCGGCTCGGCAGAGCGGCCTGGCGTGCGCTATGTCGAGGTTCGTGCGGCGAAGGGCCACCTTGAGGTCTATCTCCACGCGGTTGAGGACGTCGGCAGCGAGGGCTTCCTGGACCTGGGTGAGTTCCCGCCGTTCGATCCTGATGATGAGGCCGGCGAGTTCGGCCAGCTTCTGGGCATGGCTGAGGACCCGCTGGCCGCGTTGGTCGTTGCCGAAGAGCGCACTGGAGCCGTGCGGGACCGGTGGGTCAACGAGAACGTTGTCCAGGACGAGTACGGCGACTTCGTTCGCGCCGGTCGGCCCTCTGGTGTCTCCGCCGACGGTCGGCCGTGGCCTGATGTGCGGGACGTTGTATGACCTGGCGCGTGATCAAGCGGCGTTGAGCCAGTCCCGGTAGGTGTGGGCGAGGGTGTCGTCGCGGCGGATTCCTCGTTCGAGGGTGGAGACGGTGGCCAGCCAGACTCCGAAGTGGCGGGCCGCGGCGGTGAGGGTGATGTTCTTGGCTTGGCGCAGGGGCCGCAGGTCGGCGATGCCGGGGACGGTGACCGTGGTGGTCAGGCAGCGGAACATCTCCCGGGCGATGGCCCGCTTCAACAGCCGGATGATCTCCTTCTTGGTTCGTCCGGCTGCGGTCTGCCGGGCAACGTAGTCGCGGGTGCGGGGGTCGCTGGACATGCGGACGAGGGCAATGCGGTAGAGGGCGGCGTTGGCTGCCCGGTCACCGCCGCGTGAGAGGCGGTGCCGGTTGGTTCTGCCGCTGGAGGCGGGGACCGGTGCGGCTCCGCACAGGGCGGCGAAGGAAGCCTCGGTTCGCATGCGGTCGGGGTTTCCTCCGGCTGTGACCAAGAGCTGGGCGGCAGTGTCGGGGCCGACTCCGTAGGCGGCTCGCAGGCCGGGATTGTGGGCGGTGACCTCGCCATCCAGGGTCTTGATCGGCTCTTCGTGCTCCGCGGTCAGCTCCTTGACGCGCCGGGCGAGACTCTTCAGTGCGGTGAGGACCGCGACGTGGACGGCGTCCCCGGTCGGTCGCAGCCGGGCCAGAGTGTCGGTGCGGTCCGCCCCTTTGAGCTGCCCGTATCTGGCGCGGATGGTCTCGGGCGCGGTGAAGAGGAGGTGGGTGATCTGGTTCAGGGCCGCGGTGCGGGCCTTGATGGCGGAGCGGGCGGCGTTGTGCAGGGCGCGTATGCCGGCAACGGTGGCGTCCTTGGGGGCACTGGAGGCCCGTCCGGACAGGGCGGCGCGGGCAGCGGCGTAGGCGTCGATGGAGTCGGACTTGCCGACGGCCGTGTGCGCGATGTGCGGCGGACCGATCGAGGGCAAGGTGTGGGTGAGCCGGGAGCAGGGACCTGCCCGGGGCAAGCCGGTGCACCCGGAGTGCGAGAAGAAGGCCCAGGCGCTCGTAGCGGAGCGCCGGGCAGCCAAGCAGAAGGAGCGGGCGGCCAACCCGAAGCGGCTCTCGCTCAAGGAGGAGAACCGCAGGCTGTTTGCGGAGCAGGACCACATCCGTGAGCTGCGGCGTCAGCAGAGCCAGCCCAAGAAGAAGCCGCGCGACACCGGCCTAAAATAGAACATGTAAACGATGAAATTCCGGAGCCGGTCGAGGCGCGGCCGTGGCGCCCGGAGGATGGGCCGGCCCCGATCGTGTGGACCTGGCCGCTGGCGGATCCGCCGGTGCTGTGGCTGAGGTCGCGGGGCCGGTGGCGGTGGGCCACGGTCCGGGCCCGGCAGAACTGGGCGGACGGCCGGGTCGCCTATCAGGTGCTGGTGGATCTCGACGGCTCGGCCGCGATGGTGACGCGGGCGTACTGGTGGCCGCAGCAGGCGCTGTGGGTCGCGCATCGCAGCGCGTCCCCTGCCTCCCGTGAGCCGGGGAGGGGCGGCGCGATGCCCGTGCCGCACCGGTCGAGCGCGGTGCCCAGCTGAGTCACGGCAGGGCCCCGGTCTGGGCCCTGCCGGCACTGCGCGGTGCGTCAGCCGCTGATGATGCGACCGCCTTGGTCGCGGTGGCGGTCGTGCAGCTTGTCCAGGATGTCGGCGAGGACGGACTCGGTCTTCGGCTCGGCCCGCGCGATCTGGTCGGTGAGGGTGAGCGCCTGCAGCGTCGGGGCCAGCTGAGTCAGCAGAGCGAGGGCGTCGGGCAGGGTCTCGGCGTACACCCACTCCGAGTGCTCCGGCCCTTCCAGGTCGAACAGGAACGAGGGCTGCTCAGACCGCGCATACACCGTGAGCATTAGCGGGCCCAGGTCGAACTCGCGCGCCCCCTTGCCCGCTCCTGTCCAGCTTCGGTACCCGGCGGCCTTGATCGCATCGTCGATCTCGCCCTCCGGCCGGTTCATGACCGGGTCTTCTGCCCGGATCCACTTACCAGCCTTGAAGACCCATCCCTGATGAGGCTGGCCGGGTTCGTGCGTCAGGCTGTTGGTCACCTGCGGTCCCTCCCGTAGTCCGTGTCTATCTGTTGTAGCGGGAGGGCGCCGGGTCGCAGGGATCAATCCGCGAGTTGCCGCGTGACGGGCAGGACGGGTTCGGAGCGGTGCTGGCGATGTGGCACTCTGGAGACCGCTCTCGACCGGGACCGCCCGGCTGGTGGCTCACGACCGCCGGAGAGTACGCAGCATGCCTCTTCACTGCTTCATGGGAGGCCAGAGCCAACCGCTGACGCGGTCCGGCTCTGTTTCGTAGCCGATCGTCGAATGTTGGACGGTCGGTTGCGTGTGCTGCGGTAAGCCGCCCCGTCAGTGCGGAGAGCTGTAGCACTTGATGGGGGTTGCCGTGGCGGCGCTTCTGCCGTTCCTCGCCCGAGTTCCCTGCTGGTCTGGGCCCTGCTCGCGGTCTTGTCGCTCTACCTGCTGCTGATCGTCCTGCTGTCGCTCACCGCGGTGTACGGGAAGAAGCCCGCTCGGCGCCGGGCGGCGGCGGAGATGGTCCGCACCCTGTGATTCACCGCCGGCGGGAGCACCGACCAGCCTCCGGGCCCCGACCAGCGTGCGTGACGGGCGGCGCAGGGCCCCTAGGGTGGTCGACCGCCTGGGGTCCTGCGCGCTCCTCGCCTCACAGCACGCCGATCATGGCGTTCTCCTCCCAGCCCTCGCCGGCCTCGAAGTAGCCCTCCATGGCGGCGGAGTTCTCCACCCATCCGCCCTGCTTGGCGATGACCTTGCGGTCGTTGCCGGCGCGGCGGGACTCCTCGGCGGCGCCGCGGCGGGGGGAGTGTCCGGTGTAGCGCTGCATCAGCTCGGCGCGGGCGGTCAGCTCGGTGGTGATGGTGCCGATGGTCTCGGGGTCGAGTCCGCCGGGCAGCGGGGTGTGCCAGCGGTTGTGCAGGGGCTTGAAGGCGAAGTCGTCGGGGTCGGTCAGGTTGGCGGCAGCCTTCCAGGTGCGCCACGCGCGCACGGGGCAGGTCGAGGGCCTGGACCCGTAGGGCACCTTGACCTTGCGGGGCTTGATCTTGGAGACCCGGATGTCGACCTCCAGGCCGTGCTCGACCTCCGTGATGTGGCGCAGCCGGAGGTAGGCGACCTCGTGCTCGCGGGCGGTGAGGGCGAGTGCAGCAGCACGATGGCCCGGTTGCGGATGCCCAGCCGGTTCTCGGGGACGGCCTGGACGGCGGCGCGCAGCTGGGGCACGAGCAGGGCGGAGGCCGGGCCGCGTCCGCGGGTTTCCTCGGTCTTCTCCATCTCCTTCACCTTGGCCTTGAGCACGTACCGGGCGCGGGAGGCGACCTTGCGGTCCAGCTGCAGCCCGTGGTCAGTGCGGCCGGTGACGACGACCCCGGACAGGCGGCGGTCGATGGTCGAGGGCGCCGTGTAGGTGCCCTTCTTCCAACCGGGCTGCCACCACAGCCACTCGACGAACGCGGTCAGCGATCCGGGCGTGATGGCGGTGACGGGGAGTTCGAGCAGTGCACAGAACTGCTCCCACTGCTTCCAGTCGGCGGCGTACCCGTCGGTGGTGTTCTTCGGGCGCAGGGCCTGCTCGTGCTCCTTGGAGCGCTCTTCCAGCTCCTGGAGCTTGGCGAGCACGTCGGGGGTGAACTCGGCGCCGGGCACGGGCGAGACGCCGGCGGCGGCCGGGAGGACCAGCGAGGGCGTCACTACGCGGGGTGTGTCCAGGTCCGTAACGTTCTCTTCCGATCGTCCGTCAGTTCGCTTATTCCGTACCGCGCTTTGTCGCATCTGGTGCAGCATATGTGAGGTTATCCCGATCCCATGACCCGATGGACGTCGCGCGCCGGGTGCGTCAGCGGGGACCCCACACACCACCTCGTAGTCGAGCTGGAAGCGGTACGCGTACTCGACGGCGAGCTGGGACTTTCCCACACCTCCCGGCGGGGCCGCTGACAGCTGCCATCAGGCGATCACCGCCGCTCACGTGCCGATTCGTAGGTCCACAAATTTGATTCGTGATTTCGCGGGGGACGACTTCGGCTTCGCTTCATAAGGCTGGGCTACGACTTCCCAGTGCGAGATGGAGACTTGACTGTGCTCACCGAAGCCACCCCGGCGTCTACCCCGCCCACGGTCCCCCCTCCGGACCGGCACGCCGAGCAGCGGACTGCCGACCGGGAGCTGTTCGCGCAGCTGCAGCGGGAGGGGTTCAAGGGCGCCCGCTTCGGCCTCCTCCAGGAGCGGCTCTGGATCTACGGGTGGAACGTGCTGCGCTCTTGGATGCGGGAGGGGACGATCATCGAACGGTGCCGGGAGAAGCGGATCTACTTCCCGGCGCCGTACACCGAGGTCGAGGAGCTGATGCGCCGGGCCGACGTCCGCGAGGACCTCGCCATCGACTGCCTGGGCAGGGCTGTCCCCGCCTTCATGGCCGAGGGTGGCCCGATGGAGGGGTGGAACCCGGAGGGCGGGCGAAACCTGACCAGCTTCTTCCTGCAGTACGCCCTGTACCACTACCGGGACGCCTACCGCCGGTGGGCCAGCGGCCACCGGCAGCGGATGCGCGAGATCCTCGGTCCCGAAGCGTTCCGGTACCCCGGAGGGGACGTATGGGAGCGAGTCCCCGTGCCCGGACCCGAGCACCAGACCGTGCTGCGGGAGACCCTCAGCATCATCCTGGCGGAGGCGTCTCTGGAGGAGCAGGCAGCCTGCGAGGCGATGCTGAGCGGGGCCACGCAAGAGGAGATAGCACAGAAGCTCGGAACCACGCGGAAGTCGGTCGAGCGTCGTCTGAGCCGGGTCCGGGGCCGTGCCCGCAAGCTCGCGGCAGCCGGCGTCATCGTGGTCCCCTCCGTCAGCTCGGCGGTGCCCCGGTGAACGGTCCTCTCGATCTGCGCGTCCTCGTCCTTCTGCTGGCGGGCGTCATCGTCGGGTACATCGCGTACGCGCACCCGGCCGTCGGCGTCGCCCTGCTCGTCGCCGTCGGGGTTGTGACTCTGCTCTATCTGCTGATGGGCTCCGACTCCGGCGGCAACGGACCGACGCCCCCCTGACCGGACCATCGAGCGCGAGATGTAGGAGGTCACGGTGCCTGACTACCCGCCCGGAAATGCGAGCGGGTAGCACACAGCAGCTCGGCACACCGGCCAGCATTAACACTCTGGATGGGTCGCGGTGCACTCTGAAAGACAAGACGCCCCCGCATCACTCGGAACACGTCGGGCGCCGCTGCTGTCTGAGCGGCCCCCGGGATCGGCAAGGGGCGAAAGCTCCCTGCCGAACCCCGGAGGCTCCCGTGTCCCTCGACCTGCTCCACGCCCTGCTCGACCAGGCGGTCCGCGCCGTGCCCGACGGCGGCGCCCCGGCCCTGCTGGGCGACCTGGCCCGTACCGTCTCCGCCGTGGCCAGCCTGGTGCAGCTGCTGCGCCAGCCCGGCCGGCGCCGCGCCCGCCGGGTGGTAGAACCGGGCATGACCTTCATAACGTCGGGTGTCGCCGCTGCCGGCATCAAGGCCACGGGCAGCGTCACCTCCGCACTGATCGGGCGCTACCGGCCCACAGGCGTTCCCCGGCTGGGCAGCAAGGAAGACCGGGCGGAGGCGTACCGGCGGCTGCTGGATGCCTCCACCCGCTCGTTCGGCTACGCCTACCAGTTCGCCCACCTGCGGCGCGAGGCTGGACGGGCGGCGAACAAGGTACTGCTGGGCCAGCTGCCCCAGATGTGGGAGATCACCAGCGAACTCATGAGCGCGCTGCACGGAGTACGGCTGTGCGGCACGGTGCCGGTCATCGCCGCGGCGGAGGAGCTGGTCGCCGCGACCAGCGACCTGGAGCTGAACGAGAAGAACGGCGAGCGCTTCCAGCAGCAGGCTGAGGCGGTCGTCGCCGCCCAGGGCGCATTCCTCGACGCCTGCCGAGAGGAACTGTCGTACGCCGCGAAGCGGTGGCAGCTGCTGCGCCGGCACAAGGAGCGGCGCTTCCTGCGGCAGCAGATCGGCCGCTGACCGGTGCCCGGCGGCGGCGGCAGCATCGGCCGGACGCAGGGCGCACTGCCGGGCGGTCCAGTCTCTCCCACGATCGCCTCGGCCCGGCGGCACTCGCGCGTACGCGTGCGCGAATGAAGGGGGGTTTAGAAAGTCCGGAAACCCGGCCGTCTCCCCGACCGGGCCGGGCCTGGTGCGCGACAATCGCGGCGTGCAGACGTCGCAGTTCCCCTCGGTGTGCGCGCTCGACCAGCTCCTCGACGGCCTGAGCGCCGGCGCGGCTCGTCGGCGTCAGCTGGACATGGTGCGCGGGGAGTTGGAGCGGGCGCTGGACCGGGGCGCACTGCCGGTCCCGGCCCGGCGCAGCCTGCAGCGGCTGCTGGAAGAAGAGGCGCTGCGCCCGTACGTGCGGATCGCGGAGTCCGGGGCCCTTCGGCACCGACGGGTGGACGGCGGCTTCCCGCCCACGTCGGAGGCGACCAACGAGATCCGCCGTAAGTGCATCGACCTGTTGCGCGAGGCGCTGGGGATGCCTGCGCTGCGCCTGGGCGGCGGGGAGATCCCGCTGCAGCCCGCGCCGGAGGCGGCCACGCTGTCCGCGCTGGCCCGTCAGCTCGACCGGTACCTGGGCGGTGCGATGTCCCCGGCGCAGACCCGGCTGACGGCTCTGCTCGCCGTCGAGCTGGACACCGCGGCGCGCAGTGGCGAGTTGGTCGAGCTGCGCACCACAGACCTGGGCGAGGGCAACGGCGCGGTGTACGTCGAGCGGCGTCCCCAGGGCGGCGGTGCTGGCGAGGGGGAGTGGGTCGAGACCTCGGCACTGACCCGGGCCGCGCTGGAGCGCTGGCTGGACGTGCGCAAGGACCTGGTGCAGCGCGCCCACGGCACCTCGAAGCTGTGGGTGTCGCTCTGGATGAACCACGACGGCGTCCTCGATGACCAGGGCAACACAGTGATCCGCCCGCCCGGGATGCCGCTGGAGGAGAACGGTCTGATCACCTCGTACCGGGTCGGCCGCCTGCGGTACGACGGGCTGCGCCAACTGCTGCCCCTCAAGCTGGAGCAGCTGCGGCGCGCGGTGGAGGCGCAGCGCCAGCGGACTGCCGCGTAAGCGCTTCTCCCTGACGCCTGCGGGAGTTTGACGCTCAAAAATTAAGCAAGGGTGCTACATTAGCGGTCGTTCGGTAAGCGCCTAGCCCCTTGGGGGAAGCATGGCTGGTGAGGTCACGCCGTCGCGGTGGGCCGTCGAGCAATTCGGTGAGCATGCCGCAGAAGTGATGCGGCATGTGGTCACGGGTTTGGCCCGTGGCCAGAAGGCGGCACGTCTGGTTCAGGTGGCGGCGGAAGGCGCTGGGGCCACAGACAAGCGTCCTTACGGCAGCATGTGGGCCACGCGCTACCACCTCGTCGTCGAGCAGTTCGACTTGGCATCGCTGCCCGGCTACAAGCCCCACAAGCCTAAAGGGGCCTCGTACAGCCTGGCGGTGGTCGACGGACGGGTACTGATCCCCTTCCGGCATGCAACCTCGCTGACGGAGCCGATCTCCCGGGCCAAGCTGAGCACGAAGATCCCTCATCAGGTGTCCCGTGACAACGGCGTCGACCCCACTCCGACCCTGTTCGACACCCCCGAGACTGCCGGCGCGGAGACGGACCCGACGGTGGCCGAAGCCGCCGCAGCGGCCAACGCGGAGAAGCTGACAGTGATCTACGTCGCGTATGTGGCCAACGCCGACAGCGACGAGATTCTGGCCGCCTGGTGGGGCACGCCCCACTCGCTCGAAGACGACGGCACCATGCTGTGGGAGCCCGAGCGGCTCGACATGAGCATCGCCACCGCGCAGGACTCCAGTGGCTCTCGCCGCGATCTGCACGATTCGAGCGCCGTCATTCCCACGCAGGGCTGGGCCGGGGGCGAGGTGCCTTCACTGGATGTCGCGCCGCGCTTCGAGCCCGTCAAGGACCCGTCCGCCGAACAGGAACCGACAACCCCCGAGACCGAAGACGGCAATGAGTAAAGAAACCCAGCCCTCGCTGTTCACCGCGCCCGGCAACCGCAGCGCTCGCAAAGGCCGCGCCGGGTTGGAACAGCCCTCCCCTGCCGCAGTGCACGAGGTATTCGATCCCGCCCGGCTGGCCCAGGCGCGCTGCCTGCTAGGGATGACGAAGAGGCGTCTGGCCGACGAACTGGGAGTAACCCCGGCCGCAGTGAGTCAGTACGAGATGGGGACCAACCGGCCCCGCCCCGAACTCCTCCCGCGGCTGGCAGAAGTTCTGGAGGTGCCGTTGGCGTACTTCCTGTCAGGGCGCCCCCACGCACGGCTGGACCCCTCGGCCGCGCATTTCCGCAGCCTGCGCAGCACGCGGTCCTACCAGCGCGCCAAAGCCATCGCGTTCACCGAACAGGTCTGGGAGCTGACTTACGCACTGGAGAAGCGTGTCCGGCTCCCGCTGGTCGACCTGCCCGGCTTCGCCGGTGGGGAGGTCCTCTCGGGCACCGAACTGCCCAGCGACCCGGCTGCTGCTGCCCGAGCGCTGCGTATCGAGTGGGGCCTAGGTGCCGGCCCGGTCACCCACCTGATCCGACGATTGGAAGCACGCGGAATCGTGGTGATCACCCCCCGGCGTGACGAGGATCTGCGGTCCGTCGACGCCTTCTCCACATCGCGACTTCCCCGGCCGCTGATCGTGTTGACTCCGAACAGGACCGACGACGTCTACCGGCACCGCTTCAGCGCGGCCCACGAGCTGGGCCATTTGGTCCTGCACGGCGACGCCAGCCCTGGCGACGTCGCCCAGGAGCGTGAAGCCGACACCTTCGCGGCGGAGTTCCTCACCCCCCGCGAGTCGATCCTGTCCGAACTGCCCGCCCGAGCCGACCTGCACAAGCTGTCGCAGCTGCGCGACGTGTGGGGGGTGTCGGTGCACTCCCTGCTGTACCGCTGTCGAGAACTCGGTCTCCTGTCGGACTCTGCGGCAAGCCGCGCCTATCAGCGCCTGCACGGCCTTAAGGGGCAGCCCGGCTTCGCTCCTGACCCGCTGGCTGGCTACCCCGGCGAGCAGCCCGCGTTGCTCTCGCAGGCGTTCGCGCTTGCCTGTGATCATGGGCTGACGATCACAGAGCTTGCACGTGAACTGGCCTGGAGCGTGCCCCAGGTCCGTCGGATGCTCGGCGCCGAGGAGGACCGGCCAGCTCTCCGGCTGGTCGGAAGCGCCCCCTAAATGCCGTCCCGGGCCTATGGGCTTGTTATCAGCAGATAAGGGGCTTCTGACTGGTCTAAGCGACGTCGTCGACCAGGTCGAGGCCACCGTCGACCATGACGACCAGCAGCCGCAGGAACGTGCCGGCTCAGGTGGGCGGCGTTGGAGGACCGAGCACGCCACGCTCGCGCAGTTTGGCGACGTGCTTGAGCCCGCCCGGCCGGTGGAGCGGGGCGGGCTCGGCGTCGGCCTCGGCGGCGCGGACCCGGCGGGTGGCCTCGGCCCCGGGCGGGAACGCGGTGGGGGCCTGGGGCTGCGGGCCGTGGCCCAGCGGCCGGCGTGCGGTGCTCATGAGCGCTGATCGTACGGACAACCGGCGAGCGCGGGCGAGTAAGGGCCCTCAGTTGAGGGCCCGTTTCTATAAGAGCGCCAGGAACGGCGCAGATCAGCGTCGGTCATCCGGCCAGATGCTCGGCGGCCTGGTCCAGCGCCGTGGCGTCATCGAGCGTGGCGTTGTAGCGCTCGGCCTGCTCGGGTGTCCAGTGGCGGCGGCGGTAGGCGAACAGGCTGACCAGGGTGACGAAGCGGTAGTTCCCGTGATGCTTGGCGACCAGGTGCCCGGCCATCGATGAGCTGCCCGACGGTGTGCGGGCTCAGGCAGAGCAGGGATGCGGCCAGCGGCACGGGGACGGTCATGTCCTCCCACTCTCCCGCCCACAGCGGCTCGCTGTCCGGCTTCTCCTCGTCCATGGGCTCCTCCCCTCGTGGTGGTGCTCAGCTTCCGCTGGGCGCGTTGTGCAGGAACTCCAGGCGCTGCTGCGCCACTGACAGGTGCCGGCGGTCGAGCGACGGCAGGGCGCGCAGCAGGCTGATCAGCTCGGGACCGCACAAGCGGGCCTGGCGCGGGTCGCGGATCTGCGTCCAGCAGTAGTGGGCGCACTTGGCGGTGGCGAGGACCTCGGGGGCGTCGGGCGACTGGTGTGCGAGCCGGGTCCGTCCCGCGCTGATCCACAGCTGCGTCGCCAGCACGAAGTTGCCGTGTTGCTTGGCGAGGTCGGCCCGGATCTCGGCCCACTGGGTGGCCTGGGGCGAGTCGATGCCGTACGTCTGCAGCGCGTGGGTCTCCCACGCCTGGGCGAGGTGCGCGGCCTCGTTGAACTTCCGCTGCTGCGCGAGGGCGTAGACGTACGGGCGCGGGTCCTGGGCCGGTGCGGGCTGCTGGTGGACGACCGGCTGCTGGATCGGTGCCGGGGCCTGCTGGACCGGCACCTGGGCCTGCTGGACCGGCGGCGGGGCCTGGGCCGGTACGTGAGGCGCCACGGCGGGCTGCTGCGTGTCGGGGTGGCCGGCTCGGACCGGCTGCGGTTCGGGGCCGGCGTGCTGCCGTTGCTGCGGCACCGGGGCTGACTGCGGGGCCGGGGCGGTCGGCGGCGGGAACTGCAGGGACGCGGTCGCCGGCGCGGCCGGGGCCGGCGCGGTGGGGGCACCGGGGCCTGCGGCTGAGGGGCAGGCGCTGGAGCGGGTGCGCGGCGCTCGCGCAGCTCCTCGATGAAGTCCGTGTCTCCGGCGAGGATCCGCTGGACGGCGGTCTGGGGTGGCCGTGTCGCGGCCTGCTGGGCGGCGTGCCGTGTGGCGATCTCCGGGGCGGCCAGCTCCGGGACGGTGGGCACGATGAGCGTGCCGGGCGGCAGGGCGGCGGCGCCTACGGTCAGCGCGTGCAGCCGGGAGTTGGTGGGCCGCTGCGGATTGCGGCGCAGCTGCTCGATCCAGACCCGGGTGTAGGTGCTGACGTTGCTCTCGCTGCCGGTGAAACCGGGCGGGGCGACCGTGCCGTACACCTCGACGGAGCCGGGGGCGGGCAGGGAGCCGTACTCCTGCAGCAGGGGCCAAGCGCGTTTGTCGGCTGCGGCGTCCAGCAGCACGGTGGTCAGGCCCGGCGGGCGCTGGCGCAGCTCGGCGCCCAGCCACTCCCACGGCAGGGCCGTGTACCGGGTGGTGGACGCGGTGGTGCCGGCCAGCGCGAGGTAGAGCTGGTGGCCGCGCCGGACGACCGTGAGGCAGCCGGAGAGGTAGATATACCACCACCCGGCCGCTCGGCCGGCTGCTGGGGTCACAGGCACGGTCGGTCCGAGCACTGGCACAGCTGACCACACATTGTGTGCCGATTCCCGCCTGAGGAACGTCGTGGAGCGTACTCAACTGTGCGCGTCTTCGGTGCGCTTGGCAGTACGCGGATCAGATGACGTCGCACCTTTCAAGCGGAGACGTCCTCACCTGTGGCACGCCCTCGGTCCCCTTCCGGAGCACGACGGAGTAGCACTGGTAGGCCCGGGAGCGCGAAACGCCGAACATGCTCGTGTCCTCGTACTCTCCGAAGAAGCGGACGGTGGTGGTCAGCGAGTCCTCCGACCGCGCGTAAGAGAGAAGCCTGCCGTCGTGTCGCTCGGCGACACCGCGAACGGCTTCTTGGCCGGGGAAGCCGTTCGGGGCTGCCGTCACCTCGCGCGCGTAGGAGCGGGCCAGGGCCGCTGTCCGGTCCAAGGCTTCTGTCTCGTTCCGCTCGTTCGCGTGTTCCTGGCGGTGGAACATGACCATGAGAACCGAGGCCGCGATAAGGACCGCGACGATGGGCACCATGATGGCGGCGAGACACCCTGGGGATTGCACCGTGACACGGCTCTGCCGCGCCACGGTGCCGTTATGGGACATGTCCGTGTTCACCGGCCGTGTCGGGTGGCAGCCGACAGGGGGTGGGCTGTCATGAACGCCTGTGCGTAGGCGCTCGTTCCGGTCTGGTTCGGGTGGTAGCTCTCACGGCTCAGGCAGGTCTCCCCGGTGAGCCACCAGCAGAGCTGCGTGTTCTTGTCGCCCTGGTGGAAGTCGCCGTCGCTGTCCGGCCCTGCCACGACCCCGCTGATGCCCTCCGGTGAATCGCAGATCCGCTTGCCCTCGAACGCCGGCTGCGGGGACCCGGAACGGACATTGGAGGCACTCATCGAGAGCGCGAGCTGGCGCTGCTTGCTCTCGAAGTACTCGGCCATGTCATTCAGGATGACACGCTGGGAGACACCGAACCAAGGTCGAGCAGGCCTGAGGGCGGCTGAAGAGCTAGGGGTATCCCATCAGCGAGATCGTCGCGTTCGGCGCGGCTGCGGTCGCGCCCAAGCTTGTAGGGCCCACGTTTAGGTCCGTGGGTTTACGAGGCGGACACCCGCCCCCTGGGCAGTGTCCGTTGGGGCCGTGCCCGGGCCGTCGTAAGTCCCGGTGATGGCCGTGTCAGGGCTGGTGGTTTCCGGAGACCACCGCGACCTTCCAGATGGAAGGTCCGCCGGTCACCTGGACGGTGAGGTGCTGGGGCTTGGCGTCGTCGTGGACGACGCCCACGGTGTGGACCCCGTTGCACGTGACCGGGTGGGGGTTACCGCTGTCCCGGTCCACGATCGAGACCTTCCCCTTGCCCTCGCACGTCGCGTAGAGGGTGTACGCGCCTTCCTGCGGGGTGAACTCGGGCAGTTCCTGGTTCCTGTTGCCGGTGGTCTCGGCCACCAGGGTCCGCGCGTCCTTGGGCAGGTCGAGGCTGGGCGGCTGTGTGGCGGGTGTTTGTGCGGGCTTGCCGGCGGAAGCGGTCGCAGCGGTGGGGCTCGGCCGCTTCGCCTCGGGCTCGTCGGAGCAGCCTCCCGCGAGGAACAGTGTGGCCAGGGCGGCAGCGGTGAGTGTGGTGCGACGCAACGGGGTCTCCGGGAGTGAGGCGCGGGCGCGCCCGGCCCTGGTGTCAGGGCCGGGCGCGAGGGGCTGGCGGACGCTCCAGCCTTCCATGTACGGGGCCCGGACAGTCATGCACCGCTTGTCCGACTTCTGGCAGGCTCACTCAGGCCGCGCGTTCCTGCGCGACCGTATAGAGATTGGGCTCCCCCGTGCCCAGCGCCCTCAGCGCCGCGCGGTGCGCGGCGAACTCCGGCTGGGCCAGAGCCCGTTCGAAGGACGCCCGGTCCTCCCACTCCGCCACGTTGACGTACGCGCCCGGCTCGTCCGCGTGCTTGAGGAGGCGGTGGCGGAGGAAGCCGGGCTGGGTGCGGAAGAACTCCGATGTCGCGGCGAAGGCCGATTCGAAGTCGGCCTGTGGGCCGGTGACGGTGAAGCGGTTGACGAAGACGATCACGGGGGTTCCTTTCCAGTGCGCTGAGGCCCGGGGCCCTCAGCGCACCGCGGCGGGGGACTTGGCGGCCGGGGTCGCCCGGTCGGCGGACCGTGTGCGGCCGGCGGGGGCCGTGCGCTGCGGCAGGCGGGTCAGGATCAGGCCGGCCACGATGACGGCCATGCCGAGGATCTCGCGGGTGCCCAGCACGTGGTCCTCCAGCAGCACCATGCCGAGGGTGAGCACCACCGGCACCGCGTACAGCACGCCGGACGCCTTGGCTGCGCCCTCCTCGCGGATCAGCCAGGCGAAGCACATGTAGACCAGGCCGGTGTTGAGGACGCCGAGCACCAGCAGGGCGCCGATGATCGAGGCGGAGAAGTGCGGGGTGGAGTCGAAGCCGCCGTTGGGCATGTTGATGCCGGCCCAGCCGACGCCGATGACGGCCTGGGTGGTGGCGAGGACCAGCGGCGTCATGGCCCGGCCACCGCCCTCCTCGGCGCCCATGAGCTTCTCCATGAGCAGCATGGACCAGCCGTAGGCAATGGCGGCGGCGGCGTTCACGGCCGCGCCGGCCGACAGCCATTCGGCGCCCCAGGGCGCGTACAGCACGAGTACGCCGGCGAAGCCGACGACGAGGCCCGCGGCCACCCGGGCCGGGACGCGGTCGGCGCGCCGGGCGGCCAGGCAGAGCAGGACCACGCACAGCGGCACGCTGGCGTTGAAGACCGACACCATGTCCGCGTCGGCGCCGACGGCGTCGTCGACCAGTTCGACCAGCAGCACCGGCAGGGCGTTGGCGAGGAAGGCGATCAGCACGAGGCGGGCCCACACGCCCGCCCCGCGGGGCAGTCGCTCGCGGCCGAGCGCGAGGATGCCGAGCATCGCGACGGCGCCGACGAGGATGCGGAAGAAGCTGAACTGGGCGGAGTTCAGCCCGCCGAAGACGATTTTGATCCAGAAGTAGCTGGAGCCCCACATGAGGGCGACGGCGGCGAAGCGCGCCGCGGAGTCGAAACGCATGGCGTTTCCTCCCGTGTCTCAGCGGCCCGAGGTGCGCGTGGCACCGGCCGGTCGGATGAAGAGCGCGACGGCGAACGCGGCCACGGCGAAGCAGGCGCCCGCGGTGAAGCTGGCGGACATGCTTTCCAGAAACACATGGCCCTGGACCGCCTCTTCGGGCAGGCCGGCCGGCGGGTTCTCGGCGGCGGCGCTGCCCGCGCGGGCGGCGACGGTGACCAGGACGGCCAGTCCGAGTGAGGCGCCGACGGTCTGCAGCGCGTTGTGCACGCTGGAGGCGGCGCCTGCCTCGTCGTGGCGCAGGCCGGAGGTGCCCAGGATGGTGGTGGGCAGGACGCAAAAGGCCATGCCGGTGCCGAACACGAGCAGGGCGGGCAGGGCGGTGTTCCAGTAGCCGGAGCCGGCTTCCAGCCGTGACAGCCACAGGTTGGCGACGACGAGCAGGGCGGCGCCGGTGAGCATCAGCCGCTTGGGGCCGACGGCCCGCTCGATGCGGACGGCAGCGCCGGACATGGTGATCATGGCGACCGCCACCGGGGTCAGCGCCAGCGCCGAGGTCAGCGGGTCGTGGCCGGCGACGTACTGGAAGTACTGGATGAGGAAGAACATGGTGCCGATGAGGGCGCCCTGCACGGCGAAGGTGCCGGTGTAGGCGGTCAGCCGGTCGCGGTCGGCGAAGAGGCGCAGCACCACGACGGGCTGTTCGGCGCGCCGTTCGACGAACCAGAAGGTCACGAGCAGCAGGACGCCGGCGGTGAGGGTGCCGACCACCAGCGGGTCGCTCCACGGGTGTTCCGCGACGCGGGCGAGACCGAACACGAGGGCGGCGGCGCCGGCGGTGGACAGCACCGCGCCGGCGAGGTCGAACCGGCCGCGGCTGCGGGGGGTTTCGGCGATGACGAGCGGGGCGAGGAGCAGGATGGCCACGCCGATGGGCACGTTGAGCAGGAGCACCCAGCGCCAGGAGCTGAGGGAGGTCAGCGCGCCGGACAGCAGCAGTCCGCCGGCGGTGCTGAGCGCGCCCACGGCGGTGCACACCGCGATGGCCTTCTTGCGTCCCGCGCCCTCGGGGAACAGGCTCAGCACGAGGGCGAGCGCGCTGGGTGCGGCGAAGGCCGCGCCGATGCCCTGGACGGCTCGCACGGCGATGAGGAACTCCCCGGAGGGCGCGAGGCCGCGCAGCGCGGCGGCGGCGGTGAACAGGGCGACGCCGGCGAGGAACACCCGCCGGCGGCCCAGCAGGTCGCCGGTGCGTCCGCCGAGCAGCAGCAGCCCGCCGAAGGTCAGCAGGTAGGCGTTGAGGACCCAGCCCAGGCCGACCGGGCCGAGCCCGAGGTCCTGTCCCATGCCGGGCAGGGCGATGTTCACCATCGACTCGTCGATCATGATCATCGCGTTGCAGGTGGCCAGGAGGCCGAGCGCGAGTCCGGCGCGGGCCGCGGGGGCCGGTTTTGGCGGCGCCGTGCCGAGCGCCGGTGGTTCGGTGACGTGCGCGGACATGCCGTGCCTCCAGGGGACGTGGGCGGACGGGACGTGCCGGTTGCGGTGGCGCCCGACGGCCGTGGATCCCGGCTCTGACGGTCCACGGCATGTGCACGGCGCCCGGACACGGTCCCAACGGCCGCTAGAGCCGTCTTCGAGCCACGGTGGCTAACGTCCGCCGTATGACGCGACGTCAGGACGAGACGGGACAGGGGCGGGTGGCCGTGGTCACCGGCGGCGGCACGGGCATCGGGCGTGCGACGGCGAGGGCGCTGGCGGCGGACGGGGCGCGGGTGCTGGTGGTGGGCCGTACGGCCGCGACGCTGGAGCGGACGGCCGCCGGTCAGCAGGGCGTGCGGACGCTGGTGGCGGATCTGACGGACGAGGACGCTCCGGAGCGGATCACGTCGGCGGCGCTGGAGGCCTTCGGCCGGCTGGACGTGCTGGTGCACAACGCGGCGGTCGTGCTGCCCGAGCCGTTCGGCGCCGTGACGCGGGAGCACGCCCGGCTCCAGGTGGAGACCAATCTGCTCGCGCCGGTGCTGCTGACCCGTGCCGCGCTGCCCGCGCTCGCCGCGGCGCGGGGCACGGTGGTGGCGGTGGGCACGGCGGCGGTGCAGGGGCGTCGCGCCTTCGCCGGGATGTCGCTGTACGGCGCGACCAAGACGGCGCTGGACTTCCTGGTGCGCACCTGGGCGGTGGAGCTGGCGCCGTGGGGTGTCCGCGCGGTGGGGGTGGCGCCCGGCGAGACGGACACGGGGATCGGTGAGCGGATGGGCTGGAGTGCGGCGGACATCGCCCGTTACCAGGCGGAGGCCGCCGCGCGCACGCCGTCGGGGCGGGTGGGCCGGCCGGAGGACGTCGCGTGGTGGGTCGTCCGGCTGGCCCGGCCCGAGGGCGCCTATGCGAACGGCGCGGTGGTGACCGTGGACGGCGGTGCGTCGGTGGTCTGACCGGTGTGTTCGGCGGTGAGCCGTTCCAGTTCGCGCACCGCCTCGTTGGGTGTCGGCTCGGCGAGGATCTCGGCGCGCACCCGGTCGGCGGCCTTGGTGAAGGACTCCTCGGTGAGGAGTCGCTCGACCGCCGTGCGCAGGGCGTCGACGGTGAGGCCGTCGGCCGGCAGGTACAGTCCGTGGCCGAGTTCGGCCACGCGCCGGGCCTTGGCGACCGTGTCCCAGCCGTAGGGCAGCAGCAGTTGGGGCACGCCGTGCAGTTCGGCGGTGGCGCGGGTGCCGATGCCGCCGTGGTGGACGACGGCCGCGCAGGTCGGCAGCAGGTCGTTCAGCGGGACGAACTCCACCAGCCGTACGTTGTGCGGTATCGGGCCGAGCTGGTCGCGGGCGTCGGCGCCGAGCGTGGCGACGATCTCCGCGTCGAGGCCGGCGAGGCCGTCGAGCAGCGCGCCGAAGGAGAACGGCGCGTGGTCGAGTTCGCCGGACAGGCCCAGCGTCAGGCAGATCCGTGGCCGGTCCGCCGGTTCCCGCAGCCAGTCGGGGACGACGGAGGGCCCGTTGTGCGGTACGTGGCGTACGCCGACGGTGCGCAGGCCGAGGTCGAGGCGGGAGCCGGGCGGGGTGATGTCGACCGTCCACTGGCCGGTGACCATGTCCTCGGTGAAGCCGAGGTGGGGTGCGTAGCGCCGCACGGCCCGGCCGAGCCACTCGGCGGTGGGGTCCTGCGCGGGTGCGGGGAGGGCCGCGGTCAGGCGGAGGAATTCCTGGCGGGCCCGGACGGTGATGTCCACGCCGTGCAGCAGCCGGGCGTGCGCGGCTCCGACGGCGCGGGCGGCGACGGCGCCCGCGAAGGTGTGCTGCTCCCAGATCACCAGGTCGGGGCGCCAGTGCCGGGCGTAGGCGACGAGGTCGTCGAGCATCGTGTCGTTGCTGACCGACGCGTACAGGGAGGCGACGGCGATGTTCTCCAGGGCGAGCAGGGACTCGTGGGTCCACTGCCCGGGGTCGTCGCGGGTGAAGTCGAATCCCTGGACGTGGGCGGAGCCGTCCTCGAGGATCTGGCCGAGCAGTTCGGGGGCGTGCGGGTCGTTGAAGTACCAGTCGGGTGTGCCGACGGGTACGGCGGTGAGTCCGGCGCCGGTGATCTGCTCGGTGAGGTCGGGGTGGGAGGCGACGCGCACCTCGTGCCCGGCGGTGCGCAGCGCGGAGGCGAGCGGCACCATCGAGAAGTAGTGGGTGTGGTGCGGGAAGGAGACGAACAGGACCTTCATCGCGCTCACCGTCCGTGGGGCGGGCGGACGGACAGGGTGTGCCGGAAGACGTCGCGCGGGTCCCAGAGGGCCTTGGCGCGCTGGAGTCTGGGGTAGGCGTCCTTGTAGTAGAGGCGGTGCCAGGGCACGCCGGAGGTGTTCCAGCGGGCGTCGGCGGTGTCGATGTCGGGGTAGTTGATGTAGCAGCCGTCGCTGTCGCGGCCGGGGACGGGGACGCCTCCGGTGGCGCCGTACACGTCCCGGTAGAGCCGGCGCAGCCAGTCGACGGACTCGCCGTCGGCGTCGGGGTCCTGCCAGGTGTTCATGAACAGGGCCTTGAGGACGGAGTCGCGGTGGGTGGAGGCGGTCGCGTGTTCCGGCACGGTGTTGACGCGGCCGCCGAAGGACTGCAGGGAGACGGAGGCGGCGTCGTGCCGGTGGCCGGTGCTGTTGAGGTACGTGTACAGCACGTCGGCCTGGTCCTCGCGCCAGCCGCGGCGCAGATACGCCGACTTGATCTTCTGCCGGCCCACCTCGTAGTCCTGGGAGGCGGCGAGGTCCTGTGTGGCGGTGAGCCAGGGCTGTGCGGTGATCTCGGAGATCTGCGGAGAGCCGCCCACACCGTCGGCGACGGCCTCGGCGTAGGCGCGCAGCAGTCGTTCCGCGTCCGGGCGGGTGCCGTCCATGTGCGCGAAGCTGACGGCGGCCGGGGTGGGTTCGGCGTCGGGGGACGCGGGCCGTCCGTACATCACCAGGCCGCCGAAGAGCCCGGCGTAGGGGGAGCCTGCGTCGCTGTTGCGCTCGTGCCACAGACCGTGGTTGCGCACCAGCCGGCGGAAGGAGGCCCGGTCCAGGCCCTCGCGGGGGACGTACACCATGCCGGACAGGACGGTGCCGGGCGGGCGGGGCAGCAGCCGGGACGGTTCGTCACAGCCGCGCGGGGCGCCGGGCGAGCGGAACCAGTAGCGGGTGACGATGCCGAAGTTGCCGCCGCCACCGCCGGTGTGGGCCCACCACAGCTCGCCCAGGGGGCCCTGGTCGTCGCGGGTGGCGACGACGGCGCGGGCGTGTCCGCGGGCGTCGACGACCACGACCTCGACGGCGTACAGGTGGTCGGCGGCGAGGCCGAAGGCGCGGGAGAGCGCGCCGTAGCCGCCGCCGGTGACGTGTCCGCCGAGGCCGACGGTGGCGCTGGCGCCGCCGGGCAGGGTGACGCCCCATCCGTAGTAGAGCTTGCGGTACACGTCCATCAGGCGGGCCCCGGCCTCCACCATGAAGGCGCGCCGCCGCGGGTCGTAGGTGACGGCGTCCATCGCGGCGAGGTCGAGGACGACGCGGACGGCGGGGTCGCCGACGACGTTCTCGAAGCAGTGGCCGCCGCTGCGCACGGCGATCCGCTTGCCGGCGCGTACGGCGTCGTCGACGGCGGCGACGACGTCGGCGGTGGTGGCGGCGAGCCGGAACGCCTCCGGGTGGGCGGTGAAGCGTTTGTTGCTGCCGCGGGTGGACAGTTCGGCGTAGCGCGGGTCGCCGGGGGTGACGGTGGCGGCGTCGCCCAGGGACGCCGGGGTGTCCTGGGCGACGGCGGGCGCGACGCCGGCGGCGGTCAGGCCGGCGGCGGCGCCCGCGGTGAGGGAGCCGGCGACGAAGCGGCGGCGGCTGGGAACGGTCATCGTTCACCTTTCTCGGTGGCTCGGGCCCGCGGCGGACCGGCCCGGGCGGGGTCAGACCGCGCCGAGGACGGCCGCGGAGTTGAATCCGCCCCGGCCGCGGGCCAGGACGAGGGCGTGGCGGAGGGCGGTCCGGCGGGGCGCGGTGACGAGGTCGACGGGGCAGTCGGCGGCGGGCGCGGCGGTGCCGGTGGTCGGCGGGATCACCTGGTCGCGCAGGGACAGCAGGGCCGCGGCGACGTCGAGGGAGGCGCCGCCGGCCAGCAGCCGGCCGGTCATCGACTTGGGTGCGGTGACCGGCACGCCCCGGGGGCCGAACAGGGCGGCGATCGCCTCGGCCTCGGCGCGGTCGGCGGCGCGGGCGCCGGCGGCGTCGGCGAAGACCACGTCCACGTCCTCGGGGTGCAGCCCGGCGTCGGCGAGGGCGAGCCGGGCGGCGTCCGCGAGGCGCGGTGCGCCGGGGCCGTCGAAGGTGGCCGCGTAGCCGGTGAACGCGCCGTACGCGCGGGCGCCGCGCTCGCGGGCGGCGGTGGCGCTCTCCAGGACGAAGAGGGCGCCGCCCTCGCCGACGACGTGGCCGCTCGCGGCGGCGTCGAACGGCAGGTAGGCGCGGGCGGGGTCGGTGACGCGGCTCAGCTCGTCCGCGGCGAGGTGGGCGGCCCAGCCCCACGGGCACAGCGCCGAGTCGACGCCGCCGGTGACCATCAGCGCGGCGCCCTTGCGGATCTGCCGGCGGGCGTGGGCGAGGGCGTCCAGGCCGCCGGCCTGCTCGGCGACGACGACGCCGCTGGAGCCGCGCAGCCCGTGCCGGATGGAGATCTGGCCGGTGTTCACCGCGTAGAACCAGGCGAAGGACTGGTAGGCGCTGACGTGGCTGCCGCCCTTGGACCACAGGGCCTGCAGTTCGCGCTGTCCGAACTCGAAGCCGCCCGCGGAGGAGGCGGTGACCACGCCGGCGCCGTAGTCGGGCAGTGCGTCGGGGTCGGTGCCGCTGTCGTCGAGGGCCTCCTTGGCGGCGGTCAGCGACAGCCGGGTGACCCGGTCGGTCTGGGGCAGCAGCCGGCTGGGCAGGTGTGCGGCGTCCACGAAGCCGGGGACCTCGCCGGCCAGGCGCACCGGATAGCGGGAGGCGTCGAAGCGGGTCACCGGGCGGATGCCGCTCTCGCCGCGCAGGGTCGCCGCCCACCAGGCCTCGGTGCCGAGCCCGTTGGGGGCGGCGACGCCGATGCCGGTGACGACGGACCCGGTGACGGCGGGCGTGTCCGCGGGGGCGGCGGGGCGGGCCTGTGTCGCGGTGGTCATGCCGCCTCCTGGAGTCGCGGCCGGGTCAGGACGATGGCGCTCTGGAAGCCGCCGAAGCCGCTGCCGACGCTGAGCACGGTGTCGGTGCGCTGTTCCCGCGCGGTGAGCGGGGTGTAGTCGAGGTCGCAGGCCGGGTCGGCCTCGTGCAGGTTGGCGGTCGGCGGCACGGTGTCGTGCTCGATGGCCAGGGCGCTGGCGGCGACCTCCAGCGAGCCGATCGCGCCGAGCGAGTGGCCGATCATGGACTTGATGGAGCTGACGGGCACCCGGTAGGCGTGGTCGCCGAGGCTGCGCTTGAACGCGGCGGTCTCGTGCCGGTCGTTCTGCTTGGTGCCCGAGCCGTGGGCGTTGACGTAGTCGACGGCGGTGGGGTCGAGGCGGGCCTCGTCGAGGGCCGCGCGGATCGCCTCGGCCATCTCCACGCCGTCGGACTTCAGTCCGGTCATGTGGTAGGCGTTGCTGCGTCCGGCGAAGCCGGCGATCTCGGCGTAGATGTGGGCGCCGCGCCGGCGGGCGTGCCCGAACTCCTCGAGGACCAGCACGGCCGACCCTTCGCCGAGGACGAAGCCGTTGCGGGAGCGGTCGAAGGGCCGTGAGGCGGTCTCCGGCTCGTCGTTGCGCGGGCTGGTCGCCTTGATGGCGTCGAAGCAGGCCACGGTGATCGGGGAGATCGGCGCCTCGGTGGCTCCGGTCACCATCACGTCGGCGCTGCCCTCGCGGATCAGGTCGACGGCGTGCCCGACGGAGTCCAGGCCGGAGGTGCAGCCGGTGGACACCAGTGACACCGGGCCCTGGGCGCCGACGGCGCCGGCCACTTCGGCGGCCATGGAGCTGGGCACGAAGTAGTCGAAGAGGTGGGCGACCGCGCGGGTGTGGTCGACCTCCCAGGTGCTGCCGTTCTCGCTGACCACGCCGTACTCGGTGTCCAGGCCGGTGGTGCAGCCGACGGCGCTGCCCAGGGTGACGCCGGTGCGCAGCGGGTCGAGGACGCCGGCCAGTCCGCTGTCCTCGACCGCCTCCCGGGCGCTGACGAGGGCGAACTGGGCGGCGCGGTCGAGGCGGGCCGCCTGCTGCGGCGCGATGCCGTGGGCGGCCGGGTCGAAATCGGCCTCGGCGGCGATGCGCGAGCGGAAGGCGGACGCGTCGAACAGCGTGATGCCGCGTGTGGCGGTGCGGCCCGCCGTCAGGGTGTCCCAGAACGCCCGGGTCCCGACGCCGCCCGGGGCGACGACCCCGATGCCGGTGATGACGACCCGTCTCATCGGTTGTCCCTCACAGTTGTCCTCCAGATATGAGCCCAGGTACGAGCCGGGTGCGCCGCACCACGCGGCAGGCGCGCCCGATCAGTCGTGGTGCGTGCGGACCGCGGACGAAGAAGTGGTCGCCGGGGACGGTGCGCCGGACGAACCGGCCGGTGGTCCAGCGTGCCCAGCCGTCCAGCGCGGCGGCGTGGACGACGGGGTCGTCGCGGCCGCCGACGGCCAGGACGGGCACCGGCAGCGGGCCGGGCGCGGGATCGGTGAGCGCGGCGGTGCGCAGGGCGGCGGCGAGTACGAGGTCGTCCCGGAGCACGGGCAGGACGGAGCGGTGCCAGACGCTGCCGGGGTCGGCGAGCGCGCCGCCGGGCGCCGCGCCCAGGTCGGCGACGAACCGCAGCAGCCGTTCGTCGGTGATGTCGTCGTCCTGGCGGACCGGCACGGTGTGCGGCGCCGGGCTGGCGCCGACGGCGAGGAGGTGGGGGGCCGGCAGTCCCCGGTCGACGAGCGCGCGGGCGAGGGTGTGGGCGACGACGCCGCCCAGGCTGTGCCCGTAGAACGCGTACGGGCGGCCGTCGGCCACCTCGTCGGCCAGCGGTCCGAGGAGCGCGGCGAGCAGTTCGTCGCGGGTGGTGGCCCGCGGTTCGCGGCGCCGGCTCTCGCGGCCGGGCAGCAGCAGGGGCGCCGTGACGACGCCGGGGCCGGTGAGGTCGCGCCAGTGCGCGAACCCTGAGACGCCCGCCCCGGCGTGCGCGAAGCAGTAGAGCGTGACCGGCGTGCCGTCCCGCATGGTGTGTCGCACCTCCTCGGCCGCCGTGGGTGGGAGCGCATCGGCTGCGTCCGAGCCTCGCGGACGTGCCTGGAGCACGACTCGAATCGGCCAGGGGCGGGGGGACCGGGGAGGGCGGCGGGTCGGGTCAGTAGCGGTAGTGGTCGGGCTTGTAGGGGCCTTCGGCCTTCACGCCGATGTAGTCGGCCTGGTCCGGGCGCAGGGTGGTGAGCTTGACGCCGAGTGCGTCCAGGTGGAGGCGGGCGACCTTCTCGTCGAGGTGCTTGGGCAGCACGTAGACGCCGGTGGGGTACTCGTCGGGTTTGGTGAACAGCTCGATCTGGGCCAGGGTCTGGTCCGCGAAGGAGTTGGACATCACGAACGAGGGGTGGCCGGTGGCGTTGCCCAGGTTCAGCAGGCGGCCCTCCGACAGCACGATGATCTTCTTGCCGTCGGGGAAGGTCCAGGTGTGGACCTGCGGCTTGATCTCGTCCTTGACGATGCCCGGGACCCTGGCGAGGCCGGCCATGTCGATCTCGTTGTCGAAGTGGCCGATGTTCCCGACGATCGCCTGGTGCTTCATCCTGGCCATGTCCGAGGCCATGATGATGTCCTTGTTGCCGGTCGTGGTGATGAAGATGTCGGCCGTCTCGACGACCTCGTCGAGCGTGGTGACCTGGTAGCCGTCCATCGCCGCCTGCAGCGCGCAGATCGGGTCGATCTCGGTGACGATCACCCGGGCGCCCTGGCCGCGCAGCGACTCCGCACAGCCCTTGCCCACATCCCCGTACCCGCAGACCACGGCGGTCTTGCCGCCGATCAGCGTGTCCGTGGCGCGGTTGATGCCGTCCACCAGGGAGTGCCGGCAGCCGTACTTGTTGTCGAACTTCGACTTCGTCACGGCGTCGTTCACGTTGATCGCCGGGAACAGCAGGGTGCCGTCACGCCGCATCTCGTACAGACGGTGCACACCCGTCGTGGTCTCCTCCGTCACCCCGCGGATCTCGGAGGCGAGGGCGGTCCAGTCGAGGGGGCTCGCCTCCAGCAGGGCGCGTACGGCGGCGAGTTCCTCGCCCGTCGCCTCGGGCAGCTCGCCGGTCTTGCGGTAGGTGACGCCCTTGTGGACGAGGAGCGTGGCGTCGCCGCCGTCGTCGAGGATCATGTTCGGACCCGCGTGGCCGGGCCAGGTCAGCGCCTGTTCGGTGCACCACCAGTACTCCTCCAGCGTCTCGCCCTTCCAGGCGAACACCGGGATGCCGGCGGCGGCGATGGCGGCGGCCGCGTGGTCCTGGGTGGAGTAGATGTTGCAGGACGCCCAGCGGACCCGCGCGCCGAGCGCGACCAGGGTCTCGATGAGGACGGCGGTCTGCACGGTCATGTGCAGGGAGCCGGTGATGCGGGCGCCCTTGAGGGGCTGCGCCCCGGCGTACTCCTCGCGGATCGCCATCAGGCCGGGCATCTCGTGCTCGGCGAGGGTGATCTCCTTGCGGCCGAACTCGGCCAGGGAGAGGTCGGCGACCTTGAAGTCCGTGAAGTCGCTGCGGTCAGTGGGCACTGAGGCTCCCCAGGGTCTGGACGTTGCGGTGGATGTCGAGGGCGGCGGTGGACCGGTTGAGGGTGATGTAGTGCAGCCCGGGGGCCCCTTCGGCCAGCAGCCGTTCGGCCATGGCGGTGGCGTGGTCGACGCCGATGCGGTGTCCGGCGGCCGGGTTGTCGCGGGCGCGTTCGAGGCGGTGGGCGAGGTCTTCGGGGAAGGCGGCCCCGGAGAGTTCGGCGAAGCGGCGGATCTGGCGGACGTCGGTGGCGGGCATGATCTCCGGGATGACCGGGGTGTCGCAGCCCGCGGCCGCCACCCGGTCGCGCAGCCGAAGGTAGTCCTCGACGTGGAAGAACATCTGCGTGATGGCGTAGTCGGCGCCGGCCTTGCACTTGGCGACGAAGTGCCGGATGTCGCTGTCCCAGTCGGGCGAGCGCGGATGGCGCTCCGGGAACGCCGCCACGCCGATGGTGAAGTCGCCCAGGGAGCGCACGAGTTCGACCAGTTCCCGGGCGTGGGTGAAGCCTTCGGGGTGGGGGATCCAGGGCCCGTTGGGGTCGCCGGGCGGGTCGCCGCGCAGGGCGAGCACGTCACGGATGCCGGCGTCGGCGTACTGGCCGATGATGCGGCGCAGTTCGGCCGTGGAGTGGCCGACGGCGGTGAGGTGGGCGACGGGGCGCAGTGTGGTCTCGGCGGCGATGCGCCGGGTGACGGCGACGGTACGGTCCCGGGAGGAGCCGCCGGCCCCGTAGGTGACGGACACGAAGTCGGGGCGCAGCGCCTCCACCCGGCGGATCGCGTCCCACAGGGCGCGTTCGCCCTGGTCCGTCTTGGGCGGGAAGAACTCGAAGGAGAAGGTCGTCATCGCCTGACTCCCGTGTTGAAGTAGCCGGCCTCCGGGTGGTGGACGACGATCGCGTCCGTCGACTGCTCGGGGTGGAGCTGGAACTCCTCGGAGAGGCGGACGCCGATGCGTTCCGGCTGGAGCAGGTCCGCGATCTTCGCGCGGTCCTCCAGGTCCGGGCAGGCCGGGTAGCCCAGGGAGTAGCGGCAGCCCTGGTACTCGGTGCGGAGCATGCCGTCGAGCCCGTCCGGGTCGCCGCGGTGGATGCCGAGCTCGGAGCGCACGCGGGCGTGCCAGTACTCGGCGAGGGCCTCGGCGAGCTGGACGGACAGGCCGTGCAGTTCGAGGTACTCACGGTAGGCGTCGGCCTCGAAGAGCCGGGCGGTCTCCTCGCCGATGCGGGAGCCGACGGTGACGACCTGAAGCCCGACGACGTCCGTCTCGCTGGACTCCTCCGGCCGGAAGAAGTCGGCCAGGCACAGTCGGCGGCCGTGGCGCTGGCGCGGGAAGGTGAAGCGGGTGCGCTCGTTGCCGTCCTCGTCCAGGATGATCAGGTCGTCGCCTTTGGAGACGCACGGGAAGTAGCCGTGGACGACGCCGGCTTCGAGGACGTTGTCCGTGCGCAGCCGGTCCAGCAGGGCGCGCAGCCTGGGTCTGCCCTCGGTCTCGATCAGTTCCTTGGTCAGACCCCACTGACCGCGGAAGAGGGCGGTCTCGTCGAGCCAGGAGGCGTACTCCTTGAGCTGGATGCCCTTGACGACGCGGGTGCCCCGGAAGGGCGGGGTGGGGACCGGGTTGTCGGTGGCCACGTCGGAGCGGACGCTGCCCTCCTGCGGGCGCTCCTCGATCTCCACGGTCGCCGCGCGGACCCGGCGCTGCTTCAGCTCGGGCAGCGTGGCGCCGGGGACGCCGCGCTTGATGCCGATGAGGGCGTCCATCAGGCGCAGGCCCTCGAACGCGTCGCGGGCGTAGCGGACCTCGCCCTGGTAGATCTCGTGCAGGTCCTGTTCGACGTAGGCGCGGGTGAGGGCGGCGCCGCCGAGGATGACCGGGTAGTCGGCGGCCAGGCCGCGCTGGTTGAGCTCCTCCAGGTTCTCCTTCATGATCACCGTGGACTTCACCAGCAGACCCGACATGCCGATCACGTCGGCCTTGTGCTCGTCCGCGGCCTCCAGGATCGCCGACACCGGCTGCTTGATGCCGAGGTTGACCACGTTGTAGCCGTTGTTCGACAGGATGATGTCGACCAGGTTCTTGCCGATGTCGTGCACGTCCCCGCGCACCGTGGCCAGCACGATCGTGCCCTTGCCGGCCTCGTCGGTCTTCTCCATGTGCGGCTCCAGATGAGCCACCGCGCTCTTCATCACCTCGGCCGACTGCAGCACGAACGGCAGCTGCATCTGCCCCGACCCGAACAGCTCACCGACCACCTTCATCCCGTCCAGCAAGGTGTCGTTGACGATGTCCAGCGCCCTGCGCGTCTCAAGCGCCTCGTCCAGGTCGGCCTCCAGGCCGTTCTTCTCGCCGTCGATGATGCGGCGCTTGAGGCGCTCCTCCAGCGGCAGCGCGGCCAGCTCCTCCGCCTTGCCCGCCTTCAGCGACTTCGCCGTCGCCCCCTCGAACAGCTGCATGAGCTTCTGCAGCGGGTCGTAGCCCTCCGAGCGGCGGTCGTAGATCAGGTCCAGGGCGGTGGTCACTTCCTCCTCGCTGAACCGCGCGATCGGAAGGATCTTGCTCGCGTGGACGATCGCCGAGTCCAGGCCCGCCTTCACGCACTCGTCCAGGAAGACACTGTTCAGCAGGATGCGGGCCGCCGGGTTCAGGCCGAAGGAGATGTTCGACAGGCCCAGGGTGGTCTGCACGTCCGGATGGCGGCGCTTCAGCTCACGGATGCCCTCGATCGTGGCCAGGCCGTCCTTGCGGGACTCCTCCTGGCCGGTGCAGATCGTGAACGTCAGACAGTCCACGAGGATGTCCTCCTCGCGGATGCCCCAGTTCCCGGTCAGATCCGCGATCAGGCGCTCGGCGATCTCGACCTTCTTCTGGGCCGTGCGCGCCTGCCCCTCCTCGTCGATGGTCAGCGCGATCAGCGCCGCACCGTGCTCCCGCGCCAGCTCCGTCACCCGGGCGAAGCGCGACTCGGGGCCGTCGCCGTCCTCGTAGTTCACCGAGTTGATCACCGCGCGGCCGCCGAGCTTCTCCAGCCCGGCGCGGATCACGTCGACCTCGGTGGAGTCCAGCACGATCGGCAGCGTCGAGGCGGTCGCGAACCGGCCCGCCAGCTCCCGCATGTCCGCCGCACCGTCACGGCCCACGTAGTCGACGCACAGGTCCAGCATGTGCGCGCCCTCGCGGATCTGCTCCCGCGCCATCTCCACGCAGTCGTCCCAGCGGCCCTCCAGCATCGCCTCACGGAACTTCTTCGACCCGTTGGCGTTCGTGCGCTCACCGATCGCCAGATACGAGGTGTCCTGCCGGAACGGCACGCTCTGGTAAAGGGACGCCGCACCCGGCTCCGGACGCGGCTCACGCTCCACCGGCGCCAGGTCCCGCACCCGCTCCACCAGCCGCCGCAGATGCTCCGGCGTAGTCCCGCAGCAGCCGCCCACCAGCGACAGCCCGTACTCCCGCACGAACGTCTCCTGCGCATCCGCCAGTTCCGGCGGGGAGAGAGGGAAGTACGCGCCGTCCGCGGTCAGGACGGGCAGGCCGGCGTTCGGCATGCACATCAGGGGGATACGCGCCTGGCGGGCGAGATGACGCAGGTGCTCGGTCATCTCCCCCGGGCCCGTGGAACAGTTGAGGCCGATCATGTCGATCCCGAGCGGCTCCAGCGCGGTCAGGGCCGCACCGATCTCCGAGCCGAGCAGCATCGTGCCCGTCGTCTCGAAGGCGAGGGAGCAGATCAGCGGCAGCCGGACTCCGAGGGCGTCCATGGCGCGGCGGGCGCCCACGACGGCCGCCTTCGTCTGCAGCAGGTCCTGCGTGGTCTCCACCAGCAGGGCGTCCGCGCCGCCCGTGACGAGCCCTTCGGCGTTGCGCGCGAAGCCGTCCCGCAGAGAGGCGTAGCCGATGTGGCCGAGGGTGGGCAGCTTGGTGCCCGGGCCCATGGAGCCCAGCACCCAGCGCGGCCGGCCGTCGCGGCCGGTGAACTCGTCCGCCGTCTCCCGGGCGATGCGGGCGCCCGCCTCGGACAGTTCGAAGATCCGCTCGGGGATGTCGTATTCGCCCAACGCGGTGAGGTTGGCGCCGAAGGTGTTCGTCTCGACGCAGTCGACGCCCGCGTCGAAGTACTCGGCATGGACCGAACGGACGATGTCGGGGCGGGTGACGTTCAGGACCTCGTTGCAGCCCTCCAGCTGCTGGAAATCCTCGAGGGTCGGGTCCTGGGCCTGGAGCATCGTGCCCATGGCTCCGTCGGCCACCACCACACGGGTGGCCAGGGCCTCCCGCAGGGCGGCGGCCCGGGCGGCGGTCATCGGACATCCTCCAGGTACGGGGCGAGCTCACGGGCCGCCTCGGCGCCGTAGGCGCGGGCGAGATGGTCCAGCAGGATCCGCCGGCCGGGTCCGTAGGTCTGCGGGCCGACCGCCGCCAGGGACAGCGCGGCGAGCGCGCAGCCCAGGCGGGCGGCCGGGATCAGCGGCAGGCCCCACTCGGCGGAGGCGAGGAAGCCCGCGCGGAAGGCGTCGCCCACCCCCGTGGGGTCGGTCACGGGGACGGCGGGGACCGCGGGCACGGTCATGTCCAGGCCGTCGGCGGCCCGGCGGATGCGCACGCCGCCCGCCCCGAGCGTGGTGACCCAGGCTCCGACCCGGCGCAGCACCTCGGCGTCGCTCCACCCGGTGCGCTCCTGGAGCAGCGCGGCCTCGTACTCGTTGCCGAACAGCCAGCGGGCGCCGTCGACCAGTGCGCGGGTGTCCGCGCCGTCGAGGCGGGCCAGTTGCTGGGACGGGTCGGCGGCGAACGGGATGCCCCGCTCACGGCACTGGCGGGTGTGACGCACCATCGCCGCCGGGTCGTTGGCGCCGACGACGACCAGACCCAGCTCGTCCGGGCGGACGGGCAGCCGGGTGAGGTCGATGCCGGCGGCCTCGGACATGGCGCCCGCGTGGAAGGCGGCGATCTGGTTGCCGTCGGCGTCCGTGGTGCACATGAAGCGAGCGGTGTGACGCTCGGCGGACACGAGGACTCCGGTGGTGTCCACGCCGTGCTCCTTGAGCCACACCTCGTACTCGGCGAAGTCGCCGCCGACCGCGCCGACCAGCAGGGGACGCAGACCGAGACGGCCGAGGCCGTAGGCGATGTTGGCGGCCACCCCTCCCCTGCGTATGTCGAGCCGGTCCACGAGGAAGGACAGCGAGACGTGGGCCAGTTGGCCGGGGATCAGCTGATCCGTGAACCGGCCGGGGAAGACCGTCAGATGGTCGGTGGCGACGGATCCGGTCACCGCGATGCGCACGTGGGCACTCCCGTCGAGCTCGGCGGTCCGGCTCAGAGTCCGGCCGCGGCCTTGAGCTGGGCGGCGCGGTCGGTGCGCTCCCAGGTGAAGTCCGGCAGTTCGCGGCCGAAGTGGCCGTAGGCGGCGGTCTGGGCGTAGACCGGCCGCAGCAGGTCGAGATCCCGGACGATGGCGGCCGGGCGCAGGTCGAAGACCTCGTCGATGGCCTGCTCGATGCGTTCCTGGGCGACCTTGGCGGTGCCGAAGGTCTCCACGAACAGGCCCACCGGCTCGGCCTTGCCGATCGCGTAGGCGACCTGCACCTCGCACCGGGAGGCCAGACCCGCGGCGACGACGTTCTTGGCGACCCAGCGCATCGCGTACGCGGCGGAACGGTCCACCTTGGAGGGGTCCTTGCCGGAGAACGCGCCGCCGCCGTGGCGGGCCATGCCGCCGTAGGTGTCGATGATGATCTTCCGGCCGGTGAGGCCGGCGTCGCCCATGGGGCCGCCGATCTCGAACCGTCCGGTGGGGTTGACCAGCAGCCGGTAGTCGTCCGTCTCCAGCTTGATGCCGTCGTCGGCGAGGCGGGCGAGGACCTGCTCGACGACGTGCTCGCGGATGTCGGGCGTCAGGAGACCCTCGAGGTCGATGTCGCTCGCGTGCTGCGTGGAGACGACGACCGTGTCCAGACGGACGGGACGGCTGCCCAGGTACTCGACGGTGACCTGGGTCTTCCCGTCGGGCCGCAGGTACGGCACGGTGCCGTCCCTGCGGACCTCGGTGAGACGCCGCGACAGGCGGTGCGCCAGGTCGATCGGCAGCGGCATCAGCGTCGGCGTCTCGTCGGTCGCGTAGCCGAACATGATGCCCTGGTCGCCGGCGCCCTGCCGGTCCAGCTCGTCGTCGTCGCCCTCGACCCGGGTCTCGTAGGCCGTGTCGACGCCCTGGGCGATGTCCGGGGACTGCGCGCCGATGGACACCGACACGCCGCAGGAGGCGCCGTCGAAGCCCTTGGCGGAGGAGTCGTAGCCGATCTCCAGGATCGTCTCGCGCACCAGCGTCGCGATGTCCGCGTACGCCGTGGTGGTGACCTCGCCGGCCACGTGCACCTGGCCGGTGGTGATCAGGGTTTCGACGGCGACGCGGGAGGCGGGGTCCTCGCGCAGCAGCGCGTCGAGGACGGTGTCGCTGATCCGGTCGGCGATCTTGTCGGGGTGGCCCTCGGTGACGGACTCCGAGGTGAACAGGCGACGGGACATGACTCTCCAGGGGCTGAGGGCTCGGGGCTGGGGGCTCGGGGCCGGGGCTCGGGGCCGGGCGGTCAGGCTGCGGCGGTGCGGGCGTGGCGGCTCGCCGGGCGGGCCAGGCCGAGCCGGGCGCGCAGGGTGGCGCCCTCGGCGGCGGCGCGGCCGGAGACGCCCAGGTCGCGGGGCAGCGCCAGCGAGGGGTCGTCGGGGGCGGTGATGTCCACGACGAGGCCGTCGGCCCCGCTGCCGGCGAGCAGGGCGTGCGGGTCGGCGCCGGGCGGCAGCGCGCACAGCGCCTTGACGCCGGGGGCTCGGCGCCGCACGTCCTGGACGGTGCCGGCGTCGTGTCCTGCGCCCAGCAGCACCAGGTCGGCGTGGCCGGCCAGCGCGGGGTCGGTGACGGCCACGACCGGGTGGCCCTGGGGCGGGCGGGCGACGTTCAGCGGGCCCGCCACGTCGAAGTGGCGGCCCTTGTGGTCGAGGCGGTGGATGCCGTCCGGCCGCCAGTACAGGCCGTCGGCACGGTCGTGCACGAACGCGTCGTCGTCGAAGCTGTCCCACAGCCCGCGGGCGACCTCGATCAGTTCGGCGGTGCGGCCGTCCGCGTCGGCGGGTCCCGCCAGCCAGCCGGTGCGCCCGCGGGCGAGGTGGTCAAGGGAGGCGGTGATGCGGGCCACGTGGTACGGGGCCTGGTCGGCGGGGAGCGGGGCGACGATCAGGCCGATCCGGTCGGTGGCGGCGGCGACCGCGGCGGCCAGGGTGGTCGCCTCGAAGCGGGCCCGGGTGCCGTCGGCGGCGGCCCCGTCGTCGAGGACGACGGCGTCGAACCCGGCGGTCTCCGCGGCCCGTACGCGTCGCAGCACGTCCCCGAGCGTGGGCGGGGCGGTGCGGCTGTGGGCGGCTGTCCGGCCGATCAGGAGCGGGGCGGTCATGCGGCGGCACCTGCCTCGGTGGTCGTCGTGGACGGTTCGGTGCCGAGGTTCTCGCGCAGCGTGCCGCCCTCGTAGGAGGTGCGGTACAGGCCCCGGCGCTGCAGCTCGGGGATCACGTGGTCGACGAAGTCGTCGGCGGATCCCGGCAGATAGGGGAAGTCAATGTTGAAGCCGTCCGCGCCGCGCCCGGTGAACCAGCTCTCCATGTGGTCGGCGATCTGCTCCGGCGTGCCGGCGACGATGTCGCCCATCAGGCGCAGCGCGAGCTGCCGGATGCTCAGGTTCTCGCGCCGGGCCAGGCCGACGAGGCGTTCGGTCGTCGACTGGGACTGGTTGGTGTACGGGATGTCGGGGACGGGCCCGTCGATCGGGTACGCGCTCAGGTCGACGTCGCCGAGGAAGTCCTGCAGGGTGCGCAGGGCCACGTGGTCGTGGGTGAGGTCCTGCAGTTCCGCGAGACGCTGCCGGGCCTCGGTCTCGGTGGCCGCGACGATGGGCGCCAGGGTCGGCCAGACCAGGATCTTCTCCGGGTCCCGGCCGTGCCCGGCGGCGCGCTTCTTGAGGTCGGCGTAGAAGTCCTGGGCGTCGGACAGGGTGTTGTGCCGCGTGAAGATCACCTCGGCGTGGCGGGCCGCGAACTCGCGCCCCACCGGGGAGGAGCCGGCCTGGATGATCACCGGACGGCCCTGCGGCGGGCGTTCCAGCCCCAGCGGGCGGGAGACGTCGAAGTGCTCGCCGCGGTGGCCGGTGAAGCGCTCCCCCGAGTCCCACAGCCGCTGGACGACGTCGATGAACTCCTCGGCGCGGGCGTAGCGCAGGCCGTGCTCCAGGTGCTCCGGGAAGCCGAAGTTGACGGACTCCCAGGGTGCGGCCGAGGTGACGACGTTCCAGCCGGCCCGGCCGCCGCTGAGGTGGTCCAGGGAGGCGAACCGGCGGGCGACGTGGGCGGGTTCGTTGTAGGTGGTGGTGGCCGTGGCGCACAGTCCGATGTGCTCGGTGGCGGCGGCGTACGCGGCGAGCAGGGTCAGCGGCTCGAAGTGCTCGGTGCGCGAGGTGCGGCACAGGGAGTCCAGGCGGGTGCCCCACACGGCGACGATGTCGGCGATGAACACCGCGTCGAACAGCCCGCGTTCGAGGGTCCGGGCGTTGCGACGGTGGAAGGCGAGGTCGAGCTGGGCGTCCGCCTGGGTGGCCGGATGACGCCAGGCCGCCACATGGCCGCCCGGCCCGTCGATGATGCCGGCCAGGGTGATGCGGCGCCGGCGCGGGGTGGTCATGGTGGGTGCTCTCCTCGGGTCAGTTCGTGAGCGCGGACGCCAGGATCCGGGCGAGGCCGCGGACGTTGTCGCCGGTCAGCATGGTCACGTGGTTGCCGGGGACGACGCGGATGACGAGGTCGTCGACGTGGTCCTCCCAGCCGAGGCCGGGGCGGTGGTGGAAGCGGTCGCTCTCGTCGTAGGAGGCGCCCTTGCCGAAGCCGGTGTCGCCGGCCCGGAGCACCACGACCGGGCCCGGGGCGGGGCGGGGGCGGTAGCGCTGGACGGCCTCGACGCTGACGCGCATCAGCTCCACCGGGTCGCCGCCGCCGTCGCCGCGCATCCAGTCGGCGATCTGCGCGAGTTCGGCGAGGTAGCCGGCGGCGCCGTCGGGTTCGGCGGCGGGGTTGGAGGGCTCCGGGCCGGCGGAGGCCGCTGTCCGTCCTTCGGCGACCTCCCTGAGCTGCCGGGCGAAGGAGCCCTCGGCGTCGGCGTCGGTGAGGTCGCCGTCGGGGGCGCCCGCGTCGACCATCACCACCAGCGGCGGTCTGCCGCCGGCGGCGCCGATCAGGCGGGCCATCTCGTAGGCGAGGACGCCGCCGCCCGAGAAGCCGCCCAGCACGATGCGCTCCCCCCGCTCCAGGGCGGGGCGCAGCGCCTCCACGTACCGTTCGGCGAGCTGCTCCACGGACCGGTACTCCGGCTCGGGGTCCTCGGTCCGGGGGTCGCGGATGCCGACGAGGGCGTGCGGGCCGGTGTACTCGCGGGCGAGCTGCGCGTAGCAGGCGACCTGGCCGCCGGGCGGGTGGACGAGGTAGAGCGTGCCGGCGCCGGGGTGGCCGGCCGGGCGCAGCGGGACGAGGACGGAGGCGGCTCCGTCCGTGCCGTCCTCGGGCGCCGGTCCGGCCAGCAGCGCGGCCAGCTGGGCGGCGCGGGGGTGGGCGAGCAGGTCGTCCAGGCGCAGGGTCCGCCCGGTGCGCCGGGCCAGCTCGCGCAGCAGGCGCACGGCGAGCAGGGAGTGCCCGCCGGCGTCGAAGAAGTGGGTGCCGGGGGCGACGTCGGCGGTGCCGAACACCGTCTGCCAGGCCTCCTTGACCAGGCCGGCCTCGGGGCCGTCGGGCCAGGCGGGGGCGTCGTCGCCGGCGCCGTCCGGCCGGGGCGCGTCGGCCATCCGCACCGGCGGGTCGTCGTCGAGGGCGGCCAGCACGTCGGTCACGGTCGCCGCACCGCCGGCCAGATCGGGCAGTTCGCGCAGCAGCCGGGCGCACTGGCCGACCAGCCGTGCCGCCTCCTCGTCGGCGAGGCGGGCGCGGTCGTGGACCGCGGCCAGGACCAGGCTGCCGTCGACGTCCCGGTAGGCGAGCAGTGTGACCGGGAACGCGGTCTGCGAGCCGGCCGCGTCGGGCAGTTCGACCTTGATGCCCTGCGCGGCCAGGGCGGTGCGCAGGTCGTCGGAGCCGCGGGGGTAGTTCTCGAAGACGATGAGGCTCTCGACGAGCTTCTCGTCGGGGCGGCGTCCGCTCCACTGGTGGATCTGCCCGGTGGACACCCACTCGTAGGCGGCCATGTCGAGGGCGTGGTCGCGCAGTTCGGTCAGCAGCCGGGTCACGGCCGCGTCCGGGTCGACCCGGACGGTCATGGGCAGCGAGTTCATCAGCAGCCCGGGCAGCCGCTCCACGGAGTCCAGGGGGATGCCGCGGCCCGAGACGGTGACGCCGAAGCCGACCGGGGCGGACCCGGAGGTGACGCCCGCCCGGTAGAGCAGCAGCGCCCACACCGCCTGGAGCGCGGTGGACTCGGTGGCCGCGGAGGACGCCGCCCAGGACCGCAGCCGGTCGGCCTGTGCGGCGGCGATGCGCACCTCCGCGCGGCCGGACCCCGCCAGACCGGTCGGCGGGCCGGGGACGGCGGGGCGCACCAGCGGGGTGGCGTCGGGGACGGCGGAGGACCAGAACTCCCGGGCCGGCGCGGTGTCCTGCCCGGCCAGCCAGCGCGCGTAGTCTCGGACGTCGGGGCGCCGTTCGCCGCCCGGCAGCAGACCGCCGGCGAGGTAGGCGCGGTAGAACTCCTGGAGCAGCACGGACACGCTCCAGCCGTCCAGCAGCACGTGGTGGAAGGTGAGGAGGATCCGCGCGCGCTCCGGGCCGCCGTCCCCGGGGTCCGCCTCGTCGAGCACGTTGACCCGCAGCAGGCCGGGGCCGCGCAGGTCGAAGCCGCGCAGCCGGTCCCGTTCCCGCAGTTCCTCGAAGTCCACCGAGCCGGCCGGGTGCCGCACCACCTCGGCGCGGACGTGCTCGTGCAGGACCAGGCAGGGCTCGGCCTCCCAGTCGAAGGCCGCGCGCAGCACGGTCTCCCGGTCGAAGACCGACTGCCAGGCGGCCGTGAACCGGTCGGTGTCCAGGGGCCCGTGCCAGCGCCAGAACAGCTGCTCCACGTACCGGCCGGTGCCGCGGTGGGCGAGCGCGTCGAGGAGCAGGCCGTGCTGTTGCGGGGTGACCGGCACGGTGACCGGCCGCCCGTCCTCCGCGCCGGGCCGCGCCGGGGCGGGGAGGGCGGCGGGGCGGGGCCGGGAGCCGGTGCCCGGCGCCCCGATCTCGGCGGGGACGACGGTCGCCGGGTCGGCGCCGGCGAGCGTGGCCAGCACCCAGGCCATCTGGGCCACGAGCGCGTCCACCCCGGCCTCGTCCACGCCGTCGGCCGGGCTCGGCACCCAGGTCAGGCCCATGCGCAGCCGGCCGCCGTGGACGATCCCGTACACCTCGACGCCGTACACCCGCTCGCAGCGGGCGGAGTGTTCGCGCGGGATGGGGCGCGGGGACATGGTGAAGCCGCCGGACGGGCTCAGCTGGTCGGCCTGCCCGTAGTAGTTGAAGCAGACGAGGGCCGGCGGCAGTTCGCGCAGCAGGGTGCGCAGGGAGGCGTCCGGGGAGAACTCGCGGCAGGCGCCGAAGCCGACCCCGCCGTCGGGCACCGCCGTCAGGTCGCCGCCCACCGCGGCCAGGTAGCGGTCGGGCGGCAGCGCACGGTCGGCGCCGAGCACCAGCGGGTGGATGGAGGTGAACCAGCCGACGGTGCGGAACAGGTCGTCGCGGCCGTGCCGGCCGTGGGTCTCCACGTCGAAGGTCACCGTGCGGGTGCCCCGCCAGCGGGCCAGGGCCTGCGCGAAGGCGCCGGTCATGACCTGGTGCACCTCCAGGCCCAGACGGGCGGGCAGCGGGCCGATCAGGCGGGCGGTGGCCTCGGGGTCGAGGGAGAACTCGACGCGGCGGATGTGCTCCTCGTCCGGTGCGGGCGCGGTGAGCAGCAGGGTGTGCGCCGACTCCCGGGCGGCGGCGACACCGCGCCAGTGGTCCGCCTCGCCCTCGCGGGCCGCGACGGCGGGCAGCGAGCCCACCCAGTCCTCGTACCGGCAGGCCTCGGGGGGCAGCGCGGGCAGGACGCCGCCGGCCAGGGCGGTCAGGGCGTGCTCCAGGTCCTCGAGCAGGACGCGCCAGGAGACGCCGTCGACGACCAGGTGGTGCACGGCGATCAGCAGGTGGGCGGGCGCGGACGGCGCACGCCGGTCGCGCACCAGCACGGCGCGCACATGGACGCCCTCGAGCGGGTCGAGGCTGCGCTCGGCGTCCTCCAGGGCGCGGTCGAAGTCGGCCTCCTCGGCGATGTCCCGCTCCCACAGGACCTCCTGCGGCGGGTACGCGGCGAAGGGTTCGGCGGCGGTCATCAGGCGGGCGGAGGGGTCGGAGGCGTCGCCGTCGGGGTCGGGGGCGAACCGCGCGGACAGCGCCGGGTGCGCGGCAACCACCGCCTGCAGGGCCAGGCGCAGGGTCGTGGGGTCGACGGCGTGGTTCAGCTCCAGCAGCACCGACTGGTTCCACTGGTGCCGGTCGGTCCTGATGTGCCGGAAGAACCAGGCCTGGACCGGGGCGAGCGGGGCGGCCCGTCCGGCGGGCGGGGGCGGCGCCGTGCGGCCGGTCCCGGCGTCGTCCTGTCCGGACTGCTCCGTGCCGCCGCCGAGGCGGGTGGCGAGGCCGGCGAGGACGGGGTGGCGGTAGACGTCGCGCAGGGCGAGGGAGAACCCCTCGCGGCGCAGCCGCGACACCATCTGCATGGCGAGGATGGAGTCGCCGCCCGCCTCGAAGAACTGGGCGTCGTCGGCCGCCTCGCCCAGGAGGTCGGCCCACACGGTGCGCACGGCCCGCAGGGCGTCGGCGGAGGGCGGGGTGGGGGCGGGTGCGGGGGGCTCCTCCGCGGGGGCGGGTGCGGCGTCGTCGCGGTCGTGCGCGGGCGTGTCCGCCGGGGCGGTCGCGTCGGGCTGTCCGCCGGAGGTGAGGGCCGCCAGGGCGCGGCGGTCGGTCTTGCCGTTGGGCAGCAGAGGGATGTGCGGCACCGGGTGGAGGTGCGCCGGGATCATGTGGGAGGGCAGCCGGGACGCCAGAGCGGCGCGCAGGGCGGCGGCCGGGGCGCCGGTCACCACATGGGCGACGATCTGGAGGCTGCCGTGCGCGTGCCGGACCGCCTGGACGGCGGCGTCACGCACGTCGGGCAGCGCCACGAGGGCGGCCCTGACCTCGCCGAGTTCCACGCGGTTGCCGTTGACCTTCACCTGGTCGTCGAGGCGGCCCAGGTGGGTGAGCGTGCCGCCGGGCAGCAGCCGCACCAGGTCGCCGGTGCGGTAGACGGTGTCCGTGCGGTCGCCGAGCCGGAGCGTGCGGTAGCGCTCCGCGGTGCGCCCCGGGTCCCCGACGTAGCCGTCGGAGACCGTGCCGCCGCCGATCCACAGCTCGCCGGGGGCGCCCGGGGGCAGCGGGCGCAGCTCGTCGTCGAGGACGTAGCAGCGGATGTTGTCGAAGGGCACGCCGATCGGCACCTCGGCCCGCCGGGTCCAGAAGGCCTGGTCGCCGCGGCTCCAGGAGAACACCGTCGAGTACGACGTCTCGGTCGGTCCGTAGGCGTTGTGCAGCCGTGCCGGGTGCGCGGCCTCGAAGGCGGCGCGCAGCTCGTTGGGCAGCGACTCCCCGGTGGACACCACGGTGCGCAGGGTGCGGTTGGCGCCGAACGTGTCGGCCTCCAGCAGCAGCCGCAGCTGGGACGGCACGGCGTGCAGCAGGGTCACCCCGTGCCGGTCCAGGGTCTCGGCGAGCAGGTCGGGGTCGCGCTCGGCGTCCGGCGGGGCGACGACCAGGCGGGCGCCGGACACCAGGGCGACGAGCATCTCGTGGGCGCTGACGTCGAAGGTGAAGGGCGCCTTGAGCAGCACGGCGTCCTCGGGTCCGAGGCCGAAGTGCCGGATCGCGGCCAGGACGTCGGTGACCAGGGCGCGGTGGCTGAGCTGGACGCCCTTGGGCAGGCCGGTGGAACCGGAGGTGTACAGCACGTGCAGGGCGTCGGCGCCGGACGGTCCGGGCAGTGCGGCGCGGCCGCCGGGCACCGCGAGGCCGGCGAGGAGGACCCGGCGGGGTCCGGGCGGGCAGGCGTCGGCCGTGGCGGGGTCGACCAGGGCGAGCCGCATGCCGCTGCTGTCGGCGATGTGGCGGCGGCGCGCCTCGGGATGGGCGGCGTCCAGCGGGACGTAGGCGGCCCCGGTGCGCAGCACCGCGAGCATCGCGGCGACCGCGTCGGCGCTGCGCGGCAGCAGGACGCCCACCCGGTCGCCGGGCCGTACGCCCGCCTGTTCCAGGCCGGCGGCGAACGCGTCGATCCGGGCGTCCAGTTCGCGGTAGCTCCAGCGCAGGCCGTCGGCCTCGACCGCGGTGGCGTCGCCGCGGTCGGCGGCGCGCTCGCGCAGCAGGGTGTCGATGTCGGTGTCGGGGACCGGGTGGTCGGTCGCGTTGAGGAAGTCCAGTGTGGCGCGGGCGCGCGGGCCGATGCCGTCCAGCGCGCCGACGGGCCGCTCGGGTTCGGCGACGAGCTGGGCGGCGAGCGTGGCGACGTGCTCGGTGAACGCCTCGGCCGTCGCCGGCTCCAGGCGGGTCGCGTCGTACTTGAGCCGGCCGTGCAGCCGGCCCTCCCCCTCGTACAGCTCCAGGGTGAGCAGGCCGAGGCCGGGGGTGTGCACGTCCTGGCGCCAGTGGGCGCGCAGGCCGTCGCGCAGGGCGACGCCGTCGGTGGCGGCGGCGCCGGCCTCGGCCCAGCTGTGCAGTACGAAGGTGCAGTTGAACACCGACGGGCCGGCTCCGTCGGGCGCGAGTGCCGCGATCCTCGGGAACGGCAGCCCGGAGTGGTCGACGGCGCGGGCGAGTTCCCGCTGCACGGCGGTGACGTAGCCGGCCGCGGTCAGCTCGGGGGCGGGCTGCGGGGCGCGGACCAGCAGGGTGCGGACGAAGTAGCCGACGGTGCGGTCGAAGCGGGGGTCGGTGCGGGCGCCGAGCGGCACGCCGACGGTGGGGGCGTCCTGACGGCCGTAGGTGGTCAGGGCCTTGAGGTAGGCGGCGAGCAGGACGGCGGCGGCGCCGGCGCGGTGGGCGCGGGAGAAGGCGCGGATCCGGTCCCAGGCGCCGGTGTCCAGTTCCAGGGGGACGGCCGCCTCGCGCGGGGCGCCGTCGCCGCCGTCGCCGCCGGGGACGTCGAGGGGGAAGTCGACGGTGAGGTCGGCCCCGTCGAGCCGCTCCCGCCAGTACGCCTCGGCGGTCCCGGTGGCGGCGGCGGCCTCGGCGGCGCGGTCGGCGGCATAGGCGTCGAAGCCCGCCTCGGGGGCGGGTCCCGGCACCTCGCCGTGGACGTAGGCGGCGAGCAGGTCGGCGAGGAGGATGCCGGTGGACTCGCCGTCGACGGCGAGGTGGTGCACGACGAGCAGGAGGGTGTGGTGGCCGGGGCCGTGCGCCACCAGCACGGCGCGCAGGACGCCGTCGCGCTCCAGGTCCAGCTCCCGGCGGGCCTCGGCGGTCACGGCCTCGGCGGGCCAGACGCCGTCCGGGCCGGTGCTCGCGGTGCGCCGCTCCAGCCGGGGGGCGCGTCCGGGATCGAGGTCGAGGGCGGGCAGGCCGTCGCCGTACGCGTCGTCGACGACCCGCGCGGACAGCAGGGGGTGGCGGGCGACGAGCCGGGCGAGGGCGGACTCCAGGGCGGTCGCGTCGAGCGGGCCGGTGAGGTCGACGGCGAGCGGCACGTTGTAGGGCGAGGCTCCGGGGTCGGCGCGGTGCTGGAGCAGCAGTCCCAGCTGGTCCTCGGTCAGCGGCAGCGGCCGTGCCCGGTCCGTCCCGCGTCCGGCGGTCGCGGAGGGCTGCTCGCCCGGCGGGTGGAGCTTGGTCATCGGGGGTCTCCTGGGTCGGATCCGAGGCCTCTGCCCGGGTGTGCGCATCCGGTGGCGAGCGTGCCGGGCTGCTCTGGCGCGGTGCTGACGGGGAGCTGACGTGGGGTTTCGTGCGCCCGCTACGGGGTGCGGGCGGCGACGAAGGCCCGGAGACGGTCGAGTCCCTCGGCGATGTCGGTCTCCGTCAGGACGCTGAAGGAGAGCCGGATCTGGTTCAGGCCGCCGGAGCCGGCGTAGAAGTGGTACATCGGCGTCCACAGCACGCCGAACCGCTCGGCCGACTCCTCCAGGGCGGCCTCGTCCGCGGTGAACGGCACGGTGACCACGGCGAACAGCCCTCCCTCGGGTGCGTTCCAGCCGACCGGGCCGCCGCGCGGGAAGCGTGCCGCCAGCCCGTCGAGCACGGCGCGCAGGTTGCGGCGGTAGACGGCGGCCTCGCGGGCGCAGGCGCGCTCCATGCTGCACCCGTTCTCCAGCAGGAGTCCGCCGATCGCGGCCTGCGCGACGCTCGAGGTGTTGAGGGTGAGCATGCTCTTGAGCTTGGCGAGCTGGTCGGTGAGCGTGCCGCCCTCGGCCACCTGCTGTCCGGCGACGACGTAACCGATCCGCGCGCCCGGGTAGGCGGTCTTGGCGAAGGAGCCGATGTAGACCACGCGGCCGGAGCGGTCCAGGGACTTCAGGGTCGGCGGCCGGCCCGAGCCGTCGTGGAACATCGAGTACGGGTTGTCCTCGACGACCAGCAGGTCGTGCGCGTCGGCGACGCGCAGCAGCTCCCGGCGGGCCGCCTCGGGCATCCGGGCCCCGCCGGGGTTGGAGAAGTCGGGCACGACGTACAGGGCGCGGGGGCGCAGCCCGGCGGCGCGTGCCTCGTCGGCGGCGCGGCCCACGGCGGCGGGGTCGAGCCCGGCGGGGCCCTCGGGCACGGGCAGCACCCGGGTCTCGGTGAGCCGGGCCGCGCCGGTGAACCCGACGTAGGTGGGCGCAGCCGCCAGGACGACGTCGCGTGCGTCGCGTCGCAGGGCGCGCAGCACCAGGACCATGGCCTCCTGGCAGCCGGTGGTGACGAGGACGTCGGCCTCGTCGGCGGTGATGCCCTCGTCGAGGAGGAGGTGGCGGACGATCAGGTCGCCCACGATCCCCTTGGTCGCCCCGTATTGGAACAGGGTGCGCCGTACCTGACGCCGGTCCATGCCCCGCTCGGTCTCGAGGTACCGGGTGAACAGGCGCAGGTGGCGGTGGAGGGCCTCGCTGTCGAAGTACTCCTCGTAGGGCCTGCCCGCGGCGAAGGACACGGCGTCCGGGTAGGCGCCGGTGATCTCGTTGAGCAGGGTCATCGAGGTGAGCGCGGGGTCGCTGAGGCTGGCGTGCAGGCCGGCCGTGGAAAGGGAGGGCGCGGCCCGGCCCGGCGTGTCCAGCAGGCCCGCGGCCGGGGTCATGCCGCCGTGCCCTTCATGGCGTCGATCAGGCTCGCCGGCCGCATGTCGGTCCAGTGCTCGGTGATGTGGGCGAGCGCGGTGTCCCGGTCGGTGGCCGGCAGCGCCACGGTCCACCCGGCCGGCACCTCGGCGAAGGACGGCCACAGCGAGTGCTGGCCCTCGTCGTTGACCAGGACGAGGTAGGTGCCTTCGGGGTCCTCGAAGGGGTTGGTCATGTCGGTCTCCCGGAGTTCGGCGACGGGGCGGAACGGTCCCGGTCCACTGTGGCCACCGGTGCTGCCGGAGGGCTGACGCGCCGCTGACGGCCGTCCGCGGCGAGGTCGGTGACGAGGTCGAGCAGCACCGGGGCCGGGTCGTCCAGGAGGTGGAAGTGGCCGCCGGGGAAGGTGCGTTCGCGTACCGGCCCGTCGGTGACGGCGGCCCAGGCGGACGCCTCCCCTGCGGTGAGTTCGGGGTCGGAGACGGCCCGGTGCACGGTCACCGGCACGGCCAGGCGGGGGCCGTGCCGCTGCCGGTAGGTCTCCCCGAGGGCGTAGTCGGCGCGGGCCGTGCGCAGGGCCAGGTCGAGGAGGTCGGGGTGGGCCAGGACCTCGTCGGGCAGGCCGCCGAGGCGGCGCAGCTCGGCGAGCAGTCCCGCGTCGTCGGCGCGGTGGACGGAGCCGGGGCGGACACGGTGCGGCGGCGGCATGCCGGAGACGACGAGCCGGACGGGGGCGCGGCCTGCCGCCTGGAGCCTGAGCGCCACCTCGTAGGCGACGAGCGCGCCGAGGCTGTGGCCGTAGAGGGCGAACGGGCCGCCGGTGAGGGGCGCCGCGTCGGCCGCCGCGGCGTCGGCCAGCGCGTGCAGGCCGGTGTGGAGGGGTTCGGCGATGCGGTCGGCGTGCCCGGGGTACTGCGCGGCGTGCACCTCGACGCTGCCGGGCAGCAGGGCGGGCCAGTCGCGGTAGGCGCTCGCGGAGCCGCCGCCGTAGGGGAAGCACAGCAGCCGGACGGCGGCCCGGGGGCGGGGTGCGAAGCAGCGGTACCAGGGGCCGTTCATGCCGCGGCCGTCCGGCGGGCCGGCCACTCCAGCCGGCCGACCGCGTCCAGGATCCGCGCGACGCCGGGCAGGTAGTGCCTCTCGACGAGCGGGGGCGGGTAGGGCACGTCGTACCCGGTGACCCGCAGGACGGGCGCCTCCAGGTGGTAGAAGCAGCGCTCGGTGACCGTCGCGGCCACCTCGGCGCCGGGGCCGGCGAAGCCGTGCGCCTCATGCACGACGACGGCGCGGCCGGTGCGGCGGACGCTGGCGCAGACCGTCTCCTCGTCGAACGGGGCCAGCGTGCGCAGGTCGACGACCTCCAGGCTGAGTCCGTCGGCGGCCGCCGCCTCGGCGGCCTGGAGCGCGACGGGCACCGCGGGGCCGTGCGCGATCAGGGTGGCGTCGGTGCCGCTCCGGCGTACGGCGGCCCAGCCGAGGGGGCCGGTGTCCACCGGCAGCCCGACGGACTCCTTCTGCCAGTAGAGGCGTTTGGGTTCGAGGAAGATCACCGGGTCGTCGGACTCGATGCTGCGGCGGAGCATCGAGTAGGCGTCGGCGACGGTGGCCGGGGCGACGACGGTCAGGCCGGGGGTGGCCATGTAGTACACCTCGGAGGAGTCGCTGTGGTGCTCCACTCCCCCGATGCCGCCGCCGTAGGGGATGCGCACGGTCAGCGGCAGCGGCAGGGCGCCGCGCGTGCGGGCCCGGAACTTCGCGACGTGGCTGACGAGTTGCTCGAACGCCGGGTAGGCGAACGCGTCGAACTGCATCTCGATCACGGGGCGCCGGCCGTACATCGCCATGCCGATCGCGGTGCCGACGATGGCGGACTCGGCGAGCGGGGTGTCGAAGCAGCGGTCGTCGCCGAACTCCCGGGCCAGGCCGTCGGTGACGCGGAACACCCCGCCGAGGACGGCGACGTCCTCGCCGAAGACGACGACGTCGTCGTCGGCGCGCAGGGCGTCGCGCAGCGCCGAGTTCAGCGCCCCGGCCAGGGTGACGGCCGCGCCCCGGGGTGCGGCGGACACGGTGCCCGCGGTCATGACCCCTCCTCCTGTTCCCCGTCCGCCCGTTCCTCGTCCGCTGCGCCGGCGAGTTCGCCGGCCAGGGCGGCGGCCTGGGCGCGCAGCCGGTGCGGCGGGTGACGGTAGACGTGCCGGAACATCTCCGCCGGATCACACGTCGGCGGCGTCTCGAAGTCGCGGCGCAGCGTGCGGCTGAGACCGTCGGCCTCGTCCGCCACGGCGGCGGCCGCCGCCTCGTCCAGCGTGCCGTCGGCGAGCAGCAGGCGCTCCAGACGGGCGACGGGGTCCTTCCGGGCCCAGGAGGCGATCTCCTCCCGCGGGCGGTAGCGGGTGTCGTCGTCGGCGTTGGTGTGGGCCTCCATGCGGTAGGTGACGGCCTCCACCAGGGTGGGGCCGCCGCCGGCGCGGGCCCGTTCGGCGGCCTCGGCGACGGCCCGGTGCACGGCGGGGGCGTCGTTGCCGTCCACCCGCATCCCGGCCGCGCCGTAGCCCGCCGCCTTGTCGGCGAGCGTGCGGGCCGCGGTCTGCTTCGCCAGCGGCACACTGATGGCGTACTGGTTGTTCTGCACGAGGAACACCACGGGCGCCCGGCGCACTGCGGCGTAGTTGACCGCCTCGTGGAAGTCCCCTTCGCTGGTGGCCCCGTCGCCGACGAAGGCGAGGGCGACCAGGTCGTCGCCGGCGGTGCGGGCGGCGTCGGCGAGGCCGGCCGCGTGCAGGCACTGGGTGGCCAGCGGGGTGCACTGCGGGGCGGCGCGGTGGGCGCGCGGGTCGTAGCCGCAGTGCCGGTCGCCGCGGAACAGGGTGAGCACCTCGACGGGGGCGATGCCGCGGGTGAGCAGGGCGACGCTCTCGCGGTAGGTGGGGAAGACCCAGTCGGTGGGGCGCAGGGCGAGGACGGGCGCCACCTGGCACGCCTCCTGGCCGCGGGAGGACGGGTAGACGGCGAGCCGTCCCTGCCGGGTGAAGGTGGTGGCGGTGGTGTCGAAGGCACGCCCGAGGACCATGGCCCGGTACAGGGCGAGCGCCGTCTCGCGCGGGAGGCCGGCCGGCGCCGGCGCTGTCATGGGGGCGTCGAGCACCGCGGTCATGCGGCCTCCTTCCTCCGCCGGTCGATCCAGGTGCGCTCCAGGGTGTCGATCAGCGCCGGGCTGTGCAGCAGCCGCGCCTGCTCGTAGGCGTAGCGGGCCAGGTAGCGCCGGAAGAGATCGGCGGGCTCCTCGGCGAGGGCGAGCATGCGCCGGTTGGCCCCCACGGCCGGGTGGTCGAGGTGCTGGGCGGCGCGTTCCACGGCCGTGTCCATGGCGTCGGCGGGCGCCGTCTCGTCGACGATCAGGGCCGCCTCGGGGTCGGTGGCGCGCAGCTTGCGGCCCCACAGGATCAGACGGCGGGAGAACCGGGAGCCGGTCAGGTGCAGCAGGCGCAGGTTGGCCAGGCCCGGCACCAGGCCTTCTTCCATGGCGGGCAGGCTGAACCAGGCGTCCTCGGCGGCGACGACCCGGTCCATCACGGGCAGGATCTGCATGCCGCCGCCGATGGCGAAGGCGTCCACGGCGCCCACCCAGGGCTTGTCGGCGTCCGGCCACCAGCCGTCCCCGTGGGTGTCGTCCAGGCACAGGCCGCGCACGAACTTGGCGAGGTAGCCGGCCTCGCGGCGCAGCATGAAGCCCAGCAGGGAGATGTCGCCGTGGTAGAGGTGGGTGAGGTTGATGCCGGCGCTGAACACGCGGCGGCCCGCGTAGGCGGGGTGGGTCTGGGGTGCGCCGCGCAGCACGCCGACGTGGCTGGCGGGGTCCAGCAGCACCAGGTCGGTGCCGGTCTCCAGGGCCTCGACCGCGCAGTCGTCCTCGGCGTTGAGGAACTCGTCGTTGCACAGTTCGAGGGTGGCGACGCCGTCCCGCCGGGTGACGGTGGCCACGCCCAGGTCGGCGCGGCCGGTGACCCGGAAGTCGGTGAGCGCGGTCAGCGCGCGGTCGGTGGGGCGGAGCATGGCGCGCAGCAGATGGTCGCCGGTGCGCGGGACGCTCAGCACGGCCTGGAGGAACAGGCCGACGGCGACCTCCCAGCCCTCCTTGTTGCGCTGGAGCCGGCGGGACTCCTCCGCGAGCTGTTCGCGGGTCGGCACCAGTCCGGGGAAGGCGTGGGAGGCCCGCTCGGTGAGGTCCTCGACGCGCAGGGAGCGGGTGAGGCCGTCGGTGAGTTCGGTGTAGACGCGTTCGGCGTGGGCGGCCAGGAACCGGCGGCGCAGGTCGTGGAGTTCCTCGTGGGCGGAGGCGGCGTGCCGCTGGGCGGCGACGCTGCGTTCGGCGCGGGGCCCGAGGTCGGCGATGCGGCCGACGCCCGCCTCGAGGCAGGCGGTGACCGCCGCCCGGTCGGTGGTGAAGTCACCGGTGACGGCGGGCGGTTCGGTCACGGGGCGGGGTGCGGCGGCGGGTGCGGCCGGCGCCGCCGAGCCGGCCGGGGCGCGGTCGGCGAGGGTGGGTGTGCGCACGGTGGGTCTCCGATCGGTCAGGTACGGGTGCTGCGCGCGTCGCGGTCCGCGAGGGTGCGGGCGATGACGCCGAGAACGTCCGGCCGGGCCAGGCCGGCGTGGTCGGTGTCCAGGGAGTGCTCCTCGACACGGCCCGTGACATGGGGGCCCCACGAGGCGGGGGTGAGGTCCGGGCGGGTGCGGTCGCGGGTGGCGGCGAAGAACACCAGGTCGCCGTCGAAGCGGTGCGGGGTGAAGTCCTCGATGAGCCGGGTGTTGTTGAGGAAGACCCGCGTCATCCGGCCGATCGCGGCGTCGTCGAGGTGGGCGAGCGCGCTGCCGCTCGCGCGCAGGGCGCCGAGCACGGCGGTCCGCTCCAGCGGCCCGTCGCCGAGGGCGGCGCGGTCGGCGCCGGCCGCGTTGAGCAGGAGGGCGAGGACCTGTTCCTCGCCGACGTCGTGCCGGGTGGTCCCGTCGTAGGCGTCGGGATAGCCGTCGAGCACGGCCAGCAGGCTCACCTCGGCGCCCTCGGCCTGCAGCCGGGTGGCCACGGCGTGGGCGACGAGTCCGCCGAAGGACCAGCCGAGCAGCTGGTAGGGGCCCCGCGGCGCGGTCTTGCGGATCTGTTCGGCGTAGTCGCGGGCCATGGCGTGGATGTCGCCGGGCAGCGGTTCGTCGTGGCTGAGGCCGCGGGCCTGCAGGGTGTACAGCGGCTGGTCGCGGTCGGTGTGCCGGAGCAGCGCCGAGTAGACCCAGCCGAAACCGCCGGCCGGGTGGACGCAGAACAGCGGGGGCCGCCCGCCCCCCGCGCGCAGCGGCAGCACCACGCCGAAGGGGTCCGGGCCGTCCTCGCCCGCGGTTCCGTCGACGCGGGCGAGCAGCGCGGCGACGGTGGGCGCCTCGAAGAGGGTGCGCACGCCGACGTCGGCCCCGAGGACCGTCTTGATCCGGCCGGCGAGGCGGGTGGCGAGCATGGAGTGTCCGCCGAGCTCGAAGAAGTTGTCGTCGATGCCGACGCGGCCGGCGCCGAGCACCTCGGCGAACAGGTCGCAGAGCAGTTCCTCGCGCGGGTTGCGGGGCAGCCGCCCGCCGCCCGCGCCCCACTCCGGCTCGGGCAGGGCGTCCCGGTCGAGCTTGCCGTTGGGGGTGACCGGCAGGGAGTCGAGCGTGACGAACGCGGCGGGCACCATGTAGTCGGGCAGGGACCGCTCCAGTTCGGCGCGCAGCCGCGCCGGTTCCAGGGCGCCGGGGCCGGCGTCGGGCGCGGGGACCAGGTGGGCGACGAGGACGGTGTCGCCGGCCCGTCCGGGGCGCGCGGTGACGACGGCCCGGGTGACGTCGGGGTGGGCGGCGAGCGCGGTCTCGATCTCGCCGGGTTCGACGCGGAAGCCGCGTATCTTGACCTGCTGGTCGGCGCGGCCGAGGAACTCCAGGACGCCGCCCGTGGTGCGGCGCGCGATGTCGCCGGTGCGGTACATGCGGCCGCCGGTGTCGCCGAAGAGCCCGGCGAACGGGTCGGCCGTGAACCGTTCGGCGGTGCGCGCGGGCTGGGCCCAGTAGCCGCGGGCCAGGCCGGCGCCCGCGATGTACAGCTCGCCCGGCACACCGGGCGGCACGGGCCGCAGCCGCTCGTCGAGCACGTAGGCGCGGGTCTCGTCCAGCGGGCGTCCGATGGGCACGGACGCGGGGACCCGGCCGGGGTCGGTGAACCGGTGCCAGGTGCAGCCGAGGGTGATCTCGGTGGGCCCGTACAGCACCTTGACGACGGTGCCCGGGCAGGCGGCGAGGACGCGGCGCACGGCGGTGGGCGGGACGACGTCGCCGCCCGTCCACACGTCGCGCACGCCCGTGAAGACGCCGGGGTCCTCGTCCGCGACGACGCCGAACAGACCCGCGGTCAGCAGCAGGGAGGTGACGCCCTGCTCGGCGAGGACGCGGCGCAGCACGGCGGCGTCCAGTTCGCCGGGCGGGGCGACGACGATGCGGCCGCCGGCCAGCAACGGGCTCCACAGTTCGTAGGTGGAGATGTCGAAGGCGTACGGCGAGTGCATCAGCACCCGGGAGGCGGCGCCGGTCTCCCAGCAGCGGTCGACGGCGAGCGCGACGGCGTCGCGGTGCGTGATGCCGATTCCCTTGGGGACGCCGGTGGATCCGGAGGTGTACATGATGTAGGCGAGCGCGTCCGGCGGAACCGTGACGTCCGGCGCGGTGGCGTCGTCCGTGGAGGTGTCCTCGTCGGCGGCGAGGGCCGTCACGCCCAGCCGGGACGCGGCGGCGGCGTGGCGGGCGTCGGTGAGCAGCAGTTCCGCCCCGGTGTCGGCGAGGACGTGCCGCATCCGCTCCTCGGGATAGCCCGTGTGCAGCGGCACGTAGACGCCGCCCGCCTTGAGGATCGCGAGGGTGGCGGCCACCAGGTGCGCGGAGCGTTCCTGGAGCACGGCGACGGGTGTCTCCGGGGTGACGCCCCGGGCGACGAGCCGGCGGGCCAGCCGGTTGGCCCGGGCGTCGAGTTCGGCGTACGTCCAGGTGACGCCGTCGGGTTCGGTGACGGCGACCGCGTCGGGGGTGCGGGCGGCCTGTTCGGCGAAGCGCCGCGGCAGCGACGCGTCGGCGGCCGTGCGGCCGGGCGCCCAGGAGGTGTCGTTCCACCCGGTCAGGACGAGGTGGCGTTCGCCGCTCGCGAGGATCGGCACCTCGGCGACCGGCAGGTCGGGGTCGGCGGCGACCGCCCGCAGGAAGGCCACGAGACGGTCGGTGAGCGCCTCGGCGGTGGTGCGCTCGAACAGGTCGGTGTTGTATTCGAGGACGGCGTCGATGCCTCCGGCCGTGCCGTCGGGGCCGTGCCGCTCGGCCAGGTTGAAGGTGAGGTCGAACTTGGCGGCGCCGAGGGCGACGACCTCGGGCCGGACGGTGAGGCCGGGCAGGGCGAGGTCGGCCTCGGGCGTGTTCTGCAGGGCGAGCAGCACCTGGAACAGCGGGTGCCGGGACAGGGACCGGCCCGGTCCGAGGTCCTCCACCAGCCGGTCGAAGGGCACGTCCTGGTGGGCGTAGGCGGCCAGGTCCGCCTCCCGGACCCGGTCCAGCAGTTCCCGGAAGGTGGGATCGCCTGAGGTGTCGGTGCGCAGCACCAGCGTGTTGACGAAGAACCCGACCAGGTCGTCCAGCGCCTCGTCGGTGCGCCCGGCGACGGGGCTGCCCACGGGGATGTCGGTGCCCGCCCCGTGCCGGGTCAGCACGGCGGCGAGGGCGGCGTGCAACACCATGAACAGGCTGGCGCCGCCGGAGCGGGCGAGGTCGAGCAGGGTCTGGTGCAGACCGGCGTCGAGGGTGCGGAACACCGCCTCGCCGCGATGGCCGGGGGTGGCAGGGCGTGGCCGGTCGGCGGGCAGCTGGATCTCCTCGGGAAGCTGCGCCAGCGCCTCGTGCCAGTAGGCGAACTGCCGGGCGGCGGTGCCGGACGGGTCGTCGGCGTCGCCGAGCAGGTCGCGCTGCCACAGCGTGTAGTCGGCATAGCTGACGGGCAGCGGCGTGAACGCGGGGGCGCGGCCCTCGCGGCGGGCGGCGTACGCGGTGGCCAGGTCCCGCGTCAGCGGGGCCAGGGACCAGCCGTCGCCCGCGATGTGGTGCAGCAGCAACAGCAGCACATGCTCCCGCTCGCCCAGCTCGAACAGCACCGCCCGCAACGGCAGATCACGCGTGAGGTCGAAGCGGTGCCGGGCCGCCCGGGCCAGTGCGCCGGGAAGCTCGTCCTCGGTGGTCCGGCACACCTCGAGCGCCGGCCGGGCCGCCTCGGGCCCGAGCACCAGCTGGCAGGGGCTGCCGTCCTCGCCCTCGGGGAAGACGGTGCGCAGCGTCTCGTGCCGCTCGGTCAGGTCGGCCAGTGCGGCGGCGAGCGCCTCGGCGTCCAGGGCGCCGGTCAGACGCAGTCCCACGGGCATGTTGTAGCCGGGGTCGTCGTCCGTGAGGCGGCCGAGGAACCACAGCCGGCGCTGGGCGTACGACAGCGGGAGCGGGTCGGGCCGTTCGGCGGCGGGCGCCAGGGCGGGACGGCGTCCGTCGCCGGCCGAGGCGGCGAGGGACGCGAGGCCGGCCGGGGTGGGGCGCTCGAACAGGTCCCGCAGCGAGACCTCCGCGCCGAGGACGCTGCGGATGCGGCTGATCAGCCGGGTGGCGAGCAGCGAGTGCCCGCCCAGCGCGAAGAAGTCGTCGTCGGCGCGGACCGGTCGGTCCACCGCGAGGATCTCGGCGAACAGCCCGCACAGGATCTCCTCGCCGGGGGTGCGCGGGCCGCGTCCGGCGCCCGGCGCGGGGGCGGGGTCGGGCAGCGCGGCCCGGTCCAGTTTGCCGTTGGGGGTCAGCGGCAGCGCGTCGAGCACCACGTACGCGGACGGCACCATGAAGTCCGGCAGGACCCGGCCCAGGGCGGCGCGTACGGCGTCGGTGTCCGGGCCGTCGCCGACGAGGTAGGCGACCAGCCGGTCCTCGCGGGCGAGGACGGCGGCGCGGGCGACGCCCGGCAGGGCGGCGAGCGCGGCCTCCACCTCCCCCGGCTCGACCCGGAAACCGCGGATCTTCACCTGGTGGTCCGCGCGCCCGGCGAACTCCAGCTCCCCGTCCGCCCGCCACCGTCCCAGATCACCCGTGCGGTACATACGGGACCCCGGCGGACCGTAGGGATCGGCCACGAACCGCTCCGCCGTCAGCTCCGGACGGTTCAAGTACCCGCGCGCCACCCCCTCGCCCGCCAGATACAGCTCACCCGTGACACCCGGCGGCACCGGACGCAGCGCACCGTCCAGCACGAGGACGCGGTCGTGGTCCACGGGCCGCCCGATGGGGGCGGCGGCGGGCCACTCGGCCGGATCGGCGGGCAGGGTGTGGGTGGTGACGGCGTGGGTCTCGGCGGGTCCGTAGACGTTGTGCAGCCGCCGGCCGGGGACGGCGTACGCGAAGTCGCGCACCCGGGGGCCGGGCACGAGGGCCTCGCCGCCCTGGAGGACGTCGGTCAGGTGGGGCAGGGTGCGGCCCTGCTCGGCGGCGGCCTCCGCGACCGCCTCCACGACGAGGTTCGGTGCGAACAGCTCGTTCACGCGCTGCTCGTCCAGCCAGGCGGCCAGCAGTTCGGCGCTGTGCCGGGTCGGCTCGTCGGGCGCCACGAGGGTCTTGCCCATGACGAGCGGGGAGAGGATCTCCTGCACGGAGAAGTCGAAGCCGATCGCGGTGAACTGCGCGGTGCGCGTTCCGGGGCCGCCGGGGAAGCGGCGGGCGTGCCAGGTGAGGAGGTTGACCAGTCCGGCGCCGGGCATGACCACGGCCTTGGGCCGGCCGGTGGAACCCGACGTGTAGATCACGTACGCCGGATGGTGCGGCAGCAGCGGCGCGAGCCGCTCACCGTCCGTCAGATCCCCCGCATCCAACCCCGACAGATCCGCCTCCACCTCCTCCGGCGTGAGCACCAGAGCAGGCGACGCGTCCTGAAGCATCAACGCGATCCGCTCCTCCGGATACGCCACATCCACCGGCAGATACGCCGCACCCGCCTTCAGCACCGCCAGCACCGCCACGTACAGCCCCGCACACCGCGGCAACCGCAAGGCCACGATGCGCTCAGGACCCGCACCCCGCCCCACCAGCCACCGCGCCAACCGGTTCGCCCGCGCGTTCACCTCCGCATACGTCCACGACTCACCCCCCACCACCAACGCCACCGCATCCGGCGTACGCGCCACCTGCGCCTCGAACAGCTCGGGGACCCGGGTGCCGGGCGCGGGACGCGGCGCTTCGGTGGTGTTCCAGCCGGTGAGGACCCGGCGGCGCTCGTCGGGGCTGAGGAGTTCCAGGCGGCCGATCGTGGTGTCGGGGTCGTCGGCGACGGCCCGCAGCAGGCGCAGCAGCCGTTCGGCGAGCGCCTCCGCGGTGCCCCGCTCGAACAGGTCGGTGCTGAACTCCAGGGCGGCGCGGATGCCGCCGGGTGCGCCGTCGCCGGAGCGCAGCTCGACCATGCTCAGGTGCAGGTCGAACTTGGCGACGCCGACGCCGACCGGAAGCGCCTCGGCGGTGAGGCCGGGCAGGTCGAGGCGGGCCTCGCCGCTGTTCTGGAACGCCAGCATCACCTGGAACAGCGGGTGGCGGGAGAGTGAGCGCTCGGGGCGCAGCCGTTCGACGAGCTTCTCGAAGGGCACGTCCTGGTGGGCGTAGGCGGCCAGGTCCGCCTCCCGGACCCGTTCCAGCAGTTCCCGGAAGGTGGGATCGCCGGAGGTGTCGGTGCGCAGCACCAGCGTGTTGACGAAGAACCCGACCAGGTCGTCCAGCGCCTCGTCGGTGCGCCCGGCGACGGGGCTGCCGACGGGGATGTCGGTGCCCGCCCCGTGCCGGGTCAGCAACGCGGCGAAGGCGGCCTGGACCACCATGAACAGGCTGGCCCGCGCGCTGCCGGCCAGGGCGTTCAGCCGGCGGTGCAGGTCCGCGTCGACGGTGAAGGGCACCATGTCGCCGCGGTGCGAGGCGACGGCGGGACGGGGGTGGTCGGTGGGCAGCGTGAGTTCCTCGGGGACGCCGTCCAGCGTCCTCGTCCAGTGCTCGATCTGGCGCGCGAGGCGGCTGTCGGGGTCCTGCTCGTCGCCGAGCAGCTCACGCTGCCACAGCGTGTAGTCGGCGTACTGGACCGGCAGCGGCGCGAAGCCGGGAGCGCGGCCCTCGCGTCGGGCGGCGTACGCGTCGCCGAGATCGCGGGCCAGTGGCGGCCAGGACCATCCGTCGCCGGCGATGTGGTGCATGAGCAGCAGCAGCACGTGCTCGCGCTCGCCCAGCTCGAACAGCACCGCGCGCAGAGGGAGTTCGCCGGCCAGGTCGAAGCTGCGGCGGGCGGCGCGGGTCAGGTCCTCCTCGAGCCGTCCGGGCGTGGTCGGCACGGTCTCGAAGGCGGGCGCCACCGGGTCCAGGACCTGCTGGCGCGGGACGCCGCCGCGCTCCGGGTAGACGGTGCGCAGCGCCTCGTGGCGGGCGACGACGTCGGCGAGCGCGGCCCGCAGCGCGGCGGTGTCGAGGCTGCCGGTCAGCCGCAGGCTCATCGGGATGTTGTAGGTGGCGCCGGGTCCCTCCATGCGGTGCAGGAACCACAGCCGGTACTGGGCGAACGACAGCGGCACCTCCGCGGGGCGCGGCCGTGCGGTGAGCGCGGGCCGGGCCTCGTCCGCGCCGTCGACGCGTTCGGCGAGCTCGGCGACGGTGGGCGCCTGGAACAGGTCGCGTACGGCGAGTTCCGCGCCCAGCACGGTGCGGATGCGGCTCAGCAGCCGGGTGGCCAGCAGCGAGTGCCCGCCCAGGTCGAAGAAGCTGCGGTCGACGCCGACCCCGGGCAGCCCGAGGACCTCCGCGAAGAGGGCGGCGAGGATCTCCTCCCGCCGGGTGCGCGGCGCCTGGCCGGCCGCGGCGGACCCCAGGTCGGGTGCGGGCAGCGCGTCCCGGTCGAGCTTGCCGTTGGCGGTGAGCGGCAGGGCGTCCAGGACGACGTACGCGGCGGGCGCCATGTGCGCGGGCAGCCGTTCGGCCACCAGGGCGCGCAGTTCGTCGACGACCCGCGCGTCGCGCTCGGCGCGTGAGGGGTCGTTGGCCAGGGCGCGTGCGGCGGCCGGGCGCGGCCGGTGGGCGGCGCCGGGGCCCGCGTACGCCTCGAAGGTGTCGTCCGGTGCGCCCCAGGCGCAGCGGGCGCCCCAGCGGTGCACGTCGTGCGGGTCGACGGCGTCGTCGGGGGCGGGCGCGTCCAGGAGGGCGGCGGCCCCGGCGGCGTCGCCGCGTTCCAGCGCGGCGAGCGCGCGGTGCTCGCGGACCAGCCGGGCGTTGGGTATGCCGGTGACCCGTACGGCGCCGTCCCCGCTCAGGGCGCGGCGCAGCTCGCCGGCGGTGCGGACGTCCGTGCCCCAGCGCAGCCGTTTCCCGTCCGGCGCCGGGCCGTCCGCGGCCCGGCGCAGCAGGACGTCGTAGCGGTGCCGGCTCATCTCGTTGTGGTGGGCTCCCGCGCGCAGGGTGACGTCGGCGAGGACCAGGTGCGGGTCGTCGGCGGCGAGGGCGGTGAAGTAGTCGGGGTCGAGCAGCAGTTCCTTCTCGGCGGCGATCGACTGGGCGACGGAGCGGCGTATCGCGGCGGGGTCCGCGTAGGCGCCGGCGCGGCGCAGTTCGACGGCGGTGCGGAAGGCGCGCAGGGTGCGCAGGTTGCGGATGTCGCCGAGGAAGATCGTGCCGCCGGGGGCGAGGAGCGCGGCCGCGCGGCGCACCACCGCGGCCAGGTATCCGGCGTCGGGGAAGTACTGGACGACGGAGTTCAGCACGACGGTGTCGAAGTGTCCTGCGGGCAGGCCGTCGGTGTCGTGCGCGGGACGGGTGAGCAGGGTGCACCTGTCGGCCAGTTCGGGACGGGCGTCGAGGTGCCGGCGGAGCTGGTCGACGACCGGTGCGGACAGGTCGGTCCCCCAGTACTCGGCGACGTGCGGGGCGACCTGGGAGAGGATCAGGCCGGTACCGCAGCCGATCTCCAGGACCCGGCGCGGGCGCAGGGCGAGGATCCGCTCCACGGACGCGGCCCGCCACTCGGTCATCTCCTCGAGGGGGATGGCGTCGGCGGTGTAGCTGCTGTTCCAGCCGGAGAAGTCGGCGCCGAAGGCGTGCCCGGGCTCGGCCTCGTACAGGGAGTCGTAGGTCTCGCGCCATCGCTCGACCTGTCCGTCGCCGCCGGCCTCGTCCGCGGCCGTCGGGTCGCCGGTGGCGGTCTCGCGGACGACGTAGGCGACGAGGTGCTTGTCGCCGGGCCCGGCCTCCCGGGCGACGACGGCGCCGGCCGTGACGTCCGGGTGGCCGGTGAGGACGGTCTCGATCTCGCCGGGCTCGATGCGGAAGCCGCGGATCTTGACCTGCTGGTCGGCGCGGCCCGCGAACTCCAGCTCTCCGTCGGCCCGCCACCGGCCCAGGTCGCCGGTGCGGTACATCCGGGCGCCGCGCTCGCCGAACAGCGGCGCGAAGGGGTCGGCGACGAACCGTTCGCCGGTCAGCCCGGGGCGGCCGAGGTAGCCGCGGGCGACGCCGGGCCCGGCGATGTGGATCTCGCCGGTGACGCCGGGCGGCACGGGCCGCAGCCGCTCGTCGAGGACGTAGACGCGGGCCGCGCCGACCGGGCGGCCGATGGGCGGGGAGACCGCGCCGGTGACGGGGGCGCTCAGGGTGGCGCACACGGTGCTCTCGGTCAGACCGTAGGCGTTGACCAGGCGCCGGCCGGGGCCGAACCGGGCGGCCTGGTCGGGGGCGGTCGCGTCGCCGGCGACGATGAGGTCCGTGCCGGGAGGCAGGGCGCCGTCGGGCAGGGCGGGCAGGGCGCCGGGCGGCAGGGCGAGCAGCGTGACGCCCTGCTCGCGGACCAGGTCGGCGAGGCCGGGTCCTGGCAGCAGTTCGTCGGCGGTGGCGAGGACCAGTCCGGCGCCGGTGAGCAGGGCGGCCGTCAGCTCCCACAGGGCGGCGTCGAAGCTGATCGAGGCGAACTGGAGCACCCTGCTGCGCGGACCGAGACCGAACCGCGCGGCCTGGGGCGGGATCGTGGCGGTGACGGAGGCGTGCGCGACCACGACCCCCTTGGGGGTGCCGGTGGAGCCGGAGGTGTAGATGACGTAGGCGGGGTGGTTCGGCAGCAGCGGGGCCGCCCGGTCGGCGTCGCGGAGGTCGGTGGCGGGGTACCCGGCGGCGGCCTCGAGGTCGGCGGCGAGAGTGTCGGGGGTGAGGACCAGGGACGGCCGGGCGTCGGCCCGCATGAACGCGATCCGCTCGTCCGGGTAGCCGGGGTCGACGGGCAGGTAGGCGGCGCCGGCCTTCCAGACCGCGAGGACGGCCGTCACCAGGTCCGCCGTGCGCGGCAGCTGGAGCGCCACGACGTGCTCGGGGCCCGCGCCCCGCTCGGCCAGCCGGCGCGCCAGCCGGTTGGCCCGCGCGTTCAGTTCCGCGTACGTGAGCGACCGCGCGCCCATGACCACCGCGACGGCGTCGGGGGTGCGGGCGGCCTGCTCCTCGAACAGGGCGGGCAGCGTGGCCGGGCGGACCGTCCCCGCCTCGGGGGCGTTGACGTCGACCAGCAGCCGGTGGCGTTCGGCCGGGCCGAGCAGGTCGACCGATCCGATGGTCCGCCCGGGGTCCTCGGCGACGGCGCGCAGGAAGCGTTCCAGACGTTCGCCGAGGGCCTCCACGGTGCCGCGCTCGAACAGCTCGGTGCTGTACTCCCAGTCGCCGCGGATCCCGGCCCGCTCGCCGTCGGCGGTGTGCTCCTCGACGACGGCGAGACCGAGGTCGAACTTGGCGAAGCCCACCCGCACCGGCTCCACGGCGACGTCCAGGCCCGGCAGGGCCGTGTCGGGGGCGGGCATCGACTGCAGGGCGAGGACCACCTGGAAGAGCGGGTTGCGGGCGAGCGTCCGCTCGGGGTTGAGCTCCTCGACGAGCTTCTCGAACGGCAGGTCCTGGTGGGTGTAGGCGGCCAGGTCGACCTCGCGCACCCGGCGCACGAGGTCGCGGAAGGCGGGGTCGCCGGAGGTGTCGGTGCGCAGCACCAGGGTGTTGACGAAGAACCCGACCAGCTGGTCGAGCGCGTCGTCGGTGCGGCCGGCGACGGGGCTGCCGATGGGGATGTCGGTGCCCGCCCCGTGCCGGGTGAGCACGGCGGCGAAGGCGGCCTGGAGCACCATGAACAGGCTGCTGTCGCAGGCGGTGGCGAGCGCGGCGAGCCGGTCGTGCAGAGCGGCGTCGAGCCGGAACGCGACGGTGGCGCCGCGGTGCGAGGCGACGGCCGGCCGGGCGTGGTCGGTGGGCAGGTCGAGCTGGGCGGGGGCCCCGGACAGGGCGTCGCGCCAGTGGGCGAGCTGGGCGGCGTGCGGGCTCGCCGGGTCGTCGGCGTCGCCGAGCAGGTCGCGCTGCCACAGCGTGTAGTCGGCATAGCTGACGGGCAGCGGCGTGAACGCGGGGGCGCGGCCCTCGCGGCGGGCGGCGTACGCGGTGGCCAGGTCCCGCGTCAGCGGGGCGAGGGACCAGCCGTCGCCCGCGATGTGGTGCAGCAGCAACAGCAGCACATGCTCCCGCTCGCCCAGCTCGAACAGCACCGCCCGCAACGGCAGGTCACGCGTGAGGTCGAAGGGCCGGCCGGCCGCCTCGGCCAACCGGCCGGCGAGGTGCTCCTCGTCGGTGACGGCGGTCTCGAGGCCGGGTACCGCCTCGCCGGGCGGCAGGATCTCCTGGTACGGCTCGCCGGCGTCCGCGGGGTAGACGGTGCGCAGGGTCTCGTGCCGGGCGGTCAGGTCGGCGAGGGCGGCGCGCAGCGCGGCGCGGTCGACGTCACCGCGCAGCCGGAGGGCGAGCGGGATGTTGTAGGTGTTGTTGGGGCCGTCGAGGCGGCCGAGGAACCACAGCCGGCGCTGGGCGTGGGACAGCGGCAGCCGGGACGGGCGCCGCTCCGGGGCGACCGGCCGCAGCGCGGGACGGGCGCCCTCGGCGCCGTCGAGGCGTTCGGCGAGCCGGGCGACCGTGGGGGCCTCGAACAGCTCGCGCAGCGGCAGTTCGGCGCCGAGGACGCTGCGGACGCGGCTGATCAGCCGGGTGGCGAGCAGCGAGTGCCCGCCCAGCGCGAAGAAGTCGTCGTCGATGTGGACGGGGCCGGTGAGTCCGAGCACCTCGGCGAACAGGCCGCAGAGGATCTCCTCCCGCGGGGAGCGCGGGGTGCGGCGGGCGGCCGCGGTGGTCCGGGGCGCGGGGAGCGCGGCCCGGTCCAGTTTGCCGTTGGGGGTGAGCGGCAGCGCGTCGAGGACGACGATCGCGGCGGGCACCATGTGGTCGGGCAGGGTCCGGGCCAGCGCGGTGCGCAGCGCGGCGGGGTCGGTGGCGTCGTGGGCCGGGACGACGTAGCCGACGAGGCGCTTGTCGCCGGGGCGGTCCTCGCGGGCGAGGACGGCGGCGTGGGCGACGCCCGGCAGGGCGGCGAGCGCGGCCTCCACCTCCCCCGGCTCGATCCGGAAGCCGCGGATCTTCACCTGGTGGTCCGCGCGCCCGGCGAACTCCAGCTCCCCGTCCGCCCGCCACCGTCCCAGGTCACCCGTGCGGTACATACGGGACCCCGGCGGAGCGTAGGGATCGGCCACGAACCGCTCCGCCGTCAGCTCCGGACGGTTCAGATACCCGCGCGCCACCCCCGCGCCCGCCAGATACAGCTCACCCGTGACACCCGGCGGCACCGGACGCAGCGCACCGTCCAGCACGAGGACGCGGGTGCCGGCGACGGGACGGCCGACCGGCGCCGGGTCGCTCCAGCCCGCGGGGCCGGCGGGCAGGGCGGTGCCGGTCGTCACATGGGTCTCGGCGGGCCCGTAGTGGTTGTGCAGCCGCCGTCCGGGGACGGCGCCGGTGAAGGCGCGCACGGCGGCGCCGAGTCCGAGCGCCTCGCCCGCCTGCACCACGTGCCGCAGCGCGGGCAGGGTGCGGCCCTGCTCGGCGGCGGCCTCCGCGACCGCCTCCACGACGAGGTTCGGCGCGTAGAGCTCCGTGACGCGCTGTTCGTCGAGCCAGGCGGTCAGCAGCTCGGCGCTGCGGCGCACGTCCTCGGCGGGCACGGCGAGGGTCTTGCCGTGCAGCAGCGCGGAGAGGATCTCCTGGCTGGCGACGTCGAAGCCGATGGTGGTGAACTGGGCGACCACCGTGCCGGTGCCGCCGGGTATCTCCCGCTGGTGCCAGGTGAGGAGGTTGACCAGGGCGGATCCCGGCATGACCACGGCCTTGGGCCGGCCGGTGGAACCCGACGTGTAGATCACGTACGCCGGGTGGTGCGGCAGCAGCGGCGCGAGCCGCTCACCGTCCGTCAGATCCCCCGCCTCGAACCTCGACAGATCCGCCTCCACCTCCTCCGGCGTGAGCACCAGAGCAGGCGACGCGTCCTGGAGCATCAACGCGATCCGCTCCTCCGGATACGCCACATCCACCGGCAGATACGCCGCACCCGCCTTCAACACGGCCAACAGCGCCACGTACAGCCCCGCACACCGCGGCAACCGCAACGCCACGATGCGCTCAGGGCCCGCACCCCGGCCCACCAGCCACCGCGCCAACCGGTTCGCCCGCGCGTTCACCTCCGCATACGTCCACGACTCACCCCCCACCACCAACGCCACCGCATCCGGCGTACGCGCCACCTGCGCCTCGAACAGCTCGGGCAGGGTCCGGCCGGCGGGGGCGTCGGAGGAGGGTCCGCGGGAGAGGGCGAGGGCGTGGGCGCGCTCGTCGGCCGTCAGCAGCGCGGCGCGGCCGACGGGCAGGCCGGCTCCGTGTTCGGCGACCTGGGCGAGCAGGGCGTCCAGGCGGCGCAGCAGCCGTTCGGCGCCGGCGGTGTCCAGCACGTCGGCGCGGTGGTCGAGGCGGAAGCGGAGCCGCTCGCCGGGGATGGCGAGCAGGCTCAGCGGATAGTGGGTGGCGTCGCCGACCTCGAAGGAGGCCAGGCGCAGCCCGCGGGCCTCGGCGCGGAGCACCTCGGGGTCCAGCGGGTAGTTCTCGAACACGACGACCGTGTCGAAGAGTTCACCGGCGCCGGCGGCCGACTGGATCTCGCTCAGGGACAGGTGGCGGTGCTCGATGAGCGCGGCCTGCTCCCGCTGCACACGGGCCAGCAGCTCGCCGAGCGTCTCCCAGGGGCGGACGCGGACCCGCACCGGCAGGGTGTTGACGAACATGCCGATGGTGGACTCGATGCCGGGTATCTCGGGCGGGCGGTGGGAGACGGTGGCGCCGAACACCACGTCGTCGCGGCCCAGTTCGCTGCCGAGCAGCAGTGCCCAGACGCCCTGCACCAGGGTGTTGGGGGTCAGGCCGAGGGAGCGGGCGAGGGCGGTCAGCCGTCCGGTGGTGGTCTCGTCCACCTCGTGCCAGATCTGTCCGGGCAGCGCGGCTCCGCCGTCCGCGCCCCGGCCGCGCCCGGCGGCGACCAGGCTCGGCTCCTCCAGTCCGGCCAGCGCGGTGCGCCAGGCGGCGCGGGCCGCGTCCCGGTCCTGCCCGGCGAGCCAGGCCAGATAGGCCCGGTAGGGGGTGACGGGCGCCAGGGCCGAGTCGTCGCCGTGGTGCGCGTACAGCGTGAACAGCTCGCGCACCAGCAGCGGCATGGACCAGCCGTCGAACAGCAGATGGTGGGTGGTCAGCACCAGCCTGTGGTGGTCGGGACCGAAGGCGAGCAGACCGCAGCGCAGCAGCGGCGGGGCGCCCGGGTCGAAGCGTTCGGCGCGGTCCGCGGCGACGAAGTCGTCCGCCCTGAGCCGCTGTTCGTCGTCGGCGAGCCCGGTGAGGTCCAGGCGCCGCCAGGGCAGCGGCACGTCGCGCGGGACGAACTGCACCGGCCGGTCCACGTTCTGCTGCCAGAATCCGGCGCGCAGGTTGGGGTGGCGGCGCAGCAGGGCGCCGGCCGCCGTCCTCAGCGACTCCTCGTCCAGCGGGCCGCGCAGGTCGAACACCAGCTGGACGGTGTAGACGTCCGGGCCGCCGGCCTGCGCCGCGTAGGCGACCTGGAAGAGCAGCCCTTCCTGGAGCGGGGTCAGGGGCAGGACGTCGGCGAGTCCGGACTGCGTCATCGGGCTACCTTCCAGGCGGCTTCGAGCTGGTCGATCTGGTCCTGGCTGAGCTGGACCAGGGACAGGTCGGACGGGGTGATCCCGCCCGCCTCGGGTCGTTCGGCGTGGGCGGCCAGGGCGGTCAGGGCCCGGAACCAGCCGCCGGCGAGGTCGCGTACGGCGTCCTCGCCCAGGAGCCGTCCCGCCCAGGTCCACACGGCGGTCAGCCGGGGGCCGTCGTTCCCGTCGCGGGTGAGGGCGTTGAGTTCGAGGGCGTGGGCGAGCGGCAGCCGTTCGCCCGCGCCGTCCCCGATCAGGTCCGCGTCCGGGGCGGCGGTCCACAGGCCGCCGTCGGGGGCGGGGAACCGGCCCAGGTAGTTGAAGCCCAGGTCGGGGGTGCCGTGCGGGGCGAGGGCGGTCAGGCTGCGGGCGGCGCGGGCGTCGAGGTGTCGCAGCACCCCGTGGCCGATGCCGCCGTCGGGGATCTCCCTGAGCTGTTCCTTGACCCGCTTGACGGCTGTTCCCGCGGCGGCGCCGCCGGCCAGGGCGTCCTGCCGGTCGAGCGGTCCCGGCCGGAGCAGGACGGGGTGGATGGAGGTGAACCACCCGACGGTGCGGGAGAGTTCGGCGGCGCTGTCACCCGGTTCGCGGCCGTGGCCCTCGACGTCCACCAGGACGGCGTCGTCGTCCCCGAGTCCGCGGCGTCCGCGCCAGTCGGCGACCGCGAGCGCGAACGCGGTCAGCAGGACGTCGTCGACCCGGCCGTGGAACGCGGCGGGCACGGTGGTGAGCAGGGCGGCGCTGGTACGGGGGTCCAGGTCCAGGCTGACGCTGCGGGCGGTGGCCGCGGTGTCGCGGGCGGGGTCCAGCCGCTCGGCGGTGACCGGCCGGGCGCCGTGCGCCAGGGTCCTGGTCCACAGGGCGAGTTCGCCGCCGCGCCGCTCCGTGCGCGCCTGTTCGGCCAGGTGCAGGGCCCAGGCCCGGAACGGGGTGCCGACCGGGGGCAGCGGCGTGTGCGGGTCTTCCCAGGCGGCCTTCAGGTCCGGCAGCAGGATGCGCCAGGAGACGCCGTCCACGACGAGGTGGTGCAGGGTGAGCAGCAGCGTTCCGGGGTGGCCGTCCCCGGCGTCGAGCCAGACGGCCTGGCCGGTGCGGCCGGTGAACGGGTCGAGCCGGTCCCGGGCGGCGGCGGCCTCCCGGGCGGTCAGCGCGGCCAGCGCCGCCGCGTCCTTCCCTGCGGCGTCGACGCGGCGCACCCAGTCGGCCGCGCGGACGGCGCCGGGCGGGTCGATGCGCAGGGTCCAGCCCGCCTCCCCGCCGTGCGTCGCGCCCTCGCCCGTGGCGCCGTCCGCCGTCCGGGGCTCGCGGGTGAGGACCGCGCGCAGCACGTCGTGGTGGTCGACGAGTGTCTGGAGGGCGGCCGTGAGGCGTTCCTCGCCGAGGCGGGGCGGAACGGGCACGGCCATGGTCTGGCTGAACGCCTCGACCGGGCCGCCGCGTTCGCGCAGCCAGTGCATGACGGGGGTGAGCGGCACCGGGCCGGCCGGCTCGGCGGTCAGGCCGTCCGGCGCGGCGGGCGCCCGGTCGGCGGCGCCCTCGGCGACCTGGGCGAGGGCGGCGACCGACTTGTGCTCGAAGACCTGTGCCGCGTTCAGCACCAGTCCGGCGCGGCGGGCCCGGCCGACCAGCTGGATGACCATGATGCTGTCGCCGCCGCGGTCGAAGAAGCTGTCGTCGACCGAGACGCGTTCCACGCCGAGCACCTCGGCGAACAGCACCGCGAGCAGTTCCTCGCGGGGGGTGCGGGGTGCCCGGTGCGTGCCCGTGGCCGCGCCGAAGTCCGGCGCGGGCAGGGCCCGGCGGTCGAGCTTGCCGTTCGGGGTGAGCGGCAGCGCGGGCAGCGCGACGAAGGCCGCGGGCACCATGTAGTCGGGCAGCGCGGCCGCGACGTGGGCGCGCAGCGCGGCGGCGCCGGGGTCCGCGCCGGGCGCGGCGACGACGTAGGCGACGAGCCGTTTGTCCCCGGGGCGGTCCTCCCGGACCAGGACGGTGCACTGGGCGACCTGCGGGTGGGAGCCGAGGACGGACTCGATCTCCCCCAGTTCGATGCGGAAGCCGCGGATCTTGACCTGGTGGTCGACGCGGCCGAGGAACTCCAGCACGCCGTCGCCGCGCCTGCGCACCAGGTCGCCGGTGCGGTACATGCGGGCGCCCGCGGGGCCGTACGGGTCGGCGACGAACCGTTCGGCCGTGGCGTCGGGCCGTCCGAGGTAGCCGCGGGCCAGCCCGGCGCCGCCGATGTACAGCTCGCCGGCCACGCCGGGCGGGACGGGCCGCAGCCGGTCGTCCAGCACATGGCAGGCGGTGTTGTCCAGCGGGGTGCCGATGGGGACGGTGGTCTCCTGCTCCCACGGCGCGCGCATGAAGTGGTGGGTGGCGAAGGTGGTGGTCTCGGTCGGGCCGTAGCCGTCGACGACCAGGGTGCCGGGCGAGGCGGCCAGGACCCGGGCGACCGCGGCGGGCGAGACGACGTCGCCGCCCGTCCACACCTCCCGTACGCCGGTGAAGCACTCCGGGGACTCCTCGGCGAGCAGGTTGAACAGGCCGGAGGTGAGCCACATGCCGGTGACCCGGCCCTCGACGACCGCGCGGGCCAGGGCCCGGGTGTCCAGGTCCCCGGGCGGGGCGACGACGACGGCCCCGCCGGACACCAGCGGCACCCACAGCTCGTACTGGGAGGTGTCGAAGGAGTACGGGGAGTGCAGCAGGACGCGCTCCTGGTTGCCGGTGCGCCAGCACCGGTCGGCGGCCAGCGCGGAGACGTCGCCGTGGGTGATGGCCACGCCCTTGGGCCGGCCGGTGGAGCCGGAGGTGTACATCACGTACGCCAGCTGGTGCGGGTGGGCGGGCACGGCGGGCAGCGGCCGGCGCTCCGCGTCGCCGCCGTCGTCCACGACGACGACCTCGGCGTGCGGCGCCCAGGAGGCGCAGGCGTGCGCGGCGTCGGTGGCGCGGTCGGTGAGGACGACGCGGGCGCCGACGTCCTCGGTGATCAGGGCCATCCGGGAGGCCGGGTAGCGGGTGTTGAGCGGCACGTAGTAGCCGCCGGCCCGCAGGACCGCCAGCAGGGAGACGACCAGGTCGGCGGAGCGTTCCTGGAGCACGACGACGGCGCTCTCGGGTCCGACGCCGGCGTCGGCGAGCCGGCGGGCGAGCCGCCCGGAGCGCGCGTCGAGTTCGGCGTAGGTGAGGTGGGCGCCGTCGGCGCCGGTCACGGCGACCGCGTCGGGGGTACGCCGGGCCTGGGCCGCGAACTGCTCGGCGAGCCCGCTGCCGGGCACCGGCCGGGCGGTGTCGTTCCAGGCGGCCAGGCGGGCGCGCTCGGTGTCGTCCAGCAGGTCGTGGGCGCCGATCGGCAGCGCGGGGGCGGCGACGGCCGCCCGGAGCAGCGTCAGCAGGCGCCGCACCAGGGACTCGGCGGTGGACCGGTCGTACAGCGCGACGTCGTACTCCAGGTCGCCGTCGATGCCGGCGCATCCGTCCCGGCCGTCGCGGTGCTCGACCAGGTTGAACGTCAGGTCGAACTTGGCGACGCCGAGTTCGACCGGTTCCCGGCGCACGTCGAGGCCCTTGAGCACGGGGCGGGCCTCGAAGTCCTGGTAGGACAGCACGACCTGGAACAGCGGGTGGCGGGCGGCCGACCGCTCCGGCTGGAGCCGTTCGACGACCCGGTCGAAGGGCACGTCCTGGTGGGCGTAGGCCTCCAGCGCGGTGGCCCGCACCCGGGCGAGCAGCTCGGTGAAGGCGGGATCGCCGGAGGTGTCGGCGCGCACCACGACCGGGTTGACGAAGAAGCCGACGACGTCGTCCAGGGCGCTGTCGGGGCGGGAGGCGGTGGGGCAGCCGAGGGGGATGTCGGCGCCCGCGCCGAGCCGGGTGAGCAGGGCGGCCAGCGCGGCCTGCAGCACCATGTGGCAGGTGGCGCCGTTCTCCCGGGCGAACGCGTCCAGGGCGGCGTGCACTTCGGGGCCGATGCGCAGCGGCACGGAGCCGCCGCGGTGCTCGGCGACCGGCGGCCGGGGCCGGTCGGCGGGCAGCTCCAGCTGGTCGGGGAGGCCGGCCAGGGCGCGTTCCCAGTGGGCGAGCTGGCGTCCGGCCAGGCTCGCCGGGTCGTCCTCGTCGCCGAGGAGGTCACGCTGCCACCGTGCGAAGTCGGCGTAGCGGACGGGCAGCGGCGGGAAGCAGGGCTCCTCGCCCGTGACCCGGGCGGCGTACGCGGTGGACAGGTCCGTGAGCAGCGGACGCATCGACCAGCCGTCGCAGGCCACGTGGTGCAGCACCAGGAGCAGGACGTTGTCCCCGTCCGGCAGGGTGAACAGGTGTGCCACGACCGGCAGTTGCCAGTCGAGGTCGAAGGGGGTGCGGGCGGCCCGGGTGAGCGCGGCGGGCAGGTCGCCGGGCCGGACGCGGGCCTCCACCAGCCAGGGCCGGGCCTGCTCGGGCGGCAGCACCCGGGGCGAGACGCCGTGCTCGCCGCGCGGGTACACGGTGCGCAGGCTCTCGTGCCGGACCACGACGTCGTACAGGGCGTCGCGCAGCGCCATGCGGTTCACCGGGCCGGACAGGCGCAGCGCGAGCGGCATGTTGTAGGTGGGGGCGGCGTCCTCCACCTCGCGCAGCACCCACATGCGGTGCTGGGCGTACGACATGGGGGCGGGGCCGTCGTCGGAGCGGGCCACGAGCGGGGGCCGGCCGGGCGGGCCGGCGGCGCGGACCCGGGCGGCCAGGGCGGCCGGGGTGGGCGCCTCGAACAGGTCCTGGACGGTGATCTCGGCGCCCAGCGCGTCGCGGACGGCTGCGATGAGCCGTCCGGCGAGCAGGGAGTGCCCGCCGAGGGCGAAGAAGTCGGCGTCGCCGCCGACCTCGTCGACGCCGAGCACGGAGGCGAAGGCGTCGCGCACGGCCGCCTCGGCCGGGCCGGCGGGCGGGGTCCGGTCCGCGGCAGGGGCGCCGGGAGCGTCAGGGGCGGGCAGCGCGGCGCGGTCGAGCTTGCCGTTGGCGGTCAGCGGCAGCGCGTCGAGCACGGTGACCGACGCGGGCACGCTGTGGGCGGGCAGGGTGCGGGCGCACAGCGCGCGCCAGTCGGCCGGGTCGGGTGCGGCGCCGGCCGCGGGCACGGCGTACGCGGCGAGCCGCCGGTCGCCCGGCCGGTCCTCGCGGACGGTGACGGCGGCCTGGGCGACGCCCGGGTGGGAGGCCAGCACGCTCTCGATCTCGCCGAGTTCGATCCGGAAGCCCCGGATCTTCACCTGGTGGTCGCCGCGCCCGAGGTAGGCGAAGGTGCCGTCGTCGAGCAGCCGCACCAGGTCGCCGGTGCGGTACATGCGGGAGCCCGGCGGGCCGTAGGGGTCGGCGACGAACCGGTCGGCGGTCAGGTCGGGGCGGCCGAGGTAGCCGCGGGCGAGGCCGTCGCCGGCGACGTACAGCTCGCCGGCGAAGCCGGGCGGCACCGGGCGCAGCGCGGGGTCCAGGACGCGGGCGGCGAGGTGCGGCAGGGGGCCGCCGACCGGGGAGCGGGTGCCGGGGGCGGTGTCGCCGGGGCCGAGAGCGGCGTGCGTGACGTGCACCGTGGTCTCGGTGATGCCGTACATGTTGACCAGCGAGACGCTTTCGCCGCGCCGGGCGTACCAGCCGTCGAGCCGGGCGGGTTCCAGCGCCTCGCCGCCGAACACGACGTGCTTCAGCGCGAGCGGCGGGCCGCCGGCGTCCCGGTCCGCGGCGTCCAGCTGGAAGAACGCGCTCGGCGTCTGGCTGAGCACGGTGACCCGTTCGCGGGCCAGCAGGGCGAGGAGGCCGTCGGGCGAGCGGCTGACCGTGTAGGGCACGACGACGAGCCGGCCGCCGTGCAGCAGCGCGCCGAAGATCTCCCAGACGGAGAAGTCGAAGGCGTAGCTGTGGAACAGGGTCCACACGTCGTCGGGGCCGAAGCCGAACAGGGGCCGGGTGGCCGTGAACAGCCGCACCACGTTGGCGTGCGGGACGACCACGCCCTTGGGACGGCCGGTGGAGCCGGAGGTGTAGATGACGTAGGCCGGGCTCGCCGGGTCCACGGCGACGCCCGGGTCGGTGGCCGGGCCGCCGTCGTCCGCGCGCATCGCGGCCGCGTCGACGACGGCCACCGGCCGGGCGTCCTCGATCATCCAGGCGAGGCGGTCCTCGGGGTAGTCGGGGTCGAGTGGCAGGTAGGCGGCGCCGGTCTTCAGCACCGCGAGGAGGGCCACGACCAGGTCGGCGGAGCGCGGCAGGGCGAGGGCGACGGTCCGTTCCGGACCGGCGCCCTGCGCGAGGAGCCGGTGCGCCAGCCGGTTGGCGCGGGTGTCGAGTTCGGCGTACGTGAGCCGCTCGGCGCCGTGGGTGACGGCCACGGCGTCGGGGGCGGCGGCGGCCCGCCGGGCGATCAGGCCGTGCAGGGTGCCGGCCGGGGCGCCGGCGGCGGCCGGACGGGCGGGCGGCGGTCCGTCGGCGGCGTGCACCCGGGCCAGCGGGGCGGCGGGGTCGGCGGAGGCGAGGCGGTGCAGGAAGCGGGTGAAGCGGCGCAGGTGGCCCTCGGTGGCGGCCTCGTCGTAAAGCGCCCGGTTGGCCTCGAGACGCAGGCGCAGCCCGGCGCCCTCCTCGTACACCGAGAACTTCAGGTCGTCGACGGGGCCGGTGGACACCGGGTGCACGGTGGCCCGCAGCGGGCCGAAGTCGGCGGTGTGGTCGTGCCCCGCCACGTTCACCACGGGGCCGGAGGCGTCCTCCCCGACCCGCCCGAGCGCGCGGCGGACCTCCTCGTAGGGGAAGCGCTGGTGGCGCAGCAGGGGCGTCAGCGCGTCGCGCCCGGCGGCCACCAGGCCGGTGAGCGAGCCGGCGGGACGCGGGGCGAGGTGCAGCGGCAGGACACCGGCGACGCATCCGACGGCGCGACGGGCGGCGGCGGTGCGGCGGGCCGTCACCGGGAGCCGCAGCGTGACCTCCGGCTGTCCGGTCAGCCACTGCGCGTACGCCGCGACGGCGGCCGGGAAGGCGGCCTGCCAGCCGGTGTCCGCGGCGGCGGCCAGCCGGGTGAGCCCCTCGCGCACGGCGGCGGGCAGCAGGACGGTGCGGCGTACGGGGGCCGGCCCCGCCGGGGCGCCACGGCCGGCGAGGGCGACCGGGGCGGGGGGCGGCGCGGCCAGCCAGTGGGCGCGGTCGGCCGCGTAGGCGTCGGACGCGCGCCACGCGCGTTCGGCGTCGACGAGGGCGCGGACGCCGGGGAGGTCCTCGAGCGGTTCCCCCCGGTAGGCGCGGGCGACCTGCCCGGCCACGAGGCGGAAGGCATACCCGTCCAGCAGCAGGTGGTGGGCGTGCTGGAACCAGCGGTGACGGTCCGGGGCGAGGGTGATCAGGGCCTGGGTGTACAGGGGCCTGCCGGAGGTGACGTCGAGCGGGGTGGCGAGGACGCCGTCCATCCAGGCGTCGGCCGCGGCGCCGGGGTCCTCGGCGGCGCTGACGTCCACGCGGTGCAGCGTGAACTCGGCCGGGCCCACGTGCTGGTGGACCGTGCCGTCGGGGTCCGTGCCGAAGCGCAGGCGCAGGGCGTCGGTCGCCTCGGCCACGGTCCGCAGGGCTTCCTCGAAGCGGTCCCGGTCGAGGTCGCCGGCGAGTTCCACGTACTCGCCGGTGTTGAACACGGGACTGAGCGGGTCCCTCGCCTGCGCGAACCAGATGCCGAGCTGTGCCGCCGTCAGCGGCAGACGCATGTCGTCGGGAACGGGAACGGGCACACTTCCCCCAAGGTCCGGGCCATCCGCGACACAGGCGGCGCGATACCGGCCCAGCCTCTCCGCCGCGGTTGACAGCCCGCTGACCGACGCCTGATGCGCGACGGCGGCGCCGTCAGCGCAGGCCGGACTCGAAGGCGTAGATGGCCACGTGCACCCGGTTGCGCAGGCGCAGCTTCTGCAGCAGGTTCTGCACATGCGTCTTGACGGTGTGCTCGGACAGCGTCAGCGCACGGGCTATCTCGGTGTTGGACAGACCGCGCGAGACGAGGTCGAGGATCTGGCACTCGCGGGCGGTGAGCCGGTCCGGCGGCACGGGGGAGACGGAGGAGGGACCCGGGGTGCGGACACGGGCCGGCCGGTCGGCCGGGGCGGGCGCGCCGCGGGCCACGGAGTAGCCCGCGGCGGCCAGCGAGACGGCGGCGGCGAGCTGTACGGCGCTGGTCGTCACGGGAAGGTGGCCGCGCAGGGCGGGCTCGGGCCGGGAGAGCGGGCCGGCGCCTCCGACGGTGAGCACGGCGCCGTCCGGACCGACCGCCCGCAGCAGCGCTCCGGTCTCCTCCTCGTCGCGCAGTCCGTGCGCGAGCAGCACGTCGGGCTCGTGCGCCCGGACCGCGGCGAGGGCCCGGGGACCGGGCTCGTCCTCGCCGACGACGGTGATGTCGCCGTGCCCGTCGAGCAGGGACCTGATCCCCGCCCGTGCGAGGGCGTCGGGGCCGACGAGGAACAGCCGCACCCCGCATGTGGCTGCCGCCGCGCCCGGCAGCGCCCGCAGCACGGAGGTCCGCGCGAACCCGGTGGTCCGTTCCGTCATCAGACGCCCCCTCAGCACTCGTGGACGCTCCCGAAGGTAGCCGGGCCGCACCGGCCCGGAGCGCCGCGTCCAGCGGGCCTCGAGGCGGGGGCGAGCGGAACCGGAGCGGCTCCGTGGGCGCGCCGGGGACGGCGGTCATCGCGGGCGCGAGGCCATCAGGGACAGGAAGCCAGGGTCCAGCATCGTGCGCGCCGACGTGTCGTGGGCGGGGTCCAGGCCGGCGTCGTGACGGGCCACGCTCAGCAGGTAGCGGCCCTGCACCGGGTGGGTGGCGAAGGACCACTCGCCCCGGGAGGCGGGCGAGCCGTCGGGCGCCTGGAGCCGCCCGGTGCGCAGGGAGAAGCCGAACTCGGTGAAGCCCAGCCGCATCCCCTGGCCGAGCGCCTTGGTGTACGCCTCCTTCAGCGTCCACAGGCGAAGCGTTTCCGCGGTCTGCCGTCCCTCGGGGAGCGGGGCCAGCTCGGCGGCCTCCGTCGGGGTGCACATCTGCGCCCTGAGCAGGTCGAACCGCATGCGCCGGTCGGCGGGTTCGGCGTCGACGCCGATGCGGCCGAGGCGGCTGAGGCCCACGGCGAGCAGGTCCCCGGTGTGGGTGAGGCTGACGTCGACCTGGTCGAAGCCGGGCAGGTACGGCCGTCCGCCCAGGCGGTAGGCGAGGTCCAGGGCCTCGGGCGGGACGCGCAGCGCCGCCGCCGCCGTGTACTTGATCAGCAGCCGCGAGGCGAGGAAGCGGTAGCGGACCGTCGGGTCGGGGGTGCGCCGGTAGCGCGTCCAGTCCCGGCCCAGCAGCCGCCGCAGCCGGGGCTGGGCCAGGGCCGCGGGCAGCCACTCGCCCCACGTGGTGTGGACGACGGCGTGTCCCCGGCCCGCGAGGTCGTCGTGCACGCGCTGCCACGGTCCGGTGGCGCGCGGCACGTGCACCGGGACGGCGACGCCCGGTCCGTCCGTGAGCTCCAGGTCCACGGTCCCTCTCCCTTCTTCCGTCCCCCGCCGTCCGGCCTGCCGTGTCATCCGGCGAGAGGCGCGTCGTACAGGTCGAAGCTGCGGCCCTCGCGGTGGCGGGCGAGCAGTTCGCCCAGCACCGTCGCGGTGACGCCGTCGGGCAGTTCGGGGACCGGGACGCCCAGCCGGCGGCCGATCCGGCTCAGGGCGAGCACCGCCCAGGCCGGGTCGTCCAGGAAGGAGCCGGTGCCGTCCTGGCCCAGCCACACGCCGAGGCAGGCCGCCGCCGCGAGGACGAGGCCGTGACGCTCGGCGAGCATGCAGGCGCGCGGGTCGACGAGCGCCGAACGGGCCGCCTCCGGCAGCGCCGCGCACTGCGCGCGCAGTGCCCGGACCTCGGTGACGAAGGACTCCGCGAGGTCGGCGAGCGCGGCCCAGGCGGGCCCGGCAGGGCGCAGGGCGCCGATCCGTTCGGCGCTGCCCACCAGGGACGCGACGAGGACGTCCTCGCCTCCCAGGACGCTGAGCCGGCGGTAGTCGAACGCCGGGAGGGGCGCCTCGGGGAGGAACAGGCGGCCCGGAGGCTCGTCGGTGCGCAGCCACGACCGCCGGGCGAGCGCCGGCAGCTGGGGGACGAGCACGGCGAGGCAGGCCGCCGTGCCCGCGTGCCCGAGACCGGCCACCGGCAGATCCCGGACGAGCTTCTGGAACCCCCCGTACAGCGGCCCCCGGTCGTGGCCGAGGGCGCCGAGCACCGTGGACAGCTCCTCCAGGTTCTCGCGCAGCAGGTCCGGCACGGTCAGTTTGGCGGCGGCGGCGATCAGATGGGCGTCGTCGGGCAGCAGGCTCAGCGCTCGCAGCCCGGTGACCGCCATGCTGTCGCAGGCCAGCAGGTCCGCGAAGACCCCGGCCAGCACCGCGTGCCAGCGGCGCGCCGGGAGTCCGCCGTCCCGGCCCCGGGTCGCCGCGCGCACCGCGAGGCGCAGCACGCTGTCGACGCCGGCCACCACGGTGCCCGGGATGAGACAGCGGTTGACCTGATAGGTGCGCAGGGCGAGTGACACGCCGTCACCGGTCTCCCCCACCAGCGCCCGTGCGGGCACGGGACAGCCGTCGAAGGCCAGGCCGGAGAAGCTGCTGCCGCGCATGCCGGTGGTGGCGGCGCGGGGCAGCCGGCGCAGCGCGCCGGCGGGGAGTTCCGCCGCGTCGAGCAGCAGGACGGAGTGGCTGCGCGGTCCGGCGGCGGTCGCGGTGCGGGCGTACATGACGAAGGTGTCCGCCCGGCCGGCGTTGATCACCACGTCCTTGCGGCCGTCCACCACGAACCCGCCGCCGGGGGCGGAGCGGGCGCTGAACTCGTCGCGCAGGATGGCGTTGGCGTGGGCGAGTTCGTGGTGCAGGATCGTCACCCGGCCGGCGCCGCCGCGCAGCAGGCGCCCGGCGACCTCGGCCCGCTGCCCGTCGTCGCCGGCGGCCCACACGGCCGAGGCGCCGAACAGCGCGGTGATCCCGAAGCCGAACCCGAGCGCCACGTCCCGCCGGAACAGCGGGCGCAGCACGCGCGCCAGCACGTCCGGGCGGGTGAGCCTGCCGCCCAGTTCGCGCGGGACGAACTCGGCGGCCAGACCCGCCCGGGCGAGCAGGGCCTCGGTGGCGGCCGGGGTCTCGCGGCGGTCGTCGGCGGCCAGCAGGGCGGCGCGGCCGTGCGGGTTGCGGGCGTCGTCCGGGTCGCCGAGGAGCCGCTCGTAGTGGTCGGCCCGCTCGGCCCCGCCCGGCGGGGCGGGGCCCGGTCCGGCCGGCGTCCCGCGGGCGGACGCGGGAAGCGTGCCCGTGGTCACAGGACCGTGACCGCGTTCTCCGCGTGGCTCTTGGCGAGGTTCATGGTGGCCGTGCTGTTGCGGCCCAGCGCCTCCCGGACGTAGCGGCGCGCGGCGGCCACGGTGGCGCCCTCGCCGAGGACCCGCTCGATGTTCTCCTCGCGCAGGACCACGCTGTGCCGGGAGACGACGGTCGCACCGGTCTCGTCCTGCTCGACGGTCCACTCGCCGGTGTGCGCCGACATCAGCAGCGGCGTCGCCGTCTGCTTGTAGACGATGCGTCCGGCGTCGGGGAAGCACACCCGCACGGACTCGGTGGTGTGCGAGGAGCCGTCGGCGGTCAGCGTGTCCATGGACATGACCTGCACGCCCGGCTCGTCCTCGACGACGTCCAGGCGGGAGACGTGCGGGACCAGTTCGGGCCAGTCGGCGACCCGGTGGAGGAAGTCGTAGACCAGCTCGGCCGGGCCGTTGACGCGGACGGAGTCCTCGAAGGTGAGGACCAGCTCGTCGAGGTTCGCCCAGCGCTCGGCCAGCGCCTTGATGTTGGCCAGCTCGGCGGTGCTGTTGGTGTCCGTGGCGCGCTCGACCCAGGCGACGGCCCCGGGGTCGTCGCCGTCGACGGTGAAGTCGTGCAGCAGGGTCAGCTTGCACCGGTCGGCGCCGAGGGGTTCGACGATCCAGGTGCCGCCCATGGACCGCACGGGCCGGGCCGGCAGCTCCTGGCGGAACTCGACGCGGCGTGCCACGGCGTCGAGGACCCGGCGGGAGGTCCAGGACTTGACCTCGCCGTTGGCGGTGGCCCACATCCGCAGCCGCTCGCGCTCGCCGTCGCACTCGAGCTGCTCGACGTGCACGTTGGGCGGGAAGTACAGCGGCCACTGGACGGCATCGGAGATCAGGCCGTAGACCACGCCCGCGGGCGCGGCAACGGTCACGTCGTGCGTCGTGCGGTGCACTCGCTCAGCGGACATCTCTCTGCATCCTCATTTCCGAGGTCGGTGATTTCCGGTGGGTCGTGGCGGCGGGAACGCCGGCGGTTGCTCCGACGGTGTCGCGCTCCGCTCGACGTGCGGACGAGTCCCGCTCGAGGAGCGCCGCAGGGCGGGCCGGGGACACGTGCAGGGCGCGCAGGGCCTCCTCGAGGGAGGCGGGCGAGAGCAGGTCCCCCCGGGCGGCGAGATAGCCGTCGGGGCGGATCAGCGCCCAGCCTCCCGCGCCCAGTCCGAGCGCGGCCGGCAGCGCGCCGTCGGGGTCGGCGAGCGGGGCGGGGCCCGGGCCGGGGCCGACGGTGCGCACGGACAGCCAGTCACCGTGCCGGGCGGCGGCCTCCCGGGCCGTGCGCACACAGCCGGCGCCGGGACCGTGGCCGCCGGGGACGAACAGCAGCGTGCAGCGTACGTCCCGCAGTTCGGCGGCGAGGGCGGGCGCCGCGACGGCCGCCATGGCGGCGCGTTCGCCCGGGGCGGGCACGCCCGGCCGGCGCGGCACCATGACGGGGGCGTCGACGGGCGCCGCGACCGGTACCGGCTGCGGGCCGCCGTCCACGGTCAGCGAGCTGCGGGCGTAGTGCAGTCTGAGCCCGGAGATGCCGCCGAGCACCTTGCGCTGGACGGCGCGGCGCAGCGGCGGCACGTTGCGGACGACGCCGAACACGGCCGGCAGCGCGACGGAGGCCAGCGCGTTCTTCAGCTGCACCAGGAACGTCGCGGTGCGGGTGGAGCCGAGCAGGGCCCGGCCGACGGGCACGCGCTCCTCGCCGTAGGTGTCGAGCAGGGCGGGGGCGGCGTGCCCGTGGTGCACCAGCGCGAGCTTCCAGGCCAGGTTGTACGCCTCCTGGACGCCGGTGTTCATCCCCTGCCCGGAGGCGGGGCTGTGCACGTGGGCGGCGTCGCCCGCGACGAACACCCGCCCCTCGCGCATCCGCGGCACCATGCGCTGCTGGAAGGTGAACACCGAGGTCCACTCGGGTTCGCCGACCCGCACCGGACGCCCGAGGCCGGCCGACAGCAGGGCGGACAGCCGCTCGGCCGCGCCGTCCGCGCCGTCCGGACCGGGCGCGGTGTCCAGCAGCCGCCAGTGGCCCTCGCGTGCGTAGGGCACCATCATCAGGGCCTGGCCGCCGGTGTGGACCCAGTGGATGCTGTCCTGCGGCAGGTCGGTGTCGACCTGCGCGTCGGCGAGCATCCACGTGTCGCGGCTGTCGCCCACCAGGGGCAGGCCGAGCCGTTTGCGGACGGTGCTGTGGCCGCCGTCGCAGCCGATCAGCCACGGGACGGTGCACTCCTCCTCGCGGCCGTCGCCGTGCCGGAGAACGGCCCGTACGCCGGTGGGATCCTGCTCGAAACCGGTGAGGGCCACGCCCTGTTCGACGTCCACGCCGAGCCGGGCGACGGCCGCGCGCAGCACGGCCTCGGTGCGGGTCTGCTCGACGATCAGGGAGTAGGGGTGACGGGTGGGCATGGTGGCGTAGTCGGCCTCGAGGCGGACCAGCCGCCTGCCGCCGGCGTGCATCGTGAAGGCCCGGTTGGGGCGGCCCTCGCGCAGCAGCGGGCCGAGCGTGCCCATCTGGTCCAGGGTCTCCAGGGTGCGCGGGTGGACGGCGACGGCGCGGCTGGTGCGGGCGGGGGCGGGCGCGGCGTCGACCAGGCGCACCCGCATGCCCCGGCGGGCCAGTTCGTGGGCGGCGGTCAGACCGACCGGGCCGGCGCCCACGACCAGCACGTCTGCGGCTTCAGCGGGCACCGAGGGCCTCCGGGGCCCGGGCGTCCTCGTCCTCGTACAGGCCGGGCTCGGCGGTGACGAGCGGCCTGAGCCCGGCGACCAGGCGCTGGAACTCCTCGCTGGTGACGGCGGCGCGGTGCGCCGCGGCGCTCTCCCACTCGGCGATCTCCAGGTGGACGGCGGGGTCGCCGGCGTGGCGCAGCGTGCGGTGGCCGGCGTAGCCGGGCTGGGCCGCCATGTACGCGGTGAGACGGGCGCGCACGGCGGCGAACTCGTCCGGGTCGCCGTGCACGGTCAGCTTGTTGACGAAGGTCACCATGGTTGTCTCCTCGGTGTGTCGGGACCGGTCAGGCGGCGTTCTCGGCGGCGGCGCTGCGGTGCAGCCGCCGCCGGACCTCGCGCCGGGCGGGTTTGCCGGTGGGTGTGCGGGGGACGGCGTCGACGGCCTCCAGGCGCCGGATCCGCTCGAAGGGCGCGAGGTGTTCGTTGGCGCGCTCGGCGACGGAGTCCAGGACGTCGAGCACGGCGTGCGGGGGCCCGTCGGGCGGGACGGCCGACGGGCGCAGCACGACGCCGGCCCAGACGACGCCGCCGTGCACGGGGTCGGGCCAGTCGGCGACGACGCACTCGGCGACCCGGGGGTCATCGGCGAGGACCCGTTCGACGGCGGCGGGCGAGACCAGTTCGTTGTCGTGCTTGAAGACGTCGTCCAGGCGGTCCACGAGGTGGAGGACGCCGTCGTCGTCGAGCCGGCCCACGTCGCCGGTGGAGAACCAGCCCTCGGCGTCGATCCGTGAGGGCTCCTCGTCGTGCAGGTACCCGGCCATCACCTGGGGGCCGCGCACCTGCACCTCGCCGACGGCGCCGGCGGGGAGCGGCTCGCGGTCGTCCAGGCCGACGATCCGGCTCTCGGTGCCGGGCAGCGCCCTGCCGACGGCGCCCCGGCCGACCGGGTCGCCGGGCCGCTGGTTGTGGGCGAGCGGGGACAGCTCGGTCATGCCGTAGCCCTGGATCACGGGGACGCCGAGGGCGTCGCGCAGCCGGTGGGCGGCGCTCGGCGCGAGGGCGCTGCCCCCGGACATCACGACGGTGAGCGGTCCGCCGCGCAGGCGTCCGGCGGCGCCGTCGAGCCGCGGGTCGGCGGCGAGGCGGTGCAGCCGGGCGGGCAGCCCGTAGTGGTGGGTGGCGCCGGCTCGGGCGGCCAGGTCCAGGGAGGCCACCGGGTCGGGGTCCTGGCACAGCACCTGGTGGGCCCCGGCGTACACCGCCGAGTTGAGGTGCATGGTGTGGAACAGGGGCAGGTGGTTGAGGGTGACGGCGTGGGGGCCGAGCCGGTGCGCGTGGGCGATCTGGGCGGCGTTGGCGACCAGGTTGCGGTGGGTGAGCCGGACGCCCTTGGGCCGGCCGGTGGTGCCGGTGGTGAACTGCAGGCAGACCACGGCCGTGGTGTCGGCGCTCCCTTCGCCGAGGCCGAAGGGCTCCTCGGGCGCCGGCCGCAGCACGGCGGCGAGCGGCACGGCGTCGGCGGGGACCACGCCGTCGTCGGCGTCGGTGACGACGACGGTGCGCAGGGCGGGCAGCCGGTCGCTCAGTTTCGTCAGGCGTTCGGCGAGCGCGGTGGGCACGAGGGCCGCCTCGACGCGGGCGGCGGTGAACACATGCCGCAGCGCGGCCTCGGACAGCAGGGGGTTGACCAGGGCGACCGTGCAGCCGGCCCGGGCGGTGCCGTAGTAGGCGGCCGGGAAGACGGCGTCCAGGGCGCCGGCCACCGCGACGGTGGCGCCGCGGCGCACGGTGCGCCGCAGGGCGTGCGCGATCCGGTCGGCGCCGGCGTCGAGCTCCGCGAAGGTGACGGCGCCGGCGGCGGTGGTGACGGCGCGGCCGTCGGGGTCGCGGGCCGCGGCGGCGCGCAGCAGCCCGTCCAGGGGCAGTTCCGGATACGTGAAGCCCGGCACGGCGTCCTCCTCCTCGGAACCGGCCGTCCCCTCCGTCGGGACCGGCGGACGGTCCTCACGCTCCGCACGCACGCTCGAAACCCCGTCGAGACCTGCTCGAGCCCGGCCGCACGGCATCTCGAGCCGGCCCTCCGCGGAACCGCGGCGGCGCGGAGGGCCCGGCTCCAGCGGCACGCGGGTGCGGCTCGATCGGAGGGCGTCAGCGTGGCCGCGGAAGGTAGAAACCGGGACGATGGGAGCTCCCCGACATGACGCAGACGACGATCGACCGGCCTGAGGTCTCGGCCCTTCAGCAGGCCGTGCAGCAAGCCGCTGACCGCCTCGTCGAAGCCGGCGCCGCGGGCGTGCAGTTCCGGGTGGCCCGGGACGGCGACTCCTTCGTGGTGACCTCCGGCGTCGCCGAGCTGGGCTCCGACCGCCCGGTTCCCGCCGACGGCCGCTTCCGCATCTCCTGCATCACCAAGCCGTTCGTCGCGGTGGTCGTCCTCCAGCTCGTCGCGGAGGGGAAGATCGAGCTGGACCGCACGGTGGAGAGCTATCTGCCGGGCCTGCTCCCCTACGGCGACAGGATCACCGTCCGGAACCTGCTCCAGCACACCAGCGGCCTGTACAACTACGCGGACTCGTTCCAGAAGCCGGGCGACCGCTTCCTGCGCGACCGCTACAAGCACTACGAGCCGGAGGACCTGATCGCCATCGCGGCCACCAAGCCGCTGGAGTTCGAGCCGGGCACGAAGTTCGCCTACTGCAACACGAACTACTTCGTCATCGGCCTGCTCATCAAGAAGGTCACCGGCCGCACCCACCGCGAGGAGATCACCGAGCGGATCCTGCAGCCGCTGGGCCTGACCGAGACGGTGCTGCCCGGCGACGACCCGGAGATCCCCGGTCCGCACGCCCGCGGCTACATGCAGATCGGCGGCGAGCCCGTCGACGTGACGCTGATGAACCCCTCCGAGGCCGGCTGCGCGGGCGAGATCATCTCCACCACCAAGGACCTCGACACGTTCTTCGCCGCGCTGTTCGACGGCAAGCTGCTGAACGGGCCGGAGTTCACGGAGATGACGACCCCGCTGCCGCCGGAGATGATCGAGAACCTGCCGATGGGCATCGGCTACGGGCTGGGCATCATGAAGCTGGAGAACGACAAGAAGCTGGACCTGTGGGGTCACGGCGCCGGCATCCCCGGCTACGCCACCTTCGCGGCCACCACCCGTGACCTGAGCGCCCGCGTCCAGCTGTCGTTCACGATCGGGGACAAGGACTTCGGTCCCGAGGCCGAGCAGGCCGTCATCCGCGGCGTCAACACCGCGCTCTGCGCCTGAGGAAGAACTCACTCATGGAGAACAGGGTGAGGAACACGGCGCGGAATGCGGCGCGGAATACGGCGCCGGAATCCGTGGAAAAGGCCGTGGTGGTGACCGGCGGCGGCACCGGAATCGGCGCCGCCACGGCCCGCGCGTTCGCCGGCGAAGGAGCGCACGTCCTGATCGTCGGGCGCAGCGAGGCGACCCTGAAGGAAACGGCCGAAGGACACGACCGGATCCGGATTCTGGTGGCCGACATCCACGATCACGACGCGCCCGATGCGATCGTGGAAAAGGCGCTCGCGGAATTCGGACGGATCGACGTCCTGGTCAACAACGCGGCGGTCACCGGGTTCGCCGCGCTCGACGGGCTGGACCGGGAGTCGGTGCGCGCCCAGCTCGGCACGAACCTCCTCGCCCCGGTGTTCCTCACCCAGCGGGCGCTGGACGCGCTGGAGGCCGCCCGTGGCGTGGTCGTCAACGTGTCCTCGGCCGGTTCGCTGGGCCGCCGGGCGTGGCCGGAGAACTCGGTGTACGGCATGGCCAAGGTGGCGCTGGACTTCCTGACCCGGACCTGGGCCGTGGAGCTCGCGCCGCGCGGCATCCGGTCGGTCGGCATCGCCCCCGGCGTCGTCGACACCGGTGTCGGGGTGCGCGCGGGCATGCCGCCGGAGGCCTACGAGGCGTTCCTGGCGGAGACGGCGAAACGGATTCCGGCCGGCAGGGTCGGCCGGCCGGAGGACATCGCCTGGTGGATCGTGCAGCTGACGCGGCCCGAGGCCGCGTACGCCAACGGCACGGTCCTGGCGGTGGACGGTGCGCTCTCCGTGACGTGAGGGAGCGGACGGCGCACGTGGAAGGCCCCCCGGGCGTCGCCCGGGGGGCCTTCCGGCGTTCCGTCCGGCGCGCCGGACGGAACGGGACGGAGGTCAGCGGTCGACGGTCGCCGTGACGTAGCGGACGGGGACGTCGATGTGGATGACGCCGTCGTCGCCGCGCAGCGCGTCCAGCCCTTCGGTGAGACGGGTGCGCAGGGCGGCCGCCTCGTCCTCCGGCAGGTGCTGCCACAGCAGGCGCATGCCCTGCGTGTGCGACCAGGTGACCCAGTCCGCGCCCGACACGGCCGTCATGTCGACGCTCTCGTCGGTGATCTCCACGTCCCGGAAGCCGGCGGTGCGCAGGGCCGCGGTGAGGTCGGCGGGGTCCTCCAGCCAGGAGTGCAGCTGCTCCCGCAGCCGCTCCGGGTGCCAGGCGGCCGGCAGGTGCTCCAGCAGCGACAGCGGGATCCACCGGGTGAACAGCGGCGGCAGGAACGGGAAGGTGTCCTGGCTGAACACCGGGCTGGTGAAGGCGATCCGGCCGCCGTCGCGCAGCAGCCGGGCGTAACGGGCCAGTGCCCCGCGGGCGTCCGGCAGGAAGATCACGCTGTAGCTGCCCACCACGAGGTCGAAGGAGCGCTCGGGCAGGTCGGGGTGCTCGCCGTCCATGACGCGCAGTTCCACGGTGTCGATGCCCTGGCGTTCGATCTCGCGCCCGGCCTGCTCGATCATCGCCTCGGCGATGTCGATGCCGAGGGCCGAGCCCTGCGGTCCGAGCAGGCGGGCGGCCGGCAGCAGGGTGGCGCCGAGGCCGCAGCCGACGTCGAGCAGGCGCTGTCCGGGGCGCGGCGCGGCCCGCTCCACGAGGCGCCGGCCCATCGGGGTGAAGAACTCCACCCCCAGCCGGTCGTAGGTCGCCGCGGCCCCGTTGAAGGCGGCCGTGACTTTCGTCTTGTAGATGTCGGTGGCGGTGGCGGTGTCCACGGTCAGCTCCGGGTCCTCGTCGGGGGGCGCGGGAAATCGCGAGGTGCACAGGCCATGCTCCGGTGGTCCTTTCGGAAACCGCTAAAAGCCGCGTAGAGGCGGCCTCGACCGCGGATGAAGGCCGCTTGCCCGCCGTATTCGGCCACCGCAGACTGACGGCCAGTGTCCCGGCGTCCTGGACCGAGATCCGTGGAGGGGAATTCGATGAGCAGTCAGATAGACGCGGTACGCCGCATGGTGCGGGCGTACAACACCGGAAACACCGAGGATGTGGCCGAGTACATCCACCCGGAATACCTCAACCCGGCGACGCTGGAGCACATGGACCTGCGCGGTCCGGAATCCTTCGCGATGGCCGTGAAGTGGCTGCGGATGACGTTCTCCGAGGAGGCGCACCTGGAGGAGGTGAAGATCGAGGAGCGCGGCGACTGGGTGCGTGCCTATCTCGTTCTCTACGGCCGTCACGTCGGCAACCTGGTCGGCATGGCGCCGACCGGCCGCCGCTTCTCCGGTGAGCAGATCCACCTGATCCGGTTCGTCGACGGCAAGATCCGCGACCACCGCGACTGGCCCGAGTACCAGAGCACCTACCGGCAGCTCGGCTCCCCGTGGCCGGAGCCGAACGGCTGGAGGGACTGACGATGATTCTGGTCACCGGAGCGACCGGCAAGGTGGGCCGGGAGGCCGTGGAACAGCTGGTGGGCCTCGGCCGCCGGGTCCGTGCGCTCAGCCGCAGCCCCGAGGAGGCCGGCCTGCCCGAGGGCGTGGAGGTCGTCGCGGGCAGCCCCGCCGACCCCGCCTCGCTGGCCGCCGCCTTCGAGGGCGTCTCCCGGGCGCTGGTGGTGCTGTCGGGCGATGTGGCCGGGGAGGCCCGCAACGTGGCGAAGGCCGCGGCCGGCGCGGGGACGGAGCACATCGTGCTGCTGTCGTCGGCGAGCGTGCTGCACCCGCTGCCGCACGGCATCAAGGAGGAGCACCGGGCCGCCGAGGAGGCGATCACCGCCTCGGGCGTCGCGACCACGTTCCTGCGTCCGGGTCCGTTCCACGCGAACACCTCGTGGTGGATCAGGACGGTGCGGGAGAACTCCTCGGTGCGCGACTGGATCGGCAACAACCCGGGCGCGCCGGTCGACGAGTACGACATCGCCTCCGCGGCGGTGGCGGCGCTCACCGGCGAGGGGCACGGCGGGAAGGCGTACGTGCTCACCGGGCCCGAGGTGCTCACCTCCGAGGAGCAGGCCCGCGTGCTCGGCGAGGTGCTGGGCCGGGAGCTGGCGTTCTCGGTGGCCCCTCGGGAGGAGGTCGTGGAGGTCTTCGCCGGCATCACCGGCGACCGTCCGGCCGCGGTCTCCAACGTGGCGGCCCTGCACAGCCCCGAGGTGCCGTGGGCCCGGCCCACGACCGCCGTACGGGAGCTCACGGGCCGCGATCCGCGCCCGTACCGTCAGTGGGCCGTCGCCAACGCGGCCCTGTTCCGCTGAGACCGGGAGGCGCGGAGGATGACGAACGACACGAACACGGGCACGGGCCCCGACGGCACCGTCCTGGTGCTCGGCGCGACCGGGCAGCAGGGCGGCGCCACGGCGCGTGAACTGGTGCGACGGGGCCGGTCCACGGCGGCCCTGGTGCGCGACCCGGAGTCCCCGAAGGCCCAGGAGCTCGCCGCTCTCGGCGTGCGCCTGGTCCGCGGCGACATGGACGACGAGGCGTCCCTGCGGGCGGCGATGGAGGGGGTGCGCGGGGTGTTCTCCGTGCAGAACTTCATGACGCCCAAGGGGCTGGGCGGTGAGGTGCGCCAGGGCCGTGCCGTGGCCCGGGCGGCGAAGGCCGCCGGCGTCGCCCACGTGGTCTACAGCTCGGTGGGCGGGGCCGAACGCCACAGCGGCGTACCGCACTTCGAGTCCAAGCGGCACATCGAGCGGTACCTGGAGGAGCTGGGCGTCCCGACGACCGTGCTGCGGCCGTCGTTCTTCATGGACAACTTCGCCGCGCACGGCCCGCAGAACGTCGACGGGACGCTGGTGGTGCAGCTGGGTCTGAAGCCGGACACGCGGGTGCAGTTCATCGCCGTCGAGGACATCGGCTTCTTCGCGGCGCAGGCCTTCGACCGGCCGGACGACTACATCGGCCGGGCGCTGGAGCTGGCCGGCGACGAGCTGACCGCGACCGAGGTGGCTCAGGCGTACGCGGCGCGCACGGGGATGCCGGCGCGGTTCGAGGAGCTGCCGCTGGACATGGTCGCCGCGAACCCGTACATCCCCAACGCCCCCGAGATCGCCCTGATGTTCGAGTGGTTCCAGGACCACGGCTACCGGGCCGACATCGCGGCGCTGCGCGCCGAGCACCCCGGGCTCCAGTCGTTCGCGGCGTTCCTGAAGGGCCTCGACATCTGACGGCCGGCCGAGGACGCGCAGGGGCCGGGACCACCCGCGGGTGGTTCCGGCCCCTGCGCGTGCGCCCCGGCAGCCGTGGTCAGCCCCCGAGCACGCCGTGGTCGACGAAGCCCAGCTCCTTGAGCATCGGCAGGTAGTTGAAGACGTCGTAGTGCTCGATGATCCGGCCGGCGTCGTCGAAGCGCAGCTCCTCCAGCATGAACCAGCGGACCTTCCTGCCGGTCGGGGCCTTGCCGAAGAAGTCGCCCAGGTGCGTGGCCGTCACGGAGATGCGCAGGATGACCCGGTCGCCCTCGGCGACGGCGCTTCTGACGTCCAGGTGGAGGTCGGGGAAGGCGGCGAGCCCGCCGCGCATCGCGGCGATCATCTGCCCGGTGTCGACCTGCCGGTCCTCGGAGAAGTGCCGGATGTCCGGGGACCAGTGCGCGACGACGCCGTCCACGTCCCAGCGGTTCCAGGCGGCGGCGCAGTCGAGCGCGATCTGCTTGTTGCGTTCCTGCACGGTGGTGCCGGTGAGCGTTGCGGTCATGGCGGAGGTCTCTTCCTTACCGGTGCGAGGGGATCAGGACGTGCTTGCCGACGGTGGCGCCGTCCAGCAGGGCGCGGAGGGCCGCGGGCGCCTCGTCCAGACGGTGGCGGCCCGCGATCTCCGGGCGCAGGACGCCCTCGTCGGCCAGCCGGTAGAGGGCCGCCAGGTCGGCCTGGAACTTCGCGCCGGGCTTGACGTAGTACATGGTCTGCCGGCGGCCGCGGGTGAGCCCGAGCCTGCGGGCGAACCAGCGGGCGACCGTGCGGCGCAGGGCGGGCACGTGCGGGCGGAACCACTGGCCGGGCCGGTAGCCGGCGACGGACGAGTCGAAGGAGACCAGCGTGCCGCCGTCGGCGAGGAGGTCCCAGCCGACGTCCAGGCCGCGCCCGCCGACATGGTCGAAGACCGCCTGCACGCCCTGCGGGGCCAGCTCCCGCACCGCGCCCGCGAAGTCCGGCAGCCGGTAGTCGACGGGCTCGGCGCCCAGCGCCCGGACCGCCGGGTGCTTGGCGGGCGAGGCGGTGCCGATGACCCGCAGCCCGTGATGGACGGCGAGCTGGGTGAGCAGCGTTCCCACGCCGCCGCTCGCACCGTGCACCAGCACGGTGTCGCCCGGGTGGAGCGAGACGAGGCGGTGCAGCATCTGGTAGGCGGTCACCCCGTTGGTGATCAGCGAGACGGCGACGGCGGGGTCGAGGTGCCCGGGCGCCTCGGCGAGGTGTTTCGCGGGCAGTTCGACGTACTCCTGCCAGGCGCCCTGGCGGGGCATGGCGGCGACGCGGTCCCCGGGGCGCAGGCCGGTGACGCCGGGGCCGGTCTCGACGACCCGTCCGACGAGGTCGTAGCCCGGCACGAACGGGAACTTGGGCGGGAAGGGGTGCAGGTGCTGGAGCATCTGCACCTCGGCGTAGGAGACGCCGGCGGCCTCGACGCGGACCACGGCCTTGCCGGGGCCGGCCGACGGCCGGGCGTCCCGGACGGCGACGAGGTTCTGCTCGGGCTCGCCGCTCCCGGTCATGGTGACCCGCGCGTTGACGAGGGAGGCTTCGGAGTGGACGGTCATACGGCAGCCACAGCCTCGGTGGTGCGGGCGAAGTCCGCGGCGTGGTCGGCGGCCCAGCGGGCGAAGGTGCGCGCGGGGCGTCCGGTGACCTTCTCGACGGTGTCGAGCGGGACGGGCGGGTGGGCGACGGCGTCGGCGAGGTAGCCCAGGACCATCTCGACGACCGGCGGCGGCATGACCCGGCCCATCTGCTCACGGGCCTCGTCCGGGGTGATCTCCTCGAAGACGATCGGGTGGCCGACCGCGTCGGCGATGGCCCGGACCTGGTCGGCCTGGGTGACGGCCTCCGGCCCTGTCAGCACGTACGCCTGTCCGGTGTGCCCGTCCTCGAGCAGCGCGGTCACCGCCACGGCGGCGACGTCCGCCTCGTGGATCAGCACGCGCGGGGCGTTGCCGTAGGGCGCGCGGACCACCCCCTCGGTGCGGATCGAGTGCCCCCACTTCCACAGGACGTTGGTGGCGAACTCGTCCGGGCGCACGAACGTGTGGTCGATGCCGGACTCCTCGACGGCCCGCTCCACGGCGCGGTGGTGCTCACCGCTGTGGTTGTCCCCGGAGGTGTCGAGCACGGACGAGGAGGAGAGCACGACGATGCGGCGCACGCCGGCCTCCTTCGCCAGCGCGACGACCTCACGGGCCGTGCCGGGCACCGGGAAGAGATACAGCTTCTCCACTCCGTCGAGGGCCGCCGTCAGGGTCTCCGGCTGCTCCAGGTCGCCCTGGAACACCTCCACGCCCGGCGGGAGCCCGGCGGCGGCCGGGTCGCGGGTCAGCGCCCGCACCGGGGCGCCGGCGGCCACGAGTCCGTCGACCACGTGGCGGCCGACCGCTCCGGTCGCTCCTGTCACGAGAACTGTCATGCCTGCTCCACCTGTGTCGATGTCCCCGGCGGTCGCCGGGGGGCCGTCGAAGTCGCTTGAGTGCTTGCCAGGCTGTGGGCGTCCGCTGGAGGGCACGTCGAGAGCCGCTGGACGACGCGCCCTCCGGCGGGGTGCGCCCGGTCAGTAGTGCGAGTACTCGGCGGAATCGAGGTCGTGGATCTCGTCGCCGCGCAGCGCCGGGGTGAACACGCACACCAGACGCAGGTCCTCGTGCGGGGAGGCCACCAGCCAGTGGGCGTCGTGGCGGTCGAGGGCGTAGAGCGTGCCGGGGGTGACCGGGTGGGAGACGCCGTCGCTGTCGACGACTTCGCCGCTGCCCTCGATGCAGTAGCAGCTCTCCAGGTGGTTGCGGTACTCCAGGCGGGACTTGGTGCCCGCCCGCACGGTGGTGTCCGTGACGGTGTAGCCGACGCCGTCGGCCTCGGTGAGGAAACGGCGGCTGAGGCCGTTGCCCCACTCGACACAGGTGACGTCTTCCAGCTTGCGGACGATCATGCTTCGTCTCCTTCCATACGGTGATGCCGGCGGGGGCGCGTGAGCGGAGAAGGGGGCTCAGGCGGCGACCGCGGTGCGACCGCGCAGGCGGTCCACCAGGGCCAGGGCGGATCCGTCGCCGATGGCGGCGCGGGCGGCGCGGACGGCCTCGTGCCAGTCACCGGTGACCCGGGCCGCGACCGCCAGGGCGGCGGCGTTGAGGCACACGGTGTCCTCGGCGGCGGGGTGGCCCTCGCCCGCCAGCAGCGCCCGGAACCCGGCGACCGGGTCGGCGCCGGGGGCGAGATCGGCGAGGGCGCCCGGGCGCAGACCGAAACGGGCCGGGGTGAGGACGAAGTCGTCCTCGGCGCCGTCCTCGTAGGTGCGCACGAGGTTCGGCGCGAAGCCGAGCAGTTCGTCGGCTCCGGCCTCGTTGGTGCACAGCCACACCGTGCGGCCGGTGCGGCGCGAGACGTGCTCGGCCGCCTGGCGCACCCCGGTGACCAGCCGGGCGTCGGAGACGCCGGTGAGCTGCGCGTCGGCCGGCACGTCGGCGAGGAACGGCCCGAAGGTGTTGACGAACCGGGCCAGCGGCCGGAAGTCCAGCGGCAGCACGCTGCGGGCCAGCAGCGCGATCTCGGCCGGGTAGACGGAGGAACCGGTGAACGCCAGGCCGAAGCGTGCGAGCGTCTCGTGCGTCTCCTCGTGGGACGAGGTCGGGACGACGCCGAGCCGCCGCAGCAGGTCGACGGAGCCCAGCCGGGAGGTGTGGGCGCGCGAGCCGCTCTTGACCACCGGGGTGCCCGCCGCGGCGGCGACGAAGGCCGCGGCGGTGGAGAGATTGAGCGTGGGCGGCCCGCCGCCGGTGCCGACGATGTTCACGGCGCCGGTGAACGGCTCGCCCGCCGGGGGTCTGCGTTCGGCGAGCGAGTCCAGCAGGGCCGTCAGCGTGGCACGGCCGGGCGTCCGGGTGGACAGCGAGGCCAGGAGCGCCGCGCTCTCGCCCCGGCGCAGCCGGCCGTCGTGGAGGGCGTCCCACAGGGAGTGGAAGTCGTCCCGTGTCACGGGCCGGTCACGGGCGATCAGCGCGGTGACGGCGTCGTGCATCGCTACGCGGCCTCCGCCGTGGCGCCGGAGGCGGCCGCGGCGAACTCCTCGATGGCGGCGACCGACCGGAACGACTCCGGCGCGAGGTCGACCTCGTCGGTGTTGATGCCGTACCGGTCCTCCAGCCAGGCGATCACCTTCAGCAGACCGAGGCTGTCGATGACTCCGTTCTCCAGCAGGTCGTAGTGGTCGTCGAGCTGCGCCGCGGGCACGTCCGGCAGGAACTCCTCGACGAGGAACGCCTTGATGGCCTGGGCGTTGGGCATGTCGGTTCTCCTTGGTGAGGCGGTCGTGCACGCCACGGTCGCGGCCGGGCGGCCGGCGTGAGGGCGGGCCGCTCGTGCCTGTGCCCTCCTGGCCTTCGAGGGTGAAGGGCCGGGCTGGAGCCCGGTTGGAGCCGCGGTGCACCCGTCCTCGCACGACGACGGGCCCGGCACGGCACGCGTGATGCGCGCCGCGCCGGGCCCGGGCCGGGCGGGTCGCCTCAGATGTCGTCCGCCAGGCCGGTCAGGTCGGCGAGGGCCTCGGCCGGGTCGGCGGACGGGGGGCCGGCGGGCCACCACAGGCCGTCGCGGCGGCGGTAGGGGTACCAGCGGCCGTCGCGGCCCAGGCGGAGCTGGAGTCCGCGGCCGGTGAGCGTCCAGTGGTTGCCGTCGACGTCGACCGGGGGGAGTTCCTCCGCCTCCCAGGCCGTGGCCAGCGCGGTGCGGGCGCGCGCGGTCTGCTGCTCGGGCGGGGTCCAGGGGTGTTCCAGGACGTCCAGGGCGGCCCGGCCGCCGGTGCGCCACGCGGCGGCGGCCCGGTCCAGGTCCTCGGCGGGGCGGCCGGAGCCGGTGCGGAGCCGCTCCGCCGCACGCGGGTCGGGGTGGGTGGCCGCCAGCCGGACCGTGTCCTGCCAGACGTCGAGCGGTTCCGGTGGCTCGGCGCCGAACCCGTGGGCGTAGGCGAGGAGTTCGCGGGCGCGCAGGGCGGCGTCCGCGGCCAGCCGGTCCAGCGGGTCGGCCTCGATGCCGGTCAGCGGCTCCTCGGGGGCGGCGGGCGGTTCGGGCAGCGGCGGCAGGGCGGGCAGCGCGGCGGCGGGGCGGGCGTAGGCCGCGCGCTGAAGGCTGTCGTCGGGCGTCTCGGCCGTCCCGCCGGCGGTCCCGTCCCCGGCCTCCTCGTCGTACGGCTCGTCGTCCTCCTCGTCGTCGCCGGCCAACGCCCGCAGCAGCAGCGCCGACTTGAGTTCCTCCACCGCCTCCTCGGCGTCACGGCCGCGGATCAGGAGCAGCAGCCAGGGGTCGGTGTCCAGCAGCCAGGACAGCTGGTAGGCGAGGGCGGTGGCGTGCGGGCAGGGGTGGTCGAGGGCGTCGCAGTCGCAGTCGGCGTCGAGGTCGCCGTAGCCGGGCAGCATGCGCACCCGGGCGTCCTCGACGGCCTCCAGCAGGTCCTCCGGGAGGTCGCCGGCCAGCAGCGCCTCGGTCTCGGCGGGCCGGTCGGCGGTCTTCTCCCAGAGCAGGTCCCACTCGTCGTCGTCCAGCACGGTCAGCGTCAGCCGCGTGCGGTACGTCTCCTCGCCGCCGTACACCTCGGCGGCCACCCGGCCGGGGCTGACCGTGATCGGGCCGATGCGGCCGGTGCGGGCGAAGGAACGCCCCTTCTTCAGCGGGCCTTCCTCCGGCCACACGTCCTCCACGGCCGCGGCCCACTGCGCGGCCCAGAAGGACTGGCCGCGGGCGCGGCCGCCCCGGCGTGCCGCGAAGGCGGGGAAGCCCCGTGCGCCGCTGCCCTGTGCCTCGCTCATGCCATGCTCCTCAGTTCCACCAGGTTGGCCAGCTCGTCGTTGGTCAGCTCGGTCAGGGCCTGCTCGCCGGAGCCGAGGACGGCGTCGGCCAGTTCCTTCTTCGCCTCCAGCAGGGCCGCGATGCGGTCCTCGACGGTGCCCTCGGCGATCAGCCGGTGCACCTGGACGGCCCTGGTCTGGCCGATGCGGTGGGCGCGGTCGGTGGCCTGCGCCTCGACGGCCGGGTTCCACCAGCGGTCGTAGTGCACGACGTGGTCGGCGCGGGTGAGGTTCAGTCCGGTGCCGGCCGCCTTCAGCGACAGCAGGAAGACGGGAAACTCGCCGTCCTGGAAACGCTGTACGAGTTCCTCGCGCTTGGCGACCGGGGTGCCGCCGTGCAGGAGGGCGGCGGGGGTGCCGCGGTCGCGCAGATGGCGTTCCAGGAGGCGGGCCATGGTGACGTACTGGGTGAAGACCAGGGCGGCGCCGCCCTCGGCGGTGATGGTGGCGAGGAGTTCGTCGAGCAGTTCCAGCTTGCCGGAGCGTCCGGTGAGCCGGGCGTTTTCCTCCTTGAGGAACTGCGCCGGGTGGTTGCAGATCTGCTTCAGGCCGGTGAGCAGCTTCAGCACCAGGCCGCTGCGGGCGATGCCGCCCGCGCCGGCGCGGATCTCGCCCATCACCGTCTCCACCTGCTTGCGGTAGAGGGTCTCCTGCTCCGCGGTGAGGCCGACCGGGCGGTCCGTCTCGGTCTTGGGCGGCAGTTCGGGCGCGATGCCCGGGTCGGTCTTGCGGCGGCGCAGCAGGAACGGCCGTACCAGCTCCGCCAGGAGGCGGGCGGTGTGCTGCTCCCCCTCGCCCTCCGCGGCGAGGACGCGTTCGGTCTCGATGGGCGCGATCCAGCGTTTGCGGAACGCGCCGTGGGTGCCCAGGAGTCCGGGCGTGGTCCAGTCGAGGACGGCCCACAGTTCGGAGAGGTTGTTCTCCACCGGGGTGCCGGTGAGGGCGATGCGGGCGCGGGCGCCGATCTGCCGCAGGGCCTTGGCGGTGGAGGAGTGGGGGTTCTTCACGTGCTGGGCCTCGTCGGCGACGACCAGACCCCAGGTGTGCGCGCCGAGCCGGGCGGCGTCCAGACGCATGGTGCCGTACGTGGTGAGGACGAAGCCCTCGTCGGCGCCGTCCAGGGTGCGGCCGGGGCCGTGGTAGCGGCGTACCGGGGTGCCCGGCGCGAAGCGGCCCACCTCGCGCTCCCAGTTGCCCAGCAGGGAGGCGGGGCAGACCACCAGGGTGGGGCCGCGGTCCTCGGGGCGTTCCTGGCGCAGCAGGTGCAGCGAGATGAGCTGGACCGTCTTGCCCAGGCCCATGTCGTCGGCGAGGCAGCCGCCGAGGCCGAGGGAGGTCATGCGGTCCATCCAGCGCAGTCCGCGCAGCTGGTAGTCGCGCAGGGTGGCGGTCAGGCGGGCGGGCTGTTCCACCGGTCCGTCGCCGCCGTCGGGGTCGGCGAGGGCGCGGCGCAGGGCGTCCAGCCAGGCGCTGGGCGCCACCCGTACGCGCTCGCCGCCGATGTCGGTGCGGCCGGTGAGGGCGACGGCGAGCGCCTCGATCGCGGTGAGCGGCGGCAGCCGGCGGTCGCGGGCCTTGCGGGCGATGCCGGCGTCGACGAGGATCCAGCGGCCGCGCAGCCGGACGACGGCCCCGCCGGCGGCGACGGCCGCCGCCTCCTCGTCGGTGAGGGGTTCGCCGTCCAGTTCGAGGCGCCAGCGCAGGTCGACGGTGCCGTCGCCGCCGAAGAAGGACCGCAGGTCGGCGGGCGGGGTCCGGTCGGCGCCGGCCACCGCGCGGGCCGTGAGCGAACCGGTGGACGTCTCCGGCCAGGTGACGTCGATGCCGTGCCCGGCCAGCCGGCCCGCGGCCCCGCCCAGCAGGTCCCGCAGTTCCTCGTCGGTCAGGTCGAGGGCGGTGGGCACGGGCAGCAGGCGTGCGAGTGGCTGCCACACGGTCGCGGCGCGGCGGACGGCGAGGACCATGTCGGCCTGGGCGCGCGGTCCGAGGGCGTGGTCGGCGCGGGCGAACAGCTCGTCGGCGTCCAGGGCCAGGGTGGGGTCGGCCAGGCTGTGGGCGCGGGGGACCAGACGCGGGCGGGGCGGCTCCGTGTCCCGCGCGGTGGCGGGGGCGTCGGTGAGTTCGACGCGCAGGGACATCCGTACGCCGGAGTCGAGTCCGGCGGAGATCTCCTCGGCCCAGGCGCGCAGTTGGGGCACGTGCTGAGGTGCGGTCGCGGCGAACGCCGCGCGTCCGGTGGCGAGTTCGGCCGCGGGGGTGCGCGGCAGGGTGTCGGCGACCGCGTCGAGGAAGGCGCGTACGAGCGTGGCCGGGTCGGTGCCGGGGACGGCGACGGCCTCGCCGGGGGCGGCGTCGGCGAGCGCGCGAAGGCGGGCGATGTCGTCCGCGTCGAACGGGCCCGCCCGCCAGGTGTCGTAGCCGGCCGGGGAGACGCCGGGAAGGAGGCGCTCGCGGGCGATCAGATGCAGGGCCAGGGCGGTGACGGCTCCCCAGAAGACGGTGGCGGGGTGGGGGACGGCGGGGGCCGGCTCGGCCGTGGTGGGCGCCGTCGGCCCGGCGGGCGCGGTCGCGGCCGTGGTGGTGGCCGTGCGGCGGGCGTGGAGGAGGGCGGGCAGGGCGTGGGCCGGGGTCAGGCGCAGGACGGGCACGGTCCGGACGGCGAAGCCGTCGCCGTCGGGGACCACGAGGTCCGCCTCGCCCGGCTCGCCGCCCGGCGCCGTGGGCGGGGTGCCGCCGGCCGGGTCCCAGAAGGCGATCCGGCCCGTGCGCGCCGGGTCCCCCGGCTCGAACACGGCCGCGCAGCGCGCCAGCGGCGCGGCCTGCCGCGGTGTCATCCACTCCATGCGTTCCGACTCTCTCTCCCCATGGTTCCGGACCGCCGCCGCACGTCGCGAGGCGGCGCGGCGTCGGCGGATGCGGGTACACCCCCGCCGATGATCCCTCATGCCCGGCACGGCGTGCCGGGGCCTCGCTCGAGGATCGCTCGAGAACGCGCGCCGGACCCCGCGCCGGACCCCGGCCGTCGACCGTTCCTCGAGCCCGGTTCAGCACAATCGCGGCTGCCGGACGGCCCGGTCCCCCCGGACGCCGCCCGGGACATCCCGACGCCCCTGCCTGGAGAAGAGATGACGACCACCCGCATCCTGGTGACCGGCGGGGCCGGCTTCATCGGCTCCCACTACGTGCGCACCCTGCTCGGTCCCGAGGGCGACCCGGACGTGACCGTGACCGTCCTGGACAAGCTGACCTACGCGGGCAACCCGGCCAACCTCGAACCGGTGCGCGGCGACGCCCGGTTCGCCTTCGTGCACGGGGACATCTGCGACGCCCCGCTGGTCGGCCGGCTGGTGGCGCGGCACGACCAGATCGTGCACTTCGCCGCCGAGTCGCACGTGGACCGCTCCATCCACCGGGCCGGCGACTTCGTGCGCACCAACGTCGGCGGCACCCAGACGCTGCTGGACGCGGCGGTACGGCACGCGCCGACGACGTTCGTGCACATCTCCACCGACGAGGTGTACGGCTCGATCGAGTCGGGATCCTGGCCGGAGACCCACCCGCTCGCGCCGAACTCCCCGTACTCGGCGTCCAAGGCGGCCGGCGACCTGATCGCGCTCGCCCATCACCGCACCCACGGCCTGGACGTGCGGGTGACGCGCTGCTCCAACAACTACGGACCCCGCCAGTTCCCCGAGAAGCTCATCCCGCTGTTCGTCACGCGGCTGCTGGACGGCGGCCGGGTGCCGCTGTACGGCGACGGCGGCAACGTCCGCGACTGGCTGCACGTGGACGACCACGTCCGCGGCATCGAGCTGGTCCGCGCCCACGGCAGGCCCGGAGAGATCTACAACATCGGCGGCGGCACCGAACTGACCAACCGGGAGCTGACCGCGCTGCTGCTGGACGCCTGCGGCGCGGACTGGTCGCGGGTGGACCACGTCGCGGACCGCAAGGGCCACGACCGGCGCTACTCGGTCGACTGCCGCAAGATCACCGAGCAGCTGGGCTACCGGCCGCGGACGGACTTCGCGGCCGGGCTGGCCGGGACGGTGGCCTGGTACCGGGACAACCGCCGCTGGTGGGACCCGTCGGCGGCGCCGGCCGCGGCCTGACCGGCGCCGGAGGCCGGCGCCGGGCCGTTCCCCGCGGTCGCCCGGATCGCGTGCAGCAGGTCCGCCTGGGCGAGCGTGGCGGCCTCGTCGGCCGCGGTCGTCTCCCCCGCCCGCACCGCCCGGGCGAAGTCGGTCAGCACCGCCGACACCTGGTCCTCGGCGGGCAGCCGGAGCGTGCGGGTCCCCCGTCCCCCCTCCACGACGAGCGCGGGACGGTGGTCGGCGGGCGGGGTGAAGGCCCGGTCGACGGTGACGCGGCCCCGGCTGCCCCACACCTCGTAGCACGACCCGTAGGCGTGGTCCATGCCGAACGTGAGCTGCGCCGTGACGCCGTCGGCGCGCCGCAGCAGCGCGGCGCCCGCGGTCTCCACCCGGTGTCCCGCGCCGCGGGAGAGGACCGCGCCGGCCACGGCCAGGCCGGCGCCCAGCAGGTGCACCGCCGCCCGCACCGGGTACAGGCCGATGTCCGCCAGCGCCCCGCCGCCCAGCGCCGGATCGTGGCGGATGTCGTCCTCGGGCAGCGCCGGCACGCCGAACCGGGCGTGGAACGCGCGCAGTTCACCGATCTCGCCGTCGGCGATCAGCTTGCGCACGACGGCGTGCTGCCCGTGGTGGACGAACATCACGTTCTCGCGCAGCACCAGCCCCCGGCGCCGCGCGCCGGCGAGCAGCGCACGCGTCTGGGCCGGATCACAGGTCAGCGGCTTCTCGGCCAGCACGTGCTTGCCGGCGGCCAGGGCGGCGGCCACCCACTCGGCGTGCAGCGCGGCGGGCAGCGGCACATAGACGGCGTCGACCGCGGGGTCCTCCAGCAGCGCCGCGTACCCGGTGACCGGGCGGGCGCCGTGGCGGGCGGCGGTGCCGGCGGCGCGGGCGGCCGACCGGGAGGCCACGGCGACGAGCTCGACGTCCCGGGCGGCGGCCATCGCGGGGAGCACCCGCCGGCGCGCGATGCCCGCGCAGCCGAGCACCCCGAAGCGCAGCGGCCGTCCGGCGCTCACCCGCGCCTCCGGGACACGGGGCCGGACCGTACCGCGGTGTGTCGCGCACCCATGGCGCCTCCAGTCTGCTGCGGGGGTTCCGAGCCTGGTGACAGCGTCTCGACCCCCAGTCGAGGAGGGATCGAGAGGGCTCGGCGAGATTGCCCGGTGCGCGGCCGTGTCCCCGGACCCGGCACGCGCGCCCCCCTCGCCCCCGTCCCGACCGGCAGGAGTCCGAGCCATGTTCTCCGACACAGCGGAGTTCCACCGGTGGTTCGCCCAGCGGCGCCAGGCACACGCGTACAAGGTCACCAGAACCCCCCTCGACCGGCTGGACGGCTGGTCCCTGGAGGAGGGGACGGGTGATCTGGTGCACCGCACCGGGCGGTTCTTCTCCGTGCGGGGTCTCGACGTCCGCCGGTCGGGCCGTGGCGTGGAGGCCTGGCAGCAGCCCATCATCGTGCAGCCCGAGCACGGCGTGCTGGGCATCCTGGTCAAGGAGTTCGGCGGCGTCCCGCACTGTCTGCTCCAGGCCAAGATGGAGCCGGGCAACGTGAACCTGGTCCAGCTGTCGCCGACCGTGCAGGCCACCAAGAGCAACTACACACGGGTGCACGGCGGCCGGCCGGTGCCGTACCTGGAGCACTTCGTGGCGCCGCGCGGCGGCCGGGTGCTGTTCGACGCCCTCCAGTCGGAGCAGGCGTCCTGGTTCTTCGCCAAGCGCAACCGCAACATGATCGTGCGGACCCGTGAGGACGTGCCGCTCCACGAGGACTTCTGCTGGCTGACCTTCGACCAGATCGCCGAACTGCTGCAGACGGACGACCTGGTGAACATGGACACCCGGACCGTGCTGTCCGGCGCGGCGGGGCTGCGCCGGCCGCCCGCGCCGGGCGGGGACGCCTTCTCGGCCGCGCTCGCCGCCTCCTGGCAGCCCGGCGGCCGCGCCCTGCACGACACCGCGGAACTGCTGAGCTGGTTCACCGAGGCGAAGGACCGCTGCACCCTGGAGCGCCGGCTGATCCCGCTGGCCGGCACGGCGCGCTGGTCCCTGCGCGACGGGGTGATCGCCCACGACGACGGACGGCACTTCACCGTCCTCGGCGTGCGGGTGGAGGCGTCCAACCGCGAGGTCACCGGCTGGTCCCAGCCGATGTTCGCGCCCAGCAGCCGCGGGGTGATCGCCTTCCTCGCCCGCCGGGTGGAGGGCGTACTGCACCTGCTGGTGCAGGCCCGCATCGAGACCGGCGCCCTGGACCGCATCGAGATGGCGCCCACCGTGCAGTGCCAGCCCGCCGACCACACCCCGGGCGTGCTCGGCGCACCGTTGCCCGGCCCCCGGCCGCCGTTCCTGGACGAGGTGCTGGGCGCGGCCCCGGAACGCGTCCGGTACGACGCGCTCCAGTCCGAGGAGGGCGGACGCTTCCACCACGCCCGCAGCCGCTACATGATCGTCGAGGTGGACGAGGACTTCCCGCTGGACGTGCCGCCCGACTACACCTGGATGACGCTGCGTCAGCTGATCGACTTCGTCCGGCACGGCAGCCAGCTGAACGTGGAGGCCCGCAGTCTGCTGACGCTGCTGGGTTTCCTGCCGGCCCGTCCCGCCGCCGCGCGTGCGCCGCTGCCGGCCTCGACGGCCTGAGACGGCCCCGTCCGGCGGGGTCAGGCGTGCGCCGCGGCGACGAGGCCGAGGCAGTCCTCGTACCGCGGCAGCAGCCCGGCCGTGCGGGCCTCGGCGAGGGTCGGGGCGGCGGCGTCCCGGTCCGAGAGGGTGAAGTCGGCGCCGGACGGCCACGGCAGCCCGAGCACCGGGTCGAGGGGGTGCAGCGCCTGCTCCAGCTCCGCCCGGTACGGCGTCGACACCAGGTACGACATCACGGTGTCGTCCTCGAGCGCGAGGAACGCGTGGCCCACCCCCTCGGGCAGGTACACCGAGCGGAACGACTCCGTGTCCAGTTCCACGGTGTCCCACCGCCCGAACGTGGGGGACCCCACCCGCAGGTCCACCACGACGTCGCGGGCGCGGCCGTGCGCGCAGTGCACGAACTTGGCCTGTCCTGGCGGGGCGGTGGTGAAGTGCACGCCGCGCAGCACCCCCCGGGCGGAGCGGGTGTGGTTCGTCTGCACCACCGCCGGGCGGCGGCCCACGGCCGCCGTGAACGCCTCCTCCTGGAGCGGGGAGACGAACACGCCCCGGCGGTCGCGGTGCACCCGCGGGGTGAACACGTAGGCGCCGGCGACCGCCAGCTCCCGCACCGTCGCGGTGGGGGTGGAGAACGTCCGCGGGATCGGTGTGCCCGGCAGGGACGTCGGCTTCTTCATCGGGAACCTCCGGGGTCAGGAGAAGATCTGCACCTTGCTGTGGTCGCCGAGGATCAGCCGGTGGGCCCTCGGGGTGTGCGGCGCGGGGGTCACCGTGACGTTGCGGCCGATGAGCGAGGCCTGCACGCGGCGCACGCCGTCCAGCCGGGAGTCCCGCAGCACGATGGAGAACTCGATCTCGCTGTCCTCGATACGGCAGTTCTCCGCGATGGAGGTGTAGGGGCCGACGTAGGAGCCGCTGATCACGCTGCCGGCGCCGATCACGGCGGGGCCGACGATGCGTGAGCCGCGGACCTCGGCGCCGGCCTCGACGCGGACCCGGCCGACGAGTTCGCTGCCGGCGTCGACGGTCCCCTCGACGCCCGCGCCGATGCCGTCCAGCACCGAGCGGTTGGCCTCGAGCATGTCGGCGACGTTCCCGGTGTCCTTCCAGTAGCCGCTGACGGTGGCCGAGCGGACGTCGTGCCGGGTGTCGATGAGCCACTGGATGGCGTCGGTGATCTCCAGCTCGCCGCGCGCGGAGGGACGGATGGCCCGTACGGCCTCGTGCACGGCGGGCGAGAACAGGTAGACGCCGACCAGCGCGAGGTCGCTCTTGGGCTTCGCCGGCTTCTCCTCCAGCCCCACCACGCGTCCGTGACCGTCGAGTTCGGCGACGCCGAACGCGGTCGGGTCCGAGACCCGGGTGAGCAGGATCTGCGCGTCGGGGCGCTCGGCGGTGAACTGCTCCACCAGCGGGGTGATGCCGCCCACCAGGAAGTTGTCGCCGAGGTACATCACGAAGTCGTCGTCGCCGAGGAAGTCCCGGGCGATGAGCACGGCGTGCGAGAGCCCCAGCGGCGCGTGCTGAGGCAGGTAGGTCACGTCGAGGCCGAAGCGGGAGCCGTCGCCGACCGCGGCGCAGATCTCGTCGGCGGTGTCCCCCACCACCACGCCGACCTCGGTGATCCCGGCCTCGGCGATCGCCTCCAGGACGTAGTAGAGGACAGGCTTGTTCGCCACCGGCACCAGTTGCTTGGGCGAGGTGTGGGTGAAGGGGCGCAGGCGGGTGCCGGCTCCTCCGGACAGGACCAGTGCCTTCATGGCCCGAACGGTAGGCAGCGACGCTCAAATCCGGCTGGGGACCGGATCGCGCCGGGGCGGACGTGGTGTCCAAGGCGTGTCCACGCACGGCCCGCGGCCCCGGCGGCGGTGGCACAGTCACACCTCGGCGGGCCGGAGGATGTGCCGCCTGCGCGTGGTCACGACGGTGAGGAGAGGGCATGACCGAGAGGGACGGCAACCAGCGGATCGCGCTCGTGACGGGCGGCACGAGCGGCATCGGTCTGGAGATCGTACGGCGGCTGGCCGGCGCCGGTACGCCGGTGCACCTGTGCGGCCGCCACGAGGAGACGGTGAACGGCACAGTGAAGGAGCTGGCCGGCGAGGGCCTGCCGGTCACCGGCTCGGTGTGCGACGTCCGCGACCCGCAGCAGATACGGGAGCTGGTGCGCACGGTGGTCGAGGACCACGGACCGGTGCGGATCCTGGTGAACAACGCGGGCCGCAACGGCGGCGGGGTCACCGCGGAGCTGGACGACGAGCTGTGGACGGACGTCATCGAGACCAACCTGACCAGCGTCTTCCGGGTGACCAAGGAGGTGCTCACCACGGGCGGCATGCGGGAGGCGGGCCACGGACGGATCGTCAACATCGCCTCGACCGGCGGCAAGCAGGGCGTGGTGCTCGCCGCTCCGTACTCGGCCTCCAAGCACGGCGTGGTGGGCTTCTCCAAGGCGCTCGGGCTGGAGCTGGCGAAGACCGGCATCACGGTCAACGCCGTCTGCCCCGGCTTCGTGGAGACGCCCATGGCACAGCGCGTGCGCGAGGGCTACGCGGCCGCCTGGGGCGTCACGGAGCAGGAGGCCTTCGACCGGATCACCACCCGTGTGCCGATGGGCCGTTACGTGACCGTCCGTGAGGTGGCGGCGATGGTCGAGTACCTGGTGGGCGACGACGCGCAGGCCGTCACCGCGCAGGCGCTGAACGTGTGCGGCGGTCTCGGCAACTACTGAGACGGCCGGGCCCCGCGGCCCAGCGGCGCTCGACCCCCCTTCCACCCGGGCGGGGCAGGGTGGGGCGCCGTAGATCCCCGCCACGACTCACGGGAGGCACCGTGACCAGCCCCGCCGAGGTGAGCGCAGCGACGCCCGTCCTCACCGAGCTCTACCCTCGCATCCAGCAGTTCTACGCCGGGCAGGTGCGCCACCTGGACGCCTTCCGGGCCGAGGAGTTCGCCGCGACCTTCACCGAGGACGGTGTCTTCGACCACCGCCCCGGCGCCGACCCTCTGCTGGGCCGGCAGGCCATCGCCGCGGCGGTGAGCGGCTACCAGCGGACCAAGCACGCCGCCGACCCGGTGCAGCGCCGCCACTGGTTCAACATGCTCCAGGTCTTCCCGCAGGACGACGGCACCGTGCGCACGGAGTACTACGCGCTGGTGCTGCACACCCGGCCCGGCACCCCGGAACCGCAGACCGGTCCGAGCTGCTTCGTCACCGATGTGCTGGAGGTCGGGGAGGACGGCGGCCTGCTGACGAAGTTCCGCCGGGTCCGCCAGGACCACCTGGTCTGACCCGGCCGCGGCGTCCCGCGCACAGCCCGCCCGGGGCGGGGCCCGTCCCGTGACGGGTCCCGCCCCGGGCGTCGTGGTACGCCCGCCGCCGTCAGGCGAGGCAGCAGGGCAGCCCTCCGTGGTGCTCGATCATCTCGGCCAGCGCCGTCCGCATCACCTCGCCGGGCAGGGGCTCGTCCGCGGTGACGCCGTCCAGCTCGGCGTACGCCCGGTGCAGGTTGGGCACCAGCCGCTCGGGGTCCAGCAGCGCGGCGTACGGGCCGAGGGACGCGGCGCGGGCGGCCTCCAGCGGTGTGCGGCCGGCGCGTCTTCCGTCCTCGGCGACGCGCAGCACCAGCCGCAGATAGCCCTCGACGGAGTCGAACACCTCGGGCCCGCACACCGGCCCGTGGCCGGGGACGACGGTCCGCGCGCCGTATCCCCGCAGTCGGTCCAGCGCCCGCAGCGACCCGGCGATCGAGCCCATGAGACAGAACGGGGTCACCCCGTTCATGACCAGGTCGCCGGTGAACAGCACCCGTTCCCGGGGCAGCCACACCACGGTGTCGTTGGAGGTGTGGGCCGGTCCGACGTGCTCGAGCTCGGCGCGCAGCGAACCGATGTGCAGGGTGAGGGCGTCGGCGTAGGTGAGGGTGGGCGGGGCGAGTTCGATGGAGCCCCACTCCACGTCCGGCCACAGCCCGGTCAGGTGCAGGCCGGAGGCGATCATCTCCGTCCGGGTGCGTTCGTGGCCGATGAGCACGGCCTCGGGGAACAGGTGGTTGCCGAAGACGTGGTCCCCGTGGAAATGGGTGTTGACCACGGCCCGCGGCGCGGCCTGTGGGCTGACGCGCAGCGCGGTGCGGCGCAGGTGGCGGGCGCGGGCCTCGGTGGCCGCGGTGTCGACGAGGGCGCTCTCGCCGCCGGAGACGATGATGCCCGCGTTGTTGAGACACCATCCGCCCGGACCCTGGACGTAGGCGTGGACGCCGTCGGCGATCTCCGTGGTCTCGGCGAAGGGCGCGGGCGCTGTGGTGGGCACGGTGGGGCTGGACGGCACGGCCGTTCTCCTCCCGGGTGTCGGTTGCCCCGAGTCTCACGGGGCGCCCTAGCGCCCCGGTCGAAGCGCCGCCGTGCGCACGCCGTTCCTCCGTCGGGCGCCGGGGAGGGCCGGCGGCCCGTCAGGCACGCCGCGGAGCGGGCGTCCGCACGGTGAACAGATCCGTCCGCACCTCGGGCGGTGTCCGGCCGTAGGCGATGCGCCGGGTGATGCGCGTGCCCAGCGGGGTGCGGCCGACCAGGCGGGCCGCGTGGGAGCGCAGCACGTCCGCCGCCGGGCCTCCCGCTCCGAGCAGCGCCTTCGCCTGGACCTTCTGCATCCGGGTCACCGCCTCGGCGGCGGGCCCCCGCAGCCGGGGGAAGGCGGCGAGCCGGCCGCGGGAGCAGTCGTCCGCGCGGAGGGCGTCCACCAGGACCGGGTGCAGGGCCGCGGCGTCCTGGAGGGCGAGGTTGACGCCCTGGGCGCCGAGCGGGCCGTGGGTGTGGGCGGCGTCCCCGAGCAGCACCAGCCCGTCGCGCACCCAGGTGTCGGCGTGCGCGGCGAACACGTCGAGCAGCCGCAGGTCGTCCAGGGCGCGCACATGGTCCCGGATCAGATCGGCGAACTGCGGCAGCGCGGCGGTCAGTTCGGCGCGGACGGCCTCGACGCCGCGGGCGGCGACGGCGGGCCAGCCGCGGTGCGGCAGCGTCCAGCCGACGCGGAGCCGGTCGGGGTGGGTGTCGTGGACCAGGACGGCGCTGCCGGGCGCCCGGTGCACGGCGACCGTGCCGGTCGCACGGCCGGGGGCGGGCAGCGAGAACCACACGACGTCCTGGTCGAAGGCCTCGGTGCGGCCTGCGCCGATGCCGGCGAGGGCGCGCGTCTTGGAGTACCGGCCGTCGGCGCCGGCCACGACGCGGGCCCGCACGGTGACGCGGCGCCCGCCGGGACCGGTCGCCACCACGCCGGTGCACCGTCCGTGTCCCCCGGTCAGCGCGGACACACGGTGGCCCGGCAGATGACGGAATCCGGGCAGGGAGCGGCAGGCGGCGAGGAGTTCGGCGAGCAGGTGCCGCTGCGGCAGCGCGAGCAGGTGGTCGTAGGGGCCGGGCAGCCGGCCGTAGTCGACGTCCAGCAGGACGCGGCCGCGGTCCAGCAGCCGGAAGCCGGCCAGGCGCCGGGCGCCGCGCGCCCGGGCGGGCGACAGCACCCCGAGCCGGTCGAGCACCCGCTGGCCGCCGGGCTGGAGGACCTCCCCGTGGAAGTCCCGCCCCGCCGAGCCGGGATCCCCGGAGGACTTCTCGACCAGCGCGACGCGTACGCCGGAGCGGAGCAGCATCAGGCTGAGCGCCAGCCCCGCGGGCCCGGCCCCGACGACGGCGACGTCCGTGTCCACGGTGTCGTCGGCGTCCGGGGTGTCCGGGGTGCGCGCGGCGTCCGCGCCGGCGGTGTCCCCCGCGCGGTGGTCAGGCCGCCGTGCGGACGGCGGCCAGGGCACGGTTGACCAGCTCCAGATAGGCGCGCGGGGTGTCCGCCTCGTCGAGGGCCTCCTCGTCGAGGGCGACGTCGAAGTCGCGCTCGATGCGCCCGGTGGTCTGCAGGATGGCCAGGGAGTCGTAGCCGAGCTCGGCGAAGGGCACGTCGACGACGTCGCCGTCCAGGTCGACGCCCTCCTCCTCGCCCGCGCACTCGCGCAGCAGAGCCTTCAGATCGTCCAGTTCGAACTGTCGCATGGGTGCCTCTCCGTCTCGTACGCCCGGGCGGCCGGCCGTGTGGTCACGGCTCGAGAGTCGGTCAGCGGGCTGGAGAAACACTCGAATCGTCCGGGTGCCGCCCGGGCGGCCGGCGACGCGCGCGCCGGCGCTCAGGCCGCGTACAGATCGAAGGTCGAGGTGCGGCGCGGCCCGGACATCACGTCCAGCTGCGGGTCGACGGCCAGCATCGCCTGGTGCAGGCGCTGCAGCTGCGGCGAGGGCTCCACGCCCAGCTCGTCGACGAGGCGGCGGCGGAGCCGGTGGTAGACCTCGAGCGCCGCGGCCTGCCGGCCGGAGCGGTACAGCGCCACCATCGCCTGCGAGTGCAGCCCCTCGTGCTCGGGGTGCCGGGCGATCAGGTCCATCAGCTCGGCGGTGACCTCGGCGTGCCGGCCGAGCCGGAGGTCGGCGTCGAGACGGCGTTCCCGGGTGACGAGCCTGCTCTCCTCCAGGCGCATCGCCTCGATCTCCAGGATGGGGCCGACGCGCACGTCGACCAGGGCGGGCCCCTGCCACAGGTCGAGGGCCTTCCGGTAGGTGCGGGCGGCCCGCTCGTCCTCGCCGTCCTCGAAGCACTGCTGGCCTTCGGCGATCAGGCGCTCGTACTCGTGCACGTCCACCGCCTCGGGCGGTATCTGCAGCAGATAGCCCCCGTGCCGGGTGGCGAGGACGCCCTTGGCGGCGCCGGGGGCGCCCGGTCCCATGGCGGTGCCGAGCCGGCGGCGCAGCTGGAGGATGTACGTCTGGAGGGTGGTCAGGGCGCTCTGCGGCAGTTCGGTGCCCCAGATCTCCTCCATGAGGGTGGGGACGGGCATGACCCGTCCCGGGTAGAGGGCGAGCAGGGCCAGGATCTGCCGTGGCTTCCCGGCTGTCGGAACGATCGACATCCCGTTGACGTCGGCACTCAGTGGACCCAGAACACGTATCTTCATGGTTTCCTCCCCGTACCTCGACGGCTGGACTCGGCTGCCGAGCCGGTGTGCGAATCGGTGCCCGAGGCTCGTCGATATTGCGCCGCGCGGGGATCCGCTGTCCTTTCCCCACGACATGAGCACGAGCCGCACCGTATCCCGCCGCAACCTTTCCGTCAGGAATTCTCGAGGAGTCGTCGAGCGGTTTTCCGGCGCCCCTTCCCGGGCCGGGTCTGACGCGTCTCTGACGCCTGGCTGACCGCGAGGAAAGGGCGTCCGGACCTGTCTTCCTTCCGGGTGGGGCCGCTGTTAGCTTTTCGCGTCATGGAGACCACCGAAAGCACCGGACGGGACGACGGCCGGGCGGTGCCCGAGGGCGCGGACCCGCTGACGCGCAGCCTGCTGCGCCAGATGGTCGCCCGCAGCATGCAGCTGCCGGAGACGGAGATCCCCGGCGACGACGAGGATCTGGTGGACCACGGCCTCGACTCGATCACCGCCATGTCGCTGATCTCCGCCTGGCACCGGCGCGGCATCGAGGTCGGATTCCCCGAGCTGATGGCGCGTCCCACGCTCGGCGACTGGTGGCTGCTCATTTCCCGCCGGAAGCCTGCGAACGCCGCATGACGTGAACTCGAAGGGGTCCGGAAAAGCGCTGGAGCCACGCTCGCGCCCGCCCCCGGAGTGACCGTGACCGTCTATGGTCCGACAGCGGAGGAATCAAAGCCGCCCTTTCCGGTCAGCCGGAATCGGATCACCAGACGGAGCCATCCATGGAATTCGGCGTGAACTTCTTTCCGGTCGTCGACCCCGAACGCAAGAGCGCGAGCACCTACTACGACGAGAGTCTGCGGCTGGCCGCGCTCGCCGAGGCCCTGGGTTTTGAACATGTGCAGACGGTGGAGCACTACGGCTCCCCGTACGGCGGCTACAGCCCCGACCCGGTGGTCTTCCTGACCGCCGTCGCCGCGCGCACCAGCCGGATACGTCTGGTGACCGGTGCGGTCATCGCGGCGTTCGCGCACCCGGTGCAGATCGCCGCCCGCCTGGCGCAGCTCGACAATCTCTCCCACGGACGGCTGGACGCCGGCTTCGGACGGGGCTTCCTGCCCGACGAATTCGAGCTGTTCGGCGTGGACATGGGCGAGAGCCGCACCCGTTTCGACGAGGTCGTCGACGCCTGCGTCGCGCTGTGGAGCGGACGCGAGGTGCGCTTCGAGGGCGAGGTGCACCGCTTTGGCCCGGTCACCGGCTTCCCCCGCCCCTACCAGCGCCCGCACCCCCCGGTGTTCGTGGCGTCGGCGACCAGCGCCGCGTCCTGTGCGCTGGCGGGTGAGCGCGGTCACCACCTCCAGGTGGTCCCGTCCGTCACCAGCCGCGAGCAGCTCACCGCGATGACGGCGGCCTACCGCGGGGCCCGCGCGGCCGCCGGCCACGAGGGCCCGGGCCGCATCCAGATCAAGTACACCTGCTACCTGGGCGAGGACCGGGCCACCGCGCTCGCCGACGCACGCGCCGGCGAGGAGAACTACGTGCGGACGATGGCCGGCGCGGTGGCCTCCTGGGCCGAGGCGCGCTCGGAGCAGTACCCGGGCTACGAGGCGTTCGTGGAGAAGGTCCGGGCCTACGACTTCGACCGGTCGCTGGCCGACCACAAGGTGCTGGCGGGCACCCCGGACGAGGTGGCCGCGCAGATCGAGACCATCCGCGGCTGGTACGGCAACGACCTGTGCCTGAGCCTGCAGTTCAACCCCGGCCATCTGCCGTTCGACCGCGCCGAGCGGGCCGTGGAGCTGTTCGCCCGCGAGGTGGCCCCTGCGTTCACCGGCGGCCTCGCCGCCGCGGCGGCGTGAGCCGGCCCGACCTTCAGGAGAGGCGATGTACGGCATATCCGGATCTTCCGAGGAGCTCCGCCTGTTCGTCTTCCACCACGCGGGCGGCTCCCACCTGCTCTACCGCACCTGGCCGGGCCTGCTGCCCGACCGCTGGGACGTGCGCCTGCCGGACGCTCCCGGCAGGGGGCGGCTGGCCGACGAGCCGCCGCTGGACGACGCACGCCGGCTGGCGGGCTTCTTCCTGCGCCGCCTGGGCGCTGACCTGACCGGCCCGTTCGCGTTCTTCGGGCACAGCATGGGCGCGCTCGTCGCCTACGAGCTGACCCGGCTGCTCGAGGAGGAGGGACGCGAACTGCCCGTCTGGCTCGGCCTGTCGGCGCGCGGGGCGCCCCGTCCGCAGGGCGACGGCACCCGGCGGCACGAGCTGCCGGACGACGAACTGCGCGTCCATCTCGCGGCCATGGGCGGCACCCCCCTGGAGGTGCTGCACGAGCCCGACCTGTGGGCGATGTTCGCCCCGGCCATCCGCAACGACCTGCGCCTGGTGGAGAGCTGGCGTCCGCGCCCCGGCGCCGCGCCGCTGACCGTGCCCCTCGCGGTGTACGGCGGACGGGCCGACGTGGTGGTCTCCCCGGACCGTCTGGCCGGCTGGGAGGAGCACGCCGCGCGCTTCCAGGGACTGCACCTGTTCGACGGCGGCCACTTCTACTTCCAGGACGACCCGGCGCCGCTGCTCCGGCTGGTCACGCGGCACGCCACGGCCGCTCTCCGGGCGCCGGCGGCGGTGAGGCCGTCATGACCGGCCGGCGGGAGGCGGACGCCGACGTGGTCGTCGTCGGGCTCGGCGCCTGGGGCGCCGCGGCCCTGTGGCAGCTGGCCCGGCGCGGTCTGAGCGCGATCGGGGTGGAGCGGTACGGACTGGCCAACACCAGCGGCTCCTCCTACGGGGAGAGCCGGATGTTCCGCACGGCCTGCCTGGAACACCCCGGCCTGGTGCCGCTCGCGCAGCGCTCCCGCGCGCTGTGGCGGCAGCTGGAGACGGAGACCGGCGCCCATCTGCTGGACCCCACCGGGGCGATGCTGATCGGCCCGCCGGACGGCCGGATCGCCGGGGGCGCCCTGCGCGCCGCCCGGGAACACGACCTGGACGTACGGGTCCTGGACCGCGACGCGCTGCACCGGCGCTGCCCGGCCCACCAGGGGCTCGCCGCCGGCGACGTCGCCGTCGTAGAACCGCAGGGCGGGCTGACCCTGCCCGAGCGGACGATCGAGGCCGCGGTCGGAGCGGCCCGCGCTTCCGGGGCGCGGGTGCTCACGGACACCCTGGTGACGGCCGTGGAGCACGCGGGGGACGGCGTCGCCGTGCACACCGCCGCCGGGCGGGTGCTGCACGCCGCGCAGGCGGTGCTCACGCCGGGCCCGTGGCTGGGCCGGCTGCTCCCCGGGCTGCCGCTGGAGGTCGTACGGATGCCGACGACCTGGTTCACGCCCGACGCACCGCACGAGAGGTTCGCGCTGAACCGGCTGCCGGTGTTCATGCGGGAGATCGACGGCGGCGACGTGCTGTGGGGCCACGGCACGCTGCCCGGCCGCACCGAACTGAAACTCGGTCTCGAGGACGGCGGGAAGCACTTCAGGGTCGTCGACCCCGAGACGCCGGACCGGTCCGTCGCGCCGGCCGACTGGGAGGTGCTGGCGGACCACCTGCGGTGGGCGGTGCCCGGCGTGGGCCGGGTGCCCTCGCGCGCGCTGGCCGGCATCTACGCCCGCACGCCGGACGGCCAGTTCGTCATCGGGCGGCCGGGGCGTGACCCGCGGGTCGTGGTGGCCGGCGGGTGCTCCAGCCACGGTTTCAAGCATTCCCTGGGCATCGGCGAGGTGGTGGCCGACCTCGTGCAGGGCAAGGAGCCGGCCGTGCCGCTGGGCTTCACCGACCCCGACCGCTTCTGAGTGACATGCGAGGAAGAGATGCAGTTCCGCATTCTCGGTCCCGTTGAGGTCCACGACGAGCGCACCGGACTCAGGATCCTGCCCACGGGCGCCAAGCAGCGCGCCCTGCTGGGCGCACTCGTGGTGAAGTCGGGACAGATCGTGTCCGTGCACCGGCTCATCGACGAACTGTGGGGCGAGCATCCGCCGGCGAACGCCACCAACGCCCTCCAGGCCCATGTGGCCCGGCTGCGCCGGCTGCTGCCGGTGCCGCACGCCGGGTCGGGCGAGCCCCACCACGAGTGGATCGTCACCCGCTCCCTCGGCTACGTGCTGCGCCCGGGCCGGGCCTCCACCGACGCCGAGCGGTTCCACCGCCTGGCCGCCGAGGGCCGGGCGGCCGCCGTCTCCGACCCGGGGCACGCCGCCGAACTGCTCCGCCAGGCGCTCGCGCTGTGGCGCGGACCGGCGCTGGAAGGCAGTGTGCGCGGAGACATCTGCGCCGCCGAGGCCGCGCAGCTGGAGGAGAACCGGCTGACCGCCCTGGAGGCGCTGTACGACGCCTGTCTGCGGGCCGCCCGGCACGACGAGATCACCGGCGAACTCGAGGAGCTGACCGCCGACCATCCGATGCGGGAACGTTTCTACGACCTGCTGATGGTGGCCCTGTACCGCTGCGGCCGCCAGGCCGAGGCGCTCGGCGTCTACGACCGCGCGCGCAAGCGCCTGGCGCACGAACTCGGGGTGGAGCCCGGACCGGTGCTGCGCGGCCGTATGGAGGCGATCCTCCATCACGACCCGTCGCTCGCCGTGCCCGGTGCGGCCGAACCGCCCCGGGCCTCGGTCCACGCCCTGCCCCGTCCGGCCGGCGACGAGGACGCCCCGGACTCCGGGCACCAGGCCACGGTGGTGACGCTCACCGACGAGATCGCCCGTCTGCGGCGCCGTGTGGAGCGCCTCTCCCTGGAACAGGAGGCCCTGATCCGCCGCTTCGACCTCCTCTCCTCCCAGGCGCCGGCCCGGGCCCGCTGACACCGGGGGCGGCCGGCCCGGGAGCCTAGGCCGCCGCGGCCGCGGGCAGGGCGGGGGACGGGGTGTGGAAGGCCCTGCGGTACCAGAGCAGGGGGTCCGGGGCGGGGTCGGCGGTGCGGGCGTCGGTCACGGCGCCGAGGACCAGGTCGTGGTCCCCGGCCCGGACCACGTCGGCGGTGCGGCAGCGCAACAGCACCCCGGCGTCGGGCAGATAGGGCGTGCCGGTGCCGGGCCAGCCGGCGAAGCCCGCGCCGGCGAACCGGTCGACGCCGTGGGTGGCGAACCGGCGGGCCAGTTCGCCGTGGTGCGCGCCCAGGACGTTCACCGTGAACTCCGGGGCTTCGGTCAGCGCGGCGTGACAGCTGGAGCGGTGGTCCACGCCCACCAGCACCATCGGCGGGTCCAGCGACACGGAGGTGACCGACGTGGCGGTGAAGCCGCGGCGCCGGCCCGCCGGATCGAGCACGGCGACGACGCTGACCGGCGCGGCCAGACGCGCCATCGCCTCACGGAAGGCCTGCGCGCCGGCGTGGGACGGGCCGGCGTCCTGGCCTTGGGTCGGGGGGTGTGTCCTCACGGTCGTCTCCTCGGGTCCGGGGTCGGTCGGATCAGCCGGCCAGGCCCGCCGGGGCCGGGGGGCTCCGGTGCGGCACGGGCAGCGGCAGCTCGCGGGGGGTGGACCGGCCCCAGGGGAACCCGTCGTGGACGAACAGCCGCCGTGCGGGACCGGAGTTCTCCGCGCCGCGTTCCACGGCCAGCGACACCAGCACCTCGGGCCGGGGCTGGAGTTCGACGAAGGTCCAGCGGTCGGCGGTGTCGTCGTCGGGCGGCCGGAAGCGCAGCACACCGCGGTCGTCGGCGAGTTCGAAGGCGAAGGAGTCGAAGGGCAGCCCGAGTCCCAGCCCGCGCGCCTTCGCGTACGCCTCCTTCAGCGTCCACAGCCGCAGCGTGGCCCGGTCCCGCTGACGGCCGGGCGGCAGCTCGGCGAGGCGTGCGCGCTCCTCGGGCGAGTAGCTCTGGACGATCCACTCCAGGCCGCGTTCGGCGGCCCGGTCGGTGCGCTCGACGTCGACGCCGACGCGGCGGCCGTGGCCCACGGCGACGACGTTGTGTCCGTGCGCGTGCGACAGGTTGAAGTCCGGTACGGGCCGGCCCGGTCCTTCGCCGAAGGCGGACCGGAGGAAGGGACGGCCGCGCGAGGAGCGCCAGATCGCCGCCTCGGCCTCCGGCACCCCGGTGACCAGGCTGAGCACCCGGCGCACCAGCACATGGGCGACGAGGTACTGACGCCGGTCGCGCGGGAACATGAAGCGCCGGGCCACGTCGTGTTCGTGCTCGTCCAGCCAGTGCGCGGCGAGCGTCTCCGCCAGGGGCTCCTCCAGCGCCTCGTTGGGGCAGAACCACAGGTGCACGCTGCCCGGGTCCGGCCCGGCCGCGAACCCGCTCACCGGGGGCCCGCCGCGCCGACCGCCGCCCCGCGCTCGCGCCGGATCTGCCGCAGCATGCCGGTCAGCACGGTGCCGGTGCCTATCTCGGTGAACTCCGGCTCGGGCCCGTACTCCTCGTCGAGGATCGACTCCATGGTCCGGCACCAGCGCACCGGCTGGTGGATCTGCTGGAGCAGCAGGTCGCCGATCCGCTCCTGTTCGTAGGGTCGGGCGGTGGCGTTGGCGACGACCGGAACGGTGAGCGGGGCGAAGCGGGTGGCCGCGACGACCGGGTAGAGCCGCTCGGCCGCGGGAGCCATGTACCGGGAGTGGAAGGGGCCGCTGACGGCGAGGCGGCGCACCGCGCGGGCCCCCGCGTCCTCCAGGATCGGCCCCGCCTCCTCCAGGTCCTCCACCGGCCCGGCCAGCACGATCTGGCCGGGCGTGTTGAGGTTGGCGAGGTCGAGCGAGCCGAATCCGGCGCGCAGCAGCAGGAAGCGCAGCTGGGTCTCGGGCAGGCCGATCACCGCGCTCATTCCGCCGCCGCCGGTGCCCGCCATGGCCTCGGCGCGGGCGGCGACCAGCCGCAGTCCGTCGGTGAAGCCGAACGCGCCGGCGGCCTGGAGGGCGTTGTACTCGCCGAGGCTGTGGCCGACGGCGAGGTCGGGCCGCTCCCCGGTGTCCTCCAGGTGGGCGCGCAACGCGAGGGCGTTGACGGCGAACATGGCGGGCTGGGTGTAGCGGGTGTCGCCGAGCCTGCCGCCGGGGTCCTCCAGGCACAGGGTGCGCAGGCTGTAGCCGAGCACGTCACTGGCCTGCTCCTCCAGTGCGGGGAAGCGGTCGAACAGCTCCCGGCCCATGCCGACGCGCTGGGCGCCCTGGCCGGGGAACATGAAGATCCGGGTCATGGTGATCACTGCCTGTCAGACGGTGGCGGGCGGGTGGGCGGGGTAGGCGGCCTCGGCGAGCGCGCCCAGATCGGCGGCGGTGAAGAGGTCCTCCAGGGACGGCTCCCGGCCGCCGTCGGCGGCGATCCGCGCGGCGATCCGCAGCAACTGGCGGCTGGTAGCCCCGAGTTCGAACAGGTCCTGGCCAGGGGTGAGCCGCTCGGCGGGCACACCGGTCTCAGCGGCGACGATCCGCGCCAGCCGCTCGAACCCGCCGGCCGCGAGGTCCCGGCCCGCTCCGGCGCCGCCGGCGGGGCGGCCGCCGGGCTCCGGGGCGTCCTCCCGCGGCGCGGGGCCGGCTCCGGGCTCCGGGGCGGCGTCCTCGGCCGGGCCGAGACCCCACATCCTGCCCAGCCGTGCCGAGAGCCCGTCGTCCCGGCCCCCCGCGCCCGTCGTCGGCAGCGGGAAGGAGACCTGGTTCAGCGGTGTGGCCGGGAGAGCGGCCCGGGGCGCGTCGACGGAGGGCCAGACCACCCGCTCGCCCGCCAGCCACCGTCCGACGGGCGCCGGCTCGTCCGCCGGGGCGGAGCCCGCCGGTTCGGCGATGCCCGCCCCCTCCCGACGGACCCGCCGCGCCAGCGCGCGCAGCCCGTCCGGCGCGGTCGCACGGCCGGCCACCAGGACGGCGCGGGCGGGGCGGTCCGTACGGCCTTCGCGCAGGGTGCGGGCCACCGACGCCACGGTGAGGCCGGGGTCGCGCTCCCAGGCGTCGGCCAGGCGATCGGCGAGGAGGGCCAGGTTCGCCGGGGTGTCGGCCGACAGCGGCAGGGCGCGCGCCGTGCCGTCGTCGTCCCGCGGGGCCCCGGCGGGCGGCTCCTCGACGACGAGACTGCCGTACGAGCCGCCGCCGGCGAAGCCGTTGACCAGGACGCGCCGGGGGCGGCCCGGCGCGGTGCGCCAGCGGTCCGTCCGCCGTCCCGCCAGGGCCACCGGCCCCGAGGTCCGGGCCACGGCGGGGTTCACGGCCCCGGTCAGGACCGTCGGATACACCTCGGTGCGGCGGAACTGCGTGATGACCTTGCCCAGCTGGGCGAAGACCGAGGCAGCCTCCAGGTGCCCGGTGTTCGGCTTGACGGTGCCCACCGGCACCGTCTCCCCCGCCCCGGCGTCGGCGGCGAACAGCCGGCTGAGGGCGGAGAACTCCAGGGCGTCGGCGAGCGCGGCGCCGGCCGCGGCGGCCTCCACGTAGCCGATGTCGGCGGGCGCGAGGCGGGCGTCGGCGAGGGCGGAGCGCATCGTCTCCTCCTGCCGCTGCGGGTCGGGCACGCCGTACTGCCGTGTCGTGCCGGAGTGCTGGAGCGCCCCGCCGCGCAGGACGGCGTGCACCGGGTCGCCGTCGGCGAGTGCCCGCTCCAGCGGTTTGAGCAGGACGGCGCCGACGCCTTCGCCGACCAGCCAGCCGCTCGCCCGGTCGGTGAAGGCGCAGGAGTCGGGGTCCTCCGCGACCAGCCCCATCTCGGACAGGACGTCGAGGTGGTCGGGGTGCAGCACGAGGTTGGCCCCCGCGGCCAGGGCGGCCGTGCAGCGGCCGTCGGCGACGGCCCGGTAGGCGGCCTCGACGGCGGCGAGCCCGGACACGCACCCGGTGTCGAGGAGCACGCTGGGGCCGGTCAGCCCGAACGTGTGCGAGGTGCGGTGGGCGAGCCCGCCACGGGTGGCGTGCGTGCCCTCGTCCGGGCGTCCGGCGGCCCGGGCGGTGACCCCGTGGAGCGCGTGGTCGTGCCACATGGACCCGACGAACACCCCGACCGGCCCCTGTTCGGCCAGCCGTGCCGGGACGACGGCGGCGTCCTCGAAGCAGCGGCGGGCCACGGACAGCAGCAGCCGTTCCTGCGGGTCGACGGCCGGGCCCTCGTCCGGATCGATGCCGAACTCCTCGGCCTCGGCGGCCAGGACGTCCTCGAGGTAGCCGCCGACGGCGGCCCCGGCGCGCCGGGCGCGTGAGGCCAGCGGCGCCCAGCGCTGCTCGGGCACGGGTCCGGTCGCGGTGCCGCCGTCGGCCAGCAGCGCGTCGAGCTCGTCCAGGGTGCGTGCGCCGGGCAGCTCGGCGGCGAACCCGACGACGGCGACCGCCGCGCCTTCGTCCTCGGTGGGAGCGGCGTGCGGGGCGTGCGGGGCTGCCGAGGCGTCGGCCCGCAGCGCCTCCCGCCGGGCCCGGACGTCCGCGGTGAGCGCGCCGCCCCACAGCGACAGCAGCAGCTCCTGGTCGTCGTCGGCCCCGAAGTCGGCGCGGACGGCGTCGAAGTCCATCTCGCCGACCGCGCACATCCCGAGTCCCCACCCGGGCGCGCCGGTGAGCAGCAGCTGGGCGATGTGGCCGGCTTCGACGGTGGAGAACCGGGCGGCGTTGCGCTCGCCGTAGGCCGGTGCGATGGCCGCCGGGGTGGAGAGCAGGAAGATGCCGAAGGCGGAGCCCTCCACGAGGGCACGGTTGTGGAAGACGTGCAGGTCGGTGCCGTACCGGGCGTCGGGCGCGAGGGCGATCAGGGCCCGCTCGGCGGGATGCAGGTAGTACAGGCCGGGGTCGGCGCCGGCCACGGCGCCGGGCGCCAGGTACACATAGACCTGGACCGGGTAGAAGCCCCCGCCGGAGGGGTAGCGCCGCTTGGCCCGCCCGTCGAGGTCGCCCCAGGTGACGGTGGCGAGCAGAGCGAGCAGGTCGGCCGCGGGCACCGGCCCGTCGGCGAAGTCCCGGAAGGACGACGCGTCGAACAGGGCCAGCGTCTCGGCGGGGCCGGGTGCGGGCACGGACAGCCGGGGCAGCGAGGCGGGCAGCCGCCGTTCGGCGATCCGCGCCTCCTTGAAGGCGGCCTTGGCCTCGGGGTCGAGGGCGATGCGCACGTCCGTCCCCGCGGCGGCCGCCGGCGCGGTCCCCTCCGGATCCGTCACGGCGGGCGCGAGACCGTCCGCGACGGCGCGTGCCGTGGGCGTCCGGATCAGCACGTCGACGGGGACCGTCCGGCCGGTCGCCGACTCGATCTCCTGGGCGATGCGGATCATGCTGAACGAGGTCGCGCCCAGGTCGAACAGGTCGGCGTCCGGGTCGACGGCGGGAAGGTTCAGCACGGCGGCGGCCGTCCGGGCCACGTCCTCGGCGGTGAGCCCGGCCGGGGCCGCGTCCGCGGCCGCGGGGTCCGGAGCGGTCCCGGGGGCGGCCGGCAGGGCGGCGGCGGTCAGCGCGGCGAGCGTCGGCCCGCTGATCAGCGCGTCGACCGGCAGCGAGGTCCCGGTGATCCGTTCGATCTCCTGGGCGATGCGGATCATGCTGAACGAGGTCGCGCCCAGGTCGAACAGGTCGGCGTCCGGGTCGATCCCGTCGGCGTCGCCCACCCCGAGCACCTCGGCGACGGCCGTGCGGATGCGGGCGGCCCGGCCGTCGTCCGCCGGGCCCGCACCGGGGGCGGCGTCCGCCCCCGTCACGGCTGCGGGCCCGTCCGAGCCTCCCGGCAGTGTGCGCGGACCCGGTTCCGGGGCCGCGTCGAGGAGCCGGCCGGCGGCCTCGCGGTCCAGCTTGCCGTTGGCCGTCAGCGGCAGCCGGTCCACGAAGCGGAAGCGGCTCGGAACCAGGTACGGCGGCAGCACCTCGGCCAGGGCCCGGCGCAGTTCCCCGACGCCCGGCGCCCGGCCGGGCGTGCCGGACACACAGACCGCGGCCAGCACCTGCTCGCCCGACGCCTCCTCGCGCACCGGAAGGACCCGTGCCTCGGCGACGGCGGGCAGCCCGGTGAGCGCGGCCTCGATCTCCTCGGGTTCGATGCGCAGTCCGCGCAGTTTGAACTGCCCGTCGATGCGCCCGAGGTAGCGGAGCTCGCCGTCGTCGCCGAGCAGGCCGAGGTCGCCCGTGCGGTACAGCCGCGGGGAGGGGTCCCGTTCCGGGAACGGCGACGGGACGAACCGTTCGGCGGTCAGCTCGGGGCGGCGGTGGTAGCCGAGGGCCACCTGCCTGCCGCCGATGAGGATCTCGCCGGGGGCGCCCGGCGGCACCGGCCGCAGCCGCTCGTCGACGAGGTGGACGCGGGTGTGGGCGACGGGCCGGCCGATCGGCACCGTCGGCTCGTCCCAGTCGGGGCGGCACGCCCAGTGCGTGACGTCGACGGCGGCCTCGGTCGGCCCGTAGAGGTTGTGCAGTTCGGGCGCGTCCGCGCCGGTGCCGTACACCTCGTAGAACTGCCGCATGGTCGCGACGGGCAGGGCCTCGCCGCTGGCGAAGACGTACCGCAGCGCTCCGCAGGCGGCGGCGCGCGGGTGGCGCAGGAACATGCCGAGGACGGACGGCACGAAGTGGGTGACCGTGACCGACTCCTCGCGCAGCAGGCGCGCCAGATAGGCGGGGTCGGTGTGGCCGCCCGGCCGGGCCACGACGATCGAGGCGCCGGCCACGATCGGCCAGAAGAACTCCCACACCGAGACGTCGAACCCGTACGGCGTCTTCTGCGCGACCCGGTCGGCCGGGCCGAGAGGGAAGCGTTCCTGCATCCACAGCAGGCGGTTCGCCACGCCCTGCTGGGTGTTGCGGCAGCCCTTGGGCTGCCCGGTCGTGCCGGAGGTGTAGATGGTGTACGCGGGGTCGTCGGGGCCGAGGGTCACGGCGGGCGGGGTCTCGGGGTGTTCCGCGAGCGCGCGCCGGTCGTCCTCCCGGCCGGGGCACACCACGACCGCGCCCGTCCCCTCGGGCACGGCGGCCAGGGCCTCGTCGGCGACGACGACCCGGGCGCCGCAGTCCCGGAGGAGGTGGCGTACCCGCTCGGGCGGGTTCGCGGGGTCGACCGGCACGTACACGGCGCCGGCGCGCACGATCGCGACGAGCGCGGCGACCAGGTCGTCGGAGCGGTCCATGTGCACGGCGACGTGGTCCCCCAGCCGTACCCCGAGCGCGTGCAGGTGGCGGGCGAGCCGGGCGGTGCGCCCGGCGAGTTCGCGGTAGGTCACGGTGCGTCCGCCGAACCGTACGGCGACCCGTTCGTCGCGTCCGGTGAGCCCGGCCTCGACCAGCTCCACCAGGGTCACCGGGGCACGGGGGTCCACGGGTGCGACGGCGGGGGCCGGAGCGGCGTCCGCGGTTCCGGCGTCCTCGGGGTCGACGTGGCCGTCGGCGAGGACGGCCGCGTCGAGCACCGCGCCCGGCACGGGCGCCGGCTCCTCCCCGTCCAGGAAGCTGCGCACCCGGCGCGCGTAGCGGTCGAACATCGCCTCGAGGCGGGCCGGGTCGAGCGCGCCGTCGGCCGCGTCCCACTGGCCGATCAGGTCGTCGCCGGTCAGCAGCGGCACATGGTCCAGGGCGACCTGCGCGGTCTGCGACTGGCTGGTGCGCAGGCGCACACCCCGCGGGTGCAGCGCCGGGTCGATCTCGGGAACGCGCGTGAACACCACGGGCAGCCGCAGCGCCCCGCCGGAGCGGAAGACCCGGGTGCGCAGTTCGCCGAGTCCCGGGCAGCGTTCGTGGCGGTCGAGGTCGGCCTCGACCCGGGACCACAGTGCGCGGGCGCGGTCGGCGAAGGACGCCGGCAGGGTGTCGTCGACGACGACCCAGGCGAGCCGGGTGAAGTCGGCGACCATGCCGGCGGCGCCCGGCAGCGTGCCGGGCCGGTCCCAGGACACGACCGTCACGGTGAACGGACCGCGGTGGCCGAACTCGGCGCGCAGTTCGTCGGTGTAGGCGGTGAGCAGCACGAGGTCGGCGGGAACGCCGAGCGCGGCGGCACGCTCGGTCAGCCGCCGCCAGGAGCCGAGCGGGGCCGCACGGTGCCTGCGCGCCGCGCCGGCGGCCGGTTCGGGAAGGCCGGGACCCGGGGGCAGCGAGGCGAACTTGCGCCGCCATGCGGCGCGGGCCCGCGTGTGCTCCTCGGTGCCGTCGGCCCGTCGCGCGGCGAGGGCGCGCAGATGGGGCACGGGGTCGGCGGGCCCGGTGAGCACCGAGTCGTCGCCGTCGTGCAGGGCGAAGAGCTGGCCGAACAGCAGGGCGAAGCTGCGGGCGTCGGCGAGGAGGGCGTCGAGCACGACGTGCAGCACGGCGGTGCCGTCGGGCAGGGTGCTCGCCTCGAGCGCGTACATCGGGCGGCTGCCGAGCGGGAAGGTGCCCGCGCGCAGCCGCCCGGCGACCGCGGCGAGTTCCGCCTCGGTGTCGGGTACCGCGGTCAGGTCATGACGGGCGATGCGGTACGCGGGGGTGTCCGCCCGCGCGGCGACGGTGAGGGTGCCGTCCTCGTGCACGGCGGCCCGCAGCATCGGGTGGTGCGCCACGAGCCGGTTCCAGCACCGCTCCAGGCGGTCGAGGTCGTGCCGCTCCAGCAGGAACTCCTGGTAGACGCGGGTCTCGGCGGTGCCGCCGAGTCCGCCCATGCGGCCGACGAGGTAGGCGGACTGCACCTCGGTGAGGGGCACGGGCCCGGGCGGACCGAGGGGGCGGTCGAGGGCGTCGGCGCCGTCCCGCGCGAGCTGCTCCAGCGACTCCCGCAGCGCTGCGAAGGCCGCCTCGGTGCGGGCGGTGTCCAGCGCGGTCGGCGCGTAGTCCCAGGACAGCAGGAGCGCGCCGGCCCGCTCCTGGACACAGGCCTCCAGCTGGACGCCCGAGGTGAGGGTGGCCGAGGCGGACAGGTCGACGTGGGCGGCCCAGTTCGCCGGGTCGCCGGCGGCGTCGAGCGCGGTGAGGCTGCCGAGGAGACTGGTGAAGACGACGGGCACGGTGCGTCCCCGCTGTCCGCCGGCGGCCCTGGCGTGCTCGCGCAGGGCGCGCACCCCGCTGACCGCCGCGTGCTCCAGGTCCTGCCACAGCCGGGTGCGCACCCGGTCGAGGCGGGCGCGCAGAGTGTCGCCGGGCGGCGGTGCGACGAACACCGACGTGGAGAGGAACGGCCCGGCCAGGCGGGCCACGTCGGGATGCACCGGACGCCGGTTGTACGTCGTGAGGACCACCGGCAGGGGGTCGCGGCCGGAACCCTGCACGGCGGCGGTGCACAGGGCGAGGAGCAGCGCGGTCGGGGTGGCCCGGGCCTGCCTGGCCACCGCCTGCACCCGCTCCCAGCGCTCCGGTTCCAGGCTCAGCGTCAGCCGCCGGTGCGCGGGGGCGTCCGGAACGGCGCCTCCGGCGTCCGCGGCCGGCGGCAGCGGGCGCTCCAGGTCGACGCCGGCCAGTTGCTCCCTCCAGTAGGCCAGGGACTCGGCGGGCACCTCGGTGACGGCCGTGGCCTCGGCGTACTCCCGGAACGTGATGCCGGGCGGACGGGGGGCCGTGCCGTGCGCGTAGGCGGCGTACCACTGCTGGAGCAGCAGCGACACGCTGGGTCCGTCGGCGATCAGCTCGTCCACGGTGAACAGCACCCGGGCCCGCCCGCCGGGGAGTTGCGCCACGCGCACGGCGAACAGGGGCCAGCGGTGCGGGTCGAAGCCGCTCAACGCCTCGTGGCGCAACCGGGCGAGCGCGGCCTCGGCCTCGTCCGGTGCGGCGTCCGTGAGGTCGGCGCGCCGTACGGCGTAGTGCGGCACGTCCCGCAGGACCGCCTGACGGCCGTCGGGCAGCAGGCGGGCGCGCAGCATGTCGGTGACGGCGACGACCTCGTTCCAGGCGGCCTCGGCCCGGTCGGTGTCCAGTCCGTCGGCGTCGAACTCGAGGTGGATCTGCGTTCCCGCGCCGGTACCTCCCCCGAGCGTGCGGCCGACGTAGAACGATTCCTGTACTTCGGTGAGCGCGAACGGCTCGTACCGGGCGGCGGGGTCGGTCTGCGGCATGACTGGGTTCTCCGGTTCCCTCTACAGGGCGGGCAGAGCGGACAGGTGGGCGACGAGTTCGTCGACGGTGGACTCGCTGAGCTGCTGCAGCGGCAGGGTCTCGCCGAAGCGCTCGGTGATCTCGAACCGGAGGTTCATCGCGCCGATGGAGTCCACGCCCAGCTCGACGAGGGTGCGGCCGGTGTCGACCGCGCCGCCGGCGCCGGGTCCGGCGGCCAGTTCGCCGATGAACTCCACCAGCCGGCGCACCCGTTCGTCCCCCGGGGTGGCCGCCTGCCCGGGCGCCGCCGGCTCGACGACGGGCGCGGGGGACGGCGCGGGTCCGGGGGCGGTCACGGGCTCCGGTGTCCGGGCCGCGGGGGCGGCGGCCGGTGCGGCGGCGCCGCCGGCCTCGTCGTGCTCCGGGAGCCAGTGACGGGTGCGCAGGAACGGGGTGGCCGGCAGCGGCACCACCGCTGCCGTGCCGGTGTCCGGGGCGTGGCGGTCCACCCGCCATCCGGTCACCCACAGGTCGGCCAGCTGCTCCAGGCGGCCCGCGCGCCACAGGGTGTCCAGGAGGTCGTCGGTCTCGGGCGCCTGTTCCCGCCCGGCCTCGACCGTGCCCGCGCGCAGGCCGCTCGCGGTGGAGCCGCCGGCGAAGCGGGCGAGCACGGCGGCGAGTTCGTCCGTCCCCGCGACCACGGCGGCGAGCCGTGCGGGGCCCGTGGCCCGCCCGGTGCGCAGGGTGCGGGCCACGGCGGGGAGCGGGGCGTCCCGGCCCGGCCCGGTGAGCCACTCGGCCAGGCGCCCCGCGAACGCGGTGAGGTGACCGGGGGTGGGCGCGGACAACAGGACGAGCTGCCGTCCGTCCGTCCGGCCGGCCGGTTCCGCGGCGCCGGACCCGCCGGGACGGTACTCCTCCAGGATGACGTGGGCGTTGACCCCGCCCGCGCCGAAGGAGCTGACGCCCGCCCGCCGGGGCAGTTCGCGTCCGGCGGCGTCGCGCAGCCGGGGCCAGGGCGCGGCCTCGTGCTGCAGCCGGAACCGGGATCCGGCCAGGTCGAGTCCGGGGTTGCGGGGTTCCGCGTGCAGGGTCGGCGCGAGGGTGCCGTGCCGCAGTTGCAGCAGGACCTTGGTGACGGCCGCGACGCCCGCGGCCGACTCCCCGTGTCCGATCGCGGACTTCACCGACCCGAGCGAGCACGGGACACCGGCGGCGGCCCCCTGGCCGTAGGTCTCGTTCAGGGCGGCGACCTCCACGGGGTCGCCCAGTTCCGTGCCGGTGCCGTGTGCCTCGACGACGGTGACGGTGGCCGGGTCCACGCCGCCGCGGCGCAGCGCCTGCCGCAGCACACGGGCCTGCGCGCGGGGGCTGGGGGCGGTGAATCCGTTGGTGCGGCCGCCGTGGGCGACGGCGGTTGCGCGGATGAGGGCGTGCACGGTGTCACCGTCCGCGAGGGCCCTCGAGAACCGCTTGACCACCAGTGCCCCCGCGCCTTCGCCCGGCCCGAACCCGGCGCCGCCGGCGCCGAAGCTCCGGCACCTGCCGTCCTCGGCGAGGAAGCCGGAGCGGCGCAGCATCCGGAACCGGGACGGGTGCAGGTACAGGTTGACGCCGCCGGCCAGTGCGGCGGCGCACTCGCCGCGGCGCAGCGACTCCACGGCCAGGTGCAGCGCGACCAGGGAGGACGAGCAGGCGGTGTCGACGGGCTGGCTGGGGCCGCGCAGGTCGAGCAGGTACGACAGGCGGTTGGGCCCGGACCAGTGGTGGCCGGACGGCATGTCCCGCTGCCCGGCCGCCCAGCGCTCCGCGCCGAGCAGCGGGTAGTCGGCGGAGGTGATCCCGGCGAACACCCCGACACTGCGGGCCTCGCCGTCGGCCGCGGTGAGCGCGTCGAGCCGGGAACCGGTCAGCCCGGCGTCCTCCAGCGCCTCCCAGGCGACCTCGAGGAAGAGCCGCTCCTGCGGGTCGACGTAGGCGGCCTCGTGGGCGGACAGGCCGAAGAACGCGGGGTCGAAGGCGTCCACGCGGTCCAGGAAGTGGCCCTTGGCGACGACGCCGCCGCTGTCGCCCCACCGGTCGGCGGGCAGGTCGCCGACGGTGTCCTTGCCGACCAGCAGGTTGTCCCAGAAGGCGTCGAGACCGTCGGCGCCCGGGTAACGCCCGCTGACGCCGACGACGGCGAACACGTCGTCGCCCGGGTCCGGGTCCGCGGGCCCGGCCGGTACGGGCCGGACGGGCGGGACGCCGCGCCCGACAGCGGCGAACACGTCGACGTCCCGGTCTGCGTCCCCGGGCGCGAACGGTCCGGCCGGTGCTCCTGCCGGTGCAGACGGGACGGGCTGGACGGGCCGTGCGCCGCGCCCGACGACGGCGAACACGTCGTCGCCCGGGTCCGCGCCCCCGGCCGCGGACGGTCCGGCGGGTGCTGCTGCCGGTGCGGACGGTGCCGGCCGGGCGGGTCGTGCGTCGTGCTCCGTCGACGTGGCGGCGGGGGCGTCAGGGGCCGGCCGGGACGGCGTCAGACGGCGCAGGTGGGCGGCGAGTTCGGCGAGGTCGCGCAGGCCGTAGAGCATCTCGGGACCGATGGGCGCGATCCGGGTGCTCAGTCTCGCGGCGAGGGTGCGGATCATCACCGAGTCCAGTCCCAGGGCCTCCAGCGACGTGCCGGGTCCCACGGCGGACGGGTCGTGCCCGAGGGTCTCGGCGACCGTGCGGCAGACCAGGCCGAGCAGCCCTCCGTCGCCGTCCGCGGGGGCGACCGCAGCGGTGGCCGCTCCGGTGACCGCCTCCGGGTCCCGCGCGGGCAGCAGGCCGAGTCCCTCCAGGTGCTGCCGCCAGGCGTCGGCCCGTCCGTGGAAGACCGAGACGACGTCGGGGCCGCCGGGGCCCAGCAGCCGCCACAGCGCGGCGAGGCCGGGCCCGGCGGGCAGGGGGACCATGCCCACGCGCTCCTCGACGACCTGACGGACCGGCTCGGGGATGGTCATGCCCGGCACGTCCCACAACGGCCACTGCACCGACAGGGTGCGCCCGTGCCGCTCCCCCGCCGCCGCGCGGGCGGCGCGGTGCACGGCGAACCCGTCGAGCACCCCGTTGGCGTAGGCGTAGTCGGCCTGGCCCATGTTGCCGGTGACGGCGGCGACCGAGGAGAAGAGCACGAAGGCGTCGAGCGGGAGCGCGGCGGTGGCCTCGTCCAGGGCGGCGGCCCCGGTGATCTTGGGGGCGAGGACGCCGGCCATGCCGTCCGCGGTCTTGCGCAGCAGGTAGGCGTCCTCGACGGTCCCGGCCGCGTGGAAGACGCCGTGCAGGGCGCCCTCGTGGCCGAGGACGTCGGCGACGAGGGCGTCGGCCCCGCCCGGCGCCGCCACGTCGGCGCGGACGTAGCGCAGACGGCCGGAGCCGTCCGCCGGGGGGCGCGAGGCGGGGTCGAGGTCCTCGGCCGGGGTGCGGCCGCAGGCGACGACGCGGACACCGGGGTGCCGCAGCAGGTCCCGGACCAGGGCGAGGCCGATGCCGCCCATGCCTCCGGTGACCAGGTAGACCCCGTCCGGGCGTGGCGTGAACCCGGGGGCGGGCAGCCCGGCGGGGCGCAGCACCCGGCGGGTGCGCCGGGGGCCGCGCAGATCGGCGAGATGCCCGGACTCCGCTTCGGGCGCGGCCAGCTCCGCTCGGAGGTGCGGCGCCGCGGCCGGACCGTCGTCGCCGACGAGCAGGGCCCGGCCGGTCAGCCGCGGGTTCTCCTGGCGCAGGGTCTGGACCAGGGCGCGGGCGGCGTCGGCCCGGCGCGGGTCGGCGGTGACGGCGATCAGGGTGAGCGGCTGGGTGCGGTGGGCGGCGAGGACCTTCCGCGCGGCGTCGAGGGCGGCGACGTCGTCCCCGGTCAGCCGGAGCACCAGGGCGGCGGCGGCCGGCTGCGGTGCGGAAGCCGCCCGGTCCGGCGGGGCGCCGCCGAGCGCGGCGGCGAGGTCGCCGTGCGCGTCGTGCACGTACAGCGCGGCGCCGGGGCCGGCGTCGCGTCGCGGCAGCGGGCACTCCTCCCAGCCGGGCGTGTACAGCACCAGGCCGTCGAGCCCGTCGTGTCCGGGCCGGGGAGCGGCGCCGGCCGGCTCCTCGACGGCGCCTGCGACGCTCCCGGCGGCGCCTTCGGCGTTCCCGGCGGTGTCCCCGTCGTTCGCGGCGGTGTCCGCCGCCGGGACGACGTGGTGCCGGTCGGGGACGAAGGCGTACCCCGGGGCGGGAACGCGACGGTGACGCGCGGGCGGGCAGACCCGGGACCAGTCGACGGGGCGGCCCGCCGTGTAGCGTCCGGCCACCTCGCGCAGCGCGTCCGGGTCTCCCGCGGCGGCCCGGTCCTGGACGGTGTCGGGACCGGCGGCGTCCCGGCCGCCCGCCGGGACGGGACCGTCCGCGGTGACGGTGCGCTCGTCGGGCGTCCCGGACGCCAGGGCGTCCAGGGAGGCGAGGAGTCCGGCACGGCCGGCCGCCAGGACCGCCGCCCGGTGGCGGTGGTGGTCGCGGGCGCAGGCGAGGGTGTGGGCGAGGTCGGCCAGGGCCGTCCCCGCGCCGGCGGGCGAGCGCAGCCAGCGGGCGAGTTCGGCGGCCCGGCCGGTGACGGACTCGGGCCGGTGTCCGGACAGCGGGACGAGCACCGGCGCCGCCGCGTCCGGCGTCGGGGAGGACGGGCGCGGCGGCGCCTCCTCCACGACGACGTAGGCGTTGGTGCCGCTGAATCCGAAGGAGCTGACCGAGGCGCGGCGGGGCCGTCCTCCCGTGGCGGGCAGCCGGACGGCCTCGGTGGCCACGGTGAACGGGCCCTCGCCGAAAGGGATCCGGGGGTTGGGCTCGGTGCAGTGCAGCGAGGGCGGCACCTGGCCGGTGCGCACCACCCCGACGGCCTTGAGCAGCCCCGCCAGCCCGGCGGCGGCCGAGGTGTGGCCGACGTTGCCCTTGACCGAGCCGATGGGGACGCTGCCGGCGGGCCGGGCGGCCGGGGCGAAGGCCTCGTTGAGCGCGGTGACCTCGATGGGGTCGCCGAGCGGGGTGCCGGTGCCGTGGCACTCGACGTAGTCGATGCCGGACGCGTCGAGGCCGAAGCGGTCCAGGGTGGCGGTGACGAGCCGGGCCTGGGAGGCGGCGCTGGGGGCGGTGATGCCGTTGGTGCGGCCGTCCTGGCCGATCCCGGAGGCGCGCACCACCGCGTGCACCGGGTCCCCGTCGGCCAGGGCCTTCTTCAGCGGCTTGAGGACGACGACGGCGCAGCCCTCGCCGGGGACGATGCCGTCGGCGGCGGCGTCGAAGGGGCGGCAGCGGCCGGTCGGGGAGAGCATGCCGGCGCGGCTCATGAACACGTGCGGCAGCTCGGTGAGGTACAGGGTGACGCCGCCGACGAGCATCATGTCGGCCTCGCCGAGCCACAGGGCCTGGCAGGCCTGGTGCAGGGCGACCAGCGAGGACGAGCATGCCGTGTCGACGGTGACGGCGGGGCCCTTGAGGTCGAGGTGGTAGGCGATGCGCGCGGCGAGCAGGGAGTTGGAGTTGCCCTGCATCACCTGCGCGAGCCGGGCGTGCTCGCTCTCCCGCTCGATGAGGTCCTGGTAGTCGTTCATCATGACGCCCGCGTGGACACCGCAGCGCGTTCCGGCGAGGTCCGCGGTGCGCTGCCCGGCGTGCTCCAGCGCGCGCCAGGCCTCCTGGAGGAACAGCCGGGCCTGCGGGTCCGTCAGTTCGGCCTCGCGCGGGGGCATCCGGAAGAACTCGGCGTCGAAGCGGTCGGCCCCTTCCACGAAGGCGCCCCACTTGCTGACCGACTTCCCCTCGGCGCCGGGGTCGGGGTCGTAGTGCTCGGCGATCCGCCACCGGTCGGCGGGGACCTCCGTCACGAGGTCGTCGCCGTCCAGCAGCCGCTGCCAGAAGGCGTCGGCGTCCGCCGCTCCGGGGAAACGGGCGCTGTACCCGACGACGGCCACGGGCTCGGGCACGTCCCGCCGGGGTGCGGCCGCCCGCAGCAGCTCCGCGGCACGCTCCGGCGACACCGTGTCCGCCGGGCCCGTCGCGGGGGCCGCGGCCGGGGTCTCGCGGCTCCCGGAGGCGGCGGCCCGGAGCAGGGCGGCGGCGGACGCGGCGTCCAGGGTGCCGGTCTTCACGCGGGTCAGGATCTCTTTGGCGTCCATGGCTTCCATCGGTCCTCGTGCGGGCGGGCGGCGGGCTGCGTCAGGAGGTCAGGCCACGGGGTCGCCGTAGCCGGCGACGATGCGCTCCAGGACCTCGGGGAGACGGAACGAGGTGCGGTGCAGGGCCGCTTCGCGGGCCACCGCCGCTCCTGTGTCGGCGAGCAGCGGCGCCGCCAGCTCCCGCTTGAGCAGTTCCAGCGAGGCCCGGGGAGCGCCGCTGACGGAGCGGGCCAGTTCCCGCGCGGCGGCGGGCACGTCGGTGTGGCGCACGACCCGGACCGGAGCGCCCCGCTCCCGCAGTTCGGCGCCCCGGTAGTTGCGGGCCGAGAAGAGCATCTCGGTGCCGAGTTCGCGGCCGAAGCGCGTCGGGAACAGATGCGTGGCGCCCATCCCGGGCGTGAACCCGTACCGCATGAAGTTGGCGGCGTACAGGGAGCGTTCGCTGAAGACCGCGAAGTCCGCGTACAGCGCGAGCACCAGGCCGCCGCCGATGGCGTGCCCCTGCACGGAGGCGATCACCGGGAGGGGGCAGCGGGCGAACACCCGGAAGAAGTCGTCGGTGTCGAAACTGCCGTTGCCCTGGGCGAAGTTGATCAGCTCTCGTTGGGTCCCGCCGGCGCAGAACAGCTCCGGGCGCCCTTCGACGAGGACGGCCCGGGTGCGCGGGTCGGCGACGGCCGACTCCACGGAGTCGACCAGGCCCGAGGTCAGACCGGAGGAGAAGGTGTTGCGTCCGCCGGGGTCGTCCATGGTGACGACGGCCACGGCTCCCTCCCAGGAGAGGCGGACGACGGACTCGGCGACGGGTGCGGTCATACGGCACGCTCCGGGGTGGGGATCCGGTCCAGCAGCGGCTGGACCGCGGGGTCGGTGAGACGGTCGAGGAAGACCCGGCCGGCGTCCTGTCCCAGACGGGCGTCGCGCGGGTAGAGCCGGGACCGGTACGTCTTGAGCGCGCCGGCCGTGGACCGGTCGACCCGGCTGAGGGCCACCAGGGTGCGGCGCAGCGCCTGTGCCGGTTCGCCGGCGTGCAGGTCGGCGAGTCCCGCGGCGACCGCCGCAGGGGCGTCGAGGTCCTCGGCGAGCAGGGTGGCCGTGAAGGCCCGCTGCTCGCCGGTTCTGCGGGCGACGAAGGGCAGCGCCATGGCGGGGACCAGACCGACGAGCGCCTCGGTCAGGCGGAACCGGGCGCCGGGTCCGGCGAGCACCAGGTCGCAGGCGGCGGCCAGTCCGACGCCGCCGGCGGTGGCCCGGCCCTCGACGAGCGCGACGGTGACGACGGGGGTGCGCGTGAGCCGGTCGAGCAGTGTCCAGTACGGCAGTTCGGCCTCCGGGCCGGCCGCCGGTCCGGCCGCCGGTTCTGGGACCGGGGCGGTCAGATCGGTGCCCGCGCAGAAGTGCTCGCCGCGGGCGGACAGCACCAGGACGCGGCAGCCGGGGTCGGCCTCGGCCGTGTCGACGGCGGCGTGCAGGGCGTCCAGCAGTTCCGGTGTGACGGCGTTGCGCCGCCCGGGCGCGTCCAGCAGGGCGTGCAGCACCCCCCGCGAGCGGCTCAGCGCCACGGGGGCGGCCGGGGCGCCGGTCATCGCGCGGCGCCCTGGCCGAGCCACACGTACTCGCGGTGGTAGTCGCGCACGGCCTCGAGGACCAGGCGGCGTCCGCCGGTGAAGCGCTCCTTGGTGATCTGCGGGAACCGGTCGAGGTCGAAGGTGAAGTCCCGTGCGCCGAACTTGAGCTCGGCGGTGGCGGCGAGGAGTTCGTCGTACTCCTGCATGCTCAGCCGGTAGCGCGCGTCCAGCGCCTCACGGATGCCCATGGCGCGCACGGCGCGCTGGGAGTCGGGGGTGACGACGACGCTGTAGAACTCCGAGGCGCAGCCGGACCCGTAGGAGAAGACGCCGACGCGCCGCTCCCGGTCGACGACCGCGTTGTCGAGGGTGGAGGCGAGGGCGAGGAAGACGGTGCCGGCGTAGATGTTGCCCACCTGCTGCGGGTACTGGACGGCGGCGCCGAGACGGGCGGTGAAGTCGTCCTCGACGGCCTGCGGCGAGATCCCGCGGCGCAGTTTGCGCAGCGCGGCGCGATGGGCGCCCTTGACCATGCCGGGGAACGGGGTGTGCATGGCGAGCAGGTCGAAGGTGTCGACGAAGTCGGCGCCCTCCACCTTGCGCGCGTAGTCCGCGAAGGCGCCCTTGAGGCAGTCGATGTACGTCAGCAGGGACAGGTCGGTGTCGCCGGCCTCCCGCTCGGGGTCGGGGCGGCAGGTGTCCATCACCTCGTAGCTGTGGAAGCCGTTGGCCCCGTGGTCGAAGGCGGCGACCACGGGCCGGTCGGAGACCAGCATGGCCATCGCGCCCGCGCCCTGGCTGGGCTCGACATAGGTGTGCGGCACGGGCCGGGCCACGTCGCTGCTGATCACCAGCGCCTTGGTGCCCTCGAAGGGGCTGGCGGCGACGACGGCCGCGGCCGTCTGCAGGGCGGCGGTGCCGCTGTAGCAGGCCTGTTTGGTCTCGAACAGGCGGCAGCTGCGCGGCAGTCCGAGGTGGTCGTGGACGTAGGTGGCCAGCGACTTGCCGAAGTCGACGCCCGACTCGGTGCCGACGATCAGCAGTTCGATGGAGGAGCGCTCCTCCTCGGTGAGGGCGTCCACGATCGGCTTGGCCGCGTTCACGGCGAAGGACACCGCGTCCTCGCAGTGCAGCGCGACGCTCTTGCGCGCCATCATCAGGTTGCCGATCCGGCTGTCGTCGAGACCGCGTGCCGCGAACAGCGTGGGGACGTCGACATAGGTCTCGCCGCAGTACGCGTTGATGGCTTCGATGCCGACCTGCTTCATGGTCTTCTCCGTTAACTACAGGGCGCCTACGGGGCGGGAGCCGAGGGGGAGGCGGGACGGTCGTCGCGCGGCAGGCGCAGGACGACGGAGGCGTTGATGCCGCCGAAGGCGAAGCTGTTGCTCAGCGCCGTGCGCAGCGGCAGCGGTTCGCTCGTGCGTCCCGCCAGCGGCAGGTCGGCGCACGGGTGGTCCAGATGGGGGTTGGGGTGCACGGCGCCGGCCCGCAGCTGGGCGACGACGGCGACGGCCTCCACCAGACCGGCCGCGGACAGGCAGTGGCCGGTGAGGGGCTTGGTGGAGTTGACGCGGAGGGTGTCACGGCCGCCGAACACCTTGTGCAGGGAGGCCGCCTCGGTCTCGTCGCCGAGGACGGAGCCGGTGCCGTGCGCGTTGACGTAGTCGACGTCCTCCGGGGCGAGGCCGGCCGCGTCGAGCGCGGCGCGCATCGCCGCCGCCTGGCCCTCGGCGTCCGGCTCGGTGCCGCGCCGGGCGTCCAGCCGCTGGCCGCATCCGGCGAGCTCGGCGAGGACCGGTGCGCCACGCTCCCGGGCGGAGTCCGGCCGCTCCAGCACCACGGCGGCGGCGCCCTCGCCGGGTACGAAGCCCTGCCGGTCGCGGTCGAAGGGGCGGCACATACGGGCGGGCCGGTCCCGGAACCGCTCATGGGCCAGTGCCCCGGCACGGCGGAACGCCTCGGCCTCCACCGGGGACAGCTCGGCCGCCGGGGCGACGACGAGGACCCGGTCGGCCCAGCCGGCCGCGACGGTGCGGGCCGCCTGGACCAGGGCGAGGGCGCCCGCCGCCGACGCCCCGCCGACGAGCCAGCCCTCCCCGCGGATGCCGGTCAGCTCGCTCACGGTGCCGATGACGTCGGCGTCGAGGTGGGTGAGCGCGTAGGAGGCGCGCAGCCGGCCCGGGGCACGGTGGTGGCCCAGGACGGTCTCGGCCTGGTGCGCGAGGGCGAGGTTGCCGCCGGCGACGAGCAGGGCGGTGCCGTCGGCGAGCTGGTCGTCCGTCAGGCCGGCGTCCCGTACGGCACGGAGGGCCACGCAGGCGGCGGTGCGCGCGGGCAGCGCGGCCCGGCCCGCGGTCCTGCGCAGCCGCGCCGCGGTGTCCGGGGCGTCGGCGAGATGCCGGCCGGCCCAGCCGCCGAGGGTGAACCCGTCGAGCGCGGCGACGGGCAGGGTGTCCGGTGCGCCGTCCGGGAGCGTCACCGCGCTGCGGCCGTCGAGCAGGGCGGCGGTGAAACCGTCCAGGTCGTCGGCGAGCGGGCTGAGGACGGCGGCGGCGGTCACGGCCACGGCGCCGGGAACCGGCGGGGTCATGCGCGGGCGCTGAGGGACCGGCGGAACACGCCGACGAGAGACCGCAGGTCGCCCGCGCCGGTCAGTTCGCTGTTGGGCACCTTGACGCCGAGTTCCTCCTGGGCGGCGATGACGACGTCCATGCGGTCGATGGAGTTGGCTCCCAGGTCGCGCATGCTGTGGTCGGGCGTGATCTCCACGTCGGCGGCCTCGGGGAGCACGTCGACGATCTGGGCGCGCAGGACGGCGAAGATCTCTTCGTCGGTCACGGTGAGTTCCTCATTCCTCGTCATTCCTGGTCATTCCTCGTCATTGCTCGGTGGGACGCGCCGTCAGCTGTGCTGCGGCAGCAGTTGCAGGGCCTGCTCGACGGTGAGGCGGTTGTCCCGCACGGCGGCGAGCAGCGCGTCGAGTTCGGCGGCGGCGACGCCACCGCCGGCCGCGCCGCCCGGGGCGGCGGAGGCCGGGGCGGCGGCCGGGGAGGGGTCCGCGGTGCGGGCGGCGATGTGCGCGGCCAGGGCCCGGGGGCTCGGGTGGTCGTAGAGCACGCCGGCCTTCTCCTTCAGGCCGTAGGCGTTGTTGACGAAGGCCACGAACTCGGCGCCCAGGATGGAGTCCAGCCCCAGGCTGCTGAAGCTGGCGCCCGGGTCCACGTCGTGGAGGTCGCAGTACAGCGTCTCGGCGAGCTGTTCGCGCAGGGTGCCGAGGACGGCGGCGACACGGTCGCCGTCGGCCGGGGCGGCAGCGGGCACCGGTGCGGGCGCGGGAGCCTGAGCGGGGGACGGCGCCGGGGACGGCACCGCCTGCTCGGACGCCGGCCTCTGCGGGGCCCCGCCGCCCGTCTGCGCCGCCACGTGCCGGGCGAAGGCGTCCGGGGTCGGATGGTCGTACAGCTCGGTGGCCTTGACGTCGGTGCCGTACCGGGCGTTGACCAGCGCCACGAACTCGACGCTGAGGATGGAGTCGACGCCCAGCGCCTGGAAGGTCTGCCCGGTGTCCAGCTCGCCCGGCTCGGCGTAGAGCACCCCGGCGAGCACCTCCCGCACGCCGTCCGCGACTTGGGCGACGAGGGCGTCGTCGGCACGGGCGGGCGCGGCGGATGCGGGCACGACGGGCGCGGGCACGACGGGCGGCGCGGCGGACGGCGCCGGGACGGCGGGAACGGCAGCCGCCGGTGACGGCGCCGGCGCCGGTGCCGCCGCGCCCAGCGGCCTCAGGGAGATCTTGCGGTCAGGGGTCATGGAGGGCCTCTCCTGGGGTTCTGCCTTCGGTGGGGACGCCGGGGCCGGTCCGGCGGCCGGGGCGGACTCGCGCTCCGGCTCCGTGCCGCGCGCTCCGGTGGTTCCGGGACCGCGCCGCGGGCGGCCGAAGTCACGCAGATGGGGGCGGGACAGCGGGGGCTCGTGCGCGGCGGTGCCCAGGCCGTGGCGGTGCAGGTGCCCGATCTGGAGGTCGTACCAGCAGCGGACCCGCTCGAACGGGTAGTGCGGCAGCGGCACCCGGCGCGCGTCCGGGCCGGCCCCGCACACCGCGACACGGTCGACGCGCCCGCCGTCCAGCCACTCCCGGACGGGGTCGTCGGCCGCGGCCTCGGCACGCGGCCAGGGCTGCGGGCGGCCCTCCGCCACGGCGGCGAGCCCGTCCAGCAGCGCGTCCGGCGAGTCGGCGGCCACGGCCGCCCGGTGGTCCAGATCGACGCGCCCGGCGGCCAGGGTGAGGGCGACGTCGACGAGCGCGGGTTCCTCGCCCCGCTCGCGGGCCGCCAGCAGGAAGGCCCGCAGGTCCCGCGCGGTGGCGGCGAGCGCGGCGGGCGTGCGCGCGGACAGGAACGCCACGACGGGACGCGGCCCGGGGGCGGGCCGGGGCGGAGCCGGGGGCGGGCCCTCCACGACGATGTGCGCGTTGCCGCCGCCCGCGCCGAAGGAGCTGATGCCCGCGCGCAGCGGGCGCTCCGTCCCGTCGCGGGTGGCCCACGGCGCCACGTCCCGCTGCACGGTGAACGGCACCCTGCCGAAGTCGATCTCGGGATTGGCGGGGGTGGCGTGCAGCGACGGGACCAGGGTGCGGTGGCGCAGCTGGAGCAGCACCTTGGCCAGCGCCACCGCGCCGGCGGCGGACTCCAGATGGCCCACGTTGGACTTCACCGAGCCGATGGGCAGCTCGCCCGGCCCTTTGACGCCGTCGCGGGCGAACGCGGTCGTCAGCCCGCGGATCTCGATGGGATCGCCGAGCGCGGTGCCGGTGCCGTGCGCCTCGACGTAGTCGAGATCGGCCGCCGTCAGTCCGGCGTCCCGCAGCGCCTTGGTGACCAGGTCGGCCTGTGCTCGCGGGTTGGGCACGGTGTAGCCGTTGGTGCGTCCCCCGTGGTTGGCGGCCGTGCCGCGGATCACGGCGTGGATGTGGTCGCCGTCGCGGAGGGCGTCGGGAAGCGGCTTGAGCACGAACGCGCCCACGCCCTCTCCCGGGACGTAGCCGTCGCCGCCCGCGCCGAAGCTGCGGCAGCGGCCGTCGCCGGAGGCGAATCTGCCCTGGCCCAGCATGAAGTACTTGTTGGGGTGGATGAGGACGTTGACCCCGCCCGCGATCGCCACCTTCGAGCTTCCGGCCCGCAGCGACTCCACGGCGAGGTGCAGCGCGGTCAGCGCGGAGGAGCAGGCCGTGTCGACGGCCGTGCTGGGTCCCTGGAAGTCGAAGAAGTACGACACCCGGTTGGCGATCGACCAGTAGGCGCTGTTGGCGAGCACCGGGTTGCCGCGCAGCCGTTCCTCGGCCTCGTGCAGCTGGTACTCGCCGTACATGGCGCCGACGAACACGCCGACGTCCTTGCGGTGCACCGCGTCGCCGGTGGTCACCAGCCGGTCGGGGGTGTATCCGGCGTTCTCGACGGCGGCCCAGCACGCCTCCAGGAAGAGCCGCGCCTGCGGGTCGACGGTGCTGGCCTCGCGCGGCGAGATGCTGAACAGCGGGGCGTCGAAGGTCTCGACGCCGTCGACGAATCCGCCCCACTTGGTGTAGGTGCGGTCGACGCGGCTCCTGTCCGGGTCGTACAGGGCGTCGGCGTCCCAGCGGTCGCGCGGCACCTCGGTGATGCTGTCGTGGCCGGCCAGCAGATTGCTCCAGAGCTGGTCGAGTCCGTCGGCCTGCGGGAAGCGCCCGGCGACACCGATGACGGCGACGGCACGCGGGTCCGCCTCGGCGGCCGGTGACGGCGGCTCGGCCGGGGGTTCCCCGAGGACCTGGACGGCGGGCAGCGGCGCCGTCGCCGAGGCCGGCGGCTCGGGCTCGGGAGGGGCCGAAGGCCGCGAGCCGTCCGGCCGGGCGCCGCCGCCGAGCTCCGCGCACCGCTCGGGGAACTCCTCGGTGAGGTGCTCGGCGAGTTCGGCGACCGTGCGGCATTCGAAGAGCAGCGTCTTGGACAGCCGTCCGAAGTCCGCCTCCAGCATCTCCACGACCCGGATGGCGAGCAGCGAGTCGATGCCGAGGTCGTCGAAGGGGCGTTCCCCGGTGACGTCCTTCAGCGGTGTCCGGGTCGCCTCGGCGACGACGGCCCGCAGCCGCTCGACGAGCACCGTGGCTCCGTCCCGGGCTCCGGACGCGGAGGACGGGACCGGGGCCGGGCCGGGGGCGGGTGCGGGTGCAGGAGCGGGGACCGGGGTGGGGGCCGGGGCGGGGGCGGCAGGGTCCTCCCGCAGCAGCGGGAACGACTCCAGCAGCCGCTTCCGGTCCCCGTACAGCACGACCGGCGCCGGGTGCGCGGCGTCGTCGTCCGCCGCGAGCAGCGTCTCCAGGACGGCCAGCCCCGTCGTGCCGGGCATCGGCCGCATGCCCAGGCCGCCGAGGACCTGTTCGGCCTCGCCGGCGGTGCGCATGCCGCCGTCGGCCCAGTAGGGCCAGCCGACCGACAGGGACCGCCCCCGGCGCAGTCCGGCCCGTACGCGGCGGGCGCGCAGGGCGACGAGGGCGTCGGCCGCGGCGTTGGCGAAGGCGTAGTCCGCCTGGCCGGGGCTGCCCAGCGCCCCGGAGACCGACGAGTAGACGACGAAGCAGTCCAGCGGCCAGTCGGCGGTGGCCTCGTCGAGCGCCACGGCCGCGGTCAGCTTGGCGGCGATCACGTCGGCGGCGTCGGCCGTCTCCTTGCGCAGGACGTACGCGTCGCGCAGGACTCCCGCGCAGTGCAGTACGCCGTGGACGGGGCCCTCGGCGGAGAGACGTACGGCGCGGTCCCGTACCGCGTCGGCGTCGGTGGCGTCGAGGCGGTGGTAGCGGACCGAGCCGCCGGTGCGCTCGGCGCGTGCGGTGAGCCGGGCCAGTTCGGCCGCGCGCCCGCCGTCCGCGGCGGAGCGGCCGGTCAGCACGACATGGGCGGCGTACCGGTCGAGGAGGTGGGCGGCGAGCAGGGCGGCCAGGGCGCCCATGCCGTTGATCCAGTAGCGTCCGCCGCGCCGGAACGGCTCGCGGTGCGCCGCCGGGACGGGCAGCGGGCGCAGCTCGGTCGTGGCCGGGGTGCCGTCGCCGCCCACGGCCAGCCGCCGCGAGGCGGGCGCGGGCCGCCGAAGTGCCCGGGCCAGGGCGGCGGGGCCCGCGCCGGGGTCCAGGGCGAGCGCGGTCAGCTCGAAGCGGGGGTTCTCCCCTGCCAGGGAACGTCCCAGCGCGGCGATCCCGGCGCCGCTGACGGCGGCCGCGTCGTCGAGCGGGTTGTCGGGGTACGGCACGATCACCCGGGCGCCGCGGCGGGCGAGCGGGCGCAGCAGGGCCCGCAGCAGGGCCAGCATGCGCAGCCCGGCGTCCGCGGTCCCGCGCGCGGAGGCGGTGATCGGCCACACCACCACGGGCGGAGCCGTGCCGTCGCCGAGCCGCCTGACCAGTTCGGCCCCGGTGGCGGCGGCCGCCTCGGGGTCCCGCGGGTCGTCGAGGACCAGGGTCGCGTCGTCGACGTGCGCGTCCCCGATGACGACGACGGGCCCGGGGGGTGCCTCCTCGGCCCCGTCCGGTCCCCCGGTCGGCCCGGACGTCCCGCCGCCGGCCGCGGTGAGGGGCGCCGTGGCCGGTGCGAACAGGTGCACGTCCGCGGGAAGTTCGCGGGCCGCGGTGTCCTCCGGGCGCGGGACCGGGCGCAGGGCGAGGCCGGTCAGGGTCAGCACCACGTGCCCGTCGGGGTCCGCGACCGTCACGTCGTACTTGCGCACCCGGCGGCCGCGGCCGGCCAGCGGCAGCGGCCGGATGTGTACCCACACCTCCTGCGGGAGCCCGGCGTGCAGGGTGAGCGCGTCCACGGCGAACGGGATGAAGGTCTCGCCGCCGAGGTCTTCCCGCAGCACGCAGCCGGCGACGGTCTGCAGGGCGCCGTCGAGGACGTACGGGGACACGGTGTCGCCGTCGGCGGGGGTCTCGGGGGCCTCGACCCGGGCCAGGGCGCCCTCCTCGCCGTGGCGCAGTTCGCGCAGCACCTGGAAGGCGGGTCCGTAGGAGACGCCGTGGGCGGCGAACCAGCGGTACAGGTCCGCGGGTTCGGCCACGTCGGGGTGGGCCGCGCGGAGCGCGGCGAGATCGATCCGGCCGGCCGCATCAGAGCCGGTGGCCGAGACGCGGGCCTCGGTGTGCGGGACGTCGGAGGCCACGGTGACGGCGCCGTCGGCGACGGCGGCGCTCAGGGTGACGGCGGCGGTGACCTCCACGGGCCGGTGGAAGGCGACGTCGGTGAGGCGGGCGGTGTCCGTCCCGTCGCGCCGGACGGCGGTCAGGGCGAGGTCGAGCTGGGCCGCGGCGGGCAGCACGGGCCGGCCGGCCACCACATGGTCGGCGGCGAGCGGTTCGTCGGGGCGCACGGTGCGCACCAGCGCGGCGCCCGGCCGGGGCCGGCGGACGCGGGCGAAGGGGTAACCGGGCAGCCGGACGCGGCGCGGGGTGCGCTGCTCGTCGTCGGCCGCGGGCAGCGGTCCCTCGCCGGCCGCCCAGGCCCGGTACGCGTCCGGGACGTCCCCGTCGTCGAGCCGGCCGTCGGCGGCGAACTCCCGCAGCTTGTCCCGCAGTTCGTCCGTCGTGCTGGCGCCGACGACGAGGCGGGTGCGGCGGTGGCTGCGGCCCTCGCGCAGGGTGTGCACGACATCCGGCAGGGACAGCGGCTCCACCGCGCCGGCGAGGGCGCCGGCCAGCTCGCGCAGGGCGGTCTCCGTGTGCGCGGACAGCACCGCCCAGCGCCGTCCGCCGTCCGGGACGGAGCCGGCCGCCCCCGCCGGGCGGGCCGGCGCGGGCGCCTGCTCCAGGACGACGTGCGCGTTGGTGCCGCCGATGCCGAAGGAGCTGACGGCGGCGCGCCGCGGTCCGCCGGGCACCGGCCAGCCCGCCTCGGCGACGTCGGCGTCGGCGATGCGCAGTCCGCCCGTCCCGCCGAGCGCGCGGTTGGGAGTGTCGAAGGGGACCTGGCGGGGCACCGTGCCGTGCTCCAGGGCGAGGACGGCCTTGACGACGCCGGCGATGCCCGCGGCCGTGTTGAGGTGGCCGACCACGGACTTGACGGAGCCGACGGCGGCGGGGTGCGGACGGTCGCCGCCGTAGACGCGTTCCAGTGCGGCGAACTCGACGGGGTCGCCGAGGTGGGTGCCGGTGCCGTGGGTCTCGAGCAGACCGACCGAGTGCGGGTCGACGCCGGCGACGGCGAGCGCCTCGCGCAGCACCGCCTCCTGCCCCTCGGGGGACGGCGCGTGGTAGTCCATCTTGCGGGCGCCGTCGTTGTTGACGGCGCTGCCGCGCAGCACGGCGCGCACCGGGTCCCCGTCGGCGAGGGCGTCGGCCAGGCGGCGCAGCACCAGGGCGCCGCCGCCGTTGCCGAAGAGGGTGCCGTCGGCCCGGTCGTCGAAGGGCCGGCAGGTGCCGCTGGGCGAGAGGATCATGCCGGGGGCGGCGAGGTAGCCGGCCTGCGGGAAGTGCAGCGAGGCGGCGGCGACGACCGCCAGTTCGCACTCCTCCGCCAGCAGCGCCTCCGCGGCCAGGTGGAGGGCCACCAGCGCGCTCGAGCAGGCGGTCTGCACGGTCATGCTCGGCCCGGTCAGGCCCAGCTTGTACGACACCCGGGTGGCGGCGAAGTCCTTGTCCGCGGAGGAGAAGCGGATCATTCCGGCGGCGTCCAGCTCGGTGATGCCGACCGGCGGGAGGGTGGGCTGTCCGACGGAGACGTAGGCGGCGGTGCGCAGTCCGGTGCGGTCGGGTGCGAAGCCGGCGTCCTCCAGCGCGTGCCAGGCGGTCTCCAGCAGCAGCCGCTGCTGCGGGTCGAGCCATTCGGCGTGCTGGGCGCTGTAGCCGAAGAACTCGGCGTCGAAGGCGTCGGCGTCCTCGAGCACCACCCCGGCGGGCACGAAGTTCTCCCGGCGCACGGTCTCGGGGTCGTGGCCGAGGGCGACGAGTTCGGCCGGGGTGTGACGGCGGATGCCGGTACGGCCCTCGCGCAGCAGCTCCCAGAGCCTGTCGACGGAGGTGGCGGGCCCGAACGCGCAGGCCATGCCGACGACGGCGACGGCGTTGGGGTCGAGGTCGGGGGGCAGTTCGTTCATCGTTGGTCGTCTCCGAGTCGGAACGCGCGCCGCAGCTCACGGCGGGAGGGCCGGGCGGGGGCGGCGCCGGCCGGCGGGGGAGCGGCCTGCGCGGAGGCGGGCCGGGCGCCCAGCCGGCCGGTGAGGAGTCCGGCGAGGTCGGCGACGGTGGGCCGGGCGAAGAGGTCGGCGAGTTCGAGTCCGGTGCCGGGGTAGGTCTCCTCGAGCCGCGCGAAGAGCTGCCCGAGCAGCAGCGAGTTGCCACCGAGGTCGAAGAAGCGCTGGTCGGTGGGTATGTCGTCGAGTTCCAGCAGTTCCCGCCACATCGTGGTGACCTCCCGTACGAGCCGTTCGTAGGTCACCGTCCCGCGTCCCGCCTGACTGCCGGTGGAGCCGTGCGTCGTCGGCGCCGCTTCGGCGGCCTCGGAGAGGGCGGCGTCGGCGAGGGCGACGGCGGCCTTGCGGTCGACCTTGCCGTTGGGCGTCAGCGGCAGCCCGGCCACGGCGGCCAGCCGGTCCGGGAGCATCCACGGCGGCAGGACGGACGCGGCGTGCTCGCGCAGTTCCGGCAGGGCGGGCAGGCCGGCGCCGGCCTGGGGGACGGCGACGGCCGTGAGCCTGGCCGAGGGCCCCTCGCCGCGGACCGCGACGACGACCCGGGCGATCGCCGGGTGGCGGCCGAGCACCTCTTCTATCTCGCCGAGCTCCATCCGGTGGCCGCGCACCTTGACCTGGCTGTCGGCCCGGCCGAGGAAGAGCAGCCGTCCCTCCTCGTCACGGCGCACCAGGTCCCCGGTGCGGAACCAGCGTCCGCCGCCCTCCGGGGACAGCGGATGTCCCGTGAACCGCTCCGCGGTCAGCTCGGGTTGCCGCCAGTACCCCTGGGCGACGCCGGCGCCGCCGATCCACAGTTCGCCGGGTTCGCCCGGCGCGGGCGGGCGCCGGCCGTCGACCTCGGTGAGCAGCAGCCGGGTCGCGCCGATCGGGTCACCGAGGTGAACGGGCCCGGACGCGGTGACCGGCGCGATCGTCGACCAGATCGTCGCCTCCGTCGGTCCGTAGACGTTCCACAGCGCGGCGGTGCGCGCGGCGAGCGCGGCGGCCAGGTTGGGCGGCAGCGCCTCACCCCCGCACAGCGCGGTCAGCGTCCCGCGTCCCGTCCAGCCGCCCTCGACGAGCAGGTGCCAGCCGGCGGGGGTGGCCTGCATCAGGCCGATGTCCCGTTCGGTGAGCAGCCGGGCCAGTCGCCGGGCGTCGGTGACGTCGGCGCGCTCGGCGACGACGACGGTGCCTCCGGTCAGCAGCGGCAGGAACAGTTCCAGGACGGAGATGTCGAAGCACACGGTGGTGACGGCGAGCAGCCGTGCGGGGGCGCGCTCGTCGACGCCGACGGTGGCGGCGAGCGCTTCCAGGGTGTGCACCACGTTGCCGTGGGTGACGGCGACGCCCTTGGGCTGTCCGGTGCTGCCCGAGGTGAACATCAGGTACGCCGGGCTGTCCGGCGTCGGCGGCGTGGGCGGCGGGCCGTGCGGGACGTCCGGACCGGCCGGCCCGCGCGGGTCGACGACGTGCACGCCCTGCGGGAGCAGCCAGGTGAGTTCACGGTCGGCCACGGCGACGCGGCAGCCGGCCCGTTCGACGACGAGCGCGAGCCGCTCGCTGGGGTAGGACTCGTCGAGGGGGACGTAGGGGCGCCCGCTCCTGAGGATGCCGAGGAGCACGGCGGGCAGCCGGGCGGAGCGGTGCATCAGGACGGCGACCGGCTCGCCGGGCCCGGCGGCGTGGTGCACGCGGCGGGCGATCTCGTCCGAGACCTGCTGGAGTTCGGCGTAGCTGAGACGGGTGTCGCGGTCCTCGACGGCGACCGCGTCCGGCAGCCGGCGCGCGGTCGCGGCGATCCGGGCGGTGAGGGTCCCGGCAGCCGGGTCGAGGAGCTCTCCGAGCGTGCCGCCCGCGCCGCGGGCGAGTTCGGCGGCCGACCGGCGCAGTTCCTCCACGAAGGCGTCGGCCTCGTCCGCCCCGAGCACGGCCGTGCGGTGGTTGGCGAGGACGTCCAGTCCGTGTCCGGTGTCGGTGACCTCGAGGCCCAGGTCGAAGTGGCCGCGCTGCCCGCGCCGGTACACCTGCTCCCAGCCGGCCCCGGCGGCCGTCCCGGCCGCGTCCCGCTCCCAGTTCTGGTAGGCGAGGGTGACGGTGGGGACGGCGTCAGGACCGCCCGCCTCCCGGCACAGCTCGGCCAGCCGCGGATAGGGCACGACGGACCGGCCCAGCGCGGCGCGGACCTCCTGGTTCAGCTCCCGCAGCCAGGCGTGGACCGGCCGACCGGGGTCGAGGTCGACGCGGAGCGGCACGGTGGTGGCGAAGCATCCGACGCTGTGGTCCTCCTGGCCGCCGCCGCGTCCGTAGACGGGGACCGCCACCAGGAAGGAGCGGTGGCCGGTGGTCCGGGACAGCGCGGCGGCGAAGGCGCCGAGCAGCGCGGTGAACCTCGGCACGGCCGCGTCCTCGGCGACCCGGGCGAGGGTGTCGGCGAGCGCCGCGGGCAGCCGGTGCTCACGGTGGCCTCCGGCGGCGCCCGCCCGTTCGCCGCCGCCCGGGAACAGCACGCCCGCGGCCCGCCCGTCGGCCAGCCGTTCGGCGAAGCGCCGCTCGGCCTCGGCCCGTCCGGACGCGTCGTCCTCGGCGCGCCTCAGTTCCCGGCGCACGGCGGTGGCGAACGGCAGGGCGGGCGGCAGTTCCCGGCCCGTGCTCAGGGCGGCGAGGTCACGGCCGAGCAGATCCGCGGACCTGCCGTCGACCACCATGTGGTGCGTGGTCAGCTGGAGTACGGGGGCGCCGCCGTCCTCCGGCTCCCACAGCACGGCCCGCAGCAGCGGCTCGGCCGAGGTGCGCAGCCGGCGGTCCCCCTCGGCGCGGACCGCGCCGTCGAGGGCGGCGCCCGCCACGGTCCGGATGACGAGCGCGGGGGGCTCGGGTGCGGGCTGAAGTGCGGGGCGGCCGTCGAGCGGCCGCACCCGGCAGCCGAGCACCGGGTGCCGCCGCACCAGGGCGTCGACCGCCGCGCCCAGGGCGGTGCGGTCGGCGTCGGCGGGCATCCGCCAGGCCAGGGACACGTTGTACGGCGCCTCGGGCGCGGCGGCCTGGTCGGCCGCCCACATCCCGACGAGCCGCTCGGGCAGCACACACCCGGCCGCCGCGGGCGCGGGGCCGTCAACGGCCCCGGAGAGACCCGGCACCCGGCCGGCCGCCGGGCCGGCGGCGAGGGGCGCGGACGGCTGGGGCGCGGACGGCTGGGGCGCGGACGGCTGGGGCGCAGGCGGCCCGGACGCGGAAAGCTGGGGCGCGGGCAGCTGGGGCGCGGACGGCCCAGACGCAGACGGCTCGGGCGCGGACGGCTGGGGCGCGGACGGCTGGGGCGCGGACGACCCCGACACGGGCGACTGGGGCGCGGACAGCCCAGGCGCGACCGGCTCGGGCGCGAACGGCTGGGGCGCGGACGGCCCAGACACGGACGACCCCGACACGGGCGACTGGGGCGCGGACAGCCCAAACGCGAACGGCTCGGGCGCGGACGGCTCGGGCGCGGACGGCCCAGACGCGGACGACTGAGACGCGAACGGCTCGGGCGCGCAGGCCGCAGCGGCGGCGGCCAGCGCCGCCAGCCGCGGTCCGTGGTCGTGGCGCAGGCGGTCGGTCAGGTCCCGCACGCTGGAACTGTCGAGCAGGACCGACAGGGGCACCCGCCCCAGGTCGTCCTCCAGGATCCGGCTCAGCCGCATCGACGCGATCGAGTCGATCCCGTACGCGTCGAGCCGGGCGTCCGGATCGATCGTCCCGGCGGGCACTCCGGTGGTCTCCTCGACCTTCCGCGCCACCCACCGCAGGGCGTCCGCCCCGTCCGCCGCTCCGGGGGCGTCCGGCGGGGAGGGGTCCGGCCCGGCCGGGGAGGCGGCGGGCCGCGCCCCGGGCGAACCGGTGGCCCGCTCCCAGACACCGGTGTCCCCCGCGACGAGCGCGGTGCACGCCGTCTCCGGGCTCCGCGCCGCGGCCAGGCGCGGCCACAGCGCCCGCACCGCGTCACGGGTGGCGACGGGACGCAGTCCGTAGGTCTGGGCGAGGTAGTCCAGGGCGTGGGCCTCGAGGGTCATCCCGGCGTCGGCCAGCACCGGCCAGCCGGCCGACAGGGTGCGCCCGGGGCGCTGACCGTGAGCGGCCCAGCGGGCGCGCCGCCGGGCGAACCCGTCCAGGAAGCCGTTGGCGAAGGCGTAGTCGGACTGCCCCTGGTTGCCGACCAGGGCGGCCAGCGAGGAGCACAGCAGGAAGAAGTCGAGCGGGTGCCCGGCGAGCGCGGCGTCGAGGTGGAGCGCGCCGAGCACCTTGCCCCGGCACACCTCCTCCACGGCCTCGATGCTCTTGCCGCGCAGGAAGCCGTCGCGCAGCACCCCGGCGGTGTGGACGACGCCGCGGAGCCGGATGCCGGCGTCGTCCAGCCAGGCGGCGAGCGCGGCGACCTGCTCGGCGTCGGCGACGTCGCAGCGCCGGTAGTGCACGGCCGCGCCGGGTCCCGCGCCGCGGCGCAGTTCCCGGAGGGCGTCCTCGTCGGCGGGCGAACGGCCGACCAGGACCACGTTCGCCGTCGGGCCGCGGCGCAGGAGGTCGGCGGCGATGCGGCGGCCGAGCCCGCCCAGTCCTCCGGTGACGAGGTAGCTGCCGCCGCCGTCGAGCAGCGGACCGGCGTCGCCGGCCTCGGGTGCCGGTTCCGCGTACAGCACCGCGGTGTGCCGTCCGCCGGGGGTGAGCCGCACCCAGTCCGCGTCGTCCCGGCCCGCCTCGGCGAGCAGTTCACCGGCGGTGACCCGGCCGGTGTCCACGCCGGCGAGGCGCACGGAGAAGCGGCCGGTCTCGCCCGCGACGGTGCGGACCAGGCTGTGCAGCGCGTGGGCGGTGGGCGAGGGGTCGGGGTCGTCGGCCGGCCAGGCGGTCACCAGCAGCACCCGGGCGCCGTCCAGCGCACGGCTGCGGACGAGCGCCCGCAGCACGCCGAACACCGTGCCGAGGGTGTCCTCGGCGAACGGCGTCCACGCTCGCGCCGTCTCCGGCAGGGTCAGCGGATCCGTGCCGAGGGCCGGCCCGGCGCCGGTCAGGTCGACGAGGACGGCCGCGGGGGTCCCGTGGGCGCGGGCGGTGGCGGCGAGCGCGGACTCGTCGGCGGCCCGGGCGGGCGGGAGGACCACGTCCGCGCTCGTCCGCAGGCGCGCGGTGAGCGCGCCGTCCCCGATCACCCACAGGGGGCCGCGCGGCGGGCCGGGCTCGGGGCCGCCGGCGAGGGCCTGCCGCCAGTCCAGCCGGTAACCGTGCACGGGGACCTCCGCGTCCCCCGGCACCTCGTGCGTTCCGTGCGCCACCGGCCGTTCCACCGCGGTCGCGGGGCCGGTCCCGGTGCCGTCGGCGGGCTCGTCGACGCGGACGCGGAAGCCTTCCGCGAGGGCGAGGACGGAGCCGCTCACCGGGTCGATCAGGCGCAGGTCGAAGACATGGACACGGGCGCGTTCGTCGAGCCGGACCCGTTGTGCGTGGACGTAGATCCGGCCGGTGACGGGTTCGTGGACGGTGAGCCGGTCGACGGCCAGCGGCCGCAGCCGCCGGCGGGAGGTGCCGGGGCCGTCGGCGAGCAGCAGCCGCGCGGCCGTCTGGCACGCCCCGTCGAACAGGGCCGGGTGGAGCACATGGCGTCCGTCGGGGTCCTCCCCGTCGGGCAGCCGCAGTTCCGCGGTGACGTGCTCGCCGTGCACGACGGCTCGCCGCACGGTGCGGTAGAGCGGCCCGTAGGCGAATCCGTGGGCGGCGAACGTCTCGTAGAAGGTCTCGGCGTCCAGGTCGCCGAGGTGGGCGTCGAGTTCGTCGGGCCGGTAGACGAGCAGGGGCCGTACCGGGCCGGAGGGGCTCGCGGCCGGTTCGGTGCGGCCCTGGGCGATCACGCTGCCGCCGACGGTCGTGCTGAAGCGCCTCGCGCCCCGCTCGTCGGGCTCGCCGAGTTCGGTGCGCACCTCCATGGGCAGACCGGTGGCCGGCCGCGGCCACAGCAGGTCCAGCAGGACGGTGCGGTACGGGTTCTCGTCGGCGCTGATCAGGGCCTCGTGCACGAGTTCGGGGTGGAACGCCCCGGGCAGCAGCGGCTCGCCGTCCACGACGTGGTCGGCGACCCAGCGGGAGGCGGCGCCGAGCCGTGCGGTGACCGTGCGGGAGGCGGGGCCGTGCACGGTGTCGGTGAGCGGCATGGGGGACGTGCGGGCCTCCGGCGGCACGCACCGCTCGCGGGCGAACGGCGTCACCGGCAGCGGAACGCGCCGTCCGCCGGCGGGCGCCGGGCACGCTCCGTCGGCGACCCAGGAGCGGGCGGCCGGGCCGGCGCCGTCCTGCCCGGCGTCGGTGACCAGGGCCGGGTGAGCGGCTCCTTCGGCCAGGGCGAGCAGCGCGGCGCGCAGTTCGGCCCCGTCGCGGGCCACGACGGCGGCCCGGTGGGCGAAGCGCTCGCGGCCGCCGTGCAGGGTGTACGCGATGTCCGCGAGCGCGAAGTCGCAGGCGACCCGGGCGAGGTCGCGGGCGACGGTGCGCAGCCGGCCGGCGTCGGGAGCGGCGACCGGCACCAGCACGGGTCCCGGCGCGGGGGCCTCCCCGTGCGGGGTGTCCGCCGCGGGCTCCTCGAGGTACTCCTCCAGGATCACGTGGGCGTTGGCGCCCCCGGCGCCGAAGGAGCTGACGGCCGCCCGGCGCGGTCCGTCCGGGGCCGTCCACGGCTCGGCCGCGGTCTGGACGCGCAGCGCGGTGTTCTCCAGGCCGAGCTTGGGGTTGAGCCGTTCGGCGTGCAGCGTGGGCACCAGGTGCCGGTGCCGCAGCTGGAGCACGGCCTTGGTGAGCCCGGCGATGCCGGCGGCGGCCTCGCCGTGGCCGATGTTGGACTTGACCGAGCCGACCCGGACCGGGCCGTCGCGGCCCGCCTGCTCGAAGGCGAGGGCGAGGGCGCGCAGTTCGACCGGGTCGCCCAGCTCGGTGCCGGTGCCGTGCGCCTCCACGTAGCCGACGGTCCACGGGTCGGCTCCCGCGCGGCGCAGGGTCGACTCGATCAGCGCGGCCTGGGCGCCCGGGTTGGGAACGGTGTAACCGCCCGTGCCGCCGCCGTGGTTGAGGCCGGTGGCGCGGATGACGGCGAGCACGGTGTCGCCGTCGGCGCGTGCCCGGTCCAGCCGCTTGAGGACGACCGCGCCCGCCCCCTCGCCGGGCACGAAGCCGTCGCCGCCGGCGCCGAAGGCCCGGGTGCGGTCGCCGCGCGAGGGCATGCCGAGCGCGCACAGTCCGGCGAAGCGGTCCGGGTGGAGGTAGAGGTTGACGCCGCCGGCCAGGGCCAGGTCGGCCTCGTCCTCGAGGAGCGCCCGGCAGGCCAGGTGCAGGGCGGTCAGCGACGAGGAGCACATCGTGTCGACGGTGAGGCTGGGCCCGCTGAGGTCGAAGGCGTGCGAGACCCGGTTGGCCACCGAGGCGGCGGCCGTGACGGCGTACTCCGGGTTGTCGGCGCCGGCCGCGCGTGCGTCGCGCTGGGCGAGCAGATGGCTGTGGGCCGTGACCCCGGCGAACACGCCGACCCGCGGGCCTCCGTGACTGCCCGCCAGGGTGTGACGGGCGTATCCGGCCGTCTCGAAGGCCTCCCGTGCCACCTCCAGGAACAGGCGCTCCTGCGGGTCCATGAGGGCGGCGTCGCGCGGCCGGATCCGGAACATCGCCGGCTCGAAGGCGTCGATGCCGTCGAGGAAGCAGCCGTAGCGGGCGTATCCGCCGCCGCGGGTGCGCGCGGTGCGCCAGTCCCAGCGTTCGGCGGGCACCTCGCGCACGGGGGTGTCCCCGGAGACGAGCAGGTCCCAGAAGGCGTCGACGTCCGCGGCTCCGGGGTAGCGGCCGGCCAGCCCGACGACGGCGACGGCTCCGGCGTCCTCGCCCGGAGCGGGCACGGGACGCCAGCTCCGGGCCGCCGCGGCGGCCGTCGCGGCCTGGGGCGAGTCCGCAACGGCGGCCCGGGCGGGGGCGGATCCGGCGGCCGCGGCGGTGAAGGACCGGGGTTCCTCCTGCGCACCCGGCAGGGCGCGGGGGGCCGTGCCCGTGCGCGCGGCGGGGCCGGCCCCGGGTGCCGGTCCTGCGGCAGGGAGCCGGCCCAGGTGCCGGGCGAGCGCACGGGGGGTGGGGTGCTCGAAGGGCAGTGTGGCGGGCACGTCCGCGGCGGGGAACAGCGCGCGCAGCCGCTCGCAGAACTCCTCGTGCAGCAGGGAGTCCACGCCCAGTTCGGGGAAGGCGGTGTCGGCGTCGATCAGGGCCGGGTCCCGCGCGGTGAGTTCGGCGACGAGTGCCGTGAGCCGCCGTACGAGGTCCTGGCCGTCGGCGTGCCCCGGGCCTGCGGCGTCCGGAGCGGGCGGGGCGGTCCGGGACGCGAGCGCGCGGGCGAGGTCGTCCACCGTGCGGTGCTCGAAGAGGGCGGTCGGCTTCACCGGGCCGTAGCGGCGGCCCAGTTCCTCGACGAACTCCATGTTCAGCAGCGAGTCGACGCCCAGTTCCTGCCACGGCACCCAGCCGGGCACCTCTGCGGCGGGATCGCCGAGCAGTTCCCGTACGAGGGCGCGCAGTTCCTCGGCCACGGCAAGGACGGACGACGGGTCGCCGCCGGCCGGAGGGCTCGCGGTCTCCACGGCGGGCGCGGCGGTGCGGGAGCCGGTGTCGTCGGCGGCTGACGCACCGGACCCGTCCGGGCGGCAGGTCAGCAGCGCCACGCAGCCCGGCGCGTCGCGCAGCAGGTCGGTGCCGTGCAGGCGCCAGCCGCGGCTTTCCAGTAGCGCCCGCCAGCGTCCCACGTCGAGCAGCGGCCCGTGCGGCAGCCGCCACTGTTCGTCGACGTACCGCCACCAGCCGTCGGTCAGGCCGAAGGTGAGCGTGTAGACGGCGGCCGGGACGACCATTTCCACGAGCACCAGCCGGCCGCCGGGTGCGAGCAGCTGCCGTATGTGGTCCAGGGTGCGGGCGAGGTCGCGGGTGGCGTGCAGCACGTTGCTCGCCACGACGAGGTCGGCCGAGCCGTCCGCGAAGTCCTGGGCGGCCGGGTTCTTCTCGATGTCCAGCAGCCTGGGGACGATCCGGTCGCCGAAGCGGCGCCGTCCGTGCTGGAGGAAGGCCGGGGAGACGTCCGTGTAGACGTAGGAGAAGCCGGTGACGCCGCGGGCGTCCAGCGCGGCGAGGGCGGAGGCCGTGGTGCCGCCGACGCCCGCGCCGATCTCCAGGACGCGGGCGCCCGGGCCGATGTCCGCCGCGGCCTGTGCGAGGGACTCGGCGGCCGCCCGGTTCACCGGGTCGAAGAGCTGGTTGCCGCTGTACACGGCGCTGACCGCGCCGAGGTCGCCGCCGGGGAACAGCACGGCCGCGGGCGGGAGTTCACCGCGCAGCACGGGCCCGTAGGCGTCGAGCGTGCGGTCCAGCAGGGAGACGTGGCCGTACAGGTCGGGATGGTCGGCGAGCAGCGCCGAGCGCGTGGCGGCCAGTTCGCCCGCGGTGGGCACCGGCCGGCCCGCGCGGTCGTGTGCGGCGAGGAGTTCGCACACGGCGGCCAGCAGCCTGCGGTGTTCGGGCACGGCGCGCAGCAGCCGGGCGGCGCTCTCGGCGCCGCTCCGGGCCGCGAGGGCGGGCGGGAGGCCCAGTTCGCTCATGCGGTGCGCGAGCACGGCGCGCGCGTAGTCGTCGAGCCGGTGCGCCGCGTCGTCGGGGCCCGATCTCGCGGCGGGCCGCCCGGTGAGGGGGCGCAGGGGTTCCGGGTCGCCCGCGAGGGCGACGGTGTGCGGATGGTTGCCGGACATGCCCGCTTCCAAGGCGGCCACACCCCTTTCCGGTGCGAAGTCGGTGAGGCCGGGGTACTCCCGCCGGACGCGGCCCGCGTAGCGCCGGGCGAGGCCGGTGGCGCGCCACAGCCCCCAGTCGAGGGCGCGGACGGCCGGCCCGTCGGCCGCCGTCCCCGTGGCGGTGGCGTAGTGGCCGAGCCAGGCGTTGGCCGCCGCGTAGTTCAGGCCGCCGACGCTGCCGAAGAGTCCGGCGACGGAGGAGAACACCACGAGCGCGGCGGACCGGCCGGAGGCGGAGCCCGCCAGCGTCCGGCGTAACTGCGTCACGGCGGTCACCTTGGTCGCCAGCACCCGGTCGAGGTCGGCGTCGGTGAGCTCCTCCAGCCGGGCGGCGCTGACCGAGCCGACGCTGTGCACGACGCCGTCGAGGCGCCCGTACAGCTCCCGGCACTCGGCGAGGACACGGGCCTGGGCGGCCGGGTCGGTGACGTCGGCGCTGAGGTACCGCGCCCGGCCGCCCAGCGCGGTGAGTTCGCCGAGCAGGGCGCGGGTGGCGGCCCCGGCGGGCGAGCGGCCCACCAGCAGCAGTCCCGCGCGGTAGCGGCGGGCCAGATGACGGGCCACCTCGGCGCCGATGCCGCCCGCGCCGCCGAACAGCACGTAACCGCCGCCGTGCGTGAAGCCGTCGCCGTCGGCCGCGGGGGCGGGAGCCGGCAGGTCGGTGTACACCTGCCGGCTGCGCCGCCCGTCGCGCACGGCGATCAGCGGGACCGCCGTCCGGCCGGGTTCGGCGAGCGCGGCGGCCAGGTCCGCGGGGGTGGCGCCGGGGGCGAGGTCGACCGCGGCGGCGGTCAGGGCGGGGCACTCACGGGGCAGGGTGCGCAGCGCGCCGAGCAGCGCGCCCTGGAGGGCGGCGCCCGGTGCCGGGGTCCGGCCGTCGGGGGCGGCGAGCGCGGTGGTGACCAGGGTGACGGTGGCGGGACGGGCCCGGGCGGCCAGTTCCCTGCCGATCGCCAGCAGGGTCCGCAGCCGGCCGCGCAGTGCGGCGACCCCGGCGTCGTCGTCGCTCCAGGCGGAGCCGTCGACGAGCAGCGCGACCCGGACCGGGCCGCTCAGACCGCGCAGGCGGTCGGCGAACTCCCGGCGGTCCAGGCCGTCCGGGCCCACCGGGCAGCACACGGCGCCGGCCGGCGCCGCGGCGGCGAGGGGCGCGCTGTCGTGATCGTGCACCAGGACGACGGGCCCGCCCTCCCGGTCGCCACCACCCGCCTCCGGCACCCACTCGGGCACAAGCACCCGCACGCCACCCCCGGCCTCCGCACCCTCCACGGCGGCGACGACCGCTTCCGATGCGCCGCCGGGCCCCGCCGCACCCGTCTCTGCCTCCCGCCCGTCGGGCCGGAAGCCGGGTCCGGCGCCGTACACGGGCACGCTGCCCCGCGCGCCGGGGTCGGCGGCCCATCCGGTCGACGGGGGGTCGTCCGCCGGAGCGACGGGAGCGGCCGGGGGGTGCAGGCGCAGGCCGTTCACCGTCAGGACGACGGCGCCGTCGGGCGTGACGGCCTCCAGGTCGACGACGGTGTGGTGGGCGCCGCCGCCGACACGGTGCACGGTCAGCAGCGCCTCCTCGGGCACTTGGCCGGTCCACTCGATGCGGTCCAGCGCCGCGGCGACCCGGGGCCCGGTGTCCCCGAGCAGCGCGCAGGACGTCTGGAGCGCCGCGTCCAGCCAGGCGATGCGACGGGTGTGCTGCTGCTCGGCGAGCGGGGCGAGGATGCGTGCCGTCACCCGTCCGCCCGCGCGGCGGACGTCGCGCAGCACGCGGTAGACGGGTCCGGTCTCGATGCCGTGGCGGGCCAGGACGGCGGGGAGGTCCACGGTTGCGGCGGGTCCGCCGCCGGGTTCGGCCGGGCGGGGCGGCCGGGCGGGTCCGGTGGCCTCGGCGGCGCGGGCGCAGACGCGGCCACCGTACTCGACGGCGAGCGTCCCCCCGTCCTCCCGGAGGCGCCTCAGGCGTACGCCGCCCTCCGTCACCGGAACCGGTGCGAGGAAGCGCACCTCGCCCAGCGACACCGGCCCGCCGCCGGCGAGCACGTCGAGGAGGGCGGCTCCGGGGAGCACGGCGGTGCCGGCCACCCGGTGCGCGGCCAGCGGGTCGGTGCGCCGCACGGTGAGCGCGGGCCCGCCCGCGTCCGCCGCGTCCGCCGCGGGTGTCGCGGGCAGCCAGTACGGCCGTCCCTCGAACGGGTACGGCACCAGGGGCGCCCGGCGCGGCCTGCTCCGCCCGGGCCACAGCGCGGCCCAGTCGTCCGTGGACAGCTCACCGCCCGCGAGCCAGTCCGCGAGGCGCGGGTCGGAGGGCGCCGGAACGTTCCGTCCGCCGGCCACGTCGCGGGCGCGGGCGGCGAGTTCGCCCGTGTCGCGCACGACGAGCAGGGCGCGGTGGGTCAGCGCGCGCCGCCCCGACTGCAGGGTCCAGGCCACCGCGTCCAGGGCGGGCCCGCGCCCGGACCCGACGAGGTCCGCGAGAGCCGCGGCGAGGCGGCGGAGCGCCCCGGGTGTCGCCGCGGACAGCGGCACGGCGAAGGCGGTCCCGGCGGGTGCGCCCGTGCCGTCCGGCATCCGGGGCGGCACGGGCGCCTCCTCGAGGATCACATGGGCGTTGCTGCCGCCGAACCCGAACGCGCTGACCGCCGCACGGCGCGGCGCTCCGCCCTCCTGGGCCGGCCACGGCACCGCCCGGCCGGCGACGGCGAGGGGCGTGCCGTCGAGGGAGATGTGCGGGTTGAGCCGGGTGAAGCCCGGCGTGCCGGGGATCAGCCCGTACCGCAGCGCCTGCACCGCCTTGACCACACCGGCCAGGCCGGACGCGCCTTCCAGGTGCCCGATGTTGGCCTTGGCGGATCCCACCCAGATCCGTCCGCCGGGACCCGCGCCGCGGGCCGGCGCACCCGCCGTGTCGTCGTCGGCGAGCGCCTCGCGGAAGGCGTCCAGTTCGACGGGGTCGCCGAGCGGGGTGCCGGTGCCGTGGGCCTCCAGGTAGCCCAGATCGGCGCCGCGCAGCCCGGCCCGGTCGAGCGCGGTGCGGATGAGGGCGGTCTGCGCCCGCGGGTTGGGCGCGGTGAGCGCGGCGGCACGCCCCCCGTGATTGACCGCGGCGGCCCGGACCACGGCGAGCACGGGATCGCCGTCCGCGAGGGCCCGGCGCAGCGGCTTCAGCACGAGCCAGCCCGCGCCCTCTCCCCGGACGAAGCCGTCGGCCTCCTCGTCGAAGACGTTGAGTTCGCCCCGTGGGGACAGCATCCCGGCCTTGCGGTAGGCCCGGGCGTTGAACGCGTTGCTCAGCAGGTTGGCGGCGCCGGCCAGGGCGATCTCGCAGTCCCCTCGGCGCAGCGCGGCCTCCGCGAGGGCCAGCGCGGTCAGTGCGCCCGAGCATGCGGTGTCGACGGTGATGCTGGGGCCGGTGAAGTCGTAGAGGTGCGAGACCCGGTTGGCGAGGAAGGCGGGGAAGGTGCCCGTCGTGGCGTAGCCGTCGGCCGCGGCCTCCCGGGTGACGAGCTGCTCGCGGTAGTCGTAGCTGCACGCGGACGCGTACACGCCGACGGGGCGTCCGGCGAGGTCGTCGGGGTTGAGGCCGGCGTGTTCGAGGGCGTGCCAGCTCAGCTCCAGCAGCGCCCGCTGCTGCGGGTCCATGGAGGCCGCCTGACGGGGCGTCACCTGGAAGAAGTCGGCGTCGAACAGGTCGACCCGGTCCAGCAGCCCGGCCCGGAAGCCCTCGGGCGGAGCGCCCGCGAGCCGTCCGGCCGGGACCTCCGTGATCCGGCGGCGTCCTTCGGCCAGCAGGTCCCAGAACGCCTCGGCGTCGTCGGCGCCGGGGACGCGGCAGGCCATGCCGATCACGGCGACGGCGTCCTCGTCGCCGCCCCGCTCCGGCCCGTGGTGTCCCTGGTCCGTCCGTTCCCCGGCCGTCGCCTCCGCCCCGTCGGCCGTCAGCCGGGCGGCCAGCGACCGCAGGGTCGGGTGGCGCCACACGGCCGTGGCGGGCAGCTCGACGTCGAAGGCGGCCCGTATCTCGCGGATCAGCCGCAGGGCGCGCGCGGAGTCCAGGCCCTGTTCGCCGAGGGGCCGTCCGGGGTCGACGTCGTGCCCGAGGACACCGGCCGCGAGGTCCGTGAGCCGGCGCAGCACGGTCCCGGGGGTGTCCGCGGCGGGGGCCGCCCCGGCCCGGTCGGCGCGTGGCCGGGCGTGCTCCGGCGCCGCCCGCCCCGCCTCGGTCAGCGCGTCCGCCACGGCGTCGAGGTAGGCGGCCGCTTCCTGGCCGTTGAGCAGGGTGTGGTCGAAGGCGAGCACCATGCGTCTCACGGGTGCGCCCGCCGTGTCCTCGACGGCGCCGAGGAACAGGGTGGCGGCGGCGGGCGGCACCACCACGGGCACGGCGAGGGTGGGGCCCCGGTCGCCGAGGTGGGACAGGATCAGGGTGACGCTGCCGTCGGCCTGCGAGGTCCCGGCGAGGGCCCGTTCGACGGCGTCGGCGTACCGGTCGTCGAAGCCGGCCGCGTCCAGGGTGTCGGCCCGGCGCACCACGGCGACGGTGAGGTCACCCTCGGGCGTGGCGCAGGCGATGCCCAGGTCGACGTGCTCGTACACGCGCAGGGTGCGTTCGGTCAGCCGCCGGGAGCGCAGCCGGGGCGCGCCGGCCGCGGCGCGCGCGGCGGCCCGGGCGAACGCCTGGAAGGCGGTGGAGAATCCTGATCCCTGATGGGCCCGCAGCGCGTCCTGGATCGCCTGCTCGGTGACGGTGCGGGAGACCACGGCGGGCACGGTGGTGTCCCGCGAGGCCCGCAGCGCCCGGTTCAGCTCGATCTGCCGCGGAGACTGCCCGACGTCCGCGAAACCGTCTCCGGGAGCGGCGACCGCCGGTTCCGGGTCCCGCCCCCCGGCCGCCTCCGTGGCGGCACGCTCGGCCTGTGCCGCCCGGTACCGCTCGAGGTCGGTCGGCATGAGGCTGGACCCGGCGGCCGGCAGGGACGCGAGGATGCCTTCGTCGATGCCCAGCCGCCGGGCGTGCGCGCGGGTGCGGGGCGGGATGCGCCGGGTTCCCGCGGGAGTCCGTCCGGGCACTCCGAGGACGGAGGCGCCGGGCGCGCCGCTCCCCCGCCCGGCCGTGTCCCGCCCCTCCGCGCCGGCCGGCTCTCCGTCCCGGTCAGCGGGGTCGGGTGCGGCGGGCGACAGCCGCGCCACCTCTCCCCCGATCGGTACGACGTCGCCCTCCGCCACCGACCACGCGTCGAGCACCCCGGCGACGGGGGACTCGATCTCGACCGCCGCCTTGTCGTGCTCCATCTCGTAGACGACCTCGTCCTTGGCGACCGGGTCGCCCGGCCTCTTCAGGAGCCGGACGATGCGCACCTCGACGATTCCCTCGCCGAGGCGCGGCACGGACAGCACGGACTGCCTGGGCATCTGCGGTTCCTTCGTCATACGGGGGCCTTCACAGCAGTACGGACCGGACGGCCGCCACCACGTCGTCCACGGCGGGCAGCACCGCCCGCTCCAGGTCGGGGTGGAAGGGCACGTGCACGTCCTCGCGGGTGACCAGCCGCGGCGGGGCGAGCAGGGCGTAGAACTCCTCGTCGCGGGAGAGCAGTTCGGTGACGAGTCCGGCGCCGAAGCTGCTGGTGCGGTTGTCCTCCTGGACGACGACGAGCCGCCCGGTGCGCCGCAGTGAGGCGGCGACGGTCTCGCGGTCGAGCGGGACGAGCCAGCGCAGGTCGACGACCTCGGCCCCGACGCCCTCCGCGGCGAGCACGTCGGCCGCCTCCAGGGCGAGTTCGGTGCCGTTGCCCCAGGTGACGACGGTGACGTCGGCGCCGGTGCGCAGGGTCCGTGCGCCGCCGGCGGGCCAGGACCGCCCGGCGGGGTCGCGGCGGCGCCGCATGAGGTGTTTGGGCAGCAGGACGAGCGTCGGGTCGTCGGCGGTGAACGAGTCGAGGAACGCCGCCTCGGTGTCCTCGGGCGTCGAGGGCACCACGACGCGCAGTCCCGGCAGATGGGTGAAGAGGCTCTCGTTGCTCTGGCTGTGCCAGATGCCGCCGCCGGGCAGATAGCCGCCCCACGGTGCGTAGAGGACGACGGGACAGGTCCACGCGGAGGCGGTGCGCCAGCGGAGGGTCGTCAGCTGAGCGGCGATCTGGTTCCAGGCGGGCCCGGCGAAGTCGACGAACTGCAGCTCCACGACGGGCCGCATCCCGGCGGCCGCCAGTCCGACGGCCGCGCCGACGATGGTGGCCTCGGCCAGCGGCGCGTTGGTCATGCGGTCGCCGGCCGCTTCGCCGAGGCCCTTGGTGAAGCCGAAGACGCCTCCCTTGGGGTCCTCGATGTCCTCGCCGAAGAGCACGAGTTCGGGGTGGAGTTCCAGTCCCGTGGCCAGCGCCCGGTTGACCGCGGCGACCATGGTTCCGCCGCAGGGCCGGGTGACGGCCGCCCGGCGCCCGTCGCCGGCGGGTGCGAACAGGTGCTCGCCGATCGCCTTGGGATCCGCGGCGGGTTCGGCGGCCACCCGGTCGTAGATCTCCTCCGTCTCGCGGGCGAGCCGCGACCGGGTCCGCTCGAGCCAGTCCTCGTCGACCGCGCCCTCGTCCAGCAGCCGCCGGGCGAAGAGGTCGACGGGGTCACGCATCGCGGCGATGTCCTCGGCGGTGCGGTAGACGCGGTGGTCGTCGGAGGAGGTGTGGGAGTCGAGCCGGTCCAGCCGGCACCACAGCACGACGGGACCTCCCCCCTCGCGCAGCTCGCCGAGCGCCGTCGCGGCCGCGGCGTGGACGGCGTCGGGGTCGGCTCCGTCGACGGTGCGGGTGCGGTGCCCGGGCAGCAGTCCGAGCGCGTGGGGCGACATCGCGGCGGTGGGCGTGGAAATGCCGTAGCCGTTGTCGGACACCAGGAAAAGGACGGGCAGTGCGCGTTCCACGGCGAAAGCGAGCGCCTCGAAGAATTCCCCCTGCCGGGCCGAGGCGTCCCCGATCGAGCAGACGACCGCACCCGGCTTTTCCCTCAGCTTCGCGGCCCAGGCGGCGCCGACCGCCGGAAGGCACTGGCTTCCGGTGGGGCTGGCGACCGAGAACACGTTCCCCGCGCGGTGACTGAAATGGGCGCTCATGTTGCGGCCCGCCGAATGCGAGGCGGCCTTGGCCATGAGGTCCCGCGCCTGCGCCTCGGGGTCCATCCCGCGGGCCAGCATCAGGGTGCGGTCCCGGTAGTGAGGGAAGATCAGGTCCTCGGGTGCGAGCAGCTCGCACAGGGCAGCGAGCGCCTCGTGCCCGGCCGAGGAGATGTGGAACCATGCCTCGCCCTGGCGCAGTACGATGCCCGATCTGCGGTCGCATTCACGGGACAGCAGCATCAGTTCGAGGAATGCGGTCCGCCGTTCGGCAGGTATCCCCGATGTCCGGGATTCCTTCGTCCGATTCGTCACGTACGAATCCTGCCGCGCGGGGAACGGACGGACATCGCCCGCGATGGCCAATTCCACGGGCTGCTTTTCCTGGCTCTCAGGAGGGATTTCCTCCGGCGGGCCTACGGAGAAATGACCACGCGCCGAAGCCGCTCCTCGTTCCGGGGGGACACGGAACGAGGAACGGCCTCCACGACGAAGCAGCCCGCGGCCGGGCACGGGGGATGTCCCCGGCCGGCCGCGGGCTGTTCCCGGTGGTGGCCGGGGCCGCGGTGGCGACTGCGTCGGAGAAGAGGGACGGCGGTGCGGACGGGTGGCCCGGCGCCGCCGCGGCGGGCGGGCGGTCAGCCCACCCGGGCCACGGCCTGACCGGCCGCCTCGGGACCCCGGGCGGTGACGGTCTCCGGGTGGGCCGTCAGGATGGAGCGCTGCAGCCGGCTGAGCGCGGCCGACGGCTCCAGCCCCAGTTCGCGCACCAGGGTGGCCCGCAGCCGCTGGTACGCGCTGAGCGCCTCGCCGCGCCGTCCGGAGCGGTGCAGGGCCACCATGAACTGGCCGTGCAGACTCTCGTGCATGCGGTGCTTGTTGACCAGCACGGTCAGCTCGGACAGCAGTTCCCGGTGCCGGCCGAGCCGCAGGTCCGCCTCGATGCGCTGGTCCAGCGCGCACAGCCGGGTCTCCTCCAGCCGCTTGACCTCGAGTCCGATCCGGCTGCCGGCGGTGACATCGGCGAGCGCGGAGCCGGTCCACAGCGAGAGGGCCTCCCGCAGCCGCCGTGCGGCGGCGGCGTAGTCGTCGCCGTCCATCGCGCGGTAACCCGCCCCGGCCTGCCGCTCGAACTCCCGGAAGTCGACCCGGCCGCCCCGGGTGTTCAGACGGTAGCCGCCGGGGAGGGTGACCAGGATGTCCTTGGCCGTGACGCCGTCCTCGCCGGCCTTCGCCAGCGCCTCGCCGATGAGCTCCCGCAGCTGCAGGACGTATGTCTGCAGGGTGGTGCGGGCACTGCGCGGCGGCTCGTCGTCCCACAACTCCTCGATCAGGGAGGAGACCTGGACCACCCGGTCGGCGTGCAGGGCGAGCAGAGCCAGCACCTGGCGCGGCTTCGGTGCCGTCGGTGTGATCGAGATGCCGTGCTCACGCGCTGACAACGCGCCCAGTACTTCGATGTCCACTGCCTTCTCCCCCATCGGTTCCGTGCAGGTTGCGTCCGAATCCATGCCATGAGGACCACCGCTGGGGCGCCTCATGGGCGGCCGACGGCGCTGGCTCAAGTACGATTAAAAAAACAGCACAGTCGGTTTGTCAATGGGAGAGAGGGTACGCTCGGCCACATGAACCGGCGAGCGCACCCCGACACGCCTCAGCCGCCCTACGACGGCGCCGGACCGCGGACGGCGACCAGCATGCCGTCGTTGCAGGTGGCACGGGACTCCGCCGAACTCCAGCGCCCCGTCTCCCGGAACAGCCGCGGCACCGACTCGAGCTGGTAACCGCCGTGCTCGAGCAGCAGCACCCCGCCGGGGGCGAGCAGCCGGCTCGCCGTCCGCTCCATCGCCCGGATCATCGCCAACCCGCTCTCACCAGCCCAAAGAGCAAGCGGAGGGTCGTAGTTGAGAACCTCTGGAGCACTCGTGCGCAGACCGATCGGGATGTACGGCGGATTGCTGACGACCAGGTCGGCGCAGCCGTCGAACTCCGGGAAGGCCTCGCACGCGTCCCCCTGCACGATGCACGCGGCGGTGCCGCGCGCGTTGCGCCGGGCGGCCTGGGCCGCCACCTGCGACAACTCGATCCCGTACACCCGCGCGTCCGGCACACGGCGCGCGATCGTCACCGCCATGGTGCCGGGCCCGGCGCACAGATCTACCACCAAAGGGGATGTCTTGCCCCGCGAAAGAAGACCGGACAGTCTGTTTATTGCCTCTTCAACGATCTCCTGGGTCTCGGGTTTGGGCACGAACACCCCGGGTGCGAGCTCGAACCGGTGCCCCATGAACCAGGCGTGCCCGACGATCAGTTCGGCCGGTTCTCGCTCCTCCCGCCGTCTCACGTACTCCTCCAGGACCGCAGGCGCCGGCGTCTGCGAGACGCCGTCGAGGCCGTCCGGCCCGACGCCGCAGGCGTGCGCCGCCAGCAGCCGGGCGTCGGCCCGGGCCGTGGTCGCGTCGATCCCCGCGGCGACGAGGCGGCGCACCGCCTCCTCCAGCGCGAACCCCACCGTCCCGGCGCCCGCCTCCCTCTCCCGCGTGCCGGTGGTGCCGGTCACGACGCCCTCCGCTCCGGACCGCCGCCGGCGATCCACTCGTCCTCCAGCCGGCAGGTCTCCGCGATCATCACGTCGTAGAGACGGTGCAGGAACGCCGGGTCGATGCCGTGCCGACGGGCGAACCGGGCGGCCCGGTCCTGCACGGCGGCGATGCGCTGCGGCTGCATCATCGGCACCCCGTGGACGCGTTTGTACTCACCGATGCGCAGGCAGATCTCCAGCCGCTCACGCACCGCCTCGAGCAGCACGGCGTCCACCGCGTCCAGTTGCCCGCGCAGGGCGGGCAGATCGTCTGCACTTTCCGAGGACATGTCGGCTCCTTCCAAGCGACGACAGAAACTCCACGACGACGAACCGTCGGTCGGTACGAGAAGCACTGCGGGAGGCAGCACATGGGAACGGGAAACGGTCCGCGGGACGAGAGGGGCGCACAGACCATGGGTGACACGCAGGCGGGGAGCACGTCCCCGGTCCGGGCCGCGGACGCGGCCGCCCCCGTCTTCTCCCGGTGCGTGGTGGCCGGCGCCTCCGGCGGCGTGGGCGGCATGTTCACCGGCCTGCTGCTGCGCTCGGGCGTCGAGGTGACCCGGGTGGACCTCGCCGCCCGCCGGGAGGGCGAGCCGGGGGTGCGGGACGTCGCCGACGACATCCGGGCTCCGGGCCCCGCCACCGCCCGGGCGGTGGCGGACGCCGACCTCGTGCTGCTGGCGGTGCCGGAGCAGGCGGCGCTCGACGCGGTGGCGCCCCTGGCCGCGCTGATGCGGCCCGGAGCGCTGCTCGCCGACACCCTCTCGGTGAAGAGCCGGATGGCGCGGCGGCTGCGCACGACCGCCCCGGCCCTCCAGGCGGTGGGCCTGAACCCGATGTTCGCACCGTCCCTGCCGCTGCCCGGCCGCCCGGTCGCCGCGGTCACGGTCACCGGCGGGCCGGCGGCGCGCGCGTTCCTCGGGCTGGTCGCCGGATGGGGCGGGCGGGTGGTGGAACTGGACCCCGCCGAGCACGACACCCTGACGGCCGTGCAGCAGGCCGCGACGCACGCCGCGGTGCTGTCGTTCGGGCTGGCGCTGGCCGAACTGCGTCCCGGCATGACCGCCCTGCGCGCCTCCGCGCCGCCGCCGCACCGCACGCTGCTGATGCTGCTGGCGCGGATCGCCTCCGGCTCCCCGGAGGTCTACTGGGACGTCCAGGCCGGCAACCCGCACGCCGACGCCGCCCGCCGGGCGCTGGGCCGCGGCCTGGAACGCATCGGCCGTGCCGTCGCCGACGGCGACGAGGACGCCTTCGAGGACCTCGTGGAGGAGGTGCGCGGCGCCCTCGGCGATCACCACCGGGACGAACTGGCGCAGGCCTGCGCCCGCCTGTTCGCCGACCTGGCCTGACCGGCCGTGGCGGCCCCCGCACCCCGCGGACCGCCGGGACGGCCGGTGCCGCACGGCCGGCCCGGCGCACCGGGAGAGCCGGCCGGCGGGTCCGGCGCCCCGGCCCGTTCCGCGCGGGCCGCCCCGCAGGCGCCTGCCGGACGTCACCGCAGGCTGCCCGCCAGAGCGCGGTCCCCCGCGGCGGCCACGGCGCGGGCCTGCCGCAGGGCGCGCAGCGTGGTGCGGGCCTTGAGCAGCATCTCCCGGACCTCCTCGTCCGGGTCGGACAGCGCGACGACCGCGCCGCCCACCCCGATCGTGGCGGCCTCGGCGGTGGCCACGACGGTACGGATGACGATGCTGAGGTCCACCGCCCCGCTCAGCGCGAAGTAGCCGAGCGCGCCGGAGTAGACGCCGCGCGGCCCGGCCTCCAGCCGGTCGATGAACTGCATGGTGCGCACCTTGGGGGCGCCGGTCATCGACCCTCCGGGGAACGCCGCCCGCACCGCCTCCGGGCGGGACACCCCGGGCGCGAGCCGGCCCCGCACGGTGCTCACCAGCTGGTGCACGGTGGCGTAGGACTCGACCTCGAACAGGCCGGGCACGTGCACGCTGCCGATCTCGCAGACCTGCCCCAGGTCGTTGCGGACGAGGTCGACGATCATCAGGTTCTCGGAGCGGTCCTTCTCCGCCGTGGCCAGGGCTCCGGCGATCGCCGCGTCCTCGGCCGGCGTCGCGCCCCGCGGCCGGGTGCCCTTGATCGGCTTGGACTCGGCGGTGCCGGCCGCGTCGATCCGCACGAACCGCTCCGGCGAGGAGCTGAGCACGGCCCCCGAAGGCAGGTCCAGGTACGCGGCGTACGGGGCGGGGCTGATGGTGCGCAGGGCCCGGTAGGCGACGAGCGGGTCGACGCGGCCCGGCACCCGCAGCGTGTTGGTGAGACACACCTCGTAGGTCTCGCCGTCCCCGATGAGCCGCTGGCAGGTCTCCACGAGCTCCCGGTACGCGGCCACGTCGTGCCGGTACTCGACGTCCAGCGGCGGCAGTTCGTCGTCGGGCAGCAGCGCGAACGGCGGGCGCGGAACGGTGGCGGCCAGGGTGGCGGCGGACCGGGCGAGCCACTCCTCGGCGTCCCGGACGGTCTCCGGGCGGCCGGACCGGCTGAGGGCGAGCAGCCAGGCACGGCGCCCGGCGTGGTCGACGGCGAGCATCCGGTCGGCGAACACGAAGGAGCCGTCGGGCAGTTCGGAGGTGTGGGCGCGGTCGCCCCCGCAGTCGGCCTTGGCCTCGTAGCCGAGGTAGCCGACGTAGCCGAGGTTGAACTCGAAGGGCAGGCCGGCCGCGGGAAGGCGCCGGGCCGCCAGTTCCTCCTCCAGATGGGCGAAGAGCGTCCCCGGCCTGCGGCGCAGCGGAACGCCGTGCCGGTCGGAGACGGTGACCATGCGCTCGGTCACGTCATGGCTGACGATCTCGCCGAGCGGCCCGGCGGGGGCGCCGAGGAAGCTGAACCGCGACAGGCCCTCCTCGACCCGGCTGCTGTCCAGCCAGAACCGCCCGGCGACCCCGTCGAAGAGCGCGTCGAACGCGGCGTCGGCGTCGGGCACGGCGGCCAGCTGCCGTACGTGCAGCCGCAGACCGCCCTCACCGCCGTGCTCCCGGTCCGCGGGGGCGGTGTCGGGGGCGGGAGTCAGGTCGGGCACCTCCACACCGAACGGCGCCTCCCCCCGGGCCCGCAGGGTCAGGTCGCGGAAGTTGGCCAGCATCCGGCGGCCGTACTCGCTGCTGATGGACTCCGGGTGGAACTGGACCCCCCACCGCGGCAGCTCCCGGTGGCGTACGGCCATCAGCAGGCCGTCGGCGGTGTGCGCGGTCGCCTCGAGCTGCTCGGGCAGCGCATGGACCAGCAGCGAGTGGTAGCGGACCACGCGGTAGGGCGAGGGGATGCCGGCGAACAGGTCACGGCCGTCGTGGAGGATCTCGCTGGTGCGGCCGTGCACCGGCTCCGGCGCGTGCCCGACGCTGCCGCCGCCGAGCAGGCACAGCGCCTGATGGCCCAGACACACCCCGAGCAGCGGCAGGTCCCACTCCTCGATGACCCGGCGGCTCAGGCCCAGGTCCGACCGGACCGCCGGATCTCCGGGGCCGGGTGAGACGACCACGTTGTCGAAGTCGCCGGGCGACAGGGCGGCCCACCCCTCGTGGTCGTCGTGCCGGAGCACGACGGGGGCGGCCGCGTTCACCTCGGCCAGCATCTGGAAGAGGTTGTAGGTGAACGAGTCGTAGTTGTCGATCAGCAGGGTTCGCACGGTGCGCATGACCGCTCCCTCGGTTCAGCCGCGCCGCACGGTCAGCGGCAGGTTCCGCACACCGAACAGCCCGTCTCGGTGGTGGCGCAGGTGCGCGCCGGGTGTGATCCGCACCCCGGTGAACCGGTCCAGGAGCGCCTCGAGCGCGATCCGGCCCTCGAGACGGGCGAGCGGCGCGCCGAGACAGTAGTGGATGCCGTGGCCGAAGGCGGTCTGCTGGTTCTTCGGTCCGCGGTCGGGGCGGAAGGCCTCCGGGTCGTCGAAGACCCGCTCGTCGTGGTTGGCGGAGACGATCGAGGGGACGACCATCCGCCCGGCGGGGACGGGGACGCCGGCCACCTCGGTGTCCCGGGTGGTGACCCGGGCCATGACGGTGATCGGCGGGCGCAGCCGCATCACCTCCTCGACGACCGCGGGGATCCGGGACCGGTCGGCGCGCAGGGCGTCCCACAGCCCCGGGTTCTCCTCCAGGCACAGCACGGTGTTGCCCAGCAGCATGGAGGTGGAGACGTGGCCGGCCATCAGCAGCAGACCGCCGAACTCCGCGATCTGCCGGTCGGTCAGCCTCTCGCCCTCGACCTCGGCGGCGACGAGCCGGGAGATGAGGTCGTCGCCGGGGCGGCGCCTGCGGTCCTCGACGTGCCCGAGCAGATACGCGTGCATCGCCTTCAGAGGCTCCTTGACCAGCGTCTCGTACTCCTCGCCGGCCTCGTCGCCGAACTGCAGGTCCGCGGGGTCCTCGATCTGCATCGACAGCATCCGGTCCGACCAGGTGCGGAACAGCGTGCGGTCCTCGGCGGGCACGCCCAGCAGTTCGGCGATGACGATCACCGGCAGCGGGTAGGCGAAGTCGGAGACCAGGTCGAAGGTGTCCCCCTCGACGGCGTCCAGCAGGCGTCCGGCGACCTCGGTGACCCGCGGCTCGAGACCGGCGACCGTGCGGGGGGTGAACGCCTGGCTGACCAGGCGGCGCAGCTTCCGGTGCAGCGGCGGGTCGACGACCGACAGGATCTCCTCGGTCAGCGCCTCGGACCCGGGCCGCAGCCGGTGCAGTTCCGAGGAGAAGACGGCCGGGTCGGAGGACACGGCGAGCACGTCGGCGTGCCGGAAGACGTGGAACACCCCGTACTCGTCCTCGTGGACGGGGTGTTCGTCGCGCATGGTCCGCAGCCATGAGAAGAGGGCGTGCCCACCGTCCTCGACGGTGGGCCGGGGGGCCGGCGTGGTCAGGGACGCCATCAAGTTCTCCTTCACGGGTGTTTCCGGGCCGGTGCCGCTCCGGGTGGGGCCGGAGGGCCGGTCACAGCGACGCGGCGGCGGGCGTCTGCTGGAGTGCGTAGGGGTCGAGGGCGTCGGCCGGATGGTGCTCGATGCTCATCCGCGTCCCCAGCCCGTGCTCCGCGGCCGCCTCGAGGAACACCTCCATCGCGAGGGCGTCCTCCAGGGCGAATCCCGTGGAGTCGAACACCGTCAGCCCGTCCCGCCGGTCCCGCGCCCGCTGCGGATCGGCGACCAGGCCGGCCAGGCCGGTGACCGGATCCGCGGGACCCAGCTGCTGGCTCTCGCCCTCGCGGCGGGCCTGTTCGGGGTGGTCGGCGACGGTGAAGGCCCGGCGCAGCCAGGTGCGCGGCAGTTCCGTCTTGCCGACCAGGTCCGCTCCGACGGCGTTGATGTGCAGGTGCGCGCGGTGGCCGGTGTCGGGCAGCACGGGCCCGCCGCCCACCGCGACGGATGTGGCGGTGCAGACGATGTCGGCCTCGGCGGCGATGCGGGCGGGGTCGGCCACCCGGACGGGGACGCCGGTGAAGGCGGCGCGGCGGGCGAAGCTCTCGAGGTGGGCCGGGTCGGTGTCCCACACCAGCACCTGCTCGAGGGAGAACACCAGGGACAGGGCGTGCGCCTGGGTGACGGCCTGGGCCCCGGTGCCGATCAGGCCGAGGACGCGGCTGTCGGGACGGGCCAGCAGCCGGCTGGCGACGGCGGAGGCGGCGCCGGTGCGGATCGCGGTGAGCAGGACGCCGTCCATCAGCGCGGTGAGAGCGCCGGTGGTGTCGTCGTAGCGGGCGACCGTGCCGATGATCGTCGGCAGGGAGAAGTGGGTGGGATTGCCCGGGCTGTAGGCGACGGTCTTGATGGTGACGCTGTCGCCCGCGTCGCGGTGCGGCATCCACTCCAGGATGCCCGGCACCGGCTCGCTGCGGGTGAAGCCGCCGCGCAGCGGCGAGAGTTCACGCCGCCCGTGCCCGATGTCCGCGAACCCCTCGGTGAGCCGTTCGACGACCCGTCCCATCAGCGCGTCGCGCCCGACGAGCGCCGTCACCGCCGCGACGTCTCGGCGGTCCAGGATCCAGGTCTCCATCGGGCACTCCCTCGTACGAGGCGCTTGTCGTCGGGCCCGGCCGGACCCTGACGGCATCCTGTCCGGCCGGGCTGACGCAGGGCTGATCGGCGCCTGACGGCCACCGGGCCCGCGGCGGCGGCGCATCAGCGGCGTGTCAACGGCCCTGGAAACACTGGCCGCGACGCGAGCAGAGGGAAGGAACAACGATGCTGGACGGATGCGTTCCCTGGCCCGACGAGGTGTCCGCGCGGTATCGCGAGGCCGGGTACTGGCGCGGTGAGACGCTCGGCCGGCTGCTGCGGCGGTGGGCGCAGGCGTACGGCGACCGCACGGCCCTGGTCGACGCCGAGGGCACACGCCGCATCGGCTACCGCGAGCTGGACCTGTGGTGCGACCGGCTGGCCGCCGGGTTCGCCGCCCGCGGCCTCGGTCCGGGCGACCGTGTCCTGGTGCAGCTGCCGAACACACCGGACTTCGTGGCGGTCTGCTTCGCGCTGTTCCGTCTCGGCGCGCTGCCCGTGTTCTGCCTGCCGGCCTACCGCGACAACGAGCTGCGGCACCTGGTGGAGCTGTCGGGAGCCACCGCCTGCGTCGTCCCCGACACCCACAACGGCTTCGACCACCGGGACCTGGTGCGGACCGTGCGCGGACACCTTCCCGCTCTGCGGCAGGTTTTCGTCGCGGGCGAGCCCGCGCACGGCTTCACCGCCCTCGCCGACGTTCCGGCCGACCCGGTCGCGCTGCCCGAACCCGACGCCTCCGACGTGGCGTTCTTCCTGCTGTCGGGCGGGACCACCGCGCTGCCGAAGCTGATCCCGCGCACCCACGACGACTACGCGTACCAGACGCGGATCACCGCCGAGATCTGCGGTCTGGACGAGAACACCGTCTACCTGGCGGTGCTGCCGGTGGAGTTCAACTTCCCCTGGGGCTGCCCCGGTGTCATCGGCACCCTCGCCGCGGGCGGCCGTGCGGTGTTCGCCCGGACCCCCGAGCCGCTGCACTGCTTCCCGCTGATCGAACGGGAGCGGGTGACGTTCAGCTCGGCGATCCCCACGGTCGTGCACCTGTGGCTGGCGGCCGCCGAGGAGGGCCACGGCCACGACCTGAGCAGCCTGGACGTCCTCCAGGTGGGCAGCGCCAAGCTGCACCCCGAGGTCGCCGAGCGGATCGGCCCCACCCTGGGCGTGCGTCTGCAGCAGGTCTTCGGCATGGCCGAAGGGCTGCTCACCTTCACCCGCTACGACGACGACCCCGAGACGGTCCTGACGACGCAGGGCCGGCCCGTCTCCCCCGCCGACGAGATCCGCGTGGTCGGCCCCGACGACCGCGAGGTGGCCGTCGGCGAGACGGGCGAGCTGCTCACCCGCGGCCCGTACACACTGCGCGGCTACTACCGGGCGCCGGAGCACAACGCCCGCGCCTTCACGGCCGACGGCTTCTACCGCAGCGGCGATCTGGTGCGCCTCACCCCCGGCGGGGAGATCGTGGTCGAGGGCCGGGTCAAGGACGTCGTCGTCCGCGGCGGCGACAAGGTCTCCGCCACCGAGGTCGAGGGACACCTCACCGCGCATCCGGACGTGCAGCAGGCGGCCGTCGTGCCGATGCCCGATCCGGTCCTCGGGGAGAAGATCTGCGCCTATGTCATCCCCGCGCCGGGCCGTCCGGCCCCGCGGCTCCCGGTGCTCCGCGCCCATCTGCGCTCCCGCGGACTGGCCGCGTACAAGCTTCCCGACCGCGTCGAGGCGGTCGGCTCGTTCCCGCTGACGGGACTGAACAAGGTCGACAAGAAGGCCCTGGCGGCCCGTGTCGCCGAGCGGCTCGCCGGTGCGGGGCCGGAGCGGGGAGCCGCATGAGCACCCTCACCGCGAAGAACGGCGAGTACGCCGTGCCGTTCGCCCGCCGCGGGTCCGTCGTCGGCGCGGCGGACCTGGCCGCCCTCACCGAACTCGTACGCTCCGAGGGGCCGTTGACGTCCGGGGTGTGGCGCGACCGGTTCGAGGAGCGGTTCCGTGAGTGGTGCGGGGCGCGGCATGCGCTCAGCGTCACCAGCGGCACCGTCGCCCTGGAACTGGCGATCCGGCTGCTCGACCTGGCGCCCGGCGACGAGGTGATCGCCACCCCGCAGACGTTCCAGGCGACGGTGCAGCCGCTGCTGGACCACGACGTGCGGGTGCGGTTCTGCGACATCGACCCCGACACCCTGAACCTCGACCCGGAGGCGCTCGCCGCGCTGATCACCGACCGCACCCGCGCCGTGCTGCTGGTCCACTACGGCGGCAACCCCGCCGACATGGACCGCGTCATGGCCCTCACCCGGCCGCGCGGCATCACGGTCGTCGAGGACAGCGCCCACGCCATCGGCGCCCTCTACCGAGGCCGGCGGCCGGGCTCGCTGGCCGACATCGGCTGTTTCAGCTTCCACTCCACCAAGAACCTCACCACGCTCGGCGAGGGCGGGATGATCACCCTGTCCCGGGACGACTGGGCCGAACGCGTCGCCCGGATCCGGGACAACGAGGTCGACGGCGTCTACGTGCCGCGCACCGGCGCGGCGCCGGACCGTCCGGCCCTGCTGCCGTGGATGAAGTTCGCCGACGGCGTCTACCAGCACACGGCGGTCGGCATCCGCGGCGCGGGCACCAACGCGACGATGTCGGAGGCGGCCGCGGCCGTGGGACTGGTGCAGCTCGGCTCTCTCGACCGGTTCGTCGAGCGGCGCACCCGGATCGCGGCGCGCCTGGACGAGGCGGTGTCCGCCTTTCCGGGGGTGCGCCTGCACCGGGCGGCCCCGGACAGCCGCCACGCCTACCACCTGTACACGTTCTTCCTCACCGGAGGCCGGGAGGTGCGCGAGCGGTTCGTCCGCGCCCTGGACCGCCTCGGCGTGGAGGTCCAGCTGCGCTACTTCCCGCTGCACCTCTCCCCCGAGTGGCGTCTGCGGGGCCACCGTCGCGGCGAGTGCCCGCACGCGGAGCGCATCTGGTTCGAGGAGCACATGAACCTGCCCTGCCACCCGGGGCTGACCGACGCACAGGTCGACCACATGGTCGCCGCGGTGCGCCGGGCACTGCGGGAGGCGTACGACGAGCTGGCCACCGTGCCGGCGTGACCGCCCTCCGGAAGGCAGACGCATGCCGTTCATCGACGTGAAGCTCTACGACCGCCGCCTCACCGAGGAGACCGAGCGCGCCCTGATCGAAGGGCTCACCCGTGCCGTGGTGGACGTGCTCGGCGAGGAGGCCCGTGAACAGACCTGGGTCGCCCTGACGGGGGTCGCCCCGCAGCGCTGGGGCATCGGCGGCGTGCCCGGCGCGTAGTACCCCACAGCTCCACCGGCGGGCGGTGGCCGTCCCCTCGTGACGGCCACCGCCCGCCGGCGTTGTCCTCCTAGACGGTCCGGCCGGCGCCCGCCTCCGCGTCGGCGTCGGCCCCTGCGGCCTTGTCGCGGGCCTCCGCGCGGTCCGCGCGGTTCAGCAGCATCGCCGCCAGCAGCCCGCCGGTGAACACGGCGGCGGCGCCGATGAGCTGGCTGGTGCTCACCGCGTCGGCGAAGGCGTCGTGCGCCTGGGCCACCAGGCGCGGGGTGTCCGCGTCCCGCAGGGCCTCGGCCAGCGAACCGGATCCGCCGATCGCCTCGGGCAGCAGCTGGGCGAAGCGCGCGCCGAGCACGGCTCCGAGGATGGCCACGCCGAGGCCGCCGCCGAACTCGGTCAGCGTGCCCTGGACGCCCGCTCCGACGCCCGCCTTCGCCGGCGGGATGGACGACATGATCGCGGTCGCCATGGCGGGCATGGCCAGCGCGATGCCGCAGCCCATCAGCAGCAGCCCCGCGAACATGCCGCCGTAGCCGCCCCTGTCCTCGGTACCGAGCAGGGCCACCGCGCTCAGACCGGCCGCGAGCAGCGTCATGCCGACCGCGATGGTGCGCGCCACGCCCAGTTTGACGAGCAGCTTCGCGCCGAGTCCCGCGAGGTTGAGGCAGACGATGGTCAGGGCCAGCGGCGCCGTGCGCAGACCGGCCTGCAGCGCGTCGTAGCCGAGGACGAGCTGGAGGTGCTGGGTGAGCAGGAACAGCGAGCCGGCCATGCCGAAGGCGACGAGGAGTCCGCCCGCGATGGCGCCGTTGAAGCGCCGGTTGCGGAAGAACGACATGTCGAGCATCGGGTAGGGCACCCGCAGTTCCCAGCGGACGAAGGCGTACAGCGCGAGCAGGCCGACCAGCGCGGGCAGCAGGACGTCGGCGGAGGTCCAGCCGTGTTCGGGCCCGGAGATGATCGCGTACACCACGCCGACCATGCCGAGCGTGGACAGGACCGCGCCGACGAGGTCGGGCCGGTCGCCTTCGGGGTTCTTCGTCTCGGGGATCAGCGCGGACACGGCGACGAGCCCGATCAGCGCCACGGGGATGTTGATGAGGAAGATCGACCCCCACCAGAAGTGGTCGAGCAGGAAGCCGCCGATCAGCGGGCCGGCGGCGAAGCCGAGCGAACTGACCGCCCCCCACAGGCCGATGGCCTTGGGCCGCTCCTCCTCGTCGAAGATCTGCATGATGACGGCGAGGGTGGTGGTCGCCAGCAGCGCACCGCCGATGCCCATGCCGGCCCGGGCGGCGATGAGCTGCCCGGAACTCTGGGCGAAGGTGGCCGCCGTGGAGCCGAGCCCGAACAGGACGAGGCCCGTCATCAGCATCAGTTTGCGGCCGTAGCGGTCGGCGACGCTGCCCGCGGTGAGCAGCAGGCCCGACTGGACCAGGGCGTAGGCGTTGATCATCCACTGGACGTCGGCCGTGGAGGCGCCCAGGTCCTCGGTGAGCACGGGGATCGCCACGTTGAGGACGGTGTTGTCGAGCAGGACCACCAGTTGCGCGAGGCAGATCACCCCGAGGATGACCCAGCGCCGCGGATCTCGCTCGGTGGGGGGAACTGACGGCTGGGTGCTGTGCAAGAGATGTCTCCTGGGGGTAGGGGGCCCGCTGGTCTCCGGAGGGCACGCCACCGGCCGGGCCCCGGATCTGGTCGGTGAGTTACGGGGCCGTGCCGCCCCGGTCCTTGCCCGGGGCGCCCGCGGTCCGGACGGTTCCGGGCGTCCGGACCGGCCGAGCGCCGCCCGCTCCGGAGGCGGGAGCGGAGGCGGTGACAGAGGTGCGGCTTCCGGCCGCCTCGATGTCGCCGAGCGCGGAGGCCGCGGCCAGCCGGGGCAGCAGCAGTTGCCAGAACCTGGTGATGGTGCGGTTCGAAAGCCATCGCGGGTCGTGCGTGCCGAGCACTTCGAAGCCCGTGGTCGCCGCCACCACCGACGCCGCCGCCGCTTCGGGGCTGACCGCGCTGAGCACGCCCTCGCGCTCGGCGCGCTCGAGGATCGCCGCGACCCACTGGTGCCACTCGTGGTGCAGGTCCCGGCTCACCACGCGGATCTGCTGGCGGCTCAGCTCGAAACCGGCGCGCAGCACCACGTCGTCGGCGAGCCGACGGGCCAGGTCGTGCGAGGTGTCCACGAGCAGTTGGAGGGCATTGCCCGCGACGTCCTCGCGCATGCCGATGAGACGGTGCAGACGGTCCGCCGCGGCGTCCTCCACCGAGTCGGCGAGTGCGGCCTTGCTCGCGAAGTGGAAGTGAAGCGCTCCGTTGCTCACTCCGGCCAGTGAGCTGATCGCACTGAGTGAGGCAACGCTGAAGCCGTCACGGTCGAAGACCGTGGCGGCCGACTTGATCAGCGCCTCACGGGTGCGCAGCGCTCGTTCCTGTTTGGCCATTCAGGGTGCTCCGTTATTGCGGCGGGTTGCCGTGTTTGCGGCTCGGCAGGTCGGCGTGCTTGGTGCGGAGCATCGCCAGCGAACGGATCAGCACCTCACGGGTCTCGGCCGGGTCGATCACGTCGTCGACCAGACCCCGCTCGGCGGCGTAGTAGGGGTGCATCAGCTCGGACTTGTACTCCTTGACCATCCGCTTCCGGGTGGCCTCGGGGTCCTCGGCCTCGGCGATCTGCCGGCGGAAGATCACGTTGGCCGCGCCCTCCGCGCCCATCACCGCGATCTCGTTCGTCGGCCAGGCATACGTCAGGTCGGCGCCGATGGACTGGGAGTCCATGACGATGTACGCGCCGCCGTACGCCTTGCGCAGGATCAACGAGATCCGCGGCACCGTGGCGTTGCAGTACGCGTACAGCAGCTTCGCGCCGTGGCGGATGATGCCGCCGTGCTCCTGGTCCACACCCGGCAGGAACCCCGGCACGTCCAGGAAGGTCACGATCGGAATGTTGAAGGCGTCGCACATCTGCACAAAGCGGGCGGCCTTCTCGGACGCCTCGATGTCCAGCACACCGGCCAGCGTCTGCGGCTGGTTGGCGACGATGCCGACGACCTGGCCGTCCATCCGGGCCAGCGCGCAGATGATGTTGCGCGCCCAGCGCTCGTGCACCTCGAGGTACTCGCCGTCGTCGACGATCTCCTCGATCACCTTCGCCATGTCGTACGGACGGTTGCCGTCCGCCGGCACCAGATCGATCAGCACGTCGCCGCGCCGGGTTCGGGGATCCGCGCAGGGGACGGCGGGCGGGCACTCCTGGTTGTTCTGCGGGAGCAGGGAGAGGAGGTAGCGCACCTCGGCGATGCAGGTCTCCTCGTCGTCGTAGGCGAAGTGGCACACACCGCTCGTCTCGGCGTGCACGTCCGCGCCGCCCAGGCCGTTCTGGGTGATCTCCTCGCCCGTGACCGCCTTGACCACGTCCGGGCCGGTGATGAACATCTGCGAGGTGTCCCGCACCATGAACACGAAGTCCGTCAGCGCCGGGCTGTAGGCCGCACCGCCCGCGCACGGGCCCAGCATCACCGAGATCTGCGGGATCACACCCGACGCCCTGGTGTTGCGCTGGAAGATCCCCCCGTAGCCGGCGAGCGCCGAGACGCCCTCCTGGATACGCGCGCCCGCGCCGTCGTTCAGCGAGACCAGCGGCGCACCCGCCGCGATGGCCATGTCCATGATCTTGTGGATCTTCGTGGCGTGCGCCTCACCCAGCGCACCGCCGAAGATACGGAAGTCGTGGGCGTAGACGAAGACCGTCCGCCCCTCCACCGTCCCCCAGCCGGTGATCACACCGTCCGAGTACGGCTTCTTCTCCTCCAGACCGAAGCCGGTCGCCCGGTGCCGCCGCAACTGCTCGACCTCACGGAACGACCCCGCGTCCAGCAGCAGTTCGATGCGCTCCCGCGCGGTCAGCTTGCCCTTGGCGTGCTGCGCCCGGGTCGCCTTCTCGCTCGGGCCGGCCAGTGCCTGCGCACGAATCTCGTGCAGTTCGGCCACGCGTCCACGCGTGCCGGAGGACTCTGCGGACACCAGGGGAACGTCATTGAGGACTGTCACGATGCCTCCCTCCTCATGGACGCGGCCGAAGACGGAGACCCAGAATAACAAACCGCCTGCGCGGTTTATAAGAGGTATGCGTGGCCGCGCACATGAATCAGCCATGGAAAAGTGCCTGCCGGCCGGCGGCCGGCGCTCGAGTGGCCCTACCGCCAGCTGTGCGGGGGGCTGTAAGCCGCGGCGGCGCGTCGCTGCCGCCGCCACGACGGGACGCCGGCCGTTTCCCGGCCCGTTGCGGTCGGGCCCCGCCCGGCCAGCACGGAGCACAACACGACCGCCACGGCGGCCAGTTCGTCCTCGTCCGCCCGCCCGCGCTCGATGCGCAGCGCGAGCCCCGAGGCGTCCGGTTCGCCCATGTCCGCTCCTCTCGACCCCGGCCACCGTGCGGGATCGCGCTACAGGAAGGCCTCAGTTCCGCTCGAGCGGAGCGTGAGACGCACCGAGCTCCACGGCCGGCGGCGGCCGTGGAGCTCGGAGGGGTCGTCGGCTCGGGGACGGACGCGGATCAGACGGCGGTCGGGCGCAGCCACACGGGGACCGACCGGAATCCGTTCATCAGGAACGTCGGCATGGGGGCCAGCTCGTCACCGCGGCAGGCGAGCCGCACGTCCGGGAAGCGCCCGAAGAAGGCCGACAGGGCCTCCGCCGCCTCCACGCGGGCCAGCGGGACGCCCATGCACCGGTGCACCCCGTGCCCGAACCCGAGGGTGTCGCGGTCGGTGCGCAGCACGTCGAACTCCGCGGCGCTCTCCCCGTACCGCTCCGGATCGAGGCCGCCCGCCGCGAAGTTGACCAGGATGGGGTCACCCTGCTTGATCAGCACCCCGTCCAGGTCGATGTCCTCCACCGCGAACCGCATCGGCGAGTAGGCCCCGGGGGTGTGCATCCGCATGGTCTCGGCGGCGGCGTCGGCCCAGTCGGCGCGTCCGGCGCGGATGTGCTCCAGCTGCTCGGGGTGGCTGAGGAGCGCGCCGATCGCGTTGGCGATCAGGGTGGCGGTGGTGTCCTGGCCGCCGGCGATCATCAGGTACAGGGTGCCCAGCAGTTCGTGCTCGCTGAGCCGGTCCCCCTGGTCGCGGGCCTCGATGAGGGAGCTGGTGAGGTCGTCGCCGGGGTGCGCCCTCTTCTCCGCCACGATGGCGGCCAGCAGGCCGAAGGCCTTCATCCGCGCGGCTTCCATCTCCTCGGCGCCCACCGACGGGCTGAAGACGGTGTGCAGCGCGGCGCACAGCTCGTCCGTGGCGGCGCCCTGCGGGACCCCGAAGAGTTCGCAGATGACGCGCATGGGCAGCAGCTCGGCGAACCGCCGCCGTACGTCCACCGGTTCACCGCTCGCCGCCGCGGCGTCCAGGTCGTCCAGCAGCTCCGCGACGATCTCCCGGACGCGCGGGCGGAGCCCTTCGGAACGCCGCGCCGTGAAGGCGCCCGCGACCAGCCGGCGCAGCCGGGTGTGCTCGGTGCCGTAGGCGAAGAGCATGTTCTCGTTGGCCACCCACGGGTACAGCGGCCAGGCCTCGGTGATCCGGCCCTCGATGAAGTCGGGCCAGTGCTGTCGCGCGTTCTTGGACACGCGCGGGTCGGTCAGCAGCCGTTCCACGTGCTCCTGCCGGACCACTGCCCAGGCCCGGACGCCGCCGGGCAGTTCGACCTCCACCGCAGGCCCTTGGGGCCGCAGCATGGCCGTCTCGCCCGCGAGATCGCTGCCCGTGACGTCCAAGGCATAGGGACAGGCCGTCAGTTCCATCGTCGTACCCCCTGTGTGATGGTTGCGTGTCGCACCACGTGCGCGTGCGCGGTGAATCGTCCGGAGACCGGGCGCGCACCCAGGGGGCCGATGACGGACTGCCTCCTACGGCGGCTCAGTCCACCCCGAGGGGCTCGGCCTGCCGGCCCGCCCCCACGGCCTCCTCGTACACGCGCGCGCTCCGTTCCGGCGAGAAGTCCAGCTGTACGAGCACGGCGGGAACCGCGATGCCCGCCATGAGATGACGCTGCAGATTCGCCACGCGTTCGACGAGGTCGGCGCGGCCCGTCATGAGCTTGGACAGGATCTGCACTCCGGTGAAGGCGCCGACGAACATCTGGGCCGCGGCGACCACGTCGACTCCCGGGAGGAGCTCGCCGTTGTCGCGGGCCAGGGTGAGGATCTCGGTGTTGTGCTCGATCCAGCCCGCCATCGGCACCTGCCGGTCCAGGCCGTCGTGCGGCGACCCCTGTTCCACGGTCAGCCGCACGCTGCCCCGGACCAAGGGGTCACCGGAGGCGAGCATGTGGGCGAGCAGCAACGCCTCGTCCAGTCCCTGCTGCAGTGCCAGCTTCCGCTCCGGCACCTTCGGCAGCCCGGTCAGCTGTTGCGTCAGAACCGCCTGAGCCAGTTCTTCCTTGGACGCGAAGTGGAAGTAGAGAGCGCCCTTGGTGACCTTCGCTCTCTGCAAGATCGTGGAGATGGTCGCCGCTTCGTATCCGACCTCGTCGAACACTTCGCCCGCTGCCGTCAGGATGGCCTTCCGAGTCCTGACCGCCCGCTCCTGCTGCGCCATCGAACCACCTCCACCGCTCCTGCCGGGTCCCGAGAAAAAACCGGCAGGTATGTATCTTACCAGTACGCCTGGCGGAGGATCATGCCGGTCCACACTCCGACACGCGCCATACGTCGCACCTCCTGTACGTGGCTCGAACTGGATGCCCACGAGAATAAAACCTGCTAACCGGTTTTTCAATGCCCCGTCCGGTCCTGGCATATGAAGCGGAACACCCCTTATCAACTGCTGTTTCGCCCGCAACTACCTTCGTTAGTGTGACCTAGGTCACTCGATAGACCGCCGAAGTGCCTTGAAAAGAAAACCGGTGGGTTCGTATCTTTACGGCCGTGTGCTTCCCACTGTCGTCGAACGACCACACGGAGAGAGCATGACCGTACTGACCATCACCGAGGCATCCCCGGCCGCCGTCATTCCGGCGGCCTGCCCCCGGCCGGCCGGCCCGCACGGCACCAGCACCGAGGCCGGAGGCAGTCTCCCGGCGCCGGCCCCACAGTCGCCCACCGTCACCGACCTGGTCCGGCTGCTCTTCGAGGGCGACGACCAGCGCCGCGTGCACGGCCCCTGGCGCGAACTGATCGCCGACGAATCGTTCCGTCACAGAGAGGGGCTGTCACCCGCCGAACACGCCGCGCTCTCCTACGAACGGCTGCACGCGGTGAACCGGAGACTCGAGCGCGCCGAGGACCTGGCGCGCGACCCACGGCTCCTGGCAGGGCTCCACGAGTGGGCGGCGATCGTGCACGGCGGCGGGGGCCTGTGCACGCTCGCGAGCATCCACTACAACCTCTTCCTCGGCAGCCTGCTGGACCACGAAGGCGGCCCGGCACGCGACTTGACGGAGTTCACGACGCTGCGGCGCACCGGCACGTTCCTGTGCACCGAGCTCGCCCACGGCAACGACGCCCCTGCCCTGCAGACGACCGCCGAGTTCGACCGGAGCACGGGCGGGTTCGTGCTGCACACGCCGCACGCCGGCGCGCAGAAGTTCATGCCCAACACCAGCCCGACCGGCGGCCCGAAGAGCGCCGTGGTGGCCGCCCGTCTCCTCGTGGACGGCGAGGACCAGGGGGTCTTCCTCTTCCTGACCCCCCTCAGCGACGCCCAGGGCATCCTCCCCGGCATCCGCGTCCGCCGCCTCCCCTACCGGTCCGGCGCGCCGGTGGACCACTGCCTCACCGCCTTCGACCGTGTGCCCCTCCCCCGCAGCGCCCTCCTCGAGGCGGAGCACGGCCGCCTCACCGACGACGGTGCGTTCAACAGCAGCCTGGGCAACCGCCGCAAGCGGTTCCTGCAGTCCATCGGACGGGTCACCACGGGCAAGCTCTGCATGAGCGGCGCCGCCGTCGGCGCCTCCCGCGCCGCCCTGGCCATCGCCGTCCGCTACGCGCAGCACCGCCGCATCAGCGGCCCCCGCGCCGGAGAGCAGGTGCCCCTGCACGCCCACCGCTCCCACCACAGCCGGCTCCTGCACGGACTGGCCACGGCCTACGCCATGACCTTCCTGCACCGCGCGGTGACCGCCCGCTGGGCCGACCACGCCCCGGAGGAACGCGCCGAGGTGGAACGCCTGGTGGCGATCGCCAAGGGCTGGATCACCTGGCAGGCCCGCACCCTGACCATCGAGGCCCGCGAGCGCTGCGGCGCCCACGCCCTGTTCCCCGTCAACGGCCTGGCCGACTTCCCGCAGTACACCGAGGGGACCATCACCGCCGAGGGCGACAACCTCGTGGTCTGGGTGAAGGCCGCCTCCGAGATGCTCTTCGGCCACTGCGGCGCGTCCACGGACACCGCCGCCGTGCCCGGCCGGCGCGACCTGACCGACACGGCCTTCCTGCGCGAACTGCTCGGCCGCGCCGAGTCCTTGTGGCAGGCCCGGGCCCGCAAGGAGCTGCGCAACGGTCCGGCGGGCGATCCCCTCGGCCGGTGGAACGCCGCGTCGTCGTCCGCCCTGCGCATGGTCGAGGCGCACGCCCGCCTCCAGGCGGCCGACGCCTTCCTCCAGGCCGTCGAGCGCGCGACGGATCCGTCGGCACGCACACTGCTCGATCAGCTGTGCCGGCTGTTCCTCCTGGCCCAGCTGGGCGAGTACAGCGGCGACCTGCTCGCGTCGGGCCACCTGACGGCTGCCCAGGTGCTGGACCTGCCGGGCGTGTTGGAAGAGGCCGTCGAGGCGCTGGCCCCGCGGATGACCACCCTCGTCGACGCCTTCGACCTGCCCCCCGAGTTCCTGGCCTCCATACCGCTGGCGGGGGCCGCGCACCTCGACGAGTTCGACCGGCTGATCCCCGAGAGCGGCGAGGAAGCGGTCACCGTCTGACACTCCCCCGCCCCGGCCGGCCACCCAGCCGGTCCCCGTCCGCACCGACGCGGGCCGCCGCACACCACAGCGGCGGCCCGCTCCCACGCTTCTCCCACGCCTCCGCCGCCCGCCCCGCGCTCACAGCGGCAGCGTGTCCCCCAGCTCCCCCACCGCCGGCGACAACGGCCCGGCCTCGGACCGTTCCGTCTTGCGGCCCTTGCGGCCCGGTGCCAGCGTCCGCGGGTCGACCGCCTCCGCCGGCGCGCCGGTGGCGTACAGGCCCTCGGGGTCGGTGTCGCGGTCGTGCGGCAGCAGCCAGAAGACCCGGCGGCGGAAGGTGCCGGACGACCGGGACGGCTTGGCCTGCGGCCCGAGCAGCGCGTACCCCACCATGCGCCCGTCGCGGTGGTAGGCGGGTCTGCCCCGCCGGGTCGGCAGCCGGTCGAGGCTCTGCCGGACGTAGTCGAGCGCGGTGATGTCCTCCAGCCAGACGAGCTCGGCCTCGTGGAAGATCTCGTCCTCTGCGATGAGGGCGCTCATGCTGTCTCCTCGTCGGCGGCCAGTCCGATACCCGGGTAGTACTTCCGCTGGTTGGACAGGATCATCTCCTTGGGCGAGGCCAGTCCGACCACCTCACGGACCCGCGCCGCGAAGGCCCGGGACGAGACCGCCGGGGCTCCCTCATTCTGGCACCAGGTCTTGTAGGCGGCGTAGAGGTGTGCCTGTTCCGCCCGTAAGGAGGGCCCCAGGCGGCACGATTCGCTCAGGAAGCGACCTGTGTGGTCCTCCGTCTCGGCGTAGGCGGTCGTCGCGATCCGTACCCGCTCCGGCCCGGTGAGGTCCTTCTCCCCCGCCAGGTAGCGGCGTGCGCCCACGATGAGCCAGTTGAGGATGCCCGGCCCCTCCTCGGTGACGAGGACGTCCGCCAAGTTGTCGATCTTGTGGTCGTCGGACACCACGCGCTCGAAGGGGATGAGCCGCATCCGCCGCCAGAACGCGAAGCCGCCCGTGCCCACCTCCGGCCGGTGATTGCCCAGCAGCCACAGCTTGTGCGTCGGCGCGAAGCTGAAGAAGTCCTGCCGCATCCGCCGGGCCTTGATGCGGTCGCCGCCGGTCAGCAGTTTCACCCGCGCTTCGTCGAACCGGTCCCCCGGCTTCACCTCGCTGCACACGATGACCCGCCGGCCGTGCAGCTCCGCGAGATCGGTGGGGTGCCCCTCGTACGGCCGGGCCATCAGGAACCCGGGGGGCGCGGCGTCGGCGTAGTCGCCGAGCAGCTTCATCAGCACGTCCAGCAGCACCGACTTGCCGTTCTTGCCCGAGCCGAACAGGAACGGCATCACCTGGCCGCCGACGTCCCCGGTGATGGAGTAGCCGAGCAGCAGGTGCAGGAAGTCGATCATCTCCGCGCCCTCGTCCCCGTCGCCGAAGGTGTCGGTGAGGAACCGGTTCCAGCGCGGGGTCGGCACCGGCTCCGGGGCCGCGGTGGTGGAGCGGGAGTGGAAGTCCTTGTCCGGCTCCGCTGTGCGGATCACCCCGGTGCGCAGGTCGACGATGCCGCCCGGAGTGCACAACGCGTACGGATCGGCGTCCAGGAGCGCCGCGTTGAGCACCATGCCCGGGGCGGACCTGGCCTGGGTGAGCATCGCGTTCATGCCGCTGGTGCTCAGCGCCCGCCGCCGGTGCTGCTGCAGCGCCGAGGCGGTGAAGTGGCCGCGCGGGTCGGTGGTCGCCAGGGACTCCGCCAGGTCGCCGGCCGCCCACATCACGGTGTCGTCCTCGTCGATCAGCCAGCGGGTGCTGTCCCACCGGAACCAGCCGAGCCCCGGCACGTGCCGGTAGTCAGCGGCGTACAGCTTGACGAAGAGCTTGGCGTTGCCGCGGTCGCTGAGGGTGTCCGGCAGCAGCCCGTCGGCGGTGGCCTCGCCCTGCGCGCCCGTGACGGACCGGACCGTCACGGGCGGTCCCGGGACGCTCCCACGGCCCGCGGCAGGCGTCTCCCCGATGCCGGTCCGACGGGGCGGTTCGGGCTGGGTCAGCAGAATCTGCGCGGCGACCGCCTGCGGGTCGAAGAGGGTGTCGTCGTCGCCCGACTTCATGCACGGCCTCCCGGGTGCAGAGGGCGCCGCACGCCCGCGTTCAGACCGCTGCGGATGATGGCCGCGCTGCGCCGCCCCTGCCCCGGGCGGGCCGACTCGGCGGCCTCCTGGAGCAGCCGCTCCGCCTCCTCCGGTGCGAGCCGGCCGGCGGCCACCAGTCCCCCGGCGGTGTAGGCGGCACGGTTCAGCTTCTCCGAGAAGGCCGCGCCCTCGGGAACGGCCGCACAGGCGGCCACGTCGCCGAGCAACGGGGCCAGGAGGCCCCCGGCGCCGTCCCGCCCGCCCCTGGCCGCCAGAACCGCCTGACGGGCCCGCGGCGGCACCGGACGAGGCGCCGGCACGGGCGCGGGCGGCAGATGACCGGTGCGCTCCAGCTCCTGGGCGAGCCAGCCCGGCAGCACCGCGGGCTCCCGCACGGCGCCCACGCATTCGTACGTCCCGGCCTCGGTGACCGTCCCGGGAGCGACGATGTAACCGCCGTGCGCCCGTACGTCGACCTGCCAGGCCAGCGCCCGCCCGCCCGAGCCGGTGGAACACTGCCAGCGGTGCCCCGGACGGGCCCGGTACCACACGTGCAAGCCTCCTGAAGGGGTGCGGACGCGCAGCGTGGTGTCGTCGTCCGCGGGGCTTGTGCGGCCGCGCAGAGCGGCCAGCACGCCGATCGTGTGAAAGCCGTTGGCCAATCCCCTCAGGTCGACGCTCTCGTCGATCCGGACGCCGGGCAGGAGCCGGTCCCGCTGCGGCAGATGACGCGCGTGCGCGTCGATGTCGATCACCACCAGCCCGGCCGGGCCGCAGGCGACACCGACACCCAGCTGGGGACCGGAGCCCGCATCGGGGCCGGCGCCCCACCACTGCTCGATGCGATCGGCGTCGAGCGTGGCGGCGTGGAACCCGTGACACCAGCGACCGGCCGCGAGGCAGCCGCATCCCCGGTGGGTATGTCCCGGCGCCCTGCAGGCCTCGCAGTTGCCCGCCGGGGTCTTGCGCCCCGGTGCGAGCGGATGCACGGGCCAGCCTCGTCCGGCGCACCACCGGGCGACAGCCGGCGATCGTCCCCCTGGAGTCCGCAGCGGGGCACAACGACGAGAGTCCCGCAGCTCAGAGGCCATTCGCACCCCCCGTCAGCGACCCAAGCGACTGAGCAACGGGAACAGACTAGCGAAGCGTGTGGTCGCGGAGCGGCTGATGAGGCGACAAACTTCGCTCCGGTTCCGGCGTCCGCCGGACCCACCACTTCGACCTCAGCGACCAAGGGTCCGGACCGACAGCAACCACCTGTGCTTCGGTCGCTGCCGCCTCACCCGGCGAAATCCCAGCTCATCGACACCGGCGTCCGGGTTTCAGCGACCGAAGCGACCCAAGGTCTCCATATATGACCTACACACGCGCACACGCACATGCGCCTATGCCTTCATATACCCCGAGCGTGAGTCGCTTCGGTCGCTGAGTTCCCGCACACACCACGTTGACCTGGTGATCTCATCAGTGACCGAACGCTGCCGCCCTACCGTTCGGTCGCTCGCCGTCAGTCGCTGCCCAGGCGTGCCTCCCGGCCGGTCGGACACCGACCTGCGGCCGGGCCGCCGGATGGTCCTGCCTCCCCCCGGACAGCGACTCAAGCGACCCTGGACCGTACATCCAGACGGGCTGGCTCCACCTGGCCCGGTCCCGGCCTGCCTACCGCTCACCGACCCGCGGAATCGCCGACCGCGTTCCGCTTGCGCTGATGCTCGTTCAGGATGCTCAGCATCTTGTCGAACTCGACCTCACTCATCTTGTGGATGAGATGCATGGCGAGGAAGGCACCGTCGTGGTACGGGAGCTTTCGTGGCCCGGAGGACTCGCCCGCCGAGAGGGCGGACTCGGTCGAGGCGCCGTCGACACGCAGCTCGGGAACCGTTTCGGGCCGCCGGGCCGCCGGCTGGGCCGCACCACGGTCACTGATTACGCCGTAATCATTTCCGCCGCCGACCGACCGCTCCCCCGCTCCTCGGGCCCGCACCGCGGACCCGGCCCCGGACTCGGTGCTGACAGCCCTCCCCGTCACCGCGTCGACGGCTTCCGCCTCCGGCGCAGTGCTCTGCACGGCCATGTCCGAAGAACGGCGCGGCGTCGCATGCTCCTGCTGCTCCACGACGTCCGCCCGCACCGGAGCGCTTTCCTCCACCACGCCGGTTCGTGGCTCCCCACCACTCCCCCGCGTCTCCTTGCGATCCTTGGCAGCCTGCTTCTCCGCCTCCTTGCGGGCACGCTCGGCCTTCAGTTCCTCCAGAGCAGCCACCTGCTCCTCCTGAGGCTTGTTGCCCACCGCACGCAGCAGGTCGATGGGCTCGTGCCCGATACGGGCCTGAAGCTCCGGCGTCAGACTGAGCAGGGCGAGCCGCTGCGACACCCAGCCCTGGGAGCGGTGCAGACGCTTCGCCAGCGCCCGCTGGCTGCCATGGATGGCCAGCAGCCGCTGCAACGCACGCGCCTCGTCCAGCTCTTCGAGGTCCTGCCGGTGGATATTGGCGACGAGCGCCGACTCGAGCAGTTCCTCGGACGAGGACCCCTGGTCGTCGCTCACCATCACCTTGACCGTGGCCAGTCCCGCCTCGCGCGCTGCGGCGAGCCGGCTGCTGCCGTCGATGACGACATAGGCCGTGTCCGGCTCCAGGTCGGCTTCGCGGTCCGGGTTGGCCTTCACATAGGCGTCGCGGTTCATGACCGTGATCGCCTGCTTCTGCCCGTGGGTCTTCAGGCTGCCCGCGAGATCGGTGAGGTCGCCGAGGCTGGACCGGGGGTTGTCGGGGTTGGTGCTGATCCGGTGCAGGGGCAGTTCCGTCGGCGGGGCCACGCCGTCCGTCGGAACCCCGGTGGCGGCCGCGACCGCCTGACGGCGAGCGCTGATGGGGCGCACTCCCCCGCCGAAGCGCCCCGCCCCCAGCTGATTGGCCTTGTTGCTCACAACACCTCCCGCGCCAGTGCGCGCATGCCGACCGACTGCTGCGACTTGGGCGCATAGGACAGCAACGGCTTCTTCACCCGCACGGCTTCCTTCTGTTCCTTGAGGTCGCCGATCAGCCCGACCACCCTCGGATCCTTTATGTCGACCCAGCCCTGCAGGGACGACGTAGCGATGTAACCGCGCCGGGAGTCGTACAGGTTGACGACGATGCCGAGGTAGTCGATGTCGACCTGGAGGTCTCCCCGAAGGTCGTCGATCTGGGTGGTGAGGAGCTCGTACGCGTCGGCCGAACTGTCCTCGGCCTGGACCACGATCAGCGCTCCGGACTCCCCGGGCTTCTCCCCGTCACGGCGCCGGCCGTAGTAGGCGGCGGCGTCCATGCTGAGGCCCAGACTCGGCGGGCAGTCCACGATGATTACGTCGTAATCACTCTCCAGCGGAGCGAGCGCCCGCTCGAGAGCTGCCTCGCGGGCTCGAACCGCCGACAGGCGCACGTCGAGCAGGAACGCGTCGTTGCAGGCAGGCAGGAGGTGCAGCCGCCCCCCGAAGGTCTCGTCGTCGATGGAGACGATCAGGTCCCGCAGATCGCCCTTGGGGTCGCCCGCCATGTGGTTGGTGAGACTGTCACCGTTCATCGGCAGGGGAGTGGCCCCCAGCTGGTTGGTGAGGTGGCACTGCGGGTCGAAGTCGACGAGCAGCACCTGCTGTCCCGGCCCGGGCAGGTTCTCGACGTCGAGCGGATTGGTGTCCAGCTCCATGCCCTCGTCCTGCACCTCACTGTCGCGCAGAGCCTTGGTCAGGGCCTTGGCCACGCGCACGGGGTACAGCGAGTTGGAGTCCTCGGCGAGGGCCTCGCCGAGACCGGCGGTGATGGCGGTCTTGCCGACACCGCCCTTCTGGTTGCAGACGATGATCCGGCGCGTGATCTCCGGTCGGCTGACGTCCGGGGCGGGATTCGAGTCGAGCCACAGCTGGATCGACTGGGCCAGCCCCTGAATCAGGGACACCCGTCGGTCGGCGGCGATCTGACGGAAGCTCTCCCACTGCCCGGGGGGCAGGAAGGTGGAGAACGAGTCGGCACCGGAGGTGTCGACGGAGGCCGTGGCAGAGGCCAGGTTGCACCAGTCCCTGATGCTCTGCTCGACGGCTGTCTGGATCTCGATGCCGTGCTGAGCGGCTCTGACCTTGAGGCTCTGGCGGAGCCAACCCGGCAGTTTGGAGACGACCTTCTCGCGGTCGCTGGAAGCAGCTGGCGAAGTCATGGAGGTAACCATACTAACGTCCATGATCCTTTGAAGCACCGACACGTTAGTTTTCACTACTACTTCGCCGACCGGCCCCCTCTCCTGGGCCGTGGGGGTGATTACGCCGTAATCACCCCCACGGCCTGCGGCCCCCCGCTCGGCGAGCCGGTCCGCCTGGCGTTGTTCGCTTCGGCAGTTGAGGAATGTGCTTGCGGTGGATGAGGCAGATGCGGCGATACTCCGGCATGAGTAGAGATGCCGAGGTCATCGTGCTCGCCCGCTGGTCGGACGAGGTCATGGAACCGCTGACCAGGGACGATCCGGAACGCACGTGGCGAGGCCGCTTCGTCCCGATAGCGGGGCAGTGGGGCTACACATTCGGGTGGGCCTTGGAGTTCGAGAAGATGCGTGCCCGCAAGGGCCTGCTCAAGCACCTGGAGTCGCTGCCGTGGCCGCATCCGCCTACGGTGCAAGTTTTGCTTCGCGACCAGGACGACGACTGCTTCGGGCTGTGGATGTTCCACGGGGACCGGCTGGTGGAAGTCACCATTCCGGGCACCGAGCGTTTCCACCAGCCAGCTCCACCCAATGAGGACTTCGAACCCGACCCGGGCATGCTGCTGCGCACCGACCAGGGCCATGCCCTACCCGAGCAGACTCCGGAAGCCCAACGCGACACCCGCCCACCCTGGTAGAGGACACATACCTTTCTGTGTCGACAACCTCTTGTTGGTGAGCCCCAAGTGGCGCGCCCACGACCACAAACAGTTCCTCCTCACTGTCACCCATCACCTCAACCTCGCGCCGTCGACCCCACAGCCTCAACCGAAGCAGCGTGGCTGAGCCGAGTGGGTGGTGCAGGTACCTCCGTTCGTTCGTAGGCACCAACCTCGCCGTAGGGGTTGCCTTTCTGGGGTACAGGTCAGTGAGGGGTCGTCAGAAGCCTGGCGCACATGAGTCGGTGAGGGGTCCGCGTAGGCGCGCCCTCTTTATTAAGAGGGCGCGGCGCTCACAAGCCTCTGACCTGCACTTTTGCGAGGACCATGGTGTCCTGGGGAGCACATTTTGGCCCCCCAAATGTCAATCTGGCGGTCACATTTGGGGTAGAAACTCAAGCTGTGCTTGAGTTTCCCCAGCGCCCACCTCGTCCCACAAAACCGCAGGTCACAGCCTCGTCGCCAACCGCCCCAACCGGCGTCCACGCTGCTGAGCATACGCTTGGATGTGTCATGATGACGGCACACTAAATCAAGCTCTGCTTGAGTTTCGCTGCAGGAATCGAAAATGAATCAAGCTACAGTTGACTTTTGAGGCCCCTGTGCGCTGAGCCCCGGATCCAGGCATCCGCACGGCGCGCCACCTGTGGAAAAGACAAGCCCTGCTTGATTTTTGGGCTAGTCTCTGGACCGCCTGAGTATCAAAGGAGGTCCTGTGACAGCCGATCCACCAGCACGCCGACGGCCACGAGCCGTCCCTGACGCCACGTCGGGCGACGCGGGCTTCGACGACCTTCTCCAGGTCCTCGGAGAGCAACTGGGCGAAGCCACCCAGAGCACCGACCCCCGCACCCGCCGCAAACTGAAGAACGTCACCTTCGAGTACGAGGCCGACCACACCGCCGTCCACGACATGGCCGGCGACGCGGGTTACAGCCTGGCCTCCAACTGGTTCACCCAGCTCCTGGCCCAGCTCGCCGTCGCCAACTCCATCACCAAGTCGCAGCTGTGCGTGTTCCTCTACGTCGCCGGCGGACAGCAACGCGGGACCGGCGTCGCCCAGTACACCCAGCAGGAGATCACCGACGGCCTCAACAGACTGGCGGCCCAGAAGGGCGGCAAGCGCATCACGCGCTCCACGGTCAACCGCGCGATCGGCGCGTTGGTCGGCTACAAGTGGATCGAACAGCTCGGCAACGGCATGATCCAGCTGAACGTCCGTCTGTGGTTCCACGGCAACAGCAACGCCCAGCACGCCATTCTGGAGAAGCTCGCGGCCCAGCACGACCGGGACCCCGAGGCCTTCCCGCACGGGATCGGCCCCGAAGCCCACCAGGAAGAGCTGGACCTCGACCTCCCCACCGAGGAGCGGCAGCACCCGGGCTACGGAACGGGAAGGCGTACAGGGTGATACACAAGCTTCAACCACTCCGCCCACCGGCACGAGGAAGGGATACCGATGGCTGAGGTCATGTCACCGGTCGTGTCAGAACGCATCTGGGCACTGCCCGTGTCCGGGGCCACGGTCAAGTTCCTCCAGTACCTGCTCTACCGCAGCGACTTCGGCGGCCACCTGCCCGTACGGCAGAAAGACATGGCCACCGAGTACCGCGTCACGCCGCAGGCCATCAGCAACCTCATCGCACCCCTGTGCGAGCTGAACATCGTCCTGCGGCCGAAGAACGAGGAAGGCAACCGAGGCAAAGGCAACTCCTACCGCCTCCACCCGCTGGCGGCGAAGTACGCGAGTCCTCAGGACATGGAGGCGGCCTTCCGCACCGCGATCGCCCGGATCAAGGCCAACGACCTCCCCAACCTGAAGCTGCCCGCCTACGCCGCCGTGCCCCCTGCGGCGGACGGACGACCGAACCTCCAAGTCGCCTGACGACAAAAACCGAGGCCCCCGCCGGAACCGGCGGGGGCCTCGATGCCTGAGTAGAGGTCGTAGAGCCACTATACCCAGTCAGACGACCACGTCTCCTGGATCATCCCCCGAACGAGAATCACCGAGCGTTGGCGGGGGCGCCAAGGAAGTTCGACAGGCCCGGGTCGGCGATGCGGGGCGGGGGAGTGGTGGTCATGTCGGGCGGTGATCATCGGGATCGTCTTTCCCGCTCCTGAACGGTTTTCGTTCGTGAGGTGTACGGCGAATGTGCGCAATCCGTGCGGTTGGCGGATAGGCTGACGTCGGGAGGTGTTCGGTGTCCGAGTTGTTCGACGCGGTGGATGCGCTGGTCGCGTCCCGTTCTCCGCTGCCGTCGGCGGGGGAGCGGAAGCGGTTGCGGGTGGCGCATGGTCTGACGCTGGAGGAAGTGGCTGCGGCGCTGAAGGTGCGCCGGGCCACGGTGTCCGGCTGGGAGTCGGTGAAGAAACCGACCGAGCCGCGCGGGCCGGAGCGCGAGGCGTACGCACGGCTGCTGCGTAAGCTCGCCGAGCTCTACCCCGCGCAGGAGGAGCCGGCCGCCCCGGCGCCCGAGACGTTCACCGCCACGCCCGACCCGGCCGCGGCAGGGACACAGTCCGCGGACCATACACCCGAGAACACCCAGGCTCCTGCCCCCGCTCCCGATGCCGCTGCTCCGGCGGCCGCGCCCCGTCCGGCGCGCACCACCGGGACGTCGTCGGCGTCGCGCCGCCCGGCTGCCAGGAAGGCGGCCCCGGCCGGCCCCCCGGCGGGCTCCGCCGATCCGCGGTTCGAGAACGGTCCGCTCGCGGTCGTTGACGTCGAGGACGGGAAGGTGTGGGCGTACTGCACCGGCGGTCTGGTCCTGGATGTGCCGGCGAAGAGCATCCCGGCCCTGGTCGACTGGACGCTCAGGGAGGCGAGGCTCGGCGCTGCGAAGCTCGCCGGGCCGGGCAAGGACGCCGACCCTCTGCTGGTGCTCACCGAGGCCGCGCTGGAGCGTTACGGCCTGCCCGTCAGGCTCACGGAGGAGGAGAAGCGCGCCGGGCGTTTGCCTGAGGGCCACAAGGTCGTCAAGCAGCTCGCGCGCGCGGAGTGGAAGCTGACCAAGCGCGGCTTCGGCCCGTGGGCGAGGATCTACCGTCCCGCGACCGGTTCGGAGCGGGCCTGTGTGCAGCTGTGCATCCCTTCCTGGAACGCGCTGGACGCCCGGCACTGGGGTGAGGCCGGGCAGCTCCCTCCGGCCGAGCTCGCCCGCGTTCTGGGTGTGTACGCCTCGCGGGTGATGACGCCGCGCGGCTCTACGGCCGTGACCGGCCTGGAGCTGATGACCGCCCTGCACCCGCCCACGCGCGCCTCGGAGCCGGACGCCGACGGCCGCCGGCATTCCGAGCACAACCCTGGCTCGCTCGGCAGGGACGCCATCGACCCGATGAACTGGCCGCCGTGCGAGGTCCCCGACGGCCACCCGGTCCTGAAGGACCTGCCCCGCTTCCATGTGCGCGGCCCCGGCGAGAAGCTGTTCGAGGAGGCGTACGACTGGGCGCGGCCCATGACCGATGCCGAGTGCACCCTTCGCCACCTGGTCGGCATCGACGTCAACATGGCCTTCGCCGCCGGCGCGAACGGCCTGACCGTCGGCCTCGGTGAGGCGACACACGTCAAGGCCCCCGCGTTCGACCCGAAGCTGCCCGGCTCGTGGCTGGTCGACCTCTCCCACGTCGACCTGTCCCGCGTGAAGGTGGGCAAGGAGTGGGTGGAGCTGGACGGCAGTCTTCTGCCCTCCCCGTTCACGCCGAAGGGCGAGCGCCCGGAAGGTCCGGCCTGGTACGCGACGCCTACCGTCGCGTACGCGGCGGAGCTCGGCTACGAGGTCCGCCCGATCGAGGCGTACGTCCGGTACGACAACGGCCGCTACCTGGACGGCTGGTACCAGCGGCTCCGTGACGCCTACCTCGCCACGATGGCCGACCTGGGCGTGCACGCGGACATGGAACCGGCCGCCTTCCTCGACGCGATGGAGGGTTACCGGGACCGCGACCCTCAGCTGGCGATCGTCGTGTCGGCGATCAAGGCGACGGTCAAGGGCGGGCTGGGCAAGCTGCGTGAGCGGCCGCGCGGTGAGGGGTGGCGGCCGGGCGAGCCGTGGCGGGCGCTGTCCCGGCCGACGTGGCGGCCGGACATCCGGGCGGCGGTCATCTCCCGCACCCGGATCAACCTGCACCGCAAGATCGTCAAGCATGCGGCGTTCACCGGCCAGTACCCGGTGGCGGTCCTGTCCGACTGTGTGGTCTACGCGGCAGGCGGCGCCAGCCCGCTGGACTTCCTGCCCTACTCCGGCGGCAAGCCGCTCCCCGGCGGTTTCAAGCTCGGTGTCAACCCGGGCCTGGTCAAGCACGAGGGCACGCAGAGCGTCCTGTGGGGCGAGGAGGTCCGCGAGCGGTTCGACGCCCCCGACCTCAACCTCGCCCGCTACATCAAGGACGGCACCGTCACCGACATCGACAACGGAGAGTAGGAGTAGGCCACGATGAGCCTGTTCGGGGACGGCCTGGAAGCCGCGGTGCAAAAAGCGTTCACCCGCCCGGCACCCAAGAGCGCACCCGCACAGATGCGCTACCTGGTCAGGAAACTCAAGAGCACCAAAGCGGTCGCCCAGCTGCTGCGGATCTCCCAGCGAACCGTCGAACGCTACGTGAAGAACCAGATCAAAAAGCCCCGCCCGGACCTCGCCGCGCGTCTGGAGCGGGAGGTGAGGAAACGCTGGCAACCCCAGATCCGGGCCCAGGCCCGGCAGAAGGCGGCCACCACCGGCGGCATCGTCATCGACACCCGCGCCCGCATGGGCTACACCGCCCCCATCGGCTCCACGGACGAGTCCCGCATCCGGCACCTGACCGTCGCCCTGCCCCCGCAGCACGCCGCGCGCCTCTTCGAGGCCCAGGAGCAGGGCGCCGGCGACGCCCGCCTCCAGGAGATCACCGCTGACGCACTGCGTGAGGTGTATTTCCAGGACGGCGGCCGCCGCGCCGGCAGCCTGGAGGAGGTCCGCTTCACGGACATCGAGCACCTCGAGTTCGAGCTGTAGCAGCCAACGCACACGATGCCGACTGGAAGTGCGCGAGCGCATGCGACGTGTTCGAGGGGGAGTAGGGGGAGCAGTGGCGGCAGCGAGTGACGGCTGGGCGGGCATGGGCCGGGACTGGACGGATGCCGACGAAATCCGCCGGCGCCTGAACGCCGGGGCCGATCCGGAGAGCTGGAACGGGAGCAGGCCCCTGAAGCCGGCCAACGCACGGGCGCTCGCCGCCGCCGGGGCCGATGGTGGATCTGTCCGAGCTGTTCGGTGAGGGCTGGTGTGTGACGCTCACGCAGCTTGCGCCTGCTCAGGCGCTGGAGCGCATGGGCGTGCGCGATGTGACGGATGTCGATGACGGCATGCAGTTGGCGACCGAGCGGCTGGAGGCCGACGGCATGCAGCCGGAGGTGTTGCTGCTCGGACGCGGGCTTCGGGACGGCTGGTCGCTGATCGTGGAGCTGGAGGGCACCCTGGGCTGGGTGGGGATGGATCGTGCGGTGCTCGAGGCGTTGTCCGCGGGCGGGCGGGTAGCTGCTTCCGCGTTCGAGGACCCCAACCAGCTGATGGGCCACGTGGCGGCTGACGGTCAGGTGGTGTGCGAGCTGGATGCCATCACCGGGCGACTGCCCTGCGCGGCCGCCGACACAGAACAGACGGTCGGCAACTTGCTGTCCCTGGGCTTCTCCCGTGGTGACGAGCCGACCGGTCAGGTGGTTGCGGCGGACGTCGCCGGCCGCGTCGTGCGGGCGCTGCGCGCGGTGACGGGTGTGGAACTGCAGGAAGACCACGTCTCCGGCAGTGGGGAGCTCCTGAGTCCACGGCGGCGTCGAACCTCCCCCGGCGCACTGGGTGTCTTTATCCACGCGGTTCTCAAGTCGCGGACGAAGTCCTGTCCGGGGCTCATGCGGGCCGTGTACCGGCAAGGTTCATCGAACAGCCGTGCCCGCGCAGGCTGGCCTCGTTCACGAGTTCGGGGTTCTGCTCAAGTTCTGTGACCGGTGGATGTCATCTCCGCCCATCGGCGCGCCTCTGCGTCGTCGTGCCGGGCTGGTCGTGGGTGCCTCGGCCATGAGCTGGGTGCTGAGCGGCGCCTGGATCGGCACGGCGCCATGTCAGTGCCGTGCCGTAGGTTGCGAAGTGTCAGCGTTCCCGGCGACGGGGGGATGAGGGTGCGCAGGCCAGTTGAGGGCGAAGTCCACGTGCACTACAGCCAGATCTACGTCGAGAGTGATCCGGACAGCTTCGGTCCGGACCTCCGGGAGTCTTTCGCCGGGCAGAGCGGCGGGCTGTGCGGGGCCGCGACGCCGGGCGCGCTGTGGTTGTCGACCGGGCTGCATACGGGCAGCGTCGGCTTCACCGTCGAGGTGCACGACCAGGCTCCGCCGCTGGATCCGGCGTGGGAGGACGTCGTAGAGGCCTCCTATCGCCCCGTCTCGGCCGGCAGCGCTCTTGTGCAATGGGCGGGGGAGGCCTCCTGGGACCTCGACCTGGAAGAGACGGACTACCGGGTGCGCTACTGCGCTCAGGGCATGGACGAGGCACACCGCCAGGACACCCGGCTGGACGGCGAGCCGCAACGGGACTGCTACCTGTTGCAGTTCTGGCCCGCTCCGCCTGCACCGGACCGCGTCCTGAAACAGACCTCGGCGACTGCCGCGTACTGGCACGACTACGCCCGCCGGCAGCCCGCTCCACCCACACCGGCCGAACGCGCCGAAGCCGAACGTCAGGCCCGCCTCGCGCAGGAACAAGCCGAGGAAGAACGCCGGCTCGCCCACGAACGGTGGCAGTGGGGCGGGCGATCGCCGAGCCGCGCCCTGCGCGAGGTCAGTGGCAACGTGCGCGGCCTGCTCGTCTTCGACCCGGCCCTGGTCCACGCCATCGACGCCGCCACACCCGGGACCCAGCGGACAACAGCGCTGCTGGCCGCACGTCGCGCCTGTGAGGCGGCCGGGCTCACCGACCTCGACTGGATCGCCGCAGGGCTCACCGCTCTGGCCGAGGGCCGTCCGCTGCCGCCGCCCCTCGACGACCCGGCCCAGGCGTGGCGGGCCCTGGAAGCAGATCCACGGGTCCCCGACAGAACCGTCGCCCAGGCCGTCCCGCCCAAGCGGCCCCCCTTCCAGCCACCCGCCCACAACGACGCACACACGCCGATGCCCAAGCCCGCCATGCTCCCGCAGATCACAGGTCCCGCGGCCGCCCTGGTGAAGCCGCCGGACCGTGCCGCACCACCGACACCGCAGCCCGGGAAAGCGACGCCGCACACGATGAGGGTCACGTTCGGCGAGCTGGACCCGCCCCCGCGAATGTCCCAGCCCCACATGGCCCTGCCCGCGCTGCTCGGCGCCGCCGAAGCCGACCCGCTCCAGGCGGCCCTGAACGCGGTGTACGCGGCCGTGACCGCCTACGGCGAGGACTACCAGACCCTCCTGCAAGAGATCCGGTCCGCCTGCCACGAGCAGTGAAGGAACACCGGCCGCGGCCCCGTGCCGCCGGTTCCAGGCCCCTGGGACTGCCTCGCAATGATCGGAGCGCTGAAGCAGCCAGTTCAGCGTTGTGGCTCCTCGGGTCAGCCGCCCACTTCCTCGGCCCTGCACCTGGTGAGTGAGACCACCTATGGATGGCAGACGCGCCGCCACCCCAGGGATGGGCTCTTCAGCAGATCCGCGATGTGTCGGGAGACCGGGAGGCTGTTGCCTTGGATCCCGATCGGTCAGCGAAGTGGGTCGCCTTCGCCGGGGTCCACGAGATGGTGCGCCCAGAAATCGTTCTCGGGTTCCACGGCCTGTGTCTCGTGAAGCCTGCCGATGTACGACGACGGCAGCATCGACTGTTGGGCAGCCTATGACGACCTGTACGAGGCGCTACGCGGCCTGTAGGAGTCCCACGTGGAAGGCATACTGAGTATCTAGCTGTGGTCACCCGCGCTTCCGGTCGCCGCACACCGCCCGGTCCAGCAGGCGGACCGCGGCCTCCGCCTGCTCAAGGAAGCGCTTCTCGTCACCGAAGCGCGTGGTGAAGACAGCGGCCGCGGCCGACACCCGGCCGTCGGGCGTGACGGCGGTCTCGGAGGCGGTGCCGAAGGACGTGCCGCCGTGGTACCAGACCCCGCCCCCGCAGCCCTCGGCCGGGCGCCAGGCGAGGCCGAGCCCGTAGCGGGTCCTTCCGTCGGTGGCGTAGCCGGGCGCCGGGACGGTGGTGCGCATCTGCTCCAGCTGCTCCGGCGGCAGCAGCCGGCCGCCCATCAGGGCGCGCAGGAAGGTGTTCATGTCGCGGGTGGTGCTGATGATGCCGCCGTCCGCGCCGCCGCCCACGGCCAGCGTGGTGTCGGTGAGGTCGTCCCGGCCGGGGAACTGCGTATACCCGGCAGCCGTCGGCAACGGCACGTACGGCGAGGTGTCCGGTATCAGCGTGCGGCGCAGCCCCAGCGGCTCGATGATCCGGTCGTGCACCTCCTGCGCCCAGGGGTTGCCAGTGGCCTTCTCGATGACCATCCCGAGCAGCACGTAGTTGGTGTTGGAATACGCCCACTGCGTCTCGGCGCCCGGATCGTCCGCGTCCGGCAGCCAGCCGGGGGCACGCTCCATCGCCGCGGCGACCTGCTCCTCGGGGGTCTGCGAGCGGAACCGCTGTGCGTGGAAGCGCTCGGGTGTCAGCTCCGCCGGGTCCTCGAAGGCGATGTCTGTGTAATTGGCCAGGCCGCTGGTGTGCTGGAGCAGGTTGCGCAGGGTGATGCGGCTGCCGTCGTTGCCGTTGCCAGCGACCACCCCGGGCAGCCACTGCTCGACGGTGTCGTCCAGGCTCAGCGTGCCCTCGCCGACGAGCTGGAGCGCGGCCACGGCCGTGAAGGTCTTGGTGTCGCTGCCGATGCGGTAGTAGGCGTCGAAGGGCACCCGACCCCCGTCCTTCAGGCTCGCGGTGCCGGACCGGGCCTGCGTCTCGCGCCCGGCCGCGTCCCGGGCGAGCACCGTCAGCCCGGTGGCTCCCGTGTCCCGTACCACGTCCGCGTCCCGCTGCAACCGCGACCGCGCGTCCCCGCCGCCGGCGCCCATGGCCTCGGCCGTGGTGCCCGGCCCGAGAAGCGATGCGGTCCCGATTGCGGCGGCCCCGGCCACGGCCAGCCCCGCACGCCACCGTCCGGACCGGCCCCACCGCGCACTCTTCGTGATCTCCATGGCCGAAACGCTACGGAGGACCAGCACCGCAAACCATCCAGCTGGCTGCCCGGACGGGGGTGGTGCTGGCCCCCTGCCACCCGGCCGCCCCTCCTCATCGCCGCCCCCCGCGGTCTACCGCAGGTTCGCTCAGGGGAGCCGGGCCCGGGGTCCGGGCCCGGCTCTACCGCGTGATCGGCGACAGACTCGGGGCGCGGGGCGAGCTGGGCTGGTCGCGGTGCGCGATCGACTCGGTCAGTCTGCGGGCGGCAGAGGGGGGCCGCTGACGGGACCGAGTCCGACCGACCGCGGCAAGCTGGTTCAACCTCCGTACCCAGGAGCTGAGCGAAACGTCAGGTCAAAGCCACTCGTTGATGGCCGCGACGAGCAAGGTCGCCTCGTAGTCGTACCGCGTGGTCACGGCGCGGTGTCTTCTGAGGCGATTGGTGCGGCACTCGACCGCGTGCCGGGCCTTGCAGGGCCTGTTGTCAAAGTGCCGGGCGACCAGCCTGGTGTACGTGGGCGGCGTCGTTGTCAGTGGTGTCGTGCATGATCGGCGCGTCAGGTCTTATACGGGGATGGGGAAGCGCCATGCCGATCACGAACCAGCAAGTATCAGGGCACATGTTCCTGCGACAGATGTATACGGACTCGTACTTCCCCGATCACGTCGTCGACCGGGGTAGGGCGATCCTGTTGCGGCTGTGCGAGCGGATTGAGGCTGAGCAGCCGTCGGATCTGGAGGCTCTGTATGCGCTCAGCCAGGCCGCAACGGAGGAATTCAACAGTCTGGAAGCAGAGTTCGAGGCAGCCGGAAGTGAAATCGAGACGGTTGCGCGCGAGGTGATCGCTGAAGACTTCTGGTTTGTGGCATCGGCATACGGGTTCACGGACGCGCATGTGGAAGAGCTGATCGCCACCCGGGACTGGTGAGCGACGACAGGAAGGCCATCTGCCGGCCAGAGCCATTCGTTGAGGGCTGCGATCAGCACGGTCGCCTCGTAGTGGACGGCGAGCTTGTCGTATCTCGTGGCCACCGCGCGGTGGCGCTTGATGCCGCACTCCACCGCGTGACGCTGTTTGTAATCGATTCTGTCGAACTTCGGCGGACGGCCTCCGTGAGAGCCGAACTTCCTGCGGTTGCGGACCTGGTCAGCCTTTTCCGGAATGGCGGAGCCTGGCCCGACGCCGCATCGACGTCCTGTTCGCCATGCTCCGCGAAGGCACCTTCTATAAACCGCCCAAGATCAACCGTTTGACGAAAGCCATAGGGGCACTTTTTGGCCCTGACGTGGGCGGTGTCCAGGATGACGCGGGAGACGTCCAGGAGCCCGGCGTCGTCCAGATGATGGCCGCGAAGACCGTCTCATCAGGTGTGTTCTGCGTGCCGCCGCCCTGCGGCCGTGTCCGTTGCTCCGCAATCAGCGGCCTGGCGATCTCCCACAAGCCGTCCGGCACGATCCAGCTCCACGTTCCCCGCCCCATACCGGGACAACGTCCGCCTCACCAGGTAGGACACGGTCTTATGCCCATTCCATTCCCTGCTTGTGCAGCGAGGTCAGCTGTTCCTGGGTGAGTTTGTGGCGTCGGGTGCGGGTGTTGGAGATCCACACACCCAGTTTCACGGTCACCGGCTCGTCCTCGCCGTCGACGGTGATCTGTTCGGTGTGCCCGCGGGGTACCGGCCGGTGGGCGCCTTCCCGTTCGACCCACTGCGTGAGGGCCGCGAGCCCGCGCTGGAAGGCCTGCTGCGCCTTGCTTGTGCCCTTCACCGCCGTACCGCCGGCCCGTGTCGGGGCCGCCCCTGCCGGGGTCACCCCTGTCGGGGCCGCCCCTGCCGGGGCGGGGGACTGCGCCTCGGTGGGTTTGATGCCCAGCACGGTCAGCCGTTCCTGCTGCTCGGCCGACAGCAGTTTCCAGGTGCCGGGCTGTTTCTGCCGTTTCAGCCAGCGTCCGATGTCGTCGCCGTCCATCAGCACGCCCGGTGCGATGTCGGGCAGTACCCCGTGGGGTTCGGTGTCGGCGAGGTCGGCGAGGACGCGGTAATGGCGTTGCCAGTCCAGCGGCCAGGGGCAGTTCCAGTCCGGGTCGATCGCGGCGAGCTGCGCCGCGCGTACGGCGGCCCGACGCGGGTCTTTCCCGAGACCATCCTTCCGCCGGAGGTTGGCCATGTACTGCCCGATAGGCACATGCCCGCCGGCCGGGTCGTCCCAGACCGCATCCTGGCGAGGGGCGAGGTGCCCGGTGGCCCGCCGGTAAGCGCGGAACACCGCGAGCCTCCTCTCCCACGCCTCCTCGCCCGGTTCCCAGACCATGCCGGCCTCGGGTGCCTCGAGCAGTTCCTTGCGCCGCGGCTCGAGCTCCCCGGCCCGCAGCGCCTTGCGCTGCTGGTGCACCCACCGCCCGAGGGGGAACGCCTTCGTAACACCAACCTCAACCTCGGTGTCATACGGAACGGCGTACAGGCCGGTGATCTTGTTCTCCTTCCGCCAGCGCAGCAGCGCCTGGTAGCCCTCCAGCCAGACCAGGGACTCGGGCCGGTAGACCCGGGTGCGCAGGAACACGGCGATGGCCGCTGGGTCGCGCGGTGTGGAGAAGTGGAGCAGCGCCGACTCGGCAGCGGCCTGGGTGCCGTCCTGCTCCTGGTCCTCGCCGCCGCCCTCTCCGCCGGCCCCGACGATCCGCCCGTCCTCGTCGCGCCGGAGGTGGACCTTGCGCCTGCCGCTGGTGCGCGCGCGGGAGGCGAGCTGCTCGACCAGGCGCTCATCATGGCTGCGCAGGCCCTGGAGCACGGCCACGAGCGGCTTGAAGCTCGCGGAGGCGACCATGTCGGCCGGGTCCTCGCCGGGCTGGAGGAAGACGGGCACGATGATCCGCGCGACCTTCGTGCTGCCGTCCCGGTTGGGCCGCAGCGCGCGGCCGATGTTCTGCACGATCTCCACCTGGGAGGTGCGGGTGTCGGCGAAGCAGACCGAGTCGACTCCCCGTTCGCCGGTGATGTCCACACCCTCTCCGAGCACCCGGCAGCTGGCGAGGAACGCCCGGTGCACGCGCCGGCCCGCGGCGTCGATGCCGCCTGCGAACTGGCGCAGCACCTCGCGGCGCTCGGTGACGAGGTGGTCGCCGCACAGCCACGCCGACCAGACCCGGTCCGGGGGGACGTGGCGGCCGGCCTCCAGCTCGTAGAAGCCCGCGCCGATCGACGAGGCGGGGAGCCGGTCCGCGGCCGCCAGGTCCTCCTCCGAGGCGTCGATGCCGTACAGCTCGGCAGCGGTCTGCGGCATCTTCTCCGCGAACGCGGCGGCCTCCTCCACCTTCTGGTGGAACGTCATGACCGTACGCAGGTTGTACGCCGCCGCATGCTCCAACAGTGCGGTCTGCAGCAGGGCCAGGCGCCGGCCCCGCTGCGCTTCCTCCGACTCGCCAAGGACGGGGGAGGGGTCGCGGATCTCCAGCACGTCGATCTCGAACCCGGCGAGGATGCCACGCTCGATCGCCTCACTCAGTCCGAGTTCGGCCAGCCACGCGCCGTAGGTCCCGTCCGGGTCGTCGGCCATGCTCGCGATCTCCAGCTCGCGCCCGCCGGTGCCCTGCTGCGGCCGGGGCGCGGCGAGGATGCGTGGGGTGGCGGTGAGGTAGAGCCGGAAGCCGGCCGGAATGCGGGCGTTGTCGTGGATCGCCGCCCACGGCCTGCCAAGATCACCCGCGGTTGAGTGGGCTTCGTCCACGATCACCAGGTCGAAACCGCTCATCTGCTGCCCGTACAGGCGCTCCCCGCCCGCCAGGGCGGCCTCCAGCGGCCCACGAATCCTGCCTCGGCCCATCGGGTCCTC
>NZ_CP189902.1:5285000-7048723 GCF_050271085.1 Streptomyces sp. DSM 41931 | reverse complement strand
GAAGTAGTGGTCGAAGGAGCGGTTCTCCTGCATGAGGACGACGATGTGCTCGACGTCCTCGATCGACCCGGTGCGGTGGTTGGCCGGCAGGGCGGCGGCGCGCTGGATGCTGGCGGACAGGGCGCTGAAGGCCGTGGTGGCGCCCGCGAGTTGGAGGAAACGGCGCCGGTTGGCTTCGGGCATGTGGGACGGACCTCTCGTCTCGAGGTGCGGGGCGGCCGGAGCGTGACGGAGTCTGCGCGGAAGGAGTGTTTCAGGGGCACCGAACGCCAGGGAAGGGGCGCATGACGGGGGTGTGAAAGTCGCCGGTACGCAGGATGCGGCAGCGCGCTCCCCGTGAGGGGCCGGGTCGTGACGGAGACGCGGACGGCGCATTCGTGCCGACCACCGCGGGCCGGTTGGCCGCCTCCGGCGTCGCGACACTGTTGGCAAAGACGCTGCGCGACGGGCAGAAGAACGGCACCGCGGCCCGCTCGGGGTCCATCACGGCGCCCCGGCCGCGATCATCCCGCCGGGCCCGGGTCCTTGCCTGGCGGGATGAAGGCGTCGGCGCCATCGGCATCCTCAACATGCCCCTGGGCATCGACCGTGATGGCCGTCGCCCGCCCCTGCGACGTGATGAGCCAGGCCAGCACCTGTTCCGTCAGCGGCGTTCCCCCTGGACCCTCGTCCTTCCAGTGCACCTGCCACCCTCCACCAGGCACCGCGGCCACGACCTGGTCGGCTCGCTCCAGATGGGAGAAGTCCTCGTAGTCCGTCACCGGACGCAGTGCGCCGCGCTTGGGATCGACGACCAGAGCCGTCCCGGTCGCCTGGTCCCAGCCCTCTACACGCACCATGCGGCCGATTTCGGTGTCGGTGCCGCTGAAGATCGCGGTCCAGCCGGTCTGATTGAAGTAGCGAAGAGACACCGCCTGATCATCTCGAACAACGACACTCGCGCCTCACGGGTCCCCTTGCTCTGCACGTCATCCGTACGCGGCTCTGCACATAGGCGAGCACGCCGACACAGGTCGTCGCCGATCCCACCGGCAAGCTGCTGTGGATTGCGCCAGCTCTGCCCGGCCGCACCCACGACCTGACCGCGGCCCGCGCCCGTCGCATCATCCGGACCTGCGAACGCCAAGGCGTTCCGGTCCTCGCCGACCGCGCCTACATCGGCGCCGGCTCCTGAGTGACCACGCCGATCAGACGCCTCCCGTACCAAGACCTCAACCCCACCCAGCAAACGATCAACCACTGTCAGCCGCACGAACCCCGGTCGGACGAACCCCGGTCGGACGAAGCGTCGCGAGGCTGAAGTCCTGGCGGATCTTCCGCCGGGCCCGCTGCAGCCCCAACCGCAGGTCCGTCATCGCCGCCGCCGTCCTCACCCTGAAGAGGCAACGCTGAAAATGTCGCGAACGTCGATGGAAAGGTGGTCTTCCTCGACTTCCATTCGGGCAAAGGCCATTCCAGCGCACAGGAAGTACCGCGACTACTACGTGATGAGGACCAACTGACATGCTCGGCCCGGAAGAAGCCGAGCGCAGGGCTGCGGAGTTCCTCACGGAGAAAGCAGAGCATGGGGGCCGTCCTCCAACGTGAGGATCATTCCGAGTACTGCTTCACGGACAAGGGACCTGCTCTGAGTTCGAGCAAGCGGGTCACCCTGGTGAAGTAGCGCAATTGCCGTGCCTTCTGGTCTCAACGGCCGAGTGAGCACCGCTGCAGGACTACTGGAAAGGCACGGCAGTCCGCACGCGCGGAGTTCGGCCCGGGTGATCGCGACGCTGTCGCGTGCGGGCTTTGGCCGTCGATCAGCGGGGAAGTCTGGTCGGCCATGAGGCGCGCCCGGGGCGCGTGCCGCGCATCGTGCCTCATGGCAGCGCCTGGCGGCGTCGCGGCCGGAAGCCGCAAGGACGGCGTCCCGGCCAGCGGGGCGGCGTTTGGCCGGCGGGTGTCATCGATCGGAATTGTGGCTGCTGTGTCTTCCGACGTCAGAGCGGTGTCCTGGCGCATCGTGCCGGCCGTACGGCCGGCGCCCTGTGACCTGAAAGCCTTCCCGCCCGTTGAGTGAGAGCAATGCCAGTACCCCGTCTTGAGCGGAGTATGACCGGCTGCTCGCATCATGTGAACGGTGAGGCGGATGCGACGAAAGTACCGGGGCGGAGGTGGGCCTCTGATGGCTTGTGAACCCCGTTGTGACGGGGGAAACGGCACGTCTAGCTTGGTGCACTGCGCCGGCGTCGCCCTCGATGGTGTGGCGCGCCGGCTCAGGTATCAGGCGGGACAACCCGCGCTCATCGAGAGCACGTTCATCGACGAAGGGATATGACGATGGCTTACGAGCGTCCCACTCTCACCAAGGTCGGCGGCTTCCAGAAGGTCACGGGCCTGGCCGGGACGGGCAGCCCCGACCTGCTGGGCGGCCACAGCCTGCTCTGACCTTCTCCCGCCGACCCGCTGATTGGCATGTGCACGTAATTGGCTGGGTTGGTCGAGCGCGTGGGCGGCGCCGCCGGTGCCGCCCACCTGCCTGACCGCACACCGCCGACCGTCCCCGACCGGAAGGACCCGCCCATGGTGACCGGCCCGTCGTCCACCGCCCAGGCCTGCTGGTTCCTGGTCTTCCCGGACACCGATGCCGTCGCGTCCCTCGCCGCGCGGGCCCGGCCGTGCGCGACCCGGGAGATTGCGCATCCGTCGGGACGGCCCTGGCTGATCGGCCGCTGGCCCGACCACGCCCTGACGGCGGTGGCGTGCGGGCCCGCCCGGCTGGCCGTGCTCGGACAGCACGCGGTGACCGAGGAGGAAGCGGAACACGCGGCCTGCGCCGGATCGCTCGAGGCCGCCGACGCGTACGCGAGCAGATGGGCCGGCAGCCACCACCTGATCGCCAGTCTCGACGGCAGGACGCTGGTCCGCGGCACCGTCACCGGCATCCGCAGCGTCTTCGCCGCCCAGGTGCCCGGCACCCACGGCGCCCACCTCGTCTGTGACCGTGCCGACGTCCTGGCCGACATGGCGGGCGCGGACCTGGACGAGGCGCGCCTGGCCGTGCACCTGCTCAGTCCCGGAATCCTGCACCCGCTGACCACCCAGACGGTCTGGCGCGGCGTCGACGTCGTCCCCGGTGACCGGCGCGTCCTGCTCGACCGCGACGGCCGGCTCCGCACGAGCCGCTGCTGGAGCCCGCCCCCGGCCGAACTGCCGCTCGCCGAAGGCGCCCGGCTGCTCCGGGAGCGCCTCGCCGACGCGGTCGCCGCACGGATCACGGGCCGCGAACTCGTCAGCGCCGACCTGGGCGGCGTCGACTCCACCGCGGTGGTCGCCACCGCCGCCCGCACGGGCGCGAAGACCGTCGCCTACACCGCCGCCGTCCACGACGTCCTCGGCGACGACGTCGCCCATGCGCGCCGCACGGTGGAGGCGCTGGACGCGGTGGAACACCATGTGGTGCCCGCGACCGCCGTACCCCTGACCTTCGACCGCGTCGACACGCTCGACGACGACCTCGACACCCCGTCGCTGTACGCGGTCAACCGCCATCGGCGGATGTACATCATCGAGCGGGCCGCGGAGCGCGGCTCCCCTGTGCACCTGAGCGGAATGGGCGGCGACGAACTGTTCAGCGGTGCCTCGGCACACGTGCACGGACTGCTTGCGCGCCATCCCCGTACGGCCTGGCGGCTCGCCCGCGGCTTCACCTCCCGGCACCGCTGGTCCCGCCGCACAGCCATCGCCCAGCTCCTGGACCGCCGCCCGTACGGCTCCTGGCTGGCCCGGGCCGCGCACGACCTCACCCTCCCCCAACCCCCCATGTCGACCCCGCTGTTCACCTGGGGCACCCCGCCGCGACTGCCCCCGTGGGCCACCAGGCCCGCCGTCGAGGCCGTGCGCGCGCTCATCCAGATGCAGGCCAAGGACACCGAGCCGCTCGCCCCGGGCCACGGCGGACACCGGGAGCTGGCCACCCTGCGCACCCTGGCCCGCTTCGCCCGGCACGTCCAGCAGATGTCCGAGCCGCTCGGCGTGACCTTCGCCGCGCCCTACTACGACGACCTGCTCGTCGAAGCCGCCCTCGCCGTCCGCCCGCAGGAGCGGGTGACGCCATGGCGGTACAAGCCGCTGATCGAGGAGGCCATGCGGGGCGTCGTCCCCGACTCCGTCCGGCACCGGACCACCAAGGCGCACGCCGCCCTGGAGGAGGAGACCGGACTGCGCCGCCACCGCTTTGCCCTGCTCGCCCTCTGGGAGGACTCCCGCCTGCGCGAGCTGGGCCTCGTCGACGAGGCGGCCCTGCGCGACTGGTGCCTCCGGCCGCTCGCCGCCGACCTGGAGAGCGCGCTGCTGCACCCGACCGTCGGCTGCGAGGTGTGGCTGCGCGCACGCGAACGACGCCGCGGCCCGCTGCGGCCGGCGCACACCGACACAGGAGGTATCACAGCATGACGATGACCCTGCGCCCCGGAGTGGTGACGGCCGACACCGAGTACGGCATGGCGCTGCTCGACCAGAACAGCGGCGAGTACTTCACCCTCAACCCCACCGCCGCGCTCATCGTACGGACCCTGCTGGACGGCACGAGCAGGCAGCAGGCGGTGACGACGCTCACCGACCGGTACGACGTGCCCGCCGAGCAGGTCGAGGAGGACATCACCCGCATCCTCGAGGAGCTGCGCGCCGCAAGGCTCCTGGCCGCCTGACCCGGACCACCGCAGTCCTTCACCGCTCCAGGCCCCGCCCCGCACGTTCAGTCCCGTCCCGTCCCGTTCCGTCGCGTCCCGTCCCGTTCCGTCCTCGTCACGGAGGCATCGCCACAGTGTCCACCTCACAAGTCGTCCCCCACGACCCCCGGTCGGTGCCCCTCGGTCCGCGGCTGGTGACCCGGCTGGCCGTCGGCTGCGCCCACCTCCTCGCCCGGCAGCCCCCCGCCCGCATCCGCACGGTCCTGCTGCGGCTGCGCCCCAGAGCCCGGCCCGCGACCCTCGCCGAGGCCGCCCGGGCACGGGAGACCGTCCTCGCCGTCAGCCTGGCCGCCGGCGGCCAGCAGGGCTGCCTGCCACGTTCCCTGGCCACCGTACTGCTGTGCCGGCTGCACGGTCAGTGGCCGACCTGGTGTGTCGGCGTCCGCACCCAGCCGCCGTTCGCCGCGCACGCCTGGGTGGAGGCGGACGGCGTCCTGGTCGGCGAAGGCGCACCCGCCGACTACTTCCAGCGGTTCATCACGGTGGACTGAGCCACAGCGCGTCCGCATTGCCTGCGGTGATCCCCATGCGTCCCGTGATTTGGTACCGGCTCGCCGCTGACCACGCAGCACATCCTGCTCACCGTTGGTGCGGCGGGGGCGGGGCAGGACCGTGTCCTGCATGGTGAGGCGGAAGAGCCGCCGGCAGCAGCACAGAGCGGCCGCCAGGGCCGAGAAAGGCCGGGCAGGTACGGGCATCGCGTTCGTGACAAGGACGCAAGCACCGGTAGCCCCGGACAGACACGGCACGGTGCGGGGCCCGACGACCCAGCGGCGGCGGTCCAATCATTCGCCGCACTCGACGCCTTCACGTGCGAGCCGTACTCCGATGCGCCGGCCGTGTCACCGTGCACGCAGCTCCGGCGGTACCTCCCGTCGACACCGACGCCTACGTCGGCGGGCGTGCTGCTCCAGCGGGCGCGGCACAACGGACACAGCAGGCGGATGCCGTACCCGACGGATCCGCCGACCAGCTCGAGCAGCTGCGGGACGAGTTCCCGCAACCGGGACACGGCGAGGCAGGCGGCGAGGCAGGCGTGTGTCTCCCCGCGTTCGCAGATGACGAACCCGCCGGGCCCGCCCTCGACTTCGTTGGCGCCGGGTCAGCTCCTGATGAAGTCGAGGAGGTCTGCGTTGACGGTGCCGGCACTGACGGTACACACACCGTGCGACAGGCCCGGGCAGACCTTCACGTCCCCCTGCCCGGCCAACGTGAGCGCTGACCGGGCGAAGTTGGCGATCAGGACGCTTAGAGGTCGTCGGTGAAGTCCGTCTCCGCGAACGCTCTGATCCCCTCGTGATGCGCCGGCGCGCTGCCGGCCACCCCCTGGCACCACCCGTTCCGGATGACGCTCCGGGAGACGTCCGCGCACGGACGGTTGAACCGGAAGCGGTCGGTAGCCACGCGGCGGGACCGCTGCGAGGAGGACGGCCCCGGCAACCCGGCCGGCACCGCGCCCGGTGATGTACCGGGCGACCTCTCCACCACCCGCGCGACCACGCGACCACGGGACCACCGGGCCACTGTGGCGGCCTTTCGCCGCGTAATCGTCCATGTCGTGCCCGTGGCCGGCCTGGGCGCAGCGCCCGTCCCCCGCGGCGGTCGTGGGCGACGACGCGGTAGCCCCGCCGCACGAGGAACAGCAACTGGGCATCCCAGCCGTCCGAACTCAGCGGCCAGCCGTGGCGGAACATGACCGGCCGGCCCGAACCCCAGCCCTTGCAGAAGATCTCGACTCCCTCGCCCGGTGGTGACCAACGGCATGGTCCGCTCCTCGCAGTCCCGCCCGCCCGGGTAGCGGGCGGAATGCGATGTCTCCACGACAACGGCTCGGCCACCGGACCGACAGCCTCCGTCAACTGACCGGCATCCGGCCCACGGCTCACTTACGTCACTACCGGGGCTGGTGTCGAGACCCGACCGGCAGCTCTCACAGCCCCGGAGGGGATGGACGCGCTGGTTGCCGGTGGCTCTCGGCGCTCGTTCCCGAGGCGCGTTTCCAGGCGAACTCAGCCGTCCAGCCCAGCCTCCCGCTTACTGGCCCTAACAAAGCCTCTGGACGTGCCGGTGGGTGATCAGGCAGACGGCGAGTCCGAGGAAGGCCTCGTGGATGTCGTCGCGTCGTTCCCACCGGATGCGTAGGCGGCGGAAGCCATGCAGCCAGGAGATCGTCCGTTCGACGACCCAGCGGAAGGTGCCCAGACCGGTACCGTGCGGCTGGCCACGCTCGGCGATCACCGGGCGGATCCCGCGCTGCCGCAGAAGCCGGCGGTACTTGTCGTGGTCGTAGCCGCGGTCCGCGAAGAGCATGTCGGGCCGCCTGCGCGGCCGGCCCACGGCTCCCGCCACTGGCGGGATCTTGTCCAGCAGCGGCAGGAGTTGGGTGACGTCGTTGCGGTTTCCGCCGGTCAGCGACACCGCGAGCGGGATGCCCTGGCCGTCGGTGATGATGTGGTGCTTGCTGCCCGGCCGTGCGCGGTCGACCGGGCTGGGTCCGCTTTTGGGCCCCTGCGTGCGGCCCGGACGTGGGATGAGTCGATCACCGCCCGGGACCAGTCCAGCTGGTTCTTCGACCGCAGCTTGTTCAGCAGCAGCTGGTGCAGCTTCTCCCAGACTCCGGCCTCGTTCCAGGCCGCCAGACGCCGCCAGCACGTCATGCCCGAGCCGAAGCCGAGCTCCTGGGGCAGGTACTCCCACTGAATGCCGGTGTGGAGGACGAACAGGATCCCGCACAACGCTTGGCGGTCGGGCACCCGCGGCCGGCCTTCTACCTGCTTCGGCGGCGGCTCGGGCAGCAACGGCTCGATGAGCGACCACAGTTCGTCCGACACGATCCACGGCCGCGACTGACGCTTCCCCATGACCACATCAACGAACGATCAAGCAGACAGTCACATGATCAAACAGCTTTTGTTAGAGCCAGTTACGCCGCCGCAGCGGGCGCGCTCACGCACCGGCTCGGCCCAGTCGGCGCAGCGGATCACGATCAGCGGCAGCAGACCGGGGCAACGCGCCGACCGGCGCACCGCCGCCTCGCGGACCCGCCCGTCCCGGTGGCACAAGGCGAGCGCGAGCCGAGACTCACCCAGATGCGTCAACTCGGCCGGCAGCGGATCGGTGTGCTCCCACTCCGGCAGAAGCCGCGACCGGCACCAGGCCACCCCCCGCACTGCCGCATCCAGCACAAGCCAGTCACCGGCCTCGGCGCCACCCAACACCTCCCGCAACGGCGCACCTCCCGCCAGACGCACCGCTACCGCTGTCCCGCCCCTGAGGTCCTCACGCACCCCCGCCCCCCCGTTCACCCGGCCCTCCCGGGGATCGTAGGGCGCGGGGTCCACGCGGGTCGCGTGAAATACCGCTGATCCACCTGCCGTGGCACGCCCGGCCACCCCGGAAACCTGCCGCCCTTCCGCCCACCGGACCCCGGCGACCCCCTCACGGCGGCAAAACTCAGCAACACGGCAGGCGCAGCGACCGCTGCCCGTGGTCCGAGGCCCCGTTCAGGCCACGGTGCCTGTGGGGTGCATGACGAGGGTGTGGGCGGCTGCATTCCACTGCCAGATCTCGGTATCCGTCCATAGTGGCGGCAGGTCGCGGTGCTCCCGGCACGAGACAGTCACCGGTTCGTCAGTCCAGTCGCCGAAGGTACCGTCCGTACGGACCGGCACAGCCCAGTGCCGCACGGAGGAGGGCAGTTCGTCGTAGGCCTGCTGCGGCAGGTAGGCGACGACGCCTCCGCCGCCTTGGAGCATCTTGTCGCGGGCCACGACGACGCCCCAGGGCGGAAAGCCACGGTCGGCAATCAGGTGAGCTAGGTTCTGTCCGGCGGATCATTGACGGAGCCAAAGCCGGATCGCAGCGGTGGTAACTGTGCCGTGGAAGACGTAGGCCCTCTTGTCGTAGCGGGTCGCGACCGCGCGGGAGTTCTTGAGCCGGTTGATGGTCCGCTCGACCTCGTTGCGGTGTCGGTAGTGGTCGCGGTCGAAGCCGGTTGGTCTGCCGCCTGCGCTGCCCCTGCGGTGCCGGTTGGCCCGCTGGTCCTTCGGCTCCGGGATGGTGTGCCGGATGTGGCGTCTTCGCAGGTAGCGGCGGTTTCGGCGGGAGCTGTATGCCTTGTCGCCGCTGACGTGGTCCGGCCTGGTTCGGGGGCGGCCGCCCAGTGGGCGGGGGACCCGGATCTGGTCCAGGACCTCGACCAGTTGCGGAGCGTCGCCCCACTGGCCCGGTGTGAGCAAGAGGGCCATGGGGCGGCAGCCGCCTTCGCCGGCCAGGTGGATCTTGCAGGTCAGGCCGCCCCGGGACCGTCCGAGTCCCTCGTCGGGGCGGTGGTGCCGAGGCGTCGTCCTTATTTCGGGACCCGCGGTCGCATCTTGCGGGTGCCGGCCGCGTGCTGATGGGCCCGGCAGGACGTCGAGTCGACACCGATCATCGACCAGTCGATCCGCCCTGCGAGGTCGGCGTCGGCCTGGACCGACTGCAGGATCCGGTCCCAGGTTCCGTCCGCAGACCAGCGGCGATGCCGTTCGTAGACGGTCTTCCACGAGCCATAGCGTTCCGGCAGATCACGCCAGGGGACACCGGTCCGGATCCGGAACAGGATCCCGTTGACCACCGTGCGGTGGTCGTTCCACCGGCCGCCCCGGCCACCCGCAGGCGGCAGATGTGGCTCCAACAGCGACCACTCGCGATTCGTCAGATCCCCCCGACCCATGACCCAACCAACGAGCGACCGGTCGGAAAGTCACATGATCCGCCGGACAGTGCCTAGGGCCCGCCGGTCAGAGCTGCGAACCTCCGGTGGCGTCGAGGACCTGCCCGGTCACCCAGCGGGCGTCGTCGGAGGCAAGGAAGGCCACCACGTCGGCCACGTCCTCGGGGCGGCCCACCCGGCCGAGGGCGGAGAGCTCGGCCGCGGATCGTTCGGCGGCCTCGTTGCCGCGTAGCCAGGAGGCGTTGATGTCGGTGTCGATGATGCCGGGCGCGACGGAGTTCACGGTGATTCCGCGAGGGCCGAGGGCCTTGGCGAGGGTGAGGTTGAAGGCGTCGATCGCCCCCTTGGTCATGGCGTACGCGATGATGTCGGTCAGGGCGATCCGCGTCGCGCCGGAAGAGACGTTGACGATCCGCCCGCCGTCGCGCAGCCGCTTCAGCCCCTGCTGGGTGAGGAAGAACGGCGCGCGCATGTTGACGGCGACGGCCTCCTCGAAGGCCTCGGCCGTGGTCTCGTCGATCTCGCCGCGCGGGGTGACGCCGGCGTTGTTCACGAGGATGTCGAGGCCGGTGCTGGTGGCGTGTTGCCGTACCTGCCGGTCGAAACTCTCCCAGAGGGTCGCCACGTCCCCCTCGACTCCCAGCTCGGCGTGGACCGTGAAGGCGGTACCGCCCTTGGCGCGGATGCCCTCGACGACCTCGTCGGCGGCCGCGGCGTTGCGTCCGTAGTGCACAGCCACCGTGGCGCCGTCAGCGGCGAGCCGCTCGGCGATCGCCCGGCCGATGCCGCGGCTGCCTCCCGTCACCAGTGCCGTCCTGCCCGTGAGCGCACCCATGGTCTCCCCTTCTGATGCGTATGTGTGCTGCGCGTACAGACCTTCTGTAGCGTTGACTATAGAAACGGTACTTCATTTTCTTAGCGATCGCTGTAAAATTTGTCCATGACCACGACGAAGCGCGGCCGGCCACGAGGTTTCGACCGTGACATGGCACTCGCGCAGGCCACTTCGCTGTTCTGGCAGCACGGCTTCGAGGGCACGTCCATCGCCGACCTGACCTCCGCGATGGGGATTTCGCCCCCGAGCCTCTACGCGGCTTTCGGCGACAAGCGCACGCTCTTCCTCGAAGTCGTCGAGCGGTACGGCAGCACGTTCGGCGCCTTCATGGACAAGGCGCTCACCGAGGAGAGCGACCCGCGCAGGGGCTTCGCGCGGATGCTGGACGAGGCTGCCCTGGCCTATACCGATCCCGGGCATCCCGCGGGCTGCCTGGTCATCACAGCCGCGACCAACTACTCCACACAGACCGCCGACATCGAGCGGGACCTGCGTGAACGCCGCAGAGCTAACGTACGGTCCTTCGAGACCCGCCTGGAGGACGCCCGGAGCCGGGGCTCACTCGGCCAGGACACCGACACCCGTGCCCTGGCCGTCTATTTCGCCGCAGTGGTCCAGGGCATGTCGCAGCAGGCCCGTGACGGCGCCACCGCGCAGGAACTGCGCCGCGTGGCCGAGCTCGCCATGACCGTCTGGCCGCCTTCCGACGCTTCCTGAAGCGCCGGACCGGGAAGGTGTGCCGGCCGCCGATGTCACACGGGTGGGTCGCGGCGACCGGCCGGCTTTCAAAGAGCGGGTGGTTCCCCGTCCACGCGGCACAGCCGAGACGCCACGTGCGCGTACCGCTCGTCGAACTTCATGGTGGTGAAGGCGTGGTCGAGTTCATGCTCGAGAGTCTCACTGGCGCGTCTCCACACGGCGAGGCCGGCCTCCGTGATGGCGGCACGGCTGGTGCGCCGGTCGCACGGTCAGGCCCGCCGGGAGATCATTCTTCCGACGGGCGCCCCGTCACCCGCGTCCATGGACCCGATCGTGGCCGCGGGCGACATCACCGGTGACGGGAAGACCGACTTCTTCGCCCTGGTCAGAACGGATCTGTGGGCGCTGATCGGATACCACGGAGCCACCATCAGCAGTGCGACCCGGCTGACGGCAGCCCTCTGGGACGAACGAGACATCGTCACCGGCGGGACGTAACGGGCGACGGAGTCGCCGACCTGATCTACCGGACCGACCCGGACGCCACCCTCCGACTGCGCAAGGGCATCGCCAACGCCTCCGGCAGCGGCGTCGATCTGAACTCGCCGGCTTCCGGAGCCAACTCCGCCGACGGCACGGCATCCTGAAGACAGAGAATGGCACGGGCAAGCCCTGACGGCACGAGCTCTCACCCCCCGCAGCGTCACCACCCGCTATCCATGCTCAGGGAGAAACTTCAACATGACGACGTCCCTGCCCTGGGAACAGGTGCCGTGGCGGGCAGGGACGTCCGCGACCTACAGGCCAGTCAGATCGTGTACAGGTTGAATTCTTCCCACGAGCCGGAGACGTCGGCCGAGCGGGCGCGCAGGGCGTATTGGAGCGTGCCGGTGTAGCTGTTCTCCATGGCGACGAACAGGCCGTTCAGCTCGGACTGGATGGCGAAGCGGTCCAGAGTCTCGTTGTAGTAGAGGACGAACCGCTCCCAGCCGCCCGCGCTCGTGGAACGGGCACGCAGCAGGTTCTGCGAGGCGCCGGTGTAGTTCTTCTCGACAGCCACGTAGAGGCCGTTAGCCTGGGACTTCATGGCGAAGGTGCTCTCCTCCCCGATCCACTCGAAAGTGAAGCCCTCCCAGGAACCGCCGTAGACGTCGGAACGGGCGCGCAGCGCCCCGGTGTTCGGGGCGGCGTACGTCTTCTCGGTGGCGACAAACTTGTTGTTCCTGGCCGATTCCACGGCCAGCGCGGTGGGCTCCGGGGCGGCGGCTGCGCGCGCGGTCTGCGCGTCACCCGACTCCTCGGTTATCCGCGCCAGTTCGGCGGCGTCGTCGATCTTCTCCCAGCCGGCCGGCACCGCGGCCGGGGCGGCCTGCGGGGCGGCCGTCACGGCGGGCGCGCCCATCGCCGAGGTAGCCGCCAGGGCACTGAGGGACAGAAGGACAGTGGTCATGCGTCGCATAGTTGATTCCCCACCATTCGTGAAAACGGACGTGGCGCGGCGGCCATAGCTCCCACCTGCCGCTCCCGCCCATGACAACCGCCGCCAAGCCCCCCCGGGACGGCGGCTACGTCAGAGTAGCGGGAATGACATAAGTGGCGACAGTGATTGATGAGTTCACCCCTGGGTTATTACGGAAAACATGCGGCATTCTCTTTTCCTTAACCCCCCGCTAACGCACATAAAACGCGATGTTCTCCGTCGCATTCGGAACCGATCTGTGCGGGGAGATTGTGGACAGGTGAGCCAGATCTCGGCCGAGGGGTCTTGAACGGGTGAGGGCCTTCCGGGTTCGGTGTGGATTGCGACGTCTACACCAACCAGATACGAACACACCGGGGCCGACACATTCACGAGGTGAGGCCAAATCCTTGGCCAAAGACATAGGAGCCCCCGGGGGCAGCGGAAGCGGACACCAGGTGACAGGCCCGGGAGCCCCTCCATATGGGATCCCTGACCGAGCGCGCCACGAACCGCTTCGCACCCTGCCATCATCAGGTCGTGACAGAGACACAGGCAGCGTTGTACGCCGCAGCGGTCGGTGCACTGTCTGCCCTTGTAGTGGGGTGCATAGCTGGTTGGGTAGCACTCCGCCAGGTAGCGAAGACCGCAGAAGCCCAACGCAAGCAGGCCGCCTGGCAGCTTCGCAGCGAGGACTACGCCGACTTCATCCGTGCCATGTTCCGCTTCCGCGCTGCCATAGGCCGTGCTGGAAGAGCCCCGCACATCAGCGCGGACTATGCGAACGAGGTGCGCACCCTCTACGTCGACCTCGCCAACGTCGCAGCAACCCTCACTATGCGTATCGCCGCAGACCCCGTGATGAACGCCATGCTGGGCCTGGTGAACGCCGCCTACGCGCTGCACTCACGGGTCACCGACCGCAGAGACCTGCACCTGCCGTCGGGCGACGCCATGATGCATCGACTGCTCGAAGAATTCGAAGATGCGGAATTCGCTGTGCGTAACGCCTTCCGCGACGATCTATGGGGAGGTAAACCCCTTCAACGCAACCGGCCAGCGGGACCCCCAACCGATTCGTAAGCGCCGCCGGCCGCCCGGGACGGTAGCAGCGACCGCCATGCACCATCCGCGCCATGGCCGCCGCCCTCCGACTTCAGACCGCCGCGAACACCCCGGTCGAGAACCGCTCCCGGTGCGCCGGGCGCGCTTAACTGATCGTTTCAGAATGACTCTGGCCGAGAGCAGCAATTCGGTCGGCACTCGTGCAGCTGAGTCGGCACCCTGGCCCATGGCCCTGTGCATGCGGCGCAGGTCCGGACCGGTTGGAATGGAGGAGTGGATGGATGGGCGTGAATGCGGAGCGGGAGTGCTGGGAGCTGCGGTCGGGAGCCGGTGTGGGGCCGTTGCAGTTCGGGATGTCTCCAACCGAGGTCGCCCAGGCACTTTTGGTCCCTGGACCGCAGGAACGGGTTGGCGGTCCGTATGTGCAGGAGGACTTCCCGGACGGGGTGAAGGCGTTCTACGACGCGGGCACGCTCGCCTGTGTCGCGCTGGATGCGGTCATCGGTCCTCAGGTCTTCCTGTCTGGCTTCCCGCTGGCCGGAAGCGATCCGGAGCAGGGCCAGCAGTTTCTGCTGGACCACGCTGCGGAGCATGGGAACTGTTTGCTCTACACACCTGATGACTCGCTTTCCCTGGCTGATCTCGGGGTTCTGTTGCGCTCGCAGCAGGTCGGGGCAACGCGCCTGACACGTCCGCTCTTCGTGAAGGAGGAGTGGTTGGAGTCGCATTACTTCCGGGACCCCCTTCCGCTGGAGGGCTGCTCAGGCTGAGCGCTCGATCTGGCGAACGACGTCAGACCCTGGGCTCACATCACGATGAGATGCCGCCGGTCTAGCACTCGACGATCTTGGTCGGGAAGGCATCCGGGTGCGTGCTGATCTTGTTCCGGACGACCTGTGGGAGCGGGTGGCCCCGTTGCTGCCGCCCGCTCCCGCACGACGCCACCGGCATCTCGGGTGGTTGCGTGTTCCTGACCGAGCAGCACTCGCCGGTGTCCTGTTCGTGCTGCGGACCGGTGTCGCCTGGCGGGACATCCCGGCGGAGGCCGTGAGCTGTTCCGGCGTGGCTGCCTGGCGCACCGGCTGCGGGAGTGGACCGAGGCCGACGTCTGGCCACGCCTGCACGCCGCCCTGCTGCCCGAGCTTCGCCGCGCCGACCTGCTTGACCTGGGTAACTGCTCTGTGGACGGATCGCACGTCTGAGCACTCAGAGCGGGGGACCACGTTGGGCCCTCGCCCGTCGGCCGCGCCCGTCCCAGCTCCAAGCACCACCTGATCGTCGACCGCCATTGCACCCCACTCACCGTCACGCTCACCGGCGGCAACCGACACGACATCACCCAGCTCCTGTCCCCGCTCCACGCGGTCCCGCCGATTCGAGGAGCTCAGGGGCGCCCTCGCCGCAAGCCACGGCGTCTGTAGGCCGACCGGGACTACGACGTCAACAAGTACCGCCGTTCGCTGTGGAAACGTGGCGTCAAACCCGTGATCAACCGACGGAACGTCGCCCACGGCTCCGGACTGGCCGGGTCCGCTGGGTGGTCGAGCCACATTCGGATGGCTGCACCAGTGCAAACGGATCCGCGCCCGCTGCGAACGCCACGCCGATCTCCGTCTGGGGCTGCTCGAACTGGTCTGCAGCCTCCTCACGTCTGCAATGGGCTTGCGACGTATCCTGCCCCAAGTGATCGAGCAACTGCTGCCTTCGGCCGTCGTTACGGTGGAGGCCTCCGGCCAGAACGACGCGGACCTCGCGCTCTTCCCCGAGGAAGCGGCGCTCATGACACGGGCGGTCGCCAAACGGCGACGGGAGTTCGCCGTCGTGCGTTCCTGCGCCCGGCGCGCCATGGAGAAGCTCGGTGTGCCGCCGCAGCCGGTCCTGTCGGGGGAGCATGGCGCCCCTAGATGGCCGGCCGGGCTGGTCGGCAGCATGACCCACTGTGACGACTACTGCGCCGCCGCGCTTGCCCGCACGGCGGATCTGGCCTCGCTCGGCATAGACGCCGAGGTGCACCAGCCGCTGCCCGACGAGGTACTGCCGGTGGTGGCCCTACCGGCCGAGGCGGACCGGCTGCGGCGGCTCTCCGACCGGCGCCCCGACGTGCACTGGGACCGGCTGCTGTTCAGCGCCAAGGAATCCGTCTACAAGACGTGGTTCCCCCTCACCCAAGAGTGGCTCGACTTCAAGGAAGCCGACATCGAATTGTCCGAGGACGGCCGCTTTCGCGCGGCGCTCCTGGTTCCCGGTCCCCGAGTGGGCGGCCGCCGCCTCGACCACTTCGAAGGCCGATGGACGATGGCACTGGGCCTGATCGCCACGGCCGTAGCGGTTCCGCACACCTGAGGAAAATCCCGTGCGAGCCCACGGAGCGCGCCGGATGTGAGGAGTTCCGCGAACAGCGACCTGCGGATTCGTGAGCGGTCCCAGCCGACCTCACTCCCGCTCTCACCCCGAGCAGCGGCTGTACGGAGGGCCCGCCCGCTTCCAGATGAGTCGTCAGGGCGTGTACCCGTAACTGCTTCGTGCCGGTTGCGTACCACCAGTCCACCAGTGAGGGCGACGTACGACGGGGCCTGGTGGAGCATCTGCTGCACACCGTCACCCTGCGGGTCGCCGCAGGGCTCGTGCCGGGACCGCGCCTGCTGCTGGAGGTGGCCCCCGTACGACGATACGGCGTCAGGAGCTCACCCGCGCCAAGCGGCTGTGCCGGCTGGTGTTCGGCCGGCGATACCTGTGGGGAGCTGTTCGTCCCATTCGGGCCCGGGGGCGGCCGGAAATCAGGACGGAGGATGTCGGGTTAAGACGTGATCATGGAGTGGAAGAGCCCGTGCCGAGGACGGACGCGGGTCAGGAACGCACGAACAGATGAGGGACCTCCATGGAACGCACACCCGACACGCCGGCTCCGGACCTTCGGGGGAAGATCGCGCTGGTCGCGGGTGCCACGCGGGGAGCCGGACGAGCCATCGCCGTCCAGCTGGGCGCGGCGGGGGCGACGGTCTACGTCACCGGCCGTACGACTCGGGAACGTCGCTCGGAGTACAACCGGTCCGAGACGATCGAGGAGACCGCGGAGCTGGTCACGGAGGCGGGCGGAACCGGGATCGCGGTGCCGACCGACCACTTGGTGCCCGAGCAGGTCCGCGCGCTCGCCGAACGCGTCGACACCGAGCAGGGGCGGCTCGACGTACTGGTCAACGATGTCTGGGGAGGTGAGCGACTGTTCGAGTTCGACAAGAAGGTGTGGGAGCACGACCTTGACGCAGGGCTGCGGCTGATGCGGCTCGGGGTGGACACCCATGCGATCTCCAGCCACTTCCTCCTGCCCCTGCTGGTGCGTCGGCCCGGCGGACTCGTGGTGGAGATGACCGATGGGACGGCGGCGTACAACGGCAGCCACTACCGCAACTCGTACTTCTACGACCTGGTCAAGAACAGCGTGCTGCGCATGGGGTACGTGCTGGCCCACGAGCTGGAGCCGTACGGCGGCACGGCGGTGACGCTCACGCCGGGCTGGATGCGTTCGGAGATGATGCTCGAGACGCTCGGTGTCACGGAGGAGAACTGGCGCGACGCGCTGACCGAGGTGCCGCACTTCTGCATCTCGGAAAGCCCCTCGTACGTGGGGCGCGCGGTCGCGGCGCTGGCGGGTGACGCGCATGTCGGGCGCTGGAACGGCCAGTCGGTTTCCAGTGGGCAGCTCGCTCAGGAGTACGGCTTCACCGACCTCGACGGCTCGCGTCCCGACTGCTGGCGTTATCTGGTGGAGGTGCAGGAAGCGGGGAAGCCTGCCGACCCGTCCGGGTATCGGTGACCGCACTGCCCGGGCGGGCGCTGACTGCGGTCGCGTACCGGTCCGTTCGGGGCTCAAGCTCGGGGCGCGGTGCCCTCAGCCCGATGACCGGCAACCCCTTGTGACGGAAGGGTGCCGGGCTGCCAGCGTGCGCCGGGCGGGCTCAGGGGTGGACGCCGGGGCCCGCGTCGCGGCGATCACCAGGTATCCGATGCCCGGGCCGGCCGCCGCGCGGCGCATGAGGCCGACGTACTGGTCCACGGGTTCCGGCCCGTCGGTCTGGGCCAGTTCGTCGCGTCGGGCCTCGACGGCTTCGGCCGTGATCATTCCGGTCCGGACTGCCTTGTCGCCGATGCCGCACCAACCTGCTTACGGCGGGCTCGGGCCGCCGGCGCTTCCCCGCTACCGCACCCCGCCGCGAGCGGAGCTTCCGTCCGTCCGCCCTGCCGTGACGTCGCGGCAGCCGCCCCCTGACGGCCCGCTCAGGTCACCGGTCCCGCGCTGGGAGGGGCCGGGTCGTACGCGCCCTCCACGGTGAGGTCGCGCAGGCGCGAAGCGGCGGTGAGCAGGTCCCTGTGGCTGGTGAACAGGGCGTTGACGCCGAAGCGGAGCAGGTCGGGCGCGCGCATGTCGGCCACGACACCGCGCCCGGCCAGGGCGACGGCCAGTCCGTGGGCGTGGGGGTGGCGCAGGGTGACCTGGCTGCCGCGGCGCCCGGGGTCGGACGGGGTGACCGAGGTGAAGCCCAGGGGCGCGAGGAGTTCCTCCGCGCAGCGCAGGAGGAAGCCCGTCAGGGACAGGCTCTTGGCGCGGACCTGGTGCAGGTCGACGCCGTCGAAGGCGGTGAGGGCCGCTTCGAGGGCGAGCAGGGACAGGATCGGCGGGGTGCCGATGCGGGCGCGGGCGATGCCGGGCGCGGGGGTGTAGTCCCGCGCCAGGGCGAAGGGGTCGGCGTGGCCGGTCCAGCCGGGCAGGGGCGTCTCCAGCGCGGCGTGGTGGCGCTGTGCCACGTAGAGGAAGGCGGGGGCGCCCGGGCCGCCGGAGAGGAACTTGTAGCCGCAGCCGACCGCCAGGTCCACGCCGAGGGCGTCGACCTCGAGGGGCAGGGCGCCGGCGGCGTGGCACAGATCCCACAGTGCGAGGGCGCCCGCCTCGTGAGCGGCCCGGGTCAGGGCCCCCATGTCGTACAGCTCGCCGGTGCGGAAGTCGACGGGCGAGTAGCTGACGACGGCGACCCGCTCGCCCTCGGCGGCGAGGAAGCGCGGGAGGTCCGCCGGGGGGACGTGCCGTACCTCCAGGTCGCGGCGGCGGGCGACGGCCTCGGCGAGGTAGCGGTCGGTGGGGAAGTGCCCGGGGTCGGTGACCAGCAGCGGGCGGTCCGGGCGGAGCGCGGCGGCGGCGTCGAGCGCGGTGAACAACTGCACGCTGGTGGAGTCGCCCGCGACCGTCTGCCCCGGCGCGGCCCCGATGAGTGTGCCGATGGCGTCGCCCACGCGCAGTGGCGCCTGCCACCAGCCGGCCGTGTTCCAGGAGCCGATGAGCGCGGCGCCCCACTGGCGCCGTACGACGTCGTCCAGGGCCGCCGGCACGGCGGCGGGCAGCGGGCCCAGGGAATTGCCGTCGAGGTAGACGACGTCCGGTGGGAGCAGGAAACGTTCGCGGACGGGGGCCAGGGGGTCGTCGGCGTCGAGCCGTGCGGCCTGCTCGCGCAGGGCGACGGCCCCCGGGAGTGCGGTGGTCATCGGTGTGGGGCCTCCTCGCCCGCGCGGCCGGCGCCCGCCGGGCTGAAGGCGGCCGCCATGTCCCGGAGGGTGTCGGCGACCGCGTGGGCGCCGGGTGCTCCGGGTTCGATGAGGGTGTAGTGGCCGGTGCCGGGCAGGACGACCGTCCTGAGGTCCCGGTGCACGGCCGCGTAGTCGCTGAACTGGGTGAGCGGGACCTCCTCGTCGGCGGCGCCGTGCAGCAGCACCGTGGGGACACCGGTGGTCCCGGCGTCGCGCAGCAGGGTGAGGGGGTCGACCTCGGCCAGCCGCTCGGTGAAGTGCGCTTCGCCGCCGAGCAGTTGCAGGGCGGCGTCATTGCTGAGGCGGTCGCGGCGGGTGGCGGTGAGGTCGGTGATCGGTGCGAGGGCGAGCACGCTCGTCGGCAGGGTGCGGGTGTGCCAGCGGGAGCGGGGCGGCAGCAGGCCGCGGGCGGCGCACCACAGGGCCAGGTGCCCGCCGGAGCAGTGGCCGGCCAGGACGTAGGGCCGCCCCTCGGGCAGCGTGTCCACGATGCGGGCGACGTCGTCGAAGGTCTCGGGATATCCGCCCGCGCCGCCGGACCGGCGGAAGCCCGGGAGCAGCACGCTGAAGCCCTGGGTGGAGAGCCAGGCCGCGAACGGGGTCAGGTGCATCCGGTCGTAGCGCCAGTAGCCGCCGTGCAGCAGGATCACCAGCGGGGCGTCGGGGTCCTCGGACGGCCAGGCGTCGTAGGACTGGTGGGGGTGGTCCCCGTAGCGGCCGTGCACCGGTGCCAGGACCGGCTTCAGGCTCAGGACCCGCTGCTCCTCCTCGGCCGCGAAGGCGGAGATCGTCCTAGACGTCACCGCGCACCTCCCACAGTTCGGGGAAGACCGGCCGGGCCGCCCGCTGCTCCAGCCAGGCGAGCCCGGCCGATCCGGCGCTGCCGGGTTTGGCTCCCATGGCTCGGCGGACCACCAGGACGTGGTCGAAGCGCCAGCGGGTGACGAGTTCGGCGATGTCGGTGAGCAGTTCGCCGAGTGCGAGGTGGGGGTGGTGCTGCGGTCCGGCGTAGACGTGCCGCCAGGTCTCCGCCACGCCGGGGTCGCTGTCGTAGGGGCGGGTCACGTCCCGTTCGCGGACGTGGTGCGGGACGGGCAGGCCCTGGCGGTGGAGGTAGGCCAGCACCTCGTCGTACAGGGACGGTTCGCGGTAGGTCTCGGCGAGCGCCTCGTGGACGGCCGGGTCGCCGCGGTGGGCGCGCAGCAGTCCGGCGGACTTGTCGCCGAGGAGGAACTCCATGTGCCGGTACATCGCCGACTGGAAGCCCGACGCCCGGCCGAACGCGGCACGGAAGCCGTTGAACTGGGCGGGGGTCAGGGCGGCGATGGGCGCCCAGGCGCCGCCCAGGGCGGTCAGCGCGCGGCGGCTGCGCACCAGCGCGTCCATGGCGGCGGGCAGGTCGTCCTTGGCGAAGGCGACCTTGGCGGTGCGCCACTCGTGCACGACGAGGGTGAACCAGAGTTCCATCACCTGGGTGGTGACGAGGAAGCCCATCTCGTCCGGGGCCTCGGTGAGCGGGTGCTGCAGTGTGTTGAGGACGGACGCGTGCACGTACGTGTCGTAGGGGCTGGCGCCCTCGAAGGGGCGGGTCAGGGTGTCGTCCGTGGCCGGCCCGTCGAGGGTGGTCGTGCGGTCGTTCATCACTTCTCCTAGAGGTGCGGACGGGTCACACACCGAGGTGGGCGCCACCGGAGGCGTCGATCCACTGGCCGGTCACCCAGCGGGCGTCGTCGCTCGCCACGAAGGAGACGACGTCCGCGATGTCCGCCGGGTCGCCGAGCCGGCCGAACGTGGAGGCCTCGGAGTAGCGGCGGCGGATCTCCGGGACGGCGAGGGTGGGGTTGATCTCCGTCTCGGTGTAACCGGGCGCGACGGCGTTGACGGTGATGCCCCGGGGACCGAGTTCCTGGGCCAGGGAGAGGGTGAGGTAGTCCAGGGCGGCCTTGGTCATGGTGTAGGAGACGATCGGCGGGAAGGCGATACGGGTCGCGACGGACGAGATGTTGATGATCCTGCCGCCGTCCCGGAGGCGGTCCAGTCCGCGCTGGATGATGAAGAACGGCGCCTTGGCGTTGACGGCGAAGACGCGGTCGTAGTCGGCTTCGGTCACCTGGGCGATGGGGCGGGGGACGGTGATGCCCGCGTTGTTGACGAGGATGTCCAGGCCGGCCGGGGCATCCAGCTCCGCCAGGGCCTCGTCGAAGGCGGCCCACAGGGTGTCGGCGTCGCCGGGGACGCCGAGTTCGGCGTGTACGGGGAAGGCGCGGCCGCCGTCGGCCTGGATCTCCTTGACGGTCCGCTCGGCGGCCGTCAGATCGTGGCCGTAGTGGACCGCCACGAGGGCGCCCTCGCGGGCGAGGCGGTGGCTGATGGCTCGGCCGATGCCGCGGCTGCCTCCGGTGACCAGGGCGGTCTTTCCCGCGTGGCGGTCGGTGGCGGTCATCGTGGGTCTCCTTCGCTGAGGGTTGGCGGGGCGGGCGGGGTCAGGCGTCGAAGTCGAGGGTGAGCTCGGGGGTGCGGGGTCTGGCGCGGCAGACGAGGGTGTAGCCGGCGGCGCGGTCCCGTTCGTCCAGGGCGTGCTCGCCGTCCGCCGTCACCTGCCCGGACAGGACCTTCGCGCGGCAACTGCCGCAGACGCCCTCACGGCAGGCGTACGGCACGTCGGGGTGGCTGCGCAGCAGTGCGTCGAGCAGGGCCGGGTCGTCCGGCAGCACGGTGGCGGCCCGGCGGCGCCCGCCGAGCAGGGCGGTGACCCGGTACTCCCCCGCCCCGGGTGCCCGCCCGGCATGCTCCGGCGGCGCCGGCTGCGTGCCGTCGGCCGTGAACAGCTCCCAGCGGACGAGCGACGGGTCGGCTCCCGCATCGGCCAGGACGCGCCGGGCGGTGGCGACGAGGCCGGGCGGTCCGCACAGGGCGAACGTGGTGTCCGGGCCCGGGCGGGCGTCCACGGCCGCCAGCAGCCGGCGCACCCCGGACGCGTCCAGCCGCCGGGCGAGCGGCCCGCTCCCGCTCCCCCGGTCCTCCCGGGTCAGCACGTACAGGACGGTGAAGCGGTCCAGGAACTCGTCCTTGATCTCTGCCAGTTCGTCGGCCAGCACGGCGTCGGCGGAGGTGCGGACCGAGTGCACGAGACTGACACGGCAGGCCGGGTCCCGGCGTAGGGCGTGGACGGCCATCGGGGCCAGCGGGGTGATGCCGGTGCCGCCGGCGAGGAGGACGTGGTGGGCGCCCGGCAGCTCCGACAGGGCGAAGTTACCGGCGGGCGGGGAGAGTTCGAGACGGGCGCCCGGTGCGAGCCGGGTGGTGGCGTGATCGCCGAAGCCGCCGGGACCGGACCTCTTGATCACCAGACGGAGCGCCCCGGGTGTGTGCGGTGGCGGGCAGATCGAGTAGCTGCGGCGCAGTTCGGTACCGTCCCGGCGGTGACGGACGACGACGTGCTGGCCGGGGTGGTGGGCGAAGACGTCGCGCAGGTCGGCGGGTACGTGGAGGGTGACGGCGACCGTGTCGGCGGTCAGGTGCCGGACCTCGGTGACGTCGAGTGTGTGCCGGCCGGTGCGGCGGCGGGAACCGGCCGGCGCCTGGTCGCGGAGGGGCGATGTGGTGTTCACGGTGTGCCTCACAGCGCGGTCAGGTGGGGGAAGGGCTCGCGGCACGCCGTGCACCACAGCACCGACTGGCAGCGGGACGGCCCGAAGGCGCTGTGCGGCCGGGTGGCCGTCGAGCCGCAGTGCGGGCAGGGCACCGCGCCCAGGGCGACGGGGACCGGGCCGTCGGGCGCCGGGGACACGGGTGGGGCGATGCCGTGCGCGGCGAGGGCGCGGCGCCCTTCGGGAGTGATGCGGTCCGTCGTCCAGGCGGGCGTGAGGACGTGCAGGACGCGGCCGTCGGGGTGACCGCAAGCGGTCAGGACCTCCCGCACCGCCGCGGTGATCTCGGGCAGCGCGGGGCAGCCCAGGTAGGTGGGAGTGATCTCCACCTCCAGCACGCCGTCGGCGCCGGGAGCGACGGAGTGCACCACGCCGAGGTCGCCGAGGCCGATCACCGGCAGTTCCGGGTCGGGCAGCGCGGCCACCCGCTCGCGCACCTCCTCGGCACAGAGGCGGGCCGTGACCGGTGCGTGCCCGCTCACCAGGTGCCTCCGGGAAACTGTCGCCGTACGGACTGCAGTTCGGCGATCAGCGGGCCGAACTCCTCGGTGTGCAGGCCCGAGCGGCCGCCGGTGGCCGCCCATCCGGGAGCGGGCACGGCGAGTCCCGCCTCGGTGACGACCTCGGTGACGCGGGCGAGCCAGGTGTCGTGCAGCGCCGCCGGTGAGGGCACGGTGCCGGATGCGGCCAGGCGGCGCAGGGCGTCGTTCTCCTCGAAGAGTTCGCCGGTGTAGGGCCACACCCGTTCCAGGGCCCGCTGCATGCGGCGGGTGCTCTCCGGCGTGCCGCGTCCCAGCGTCACCGTCCAGCGGTCGGCGTGCAGCCGGTGGAAGGCGACCTCCTTGGCGGCCCGGACGCCGAACGCGGCGAGTTCGGGGTCGGCGCTGTGGGCCAGGGTCTCGTAGTGGAGGAAGGCGTAGTGGGTGTAGGCGAGTTGCCGGGCCACGGTCACGGCGAAGTCCCCGTTGGGGAGTTCGGTCAGCAGGGCGTTGGTGAACTCGCGCTCCGAGCGGGTGTAGGCAAGGTCGTCCTCGCTGCGGCCGGTCCCGTCGAGGCGCCCGGCGCGGGAGAGGAGCGTGCGGGCGTGACCGATGAGGTCGAGGGCGATGTTGGACAGGGCCAGGTCCTCGTCGATGGTCGGCGCGCGGGTGATCCACTGGCACAGCCGCTGCGCGAGGACGAGGGCGTCGTCGCCGAGGCGCGTCAGGTGCCGGGCGAGGTCGCAATCGGCGGCGGACGGCGGCTCGCCCGGCGGGGAGCCGGGTCGCACCGCCGTGACGTCACTCGTGGTGCTCACCTTCGGGGCCTTTCTCGGTCAGCGGCGCGTAGTGCTCGGGGTAGCGGTACGGCTTGTGGCGGGCGCCCGCGAAGTACGGGTCGCGTTCGTCCGGGGAGGCCGTGTGCAGGGCGTCGGAGCGGACCACCCACAGCGACAGGGGCTCGCCGCGCCGGGTGTACAGATCGCGGGCGGCGGCCAGGGCCGCGTCCGGGCCTGCGGCGCGCACCGACCCGACGTGCTGATGGGCCAGGCCCCTGCGGGCCCGCAGGAACACCTCCCAGGACGCCGGCGCGCCTTCCCGAGCCGCGCTCATGCCGCCGCTCCCGCCGGCTCGTCCGTCCTCGCGGCGTACGCGACGGCGGCCTCCCGGACCCAGGCGCCGTCCTCGTGCGCGGCCAGGCGGTGGGCGATGCGCTGCCGCGCCCAGTGCGTGTCGTCGCCGAGGGCGCGGCGGTAGGTGTCCCAGTCGACTGGCGTGAAGTCGTAGTGGCCGCGCTCCTCGTTCCAGCGGATCGCCGGGTCGGGCAGCGTCAGGCCGAGTCGCTCGGCCTGCGGGACGCAGGTGTCGACGAAACGCTGGCGCAGCTCGTCGTTGGTGTGGCGTTTGATGCCCCAGGCCATCGCGCGGCGGGAGACCGCCGCTCCCAGCGCGGCGGTCCGCGCGTCGGCGCCGCCCGCCTCGGTGTCGGGCGGTCCGAACATCAGCGCCACCGCCGGCAGCCACCAGCGGTTCACCGCGTCCTGCGCCATCTCCTTCTGCTTCGGGGTGCCCTCGCACAGGGCGCGCATCAGGTCGTAGCCCTGCCGCACGTGGAAGGCCTCCTCCTGGCAGACGCGGCGCATGGCACGCGCGTAGGGGCCGTAGGAGGTGCGGCACAGGGGTGCCTGGTTGATGACGGCCGCGCCGTCCGTCAGCCAGGCGATGGCCCCGGTGTCCGCCCAGGTCAGCGCGGGGTGGTTGAAGGTGGCCGAGGCGCGCTGGCGGCCGTGGTGCAGGGCGTCCAGCAGGTCGGCGCGGTCCACGCCGAGCGTCTCGGCGGCGGAGTACAGGTACAGGCCGTGGCCCGCCTCGTCCTGCACCTTGGCGAGCAGGACCGACTTGCGGTGCAGGGAGGGGGCGCGGGTGAGCCAGGCGCCCTCGGGCTGCATGCCGATGATCTCGGAGTGGGCGTGCTGGGCGATCTGGCGGACCAGCATGCGGCGGTAGCCGTCGGGCATCCGGTCGCGCGGTTCGATCGTCTCGCCGTCGGCGATGAGCGCGTCGAAGTGGGCGAGCAGCTCGTCCTCGTCCGGGGCGGCCGCGCCGTCCGCGGTGGCGGGGGTGGTGGTCGGCGCGGTCACCGGGCACCGCCCGGGTGTCCGGTGACCGTCGCTGCGGTGCCGTGCTGCGGGCACCGTCCCGGGACCTGGACCCGTACCGGCTGCCTGGGCACGCGCATCACTCCTTCGGCTGGGGAACCGCCCACCGCGGGGCCGGGCGGAGCGGGTTGCTTCGTTGCGGTAAGAGGCCGGGGCCGGGGCCCGGCTATCCCCGCCGCGTCAGGTTCGGGCGCGTGACAAAGCTCACGGGAAGGCGCGGGGAGTGGGATCGGCCGCAGCCGCCTCTTGACGGGGTGACAGTCGTGGACCGCGGCGGCCGGCACGCCGGGGCGAAAGGGGAAACCATGAGCACCATCAGGGAGTTGCTGGTCGAACTCACCGGCACCGTCGAGTACGCCGACCGGATCGGCGACGACGCCGACCTGGCCGCCAGCGGCATCGACTCCGGGGACCTGGTGCGTCTCGTCCTGCTGGTCGAGCAGCGGCTCGGCGTCGAGATCACCGCCGAGGACATGGAGGAGTTGCGCACGATCGGCGACTACGAGCGTTTCGTGGCCGAGCGCACGGCCGCCAGGGCGAGCGGCGGTGTGTGATGTGGCTGACGCAACTGCTGGAGCGCAACCGCCAGTGCCGGCCCGGCCGGACCGCGCTGGTGGACGAGGAACGCAGCGTCACCTGGGCCGAGCTGCATGATCGTACGCTGCAACTCGCTTGCGGCTTGGCAGACTTGGGGATCCGGCGCGGCGACCGGGTGGCCGTGCTGTCCAAGGACCGGATCGAGGTCCTGGAGAGCTACTTCGCGCTGGCCCGGCTCGGCGCGCTGTTCGTGCCGCTGAACCACAGTCTGGCCGAGCCCGAGGTCGCCGGGATCGTCGAGCGCGTCGGCGCGGTGGCCGTCCTCGGTGAGTCCGAGCTGCTGGACCGGCACACCGGGTTGCCGTCCTCGGTGCGGCTCCGGGTGGCCTTCGACAAGCCCGCCTTCGCGGCACTGGGCACGCTGGCCGCCGAGCGGGACCTGCCGGACGTCGCCGACACGGACCCGATCGCCGTGCTGCACACCTCGGCGACCACCGGGCAGGCCAAGGGGGTGACCGTCGACAGCGCGTCGTTCCGCGCCATCGCGCTCGGCTGGCTGGTGATGGCCCGCCCCACGGACGACATCGTCATGGTCAACTGCTGCCCGCTGTACCACGGCAGCATGGTCGTCTCCCTGACCTATCTGGCGGCCGGCGCGACGGTCGTGCTGATGCCCGGGTTCACGCCGCAGCGGGCGCTGTCCGCGGTGGAGGCGCACCGCGCGACCCACATGTGGCTGGTGCCGCAGATGCTGCGCTTCATGCTTCAGGCGAAGGCGTCCCTGCGCACCGACCTGTCCTCCCTGCGGGAGGTGCTGTACGGGGCGGCCCCGATGCCGCTCGACGTCTACGCCGACGCGGTGGCACGGCTCGGGTGCGGCTTCCGGCAGGTGTACGGCATGACCGAGGTGGGCGGCCCGTTCGTCACGCTCGGTCCCGACGAGCACCCCGCACCCGGGGACGTCGCCGCCCGCATCCCGTGCGGGCGGGTCGTGCCGGGCATGTCCGCCCGCGCGGTGGACGAGACCGGGCGGGAACTGCCGCCCGGCGAGATCGGCGAGATCGTGGTGCGCGGGCCGGGTGTCATGCAGGGCTACTGGAACGATCCGGAGGCCACGCGGGAGATCACCTGGAACGGCTGGATCAGGACGGGCGACCTCGGCTTCATGGACGAGGAGGGCCGCATCAGCCTGGTGGACCGCACCAAGGACGTGATCATCCGGGCGGGCCAGAACGTCTACCCCTCGGAGATCGAGCGCGCTCTGATGACCCACCCGGCGGTCCGGGACGCGGCGGTCGTCGGCATGCCCGACGAGGACTACGGCGAGGTGCCGCTGGCGTACGTCGCCCTGGAGGCCGGCGCGGAGCCGGGCACGGCGGAGCTGCTCGCGCATGTCGCGGGGCTGCTGGCGCCGTACAAGCGGCCGCGCCGGGTCGAGTTCATCGAGCAGGTGCCGCGCAACCCCGCCGGGAAGATCATCAAGAAGCTGCTGCGGGCGTGAGCGCGTGCGGTGGCGAACGGCGATGACCGGGAGCCCGATGCGACCCGGGTCGGCCACGACGTCTCCGTCGTGGCCGACCCGGGTCGCTGCTGTACGCACACGGCCCGGGCGAACCGGAGCGGAGCGCGGCGGGTCGGCCGGGACCGACGCGGGGTCCTGGCGGACGGCGCAGGGCGAGGGGAAACCGGCGGCCGGATCCCCGGCGGGGACAGATCAGGCAGGTGCGGAGTCCAGGGCGGCTGGGGCCGGGGAAGAACCCGCGTGGCGGGCGCAGGCCGATGTGATGCCCTCGCGGGCGGCCCGGGTACGTGCGGAAGCCGTGTGGTCGGCGCAGGCCGATGAGGAAGTCGTGTGGACGGCCGCTTCGTGGGTTCGGGTCGGTGTGGGGCCCGTGGGGACAGCACCGGTCGTGGGGCGCCTGGTGGCGCTCGGGCCGCTTCTGGCTGCTGCCGGGCTCGGGCTGGGCGTGGCCGCCGTGTCGGAGCCGGGTCAGGAACCGGCCGGGCCGGCCGAGGCGGCCGCCGCCGCGGTGATGCCGCCGCGGCGGCGGCTGGAGTTCCTGGCCGGCCGGCGAGCCGCCCGGCGGGCCCTGCGTGCGGTGGGGCTGGACTGCGGGGAGATCCCTCGGAGGGGGCGTCTGCCGGTGTTCCCGCCGGGGCGGGCCGCGTCGATCTCGCACAGTGCCGGGATCGCCGTCGCCGTGGCCGCCGCCCCCGGACGGGATCTGCCGGTCGGCTGCGACCTGGAGCTGCGGCCCCTTCCCCGCGAAGCGGCCCGCCTGGTGCTGTGCGAGGACGAGGAGTCCCTGCTCACCGGCACAAGGCTGCGGCCCGGTGCGGGCGCGGTCTGGTCGGTGACGGCGTTGTTCTCCGCCAAGGAGGCGGCGTGGAAGGCCCTCACTGTGATGACGGCTGAGGGCCGGGAGGGTCCGGCGGGGAGTCTGCGGGAGTTGCGGGTCTCGCCCTGCCGGGACGGTCTGCGTGTGTGCCTGCGCGACGGTCCCGCCCACGCCGTGCGGGTGCGGGTCGTGCGCGTCGGCGCGGGAGTGTTCAGCTACGTCACCGGCCGGGCCGGCACCCGCGACTGAGCGGACGCCGCCCGTCCCCGGCGCACCGGAGGCGGGCGGCGGGTCGGTTCAGCGCTCCGGCGTGCCGCCGTCCCGGTAGGAACGCCGCGCGGCGTCGGCCGCCTTGTCGGTCTTGGCGTCGTACTTGTCGCCCGTTCGCTCGTCGACCATGCGCTCAGCGCGCGAGACGCCCTTGTCCGCCTGGTCGGGGTGGCCCTTGGTCATCTGCTTGGCCTTGTTCATCATGTCGCCCAGCTTGCCCATGGGGGGTACCTCCGGGAGGTGAGTGTGGGGGTCGTACCCCGCCGCAGGTACCCCTCCGGCCGGGCGTGAATCACCCGCGGTCGCCGACCCTGGCGGCCATGTTGCCCGCCGGGTGGCGGTTGTCGTGGATGAGCTGGTGCGCGAGGCCGATCTCGTCGAAATCGAAGGTCTGGGACAGGCAGGGGTCGATGATTCCCCGGTCGATCAGCCGTGTCACCTCGCGTGCCTCGCGGGCCGTGGCGACGTGCGAGCCTTGCAGGCGCTTCTGCCGCATCCACAGGAACCGCAGGTCCACGTCGCCGTTGTAGCCGGTGGTGCCGCCGCACAGGACGACCATGCCGCCGTTGTCGCACAGGTACAGGGACGTGGGGATGGTGTCGGCGCCGGAGTGCTCCAGCACGATGCGCGGGCTGCGGCGCTCTCCCAGTACCTCCCAGAAGGCCCGCCCGAAGGCGCGGGCCCCGGAAAGCCAGCGGCCCATGGCCTCGTCGTCGGAGGTGTCCGGCAGCCGCCCCCAGTGGTCGAACTTGCGCCGGTCGATGTAGCCCTCGGCGCCCAGCTTGAGGCAGAACTCGCCGCGTTCCTCGCTGGAGACGACCGCGACGGGGATGCCGCCGACGTGCCGGACGAGCTGGATGGCGATGCAGCCGAGTCCGCCGGCGCCGCCCCAGATCAGCACCGGGTCACCCGGCCGCACCGTGTGCGGCTGCCAGCCGAACAGCTGGCGGTAGGCGGTGGCGGCGGTCGCCATGTAGCAGGCGGCCTCCGCCCACGACAGCCGGGCGGGCTTGGGGTGGCACATGTAGTCGTCGACCACGGCGAACTGGGCGAAGGAGCCGTAGTTCTCCTCGTAGCCCCACACCCGCTGGCTGGTGGACCAGGTGGGGTCGCCGCCGAGGCGGATGTCCTCGGCCTTCTCGTCCCAGCGGTTGGCGAGGACGACCACCTCGTCCCCGAGCTTCACCCCGCGCACGTCCTCGCCGACCGCCCACACGATCCCGGACAGGTCGGAGCCGCCGATGTGGAAGTCCTCGGTGGCGCCCGCCTTCTGCCGCGCGGCGATCACGTCGAGCGGCGAACCGAGCGCCGCCCAGACGTTGTTGTAGTTGATGCCGGCCGCCATCACCTTCACCAGGACCTGGCCGCGCCCCACGGGCGGGACGTCGACCACCTCGGTGCGGAAGGCGTCGACGGGCTGTCCGTAGCGCTCACGGCGGATGAGCGAGGCGTACATCTTCTTCGGGGCGGTGCCGATCTCGGGCGCGTCACCGAGTTCGTAGAGGTCCTGGGTCGCACTCACGCTGGTTCTCCTCGACGCGGGTTCAGGGGGAAGGGGAGGTGGCGGCCCGGTCGCCGAGACCACGCAGGGCCTTGGCGACCGCTTCGCCGATACGGGCGATCGGTTCGGGTTCGGTCATCTCGTAGTGGCCGCAGGGCACGTGGTGGTCGTGGAGCGTGCCGTCGACGTAGGGCCGCCAGCTGTCGGCCTTGCCCGGCAGGACCGCCAGGTCCGCCGGGAAGCCGGTGGGCTGCTCTTCCGCGGCGCTGAAGAACAGCACGTCACCGCGGTAGACGCCGGGGGCGAACTGGGGCGCGATGCGCAGGTTGTTGCGCATGACGGCGGCGATGGCGGCGGCCTCGGGGCGGGTCACGGGGACGCTCGACGGGTCGGCCGTGACCCGGGCCTCGATGCGGTCCAGGACGGTGTCCACGGGCGCCTCGTCGACCGCGAGCCCGGCCACCCTGGACAGCAGGGCGGCGACCTGGCGTTCGGCCGCCTCGGGGTCGTGGGCGGTGCCGTGCGGCTGGGGGGCGTCCAGCATGGCGAGGAGCTCGACCTGCTCCCCGTCGCGCTGGAGGGCGCAGGCCATGGCGTGGGCGACGAATCCGCCGTAGGACCAGCCCAGCAGCCGGTAGGGACCGTGGGGTTGCACCTGGCGCACCAGGTCGAGGTAGTGGGCGACCATGGCGGCGGCGTCCGGGGCGGGCGGCCGGGTGCCGTCGAGGCCGGCCGCCTGGATGCCGTGGACGGGCTGGTCGCCGCCGAGGTGGGGCAGCAGGCCCGTGTAGCGCCAGGCGATGCCCGCGCCGGGGTGGACGCAGAACAGGGGCGTGGCGGTGCCCTCGGCGCGCAGCGGCAGCAGCGGGCCGAGGGCCGTGGCTGTGCTGTCCGGCGCCTTCTCGGCCGGCTGGTCGGCCGCGGCGAGGATCCCGGCCACGGTGGGTGCGGCCAGCAGGGTCGCCGCCGGGACGTCGAGGACCCTGGCCTGGCGTAGCCGGCCCGCCAGCAGCACGGCGCGCATCGAGTCGCCGCCGAGGTCGAAGAAGTTGTCGTGCAGACCGATGCCGCCGATGCCGAGGGTCTCCTCCCAGAGCCGGGTGACCTCGCGTTCGCGGTCCGTGCGGGGCGGTACGTGCTCGGTCGTCAGCCGGGGCCGTGAAGCGAGGCCGGAGTCCGTGGCGGCCGGGGTGTCGTCGGACATGGCGGGGTCCGTCCGGGCGCCCGGTGCGTCGATCCAGTGGCGCCGGCGTTCGAAGGCGTACGGGGGCAGCGGCACCCGCCGGGGCGCGCCCGGCACCGGGGGCAGGGCGCTGTCCACGCCCGCGCTCCACAGCCGTCCCAGCGCCTCGGCGAGGACGAACCCGTCGGACGCCCCTGCCTTGGCGTGCCGCATGGTGGTCACCGTGACCGGTGCCTCGTCGGTGAGCCGGCCGGTGGCGAGCTTGGTCAGGGTGTCGCCGGGCCCGATCTCCACGAGGACGGGGCGCAGCCGGTCCCACAGGGCGGTGATGCCGTCGGCGAACCGGACGGTGTCGCGGGTGTGGTCGATCCAGTGCCGTACGGAGGTGGCCTGGGCGTCGGTGATCCAGGTGCCGGTGACGTTGGTGACGTACGGGATGCGCGGCGGGCGCAGGGTGACCTGGCGCAGGTGGGTCTCGTAGGCCGGCAGGACGGGGTCCAGGACGTGGGAGTGGGCCGCGACGGGGATGCGCAGACGGCGGAACGGGACGTTGCGGCGCGTGAGTTCGGCCTCGAAGCGGGCGACGGCGTCGAGGTGCCCGGCGACGGTGCAGGCTTGGGGGCCGTTGACGGCGGCCAGGGACAGGTCGGCGTCGAGGAGGGGCCGGATCTCCTCGGCCGGGGCGGCGACGCCGACCGTGGCCCCGCCGGCGGAGCTGATGAGCCGGATGCGTTCGGTGACCAGGGGCAGCATGTCCGCCAGGTCGATGACGCCGGCCAGGCAGGCGGCCGTGTACTCGCCGAGCGAGTGGCCGATCAGCGCGTCGGGGCGCACGCCCGACTCCATCAGGGTGCGGGCCAGGGCGTACTCGGTGACGACGAGTCCGAGGAACGCGGAGAGGTCGTCGGGCCGTTGCTCCTCGAAGAGGGCGGTGCGCAGGTCGGTGCCGAGGACGGGCCGCAGGATGCGGGCGCACTCGTCGACGGTGTCGCGGTAGACGGCGTGGTCGCGGTACAGCTCCTTGCCCATGCCGGGGTACTGGGTGCCGCCGCCGGGCAGCAGGAACGCCACCCGGACCGGGTCGCCGGTCAGCGGCGGGGTGGCCGGGGCGGCGGAGCGCAGCGCGTCGAGGGCCTCGGCGCGGGAGGCGGCCGAGACGGTGAGCCGGTGGCGCAGCGCGGGCCGGTCGGTGCGCAGGGAGTGGGCCACGTCGTCCAGGCGCAGGTCCGGCCGGCGCTCCAGGTGCCGGGCGAGTGCCTCGGCCTGGCCGCGCAGGGCTCCGGCGGTGCGCGCCGACAGCGGCAGCACCATGCGGCGCTCCTCCTCGGGCGGGCGCGGCGCTGGGGATGCGGCGCGGGGTGCCTCCTCCAGGACGACGTGGGCGTTGGTGCCGCCGATGCCGAAGGCACTGACGGCGGCCCGGCGGGGGTGCTCCCCCTCGGGCCAGTCCTCCAGGGCGGTGGGCACGCGGAAAGGGCTCGCGTCGAAGTCGATGAGCGGGTTGGGCCGGTCGAAGTGCAGGCTCGGCGGGATCTGCCGATGTTCCAGGGCCAGGACCGCCTTGATGAGCCCGGCGATGCCGGCGGCGGCTCCGAGGTGGCCGATGTTGGTCTTGACCGAGCCGAGCGCGCAGAATCCGGTCCGGTCCGTGCTGTGCCGGAAGGCCTCCGTCAGGGCGGACACCTCGATCGGGTCGCCGAGTTTGGTGGCGGTGCCGTGCGCCTCGATCAGGCCGATGGTGCCGGCGTCGACCTCGGCCTGGGCCTGCGCGGCGAGGACGACCTCGGTCTGTCCGGCGGCGCTCGGGGCGCTGAAGCCGACCTTGCGGCGGCCGTCGTTGTTGACGGCGCTGCCGCGGATGACGGCGCGGATGCGGTCGCCGTCGGCGAGGGCGTCCTCCAGCCGCTTGAGTACGACGGCTCCCACTCCGTCGCCGGAGGAGGTGCCGGCGGCGTCCGCGGCGAAGGCCCGGCAGTGCCCGTCGGGTGAGAAGGGGCCGTCGGGCACATGGCGGTAGCCCAGGACGGCGGAGGGGTTGAGGGAGACGGCGGCGGCGAGCGCGGTGTCGCAGCGGTGGTCGAGCAGGTCCTGGCAGGCGGTGTGCACGGCGACGAGCGCGGTGGAGCAGGCCGTCTGCAGGGACACGCTGGGCCCGGTGAGGCCGAGTTCGTAGGAGACGCGGGTGGCGAGGGTGCCGAGGGAGTTGGCCGTGGCGGCGTGGACGAGGGCCACCGAGCCGGGCTGTCCGGCGAAGCGGGGGTGGACGTGGGCCGGGTAGTAGCGGCTGTCCCCCGCCCCCGCGTACACGCCGAACGCCTCTGCGGACCGGTCGGCGCCGAGGCAGCCGGCGTCCTCCAGGGCGTGGTAGGCCGTCTCCAGCAGCAGTCGCTGCTGCGGGTCGACGACCGCGGCCTCGGCGGGGCTGTAGCCGAAGAAGCCGGAGTCGAAGCGGTCGATGCCCTCGACGACCGACGCCTTGCGGATCAGTGACGGGTCGTCGAGGTCGCGCGGGTCGCCGCCCGCGGCGAGGAACTCCTCGTCGGTGACGGGCCGTACGGACTCCCGGCCGGCCGCGAGGTTGTCCCAGAAGGCGTCGAGGTCGTCGGCGCCGGGGAAGCGGCCCGCCATGCCGATGACGGCTACGGCCGGGAAGTCCTCGTCGTGGGGTGTGGTGGTGTCGTGCACGGCCTGTGCCTCGTCCTCTCCCGGTTCGTAGGTGTGCGGTGTGCCGTCGGCCCGGTCACGCATGGCCGCGGTCCTTGCCCTGACGGGCGGTGCGGCGGGCGCGGGCGGCGCGTTGCCGACGGGCTTGTTCCCGGGCGCGGTCGAGGCCGTCGCCGGTCTCCGGCCGGGGGGGCGCCTCGGCGTCCGGCACCGGGCCCGCGCCGGTGGCCGACAGGTGGCGGGCCAGGTCCCGGACGGTGGGGTGCGCGAACAGGTCGACCACCGACAGGTCGCTGCCGAAGGCGCGGTTCACGGCGGTCTGGGCGGTGACCAGGAGCAGGGAGTTGCCGCCCAGGTCGAAGAAGTTGTCGTCCAGGCCCACCCGGTCGCGGCCCAGGACGTCGCACCACACCTCGGCGAGCCGGCTCTCCAGCCGCCGCAGGCCGTCTTCCGTCCCCGTCTCGTCGGGGCGAGCGCTCGTGCCCGCCGAGCGCAGCGTCCACCCGTCGTCGGACAGGCCGGCCGCGCGGGCGCTGCCGGTGACGGCGCGGTACAGGGCGCCCAGGTCGGTGCCGTCCCGCAGGCCGACGCGCGCGGCCAGGCGGCGGGTCTGGCGCACGGGGGCCACGACGTGGCTGCGGACCCAGGGGGCGGTGCGGTCGGCGCCGATCAGCAGGTGCGGTTCGTCGAGGGTGCGGGCGAGGTCGAAGGAGCGCAGCGCGGCGGGAACGTCGAGCAGCCGGTAGCCCCGGGCCTCGGTGAGCGCGGTGAGACCGTAGCCGCGGCTCATGCCCCGTTCGCGCCACATGCTCCAGGCGAGCGACTGCGCGGGCAGGCCGAGGCCGCGGCGGTACCCGGCGAGGGCGTCCAGGTAGGCGTTGGCGGCGGCGTAGGCGGCGTTCATGGCGCCGCCGAAGAAGCCGTTGACCGAGGAGAAGGTGACGAAGGAGGTGACCGGGTGGTCGGCGGTGAGCCGGTGCAGGATCCACGCACCGCGCACCTTCGCCTCCAGCGCCCGGCGCCAGGTGGCGGCGTCCAGTTCCCCGACGGGGCGCTCCACGAGCGTCCCGGCCAGGTGCAGCACCGATGTCAGGGGCACGCCCCACGCCTCGGTGGCGGACTCGACCGCGGCGCGGACGCGGGCTTCGTCGGTGACGTCGGCGCGGGCGTAGCGAACCTCCCCGCGTTCACGCAGCCGCAGCAGGGCGTGGGTCTCGTCCTCCGGGGTGCGCCCGAGGACGAGCAGCCGGGTGCCCGGGGTGCGCAGCAGGTGGGCGGCGATCTCGGTGCCGACGCCGCCGAGGCCTCCGGTGAGCAGGGTGAAGCCGTCGTGCGCGGGCGGCTCGGCGCGGGGCGGGCTGTCGGGCAGGGGAGCCAGGCGGCGTTCGTAGCGCAGTCCGTCGCGGTACGCCACGTCCGCGCCGTCCGCGCCGGCGGCCGCCTCCGCCGTCAGGACGGTCAGCGGGTCGGTGCCGTCGCCCGGGGACAGGTCGACGTGCCGGGTCCGCAGCCAGCCGCACTCCTCGGCCAGCGACTTGAGCAGCGCTCCGGCCAGGGCGCGGGCCGGGGAGGAGTGGTCGCCGGGGCGGACGGCGTGGGCGCCCGCGGACACGTGGACCAGGTCCACGGGGCGCTGCCGGCCGGGCCGGGCGATGAGGGCCCGGACGAAGGCGAGCAGCCGCTCCGCACCCAACGTGTCGTCCGGCGCGGCCGGGGAGCCTGCCCGGAACCCGTCGAGGTGGAGGACGGCGTCGACGGGCCGATGGTCCTGCTCCAGCCGGCCAAGCAGCGCGGCGTAGTCGGACTCCTCGGCGAGGCGGACACGGTAGTGCGCGGCGTCGGTCCGGGTGTACGACGGCCCTTCGGAGACCACCGTGCACAGGCCCCCGGCGGAGCGCAGCGCGTCGGCGAGCCGTTGCGCGAGTGCGCCGGCTTGCGGGTCGCCGCCCGCGAGGACGAGGGTGTGCCGGCCGGACGCCGTGGGACGGGTACCGGCGCGTTCCGCGCGCTGCCATACCGGGCGCAGGAACCAGTCGGGGACGGTGGCCGCGGTGCCCAGCAGCAGCTGGGTCCGGCGCACCTCGTCGTCGAAGTCGCCCGCCTCGAAGCCCTTGCGCAGCCGGGTGCGCTGGATCTTGCCTATCTCCGTCTTGGGGACGGCGTCCCGCGCCACGGGGATGAGGAAGGACGGGCTGACACCGATCTCCCGGGTGACCTTGCCGGCGATCTCGCGCAGGGCGCGGGCCTCGTCGGCGGTGGCCTCCGGGGTGAGGTGCAGGAACAGGGCGAGTTCGTCGGTGGGTGAGGAGGGGTCGGTGCGCACCGCGACCGCGGCGGTGAAGCTCCGCTCCGCGTAGGGCAGTTCCTCGACGCACGCCTCGATCTCGTGGCTGTAGTGGTTCACGCCGTTGACGATGATGACGTCCTTGGCGCGGCCGGTGATGTAGAGCTCGCCGTCGCGCAGGAACGCCAGGTCGCCGGTGTCGAACCAGCCGTCGTCGGTGAACGCCTCGGCGTTGGCCGCCGGGTTGTCGTGGTAGCCGCCGGTCACCGAGGTGCCGCGGACCTGGAAGCGGCCCGCCTCGCCCTCGGTGAGCACGGTGCCCCGCTCGTCGACGATCCGCATGGCGAACCCGGGGTAGGGCCGGCCGCAGCTGACGAACGTCCCTTCGCCCGGGACGGGTTCGGCGGGCAGGACGGCGTCGGTGACCACGGAGCACGTCTCGGACATGCCCCAGCCGGGGTGCATCACGTCCTGCGGCAGGCCGAAGGGCTGGAGCGTGTGCAGGAACGCGCGGGCGGCGGAGGCGACGACGACCTCACCGGCGTTCATGACCAGCCGCATCGGCGACAGGTCCCAGGCGCGGCCGGTGAAGCGGTGGGCCTGTTCGGCGAGGAGCCCGAAGGCGAAGTTGGGCGCCCAGGTGACGGTGACCCGGTGCCGGTCGGCGAGGTCCATCCAGCGCAGCGGGTCCTGCAGGATCCAGGAGGTGGGGGCGTGCACCTGGCGGCAGCCCAGGTACACGTCGCGCAGGTGGAACATCACCACGCCGGTGACGTGGTCGAGCGGGATCCAGTTCAGGGAGACGTCGTCGGCGCCGAGGCCGTTCATCTGCTCGGTGGCGGCCGAGCGGGTCAGCACGTTGCGGTGGGTGAGCCGCACCGCCTTGGGCAGGCCGGTGCTGCCGGACGTCATGAGCATCAGCAGGAGGTCGTCCGGTGCGGCGGGGTGCCAGTCGTGGTCCTCGGGCGCCTCGCGCAGGGCGTCGGCGGTGGTGATGCGCGGCCCGGGCCAGTCCTGCCGGGCGGCGACCGCGCGCAGACCGGACTCGCGGCCGGCGGAGCACACGATCCAGGGCCGGCCGAGCATCCGCCAGATGCCCTCCAGCTTGGTCAGCGCCGCGGAGGGGGTGTCGTAGGAGGCGGGGACGGTCAGCGGGACGGCGACGAAGCCGCCGAGGACGCAGCCCCACAGCACGGCGAGGAAGTCCTCGGTGGCGTCGCACTGGAGGATGACCTGGTCGCCCGGGCGCAGTCCGGCCCGGCGCAGTCCGGCCAGGACGCGGGAGGCCTCGGGGATGAGGGACGCGTAGGTGCGCCGGTGCTCGCTGCCGTCGGCGTGGACGTGGACGATGTCGCCCCGGTCCCGCGCGGCGGCGCGGCGCAGGGCCTCGGCCCAGCTCGGCACGGACGGCTCGGCGAGGGCGGGGCCTTCGCTGACGGCCGGAGCACCGGAGGCTTCCGCGGCGCGGGCGGCCGGGGCCGCTCCGGCGGAGCGGTCGGGCAGTCCGGTGTGACGGCGGTCCAGTTCCTCGGGGGCGTTCTCCACCGACACGTCGACCGTGGTGACGCCGGGCAGCTGGGCGATCCGCTCCCGCCAGGCCCGGGCCGCGGTCGTGTCGACGGCGGGCAGGGCGCGCAGTGCCGCACGGTCGACGGTGCCGTCCTCGGCCCGGGGCAGGGCGTTGACCGCCGTGACGCGGACGGCGCCGTGGCCCACGCGGTCCAGGAACTCCTCGACGCGTTCGGCGGCGTCGGACCGCCCGGCCACCACGTACAGGCACGGCGGGGCGTCGCCGCCGCCGGGCAGGGCATGGGCGTCGCGGATGCCGGGCACGGACAGGGCCGCGTCCTCCAGGACGGCGGTGTCGGCCGCATTCGGGGCGGGGCTGCGCCCGGGGAGCGCGGGCAGGTCCCCGAGGCGGGTCGCGGTGTCGGCGCTCACCGTGCTCAGGACGTCGTGCAGCGCGCGGGCGAACGCCTCGGCGGTGCCGGCGTCGTAGAGGTCGGTGGCGTACTCGACGTGCAGCGTCAGGCCGTCGGGCGTGCCCTCGGGGCCGTGGTGCTCCAGAACGTCCACGAAGAGGTCGAATTTGGCGGTGCCGGTGGCGGTGGGCCGCAACTCGGTGCGGGCGCCGTCGAGTTCGAGGAGGGCCGGCCTGTTGTTCTGCAGGGCGAGCATCACCTGGAACACGGGGTGACGGCCGGGCGTACGGGGCGGGTTGAGGTCCTCCACCAGCCGGTCGAAGGGCAGGTCCTGGTGGTCCAGGGCGGCCAGGTCGGCGGTGCGCAGCCGGGCGAGAAGGTCCTGGAAGGCGGGGTCGCCGGAGGTGTCGGCGCGCAGCACCAGGGTGTTGGTGATCAGGCCGATCAGGGGGTCGAGGCCGGGTTCGGTGCGGCCCGCCACGGGGGTGCCGAGGACGATGTCCTCGCCGGCGCCGCAGCGGGTGAGCAGGGCGCTGACGGCGGCGTGCAGCACCATGAAGAGGCTGGCGCCCTCGCGGTCGGCGAGGCGCAGCAGGGCACGGTGCAGCGCGGGGTCGACGGCGAGTTCGACGTGCGCGCCGTCGCCGCGCGGCGCGGTGGGCCGCGGCCGGTCGCCGGGCAGGGTGCACTCCTCGGGCAGGCCGTCCAGCGCGGTGCGCCAGTGGGCGGTGAGCCGTTCCAGCCGGCCGGGGCCGTCCGGTCCGGGGGCCAGCAGGGCGCGCTGCCACAGCGCGTAGTCGGCGTACTGCACCGCCGGCGGGGCCCAGTCGGGTGCCCGCCCGGCGCGGCGGGAGGCGTAGGCGGCGGACAGGTCGGCGGCGAAGGGGCCGAGCGACCAGCCGTCGGCGGCGGCGTGGTGCAGCACGAACAGCAGGACGCGTTCAGTGCCGGTGCCCAGCAGCCAGGCCGCGAGGGGGCTTTCGGCGGTCAGGTCGAAGCGGCGCCGCAGCGCGGCGGTGACATGGGCGGCGGTCTCCGCGGCGGGGCAGTCGATCCGCCGCAGCACCGGGCGCAGCTCTCCCGGCGCCAGGATGCGCTGGTAGGGCACTCCGTCGTGCTCGGCGATCACCGTGCGCAGGTTTTCGTGCCGGTCGGCCAGGTCGCCGAGGGCCGCGTCGAGCGCCTCGGCGTCGAGGTCGGGCCCGACGGGGACGAGGAGCGGGATGTGGTAGGTGGCCGCGCCCTCGTCGAGCCGGTTCAGGAACCACATGCGTTCCTGCGCGAAGGACAGCGGCACGCGCTCGGGGCGCGCGGCCTCGCCGAGGACCGGCCGGGGCAGGGCGTCCTGCGCCCGTACGGCGAGCCGCCGGGCGAGCGCGGCAGGGGTCGGCGTCTCGAACAGGGCGGCGATGGGGATCTCCGCGCCGGTCTCGTGCCGCAGACGGGCCAGCAGTCTGGTGGCGAGCAGGGAGTCGCCGCCCAGGTCGAAGAAGCCGGCGTCCACCCCGACGGACTCCCGCGGCAGCCGCAGCACGTCCTCGAACAGGGCGCACACCAGAGCCTGTTCGGGTGTGGTGGGGCGGGTGCCGGACGCGGCGGCGGTGAAGTCGGGGTCGGGCAGGGCCTGGATGTCGAGCTTGCCGTTCGCGGTCAGCGGCAGGGCGTCCACCGGGACGCAGGCGGCGGGGACCATGTGCTCGGGCAGGTGGGCGGCGGCGTGGGCGCGCAGGTCGGCGGGGCTCGCGGGCGCGTCGCCGGAGGGGACGGTGTAGGCGACGAGGTGCAGGGCGCCGCTGCCGGCGTGGCGGGGTACGACGGCGGCGCGGGAGACGCCCGGGTGGGCGGCGAGGACGGCCTCGATCTCGCCGGGTTCGACGCGGAAGCCGCGCAGCTGTATCTGGGCGTCGGCGCGGCCGAGGTAGTCGAGGGTGCCGTCGGGGCGGCGTCGGGCGAGGTCGCCCGAGCGGTACATGCGGGTGCCGGGAGGGCCGTAGGGGTCGTCGAGGAAGCGTTCGGCGGTCAGTTCGGGGCGGTGCAGGTAGCCGGTGGCGACACCGGCGCCGGAGACGTACATCTCGCCGGTCGCTCCGGGCGGCACGGGGCGTCCCTCGGCGTCCAGCAGGTGGACCCGGAGGTCGGCGAGCGGAGTGCCGATGGCGCCGGCGCGGCGCGGGTCGTCCAGGTCGGCCGCGGTGAGCCGGTGGTGGGTGACGTGCACGGTGGTCTCGGTGATGCCGTACATGTTCACCAGCGCCGGGCGGTCCAGGCCGTGCCGTTCGGTCCAGGGGCGCAGCCGCGCCGGGCGCAGGGCCTCCCCGCCGAAGACGACGTAGCGCAACGCCCCGGCGTCGCCCCCGCGTTCGGCGTCGGCGTCGACGAGCTGCTCGAACGCGGACGGCGTCTGGTTGAGCACGGTGACGCCCTCGCGGTGCAGCAGGTCCAGGAACTCGCGCGGGGAGCGGCTGACGGCGTAGGGCACGACGACGAGCCGGCCGCCGTGCAGCAGGGCGCCCCAGATCTCCCACACGGAGAAGTCGAAGGCGTAGGAGTGGAACAGCGTCCACACGTCGTCGGCACGGAAGTCGAAGTGCTCGGCCGCGGCGGCGAAGAGCCGTACGACGTTGGTGTGCGGCACGGGCACGCCCTTGGGGCGGCCGGTGGAGCCGGAGGTGTGGATGATGTACGCGGTGTCGGAGGGGCCGGTCGGGCTGTGCCGTTCGGCGTCGGTCAGGTCGGCGCCGGAGCGGCGGGCGAGGTCCGCGGTCACCTGGGGGTCGTCCAGCAGCACGGCGGGGACGGCGGCGTCGGCGAGGTGGGCGTGGGCCTGTTCGGTGACCAGCGCCACGGGGGCCGCGTCCTGGACGACCAGCCGCAGTCGCTCGGCCGGCTGGCCGGGGTCCAGGGGCAGATAGGCGGCGCCGGTCTTGAGGACGGCCAGCAGGGCGGGCAGCAGCCGCAGGCCGCGTTCCAGGGCGAGCGCCACGATCCGGCCGGGCCCCGCGCCGTGCGCGGTCAGCAGCCGGGCGATCCGGTTGGCCTCGGCGTTGAGTTCGGCGTACGTGAGCCGTTCGTGGCCGTGACTGACGGCCGTCCGCCCGGGCCCGGCCGCCGCCTGCGCCTCGAACAGTTCCGTGAGGGTCCGCTCGGCCGGGAAGGCGCGGACGGGAGTGTCGCGGGGGTGTTCGCCCGGCAGCAGGACGTCCAGGTCGCCCAGCGGCGTCACCGGTCCGGCCGCGGCCAGCCGGTGCAGCACGGCGAGGAACCTCTCGCGGTGCAGGTCGAGTTCGTCCTCCTCGTACAGGGCGGGATTGGCGTCGAAGGCCAGCCACAGGCCGCCGCGGGGTCCGGGGCGCACCGAGATCTGGAAGTCGTCGACGGCTCCGCCGGACAGGTGGTGCCAGGTGGTGGGGTGTCCGGCGAAGACCGGGGACTCGTCGAACGGGACGATGTTGAGCACCGGTCCGTACAGCCGGCGTCCGGTGCCCAGCAGGCCCAGGTCGCGGCGGAGGAACTCGCCCCGGTAGCGCTGGTGGCGGCGCAGGGCCTTCAGTTCACCGGCGACGGCGCCGACCAGCTCCGCGACGGGCGTGCCGGGGGTGGCTGCCACGCGCAGCGGGAGGACGTCGGAGGCGGTGCCCGGGGTGCGCAGGGCGGCGCTGCCGAGGCGGCTCATCGTGGCCAGACCCAGCACCAGGTCCTCGGCGCCGGTCATCCGGTGCAGGTAGGCGGCGGTCGCGGCGGTCAGCAGGTCGGTGCGCCGGGCCCCGAGGCGGGCCGCCGCGGCGTCGAGCGCCTCGGTCTCGGCGGGCGTCAGTTCGGCGGTGCGGCGCAGGAAGGGCGCCGTGGGCGCCGCTGTGCGGGAGGTGAGCCGGGCGGGCTCGGGCAGGTCGGCCAGACGCCGCGCCCAGTGGTCACGGTCCTGGGCGTGCCGCTCGGAGGCCAGGTAGGCCGCCTCCTCCTCCTGGAGCCGGCTCACCGGCGCGAAGGCGCTGGGCTCCGGTTCGCGCCCCTCTGCCAGGGCGTTGTAGGTGTCGGCCAGGCGGCGCCCGAGGAGCTTGTAGCTGTAGCCGTCCAGGAGCAGGTGATGTGCCCTCAGCAGCCAGAGGTGGCGGTCGGGCGCCAGGGTCAGCAGCGTGTGCGCGAAGAGGGGGCCCTTCTCCAGGTCGACGGGGGTCGCGAGGTCGGTGCGGACGTGCTCCCACGCGGCGGCCTCGGGGTCCCCGGCGCCGCTGACGTCGACCCGGTGGAGGGGCCAGTCGTCCGCGTCCGGTGCGGGATGGCAGCGCGGGCCGTCGTCGGTGTCGGCGAAACGCAGGGCGAAGGTGTCGGCCTCGGCGACGACGCGCCGCAGCGCGGTCTCGAACAGGGCGGTGTCGAGGGGTCCGTGGATCTCCACGGCCTCCGCGGTGTTGTACGCGGCACTGTCCGGTGCGAGCCGTCCGGCGTACCAGAGGCCCTCCTGGGCTCCGGACAGCGGTCGACGTGCGTCCTCCTGGAGTGACATAGCGCAACCCTCACGTGGCAAGCCGTAGATGTCCCGGACGGCGAAGGCCCGGCCGGATCGGACGGGTGCGGCCACCCCCGTGCCGCCCGCGCGTGTGGCTGCGCGCCGGGCCGCCGGCCCACGGGGCGGGGAAAGGGACCGCACGCCGAGGTCAGGGGGATCACGTCACCTGCCCCGGTTTCACGGCACAGCACGGTGCTGCACCGGCACCGGCGGGGTCAAGGTGAACCGGTTCCCGGGGCACCGATTCAGGGGTTTCCCTGAATTTCGGGGTGCCGGGGAGTGCTCGCCGGCACGCAACTTCTAGGGAAATCACGCGACTTCGCCGCGCAGCGGGGCTCTCCGCTGGCTTCGGCCGCGGTCGGCCGTGCACTCTCGAACGGCCCCCCGACCTCCCCGCGGACCGCCGCGGTGGCAGCTGTGTCCCGGGGCCGTGGATTTCCGGAACGAACGACGGAAAGAAGGCTGACGGCATGCACCGTGCGCTGTGTCCGGTCGAGACGCTCTACGTGGGCCAGAGAAGCAGGGCCGTGCTGTCCTGCACCCTGCGTGGACCGGTGGACCCCGCGACGCTGTCCGCCGCGTTCGACGCGCTGACGGAGGCGAACCCGCCGCTGCGGTCCCGCATCGAACAGGACGGCGGCGGACACGTGTTGCGCGTTCTCGGCGAGGACGAGCGGCCCCGGCTGATCACCCGGACCGGCGACGAGGACGAGGCCTACGCGGCGGAGCTGAACAGGCCGCTGCCGGTCGGCGGCCCGCTGAGCCGTGCCATGCTGGTCAGCGCGCCGGACGGGCGGAGTCACCTGTTCGTGCTGGTGATCGACCACACCGTCACCGACGGCCACAGCAGCATCGCGGTGCACAACGCGCTGTGGGACCGCTACCGGGCGCTGGTCGAAGGCACCACCGACGACATCGCCGCTCCGGAACTCCCGCGCTGGCCCGAGCCCGTGAGCCGGCGGCTGCCTCCGGCCGACGAGGCCGACACGGCGAAGTACCTCGACGGCCGGCTAGAGGAGATACGGCGCCACCCGGTCGAGCTGGTCCCGTACGACGCCGCCGGCGGTGAGGGTGCCGCCCCGGACGGGCACATCGAGGTCCGCCGGCTGACCCTGGACGCGGACCTCACCTCCCGGCTTCGCGGCACCGCGCGCGCCTCGGGTGTCTCCGTGCACGCCCTGATCGCCGCGACGCTGCTGGCGACGGCCCGGCGGCGCCTGCCCGGGGACGACGGGGCCCGCACGCTCGGCTGCCTCTCCCCCGTCGACCTGCGGGCGCGGCTCACCCCGCCGGTGCCCGCCTCCGACCTGGTTCCCGCGGTCACCACCCATCTGCAGACCCTGGAGGTGTCCGCGCGTTCGGAGCCGCTGGAGCTGGCCCGTGCCGTGCACGCCCGGCTGGGCGACTTCCTGGCCCGCGGTCACCACTTCCACGAGATGCGCATCACGCCGGAGATCCCGCGCAATCCCGCGCTGCAACTGGCCACGGTGATCGCCACGAACATGGGCGTGGTCCCCGGTCCGCGGCTGCCGGAGGGGCTGCGGGCGGCCGACGTGCGCCTCGTTCCGGCCCGCGAGCGCTACTTCCCGCAGGCGGGACGCAGCCCCGTCATGGCGTGCGTGGTCTCCTTCGAGGGCCGGCTGTCCATCGAGTTCCCGCACTCCACCGCCTGTTACAGCCCGTCCTTCATGCGGGCGTTCCGCGACGACGTGCGCGCCGGGCTGCTGCGTTTCACGGACGCGGTGGAACCGGGTCTCGCCCACGCCGCCGGCTGAGCACGGCCCGTCCGCCCCCTCTTCCGACCCCTGCCCGCCCGGCTGTGTAAGGAACCTCTGTCCGCCATGACGACCGTCAGCGAACTGCCCTCCCCCCTGACGCTGCTCCCCCGGGCCCAGGCCGGCGACGAGCACGCGATGAACCACCTGCTGACCGCCATCACGCCCTACGTGGCGCGCATCTGCAGGTCCATCACCCACGACGACGGTGCCGATGCCACGCAGGAGGCACTGCTCGCCGTCTACCGCGGTCTGGGTTCCCTGCGTGAACCGGCGGCGTTCTACGGCTGGGTGCGCTCGGTGACGGTCCGCGAGGCCATCCGCACCGCCAGGCGCTACGGCGCGGAGAGCTGCTGCTCCGAGGTGGACTCGCAGGAGGAGACCAATCCCCTGGACGCGGTGCACATCAGTGATGTGCTGGAGCGGCTGTCCCAGGCGCACCGGCAGGTCCTCACCCTGCGCGCCTACGGGCTGAGCGAGGAGGAGATGGCCGAGGTGCTCGCGCTGCCCGTGGGCACCGTCCGCTCGCGTCTGTTCCGGGCCCGCCGCCGATTCCAGGAGGCGTGGCAGCCCTCGGCGGCGTGAGGCCGGCCCCCCTTCCGGGACGGGCCGGTACGACGGCGGCCGTGGCGGTGTGTCTCCGCCACGGCCGCCGTCACGGGGCTCGGCAGGCCCCGGCTCCGCACTACCGCACGCGCTCCGGGAGGACCCGCGGAGGCCACTGTCCGGTGGCGAACATCCCGAGCGCGTGCGCCCGCGCGACCAGAGCGGGCCGGTTGGGGGCGTCGAAACGCCGCAGCATCTGGCCGACGCGGTATTCGATGCCCTGACGGCTCAGATAAAGACGGGAGGCCAACTGCACCGTGGATTCACCACTCGCGACACCTTCCAGCACCTGCGCGTCGAGGGCGGTGAGTACGGGTGCGCCGACGGCCGCTTCTTCGGTCCGGCGCAGAAAGACGACGAGACCGACGATCTCACCCGTGGGCTGTCTGACGGCGATCGCGGTGACGTCGGCCGGAAAATCCCGGCCCTCTCCGTCGCGGCCCGTCACCCTTTCCCTGAATCTCCGGCAACGTCCTGAGGAAAGCGCGGCGAACTGTTCCCGCAATTGTCCGGGAACCGGAGAGCGGAGCAGTTCGAGCAGGCCGCGCCCGCATATCTCGTCGGCGCTCAGGCCGAATTGCCGGGCGAATTCCGGTTCCGCGGCCGTGACGGCCAGCGTCCGGGGGGACACATGGGCCGGGCAGGCGGCTTCCGGGGTGGCACCGTCCGGCGCGCCGGTCAGGTCACGGCGGACCGGGACGGCCGCAACGGCGGTCTTCTTCCTACGGGGCGAGGCGTCGGGGAAACTCGTGGTCGCCACGGACGTACCGTCCTTCTTCCTGCGCGTGGGGGGCTGGGAAGGGTGTGCGGACGCGGAGCGGTCCTGTGCGCTGTGCCTGGGTGTCGGCGAGCGCCCGGTGCCGGCGTGCCACCTCGTCGGTGGCCGGGGCCGTGTGTCCGCGTCGTTCCGGGCCGGCGGCGGGCGCCGGGTCCCCGGAGAGGGTCGGGGTGAGCAGAGGAAGCGGTGCCGAGGCGACCGTCGTCCGGGTCACCTGGATAACGTTGTCATCACCACTCGATCCCGCGGCGCGCTCCCGTCGGCGGACGACGCGGCGGCCGGGCGGGCGAACCGTACATTCGCCGTGACGAGAAGCCCGTTCGGGCAGTGCGCGGCACGGAAACCTCCACGACAAGGAGAGGGGGTTCGTTTGAGGAGTCGCCTTCGAGACTAAGGGGAGGCAACTCCTGAGGCAAGAGTTTGTCAGGTGAACCAGGCAACTTGTCAACTGTTCCGTGCCCGGGCCTATTTCGGGCGCCCACGCCCCCCGATGCAAACAATTCCGGCGGGGTGGCGACGCCGCCTCCGGAATGCGCAGCCAGCCGTGCACAACGGCTTGTCGCTCCTTGCCGCGCTTCCTAAAATGTGGACAACTCACGCGCCCGTTCGGGCAAACGGAACCGCGGATACCGGACCGGCCGGGCCACCGAACCCGAGGAGGGAGATGCTGGATCAGCCGCAGTTCGGCCGTCGGCTCAAAAGGCTGCGTGCCGCGCGGGGCCTGAGCCAGGCCGACGTCGTCGGCGACGGGATGTCGACGGGGCATCTGTCGCGCCTGGAGTCCGGTGAACGGCGGCCCACGGAGCGGACCGTGGCCTATCTCGCCCGGCGGCTCGGTGTGGACGCCTCCGTCCTGACCGGACCCACGGACGGCAGGTCCCTGACCGCGGTGCTGGCGTCCGTGGCCTCGGCGCCCGCGGGTTCGGACGGCACGGAGGTGCTCGGCCGCGCCGTCGAGGAGGACCCGGGAGAGGATCCGGCCGCGCGCTGGCAGGCCCTGTGGCTGCTGAGCCGCGACGCGGGCCGCGACGGCGACTACGAGCTCGAACGCCTCCGGCTGCTGGAACTCCTGGAACTGAGCAGCGTGTTGGAGGCACCCGACCTGCGGGCCAGGTCGCTGGTGAGGTACGCCCGCTGCACCCGTGCCCTGGGCGATGCCGAGGGCGCGGAACCGGCGGCCGTGGAGGCACTGGCCGTGGCCCGCGCCGCGGAGCTGGGCGTGCCCGACACCCTGGCCGCCCTCACGGTGCTGATCGGCATCGAGACGGAACTCGGCAGGTGGGAGGCGGCCTCCCGGCACGTCGACGAGATGGAACGCGATCTGCTGCCCGGGGCCCCCTCCGCCCTGGCGGCCGAGGCGTTGTGGGTGGCCGCCGAGGTCAGCGACCGCCAAGGCGACGAGCCGACCGCCCTGGCCCGGATGGACACCGCCCTGGGCCTCCTCGAGGGCGGGGACGACCTGGTCCTGTGGGCCCGGCTGCGGGCCGCCGCCACCGCTACAGCGCTGCACATGTCACCACCCCGGGTGGCCGCGGCCGAGCGCTGGCTGGCCGAGGCCGCCCCCGTCCTCGGCCTGATCGGCACGCCCACACAACTGCAGGAACTGCACGCGCTCCAGGCACACCTGGCGTTCGCGCAGGGCCGGCTGGACGACGCCCGCGCGCTGAGCCGGGCCGTGCTGTCCGAGGAGCACCTGCGTCTGTCCTACCGCGACCGGGTGCGGCTGTCGGTCCTCGACGGCCGGCTCACGATCCTGGCGGGCCGGGTCGAGGAGGGGGTCGCGGCCCTGGAACGGCTGGCGCGTCAGGCGACCGAGTCCGGGAGCCGCGATCTCGCGGCCCACATATGGCAGGCCCTGGCCACCACCCTGGCGGCGCACGTCCACTCCCCCCAGGACGGCCCGGCACCCGGTGAGTCCCGGTCGGACGGGCGGGTGGCGGGCCAACCAGCTTGAGGGCCTCGCCAGCGGGCGAACGAAGCCTCCCTGTCGTACTGGAACGGCGTGAGCCAGGCCGTGAACAACCACAACGAGGCCTCCCCCTTCTCGTACGGCCACGACGGGCAGGTGCCGTGGCGAAGCCGACGACTCCAAGAGCTCCCACAGAGCCGGGCTCATCCCCATGTGGATCACCAGGGTCGACGGTCAGGACCGCCGCCCGCGGCTGGTCGTGCCGGCCGGTGCGAGCCATATGAGCTGATCAACGCGATCGGTCGGAACGCCCTGGCCTTCACAGGCGTGGCATGGAACGTGTCACATCCGCTCATTCAGCAGTTCCCCCGGCACCAAAAGCGGAGATCGAGATTCCGCGGCTCCTTCCGGCGGTTCCATGGGGCACGGACGCAGGCCCGAAACAGTCGGGTCGTGAAAGACAGGTGACGCACATGCGAGATGAGGCCGCCAAGCGGGTCGAGCTGGTCTTCTCCCTCTTCGACGCCAACGGCAACGGGGTCCTCGACTCCGTCGACTTCGACCTGATGACGGACCGCGTTCTGCAAGCGGCGGCCGCTTCGGACGACGGTGCCAAGGACGCCATCAGAGCCGCGTTCCGCCGCTACTGGACGACGCTGGCCACGGAACTGGACGCCAACGGCGACGGTGTCATCTCCCTGACGGAGTTCCGTCCCTTCGTGCTGGACCCCGAGCGTTTCGGCCCCACGGTCGCCGAGTTCGCCGAGGCCCTCTCCGCACTCGGCGACCCCGACGGGGACGGCTTGATCGAGCGCCCCCTGTTCGAGTCGCTGATGACGGCGATCGGCTTCGAGCAGGCGAACATCCACGCCCTCTTCGACGCGTTCGGTCCGGACGCCGACGACCGCATCACCGTGGCCACGTGGGCCGCCGGAATCAAGGACTACTACGCGCCGGACAAGGCCGGCATCCCCGGCGACCGGCTGGTGACGGCCCACGCCGTCTGACCCGGCTCGCCAGGGGCCGTACCGCCGACGGCCGGTACGGCCCCTGGCCGGACGTCCGCGTCGCCCGTACCCGGGCGTCAGGGGGCGAGCTTGTGCGCGAACACCCAGCGGTTGCCCTCCAGCGCGTCGTTGGGCTCGGGGAGGGGGCCACGCCCGTGCCTCCTGGTGAACTCGAAGGGTGTGTGCATCGAGGTGGACCAGCCCTTGGCCGTCAGGGAGCCCGCGGAGTCGGGGCGTGGTCCCTTGTCGAAAAGGCGGAGCAGGTCGATGCCGGTCAGCCGGCGCGTCGCCGTGTAGATCGGGCTGTCACGGTATGCCAGGAGATCCTTCTCCAGCTTGGCCTCGAAGGCCAGAGCACTGCCTGCGGCGGTCAGCCGGTCCACCGTGTCGACGAGGTACGTCTCGGCGGGACCCGGCAGGTAGAAGAGCAGTCCCTCGGCCAGCCAGACGCTGGGTGCGGCGGGGTCGAAACCCACGGTGCCGAGCGCGCCGGCCCAGTCCTCACGCAGGTCGACCGGCACGGGGACGCGTTTCACCTCGGGAGCGGCCGACAGGCCCGTGAGCACCTGTTCCTTGAACGCCAGCACGCCCGCCCTGTCGACCTCGAAGACGACGCAGTCGGACGGCAGGTCCAGGCGGAAGGCGCGGGTGTCCAACCCCGCTCCCAGCAGGACCACTTGGCGCGCGCCCGCACCGGCCGACCGGAGGACGAAGTCGTCGAGCACCCTCGTCCGCAGACCGAAGTAGCGGGCGAACCTCCCCCACAGCGGGTTGTCGTCGCCGTCCGGAACCTCCTCGATGCGCACCGGCCAGTGCGTGCAGGCGGGGGCCGCGCGCACGAAGTGCTCGGCGTAGGCGTCCTGGGCCAGACTGTCGTGGCGGTGGGTTTCCATGGCCCTGGACGCGGCGACCAGGAGGGCGGTCAGGCCCACTCCTCCGTCCACGCCTTCCGCGTCCGTGTGGTGGGGTGTCGTGCCTGCCATGCTGCCTCCGTCGGCGGGAGTGGGAGCTGCGCGATGTCATGGGTCGGGGTGGGTAGGTGCCCGGTGCCGCGGGACTCGTCATCGGCTCGCCCTGTCGGGGAGCAGGACCGGTTTGACCGTACGGCCCGCGTCGCAGTCACGTTCGGCCTTGTTGATGTCGGACAGGGGGTAGGTGCGGATCAACCGCTCGAAAGGGAAGCGTCCGGCCCGCCACAGTCCGATCAGCCGGGGGATCAACAACGCGGGCACGGCGTCCCCTTCGCAGATGTGGCGCACGCTCCGGCCTCGGTCGAGGGTGCCCGGTTCGAGGGTGAGGGGACCGTGGAGGCGCGCCACCAGGCCGAGGGTGCCGGTGGGACGCAGCGCGTGGAGCGCCTGGTTGATGAGCAGGGGTGAGGCGGTGGTGTCCAGCGCGTAGCGGGCTCCGCCGTCGGTCAGCCGCCGGATCCGCTCGGGCAGGTCGGGGGAGGCGGCGGGCAGCGGGACCGCGCCGAACCGCTCGGCTGCGGCGAGCCTCTCGGGATGCCGGTCGACGGCCACGGTCGGCGCGCCCACGGCAGTCGCCGCCATCACCGCGGTCAGGCCGACGGCACCCGCGCCGAGGACGACGAGCGTGTCGCCGGGACCGGCGCCGAAGGTGTTCAGCACGGCTCCGGCACCGGTGAGGGAGCCGCAGCCGAGGGGACCGAGCAGTTCCAGCGGCAGTGCGGGATCGACCCGTACGGCGTTGCGAGCGGAGACGAGGGCGTATTCGGCGAACGAGGACTGCCCGAACCAGCGGGGTGCCAGCGCGTCACCGGACGCGTCGGTGAGCCGGGGCGGCTCCTCCTCGCGGCCGCCGAAGAGGTTGAGGGAGGCGAAGGAGTCGCAGTACGCGGGCGCCGCGCCGCGGCAGGTCGGGCAGTGTCCGCAGGAGTCGAAGCTGAGCACGACGTGGTCACCGACACCGATCCCGGTGTCCGTACCGCCTCCCGTGCGCACCACGACACCGGCGCCCTCGTGGCCGAGGACGGCGGGCACCGGGCTCCGGCCGGCCGATCGCCGGACCGCGAGATCGGTCCGGCACATTCCGGTGCCCGCGATCGCGACCAGGATCTCGCCGACGGCCGGCTCGGTCCGCAGAACCACCTCCTCCATCGTGAACGGGGCGTCGTACGAGCGCAGTACAGCTGCCTGGAATCTCATGTGTCACGCCTCCGGCGGGCGGTGGACGACGAACGGCCGGAGGTTGCCGTACAACCCCCACGGCCCGCCCGCGACACCGACGCCGCTGTCCTTGACGCCCGCGAAAGGCTGGGCCAGGGACAGTTCCGCGTGGTGGTTGACCCAGGCGGTGCCGCAGTCGAGCTGATCGGCCACCGCCTCGGCGCGGTCGAGATCGGTGCCCCACACGGAGCCGCCCAGACCGAAGCCGGTGCCGTTGGCCGCCTTCAGGGCTTCGTCGAGACTCCGGTACGGAAGCACCGGCAGCACCGGTCCGAACTGTTCCTCGGTCACCACCGGGCTGTCAGGCGGCACGCCGACGAGGACGGTGGGAGCGAAGAAGTAGCCCGGTCCGTCCTGCCGGTGGCCGCCCGCCGCGGCCCGCGCGCCGTCCGCCAGTGCCCGCCGTGTGTGCTCCTCGACACGGGCCAACTGCGGGGCGTTGTTGAGCGGTCCCAGCTCGGTCGCGGGGTCCAGGCCGGGCCCGACCGCGACGGTCTTCGCCCGCTGGGCGAGGGCTTCGACGATGTCGGCGTGCAGCCGGACGGGGACGTAGAGGCGTTTGACCGCCATGCAGACCTGTCCGCAGTTGCGGAACGCGGCCCAGAACAGCCGGTCGGCGATGCGCTCCACGTCGACGTCGTCGAGCAGGACGGCCGCGTCGTTGCCGCCCAGCTCCAGCGTCACCCGGGCGAGTGAGGCCGCCGCCGCCCGGGCGACCGCCCGCCCGGTGGACACCGATCCGGTGAAGGTGACGTGGCGGATGCCCGGATGGGACACGAGACGGGCACCGAGGGGTTCGCGGCCGGTGACGACGGTCAGGACGTCCTCGGGCAGGACTGCGGCGAGGACGGACCCCAGCATCCGGGTGGCCAGCGGGGTGAACGGAGACGGTTTGAGGACGACGGTGTTGCCGGCGGCCAGAGCGGGCGCGAACTTCGCCGCCGCGAGCTGCAGAGGGAAGTTCCACGGCACGATCGCGGCGACGGGCCCGAGCGACCGCCACCGGATCTCGCTGCGCACCGGCCGACCGTCGTCGATCGGCCGGTTCCGGGGAGCGAGGTCCGCGAAGTAGCGCAGACGGGCCACGGTACGGGCGACCTCCGCGTACGACTCGGCCAGGGGCTTGCCCTGTTCCCGGGTGAGCGACCGGGCGAGGTCCTCGCCGGCCGCCGCCACCGCGTCGGCCGCCGCGCGCAACGCGGTGGTGCGCGCGGCGGGGTCGGCCCGCCAGCCGCTCCAGGCCCGCTGCGCCCGGTCGATCACGGCGTCCAGCTCGTCCGGCTGCTGGTCGGGTGCCTCGTCGAACGCTTCCCCGGTGGCCGGGTCGACGACCGGGAAGCGGGCCGCCCCGGGGTCGGGCACGCGCGTGGGTTCGGTGGTCGGCATGGCGGCCGTCAGCGCGCTGTGGGAAGGCCGGCGGTGCGCTCCCGGTCGTGCCGGTCCATCTCCGCCCGGAAGGCGGCCACCAGATGGGGCCGGATCCTCCCGGCGTTGCGGTCGCCGCCCTCGCAGACCGCTCCCCGCACGCCGACGATGTTCGTACCGATGCGGGTCAGCTCGCCGAGGTCGCCCTGCCGGACACTGCCCGCCAGGGCCGCGAGCCGGCCGGACGCGTGGGCCAGCCGGACGAACTCGGCGCAGACGTCGGGCGGAACGTGGTCGAACAACCGCGTCCCGTCCTTCACGGCGGTGTCCAGCATCGCCGCGTCGGCGCCGGAGCGGGCCGCGATGTCGGGCACCGCGAGCGGGTTGACGCAGCCGATCCGGTGGGCGTCGGCGTAGCCCGAGGCGACGACGAGTGCGTCCGGGTTGTGCTCCTTCACGGCCCGGACGACGGCGCGCATGATGTCGATGCCCTGGTCAGGGGTCGTGCATCCGTAGAGACCGACCTTGATGTACGTGGCTCCGGAGACGGCCGCGCCGAGAGCGGCCTGGGCCACCGTGCCGGGCTTGTAGGGGACATCTCCCACGGTCGCGGACACCGGCTTGTCCGCCGGGACCGCTTCGCGTATCTCCCTGATGATCCAGGGGAAGTTCGCGCCGAGAGAGCCCTCGTCGGGCTTCTTGACGTCGACGATGTCGAGGTGTTGCGCCGCCTTGGCGCAGTCGAGCGCTTCCTCGACGCCGTCCGGGGAGATGAGAAGCAACACCTGGCCTCCTTCGCCACGACCCGCCCGGTCGCCGACCGAGGGCCGTGGATCGCCTGGTTCCTGTGTGGTGCGCTCATCATTTCCGTCGCTCTCCGCATCAGAAAGGGCGCACAGAGTATTGATGGAGTGGTCAAGGGCGTGCCCTGCGCGCCGTGCGCACCGGAGCGAACGGGTTTGCGGCGCGGCCCGGTTCCGCGGGCCGTCTCCACCTCGCCGACCCGATCACCGGAGGGCGGCGATGCCGACGCGCAGCCCGCGGCCGACCACGCCGCGTTCGGGATGCCCACCGAGGACGACGGCTCCCGCGACGACCCGCTGCTGTCCGACAGGTCGTGGGCGGTCAGCGGTTACCGGCCGGACGCCGACGCGATCACCACCGCGCCGCCCCGGGGAAGCCGGACGAGTTCGCGCTCCGTCTGCGCCAGGTCCTCGACGGTGCCGCGTAAGACATCCAGCGCGGGAGGTCCCGCCCAGGTGGACTGGGCGCGCCGAACGCCAGGGGTGTCCGTGGGCAACGTCGTTGTGGGCACATTCCGCGCAGTCGCCGCCGGTGTTCAGGACGGCGTGGCCCACGTTCCACCGGCGCTTCGCCCGGTGCAGCCGACTGGTGATCACCCGAAGCAGGAAGTGCCTCTGGCCGGCGAGAAGGAGGATGTCTGAGGTTCTTGTCTCCGCCACCGCCAAAGGGAGAAGAAGCGTCTCGGGTCCTGCCCGCGTGTCCACGTCGAGGGAGCTTCATCGCCAGCCTCCGCGACACCGGTCCCCTGGCCGGGCTGCACCCTTGACCTCAACCCTGGTTGAGGCGCAACACTCGGCGCATGGAGAGCACAAAGAGCAGCACCATTCTCTTTCGTAACACCATGCGCATCACGGACGGTCACCTCGACGGCTTCCGGCGCGCCATCGCGCAGGCGGTGGCATTCGCTCACGAGCACGGCCCTCAGCTCATGGTCGAGGTCTTCATCGACGAGGAGCGGATGCTGGCGCACAGCTTCCAGCTCTACCGCGACTCCGATGCCATCCGCGCCCACTGGCGGCTGTCGGATCCGTACATCCGTAAGGTGATGGAGCACTGCACCGTGCAGCACTTCGAGATATTCGGCGCACCGGACCATGACATCGTGGCGGCCCTGAAGACCCCCGGCGGAGAATCCTTCCCCTTCGCCGTCTCACCGCGCCTCGCCGGCTTCCACCGTCTTGAGACATCCCGGACGGATGAACTGCACCCTTGAGGTCTGTCCGGCGGAACCGACGGAGCGGTCCTCCGGTCCTCCGGTTCCGGGATCATGTGCCGGACGCGGCGTCCACCAAGGCAGCGGCGGTTTCCTCGAGAGCTGTATGCCTTGCCGCCGCTGACCCGGTCCGGCCGGGTCCCAGGCCGTCCGCCCGGCGGCCGGGGACGCGGACCCGATCCAGGACCTCACTCATCCGCGGGGCGTCGCCCCCATGGGGCGGCAGCCGCCTTCGCCGGCGAGGCGGATCCTGCACGGCACATCAGGCCCATCGCGGGACCGGTCGATCTGGTAGCCGCAGCTGGGGAAGGTGCGCCGGGTGAGCAGCCGGTAGGCGATGTCGGTGTGCCCGGTGTCGGTGAGCACGGGCAGCAGCCGGGGATGCCGAGGAAGCCGGTCGACAGGCGCCAGTCGCGGGCCTCGATGAGCGCCACCAGACGGGCGGCCGCCGGCCCTTCACCCGGCCCACGGCGTCGACGTACGCCCGCCGGAAGGCCTCCCGCACCCGCCCGGACAGGTCCTCGTGGAGTGCCGGGTCCCGGCCGAGCTCGCCTGCCATCCTCACGGCGAGGTCCGCGGCGTGTGCGAAGTAGGCGGTGGCGATGACGTCCTTCGCAGTCTCGTCATCGGCGTTCAGCCAGTCGCCGAAGCCGTCCCCGGCCGCAGCAGGCCGTCGCTGTACGCCTGAGCGAGGACCCAGGGCTCCACGGTGCGGTCCCCGGGGTCCGTCCCCCGTGCGAGCTACGCGGAAGTGCCCTCTGCAGGGGGACGAGCCAGAGCCGCCACATCCGTAGCTTGGGTTCGATGCACCCTCACACGCATTCATGATCACGACTGCCGCGCCCGTACCAGCGCGCCGCCCCACGAGCCGCCGGCCAGCATGGAGACCGGAATACAGCTGTTGTGACAGTACGACAGCGTCCCGGCCGTGGGTGAGCGCGTTTCCGGTATGCGTGCCGCTCAGAAGGAGGAAGATCAGTGCGCAGCAACCTGTGTCGAGTGATTCTGACGAGGAGGAGATCTTCAGGTGGTGCGTTCCTCCTGGTGTTAGTTCTCTCGATGGCGCTGATACTCGCCGGGTCCGCGCTGCCCGGCGTCACTCAGGAAGCCGCCGCGGCGGAGCCCGGAGGGTGCTCGGCCCATGCCACGTCCTTCGCCACCGCGCCGGTGGAGGAGGGCACAGCCGCCCTGCGGCTCGGTTGCGCCCGGGACGCCGGCGGCCTCCGCTCGTTGGCGAGTGGTGACAACGACCTGGTGGCGGCGCTTGATTTCAATCCCGGGGCCCAGCCCGATCTGCTGCGCCGGCAGATGCAGCACATGGTCGACGCCATCCGCGGGGACCAGGCCGACGGGCTGTCGCTCAGCAGAGCCCTCACGCTGAACGCCGACAGGAACAGCGTGGGTTACTACCAGGAGCAGGATGACGGTGTCAGTTACGACGGCAGCGTCCATGTCGTCGGTGACAGCCTGGTGATGGTGGTGCCGGCGGGCGACATCAGCACTACAGGCTTCTGGGACGGCTTCTGGAAGAAGTTCGTCACGGGCCTGGTCTCCACTGCCACCGCTGTCGCGGCCACCGCACTGTGCCTGGCCGCCTTCGCTCCGGGCGCTGCTGCCGCCGCACCGGTCTGCGGTGCCGTGGCGGGAGCCCTGTCGGGGGGCGTCAGCGAGTTGATGAGTGCGGCCCTGGACGGCAAGCCGATCGACGGAGAGGCATGGGGTGCCGCGCTGGCCACCGCCATGTGGTCTGCGCTCGCCGGCGCCTTCCTCGGTGCGTTCGTCTCGTTCGCCTCGGAAAGTGCCGCCTCCCTGATCACCAACGCGCAGAAGACGTTGCGTGGTTGGGCGGTGAAGCTCGGGAACTGGGCGAACCCGCTCGGCTATGTGGCCGACGTACTCAACGGCAACGTCGTCAACCGTCTGCTCGAAACCATCCAGCGGCTGAATCGCGGGGTGGGGGCCTCCGACATACACCTGCGCATCATGCCGCTGGGTGACTCGATCACGTACGGCACGGGCAGTTCGAGTGGAGCCGGCTACCGGTCGACGCTGTACGTCCACCTGAACCAGCAGGACAGGAAGGTGGAATACGTCGGCTCGCAGCGCTCGGGACCGGCCCTTTCGCCCATCGCGAACGAGGGCCACCCCGGCTGGCTGATCAAGGACATCGCCGGCATCGCGGACTCCGTCCTGACGACGTACCGGCCCAACGTGGTGCTGTTGCACATCGGCACCAACGACATGAGCAACAACGTCGATCCGGGTGGCGCGCCGGCCAGACTCGGCAGCCTGATCGACCAGATTCTGCGGTACGACCCCGGGGTCACACTGCTGGTCTCGACCATCGTGCCGTCCTCGTTCCCGGGGACCGCGGAACGGATCGCCACGTACAACGCGGCGATCCCGGGTGTCGTGGAGGCCCGGCGGGCGGCCGGCAAGAACGTCTGGCTGGTCGACATGGACGCGGTCACCACCGCCGATCTGGCCGACGGTCTGCATCCCAACGACCGCGGCTACCAGAAGATGGCGGGAGCGTTCTACGACGGACTCGTGAGCGCGGGTCAGGCCGGCCGGATCGAGGGGCCCGACGACGGTGGTGCTCCGGGTGGAGGCCCCGTCAAGGGCTGGATCCCGCAGGAGACCATCGCGTCCGGAACGTTCAGCGGAGGCACCAGTACCGTTGTGTACGCCGACCTCGATGGTGACGGCAGAGCTGACCACTTGAAGGTCAACCCCGACAGCTCGGTGCAGGCATGGATCAACGGCGGGCCCAACCCCAAAGAACCGACCGGCGGCGCCGACTGGCTCTGGTACCCCCAACAAACCATCGCCAGCGGCGTCGGCACAGCGGGCAACACCATCCGCTTCGCCGACCTCAACGGTGACGGCAGAGCCGACTACCTGAAGGTCAACCCCGACAGCTCGGTGCAGGCATGGATCAACGGCGGACCCAACCCCAAAGAACCGACCGGCGGCGCCGACTGGCTCTGGTACCCCCAACAAACCATCGCCAGCGGCGTCGGCACAGCGGGCAACACCATCCGCTTCGCCGACCTCAACGGTGACCGCAGAGCCGACTACCTGAAGGTCAACCCCGACAGCTCCGTCCTGGCATGGATCAACGGCGGACCCAACCCCAAAGAACCGACCGGCGGCGCCGACTGGCTCTGGTACCCCCAACAAACCATCGCCAGCGGCGTCGGCACAGCGGGCAACACCATCCGCTTCGCCGACCTCAACGGTGACCGCAGAGCCGACTACCTGAAGGTCAACCCCGACAGCTCCGTCCAGGCATGGATCAACGGCGGACCCAACCCCAAAGAACCGACCGGCGGCGCCGACTGGCTCTGGTACCCCCAGGGAAGCGTCGCCAGCGGCGTCCTCGTCGACGGAGCGCGTATCCAGTTCGCCGACCTCAACAACGACGGCCGGGCCGACTACCTTGACGTCAATCCTCAGAACGGTGCCACCCGGGCCTGGATCAACTACGGCTGAAGACGCCGTGGCCGGCGAAGCCGCTCTCCGTTTCCGTAGCCGAAGGCTCTGATCCGCCGGGGGCGGGCAGGGGGTCCTCCCCCGCCGCCCGCCCCCGATGGTTCACGGTCCCGCCACTCGTACGGACCACCCCGAGGCCTCCGCGGCGTACGAGCGCCGGATGCGCCGCTTCGCGGAGCGCAGCCAGGCGCTGGCCACCGGCGGCGGCACCATCGTCACACCGACGACGCGTGCCCAGGTGGACGCCCGCAACGCGCTGCTCCGCGATCCGGAGGCGACAGCGAAGGACCACTGTGTACGGCTCTGACCGCTGCGGGAAGAGACCGACTCCGAGCCACAGCCCTTGCGTGGACCGGGGCCGCCTCGGAACCGGACGACGAGATCTCGCTGGACAACCCGGTGGACCTCCTTGAACGTCTGTCAGCCCTGGCCGGCAGCCGTGTCGAGGAGCAGCTTGGCCTGTACTGCTGGTACTTCGCGCCCTGAAGTCTCCGCATTGACGCGCCGCGATGGTGATCGGCCGGACAGACTCTAGGCTGCCCACCGTGCGTCTGCTCCTGATGTCCGACACCCATCTGCCGAAACGCGCCAAGAAGCTGCCCGAACCGCTGCTGGCGCAGATCCCCCGTGCCGACCTCGTCGTGCACGCCGGGGACTGGGTCGACACCGACACACTCGACCTGCTGGAGAGCCGCAGCCGCAGGCTCCTCGCCGTGTACGGCAACAACGACGGCTCCGCGCTGCGCGCCCGGCTGCCGGAGGTGGCCCGCGCGGAACTCGACGGGCTGCGCCTCGGGGTGATCCATGAGACAGGTCCCGCGCAGGGGCGGGAGAAACGGTGCGCGGAACGCTTCCCGGACCTCGACGTGCTCGTGTTCGGACACAGTCACATCCCGTGGGACACCACAGCTCCCACGGGACTTCGCTTGCTCAATCCGGGGTCGCCGACGGACCGCCGCCGACAGCCCCACTGCACCTATATGACCGCCGCGATCACCGACGGACGGCTCTCGGAGGTGGTCCTCCACCGGCTGCCGCCGCGCTGACGGTCCGGGCCGCTTCGCCTCGGTGGAATCGGCCCGGGATCTGCACTGCGACGCCACGCAGCTCCCGGGCTGTGGTCACCGTGCGTGTGGTCTGTCACCTCCGATACCGCTGCGCTACTGCCGTGAAGGCGGCCTTGGGTTCCCATTCCATGTCGGGGTAGGTATGTCCCCGGCGCCCTTCGAGGAGTTTGACGATGCCCAGGCCGGCCCGATCCAGGTCGTCCCTGGGGTCGCCGTCCGGGCGGTGCGGGTAGCCGGGCAAGGCGAACAAGAACACGAAGGCGCTGTCCACGCCCTCGGTCTCGAAGATTTCCAGCAGTTCGCTCAGATACGCGGCCTGGCCGTCCTCGTCACGCTCGTAGATGCCGTTCAGCCGTACAGGAGCCTTGGTCTTCGGGTCGCGCTCGACCACCTCCAGCACCCGCCCACCGCGGTCTCCCGCGCCGCGGTAGGCCGCGGTGCCGAACCCGGTGACGGCGAGCGGCTTCGGGCCTCGGGCCAGGGTGCGCACCCCGTCCCGGAACAGGTCAGCGACCTCGGCGGAGCGGATCAGCTCGAACGTCACGATGTCGAAGGGAGTCCAGTCGACCTGCTCGAACTGGATGGCTGCGTAGGTGAGCTTGCCATGGAAGCTCTCGCGGACCGTGGCCGCCGCATCACGGAGGAACGCGTTCATGCGCACGCCGAGCTCGCGCATCGCTGCGGCCCGCCCCTCGTGTGCGCTCATCAGACGCTCGACCCGCTCCTCGGGGCTCTCTCCGGACAGGAACCCGCGGTTCATCACGCTCAGCTCGACCCCTGCGACGAACACGACTGCGGCCCCCTGCTGCCGGAGCCGTTCCGCACGCTGGGCGCAGTCGCGGAAGAGCATGAGGATCTGCTCCGGCTCCAGTTCCAGCGGATAGGGCGAGAACCAGACTTCCAGGCCTAGTTCGGCGGCGGCACCGGCGGCCAGCTCCAGTCGGTCCGGGTCGCCGCCGATGATCTGGACCGCGTTGCAGTGAAGGTCGTCGCGGATGATGGCGAGCTCGCGCCGGACCACACCGGGGTCGAGGTGCTCGCGGACCGTCTGACCGTGCACGACGAATCCGGTGTCATAGGTCATTCCTCGTGCTCGCACGGTGACGTCCTCTCTGCGGTATTGGTCGGGTCGAGACTGACAGGAAAGATGCGCGCACGCAAGTTTACGTAGCCGCACATTTGCGCGTACGCATCCCTGCGTGGAACGCTGAAGTCGTGACGACACCAAGACCAGGGCTTCGGGAGCGTAAGAAGCAGGCCACGCGCGCGGCGCTACGCGAGGCGGCTCTGCGCCTGGCTGTGGAGCGCGGACCGGACCAGGTGCGGGTCGAGGACATCGCCGAAGCGGCCGGGGTCTCACCGCGCACCTACAACAACTACTTCGTCAGCCGTGAGCAGGCGATCGTCTCCGCTGTCACCGCGGACCGGGAGGCGCACATCGCGGCGGCGGTCGCAGCCCGGCCCTCAGGAGTCCGCCTGGCCGACGCCGTCACCGAAGCAGTGGTCGAGCAGTACACGAACACCGGCGAGCGAGAACACAAGGCGCTGCTGCTGATCACCACCACGACAGCGCTGCGCAAAGCGTTCCTCGACACCACCGCCGGCATCGAGCCCCCTCTCACAGCGGTGATCGCCGAACGCCTGGATGACCCCGGAGCGCACACGGCCCGTGTCCTCGCGGCAAGCGTCGCCGCGGCGGTTCGCATCGCGCTGGAAGACTGGCTCCAGCCGAGCGGGAACGCAGAGGCCGTCAGGAATCTCGACGCTGTCGGACTGGTCGTACCCTCCGGCTCACTGCCCGACCGACTCCGCGCGGCGCTCAGCCCGCTCGCGCCCGCGTTCGACGCCGCCGAGCGACGCTGAGGCGGTCCGGCTACCTGACCGGTCGTCAGAGGCCCGAGATTACGTCTGATACCGGCTCAGTCACGCCGATGCCACGCAACGGGCCGCATCGGCAACGGCCTCGATCAGCGGCTCAGTGCGGTTGCTCCTCAGCCAGGCGAGGCCGGCCGTGGAGGGAGGAAGGTCCGTGACCTCGACGTAGCGCACGCCAGGGCGTGGGAAGAGGTCGCGGGCGGCGGCCGGCAGGAAGCACATACCCTCGCCCTGGGCGACGAGATGGAGCAGCCCCTCCAGGTCCGAGGCGACAGGTCCGTAGCGGACCGGGATGTCGCCGGGCCGGGGGTCCACCGCCCAGAAGTTCCACCAGACCCGCGGAACCTGGGGCGGTACGTCGATCACAGGACGGTCCGCCAACTGCGCGAGGGTGATCCGCGGCCGGTCCGCGAGCGGATCGCTCGCCGGCAGACAGGCCAGCCGGGCCTCCGTGGCCAGCTGCTGCACTTCGATGCCGTCGGGTACCGGTGGCCGCAGAAATGCAACATCGATGTCATGGCGGAACAAGGCGTCGAAGTGGTCGGCGAAGTGGAGGCTGCGCACGTCGGTCTGGACCCGGGGGTGCCGCTCGTGCAGCAGGCTCAGGACGGCCCGCGTGTAGGGCATGGCTGCCTCGGCCCCGACCGTACCCACCACGAGCCGGCCCGAGAGCCGACGCGCCTGCGTCGAGGCGCTGTGGCTCAGCCGGTCCATGGCCGTCACCACGCCCCGTGCGTCCGCCAGCAGCACCTCCCCCTGCGGCGTGAGAGTGACGGTCCGGCCGGAACGGTCGAACAACTGCACGCCGAGGCGCTGTTCGAGGTCCTTGATCTGCTGGCTCAGGGCCGACTGCGTGATGAAGAGACGGGCGGCGGCGCGGGAGAAGTGCAGTTCCTCCGACAGGGCGACGAACAGCCGCAACTGGTGGGCACTCGGTGTCCGTGGATCGGGACCCGTCGGGGCTCCCGCCCCGGAGACCGTTCCGCCAGCAACCATTAAGAATCCCTCATTGATCAGTTTTCATCTCGCATGGACATAAGCGATGACATTCACCGAGTGAGAGTGGAAGGCTCGATCCCAGGCGACGCCCACTGCAACCCACTGGTTCCACGGGGTCTTCCGACCGTCGCCGCGACCATCACTTTCTCGACAACGGGGGCCGGCACATGTCCATGAGAAGAGCGGTGGCGATACTCGCCGCCCTCCTGGCCGTACTGTTCAGCGCGGGTGCCGTTCAGGCGTCGACGCCGCAGGCCGATCACACGGTCCGAGCGACGCCGAGCGCCTCCCGCGGGACCGATGCCGCGCCTCCCGCACCCCAGGCGTCGTGCACTGCCCGCAACGTCAGTCATTACGATGCGTGGACCGGGCGCACCTGGTCGCGGGACTGGGTGTGCGGCAATCGGGCCGGAGCCCCGTTGTACGGCTGCGCCAGCTTCATCGCCGCCTGCCCGGTGATCGGCTGGATCGACACCTCGTCGAGCTGGTTCGTGTGCTGGGGCCGGGGCGCCTGGCACGACGGCGGCAACAATGTCTGGTACTACACCATGGGAGACCGCGTCGCTCCCGGTGAGGACGTGCACCATGCATGGGGATTCATCCCCGCCGTGGACGTGTGGACGTCGACCGACCCCTGGCCGGGCATGACGGAATGCAACATCCCGTAAGCCGCCCGGCAGTAGCCACCAGGGCACTCCGCCCGGGACCGCATGTGTCCGGCACGAAGGCTCCTCGACGGAGTGTCGCCGTGCCGGACAGCGCGAAGCCCGCCCCGGACGCTCCCACCCCTCATCGCGTTTCCCACTCGTCGCCGAGGACCGTCACGACATGCTCCCAGCCTCACGCCACTCCCCCACGCTGTCACGCCGCACCCCTCTCCGCACGCTCGCCGCAGCCGCAGTTCTCCTCACCCTCGCGTTCGTCTGCGCGGCACTCCCGCACTCCGGTGCGGCAGCGGCGGGGCCGAGGGAAGCGGACGACACGCAGTCGGCCGTACCGCGAAGCCCTCAGGTGCCCGCCGGCGTCACAGCCGGCGTAGCCGTCTTCGACCGGCAGACCGGCACCTTCACCGAGCAGCTCAACGCGGCGGCCACGTTCCGCTCCGCATCCGTCGTCAAGCTCCTGCTGGCGCTCGACTTCCTGTGGGACCGCAGCCCCGGCGGCATCCCGGACGCCGACCGTGCCCGGCTGGACTCCATGCTCCGCAGCAGCCAGGACAGCGCCGCCAACCACTACTGGTCGACCTACGGCGGGCCCGCGATCGTCGACCGCATGATCACGCGTGTCGGGCTCGTCGACACGGCGCCGCCTCCGGCCGGATACGAGGGCTACTGGGGCTACACGGCCATCTCCGCCCGCGACACGGTGAAGATCTACCGCCACATCCTGCAAACGGCCCCCGCCGATGTGCGCGACTTCATCATGCAGCGTCTACGCCAGTCGACCCGGTGCGCCTCCGACTCCTTCGACCAGCACTTCGGCATCGCCGCCGCCTTCAGCCAGCCGTGGGCCGTCAAGCAGGGCTGGTCAGGATTTTCCGCGCAGGGCACCTGCGGCCCTGGCAGCAGCACCCCGGCCCGTACCCGGGCCGGCACCGTCTCCGCCGCAGGGGCCGCGGGCGTCGACCTGAGCCGGCCGGCGCTGCACACGACCGGCACCGTCGGGGCCGGTGACCGCTCGATCGTCGCCGTCCTCACCCTGCACCCCGACGGCACCTCCTACGGCAAGGCCTACACCGACCTCGGCCGGCTGACCCGTTCCCTGAACGTTCCCGGCGGCACGGCACCAACGGGGAAGTGGTACGGAACGTGGGGGTCGGATGTCGCGGTCCGCAAGGAGCCGGCACTCGGGGACAACCTGCTGACCCGGCTCCCGGCCGGAGTGGAAGTGCTGGTGGGCTGCCAGAAGAAGGGCCAGGTCGTCTCCGTCCCGCCGTACACCAACGACTGGTGGGCGTATCTGCCGCAGTACGGGGGCTACGTCACCAACATCTACATCAGCCATCCGGACAACCAGTTGCCGGACGTTCCGCTGTGCACAGAACAGCACTGATCCCGCATGTCCCCGGAAAAGGAGTGACGATGTCGCGTACCAGGCGTTCCACCCTCGGGGTGGTCGCTGCCTTCCTGTGGGTACTGGCGTCCGCCTTCGCGGCGGCTCCGGCCCACGCAGCGTCGGACACGCCCAGCGAGGGCGGCAGCCGCATCATGATCATGCCGCCGGCGCCCCGGGAGACCGCTGCCGCCTCCTCGCGCGCCGTGGCGGCCGTCTCCCCCACGGTGTCTCCGGCGGCCGACTACGTCCACACGACGTCGGGCAACCCCGTCGAGTGCACCTCGGGGAACCTGTGCGCCGGCGTATGGGACCCCGCCGTGGGCAAGTACAAGGTCTTCTTCCTCTACCGGTGCGCCCAGTACTCCCTGTCGTACTGGAACGGCGTGGGCCAGGCCGTGAACAACCAGATCGGGGCCGCCGCCTTCTTCTACGGCCAGAACGGACAGGTGCTGGACGTCGCCCTGCCGGAGAACAGGCCCTTCACGTACGACTGGACGCCGGTGTGGTCCATCCGCAACTGCTGAGGTGGCCGCGGGGGACCGACCGCCGGCGGTCCGGTGCTGTCGCCGTGGGCACGGCCCCTCCCCCCGTCCCGAGACGAAGGCGGACATCAGACGACGGTGGCACGACAGCGGCCGTCCGGCTCCGAGCCCTTCAGCCAGAGGCGTTGACGAGGCTGAGCAGCACGGTGGTGATGGTCGATCGGGCCAGTTCCGGGCTGATCGTGTCACGGGCCGCCGCATGGCCGAGTGCGTCTGCGGCGCCCAGGAACGCGATGGCTGCTTCCTCGCTGAGGTCCGCAGCGCCGTCGGCGCTTCGTAGGGCTTGCCGGCAGATGTCCACGTAGCGGCGTTCGGATTCCCGCCTGGCTTTCTCGAGGGCTGGTGTGCCGGCGAGTGCGGCCACCACTCCGCTGAGTTCGACACCCTGGGAGACGACGCACGCGACGTGAGCCGACGCGATCGCCTCGACCCGCTGCCGCAGATCCGGCGGGGTGTGCGCTATCGCAGCATGCAGGTCGGCGAGGTGTCGCTCGTCGAAGTCCTGATACAGCGAGAGCAGAAGGGCCGAACGCGAGGAGAAGTGGTCGTAGACGACGGGCTTGGAGATGCCTGCTCTGCTCGCCAGGTACGCGAGCGTGAGCGCGTCTGTGCCTTCGGTGGCGATCACGTCGCGGGCGATGCCGACGAGCTGGGCCCGCCGCTCGGCACTGGAGAGTCGTCGCTCGGCCATGTTCGGCAGTCTCTCATCCATGAGTAACCTACTACTAGTAGGCTACTAGTAGTAGGTTCACTCTTGAGGGAGAGAGGCTGTCGATGCACACCCTGCTGGTCGCCGCGCACCCGGACCCCCGGTCTCTGACGCATCACGTGCTGGAAGAACTCGAAGCGGCACTCCACCCCGTGTCAGTCGAGACCGCCGACCTGGCCAAGGAGCGGTTCGACCCCGTGTTCACCCTGGCGGATCGCCGGGCGTACCACGAGGGCGGCAACTATCCGGCCGACGTCGTCAGTGAGCACCGTCGTCTCGAGCGCGCCACCGATCTGGTCCTGGTCTTTCCCGTGTACTGGTGGTCGATGCCCGCGCTGCTGAAGGGATGGATAGACCGCGTCTTCGTCAACGGCTGGGCCTTCGAGTACTCCCCGGCCTCGGGCCTGCGACCGAAACTCCAGGCGCTCACCACGCATCTTCTGCCCATCGCCGGCGACGACTCCGGCTCGTACGAGCGCCATGGGTACGAGGAAGCACTGCGCACGCAGATAGAACACGGGATCGTCGACTACTGCGGCAGCCGGCGCGGCGCCACAGCGTTCATCCACGAGTCCGAGCAGGCGTCCTCAGAGGCCACGGCGCGGAATGTCGACCGCGCGGTGCGGATCATCAGTGAAGCCATCCATGCCCGCTCGCGGACACGGTCTTAGGTCGCGGGACAGGTTCCTCGGACGTCATGTTCTGCCGCACCCTGCCGGGCCCCGGTCGCCGGCCGTACCGGCGGGGCCGGTCACCGGGCCGTTCGTCCCGTGTTCCGTGGTGCGGACGGTCAGCATTCGGTCTTCGGCGGCGGGCGCGGGTGGGGGCGGGCGGTTGTCGACGGGCGGCGTGGCTGTTGCCGACCGCGTCGGGGCCTGCTCGGTTCGCGGGTCCCGTTGGAGGGCGGGCAGGGTGAGCTGCCACCAGTCGGCGAGGCGGCCGGTGAGCGCGTGGGAACCTTCCAGCGCCTCCGTGAGGGTGCAGAACCCGTAGAAGGCGCGGACCAGGGTGCGGGCAGTGGCAGCCGGGCGGACACCGGCGGCCAGGTACCCCCCGGAGCGGGCCTGGGCGAGCAGGCGTGTGACCGCGGTCGTCCAGAGGACGAAGGGGTCGGGAAGGTTCGCGTTGATGGTGTGGCGCTCGGCCCACAGGCGGGCGCCCGCGCGGGTCAGGGAGTCCTCCGCGAGAGCGCGGGCGATGTCGTAGCTCAATGCGACGAGGCGCTCCAGGGGCGGCACGCTCGGGTCGTCGTACCGGGGGACGAGGCTGGGCCAGGTCGCGAAGCCTTCCCGGACGACCGCCTGGGCGATGCCTTCCTTGCTGGCGTAGTGGAAGTAGACGGATCCGCTGGTCCGTCCCGACAGGGCGCTTATGTCGTTGACGCTTGTGCTGGCGTATCCCTGCTGGGCGAAGAGGCAGGCGGCCGCCTCCAGGAGTGATCTGCGGGTTGCTCTGGCCCGTTCCTGCAAGATCCTGCGCACCTCGTTCGGCTCCGTAGTGAACGGCCCAAAATGTAGTGCGCCCGCGTACGCCCGGAGCGATGAAACGTCAGCCTCACGCAGGATTGCGGCATTTCTTTCGAATCTGAACACCCAAGAGTGGAAATTGGCTCCAGGGTGCCGCTCCTGGTTCGCCGGCCTGCCCTCTCGCCGCATGCCGGGGCGTGACTCCTCGCCGCGCACATGTCCCGCAACTCGCCCTGCAGACAACCGGGATGACGTTGCACCAGAGGGTCCAGGGCGGCGGGCCGGACAACCGCTTACACCCTGATCACCTGTGGGGCGAGCACTCGAAATAGTGATTGCGCCGTTTTTCGGAGGCTAAATATCGTAGCCGTTGCAATGTTTTCTCTTTGCGGCTGATGCCCCGAAATACGAGTTGTGCTTGTCGGTGAGTTCGCGGACGGCACCGGCCCCTCCCGAGCCCCGTCATCGCGGGGCCCGCCGCCTCACCTCGCAAGCCCGCGGCCGTGTTCCCGCTCCCGCTCTCTCCCCCAGGAGGCCATCTTGACGCTGCCACAGCGAACCCTGTCGAACTGGTCGCCCGAGGCTGTCGTCTTCGACTGCGACGGCACACTGATGGACACAGAACGTCATTGGCAGGATGCGCGCAACCGCGCCTTCCGTGAGTTCGGTCTGCTGCCTCCGCCGGGCTTTGCCGACCGCGCCAAAGGTGTGCACTACGTCGACTGCGGCCGCCTGATGGCCGAGGAGACGCACAAGCCCGAGCTGGCCGCCGACCTGACCACGGCGCTCCTCTCACACTTCATGTCCCTCGTCGCGGAGGACCCCCTGACCATGCCGGGCGCCGGGGAGATGGTGCGCCTCCTCTCCGGGCGGCTGCCGCTGGCCGTGGCCAGCAACTGCCCGCTGGAGGTGGTGGAGGAGAGCCTCGGCCGCGCAGGGCTGCGCCGCCACTTCCGCCACATCGTCGTGCCCACGGGGCCGCCGGACAAACGGGGCGCCGGACCCGGGAGGGACGGCGAACGGTCGCAGACGGTACGGCCCAAACCGTGGCCGGATGTGTACGCCACGGCGGCACGTCTGTGCGGAGTCCGCCCGGAAACCGCGCTGGCCGTCGAGGACTCCCTCACGGGCATCGAGTCGGCGTGGCGTGCCGGACTGCGGACCCTCGGCGTGGGCCCGCTGCCTGACGAGGCGGACACCGGGCATGCCGACGCCTGGGTGGCGGCCCTGGACGATCCGGAGGTACTGGGCTGGGTGCGTAACTGGCGGCGTCCCCCGTCACCGGGCGAAGAGCAGGATCACCGGCGTCACGGTCCCCTCTGACCGGCCGGGCCGGAGGCTGTTGCCGGCCCGGACATGAGGCCACGGGGGCGAGGTCCCCGCCCGGCCGCAGACCCGTCGTCATCGGCGCCCGGCAGTGCGGTGTCAGCAGGGCCTCAAGGGAGTCCGGCGTGCCGGATGACGGAGGTCGGGCGTCGGGGCCCTGGACGCGGGGTACTGGGGATTCGTTGCCCACGTTCACTTCCCGGGCAGGGGCAGGTGGAGGCCCGCATGAGGCTGACGATGTTCGATCCCGCTCCGATCGGTGTGGTGTTCACCCGAGGGCCGGAGCACCGGCTCGCGTACACCAACGCCGTCTACCGGAAGACCTTCGGTGACCGTCCGCTGGGCCGACCCCTCCGGCGCACCTTTCCCGACCTCGCGCAGTCCGGCTATTTCGACATCTTCGACCGGGTCCTCGCCACCGGCGAGGCCGAGGTGCTCACGGCCGTTCCCATCGACCTCGACTTCGCGGACTCGTCACGGGAGGGGACACGCTACTTCACGTTCAGCGTCTCCCGCGCGACGGTGAGCGACGGGAGTCGTGGGGTGCTGGGCGTGGTCGTGGAAACGACTGAGCAGGTGACTGCCGCACGGCGGATCCGTGTCCTGTCCGAGGAGCGACGCCGTGCACTGCTGCGCTACCGCAGCCTGGTGCGCGCCGGGTCGGAGATGGTGTGGGTGACGGGCCCGGAAGGCGGTGTGACCGAGCCGAGCCCGGGCTGGCAGCGGGTCACCGGGCAGAGCTGGGAGGAGTTCCGCGGCGACGGGTGGATCGACGCGATCCATCCCGACGACCGCGCCGCCGTCGTCGAGCGGTGGAGCCGCGCCCTGCGGGAGGTGCAGCCGCGCTTCACCCACGCCTACCGGTTGCGGCTGGCCACGGGCGGCTACCGGCACTTCGGCGTCGACGCCGCGCCGGTCCGCGACGGGGACAGGGTGATCGAGTGGATAGGCACATGCCGGGACGTCGAGCAGGAGTGGCAGGACGCGCGCCGGGAGAAGCTGCTGGCCCGGGCGACCGCCGTGACGGCGGACACCGCCCGGCCGGACGAGATGCTCGCCGCCCTCACCGCGGTGATCGTGCCCGAGCTCGCCGACAGCTGCACCTCCTACCTTCTTCCACAGGCCCTGCACCGCACTCCAGGGACCGCCCTGGCCGCCGAACGCGTCGCCGCCGTGCCCCGCCAGGGCCCTCCCGGCCCGCCCCCGCACCAGGCCGAGCATCTGGGCCCGGACAGCGCCCTCGTCCGCGCCGCCGACCGGCGCCGCCCGGTCCACGCCGTCTTCCGGCCCGGCTCACCGCCGCCCGACATCACCCCGACCGGCACCGACCCTGGCTGGCGCCCGACGCCAACAGCGTCGTCCTGCTGCCGGTCGTCGTCGACGGCACCACCGCCGCCCTGGTCGTCGCCTGCGTCAACGGCGATCGCCCGCCCCTCGGGGCATCGGAGATCAGTCTGCTGCAGACGCTCCTGGAGCGGGCCCACACCCCCTTGCGCAACGCTCTGGAGTACCAGCGAACCCGACAGGTGGCGCTCGCCCTCCAGCACAGCCTGCTCACCGAGCCGCCGGACGTCCCCGGCCTCGGCATCGCCGTCCGCTACCGGCCCAGCAGCTCGGCCGCCGAAGTCGGCGGCGACTGGTACGACTCCTTCGTGCTGCGCGACGACGCCGCCGTCCTCACCGTCGGTGACGTCGCAGGGCACGACCTGCCCGCCGCGGTCACCATGAGCCAGTTGCGCAACATGCTGCGCGGACTCGCCCTCGACCGCGAGGAACCCACCGGCGAGATCTTGCGGCGCCTGGACGCGTCCGTACAGACCCTGTACCAGGAGTGCACCGCCACCTGCGTCCTGGCCCGGATCGAACGCCCGGCGCCAGGCCTCCTGCAGCTCCAGTACTCCGCCGCGGGACACCCTCCGCCGCTGCTCGTGGAGGCGGACGGCACCGCTCACTTCCTGGACGAGGGCCGCTCCCCGATGCTCGGCCTGCTCCCCGACCCCCGCCACAGCACTGCCGTCCACCCCCTGCCCCCCGGTTCCACGCTGCTGCTGTACACCGACGGGCTGGTCGAGCGCCGGAACGAAGATCTCACCGACGGACTGGACCGGCTGCGCCGCCACGCGTCAACCGCGGCCCGGCGCCCACTGGAATCGTTCTGCGACGAACTGCTCGCCGGGATGCTGACCGCCGACAACGACGACGACACCGCGTTGGTGGCGCTGCGCCTGTCCGTGGCGTAGCACCCCGCCCGCTGTCTCCGCAGCTCGTCGGCGTCCCCCGTCGCGATACGAGGAGGCAGGTCCGGGTGCTTGTGCGGCACGGGGTCAGGCCGTGCCGCACAAGCGGTCAGTGGCCGACGCCGGCTGTCTCGCCGTGTGGCGTGCGGTCGGGTTCCGTCCGCAGAACCCGGGCGCCCACAGCAGTGGTCACGCACAGCAGGGTCAGCAGGATGAAGGTGTGGTTGAGGTCGACGAGGTGGGTCAGCCAGCCGATGACGGCGGGACCGGCGAGCATGCCGACGTAGCCGAGCCCGGCGACACGGGAGACGTTCGCGCCGGCGGCCGCCGGGTCGGCATTCCCGGCCGCGCTGAGCAACTGCGGGACACCACCGGCCAGGCCCAGCCCGAACAGCGCCCAGCCCGTGAACGCCGTCCACATCCAGGGGCCGAGGGCCACGAGCGTAATGCCGACAGCGGCAGTGGTGGCGCCGTGACGCAGGACCGCCATGGAGCCGAACCGGGCGACGAGACGGTCGGCCAGCAGACGGCCGGCGGTCATGGCCGCCGCGAAGGTGCCGTAGGCGAAGGCGGCGGTGCTGGTGGACGCGCCGAGGACGTCCCGCAGGTGCAGAGCGCTCCAGTCGTTGGCCGCGCCCTCACACAGCATGACCATCAGCGCCAGGACGGCGAGCAGCCAGACCCGTCCTGCCATGCCGGGGCGTGCGACGGCGGGTGATGCGTGCTTCACATCGCCGGCCGTGCGGGTCGCGTCGGTCTCCTCGGCGACGGGGGCGGCGGGCATCAGGGCTCGTACCGAGGCCAGGGCGATCACGATGCTCCCGCCTCCGATCGCGGCCATGGTGGCGACCGGGCTCACACCGGCGCTCGTCGCTCCCGCCGCGACGAGCGCGGCGAGGACTCCGCCGACGGAGAACGTGGCGTGGAAGCCCGACATGACGGGCCGTCCGTAGGCCTTCTCCACGTGCACGGCGTGGGCGTTCATGCTCACGTCCAAGCCGCCGTTGCAGGCGCCGAAGACCAGCAGGGCGCCCGCCAGCGTCCAGGGATCGGGGGCGAGGCCCGGCAGCACGAGGGAGGCGCCGCACAGTACGGCGGTGGTGGGCACCACGACGCGCGCGCCGAGACGGTCGGTCAGCGGACCGGCCACCTGCATCCCGACGAAGGCGCCGAGCCCGAGCAGCACGAGCAGGCCGCCCAGCGTCGCGTGGCTGATGCCCACCCGCTCTTCCGCGGCCGGGATGTGCACCACCCAGGCGCCCATCAAGGTGCCGCACAAGACGAAATAGACATACGTCGCCACACGGGCGCCGCGAAGCGAGCGTTCCATGCCGCACACCGTAACGAACAGTCGAGATGTTCGGAAGACTGGATAATGAACATCTTGAGTGTTCGTCGTCCGGTGGTGTTCAATTCCGGCATGAGCAACGCAGACCGGCACGGGTTGATCACGAAGGTCGTCAGGGACGCCGGCGGTGCGACGGTCCAGCAGCTCGCGGAGCTGACGGGGGCGTCGGAAATGACCATCCGGCGCGACCTCGACACCCTGGCCGCCCAAGGCGTCCTCGAACGCGTCCGGGGCGGAGCACGAAGCCTGCTGCTCAGGGGCGAGGAGCCCCCGTTCGCTCTGCGCGCCCACGAGGCCGTCGACACCAAACGCCGGATCGCCGCCAAGGTCTCCGCTCTCATCGCCGACGGCGAGAGCGTGGTGCTCGACAGCGGTACGACCTGTCTGGAGGTCGCCCGTCTTCTGCGCGACCGGCCCGTCACCGTGATGCCGCTGTCCCTCCAGGCCATCCAGCTGTTCGGGGCGACGCCCGGCCAGGCCACCCTGGTGGTGCCCGGCGGTCAGCCCCGCGCCGCCGAGGGGGCCCTCACCGGCCCGCTCACCCTTGCCTGCCTGGCCGCCCTGCGTTTCGACACCGCCGTGATCGGCTGCTGCGGCTTGAGCGCGGCCGACGGCCTGACCGCCTACGACCTCGACGACGCCGCGGTGAAGAAGGCGAGCATCGCCTCCGCCCGCCGCACACTCGTCGCCTCGGACGGCAGCAAGCTCGGCCGCACCGCCTTCGCCTACGTCGGCCCCTCGGCCCTTCTGCACACCCTCGTCACCGACGACACCGCACCCCCCGACGAGGTGGGCGCGCTGGAGAACGCCGGCACCGTCGTCACCACCGCCTGACCACGTGCGAGGCCCGGTCGGCTTCTCAGGGTGACCACGGCTTGAGCATGTCCTTCATCGTGTCCGTCAGAGCGAATTGCAGCAGCGGGCCGTAGGTGATGCGGCCCACGCCGAGGCGGCGGAAGCGCTCGAGGTCGTGCTTGACGGGGTGGGCCGTGGAGTTCACCGGGACCGTGACCGCGCCGGTCACCGCCGTGAGCAGGTCGTCGTCGTCCTGGATGCCCACCGGGTAGACGCTGTCGGCGCCGGCCTCCACCAGGGCGCGCAGTCGCTCGATCGCCTCGTCGAGGACGGCCGCGGCGTCCTGCGCGTGCACGAAGAGGTCGGTGCGCCCGTTCACCCAGACCGGGACCCCGGCATCGTCGGCCGCCGAGCGCAGGCCGGCGACGTAGCTCGCGTGTTCCTGCGTGCCGCGTACGCGGCCGCCCTCGGAGTGGACGGTGTCCTCGACGTTGAGGCCGACGCCGCCGACCTCGACGAGACCGGCGATGAGGTCGGCGGGCTTCTGCCCGTATCCGGCCTCCAGGTCCACGGACACCGGAACGTCGACAGCAGCGATGATCGGCCTGACGGCGGCGAGGACCTCCTCGAAGGTCTGCCCCTCCTTGTCGTCGGCCCCTCGGGAGTCGGCAAGGGGATGACTGCCGATCGTGAGCGCCGGGAACCCGGCGGCGACGGCTGTCCGCGCGGACCAGACGTCCCAGACGGTCGGCAGCACGAGCGGCTTGTGCTGGGCGTGCAACTGCTTGAGGCGCTGAGCGCGCTCAACGATGGTGTCAGAGGCCATGACCGGCACGCTACCCCGGATCGCCGTGGGCAACTCCCCGACAGGCGTTGTCCGGACGGGCGCCGACCCGATGTCGGATGCGGCTGATGCGGGGGCGGTCGCGCAGAGGCGGCGGCAGGGGGCGGGCACCCACGATGCCCGCCCCCACCCGCTCAAGCGCCGGGCATCAGTTCTTGCCGAGCAGCTTCTTCATCTGCTCGATCTCCGCGCTCTGCGAGGCGATGATGTCCGCGGCCATCTTCCGGGCCGGGGTGTGGGCGCCGTCGGCCTGCTCGGTCTTCGCCATCTCGACCGCGCCTTCGTGATGCTTGATCATCATCTCCATGAAGGCGGTGTCGAACGCCTTGCCCGAGGCGTTCTCGAGCGCGGTCATCTCCTCGGCGCTCATCATGCCCTCCATGCCTTCCATGCCCTCCATGCCGCCGTGCATGGAGTGGTCCATGGCGCCCTCGGCAGGCACGGTCTCCCCCCAGGAGGTCAGCCAGCCCGACAGCTTCTCGATCTCCGGGGCCTGCGCCTTCTTGATGTCGGCGGCGAGCTTCTTCACCTCGGCCGACTGCGCCCTGTCGGGTGCGAGGTCGGCCATCTCCACGGCCTGGCGGTGGTGGGGGATCATCCCCTTGGCGAAGGTCACGTCGGCCGTGTTGTGCCGGCCCTGCGAGGCCGGTGCCGAGGCGGCGGACGCCGAGTCGGTGGCCTGGTGGCCGCCGTGTCCGGCCGAGCCGGTGTCGTCGCCGCTGCCGCCGCAGGCGGCCAGGACGAGTGCCGCCGCCCCTGTGGCGGCGACCACGGCGGTACGGCGGGCGAGGGAACGCGTGCGGTTCATTGGTGCAACTCCTTCACGCGCGCCGGTCGCGGCGCGCGGTGGTACGGATGTGACGGCGTGCTCGAGCGCGGCACCAGGGGTGCCGGGCGGGCCGCTCTATATCCGGAGGAGTTGCAGTTCGGACAGGTCGGGCGGGGCCCGTCCGTCATGGGGCGAGCCGGCGGCCGCCGAGGTGAGGGAAGGCGTGGCGGGTGCGTCGAGCACCGTGCCGGTCAGCGCCGGCGGCGTGTACGCCGTGGCCGTGCCGGCGGCGGCGCAGGTGCCGTCGGCGTGATCGAGGTGGCCGGGCAGTCCGTCGGTGTGGGCGCATCCCCCGTCCGCGTGCGGCACTCCCTCCGCCACAGCCGGCGCCATCTTGTGGACGGCCGCTGCCTGCTGCGGCGCCGGCGTCCCGCCGGGAGCCAGGCCGTGCATGCCCAGGACACCGGCCAGCACCGCCAAGGCCAGCAGCACGAACAGCCGCCCGGCCGGGCGGCTGCTGGAACGGCTGCTCGCAGTCACGGGTCCATCGTAGGGGGAGGTGTGCGGCGGGTGGGTGCGGAGGCCCGCCAGATGTGTACGAGCTCACCCGCGGACGTCATGTCGCCGGCCAGCCGGGGCGGTCATCCGCCGGGCGGGGTGGTCCGCGCCGTGGAGCGGATCAGGGCCCGGCGGCCGAGGAGTACGGCGCCCAGTCCCAGGGGGACGGCCACGACGGCGCCGACGAGTCCGTTGCCCGTGCCGGGGCCTCCGTCGGCGGTGGCCAGGTGCAGTATCGCGAGAACCGTCCCGACCGCGCCCATCGCGATGGCCGCCATCCCGCCGGTGCGCGGGTTGCCCGCGCTGATCCGGCGGCCGGCGCGGGTCGTGGCCAGCCGGCCGAGGGCCAGTCCGAGCGCACCGGCCGCCAGCGCCAGGTTGGCCCCTGTCCTCCCGTCACCGATGATCCCGCCCTCGGCGGCCGCCATCAGTACTGCTGGAGCGCTCATGCCGCTCCCCTCCTTCTTCCTTCGTCGTCGTGCGTTCCCGACGTCCGGTGTCTCTGCGCCAGGATGCGCGCCGGCCCTCCGCCCGGTCGTCCAGCAGCTGCGGGCATTTCCAGGTGCCGCCGGGGCCGTACCGGGGTACCGCGGCGGCGGCAGTCGGCGTTCGGCTACCGCGCACGCGGTAGCCGAACGCTCCTCCAGGAGCGGGATCCGTCGACGACCGCGTCCGGTTACGGTGCACCCATGGACAAAGGACGGTTCGCTGTCCCGGCCGGCGTCACCGCGTGGGCGACTGCCCTGGGCGTGGCGGCGCTGATGCTGGGCACCGGCCTGTCCGGGCCCCACCCGTCCGGAGGGCGCGGGCTGCTCGGCTCGGTGCTGCTGGTGGCCGGCGGACTGTCGCTGGCCGCGCACCGGCGGGCGCCCCTCGGGGTTCTGGCCGTCACCGGCGTATGTGCGGTCGGCTACCTGGCAGCGGGGTTCGAGGCGCTCGCCGTCTCCTGTCTGGTCGCGGTGTACGGAGCGGTGCGTGCCGGACACCGCAAGGCCACGGTGGCCGTCTCCGTGGGTCTGGTGGCCGCGCTCCACCTCACGGCCCTGGTCCTCCACGAGGGCACTCCGGGCGAGGCCATGGCGCAGGCCCGGAACACCCTTGAGCTCGCCTGGCTGATCGCCGCGTTCGCCGCCGGGGAGGCGGTACGGCAGGCCGAACGGCGGGCGGACGAGGCCGAGCGCACACGTGAGGAGACCGCGCGACGCCGGGCCGACGAGGAACGGCTGCGCATCGCACGGGAGTTGCACGACTCGCTCACCCACCAGATCTCCGTCGTCAAGGTGCAGTCCGAGGTCGCCGTCCACGTGGCCCGGCGACGCGGCGAGCCCGTGTCGGAGGCCTTGCTCGCGATCCAGGAAGCCGGCCGGGAGGCGAGCCGGGAGCTACGGGCCACCCTCGAGGCGCTGCGGGACGACGACACCGCCCCGCCGCACGGGCTCGACCACATCCCCGGCCTCGTGGAACGGTTCCGGGGAACCGGCTTGCGGACCACCCTGACGATCACAGGGCATCCGCACTCCGTACCGGCCGCGGTGAGCCGCACCGCCTACCGGATCGTTCAGGAGTCGCTCACCAACGTCACCCGGCACGCCGCGGCCACCACCGCCTCCGTGCTCATCGACTACCGGCCGGAGGCCCTCGCTGTCCGCATCGACGACAACGGAGAAGCCACCGTGCGGTCGGCGCCGACGCCGGGACACGGATTGCTCGGCATGCGCGAACGCGTGGCGGCGCTGGGCGGCCGCCTGTGCACCGAGCCGCGCAGCGCCGGCGGCTTCACCGTCCAGGCCGAACTCCCCACGAACGGAGCCTCGTGATCCGGGTCCTTCTCGTCGACGACCAGCCGCTCATCCGCAGCGGCTTCCGCGCGCTGCTCGACCTCGAGGACGACATCGAGGTGGTGGCGGAGGCCGCCGACGGCGAGGAGTGCCTGGCAGTCGTCAAGGAGCATCTGCCTGACGTCGCTCTCATCGACATCCAGATGCCTGTCATGGACGGCATCGAAGCGACCCGGCGCATCGCCGCGGATCCGGACCTGACGGGCGTGCACGTCGTCATGCTGACCAACTACGGCATGGACGAGTACGTCTTCGACGCGCTGCGCGCCGGCGCCGCCGGCTTCCTCGTCAAGGACATCCTGCCGGAGGACTTCCTGCACTCCGTACGCGTCGCCGCCCGCGGTGACGCGCTGCTCGCCCCCGCCATCACCCGCACGCTCATCGACCGGTACGTCACCCAGCCACCCCCCGCCCTCACCGGCAGCGGGCTGGAGGAACTGACCGGCCGGGAACGCGAGACGGTCGCCCTGGCGGCACACGGCCTGTCCAACGACGAGATCGCCCGTCGCCTGGTCATCAGCCCGGCGACCGCGAAGACACACATCAACCGGGCCATGACCAAGCTGCATGCCCGTGACCGGGCCCAACTCGTCGTGTTCGCCTATGAGTCGGGCCTGGTGACTCCGCGCGGTGCGTAGACCTCGGACCGGGCCCGCCTTGGTGGGAGGGGGAGGTGGGCGCCGGTCCAGCGGGTGCGGAGGCGGCGGTCGTGGGAGACCAGGAGGATCGTGCCCGGGTAGTCGGCCAGGGCGTGTTCGAGGTCTTCGATGAGGGACGGGGAGAGGTGGTTGGTCGGCTCGTCCAGCAGGAGGACGTCGCTCGGGCGGCTCAGCAGGCGGGCCAGGGCCAGGCGTTGACGCTGGCCCGTGGACAGGTCCGTGACCCGGGCGGTGAGGCGGTCCGGGGTGAACAGGCCCAGGGCGAGGAGGGTCTCAGTGTGCTCGTCCGGGTGGCCGGGCAGGCCGCGGGCGAACGCCTGGAGCACCGTCTCCCCCGGCCGGCCGGGTGCCGGTTCCTGGGGCAGGTGGCCGATCCGGCCTCGGCGGGTGACCTGGCCGGTGTCCGGGGTGAGGTGGCCGGCCAACACGGTGAGCAGGGTGCTTTTGCCGGTGCCGTTCGGGCCCGTGATCAGCAGGCGCTCCCCTGCTTTGACGGTGAGGTCGGTGGAGGCGAGGCGGCCGGTGACGGCCAAGCCCGTTGCTTCCAGGACCGTGCCCTGCAGACGGCCACCCTTGGAGGGGGTGAGGGTGAAGCTCAAGGGTTCGGGTGGTGTGGGGACCGGGGTGGCAAGCAGGCGGCGCAGGCGTTCTTCCGCGTTGCGGATGCGGCCGGCCACGGACTGCTGGACGCGGCCCGCGGCGCGGTCGTAGGCCATCTTGTTGCCGTCCTTCATCGCCCGGCCGGGGGCGACCCGGCGGGCGGTCACCGCGGCCGCTTCACGCTGGGCGGCCACCTCCGCTTCCCAGCGGGCGTACTCCTGCTCCCAGCGGCGGCGGGCCGCGGCCTTCTCGGCGAGGTAGCCGGTGTAGCCGTTGCCGTAGCGGGTGACCGTGCGGCGGTCGGCGTCCACCTCCAGGAGCGTGGTGGCGACCCGGTCCAGGAAGGTGCGGTCGTGGGAGACCGCGATCGTGGTGCCCCGGCGGGTGCGCAGGTGGTCCTCGAGCCAGGTCAGGGCCTGGTCGTCGAGGTGGTTGGTCGGCTCGTCCAGCAGCAGGACCTCCGGAGACGCGGCGAGGAGGGCGGCCAGGCGCAGGCGGACCTGCTCGCCGCCGGAGAGGTCGCCGATCGCGCGGGTACGGGGCAGGTGGGCCAGGCCCAGACCGTGCAGGGCGCGTTCGACACGGGCGTCGGCCTCGTAGCCACCGCGTAACTCGAACGCGGTCAGCAGGTCGCCGTACTCGGCGAGCACCTGGGCGTTGTCCCCTGTGCCGTCGGCCATGGCGGCTTCGAGGTCGCGCATGCGGGCCTGCATCGCGCGCAGGTCGCTCAGCGCCTCGTCCACCGCCTGCTGGACCGTGTGATGCGCGGGCAGGGTGCCGTCCTGGGGGAGGTAGCCGACGCCGCCGTCCGCCCGCACCGTCACCTCACCACTGTCCGGCCGCTCGGCGCCGGCCAGCAGGCGCAGCAAGGTCGACTTGCCCGAACCGTTCTCCCCGATGATCCCGGTACGTTCACCCGCGGCCAGGGTGCAGGAGACCGCATCCAGGACGAGACGGCCGTTGTACGACTTCGAAACGGAGCGGACGGTGATCTGTGTGGGCACGCGGGTTCTCCTGGACGTTCGAGTGACGGGCGGCCGTGGTGGGCCGGAGGGCCGGGTGAGCGTCCGGGAGGAGCATCTTTCACATCCCTACTGCGACAACAGTTGCATTAAGATGCTGTCATGACGGCAGGGGGCGCGGCAAGCGCACAACCCGGGGCGGCGCCACGACTACGGCAGGCGGCGCGCGCCGAGGTCCCGGGTGAGGGTGAGAGGGCCGCCGGGGCTGCGGTGCGGCGGCCGGGTGGGCGCAGTGCCCGGATCCGGGCGCAAGCGCTGGGAGCTGTAGAGGAGTTGCTGGTACAGGAGGGGTACGACGCGCTGAGTGTGGACGCGGTGGCCGAGCGGGCCGGCGTGCACCGCACCACCGTCTACCGGCGCTGGCGCGACGTGGGCGGACTCCTCGCCGACGTCCTCGACGCCGCCGGCAGCGACGCCTGGCGGCCGCCCGACACCGGCACGCTCGAAGGCGACTTGGTCGCCGTCAACGCCGAGCTGGAGGCCGGCCTGACCGATCAGCCTGTCACCGCCGCGCTGATCGCCGCCTCCTTCCGCTCCCCCGAGGCGGCCGCAGCGCTCCAACGGTTCTGGGACGACCGGTACACGCGGTGCGCGGTCGTGGTGGAGAGGGCCGTGGCGCGGGGCGAGGTCCCTGAGGGAACGTGTGCGCGCAGGGTGCTCGTCGCCGCCACGGCCCCGGTCTATCAGCAGATCCTGCTCATGCGGGACCGAAGCGACCCCCTCCTCGCGGAGCAGGCGGCGCGGGGAGTGGCGCTGGCCGCCGCGCACGGGGTGTTCGTCGGCGGGCAGCAGGAGTAGCGAGGCGCGGTCCGGGCGGCGCGCACCCGAGGGGTGTCACCCATATGGCCTGCAGTGATGGCAGGGCACACGCAGTCCGGCGAAGGTGGGGTGGGCTTCGCCGTCCACGCCGGACAGGCCCCCCAACCGATCCTCAAGGAGCTCAGCCATGTCTGATCGCAACACCGCCATCCGCAGCCTTCACGATCTCGGCCTGGCCGCCTGGTTCGGGGGCTCACTGATGGGAGCGGTCGGCCTCAACGGAGCGGCCCAGGACGAAGGCGGCACGGAGGCGAGCCGTGACCGAATCGCCTCGTCAGGCTGGGCGAAGTGGGCGCCGGTCAACGCCGCCGCGATCGGAGCGCACCTGTTCGGTGGTGGCGGGCTGCTCGCCGTGAACGCACACCGTGTCGCCACCCAGCAGGGCGTAGCCGCCTCCACCGCGGCCAAGACCGTCATCACCGCGGCGGCTCTGGCAGCGACCGCCTACGCCCGCGTCCTGGGCAAGAAGGTCGAACTGGGCTCCTCCACCGATCCCGAAGACGCCGAGAAGGCGGCCAAGCACCCGATCGACCTCGACAAGGCGCGACGGCAACTGGCCGCCGCGCAGTGGGCGGTACCGGCCCTGACCGGGTGCCTGGTCGTGCTCAACGCGCTCCACGGCGAACAGCAGCGCCCGACCGAGCAGATTCCCGGCATGTGGGAGCGGGCCCGCTCCGCCACCCACCTGATGCGATAGAGCCGCGCAAGGCACGACCGTCCAGTTGACCGCCCGGGCGGGCGGTTACCCGCCCCCTGCCTGATTGGCGGCCCGCCCGGACGGGCACCCGACGGCCGGAGAGCGATGCGCGCTCCGACGGCTGACCCGGAGATGTGATGGCCAACCGCGTCTACACCATCGGGCATTCGACCCGCACCTTCGACGAGGTGCTGTCCATGCTGCAGGAACATTCGATCACCCACGTGGTGGATGTGCGTTCCTATCCGGCGTCGCGCAAGTTTCCGCAGTGGAATCAGGACGCGATGATCGACAATCTCCCTCCGGCCGTCCACTACCGGTGGATCAAGGAGCTGGGCGGCAGGCGGCACACCCCCAAGGGTGTCGAGAGCGTCAACAACGCATGGCGGGTGAAGGCCTTCCGCGACTATGCCGATCACATGATGAGCAGCGAGTTCAGAAAGGGGCTGGATGAACTGCTCGACCTGGCCGCGCAGGGTCGGCCGGTGATCATGTGCAGTGAGGCCGTGCCGTGGCGCTGCCACCGCAGACTGATCACTGATGCGCTGCTCGTCGCCGGGGTCGAGGTCGTGCACATCATGTCCGCCACAGTGACAAAACCGGCATCCTTGAACGAGTGGGCGAACGTTCACAACGGTCGCATCACCTACCCTGCGCCCTGTGGTGCGTGAGATGAGCAGGGACATCGTCGCCGAGGTCCGCGAGGCAGTCGCAGCGGTGCCAGCGGGAAGTGTCGCCTCCTACGGAGACATCGCAGAACGGATCGGAACAAGCCCGCGGCAGGTGGGGCGCGCGATGGGCCTGCTCGACGAAGGTGTGCCCTGGTGGCGCATCGTCCGCGCGGACGGCACGCCCGCGACGTGCCACGAGGGCCAGGCCCCTCGGCTGCTGGCCGCGGAGGGGACACCGATGCGCGGGACGCGCGTGGACATGCGACGCGCACGGCACCGCGGGGAGCCGCCTGTCCCACCGTCGCCGTAGCCGCGAGCCCGTAGTACGGGGCCGCCAACCAGGCGTCGCCGCGGTGGGCTTCGCGCCGGCTGACGGCGGTGGGTGGCGGACTCGCCGGCGAGCGCTCAGGCAGGGGCGTGGCGGCCGGCGTTCGACACCGTGGGCGGGGTGGCGTGGCGCTGCGCCCGCCCTGCGGTCGCCGGGACTGCGAGGCGCCGGAGGGCGACGGTCGCCGTGACGTACAGCGCGGCGAACACGGCCAGGAGGAGAACGCAGACCCACAACTGCCGGCTCCCGGCGGCCTGCCAGCCGGTCAACGCGGCAGAACCCGCCCACAGCACCATCGCCGCGGCGTAGAAGGAGCGGATGCGGCGGAGCTGCCGCACAGCCCGCGTCAACTGAGTACGTTCACTCTTCTTCGGTGCCATGCGCCCCCGTGTACCCCCGAATCACGCGCGCAGCCGACCTCGTCGGAGTCGAGTGGCCTCCCGCCTGCACCTGCCGGTTCCTGACCTCCCCCCTGCGCCCGCTTCAGCGTCGGCCGCCAAGCTTCTCGGACACGAAGGTAGGGTCGGGCTCATGCCCGAGTTGCAGCGGCTCCACGCCGGTCATGCCCCGGCGGTGCTGGCTTTCGAGCTGGCGAACCGCGCGTACTTCGCTGCCTCGGTCCCCGATCGCGGCGACGAGTTCTTCGAGCGGTTCACCGGCCGGTTCGACGCGTTGCTGGCCGAGCAGGACGCCGGCATCTGCGCCTTCCACGTACTGGTCGTGGAGGACGGCTCGGTGCTGGGCAGGTTCAACCTCGTCGACATCGAGAACCACACCGCGGAGCTCGGCTACCGGGTCGCGCAGCGTGTCGCAGGGCGGGGTGTGGCGACCGCGGCCGTCCGGGACATCTGCCGACTGGCCGTGTCGGAGTACGGGTTGCGTGCGCTGCGGGCGGCCACCGTCCATCGGAACATCGCGTCTCAACGCGTACTGGTCAAAGCCGGGTTCGTTCCCGTCGGACCCGTCGATCCGGCTCACGTCGGCGGCGAGACGGGCACGTGGTATCAGCGCGACCTGGTCGACGCGGTATCGCCGGAATGCCGGCGGGTCACGTAGGCGCCCAGAACGCCTGCGGGCCGCCGCCGCGGTACGGGGACGTCGTGATGCGAGCCCGGGGAAGGTGTGGTGAAGTGGGTTCCGGTCGCCTGTGGTGCCAGGGACGACATGGCGCCCGCGTGCGCCGGGGGCGGTGCAGTGAGGTGCCTTCCGGGAGTCACTCCCGACGGGAGGGAGTACATCGTGTCCCCCACGACGTGGTTCATCACCGGCGCGTCCAGCGGTCTCGGCCACGCACTGGCCCAGCATGTGCTGGAGCGGGGGCACCGGGTCGTCGCCACGGCGCCGGTGGTCGCTCCCATGGCCGGCTTGGCGGACCGCCACCCTCATGAGTGCCTGGTCCTTCAGCTCGACGTCACGGACGGTCGCCGGTGCGCCGAGGCCGTGCGGGAGGCCGAGGAGTGGTCCGGCGGCATCGACGTCCTGGTCAACAACGCGGGTATCGACTTCATCGGTGCTCTCGAGGAACAGCAGGAATCGGATTACCGCGCGGTCTTCGAGGTCAACTTCTTCGGGGCCGTGACACTCACCCGGGCGGTGCTGCCCGCGATGCGCGCGCGTCGCCGCGGGACCATCGTGAACATCTCGTCCATGGACGGGCTGGCGAGTCTGCCCGGGAACGGCTTCCACTCCGCGAGCAAGTTCGCCCTGGAGGGTTTCACCGAGGCCCTGTGGCAGGAGATCGAGCCCTTGGGGCTGCGAGCGCTGCTGATCCAGCCGGGCTCCTTCCGCACGGGGATCGAGACTCGCACGCGCGCTTCCGGGGCGCCGATCAGTGATTACGCGGTCACCGCGGGAGCCTTCCGGGCCATCATGAACAAGGTGACTCCCGACATGTTCCCGGGTGATCCGGCCAGGGGGGCGGCGGTGATCTTCGACGAAGCCCTGTCCCCCACGCCACGGCACTGGGTGGTCCTGGGGAGTGACGCCCAGCGCAGGATCGGCGTCAAACTCGACCAGTTGCGTGCCGAGTACGAGGCCGGGAAGGACGTTGCACTCAGCACCGACTTTCCCGGGAGCGGTGAGTACGCGATGCTGTGAACGCGTCGGAGAGGTCCGCTCGACAGTGCCGCCGGGTAAACCGCTGGTCGGGGTCGAGCGGGACGCGGCAGGATGATCCGCATGACCTTGCCCACTCCCGAACTGCACACCGATCGCCTGCGACTTCGGCCGTTCTCCGAGGGCGACGCGGCGCCGCTCTACGCCTTGCACAGCGACCCTCATGTGCTGCGCTACTGGGACTCCCCACCGTGGACCGACCCGGCCCGCGCCCAGCGCTTCCTCGCGACGTGCCGCAGGATCGAAGAGGAAGGCACGGGAGCGCGGGTGGCCGTCGAGCGGGTCTCCGACGGCGCCTTCATCGGCTGGTGCGGGCTCATCGACTGGAACCCGGACTTCCGTAGCGCGGTGCTGTGTTACGTCTTCGATCCCGCGGCCTGGGGACACGGGTACGCCACGGAGACCGTGCACGGCGTCCTGGGGTGGGCTTTCGACACCCTGGATCTCAACCGCGTCCGGGCCGACGTCGACACACGGAACGGGGCGTCGGCGCGCGTACTGGAGAAGCTCGGCTTCGTCCACGAGGGCACCCTCCGCGAGGACTGCGTCGTCAACGGCGACGTCTCCGACTCGTGGGTCTACGGACTTCTCCGGCGTGAGTGGCGTCCGGTGGGGGTGCGTTAGGAGCCGGGCACAGCCCCCCTCCTCTGAGATGCGGCCGGTGATGGCCTGATCAGGGGGTGGTGGTCGGCCCATGTCACTACGCTGAGCGCCTTCACCCATCGGGAGGTCCGGTTGGCACGGCGGAGCACGCTCGGGCAGGACTTCCGGCGTTTGTGGGGTGCTTACGCGGTCAGCGCGGCGGGCAGTGCCGTCGGCATGGGGGCGTTGCCGCTCATCGCCCTCCTGGTGCTGCACTCCTCTGCCTTCCAGGTCTCCGTGCTCGCCGCGTTGTCCGCGGTGGCCAGTGCGGTGATTGCTCTGCCGCTCGGTGTGCGGATCGAGCATCAGTACAAGCGGCCGGTCATGATCACCGCCGATCTGGCCCGCTGTGTGATGCTGGCGAGCATTCCGGTCGCCATGGCTTTCGGCAGGCTCACCTTCATCCATCTGTGCGTCGTCGGCGTTCTCCAGACGGCGACATCAGTCGCGTTCGACGCGGCGAGTGGAGCACACCTGAAAGCACTTGTCCTTCCCGAGCACCGTCTACGTGCCAACAGCCTCTTCGAAACGACCAACTGGATCAGCGTCAGCGCTGGTCCGCCCGTCGGCGGGCTTCTGATCGGGGCTCTGGGCGCGGCGGCCACGATGGTGGTCGACGCATTGTCCTTCCTCGCATCGGCCCTGGGAATCCGTCGCATTCGGCAGCCTGAACCCGCGCCACCGGTCCGCGCCGCCAGTGCTCACCTGGGTCGTGACATCGCGGCGGGCTGGCAGTACCTCCTGCGCCACCCCGGGCTGCGTCCGTTGTTCTTCAACGCGCTGCTCTTCGGCGGATCCGTCATGATGGCCTCACCGTTGATGGCCGTTCTCATGCTGGATGACCTCGGCCTGGCGCCGTGGCAGTACGGACTCGCCCTGGGACTGCCGTGCCTGGGCGGTGTGCTCGGCTCACGTCTGACTCCGCTGCTCGCCCGGCGATTCGGACAGCGTCGCACTCTGCTGGTGTCCGGTGTCGCACGCACGCTGTGGACGATCCTGCTGCCGCTGACGCCCTCCGGTGCCATCGGCGTGTTCGTCATCGTGGCCGCCGACTTCGGCCTGCTCTTCTCCGCCGGGATTTTCAACCCGTCGTTCACCACGTATCGCATGGCGGCCACACCGGACGCTTTCATGTCGCGCGTCGGCACCTCGTGGTCCGTCGGCGCGAAGACCTGCCAGGCCGCCTTCGTGATCGCCGGTGGTCTCATCGCCGCCACAGCGGGGGTACGCGGTGCCCTGCTCATCGCCGGCCTGCTGTGCATGGCGAGCGCTCTGCTTCTGCCCTGGCGCGAGGCACGCTTCTCCACCGGGCCGTCTTCACCGCCGAGTCGGCACTGTTCCTGCCAGCCGCATCGCTGAGAGATGACCAGCAGGTTCCTATCGTGGCCCGACGCGTGGGCCCGTCAGCGTTGTCAGTCCGCTGCCGTAATGTTCCCGGCGCTCGTACCGACCGGGAGGGTCAAGAGAATTGACTGGGATGACCGCTTTTCCGTTGCCGTTTCTGGCAAGCCGTTCCTCGACGTCCGCCAGGCCTCGGACGCTGCGGGAGATCGAGATGATGCGGTGCAGCGCGCAACTGCGGTCGAAACCGCGGTGGTTCGAGAAGATGTGCGATGCCGGCATCGTCGCGCGGTGGGCCGAGGAAGCGGCGGCTCAAGGTATGACCGAGGCGCAGGTGCGGTACGTGCTCGACGAGCTCGCGCACTATGCGGCGCTGCGGGACGAGCGGACCGGTGCGGAGGTGTCGGCCGTGGACGGGGTGTGGCAGTCCGACGCGCTCGTCGACGACACGCTCCGGGCACGGCTGCGGGAGGCGGTGCGGGTGCTGGAGGAGGTGCCCGAGGAGGAACGTGACTGGCATCCCGGGTCCGACGGCCAGGTGCTCGACCTTGTGCATCCCTCGCTGTTCTGCCTCGTACGGGACGTGAGCGGGGCGCCCGAGCGGGCCTGGGAGAATCCGACGGACCGGTTCTCGCGGTACGAGTTCTCGGAGAAGTTCCAGTGGCTGCCCACGGACGTCGACGTGGACGACGACGGCCGGGTGAGCTTCCGCTCGTACGTGAACAACGTGCACCCCGAGAAGCACCGTGACCTCGCCGCCGTACTGCCGGAGCTGTTCGCCCGCATGCTGCCGCTGTGGGAGAACGTCCTCACCGATCTGCGTCATCCGCGTCCCCTGCGCATCACCGTCGATCCCTACAGGTGGTACGAGTCCGACGAGTACGACGTCCCGGAGCCTGAGGAGGACGACTTCGCGGACGAGGAGTCGTACGAGAAGGCTTACGAGGCGTGGGAGGAGGCGGAGGAGAAGTGGTGGGACGACCGCCGGCCCATCCTCCCCGACGCCCCGGCGTTCACCCCGCCCCAGGTGCCCGAGGGCCCCGACCGGGTGAGCCTGCGTGGGCGGCGGCTGCAGGTGATCGTCAAGCTCGCCACCATCCACCTGACCCCGGACAAGCCCGAGTACGCGGGCGGATCCTGGCACGTCGAGGGCATGCTCAACGAGCGGATCGTCTCGACCGGCCTCTACTACTGGGACAGCGAGAACATCACCGAGAGCCGGCTCGGTTTCCGGACGGCGCTCGACGATCCCGAGTACGCGCAGAACGACCACAACGGCATGCGGGAGGTGTACGGCCTGGAGGACGAGGGCTCCCTCAACCAGCTGCTCGGATCGGCGGCCACTCCGGCGGGACGCTGCCTGGCCTTCCCGAACATCCTGCAGCACCGGGTCAGCCCGTTCCGCCTCCAGGACCCCACTCGGCCAGGTCACCGCAAGATCCTCGCGTTCTTCCTGGTCGACCCGTCGCACACGATCGTCTCCACGTCCGATGTGCCGCCTCAGCAGCCGTGGGCCGAGACGTCGACCATGACGCTCGAGGAGGCCAAGGCCTACCGCGAAGAGCTGATGAAGGAGCGGAAGTTCTTCGTCGACGAGCACAACGAGCAGATGTACGAGCGGGAGTTCTCGCTCTGCGAGCACTGAACGGCCCGCGCGGTGCGACGCCCTGAACGCGGTCGCGCGTGATCGGATCGGTTCGCAGCGGTCGGGCCTGGTCAGGGGGACCGCTGCCAGGGTTGAAGGCGAAAGGAGGCCTCATGATCTCGGCACTCAACCAGCTCGTCGATCTCGTCGAGGAACACCTCACCGAGGAGCTCGACATCGAAGGGCTGGCCACGGGGCTCGGGACCACCGAGTACCACCTGCGCCGGATGTTCTCGTCGCTGGCAGGCATGCCGCTGTCGGAGTACGTGCGGAGGCGGCGGATGACCGTCGCCGCCGGTGACGTCGTCCGGGGCGAGGAGGACCTGCTGGAGATCGCCGTCCGGCACGGGTACGGCTCCCGGGAGGCGTTCGGACGTGCGTTCCGGGCGGTTCACGGCGCCGGTCCCGCGGAGGTGCGCCGCGACGGAGGCCCTCTGCGTACACAACCGCAGCTCAGGTTCCGCCTGACCGTCGAAGGGAGTACTCCCATGGACACCCGCCTCGTCGACCGCCCCGCGTTCCGCCTGGTCGGACACTCCACCCGGGTCCCGCTCATCCACCACGGAGTCAACCCGCACATCCAGCAGCACGTCGCCGCCATCCCTCCGGAGGAGCACCAGCGTCTGAAGGCTCTCAGCGACGCCGAGCCGGCCGGCCTGCTCCAGGTCACCGACGGCGCCGACCCGGACGGGCGGGAGGGCACCGAGCTGACCTACCTCCACGGGGTCGCCGTCGGCGGTGGCACGCCGGTGCCGGACGGGCTCGACGCCATCGAGGCGCCGGCGGGCATGTGGGCGGTGTTCCGTACCAGCGGGCCGCACCCGCAGGCCCTGCAGACCGCCTGGGCGGCGACCGCGACCGAGTGGTTCCCGTCCAACCCGTGGCGGCTGCGTCCGGGCCCTTCGATCGTCGCGATCCTCGAGCGGGCCGACGACTTCAGCACCGCCACCTGCGAGCTGTGGCTGCCCGTCGAGGCCGCGTGACGCGACGAGCCGTCGTCCCGTGTGCGGCGGGTCGGCGCGGGTTTCCGGAAACCGGATAATGTTCGACTGTTTTCGATTACTCTGAGCGCTCGCAGCTTCCGCGGCCACGAGCAAGGAGTCCGGCATGGCAGAGGTCGTACTGTTCCATCACGTACAAGGGCTGACCCCTGGGGTGGTCGCCTTCGCCGACGAACTCCGGGCCGCGGGACACACCGTTCACACACCCGACCTGTTCGACGGGCGCACCTTCGACTCCCTGGACGAGGGCGCGCAGTTCGCCGGACAGGTCGGGTTCGGCGAGATCGCCGCGCGCGGCGTGCGCGCGGCCGGTCCGCTTCCGCGGGACGTCGTCTACGCCGGTTTCTCACTCGGGGCGGTGCCCGCGCAGAAACTGGCGCAGACACGGGACGGGGCGCGGGGCGCCCTGCTGATGCACGCCTGCATCCCGGTGTCCGAGTTCGGTGCGGCCTGGCCCGGACAGGTCCCGGTGCAGGTGCACGCGATGGAGGACGATCCCTTCTTCGCCGAGGACGCCGAGGCCGCCCGCGCGCTGGTCGCGGAGGCCGCCGACGCCGAGTTGTTCCTGTATCCCGGGGACCGGCACCTGTTCGCGGATCCCTCGCTGCCGTCCCACGACCCCGACGCCACCGCGCTCCTGACGCGGCGGGCGGTCGAGTTCCTCGGCTCGGTCGACGGCAGGAGCCCGCGCTGAACAGGTGACGGACCGGTCCGCGGCGGGCTGCTTGCGTGTTCCTGCTCGAAGTGGCGACTCTTCGAGCATCTATTAACATGTCTCTGTCGCTCCCGCGAAAGTCGATGCCGCCAGTGATGCCCGGTCGTCGGATCGAAGGAGCGTTCACTCATGCCCGGACTTCCCGCTGTTTCCCGCCGATTGCTCCTGGGAGGTGCGCTGGCCACCGGTGCCGCGGTCACCGGTGTCGGCGCGGCGTACGCCGCTCCGGCTGCCGGAGCCGCCGGCGCCGAGGCGCCGCTGCCGGTGCACACTCCCCCGCGACGGCGCGGTCAGCGCTCGATGACCGACGTGCCGTTCGACGTCCATCGGACCGTCCGCGTGGGCATGATCGGTCTCGGCAACCGCGGGTCCGGGATGGCCGAGGGCTGGGCCGCCGTCCCCGGATGCCGGGTGACCGCCGTCTGCGACATCCGCGCCGGCCGCGCCACCTCCGTGGCGAACCGGCTGGTCGCCCTGGGCAAGCCGCGTCCCGCCGAGTACGGCGGCTCCGCGGACGCCTACGCGCAGATGGTGAAGCGGGACGACATCGACCTCGTGTACATCGCCACGCCCTGGGAGTTCCACCACCGGCAGGGCAAGGCCGCCCTGGAGGCGGGCAAGCACGCGATCGTCGAACTGCCCGTCGCCACCGAGCTGGACGAACTGTGGGACCTCGTCGACACCTCCGAGCGCACCCGCCGGCACCTGATGCTGTCGGAGAACTGCTCCTACGGCCGCAACGAGCTCGCCATGCTGAAGATGGCGCACGACGGACTGTTCGGCGACGTCACCAACGGCCACGGCGGCTATCTGCACGACCTGCGGGAGCTGCTCTTCTCCGACACGTACTACACCGACTCCTGGCGGCGGCTGTGGCACACGCGCAGCACCGCGTCGTTCTACCCGATGCACGGGCTGGCGCCGGTCGCCGCCGCGATGGACATCAACCGCGGCGACCGGATGACCGTGCTGCGGGCGACCTCCACCGAGCCGAAGGGGCTCGCCGACTACCGGGAGCGTTTCGTCGACCGGTCCCATCCCTCGTGGAAGGAGACCTACATCAACGGCGACCTCGTCACCTGTCTGATCGACACCGCCATGGGGCGGGTCATCCGGGCGGAGCACGACGTGAGTTCGCCCCGGCCGTACAGCAGGATCAACAGTCTGGCGGGCAGCCGCGGGATCTTCGAGGACTACGCGGGGACGTCGGCGACCGGGGGCCGGATCTACGTCGAGCCGGACCACAGCGGGCACTCCTGGCGCGACTTCGACTCCTACCGCAAGGAGTTCGACCACTGGCTGTGGAAGAAGATCGGCGACGACGCGGCGAACAACGGCGGCCACGGTGGCATGGACTACGTGCTCCAGTGGCGCACGGTGCAGCTGATGCGGGCCGGTCTGGTGCCCGACATCGACGTCTACGACTCCGCCGCCTGGTGCGCGCCGGTGCCGCTGAGCGTCAAGTCCCTTGCCGCCGGCGGCCGTCCGGTGGCGTACCCGGACTTCACGCGCGGCTCCTGGGTCAACCTCCGCGTGGGTCTGGACTCCCGTGAGTCGGCCATGCCTCCCGTCGCGTGAGCGGCGTTCCGGACCACCGGCCGAAGGGGTCCCGTCCGCCGGTCAGGCGATCACGCTGGGCGGTCGTTTCGTGGTGCTGCCGTCCAACGGGAACGTCCACGTCTTCGCGACGGCCGTCGCTCCGTAGGGCGCGGGACCGTCAGACGGCGTGGACCTTGATGCCCGCGTCGGTGAGGCGGGCGGCCGTCTCGGCGGGCAGGCCGGAGTCGGTCACCAGCACGTCGACGCGGTCCAGGCCGCAGATCCGGGCGAAGGCGCGCCGGCCCATCTTGGAGGAGTCGGTGACCACGATGACGCGGCGCGCCCGTTCGGCGAAGAGGCGGCTGACGGCGGCCTCGTCCTCCTGGTGGGTCATCAGCCCCAGCTCCGGGTCCACGCCGTCGACTCCGAGGACCGCGACGTCGAGGACGACCTCGTTGAGGACGCCCACGGTGAGCGGTCCGACGAGTTCGTACGTCTGGGGGCGGGCGACGCCGCCGGTGACCACGATCTTCACCTGGGGGCGCACCGCGAGCTCGCCGGCGATGTTCAGGGCGTTGGTGACGACCGTGAAGGCGGGCGCCGACACCTCGGCCGGGTCGCGGCGCCCCCGCCCCTCGCGGCTGCCCGCCCTGAGGGCCAGGGCGCGGGCCACCTCGGTGGTGGTGGTGCCGCCGTTGAGGCCCACCACGTCACCGTCGGCGATCATCCCGGCGACGGCGGTGGCGATGCGCTGTTTCTCGGAGGCGTGCCGGGAGGACTTGTAGCGCAGGGGCAGTTCGTAGGAGACGCCGTGCGCGATGGCGCCGCCGCGGGTGCGGACGAGCATCTGCTGCTCGGCGAGCTCGTCGAGGTCGCGGCGGATGGTGGCCGGGGAGACGTCGAGTGCGGCGGCCGCGTCGTCGACCTCGATCCTGCCCTCGCCGGCCAGCAGTTCCAGCAGCTTGCTCCAGCGATCGTGCTTGGACATGTGTCGGACTCCCTCGGGCCTCGGTACTGCGCTCCGGACACGGTAAGGGACGCGCGGCATTGTCACTCCGCGCGCATCTACGCCGTCTGAGCACACGTCTTCGGCAACAGATGCTCGTTCCTGCTCATAGATCTCATAGACTGAGCATATTCACGCACCGCCTCCGCGTCGTATCCCCCTCCCTCGTTCCCGAAGGAGCACATCGCCTTGTCCGCCATCGGTTCGTCCCGCACCTCCGCCGAGATCGCGTCCCAGCCCGCCGTGTGGCGTCAGGCCGCCGCGTCCCTGCCGCGCCAGGCGTCGGCGCTGCCGAGGCGGGGCGAGCGCGTCGCCGTCGTCGGCTGCGGCACCTCCTGGTTCATGGCCCAGTCCTACGCCGTGCTGCGCGAGACCGGCGGCCACGGGGAGACCGACGCCTTCGCCGCCTCGGAGTTCCCCGTCGGCCGGCGCTACGACCGGGTGCTCGCCATCACCCGCTCGGGCACCACCACCGAGGTGCTCGACCTGCTGCACCGGCTCAAGGGCACCGTGGCGACGGGCGCCGTCACCGCCGACCCGGACACCCCGGTCATGCGGGCGGCCGACGCCGTGGCCGTCCTGGACTTCGCGGACGAGGAGTCGGTCGTCCAGACCCGCTTCGCCACCGCCAACCTGGCCCTTCTGCGCGCCCACCTGGAGTCGGAGAACGCCCTGCCCGCCGGTGTCCTGCCGCTGGACGACGCGGTCCGGGACGCCGAACGGGCGGTGAGCGAGCCGCTCGACGCGGCCGTGCCGGGCGCGGAGCAGTTCACGTTCCTCGGCACGGGATGGACGTGCGGGCTGGCGCTGGAGGCCGCGCTGAAGATGCGGGAGGCGGCGGGCGCCTGGACGGAGGCGTACCCGGCGATGGAGTACCGCCACGGCCCGATCAGCATCACCGGTCCCGGGCGCGTGACGTGGGCGTTCGGGCGGCTTCCGGAAGGGCTGGCCGGCGACGTCGACCGGGTCGGCGGCACCCTGGTCGCGGACTCCACCGGCGTGGCCGGCGGCCTGGATCCGCTCGCCGACCTGATCCGCGCCCAGCGGCTCGCCGTGGTCTGCGCGGAGGCGCGCGGCCACGACCCGGACCGGCCCCGGAACCTCACGCGGTCCGTCGTCCTCGAGGACGGTCGTGCCTGAGCCGGCGGGCTCCGGCCCCGGCGGACTCCTGGCCGTCGCGCCTGACGCGCGCCTGTGGGCCGTACCGCCCGAGCGGCCGGCCGGCGATCCCACCGGGGCGGGCGCCGCCGACACCGCCGCCTGCGAACGCTTCCGGACCACCGTGACCGTGGAGGACGTCCATGCCCCTCAGCCCCACTGACGAGATCGTCGGCCCCGCCGCCCGCGCCGGCGTCGGTGTCGGGGCGTTCAACGTGGTGCAGCTCGAGCACGCCGAGGCGATCGTCGCCGGCGCGGAGGCCGCGGGCCGTCCGGTGATCCTGCAGATCAGCGAGAACACCGCCCGCTACCACGGCGGCCTCGAGCCGATCGGGCTGGCGACGCTCGCCGTCGCGCGTGCCGCGCTCGTCCCCGTCGCCGTGCACCTCGACCACGCGGAGTCCGTGAACCTCGTGCACGAGGCCGTACGGCTCGGCTTCTCGTCCGTGATGTTCGACGCCTCCACGCTGCCCTACAAGGAGAATCTCCGGGCGACCCGCGAGGTCGCCGAGTACTGCCACGCCCGGGACGTGTGGGTGGAGGCGGAGCTGGGTGAGGTCGGCGGGAAGGACGGGGCGCACGCGCCCGGGGTGCGGACCGATCCGGCTCAGGCGCGGGACTTCGTCGCCGCCACCGGGGTCGACGCGCTGGCCGTGGCGGTGGGCAGCTCGCACGCCATGACCACGCGGGACGCCGTGCTGGACTTCGCGCTCATCGCGGCGCTCCGCGACGCGGTGGGCGTGCCTCTGGTGCTGCACGGCTCGTCGGGGGTGGCGGACGCGGAGCTGGCCCGGGCGGTGGCGACCGGGATGACGAAGGTCAATGTGTCGACCCACCTGAACAAGCAGTTCACCGCGGCTGCGCGGACGTACTTGGAGTCCCATCCGTCGGCCGTGGATCCGCGCAAGTACCTCGGTCCGGCCCGCGATGCCGTCGCGGAGGCGGTGACGCGTCTGCTGGGGGTGCTGCACGGCGTCCACGCGCTGTAGAGGTGGGACAGGCGCCGGGGGCCGGGATTGCGGCCGCCCGGTTTCACCACCCGTAGGCGGGTCTGGCAGGCTGGTGCACGCGGCAACCACGCCCGGACGACGAGGACCGGCGCCGGACCGCCCATACCGACGACGCACCGTTGCCACCGGACGAGAACCGGTGACCGCGGTGCCCAGCGGTGTGCGCCCTCACCCGGCTCCCACTCGGAAGGTTTCCCTCTGCCATGCCCTTGGCTTTGTTCGCCCTGGCCGTCGTCGCGTTCGGCATCGGTACGACCGAGTTCGTCTCCATGGGGCTGCTCCCCCAGATCGCCGACGGTCTGGCGGTGTCCGTGCCGGCCGCGGGCAACGTTGTCTCCGCCTACGCGCTGGGCGTGGTGATCGGTGCGCCGCTGCTGACGGCGATCGGCGCGCGGGTGCCGCACAAGCGGCTGCTGCTGATGCTCACGGGCCTGTTCGTCGTCGGGAACGTGGCCTCGGCGCTCGCGCCGAACTTCGAGCTGCTGTTCGCGGCGCGGGTTCTGGCGGGGCTGCCGCACGGGGCGCTGTTCGGGGTCGGCGCGGTGGTCGCCTCCAAGCTGGTCGCGCCGGACCGGGCGGCCCGTGCGGTGTCGATGATGTTCCTCGGTCTCACGGTCGCCAACATCGTCGGTGTCCCGGCCGGGACCGCGCTCGGGCAGCAGCTGGGCTGGCGGTTCGCGTACGCGGCGGTGGCCGTCATCGGCGTGCTCGCCCTGGCGGCGCTGGTGCGGCTCGTTCCGCATCAGCCGCGGGGTGAGCAGGCGGGTGTGTTGCACGAGCTGCGTGCGATGAAGAACAAGCAGGTGCTGCTGGGTCTGGTCACGGCGGTCGTCGGGTTCGGCGGCTTCTTCGCGATGTACAGCTATCTCGTGCCGATGCTGACCCACCTGACGGGGATCTCGGACTCGTCCACGACCCTGGTCCTCGCGCTGTTCGGCGTCGGCATGACGCTGGGCACGCTCGTCGCCGGCCCACTGACCGACCGGGCGCTGCGCCCGACCCTGTACGGCGGTTTCGCGCTGCTCGCCGCGGCGCTGGTGACGTTGCACTTCGTCATCGGTCACCTGGTGCCCGCGCTGATCGTCATCACGATCACGGGCGGTCTGAGCTCGCTGATCACCACGCCGGTGCAGATGCTGCTGATGGCCAAGGCTCACGAGGCTCCGACCATGGCCGCCGCGTCCAACCACTCCGCCTTCAACCTGGCGAACGCGGGGGGCGCGTGGCTGGGCGGCCTGGTCATCGCGGCCGGCTGGGGCTGGTCCTCCCCCACGCTGGTCGGCGCCGCCCTGGCGGTCGTCGGCCTCGCCCTCGCGGCGACGGGCGGCTACCTGGACCGGGACAGGCGGGCGTCAAAGGTGGTGCTGTCGTCGGCGGGCGGTGGCGACCGGTCGCCGGGGCAGGAGACGCCTGCCGCCGCCTGCGCGAAGGATCAGTCGATGTGACGGAGCAGGGCCGGACGCGTCGGGCCGTCGACCGCTGAGTCAGCGGTCGACGGCCCGTGGTGCGCCCAGCGGCCAGTCGCCCGCAGGACGTGCTTCACGCTGGCGAGGCGGGTCGTCGTCCTCGGCGGGCAGCCAGGTGGCTGCCCGCCCGGTTCGGCGTCGCCTCACGCGCGTTCCGGTGCCGACGCGTCCTTTCCTTCCCCGGACGTCGGGCGGGACAGCGCTCCCGGCCACCAGGCCTTGGGGCCGATGTCGATCACCAGGGCCGGGACCAGCAGGGACCGCACGACCAGGGTGTCGAGGAGGACGCCGAAGGCGACGATGAAGGCGATCTGGACCAGGAAGGCCAGGGGGATCACCATCAGCGCGGCGAAGGTCGCGGCGAGGACCACGCCGGCCGAGGTGATGACGCCGCCGGTGGTGGTGAGGCCGCGCAGGACGCCCTGGCGGGTGCCGTGGGTCAGCGCCTCCTCGCGGACGCGGGACATCAGGAAGATGTTGTAGTCGACGCCCAGGGCGACCAGGAACACGAAGCCGTACAGCGGGACCGACGCGTCCGTGCCGCTGAAGCCGAAGAGGTGCTCGAAGAACAGTGCGGACACGCCGAGCGTGGCGAGGAAGTTGAGCGCCACGGTCGCGACCAGCAGCACGGGCACGAGCACGGACCGCAACAGCAGGACGAGGATCAGCAGGATGACGACGAGGACGATCGGCACGATCAGCGTGCGGTCGTCGGAGGCGGTCTGCTGGGTGTCGACCTGCTGGGCGGTGTAGCCGCCGACGAGCGCGTCGGCGCCGGAAACGCCGTGCACGTTGTCGCGGAGCCGCTCGACGGCCTGCTTCGCGGCGTCGCTGTCGGCCGCGGCCTCCAGCGTGGCGTCGATGCGTACCCGCCCGTCGACGACCAGCGGCTCACCGGCACCGGGCCGCCCGGAGGCGGAGACGGGCGCGGCGGCGGCCACTCCCTCGGTCCTGTTCGCGGCCGCCGTGACCTCGTCGAGCCGGTCGGCGTTCGCGAGGATGACGGCCGGGTTGCCGGCCCCGCCGGGGAAGTGCTCGCCGAGCGTCTCCTGCGCGGCGACCGACGGCGCGTCGTTGACGAAGATCTCGTCGAGCGGGGTGCCCTTGGCGGACAGGGACGGGGCGAAGGCCGCGAAGACGGCCAGGACCAGCGCGGTCACCGCCCACACGCGGCGCGGCTTACGGTCGACGGTCGCGGCGACACGGCGCCACACGCTGTGCCCCTCGACGGTCGCGTCCGACGCCTTGGGCTTGGCGGGCCAGTACGCGCTGCGGCCCAGCAGGGCGAGGGCGGCCGGCAGGAAGGTGAGCGCGGAGAGCACCGAGCACACGATGCCGATGGCGCCGACCGGCCCGAGGGCGCGGTTGTTGGTGAGGTCGCTGACGAGCAGGGTCAGCAGGCCGAGGGCGACGGTGGCGGCGCTTGCGGTGATGGCGCCGAAGGACCGGCGTACGGCGGCGAGCGCGGCGGCGAACCGGTCGCCGCGCACGGCGAGTTCCTCGCGGAAGCGGGCGGCGAGGAGCAGGGCGTAGTCGGTGGCCGCGCCGATCACGAGGATGGACAGGATGCCCTGGACCTGGCCGTCGACGCGCACCACGTCGTGGTCGGCGAGGACGTAGACGACCGCGCAGGCCAGACCGAGCGCGAAGACGGAGCCGAGGATGATGACGAAGGGCAGCAGGACACTGCGGTAGACCAGCAGCAGGATCAGCAGCACGGCGGCGAGGGCCACGCCGAGCAGCAGTCCGTCGATGCCGGCGAACGCGTCCGACAGATCGACCTGGCTGGCCGCGGGGCCCGCCACCTCGGCGGTGGTGCCCTCGACGCCGCCCGCGGTCTCGCGCACCTCGTCGATGACGTCGGCCAGCCCGTCACCGAGGTCGGGCTCCACCTGCACCACCGACTGCAGGGCCTTGCCGTCCTCGGAGGGGAACGCCGGCGAGGGCTTGCCGACGACGCCGGGTTCGCCGGCGAGCCCGGCGACCGCGCGGGTGGCCGCCGCGGTCTGGGCGTCGGTGATCCGCTCGCCGTCCGCGGTCCACACGACGATCGCGGGCAGCGTCTCCTGCTGGTCGAACTTCTTCCGCTCGTCGAGCACCTGTGTGGACTCGGCGCTCTGGGGCAGGAAGGAGGCCTGGTCGTTGGTGGCCACCTCGCCCAGTTTCCCCGCGTACGGGCCGAGCATCCCTCCCACGCCGAGCCAGACGATCAACAGAGCGAGCGGGACGAGCCACCGGGCCCGGCGTGGTGCGGTTGTCATGTGGGTTCCTAGGGCGCGAAGCGAGTGTGTCAACGATCGATTATGTCAATCATCGAGTGATCTTATACTGGCCGCATGAGCGGCTCACAAACCCCCGCACCTCCTCCGCCGGAGGAGTGCCCGACAGGGCTGCAGTCATTTGCGGTGCAACTCCGCCGGATGACCGGCGAGTTCAACCGCATCGTCCAGGAGTTCGCTCAGGCGCACGGTCTGCACCACACCGACATGCTCGCCCTGATCGCGATCCTCGACGGCGGCGGACCTGACACACCCATGACACCCGGCCGTCTGCGCAAGCAGCTCAACCTCACCTCCGGCGCGATGACAGCATGCCTGGACAGGCTGGAGCGGGCGGGTCACATCCGGCGTGTCCGGGCGGCCGACGACCGCCGTGTGGTGCATCTGGAGTACGAGGACCGGGCCAAGGGCCTGGCGCGCGAGTACTTCCAGCCGCTCGCCCGCAGCACCGACGCGGCCCGCGAGCACTTCACGGTCGAGGAGCTGCGCGTGGTCATCCGCTTCCTCACCGAGCTGAACCACGAGCTCGCGCTGCTGCGCGGGCGCACCGACTGATCCACCCGGCGACGCACGGCCGGGTCAGGGCCCCCACCTGACCCGGCCGTCTCTCTTTTCCCGGTCTCGACGGCGACCGGTTCTACGGCTGACATTGAAAATGATTACCGTTATCGTGTCTTCGGCGCAGCCCGGCCCCTCACCCTGAGGGGTCCTCCCGGGCTGCCCCGCCATCGCAACGCGCCCCGGGGCAGGGCACGAAAGCCTCAGGGCAGGGCACGAAAAGGGGAGTTGTGGCTCATCTGCTGGTGGTCGAGAGCTGGGTCGGATCGATGAGCAGGCTGCTGCCACGGGCGATACAGGAGGGCGGCCACACATTCACCTTTCTCACCCGCGACCTGCACCACTACCTGCGCACGGCGCCCGAGGGCGCGGCGCACCCGCTGCTCGGGGCGCGCAACGTGGTCACGGCGGACACCAACGACCCGGCGTCCCTGCTGCCGTACGTGGAACGGCTGCACGAGGTCCTCGGATTCGACGGCGTCCTGACCTCCTGCGACTACTACCTGCCGACGGCCGCGCTGGCCGCCGAGCGCCTGGGTCTGCCCGCGCCGGACGCCGAAGCCGTACGGAACGCCTGCCGCAAGGACGCCACCCGCCGCGTGCTGGACGAGGCGGGCGTGCCGGGCCCCCGGTTCGCCGTCCACGAGGAGTGGGCCGAACTGGCGGCGGCCGCGCGGGACATCGGCTACCCGCTGGTCGTCAAGCCCGTCGACCTGTGCGCGGGCATGTTGGTGCGGCGGGTCGACGACGAAGCTCAACTCGCCGCCGCCGTACGGGCGATGGCCGACTTCCCGGTCAACGCACGGGGTCAGCGGCGCGCACCGGCGGTGCTGCTGGAGGAGCTCCTGGACGGGCCGGAGGTGAGTGTCGAGACCGTGTCCCACGCGGGCGCGGTGCAGGTGGTCGGGGTGACCGACAAGAGCATCGGCGGCGCACCCGCGTTCATCGAGACCGGTCACATGTTCCCCGCCGCGCTGCCGGCCGCCGAGGCGGAGGACGTCGTACGGACCGCGCTGGACGCGCTCAAGGCGCTGGGGCTCACCGAGGGGGTCGTGGCGCACACGGAGATCAAGCTGACGTCGGCCGGTCCGCGCGTGGTCGAGGTCAATCCGCGGCCGGCCGGCAACCGCATCACCGAACTCGTCCGCCACGTCACCGGTACCGACCTGGTCGCGGCGTTCGTCGACGTGTCGCTGGGCCGGGCGCCCGACCTGCGGCGCGCGGACACCGGACTGCGGTCCGCCGCGATCGGTTTCCTCGTCCCGGAGACCACGGGCACGCTCGAGCGCCTGGACGACACCGGGCTGTGGAACGAGCCGGACGTGCTGGAGGCGGAGCTCACCGAGCCCGGCAGGCAGGTGCGGGCGGCGGGCAGCAACAACGACTACCTCGGGCACGTCATGGCGGGCGACACCGAGGGGGCGGGGGCCCGTGACCGGGTCGAGGGTCTGCTCGCGGCGCTGCGGTCGGGGCTGGTGATCCGATGACCGCCGTCCGCTCGACGTCCGCGGGCACGATGACGTACGAGACTCTGTCGGCGCGCGCCCGGGACGGGGAGTCCGGCCCGGATCCGGCGGGGCTGCGGGTGGCCGTGGCCTTCACGACCCGGCAGGCCGTACGGCACGACGGGCGGGGCACCGGTTACCGGAACGAGGTGCTGGGGCTGCGCGTCGGTGCGGCCGTCGGCAGCTGCGCGGTGGAGCCCGGTGCGCTGGACGACGACGTGGTCGAGGAGTGCGCCGGGGCGAGCGTGGACCGGCTTCTGCGCCATCCGCTGACGCCGGTGCGGGTGGCCGCGCTGGACGCCTACCTGATGCACGTCGCTCCGCACACCCCGGCACACGGCGCCCGGCCCGTGACCGTGCCCGCCGGGACCTCGCTGGAGAAGTCCCGCGCGCGGGCGCGGGCGGTCGTCGGGCTGCTGGACCTGCCGGCAGGGGCCACCGTCTTGGTGGTCGGGGTGGTCAACTCGCTGCTGGAGGCCCTGCGCGCCCGCTCACTGGCCTACGTCCCGTGCGACTTCAAGGGCGGAGTCACCGAGTGGGGCGAGACCGTCGTCACCGACGCGCTCGCCGAGGCGCACCGGTGCGACGCTCTGCTGGTGTCCGGGATGACGCTGGGCAACGGCACGTTCGAGCCGTTGCGGCGGCACGCGCTGGAGCACGGCAAGCAGCTGGTGATGTTCGCGCAGACGGGCAGCGCCGTGCTGCCCCGCTTCCTGGGGCACGGGGTGAGCGCGGTGTGCGCGGAGCCGTATCCCTTCTTCTGGCTGGACGGCGGTCCGAGCACGCTGCACCTGTACCGAGGGGGTGTGCGGTGACCGCCGCCGTCGCTCCCCCCGCCCGGCCCGTCGCGCGGCCGGAACTGCTGTCCCTGCTGGGACGCACTCCCGTCGTGCGGGTCACGGCGGGCCTGCCGGATCCGCACCCCGGGTTCTGGGCCAAGCTCGAAGGGCTCGCGGCCGGCGGTATGAAGGCGCGGCCCGCCGTGTCGATGCTGCTGGACGCCCGTGAACGGGGCGTGCTGCGGCCGGGCGCCCCGGTGGTGGAGTCCACGTCCGGCACGCTCGGCCTCGGACTCGCCTTCGCCGGGCAGGCCCTCGGCCATCCCGTCGTCCTGGTCGGCGACGGCGAACTCGAGCCGTCCATGCGGCGGTTGCTGCGGGCGCACGGGGTGCGGCTGGAGATCGTGGACCGTCCCGCGGTCCGGGGCGGTTGGCAGGCCGCGCGACTGGCCCGGCTGAGGGAGCTGCTGGCCGAGCTGCCTGGCGCCTACTGGCCCGACCAGTACAACAACCCGGGCAACAGCGCCGGTTACGCCTCCCTCGCCGCCGAACTCGCCGTGCAGCTCGACCATCTGGACGTCCTGGTGTGCAGCGTCGGCACCGGCGGACACAGCGCGGGCATCATCGGTCCGCTGCGCCGGCACTGGCCCCGGCTGCGGCTGATCGGCGTGGACGCCACCGGCTCCACGATCTTCGGACAGCCCGCCCGGCCCCGGCTGATGCGTGGGCTGGGCAGCAGCATCCACCCGCGCAACGTCCACTACGACGCGTTCGACGAGGTGCACTGGGTCGGCCCGGCGGAGGCGGTGGACAGCTGCCGGCGGCTCGCCTCGGAGAGCTTCGTGAGCGGCGGCTGGAGCACCGGCGCCGCGGCCCGTGTCGCCGCCTGGGCGGCCCGCGTCCATCCGGGTGCGGTCGTCGCGACGGTCTTCCCCGACGGTCCGCACCGCTACCTCGGCACGGTCTACGACGACGACTTCGCCGCCGCGCACGGCCTCGACCTCGCCGCCGCAGCCACCCGGCCCATGGAGATCCCGCACCCGCGTGCGACCGAGGCCACCGGCTGGGTGCGCTGCACCCGCGTCACCGATCCGCTGAAGACCGCACCGCCCGCAGGGAGGACCCCGTGAAGGCCGCCACCCGCACCGTGCGGCTCGAACTCACCGAGCCGCTGCGCATATCCCGTTCCACGACGGCCGCCCGTGACGCCGTGTGGCTGAGCGTCGAGCACGGCGGTGTCACCGGTCACGGCGAGGCCGTCACCAGCGTCTACTACGGCCTCGACACGGCGACTCTGCGCCGCAGCCTCACCGACGTCTCCCGGGAGCTGTGCCGTTGCCCGGACCCCGCCGCCGCCCTGGAGTCGCTGCGTGCGGGCGAGTTGGCGGGGGGCGCCACGCCCCCCGCCGTGCGGGCCGCCGTGGAGGCGGCGCTGCTCGACCTCGCCGGCATCCGCGCGGGCCGCCCCGTGCACCGGCTGCTCGGTCTCCCGCAGGCGCCGGTGGCCGCGACCGCCCGCACGATCGGCATCACCTCGTCCCTCGACGCGGCGGCCCAGGCACGCGCGCTCACCGCGAGCGGCTTCGAGGTTCTCAAGCTGAAGGCGGGGCTGCCCGACCCGGAGGAGGACGTCGAGCGGCTGCGTCTCGTCCGGGACGCCGTGCCCCGCGCCCGCCTGCTGCTCGACCCGAACGGCGCGTGGACGCCCCGCCAGGCCGAGGCGCTGCTCCCCCGATTCGCCGACCTCGGCGTCGAGGCCGTCGAGCAGCCTGTCACCCCCGGCGACCCCGAGGGGCTGGCCGCGCTGGCCGCGCGCTCACCGCTGCCCGTGATCGCCGACGAGGACGCCGTCGGCCTGGAGGACGTCCGCCGGCTCGCCGGGCGCGTCCACGGCGTCAACGTGAAGCTCGCCAAGTGCGGCGGTGTGCACGCCGCCCTGCGCATCGCGGAGACGATCGCGGGCAGCGGCACCGAGCTGATGCTGGGCTGCCTCACCGCCAGCAGTCTCGGACTGGCGCCGGCGGTGCATCTCGCGGGACTGGCCCGCTGGACCGACCTCGACGGCCATCTGCTGCTCGCCCACGACCCGTGGACCGGCATCGGCGGCGAGGACGGGTACGTACGGACGAGTGGCCTGCCCGGGCTGGGCGTCGCGCCGCGAACCGTGCGTCCGGAGCGTCGGGCGGCGGTGGGCGCGCCGTGAGGACCTGGCACGAGATACGCCGCTTCCCGCTCGCCGTCCAGTTGCTGCTGGTCAACCAGTTCGGTGTGAACACCGGCTTCTACCTGCTCATCCCCTACCTCGCCACCCACCTCACCGAGAACCTCGGCATGTCGGCCGCCGTCGTCGGTGTCGTCCTCGGTGTGCGCACCCTGAGCCAGCAGGGGTTGTTCGTGGTCGGGGGTTCGGCCGCCGACCGGCTGGGTGCGCGGGGCGTCATCATCGCGGGGTGTGCGCTGCGCACCCTGGGGTTCGGCCTGTTCGCGTGGGGGGACGGCCTGGTGGTGCTGCTGGCCGCCTCCGTGCTCAGCGGCTTCGCGGGGGCGCTGTTCAACCCCGCCGTCCGCGCCTACATCGCGCAGGAGGCGGACGGGCGCAAGGCGGAGGCGTTCGCCCTGTTCACCATGTTCGCGGCGGCCGGTGCGCTGGTCGGGCCGCTGCTGGGCAGCGCGCTGCTGCTGGTGGACTTCCGCACCTCGGCGCTGACGGCCGCCGGGATCTTCGCCGTTCTCACCGTCGCCCAGGTGCTGGTGCTGCCCGCCCGTGGGACGGAGCCGCGCGGCGGCGGTTCGGTGCCGGCGGACTGGCGGGAGGTGCTCGGGAACCGGCCGTTCCTCGCGTTCGCGCTCGCCATGGTCGGCATGTTCACCCTGGAGAGCCAGCTGTATCTGCTGCTGCCCGACGGCGCGCGGCAGGCCACCGGCTGGGACGGCGCCGCCGGACTCGTCCTGCTCGTCGGCACCCTCGCGCATCTCACCCTGCAACTGCGGGTCACCCGCGCCCTGAAGGAGCGCGGGCGGCGGGGGCGCTGGATCGTCACCGGGCTCGGTCTGATGGCGGTGGCGTTCGTGCCGCCGGCGCTGACGGCGAGCGGCTCCGGCCAACCGGACGGCGTGGTGGACGGGGTGCTGCGTGTGCTGCCCGTGCTGGCCGGCGCGCTGCTGCTGAGCCTGGGGGTGATGGTGGCGCAGCCGTTCGTGATGGAGCTGATCCCCGCCTACGGCCGCCCCGGGCTCACCGGCACCTACTTCGGGGTGTTCTACGTCGTCTCGGGCGTGGCCGCGGCGGTGGGCAACACCGTCGTCGGATGGGCCATGGACACCGGTGGACGGGCCGGGACGGACTGGCTGCCGTGGGTGTGCTGTGCCCTGTTCGGGCTGGTGTCGGCGCTCGGGGTGGCGTGGCTGCGACGGCTGGGATCGCTGCCGGCGCCGTCGGAACCCGCCGTGCCGGCGACGGTCTGAGGGAGGGGACATCCGCATGGCTCTTGAAGCGAACGGACGTGCCCGCACGCTCCTCACGGACCGGCCCGAGCTGTACGAGGCCCGCTTCCCCGATCCCGAGCGCCTCGCCGGGCGATGGGCGGAGGACTGTCTGCGGCGGCACGGCGCGGGACCGCGTGTGCTGGACATGGGCTGCGGCACCGGCCGCGACGCCGGCTGTCTGCACGCGGCGGGGCGCCGGGTGACCGGGGCCGACCTGTCCGAGCCGATGCTCGCGTACGCCCGCACGCACCATCCGGGGCCCGAGTACGTACGGGCCGACCTGCACGGATTCGACTTCGGAGCGGAGGCGTTCGACGCCGTCGTGTGCCTGGACAGCGCGCTGCTGTACTGCCACACCAACGAGCAGCTGGACCGCTTCCTCTCCTCCTGCCGGCGCGCGCTGAGCCCCGGCGGCCTGCTGGTGGCGGAGATGCGCAACGGCGCGTACTTCCTGGGCCGCACGGACCTTCTCGACTCCCCCGCCGATGCCGAGTTCGCCTGGCGGGGCGTCGTGCACCGGTCCGTCACCACGCTCACCGTGGACCGTACGGCGCAGCTTCTGCGCCGGGTGCGGGTGTGGAGCGCGGGCGACGGTGGAGAACCGGTCGAGGAGCGTTCCGCCTGGCGGCTGCTGTTCCCGCAGGAGCTGCGCCACGTCCTGACCGCCCACGGCTTCGAGGTGCTGGAGCTGCACGACGGGCCCGGCCCGCGCACCGAACCGCCTTGGCGCGAGGGTCTTCCGCCCGGCCGCGCCGCCGACGCCGACCGACTGCACGTCGTGGCCCGTCGCTCCCGGCCCTGACGTCCGCTCCTCGCTCCCACACAGACAGAAGGACTTGACCATGCACGACGACTCTGTTCCTCCCCTGCCCGCCGACACCCGCTTCGCGGGACTGCGCCGTCGCGGCTTCCTCGCCGCCACGGGCGCCGCCTCGCTCGGCGCGCTCTCGCTCGCCGGCTGCGGCGGCTCCGGTGACGGCGGTGATCCCAAGGGGGGCGGCACGCCGCAGCGGGGCGGGCGGCTGCGCGCCGCGTTCGCGGGCGGCGGTGCGGGCGAGACGCTCGACCCGCACCGGGCCAACCTGTTCGCCGACGCCGCCCGCGCCAAGGCGCTCTTCGACAAGCTCGCCGACTACGGCCCCGACCTGGCCGCCCGGCCGCGCCTCGCGGAACGCTGGGAGCCGAACAGGACGCTGGACCGCTGGCGGGTGACGCTGCGGGAGGCGGCCTTCCACGACGGCCGTCCGGTCACCGCCGAGAACGTGCTGCACAGTTACCGCCGGATCGCCGATCCGAGGCAGGCGTTCCGCGCGAAGGCGTCGTTGGAGCCCATCGACCTGGAGGCGAGCCGGGCCACGGGCCGGCGGTCGGTCGAGTTCGTGCTCAAGCGGCCCACCGCCGAATTCCCCAACGTACTGGCCGCGTTCGGCGCGTACATCGTGCCCGCGCACGCGGACGACTTCGACCGGGACCCCGTGGGCTCCGGTCCCTTCCGGTTCGTGTCGTTCGCGCCGGGCCGTTCGGCGGTCTTCCGCCGCTACGACGGCCACTGGGACGGCGCGCCGTACCTGGACGAGATCGAGTTCGTCGTCGCCAACGAGGAGTCGGCGCGGGTCAACGCGCTCCTCGGCGGGCAGGTCGAGTACGCGCACGAGCTGAACCCGACGACGGCACGCGCCCACGAGGGCAGAGGGCAGATCGACATCGTGCGGCTGCGGAACAGCGCCATGCAGGCGTTCTGCATGAAGACCGACCGGCCGCCCTTCGACGATGTGCGGGTGCGGCGGGCGTTCTTCCTGATCGCCGACCGGAAGGAACTGGTCGACGCCGCGCTGGCCGGCGCCGGCGAGACGGGCAACGACCTGTTCGGCAAGGGGTACGAGTACTACGCGGACGGTCTGCCGCAGCGTGAACAGGACCTGGAGCAGGCGCGGTTCCTGCTCCGGCAGGCCGGCGCCGAGGACCTGCGCGTCACGTTGGACACCTCGGCCGTCGCCGCCGGGTTCACCGAGGCCGCGAGCGTCTTCCGCGACCAGGCGAAGCAAGCGGGCGTCACGGTCGACGTGCGGATGGGCAGCAAGGACTCGTACTGGAGCGACATCCTCGACGGCGGCACCCTGTGCTGCTACCGCTCCGGCGCCATGCCGATCGAGGCGCACATCTCGCAGCGCCTGCTCACCGATTCCACGACCAACGCCACCCACTGGCGGCACCGGGACTTCGACGCGCTGTACCGGCAGGCGCAGTCCACCCGCGACACGAAGGAGCGCGCCGCCGTGTACGAGCGCATGCAGCGCCGGCTGTACGCCGAGGGCGGGTTCCTGGTGTGGGGGTTCGCCGACTGGATCATCGGAACCGCCCGCACGGTGTGGGGCGTCGAGGCGAACGCGCCCGCCAACACGTTGGACTGGGCGCGGTTCGACAAGGTGTGGCTGGCGTGAGCGGACTGCGCTCGTTCGTCGCCCGGCGGCTGCTGCTCGGGGTGGCGCAGACCGTGGCCGTGGTGCTGCTGGTCTTCGCGCTCACCGAGGCGCTGCCGGGCGACGCGGCCGTCGCCCTCGCCGGTGACCAGCCGGACCCGGCCCGGATCGAGGCGATCCGTACGGCGATGGAGCTGGACCGGCCCGCGTGGGAGCGGCTGGTGGACTGGGCCGCGGGCCTGCTCCACGGGGACCTCGGGACCTCGCTGACGTCCGGGCGCCCGGTGACGTGGTACCTCGCCGACGGCTTCGGCCCCACCCTGCTGCTGGCCGCGCTCACCGTGGTGCTGCTGGTGCCGGCCGGCCTGGGGCTGGGCGTGCTGGCCGCACGGTACGAAGGACGGCTCGCGGACCGGCTGATCAGCTCGGTGACGCTCGCGGTGTACGCGGTGCCCGAGTTCGCCCTGGGGGTGCTGCTGGTCACGGTGTTCGCGCTGCGGCTGGGCTGGCTGCCGCCGACGGCGGTTGGTCACGGCGCCGACCTTCTCGCGCATCCGGGAGTGCTCGTCCTGCCCGTCCTCGTCCTGTTGGCCCGGCCCGTGTGCTCCCTGGTCCGGCTGGTGCGCGCGGGCATGATCGACGCGCTGGCGTCCCCGTACGTGGCGCACGCCCTGCGGTACGGGGTGTCCGGCGCGCGTGTGCGGTACCTGCACGCGCTGCCGCATGCTCTGGCGCCCGCCGTGCAGCAGCTGGCGCGGACGATCGACTGGCTGCTGTGCGGGGTCGTGGTCGTGGAGACGCTGTTCGTGATCCCGGGTCTTGGCACCGTCCTGCTCGGGGCCGTGGGCGAACGTGACGTGCCGGTGGTGCAGGGGCTGGCGGTGGTGTTCGGCGTGGTGACCGTCGTGCTGAACCTGGGTGCGGACGTGTTGGCCCACCGGCTCGCCCCGCGGGCGGGGGTGGCGGCGTGAGGGTACGCACGGGCCGGTTCGCCCTGGGGGTCGCGGTGGTGACCGTGCCGGTGGTGATCGCGCTGCTGGGGCCCGTTCTCGTGGGTGGACCTCCGGCGCGGGAGGCGTCGTTCGCCGGCGGTGAGGGGCATTGGTTCGGCACGGACTTCGTGGGGCGTGACGTCTGGTACCAGGTGCTGCACGGTGGCCGGCCGGTCGTCCTGACGGCGCTCGCTGCCACCGCCCTGGCGTATCTCGTGGCGCTGCCGCTGGGGCTGGCCGGTGCGCTCACCCACCGGCGGCTGGTGGAGGAGCTGCTGATGCGGCCGCTCGATGTGCTGCTCGCCGTGCCGTCACTGCTGATGATCCTGCTGGTGGCCACCGTCTTCTCACCCGGGGCCGTCGGGCTGGCGCTGTTGGTCGCGGTGGTCAACGTGCCCGACGCGGCCCGGCTGGTACGCGCCACGGCCACGGAGATCGCGGCACGGCCGGCGGTCGAGGCTCTGCGGATGCAGGGTGAGACGTGGTGGCGCATCGCCGTCGGACATGTAGGGCGCTCGATGCTGCGCACCCTGGCCGCCGACGCCGGCACCCGGCTGACCGGGGTGCTGTATCTCGTCGCCACGGCGGCGTTCCTCGGTGTGGGCGCGGCGCCCGACGCGGCCGACTGGGCGGTGATGGTCGACCGGAACCGCACCGGTCTGTTCGTACAGCCGTGGGCCGTGGTCGTGCCCGCCCTGCTGATCGTCGCCCTCACCACGGGCACCAACCTGCTGTTCGACGCGGCGCTGGACAGGCGGGGCCGCAACCCGGGAGGGACATGTGTCCGTGAACCGTGAGAGCGCCACGGGAGTCGGTCCCGTGGCCGAGGTGCGCGATCTGCGGGTGGAGATCGACGGGCGGGCGGTCGTGGACGGGGTCTCCTTCCGGGTGCTGCCGGGTCGGGTCACGGCGCTGGTGGGTGGGTCCGGGAGCGGCAAGACCACGACGGGGCTCGCGCTGCTCGGGGAGTATCCGCGCGGCGCCCGGGTGGGCGGGGAGGTGCGGGTCGACACCGGAGGGCCGGTGGGGTACGTCCCTCAGCATCCGGCGAGCGTCCTGGCCCCTGCCCGTCGTGTCGACGCCCTGCTGACGGACATCGCCTGGATGCAGGTACGGCATCTCCCGCGTGGGAAGCGGCGGGCGGCGGCGCGTGCGCTCGTGGTGCGGGCGCTCGAGGACGCGCAACTGGCGGACGCGGAGAGCATGGTGCGGCGGTATCCGCACCAGTTGTCGGGGGGCCAGCAGCAACGCGTGGTGCTGGCCCAGGCGTTGCTGCTCCGCTCGCGGGTCGTGGTGGCCGACGAGCCGACGACCGGGCAGGACGGTCTGACCAAGCGCCGGGTCGTCGGGCAGCTCGCGGCCCTCACGGCGCGTGGGATCGCCGTGGTGCTGCTCAGCCATGACCTGGACGTCGTGCGGGCGCTCGCCGACGAGGTGGTGGTGATGCGGGAGGGCCGGGTGGTCGAGTCGGGACCTGCCGAGCGGCTGTGGGAGGCGCCGCGCCATCCGTGGACACGGGAGCTGCTGGCCTCGAAGGGTGGGCCGACCTCGTTCGACGTCGGAGTCACGCGGTCCCGGCGTCCTGTGGTGCGGGTGCGCGGGCTGGTGGCACGGCACCGGGCCGGCTCCCGGTCCGGCCCGGTCGTGCTGCGCGTCCCCGCGCTCGATCTGCACGCCGGGGAGTGTCTGGCCGTGGTCGGCCGTTCCGGCAGCGGCAAGACGACCCTCGCGCGGTGTCTCGCCGGGCTGCACCGGGATCACGACGGCGACGTCCAGCTCGACGACACGGGGTTGCCCCGGAGTCTGCGTCAGCGCACCCGTGCCCAACTGGCGTCCGTGCAGTACGTGTTCCAGGACGCGCACGCCGCGTTCGACGAGCATCGGCCGGTCGTGCGGCAGGTGGCCCGCACCGCCGTACGTCTGCGGGGAGCCGACGCGGAGGCCCGGCGGGAGGCTCTGAGCGTTCTGGCCCGTCTGGGTCTGCCGGAGGATCTGGTCCGGCGCCGGCCCGGCGGGCTCTCCGGGGGCGAGCTCCAGCGGGCCGCCCTCGCCCGTGCCCTGCTGGCCCGTCCCCGTGTGCTTCTGTGCGACGAGATCACCTCGGGCCTCGACACGGTCACACGCCGGGACATCCTGGGGACCCTGACAGAACTGGTGGCCGAACGGGGCGACTTGGCCCTGGTCCTGATCACCCACGACCTCGCCACCGCCGCCCTCGCCCACCGTGTCGCCGTCCTGGACGCGGGTGAGATCGTGGAGCAGGGGCCGGCGCGGAAGGTGCTGGCCGATCCCCGGCATCCGTTCACCAGGTCGCTGGTCGGCACGGCGGAACCCGCCGCGAGCACGTGAGGGCGGGTGTGCCGCCGGTCAGCCGTCCGTCACGGGGCGGCGGTCGTCCAGGACCGGGTGGAGCAGCGGGCGTTTGGCCGAGCGGCCGTCCCCGGACGAGCGGCCCCTGAGGCGGCGGAGCAGCCAGGGTCCAAGGAAGCCCGCCAGCCAGCGGATTTCGGTGCCGACGGCGCGCAGACCGGTGGGCAGGGCCTGGGGAGGGAGGGGGTGGGTCCAGGTGTCGTCGCTGCCGGGCAGCCGCAGGGCGTGGGCGAGGGCGGCGGCGATGCGTTCGTGACCCAGGGGGCCGGCGTGGAGGCGGTCGGGGCTCCACAGGCGGGGGTCGCCCGCGACCGGGTGGAGGGCCGTCTCCGCGACGACGACTCCGTGGCGGCGCGCGGTGCGGCGTATGCCCTCGTTGAGGGCGGTGACGCGCGGGACCAGGGGGCGTGCGACGGGGCAGACGCGGGAGAGGTCGGGGACGGTGATCGTGGCGACCAGGGCGCCCTGGCCGGTCAGCGCCCCGAACATGGCGTCCAGGTGGGTGCAGACCTCGTCGGCGTCGAAGCCGGGTCTCAGCAGGTCGTTGACGCCGGCGACGACGGTGGCGAGGTCGGGCCGCAGCGCGAGGGCGGGGGCGAGCTGTTCGGTGTGGATCTGGCCGGCGAGGCGGCCGCGTACGGCCAGGTTGGCGTACTGGAGGGCGGGCTCGTGCCGGGCCAGGTGCTCGGCGAGCCGGTCGGCGAAGCCGCGCAGGCCGGTGACGTCGTCGCCGTCGCCGACGCCCTCGGTCTGGCTGTCGCCGAGGGCGACGTAGCGGAGGTAAGCGATCTCAGTTCCGGGCACGGGTGTGCCGCCTCTCTTCCAGTACGGCGACGGTCCGCAGGCACCAGTCGCGGTTCTCCTGCTCGAAGGCGACGCCGCGCAGGCAGGTCAGGTAGGGGCCAATGCGGTGGCCGTGGCGGAGGAAGTCCTCCTCGCCGCGGCCGCCGCGCAGGCGCCGGAGCAGCGCCTCGAACAGCTCGATGCGGGCGCGGGCGATCTCGGCGCGTTCGGTGAGCTGGTCGATCAGGGTGGCGGTGTCGACGCTGTCGGCCGCCTGGACCTTGACCATGAGGTCGTCGCGGACGAAGGCGGGCTTGGCGGAGGCGGCGGTGAATGCCTCCAGCTCGGCCAGGCCGGCGTCGGTGACGTGGAACAGCCGCTTGGTGGGGCGGCTCTCCTGCACCACCTCGCGGCCCGCGACGAGGCCCTGCTGCTCCAGCCGGGTCAGCTCGGCGTACAGCTGCTGCGGCTGGGCGTACCAGAAGTTGGCCACGCCGACGTCGAACGCCTTGGCCAGTTGGTAGCCGCTGAGCTCGCCGTCGAGCAGCGCGGCCAGTACGGCGTGCCGGAGTGCCATGCGATCCCTTTCCGCCTGCCGGTGTCCTGCCTCTGTCGCCCTGGGGGCACCCCATGATAGTCATCTTTCTGACTACTCACATCTATGACTACTGAGGTGGTGGCGTCCGTGGACACCGTGGACCGTTTCCGTGCAGCCGTCGACGCGCGTGATCTGGCGGCGCTGGAGGATCTGTTCACCGAGGGCGTCCGCCTGTACAGCCCGGTGAAGTTCACGCCGTTCGAGGGCAGGGCGATGGTCATGGGGCTGTTCGGCGTGCTGCTGCGGACGTTCGAGGACTTCCGGTACGTCGGGGAGTACAGCGGGGCGGCGCAGACCAGTGCGGAGGGGGTGACGTTGCCGTCGGCCGTGCTGGTGTTCCGGGCGACCGTGGGTGGAAAGGAGATCCACGGGATCGATCTGCTGCACTTCGGGGATGACGGGCGGATCAAGGAGTTCACCGTGATGGTGCGGCCTCGCTCCGCGGTGGAGGCGTTGGGGGAGGCTGTGTTGAAGGGGTTGGTGGCGGAGGGGCTGGCCTGAGGGGGGGCAACCGGGGGGGGCGGTGACGTCGGATGCCGGGTGCGGGTGCGTGAGGGCTGGTCGCGCAGTTCCCCGCGCCCCTAGGGGGTTGAGCTGGGCGGTGTCACGCGGTTCCCCGCCGCCGCAGGGGGCGTATTCTGCGGGCGTGAGGCTGCGGTTCGAGACGCGGCCGTCCGACTCGCCGTGGGTCGACGGCGTGTGGACATGCACCAGCGAGCGCGTCACCACGATGACGTCCGTCGCCGGGGCGCGGCTGGGCCTGGTCTTTTGGCAGCGGGACGGGGCGGCGTTCGCGGCGGTCACGGGTCCCGAGACCCGGACCGGCACGGCGCCCGTGCCGGAGGGGGCCGTCTTCACGGGGATCGACTTCGCCGTGGGCACCTCACTGCGGATGACGCCCACGGCGGACCTGCTCGACGGCGGGGTCACGCTCCCCGACACCTCGCGCCGGACGTTCCGGCTGGACGGGACGCGCTGGGAGACGCCCGGGCCGGACGACGCCGAGGCCCTGGTCGACCGGCTGGTGCGGGCCGGGGTGCTCGACCGGGAGCCGCTCGTCGCCGACGTGCTCCGCGGCCACCGCCCCGACGTCTCCCGGCGGACCGTCGAGCGGCGCTTCCGGGCCGCGACGGGACTCACGCGGGGTGCCGTGCGGCAGATCGAGCGGGCACGCACGGCGGCGCACCTGCTGGCGGCCGGCGGTCAGGCCGCCGACGTCGCCGCCGAGCTGGACTACTTCGACGAGCCGCATCTGGCCCGCGCCCTGCGCACGTACGTCGGGCGCACCGCACGTCAGCTGCGCGAGGGCGCCGGAGGGGCGATCGCGCTCGACGTCGGTCAGCGCCGAACGTCGTAGACGAGCTTGACGATGCCGTTGGAGTAGGTCTCCGACTCCCGCAGGGCCAGCATCTGCTTGTCCCGGTCGGCGCGGCCGAACAGGCTCTTGCCGGCACCGAGCAGCACGGGGAACATCAACAGGTTGTACTGGTCGATCAGGCCGGCGTCGGACAGCCGCCGGGCCAGTTCCGCACTGCCGTGGATGAAGACGGCGCCGCCCTCACCCTCCTTGAGCGCCGCGACGTCCCCGGTGGAGCGCAGGACCGTGGTCGGGCCCCATCCGTCGGCCAGGGCGTCCTCGGAGAGCGTCGACGACACCACGTACTTCGGCAGGTCGCGGTAGTCGGCGTGGTCCTGCGAGCCGGGCCAGACCGACGCGAACGCCTCGTAGCTGCGGCGGCCGAACATCAGCGCCGTCGTGTCGGCCAGTTCCTCCCCCTTCAGGGACCAGGCCTCCTCGACGAACTCCAGGTCCTTGAACACCCAGCCGCCGCTGCGGTGCTCCTCCCCCGGCCCGCCGCCGGGCGAGTCCACGACGCCGTCCAGGGACATGAACCCCGTGTACACCAGTTTCCGCATGATGCGCCTCTCCTCCGGCCCGACGCGGCCCGCCGGACCATCGCCCTCACGGTAGAGGCAGGTGGGCAGGGTCGTCTTGGACAGAAACGACAGCATCCCTCGGCGCCGCCTTGCCTCCGCGCTGTGGGGCGTAGGGCTGGAGAAGCTGGTCGACGGGGGCGTAGTCGTCGGTGAGGACGGGGGCGTCGGCGATCCAGGTGGTGAGGGCGTCACCGGTGACCGTCTTCCAGCCGGTGCGGCGGGCGTCGAGCGCCTTCTGGACGGCGGCCAGGTCGGCGGGGCGGTCGGAGGCGACGGCGACGAGATTGCCGCCCGGGGGTGCGCCGGTGCGGGCGAGGCCGGTGTCGACGGGTTCGCCGAGAAGCGCCACGTGCGCGAACACCGTACGGAGCGTGGCCAGTTCGGCCTTCGCGAAGGACTGCTCGCCGTGGTCGATGAGGTTGGCGACGTAGAGGCCGTCGGGGGCGAGGACGCGCCGCACCTCCGTGAGCGCCTCCACCGTGGTGAGATGCCAGGGCACGCTGACACCGCCGAAGGCGTCGCCGACGACGAGGTCGAGCGTGTCGGTGTCCAGCCACCTCAGGCCCAGTCTGCCGTCCTCGGTGCGGACGTCGATGCCGGGCTGCGGCCGCAGACCGAGCCGTTCGCGGTCGATGCGGACGACGCCGTCGTCGATCTCGGACACCACGCTGCGCGTCCCGGGGCGGGTGGCCGCGAGGTAGCGGGGCAGGGTGAGGCCTCCGCCGCCCAGGTGGTGGGCCGTGAGCGGTCTGCCGGCGGGGAAGGCGGCGTCGGTCACCGACGCGACGGCCTTGACGTAGGTGAACTCCAGGTGGGCCGGGTCGCCGGCGTCGACGTAGGAGTGCCGTACGCCGTCCAGCACGAGCGTGCGGCCGCCGGTGCGGGAGGGGTCGGCGACGACCTCGGCGCAGTGGTACCGGGTCTCCACGTCGCAGCCGCCCGGCGCGACCGAGGCGGCCAGACCGCCCGCCGCCAGGACGAGCGCCAGGGCGGGTGCGGTGCCGCTCCGGCCCCGCAACCGCCATCCGACCGGCACGGACACGATCACCAGCAGCGCACCGAGTCCCAGCAGGATGCCGCTCACCGGCAGCCGCGACAGCAGCACGAAGCCGGTCAGGACGGTGCCGACGATCGACCCCACGGTGCCGGCGCCGGACAGCCGGCCGACGACCGTGCCGGTCTCGGCGAGGCTCGTCAGCCGCACCTTCGTCACCAGGGGCGTCACCGCGGACAGCAGCGCGCCCGGCACCAGGATCGTCAGCGCCGCGACCAGGATCAGCAGCGGCCGCGCCCACTCAGCGACGCCGCGCAGCACGGCCGGCGTGAGGGCCACGACCACGCCGGAGATCCCGAGCGCGGGGGCGAGGAGCCGCAGTGGGTCGACCTGGTCGGCGACGCGCCCGCCCAGCCACGAGCCGAGCGCGATCGCCGTGAGGGCGATGCCGATCACCAGGGTGCTGGTCTCCAGGGTGAGGCCCAGGTAGGGGGCCAGCAGGCGCAGGGCGACGATCTCGACGACCAGCACCGCGGCCGAGGCCCCGAACACCAGCGCGGCAGCGGCACGGGGCCCCAGACGAGGGCGGCTGCGCGTGCCCTCGGCGACAGCCGAGGAAGACAATCCGGTCACAATCGACATCCTCGCACGCGGACGGCCGGCGACATGCCGCCTTGCGCGGGACCGGCGCGGGGCCGACGACCGGTCAGCCCGCGTCCCCCGGACCCGGTAACTCACTCCCGGACAGGGGAAGTCACCGTTCAACGACAGGTCATGTCGCCCGGCCCCCGTCCGGGACGGCGGGAAAGTCGCGTGCGCCGGCCTCCGCGACGGCCCCATCATGACCGGATGGAGGCACGCTTCCTCGGTATCCCCGAGTTGACGGACGTACCGGTCGTGGCCGTGGTCGTGGATGTCATGCGGGCGTACACGGTGGCCGCCTGGGCGTTCGCCCGGGGCGCCGAACGAGTGGTGCTCGCCGAGTCGTTGGAGGACGCCTTGGCGCTCAAGGCGCGGCATCCCGCCTGGGTGACCCTGAAGGACGGGTCGCCCGCGCCCGGCTTCGACCTGGTCAACTCCCCCGCGTTGCTGCGGAACACGGACCTGTCCGGGCGCACCGTCGTGCAGAAGACCACGGCGGGGACCGTCGGCACCCTCGCGGTGAAGGACGCCTCGCTGGTGCTGTGCGCGAGCTTCGTGGTGGCGGAGGCGACGGCCGGGCTGCTGCGGGAGCGGGCCTGCGAGCGCGTCACGTTCGTCGTCACCGGCGAGGGCGGCCGGGCCGAGGAAGATCTCGCGTGCGCCCAGTACATCGCCCGCAGGGCCGGAGGGGACGCGGTGGACGCCGGCCCGTACCTGCGGCGCGCCGGCGCGTCCCGCTCGGCCGACGAGCTGAGGCAGGGGGCGCGTGAGGGATCCACCCCTGAAGACGTCGCCCTGTGCCTGGAGTTGGACCGGTTTCCCTTCGCGATGGCGGCCGCCGTGGAGGACTCGCTCATGGTGCTCCGGCAGGTCACCCTGACGGACTCGCCCTCGGCCTGACATTCCGCCGCGGTTGCCGGACGGCGGCCTCCGCCAAAGGTATTGACAACGATGTCAGCGCCGTGATCTAGTCCGCTTCCGTCCAGCCCGGTGCGACAGGTGAGCAACAGGAGCCGCTTCGATGGATTCACCCCTCCGCAGATGGCGCCGTCGCGCGTCGACCGTCCTCGCCGCGCTCGCCGTCACCGGGGCCGGTCTCGCGCCCGCGCCGGCCCTCGCCCGGCCGTCGTCCGCGTCCGGTGAACAACTGACCTCCCTGGTCAACCCGTTCATCGGCACGCAGAACTTCGGCAACACCTTCCCCGGCGCGAGCGCCCCCTTCGGGATGGTGCAGGTCAGCCCGGACACCGGCGGCCAGGGCGGGTACGACTACCAGCAGGACAAGATCCACGGGTTCAGCCAGACCCACCTCTCCGGCGTCGGCTGCTCCGTCATGGGCGAGCTGCCGCTGATGCCGACCACCGGCGCGGTCGACACCGTGGACCCCGGCGCGTACCGGTCGACGTACTCGCACGACGACGAGAAGGCCGAACCCGGCTACTACCGCGTCGGGTTGAAGACGTACGACATCGACGCCGAGCTGACGGCCACCCCGCGCACCGGATGGCAGCGCTACACCTTCCCCGCCACCGACCGCGCCAACGTGCTGTTCAACACCGGCAAGGCCAATCAGCGGGTGTACGGCTCGGAGGTGCACGTCGTCGGCGACCGGACGGTCGAGGGCCGGGTCGAGGCGGGCAACTTCTGCGCGGGCAAGGACCGGCACACGGTCTACTTCACCGCCACCTTCGACCGGCCCTTCGCCTCGCACGGCACCTGGAGGGGCTCCACTCCCCGTCCGGGCGAGCGGGACGCGGCCGGTGAGGGCGGCAACGGCGCCTGGGTGACGTTCGACGCCGAGGAGGACCGTGACGTCGTCGTCAAGGTGGGGCTGTCGTACACGGGTCTCGAGGGCGCCCGGAAGAACCTGAAGGCCGAGACGGCGGACTCGTACGACTTCGACGCCACGCGGGAGGCGTTGCAGGCCACCTGGGAGCGGCAGCTCGCCACGGTGAAGGTCGACGGCGGGCCGGCCGAGCGGCGGCGAGCGTTCTACACGGCGCTGTACCACGCGCAGTTGCACCCGAACCTCGCCGGGGACGTCGACGGGCGGTACGCGGGCTTCGACGGGAAGGTGCACACGGCGGACGGGTTCACGCCGTACCAGAACCTGTCGTTGTGGGACACGCACCGGCCGCAGAACCAGCTGCTTCAGCTGCTGGAGCCGAAGGTGGCGCGGGACGTGGCGCTGTCGGTCGTGGCGGTCGGACGGGACGGCGGCTGGCTGCCGCGCTGGTCGCTCGCCAACAGCGAGACCAACATCATGACGGGCGACCCGGTGACCCCGTTCCTGGTGGAGGCGTGGTCCAAGGGGCTGCTCGCCGGCCATGAGCGGGAGGCGTACGCGCTGCTGCGGAAGAACGCGCTGCGGACGCCTCCGGACGAGTCCCCCTACAACGGGCGTGCGGGCATCGACGCCTACCTGGAGCGCGGGTATGTGCCCAGCGGGCTGGAGCTGGGGAAGGACTGCCCGGACAAGGGCGGCGACAACGACTGCGTGCACCCGGCGTCGGCGACCCTGGAGTACGCGGCGGCCGACGCGTCGCTGGCGCTGATGGCGAAGGGGCTGGGCCGTACGGCGGACGCGCGGATGTTCGCGGCGCGCGGGCAGTGGTACCGGAACCTGTGGGACTCCTCCGTCCAGCAGTTCCGGCCCCGCACCACCGAGGGCACGTGGGTGACGCCGTACGACCCGGTCGAGGCGGGGCACCAGTTCCACGAGGGCGGCGCCTACCAGTACCAGTGGCTGGTCCCCCAGGACCCGGCCGGACTGGTGTCGCTGATGGGCGGCCGGAAGAGGACGGAGCAGCGGCTCGACGCCTTCTTCGCCTACGACAAGCTGCTGAAGGACCCCGCCCGGACCGCCCGCGAGGACTGGATCTCCGCGCCGTACGACTACTACGGCAAGCCGACCTACAACCCGAACAACGAGCCCGACCTGCACGCGCCGTACATGTACCTGTGGGCGGGCGCGCCGGCGAAGACGGCGACCGTGACCCGTGCGGCGATGACGCTGTTCACGGACGGGCCGGACGGGATGACCGGCAACGACGACCTGGGCACCATGTCGGCCTGGTACGTCTTCTCGTCGCTGGGTCTGTACCCGGTGACCAACGGCGGCGGCTTCCTCGCCGTGTCCTCCCCGCAGTTCCCCTCGGCGGAGATCCGCATCGGCGCCTACGCGAAGCGCCAGGGCGGCACCCTGACCGTGACGGCGCCCGGGGCGAGCGACACCCGTCGGTACGTGAAGCGGGCGTGGTTCGGCGGGAAGGACCTGCGCGCCACCTGGCTGGACTGGGACGCGGTCGCCCAGGGCGGGCGGCTCTCCTTCGAGATGAGCGACAAGCCGTCCGCGTGGGGCACCGGCAAGGACGCCGAGCCGCCGTCGGTGAACCGTGCGGCCGCCGACTCCCGCCGTCACCTCGACGCCTCGCTGCGCACCTCCGCCGACGTGGTGCCCACGTCGGACAGCGCCCAGGACGTGCGGCTGCGGATGGACGTGCTGGGCCAGGCGCCCGGGGCGCTGCGGGTGGACGTCGCGGCCGAGGCGCCCCGCGGGTGGACGGTGCAGACGTCCGGCCCGTTCACGCTGGCGTCGCACCGGCTGCCGGTGCAGCGGACCGCGACGGTGGACGTGCGCGTGCCGGCCGGGACCGCGCCGGGCACGTACAGCGTGCGGATCACCGCGGGCGCCGACGGGGTGAGGACGGTGGAGCGGGTCGCCACCGTCGAGGTCCGCGAGGCCGCGCGCTGCGCCGAGGCGGGCGGTGAGCGGTGCGCCGTCGACCTCGGCGAGGAGCTGAACCACGACGGGACCGCGACCGTCGCGGCGCCCGGCGAGGGCGACTTCGACGGCGGCGGGTGGAGCTACGACGGTGACCTGCTGCCGGCGGCGGGACCGGTGGTGTGGGACGGCGTGACCTACCAGGCGCCCGACCCGTCCGGCACGGCCGCGAACTTCGTCGAGGCGCGCGGGCAGGCCATGCTGCTGCCGGCCGGTTCCTACGGCACGCTGCGGCTGGTCGGCGCGTCCCACCACGGGCCGGTGACGACGGACCTCACCGTCCGCTACACCGACGGCACCACCGCCGAACTGCCGGTCACCGTGGGCGACTGGGCTGGCTCCACACCCGCGGGCGGCTCCGTCGCTCTGGAGATGCCGCACCGGATCAAGCGGGGACAGGGCGTGGACGGACCGCCGGTGCGTCTGTTCGCCGCGTCCGTGGCCCTCGACGCGTCGAAGACGGTGCGCTCGCTCGGGCTGCGGAACGACCCCCGCGTGCAGATCTACGCCCTCACGCTCGGGTAGCCCCCACCCGAGGCCGGGCGTCCGTGTCCCGTGACACGGACGCCCGGCTTGTCACGTCCCGCCCGGTGTGCGCGGTAGCGTGCGGCACGAACCGAGGCGTCGTGACCTGCGGGCCCCGAGCCGCGCTGGCCAGTGAATCGAGGTGGCCGCCGATGGGCGGGGAGAGCGTCCTGCACCCGAGCCTGATCGTCCCCGTGGGGCACGTCGAACCTGTGCCGCGCCGTGTGCGCGGGCTCGTGGACGGGCACGTCGTGTTCGACACGCGCCGCGCCCTGTACGTGTGGGAGTGGCCCGGCTATCCGCAGTACTGCGTGCCGCGGGACGACCTGGCCGAGGCGTGGCTGCTCGACGACGACCGGACGGAGCGGCTCGGCGCGGGTCCCGCGCGCCGCCATTCACTGCGGGTCCGGGACGCGGTGCGGGAGGGCGCGGCCTGGGTGTGGCAGGACGGCGCCCCGGAGGCCGTCCTGGGCATGGTCCGCTTCCGCTGGACCGCGCTCGACACGTGGCTGGAGGAGGACGAGCCGGTGTACGTCCATCCGCGCAGCCCGTACGCCCGGGTGGACGCGCTGCGGTCCTCCAGCAGCGTGCGGGTGGAGATCGACGGGGTGGTCCTCGCGGACGCGCCGCACTGCGTGAAGCTGTTCGAGACGGGCCTGCCGACCCGCTACTACCTCGACCGCGCCCACATCAGCTGGCCGCTGCTGCGCCGCACGGACCATGTCACCCAGTGCCCGTACAAGGGGACGACGAGCGGCTACTGGTCCTTCGACGCCGGGACCGGCCCGCACGAGAACATCCTCTGGGCGTACGACTTCCCGACCGTCCAGGTCTCCCGCGTCGCGGGCCTGGCGGCGTTCTACAACGAGTACGTCGACCTGTACGTGGACGGCGCCCTCCTCCCCCGCCCGACCGGCACACCGGGGGTGCCGGCGCGGCCGGACGGCGGGCGGGGCTGACGCGGACCGGACGGCCACGGCCGCGGCGGCGTCCCGGGCGTGAGGGACGGCTCAGGTCGGCCGGCGGAGCAGGAGGTCGATCACGCCGGTCAGGTCCTCCTCGCCGCCGCCCTCGGCAAGGCGACGGCGCATCAGGGCGAAGAAGGGCTCGAGCAGTTCCGGGCTGACGCCCTGTTCCCCGGCCGTGTCCAGGAAGGTCGGTGTGCCGGCCACCTGCATGGCGAGGGTGGAGGTGACGCCCTTGGTGTAGTCGCCGCTGCGCAGCTGTTCGGCGGTCCCGTGGACCGCAGGGGCCATCGCGGTGAACCAGTCGGCCAGCAGCGGGGCGAAGGCCGTGGGGTCGATGTCCTCGCGGCGGATCAGGGCGAAGGCGTGCGCCGCGCCGGCGAACATGCCGTACATGGCGCTGAGCAGGGCCACGTCGTGCAGGGCGGCATGGCCCAGGTCCTCGCCGACATAGGTGGTGCCGGCAGGGACGGCCAGGGTGTCCCGGTGCTGCTCGAACAGGTCCCGTGCGCCGCTGTAGAGGACGTGGCCGCCGGCTTCGGGGACGCCGATCATCGGCGGGACGGCCATGATGCCGCCGTCGAGGCAGCGGGCGCCGCGCGCGGCGGCCCACGCGGCGCGGGCGCGGGCCTGGGCGGGGGTGCCGGTGGTGAGGTTGACGAGGTCCTTGCCGGTCAGGTCGGTGCCGGTCAGCGTGTCCTCGACCGAGGCGTCGTCCAGGAGGCACACGACGACCAGGGCGTTCGCCGCCACCGCCTCGGCGGCGCTCCCCGCGGCCCGTGCGCCTTCGGCGGCGAGGGCACGGGCGCGGGAGGGGGTGCGGTTCCAGACGGTGAGGGGGTGGCCGGCGGCCAGCCAGGCGCGGGCGAGCGCGGTGCCCATCGCGCCGAGGCCGAGCAGGGTGACGGGGGTCTTCTCCGTAGCGGTGCGGGTCATGCCGATTAGGCTGGCCGCCGGTCCGGTGGTGATCAAGTACGCACTTGGGAGTGGGTGGTTACCTCCGGGTGAGCATGCACGTCGGAGGGGTGGAGCATGACGACGCTGAACCGGCCGGGCGCGGCGGACGGACACGTCTGTGGGATCGACACGGCGATGGAGGTGATCGGCGGCAAGTGGAAGGTGCTGATCCTGTGGGCGCTGCACGAGCACCCGCACCGCCGTTTCGGCGAGCTGCGGCGGCTGCTGCCGGGCGTCACCGAGAAGGTGCTGGCCTCGCATCTGCGGGAGATGGAGGCGGACGGCATCGTGCGTCGCGTCTCCTACGACGAGGTGCCGCCCCGGGTGGAGTACTCGCTGACCGAGGACGGCAGGCGGCTCAACGACGCGCTGGAGCCGCTGGCCGCCTGGGGGCGTGAGCGGTCCGCGGCCGGGCGGCAGGGCGCGCCGGCCGGGTGAGGGGTACGGTCCGCCCGGGTCGCGCCTCTTCGGGCAGCCGGCGGAACGCTCAGGACAGCGGGCGGCAGTACAGGGCGTCCGGGGTGCGGGAGGAGCCGATGCGGCCGGTCCAGGCGATGCCCGCGGCGTACTCGTCGTCGGCGCACTGTCCCTTGTGGTGGCCCCGCGCGAAGTCGCCGCCCTTGGGTGACGTGCCCCGGTTGTCGCCGCGGTCGAACCAGACGGTGCGGCCGCCCGTGCCGGTGAGCGTGCCGGGTGCGGCCTTGCGGCACAGGGCGGCCGAGACCGCGGCGCCGCGCACGCTGTACCCGGCGAGGAAGTGGCCGTCGGCGCACTGGAGTTTGGTGTAGCCGGACGCCCAGTCACGGCCGGGTGCGACATGCCGCTCGTCCTTGACGACCTCGTGTCCGCCGCCCGGGTCGTCGAGAGCTGCGGCGCGCACGTCGGTGCACAGGCCGCGGTTGCCGGTGTGGCTCAGTCCGGCCAGGCGCAGCCCGTCGGGGCAGGCGGCCTTGCGGGCGCCCGGGTCCCAGTCGGGCAGCGAGCGCATCCGGCGTGAGGCGACGAAGTCTCCGTGGTCGGGGCTGAGCATCGCCCACTCCGTCACCGGCGGGACGTGACCGGTGCGGCCGGGCGCCTCGACGAGGCGCCGCCAGGCGTCCGACCGCCAGTCGTCGCCGTCGTGGACGGCCATGCGCCGGCCGGCGGCGTCCCAGTGGAGCAGGGCCCAGCCGTTGCCGCGGCGGTTCTCGTGCCAGCCGACGAGGGGCCAGTACGCGAAGTCGGCGTCGGTGCGGATCAGGTGGTCGACGACGTTCTCGAACCAGGCGCGCGGGGCCGCCCCGGTCTCCTCGCGTCCTCCGACGCCGAACTCGGAGATCCACACGGGAGCGGTGTAGTGCCGGTCCGCGTCCCCGGCGACGTAGAACGCCTGACGGTCGAGCACGTCGGTGAGTTCGGCGGGGGTGAGGTCCTGGTAGCGGGGGTCGCTGGTCTCGCCGATGCCGGTCGCGCCGGAGTGCCGGGGACCGGTGTAGCCGTAGAAGTGGGCGGAGTGGACGAGCTTGCCGGAGTCCACGAGGGTGTGCGACAGGTCGCGTACCGGTTCGAGGGTGGGGCGTCCGTGCGGGAGGCCGTCGACCGGCAGGCCGGTCCAGTTGATGCCCTCGACGATGATCAGCAGGTCGGGGTTGGCCTCGGTGAGGATGCGGTCGCCGGCCCTCTGGCTCGCGGCGAACCAGTCGTGCCGGTCGCCGAGGCCCCAGTTGGGGTCGTCCCAGACGCTGCGGCGTACCTCGTTGTAGAGGTCGGCGCCCACGACGCGGGGGTTGTCGCGGTACCGGTGGGCCATGAACAGCCAGTCGTTCTCCCAGGACCCGGCCGACTGGCTCGCGTTCCAGCGTTCGTTGCCGTCCACGCCGCAGCACCAACGGGTGGTGTTGGTGTGGTTGTTGAGGATCACGGCGAGATGGGCGTCGGTGAGGGCGCGCACCACGGCGTCGTACACCTGCAGCGGCGTCCTCCCCTCCAGTTCGGGGTTGGCGGTGACGGCGTCGGCGGTGACCGGGCGGGTGTCGCGGATCATCTCGTTGGAGAAGGGCAGCCGGACGCTGTTGATCCCGATCTCCCGGAAGCTCGCGACGATCTCGGCCATCGGGGCGCGGTCCAGGCCGAGCGGGATGCGGTGGGCGTTCTCGCCCGCGTGGTGGTTGGCGTCCTCGTCCGCGCTGCCGCTGCCGTTCCATGTGCCGCTGGCGCCATGCCAGTTGCCGGAGCGCAGTCTGAAGCGGTCGCCGTTCGCGTCGACGATCCAGCGGCCTCGCGTGCTGAGCGGCGGGGTCCAGTCGGCGGGCGGGGCGCCGGTGTCCTCGACCGGCGCGGTCGTACGGTCCGGCGGCCGGGCCGCCGCGGGGACGGGCACCGACAGGGCGAGCAGGAGAAGGGCCGACGCGATCTTCGGTACCCAGGAACCTCGCACGGCCGCCGCTCCCTCCACGAAGGTCGTTCCATGATGCGGCCATGACACGTCGATGGTCCATACCTGGGAAGCGGCCGTGCTCGCCCGGGCCAGGTGCGCCCCGACCCCGCGGTCTACAGACGTACGACGACCAGCGCGATGTCGTCGCGGCCGCCGTCGGCCACGCCCAGGCGGGTGAGCAGGGCGTCGGCCAGCGGCTCCGGGTCGAGGTCCGCGTGGTGGGCGACCGCGTCGGTGAGGCGCAGCAGGCCCGCGTCGATGTCCTCGCCGCGGCGTTCGATCAGCCCGTCGGTGTAGAGCACCAGGGTGTCGCCGGGTTCGTAGGAGACGGTGGCCTGCGGGCGCGGCCGCTGTTCGGTGAGGACGCCCAGCGGCGGGTCGGTGGCCTGGTCGAGCAGGACCGCCGGGCCGTCCCGCCGCCCCAGCACCGGTGGCGGGTGGCCCGCGCAGGTGTAGGTGATGCGGCGGCCTCGGGTGTCGACGACGGCCTTGGCCGCGGTGGTCGCCAGGGCGCCCTCGAAGGACCGGGCGTACCGGCTGAGGAGATCCATCGCCGCGCCGGGTTCGTGGATGGCGCGCACGGCGGCGGACAGGGCGCTGCGCAGCATGCCCATGACGGCCGCGGCCTCCAGGCCGTGGCCGACGACGTCGCCGACCGCGACGGTGAAGCTGTCGTCGTCCAGGTCCACCACGTCGTACCAGTCGCCGCACACGTTGAGGGAGCGGGTGGCCGGCATGTAGCGCACGGCGATGCCTCGGTGCGCGGCCAGGTCCGGGGCGTGCAGCATGACGTCCTGGAGGGCGAGCGCGGTGCGGCGCTCCCAGTCGTGGGCGGCGCGGAGCTTCTCGTTGGTCTCCTGAAGCTGCCGCGCCCTCGCGTACAGTTCGGCCTCCGTCACGGCCCGGGTCCGCACGCGGCCGGCCGGTGTGTCGTGCACGGGGCGGGACAGCAGGAACTCGGTCATGTCCTCGACGCGGTGGACGATCCACTCGATCTCGCCGTCGGGGCCGAGAACGGGCGTGTTGACCGGCGACCACCAGCGTTCCTGGAAGGCTCCAGGGCGGCCGGGCACCGGGAGGTCGTACCGCTGCACGGCGAGGGCCTCGGTTTCCTTGGTCCGCAGGACGCGCTGCAGGGAGGTGCTCAGCGTGCGGATGCCGTCCGCCGCCGGGTCCTCGGGGTTGTCAGGGAAGATGTCGAAGAGGTACTGGCCGATCAGCTCCTCGCGGGTGCGGCCGGTCACTCTGAGGTACATCTCGTTGACGTCGACGACGGTGAGGTCGGCGTCCAGCACCAGATACGGGCTGGGCAGGACCGAGAAGAGGGCCTGGTGGTCGACCCGCGATGGACTCATGTGCGGTCTCCCGTCCGGCGCCTGCGCGTCACTGTCAGTATGCGCCGCGGATCCCCGGTCCGTCGGATCGCCCGGCGCCGCAGGGAGTGCGGACACCGCCGATGAGTTCCGCGGGCCGCCGGAGTCCCACCCCATGGAAGCGGCGCACCACGACGCCGTCCCAGCGGCCGGGAGCGGACATCATGAAGCTGACCACCGTCACCAACGTCTCCGTCGACGGCGTCATGCAGGGGCTCGGCCTCGCGGACGAGGACCGCAGGGGCGGCTTCGAACGCGGCGGATGGGCGCTGCTGCTGGTCGACGAGGAGACCATGGAGTATCTCGGCGGGGTGTACGGGCGCGCCGACGCGTTTCTCTTCGGACGCAGGACCTACGAGATCTTCGCGGCCTCGTGGGGCGCCATGGCCGACCCCGACGACAACCCGGTCGGGGCGGCCCTGCACGCGCGGCCGAAGTACGTCGTGTCGACGACCCTCACCGCCCCGGGCTGGGCGGGCACGACCGTGCTGTCCGGGGACCCCGTGGCGGCCGTGCGGGAGCTCAAGGAGCGGATGCCCGGTGAGCTCCAGGTGCACGGCAGCGGGCAGCTGGTGCGGCGGCTGGCCGAAGAGGGCCTGATCGACGAGATGATCCTGCTCACCTATCCGGTGATCGTGGGCCAGGGCACACGGCTGTTCCCGGCCGACGGCCCCGACAGCGCGCTCGAGCTGGTGGAGTCACGGGCCACGCCGGGCGGCGTGACGGTCCAGGTCTACCGGCCCGCCGGCAGGCCCCGGTACGCCACGGAGGTACCGGACCGGACGTCCTGAGGTCCGCAGCGGGTCAGAACGGCATCTTGCCGCGCGCCCGGCGGCCGGCGGAGCCGCTGCGGCCGACGGCGCGGGAGCCGGAGCTGAAGGGCTTGCTGAGCAGCCGGCCGAGCGGGCCCGGGGCCTTGGAACCGGCGCGCGAGCCGAGGCCCAGGGTGCGTTGCGTGCCGTTCTGCGGGTGCCGGGACAGGCGTGGGACGAGGAAGGCGAGCGCGGCGATGACCACGCAGACGACGACGATGCCGACGACCATCATGAAGTCCTCCAGGTGTCGCGAGGGGCGGTGAGCCGCGGACCGGGCGGTCCGTGCGACCACTCGTTCCCGCTCCCGGCGCGAACACGCTCCCCGATCCGCGGCATGTGCCGGGCCGCACATCAGGCGTCGCAGCGGCCACGTGACCCCCATGTGATCGTGGATGCGTAAAGTCCTCCTAGCCACGGGGACTTCGTGGTGTCGGGGACCAACACGCGGTACGGGGGCGGGACATGGAATACCGGCATGCGGCGGTACCGGCCGTGGCGGGCGGGCTGATGCTGACGCTGCTGCTGTGGTGGGCGGGGGCGAGCGCCGGCGCGCTGGACCTGGACGGCGCCACCGGCGCGCTGGGCGTCGAGACGGCCAACGCGCTGCGGACCTGGCTCCTCCCCTGGGCGTACGACCCGCAGCCCGGCGCGTCGGTCGCGGTGACGGCGGACGGTCCCAGTTACCTCGCCCTGCACGACACGGCGATGCAGATCCGCTTCGTCGCCGTGTTCCTCTTCTACGCGGCCGGGGCCCTGCTGCTGGTCCGGCGGCTGCCGGCGGAACGCGGCCGGGTCTGGCAGGCGCTCCTCGCGCTGTGGGCGTGGGGCGTGGTCGCGGGGACCCTCGCGGTGACCGTGTCGGCTCCGTGGATGATCGCGTCCGGCGGGCGCGGCAGTTACCGGTTCCTGCCGCAGCTCGCCGCGCTCGCCTCGACCGGGCGGACGGTGCTGGTGCCGCTGGCGCTCGCCACGGCGGCGTGGACGGTGTTCGTGACCCGGCTGGCGCTGAGGAACGCGGAGCCGCGGGCGCGCGGGGACGTGCCGGCGCGGGCCGCCGTCGTCGCCGCGACCGCCGGCACCGCGGTGGTCGCGGTGTCCGTGGTGGTGCTGTCGTACCAGACGAACGCGGCGCGGATCCAGACGATGTTCACGGGCGGCGGGTTTCTGAGCGAGCCGGGTGATCTGCTGCGGCAGTGGCTGCTGCTGAGCGCCTGGTCCGGTCCGTCCGGGACCGGCTTGGGGGACTGGCTGCTGGTGCGGTTCGGGGACGTGCTGCTGCTCACGGTGGTGTGGTGCGCGCTGCGGTGGCTGCCGGGGATGCTCACCCGGGCGTCGGTCCCGGCGATGGCGGCGTGCACGGTGTGCGCCGTCGTCCTCGGGCTGCTGGTGCGGCACCTGTGGCGTGTGGTGGCCGTCGACGGCGGGACGTCGTCCTGGCATCTGCTCCAGGCGGCGTCCGGACTCGGTGACGGGACGAGCGCGGCGGTGCTCTGGGGCACGCTCGCGGGTGTCACCGCCACGGTGGTGCTGCGGGTCGTCGGACGGCGTACGGAGGCGCCCGCGCAGGCGGCGGACGGTGCCGGTTCCGGCGGGTAGGGTCGGTGCCGGCCGTGTCCGCCGGAACCGACGAGGAAGCGCATGATCGACGTCGAGGTGGTGCAGCTTCTTGTGTCGCCCGCGCACCGGCTGGCCGGGCGGCCCTCGGAGGGGCCCGCGCCCGGTCCGGACGACGAGCGCGTCCAGCGCGCCGAGGTACGGGCCGGCCTGGGGCTGGTGGGCGACCGCTTCTTCGCGCAGGCCGCGCACCGGGACGCCTCCGTCACGGTGATGTCCGTGGAGAACCTCCCCACGGACATCGAACCCGCCGTCGACCTGCGGCACACCCGGCGCAACGTGCTGCTGCGGGGTGTGGACGTGGACGCGCTGGTGGGCGCGACGGTGAGCCTGGACTGCGGGGAGGGGCCGGTGCGGTTCTCGCTGAACCGTCCGGCGCGGCCCTGCGCGTGGATGAACGTCACCGTCGGCCCGGGCGCGCAGAAGGCGCTCAGGGACAAGGGCGGGGTGCGGTGCACGCCGCTCGACGACGGCGTTCTCCTAGTCGGGCCGGCCCGGCTGGAGGTGCTGTCGGAGCCCGCCCCGCGGAGCAGGGCGTAGGGCGCGGGGCGCGGGGCGCGGGGCGCGGGGCGCGGGGCGCGGGGCGCTACTTGATCACGGCGTTGGCTCCGATGATCACCAGGCCGATCAGCATGTCCCCCGCCCCGGCCCGCAGCGAGGCCGGCCAGGTCCGGCCGGCGCGGCGCGCGGTCCACATGCCCCATCCGGCGAGGATCAGGGTGTTGACCACCAGCGCGACCTCGACGGCGTCGGCCTCGGTCCACCAGTCGGGGACCGCGAACAGCAGCAGGACGACCGTGGGGACCGCCGCAACGACCACCGGCCACTCCGCGAGCATGGCGCGCAGGCCGGCCATCGGTCCCCCGCGCTCGGCGGACATGCGGTGGGAGAGCACGTGCGCGTAGCCGTGCGCGGCCGCGGCGGCGACGGCGGTGAGCAGCACCCACAGGGCGTCCGAGCCGGGGCTGGTCTGCTCGTCCGGTGAGTCGAGGGCGGCCGCCAGGGCGCTGGCCAGGACCAGCCCGTAGACGCCGCTGAGCAGGCGGGGTTCCGGGAGGGGCCGTTCGGCGGTGCGTGGGGCGTCGGGCTGGGGCGACGGGTGGGCGGGTTCGTGCATCGCGGGCGGCCTCCGGCGGGAGGGGCGGGAACAGGGCGGCACGGCAGCGCGTGAGGAAGCCGGAGGACCGGCCGCCTCACGTGCGCCGTGTTCTGGATCAACTGCCGGGCCGCCCGGAGGCAACGCCCCGCGCCGGAAGCTGCCCCATTTGCCCGAGCCCGCTACGGGAACCCGCGGCGCCCGCCGGTCACGGTCACCGGTCGGCGGCGCGGTTCGCCGTCCGCTGCCGGCGGGCCGCCATGACCGCGTACACCAGCACGCCGCCGAAGAGGAACAGCACGCCCTGGTAGACGGCCTGGTATCCGGCGCCGGCGACCAGCCACAGCGAGAACGCGGCGGCTACCGAGGCGACCACCAGGTCGCGGACCAGGCGCCCGCGGTCGACCCGGTCCCGCTGCCCGGAGACGAGGTGGAAGAGCTGCGCGGCCGTGGCGAGCAGGTACGGCACGGTCGCGGTGAAGGTGGTGACCAGGACCAGCGTCTCGAACACCCGGGCCGTGCCGGCGGCGTAGTTGTACACGGTGAGCAGCGAGGCCAGGAGCACGGTGACGCCGACGCCCACCGTCGGCACACCGCGCCGCTTGCGGGCGAGGGGGGCGGGGAACAGCCCGTCCTTGGCGGCGGCGTAGGAGGTCTGGGCGCTGAGGAGGGTCCAGCCGTTGAGGCAGCCGGTCATGGAGACGAGCGCGGCGAGCGCCACGGCCCAGCCGCCCCACGCCCCGCCGAACATGCCGTTGACGGCGTTCGAGAAGGGCGCGCCGGACTCCGCGAGCCGGTCGTGGGCGACCGTGCCGAAGACGGCGAGGGTGCCCAGCAGATAGACGACCGCCGCCCCGGCGGTGCCGATGACGGTGGCGCGGCCCACGGTGCGCCGGGGGTCGCGCACCTCGCCGGCGCTGACGGCGGCGGACTCCACGCCGAGGTAGGAGAAGAGCAGAATGGCGGCCGCGGCGGAGACGGCGCCCATCGCGCTCTCCCCGCTCGCCTGGAAGGGTCCGAGGTTGTCCGCGTCGAAGGCGAACAGCCCGCCGACGGCGACGAGCAGCAGCGGCACCAGCTTGAGCACGGTGGACACGACCTGGACGGCGCCGACGTAGCGGGTCCCGGCGTAGTTGGCGAGGGCCGGCAGCCACTGGATGACGAGGGCCGCGAGGCAGGCGGTCCAGCGGTGCTCGTTCACGGGGATCAGCACGTCGAGGTAGCCGACGGCGGCCACGGCGAGCGCCGCGTTGGACACCCAGGTGGTGATCCAGTACGCCCAGGCGGCGAGGAACCCGGCGAAGTCGCCGAAGGCCTCACGGGCGTAGACGTACGGGCCGCCGGTGCGCGGGTCGCGTTCGGCGAGGCGGCCGAAGACCAGGGCCAGGGCGATGGCGCCGACGGTCAGCACGCCGAAGGCGAGGAGGCTGATGGTGCCGTACGGGGCGATGGACGCCGGGAGCAGGAAGATGCCGCCGCCGATGATGTTGCCCATGACCAGCGCGGTGGCGACGGGCAGTCCGAAGCGGCGGGTGCGTCGGCCCGTGCCGTCGGGGGTGCCGTCGGGGTGGGCGGGGCCGCCGGGAGTGTCCTGCGGGGCCGGAGCCGGTGGGGGGACGGTTCCGGTGACGTGCATGGGGTGGTGCGCCTCTCGTCGAACGGATGCCCGGGATCGCCGGGCCGGAGACATGGTCGGGGATGACGACGGATCGCTCCAAATCGGGCGTAATCATCCTGCGGCGGACTGTCCGGCACAGGAAAAGATGCACTGTGAAGGCATCTGGACGCGGAATCGTCCGGCGGCCGCCCCGGCGGTAGCGTGAGGTGCGAGCCCTCCCCCGGCACTGCGGAGGCGGCCCATGCCGACCTGGTCCTTCCGGTTCCAGCTGGGGCAGTACGTCAGGACCAGCCTGTGGATCCTGCCGGTGCTCGGCCTGGCCGCCGGGGCCCTGCTCGGCGAGGCGGCGCTCGCCCTGGACGACAGGGTGGGCATCCCGACCGGCTGGCGGTACACGGCCACCACGGCGACGGGCGTGCTGACCGCCATCGTGGGCGCCATGGTCGCCCTGCTGGGATTCGTGGTCACGATCGGGGTGCTGGCCGTCCAGCAGGCCATCGGCACGCTGTCCCCGCGCTACATGCGGCTGTGGTACCGCAACCCGCTGCAGAAGACCGTGCTGTCCCTGTTCGCCGGCACCTTCGCCTTCGCGTTCACGCTGCTGCGCCGGATCGGCCCGGGCACGGTGCCCGACCTGGGCGTCACCCTGGCCGGTCTCGCGGTCGCGGTCAGCCTGGTGATGCTGCTGGTCTACCTCAACCGGTTCGTGCACGACGTGCGCCCGGTGGCGATCGCCGACCGGGCGCGCCGCACCGGCCTGCGCGTCCTCGGCGTCTCCGTGGAGGCGCAGGGCCGCTGCTTCCTCCTCGACGACCGGGCCGACGACCCGCGCCGGGACGCGCCCGCGCAGGTGGTGCGCTCGGAGGACGGCGGGGCCGTCCAGGGGCTGGACGTGGCCGGGCTGGTGCGGGCCGCGGCGCGGTACGACTGCGTGCTGGCGGTGGCGCATCGCGTCGGGGACTTCGTGCCGCCGGGAGCCGTGCTGCTGGAGGTCCACGGGACGCCGCGCACGGCGGTGGACCCGCGCCGGCTTTCGGGGCTGGTCGCACTGGGCGCCGAGCGGACCGCCGAGCAGGATCCCGCCTTCGCGCTGCGGGTACTGGCCGACATCGCGGCGCGGGCGCTGTCCTCGGCGGTGAACGACCCGACCACCGCCGTGCAGGTCCTCAACCACATCGAGGCGTTCCTGCACGCGGTCGGCCGGTCGGAGCTGCGGGGCCGGCACGTGCTCGCCGACCGGGACGGCCGGCCGCGCGCGGTGGTGCCGGGCCGCGGCTGGGAGGAGTACCTCGAGCTGGGCGTCACCGAGGTCCGCGAGTACGGCGTCGGCTCGCTGCAGGTGTGCCGGCGGCTGCGCGCCCTGCTCGACGGGCTGCTGGCCGGCGTGCCGGACGGGCGGCGGCCCGCGGTGCGCCGCCAGCTCGCGCTGCTCGACGACGCCGTGGAGCGGGAGTACCCCGAGGGGGTCCGCCGCACGCTCGCCCGCACCGGGGACCGGCAGGGCATCGGGGGCGGCGGCTCCTCTCCCGGAGACGCGCCGCGCCCCGGCGGGGACGTGTGAGGCGAGGCCGCTCCGTTCGACCTGGGGGCGTCACGGGGTCATGCTGGAAGGACGTCTTCCCCATGGAATCAGGGGGCCTCGATGAGAGCGGTACGAACGCACGACCGCGACGCGCCCGAGGACGGTCTGGTCGTCGAGGAGGCCCCGTATCCGTACGCGGGTGAGGGCGATGTCGTCGTGAAGGTGCGGGCGGCCTGCTTCACCCCGGACGAACTCACCTGGCCCGCCTCGTGGGTCGACCGGGCCGGCAGGCCGCGGTCCCCCGTCGTACCGGGCCACGAGGTGTCGGGGGAGGTCGCGGAGGTGGCGCTCGGCACCACCGGACTGACCGTCGGACAGCGGGTGATCGGCCTCACCGACTGGAACCGCGACGGCGCCCTCGCCGAGTACGTGGCGGTGGAGGCGCGCAATCTCGCGCCGCTGCCCGCGGACGTCGACCCCGTACGGGCGGCGGCCCTGCCGATGCCGGGACTCACCGCCTGGCAGGGGCTGTTCGTGCACGGCCGGATCGGGACGGGGCAGAGCGTCCTCGTGCACGGAGCGGGAGGGGGGGTGGGAATGGCAGCCACGCAGCTCGCCCGTGACGCCGGAGCGCGTGTCCTCGGTTCGGGCCGCGCGAAGAGCAGGGACCTGGTGCTGGAACTGGGCGCGGAGGAGTTCGTCGACCTGGAACAGCCGGCGTGGGAGGAAGCCGTGGGCCTCGTCGACCTCGTATTCGACGCCGTCGGAGGGACGGTGCTCGACCGCTCGGCCGCCGTCCTCAGAGCGGGAGGCACCCTCATCAGCATCTCCCGCCCGCCGACCGTGCGGCCCGAGGACGGCCGGGCGATGTACTTCATCGTCGAGCCCGACCGCGGTCACCTCGCGCAGGTCGTCGACCGTCACCGGCAGGGACGGCTGCGGCCCCTGGTGGGGAGCGTCCGTCCGCTCACCGAGGCGCCGGACGCGTTCCGCACCAGGTCCGGGACGGCAGGGAAGACCGTCGTCGCCGTCGCGTGACATCGGTGCGCCCATCGGGGGCGGGGGTTCCGCCACCACGGAAAGCAGTCACTCTCATGGATCTCAAGCTCGAACTCATCGTGCTGCCCGTGTCGGACGTCGACCGGGCCAAGGCCTTCTACGAGGCCATGGGCTTCCGGCTGGACCTCGACAAGGCGGCCAGCGAGGAATGGAGGGCCGTGCACTTCACCCCGCCCGGTTCGGAGTGCTCCATCATCTTCGGCAAGGGGCTCACGTCCGTGCCGCCGGGCTCCGCGCAGGGCATGTACCTCGTCGTCCCCGACATCGAGAAGAGCCGCGCGGAACTCGTCGACCGCGGCATCGAGGTGAGCGAGGTCTTCCACGACGCGGCCGCCGTCTTCTACCACGGCCACGGCGGCGGGGACTTCACCCACGACCCCGCCCAGGGCCAGGGCCGGCTGCCGGGTCTCCACCCGGACCGGATGTCCTACGGTTCCTTCGCCACCTTCAGCGACCCGGACGGCAACGGCTGGGTGCTGCAGGAGGTGCAGCAGCGGCTTCCCGGCCGCTGACGGGCGTCACTCCGGGCGGTGTCGACTCCGGGCGGCCGCCGGCCCCTTCACCGGGCCGGCGGCCGTCACCCTGAGGTCGTCCCGCCGCCGCGGCGTGCGCTCACCCCGCGGCCACCGGAAGCCGGAGGTAGTCCAGTCCGCTCGCGTCGAGCCAGAGGTCGCCCGGGGAGCGGACCATGCGCAGCAGCACGTCCTCGCAGCCGGGGCAGCGCAGCACCGTCCCCGGGCCGCCGAGGTAGGCGTGCGCCTCGGCCAGCCGCATCCGCAGGCCGCAGCCCTGGCACCGGCCGGAGGCCATGGTCATGTCGGCGCCGAACAGCGACTCGAGGTCGCCGGCGGCGGCGTTGCCGTCGAGGAAGCCGGGTTCGGTGGTCATGGAACGGGGTCCCTTCACTCACCCGCCGGGGCCGAAGCGTTCGGTCCGGATGCGGCGGGGATCGTGGCCGAGTGCCACGAGCAGGCCGGCCGCCGTCTCCACGAATCCGGTGGATCCGCAGACGTAGCAGGCCGGTTCGAAGTCCGGCGGCCACCCGCCGGCGGACAGATCGTTCGCGGTGACGCGCCCGGGTGGCCGCGGCCAGCCCTCCGGTGCGGAGCGGCTGTAGAGGAAGGTCTTGTCGAGCCCCGGGTCCTGCGTCCGCAGGTCCGGCACGAACAACTGGGACCGAGGGCTGCGGAGGCCGTACACGAGCCGGAACGGGACGCGGTTGCCGAGGGCGCGCCGGGTGCGGATCATCGCCATCAGCGGCACCATCCCGGAGCCGCCCGCGACGAGCAGCACCGGTTCCTTCTGCTCCTCGGGCCGCCACACGAACCAGCCGCCGACCGGTCCGCGCAGTTCGATCACGTCACCCACCTCGAGGACGTCCACCAGGTACGGGGAGACCTCGCCGTCGTCGATCCGTTCGACGGTCAGCTCGACGCGTTCCCCGTCGGGCGCGGAGGCGATCGAGTAGCTGCGCTGCGTGCTGTAGCCGTCCTCCGCGGTGAGCCGTACGTCGACGTGCTGTCCGGGCAGGTGGCCCGGCCACCCGGGGACGTCGAACACGAGGGTGCCGGCGGTGTCCGACTCGTCGCGCCGGCCGGTGAGGCGGGCCTGCAGCCAGCGCAGCCGTGCGCCTAGTCGCCCTGGTACCGCTGCTCGCGCCATGGGTCACCGTAATCGTGGTAGCCGACGGTCTCCCAGAAGCCGCGTTCCTCCTCGTCGAGCAGCTGGATGCCGCTCACCCACTTCGCGGACTTCCAGAAGTACAATTGCGGGACGAGGAGGCGGGCGGGGCCGCCGTGTTCCGCGGGAAGTTCCTCGTCGTCGTAGCGGTAGGCGATCCACGCCTTGCCGTCGAGGAGGTCCTCGACGGGGAGGTTGGTGGTGTAGTCGCCGTAGGAGCGGACCATGGCGTACTCGGCGCCGGACTCGACGTTCGCGAGGAGGACGTCGAGGGAGACGCCCTGCCATCGGGTCCCGAACTTCGACCACTTGGTCACGCAGTGGATGTCGACGGTGGGCGTCTCGGAGGGCAGGGCCATCAGCTCCTGCCAGTTCCACTGGTACCGGACGCCGGTCTCGGTGCGGACGGTGAACTCCCATTCGTCGGGGCTCACCGTGGGTGTGGGGCCCGCGGACAGTACGGGGAATCCGGTGGTCTCGTACTGCCCCGGCGGCAGTTCGTGCCCCTTGTCCCGTCCCCGGCCGTGGAATCCGCGTGAAATGACGGCCATGTCGTATCCCCGCTCTCGGAAGAGGGCAGTCCCCATTTTTCCGGAGTCGCCGCGGACCGGCATCTCGGCGGCGAGGTCGCCGGTCGCGGGCGGGGCCGGGAAGCGCCCGGGGTCGGCGCCCAGGACCGCGACGCGGAACAGTTCGAGGCCCTGTTCCCGCTCCTCGGGCGTGACGGTGCCGATGCCGGCGTCGGAGGGGATCGGCGCGACGAGGAGCACCGCGAGACGGTGGTAGTGCGCGGGGATCTCCTCGTCGGGCAGACCGGCCGCGCGCAGGGCCTGCGGCACCTCCTCCATGATCAGGCGGGATCCGGCGCCGCTGGACGCCGCCGGGGTACCTGCCCGGCTCGGTCCCGGGAGGGCGCGGCGACGCGATCACGGTGCGGATGCTGCTCAACCACACCAGCGGGCTCGCCGAGTACCTCCCGTACGCCTATCCGTCGCTGAAGGCGTTCCCGCATGGACGTCGCCGCGCCTCCGGCCGGCGTGCCGGGCGGCACTCCAGGGGCGCACTCCAACACCAACTACCTTGTTCTGAGGCAGCTGTTGGAGAAGGTGACGGGGCCCGGGCTGCACCCGCTGGAGCCCCTGAGCCCGGGGCAGGCCCCCTACTGGGGGCACGGCGGCACGGTTCTCGAGGCGTCGGGCCGTCCGACGCCGCACGCCATCGACGCGGCGCCGGCGGCCTTCCACCGCTTGGCGGCCAACGGCCGACCGGGAACCTGGCACCGCATCGGCCGGACTCAGTGCCCGTCAACTCCCGCCCGGCGGGCGGACGGCCGGTCCTCACACGCTGCTGACACCCCCGTCGCCTACCCTCGGTGCAGGGAGGCACCGACACGCGGTGCGGGTGCACGTCGAGGAGGCGGGGGTGCTCGGAAGAGGTGCGTGGCTGGTCGCGGGAGCCGTCGTCGTGACCTGCATGATGCTCCTCGGCCCCAGCACGCCCGCGGGCGCCCCGTTCGCACGGACGGTGCCGGTCGACGCCGCGAAGGACGTGGTGCCCAACCGGATCATGACGTGGAACCTGTGCAACCCGTGCGACGAGAGCAACGTCGACCGGGCCGCGGAAATCGCCGCGTACGCGCCGCAGGTCGTCGGCCTCCAGGAGGCCTGTGTACGGGACGTCGAGCGGATCCGGGACCACCTGGCCCATCTGCACGGGCTGGACTACCACGTCGAGTACGGCCCGGTGCTGCGCAGTTGGAGCCGCTGCGGCGGCGCCCCGTGGCGGCCGGGAGGTTACGGGCAGGCGCTGCTGTCGGCGGCGCCGATGACCGACGTCGTCGCGGAGGAGTATCCGGACGGCGGCTCGGAGGACCGCGGCTACATCGCCGTCACGACCGAGGTCGCCGGGCAGACCGTACGGGTTTTCAACACGCATCTGGCGCAACGGCGTCAGGAGTCGGTGCGCGCGCGGCAGACCGCGGTGCTCGCCCCGCGGGTGGCCCGGTACGGGCGTGCCGTCGTGCTCGGCGACTTCAACGCCGTGCCGGACTCCCCCGAGCTGTCCCCGATGTGGGCGCTGGCCGAGGACACGGACGGCGGGTGCCGGCCGCCGGCCGCCGGCGCGTGCGAGCCGACGACGGACTGGCAGAGCAAGTTCGACTACGTGTTCCTGCGGGGGCTTTCGGCGGTGAGGCACGAGGTGCGGCCCAGCGCGTATTCCGATCACCATCTGCTGCACACCGACGTCACCGCGCACTGATTCCGTTAAAAGTTCTGTTAGGACGCGCGATTCGCGGATACACGTTCGACGAACCGACATCGAAGGAGTCAGTGATGGGCATTATCGCTTGGATTTTCATCGGTCTGATTGCCGGCGCGATCGCCAAGGCGCTCATGCCGGGCAAGGACCCGGGCGGCATCATCATCACCATGCTCATCGGCATCGCGGGCGGTCTGCTCGGCGGTTTCCTGGGCAAGGTGATATTCGGGGTCGACTCGATCGACGGTTTCTTCGACCTGTCGACGTGGATCGCCGCCATCATCGGCTCCGTCATTCTCCTCGCGCTGTACCGGGCTTTCGCCGGTCGCAGTCACCGAGGCGGTCACGCCCACGCCTAAAGGCGCATTCACTGGTGTGAGGTGACACCCCCGCAGGCCTCTGCCTGCCACGCGGAAGGCCCCCGTCCTCGGACGGGGGCCTTCCGCGTGCGCGTTCACGCCGGATCGCGTCCGGCGCGGGGGTCGGAGCGGAGGTGGGCGCGGACGCCCTGGAGGCCGAAGAGGACGAGGAGTTCCACGGCCTTGCCGTCGGCGCTGCCCAGCCAGTGCGGCAGGGAGGTGTCGAACTCGGCGGCCTCGCCGGGTGACAGTGTCAGGTCACGCTCACCGACGAGGAGCCGCAGACGGCCGGTGAGGACGTAGAGCCACTCGAAGCCCTCGTGGGTCTGCGGCGTGGGCTCGGCGGGCTTCGACCGCGCGGGGATGATCACCTTGAAGGCGTGCACCCCGCCGGGCCGGCGGGACAGCGGCACGAAGGTCATCCCGAACCGGGTGACGGGCTTCAGATGGATCCGCGGGTCGCCGGTCCGGGGCGCCCCCACCAGGTCGTCCAGCGGCACGTCGTACATCCGGGACAGCGGCAGCAGCAGTTCGAGCGTCGCCCGGCGCTGTCCGCCCTCCAGCCGGGACAGGGTGCTCTCGGACACGCCGGTGACGGCCGCCACGTCGGCCAGTGTGAGCCCGCGGTCCCGGCGCAGCGCGCGCAGCCTCGGGCCCACGGCGTCCAGCACCTCGTCGTCCGTCCTTCCGTCCATCACGCCAGCTTGCCACAACGGCAAGATTCCGTGCCGGAACGGTGGACGGCTGCCGAGACTGGGCGCATCGACGACGACCTGAGGGAGTTTCCGATGCGCAGCACCGATGCGGTCACGTTCTGGGACGGCGTCCACGCCGCCCGCCCCGCGACGGCCGGCCCGTCCCCCAACGTCCGGCTGACGGAGACGGTGACGGGTCTGCCGCCCGGCGACGCCCTGGACCTGGGGTGCGGCGACGGCGGCGACACGCTGTGGCTGACCCGCGCGGGGTGGCGGGTCACCGCGGCCGACATCTCGGCCGTCGCGGTCGAACGGCTCACCGCCCTCGCGCGCACGCACGGCGTCCACGACCGGGTCGCCGCCGTACGGCTGGACCTGCGGACGTCGTTCCCGCCCGGCACGTTCGACCTGGTCAGCGTCCACTATCTGCACACCCCGTACGACCTGGACCGGTCGGCCGTGCTGCGCACGGCCGCGCTCGCGCTGCGTCCGGGCGGACGCCTGCTGGTCGTGGACCACGGCTCGACCGCGCCCTGGTCGTGGAACCAGGATCCCGGCGCCGGTTTTCCGAGCCCGCGTGAGGTCGCCGCGGGGATCGGGCTCGACCCGGAGGTCTGGGCGGTGGAACGGGCCGACGCGCCCCGCAGGACCGCGACCGGCCCGGACGGCGTCACGGCCGAGGTGACCGACCACGTGCTGCTCGTCCGCCGCGCCGGCTGAGCCGACGGACGGCACGGGCGCAGGAGGGAGAACACGCCATGTCAGCCACCGCACCCCGCCGGCGTCGCCGCGACACCCCGCCGCCCCGGACGGGCGGCAGCGAGACCGAGGTGCTGCGCGCCTTCCTCGACTACGTGCGAACGTCCGTCGCCGCGAAGGTCGAGGACGCGCCGGAACCGCGGGTGCGCACCGCCATGGTGCCGTCGGGGACGAACCTGCTGGGCCTGCTCAACCACTTGACGTGGGTGGAGCGGTCGCTGTTCCTGGGGGAGACGGTCACGGACTGGCCGTCCACGTTCCACGCCGGTGACGAGGACCGTGTCGCCGACGTCACGGCCCGTTACCGGGAGGCGGTCGAGCGGGCCAACGGCGTCCTCGACGGATGCGCGGATCCCGCCACTCACCTCCCCTGGTCGCGGCCGGGGCGCCCCGCCCCCACTGTCCGCTGGGCACTCGTCCACATGATCGAGGAGACCGGGCGGCACGCGGGGCACGCGGACATCCTGCGCGAACTGGCCGACGGGACGACGGGCCGCTGAGCGTCGTGACGCCGGTCCCTCGGCCGCTGCCTAGGCCGGGGCTTCGGCCCGGGCCAGGAAATCGCGGATCTCGTGGACGACGCGCTCGGGCGCGTCCTCCATGAGGAAGTGCCCGGCGCCGGGTACGACGACGAGTTCGGCGCCGGGGATGTCGTCCCGCAGGCGCTCGGCGTAGTGGACGGGCTGCCACTGGTCCTCCGCGCCCCACAGGATGCGCACGGGCAGGGTGAGCTGCCCGAGCCGGCCGGCGATCTCCTGGGTGTAGCGCGCGTCGTAGTGGCGCACCTGGTGCTCGAAGAAGGAGGTGCGGCCGAGCCGCGACGCGTGGGGCGCGAGGTACGCGCGCAGGACGTCACCGGTCATCCGCGACGCGTCGGTGACCGTCATGGCGAGCTGACGGGTCAGCAGGGCGTCGAACTCGTCCTGCGGCAGGGCCGCGTGCGTGTCCAGCTCCTCGTCGATGATCCGGCGCCAGGTGGGCGAGGGCCAGGAGTCGTAACTCACCGAGTCCATGATCATCAGACGGCGTACCCGGCCGGGGTGGGCGAGGGCGAAGCGCAGGGCGACGGCGCCGCCGATGTCGTGCGCCACCAGGCTCACCCGGTCGACGCCGAGGGCGTCGAGGAGGTGCCCGAGCAGGTCGGTCTGGCCGGCGACCGAGGTGTCCCGGTGCGCGGGGCGTTCGGAGAGGCCGTAGCCCAGCAGGTCGTACGCGATGACGCGGTGGCCGTCCGCCTCGATGTGGGGGACGACGTCGCGCCACTCGTAGGAGTGGGAGGGCGTGCCGTGGAGGAAGACGACCGGCTCGCCGCTTCCGCTGTCGCGGTAGGCCAGGCGTACTCCGTCGACGACGAGGTGGTCGGTCAGGAACGGCATCGTGCCCTCCTCGGGGGCCGGGGCGGCGGGACGTCGGCGGGGGGCGTCCCGTAGACTAGGTAGACCAGTCTACCCAGTGAGGGGTGCGTCATGTCGGGACGGCGGGAGCCGGCGGAATCGGCCGGGGCGGGGAGGCGACGGCCGGCGCGGGAGCGGATCCTGCGGGCCGCAGCGCGGCGCTTCTACCAGGAGGGCGTGACGGCCACCGGCATCGACACCATCACCGCCGAGGCCGGTGTGGCCAAGATGAGCCTGTACAACAACTTCTCCTCCAAGGCCGACCTCGTGCGGGCCTACCTGGACGACCGGCACGAGGACTGGCTGGGGCGGTACCGGGAGCGGGTGGGACCGGAGCCGGACCCGCGCGACGGCGTACTGGCTGTCTTCGACACGTACATCGACGGTGCGGACTCTCCTCCCACGGGCGGCTTCCGGGGGTGCGGGCTGCTCAACGCGGCCGCGGAGATGCCCGCCGGGCACGAGGGGCGGGCGCAGGTGCGCGGGCAGAAGGAGGAGGTGGAACGGATGATCGCGGATCACGTCACGGCGCTGCTGCCCGGCCGTCCCGACACCGCCCGGGCCACGGCGCGGCAGATCGCCTTCCTGCTGGAGGGGGCGATGGTGCGGGCGGGCCTGGAGGGCGACGGCCGCTGTCTGCGGGACGCGCGCGCGATGGCGGAGCGGCTGCTGGACCGGGCGTGACCGTCCCGGCCGGGGCGCCGCGTTGCGGGACGGGGGCGGGACGGGGTCCTGTCGGCGCGGCGGGTGACGGTACCGGCCACCGGATCGCGAGATCGCCCCGGGGGGTTCGCAAGGGGTTCCGTACCCTGGTGGGCATGCGCGTGCGCCCCACTTTGAGATGGACCCCGACGGAGGACCTGCCGCCGGCCACCACGGACCTGGAACCCGTCGTCGACGCGCTGCGCGCCGGTGGTGTGCTGGTGCTCAGCGGGGCCGGGATCTCCACGGAGTCCGGGATCCCCGACTACCGCGGCGAGGGCGGGAGTCTGAGCCGGCACACCCCCATGACGTTCCAGGAGTTCGTCGGCGGGGCCGCCGCCCGGCGCCGGTACTGGGCGCGCAGCCACCTCGGATGGCGGACCTTCGGCCGTGCCCTGCCCAACGCCGGGCACCGGGCGGTGGCCGCGTTCGGCCGCCACGGCCTGGTGCCGGGCGTGATCACCCAGAACGTGGACGGGCTGCACCAGGCCGCCGGCACCGAGGGTGTTGTGGAGCTGCACGGGAGTCTGGACCGGGTGGTCTGTCTGTCGTGCGGGCGGACGAGCCCGCGCCGTGAGCTCGCGGAGCGGCTGGAGGCGGCCAACCCGGGCTTCTCGCCGGTGGCCGCGGGGATCAACCCCGACGGTGACGCCGACCTCACCGACGACCAGGTCGCCGGCTTCCGCGTGGTGCCGTGCGCGGTGTGCGGCGGCGTCCTCAAGCCGGACGTGGTGTTCTTCGGGGAGACGGTGCCGCCGGAGCGGGTCGAGCTGTGCCGGCGCATGGTCCGGGAGTCGAACTCCCTGCTGGTCCTCGGGTCCTCCCTGACGGTGATGTCGGGGCTGCGGTTCGTGCGGCTGGCGGCGGAGAGCGGCAAGCCCGTGCTGATCGTCAACCGGGACCCGACCCGCGGCGACCGGCACGCCCGGGCGCGGGTCGGGCTGCTGCTGGGCCCGGCGCTCACCACCGTCGCCGGGCGGCTGGGCGTCACCGTCGAGGAGGCGGCCGCCTGAGCGGCGGACCCGCCCCCGTGGTCACAGGGCGGCGGCTGCCAGGCGTCGCCTGAGTTCGTCCTCGCTCACGTCCTCGATGTGAGTCAGGAACACCCACAGATGCCCCGACGGGTCGCGGAGGATCACCGTGCGGTCCCCGTGGAACATGTCCGTCGGCGGCTGGAGGATCTCCGCGCCCTCCGCCTGAGCCCGCGCGGCCAGCGCGTCGACGTCCGGGACGAAGACGTGCAGCGTGACGGAGGTGCCGCCGCCGAGGAAGGCGGGCGCGGTGAAGGACGCGTCCTCCGCCTCCTTCACGCTCGCGTCGCCCAGCATCAGCGTCGACCGCCCCACGGTGATCTCGGCGTGCAGCACTCCCCCGCCCGGCGCCTCCAGCCGGAAGTCCTCCCGCGCGCCGAAGGCCCGCCGGTAGAAGTCGATCGCGGCCGCGGCGTCGTCGACCATGATGTGCGGCACGACCGCGTAGTGGTAGCGCTCGGGAACGGCCGCCTCGGCCGTGCGCTCGTCCATGACAGACCTCCTCGTGGGCGCTGCGGCCTGCTGCCGCGGCTCTCGAGGACGAACGTAGGAACTCAACTTCGGTTGAGGTCAAGCTCCGTCGGCGGGGGCCGCCGCGGTGATTCAGTCGAGGTCGTCGAAGGCGCGGCGGGCCCGCTCGATCTCCGGCATGTGGGTCGTGGCCCACTCCAGGAGCACGTCGACCGGGCGCCGCATGGTCTTGCCGAGCGGCGTGATGCGGTACTCCACGGCGACGGGGCGCGAGCTGACGACCTCCCGCTCGACGATGCCGTTGCGTTCGAGCCTGCGCAGGGTCGCGGTGAGCGACTTCTGGGTGACCGCGGGGACGGCGCGGCGCAGGTCGTTGAACCGGCAGGGCCGCTCGCACAGTTCGTTGAGGACGCTGAGCGACCACTTGTCCAGCACCTGGTCGAGCAGCTCGCGGTGCGCGTTCTCGATCCGCAGCTCGCCGCTCGCGCGGCCGCCTTCGGTTTCCGGCACGATACCTGGTCTCCTTGAAGTGTCCTTCGGCCACCAAGTATCAAGGGTATACCTACTGCTTCGACACGAGGAGACCCCCGTGACCGTCCGTCGTTTCACGCCCGAAGGCATGCTGCAGCCCGCCCCGTACGAGCACGTCGCCGTGGGGACGGGCACCCGTCACGTGCACGTCAGCGGGCAGGTCGCCCGCGCCGCCGACGGCACTCCGCTCGCCCCGGGGGACCTCGCAGGGCAGGTCGCCCACGCGCTCCGGGGCACCGCGCGCGGCCTGCGCGGCGCCGGCGCCTCCTTCGACGACGTCCTGCGCCTCACCTTCTACGTCACCGACTGGGCGCCCGAGAAGATCGCCCCGTTCATGGCGGGGGTCGAGGAGGTCGCCGAGGAGATCGGGCTGCCGCTGCCGCTCCCGCCGTCGTCCCTGATCGGCGTCGACCACCTCTTCGAGCCGGACGTGCTGGTCGAGGTGGAGGCGACGGCGATCCTCGACTGAGCCCCGCACCACCGCCGTTCGCGGCTTTACCTTCTCTTTGCAACCTGGGTGTCCGCTCCCCCGTCTCTTCGCACGATCCATCCCCCAGCCCGCCGGGCGACCGTGCGGGCGGACCCAGGAAAGAGAGCGTTCCATGCGCCGAAACGTCCTGAGCGCAGCGGCACTCGCGTGCACCGCCGTGCTGGCCACCGCCATGCCGGCGTTCGCCGACGACCCCTCCCCCGTCCCCGACACGACGGCGGCCCCCGCCGACTCCGGCGGCCAGGCGGCCGAGACCGACCCGAGCCCGGTCCCGGCCGAGCCCGGCGCCGCCGAGCCGACCCCGGCTCCGGCGGAGGAGGCCGACGGGGTCACCGTGGTGCCGCGCGGCGCCCCGGACACCGGTGACGCGCCGGTCGCCGCGCAGTCCGGCGGCGACGGCCTGCTGATCGGCGGGGGCGCCGCCGCGGTGCTCGCCGCGGGCGGCGCGGCGGTCTTCGTCGTGCGCCGGCGGGCGTCCGGGGCATGACCCCGTTCTCCAGACGCGCCGTCGTCGCCGTGGCCGTGGCCTGCTTGACCGCGGGCTGCGGCGGGGACGGCGGTTCCGCCGGCGACGGGCCGGCCGTGAGGGAATCGCCGGGGCACCGGCCGCCCTCCGCGGCGGGGTCACCGGTCTCCGGGCCGCGTCCCCTGGCGCGTTCGGTCCCGGTGGGTCTGGAGATCCCCGCCATCGGGGTCGACACCCCGGTCGTACGGCTGGGGCTGGCCCCGGACCGCACGGTGGAGGTCCCTCCGATCACGGCGGACGACCCGGCCGGCTGGTACCGGTACTCCCCCACGCCGGGCCGGCCGGGTCCCTCGGTGATCCTCGGCCATGTCACGGTCGGCGCCCACGGCGACGGGGTCTTCCGTCATCTGGCGCGGCTGCGGCGGGACGACGGGATCACGGTGCGTCTGGAGAACGGCACGGCGGCGGAGTTCGCCGTCACCTCGGTCCGCACGGTCGCCAAGGCCGGCTTCCCCACGGAGGACGTCTACGGCGACACCGCACGGCCGGAGCTGCGGCTCATCACGTGCGGGGGTCCGCTGGAGGACGGCGAGTACCGCGACAACGTGATCGTCTTCGCGGCGCTCCGCGCCACCGCCCCCTGATCCGCACCCCGTGCCGGGCCGCCGCCACGGCGGCCCGGCATCCGGTCGTCACGCGATGTCCGACGCCCTGTCATCCCGTCCGCGAGCGGCACCCCGTCACCGGGGCCGCCCCGACCATGGAGAGCATTGAAACGGTCCCGCGAGCAGGCAGCGTCCGAGCTCTTCGCTGCCCTCTACCCGCGCCTCGCCGGCTGGTGCCGCCGTCTCGTCGACGACGACGAGACGGCCCACGAGATCGCCTCCGAGGCGTTCACCCGGCTGTGGTCGCGCTGGACGTCCGTGACGGAACCACGGGCCTTCCTGTATGTCACCGCGGCCAACCTGGTGCGCGACCACTGGCGCAGACTCGACCGCGAACGCAGGACCGTGCGCCGGGTCGGCACCGAGGCGGCCGTGCGCCCGCACACGGAACCCTCCGACCCGTCGGTGCGGATGCTGGTGCAGGCGCTGCCGGAGCGGCTGCGGGTGCCGATCCTGCTGCACTACTACGCTGACCTGCCGGTCCGGGAGGTGTCCGCGGTGACCGGACGCAAGGAGGGAACCATCAAGGCCGATCTTCACGCGGCCAGGGAGCTGCTCCGTGCCCACCTGAGGAGAAACCTTGATCACTCACGCTGACGAGGGCCCCGAGTTCGAGCCGGACGACCCGCTCGCCGAACTTCTGCGGCCCGCGTCCTACCACCTCGGCCCGCCGCCCGGCCGGTTCGAGACGATCCGCCGCCGTGCGGCGCGGCGACGGGTGGTCCGTACGACGGTCGGGGCCGGTCTCACCTGCGCCGTGGCCCTGCTCGTCGCGCTGCCGCTGCAGAACGCGACGACCTCCGACCGGCCGGTGACGCCCACGGTCCCGCTGGCGCCGCCGCCCCTGACCGGCTCCCCCTCCCCCACGACGGGCCCCACGGTGTCGCCGGAGCCCGCCGAGCCCCCCGCGGACACCCGGCCCGGCCCGGCCGCGCGGGAGTCGAGCGCGTCGCGGAGCTTCGTCGTCCCGACGCCCGGGCCCGCGGTGCCGGAGAGGGTGGCCGAGCCGACGCGGGAGTACCGGAGCCGGTGACGGCCGGCTCGGGCGCGGGGCAGGTCGACGCGCCCTCGGTCAGCGTGTCCTGCCCGGCGCGGGCGCGGGTTCGGCGTGGAGAGTGCCGAGCAGGGTGAGGGCGTCGGCGGAGGGGGTGCCCGGTTCGGCCTGGTAGACGACGAGCTGCTGGGTGGGGGCGCTGTTGACGGTGAACGACTCGTAGTGCAGCTCCAGGTCGCCGACCTCGGCGTGGTGGAGCAGCTTGGCCTCACCGGTCTTGCCGCGTACGTCGTGGCGCGCCCACAGGGTGCGGAAGTCGGGGCTCTTGATGGACAGTTCACCTACGAGGCTGCTCAGGCCCCGGTGGCCGGGGTCGAGGCCGGCGGCCTGCCGCAGTGCCGCGACGGCCGACTCGGCGGCCCGGTCCCAGTCGCGGTGGAAGCGGTGCGCCTCCGGGTCCAGGAACGTCATGCGCAGCAGGTTGCCGGAGTGGGTGAACCCGGCGAAGAGCGCGTCCGCGAGCCGGTTGCGGGCCAGGACGTCGAGGGAGGGGCCCAGGACGAAGGCGGGCGTGTCGTTCCACCCGTCGAGCAGCCGCCGCAGAGGGGGCGCGACGCGTTCGGTGCGCTGCGCGGGCCGGGTGCGGCGGGTGGCCGGCCCGGCGACCCGGTACAGGTGGGCCACCGCTTCGTCGTCCAGCCGCAGCGCCCGTGCGACGGCGTCGAGTATCTGCGGGGACGGATGGCGTTCGCGGCCCTGTTCCAGGCGCGTGTAGTAGTCGGTGCTCACCCCGGCGAGCGTGGCGACCTCCTCACGGCGCAGACCGGGCACCCTGCGGCGCCCCGAGGAGGGGATGCCCATGTCCTCGGGGCGCAGCCGGGCACGCCGTGCGCGGAGGAATCCGCCCAGGGCGTTCCCGGCGGCGGGCTGGTCGTCGTACGTGCTCATGGTTCGAGGCTACGGCTGGGGAGAGCGTCGTGGTGACGCCGTAGGGGGGTGCGCTGCACCCAGGAAAGCCGCGCCCGGGGACGGGGCTCCCAGGTGGTGGACTCTTGTCCGCGGCTGAGCGCGCTGCTTGGCTGGCCGGCATGAACGATCTGGGAGCCGTCCCCTGGCCGCCCGCACCGATCCGGACCGGGCGGCTGGTGCTGCGTGCGGCCGAGGCACGGGACCGTGCGGGGTTCGTCGAGCTGTACGCGTCGCAGGAGGTGCACACCTATCTGGGCGGCGCCAGACCGCGGGACGAGCTGGAACGCGAGATGCCGGTGGTGCCGGAGCGGTGGCCGGGGAGCTTCGTCGTCGAGCTCGACGGGGTGATGGCCGGGCAGGTGCTGCTGAGGAGGGCGCGGGAGCATGCGCGTCCCGCTGCGGTGGGCAAGGTCGATCTCGGGTATCTGTTCCTGCCGCGGGCGTGGGGACACGGGTACGCGGCGGAGGCGTGCGGGGCGGCACTCGGCTGGCTCGACGGCGTCCTCCCCGGCGAGCCGGTGGTCCTGGCCACCCAGACCGCCAACGCCCGCTCCCTCCGCCTCGCGGCCAGGCTGGGCTTCACGGAGGTGGAGCGCTTCCGGGCATGGGACGCGGAGCAGTGGCTGGGCCTCCGGCCTGCGACGTCCGCATGACAGGGGGCGCGTACCGGGCTATGCCCGTTCGGGACGCAGCAGGACCTCACTGCCGATCGGTGTGAACCCGCAGGCGAGGAAGGCGCGGAGGGAGCGGGCGTTGCCGGGGGAGACGGCGGCGAAGACCGGGGCGCCCTCCGCGACCAGGGACAGGGCGTCGGCGATGAGCGACCGCCCGTGTCCTCGGCCGCCGTCCCGGACGTCGCGGAGATCGATGCTCAGCTCCCGCCGTCCGGCGAGCCCGTCGGCGAGGGTGACGAGGCCGCGCTCGTCGCCGTGGACCTCGACGTTCGTCCGCACGTCCCGGGCATGGCGTACGCGCGGATGGTCGTCCGCGCCGGCCGACTCCGCCAGGCGCGGCGGGCCGCCCGTGCCGCGGGCCGTGAGGGTCACGTCGATGACGTCGATCCAGCCCTTGGGGCCGGCCAGGTGGCGCAGGAAGTCCGGCGCGAGCGACGCACCGAAGCCGTCCGGTTCCCGGGCGTGTACGTCCTGGCCGCTCAGGGCGGTGGCGACGACGGCGTGGCCGGTGAAGGCGACCGAGCACTCGAGCCCTCCGGCCAGGGGCGGCAGCACGGTCACCTTGCCGTCGACCGGCGGGAAGCGACCGTCGGCGGCTTCCAGGAGGTACGTCAGGAGCGGATGCGGTGCGCCCACGGCTGCCCGCCCTTCTGTCTAGGGAGTTGGGCCGGGGCCATTATCGGGTGGGGCGAGCGCGCCCACCGCCGGATAAATGGGTCGACAGCGCCTCGTGGTGGGGGCACAGTGGCCGATCGTGACGAGTAGTGAGATGTGGGGCCGCGACGCCGCCGAGCGCTATGACGCCGAGGAGACCGAGATGACCTCGGCCCCCGTCCTCGGAGCGACCGTCGGCTTCCTCGCCGAGCTCGCCGGGGACGGCCGGGCGCTGGAGTTCGCCATCGGGACCGGGCGCGTGGGGGTGCCGCTGCGGGAACGCGGTGTGCCGGTGACGGGCATCGAGCTGTCCGAGCACATGGCGGCGGTGTTGCGCCGCAAGGTCGACGAGGACACGCTGCCGGTGGTCATCGGCGACATGGCGACCACCGTCGTGCCGGGTGAGTTCGCCCTGGTGTACCTCGTCTACAACACGGTCTCGAACCTGCTCACGCAGGACGAGCAGGTCGAGTGCTTCCGCAACGCCGCGCGTCATCTGCGGCCCGGGGGCCGCTTCGTCGTCGAACTGGGCGTGCCGCCGCTGCGGTTCCTGCCGCCCGGGCAGGTCGCGGTGCCGTTCGACGTGTCCGAGCGGCATCTGGGGTTCGACACCATCGACCCCGTCGAGCAGATCCTCGTCTCGCACCACTTCACCCGCGACGGCGAGGACGGCCGCTACCGCCGCGGCGCCTCCCGCCACCGCTACGCCTGGCCGGCGGAACTCGACCTCATGGCCCGCATCGCCGGCCTGGAACGGGAACGCCGCGTCGCGGACTGGGACGGCGCACCGTTCACTCAGGACTCCCCGAAGCACATCTCCGTGTGGCGGAAGTCCGCCTGAAGGACGACCGCCGTCCCGGCCACCGTGCGGGTCTCGTGCATGGTGATCACCTGGCCAGGTTCCAGGTGACGCCAGCTCCGAGGCGTCAACGGGGCCAGCCGCACCGTTGCCCGGCCGCCAGGTTCCAAGGCGGGAGCGTCCTCCACCCAGATGCAGGCGATGTTGTGCTCCGGTTCGCCGGCCGGTGTGCTGTTGCCGATGTTCCACATCGGGCGCAGGACCCCGGCGCCGTCCGCCGGTGACCGGCGGCCGCCGTCGGACGGCGCGCGCAGGGTGAGGTCGGCGCGGATGACACCGTTGCGGGTCTCCCCCTCCCGCCAGTGGCACCACGCCGCGCTTCGCTCCAGCCGCAGCTCCTCCGCCGCGGCTGCGGTCGCGGTCGCCTCGGGAACCAGAAGAGAGGCCGACTTCAGCAGCGCCACGACGTCCATGCCCCGCAGTCTGCCGCGTTCCCGGCGATGAGTTCCGTGCGGGGCGGGAGTCATCCGCCGCAGACACACGCGCCTCAGCCGCCCCGCAGACAGGAGCCCCTCCCCCATGACGACTCTTCCCGACCCCACGGTGTGGTCCATGATCCGTGCCGAGCGGGCCGCGCTCGCCGACGATCTCGCGGGGCTGAGTCCCGGCCAGTGGGCCACGCCCTCGCTCTGCGACGGGCTCACCGTGCGTGAGGTGCTCGCGCATCTCACCGCGGGGGCGAGTCTCAGCACCGTCAGGTGGCTCGCGGGCGTCGTCCGGTGCCGGTTCGACTTCGACAAGCAGGTCGCCATGCGCCTGGCCGAGCAGCTCGGTTCAGGGCCGGACGGCACCCTCGCCCGCTTCAGGAACACCGTGTCGAGCACCACCAAGCCTCCGCTGCCCGCCCTCGCCATGCTCGGCGAGACCGTCGTGCACGGGGAGGACATCCGGCGGCCGCTCGGCATACGGCGGGAGTACCCGGTGGAGACCGTGACCGCCGTGGCCGGGTACTACCGGGGCACGGACCTCGTGGTCGTCGCGAAGGGGCGGATCGGCGGGCTGCGGCTCGTCGCGGGCGACGGGCCGTTCGCCACCGGGGACGGGCCCCTGGTGTCGGGGCGGACCATCGACCTCGTCATGGCGATGACCGGGCGCGCGGCCTGCTGCGACGAGCTCGACGGCGACGGTGTCGGGACCCTCCGAAGCCGCTCCGGCAGGAGATGAGACCCGCGAGCCCGACTCCCTGTCCCCCCACGGGCAGGGAGTCGGACTCGCGGAGCTGGGGTCAGGCCGCGGGAAGGACGCCCGTGCGGGCGATCTCCGCGTACCAGCGCGCACTGGCCTTCGGGATGCGCCTGCCCGTCGGGTAGTCGACGTACACCGCGCCGAACCGCTTGCTGTAGCCGTGCGCCCACTCGAAGTTGTCGAGCAGGGACCACAGGAAGTAGCCGCGGACGTCGGAGCCGTCGAGGATGGCGCGGTGGACGGCGGCCAGGTGGTCGCGGACGTAGGCGATGCGGGCGGGGTCGTTGACGTTGCCGGACGGGTCGGCGTAGTCGTCGAAGGCGGCGCCGTTCTCGGTGATGACCAGCGGCAGCTTCGGGAAGTCGTGCGACAGCCGGCGCAGCAGGTCGTACAGGCCGGTGGCGTCGACGGCCCAGCCCATGGCGGTGCGCTCACCGGGCGGCTGGTGGAAGGCGACCTTGTCGGCGGCCGGCCAGGGGCTGTGCGGGCTGTTGCCGTGGCCGTCGGAGGTGTGGGTGCCGCTGCCGTCGGTCTCGGAGACGACCGTGGGCGTGTAGTAGTTGACACCGAGGAAGTCGAGCGGCTGGTTGATCTGCTCCAGGTCGCCGTCCTTCACGAAGGACCAGTCGGTCAGGCCGGCGGTGTCCTTGAGAAGGTCCTCCGGGTAGGCGCCCTCCAGCATCGGGCCGGTGAAGACGCGGTTGGCCAGTGCGTCGATGCGGCGGACCGCGTCCGCGTCGCCCTCGGTGGCGGTGAGCGGGCGGACGTGGTGGATGTTGAGGGTGACCGAGCACTGGGCGGCGGCCGGAAGGCGGTCGCGCAGGGCCTGGACGGCCAGTCCGTGACCGAGGTTGAGGTGGTGGGCGGCGCGCAGGGCGGCGACCGGGTCGGTGCGTCCGGGGGCGTGCACGCCGGAGCCGTAGCCGAGGAAGGCGCTGCACCAGGGCTCGTTGAGCGTGGTCCACGTCTTCACACGGTCGCCGAGGGCGTCCGCGGCGAGGGCGGCGTACTCGGCGAAGCGTTCGGCGGTGGCGCGCTCGGGCCAGCCGCCGGCGTCCTCCAGCTCCTGGGGCAGGTCCCAGTGGTAGAGGGTGGCGACGGGCTGGATGCCCTTCTCCAGCAGCTCGTCGGTCAGACGGCGGTAGAAGTCGAGGCCCTTCTGGACGGCGGGGCCGCGTCCGGTGGGCTGGATGCGGGGCCAGGCGAGGGAGAACCGGTAGGCGCCGAGGCCCAGTTCGGTCATGAGGGCGACGTCCTCGCGCCAGCGGTGGTAGTGGTCGGTGGCGATGTCACCGGTGTCGCCGTTGCGGACCCGGCCCGGGGTGCGGGCGTAGGTGTCCCAGATGGACGGGGTGCGTCCGTCCTCGGCGGCGGCGCCCTCGATCTGGTAGGAGGCGGTGGCCGAACCCCAGAGGAAGCCCTTGGGGAAGGTGCGGGCGGCGTCCGGGGCGGACGCGGTCTGCTGTGCTGCGGTGACCACGTAAGTCCTTTCGGGGTGATGGGCGTCGCCCGCGGGGTGCGCGGGCCGGCCCGGTGGGGGTGTCGGTTCGGGGCTGCGGAGGGCGGTCAGCCCTTGACGGCGCCGGCCATGATGCCGCTGACGATCTGACGGCCGAAGACGAGGAACATCGCCAGCAGCGGCAGGGTGCCGAGCAGCGCGCCGGCCATGATGAGCGACTGGTCGCGCACGTAGCCCGCGCTGAGCTGGGTGAGGGCGACGGGGACGGTCGGGTTGGTCATGTCGAGCACCACGAACGGCCAGAAGAAGTCGTTCCAGGCGTGCACGAACGTGATCATGAACAGGACGGCCATGGCGGGCCGCGCCACGGGCAGCACGATGCTCCAGAAGATGCGCAGCGAGTGCGCCCCGTCGACCCGTCCGGCCTCGACGAGTTCGTCGGGCAGCGCCTCGGAGAGGTACTGCCGCATGAAGAACACACCGACGGCGCTGACCAGGGTGGGGAAGATGACGGCGGGCAACTGCTGCGACCAGCCGAGTTCCGACATCATCATGAACAGCGGGACGACGCCGAGCTGCGGCGGCACCATCATGGTGCCGATCACCAGCATGAGCAGGATGTTGCGGCCCTTGAAGCGCAGTTTGGCGAAGGCGAACCCGGCGAGCGTCGCGAAGAACACGGTGGACAGGGCGATCACCCCAGCCACGATCGTGCTGTTGATCATGGCCTTGCCCATGGCCGCCTCGTCCCAGGCGCGGGCGAGGTTGCTGAACAGGTTGGGTCCTGGCAGGAACGGCGGCGGGGTCTGGCTGACCCGGGTGTTGTCGGTGGACGCGGCCACCATCGTCCAGTACAGCGGGAAGATGGACAGGATCGCCATGATGGCGAGCAGGACGTAGGCGAGCGGTCCCGCGTGGTGGGTGCGCCCGGCGCGTTCGCGCAGCAGACGGCGTCCGCCGCCGCGGCGGGCCGGCTTTCCGGTTTCGGTCCGGTCCGGGGCGTCCGTCCGGGCCGGGAGGCTGTGGATGGTCATGGCGTCTCCAGGTCAGGACGTACGGGAGCGCAGGCGCTTGATCAGTCGGTGCGCCAGGAAGGCGAGGACCAGCAGCATGAACATCGCCCAGGCGACGGTCGCCGAGCGGCCCATCTGGTAGTTCTTCCAGCCCTCCTCGTACAGCAGCAGACCGAGCGTCTGGTACTGGTTGTCCGCGCCGCCGGTGACGCCGTTGGGGCCCTGGCCGAAGATCAGCGGCTCACCGAACAGCTGGGTGGCGCCGATCGTGGAGAGCACGATGGTGAAGACGATGGTGGAGCGGATGCCGGGCACGGTGACGTGTGTGAACTGCTGCCAGCGGGAGGCGCCGTCCAGGGAGGCGGCCTCGTAGCGGTCGGCGGGGATGGCCTGCATCGCGGCCAGGTAGAGCAGGGCGTTGTAGCCGGTCCAGCGCCAGATGACGATCGTGGAGATCGCGACCTGGGACGGCCACTTCTCGGCCTCCCAGTTCACCGGGTCGATGCCGACGGAGCCGAGCGCCCAGTTGATCATGCCGAAGTCACGCTCGAAGATCATGGTGAAGACGAGCGCGGCGGCGGCCACCGAGGTGGCGTACGGGACCAGCGAGGCCACGCGGAAGAACAGCGAGGCGCGCATGCGGTAGTTGAGCAGGTGCGCCAGGCCGAGGGCCATCGCCAGCTGCGGCACCGTGGAGATGATGCCGATGGTGATGGTGTTCTGCGTGGCGTTCCAGAACCGCGAATCACCCCACAGGTCGACGTAGTTGTCGAACGCCACCCACTCCATGACGTCGAGCGTGGCCAGTTCCACGTCGTGCAGGGAGATCCACGAGGTGTAGACGAGCGGGTAGAAGCTGAACGCGGCGAAGACCACGAAGAACGGGGCGACGAACGCGTACGGCGCGCCTTTGACGTCGAGGCGGTGCAGCCAGGCGCCGCGCCGCCGTGAGGTCTCCTTGCCGTCCCCGGCGCGGGACGGGCCCGGCGGCTCCTCGCCGGCCAGGGCCTTGGTGGTGGAGGTGGCCACCGGACTTCCTTCCTGAGAGCGGATGGGGAGCCGTCCCGGGCCCGCGCCCGAAGGCGGGCGGGCCCGGGACGGCCGCTGGAACTGCGGTCAGCGGACCGCCTTCTCGATGCGCTCCGAGGTGGTCTTCCAGGCCTCGTCACGCGGCGTCCCCTGCTCGACCAGGGCCAGGCCCTGGGAGAAGGTGTCCTTGATCGTGCCGTCCTTGCGGCCGAGGACCTGCTTGTCCGGGATGTCCTGGGCCGCGGCGCCGAAGATCTCACCGAGGGGCGCGCCGCTGAAGTAGTCGTTCTTCACGGCCTTCACGGACGGGTCCTCGAGGGCCTTCTGCGAGGACGGGATGTTGCCGAGGTCCTTGAAGATGCGGGCCTGCTGCTCGGGCGCGGTCAGCCACGCGACGAGCTTCTGCGCCTCCTCCTTCACCGGGCTCTCCTCGATCACGCCCAGGAAGGAACCGCCCCAGTTGGCGCCCTTCGGGGCGCGGGCGACGTCCCACTTGCCCTTGTTGGCGGGACCGGCCTTCTCGCTGATGTGGCTCAGCATCCAGGCCGGGCACACGGCGGTCGCGAACGTGCCGTTGGACAGACCGGGGTCCCAGCCGGGCTGGAACTGGCGGAGCTTGGCGGTCAGGTCCTCCTCCGCCGCGTCCGACGCCAGCGCCCAGGCCTCCTTGACGGCCGGGTTCTTGTCGTAGATCAGCTCGCCCTGCTCGTTGTAGTACTGCTCGGGGTAGCCGTAGACCATGGCGTTGAACAGGCCGCTGGCCGAGTCGGTGTAGGCGACGTCACCGCCCTTGAAGTCCTTCTTGAAGGTGCGGCCGACCTCGACGTACTTCTTCCAGTCGCCTTCCCACAGCTTGCCGACCTCTTCGCGGTCGGTGGGCAGGCCCGCCTTCTCGAAGTAGTCCTTGCGGTAACAGACGGCCATCGGGCCGATGTCGGTGCCGAGTCCCAGCACCTTGCCGTCCTTGGTGGTGATCTGCGACTGCTTCCAGGGCAGGAAGTGGTCGGTGCCCGCCACGCCCGCGAAGTCGGCGAACATGTCCGCCCGGGTCTCGGTGATCTCCTTGGCCCGGCCGATCTCGATGCCCTGGATGTCCTTCAGGCCCTTGCCGGCGGCGAGCTTGGTCTGCAGCGCGGTGTAGTAGGTCTGCTCGTCACCGGCTATCTCGGCCTTGATCGTGACGCCGGGGTTCTGCTTCTCGTACTCCTCCAGCAGGCCGGTCTCCTTGATCCCCATGACGCCGAACAGGCCCATGGTGATGGTGACCTTGTCGCCGTCCTTGCTGCCACCGGTGACCGAGTCGCTGTCGCCGCTGCAGCCGACGACGAGCGAGAGCGCGCCGACGGCCGCGGCTGTCGCCACCGCCCTTCTGCGCAACGAACCGAGAGTGCCCATGGATCTCCTCCTAGCGACGGCGCTGACACATCGGAGTGACGAGTTCTGCGATGACTACAGCGGCTCTTGATCGAGGTGGGAACGTGCCCAACTCTGGGTGGGCACGTTCCCACCGCTGGACGAAGACTTGTAGCAGCGGCGCAATCTGTCAATAACTTGAAAGCAACTTCTGCGTGCGGGAGGGTGCCTCCGTTCGCCTCCCGGACCCCGGTGGTGCTCCGCCGACGTCGGCGTCTGCAAGAATTGCCGCAGGTCACCTCCGCGGCAGAGAACGCCGCCGCGGCCGCTGAGGGGGGAGTGCATGACGGGCAACCGCCGTCCCACGATCAAAACCGTCGCCGCCCGCGCCGGCGTGGGTCGCACCACGGTCTCCCGGGTCGTCAACGGCTCCGACCTGGTCAGCGCCGACGCGCGGGCCCGGGTCCTGGCGGCGATCAAAGAACTGAACTACGTCCCCAACTCGGTCGCCCGCGGGCTGGTCACCAACCGCACCAACGCCGTGGCCCTGGTGATCCCGGAGTCGGAGAGCCGGCTCGGCTCGGAGCCGTTCTTCGCCGCGCTGATCCGCGGTGTGAGCGGCGCGCTCGCCGAGAGCGGCACCCAGCTGCAGCTGATGCTGGTGCGTGACCAGGCCGAACGCGACCAGCTCACCGAGTCGGTGGCCACCCGCCGGGTGGACGGCGTGCTGCTGGTCTCCGTGCACGCCGAGGACCGGCTGCCCGGCATCCTGGAAGAGATGGGCCTGCCCACCGTGCTCGCCGGCCGCCGCGACGCGGGCGAGCAGCTGAGCTACGTCAACTCCGACAACGCCGGCGGCGCCACCGAGGCCGTACGGCATCTGCTGGGCCGCGGGCGCAGGCGGATCGCGACGATCACCGGCCCGCAGGACATGGACGTGGGCCGCGCCCGCCTCGCGGGGTGGCGCGCCGCGCACCAGGAGGCGGGCGTCCCGGCGGACGAACTACTGTTGGAGGCAGGGGACTTCTCCGAGGACAGCGGTGGCCGTGCCATGCGTTTGCTTCTTGAACGCGCGCCGGATCTGGACGCCGTGTTCGCCGCGTCCGACCTCATGGCGGTCGGTGCGCTGGCCGAATTGCGCCGGCAGAAGCGCCGGGTGCCGGAGGACGTCGCCGTGGTCGGCTTCGAGGACTCGGTGCTCGCCCGGCACACCAACCCGCCGCTGACGACGGTGCGCCAGCCGGTGGAGGAACTGGGCCGCACGATGGCCCGCATCCTCACCGACATCACCCTGAACGACGGGCCCAGGCAGCAGGTCACCCTGCCCACGGAGCTGGTCGTCCGCGAGTCGTCGTAGGGGCACGCGAGGGTACGGGGCCGCCTGCTGCCGCTGCTGCTCGCTCACGACCGCCGGCGCACTCGGCGCGGCCGGCCTGCTCGCCGACGGGAACACCGTCCCGGCGGCCGTGGCCCTGTCGGTGTGCGTGGCGTTCGCGGCGGCGAACTCACCGCTGGTCTTCCCGCCCTCCCCCGGCGCGGAGGAGGCCCGGCGCCGGAGCGCCGCGGACGGGCGTCCGGTGATCCACCGGCGGCCGGGATGCCGCTAATGCGGGCGGTCGCGCCTCACGCTGGGCGGGGACGCGCGGCGGGCGCACTCGGCCGGCATCCGGCGCGAGCCGGCCGCCGCGGCGTCGGTACGGGCGGTCGCGGACGGGAACGAGACGGCGCCGACGGTCGTCCTGCCGGACGGGCAGGCGCGCGTCGGTCCCGAGCCGGAGCGGGTGCGCGAACTCCTGTGTGCGGCGGGATCGTTCCGCATACCGCGTCTTCACCCCGGCGGCATCGGCTCGGACTGCGACGGCGTGCCGAGCTGGTGGTCGGCCCAGACGTAGGTGTGCGGGAGGAGGCCGGTGACGGGAAGGGCGCGGAGGCCGGCGGGGGTGGCGACGATGACCTTGAGCGCGGGGAAATAGTCAAGGAGGACCTGGCGGCAGCGACCGCACGGAGGGACGACTCCGCGGTCGCGGTCGCCCACGGCGACGATCGTCTCCAGGTCGTGGGCGCCCTGGGCTGCGGCGGCGCCGACGACGACCAGTTCGGCGCACGGGCCGCCGGTGAAGTGGTAGGCGTTCACGCCGGTGACGATCCGGCCGTCCGTGGTGCGGGCCGCAGCGGCCATGGTGTGGTTGTCGCCCCGGCAGCGGGTGCGGGCGACCTCGGTCGCGGCCGCCACGAGTTCCTCGTCCACGTCCTGCGTGTGCATGGCCTGGCGTACCTTCCGTAACGGTTGTGGTCCTGCGGTCAGGAGGACCGTGGTGCGTGACGCCCGTGGGGCGCAAGCCGATTTCCGCGGTCAGGTGCGGCCGGGGACCGGCAAGCCACCCTTGGCGGCGCATAGTCATGGACGCGCCTTGTCGGAGATGAGGTAGGGTCCGGAAGCCGATCACTCGTTTGTGATCATCTCGCGGCGTTTCTGGGGAGAGTCCGCCGCATGTCCACCGCATTTCTCAGGGGGGGTCCTCATGGCTCATCCGTCCATGCCCGCGCACCTGGTGCCCAGGCCCGTTCCGGTGCTGCGCTCACCGCTGGGTCTCGCGCACGCCGTGACCGCGCTGCTGGCCGTCGTGATCGTCGCCGACGTGCTGCACTTCGGTGCGGCGGCGTACATGATGTCGGTGATGGGGGGACGTGGTGTCCGGCGGCCCCGGCGACGTCGACATGGCCGCGGTCGACCGCGCGGACACGGCGATCGCCTCGACCAGCGTGCTGTACCTGCTCGGCCTGCTCGGCACGGCGACGCTGTTCATCATCTGGTTCCACCGGGTGCGTCACAACGCGGAGGTCTTCGCGCCCGACACACAGCGCCGCACGCCGGGCTGGGCGATCGGCGGCTGGTTCATCCCGTTCGGCAACCTGTGGATCCCGCGCGGCATCGCCCAGGACGTCCTGCGCGCGAGCCAGCCGGACCCCTACGCGTCCGAGGTGCGGCACCGGGGGCTGCTCAACGCCTGGTGGGGCGTGTGGATCGCGTCGAACATCTTCGACCGGTTCACCACGGCACAGTACGACAGCGCGGACGACCCGCAGGCGGTCCACGACGCCGCGGGGTGGCTGATGACGGGGTCGGTCCTCGACATCGTCGCCGCGGTGCTGGCCCTGCTGCTCGTCCGCAGACTGACGGCGGCTCAGAACGACAAGGCGATGGCGGGGCGGCATCCGCTCCAGCCCGCGCCGCAGCATCCGGCGGCAGGCGGCCCGGTTCCGGGCGTGTGACGGCCGGTGCCGGACGTCCCGTGACGGCCGGTGCCGGGCTTCCGGCGCGCCCCGCACTTCCGGCGCGCGCCGCGCGGACCTAGCGCCCCGCGTGGGCGCACGCCCACGCGGACATGCCCTGGATCCGGGCCAGACGTTCGGCCACGGCGATCTGCTCCTTGCGCGTGGCGAGGTCGGCCCGCGGCGCGTACTTCAGTCCGCCGGCCGCGACCCAGCTCGACTGCGAGAACTGGAGCCCGCCGTAGTGGCCGTTGCCGGTGTTGGCCTTCCAGTTGCCGCTCGACTCGCACCGGGCGATGGCGTCCCAGTCGGTTCCGGGGCGGGCCGTGGGCGAGGCTGCCGCCTCGGTCGTGGTGGTGCCGAGGGCGGTCGCGGCGGTCAGGACCATCAGAGCAGCCCGGACACGCATTCCGGAGGCACGGCGCTCGGTGACCTGAGGGGCGGTATGTCTCGATGTCATAGGCCCACTGTTATGCCACCCGGAACCGTGACGGCATGCCGGCCGCCGAGTCGCTACGCCGGCCGGGGGACGCGGTGTCCGCCACTGGTGGGCGCGTCATGGTCCAGCCTGCTTGTCATCCCGTGACCGGAAGGTGAGTTCGTGCGTGCGACACAGGGCGGCATGGCAGGGGCGGACGGCGCGGAGGCTCCGCCCGGACGGACGCGCTGGGGCGTGGTGACGGCGATCCTGGGACTTCCGGCGCTGGCGGTGTGCGCCTTTCTGCTGATGACGGCGGTCTGGGTGGTGGTCTCCTGATCCCTGTGCGCAGTCCGCGCAGGCCGAGCGGCTCCGCGCAGACCCGCCGGGCGCGTCAGCCGGAGGGGCCGCCGGCTCGGCGGGCCGCGCGGGTGAGTCAGGCCGAGGCCTCGACCGCCTCCTTGATACGGCGGCCGAAGGCGGGGGCGTCCCTGCGGGCCGCGCCCGCCGCGAGCGGGAGCAGCATCTTGCCCACGCCGTGCCCTTCGAGCACGTTGAACAGGCGCACCCTGGTGCCGCCGCCGGGTGTGGGTTCGAGGTCGTAACCGCCCTCCTCGGCGGTGATGGAGTTGTGCGACACCTCGTGCCAGCGCACACGGGTGGGCGCGGTCAACTCGTGGATCTCGAAGTCCCGTTGGGAGCGCATCCCGGCGTCCTTCACCGTGCTGTGGAACACCGTGCCCACATGGGTGTCGCCGTCGGGGCTCTTCTCCATCGACAGGACGCGAGGGCTGAACTCGGGGTCGTTCCGCCCGTCGGCGAGGTAGGCGAAGACGTCGTCGATGGGCCGGTCGACGTCCACGACGACCTCGAACTGTGTACTCATGGTCTCTCTCCCGGATACTCCGGGGCGACGCCCCGGGCGAAGGGGACATCTCCACCGTAACCGGATGCATCCGGGCTGCCCAGCGGTCAGTCGCCGGCGCCGAGTTCTTCGCGCAGGGCCGCCGCCGTGACGGCGGGGTCGTAACCGTCGGGGACGCCGTCGATCAGGATGATGTCGCCGTCGATGTGCCGGGAGCGCAGCGGCGCGATCTCCCGGTACGCGGGCGAGTCCCACCAGTCCCGTGCCTCGGTGATCCCGGGGAAGGCGATCATCACCACGTGTCCCGGCCAGGAGCCCTCCTTCACCTCATGACGCGTGGCGTGCACCAGGAAGCGGCCGCCGAACGGTGCCAGCGTGGCGGGGATCCGCTCCATGTACTCCGCGATGTCGGGGTGCGGTGCGGCCGGCCGCAGATGGGCGATGGCGTACGCGGTCATGGTGTCCTCCCGGATGTGTCCGTCTCGTACGCGGTGATCGTGGCATCGGGCCGGGGTCGGGGTCGATGACCTCGGAGGTAAGGGAACGGGGTACTCCGCACGGCCGGGGCGGGACGGCCGGTCGGCGGTGTCCGTCACCCGTTCGAGCGCACTGGACGGACGGGCGGCACGGCAGCCGGACCACGCGACGGGCGGCCTGCCGGGGTGCATAGGACAGTGGGGACCATGAATCGTCACCGTCGCCCGCCCCGGCGCGCCCCGTGGATCGCCGGCGGCGCCGCCGTGCTGGTCCTGGGCGGCGTCGGCGTGTGGGTGTGGGTGGCACAGGACGACGGCACGCCGAGCCCCAGGCCGTCCGCCTCGAACGACCTGACGCTGCCGACGCTGGGCCCGCTGCCGACGCCGACCACCGAGACGTCACCGCCGGGCCCGACTCCCACGGGCGGGACGGGGGCTCCCGTGCCGACGGCGTCCCGTCCCGGCGGCGCGGCCGAACCGAGCGGCGGTCCGGCGACCCGGCCCTCGCCGCCCGGGCAGGGGCGGACGCAGCCGCCGGGTGTGCCGGACCAGGGCGCCGGGACCGGACCGGCCGTGCCGGACGGCGGGGCGAGCACCGGGCCTCCGCGGGTGGCGGGCACGTCCGGGGTCGCGCCGTCCGGCCGGGCTCCAGGGCTCGTGCCCCCGCCGCCCGCCTCGACGGGTGGGACGGGCACGGGTACGGGCGCGCCGGAGGGTCCCAGGACGCCGGGGCGGTCCGCGGCACCCGAAGCCCCGCTCCGGTCGGCCGCCCCCGAGCCGGCGGGACGGTCCACGCACCCGGGGGCGACCCGGACCACGGCGACGTCCCCCGGACCACGCATCCCTCCGCCGCCCGGGACCGGGACGCGGACCCCCACCGTCCACCCGTCGGTCTCCCCCGCACCGCAGCAGCCCACCAAGGCGGCCACACCCGAGCCCGCACCGACGACGGCGGCGACCACCAAGCCGACCACGAAGCCGACCGCCAAGCCGAGCGCGAAGCCCACCCACGCCACCGAGCCGAAGCCCTCGGCCACCCCGCAGCCGACCGGCGGCCCCACCACCGCCTGGTACACCTCCTCCGCCGCCACGGACGCCGCCCGACGCATGTCCGCCGCCGGCACGGTCGGCGACCCCGCCTGCACCATGGCGGCCGTGGGCCGGCCCGACCCGGCCCTGGTGCCGCGCGAGAGCCGGATCGGGATCGGGCATCACGGCACGTACTGGTGCCTCGTGTGGTGATCCGTACCGGACCGTCACCGCGTAGGCTGCCCTCGGCACGAACACGGCTGCGCGGGGGAGCACATGACGGCTGGGACGGCACCGAGGTGGGATTCGGCACTCGAATCGGTGACGGTGTACGCGCAGGGCGCGCTGTGCCGCCGCGTCGCCCGGGGCACGGTCCCGGCGGACGGACGGGTGCGGGTGACCGGACTGCCGCGCTCGCTCGACCCCCACTCGCTGCGCGCCCGCGTCCTCGGTGCGCCGGGTGTGCGTGTCACCGAGGCGCGGGCGGAGATCGACGCGGAGCCCGTGGACGCGGACGCCGTCGACGAGGCGCGGCGTGAGGTGGACCGGCTGGCCGAGGCGTACGGCGTCGCCGCGGCCCGGCGGGACCGGCAGGTGAAGCGGATCGAGGAGGTCGGCGCGCTGCGCCCGGTGCCGCCCGGCCGTAAGCGGGACGACCCGCACCGCCGCACTCCGGTGGACGCCTGGCTGGAGCTGGCCGGCTTCGTCGACGAGCGCCTGACCGTGCTGCACGACAGGCTCCGCGAACTGGAGGACGAACTCCGGCGCCTGGAGCACGAGATGGATGTGGCGCACGACCGGCTGGCCCGCGCGAGCACCGACGCGCCGGCGTCCGGGGTCGCCTCCTCGTACACGGCGGTGCTGACCCTGCGCGGCGCGGCCGGGGCGGAGGCGGAGGCCGAGATCGAGTACGGGGTGCCCGGCGCCGTCTGGGTGCCGACGTACCGCCTCACGCACCGTCAGGGTGAGGACAGCGGACGGCTGGTGCTGCGCGCCTCGGTCGCCCAGCGGTCCGGGGAGGACTGGACGGGTGTGCGGATCGCCTTCGCCACGGCCGATCTGCGGCGCCGTACCGATCTGCCACGGCTGAGGTCGGTGCGGATCGGCCGCAGCCAGCCCGCGCCGGCCCCGTCCGGCTGGCGGGAGCCCCCGGCGGGGCTGACCGGCCTGTTCGCCGGGTACGACGCGGCGGGTCCTCGGCCGGAACCCGCGGTTTCCGCGAGGACGGGGGCGGGCGGGTGGGTCGCGGGCGGTCCCGGCGGGGACACCCCGGTCACGGTCGGCGCCGCCCACGGCGCTCCGCCCCCTCCCCCGCCCCCGCCGGCGCCCTCCGCGCTGCCCGCGCCCGGCGGCGTCGCGTACGGCGCGCCTCCCCAGGGGTTCGGCGGTCCGGCCGCGCCGGGCTCCGTTCCCGGCCCGGACCGGTCGCGGCCCCGGATCCCTCCCGGTTCCGGTCCCCGCGCGGCCGCCGCACCCCGTGCGGGCGGAGGGGTCCACGCGGCGGCGCCGGAGACCACGGGCGCCGCCCCGTTCGCACCACCCCCGTCCGTCCCGGGTCCGCCCCGGCCGGACGAGGCCGAACTCGACTACGCGAGTCTCGTGTTGAGCGGTCCGGACGAGCCGCGGGACCGCCGGGGCCGGCTCTTCCCCGGCGCGGGCTTCGACCCGGTGACCGCCGAGTACCGTCGGCGCGCCGAGAAGCCCGCCGCGCTGCCGCTGCCCGGGCACGCCGTGCGGCCCCGCGAGTCGGCGGGCTCGTTCGACCACCGTTACGACGCCGCGGCGCCCGCCGGCATCCCCTCGGACGGCACCTGGCACACCGTCACCGTCGGCGAGATCGCGGTGGGGCTGCGCACCGAGTACGTCTGCGTGCCGGCGGTGGAGCAGACCGTGTACGCGACGCTGGTGCTGTCCAACGCGACCGGTCAGGCGCTGCCGGCCGGCCCGGTCGAGGTGAGCGTCGACGGGGAGTACCAGCTCACCGCCGCCCTGCCCACCCTCGCGCCGGGCGGTGTGCGCCGCCTCGGACTGGGGCCGGCGGAGGCCATCGGCGTCACCCGGCGGACACACCTCACCGAGTCGACGGCGGGCCTGCGCAACAACGTCACCGTGCTCGACCACCGCGTCCACGTGGAGCTGGCCAACCGGCTCCCGGCGGCGGTCCGTGTGGAGGTGCGCGAGCGGGTGCCGGTCACCTCGGAGGCGGACGTACGGATCGAGGAACGGGCCGGCTGGGCCGAGCCCGAGGACACCGCGGACCGGGAGCGGCACGCCCCGGGCACCCGGATCTGGCGGGTCGACCTGCCGGCCGGCGGCACCGTCGCCCTCGACGGCGGCTACGAGATCAGGATCCCGGCTGGCAAGGCCCTGACCGGCGGCAACCGCAGGAGCTGACACACTCATGTCCACGTCACCGTCATCGGAGCCGGTCGCCCCGGTCCCCCTCCCCGTCACCGCCGTCACCTGCACCGAGGACCGCGCCCACGTCGAACGCACCGCGACGCTCGAACTGCGGCCCGGGACGCAGCAGGTGCGACTCGGTCCGGTCGCCGCGCCGGCCGTCGACCGGACCCTGCACGCCGAGCTGACCGCCGGTTTCCCGGCGACCGTGCTCGACGTGCGGATCGTGCGCGCGTGGACGCCGCGCGGGCCCGGCCCCGCCGACGACGACTCGCCGCTGCGCCGCCGCGTGACCTCGCTGGAGGAGGAGCGGCTGGTGCTGGAGCAGCGCCGGGAGCGGCTGGCGGCGCGCGGGGACACGCTGGGCCGGCTCGCCGCCGATCTGCTGCGGGAGATCGGTGAGGGCGCCGGGTTCGGCGAGGCCGAACCGGACCGCTGGGCCCGGGAGCTGGACCGCGTCGACGGGGAGCGTGAGCACCAGGCCGAGCGGCTGGGCGAGGTGGCGGCGCGGCTGGAGGCCCTGTCCGGCGAGCTGCGCGAGGCCGAGCAGGCCCTCGCCGACGCCGAGACGGAGCCCGCCGAGCTGGTCGGGCATGTCGAGCTGACCGTGGAGGCCTCGGGCGAGGGAACGGCGGAGCTGCGGCTGAGCCACCTCACGCCGTGCGCGCTGTGGCGGCCAGCATACCGGGCCACGCTGGACGGGGACGCGCTCACCCTGGAGACGGAGGCGGTGGTCTGGCAGCGCACCGGCGAGGACTGGTCCGGCGTACGGCTGACGCTGTCCACGGCGCGTTCCTCGGCGGCCACGGAGCCGCCGGTGCTCGGCGAGGACCGGCTGACGCTTCGCGACCGCTCCCCCGAGGAGCGCCGCACCGTCCATGTGGACCTGCGGGAGGAGGAGATCGCGGACCTGGGTCCCGCTCCCGTGCTCGGGCTGCCGGGGGTGGACGACGGCGGCGAGGTCCGCGTGCTGCACGCCCCCGGCCCGGTCTCCGTGCCGGCCGACGGGCGCGCCCACCGGGTGCCGGTGTCGTCCTTCACCACGGCCGCGCGCAGTGAGTACGCCTGCGCGCCTGAGCTGTCGCCGCTGGTCACGCAGGTGGTGCGGGGCGACAACCGGTCCGGGCACGCGCTGCTGGCGGGGCCGGTGGACCTGATCCGCGGCAGCGGGTTCGTCGGGCGCGGCACGCTGGAGTTCACCGCCCCGGGGGCCGTGGTCGAGCTGGCCTTCGGCAGCCGGGACGACCACCGGGTCGTACGGGAGACGGAGGAGACCCGTGACACCGCGGGTCTGACCCAGCGGACCGTGCTCACCCGGACCGTCCGGCTGCATCTGTCGCGGTTCTCCGCGCCGGACGAGCGGGACGACCGGGTGGTCGTCGTCCGGGAGCGCGTCCCGGTGTCCGAGGTCTCGGCGGTGGAGGTGCGTCTGCGGGAGGACGCGTGCTCCCCCGCGCCGGACTCGGTGGACGCGGACGGCATCGCCCGCTGGGACGTGAAGCTCCCCCCGGGCGGCCACCGCACGCTCACCCTCGTCCACGAGGTGTCGGCGAGCAGCAAGGTCACCGGCCTCTGAGCCGCCGCACAGCACGTCACGCCCCGCCCCGGCCCGCACGGTGAACACGCCGTGCGGGCCTTCACATGAGCTTGACGGGCACAGGGGTGGGAACGCAGAAGGTCTTGCTATACAGTTCGTCAGCAAGCGGGCCGGTTACCCGTGGTAATGGCGTACGGACTCGACTCGAGGAGGCCCCGGCATGGCCCTGACCACCTCCCGGGCACAGCACCCGGATCAGCCGTCGGACGACGACGTCGACGTGGCCCGTCGGCTGCTCGACTCGTCCGCGCAGCTCTCCTACGACCCGCTCACCGAGGTCGACTGGGACACCCCGCTGGACAAGGACTTCCACGGCGCCAGCCCGGAGTGGAGCACCCTCTACGGCACCGCGTACTGGGAGGAGATGAGCGACGCGCAGCGCAAGGAGCTGACACGGCAGGAGGCGGCGTCGGTCGCCTGCACCGGCATCTGGTTCGAGATGATCCTCCAGCAGATGATCCTGCGGGACATCTACTCCAAGGACCCCACGGACGAGACGTTCCAGTGGGCGCTGACCGAGATCGCCGACGAGTGCCGGCACTCGATCATGTTCGCCCGCGGCGCGAAGAAGCTCGGCGCCCCCGCCTACCGCCCGCACCGGGTCGCGGTCGAGCTGGGCCGGCTGTTCAAGACCACCGCCTTCGGCGAGGCCGCCTACGCGGCGATCCTGGTCGCCGAGGAGGTCCTCGACGTCATGCAGCGCGACTGGATGCGCGACGAACGGGTCGTCCCGTTCGTCCGCACCATCAACAACATCCATGTCGTCGAGGAGTCGCGGCACATGATGTTCGCGCGCGAGGAGACGCGGAAGCACCTCGCCCGTGCGGGGCGCGTACGCCGCCGCATCCACGCGGTGATGATCGCGATCGCCGCGTACGTCATCGTCACCAGCATGGTGAACCGCGAGGTGTACGCGAACGCCGGGCTGGACGGGAAGCGCGCGCTGCGCGAGGCCCGCGCCAACGAGCACCACAAGTCCATGGTGCGGGCGAGCTGTTCGGGCCTGATGGAGTTCCTGTCCTCCGTCGGACTGCTCACCCGGCCCGCGCTCTTCTTCTACCGGCGCGCCCACCTCATCTGACCACGTACAGCCTGCCCCACCCCGGGCCCTCAGCGGAGCGGACGACCATGGCCTTCGCGATCACCCAGACCTGCTGCAGCGACGCCACCTGTGTGTCCGTCTGCCCGGTCAACTGCATCCATCCGACGCCGGAGGAACGCGCCTTCGGCAGCACGGAGATGCTGCACATCGACCCGAAGAGCTGCATCGACTGCGGCGCCTGCGCGGACGCCTGCCCCGTGGACGCCGTCCTCCCGGTCGAGCGGCTGACCGGCGGGCAGCGGGAGTACGCCCGCATCAACGCGGCCTACTACGAGACCGAGGAGCACCGGCCCGAACAGCCCGTCCGCGGGCCGGTGTTCCACGACTGGGGCGCGCCGTCGTTCGACCGGGTGCTGCCGCCGGACTTCGGACCGCTCAGGGTCGCGGTCGTGGGCACAGGACCGGCCGGGATGTACGCGGCGCGGGACCTGCTGCTGCACACCCCTGCCGAGGTGACGCTGATCGACCGGCTGCCGGTCGCCGGCGGTCTGGTCCGGTACGGGGTCGCGCCCGACCACCCGTCCACGAAGAAGGCCGGCGAGAGCTTCGCCCGCTTCCTCACCCATCCGCGGGTCCGGCTCTGTCTGGGCCTGGAGGTGGGCGGAGGCGTCACGGCGGACGAACTCGCCGCCCACCACGACGCGGTGATCTACGCCGTCGGCGCGCAGGAGGCCCGGCGGCTCGGCGTGCCGGGCGAGGACCGGCCGGGCAGCGCCGCCGCGACCGAGTTCGTCGCCTGGTGCAACGGGCACCCCGACGTCGCCCCGGACGCCTTCGACCTGTCGGCGGACCGGGTCGTCGTGGTGGGCAACGGCAATGTCGCGCTGGACGCCGCGCGCCTGCTGGTGTCCGACCCGTCGGCGCTCCGAGGGACGCCGATCGCCGCCCACGCGCTGGCGGAGCTGCGGCGCGGCAAGGTGCGCGAGGTGGTGGTGCTGGGGCGGCGCGGCCCGGAGCACGCGGCGTACACACGCACGGAGTTGCTCGCCCTGAAGCATCTGCCCGGTGTGAACCTGATCGTCGACGATCACGACCCGGCCGTGGGCTCGGCGATCGACGAGGCGGCGGCGCGGGACAAGGCGGCGGCGCTGAAGGACGTACGGCGGGAGGCCGTCGACTGGTCCCTGCCGCCGACGGCGGACGGCCCGCGCCGCATCGTGTTCCGCTTCCTGTCCGCGCCCGCCGAGGTGTGCGGGGAGGAATCGGTCCGCGCGGTACGGGTCACCGGCACGGCGGGCGAGGTGGAGATCCCGGCCGGCCTGGCCCTCAGGGCGGTGGGCCATCGCGGGACGCCGCCGGCCGGGCTCCCGTTCGACGAGTCCACGGGCACGGTGCCCCACGACCGGGGAAGGGTGACCGGCCGCCCGGGCGCCTACGTCGTCGGCTGGATCAAGCGCGGCGCCTCCGGCGGCATCGGCGCCAACCGCGTCTGCGCGACGGAGACGGTCGGCTCCCTGCTCGACGACGCGGTCGCGGGCCGGCTGCCCACGCCGACGGGCAGCGCACGGGCGTTCCGCCGGCTGGCACGGCGGAGGGGGCGCTGACGGCAGGGCCGTGCTCCCCGAGGTGGGATGCGGCTTCGGGCGTGTGACGGCGTACCGGTGATCGGTGGATGTGCGGGGTCCGCGCGTTACGGAAGGTGGGGGAAGGGGCACTGGAGCCGAATCCGTCGTCCGATCGGGGGCGGGGGTGAAGGGAGAGTGCCGGGTGCTGTGGAAGACCTTCCGGTGGGCGTTCGCCGTGACGGCCGTCGGGCTGGTGGGCGGGGTGCTGTACGACGGGTGGACGGCGCTCGGCATCGTCGCCATCCTCGCCGTGCTGGAGATCTCGCTGTCCTTCGACAACGCGGTCATCAACGCGGGCATCCTGAAGAAGCTGAACGCCTTCTGGCAGCGGATCTTCCTCACCGTCGGCATCCTCATCGCCGTGTTCGGCATGCGGCTGCTGTTCCCGGTGGTCATCGTGTCCGTCAGCGCGCGGCTGGCCCCGCACGAAGCCGTGCGTCTGGCGCTCACGGACAAGGAGCGCTATCAGGAGCTGGTCACCGACGCGCATCCGTCGATCGCGGCGTTCGGCGGCATGTTCCTGCTGATGATCTTCCTCGACTTCATCCTGGAGGAACGGGAGACCAAGTGGCTCGGCCGGGTGGAGCGGCCCCTGGCGCGGCTCGGCCGGATCGACATGCTGTCGGTGTGCGTGGCCCTCGTCGTGCTCCTGGTGACCGCGATGACGTTCGCCACCCAGGCCCACCAGCACGGCGGGCACCACGCCGACAAGGCGCAGACCGTGCTGGTCTCGGGGGTCGCGGGACTCGTCACCTATCTGGTGGTGCACGGACTGTCCGGCTTCTTCGAGGCCAGGCTGGCCGGCGGCGAGGGCGGCGAGGAAGGCGGCGAGGCCACGAGCGGTCGCCCGGGCCTCGCGCTGGCCGGCCGTGCCGCCTTCTTCACCTTCCTCTACCTCGAGGTGCTGGACGCGTCCTTCTCCTTCGACGGGGTGATCGGCGCGTTCGCCGTCACCAACGACATCGTGCTGATGGCGCTGGGTCTCGGCATCGGCGCCATGTACGTCCGGTCGCTCACCGTGTACCTGGTGCGCCAGGGCACCCTGGACGACTACGTGTACCTGGAGCACGGCGCGCACTACGCGATCGGCGCCCTCGCGGCCGTCCTGCTCGTCAGCATCCGCTACGCGGTGAACGACGTCGTGACCGGGCTGATCGGGGTCACCCTCATCGGCGCGGCCTTCTGGTCGTCCGTCCGCCTCAACCGCGCCACGGCAGGCTGACCGGCTGACCGGGGAGCCCGTCGGTCAGGCGCCGGCCGGGGCGCCGTCGACGTACGGGGACAGGATGTCGGCGACCGTGCGGTTGCGGGGCGCGGGGACGCCGAGTTCGGCGGCGAGGTCGGCCACTCCCCCGCTGAGCCACGGCAGTTCGAGACGGTGGCCGTGTTCCAGGTCGTTGTGCATGGACGACGTCATGTCCGCGGGGAGGGTGTCGCAGAAGGCGAGCTGCCGCTCGGCGAAGTCCTCGGCCAGCGCGACGCCCGACGCGCGGGCGACGGCGACGGCCTCCGCCATGACGTCCCGCAGCAGCACCCGCGTCCGCTCGTGGGAGCGGACGACGCCGATGGGCCGGCGGGCCGCCGTGGTGGTGGCCGAGAGTCCGACGAGGAAGACGTACTTCTCCCAGATCACCCGGTCGACGTCCTCGCTGACCTCGGCGTCGACGCCCGCCGCGGCGCACGCCTGGAGGAGCTGACGCGCGACCGGTTCCTGCTCAGGGTGACGGGCGCCGAAGACCATGCGCTGAAGGGTGCCGTTGTGCCGGACGACGCCCGGTTCCTCGATGAAGGCGGAGATGAAGCACGCACCCCCGAGCAGGGACCCGGCGGGCAGATGGCGGGCGAGGACGGTGTCCTTGTGCACGCCGTTCTGCAGCGACAGCACGGGCGTGCCAGCCAGCTTCGAGGCGGCCAGCCGACGGGCGACGTCCTCGGTGTCCCACAGTTTCACGGCGACGACGACCAGGTCCGCGCCGTCCACGTCCCCGACGCTCTCCACCACCGAGCCGGGTGAGGTGCGGACATCCCCCAGCGGACTGCGCACCAGAAGCCCCGAGCGCCGTACGGCCTCCAGGTGGCGTCCACGGGCCACGAAGGTGACCTCGTGGCCCGCCGCGGCGAGCCTCGCCCCGAAGTAACCCCCGACCCCACCCGCTCCGACGATCGCGATCCGCATGGCCACCCGCTCCCTTGACAACCGTTCCGGAGATCACTGTCGCCGCAGGGGAGCTGCGCCGCAAGCATCGTCGGTGGTCGCGCGGGACCTGATCGAGCTTGTGTCCGACGCGTCGCGCGGAGGAACGCCCCTCAGGGCCGGACAGAATTTGAGACGAGACGGATCGTCTTGCTAGGGTGGAGGTATGCGCCACTACTTCTTTCTCTGAGTCCGGGCGCGGCCGACGCCGCAGTCCTCGCCCTCCGTCACCTCTCTCACCTCAGGGAAAGTCCCATGCGCGCACGCGCCCACACCCTCGCGCCCGCCCTCGCGGCACAGCTGTCCGTCAAGGACGTCACCAAGAGCTACGGCCCCCGCACCATCCTCGACCAGGTCTCCTTCACCGTCCGCCCCGGTGAGCGTGCTGCCGTCATCGGGGAGAACGGCGCCGGAAAGTCCACGCTGCTGCGGCTCCTCTCCGGAACCGAGACACCCGACGACGGCGAGATCACCGTCGTCTTCCCCGGCGGCTCCGGCCACCTCACCCAGACCCCCGTGCTGGAGCCCGACCGCACCGTGCAGGACGCGGTCGACCACGCGCTCGCCCCGCTGCGCGCGCTGGAGCGCCGGCTGCGTGCGGCGGAGGAGCGCCTCGGTGAGGCGTCCGAGGCCGAACTCGCCGCCTACGGCGATCTGTTGACCGCGTACGAGGAGCGCGACGGGTACCGGGCCGACGCGCGGGTGGACGCGGCGATGCACGGGCTGGGGCTGGCCGGCGTCACCCGCGACCGGCCGCTCGGCTCGCTGTCCGGCGGCGAGCAGTCCCGGCTGGCGCTCGCCTGCGTCCTGGCCGCGGATCCCGAGCTGCTGCTGCTGGACGAGCCGACGAACCATCTCGACGCGTCCGCGGTGCACTGGCTGGAGGAACGGCTGCGCGCGCACCGCGGCACGGTCGTGGCCGTCACCCACGACCGGCAGTTCATCGAGCGGATCGCCACGACCATCCTGGAGGTCGACCGGGACACCCGCTCGGTGCGCCGGTACGGCGACGGCTGGGCCGGCTACCGGGCGGCGAAGGCGGCCGCACGGCGCCGCGCCGAACAGGCGCACGCGGACTGGCTCGAAGAGGTCGCCCGCACCGAGGAGTTGCTGGAGTCGGCGGGCAGACGGCTGTCCACCACCGGCGGTGACCCGCGGCAGGGATTCGGCAAACACCGCCGCTCGCACGAGGCGAAACTGGGCGGCCAGGTGCGGGCGGTGCGCGAACGGCTGGCCCGGCTGCGGCGCACGCCCGTGCCCGCGCCGCCCGAGCCGCTGCGGTTCACGGCGGCCCCGGCGGTGGCCGTCGGCGAACGGTCTTCCGCCGGGCCCGTGCCCGTGTCCCCGCTGGTCGAACTGGAGGACGTCGGCGTCGGTGAACGGCTGCGGCTGGAGGGACGATTGACCGTCGAGCCCGGGCAACGGCTGCTGGTCACCGGGGAGAACGGGGCGGGCAAGTCGACCCTGCTGCGGCTCCTCGCCGGGGACCTGGAGCCGGACACGGGGGCGATGCGCCGCCCTGCCACGGTCGGTCATCTGCCGCAGGAACTGCCCGTCCGCATGGGGCGGCTTCCACTGCTCGCCGCGTTCGCCGCGCGGCGGCCGGGGCCGGTCGAGGAGCACCGTGACACCCTGCTCTCGCTGGGACTGTTCCGCGAGGAGGACCTGACGGTGCCGGTCGCGGCGCTGTCGGCGGGGCAGCAACGGCGACTGCAGATCGCCCGGCTGGTGACCCGGCCGGCGGACCTGCTGGTGCTCGACGAACCGACCAACCATGTGGCGCTCGACCTCGTCGAGGACCTGGAGGCGGCGCTCGCCGCCTACCCGGGTGCGGTGGTGGCCGTGTCCCACGACCGCGGCTTCCGGGCGCGCTTCCCCGGTGAGCGGCTCCGCCTGCGCGACGGCCGCCGGGTCTGAGGCGTTCCGCGTCCGGCACCCGTGGTCACGAGTGCCGGACGGACGGCCTCACACCGCGTGTCGACGGCGGGTGACCCCGCGGAGGACGAGCCAGCCGGCGCACGCGCCGACCGCGTACCAGAACAGGTCCGGTGCGTTGAAGGTGGAGCCGAGGACCAGACGGGCGGCGGTGCTGCGCGCGGTCAGGTCGGCGGGCAGTCCGGTGAGCTGGAGCAGCTCCACCGCCCAGCTCACGGCGAGCGCGAGCCCCGCCGCCCGCGCGGGGGTGGTACGCGGGGCCAGAAGGACGACGAGGGTGAGGATCAGCAGGGTGTACAGCGCGTCCCCGCCGTACTTCGCGACACCGCCCGTCGCCACCGCCCGCAGGCCCAGTCCCGCACCGACCGTCACCAGCGCCGCGGCCGCCGCCGCGAGCCGTGTCCGTCCCGTGGTGTCCGGTGCGGACGGGTCGCTCCCGCCTGCGGGGCGAGCCGACCGGACAGCTCTGTCGCTCATGGGGACAAGTCTGCCTGCCGCCGCCCGGAAGACCGTTGCCGACCTGTGTCCTACGAGGGCCGGAACCGCTGAACGGCGCGCCCGGCACGCACGTTGGTGAGGGCGGACGGCCTCCGCGCCGCCTCTTTCCCCGCCCTGCGCACCGGCCACTGCAAGGAGTTCCACCATGGGCACCACCGACCGGCTCGACCGTCACCAGCCGCTGGCCCTCGGTCTGTTCCGCATCGTCATCGGGCTGCTGTTCACCAGTGAGGGCGCGGCCACCCTGTTCGGCGTGCTGGGCCGGGACGCCACCCCCGCCGGCGACTGGCCGTTCTGGTACGCGGGGCTGATCGAGCTGGTCTGCGGCGCGCTCATCCTGCTCGGCGTCCTCACCCGCGCCGCCGCCTTCCTCAGCTCGGGCGCCATGGCCTTCGCCTACTTCACCGAGCACCAGCCGGACGGGCTCTTCCCCCTGCAGAACAGCGGCCTGTCGCCGGCGCTGTTCTGCTGGGGCTTCCTGCTGCTGGTGTTCTTCGGGCCCGGGGCCATGTCCCTGCCGGGCCTCTTCCGCCGGGATGCCGCGGCCGCGTCCGGGGGCCGCGGCTAGCACCGGGAGCCGCACCCGTCACTCACCGGGGACGGCTTTCGCGTTGATAGGCAAGTGACGACTTGCCTATAGTGGGGGCATGTCCGACGACCTCTTCAAAGCTCTAGCGGACGGAACCCGCCGCACGATCCTCGACGAGCTGACGGAGAAGTCCGGACAGACACTGTTCGAGATCTGTGCGCGCCTGAGCATGAAGCACGGGCTCGGCATCTCACGTCAGGCGGTGTCGCAGCACCTCGCCGTCCTGGAGGCCGCCGGGCTCGTCGAGACCCGGCGGGAGGGCCGGTACAAGTTCCACGACCTGAATGTCGCGCCGCTGCGGCACATCACCGAGCGCTGGCTCGGCCCCCGTATCCCCGGACCGGAGAAGGACCCCTCATGAAGATCCACCTCACCAGCGTCTTCGTCGACGACCAGGCGAAGGCCCTGCGCTTCTACACCGACGTCCTCGGCTTCGTGAAGAAGCACGACGTGCCGCTGGGCGAGAAGGACCGGTGGCTCACCGTCGTCCCGCCCGAGGACCCGGACGGCACCGAGCTGCTCCTGGAGCCGGCCCATCACCCCGCGGTCAAGCCCTACCGGGACGCCCTCGTGGCCGACGGCATCCCCCTCGCCCAGTTCACCGTGGACGACGTGCGGGCGGAGTACGCGCGCCTGCGGGAGCACGGCGTCCGCTTCACCCAGGAGCCGCTGGAGATGGGGCCCGTCACCACCGCCGTCTTCGACGACACCTGCGGGAACCTCATCCAGCTCGCCTCGCAGGCGTAGGCCCGGCCCTCCCGGGCCTGTCCACCACCGCCCTCGACCTCACCGCACCCCACTGTTGAACGTGTTCAAAAAATCGGGATAGGGTGAGGGCACGCGAAGAGGCCGGAGGGTCCGATGAAGATCGTTCTGCCCGGGGGGACCGGACAGGTGGGCACGATCCTGGACCGTGCGCTGAGCGCGGCCGGGCACGAGGTCCTCGTGCTGACCAGGCGGCCTCGCCGCCCTCAGGACGTCGCCTGGGACGGGGCGGCCCTGGGCCCGTGGGCCGAGGCGGTGGACGGCGCGGACGTCGTCGTCAATCTCGCGGGGCGCAGCGTTTCCTGCCGGTACACGCCGGAGAACCTGCGCGCCATGATGGACTCCCGTGTCGACTCCACGCGGGTCGTGGGCGAGGCGATCGCCGCCGCCCGCCGGCCGCCGAAGGTGTGGCTCCAGATGAGCACCGCGACGGTCTACGCCCACCGCTTCGACGCCGCGAACGACGAAGCGACGGGCGTCATCGGCGGCACCGAGGGCGGCGTGCCGGACTACTGGGCGTACAGCGTCGAGATCGCGAAGAACTGGGAGCGGACGCAGGCCGAGGCGCCGACCCCGGACACGCGGAAGGTGGCCCTGCGGGCGGCGATGGTGATGAGCCCGGACCGGGGCGGGGTGTTCGACGTGCTGCTGCGGCTCGCCCGGCTGGGGCTGGGCGGGCCGGTCGCGGGCGGCGGGCAGTACGTGTCATGGATCCACGACGAGGACTTCGTGCGGGCGGTGGAGTTTCTGATCGCGCGGGAGGACGTGGCGGGCGCGGTGAATCTCGCCGCGCCCGGCCCGCTGCCCCAGCGGGAGTTCATGCGGGTGCTGCGGAGGACGTGGGGTGTGCCGGTGGGGCTGCCGGCGACCCGGTGGATGGCGGAGGCGGGGGCGTTCGCGCTGCGCTCGGACACGGAGCTGCTGCTCAAGAGCCGGCGGGTGGTGCCGGGCCGGTTGCGGGACGCGGGGTTCGCGTTCGCCTGGCCGGGGTGGGAGGGGGCGGCCGGAGACCTCGTGCGCAGGGCACGGGCCGCGCGGGCGGGTCCGGGCCGTCTCCGGGCGCGGGTGGGCGGGGGTTGACCGCGCGGTTCCCCGCGCCCCTCCGGGGCGCGTCAGAGGAAGCGCCACAAGTGGTCCGCCGTGCCGTTGTCCTCGTACTGGACCACCTGCGCGCTGTCCGCCGTCGACATGCCGTCCACGCCCAGCACCTTGCCGCTGTGCCGGTTGCGGACGCGGTACCAGCCGTCGCCGTTGTCGACCAGGGTCCAGAGGTGGTCGGGGGTCCCATTGTCCTCGTACTGCACGACCCGCGCGCTGTCCGCCGTGGACATGCCGTCCACGCCCAGCACCTTGCCGCTGTGGCCGTTGCGGATGAGGTACCAGCCCTCCCCCCGGTCCACGAGCTGCCAGGCGTGGTCGCCCGTGCCGGTGTTCGCGAACTGCACCACGCGGGCGCTGTTCTCGGTGGACATGCCGTCCACGGCGAGGACCTTGCCGCTGTGCCGGTTCTCGATCCGCCGGTACGGCGGCTCGGGCGTCCAGGGCCGCCCGTCCGGGGACGCCGTGGGGAACGCGGTGATCCGCAGCCGCGCCGCGCCCATCGGGATCAGCGTGACGCGCTCCACCGGGGCGTCGCTGCGGGCGGGGCTGTCCTGGAGGGGGGTGACGACGTGCTCGTCGTCGGCCGTCCACGCGGCGATCCGCCGGGCGTCGGCGGTGATGCGGACGGGGGTGGTGGCGTGGGTGAAGGGGTTGCCGGGGACGGGGCCGGGGGTGCGGGTGAACTCCGGCCTGGGCAGGGGGGCGAGGCCGTAGTTCCAGGGTGTGGTGGCGTGCACCTCGTGGGCGGGGAAGGTGTCGTCACCCGCGTAACGCTCGTACCGTTCACCGATCTTGAGGGAGTACGTCAGCGGCCCGTGCTGGACGGTCACGGCGCCGTGCTGGTCCGGCAGAGCCCGCACCTCGGTGCGCTGCGGCAGGCGCAGGGTGACCATGTCGCCGTCGCGCCAGGTGCGTGTCACGGTCGCCCAGCCCGGTCCGTCCGGCGCGCCCACCGGCCGTCCGGCGACCCGCAGTTCGGGTGAGCGGCACCATCCCGGCACGCGCAGCCGGAGCGGGAAGCGCACCGGGCGCGGGGTGGCGACGGTGAGGCGGACGGTGTCGGTGAACGGGTAGCCGGTGTCCTCGGTGACGGTCACCGTGGTGCCGCCGGCGACCTGGGCGCGGACCGTGCTGGGTGCGTACATCGCGGCGGCCAGGCCCCCGTCGTCGCTGCCGAGCCACAGTTCCTCGGTGAAGTAGGGCCAGCCCATGCCGTAGTTGTGCGGGCAGCAGCGGTACCGGTCGACGCCCGCGTGGTACGCCTGCATGGCGAAGCCGTTCTGGAACTGGCCCTGCGTCTTGGTGCGGTCGTCCAGGTCGACGCTGTTGGCGCTGGTGATGTAGTGGATCGCCCTGCCCTGCGGGTCGAGGGAGGCGGGGAGCATGTTGAACGCCAGGTCCTCGCAGCGGTCCGCCCACACCGGGTCGCCCGTGATGCGGGTGAGGAGCTCGTGGGAGGCCATGAACTCGACGACGCCGCAGGTTTCGAAGCCTTGCCGGGGGTCGGTGAAGCCGGGCCGGTAGTTCTCGTCGCCCGCCATGCCGCCGCCGGGGAACCTGCCGTACTCGGCCATGACGGTGTCGTAGGCGCGGTAGGTGGCGCGGGTCAGCTCGGCGGAGCCGGTCACCTGGGCGTACTGGGCGGGTTCGCGGAAGCCCTGGGCGATGTTGACGTTGTGGCGGGAGGGCGTCGGACCGGTCCAGTCGGCGCCCAGGGTGTGCATCTTGGCGGCCAGGTCCAGGAGGAAGGCCTCCCCCGTACGGCGGTACAGCCAGACGGCGATGTCCAGGCCGTCGCCCCAGCGGTAGGAGATCCAGCTGGTGTCGAACGCGCCGGGCCCCTGGGCGTTCATGTAGCGCAGGAACGTCAGGAGGAAGGGCACGACGCGTTCGTCACCCGTGAACTCCTCGTGCGAGCGCAGGGCTTGGAGCAGCGGCAGGTACGGCCAGAAGTCGGGGCCGCCGCCGAGGGAGGTGCGCAGTGCGCGCGGTCCGAAGAAGCCGTCGGGCTGCTGGGTGGCGAGGATCGCGTCGATCCACCGGCGCGCGTTCGTGAGGGCGGCGGTGTCGCCGGTGGCCACGGCGAGCGGCACGTATCCGCGCAGCCAGTACGGCAGTTCCTCCCAGCCGGGGCGGTCGGGGTGGACCCAGCCGGTGGTGCCGAAGTCGAGGAAGTGGGAGATCTCCTCGTAGCGGCCGCACAGTCCGTCGAGCTGGAGCCGCAGTTGGCCGGCCAGCCAGCCGCGCGGGGTGACGCTGCCGGCGGACAGTCTGCGGAAGGCGTCCGGGAGAGGGCCCGCGACAGCTCTCGGGGACGCGGAGGCGGGGCGGGCGAGGGGTCCGCCGAGTGCGGCCGCGCCGAGACCTGCGGCTCCGGCGCCGAGGAGGGTGCGTCTGGTGACGGGCATGCGCGGGCTCCTGTTCATCGTCGTCCGTGGTCCTGCGGAGGGGGGTGCGCGGGACGGGCGGGTGGCTCGCCCTTTCGGTCTGCACAACGTTGTAAGGCCCAGTCGGGATGAGAGCACGGCGCCGGGGGGCCTGTCCAGGGTCCGGACACGCCGTTCACGCCGGGCGCGGGGTGCGAACGGCCGCACGGGCGGGCGGGTTGCGGGAACGGCCGATCCGGGCATGACTGGGGCCGTAGGATCAGGTGATCTCGTGGGGGTGGTCATGCTCAGGCGGCGTCCGGGCACACCGACGCTCGAGGAGGTGGCGGCGCTCGCCGGTGTGGGGCGGGGCACCGTCTCCCGCGTCATCAACAACGCGGCGGGGGTCAGGGACACGACCCGCCGTGCCGTGCAGCGCGCCATCGCGGAACTGGGGTACGTGCCCAATCTGGCCGCCCGCACGCTGGCCGGACGGCGCGCCGACGCGGTCGCGCTGGTCATGACGGAGCCGGACTGGCGGCAGTTCGGCGAGCCCTTCTTCTCCGAGATCGTGCGGTCCGTCGGGGACGCCCTGACCGAGACCGAGGTGCAGCTGCTGCTCACCCTGGTGCGCACGGACGCCGAGCGGCAGCGGCTCGTGGAGTACGCGCGCGGCGGCCGGGTCGACGGGGTGATGCTGATGTCCGTGCACGCGGCGGACCCGCTGCCCGACATGCTGGCCGAAGTGGGCCTGCCCACCGTGCTGCTGGGACGGCGCTCCGGGGACGAGAGCGTGACCTACGTCGACGCGGACAACGTCGGAGGGGCGCGCACCGCCGTGTCGCACCTGCTGGACACCGGCCGGCGCGCGATCGCGACCATCACGGGGCCGCCGGACATGTACGTGGCCCGGTGCCGGCTGCGCGGTTACCGGGAGGCGCTGGAGCGGGCGGGGGTCGAGGCACGGGAGTCCTGGACCGCGCAGGGCGACTTCTCGGCGGACAGCGGGCACCGCGCGATGGCCGAACTCATCGAGCGGGCACCGGAGATCGACGGGGTGTTCGCCGCGTCGGACACCATGGCCGCGGGCGCGCTGGGAGCGCTCCGGGCGGCGGGCCGGCGGGTGCCGGACGACGTGGCGGTGATCGGGTTCGACGACTTCCCGCTCGCCCAGCACACCGACCCGAAGCTGACGACGGTCCGTCAGCCGCTGGAGGAGATCGGGCACACGATGGTGCGGCTGCTCCTGGAGGAGATGGAGGAGCCGTCGGCGGCCTGGCGGCACGTCATCCACCGCACGGAACTGGTGCTGCGCGGCTCCGCCTGACCCGGCGCGGAATCCCGCGCCGCCCCCTGCGCGTCGAAAGTTTCGGGAGCGCTCCCGTCGTCCGAGGTCAAGTGGATCATCGCGTTGACCTGCGACTTCGAAAGACGTTCGACGGGTTGTCGCGCACAGGGTTGTCAGGGACATGGACGCCTTCTACAGTCCCCTTCCGGAACACCATTGGGAGCGCTCCCATCAATGGGGAGGCGGGAGCGCTCCCGCCGGTATCCCGCACCCCCCTCCCGAGAGGTCCCCCACATGCCACGGTTACGGCACCACCCCCGCACCCTGCGCGCCGTGTCGGCGGCGCTCCTGACCACTCTCGCGGCGCTCGCCGCGCTGCTGACCGCGACCGCCCCCGCCCAGGCCGACACCACGATCTGCGAGCAGTACGGCTCGACCGTCATCCAGGGGCGCTACGTCGTCCAGAACAACCGCTGGGGCACCAGCGCCACCCAGTGCGTCACCGCCACGGACTCCGGCTTCCGGGTCACCCAGGCCGACGGCTCGGTGCCGACCAACGGCGCGCCGAAGTCGTACCCGTCGGTCTTCAACGGCTGTCACTACACGAACTGTTCGCCGGGCACCGCGCTCCCCGCGCGCATCAGCGGCATCTCCTCCGCGCCCAGCAGCATCTCGTACAGCTATGTCGCCGACGCCGTGTACAACGCCTCGTACGACATCTGGCTGGACCCGACGCCCCGCACCGACGGGGTGAACCGGACCGAGATCATGATCTGGTTCAACCGGGTGGGGCCGATCCAGCCGATCGGCTCGCAGGTCGGCACGGCCACCGTGGCCGGGCGCACCTGGGAGGTGTGGTCCGGCGGCAACGGCACCAACGACGTGCTGTCGTTCGTCGCTCCGTCCGCGATCAGCAGCTGGAGCTTCGACGTGATGGACTTCGTCCGGGCGACCGTCGCCCGCGGGATGGCGGGCAGCGACTGGTACCTGACGAGCGTCCAGGCCGGTTTCGAGCCCTGGCAGAACGGCGCGGGCCTCGCGGTCAACTCCTTCTCGTCGACCGTCAACACGGGCGGGTCGCAGGACCCGGGCGACCCGAACGGTCCGGGCACCCCGGCCGCCTGCACGGTGTCGTACGCGACGAACGTGTGGCCGGGCGGCTTCACCGCGAACGTCACCGTCACCAACAACGGTGCGGCCCCCGTGGACGGCTGGCGGCTCGCCTTCACCCTGCCCTCCGGGCAGAGCGTCGTGCACGCCTGGAACGCGTCCGTCACCCCCTCCTCGGGCGCGGTCACGGCCACCGCCTCGGCCGGCAACAGCCGGATCGCCGCCGGCGGCAGCCAGAGCTTCGGCTTCCAGGGCGCCTACAGCGGCAGCTTCGCGCAGCCGGGCGCCTTCCAGCTGAACGGCACCGCCTGCCGCACCGCGTGAGGGCCGCGGCGGGCCGCACCCCGCCGTGCCCCCTCGCCCTGGGGCCCGCTCTTCCCTCCCTGCGCCGACGGGGCGGGCCCCGCACGCCCGTACGTCCCGCCGGGGGGCGGTCCGTGAGCCGCGACCGCCTCCCCGGACGGCCCTCAGATCCCCCCGCCCGTCCGGCTGGCGCCCTCCCCGGCCGGGCGGGGGTTCCAATCCCCCGGTTCCCCTCCCCCATCCCCCATCCGCACCGCCCATGAAGAACTCAGCATCGGGACAGGAGACTCCATGGCTCTGAGAAGCAGACTGGTCTCTCTGGCAGCGGTACTGGCGACCCTCCTCGGAGGGCTCGGTCTCAGTTTCCTCTGGCAGAAGGACGCGCAGGCGCACGGCGTGGCGATGATGCCCGGCTCGCGCACCTATCTGTGCCAGCTGGACGCCGTCACCGGCACCGGCGCACTCGACCCGACCAACCCCGCCTGCAAGGCCGCGCTGAACCAGAGCGGCGCCACGGCCCTCTACAACTGGTTCGCCGTTCTCGACTCCCAGGCCGGCGGACGCGGTGCCGGCTACGTACCGGACGGCACGCTGTGCAGCGCGGGCGACCGGTCGCCCTACGACTTCTCCGCCTACAACGCGGCCCGCTCCGACTGGCCGCGCACCCACCTGACGTCCGGCGCGACGATCAAGGTGCAGTACAGCAACTGGGCCGCGCACCCGGGCGACTTCCGGGTGTACATCACCAAGCCCGGCTGGTCGCCCACCTCCCAGCTGAAGTGGAACGACCTGGAGCTGATCCAGACCGTCACCAACCCGCCCCAGCAGGGTTCCCCGGGCACCAACGGGGGCCACTACCACTGGAACCTGCAGCTGCCCTCCGGCCGCTCCGGTGACGCGCTGATCTTCATGCAGTGGGTGCGCTCGGACAGCCAGGAGAACTTCTTCTCCTGCTCCGACGTGGTCTTCGACGGCGGCAACGGCGAGGTCACCGGCATCCGCGGCTCGGGCGGCGACCCGGACCCCGGCACCGACCCGACCCCCGACCCGAGCGACCCGCCGCACACCGGTGAGTGCATGGCCGTCTACAGCGTGACCAACTCCTGGAACGGCGGATTCCAGGGCTCCGTCGAGGTGATGAACCACGGGACGTCGCCGCTGAACGGCTGGGCCGTGCAGTGGAAGCCCGGGCAGGGCACCACGATCGGCAGCGCCTGGAACGGCACCCTCCGTACCGGCTCGGACGGCACGGTGACGGTGCGGAACGCCGACCACAACAGAGTGATCGCCCCCGACGGAAGCGTGTCGTTCGGCTTCACGGCCACGTCCACCGGCAACAACTTCCCGGTGGGCACGATCGGTTGCGTCAATCCGTAGCGCCCGCGCGATGAACGGGTGACGGGTACGGTCCGCCGGAGCCGGTAACGACCGGGGCAACCCGTCCCACTCGGCCATCGAGGTGGCCGACAGGGTCACCTACTCGTGGAATCAACGCTGTTCAGGGCCGGTGCGGTCCGGGGGCGCGTCCCCCGGACCGCACCGGCCTGTCGCGTGCACGGGCCTCGCGCAGGTCAACGGAAGATCACCCACCGGTCTCGGCGGCACTGCTCCGTGCCCGCATCGAGACGCACTCGCAACCCCCCGTACCGCACGTTTCCGCCCGGCGCGCCGTCACAGTCACTGAAGCGGCGTCGACCGACACAGGGGGTACACAGCATGAAGCGGCACGGGACACGACGGCCGGCCGGGGTGCTGCTCGCGCTCACCGCGGCCTGCGGGCTGCTGCTCACCGGATGCAGCGGGGACGGCGACAGCGGGGCGAGCAGGAGCGACGCCTCCTACGACGGCGGCAGCGGCGGCACGGCGCCGCTGCCCGCCCCGGACGGCACGGGCCGGTACGAGGGCGGTGAGCGGGAGGGCGAGCAGGGATCCCGGGACGTGGCCCCGGAGCCCGACCACCTGTCGACGTTCGCTCTGGACGTCGACACCGCCTCCTACGGCTACGCCCGCCGCACCCTCGACGAGGGCCGGCTGCCCGACCCGTCGACCGTGCGCCCCGAGGAGTTCGTCAACAGCTTCCGGCAGGACTACCCGCGCCCCGACGGCGACGGATTCACGGTCACCGTGGACGGCGCCCGCTCCGACGCGGAGGACTGGTCGCTGGTGCGGGTCGGGCTCGCCACCCGGACGGCCGAGGCGGACGGCGAACGCGCGCCCGCCGCCCTCACGTTCGTCATCGACATCTCCGGCTCGATGGGCGAACCGGGCCGGCTGGACCTCGCCCAGGAGGCACTGGGCACCATGACCGACCGGCTGCGCGACGACGACTCGGTCGCCCTCGTCACCTTCAGCGACGAGGCGGAGACCGTGCTGCCGATGACCCGGCTCGGCGGCAACCGGGGCGAGATCCACGACGCGATCGACGGCCTGAAGCCGACCGACTCCACCAACCTCGGCGCCGGGGTGGAGACCGGGTACGAGACCGCCGTGGAGGGGCTGCGCGGGGGCGCCACCAACCGGGTGGTCCTGGTGTCCGACGCGCTCGCCAACACCGGGGAGACGGAGGCCGACGCGATCCTGGAGCGCATCGCGGAGTCCCGGCGCGAGCACGGCATCACCCTGTTCGGCGTCGGCGTCGGCAGCGACTACGGCGACGCGCTCATGGAGCGGCTCGCCGACCGGGGCGACGGCCACACCGTGTACGTGTCCGACGAGGCGGACGCCCGCGAGGTGTTCTGCGAGGAACTGCCCCGCAACATCGAATTGACCGCCCGGGACGCCAAGGCGCAGGTGGCCTTCGCCCCGGAGACGGTCGCCGAGTTCCGCCTGGTCGGCTACGACAACCGCAGGGTGGCCGACGAGGACTTCCGGAACGACCGGGTCGACGGCGGCGAGGTCGGCCCCGGCCACACCGTGACCGCCCTGTACGCGGTGCGTACCCGGCCCGGCGCCCAGGGGCACCTCGCCACGGCGACCGTGCGCTGGCTGGACCCCGACAGCCGCACGCCGCACGAGGAGACCGGCGACCTGGAGACCGACGGGCTCGCGGAGTCGGTGTGGCGGGCGCGGCCCCGGCTGGCGGTGACCGCGACCGCGGCCTACTTCGCCGACGCGCTGCGCTCCCCCGGTCACCGGGACAGTGCGCTGCCGGGCGCCCCGGGCCTCGAAGAGCTGTCCGAGCGCGCCGGGACGCTGGCCGCGCGGACCGAGGACGCGGAGGTGCGGGAGCTGGCGGAGGCGATCCGCACGGCGGACCGGCTGGACTGATCGCCCCCGGACCGTTGACTCGTTCTTACGCGCGGGTAAGTTGACTCCCGAGTAAGTAAGTACGGAGAGCACCAGCAGGACAGTCAGCCGCGACCGGGAGCCGTCATGGGCGTACGCAAGGATCTGAAACGGGCGAAACGACGGGCCGATCTGGCGGGCCGCACCACGGTCGAGACCGTCAAGGACGAACGCGGGACCGTCCGCGAGGTCCGCACGGAGGTCCTGGCCCCGCACCCCGCCGCCGGCACGACCGCCGACATCCCGTTCACCAACGCGGACGAGGCGCCCGACGCGGTCGTGCTGCGCCGCGAGGAGCGGGGGGTGTGGCGCCCGGTCACGGCGGCGACCTTCGCCGGGGAGGTCACCGCCGTGGCCAGGGGCCTGATCGACGCCGGCCTGGAGCCGGGCGACCGGGTCGCCGTGATGTCCCGCACCCGCTACGAGTGGACGCTCCTGGACTTCGCGGTCTGGGCGGCCGGCGGACAGACCGTGCCGGTGTACCCCACCTCCTCGGCGGAGCAGGTGGAGTGGATCGTCCGCGACTCGGGCGTCCGGTACGTCGTCACGGAGACCCCGGACAACACCGCCACGGTCCGCGCCGGCACCGCCGCCCTGGACCCGGCGCCCGAGGTGTGGGAGCTGGACGCGGGCGCCGTGGACGACCTCGTCGCCCGCGGCCGGGGCGTCCCGGACGAGGAGGTCACCAAGCGGCGCACCGCCCTCACCGCCGACACGGTGGCGACCGTCTGCTACACCTCCGGCACCACGGGACGCCCCAAGGGCTGTGTGCTCACCCACGGCAACCTGTACGCCGAGTCCGCCAACACGGTCGAGCTGCTGCACCCCGTCTTCAAGGCGGTCACCGACCAGGTCGCCTCGACGCTGCTGTTCCTGCCGCTCGCCCACATCCTGGGCCGCACCCTGCAGATCTCCTGTCTGATGGCCCGCATCGAGACGGGGCACTTCCCGAGCATCAAGCCGGACGAACTGAGGCCCGCGCTCAAGTCGTTCCGCCCCACCTTCGTGGTGGGCGTGCCCTACCTCTTCGAGAAGATCCACGACACCGGGCGGGCCACCGCCGAGAAGCTCGGCCGCGGCGCGTCCTTCGAGCGCGCCCACCGCGTCGCCGTCCGCTTCGCGCGGGCGCACCTCGACCGCTTCCTGGGCCGCGGCAAGGGCCCCGGCCCCGGCCTGTACGCCGCGTGGGCGCTGTACGACCTGCTGGTCTACCGCAGGGTCCGCAAGGAGCTCGGCGGGCGCCTGCGGTACGCCATCAGCGGCGGCTCCCCGCTGGAGAAGGACCTCAGCCTGTTCTTCTACGCGGCCGGCATCATGATCTACGAGGGCTACGGCCTGACCGAGACCACCGCCGCCGCCACCGTCGTCCCGCCGCTGTCCCCGCGCCCCGGCACGGTCGGCCGGCCGGTCCCCGGCACCGCGGTGCGCATCGCCGACGACGGTGAGGTGCTGATCAAGGGCGGCATCGTCTTCGGGTCGTACCGGAACGACCCGGCGGCCACCGAGGAGGTGCTGCGCGACGGCTGGTTCGCCACCGGGGACCTCGGCTCCCTCGACGAGGACGGCTATCTGACCATCACCGGCCGCAAGAAGGACATCATCGTCACCTCCGGCGGCAAGAACGTCTCCCCCGCCGTGCTGGAGGACCGGCTGCGCAGCCGCCCGCCGGTCGGGCAGTGCCTCGTCGTCGGCGACAACCGGCCCTTCGTGGCCGCGGTGATCACCCTGGACCCGGAGGCCGTGGCCCACTGGCTGTCGGTGCGCAGGATGCCCGCCGGCACCCCGATGTCCGAGGTGGTCCGCGACCCGCGCATGCGCGCCGACGTGCAGAAGGCGGTGGACTACGCCAACGAGGCCGTCTCCCGCGCCGAGTCCATCCGCGCGTTCACCGTCGTCGAGGGCGAGTTCACCGAGGAGAACGGCCTGCTCACCCCGTCGCTGAAGGTCAAGCGGAGGGCGGCGCAGGAGGCGTACGCGAAGGAGATCGCCGCGCTGTACGCGTGAGCGGGACAGCCCGTGCCCGTGAGCCGTGGGTCGGGCCGTCCGTGCCGTGCGCGTGTGTCCTCAGCGCAGGTCGAGCCGCATCAGCACGCGGGGATGGCCGGCCAGCACCGAGGTGGTGTCGGCGGCGTGGGTGAACCCGGCCTGCTCGAAGTTCTTGCGGAGCCCCGGGTAGGCCATGGTCAGGTCGACGCGGGCGTCGCCGTTGTCGAGGGGGTAGGCCTCGACGGCGAGGGCGCCCTGCGCGCGGGCGTACGCGACGGCGCCGGCGATCAGGGCGTGCGAGAGACCCTTGCCGCGGTGGCCGGGGCGCACCCGGATGCACCACAGGGACCACACCGGCAGGTCGTCGATGTGCGGGATCGTGCGATTGCGGACGAAGGAGGTGTCCGCGCGCGGGGCGACGGCGGCCCAGCCGACGGGCTCGCCGTCCTCGTGGGCGAGCACGCCCAGGGGGGCGCCGGAGCGCAGCAGCCCGGCGACGTACTCGCCGCGGGCGGGGCCTCGCAGCTCGCGGTTGAGCTTGGAGGGGATGCGGTAGCTCAGGCACCAGCAGACGTTCGCCTGCGGCGACTTGGGACCGAGCAGGGCACGGACGTCCTCGAACTCCGAGGCCGGACGGACGTCGACGGTCATGGGGTCTCCTTCAGGAAGGCCGCCAGACCGTCGAGCAGGCGGTCGACGTCCTCGTCGGAGGTGTAACAGGCGAGACCGACGCGCAGGCCGCCGGTGTCGCCGAGGCCCAGGTGGCGGGAGGCCTCCAGGGCGTAGAAGTGGCCGGAGGGGGCGTGGACGTTCCGTCCGGCGAGGAAGCGGTAGGCGTCCTCGGTGCGGCGGCCGTCGAGGGTGAGCAGCAGGGTGGGGGTGCGGCGGGCGGCACGGGAGTGGACGGTCACCCCGTCGAGGGCCGCCAGGCCCTCCTCCAGGCGGGCCCGCAGCCGTGCCTCGTGCTCCCCGATCGCCTCGTACGCCGCGCCGAGCCGGGCTCGGCGGTCGCCGTCGGTCCGCCCGCCGAGCCCGGCGAGGACGTCGACGGCCGCGCGGGTGCCGGCCAGGAACTCGTAGGGCAGGGTGCCCAGTTCGAACCGCTCGGGCACCGCGTCCGAGGAGGGCAGCAGCTTGTCCGGGCGCAGGGTCTCCAGCAGCTCCGGGGCCGCGGCCAGCACCCCGTGGTGCGGGCCGAGGAACTTGTACGGCGAGCAGACGAAGAAGTCCGCGCCGAGCGCCCGGACGTCGACCGGCGCGTGCGCCGTGTAGTGCACACCGTCGACGTACAGCAGGGCGCCCGCCTCGTGGACCAGGCGTGCTATCTCGGCGACCGGGGGCATGGTGCCGATGAGGTTGGAGGCGGCGGTGACCGCGACCAGGCGGGTGCGCGGGGAGAGCTGGGCGCGGATGTGGCCGGCGGTGAGCTCCCCGGTGGCCGGGTCGAAGTCGGCGCGGCGGACGGTGACGCCGGCCCGCTCGGCCGCCTGCACCCACGGGCGGATGTTGGCGTCGTGGTCGAGCCGGGTGACCACCACCTCGTCGCCCTCCGACCAGCCGGCGGCGAGGGTGCGGGCGATGTCGTAGGTGAGCTGGGTGGCGCTGCGGCCGATGACGATGCCCGCCGGGTCGGCGCCGAGCAGGTCGGCCAGGGCGCGGCGCGCCTCGACGACGAGGGTGTCGGCGTGGCGCTCGCCGGGGAGCAGGCCGCCCCGGTTGGACAGCGGCCGGGACAGGGCGTCGGCGATCGCCTCGATGACGGGGCGCGGCGTCTGGGTGCCGCCGGGGCCGTCGAAGTGGGCGGTGCCGGCGGCCAGCGCGGGGATGTCGGCGCGCAGTGCGGTGAGGTCGTACGTCACGGGGGCTTCCTGGAGGTCGGAGGGCGGAGGTGGGTCAGGCGGCGGGGGCGTCGGGCGCCGGGGACTGCGGCGCGGAGGGCTGCGCCGCCGACGGTTGGGGAGGCTGGGGCGCCGACGGCTCCGGCGCCGGAGGCTGTGGCGCCGGCGGGTCGGTGAGCTGTTCGCGCAGGTAGTTCCAGACGACCGCGACGAGGGCGGCGACCGGCACGGCGAGCAGGCTGCCTACGATGCCGGCCAGGCTGCCGCCCAGCGTGACCGCCAGCAGGATGACCGCCGCGTGCAGACCGAGGCCGCGGCTCTGGATCATCGGCTGGAACACGTTGCCCTCGAGCTGCTGCACGACCACGATGAGGACCAGCACGAGCACCGCGTCCATGAACCCGTTGGACACCAGCGCGATCAGCACGGCGACGAGGCCGGCGAACAGGGCGCCGACGATGGGCACGAACGCGGACACGAAGGTCAGCACCGCGAGCGGCAGGACCAGCGGCACGTCGAGGACCCACAGGCCGAGGCCGATCAGCACGGCGTCGATGAGGCCGACGAGCGCCTGCGACCGCACGAACGCGCCGAGGGTGTCCCAGCAGCGCGCGGCGACGACCGGCACGTCGGTGGCGAGCCGGCCGGGGAGCTGGCGGCGCAGCCACGGCAGGAAACGCGGCCCGTCCTTGAGGAAGAAGAACATCAGGAAGAGCGCCAGGACGGCGGTGACGACACCGCTGAAGACGGTGCTCACCCCGGTGACGGCGGTGGTGGCGATCGACCCGGCGCTGTCCTGGATGCGGTCGGTCGCGGCGTCGAAGGCGCCCGTGATCTGGGCGTCGTCGATGTTCAGCGGCGGGCCCTCGGCCCACTCGCGCAGCTTCTGCACGCCCTCGACGACGCCGTCGCCGAGTTCACCGGACTCCGACGCGACGGGCACCGCGATGAGCGCCACGGTGCCCGCGCCGACCAGCAGGAACAGCACGGTCACCAGGGAGGCGGCGACCGCGGGGCGCAGTCCGCGCCGGAGCAGCCAGCGGGTCGGAGGCCAGGTGAGCGTGGTGAGCAGCAGGCCGACTATGAGGGGCCAGACCACCGACCACATCCGGCCCAGCAGCCAGAGGGCCACCCCGGTCGCCACCAGGACCAGCAGCAGTTCCCCCGAGATGCGTGCCGAGGTGCGCAGCGCGGCGCGCGTTTTACCGGCGTTCAACGTGGCAGACATGGTGGCACCCTATGGTGCCCGTGAATGTGCGGTGATCGCGGGACACAGGAGACGTGTGCCCGACGGGCGTCAGGTGCGCCGTGTCCGGCCGGAGGCCCGGTCGGACACGGCGCGGGGGCGCGGTCAGTCGAACGGGTCGAGCGTCAGGGACGCCCCGCGCGGGTCGCCGTCGTGTACGAGCGACTCGTGGTGGCCGACGTCGTCGAAGGCGAAGCCGTACGCCTTCCCGTCGGCCATGTGCGCGTGGATGATCCGCGCGTAGTGGTTGGTGACCGGCTCCTGGTAGAAGCCGGCCGCGCTCCGGTCGGGCTGGTGGGGGTTGGCGAGCAGGGTGGTGCGGTTGAAGCCCGCGCACAGGGTGCGCGAGATGGGGCCGCGCACCTGGTCGTTGGGCGCGTCGAGGAGGCGGTGGCAGCCGAAGACGGACGAGGCGTCCGGCTTCTGGAAGGTGGTGACCACGGCGCCGGAGCCGTCGGTGAACCGCAGGACGCCGCCCGAGACCCGGCCGGTGTACCGGACGTCGGGACGGTCGGCGAAGGGCGTGACGATCAGGTCCGTGCCTGTGTACTTGTTCCAGACCCGGTTGATGTAGTCGTCCATGACCGACGCCGGGAGGGCGCCGGTCTCCACCCCGTAGAGCGGGGACAGGGCGCGCAGCACGGTGCCGTCGGACCGGGTCTGGATGAGGTTCGCCCAGCCGCCGGACTGTCCCCTGAGGGCGTTGAACACGCCGTTGTAGCCGCCGGGGCGCAGCTTGCCGGTGCTCAGTGTGGTGCCGTCGCCGCGCCGCACGCCCACCGTGTAGGGCGCGGAGAACATGTCGACCTGGGTGCTGTTGATCCACAGCCCCGAGTCGTTGAGCGTGTACTCGGACCAGTTGAAGAGGATGTCGCGGTTGGGGTCGGTGGGGTTCTGCACGGCGGGCTGCACCAGGCCGCCGGTGGTGAGCCGGAACTCCATCTTGCGGCCGTAGGAGAAGTAGATGCGGCCGGAGAACTTGGGGATCTGGATGGTGGTGGACCGGCCGGGGGCCGGGCCCGGGATGGAGGCGTCGGGTGCGGGGGTGGGGGGATTGCCGCCCGCGGGCCAGGGGTGGAAGGCGCCGCTCGCGTCGGCCCAGCCCTGCCGGCCGGACGACAGCTCGGTGCCGAGGTTGTAGATGTGGATCTGTTCGGCGCGGCCCGAGTTGTTGGTGATGGTCAGCGGGATGGTGGCCGGGACCGCGGCGTGCGCGGGGGACGGGACCCCGGCGGCGAGCCAGCCGCCGCCCAGCGCGGTGGCGAGGCCCAGCGCCACGGCGGTGACCCGGCGTCTGAGAGTGCGCAGCATGGTCGTTCTCCGTTCGACGAGTGGCCGGGAACTGCTGTGAGAGCGCTCTCAGGAAGAGAATCCCGCCCTGGTATGGACCTGTCAACGGTTCAAGCGAAATTGGAGGAGGCGATGGTTCCGCATGCCTGTGCGCGCCGCTCCGGGGGTGGATCAGTCGTGCTGGACGACGCCGTGCGCCGAGAAGCTGACCAGGCCGCGGGAGGTGAGGTCGCCGGGCGGGAAGCCCGGATGGTGATCCCCTCGGCCCTCTCCCGTCCCGTCCGCACGCGAGGCCGGGGGTCCAAGGGCGAGCCGGGAGACGATGCGGTAGCGGTCGCCCCGGTAGACGGAGTGGACGTACTCCACCGGACGCCCGGCCGTGTCGGTGGTGAGGCGCTCGAAGAGGAGGGCCGGCGACAGCTCGGGCACGTCCAGCAGCTCCGCCTCCGCCCGGGTCACCACGGTCGGCTCGACGGACTGCACGGCCTCGCTGACCCGCACCCCGTGCCGGTCGCGGAAGTGCTCGTAGAGGTCGCCCTGTTCGAGCTCCTCCTCGGTGAGGCCGGGCACCAGAGCGGCGGGGAGGTGCAGATGCTCGATGGCCATCGGGGCGCCGTCCACCAGTCGCAGCCGGGCCGCGTACCGGACCTCCGCGGCCGGTGACACGCGCAGTCTGCGGCCCACGCGGGCGCCGGCCGGGAGCGTGCGGAACTCCAGGATGCGGCTGGTCCACACGCCGTTGGCCCGCGGCACGGCCAACGCGCCGTGTTCCGGGACCAGTTCCTGGGTGATCTTCTCCGCGGCGACGAACATGCCCCGGCCGTGCTCGCGCACCAGCAGTCCCGCCACCACCAGTTCGTCGACCGCCGCCCGCACGGTGGGGCGCGAGACGCCGAGCCGGGCGCAGAGGGCCCGCTCGGAGGGGACGGCGTCCCCGGGGCGGCGGGCCTCGATGAGTTCGAGGAGCGCGTCGCGCACCCGTTCACGCTTGAGCACCGCACCCGAGGCGGCGGGATCGATGGCCATACGGGTCTCTCCTCGTCGTCGGCCGCGGGCGGGCGTGGCGACTGGTACGCCCCCGACCTTAACTGGTCCGGTCACCACCGTGACGCCCCGCGGCGCGGTCAACTCGCTTTTCAGCAGGTGGGGTTGACGCACTCATTGGTCTATGCCACCTTCTCTCGACATCAACTGGTAAGGCACCGGCGGGCAACTGGTCAGTTCCGAGGACCGGTCCGTCACCGCGAGCCCCGCGCCGGGCGGCGCCCCCACGCCCGCCGCGCGGACGCACCCCCGTGCGCCACCCCCACCGCGAAAGGACCACGGATGCGTACTCGTCCCACCGGCCGCCGCGCCCGCGCGGCACTCGCCCTGACCGCCCTGCTGGGCGGCGCAGCCCTCACCGGGCTCCCCGCCCCGGCCGCCACCGCCGCGGACGGCCCGCTCGCCGTGCAGTACCGCACGACCGCCGCCGGGGCCACCGCCGACCAGAGCGAGCCCTGGTTCAAGGTCCGCAACACCGGTTCCGCGCCGGTGCAGCTGAGCCAGGTGAAGATCCGTTACTACTTCAAGGCCGACGCCCCGGACACCGCGTACCGCTTCGCCTGCTCCTGGGCGGTCCTCGGCTGTGCGGCCGTCACCGGCACCTTCGGCACGCTCCCCGAGCCCACCGCGACGGCCGACCGCTATCTGGAGATCGGGTTCACCCCGTCCGCCGGAACGCTCGCGCCGGGCGCCGACACCGGGGACCTGCAACTGCGGTTCCACCGGACCGACTGGCAGACGCTGCGGCAGAGCGACGACTACTCCTTCGGCGCCGCGCGGACGTCGTACGCCGACTGGGACAAGGTGACCGCGCGGCTCGCGGGCGCCACCGTATGGGGCGCCGGACCCGAGGGCGGCGGCCCGACCGACCCCACCGACCCGACCGACCCGCCCGGCGAGGGCGGCCAGACGCTGTTCGACGACTTCGACTACGCGTCGCACACCGACCCCGACCTCACGGCGCACGGCTGGAGCGTCCGCTCCAACGCGGGCGGACCCGGGGTGCCCGGCGCGACCTGGGACCCGTCGAAGGTGACCTTCGGCTCCTCGGGCGGGAACTCGGTGATGGACCTGGAGACGTCCACCGCGGGCACCGGCGCCTCCACCACGCACACCGAGATCCTCACCCGCAGCATGAAGTTCGCGTACGGCACCTACGCGGCCCGGGTGCGCTTCTCCGACGCCCCCGTCTCCGGCCCGGACGGCGACCGGGTGGTGCAGACGTTCTTCACCATCAACGACCTCAAGGCGCCGATGGCCGACGACTACGCCGAGTACGACTTCGAGTACCTCCCCAACGGCGGCTGGGGCGAGCCGTCCTCGATCCTGTACACGACGTCCTGGGAGACCTACGCCCCGGACCCCTGGCAGGCCGTCAACCAGCACAGCGAGAGCCGGCGGAGCTTCGCCGGCTGGCGCGACCTGGTCGTCACCATCGACGACTCCGGCATCACGTACTACGTCGACGGCAGCCACTTCGGCACCCATGACGTCGCGTACCTGCCGGAGCGGCCGATGTCGATCAACTTCAACCAGTGGCTGATCGACCTGGAGGGCCAGTCGTCGACGACACCTCGCGCCTACCACCAGCAGGTCGACTACGTCCTGCACGTCAAGGACCAGGTGCTGACGCCCGCCCAGGTCGCGGCGAAGATCGACGCGTACCGCGCCGCCGGCACCTCGTTCGTGGACGAGGTGCCGGCGCCCTGACGGACCCGTGACCGCCACCCTCACGGAATCCCTTGTTCCGAATGGAGCGGGGGATTCCCTTGCCGTCGGTGGACAGGTGGCGCAGGCTGGACGCATGGGTGCGAGCCCGACGCTCATCTCCTCCGTGCAGCGTGCCTTCCGGCTGCTGGAGGCGGCGAGCGCGCACGAGACGGGCGCGCCGGCCAAGCGGCTGGCGCGGGAGACCGGGCTGCCCCTGGGCACCGCCTACCATCTGCTGCGCACCCTGGTGCACGACGGCTACCTGCGGAAACTCGACGACGGCGGCTTCGTCCTGGGCGACCGGCTGCAGTCCCTGCACAGCGGCGGCCGGAGTCAGGCGCTGCTCACCCGGGTCCGGCCGGTCCTCTCCGCGCTGCGGGACGAACTGTCCAGCGCCGCCTACCTCACCTTCTACGAGGACGGCGAGATCCGGGTCTCCGAGGTCGTGGACGGACCCCGCGCCCCGCGCGTCGACCTGTGGGTGGGCTTCGAGGACGCCGGCCACGCCACCGCGCTGGGCAAGGCCGTGCTGCGGGAGCTGGACGACGAGGCCCGCGAGGAGTACCTGTCCCGGCACGCGCTGAACGACCTCACCCCGCACACGGTCACCACGCCCATGGAGCTGATCCGCCGGCTGGAGACGACGCCCCTCGCCCCGGCCGTGACGGACCTGGAGGAGTACGCGCTGGGCACGGTCTGCGTGGCGGTGCCGGTGTACGGCGGCGGCACCCTGGGCTCCATCGGCGTGTCCATGCCGCGCAGCCGTCTCGACCGGCTCGACGAGGTCCGCGACCGGCTGCTGCCGACCGCCCGCCGGGTCACCCGGGGCCTGTCCCTCACCATATGAAAACCGCATTCTTGTGATGCGGGGCACCATCACCTTTTCTTGGAAGAGCAGGCAATTCGGACACGTCGCAAAGGTGAGGACACCCGCAGCACATGAGTCACGCCCGTCAGCATGGACGCGACCGCTCGCCGATACGGCCTTACCCGCGCGGGATCCAGCGCCTCCGCTCACCCTGTACCCGTGTGTTCGCGCACTGCGTCGCCGAGACGCCGGCGCTGCCGGTGCTGATCCTGTGCGTCATCGTGTCCATCGACATGGCGGCCGGCACCGGCCGGATCTGGCTGCCGCTGCTCGCCACGGGTCCCGCCCTGGCCGCCGCCACCAGCCGGCCCCGTGGAGTGCTGGGCGTGGGCGCGCTGGCCTCCCTGCTCGGCGCCGGCATCGCCTACCGGCACGACATGGACGTCGCGCACCTGACCGTCGTGCTGGCCGCCCTGGTGGCCGTCACCCTGGCGGGCACCCTCGCCAGCGCGCTGCGGGCGCGGCGCGAGCGGGTGCTGGCCGCCGTGCGCTCCGTCGCGGAGACCGCGCAGCACGCGCTGCTCCAGCCGGTCCCGGACACGGTCGGCCCGTTCCAGGTGGCGGTGCGCTACAGCGCGGCCGCCGCCGAGGCGCGGATCGGCGGCGACCTCTACGCCCTCGTCCCCACCCCGCACGGAGTGCGGATGATCGTGGGTGATGTGCGGGGCAAGGGGCTGCCGGCCGTGGGGACGGCCGCGCTGGTGCTCGGCGTGTTCCGCGAGGCGGCGTACGACGAGCCGGACCTGCTGGACGTGGTGTGCCGGATCGAGCGGAGCCTGGCCCGCAACCTGGGCGGCGACGACTTCGTCACCGCCGTGGTCGCCGGCTGCCCGGAGCCCGGGCGGCTGGAGACGGTCAACTGCGGTCACGCTCCCCCGCTGCTGATCCGGGGCGCCGAGGTGACGGCCGTCGAGCCCGTCCACCCCGCGCCGCCGCTGGGGCTGCGCGCCCTGTCGGACGACGCGCCCCGCCTCCAGGTGGTGCCCTTCGGCGACGGCGACCAGCTGCTCCTCTACACCGACGGCGTCACGGAGGCGCGGGACGCCGACCGCGCGTTCTACCCCCTGGCCGAGGGGCTCACCCGGCACCTGTACGACGAGCCGGCCCGGACGCTGGCCGCGCTGCACGAGGACCTGCTGGACCATGTGGGCGGCCGGCTGCACGACGACGCGGCGCTGCTCCTGCTGCGCAGGCCGGCCGCCGCACCGGCCGGGGCGCCCCTGGGCGCGGTGGTCACTTGACCGATCCTCCGGTGATGCCGGCAGCGATGTACTTCTGGGCGAGGACGAGCAGGATCGCGGCGGGCACGGCGGAGAGCACGGCCGCGGCCATCACCGAGCCCCAGTCCCCGACGTGTGCGCCGATGTACTGGTAGATGCCCAGCGTGATCGGCTTGACGTCGTCCGTGGTGTTCAGGGTGAGGGCGAACATGAAGTCGCTCCACGCGAACAGGAAGGCGAACAGACCCGAGGTGATCAGGGCGTTGCGGCTCATCGGCAGCACCACCCGCAGGAACACCCGGACCGGTCCCGCCCCGTCGATCTCGGCGGCCTCGATCACCTCCCCGGGGACGGACACCATGAAGGAGCGCATCAGCACGATGGAGAAGGGGATGCCGAGCGAGGCGTCCGCGAGCATCAGCCCGGCGTACGAGTTGACCAGGCCCAGGTCGACGTAGGAGGTGTAGAGGGCGTTGGCGATGACGATGCCGGGCACCATCTGCGTGATGAGGGTGCCGAACACCATGGTGCGCGAGCCGCGCAGGCCGAAGCGGGCCAGACCGTAGGCGGCGGGCGCGGCGATCGCGAGGCAGATCACGACGGCGCCGGCGGACACCAGCAGGGAGGTCAGCAGGTTGCCGCCCTGGTCGGTGAGGGCCTTGGTGAAGCCGGAGAGGTCGAGTCCCGAGGGCACCGGGTCGACCTGGAGCAGGCCGGAGTCGGGCTGGAGCGCGGTGTTGAGCATCCAGTACAGCGGGAACAGCATCACCGCGAGGACGAGCAGACCCGCGACGGTGGAGCCCCAGCGGCGGCGGGGCGCGGTGGGCGCGTGGGCGGCCATGACGGTCACTTCCCCTCGGTGCGGTTGGCCCGCAGGTAGAACACCGCGAACACGGCGGAGATCAGGATCAGGACGTTGCCGACGACCGCGCCGGCGCCGAAGTCCAGCTCCACGAAGGAGTTCTGGTAGGTGAGCGTGCCCAGGGTCTGGGTGGCGTCGGCGGGGCCGCCGTCGGTGAGGGCGAGGATCAGGTCGAGGATCTTCACCGTCGACATGAAGCCCAGCACCAGCACGACCGTGATCACCGGCTTGAGCAGCGGCAGGGTGACGGAGCGGAAGGCGCGCCAGGCGGAGGCGCCGTCCAGGGAGGCCGCCTCGTACAGCTCCTTGGGGATCTCCTGGAGGCCTCCGTAGAGGATGACCATGTTGAACGGGATGCCGATCCAGACGTTCACCAGGATCACCGAGAGCAGCGCCATGTCCGGGCTGGTCAGCCACGGCGTGTGCCCGCCGAGGCCGAGGGTGTCGAGGAAGGTGTTCAGTACGCCGGTGTCCTGGTCGAGGATGCGGCGCCAGACGATGCCGGACACCACCATCGGCACGAGCCAGGGCAGCAGGATCAGCGAGCGCAGGACCCCGCCGAGGGGGAAGCGGCGGTTGAAGAAGACGGCGAGGGCGAGGCCGATGCAGAACTGGCCGAGCAGGGAGCCCGCGGTGAAGACGAGGGTGTGCCACAGGGCCTTGCCGAACAGGGCGTCCTGGAAGACGGACGACCAGTTGTCGGCGCCGTTGAAGGGGGCCTCGCCGGTGAAGAAGGTCTTCGGCGTGTAGTGCTGGAAGCTCATCACGACGTTCCGGACGAGCGGGTAGCCGAAGAACAGCAGCATGAAGACGACGGCGGGGGCGACGAAGCCCCACCGGACGAGTCCGCGGCGCAGTCGGGCGCGGGCCGGGTCCGGAGCGGCGGTCTTTCCGGGCGCGGCGGCGGGCGGCGGGGCGGTGACGGTGGACGTGGTCATGGGGTGCGTACCTCAGTTCCCGCTCGTGGCGCGCTGCTGGGCGCGCTTCAGGGCGGCCTCGCTGGACTGGCCGGTCAGGGCGGACTGGAAGGCGCTCTGCAGGGCGAGGGAGACGGCCGGCCAGCCGGCGCCGAGCCGGTCGGTGCGGGAGCGGGCGGTGGCGACCTGGTCGGCCAGCGCGCCGAGTGCGGGCACCTGGGCGCGCCACTCGGCCGCGGCCCGCTCGTCGGCGGGGACCATCCAGCTGTTGAGGGCGTAGGTGAGCTGTTCCTTCTCGCTGGTCAGGCAGGCGACGATCCGGCCGGCCATGCGCCGGCGCCCGTCGTCGCCGGTGCGGGGCACGGTGAGGACGGCGCCGCCGAGCGGGGCGACCGAGTCGGCGCCCGCCTCGGGCACCGGGATCTCGGCGATGCCCCAGTTCAGGGACGGGTCGCTGTTGAGCGTCTCGACCTGCCAGGGGCCGTTGATCATCATGGCGGCGTTGCCCGCCATGAACTGGTCGTTGACGTCGGCCTGGGTCCAGTTGACCGTGGACCGGGAGAGCGAACCGTCCTTCAGCAGCGCCTTCCAGAAGTCGAGCGCCTCGACGACCTGAGGGCTGTCGAGTTCGCGTTCGTCGCCGCCGTTGGACCACATGAACGGGGTGAACTGGAAGACGCCGTCCTCGGCCCCGCCCGCGCTGAGCGCCAGCCCGTAGCGCTTGCCCCGGGTGAGCTCGCGCGCCGCCCGGCGGAGTTCGTCCCAGGTGGCGGGGGTGCGGACGCCCGCCTCGGCGAGGACGTCCTTGTTGTAGAAGAGGGCGAGGGTGTTCACGGAGCGGGCGGCCCCGTAGTAGGTGCCCCGGTAGGAGCCGAAGTCGACGATGCCGTCGGGCACATGGTCGGTGGACAGGCCGAGGGTGCGCAGGTCGACCAGTCCGCCGGCCTCGGCGAACACCGGCATCTCCGAGGCGTCGAACTGGACGACGTCCGGCAGTGACTTCGACGAGGCCATGCGCAGCGCCTTGGTCATGACCTGGGACGCGGGGACGCTCTGCTGCTCGACGGTGACCCCGAGCCGCTTGCCGCAGCGGGCCATCGCCTCGGCGTCCCAGCGGTGGTAGGTCTCGTCGGTCGAGGAGTTCAGAACGGTGTACACGTCGTCGTCGCGTTCGGCGGCGCAGCCGGTGAGCGCCGCCGGGGCGACGAGGGCCGCTGCGGCGGCGAGTGAGGTGACGGCTCTGCGTGCGCGTCCGCGTGTGCGCGGATGACGTGCGGCAACCGGTGGATGTGCTGTCACGGTGGGTGCCCCTGGGTGGGACCGGCTCGGTGTGCACCGAGGCCGGCGGCTCTGTGGAAGGGTAGGTGAAGCGCTTCGACAACGGGCCGCCGACATCGGGGTCTCGTCTGGCGCCGCACCGGGGTGTAATTTGTTTGGCCTGATTACTAATACGTCAGCGTGAGTCGGTCGCGCTAGCCCCCCAACGGCACGATCTCCTTGCGCCAGGGCGTGACAGGTTCCGCGGATCCTGTCATAGTTCCTGGTCAGAGGTTCCCCTCGCACCTCCTCCACGCTCCCCATCCCGAGGAAGACCATGAAATTCACCGACGGCTTCTGGCGTGTCCGCGACGGCGTCCAGATCTCGTACGCCACCGAGGTGCGAGATGTCAGCGCGGAATCGAAGCGCTTCACCAGCTATGCCTCGACGAAAAGAGTGACGCGCCGGGGCGACACCCTGAACGCCCCGCTGGTCACGGTCGACTGCTTCTCCCCCGCCGAGGGAGTCGTCGGCGTGCGGGTCACCCATCACGCCGGGAAGCGCCGCCCGGGACCGGACTTCGCCCTGGCCGGCGAGGCCGGCGGTGCGGGCGAGGTGCGCCGGGACGGCGCGGTCACGGAGCTGGCCAGCGGCCCGCTGACCCTGCGGCTGGACGCGGACGGCGCCTTCGGGCTCACCTTCCTCGACGCGGACGGACGGGAGCTGACCCGGGCGGGCGCCAAGAGCACGGCGTACGCCACCACCGCCGACGGGACGCACCACGTGCTGAGCCGGCTGTCCCTCGGCGTCGGCGAGCACGTCTACGGCCTGGGCGAGCGGTTCACCCCGTTCGTCAAGAACGGCCAGACCGTCGACGTGTGGCAGGCCGACGGCGGCACCAGCAGCGAACAGGCGTACAAGAACGTCCCGTTCTACCTGTCCTCACGCGGCTACGGCGTCTTCGTCAACCACCCCGGCGCGGTCTCGTTCGAGGTCGGATCCGAGTCCGTCGGCCAGGTGCAGTTCAGCGTCGAGGACCAGACGCTGGAGTACTACGTCATCGCCGGCCCGACCCCGAAGGACGTCCTGGGCCGTTACACCGCCCTCACCGGCCGCCCGGCGCTGCCGCCCGCGTGGTCGTTCGGCCTGTGGCTGAGCACCTCGTTCACCACCTCGTACGACGAGGCGACGGTGACCTCGTTCGTCGACGGCATGGCGGAGCGCGGCATCCCGCTGTCGGTGTTCCACTTCGACTGCTTCTGGATGCGCGAGTACCAGTGGTGCGACTTCCAGTGGGACCCGGAGGTGTTCCCGGACCCGGAGGGCATGCTGGCCCGGCTCAAGGACAAGGGCCTGCGGGTCAGCGTGTGGATCAACCCGTACATCGCGCAGAAGTCGCCGCTGTTCGACGAGGCGGCCGCGCTCGGGCACCTGGTGCGCCGGCCCGGCGGGGACGTGTGGCAGTGGGACCTGTGGCAGGCCGGCATGGGCCTGGTCGACTTCACCAGCCCGGACGCCCGCGCCTGGTTCCAGAGCAAGCTGAAGGCGCTGCTCGACCAGGGGGTGGACTGTTTCAAGACGGACTTCGGCGAGCGCATCCCGACCGACGTCGTGTGGCACGACGGCTCGGACCCCGAGCGGATGCACAACTACTACACGCATCTCTACAACCGCACCGTGTTCGAGCTGCTGGAGAAGGAGCGCGGGCAGGGCGAGGCGGTGGTCTTCGCCCGGTCGGCGACCGCGGGCGGCCAGCAGTACCCGGTGCACTGGGGCGGCGACTGCTGGTCGTCCTTCGAGGCGATGGCGGAGTCGCTGCGCGGCGGTCTCTCGCTGTCGCTGAGCGGGTTCGGCTTCTGGAGTCACGACATCGGCGGGTTCGAGGGCACGCCCGACCCGGAGGTGTTCAAGCGCTGGCTGGCCTTCGGCCTGCTGTCCTCGCACAGCAGGCTGCACGGCTCCACGTCGTACCGGGTGCCGTGGGAGTTCGGCGACGAGGCGGTCGACGTCGCCCGTCGGTTCACCCTGCTCAAGCACCGGCTGATGCCGTACCTGTACGGCGCGGCGGCCGAGGCGCACCGCACGGGCGTGCCGATGATGCGGCCCATGCTGCTGGAGTTCCCGCACGATCCGGCGTGCCGCCCGCTGGACCGCCAGTACATGCTCGGCCCCGACCTGCTGGTCGCCCCCGTGTTCAGCGCGGACGGCGATGTGGAGGTGTACGTGCCGGAGGGCACGTGGACGCATCTGCTGAGCGGCGAGCGGGTGACGGGCCCGTGCTGGCGCACCGAGCGCCACGGCTACGACAGCCTCCCGCTGTACGTCCGTGAGGGCGCGGTGCTGCCGCTGGCCGGGGACGACTCCCGCCCGGACGGCGACTGGCTGGACGCACCGGTGCTGCTGGTGCACCCTTCGGCCGCGCCCGACTGGACGGCCGAGGTGACCGTCCCGGACACGGCGGGCCTCCCGGCGGCGACGTTCCAGGTCCGGCGGGACGGGGACGTGCTCCGGGTGACGGCTTCGGGCACGGACCGGCCGTTCACCGTGCGGGTGCCGGGCGGGGCGGAGGCTTCGGGCGTGGGTGAGGTGACGGTGGCGACGGCGGTGGCCCCGGAGTGAGGGTCCTGGTGCGGTGAGAGCGGGCGGCCCGGACGGGCCGGCCCGCCCCGGAGGGCGGCCACTGCACGGACGGGCCGGTCGGCGTCGCCGGACGGGCCGACGCCGGACGGGTCTGCGACGGGCCTGCGTGACGGGACGGGGCCGGTCGGCGTCCCCGGGCAGGCCGTGGCCGGGCGGATGGGCGGACACCGCGCGGACGAGCCGGTCGGCGTCGCCGGAGGGTCGTGGCCGGGCGGGTCTGCGACGGGCCTGCGTGACGGGACGGTGCCGGTCGGCGTCCCCGGGCAGGCCGTGGCCCGACGGGTGGGCGGACACCGCACGGACGGGCCGGACGGGCTGCCTGCGTGACGGGACGGGGCCGGTCGGCGTCCCCGGGCAGGCCGTGGCCGGGCGGATGGGCGGACACCGCGCGGACGAGCCGGTCGGCGTCGCCGGAGGGTCGCGGCCGGGCGGGTCTGTGTGACCGGAAAGGCCCTGGCGGGCCGGGGCGGGTTCGGCGGCCGGGGTCAGGGACCCGGGCGCTCCGCTCCGTCCTCCGGGTGGCTGCCCGGGCCGTGGCCGGGGCCCGCCAGGGGCGTCGGGGAGAGGACCTCGGGTTCCTCACCGGCCTCCAGCAGGGTGTCCGCCGCGCCCACGATCAGCGGGTCCGGCTTGCCGAGCGCCTCGTGGTCCTTGGCCGGGTAGTCGCAGCGGTCGAGGAGGCTGCGCATCGCCTCGAGCCGCCCCCGCCGCTTGTCGTTGTTCTTCACGACCGTCCACGGCGCGTGCGGGGTGTCCGTGGCGCGGAACATCTCCACCTTCGCCTTGGTGTAGTCGTCCCAGCGGTCCAGCGACTCGAGGTCCATCGGCGACAGCTTCCAGCGCCGCAGCGGGTCGACCTGGCGGATGGCGAAACGGGTGCGCTGCTCGGCCCGGGAGACGGAGAACCAGAACTTCACCAGCATGATGCCGTCGTCGGTGAGCAGCCGCTCGAACAGCGGGGTCTGCTCCAGGAACAGCCGGTACTCCTCCTCCGAGCAGAAGCCCATGACCCGCTCGACGCCGGCCCGGTTGTACCAGGAGCGGTCGAAGAAGACGATCTCGCCGCGGGCCGGGAGGTGGGCCACGTAGCGCTGGAAGTACCACTGCCCCGCCTCCCGCTCGGTCGGCTTCTCCAGGGCGACCACGCGGGCGCCGCGCGGGTTGAGGCGTTCCATGAACCGCTGGATGGTGCCGCCCTTGCCGGCCGCGTCGCGTCCCTCGCAGACGACGACCATCCGCTGGCCGGTGTCCTTCACCCACCGTTGCATCTTCAGCAGCTCGATCTGCAGGACGCGCTTCGTGCGCTCGTACTCCGACCTGCGGATCTTCCGGTCGTACGGATGGTTCTCGCGCCAGGTCTCGATGGGGGTGCCGTCGGCGTCCAGCAGCACGGGGCGCTCCGGCCGCCGGGCGTCCACCTCCAGCCCGTGCAGCAGGTTCTCGCCCGTGGTGCGCGACTGCTCCGTTCCCGCGTCCGCCTCCGCGCGGCTCTCGTGCGCGTCCGGGTGGTCACGTCCCTGTCGCTCGTCCGGGTGGTCTGCCGTCACGTCGTCTCCCGCCTTTCGGTCCCGTCTCACCGGGTCACCCCTTGTGCAGCGTATGCCGGAGGGGCGGGCGCGGTGATGCGGAAAGCGGGTGCCCGCAGCGGGCGCGCCGAAGCGTGGCGGGCGGTGATTCGGCGGCGGGCTCAGGGGAAGTCGGGGCGGGTCGGAAGGCGCGGCGTGCGCGGGCGGTGGTCCGCAGGCCGGGCCGCGCCGTCGCATCCCGGCTGGAGAGGTGAGGACGTGCAGATCGATCTCAGGGGCCGTACCGCGCTGGTGACGGGTTCCACCCAGGGCATCGGGGCGGCGATCGCCGCCGGGCTCGCGCGGGCGGGGGCGCGGGTAGCGGTGAACGGACGCTCCGAGGAGCGGGTGCGGGCGGGCGCTGCGGAGCTGGAGCGGGAGGTACCCGGCGCCGAAGTGGTGCCGGTCGCGGCGGACGTGACCACCCAGGAGGGCGCCCTGCGGGTCGTGGAGGCGCTCCCCCAGGTGGACGTCCTGGTGAACAACCTCGGAGTCTTCGGCGCCGCCGACCCGCTGGAGATCAGCGACGACGAGTGGCGCCGCTACTTCGAGGTGAACGTCCTGGCGGCGGTGCGCCTGATCCGCCTCTTCCTGCCCGGGATGACCGAGCGCGGCTGGGGCCGGGTGCAGAACATCGCCAGCGACTCGGCGATCGTCGTCCCGGCGGAGATGATCCACTACGGCATGTCGAAGACCGCGCTGCTCGCCGTGAGCCGCGGCTTCGCCAAGCAGGCGGCGGGCACGGGCGTCACGGTGAACTCGGTCGTCGCCGGTCCCACGCACACGGGCGGGGTGCGGGACTTCGTCTACGAGCTGGTGGACCGCACCCTGCCGTGGGAGGAGGCGCAGCGCGCCTTCATGCGCCGGTACCGGCCGCAGTCGCTGCTGCAGCGGCTGATCGAGCCGGAGGAGATCGCGAACATGGTCGTGTACCTGGCCTCGGATCAGGCGTCGGCGACGACGGGTGGGGCGGTGCGGGTGGACGGCGGGTATGTGGACTCGATCCTGCCGTGAAGGTGACCCCGACGGGGTCGGGCCGGCACCCGCTGGGCAGGCGCCGGCGGCGGTTCGTGTGACGCGGAAGACGTCCTACGTCCTGATCCGGTCGCGGATCCAGACGCCGGCGGGCTTGAGCGACCGTGTGCCGGCCCACGGGCCGTCGGCGGCGCAGGTGCCCGGGGTGAACACGGCTCCGCTGCGGTGGTCGTCGGAGAAGTTCCAGTTGACCCAGCTGATCTTCTTCCGCGCCATGAGGTCGAGGTAGCGCTGGGACATCGCGAAGTCGTCGGCGCCCTCACCGGCGTAGTTCTGCGTGCCGAACTCGGTGACGAACACGGGGATCCGGTCGGCCGCGCGGGAGAGGGCCGCGAGGTACTCGTCGCGGTGCGAGGCGGCGTAGAAGTGGAACGTGTACATGATGTTGGAGGCGTCGACCGGGTCGTTCACGACCTCCGACTCGTCGGCGCTCTCGGACACGCCGAACGAGGACCAGGCCCGGGTGCCGACGAGGACGAGCGCGTCGGGGTCCGCGGCGCGGACGACCGGGATGATCCGCTCCGCGTACTCCTTGATGCGGGACCAGCTGACGCCGTTGGGCTCGTTGGCGATCTCGTAGAGGATGTTGACGCGGTCCTGGTGGCGGCGCGCGATGTCGGTCAAGAACCTCGTGGCGTGGTCGAGGTTGGCCATGGGGTCGCCGGGGGTCAGCATGTGCCAGTCGACGATCACGTACAGCCCGCGGTCGCTCGCCTGCCGGATCAGCCGGTCGGCGAGGGCGGTGAAGTGCGCGGGGTCGGTCTCGTAGCCGCCCTCCTGCACGTAGGTGGAGACGCGGAGGACGTCGGCCCGCCAGTCGTGGGCGAGGGCGTCGAGGGAGGCGTCGGTCAGGCATCGGGCGTACCACTGGGTGCCGTGGGTGCTCATGCCGCGGAGCTGGACGGGGAGGCCGTACTGGTCGCAGAGCTGGGTGCCGCAGACCTGGAGGCGGCCGTGGGCGTCGACGGGGGTGGCTGCGCGGTGGGTGATCGGCACGTCCGCACCGTAGCCGGTGGGGCGGGCCGCGGTGGCGGGGAGGGCGGCGGTCAGGAGGAGGAGCAGGGCGCCGGCGAGGGCGCTGAGGAGGAGGGCGGGGCGGGTTCTCGGTTCCGTACGCGGTTTCGGTTTCGGGCAGGCTGATGCCGTGTGGGGGGCCGGTGTCATGTGGGGGGACTCCGTCCGGGATGGCTGGTTAGGAAAGTTTCCTAACAGGATGGAAATGCAGCCGCGACCCGATGACAAGGGGCGTGACGAAGCCTTCGTGCCGGCGGGTGCGCGCCCCCGGGGGGTGCGTGCCGCCTCCGCCTCCGCGCTCAGCGCAGGACGAGCTGGACGAGGGCGACGGTCCCGACGGCGACGACGAGGGCGCGCAGCACGGCCGGGCGGAAGCGGCGGCCCGTCGCCGCGCCGAGCTGGCCGCCCAGCGTGGAACCGACGGCGATGAGGGCGACGGCCGTCCAGTCGAAGTCGGCGACGAAGAGGAAGAAGACGGCGGCGACCGTGTTGACGACGGCGACGAGGACGTTCTTGACGGCGTTGAGCCGCTGGAGCGGCTCGTCGAGGAGCAGGCCCATCAGGGAGATGTAGATGATTCCCTGTGCGGCGGCGAAGTAGCCGCCGTAGACGCTGGCGAGTGTCAGCCCGGCGAACAGCGGCCGCCCCCCGTCCCGCCGCACGGGCCGGTCCGCGGACCGGCGTTCCCGCACCGTGCGGCTGATCAGCGGCTGGAGGGCGACGAGGACGAGGGCCAGTCCGACCAGACAGGGCACGATGGTCTCGAACGCCTCGGCGGGCAGGGCGAGCAGCAGGACGGCGCCGGTGATCCCGCCGAGCGCGGAGCCGACGGCCAGCTTGCGGACGCGGCGGCCCTGCCCGGCCAGCTCACGGCGGTACCCGACGGCCCCGCTGACGGCGCCCGGCACGAGGCCGAGGGCGTTGGACACGGTGGCGGTGAGGGGTGACAGCCCGGCGGCGAGCAGCACGGGGAACGTCACGAGCGTGCCGGACCCGACCACGGCGTTCAGGGCACCAGCCCCGACCCCGGCGCCGAACACCCCGAGCATCTCGAGCGGGGTCATGCCACGCCCCGGACCGGCGGCGTGGGGTGGTCGGGGAAGGGGGCCGTGGAGACGCTCATGGGGGCACGCTAGCTGGCGGTCGCTTCGGCGCCCCCCGAAACGTGACCGCCGGGACGGATCGCCTTGTCGGTGGACGGCGCGCTCCGCGGGGCCGAGGAGGAGGTCGCGCAGCCGGTGCGGTGGCCGGCGTGGGGCCGGCCACCGCTGTGCCGGACCGGACGGCATCGCGTCCGGTCAGGAGTACTGCTAGGCCGCGCGGTCCATCGACGGCTTGGTACGCGGCTTGCGGCGCGGAGCCCCTTCGTCGGTGCGGCGGGTGCGGCCGCCGGCGGTGCGGTCCTGGGCGGCCTGGGCGCCGCCCTTGGCCGTACCGCCCTGGCCCTGGCCCTGCCGGCCCGGCGCGCCGCGGCGGCGGCTGCGGTTGCGGGACGGGGACGAGGCGGTGCGGCGGGGCCGTTCCACGACCGGGACCGTGATGACGACCGGTACACCGGAGGGCGTCCGCGCACCGGTGATGCGGGTCAGCTCCTCGTCGCCCGGCCGCACCTCCGTGATGCGCGGGGTGATGCCCGCCTGGGACATCAGCCGGCTGACGTCGCGCCGCTGGTCCCGTGTGACCAGGGTGATCACGCTGCCGGACTCGCCGGCGCGGGCCGTACGGCCGCCGCGGTGGAGGTAGTCCTTGGGGTCGCCCGGCGGGTCGACGTTGACGACCAGGCCGAGGTCGTCGACGTGGATGCCGCGCGCCGCGACGTTCGTCGCCACCAGCACGGTGACGTGCCCGTCCTTGAACTGGGTGAGCGTCCGCGTCCGCTGCGGCTGCGACTTGCCGCCGTGCAGGCCGGCGGCGCGCACACCGTTCTGCAGCAGGTGCTTGGTGAGGCGGTCCACCGCGTGCTTGGTGTCGAGGAACATGATGACCCGTCCGTCGCGCGCCGCGATCTCCGTGGTCGTCTGCCGCTTGTCCGCGTCGTCGAGGTGGAGCACGTGGTGCTCCATGGTGGTCACCGCGCCCGCGGACGGGTCGACGGAGTGGACCACCGGGTCGCTGAGGTAGCGGCGGACGAGCTGGTCGACGTTGCGGTCGAGCGTGGCGGAGAAGAGCAGGCGCTGGCCGTCGGGGCGCACCTGGTCGAGCAGCCGGGTGACCTGGGGCATGAAGCCCATGTCGGTCATCTGGTCGGCCTCGTCGAGCACGGTGATCGCGACCTCGTCGAGTATGCAGTCGCCCCGGTCGACCAGGTCCTTCAGCCGTCCCGGCGTCGCGACGACGACCTCGGCGCCGGCACGCAGCGCGGACGCCTGCTTGCCGATCGACAGCCCGCCGACCACGGTGGCGACCCGCAGCCGCACGGAGCGGGCGTAGGGGGTCAGCGCGTCGTTGACCTGTCCGGCGAGTTCCCGGGTGGGGACGAGGACGAGGGCGAGCGGCTTGCGGGGCTCGGCACGGCGGCCGGCCGTACGGGCGAGCAGCGGCAGGCCGAAGGCGAGGGTCTTGCCGGAGCCGGTGCGGCCACGGCCGAGCACGTCACGGCCGGCCAGGGAGTTCGGCAGCGTGGCCGCCTGGATGGGGAACGGCGCGGTGACGCCTTCGCTGCCGAGGGTGGCCAGCATCTCGGCGGGGAGGCCGAGGTCCTCGAAGGCTTCCACCGCGGGGAGCGCCGGGGTGATCGTCTCGGGGAGGGCGAACTCCCCCGACGTCACGGTCCTGCGGCCCGAGCCGCCCTTGCCCTTGCCCTGCCCCTGTCGGGGCGCACCGCCGCGGCCGCCCGCGGCGCCGAAGCGGCGGCCGCCCTTCGGGGCGCCCTTGCCGACGGAGCGGGTGCGGGCGGATCGATCGTTCGCACGTGCCTGTGTCACGGAGAACCTTCCTTGATGTGGCGCGTCTCAAGGAATGTCCGCCGCAGTGGGACGCGGGGAATTGCAAGAACGAGCCTGGGTGAATGGGGCCGCGGAGGCGGTACCGCCCGGTGAGGGCGCGACCCATGAGAAGCAGCGACGGGAGTGTGCACCTCTCCGTGTGATCCGTGTGAGATCTTGCTGCGCAGCAGGCGCCGGTGCTGGCGCGGTGCCGGTCCCTCCGACCCCGCGGGTCGATGACCGCACGACTACAACAGAGATCGACAGTAGCACGGCGATCGCCCGCGCACTGTGACGGGCGTCGCCCGCCCCCCTCCCCCGGGCTGGAAATCGCCGCCCGCGCCAGGGAAGATCCGGTCCGTGAAACGACCGTTGCTGTTCCTGGACGTGGACGGTCCTCTCAACCCTTACGCGGCCCAGCCCGAGAGGCGCCCCGAGGGCTACATCACCCTCAGGGTGCCCCACAACAGCGCCCTCGTCGACGAGGTGAGCCTGTCGTCCCGTCGGCGCCCCCTGCGGGTCTGGCTCAATCCTGAGCACGGACGTTCCCTGCTCCGGATGGAATACGACCTGTGCTGGGCGACGACATGGATGGACGAGGCCAACCGATGGATCGCACCGGCCCTCGGCCTCCCCGAACTCCCCTTTGTCGACTTCGGTGACGCGCTCTTCCGGGAGCGCACCGACGGAGTCCACTGGAAGACCGCGCCACTGGTGGAGTACGCCGACGGCCGTCCCTTCGCCTGGGTGGACGACGAACAGACCGAACCCGACCGGGCCTGTCTCGACGCCCACCACCGCGGGCCGGCGCTCCTGCACCACGTGGACCCGCGCATCGGCCTCCGCGACGACGACTTCCGCGCCCTCGCGGACTTCGCGGACGACTCGCATGACGCCGGCCCTCGGCTGATCCATGAGGACGGCGTCACAGCCGCGCCTCCCCACTCCTCACACCGGTGACGACGCGAAGGAAGGGGAACGCGATGAGCAGCGCGGTCGCGACGAGGAGGCCTGACACGTAGAGCGGTCCCAGGGGGCCGGCTCCGGTGCCGAGCGTGGCCCCGGCCGCGACGGGGCCGACGGCAGCGCCCACGTTGAGTGCCGCAGTCGCGTACGCGCCGGCCATCGTGGGGGCGCCCGCGGCCTCGTGAAGGACGCGGGCGATCAGTGTGCTGCCCAGCGCGAACGACAGCGCGCCCAGCACGAACACGAGCGTGAACAAGGCGACCGGCCGGTGGGCCAGCACCGCCAGGGCCGGCCAGCCGATCAGCAGCAAGGGGCCGGCGACCGTGACGACCGGGCCGGGGTTCCGGTCGGACAGCCGTCCGGCGACGGTGACGCCCACGAAGGAACCGGTGCCGAAGAGCACCAGGGCGACGGGCACCCACAGCTCACCCAGCCCGGCGGTGCCGGTCACCACGGGTGCGAGGAAGGTGAGGCCGCCGAAGGTGGCCGCGTTCACCAGCGCGCCGAGCAGCATCACCAGGATCAGCCGCGGCCGGGTGAGTCGGGAGAGTTCCGTCCGCAGCGCCGGCTTACCGGTCGCCCCGCGTGCGTCATGTTCCGCGGGGACGCCTACGACGATGCCGACGGCCGCCGGCAGGCAGAGAGCGGTGACGGTCCAGAAGGTGGCCTGCCAGCCGAGTTCCGTGCCGAGCACCGCCCCGCCGGGCACGCCGGCGATCGTGGCCAGCGTCGTGCCGGACAGCAGAACGGCCAAGGCGCGTCCCTTCCTGTCGGGCGGGACCAGGGCGGCCGCGGCTGTCAGGGCGACGGCGAGGAATCCGGCGTTCGCGAGCGCGGCGACGACTCGGGTGCAGAACAGGAGGGCGAAGCTCGTGGACACGGCGCCCACGGCGTGGGCCGCGGCGAAGACCAGGAGGAAGCCGAGAAGGGCTGGGCGCCTGGGCAGGTTGCGGGCCGACGCGGCCACCAGGGGGGCTCCGACGATCATGCCGATCGCGTAGGCCGAGGTGAGCGAGCCCGCCGTCCCGACGGTGACGCCGAGATCCAGGGCGATGTCCGGCAGAAGGCCGGCAAGCATGAACTCCGAGGTGCCCATGGCGAAGACCGCCAGGGCAAGCAGGTACAGCGGGAGGGGCATCGAGTGGCTCCGAGGTGAGGAGAGGCACGAGAGGGTCATCTCGTCACCGCGGCCGGCCGTGAACACACGCGCGTCCCACCGCGGAAGGCGGTGCGACGACAGGACTACGGACTCGGTGGTTCAGGGGCTGGCGGCGTGACCGGCAGCCCCCGCCTCGTCCGACTCAGGACTCGACATGTCCCGCACGCTATCCGACCGATGCCTTCCGGAGCATTCCGGTTTTCCCCGGATGCCGTTCGGGGGCCGGAGGGCGAACACGTCCGGGTCGTGGCGGTCGGCTCCGCCGACGCCTCGGTCCGCTCGCCCTCTACGCCGTCCCAGCGGCCGGCACCCGCGCCACCCCCGCGTAGATCCCGCTGTCCTCCGCCACAGGCGCCGGTTCCGTGCGGAACCATTCCGGGGCCGTCACCAGGCCGGGGGCGACCAGGTCGAGGCCGTCGAAGAAACGGGCGACCTCGGCATGGGTGCGGAAGCCGAGGCGGATGCCGGCGCGGGCGTACTCCTCGGTGACCTGGCGGGCCAGGTCGGCGTGGAGGTCGGACGCGGCGTGGGACAGCACGAGGTGGCTGCCCGGCGGCAGCGCGTCCACCAACTGCCGGACGATGCCCTGCGGGTCCTGGTCGTCGGGGAGGAAGTGGAGGAGGGCGATCAGGGACAGGGCCACGGGGCGGGAGAAGTCGAGGACGTCGCGGGCGTGCCGCAGGATCTCGCCGGGTTCGCGCACGTCGGCCTGGACGTAGTCCGTGGTGCCCTCGGGGCTGCTGACGAGCAGCGCCTCGGCGTGACGCAGCACGATCGGGTCGTTGTCGACGTAGACGACCCGCGCCGCGGGGACCACGCGCTGCACGATCTGGTGGAGGTTCGGCTCGGTGGGGATGCCGGTGCCGATGTCCAGGAACTGGTCGACGCCCTGGTCCGCGAGCCAGGCGGCGGCGCGGTGCATGAAGGCGCGGTTCTGCCGGGCGGCGTCCTTCGCCTGCGGCGGGAGTGCGCGCCCGACGACCTCGTCGACCGGATAGTTGTCCTTGCCGCCCAGCAGCCAGTCGTAGACCCGCGCGGGCTGGGCCCTGCTGGTGTCGGTCCGCGGCGGGGTGGGGGGTGTGCCCGTCGGCATGACACGTCCGTTCCGGTGGGTACGGCGGCTCCTGCGCCCTGACGATCATCGAGTCTGGCACACCAACGACCGTGCGGACAGGGGCGGTTCACCGGTCTGCGCCCCGTGTCGGCGACGAGCCTCCAGCGTCCCTCAGCGCCCCTTCGGCGGCGGCGCCGTGCTCTGCCGCAGCACCAGCCGCGCCGGCACCAGCGTCGTGCCCCGCTCCGGTCCCTCCTGCCGCATCTTGCGCAGCACCGCCTGTACGCACAGCCGCCCCACCTCGGCGAAGTCCTGGTGCAGGGTGGTCAGCGGCGGCAGGAACGAGGACGCCTCCGGGATGTCGTCGAAGCCGACCACGCTGACGTCCTCCGGCACCCGTCTGCCGTGTTCGTGCAGGGCTCTCAACAGCCCCAGCGCCATCTGGTCGTTGGCGGCGAAGACGGCCGTGCAGTCCTCGACGGCGGCGAGTTCGAGGCCGGCCCGGTAGCCGGACTCGGCCGACCAGTCGCCGCGGACCAGCGGCGGCAGCTCCCGCCCCGCCTCGGTGAGCGCGGCGCGCCAGGCGTCCGTGCGGCGCTGCGCGGCGAACGAGTCCTCGGGTCCGGCGAGATGCCACACGGTGCGGTGGCCGAGGCCGAGCAGGTGCCGTACGGCGGCGCGGGTGCCGCCGTGCTGGTCGGTGTCGACGACGGTGTAGCGGTCGCCGGCGTCGGAGTCGACCACCACCACCTGGACGTGCGGCGGGAGATGGACCGTGGCCGCGTCCAGGAGGTGCACCTCCATGATGACGATCACGGCGTCGACGGCGAGTTCCTCGAGGCGGGAGAACGCGCCGCGCACCTCGTCCTGGGTGGGCACGGCGACCGGCAGCAGGGTCACCGCGTAGCCCTCGCGCGCGGCGGAGTTGGCGATGGCCTCCAGGGTGCGCACGTTGCCGGTGGTGGAGAGCGTGAAGGTGATGACGCCTATGGTGCGGAACTCGCCCCGCTTGAGGGCGCGGGCGGCGCTGTTGGGCCGGTAGCCGAGCTCCTTCATCGCGGCGAGGACCTGGCGGCGGGTCTCCTCGGTCACCCCGGGATAGCCGTTGGAGACGCGGGAGACGGTCTGCGCCGAGACTCCCGCGAGCCGTGCCACGTCCGCCATCGAGGCGGTGGCGCGGGCCCGGGCGCGGCGCCGCGGGGCGGGCGCGGCCGTCCCCCGGCCGTCTCCCTCCGTCGCGGCGGCCGGGCCGCCCGGGTCCACCGCCGCGTCGTCGACCGTCTCCACGCGCCGCCCCCCGCCTTCCTGTCTCCCGTGTCACGGTCCCACTGAGGACCCTTGACCGTCGTCATCGGGGCAGTGTAGACATGCCGCCACCGGATGTTTACGTAAACATAACAGGTCGACGCGATTCCCCGGCCACGGATGTTTACGCAAACATCCGACCGGGCGACCTGCCGCCCGGCTCCGTGCCGGGTGCCGAGCCGCTGGTTACCGGAACGCCGAACAGCAAGGAACGACATGACGACGCTGCAACCGCCGGCGGCCGCAGAGCCGCGGCCGGCCCCGCCTCCGGTGAGACGGGACCGGCGCTCATGGAAGGGCTGGGGGTTCATCGGCCCGTTCGCGGCCGTGTTCGCCCTGGTCTTCCTCGCACCGATCGCTTACTCGGTCTACCTGAGCCTGTTCCGCGACCAGCTCATCGGCGGCACCACCTTCGTCGGGTTCGACAACTACCAGCAGGCCCTGAAGGACGAGCTGTTCTGGGCGTCGCTGGGCCGGGTCGCTCTGTTCCTGGTGGTCCAGGTGCCGATCATGCTGGGCATCGCCCTGCTGGTGGCGCTCGCCCTGGACAGCGGCCGGCTGTACGGCAAGAGCTTCTTCCGCATCACGATCTTCCTGCCGTACGCGGTGCCCGCCGTGGTCGCCACCCTGATGTGGGGCTTCATGTACGGCACCAAGTACGGCCTGGTCGGGGACTTCAACTCCGCCTTCGGCTGGTCGCTGCCCGACCCGCTCTCCGCCGACCTGGTGCTGGCCTCCATCGGCAACATCGTCACGTGGGAGTTCGTCGGCTACAACATGCTGATCTTCTACTCGGCGCTGCGGGTCGTCCCGCACTCCCTGTACGAGGCGGCGGAGATCGACGGCGCGAGCCAGTGGCGGGTGATCACCGCGATCAAGCTGCCCGCCATCCGCGGCGCGCTGGTGATCGCGACGATCTTCTCCATCATCGGCAGCTTCCAGCTCTTCAACGAGCCGAGCATCCTGCGTCCGCTGGCCCGCAACGCCATCACCACGGACTACACGCCGAACTTCTACACGTACTCGCTGTCCTTCAGCGGCCAGCAGCACAACTACTCCGCGACCGTGGCCATCATCATGGGCCTGATCACGATGGTGGTCGCCTACGTCGTGCAGCTTCGCGGCATGCGCAAGGGAGCGTGACCCGATGACCACCCCTGTCACCACCCCCGCCCCCGCCGCCGCGGCCCCCGGCGCCGTGAAGAGCGCCCCGCGTCTGCGGCGCGCCAAGGAGCACCGCCCGGGCCGCCCCCGGCGCAGCAAGCTGCTGACCGTGCTGACCTCGCTGGTCGTCCTCTACACCGTGGTCCCGCTGATCTGGCTGGTGATCAACGCCACGAAGACGCAGTCGGGGCTGGCGAGCTCCAACGGCCTGTGGTTCGCGGACGACTTCGCCCTGTGGGACAACATCCGTGACACGTTCACCTACGGCGACGGCATCTTCACCCGCTGGCTGCTCAACACCCTGCTGTACGTGGTGCTGGGCGCCGGCGGCGCGACCCTGCTGGCGGTGCTCGGCGGGTACGCGCTGGCGAAGTTCGACTTCCCCGGCAAGCGCGGCGTCTTCGCCACGGTGATCGGCGCGGTCGCGGTGCCGGGCACCGCGCTCGCCGTCCCCACCTTCCTGATGTTCAGCAAGATGGGGCTGACGGACACCCCGTGGGCGGTCATCCTCCCGTCGCTGGTGTCGCCGTTCGGCCTCTACCTGATGTGGGTTTTCGCCACCGAGGCGATCCCCACGGAGCTTCTGGAAGCCGCCCGGATGGACGGCGCGGGCGAGGCGCGGACCTTCTTCACCGTCGCGCTTCCGCTGCTCGCCCCCGGCATCGTGACCGTGCTGCTGTTCACCACGGTCGCCACCTGGAACAACTACTTCCTGCCGCTGATCATGCTCAAGGACCCGGACTGGTACCCCCTGACGCTGGGCCTGAGCGCGTGGAACTCCCAGGCGGAGACCGTCGGCGGCGAGGTGATCTTCAACCTGGTGATCACCGGTTCCCTCCTCACGATCCTGCCGCTCGTCGTCGCGTTCCTGTTCCTCCAGAAGTACTGGCAGTCGGGTCTCGCCGCCGGAAGCGTCAAGGAGTGATCCGGCGGCCCGCCGACCGCCCTCGAGACCCCACACCCTCCCCACGTCCTGTCTCCCCCACCCCTCCCCTGTCCCACCCACGAAGAAGTGGATCCACACTCATGCGCAGAAGGACCAGCCGCCTGCTGGGCGGCATCGCCCTCGTGACCTCCCTCGCCCTGGGCGCCACCGCCTGCGGCGGCTCGGACGACGGCGCCGGCACCGAGTCGGTCTCCGCCGAGGACATCCAGGCGGCCCTGGACAAGGGCGGCACGGTCACCGTCTGGTCGTGGGAGCCCACGCTGAAGACGGTCGCCGCCGACTTCCAGAAGAAGCACCCCAAGGTCAAGATCAACCTGGTGAGCGAGCGCTCCGGCGACAAGCACTACACGGCGCTGTCGAACGCCATATCCGCGGGCAAGGGCGTCCCTGACGTCGCGCAGCTCGAGTACTTCTCGATCGGCCAGTACTCCCTCACCAAGGGCCTGACCGACCTGTCCGGCTTCGGCGCGGACAAGCTGGCCTCCGCGTACACGCCGGGCCCGTGGAACGCCGTCACCGAGGGCGACAAGGTGTACGGCCTGCCGATGGACTCCGGTCCGATGGCGCTGTTCTACAACAAGAAGGTCTTCGACAAGTACAAGATCGCCGTTCCCACCACCTGGGACGAGTACCTGGACGCGGCCCGCAAGCTGCACAAGGCCGACCCGAAGGCGTACATCGCCAACGACACCGGTGACGCCGGCTTCACCACCAGCCTGCTGTGGCAGGCCGGTTCGCGGCCCTACAAGGTCGACGGCACCAACGTGAAGATCGACTTCGGTGACGCGAACGCCAAGAAGTTCACGGACGTCTGGCAGAAGCTGATCGACGAGAAGCTGCTCGCGCCCGTCACCAGCTGGACCGACGACTGGTACAAGGGCCTCGGCGACGGCTCCATCGCCACCCTGTCCACCGGCGCCTGGATGCCCGCCAACTTCGAGTCCGGCGTGCCCAACGCCTCCGGCCAGTGGCGCGTGGCCCCGCTGCCCGCGTGGACCCAGGGCGACAAGGCCAGCGCGGAGAACGGCGGCAGCGCCCTGACCGTCCCGGCGCTCGCCAAGAACAAGGAACTGGCCTACGCCTTCGTGGAGTACGCCAACTCCGGCGAGGGCGTCGCCTCCCGCGTCTCCGAGGGCGCCTTCCCCGCCACCCAGGCGGAGCTGAAGTCCACCGAGTTCCTGGGCAAGGAGTTCCCGTACTTCGGCGGCCAGAAGGCCAACGAGATCTTCGCCGCCTCCGCCGCGAACGTCGCCGACGACTGGTCGTACCTGCCCTTCCAGGCGTACGCCAACTCGATCTTCAACGACACCGTCGGCAAGGCCTACATCTCCGGCACCCGGCTGGAGGACGGTCTCAAGGCGTGGCAGGACGCCTCGGTGAAGTACGGCGAGGAGCAGGGCTTCACCGTCGAGAAGTAGCGACACGCACCACCCCGCGGGGCGGCGCGCACCACGCCGCGCGCCGCCCCCGATGCGCCCACCGGAAGGACCACCATGATCTCCACCCTCCTGTCCCGCAGCGGCGGGCCGGACGGTGACACCGCCCCCCGTCTCCTCTTCGGCGCCGACTACAACCCGGAGCAGTGGCCCCGGTCCGTGTGGGAGGAGGACGTCCGGCTGATGCGGGAGGCCGGCGTCAACGTCGTGTCCGTCGGGATCTTCTCCTGGGCCCGGCTCCAGCCCACGGCGGACACCTGGGACTTCGGCTGGCTCGACGAGGTGCTCGACCTGCTGCACGAGGGCGGCGTCGGCGTCGACCTGGCCACCGCGACCGCCTCCCCGCCGCCGTGGCTGACCACCGCCCACCCGGAGGTCCTGCCGGTCACCGCGACCGGCGAGACCCTGTGGCCGGGCGCCCGCCAGCACTGGCGCCCCACCTCGCCCGTCTTCCGCGAGCACGCGCTGCGCCTGGTCCGCACGCTCGCCGAGCGGTACAAGGACCACCCGGCGCTCGTCGCCTGGCACGTCAGCAACGAGCTGGGCTGCCACAACGTGTACGACTACTCCGACGACGCGGCCCGCGCCTTCCGGGAGTGGCTGCGCGAGCGGTACCGCACGCTGGACGCGCTCAACGACGCCTGGGGCACCGCGTTCTGGTCGCAGCGCTACTCCGCGTGGGAGCAGATCCTGCCGCCGCGGCTCGCCGCCTCGCACCCCAACCCGACGCAGCAGCTCGACTTCAAGCGGTTCTCGTCGGACGCGCTGAAGGACCATCTGCGCGCCGAGCGGGACCTGCTGCGGGAGATCACCCCGGACGTGCCGGTCACCACCAACTTCATGGTGATGGGCAACACCAAGGGCATGGACTACGCGGACTGGGCGGAGGAGATCGACTTCGTCTCCAACGACCACTACGTGCACCCCGGCCCGCAGGACCGCGACGAGCTGTCCTTCTCCGCCAATCTCACCAGCGGCATCTCCGGCGGCCGGCCGTGGTTCCTGATGGAGCACTCCACCAGCGCCGTCAACTGGCAGCCGGTGAACGTGGCCAAGCGCCCCGGCGAGCTGGCCCGGGACTCACTGCTGCACGTGGCGCACGGCGCGGACGCGGTCTGCTTCTTCCAGTGGCGGCAGTCGGCGGCGGGCGCCGAGAAGTACCACTCGGCGATGGTGCCGCACGCCGGCGCGGACAGCGACCTGTTCCGCGCGGTGGCCGAACTCGGCGCCACGCTCAAGACGCTGGCCCCGGTGGCCGGCAGCGAGCGGGAGCCCGCCCCGGTCGGCATCGTGTACGACTGGGACTCCTGGTGGGCGAGCGAGCAGGACTCGCACCCCACGGCCCTGCTGCGGTACCGGCAGGAGGCGCTCGACTGGTACTCGGCGCTGCTCCGTCTCGGCATCCGCGCCGACCTCGTCACCACCCGCTCGGACCTCCAGCGCCACCAGGTGCTGATCGCGCCCGTGCTGCACGTGGTGCCCGCCGACCTGGCCAAGACCCTCACCCGCTACACCGAGCAGGGCGGCCACCTGATCACGACGTACTTCTCCGGGATCGTCGACGAGCACGACCACGTGTGGCTCGGCGGCTACCCCGGTGCCCTGCGGGACCTGCTGGGCATCCGGGTCGAGGAGTTCGCGCCGCTGCTCGCGGGCGACGGCGTGGAGCTGGACGACGCCACCACCGGCACGCTGTGGACCGACCGGATCACGGTGACCGCCGACGACACGGACGTCCTCGTCCGCTACCGCACCGGCGAGCAGGCCGGCCGTCCCGCCGTCACCCGGCGCCCTTCGGGCCGCGGCACCGCCGCCTACGTCTCCACGCGGCTCGGCGTGGACGGGCTGGTGTCGCTGCTGCCGCGTCTGCTGGAACCGGCCGGCGTGGAGAGCGAACTGCCCGCCGAGGCACGGGGTTCGGTCGAGCCGGTGGTGCGCCGGGGTCCCGGGGGCCGGTTCCTGTTCCTGGTGAACCGCACCGACGACACCGCCCCGGTGCCGGGGCTCGACGGCGAGGTGCTGCTCGGCGACACCGGCGCCGACGGCTCCCTCACCCTCGGCCCGCGCGCCGTCGCCGTCCTGCGGCAGCCCGCCTCCTGACCGGCGGTCGTACCACCCCCGGAACGGCACGGGCCGTTCCGGGGGCCGTTCTCTCCCGGCCGTGAGCACGGCCGGGCGTACCACCAGAGCGCGACCCACACACCCCACTGTTGGGAGCACACCGATGGCACGCACCCGCGACAGACGACTCCTCACGGCCACCGGCCTGACCGCGGCCCTGGTCACCGGGGCCGCGCTGGTCCCCGGCCCCACGTCCGCCGCCCAGGCAGCCGACCTGCCGTCCGTCACCGTACGGCCCGACCCCTCCTACCGGCAGCAGCCGTTCGAGGGCTGGGGCACCAGCCTCGTCTGGTTCGCCAACGCCACCGGCGACTACCCGCCGCAGATCCGCGAGAAGCTGGCGCGGCTCGTCTTCGGCGACGACGGACTGGCCCTGAACATCGCCCGCTACAACATCGGCGGCGGCAACGCCCCCGACGTCGAGGACTACCTGCGGCCTGGCGGAGCCGTCGAGGGCTGGTGGAAGGCGCCCGCCGGCACCACCCGCGAGGACACCGGCTGGTGGGACCCGGACGACCCGGCCGACTGGAACGACGGGGCCGACGCCACCCAGCGCTGGTGGGTCGACCGGATCAAGAAGGACATCACCCACTGGGAGACCTTCAGCAACTCCCCGCCCTGGTTCATGACGGTCAGCGGCTACGTCTCCGGCGGCTTCGACGCCACGCGCGACCAGCTGAAGAACGAGTCGGTCGACGACTTCGCCGCGTACGTGGCGGGCGTGACCCGGCGGCTGGAGAAGGCGCACGGCATCAAGGTCGCCACCGTCGACCCCTTCAACGAGCCGAACACCGACTACTGGTCCACCCGTCTCGGCCCCGACGGCGAACCGGTCGGGGGCCGTCAGGAGGGCGCCCACATCGGTCCGGAGCTCCAGGAGAAGGTGATCCGCGCGCTCGCCCCGGCGCTGCGCGAGGCGGGCACCAAGGCGCGGATCTCGGCGATGGACGAGACCAACCCCTCGATCTTCGCCCGCAACTGGTCCGTCTACGGGCCCGAAGCACGGTCCCTGGTCGGTCAGTTGAACGTCCACACCTACGGCACCGGTCAGCGCACCACCGTCCGCGACATCGCCAAGGCCGAGAACAAGCGGCTGTGGATGAGCGAGGTCGAGGGTGACTGGGGCGACGGGCAGAGCTTCACCGACATGCGCCCCGGACTCGGCCTCGCCACGCGCATCGTCGACGACCTGCGCGAACTGGAGCCCCGTGCCTGGGTGTTCTGGCAGCCCGTCGAGGATCTCGACAACATGAAGCCGGGCGGCGAGTCCGCCAAGGGCGGCAACTGGGGCGAGATCCAGGTCCCGTTCAGCTGCACCGCCGAGGACACGCCGGCGACATGCCCCGTCCGTACGAACACCAAGTTCGACACCGCCCGGAACTTCACCCACTTCATCCGGCCGGGCGACCGGCTGATCACGGTGGACGACACCTCCAGCGCGGCGGCGGTCTCGCGGGACGGCAAGGGCGCCTCGGTCGTCCACGTCAACGACACCGCGACGGCGCGTGAGGTGACCGTGGATCTCTCCAAGTTCCGCCGGATCGCACCCAGGGCGACCGTCACTCCCGTGGTGACCAGCGCCGACGGCAAACTGGTGCGGCACCGGGCGGTCCCGGTCACCGGCGGGTCGGCCACCGTCACCGTGCCCGCACAGTCGGTGACGACCTTCGTGGTCGACGGCGTCTCCGGGGTCGCCGAGGACGCCCCGCTGCTGCGCAAGGGCCGCACCTACACGCTGACCGGCGTGCAGAGCGGCAAGGCGGTCACCCTGGCGGGCAACGGCACCGATCTCGTCATCAGCGGCGGCGACGGGTCGGCCGCCCAGCGGTGGCGGCTGAGCGCCGTCCACCCGGACGACGGGACGCGCCAGCGCTACGAGTTCACCAACGGCGACCGGCGGCTGACGGTACGGGACGACGTGCCGGTGGCCGAGCCCCGCAGCGGCCGACCGGACCCTGCCGCCCAGTGGATCACGTCGACGACCGGTGACGGCACCTGGACCCTGGTCAACGCGGCCACCGGCCGGCTTCTGGAGGTCGGCGGTCAGGCCACGCACGAGGGCGCCGCGGTGACCACCTGGCCGCCCAACTCGGGCGCGAACCAGCGGTGGAGGATCACGGACGTGACGGGCTGATCCGGTTCCCCCGTGATGAGCGGCCCGGTGGGTGACCCACCGGGCCGCTCATCCGTGCGGGTCGCCGACGGTGACCACGCGGGCCCACTCGGGCGGGGTGTCCGGCACGTAGTCGGGGTTCTCCTCGTCGGTCCTGCGGGGAGGGCGCGGGAAGAGGCCGACCACCGTGCGGCACGGGGGCCGGGACGACGGCCAGCGGGTCTGGCCGTCGGTGAGGACGACGAGCACGTCGGGACGGGGACGCGCGGCGAGCGCCCGGGTGAAACCGGCCCGTAGATCGGTGCCGCCGCCTCCGACGAGCGGAATGCCCTCCGCGCGGCACAGCCGGTGCACCTCGTACGACGCGGCGTCGCACGGCACCACGGACACCAGGTCGCGGCGCCCGCCCACGGCACGGGAGATCGCCGTCACCTCCAGCAGGGCGCTGCCCAGTTCGGCGTCGCTGACCGAGCCGGAGGTGTCGACCACGACGGACACCCGGGGCGGGGTGCGCCGCAGGCTGGGCAGGACCGCGCCCGGCACACCGGCGGACCGCCGGGAGGGCCGGCCGTAGCTGTAGTCGTCGCCCGAGCCGGAGGCGGACACGGCGGAGCGGAGCGCCGCGCCGAGCAGCTCCCGCCAGGGCTGCGGCGGGTGGAACACCTCCTCGGCCCATCGCCGCCAGCGTTTCGGCGTCCTGCCGGGCCGGCCGGCGATGCCCTGGGCCACCCGGAAGCGGACCGCGTCGCGTTCCTGGTCGGTGAGGGCGTGCGCGCCGTCCGGGCCGAGGTCCCACTCCCGTTCGAGGCCGTCGGCGCCGCTGCCGCAGTTCAGCCAGACCATGGTGCGGGTGTGCGCGCCCAGCCGGAACCGGGACAGGTAGTCCTCCATCAGCAGCCCGGACTCCAGGCCCAGCGCCCCGGGCAGGACGACGTCCTCGGGCTGGGGCAGCCCGTCGCCGTACACGTCGTCGTTGATCTCGCAGTCGGCGGCGATGTTCATCCGCAGCCGCTCTCCCGGCCCGTCGATCCCGCGCGCGCGGGCCACGCGGTCGCCGCGGCCGTGGTGGTCGCGCAGCAGGTGGGACACCTCGTGCACCCAGACACCGGCCAGCTCCTCCAGCGACGTGGCGGCGACGAACGCGGGCGAGGCGTAGCACCGCCAGTACCGGTCGACGGCCATCGTGGGCACGCTGCGGGACTCGACGGGGCGCAGGGCGAAGAGGGCGGTGGCGAGGTAAGGGCGGGCGCGGACGGCCGTCAGCCGGGCCGCAAGCAGTTTGTCGAGGTCGAGCGCGGGGGTCGTGGCGCGCGGCGGGTGCGTGGTCATCGGGCCGCGGCCTCCCGCGTGCGGTCCAGGGCCCGGTCGGCACGGCGGGACAGTTTCAGGGCGCCGGTGAGGCGTTCGATCGTCGGGGGGACGTCCCAGTCCTCGCGGCGCAGGGCGGCGAGGGTGGTCGCGGGGACGACGACCAGGTCGGGCGCGCCGGTGGCGGCGGCGCGGGCGAGCAGGTCCCAGGCCGCGTCCCAGCGGTGCCGCTCGGGGCGGGCGCGTACGGCGGCGACCACCGCGTCCAGCGCGGCCTGACGCAGGTCGCCCCGCTCGGGCAGCTCGGCTCCGGACGGGTCCGCGAGCAGGGTCTCCGGGTCGGGCAGGTCCAGCCGGTCCAGGCTCGCCAGCATCTCCAGGCCCGGTCCGTCGCCGACGGTACCGCGGACCAGCAGCGAGAGGACGTCGCGGGAGGAGCCGGCGGCGGTGGCGAAGGCGATCAGACGCAGGGTCATCTCCCAGCTGCGCGGCGAGGGCCAGGGGCCGCCGCGGCGGGTCTCCCCGTCCGGCAGCCGGTGCACCAGCGGGGGCCGGGCGGTGAGGAAGGCGCACACCGCCCGGCGGGCGTGGGCGACGGCGTCCGGCATGCGGGAGGGGTCCAGTTCGGGCAGGGTGGCGAGCGGCCAGGTCCCGCCGAGGCCGCGGACGACGGTCTCGGGGTCGTGGGTCCAGTTCAGGTGCACGAAACGGTTGGCCAGCGGCGGACTCAGCTCCCAGCCGTCGGCGGCGGAGGCGCGCGGATTGGCGGCGGCGACGATCCGCACGCCCGGCGGGAGCCGCAGCGCGCCGACGCGCCGCTCCAGGACCAGGCGCAGCAGGGCGGCCTGCACGGCGGGCGGGGCGGTGGACAGCTCGTCCAGGAACAGCAGGCCCCGGCCGGCCCGCACCAGGCGCACGGCCCAGTCCGGCGGAGCCATCGGCACGCCCTGTTCGGCGGGGTCGTCGCCCACGACGGGCAGCCCGGAGAAGTCGGTCGGCTCGTGCACGCTGGCGATGACGGTGGTCAGCGGAAGGTCGAGCGCGGCGGCGAGCTGGGTGAGCGCGGCGGTCTTGCCGATGCCCGGCTCGCCCCGGAGCAGCACGGGCAGATCGGCGGACACGGCGAGGGTGAGCGCCTCCAGCTGGACGTCGGGGCGCGGTTCGGTGGTGGTGTCCCGCAGCAGGGCGAGCAGGTCGGAGGCGACGTCGAGCTGGGAGGGGGCGGACAGGGACGTGGGCATGAGGCATCACCGAGGGAGGAGAGGGGCCGGGCGCGGCCGGGTCGGTCAGCGGGAGATGGCGTGGCGCGGGTGGGTGCGGTGGTCGCGGCGCCTGGCGGGCGCGGGCAGGATCCAGTGGTCGGCGGGGCCGCGCAGGCCGGCCCGGTGGAGCCCGTGGGCGAGCCTGCGCAGTGCGGCCTCCTCAAGGGCGTCCTTCAGCGGCCCGTCGCGCAGACACGCGTCCGGACCGAGCAGGTTCTCGACGACGGCCAGCGCGCCGTCGACGTCGCCGTGGTCCAGTCGTTCACGGACGCCTGTGAGGCAGTCGGGCCTGCGATGGGCGCGGTCGACGAACTGGAGGCAGGGCAGCGGGGTGCCGGTCAGTTCGGCCAGCAGCTCCTCCCGCCCGATCTCGTCGGGTGTGTGGTCCAGCGGGACCAGGACACCGTCGACGAGGGCTACGCGGTGCGGAACCCCCTGGCACAGGACGGTGTGGGGACGCGTGGTGGCCGGTGGGGGCGGCGCCTCGGGGGCGACGGGGTGGCCGGGCGCCAGGGCGGAGGCCACCAGCGGATGCAGCCGTCCGGCGTCGATCGCGCCGGCCCGGAGCAGGGCGAGGTCGGGGAGGACGTGGGTCGCCGCGTCCGGCAGGAGGGGCGTTGTTCTGGAGGCGGCCTGCTCGGTGGACACCGCGACCGGACGGTGTCCGTCGCAGGACAGGTCCAGCACCAGTCGGCGCCGGGCGTCCAGCCGTACGGCGACGGACCCTCCCGTGCGTCCCCGTCCCGCGTCACGGAACAGGATGCGGGCCTCGTCCGCCCAGCGGTCCACGGCGTAGTGGTGGCCCGGCGGCAGCAGCCCGGACGGCACCACGATCTCCGTCCGAGGCGCGTCCGTCCCGGACCGGTGAGGCAGTTCGCGCGCCCGGCGGGCGTCCCACAGGTGCCGGTGCAGGTCGAACCGGAACCGCCGGCCGGGCCGGGGGCGCGGATGCCCGCGGGAGCCCTCCCGCAGCCGGTGGCCGTCCCACAGCGCGAGGCTCATACGCTGGCCGCCCGCCGCCCACGCCGGCGGGGTGCGGACCACCAAGTACACGGGGCGGCACTCGTCCGGTTCGCCCGCGGTGTAGCGGGCGAGGGGGACGGTGAGGCCCGGCCGCAGCAGACCGTCGGGGGCGGACCTCGGCATGTGCCAGCGCAGCAGGTCGGGCGCCAAGTACCGCAGGTCCACGCGCACTTGTGCCGCGAGGCCGACGCCGTGGATGCGGGTGAGGTCGCGCAGCCGCAAGTCGACGTCGACGCGGGCCGCGGCGCACGCCCCCGCCCAATCGCCGGAGCGGCGGCGGGCGGTCGCGGTCTCGATCATGGTGGGCGGCACGGCGTACTCGCGTACGCGCCGCCAGAGGGAGAGACGGGAGTCCTCGTCCACGGGGCGTGGGTGCATCAGCACTCACCTTGCGTGGACGGGACCCCCCTTCTGTGAAGGAAGGAGGTGGTCATCGCCGTCAGGTTAGTGCGCCGTCGATCACCCTGTCAGGTGGTTTTCCGAAGGGAAGGGTGACCTCCGGCCTCCGTCAGCGGCGGGCACGCACCAGCACATGGAGGAAGTACGGCGTGCCGATCACCGCCGTCATCAGGCCGGCGCCCAGCTGGGCCGGGGCGATGACGGTGCGGCCCAGCAGGTCCGCCGTGCACACGAGCACGGCGCCCAGCAGCACCGCGACCGGCAGCACCCGGGTGTGCCGGCGGCCGGCCAGGGCGCGCGCGGCGTGCGGGGCCACCAGGCCGACGAAGCCGATGGTGCCCGCCGCGGCCACGGCGGTCGCGGTGAGCAGCACGCTCAGCACGAGGAAGGCGAGCCGGCCCCGCGCGAGGTCCAGCCCGAGGAGCCTCGGTGTGTCCTCGTCCAGGGAGACCAGGTCGAGCTCCCGGTGTCCTGCGCCCGCCACCGCCACGCCGACCGCGAGCACCGCCGCGAGGGGCAGCACGTCGGGCAGGTCACGGCCGTAGGTGGAGCCCGACAGCCAGGTGAGCGCCTTGGTGGCGTTGAACGGGTCGGTGAGCACGATCAGCAGGCTGATCACGGCGGTCGTCCCGGACGCCACGCCGATGCCGACGAGCACCAGCCGGTTCTGCTGGAAGCCTCCGCGCGCCGCGAGACCGAACACCAGGACCGCGGTGAGCGCGGACCCGGCGAAGGCCGCCGCGGACACGCTCCAGCCCCCTGCCGTCGGGACGGTGGTCACGAGGATCACCGCGCCGAGCGCGCCGCCGCCGGAGACGCCAAGGACGGCGGGTTCCGCGAGCGGGTTGCGGGTGACGGCCTGGACGAGCGTGCCGGCCAGCGCGAGGGCGGCGCCGGCGAGGAGCGCGGCGAGCACCCGCGGGGTGCGGGTGTCCAGGACGAAGGAGACGGTCCGGCCCGCGTTGCCTTGCGCCCAGTTGGCCACGTCGCCCAGCAGCAGCTTGCTGTCGCCGAGCAGCAGCCCCGCGACGGCGACGCCGGCCAGGGCGAGCACCAGCGCGGCGAGGGTGACGAGGAACGCCGTGCGGCTGCGGATGTTCAGCTTGTCGGGTGCGGCGGCGCCGCCGGTGTCGCGGAGCCGGGCGGCCATCACCACCAGGAACGCCGCCCCCACGAGGCTGGTGACCACGCCGGTGGGCACCGCGACGGCGGTGTCGGCGTCGATCAGCGCGCGCAGCAGCACGTCCGCGCCGAGGACCAGCGCGGCGCCGACGAGACCGGTGACCGGTGCGCCGACGCGCAGCCGCCGCAGGCCGCGGACCCAGCGGGCGAGGGGACGGGCGAGCGCCGGGGCGCACAGGCCGACGAAGCCGATCGGTCCCGCGAGGGTGACGGCAGCGGCGGACAGCAGCGTCGCCAGCACGACGGCCGTGACGCGGGTGGCCCGCACCGGCACGCCGAGGCCGCGCGCGGTGTCGTCGCCGAGCGCGAGGGCGTCCACCCGGCGCGCGACGAGGAGCAGCCCGGTGACGCCGATGACGACGACGGGCAGCATCTGCAGCACGCCGTCGAAGCCGTTCTGGCCGATGCTGCCCTGGTTCCACTGGTAGAGGCCCTCGGTCTCCTCCGGGAACAGCAGGAGCAGCCCCTCGGTGACGGCGGTCAGGCCGAGCGCGAGCGCGGTGCCGGCCAGGACGAGCCGTACGGTGCCCGTGCCGAGCCCGGAGAGGCCGAGGACGACGGCCGCCGCGGCGAGACCGCCCGCGAAGGCGATGGCCGAGGAGGCGATGAGCGGCAGCGACAGGCCGGTGACGGCGACGACGCCGAGGGCGAAGTAGGAGCCCGCGTTGACGGCGAGGGTGTCCGGGGACGCCAGGACGTTGCGGCTGACGGCCTGGAGGGCGAGGCCCGCGACGCCGAGGGCGGCGCCCACGAGCAGCCCCGCGGCCGTCCGGGGCAGCCGCGAGGCGATGACGACGGACGCGTCGCCCGGGTCGGCCCGGCCGGTGAGGGCCTTGAGGACCTCGGCCGGGCCGACCGCTGCCGTGCCCTGGGTGATGTCGACGACGGCGAGGACGGCGACGAGGAGCACGAGCGCGGTCGTCACCGCGGCCGCGCCCGCCCGCGAGGGAACCGTCTCCGGGCGGACGGTGGGAGGGGTGGCGGTGACGGCCATCGCGCTACTTCGTCAGCGCCGCGACGAGGGCGTCGACGTAACGTTCCATCGAGCCGGTGCCGCCGAACATCCAGATGCCGTCGTCCAGCCGGTGCACGTCGCCGGACTTCACGAACGGCAGCGACTTCCAGACGGAGTTGTTCTTCAGTTCCTTGCCGAACGGGTCGCTGGCGGCGTCCTGCTCGTTGCCGATGTAGGCGAAGTGCGCGTTGCCCAGGGCGGTCAGGCCCTCGACGTCGGTGGCGGCGAGGCCGTACGCCTCGTCGCCCTTGAGCTTCCAGGCGTTCTTCAGGCCGAGCCGCTCGTTGACGCCGCCGATGAGCGAGCCGGAGGTGTAGGGGCGCAGGGAGACCTGGTTGGAGACGACGTAGCCGTCGGAGAAGGCGATCGGGGCGCCCTTCAGGCCGGCGTCCTCGAGGGCCTTGGCGCCCTCGGCGAGCTTGGCGTCGAAGTCCTTCTTCAGGGTGGCGGCCTGCTCGGTGGTGCCGGTGGCCTTCGCGATGAGGTCGAGGTTCTCCAGCATCTGCCCGACCGGGTCGGAGGCGTCCGCGGACGTCACCTCGAGGACCGGGGCGATCTTCCGCAGCTGCTCGACGGCGTTCGGCTGGAGGTCGGTGGTGGCGACGATGAGGTCGGGGTTCAGCGCGGCGATGGTGTCCGTGCTGGGCTCGCCGCGGGTGCCGATGTCCTTGGCGTCGCCGGTGAGCGGTACGGCGCTGTCCCAGGTCTTGTAGCCCTTGACGTCGGCCACGCCGACGGGCTCCACGCCGAGCGAGAGGAGGTGCTCGACGACGTTCCACTCGGTGCCGACGACCTTCGTGGCGGGCCCGTCGAGTTCCACCTTCGCGCCGGACGCGTCGGTGAGGGTGATGGGCTCGGCCGACGCCTTGGGCGCTTCGTCGGCCGCGGGTTCGGTGGTGCCGCAGGCGGCGAGCAGCAGGGCAGCGGCGGCGGCCAGGGGCGCGGTGCGCAGGAGGCGTCTCATGAGGTGGTGCTGAGCCTTTCGCTTCGGGTGTGGTGACGGCCGAGGGCGCGGGTGCGCAGGCGGCCGGTGAGGGGGTCGGTGTCGACCTCGATGCGGATGCCGTAGACGTCGGTCAGCCGCTCGGGGGTGAGGACGTCCTCGGGTGCTCCCTCGGCGACGACGCGTCCGTCCGCCAGGAGCACGATGCGGTCGGCGACGGCGGCCGCCTGGTCGAGGTCGTGCAGCACGACCCCGACGGCGATGCCCTGGTCGTCCGCCAGATCGCGCACGAGGTCGAGGAGTTCGACCTGGTAGCGCAGGTCGAGGTAGGTGGTGGGCTCGTCCAGGAGCAGCACGCCGGTCTCCTGGGCCAGGCAGCCGGCCAGCCAGACGCGCTGGAGCTGTCCGCCGGAGAGGTGTTCGGCGCCGCGGTCGGCGAGGTCGGTGACGCCGGTGAGGGCGAGGGCGCGGTCGACGGCGGCCCGGCCGCCCGGGTCGGTACCGCCCCAGCGGCCGCGGTGCGGGTAGCGGCCGAACTCCACGACGTCGCGCACGCTCAGGCCGCTGGGCGTAGGCCGGCTCTGCAGCAGCAGCGCGACGTGGCGGGCGAACTCCCGGGGGCCGAGCGCGAGCGCGTCGGTGGCGGCGTCGAGGGTGAGGGCGGCGTGCCGGGGACGCTGCAACCGGGCGACGGTGCGCAGCAGGGTCGACTTGCCGCTGCCGTTGGGGCCGACGAGGGCGGTCACCTCACCGGGGCACAGCGTCAGCTCCGCGTCGTGCACGACGTCCGTGCCGTCGTACGCCACGGTCACGCCGGTGGCCGCCAGTTCATGCCCTCGCAGGCCCGAGGACGCCTTCTCACCTGGAATCACGAGACAAGGTTAGCCTAACCTTAGTGCGCCTGGCAGGGGGGGTGCCCTGCCGGCGCGTCCGGAGGCGGCGGAGGCTCAGAACGCGTAGCGCACGCCCAGCCACGGGGTGCGGCGCTCGACGAGGTCGCGGAGCTCCGCGAGGGCCTGGCGTTTGACACCCGCGTGGTAGCGGAGGTTGAGGGCGCCGTTCTGGGAGCGCTTCGTCTCCTGCAGGGCGGGCTGCCACAGGACGTCCTCGCCGCGCGGGTGCCAGCGGAGGTTCACCTCGTGCAGGTCCGCGTTGTGCGTGAGCATGATGACCTCGGCCAGCGCCTGGCGCTTCACCCGCTCGGGCAGCACGTCGTCCATCTGCCGCAGCAGTTCGTCCCACGCGTCCTGCCAGCCGGGGCGGACGACGACGGGCGACAGATTGAAGTGCACCTCGTAGCCCGCGTCGAGGAAGTCCGCGGCGGCGGCGATCCGCCGGTCCACCGGGCTGGTGCGCAGGTCCAGCAGTCGGGAGTCGTCGGCCGGCATCACCGAGAAGCGGATACGGGTCCGGCCGCGCGGGTCGAGCTCCAGCAGGTCCGGGTTGACGAACTTGGTGGCGAACGACGCCTTCGCGGTGGGCCAGTCGCGGAAGGCGCGGATCAGATCGGCGGTGTTGTCGCACACCAGGGCGTCGACCGAGCAGTCGCCGTTCTCCCCGATGTCGTACACCCACGCCTCGGGGTCGCACTGGTTCGGCTCCGTCTTGGGGCCCTGCGCGGCGACGTGCCGGCCGAGGTGGGCGATGATCGCGTCGATGTTGGTGAAGAGGGTGATGGGGTTGGCGAAGCCCTTGCGGCGCGGGACGTAGCAGTACACGCAGGAGAGGGCGCAGCCGTTGGAGGGGCCGGGGGCGATCCAGTCGGCGGAGCGGCCGTTGGGGCGGGTGGTGAGCTTCTTCCGCACGCCGAGGACGAGGGTTTCGCGCTTGACGCGCATCCAGCGGTCCGCGCTGCCCTCGTTGCCGTGCAGGTCGGGGATGCGCCAGTGGGAGGGGACCTCGACGAGGCGGGCCTCGGGGAAGCGGGCCAGGATCTGACGGCCCCGGGGAGAGGCGGCGGCGGCCGGTTCGGCGTGGATCTCCTTGACCGCGAGGAGGCGGTGCGCTGCGCGGGAGTCGCGGAAGCGGGAGGAGGTCGGTGCCGTCGGCTCGGGGCGGGGCATCTCGTCGATGCCGAAGAGGGGCTCTTGGTGGGACATGGGTCGGCTTCCCGTGCGGAGGTGACGGACGCGGCCGTCGCCGTCCAGGGTACGGCCGCGGGCCGCTGAGGGCCGGTCGCGCAGTTCCCCGCGCCCCTGAGGGTGTGCACTCACGGCGAGTGCAACCCGCCCAAGGGGCGCGGGGAACTGCGCGACCAGCCACGACGCACCCGCAGGCGTCCCTCACGCCCCCGGCGCGAACCGTTCCCAGACCCGGTGGGAGGCAAGCAGCGTGCGGATCTGGTCCAGGGCCGAGGGGCCGGAGTCCGTCACCACGACGCCGGGCGCGTCGACGGGGACGCCCGCCGAGCCGAGTGCCGCCTCGCCTCCCGCCCACGCCCCGATCGCCTTCCCGTGCCGGAACGCCTCCTGGAGCAGCTGGACGACCCGCGGGTCCGGCGCGGCCGGCGGAGCACCCGGCGCGCCCTTGCCGTCCGTGGCGCCCGGCGCGTCCGGACCCGCCGCCGGCGGCCCGGCGAGCAGCACCGCGTCGAACTCGATCGACCGCGCCGTGACGTGGCTGCGCTGCGCCGTCAGAGCGTGATCGCCCGTGCCGACCGTGCCGCCGGTCGGCGCGACGACCAGTGGGATCATGCCCGCCTCCAGCACGGCGTCGCGCACCGCGTGCACCCCTTCGAGGTCGCCGTCGGGGCCGGTGAGGATGCCGATGACGCGCCCGTCGACCGGCCAGGTCCCGCCGACCTGGGACAGCGCCGGGCTCGGCTCGACGTCGGCGAGCGGTACCGTCGGCTCCGGCGCGGGCAGGCCGAGGCCGTCGGCGACGCGGGAGCACAGCTCGGGGTCGATGTTGGCCAGCACCTGGAGGGTGCGCTTGCGGATGGCCTCCTCGTAGCACTTGCCCAGCTCGAAGGTGTACGCGCCGATGATGTGCTCGCGCTCCACCGGGCTCATGGAGAGCCAGAAGCGGCGGGGCTGGCTGAAGTGGTCGGAGAACGACTCCGGCGCCTCGCGCACCTTCCGCCCCTCGGGAACGGTCACCGGCGTCTCGATGTAGGCGCCCATGTCCGCGCCCGCGGTGAACGGGCAGCCGCCGTCGAGGGAGTTGGGCTGGTAGGGCGCCACGCCCCGGTGCACGGCGGTCTGGTGCATGCCGTCGCGCAGCATGTCGTTGACGGGCGCGTGCGGCCGGTTGATGGGCAGCTGCGGGAAGTTGGGGCCGCCGAGCCGGGTGATCTGGGTGTCGAGGTAGGAGAACAGCCGGCCCGCGAGCAGCGGGTCGTCGGTGACGTCGATGCCGGGCACGAGGTGGCCGACGTGGAAGGCGACCTGCTCCGTCTCCGCGAAGAAGTTCGACGGGTTGCGGTTGAGCGTCATCAGCCCGATGGGCTGCACCGGGGCCAGTTCCTCCGGCACGATGTTCGTCGGGTCCAGCAGGTCGATGCCCTCGAAGGTCTGGTCCGGGGTGTCGGGGAAGGTCTGGATGCCCAGCTCCCACTGCGGGTAGGCGCCCGACTCGATGGCGTCGGCGAGGTCCCGGCGGTGGAAGTCGGGGTCGTTGCCGTTGATGAGCTGCGCCTCGTCCCACACCAGGGAGTGCACGCCCAGCTTGGGCTTCCAGTGGAACTTCACCAGGGTGGTCCTCCCCTCCGCGTCGACGAGGCGGAAGGTGTGGACGCCGAAGCCCTCCATCATCCGGTACGAGCGCGGGATGCCGCGGTCGCCCATGAAGAAGAGGGTGTGGTGGGTGGCCTCGGTGTGCAGGGAGACGAAGTCCCAGAAGGTGTCGTGGGCGCTCTGGGCCTGCGGGATCTCCCTGTCGGGGTGCGGCTTGGCGGCGTGCACGACGTCGGGGAACTTGATGGCGTCCTGGATGAAGAAGACCGGGATGTTGTTGCCGACCAGGTCGAAGACGCCCTCGCTGGTGTAGAACTTCGTCGCGAAACCGCGGGTGTCGCGCACGGTGTCGGCGGAGCCGCGGGAGCCGACGACCGTGGAGAAGCGCACGAAGACCGGCGTCTCGACGTCCGGGGCGAGGAACCCGGCCTTGGTCACGGCGGACGCCGTGCCGTAGCTCTGGAAGACGCCGTGCGCTCCGGCGCCGCGGGCGTGGACCACGCGCTCCGGGATGCGCTCGTGGTCGAAGTGCATGATCTTCTCGCGCAGATGGTGGTCCTGGAGCAGGACCGGGCCGCGCGGGCCCGCCTTGAGCGAGTGGTCGGTGTCGTGCAGCCGGGTGCCCTGCGCGTTCGTCAGATGGCTGCCGGACTGGGCCATGCGCGCCTGGTCGGCGCCCGTGGGGGAACCGGTGGGCGAGACGGTGGCCGGCCCGCTCTGGTCGGGCTTGGGCGGCAGCGGCTCACGGGGCTCCACCGGCCGCTCCACCGTGGGCGGTTCGGGGGCGGGACGGCCGGGGATGCCGTCGGCCGGGGCCGAGGTGCCGCCCTGCAGGGTCTCGGCGACCTTCTTGGCGGCACGCCGTACGGGGTTGGCCTCGCTCATGGATTTATGCTCCTCCGCTTCGGACCGGCCACGACGGGGTGGCCGTGCTGCTTCACTTGCCGACTGCGGGTGACCTCGGGACGCAAGGTGCGAAAGGGACGTCGACCTCCGTCAACGTCTCATGGCTCGCCGTCCCGCGCAGGAGACGCCCGCCGATGGAGTGACCTCGGGCCCCCGGGCCCCGCGTCACGCCGAACGGGTCTCCGCGCACCTTCCCTCCGGGTGATCCGACCGCTCCCGCCGCGTACCCCCCACACCGGTTTCAAGGCACATCGATTTCACGCCGAAGCACGTCCGGGACGGCCGGGGTCAGAAGAGCTGCCCCTGCTGTCCGTCGGGGGCGGTGGTCCGGCGCGGGGCGCGGCGCGGGGCGGGGCGGCGCTCCGGGACGTCGTCGCCGAAGAGCGGCGCGGTGCCGTACTCGTCCGGTTCGGCGGGGACGACGACGGGGCCGGTGCCGACGTTGAGGCAGAGCGGGGCCTCGCGGTCGAAGTCCCCGGGCGTCATCGCCGTCCAGTCGCGTTCCCGACGCTCGCCCACCCGGCACCCCCGCTCCCCGTCCACCCGGAAAGGTTATCGGCAGGTCCGGTGCCCGCCTGACGCCGTGTCGTACGGCGCCCTGAAGTGATGAGACGCAGGTCACATACGGAGGGCTGTCACACATCGCGGGGCCGTTCCGTCAGTGAAGCGACACCGTAACGACGGACCGACCATGGAGAGCACATGAACGCGCGTATCGACTTCTTCGCCAACCCCGTCGCCGGGAAGGTGCTGCGGCACATCAACTCGGCGGGCAAGGCCGCGGGGGACGCCGGTCTGCCGCACGCCACCCAAGAACTGGTGAAGATCCGCTCCAGCCAGATCAACGGCTGCGGCTTCTGCACCGACATGCACACCAAGGACGCCGCCGCCGCGGGCGAGACCCAGCTGCGTCTCAACCTGGTCGCCACCTGGCGCGAGGCCACCGTCTTCACCGAGGCGGAGCGCGCGGCGCTCGAACTGGCCGAGCAGGGCACCCGGATCGCGGACGCGGCCGGCGGGGTCACCGACGAGGCGTGGGCCAACGCCGCGAAGCACTACGACGAGAACCAGCTCGCCGCGCTGATCTCGCTGATAGCGATCATCAACGCCTACAACCGGATCAACGTCATCAACCAGCAGCCCGCGGGCGACTACCAGCCCGGTCAGTTCGGCTGAGCAGGCGCGTGGTGTGACATGACGTCACCTGCACGCACGACGAAGGGGGCGCGCCCGCCGAGCGGGGGCGCCCCCTTCCGTGTGCCGTCGTCGGCTCAGGACGCCGCGCGCTTGGGCAGGCGCCAGTCTGGCCGCGGGAAGTGGCAGGTGTAACCGTCCGGGTAGCGCTGGAGGTAGTCCTGGTGCTCCGGCTCGGCCTCCCAGAAGTCTCCGGCGGGGGCCACCTCGGTGACCACCGTGCCCGGCCACAGCCCGGACGCGTCGACGTCGGCGATCGTCTCCTCGGCGACGCGCTTCTGCTCGTCGTCGTAGTAGAAGATCGCGGAGCGGTAGCTCATGCCGATGTCGTTGCCCTGGCGGTTCTTCGTCGTCGGGTCGTGGATCTGGAAGAAGTACTCCAGGATCGTCCGGTAGTCGGTGACCGCCGGGTCGTAGGTGATCTCGATGGACTCGGCGTGGGTGCCGTGGTCGCGGTAGGTCGCGTTGGGGACGTCGCCGCCGCTGTACCCCACCCGGGTGCTCAGCACGCCCGGCAGCGTGCGGATCAGCTCCTGCATGCCCCAGAAGCATCCGCCCGCGAGCAGCGCCTTCTCCTCGGTCCTTGTCATCGTGTGTCGCCCTTCTCCCAGGTGTGCTGCGACGTTCCTCAGTGAGAACCGTGCCGGGACCTGCATTGTTCCGGCCGCGCCCGGTGCGCGGGACACCGGGTCGCCCGGTCCTCCCAGAGGGGCGCCGGGCGGGGTCAGCGTCCCGGCCCCGAGGCGCACTCCAGGTCCTTCAGGCGGACCTCGTCGGCCATCGCCCGCATGCCCTCGTCGGTGAAGTGGAGGTGGTCGCCGTTGTCGTAGGCGGGCCGGATGCTCTCGGGGTCGTCGGGGCTGCGCACCGCCCGGTCGAAGTCGGCCACGGCGTCGAACAGTCCGCCGGTGCGGATGAACGCGTTGACCTCCTGGCGTACTGCCTCGGCCTCCGGGTCCCACTCGGGCCAGCCCTTGAACGGCGCGATCGTGGCGGCGACCACGCAGTGCCCGGCCGCGTGGACGCGGTCGGTGAGCTGCCGGAAGCCGTCGATCAGGTCCTCGGCCGTGACGCCGGTGTGCGCCTTGAGGTCGTTCACGCCCTCGAACACCAGGACCGTACGGACGCCCGGGTGGGACAGCACATCGCGGTCGAGGCGGTTCAGGGCGCTCGGCGAGGCGCCGTCGGCGAGCACCTTGTTGGCGGAGATGCCCGCGTTGGCCACACCGCGGACGGTCGTGGCGAGGGAGTGCTGGAGGCGGCGGGAGAGGTAGTCGGGCCAGCGGCGGTTGAGGTCCGTGGTGGACTCCCAGCCGTCCGTGATGGAGTCGCCGAGCGCCACCACCGCGCCGGTGCGGACGGGGGTGCGGACGGTGACGGCGTCCAGGTAGAACCAGGACGTGATGCTCCTCGTCCAGGGGGCGGCGGTCTCGTCTGCGGTGTGGTCGCCCTGGGTGACGTACGAGGTCTGCATGGCCAGCCGGTGTCCGGTGGCGGGCCCCGCCGCGTCGGGGCTGTGCAGGCTGACGACCAGGTTGGTGCGGGCGCGGACCCGGCCGGGGAGCGGGTCGCTGTACACAAGGCCGCCGGGCGGGACCGTCACGCTCGTGCGCCCGCCGAAGGTGAGCCGGCGGTTGCTGCCGGGGACCAGGGCGGCGCCCTCCCGCTGGACACCGGCGTACACGCTGTCGAAGGTCAGCGGCCGGTCTCCGAAGGCGTTGGAGAGCCGTACGCGCATCCGGTCGCCGCCGGCGCTGGTGTGCACCACCAGCCGGTAGGCGCGGTCGGGCACGCCCGTGCCCAGCCGGAAGGCGCTGGTCGCCCAGGTGACCACGTCGTGCCGGGGCGGTGCGCTCCCGGCCGCCGAGGGGACGGGACCGAGGAGAGCGGCGAGCAGGGCCAGGACGAACAGCCCGCGCAACCGGGTCCCCCGCGGGGGAAGACGTCGAGGGTGGAGCGTCGTGGTGTTCAGCGTCGCCTCCCACGTAACCCGTGATGATGTCGTGACTGCTAGTGAGATTAGCGGCACCCGTCCGGCCCGGCACCGTCGGCCGCAGGCCTTCATCGGCCGTTCATCTCCCGGTACCCGGCGGGCGGGCGTCAGCGGCCGACGAAGGACTGGATGGCCGTGGCGGCGGCGCCCCGGGCCCACTCCTCGAACGGCAGCGGGCGGGTGCGGACCTCGCAGCGGGCTGCGGAGCCGAAGGCGGCCGCGGCGAAGGCGTCGCGGATCTGCCCGGCGAACAGGTCGTACGCGGCCAGCCCCTCGCCGGAGATGATCACACGTTCGGGGCCGAGCAGATTGGCGACGGTGGCGATCCCCCGTCCGATCGCCTCCCCCGCCCGGGCGTAGACGGCGCGCGCCCCCGCGTCCCCCCGGCGCGCCAGGGCGAGGGCCTCCGCGGCGTCGGCGACCGGGACGCCGGTCACCTCGCCGACCCGGGCGGTGATCGCCGCGTCGGAGGCGACGGCCTCCAGGCAGCCGCGGTCACCGCAGTGGCAGGGCGGGCCGTCCGGGACAACGGGGACATGACCGATCTCCCCCGCGACGCCGTGCGCGCCGGAGACAACCCGCCCGTGCACCACGAGCCCGCAGCCGATGCCCGCGCCCACGGTGACGACGGCGAAGTCGGACAGGCCCACGCCGTCGCCGAACCACTGCTCGGCCACCGTCAGGGCGCGGACGTCGTTGTCGACGGTGACCGGCAGCCCGGCCGCCTCCTCGGCGAGCCCGGCGAGGGGTACGTCGCGCCAGTCCAGGAACGGCGAGTAGCGCACCGTCCCCGCGGCGCGATCCACGTCCCCGGCCACCGCGATGCCGAGCCCCAGCACCCGGACGCCGAACCCCTCGGCCTCGGTGAGCAGTTCCCGTACGAGGTCCGCGGCGACCGTGAGGACCTGGCGCGGCGCCCGGCCGGAGAGGGGGACGCGCCGGGCGACACGGATGCGGCAGCACAGGTCGGTGAGCACCCCGATGATCTCGTCGCCGGTCACCTTCAGCCCGACGAACAGCGCCCGTCCGCCGTCGACCCGCACCGGGCTGGCCGGGCGGCCGACCGGCGGGCGGACCTCCGCGCCCGCGTCCTCCACCAGATAGCCGGCCTCGAGCAGCGGCCGGACGGCCTTGGTGACCGCCGCCGGGGACAGGCCCGTCCGCCGGGCCGCCTCCTGCCGGGTGAGCGGGCCGTGCGTCAGGACGGTGGTGAAGATCTGGGAGGCCGCCGGGGTGTGCGCCGGGAACGTCTCGGCGGGCGAGGTCGAGGACATGGCCCGGAACCTAGGCTCCTTATTTTCCTCTGTCAATGAAAGCAGTCTTCTTTCTTTCGAAGGCGACGGAGAGCGCTCTTGAACCTTGTAAATACAGGAGCCGGTCGGCTCTTGACACATGATCGAAGGCCGCGCTTGGGTGTGCGGTGCAATCCCCTGACGCTGATCGTGAGGCACCATGCCGCTCATCACCCGCTCCCCGGACACCGGGGTCTGGCTGCTCACCACCCCGCGCACGTCGTACGCGCTGTGGATCGACGAGACCGGCGCGCCCTGTCATGTGGCGTGGGGCCCCCGCCTCACCCCCGAGGAGGCGGACACGCTCGCGGCGCCCTTCACGGAGCCGTCGAACAGCTTCGAGGGACGGCCGGCCGTGGGCGAGGAACTGCCCGTGGACGGCGGCACCCGCTACGGGCCGCCCTCCCTCCAGGTGCGGTACGCGGACGGCTCCCGCGCCTTCGAGTGGGAGCCCGTGGGTCACCGGGTGGACGACTCCGTGCCGGGCCGTGAGGAGCTGGTCCTGGAGTTCCGGGACCGGGTGGTCCCGCTGTCGGTCGCGCTGCACTACCGGGTCCGGGCGGACACGGACGTGATCGAACGCTGGACCGTGCTGCGCAACGACGGCGAGCAGCGGGTGGACCTGCTGCGCGCCGACTCCGCCGCGTGGACGCTGCCGCCGCTGGCCGACTACCGGCTGAGCCATGTCACCGGCCAGTGGTCGGCGGAGACGCGGCTGCGCCGGGAGCGGCTGCCGCACGGGGAGACCGTGCTGACCAGCCGGCGCGGCATCACCAGCCACCACGCCAACCCCTGGACCATGCTCGACGACGGCACCGCGGACGAGAACCGGGGCCGGGTGTGGAGCACGGCCCTGGCGTGGAGCGGCAGCTGGCGGATCACCGTGCAGCGCACTCCGGACGGGCGGGCGGGGCTGACCGGCGGCGTGGGCCACGAGGGGACGCGCGTGCCGCTCGGGCCGGGCGAGGAGTTCACCGCTCCGGTGTCGGCCGGGCTGTTCACCGACGGCGGTTTCGGGGCGGCGAGCCGGGCGTGGCACGCGTACGTCCGGACCCATGTGCTGCGGCACGCCGGCGAGACGGCGCCGGTGCTCTACAACTCCTGGGAGGCCACCGGCTTCGACGTGGACGAGGCGAGCCAGCTCGCGCTCGCCGAGCGGGCGGCCCGGCTCGGGGTGGAGCTGTACGTCGTCGACGACGGCTGGTTCGGCGCCCGCCGCAGCGACCGGGCGGGCCTGGGCGACTGGACGCCGACGCCGGACCGCTTCCCGCGGGGGCTGCGGCCGCTGTCCGACGCCGTGCACCGGCTCGGCATGCGGTTCGGCGTCTGGGTGGAGCCGGAGATGGTCAATCCGGACAGCGACCTCTACCGGGCGCACCCCGACTGGGTGCTGCACCTGCCGGGCCGGCCGCGCTCCGAGCTGCGCAACCAGCTCGTGCTGAACTTCGCCCGGCGGGACGTCGCCGACTGGGCCTTCGACTGGCTCACCCGGCTGGTGGCCGAGCACCGGGTGGACTTCCTCAAGTGGGACATGAACCGCGTCTTCGGCGAGTCCGGCTGGCCGGGCACGGAGGACGGCAACGACCGGCTGTGGACACGCTACGTGCACCATCTGTACGGCGTGCTGGACCGGCTGCGGGAGGCGCACCCGGAGCTGCGGATCGAGACGTGCAGCGGGGGCGGCGGCCGGGTCGACCTGGGCATCCTGGCCCGCACCGACCAGGCGTGGACGTCCGACAACACCGACGCCGTGGACCGGCTGGGCATTCAGCAGGGCTTCAGCCAGGTGTATCCGGCGCGGGTGATGTCGGCCTGGGTGACCGACGTGCCCAACCAGCTCACCCGGCTGTCCGTGCCGCTGCGCTTCCGGTTCCACGCGGCCATGGCCGGGCTGCTCGGTCTCGGCGGCGACCTCACCCGCTGGAGCGAGGGGGAGCTGGCCGAGGCCGCCGAGCTGGTGGCCCGCTACAAGGAGATCCGGCACCTGGTGCAGCACGGCGACCAGTACCGGCTCGGCGACCCGTACGGCGACGGCCCGTCGGCCGTGCAGTACGCGGCCTCCGACGGGAGTGAGGCGGTGGTGCTGGCCTTCCGCGCCAGCCCTCGGCACGGCGCCCCGCGGGTGCCGCTGCGGCTGCGCGGCCTGCCGCCGGGCGCGCGCTTCCGGGACACGGCGACGGGCACGGTGCACCATGCGACCGTGCTGACGGAGTACGGGCTGGATCTCGGTCTGCCGAGCGGCGACTGGGCGAGCGCCCTGGTCCACCTGGAGCGGGTGCGGGACGGCGCCGGGGGACCGGGCGGAGAACTGAGGGGCCGGAAGGGGGAGAACCGCGAAGAGGAAACGGTCAGGCGGAGAGGGCGATGCGCGCGGTGATGCTCTTGCCCTCCGCCTCCTGGCGCACGTCGAGGGCCTCGGCGACGGCCATGACGATCTCGAGGCCGTGCTGACCCACACGGCCCGGGTCGGCGTCCCGGGGCCGCGGCGCCTCCGGGTTGCCGTCGTGGACGACCACCTCGACGGCGTCGCCGAACACCCGCAGGTCCAGTCCGACGGGGCCCGGCGCGTACTTGCGGGCGTTGGTCACCAGCTCGCTGACCACGAGCTGGGTGATCTCCACCACGCGCTCCGGCACCGGCAGACCGTCCTCCGTCCGGGCCCGGCCGAGGAACTCGGCCGCGAGGTGGCGTGCCTGCGCTATCCACGCGCCCTCGGCGTCCAGGGCGTAGGAAGCCCTCAGCCGGGGTGCGTCCGTCACCGTCTTCCCCTCGTCGACAGGAACTGAATCCATCCGGTCCGCCTTTACTCGATCACACCGCGCGACTACCCGCATCGCTCCCCCGCACGCCCAAGAAGTGTGACAGGTACGTCCGACAGGTCAGTGCGCCAGGTGCCGCTCGAGCCAGTCACCTGCGGTGCGCCGGAAGAGACGGCGGTTGTCCGCGCGGCGGAAGTCGTGACCTTCGTCACGCAGCAGGAGCAGCTCCGCCTCAAGACCGCGTTCCCGCGCGGCCCGCACGAACTGCTCGGACTCGCCGGGCGGCACGTTGGTGTCGTGCTCGCCGTGCACGGCGAGGAGCGGGGCGCGCAGGGCGTCGACCCGGCTCATGGGCGACAGGGCGCGCAGCAGGTCCCGGTCGTGTTCCGGATGGCCGTACTTGTGCGCGGCGGACTGCGCGATCCACGGCTCGGTCCCGGCGAAGAAGGTGGTCAGGTCCGACATGCCGCACACGGCCACGCCCGTGCGGAACAGGTCGGGGTGCCACACCAGGGACGCCATGGTGAGGTAGCCGCCGTAGGAGCGGCCCATCACGGCCATCCGCCGGGGGTCGGCGAGGCCGTGCACCATGACGTGCGCCGCGCAGTCCGCGACGTCGTCGATCGCGGAGAAGCGTCCGGCGCCCAGGTCGGCGTCGACGAAGCTGCGGCCGTGGCCGGAGGAGCCGCGGACGTCGGGGGCGAACACGTCCAGGCCGCGGCTGAGCAGTTCCAGGTAGAGGGGTTCGAGGACCGGGCGTTCCTGTTCCTCGGGCCCTCCGTGCAGATGCAGGACGCAGGGCGCGGGTTCGCCGGGCGAGCGGCCGGGGGCACGGTAGTACCAGCCGCCGAGCTGGAGGCCGTCCCGGGCGACGGGCCGCACGGATGTGGGGCGCACCGGGGTCAGGCCGGGCGGGAAGGCGTCCTCGTCGCGGGAGGACCAGGGGGTGCGCAGGGGCGCGCCGTGCGGCAGCCACCACACGCCGGGGTGGCGCCGTGACCCGGACAGCGCGACCACGGGCGCGTCGGGGTCGGCGGTGGGCGCGATCCGGGTGACGACCTCGTGGGGCAGGTCGACGCGGCGCGCGTCGCCGGCCGAGGGCGGCGGCGCGGCGCCCGTCCCGGTGCCGTGCGGCGGGGCGGACCGCAGCGCGAGCAGTTCCAGGTCGCTGACCCCGTGCCGGTTCCACGCCAGCACGGCGCGGCGGCCGTCGCGGCCGAGGGCGAGGAGTTCCAGGCCGCAGTCCTCGCGTTCGGCGACGACGCGGGTGGTGCGCAGTTCGCCGCGCGGGCCGAGATGGGCGGCGAGCAGGGCCGCGTACTCGCGTCCGGCGTCGCTGCGCAGCCAGAGCGTGCCCGCGGACGGGGAGAAGCCGCCGACCCAGGGGTCTCCGTCGGCGACGGGGAAGGCGCAGGTCACGGCGGAGTCCTCGGTGCGGACGACGAGGGCCTCGCGGCGTCCGCGCGGGCCCCGGTAGACCAGGGCGAGGCGGCCGTCGCGGCTGAGGTCGCACACCCGCTGGTTGGCGGCGCCGCGTTCGCTGAACAGCAGGACGGGCGCGGCGGTGCCCTCCGGGTCGACGAGGTAGGCGGAGAGCGTCCGCTCCTCCAGTTCCCGGCCGGAGCCGGGCAGCACCCCGCCGTCGGCCGGCCGGAGCCGTCCTCCGGCCGGGTCGAGCAGGACGGCACGGCCGTCGCGGCCCGCCCACTGCGGGGCGTGCTCGGTGCCGGGCGGTCCGGGCGCCTCCGCGTGGGGGCGGTCGGGCTGTCCGGGCGGGGCGGACTCGGTGACGGTCACCGCGATCGCGGAGCCGTCGTGCTGCCAGCAGCCGAGCCGCGCGGAGGTGCCCGACTCGCCGCCGGCCAGCAGGTGCCGGCCGCTGCCGTCGGGGCGTACGCACAGCACCCGGGTCAGCTCGCCGCCGCCGGGCGCCGTGGTGTAGGCGATCCACCGGCCGTCCGGCGACCAGGACACCTCCGTGACGGGGTGCGGATCGGCGTCGAGCCGGCGCACCTCCGCGCCGTCGACCGGGCCGGTCCACAGCTGCGGCACCCCGGCCCGGTCGCAGATGAAGGCCACGTGCCGGCCGCTCGGGTCGGCGGAGGGGTACCAGCAGCCGTGCACCGCCGGGGGCGGCAGGTCGTACGGCGCCGAGGCGTCGGCCAGGGGGGCGGGCTCCGGGGCGTACAGCGCGCTGCCGGGGTTCCGGGTCGCCGTCATCGGATCCCGTGGGTCTGGAGCCAGGTCTCCAGCAGGGCGATCTGCCAGAGGGAGTTGGCCCCGCGCCGGGTGCGGTGGGCGTCGGGCGCGGCCAGCAGCCGCTCGACGTACTCCTCACGGAAGACGCCGCGGGCCCGGGCCTCGGGCGCGGTCAGGGTGTCGCGGACCCGCTGGAGGACGGGTCCGGCCATGTGCCGGATCGCCGGGACCGGGAAGTAGCCCTTGGGCCGGTCGACGACCTCGCGCGGCAGCACCCGGCGGCCCGCGGCCTTCAGAACGCCCTTGCCGCCGTCGGCGAGCTTCAGCTCGGGCGGGCAGGCGGCGGCGAGTTCCATGAGCTCATGGTCGAGGAAGGGCACCCGGGCCTCCAGGCCCCAGTCCATGGTCATGTTGTCGACCCGCTTGACCGGGTCGTCGACCATCATCACCAGCGTGTCCAGGCGCAGTTGCGCGTCGAGGGCGGTGTCGGCGCCGTCCTGCGCCATGTGCTCATGGATGAACTCGGCCGAGGTGTCCCGGTCGGGCAGCATCTCGGGCCGCAGCACGTCCGCCATGTCGGCGTGGGAGCGGTCGGCGTAGGTGTCGACGTACGCCTCGGCGGCCCGCTCGCGGGGCGCGCCCGCCATCGCCGGGTACCAGTCGTAGCCGGCGAACACCTCGTCGGCGCCCTGCCCGCTCTGCACGACCTTGACCTCCTTGGCGACCTGCTCGGACAGCAGGTGGAAGGCGACCACGTCGTGGCTCATCATGGGTTCGCTCATGGCGCGGACGGCTCCGTCGAGGGCGCCGGCGACCCGGTCGGAGGGCACCATCAGCTGGTGGTGGCGGGTGTCGAAGTGCCGGGCCACCAGGTCGGAGTAGTGGAACTCGTCGCCGTCCTCGTCGCCCTCGGACTCGAAGCCGACGCTGAAGGTCGCCATGTCCCGCTGCCCCTCGTCGGCGAGCAGGGCCACGATCAGGCTGGAGTCCAGGCCGCCGGAGAGCAGTACGCCCACCGGCACGTCGGCGACCATGCGGCGGCGCACGGCGGTGCGCAGCGCGTCCAGGATTGCGTCGGTCCAGTCGTCGGCGGTGAGGTCCGCGAACTCGGGGCGGCGGGTGTGGAGGGGGTGCCAGTAGCGGCGGTCGTGCTGGGTGCCGTCGGGCTCGACGACGCGCACGGTGGCCGGGGGGAGCTTGCGGACGCCGTTGAGGACCGTGCGGGGCGCGACGACCGTGGCGTGCCAGCTCAGGTACTGGTGCAGGGCGACCGGGTCGAGGGAGGTGTCGACGCCGCCGGCCGCCAGCAGGGCGGGCAGCGAGGAGGCGAACCGCAGGCGCTCCGAGGTGGCCGACAGGTAGAGCGGCTTGATGCCGACCCGGTCACGGGCGAGGACGACGCGTCCGGTGTCCTGCTCGACGATCACGAAGGCGAACATGCCGCGGAACCGGTCCACGCAGTCGGCGCCCCACTGCTGGTACGCCTTGAGCACCACCTCGGTGTCGGAGTGCGAGAAGAAGCGGTGCCCCAGAGCGTGCAGTTCGTCGCGCAGCTCACGGTAGTTGTAGACGCAGCCGTTGAAGACGCCGGTGAGGCGGGCGCCCGGGTCGGTCATGGGCTGGGCGCCGCACTCCGACAGGTCGATGATCTTCAGCCGGCGGTGTCCGAGGGCGACCGGGCCCTGGGACCACAGGCCGCGTCCGTCCGGGCCGCGCGGTGCGAGCCGGTCGGTCATGCGCTCCACCGCCGCGATGTCGGGCCGTCCGCCGTCGAACCGTATCTCCCCGCTGAGGCCGCACATCAGTGGTTCCTCCCTTCCCCCGGTTCCCGGTCCCTCGGGGCGGTGTCCTGCTGGGTGGCGGCGTGGCTGGTCCTGGACATGGGGTAGTGATCACTCTCCTGTGTCGGGGATCGGGTGGCGGGCCCGTCGCCGGACGCGGCGCGGGCCTGTGCGCGGGATCAGCCCGGCGTGCCCGGGGTGACGACCGGGTGGAGCGGGGCGCGGGAGCGGCCGCCCGCGTGCGGGGCGGCGGCCCGGGGGCGCGGGCGGCGGGCGCCGGCGCGGGCCGGGAGGCGGCCGCCACGCGTCTCGGTGACGAGCAGGTCGATGCCGGTCGGCAGGTCGGCCTCGCGGACCGTCCGGCGCAGCCGGTCGGCGGCGCTGCCGGCGGCGAGGGTCTCGTCGAGCAGGTCGCGCACGGTGGCGAAGTCGCCGGACGCCTCCAGGGCCGGGCGCAGCCGGTGCAGCATGCGGCGCAGCACCAGGTGGGCGGGGGCGGCGCGGCGGGTCCACGGGTCGACCAGCGGGCCCTCCAGGCCCGAGCGCGCGGCGCGCCAGCCGGCGGCGCGCAGCCACTCGTGGTGGCCGTCGCAGCGCGGGTCGGCGCCGCGCTCCAGGCGGTGGCAGGCGTCGCGCACCAGCGCCCGGAACAGTCCGGCGATCAGCACGACCGTCTCGGCGCGCGGGCAGGCGTCGCCGATCCGCAGCTCCAGCGTGCGCTGGTGGGCGGAGGGGCGTACGTCCTGGTAGAGCATGCCGCTGTCGCTGATGACGCCGGAGCCGATCAGCTCCGCGACGGCGGCGTCGTACTCGGCGGCGTCCCGGTAGCAGCCGGCCGGGCCCGCGGTGGGCCAGCGCTGCCAGAGCATGGTGCGCCAGGAGGCGTAGCCGGTGTCGGAACCCAGCCAGTACGGGGAGCTGGCGGACAGCGCGAGCAGCGGCGGCAGCCAGGGCGACACCAGGCACATGGCCCGGACCGCGGTGTCGCGGTCGGGCACGTCGGCGTGCACCTGGGCGCTGCAGATGAGCTGTTCGTCGGCGACCCGGCGGTACTCCTCGGCCATCCGCCGGAAGCGGGGGTCGGCGGTGACGTCGCGCGGGGTCACCCGGGCCAGCGGCACGGTGCCGGCGGCGACGACGGCCAGGCCCTCCGCGGCGGCCGCGGCGGCCAGACGGCTCCGGGTGCCCGACAGGTCGGCGTAGAGCCCGTCGAGGGTGTCGTGGACCTCACTGTTGCTCTCCACCGCGGACTGCTGCAGCTCGCTGCTGAAACCCTTGGTGCCGAGTCTTTCCAACAGCAGTCCGGCCCGTGGCACGAGTCGCCCGCTCTCCGCGTCCAGGACGTGGAATTCTTCCTCTGCTCCGATACGCACCGTCACCGCCGGTTTCCCCTTGCCCTAGTCCTGTGCCGGCCCCGCGGCGGCTCAGGAGCCACCTGCGGCGCTTTCGGCACATCCCGGGTGCCCCGGATGGCGCAGGAGCAATCGAACAGCCCTCGTCAACGGGGCACGGAGCTGGACGGCGGGGGCGCGGCCCGGCAGGGTCGGGAGGTCAGTTCGTCTGCAGGCGGTGGCTGTCGCGCAGCTCGAAGACCTGGTCGAGGCCGGTGAGGTGGAGCAGCCGGCGCAGCGTCTCGGGCACGGCCACGAGGATCAGTCCGGCGCCCGCCGCGACCACGTGGTTGCGGACGGCGATCAGCGCGGTGATGCCGCTGGAGTCGCAGAAGCCCAGCTCGTCCAGGTCCACCACGAGCACCGACCCGGCGGGGAGAACCGCGCCGACGGCGGCCCCGCGCAAGTCGTGCGCGTTGCTGTGGTCGAGATCGCCGGCCACCTCCAGCAGGGGGCCGGCGGGTGTGCGGGACGAGACGATCGTCAGGGGTTTCATGGGGGTCGCTCTGTTCGTTCCGTGAAACTGGTGCGTCGATGGGTGGCGGGGTCAGGGGGTGGCGGGGATCAGGGGGCGGCGGGGACGCCGATCGCCAGGAGCGCGGTGTCGTCGTCGAGGCCGTCGCCGAAGTAGCGCAGCAGACCGGTGACGGCGTCGACGAGCGCGCGGCTGCCCGCCGGGGCGCGCGCGGCGGCGAACGACAGCAGGGCGTCGTAGCCGTAGAGCTGCCGGTCGGGGCCGACCCGGGCCTCGGTGAGGCCGTCGGTGTAGAGGAGCAGGGTGTCGCCGGGCCGCAGGACGGTGCTCACCCCGACGAACTGCGCCGTGGGGAGGACGCCGACCAGCATGCCGCCGCGGGTGCTCAGGTACTCGGCCGTGCCGTCGGCACGCAGGACGAGCGCGGGGGGATGGCCGCCGGAGGCGAGCCGCACCCGAAGGGTGTCTCCCACCCGCTCGAACACACCGGCCACAGCGGTGCAGTAGCGGGGGTCGTCGCCGGTGTAGCGCTCCAGCAGGGCCCGGTTGAGGATGCGCAGGTCGTCCACCGGGTCCGCGTCCTGGATCATCGCGGCGCGCAGGGTGTAGCGGGTGATCGAGGTCAGGGCCGCGGCCTGGGGGCCCTTGCCGCAGACGTCGCCGAGGAAGAAGGCGGTCCGGGTGTCGTCCAGCGGGAACAGGTCGTAGAAGTCGCCGCCGAGTTCCATCGGGGACGCCGTGTGGTAGTAGCCGGCCGTCTCCACGCCGGGGAGGTCGGGCAGGGTGTCGGGCAGCAGGCTGCGCTGGAGCACGGCCAGGGCCTCGCGCAGCTGGACGCGGTCGGCCTCGGCCTGTTCACGGGCCTCGTCGGCGGCCCGGCGGGCGCGCAGCAGCTCCTGCTCGTAGGCGCGCCGGTCGGTGGCGTCGAAGACGGTGGTCCGGATCAGCAGCGGTTCGCCGTCGGCGCCGCGCTTGAGGGTGGAGGTGACCAGCACCGGCAGACGGGGGCCCGCGGCGGTGCGCATCTCGAGCGCGACGCCGCCGAGGTGTCCCTGCATGCGCAGCAGTGGGGCGAAGTGCGTCTCGTGGTAGAGCCGGCCGCCGACCGTGAGCAGGTCGCTGAACCGCTTGCGGCCGACGACGTCCTCACGGGACAGGCCGAGCCATCCGAGCAGGGTGGCGTTGATCTTGGCGATGGTGCCGTCCATCAGGGTGGACAGGTAGCCGCACGGCGCCGACTCGTACAGGTCCTCCGCCGAGTCCTCCAGCAGGGAGCTGAACGCGGGGCGGATGTCGGGGGCCTCCGCGCCGGCGTCGTCCGCGCCGCCCGGGCTCAACGGACTCCTGAGGACAGGAACGCGCGGATCGCCGAGGCGGTGGCCTCGGGTGCGCTGAGCTGCGGGCAGTGGCCGACGGCGTCCAGGGTGACCAGCTCGCTTCCGGGCACGGCGGCGTGGACGTACGCGCCGACCTCGCGGGGCGCGATGACGTCCTGCTCGCACTCCAGGATCAGGGTGGGGACGGTCACGGTCTCGAGGTCCTTGCGGCTGTCGGAGAGGAAGGTGGTGCGGGCGAAGACCCGGGCGATGTCCGGGTCGGTCGCGCAGAAGCTGTTGGTCAGTTCCTCGCCGAGCTCCGGACGGTCCGGGTTTCCCATGATGACCGGGGCCATGGCCGCCGACCAGCCGAGGTAGTTCGACTCCAGGGACTCCAGCAGTTCGTCGATGTCCTCGGCGGAGAAGCCGCCGCGGTAGCCCTCCTCGTCGATGTAGCGGGGGGACGGGCACACCATCACCAGGGCGCCGATGCGCTCCGGGGCCGCGGCCGCGGCCAGCACGCCGGTCATCGCGCTCACCGAGTGGCCGACGACGACCGCGTCGCGCAGGTCGAGCTCCTCGCAGACCTCCACCAGGTCGCGGGCGTAGCCGTCGAGGGAGGAGTAACGATTCTCCCGCCAGGCGGACAGGTCGGAGCGGCCGGCCCCGACGTAGTCGAAGAGCACCACCGGGTGGTCCTCGGCGAGAAGCGGCTCGAGCAGACGCCACATGTTCTGGTCGCAGCCGAAACCGTGCACGAGGACGACAGGACGCCCGGTGGTGGCTCCGGTCACACGGACGTTGTTCCTGCGGCGAACGCTCATCCGCCCATGCTCGCACGCCGGGCGCGGTCACCGTCGCCGGGCTCGGGAGCCACGTCGGTGCGGGCCTCCAGGGCGCGCAGCACGGCCACCATGTCCTCGCCGCCGTGCCCGCCCGCCACGGTCTCCTCGAAGAGGGCGTGGCACACGTCGAGCAGCGGGGAGGCCACCCCCGCCGCGCGGGCGGCCTCGGCGATCAGGCGGTTGTTCTTCAGCACGTCGGTGGCGGCGGCCTGGACCGCGAAGTCCCGGGCGAGCAGCTTGGGCGCCTTCATCCGGGACACGGAGCTGGCCAGGGGCCCCGCGTCCAGCACGTCGAGGAAGCGGGCGCGGTCCAGTCCGTGCCGGTCGGCGAAGTGGAACGCCTCGGTGAGCCCGGTCACCTGGGTGATCAGGAAGAGGTTGACGGCGAGCTTCATCAGCAGCGCGCCCGGCACAGGACCGCAGTCGAAGCTCTCCCGGCACATCGGGGCGAGCAGCGGGCGCAGGTCCGCGAGGACGGAGTCGTCGCCCGCCAGCATCGCGACGAGCCGGCCCTCCTCGGCGGGGACCCGGGAGCCGGAGACGGGGGCCTCGGCGTAGGCGCCTCCGGCGGCGCGTACGTCCTTCTCCAGCGCCGCGGAGTACTCGGCGGACGTGGTGCCCATGTGGACGACGGTGCGTCCGGCCACGCGGGCGGCGAAGCCGGGGGTGCCGCGGCCGAGCACCGCGTCGACCGCCGCCTCGTCGGTCAGCATCAGCAGCACGGTGTCCGCCCGCTCGAAGACCTCGGCCGGGCTCGCGGCCACCTCGGCGCCGGCGTCGCGCAGGGGCGCGCACCGCTCCGGGGTGCGGTTCCCCACGACGAGCGGGGTCCCGGCGCGCGCGAGGTTGAGCGCCATGGGCCGGCCCATGACCCCGAGTCCGACGAAGCCCACGCGCATGTCGCACCACCGTTCCCCGGGGCCGCCCCGTCCGGTGGACCGGCCCTCGACTATGACCGTCGTCATAGTAGCGGCTGCTATGACGGCCGTCATAGGATGAGATCCGCAGGACGGGACGACGTGCGGGAGGCCGGGATGGCAGGGGCCGGGCGGGGACCACGGGAGCGGATGGTCTTCAGCGCCGCCCAGCTGATCCGGCGCGAGGGGGTCGGCGCGACGGGCCTGCGCGAGGTGGCCGCCCACGCGCGGGCGCCGCGCGGCTCGCTCCAGCACTACTTCCCCGACGGCAAGGAACAGCTCGTCAACGAGGCCGTCGGCTGGGCCGGCCGGTACGCCGGGAACCGGGTGGCGCGGTTCCTCGCCGCGCTGCCCGAGCCGACGCCGTCCGGTCTGTTCGCCGAGATGGTCCGCCAGTGGACCGACGAGTACGAGACCGAGGGGTTCGACGGGGGCTGCCCGGTCGCGGCGGCCACGGTGGACCGCGCCCGTACGGCCGACTCCACGCGGCAGGCCGCGGAGGCCGCCTTCGCCCGGTGGACCGGCGCGGTGGCCGGCGCCCTGACGGACATGGGCGTGCCCGAGGAGCGCAGCCGTCCGCTCGCCACGCTGATGATCAGCTCCCTCGAAGGGGCGATCCTGATCGCCCGGGCCGAGCGCAGCGTCCGCGCCCTGACGACGGCGGCCCGCGAACTCGGCCCCCTGCTGGACGCGGCGGTGACCCGGCCCGCGACGGACGGCGGGCCCGGCGGAACCGCCGGGAACTGACACCGCATTGACTAGAGTGATCGCGCCAGTATCCGGCGTTTCATGGACCAGTGAGGTAATCGCGAACCATGTCGACCGAAACGTTTGAGTTCCAGGTAGAGGCTCGTCAGCTGCTCCAGCTGATGATCCACTCGGTCTACTCGAACAAGGACGTCTTCCTCCGTGAGCTCGTCTCCAACGCCTCGGACGCGCTCGACAAACTGCGGCTGGCCAAGCTGCGCGACGACACGCTCGACGCCGACGTCTCCGACCTGCACATCGAGCTGGAGATCGACCGGGACGCCCGGACGCTCACCGTGCGGGACAACGGCATCGGCATGTCGTACGACGAGGTCGGCAGGCTGATCGGCACCATCGCCAACTCCGGCACGGCGCAGTTCCTGCAGGAGCTGAAGGAGGCGCAGGACGCGGCCAGGGCGGAGGGGCTGATCGGGCAGTTCGGCGTCGGCTTCTACTCCGGGTTCATGGTCGCCGACGAGGTGACCCTGGTGACCCGCCGGGCCGGCGAGCGGCAGGGCACCCGCTGGTCCTCGCGCGGCGAGGGCACGTACACGCTGGAGCGGGTCGACGACGCGCCGCAGGGCACCTCCGTCGTGCTGCACCTCAAGCCCGCCGACCCGGACAACCAGCTGCACGACTACACCTCGGTGTGGAAGCTCAAGGAGATCGTCAAGCGCTACTCGGACTTCATCACCTGGCCGGTCCGGCTGGTCGGGGAGAAGGACGGGAAGGACGACGAGGGCGGGGCGGCCGGGCCCGAGACGCTGAACTCGATGAAGGCGCTGTGGGCGCGTCCGCGCGACGAGGTGTCCGAGGACGAGTACCACGAGCTGTACAAGCACATCGGCCACGACTGGCGGGAGCCGCTGGAGACGATCCAGCTGCACGCGGAGGGCACGTTCGAGTACCAGGCCCTGCTGTTCGTCCCGTCGCACGCCCCGCACGACCTGTTCCGGCAGAACATGCGGCACGGCCTCCAGCTGTACGTGAAGCGCGTGTTCATCATGGACGACTGTGAGGCGCTGCTGCCGGCGTACCTGCGGTTCGTCAAGGGCGTGGTCGACGCGCAGGACCTCTCGCTCAACGTGTCCCGCGAGATCCTCCAGCAGGACCGGCACATCCGGATGATGCAGCGCCGGCTCACCAAGAAGGTGCTGTCCTCGGTGAAGAGCATGATGACCGGGGCCCCGGAGAAGTACGCGACGTTCTGGCGGGAGTTCGGCGCGGTGCTGAAGGAGGGCCTGGTCACCGACCCAGACAACCGGGACGCGCTGCTCGCGGTGGCGTCGTTCGCCTCCTCGCGCGAGGACGGCGAGGCGGTCACGCTCAAGCAGTACACGGAGCGGATGCCGGAGGGCCAGGACGACATCTACTACATCACCGGCGAGTCCCGCGAGGCGATCGACAACTCCCCGCACATGGAGGCGTTCCGGGAGCGCGGCATCGAGGTGCTGCTGCTCACCGACCCGGTCGACGAGGTGTGGGTGGACGCCGTCGGCGAGTTCGAGGGCAAGCGGCTGCGGTCGGTCGCCAAGGGCGAGATCGACCTGGACGCCCGTGAGGACGACAAGAGCGAGGACGAGCAGAAGCAGCAGGCGGAGTCGTACGCGGGGCTGCTCGGCTGGATGCGGGAGCGGCTGGACGACGACGTCAAGGAGGTGCGTCTGTCGACGCGGCTCACCCGGTCCCCGGCCTGTCTGGTCGCCGACGCGGACGACCTCACTCCGGCGCTGGAGAACATGTACCGCGCCATGGGCCAGGAGGTGCCGCACAGCAAGCGCATCCTGGAGCTCAACCCGGACCACGCCCTGGTGAAGGGGCTGAACGAGGCGTACTCCGAGCGGGAGGACCGCTCGGAGCTCACCGACACCGCCGAACTGCTGTACACCCTGGCCGTGGTGGCGGAGGGCGGCCGGCCCAAGGACCCGGCGCGGTTCGTGGGGCTGATGGCGGACCGGCTGGAGCGCACGCTGTGAGGTGACGCCGCCCGGCCGCGGGGGCGCCGCCCGCCGTCCCCGCCCGTCAGACGCGGGCGGGTTCGGCGGGCGTCCGCTCTCGGGCCGTCTTCCGCAGCCGCCGGCCGCGGCGGGTCAGGCCCCAGGGCTTGAGGACCGAGATCACCGTCATGAAGACGTAGGCGGACAGGGACACCACCGGCCCGAAGAGGACGTCGCCGCCGTCGGGCAGCGGGTGTCCGGCGGACACGGCCGCCACCGCCTCGTTCACGCCCGGCCGCAGCACGAAGGCGGTCGCGGTGGTGGTGGCGAGGGTCAGCCAGAACTTGGTCCACACCCAGCGGTGCCGGGCCAGCCCCCAGGGCGTGCCCAGGGACAGGACCAGACCGCTGGCCAGGGTCAGCAGCGCGATCGGCAGCAGCAGCCAGTCGGCGAACAGCCGCATGGACCGCACGGCCGCCTCCACCGTGGCGGCCGACCCGGTGGTGTTCGCGGCCAGGCCGAGCGCGAGCAGCCCGGCGGAGAGCCCCAGCCAGCCGGCGGAGGCGACGACATGGACGACGAGGAAGACCCGGCGTGCGGGACGGTCGAGTGTCACGCCGTCCACGGTGCCGGGTCCGCCCGGCCCGGACATCCCACGGCGGGAGTAACCCCGCGTACCGACACGGGCGTACGTCACGGGAGGCGGGGGCACACGTGAGCGGTGAGCACAGCAGACTTCCTCTTCGCCCTCCTCGGTGCGGTCGCCCTGGGCGCGGCCGTGCTCCCGCGGCTGCTGGCCCGCAGGCCGCTGTCGCTGCCCCTGGTGTTCCTGGCGCTGGGCGCCGCCGTCCAGCTGCTGCCGCTCCCGCTGCCGGAGATCGACCCGGTGGCGGACGGGGTGTGGGTGGAGCACCTCGCGGAGATCTGCGTGGTCCTCTCGCTCATGGGCGCGGGCCTGGCCCTGAACCGGCCCTTCGGCCGCCTCCGCTGGCAGGGTGTGTGGCGGCAGCTCGGCATCACGATGCCGCTGACCATAGCCGCCGTCGCCGCCCTCGCCTGGGGCCTGCTGGACTGGCCGGCGGCCGCCGCGCTGCTGCTGGCGGCGGTGCTCGCGCCGACCGACCCGGTGCTCGCCTCCGAGGTGCGGGTCGGTGAGCCCACGGACGCCGAGCACGACGAGGACGAGGTCCGCTTCACCCTGACCGGTGAGGCGGGGCTGAACGACGGGCTCGCCTTCCCGTTCGTCGCCGCCGCGACGGCCCTCGCCGCCGCGGGCGGGCAGATCACCGGCGGCGGCGTCGGCCACTGGCTGCTGGTGGAGGTGCTGTACAAGTGCACGGCGGGCGTGGCCGCGGGGCTGGCCGTCGGGGCGCTGCTGGGCCGGCTGTTCTTCCGGGCCCGGTGGCAGGCGATGCGGCTGTCGGAGCACAGCGAGGGGTTCGTCGCCCTCGCCGCGACGTTCCTCGCGTACGGGGTGACGGAGCTGGTGCACGGCTACGGCTTCCTCGCCGTGTTCGTCACCGCCTGCCGCATCCGCGCGGCGGAGCGCGCGCACGGCTACCACGCGGTGCTGCACGACTTCGTGGAGCAGATCGAGCGGCTGCTGACGGCGGTCCTGCTGTTCCTGCTGGGCGCGTTCGTCGCCCAGGGCTGGCTGGGCCCGCTCACCTGGCAGGGCGCGGCGGTGGGGGTGCTGCTGCTGCTCGTCGTCCGCCCGCTGACCGGGTGGGCCGCCCAGTTCGGCGCGGCGGCGGGCCCGCGCGAGCGGGTGGTCACCGCCTTCTTCGGCATCCGCGGCATCGGCTCCCTGTTCTACCTGGCGTACGCGCTGGACTCCCACGACTTCGGGGTGCCCCCCGAGGTGCTGTGGGCGGTGGTGACGTTCACGGTGGTGGCCTCGGTGGTGCTGCACGGGGTGAGCGCCACGCCCGTCATCTCCCGCCTGGACCGGCTGCGGCTGCACCGCGCCAGGGCGAACGGCGCCGGGCCGGCCCCCGACGACCACGAAGTGGCCGGCGAGCGGCTGTGAACCCTCCGGCCATGACCGTCCGACGAGCGGCCCGTCCCGATGTGCGGCCGCGCCGGGTTCGGTGTTGTGTGGGGATCATGCGGCGCGTGGACGGGCGGCCCGGCCCCGGGGACGACGTCGAGGCGGTCCTCGACGAGCTGTACGCGCTGCCGCCGTCGGAGTTCGTCGCCCGCAGGGAGGAACGCGCGGCGCGGGCCCGGACGCGGCGCCGCGCCCAGGACGCCCGCCGCATCCACGCCGCGCGCCGTCCCACCCTCGCCGGATGGGCCGCGAACCTGCTGCGGCGGTCACGGCCCGACGAGGCGCGGCGGTTCCTGGAGCTGGGGCGGGCGCTGCGGGAGGCCTACGCCACGCTCGACCCGAGCGGTCTGAAGGAGCTGTCGGCGCAGCGGCGGCGCATCGTCTCGGAGATGTCGCGGCAGGCCGCCGCGCTGGCGCGGGAGGCCGGTCATCCGCTGTCGGACACGGTGCAGCGGGACGTCGAGACGACGCTGCGGGCCGTGCTCGCCGACCCGGAGGCCGCCGCGGTGTGGGAGGCGGGGCGGGTGGAGGGTGTGCTCACCCCTCCGTCGGAGTTCGGCGCGGAGGCGGTCGCCGCCGCGCCGGCCCGGCGGGAGCCCGCACGCGCCCGGACGTCCGGTACGGACCAGGCGGCACGGAAGAAGAAGGACGAGGCGGCCGAGCGGCGGCGCGCCGAGCGGGAGGAGCGCGCCGCCCGGGCCCGGGAGGAGGCGCGGACCGCCGAGGCGCGGCTGCGCGAGCGGCGCGCGGCCCGCGAGGAGGCCGCGGCGGCGCTGGAACGGGCGGATGAGCAGGAGCGGAAGGCGGGTGAGCGGGAGGCCGCCCTGGAGGAACAGCTCGCGCGGGCCCGTACGGAACGGGAGCGGACACGTGCGGCACTCGGCGAGGCGCGGGAGCGCGACCGGGCGGCCGCGAAGGAACTGGCGGAGGCGGAGCGCGAGGCGGCCTCCGCCGCGCGCCGGGCAGGACGGGCGGAGAGGGACGGCACGTGACCGGGCAGCACGGGAGACGGCGGAGCGGGGAGAGACGGACGCGGTGCCCCGGGTACCCGGGGCCTGCATCCGTCCGCAAGGGTGACCGGGCGGAGGCGCCGGGCCGGAGCGGAGCACGGGAGGTGCGTCACGTGACGGAGCGGGAACGGGCCGCCCGCCGGACGGGTGGTGCGGCATGACGCGCGACGACCCGCGGGACACGGCGGACGGTGCCGCCCGGCCCGGGCCGGCGTCGCTGACCTCGCTGCTGGCGTCCCTCGACGCCGGCGCGTACGTGGTGGACGCGCAGGGCACGGTCATGGCCGTGAACGCGGAGGCCGAGAAGCTGCTGGGGCGGTCGGCCGGGGACTTCGTCGGCCATGACGCGCACGAGCTGCTGCACCGCAGCCGGTACGGCGCCACCCTGCCGCGCGCCCAGTGCGGGATGCGGCAGGCGTACATGGCGGGCCGGACGGTGCAGTCGGAGGAGGAGTGGTTCGAGCGCGGCGACGGGTCGCTCCTCCAGGTGTCCTGGCTGGTCACCCCGTGCCGCACGGACGACGGGGCGGCCCGCACGCTGGTGCTCTTCCACACGCCGCACGACCCGGAGGAGACGCGCACCCCGGGCGACCGGTTCCGCAGTCCGCTGCCCGAGCTGGAGCGGCTGGCCCTGCTGGCGGAGACCACCACGCAGCTGACCGCCACCCTGGACGTCCAGCAGGCGCTGCGCAGGCTGGTGCGGCTGGTCGTGCCGCTGCTCGCCGACTGGGCGGCCGTCGACCTGGTCACCGAGCGCGGCCGAGTGCGCCGGTCGACCGTGGTCCACGCGGAGGGCGGTGACCTGGTACGGCGCGAGGACCTCGAGGGCTCCCTCTCCCCCGTCCCGGAGGACTCGCCGGTGCCGCTGGCGCGGGCGCTGCGCGGGGTCTCCCCCGCACTGGCCGGGCCCTCCCCGCGGCTGGCGGCGGACTCCCCGCTCGGGGCGGTGCAGGCCCGCCTGTTCGCGGAGTCCGGCATCCACTCGGCGGTCGTCGCGCCGATCCGGGGCGTGCGCGAGGTGCTGGGCGCCCTGACCCTGGGACGCACCGGGCAGCGGGAGGCGTTCACCGCGGACGACCTGCCGCTGCTGGAGGACATCTGCCGCCGGGCCGGCCTGGCGCTGGACAACGCCCGGCTCTACGAGCGGCAGCGCACGGTCGCCGAGACGATGCAGCGCCATCTGCTGCCGCAGCTTCCGCAGGTGCCCGGCCTGGAGATGAGCGCCCGGTACCTGGCCGCCCCGGACGCGTCGCAGGTGGGCGGCGACTGGTACGACGCGTTCGTACTGTCGGACGGGGCGACGGCGCTGGCCGTCGGCGACGTCGTCGGGCACGACCTGGACGCGGCGGCGGGCATGGCGCAGATCCGCAACGTGCTGCGGGCGTACGCCTGGTTCCAGCAGGATCCTCCCAGCGTGATCGTGTCCCGGCTGGACCGGGCGGCCATGCACATCACCGACGTCACCATGGCGACCCTGCTGTTCGCCCGCATGTCCCGTGCGGAGGACGGGCGGTGGTCGCTGTCGTGGACCAACGCGGGGCACCCTCCGCCGCTGCTGGTCACCCGGGACGGCGAGGCGCGGTTCCTCACCGGCGGGCACGGCCTGCTGCTCGGCACCGCCCTGAACCGTCCGCGCCCCGACGGTGAGGCCGAAGTGCCGCCCGGGGCCACGCTGTTGTTCTACACGGACGGTCTGATCGAGGAGCCGAGCCGGTCGCTGGACGAGGGCCTGGAGCTGCTGCGCGGGCACGCGGCCGCGCTGGCGGACCACCCGCCGGGCCGGTTCACCGACCTGGTGCTGGAGCGCACCCGCCCGGCCGGCAACGACGACGACGTCGCCCTCCTCACCGTGCGCGTACCCGTGGAGTAAGGGCCCCGGGACCTGCCGTCGGCCACACGGCCGGAAACTTGGCATAGACCTGCCATGATCAAGTCGCTAGGCTTCGCCCCGACTCGTTCGAGAGCGCTCTCAGACGTGTGTGTTCCACCCCCACCTCTGCTGGAACGACGAAGGGCGACCTTCCATGAGACGACGCACCCGACTCACACAGGCGGCCATGGCCGCCGCCCTGCTGATCGGCGGCTGGGCGGCGGCCGGCACGCTCCCCGCCTCCGCACAGGAGACCCCCGCCTCCGCCGCGGCCGACGCCTCCGCACCCGCCTCCCCCGGACTGCTCGACGCGATGCGGCGCGACCTCGGCCTGACCCGCGCCGAGGCGGAGGAGCGGCTGGCCGCCGAGCGCCGGGCCACCGCGCTGGCGCCCCAGGCACGCAAGACCGCCGGATCCGCCTACGGGGGCGCCTGGTTCGACGCCCGGAGCGGCAGGCTGACGGTCGCCGTCACCCCGGACGCCGACGCCACGACCGTACGCTCCCTGCGGGAGTCCGGCGCCACCGTCCGCACCGTCGAGCACACCGAACGGCTGCTGAACACGGCCAAGTCACGCCTCGACCGGCTCGACGCCCCCGCGGGCGTGGCCAGTTGGTCCGTGGACCCGGCCGCCAACACGGTCGTGGTGAACGTGGTCGAGGACCGGCGGGCCGACAACGATGTCCGCGCCTTCGTGCGGAAGGCGCGCGCGGCCGGTCCGGTGACCGTGCGGACGGTCGCGGACGCGCCGTCCACGTTCGCCGCGGGCACGGTCGGCGGCGACCCGTACTACACGGGCAACGTCCGCTGCTCCATAGGCTTCTCGGTGCACGGGGGCTTCGTCACCGCCGGGCACTGCGGCGGCGCCGGCCAGCAGGTGCGCGGCTGGGACGGCTCGTACATCGGCAACTTCCAGGGCTCCTCGTTCCCGGACAACGACTACGCCTGGGTGAACGTGGGCAGCGGCTGGTGGACCGTGCCGGTGGTGCTCGGCTGGGGCACCGTCTCCGACCAGCTGGTGCGCGGCTCGGCCGAGGCCCCGGTCGGCGCCTCGATCTGCCGCTCGGGCTCGACGACCCACTGGCACTGCGGGCGCGTGCTGGCCAAGAACGAGACCGTGAACTACGCCCAGGGCTCGGTGCACCAGATGACGAAGACCAGCGTGTGCGCCGAGGGCGGTGACTCGGGCGGGTCGTTCATCAGCGGCGACCAGGCGCAGGGCGTCACCTCCGGCGGCTGGGGCAACTGCTCCAGCGGGGGCGAGACCTGGTTCCAGCCGGTCAACGAGATCCTCAACCGCTACGGGCTGACGCTGCACACGGCCTGACAGCTCTCCTTCCGCACCCGAGCGGGCCTCGTCGAACTCCTCGGCGGGGCCCGCTCCTTGTGCTGTCTGGATCCCGCACGTCCTGACGTCCACAAAAGTTACCGGTCCGTAACTTACTGGCGGGTTACCGGCGGTAAGTGAGCGCTGTTAGTTTTCGACTTCATCTTCTGCAGCCGCAGCAAGGAGAGAGCCGTGAGCCGTATCAGCAGCGTGCTGACCACCGTCGTCGCGACGACGGCCTGTGTGTGCGCGTCCGCGTCGCCCGCCGCGGCGACCGACCCCGTCGTGTCGCGGGGTGTCACCATCCCCGCCTTCTACACCCCGCCCGCCGAACTCCCCTCGGGCAACGGCAAGCTGATCCGCCATGAGCCCCTCAGCCTCGGGCTGAGCCTGCCCGGCCTGGACGGCCGCCGGCTGCCGGGCACGGCCACCCGCCTGATGTACACCTCGACCGACTCGAACGGGCAGCCGGTGGCCGTCACCGGCGCCTACATCGAGCCGTCCGCCGACTGGACGGGCGCGGGACCGCGCCCCCTGGTCGTCGTCGGCTCCGGCACCATGGGCCAGGGCGACCAGTGCGCGCCCTCCCTCGCCCTGGAGAACCCGCTGACCCTCACCGGGCAGACCGTGTCGTTCGGCTACGAGACCCTCGCGGTCTACCGGCTGCTCGCCACCGGCGCCGCGGTGGTCGTCACCGACTACGTCGGCCTCGGCGTCACCGACCGGCTGCACACCTACGTCAACCGCGTCGACGAGGGCCACGCCATGCTCGACGCGGCCCGGGCGGCGCGCTCGGTGCCCGGCGCGTCCGTCACCGCCGCCTCCCGGGTGGGGATGTACGGCTACAGCCAGGGCGGCGGGGCCAGCGCCGCGGCGGCCGAGCTCCAGCGCGGCTACGCGCCCGACGTCCCGCTCGTCGGCACCTACAGCGGCGCGCCGCCCGCCGATCTGACGGAGGTGACGAAGGGCATCGACGGCAGCGCGCTGGCCGGTGCGCTCGGCTGGTCCATCAACGGTTTCGCGCAGGCGTCGCCGGCGCTGCGGGACGTCGTCGAGGCGAACCTGAACGACGCCGGGCGCAAGGCGCTGAAGGACATCTCCACCACCTGCGTGGGCGACGCGATCCTGGGCTACGGCTTCACGAGGAGCACCACGTGGACGAAGAACGGGAAGTCCGTCGGCGAGATCATCGCGGGAGAGCCCGCCGCCCAGGCCGTCCTGGACGACCAGCGTCTCGGCCGGCTGAAGCCCACCGGCCCGGTCCGCGTGGTGACGGGGACGCAGGACGACATCGTGCCGCACGCGCAGGCGCGGCAACTGGCCGTGGACTGGTGCAAGAAGGGCGGCGACGTCACCTACAAGGCGGTGAGGCTGCCGAACCTGGGCGACAAGCTGCTCACCAACCACCTGGCGCCGCTGCTGACCGACCAGGGTGACGCGGTGGACTGGCTGGCCGACCGGCTCAAGGGCAAGGCCACGAGCTCCAACTGCTGGACCATGCCCGCGCAGCCGTGAGCAGGCGGCAATAACATGAGCCCCGTCCCGCAGCTGCGGGACGGGGCTCATGAGCGGAGCGCCGGGCAGGCCTTGCACCTGCATTTCCCCGCAGGAAGCGGGGCGTCTTTCCTTAGACGACCAACGCACAGTCGGGCGGCGGAGGTTCGTCCTCGCCGTGACCTGAGAAAACCATAGCGGAGATGGGCTCACCCGTCACATCGGCCCCATGGACAGCCCGGCCGGGGCGCGTTCGAACTTCTCCTCGACCTCCGCCCGCTCGGCCGCGTTCGGCCGGGCGGAGGCGCAGGACGGCCCGGCGCTGGCCCCGGACATCAGTTCGGAGCACGGGCCCGGCTTGCGGTCCGGCAGGCCCAGGACGTGGCCCAGTTCGTGGGCGGCGATCCGGACCGTGGAGTGCCCGTCCGCCACGGCCTCCCGGCCGAAGTACACGGTGCCGCTGCCCAGGCCCCCGGGCACGGTGCGCGGCCAGCCGTCGACCGCGACGACGCGGATGTCCGCGGGTTCGCCGGACGCCGCGGGCCGCAGCTCCACCGCGTCGACGCTGTCGTTCCAGACCGCCGCTCCCCGGTCGACCGCGGATGCGAACTCCCCCGCCCGGCCCGCGTCGTAGGTGAGCACCCGGGTGTCCCCCGGAGGCGCCGCCGTGGCCGCGGGCCTGACGGCCTCGGCCTGTCCGCCCGCCACGGGCCCGGACAGGACGAGCACGGCGGCCACGGCGCCGGTGAGCGTACGGATCCGCATGGTCGACCTCCTGTGGGGGAAACGCGGCGGTCGAAGTGCCGCTCCGGAGCGGCTTCCCGCCGCCCGGCCGGTCAATCACCGGGCCCGGCGATTCAGAAGTCCCGCTGCTCAATCCCATGCGACGTACCGGTTGGACTTCCGGATCACTCGGGGGCACTGTGGGCCCAGGATCAACACCGTCCCACGGGACACGCCGCTCGCACCACCGGAGACCGCACCGATGAACCACCTCGCCGCCCCCGACCGCTACGACGGCACCATGCGCTACCGGCGCACCGGGCGCTCGGGGCTCGACCTGCCCCTGCTGTCACTCGGCTACTGGCACAACTTCGGCGACGACCGGTCCTTCGAGAGCCAGCGGGCCATCGCGCTGCGCGCCTTCGACCTGGGCATCACCCACCACGACCTGGCCAACAACTACGGCCCGCCCTACGGCTCCGCCGAGATCAACTTCGGCCGGCTGATGAGGCAGGACCTGGCCCCGTACCGGGACGAGATGGTGATCTCCACCAAGGCCGGCTGGGACATGTGGCCCGGCCCCTACGGCCAGGGCGGCGGCTCCCGGAAGTACCTGCTGGCCTCCCTGGACCAGTCCCTGAAGCGGATGGGGCTGGAGTACGTGGACATCTTCTACTCGCACCGGCTGGACGCCACCACGCCGCTCGAGGAGACCATGGGCGCCCTGGACACCGCGGTGCGCCAGGGCAAGGCGCTGTACGTCGGCATCTCCTCGTACGACGCCGAGCGCAGCCGTCAGGCCGCGGAGATCCTGCGCGACCTGGGCACCCCGCTGCTGATCCACCAGCCGTCGTACAACATGCTGAACCGCTGGATCGAGACGGACGGGCTGCTGGACGTGGCCGACGAGGAGGGTTTTGGAGTCATCGGGTTCACCGCCCTGGCGCAGGGGCTGCTCACCGGGCGCTACCTCGACGGCGTGCCGCAGGACTCGCGGGCCGCGGCGGGCACCTCGTTCGACGCGGGCTGGCTGACGGACGACATGCTGCGCCGGCTGCGGGCGCTGAACGGCATCGCGGCCCGGCGCGGGCAGTCCCTGGCGCAGATGGCGCTGGCCTGGGCGCTGCGCGACCTCCGGGTGACGTCGCTGGTCATCGGCGCCTCGCGCACCGAGCAGCTGGAGCAGAACGTGGCCGCGCTGGAGAACCTCGACTTCACCGCCGAGGAGCTCGCCGAGATCGACACGTACGCGACGGACGGCGGCGTGGACCTGTGGCGGGACGCCCGCCTCGGCGCGCTCGGCTGACCCCCGTGCCGGGCCGGGCGAGGTGTGCCCCGCCCGGTTCTGGGAACTGAGGTGCTTGCAGACCCGCTCGGCCCCCCAGCTCCCGGACGGCCCCCGTGCAGACCTTCCTCCCCTACCCCGACTTCTGCGGAACCGCGCTGGTCCTCGACCGCAAGCGGCTCGGCAAGCAGCGGGTGGAGGCGCTCCAGGTGCTGCGCGGGCTGATCGTGCCGGGCTACGGCTGGCGCCGTCATCCCGCCGTGCGCATGTGGACGGGGTACGAGGAGGCGCTGGTGCGCTACGGCCTGGAGATCTGCCGGGTCTGGCGCGAGCAGGGCCACCAGGACAGCTGCGCGGCCACCCTGGTCGCCGACCTGGCCACGGTCCGCCCCGGGGCGCCGGTGCGCGACCAGGACGAGCTGGCGCGGGCCGGTGAGCTGCCGCCGTGGCTCGGGGACGAGGCCGTGCACCGCAGTCACCGCTCGGCGCTGGTGCGCAAGGACCCGGACGTGTACCGGGAGCTGTTCCCCGACGAGCCGGACGACCTGCCGTACTTCTGGCCGTCGTCCGACCGGGATCCGGAGGCGGCGGCCGGCTGAGCCCCGGCGCTCCTCGTGCGAGGCGCGCCGGGGCGTCATGCGTGCCTCAGCGGGAGGACAGGTACTCCTCGACGCCGGGGGCGGTGTGCGCGTCCTCGGCGTTCACCACACCGCCGACCGCCTTCGCGTCCGGCTTCAGCACGTACGTCTCGGTGCTCGCGGGACGGTTCATGTCGGAGAAGTCCTGCGGCGTGCCGAGACCGGTGTCGGCGTTGCTCTGCGAGCGGTGCGCCTTGACGACGTCCTCCCTGGTCAGACCGCCCGCCTCGCACGCCTTGGCGAGGTCCTGACCGATGAGTTCCGCGGCGTTGTAGCCGGACAGCACGCCGGAGTCGACGGGCGAGTCCGGGTACTTCTTCTTGTACGACGCCACCATGGTCTTCACCCCGGGCAGCTCGGAGCTGACGGCGGGCGCCGCGCTCACCACGTTCAGCAGGGCCGCGAGCGCGGGCCCGGCCGGCGTCTCCATGAGCTGCGGCGCGAAGCCGGGAGCGCTGCTGACCACCGGGACCTTCAGGCCGCGGGACGCGGCGACGCCGACCAGGGACGCCGTCTGCGCCGGTCCCGCGCTGATCAAGACGGCCTTGACGCCCTCCTTGCGCAGCGCCGACACCTGCGCCGACAGATCGGTGTCGGTGGCCTGGATCTTCTGCCCGGCCACCTTCATCCCGGCCCGCTCCGCCGCCCAGGTGGAGCCCTCCAGGGCGTTGGCGCCGTAGTCGCCCTCGAAGTAGACGTGGCCGATGGTGTCGCCCTTCTTCAGGCCCTTGGTGCGGGTGAGGAAGTCGACGGCGGCGATCATGTCGACGTCGTAGGTGGTGCCGAGCACCTGGACGGCGTCCTTGCCGAGCAGGGAGGCCGCCCAGGCCTGCGGGAAGGTGAGCATCGTGTCCCGCTCGATGTCGTCCAGCAGGGCGGCCACCACCGGCGAGCCGATGACCTGCGGCAGCGCCACCACGTCGGGGGCGATGTCGGCGTAGGCGGTGACGGCCTTCTGCACGTCGTAGCCGTGGTCCTTGACGACGATCTCGACCTTCCGGTCGCAGATGCCGCCCTTGGCGTTGGTCTCGTCGGCCCACATCTGCTGGGCCTGCACGATGCTCTTGCCGAGCGTGGCGTAGGGGCCGGTCAGGTCGGTGAGGGCGCCGAGCCTGATGGTGTCGTCGTCGACGCCGGGTCCGGTGCGGACGCCGTCGGCGGCGTCGCCCTTGCCGTCGCCCTCCGCCTTGGAGCTGCATCCGGTGGACGCGAGCAGCAGGGCGAGGGTGCCGGCGAGGACGGCCCCGGCGGCGCGGGCGCGGGGGCGGCGGGTGTGTCTGGTGGTCACGGGGTGTGCTCCTTGGGTCGTGCGGCCGCGGCCGGCGGCGGGGGCGAGGGAACGGCGGGGTCCGGGGCGGAGGTCGGGGTGGTGCGGCGGCGCCGCAGGCGGTCGCGGGCCCGGCGGGCCAGGCCGTGCAGCCCGTCGGGGGCGTACAGCAGGACGAGGACGATGGCGGCGCCGTAGAGGTAGCGGGCGGCCTCGGTGGGGCCGACGGCGCCCTCGGCGGAGCCGGGTGCGGCGACCAGCGGGAGCTGGTCGGCGTACCGGGTCATCAGCAGCGGCAGCGCGGTGACGAAGACGGCGCCGGCGGTGGCTCCGGCGACCGAGCCGAGACCGCCGACGACGATCATGGCGAGGTAGTCGACGGACAGCACAAGACCGAAGTAGTCGGGCACCACCCGGCGGAAGGCGAGCGCCAGCAGCACCCCGGCGAGGCCCGCGTACATCGACGACACCACGAACGCGGCGGAGCGGTGCCGGGCCACGTCGACGCCCATCACGGCGGCGGCCGTCTCGCTGTCGCGGAGGGCGGCCAGCGCCCGGCCGGGGCGGGAGCGCAGCAGGCCGCGGGCGGTGAACCAGGTGAGCGCGAACAGGGCGAGGCCCAGGAACCACAGCCGTTCCTCCGCGCCGAACGGCACGCCCAGCACGGTGAGTTCGGGGTCGCTCGCGGTGAAGGTGAAGCCGCCGAGGGAGAGCGGGGGCACGGAGCGGCCGTTGAAGCCCCCGGTGACCGACTCGGCGGTGAGCAGGACGTGGTGGCCGAGGAAGACCAGGGCGAGGGTGGCGATGCCCAGGTAGATGCCCTTGACCCGGCCGGCGACGGGACTGAACAGCCCGCCGGCGAGCCCCGCCATCAGCACCGCGAGGGGCACGGCGACGACGGTCGGCAGCCCAGGACCCGGGTCGCCGGCCAGCCAGGTGTAGCCGTACGCGCCGACGGCAAGGAAGAAGGCGTGGCCGAGGGAGAGTTGTCCCGCGGTGCCGCTGAGCAGGGCCAGGCCGACGGCGCCGATGGCCGCCGCCATGGAGAACAGGCCGATGCGCAGCCAGAAGGCGTCCAGGTAGAACGGCGGCAGGCACAGCAGCACGGCGACCGTGAGCAGGGTGGCGCGGCGGCGGGTGAGGAGCGCGGTGATCCGGTCAGACACGGGCCGCTCCCTTCGCGCCGAACAGCCCGTTGGGCCGTACCAGGAGCACCAGCAGCATCACGGCGTACGGGGCGACGTCGCCGAACCCCTCGCCGAGCACGTGCAGTTCGGACTGGTAGCCGACGACGAGCGCCTCGGTCAGCCCGATGACGAGACTGCCCGCGAGGGCGCCCGTCGGGGACGCCAGCCCGCCGAGGATGGCGGCGGGGAAGGCGTTGAGCGCGATCTGGCCGGTGGTGCGCTCAAGACCGGGGGCGGGGAACGCGGCGAGGAACACGGCGGCCAGCGCGGCGAGCGCGCCCGCCAGGCACCAGGCCCCCGCCCGCACCCGGCCGAGCCGTACGCCCATCAGCGCGGCGGCTTCCATGTCCTCCGCCGCCGCACGCAGCGACAGGCCCCAGGAGGTGAACCGGAACAGGGCGAAGACTCCGCCGATGACGACGGCCGACACGACGATGGCGGCGAGCCGGCTGTCCGCGACGGTCACCGGGCCGAGTTCGGTCACCGCGTCGCCCCACGGGTCGCCGAGCGTCAGCAGGTCGCCGCCGATGCGCCGGGCCAGCTCGGTGAGCAGCACGATGTCGATGCCGATGGTGACGATGGTCTGCACATGCGCGGAGTGGGCGTCGTGGCCGCCGCGCTGGAGCAGGAACCGGTCCAGCGCCCCGGCCAGGGCGGCCGTCACGATCACCGCGAGGGCGAGCGCCCCGGCGAAGCCCAGGTCGTCGTGGAGGACGGCGACCAGGTAGCCGCCGAGCAGCAGCAGGGAGCCGTGGGCGAAGTTGAGCACGCCCGAGGCCTTGAAGATGACGACGAAGCCGAGGGCGACCAGCGCGTACACCGCGCCGAGGGCCAGACCGCCCAGCAGGCTGTCCAGGAGATCCGTCATGCCGCGTCCTCCCCGGTCGCGTCGGTGCCGAGGTAGGCGCGCAGGACCTCCGGGTCCCGGCGGACCTCGTCGGGGGCGCCGTGCGCGATGGGTCGGCCGAAGTCCAGCACGGTGACCTCGTCGGCGAGACGCATCACCAGACCCATGTCGTGCTCCACGAGGACCACGGACAGGCCGAGTTCGGCCCGTAGTCCGGCCACCACCTCGGCGGTGCGGGCGCGTTCGGCGGCGTTCATGCCGGCCACGGGTTCGTCGAGCAGCAGCACACGGGGCTCCAGGCAGAGGGCGCGGGCGAGTTCGACGCGCTTGCGGTCGCCGTAGGACAGCAGGCCGACGGGCGTGTCGAAGTGGGCGCCGAGGCCGGTGAGTCCGGCGATCTCCCGGGCGCGGGCGAGGTGCTCGCGCTGTTCACGCCGGGCGCCCGGCAGTCGCAGGGCGCTCGCGGTGAACCCGGCGCGGGTGAGGGCGTGCCGGCCGAGCATCAGGTTGTCGGCGACGGTGCCCTGGGTGGTGACGATGTTCTGGAAGGTGCGGGCCACGCCGAGCGCGGCGATACGGTGCGGGGCGAGCCGGGTCAGCTCCGTTCCGCCGAGGGTGACGGTGCCGGAGGCGGGGCGGCACAGTCCGGACAGCACGTTGAAGCAGGTGGACTTGCCCGCGCCGTTGGGGCCGATGAGCGCGTGCACCGAACCCGGGGCGACGGTGAAGGACACCCCGTCGAGCGCGGTGAGCCCGGCGAAGCGCACGGTGACGTCGCGGACGGCGAGCTCGGGCGGGGCGGTGGTGGTGCGGTCGTTGGTGGTGCGGTCGTTCACGCGGCCCCCTGGTCCTGCGCCGACTCGCCCAGGTACAGGCGGCGTACGGCGTCGGTACGGGCGAGTTCTCCGGCGGGGCCGGACAGGCGGGTCTCGCCGACCTCGAGGACGTGGGCGTGGCTCGCGAGGGAGAGCGCCATGCCGGCGTTCTGCTCGACCAGGAGCACGGCGGTGCCCTGTGCGTTGATCTCGCGGATCACCTCGGCGATGCGGTGCACCATCTGCGGGGCGAGACCGAGGGAGGGCTCGTCGAGGAGCAGCAGGCGGGGCGCGGCCATCAGGGCGCGGCCGATGGCGAGCATCTGCTGCTCGCCGCCGGACAGCAGCCCGGCCTGCTGGTGGGTGCGTTCGGCGAGCCGCGGGAAGAGCGTGAAGACGCGGTCGCGGGCCTCCTGGACCTGGGCGCGTCCGCGCCGCCCGAGGCCGAGCCCGCCGGAGCGGAGGTTCTCGTCGACGGACAGCCCGGCGAACACCCGCCGTCCCTCGGGTACTTGGACGACGCCGGCGCGGACCGCGGCGACCGGGTCCCTGCCGTCGAGCACCGTGTCGCCGTAGCGGATGCTCCCGGCCGTGACCGCGCCGCGGTGCAGGCGGAGGGTGCCGGAGACGGCGCGCAGCAGCGTGGTCTTGCCGGCGCCGTTCGCGCCGAGCAGGGCGACGACCGCGGCGGGGGGCACGGTGAGGGACACGGAGCGGAGGGCGGACAGCGCGCGGCCGTAGGTCACGTCGACGTCCTCGACGTGCAGGGCGGGCGCGCCGTCCGGTGGTGCTTCGGGCATCACGACTCCTCGGGGTCGTCGCGCGGGGCGGCGACGGCTTCGGGGGAAGGGGTGCTTACGACAGCACGGGGGTGCGGAGGGGGTACAGCGGTGTGGCGCCGCACGCTGCGGTGTACCAACGGGGGTGGGGGCGGGTTGTGCGGGTGCCCATGCGGGCGGCCCGTCGTCCGGCGCCAGGGGCGGGGGGTTCGCGTCGTGTCGCGGCTGCGGGCCGGTGGGGGTCGGTCGCGCAGTTCCCCGCGCCCCTTCGGGCGCGTCCAGGTGCGGGCCGGTGGGGGTCGGTCGCGCAGTTCCCCGCGCCCCTTCGGGGTGCCGCTACGGCCGGGGGTCAAGGAGGTTGCGGGCCGTGAGGGCCAGGGCGGTTTCGACCAGGTCGGTGGGGCGGGAGAGGCTGCGGCCGGTGAGTTGTTCGTAGCGGCGGAGGCGGTTGAGGACGGTGTTGCGGTGGCAGTACAGGCGACGGGCTGCCCGTTGGGCGGAGCCGTCACAGGCCAGCCAGGTGGCGAGGGTGTCGAGGAGAACCTCGGCGTCGGCGGGTTCCAGGCCGGCCAGCGGGCCGAGGAGCCGGTCGGCCAGCGCCGCGGCAAGGTCGGGGTTCGACGCGACCAGCGCCGCCGGCAGGTGCTCGGTCAGCCGGACCGTGCCGCCCGCCCCGGGGCACAGCCGCAGCGCCGTGTCCGCCAGCCGTCGTGCCTCCCCCACGGCCGCCAGTCCGTCGACCGCGCTGCTGACGCCCACCCGTACGCCGGGCGGCTGCTCGTCCGGGACGATGGCCGCCGCGTCGCCCTCGACGAGCACGATGCCGTGGTCGGCGTCCACACCGGTGTGCCAGTGCACGCGCACACCCGGGGCGACGGCTGCCTGGGCGCCCGTACAACCCGCGGACCGCGTCCCCTCGACCGCGACGACGACGTACCGGCCGTGCTCGGGCAGGTCCAGCGCCTCGGCCGCCTCGGGCAGGTCGGCGATCCGGCTGGTGCCGTCCAGCAGGGCCGCGGCGAGCAGTCGCACCCTGTTCTCCCTCCGCCACGCCAGCTGCCGCTCGGTCTGCCGGTAGGCGTCCGCGACGATCGTGCTGTGCTCGTCGACGAAGTCCCACACGTCGGAGGCGACATGCACCAGCAGCCGTACGTCCTCCGGCGCCGCCCGGGACGTCTCGTCGACCAGGCCCTGCCACACCAGCGAGCCGCCCAGCCGGAAGGCGTGCAGCACCGCGTCCAGCGGCAGGCCCTGTTCGGCACGGGTGGCGCCGATCTTCCACGAGCAGCGGCGGGCCCCGTCACGGGCGCCCCGCGGGTCCAGCAGCGAGGAGATGCTGTGCCGCAGCGAGCGGTGCACCTCCTGCCAGGTGGCGACGGCGTCGCCCTCGACGGCGGTGCGGTAGGCGGGCTCCTGCTCCTGGAGCACCGCGACCAGCCGGTCGGTGAGCTGCGGCAGGTCGTCCAGCAGGACGCGGGCGGCCCGGTGCAGCACGCGCAGCGCGTCGGCGTCGATCAGCGACCGCACGCGTGGCGTCCGCGACCGGGGTGCGGGCACGGGTCCGGGACGCAGCAGGGTACGTGGCCGTACGGCTTGAGGCATCGCGCATTCCCCCCAGGGTCGGGCTTCCCGGCGGTGCCCGTGCGGCGGCCCCGTACCGGCGCCCGGCAGGTACGGGGAGCCCGCGGGCCGGCCGCCGTCGGACTCGTCCTGCCCCGAAGGATGGCATACCGTCCGGTCGGTCCCTAGAGTCGTGCACCGGTCTTTTCCTCCTGCTCGACCAGACGCACCAGCTCGACCCGGGAACGGAGGCCGAGCGTGGCGAACACGTTCCGCAGGTGGTAGTCGACGGTGCGGGTGCTCACGGAGAGGCTGAGGGCCACCTCCCGGTTGGTGGCGCCCTCGGCGACGTACCGGGCGATCCGCAGTTGCTGCGGGGTGAGGCGGGCGAGGTCGCCGGCGCCGGAGGAGGCGGCGGGGGCCGTGGTAGGGGCGGCGCCGCCGGCGCGGAGTTCGGCGGCGGCCTGCTGTGCCCACAGGGGGGCGCCGCAGCGTTCGAAGCCGAGGCGGGCCTCCTCCAGGCGGGTGCGGGCCTCACGGAGGCGGCGTCTGCGGCGCAGCCACTTGCCGTAGAGGAGTTCGGTGCGGGCGCGTTCGAAGTCGCCCGCGGTGTCGTCGTGCCGGTCGAGGGCGCGCAGGTACAGCTCGTCGGCGGTGTCCGGGGCGGCCAGCAGGGCGCGGCAGCGCAGGAGTTGGGAGGGGGCCTGCGGGTCGGCGCCGCAGGCCGCCCACAGGGTGAAGTCCTCCACGACGCCCGCCGCGAACTGGGGTCGTCCGGCGGACGCGGCGGCCTCCACGAAGCAGGGGACGGCGAGCATCCACACCGCGAAGTGGCCGCGGCGGGGGCCGGGGCGGACCAGCGGGCCGAGCCGCTGCGCCGCCTCGCGGGGGCGGCCGGCGCCGAGGTCGGCGCGGGCGGCGGCCCAGTGCGCGAGGGTCTCGGCCTGCGCGAGCCCGTGACGGCGGGCGGTGCGCAGGGCCGCCTCGGCGTGCTCGGTCACGAGGTCCGCCTCGCCCTCGATGGACGCGGCGAGGGCGAGGACGGCGTGGTGGTGGGCGGCGGTGTTGCGCTGCCCGGTGCGTTCGGCGGTGCGCAGGCCCTCCTCGGCGTGGGTGCGGGCGAGCTGGTGGCGGCCGGCGCGGAGTTCCGCGTAGGCCAGGTATTCGAGGGCGCGGGGTTCGAGGGCGGCGGAGCTGTGGGTACGGGCGGCGGCGAGGGCGCGGGCGCCCGCGCGGCGGGCGGAGGTGACGTCGCCGAGCATCAGCGCCGCGGCGGCCGAGCGGAGGAGGCGGTCGGGGTCCGTTCCTTGGAGGCCGTTCTCCACCACGCGGCGGAGGGGGGCGGCGGCGAGGTCGAAGCGGGCCAGGAGGACGGCGCGCATGCCGTCGCGGTGGTCGCGGGACACGTCGCCCACGGGGGTGACGCCCTCCGGGCGGGGTGCCGTGGCGCCCACCTGTGCCACCCCTCCACGGTGCTCGTCGGGTGCGGCGGGTTCCTGCGGGACTCGGACGCAGGCTTGTGCCAAGGGGAGCGTGGGGGGTGTGCGGGTGGGGGCCAGGGCCGAGAGGCAGGAGGCGGGGTCGCCCGCGGACCAGGCTGCGTCTGCCGCGCCGAGGGTGGCGCGGGCCGCCGCGTGCGGGGGCAGGAGGTCCGCCGCCAGCAGGAAGGACTCCCGGGCGTCCTCCACCGGACCGTCGGCAAGGAGCACCGCGCCTCGCAGCAGTTCCGCGCCGCCGCGTACCGGCGTGGGGGCGGAAGGGCCGCGCGCCTGGTCCAGCAGGCGCAGGGCGTCGGCGACGCCGCCGGCGAGGAGTGTCTGCTCGGCGGCGGCGAGGTGGCGCCGGGCGCGCTCCGCACCGTCCGGGGTCAGCTCGGCCGCGCGGACCAGAGCCGTGCGGCGGAGGGCGGGAGGAGTCGTGGACGCCGGGTCGGTCGCCGCCGAGGCCAGCGAGGCCGCCAGGGCGGGGTCGGGCACGGCCCATGAGCGGTGAAGGAGCGGGAGGATGTCCTCCGCTTCCCTCGCGGCCTCGGCCAGGGCGAGGTGCGCGGCGCGGCGGTGTTCCGGGGCAGCGAGGGCGTGGACCGCGCGGGCCATCAGCGCGCTGCGGAAGCGGAGCCGGCCCTCGCCACGGGTCAGCAGGTCGGGCAGGGGCGCGTCCGTCGCCGCGCGGCACGCACGGAGGACGAGGTCCGCGTCCGCGTCCTCCTCCCCCGTCGCCCGTGCGGCGGCCGCCGTGGTGAGCAGCAGGCCGCCGGGGTCGTCGGGCAGGCGGTCGCCGGCCACGTCGGCCAGCACCTCACCGTCGACCAGCGGCCGGGGCAGGGCGCGTCGCCCGCTCAGCCGGGCCGGCGACAGGCGCCGGACCAGCGCCAGCAGCAGCGCGGGGTTGCCCTCCGCCTCCGTGATCAGCTCCTCCCGTACGGCGGGGGCGACCTCGCTGTCCGCTCGCTCCCGGATCAGCGGCGCCGCCTCCGCGGGGGTGAGCGGGCCGAGGCGCAGGACGGGCAGGTCCGACAGCTCGGGCGGCGGGGGCCGGTGGCCGGCGACGGTCAGCAGGAGCGTCGTGCGTACGCCGGTCTCCCGTATGCGCGCGGCGGCACGGGCGAGCGCGGCGCGTGACGGGGCGTCCCACAGGTCGGCGTCGTCCACGCAGAGCAGGAGCGGACGGGACGCCGTGGCCGTCCGGAGGGCGTGGTCCAGCTCGTGTGCGCGGTCGGCGCGGACGTGCCGCACCGGTCCGGCGCGGAAGAGGCGGGCGGCGTGGTCGAGGAACGTGCTGCGGCCGCAACCGGGTTCACCGGTCACGACGCGGACGCCGCCGTCGGTGCGCAGCGCGTCCAGCAGCTCGGCGGTCAGCCGCTGCCGCGCGGTCGTGTGTCCGGTCATTCCCGCGACCTTACTCACGCGTAAGGTCACGCGGAAGGTATACGGACGTAGGTCGGTGAACGGTGAACGGCCGGGTCACCAGCGGCTTTTGCCTCGTGACCTGCGCCTCGGACTGTGCCGCGGCCCAAGTACGGCGGCGGGCCGTGGTGCCCGCGCACAACGGCGGTGGCGGCCCGCGCCGTGCGCGGACCGCCACCGGGAGGGGTCGTCAGGAGGTGTGCGGGCAGTTGCCCCGCGACTCCTCGATCGTCAGGCTCGGCCGCGGCAGCGGGCACAGGAACTGCTCGTACCGGGTGTCGTTGTCGATGAAGCGCTTCAGCCACGAGATGCTGTACTTCGCGATCGTCGTGTTCGACGAGTTCGGGGTGAAGTGGGTGGCGTTGTTGAGCTCCAGGTACGCGCGGTCCAGCGACGAGGGCAGGTTGCCGTAGAAGGGCTCGGCGTGGCTGGAGACGGGCGCGATGGTGTCGCCGTCGGCGCCGAAGATCAGGGTGGGGGTCCGGACCTCGGGCCAGGTCTTGTCGAGGTTCCAGGGCGTCAGCGGGATGGCGGCCTGGAGGGACGGCCGGTCCTTGGCGGCTTCCAGGGAGCCGCCGCCGCCCATGGAATGCCCCATGACGCCCAGTCTGCTGCTGTCGACGCGGTTGCGGACGGAGCTGCGCTGGGTGAGGTAGTCCAGCGCGGCCAGCAGCTGGTCGCCGCGGGAGTCGGGCTGGTCGACGGTGGTGAGGGTGTCGATGGTGAACACCACGAAGCCCTGGGAGGCAAGGCGCGGGCCCAGCCAGGAGATGGAGGACTCGAGAGCGGTGAAACCGGGCGAGATGGCGATCGCGCCGAAGGTGCCGTCGGCGGTGGTCGTGGGGTAGTAGATCGTGCCGCCGCCGAAGCCGGTCGCGGAGAGCCGGGACACGGAGATGTCCGAGACGGCGTACGGGCCGCGCAGGGCCTCGATGCTGGACTCGGTGGGCGCCGGGCCGCGCTCGTAGGGGTTGTCGGCGGCGTGGGCGCCGGGGCCGGTGAGCGTGCTGAGGCCGACGACGGCTGCGAGCGCCGCGGTCAGGCCGGCCAGGCGGCCGGTCCTTCGCCTGCTGGTGTGGGGGTGCTGCTGCACGACGAGTGGTCCTCTCTGTCACGGCGGACCGCCCGGCCGGCCGGTGCACGGGATCACCGCGTGGGCTGGGGAGCCGTGCTGCGGCCGGGGGCGGCGCCTTCTGACTGGCGGTGCCACTGTCGGCGGGGAGGGGGTGGTCGGGGATCGGTGAAATCACCGGTCTCGTGGGAGGGGGTGCCGTGCGGGGTGGTTCACCGCGGGGCCGGTGGGGGCTGGGCGCGCAGTTCCCCGCGCCCCTGGGGTGTTGCCCTGAGGGGTTCCCTGCACCGGGGGATGAAGAGGACCGCATGGGTATGCCTGACCGGGGTACCCGGTCAGGCACGGTCACCGTCGGAGTCGGCGCCGACGGAGGCGTCGACGGCGCTCCGGCTTCCGGGGCGCCGTCGCTCTGTCTATGCGGCGTCGTAGACGTGGGCCCGGCCGCCGACCCACTTCACCCAGGCGGCGTCGTCCAGCAGTTGTTCGCCCTCCGGCAGTCCGACGCGGCGCAGGAACTCCACGACGTCCCGGTCGGAGTGGGCGAGGCCGACGATCTCTCCGCGCACGGTGACGCGCCGGCCGCCCGAGCCGAGCGGCGGGTGTACGACGATCGGAGGCTTCCTCATCCCTCCAGGATCCGTCCGTGCCGTCGCGTATGCATGCCGGGACCGGCTGTCACCCGACTGGCCCGCCGGACGAGCCGGACGGACGCCCGCCGTGCTGGTATGGAAGCGGCCTCCATGCCTACCCGGAGGGAGCTGGGAATGCACGAGATGTGGTGCGGTGCAGACACTTCGGGGGAGCCGGTCTGGCACGTTCTCACCCCGGACAAGACCTCGACGCTGTGCGGGGTGGAGAAGGAGGAGGAATCGCCACGACGCGACACGACGGACCGGCACTGCTTCACCTGCATGAAGTCGTTCCAGGCCGTCGTGGCGTCCCGTTGAGAGCCACGACCGCCCCCGCCGGCGCCGGCGGGCCCGGGCGCCACCCGGGTCCGCCGGCGCCGCTTCAGTGACAGGCGTGCTGCCCCGCCTCCAGGGTGTGCGTGTCGAGCCGGCAGAAGCACGACGCCTCGATCGGTACGTCCGCCGACGCCGCCGCCTGCCGCAGCTGCCGGGCGACGATCGCGGCCTCACCGGTCTTGCCGGTGCGCAGCAGGCACTCGTGGAAGCCGTGCAGCGCCCAGACGTTGTTCGGGTGCTGGAGCGGCCGGGGCAGGGTGTCGTCAAGACCCAGGTCGGCCCGGTAGACGGCCTCCGCCTCGGCGACCCGGCCCTGCTCGAGGAGCAGCGCGCCGAGAGGATGCCGGGTGGGCTGCATCCAGCCCCACGGCTCGTCGTACGGCAGGGTGTCGTCCCGTTCGACGGCCAGCTCCAGCGCGGTGAAGGCGGCGTCGTGGTCGCCCTTGCGGTACGCGAGTTCGCCGTCCAGCATCGCGGAGGCGATGGCGAGGACGTCGTGGCAGGTGTTGTTGAACAGCATCCGGCTGCCGGGAACGCGGGCCACGGCCGCGCGGAACTTCTCCCGCTCGGCGTCGGCGCCGTCCGTGTCGCCCTTCACGCCGAGGGCGATGCCGCGGGCGTAGTGCAGCATCGCGGTGGTGACGCAGTACAGCTCGGGGTCGTCCGGGAACGGCAGCGCGAGGATGTCGTCCCAGCGGCCGAAGCGGACCAGCACGTGGAAGCGCATCGCCAGGAACGCCTCCAGCCAGTCCGCCATGGGCGGGCTCTCCACCCGGAGCAGCTTCTCCGGCACGGCTGCCTCGAGCCGCGCGGCGGCGTCCAGGGCCACCTGGGACTGTCCGGCGAACATGGCGCCGTAGATCCGGAAGTGGTGGTTGTGGCAGCGGTAGAGCGTGTAGAAGTTCATCGCGCCGGCCCGCTGGAGGTACTTCTCGTCGGCGGCGATGGCGGCGGTGTTGTCCGAGACGACGCGGCGGTAGTCGCCGCACAGCACCTCGAGGTGCGAGGGCATGTGGAGCAGGTGCCCGGCGTCGGGCGCCGCGCCGCGCAGCCGGTCGGCGACGGTGAGGGCGGCCTCCGGGGTCGGGGACATCTCCATGAGGTGGACGTAGAGGTGCACCACGCCGGGGTGGTGCGCGCCCGCCTCGGTGGCGAGGGCGCCGTCGAGCACCTCCTTGGCCTCCGCGGTGCGGGCGCCGTCGGCGGGGCGTCCGGTCCTCAGGTCCCACAGCTGCCAGGGGGTGAGGTTCATCAGGGCGTCGGCGCAGAGGGCGGCCACGTCGGGGTCTCCGGGGGCGGCCTCGTACACGGCCAGCATGCGGTCCGCGTACGGTTCGTTCCAGACCGAGCAGTCCTCCTGGGGGCGGTCCTGGGGGTAGCGGGCGCGCAGTGCCCCGACGAGGGCGCGCTCGACGGGGGTGGCGCGGGCCTCGGCCGCCTGGTGGGCGCGCTCGACGGCCGCGTGGGTGCGCTCGACGGTGCGGGTGAGGTCCTCGGTGTCGAAGGCCTCCCAGGGTTTGTTGTAGTTGGGGCCGAGGGCGTAGGCGATGCCCCAGTGGGCCATCGCGCAGCCGGGGTCGGCGTCGGCGGCCTTCCGGAAACAGGCGACCGCTTCCTCGTGGTTGAAGGCGTAGGTCCACATCAGCCCGCGGTCGAACCAGAGTTGGGCCTCGGGGGAGGTCGTCGACACGGGCCGTCCGTAGGAGCCGAGGTCGTAGTAGCCATCCATGGTGCCCGCCTCCCGGGGTTCCGGCCGGGCCGGCCACCGCCCGCCGGCGGCCGACGTCCCGTGGGGACGAAACCGACGATAGCGGGGCACGGTCGGTCCCGCAGGCGCGCCGGGGAAGCCGTCCCGGGGCAGGTCAGACGCTCACCAGGAGCTGCGGCGACAGCACCTTGATCATCGTGTTGGTCCAGCGCATCTGCCGCAGGGTCTGCGGATGGCAGTCGGCGGCCAGGTCGAGCAGGGCGCGGTCGCGGGTCGCCTGTGCGGACTGGGCGAGCATCTCCCAGTGGAGGGAGTTGCGGACGGCGGCCAGATGCAGGTCGCGCAGGTCCTCCAGGACGAGCAGCCCGGTCTCCGGGCGTCGCCCGAGGGCCTGCGCCGCCTTCTCGCGCAGGGCGGTGAGCGCGCCGGGCGCGCCGTGGTCGCGGGGTCCGGACAGCTCGACGCCGTGATCGGGTCCGAGGGCGGCCAGCCGGGCGGCGTGCTCCCGGGACCAGCGGGCGACGTCGGTGGCGACGTGGTGCACCTCGTGCTCGGTGCGGTGCCGCTCGGCGACGGCGAGGAGGTCCGTCTCCAGGTCGCGCTCGCCGTCGTGGAGGGCGCGCAGGGTGATGCCGATGCCGTTCATGCCGTGCTCCCCGTCCTCGCGTCGTCCGTGTCCTGCGGCTGGGGCGTTCCGCGCCGGGCGACCAGGGTGACCCGGGCCGCCGCGGTCTTGAACAGGGGCTGTTTGGACAGCGGGTCCCAGTCGGTGACCGTGGTCTCGTTGGCGGCGCGGCCGGGGCGGCCGTCGGGCGGCCGGTGGCCCTCGGGGGTGTCCCAGTAGCCGTAGTGGAACGGCACGAACACCACGCCGTCGCGGATCGCCACCGTCCGCAGCCGGGCCCGGATCGCTCCGCGCGGGGTGGTCACCTGGACCAGGTCGCCGGCGGCCAGGCCCTGCGCGGCGGCCTCCGCCGGGGAGATCTCCGCCCAGACGTCCGGGGCGGCGGCGTTCAGCTCGGGTGCGCGGCCGGTCTTGGTGCGGGTGTGGAAGTGGTGGACGGTCCGCCCGGTGATCAGCTGGAGCGGGTACTGCGGGGAGGCGTCCTCGTGCGGCGGGAGGTACTCGGCGGCCTTGATCACGGCCTTGCCGTCCGGGTTGAGGGAGCGGTACTCGACGGGGGTGACGGTGGCGCCGGTGACCATGTCCTTGCCGTAGCTCTCGCACCGGTCGGGGTGGGCGTGGTCGAAGCCGTCGGTGTAGAGGCGGGCGGTGCCGTCGGGGGCGTCCTCGGTGCAGGGCCACTGAATGCCGCCGTCGCGCAGCTTGTCGTAGCTGAGGCCGGTGTAGTCGCAGGGGCGGCCGGCGCTGCACCGCTGCCAGGCGGCGAAGGCGCCCTGCGGGTCGCGCCAGGGGATCAGCGGGCCGCCGTCCTTGTCGCGGAAGTCCATGCGGGCCGCGAAGTCGAGGAAGATGTCGAGGTCGGCGCGGGCCTCGCCGGGCGGTTCGACGGCCTTCTCGGAGAGGTGGACGGTGCGGTCGGCGTTGGTGAAGGTACCGGTCTTCTCGCCCCAGGTCGCGGCGGGCAGGACGACGTCGGCGAGCTGGGCGGTCTCGGTGAGGAACAGGTCCTGCACCACCACGAACAGGCGTTCCTGCGCGAGGACCGACCGGATCCGGCCGAGCTCGGGCAGGGAGACGGCCGGGTTGGTGCCGGAGATCCACAGCATGCGCAGCGAGCCCTGCTCGGCGTAGCGGAACATCTGCATCGCGTGGGTGGGCGGGCCGTAGTGCGGGATGCCGTCCGGTTCGACGTTCCAGATCTCGGCCAGTTCGGTCACATGCTGATCGTTCTGCCAGTTGCGGAAGCCGGGGAGGTCGCCGTCGGCGCCGCACTCGCGGGTGTTCTGGGCGGTGGGCTGGCCGTTCATCTGCATGAGTCCGCAGCCGGGGCGGCCGAGCATGCCGCGGATGAGGTGCAGGTTGTTGACCTGGACGGCGGCGGCGGACGCCTGGTGGGACTGGTAGACGCCCTGGAGGACGGTGGAGGTGAGCCGTTTCGCGTCGCCGAGGAGGTCGGCCGCGCGTTCGATCTCGGCGGCCGGGACACCGCAGATCTCCGCGGCCCAGCGCGGGGTGCAGCGCTCGACGCCGGCGGCGAGTTCGTCGTAGCCGACGGTGTGCGCGTCGAGGTAGGCGCGGTCGACGCGGCCGGTGCGGATGATCTCGTGCAGCAGGGCGTTGAGCAGCGCGACGTTGGTGCCGGGGCGCGGCGCCAGATGGACGTCGGCGCGGCGGGCGACGGGGGTGTACCGGGGGTCGACGCACAGCAGCCGGGGCGGGTCGGAGCCCTCCAGCCGGTCCAGGACGCGCATCCACAGCACCGTCTGCGTCTCGGCCATGTTGTGCCCGAACAGGGCGAGGGTGTCGGCGTGGTCGATGTCCTCGTACGAGCCGGGCTGGCCGTCGGAGCCGAAGCTCTCCTTGAGCGCCTCGGCGGCGGTGGCCGTGCACAGCCGGGTGTTGCCGTCGAGGTGGTTGGTGCGGACGCCGGCGTGGGCGAGGACGGAGAGGGTGTAGTACTCCTCCAGGAACAGCTGTCCGCTGGTGTAGAAGCCGACGGAGCCGGGACCGCGCTCGTCGAGCAGGGTCCGGGTGCGGGAGACGACGCGGTCCATGGCGGTGTCCCAGTCGGTCTCGACCAGGCGGCCGTTCTCCCTCACCAGCGGGCGGGTGAGGCGGTCCGGGGCGTGGTTGGCCTGCCAGCCGTAGAGGTCCTTGGGGCCGAGCCGGCCGCGGTTGACCCGGTCGGCGGCGCGGCCGCGGACGCCGACGATGCGGCCGCCGCGTACGGCGATGTCCATGGCGTCGCCGTTGGAGTGCAGGATCGAGGCGGACAGCACCCACCGCTCGACGTCCTCCTGAGCCACCCCGTCCGCGAGGTGCAGGTCGGTGCGGACCGGCCAGGGGTCGCCGGGCGCGTAAGGGGTGCGCTCACCCCAGGGGTTGGCGATGCGGTCCGGTGAACTGTCCACGGTGGTCCGACCTCCACGGTACGGGGATGTCAGGGGGCGGGTACCCGACCCTCCACCGGCCAGACCATCACGCCCCACACACACCGCGCCACTCGGCGTGATCACCTGACACACCTTCACCATTCCTTCGGGGCCATGTTCGCCGACGGGCTGGCAAGGGCCGTACGGCCCTCCCTAGGATGTATTTCCTGTCCAGCCAGTCCAGTTGGCGCGGCACTCCGCAGGGGGAACGATGCACACCGGTAAGCAGCTGTCCACCGAGATCGACGCAACCGTGCCGACGGCCGCGCGTATGTACGACTACTACCTCGGCGGCAAGGACAACTACGCGGCGGACCGCACCGCGGTCGAGGAGCTCGACAAGGTGGTGCCGAGCACCCGCCGCCTGGCCCTGAACAACCGCCGTTTCCTCCAGCGCGTGGTCCGCACGCTCACCCAGGAGTACGGCATCCGGCAGTACCTGGACCACGGCTCCGGCCTGCCCACGCAGGACAACGTGCACCAGGTGTCCCAGCGCATCGACCCCACCACCCACGTGGTCTACGTCGACAACGACCCGATGGTGCTGGTGCACGGCCGGGCCCTGCTGGAGCAGGACGAGCGCACGGTGGTCATACAGGCGGACCTGCGTGACACCGACGGGATCTTCGGCCACGCCGAGACCCAGCGGCTGATCGACTTCGACGAGCCCGTCTGCGTGCTGTTCAACTCCGTCTTCCACTGCATCCCGGACAGTGACACCGACGGCCCCCTGGCCGTGGCCAACCGCGTGCGGGAGCGGCTCGCGCCGGGCAGCTTCATGGTGATGTGCCAGCTGGTCAGCGAGGACGAGAAGGTCCGCGAGTTCGTCACCGGCTTCATGGACCAGGTGACCCAGGGGCACTGGGGCCGGGTCCGCCAGGAGAAGGACGTCGAGGCGCTGTTCGAGGGGCTGGAGATACTGGAGCCGGGTCTGGTGGAGGTGTCCACCTGGCGTCCGGACACGGAGGTGGCGCCCCGTCAGCTCACCCAGGAGTGGATCGAGTTCGGCGGCGTGGGCCGGATACCCGCGTAGCCCCCCGACACCGCGACGCCCCTTCCCGGACTTCGTGGGGCCGGGAAGGGGCGTCGGTCGCGTCCTGGGCTTCCTCCGTACGTGACGTGTACGGGGCGTGCGTCAGGAGGGGAGCGCGTAGCGTTCCTCGATCGTGCCGCGCAGCATCTCGACGGACTCGCGGGGCGTGAGCGCCTCGTCGGCGAGACGGTCGAGGACGATCCGGTACTCCTCGGTCTCGTCGCGGTCCTCGAGGAAGTTGGCGCTTCTGATGTGCTCCAGGTAGACCACGTCGGGCAGGTCGAGGCCACCGAAGCGCAGATAGGTCACCGGGATGGCGGGGGCCGAGGCGTTGGAGACGTTCAGCGGGACGATCTGCAGCGTGACGTTGGGCCGCGCGGCCATCTTCGCGAGATGGTCGAGCTGGTCGCGCATCACGGCGCGGTCGCCGAGGACGCGCAGCAGGACCGACTCGTCGATGACGGCCCACAGCTGCGGGGCGTCCTCGCGGAGCAGCAGCTGGGCGCGGCGCATGCGCAGCTCGACCCGGCGCTGCACCTCGCTCGCCGGGGCGTTGGGCAGTCCGCGCTCGACGACCGCGCGGGTGTAGTCGGCGGTCTGCAGCAGCCCGGGGACGTACTGGATCTCGAACGTACGGATGGTGGCGGCGGCCTCCTGGAGTCCGACCAGGCGGTCGAACCACTCGGGCATCAGCCGCTTGTCGTACCGCTGCCACCAGCCCGGCTCGCCGGCCCGCTGGAGCAGCTTCAGGAGGACGGAGGCCTCGTAGTCGTCGGTGCCGTAGAGTTCGAGCAGCGCCCGTACGTCGGTCTCGGCCGGCGGACGGCGACCCTTGCCGGACTCGATGCGGGACAGCTTGGCCCCGCTGAAGCCGACGGAGCGGGCCGCCTGGTCCTGGGACAGTCCGGCGTCCTCACGGAAACCGGCCAGCTGCACGCCCACCAGCATCTTGAGCAGGGTCGGCGCGGGCTCGGGCCTGTCCAGGTAGGGTTCCAGACGGGAGATGCGATGCGACGCGGCGGACATCCTGACTCCCAGCAGACCGGCACAAGGGCGATTCACACTATCGCATCTGACACTGCCTCATCGCATCCGGTTACGAAACGCCGATCGAAGTAGGGCAGTTGGACTCCGCTTCACCGGCGCCGGGTCCACGGGGGGGGGCGGCGCCGGCCGCGCGGCGGTCAGCGGGCGCGGCGGCCCGTCATCGGACGAGGTGGTCGAACTCGCCGTCCTTGGCGCCCGCAAGGAAGGCGGCCAGTTCCGCGGAGGTGTACACGAGGGCCGGGCCGTCGGGGTCGCGGGAGTTGCGCATCGCGACGTCGCCGCCGGACAGCGGCGCGACCTCGACGCAGTTGCCCTCGGCGTTGCTGTGCCGGCTCTTGATCCAGCGGGCGTCCAACTGGCTGGCCCGCACTCCGTTCCGCACTCCAGGCACCGCTGTCTCCTTGCTGCTGATCTCGTCCCGCCCCGCACGGCCGTCGCCGCACATGGCGAAAAATTCTCGCGCAATTTCCCGTGCAATTGCACGGGAGCGCTGACAGCGTGGATAATAGCCGTGGCGTCAACCCCCGTGGGAGCGCCCCGTCCTGACGTCGCATCGAGGAGATGCCGTGTCATCACCTGTGCACTTGACGCTCCGGCCCCCGGTCCCGGCCGTCTTACCGGCAGGCGGTGCCGGGTCGTTCGGCCCGCTGCCCGCGGTGCCGCACGAGGACGGGTCCCCACTGCAGACGGTGCCCGCCGCCGCCCCCCACGCGGCGGTGAGCATCGCCTGCAGCAGGGAGGGCCTCGCGCGAGCGCGGTCCTTCACCCGCGCCACCCTCGGGGACTGGTCGCTGCACCGGTGCAGCGACGACGCCACCTTGGTCATGACCGAGCTGGCCGCCAACGCCGTCACGCACGCGGCGTCGCACCGCCCGGACGAACCGGACGTGCGGCTGGGGTTCCGTCTGGAGCCGGCGCACCTGCTGCTCACGGTCACCGACCCCGACGACCGCCCGCCCGTGCGGCAGCCTCCCGGCGGCGAAGCCGACCTGGAGGAGCACGGCCGGGGGCTCCGCATCGTCGACGCCCTGTCCGAGGCGTGGGGCTGGTTCCCCGCCGTCCCGGCGGGCAAGACGGTGTGGGCCCGGTTGTCCACCCGCCCGCCCACCTGACACGACTGCCGCGGAAAGGCACCCACGCCATGCGCAGCGCTTCTACGGAACAGCCGAGCAGCGAGCGCCCAGTGCGCCACACGTCCCCCACCGGAGTGGCACGGTCCACGCCCCTCGCGGCCCTGTCCCAGGTGCCGTGGGCCGAGATGCAGGACTCCACCGGATCGGCGGCCGCCATTCCCCTGCTCCTCAACGGCATCGCCTGGGGTGACCCGGACACCGCCCGGGCCGCCCTCGAGGATCTGCGGAAACGGATCTGCCAGTACGGCTTCGTCACGGAGCAGGCCACCGCGGCGACGGTGCCGTTCCTCTGGGAGCTGGCGCAGCTGCCGCACGTCACCGTGCGGGCGGGGATCATCCAGCTGCTCAGGGCCATCGCCGACGCCCGGCAGTGGGAGAGCACGGCCGCGGCGTACCCCAAGCTGCTGAACCGCCGGGAGAACCCGGTGGTGTGGGAGCGGGCCGCGCGGCAGGCGGTGCGCGCCCGGCGCGGTGAGCTGAACCGGCTGCTGGCCGAGCCGGACACGGAGATCGCCCGTGCGAGCACGGAGCTGGCCCGGGCGCTGGCCGACTGAGCCGGCGGCCGCCGCCGGACTGCGAAGGGACCCGTCCTTTGCGGCACGGTTCCGCACACTCCGGGACGCCCCCCGCTCGGGGCGGGCCCGGCCGAGAAGACGCGCGACTGCTCGGGGGACGAGTCGCGCGTCGGGGGGAGGGTCGCGCGCGGCCGAGGGGGAAGGCCGCGCGCGACCCGCGTACGCGCCCCGTCAGGGGCGCGGGGAACTGCGCGGACAACCCCCACGGCGCCGCACGCTTCCTCGCATCGATGTTCGGCGCGTGCGCCCAGGAGGCTGCCGCCTACGGTGAAGGGGCGGCCGCGGCCCCATCCGGGCATGAGGTGCCGCCCCAGCGGCCTACTCTCGCCTCCCTTCGCGCGGCAGTGTAGACAGGGCACATGGTCCGACTCATGGGTCGATCCCGGACCCGGTCGCCCCAGCGGTCCGGCGCGGCGGCTTCCGTGCGGCGTCGGGGGCAGGAGAGCGGCCGCTCCGGGTGGCATCCGACGGCGGGGCTGCGGTCGGTGCTCGGCGGACGCAGTGTCGCCCGACAGGTGTTCGTCCTGCTCCTGGTGATGGTGCTGCTGCTGGTGGTCGCCGCCGTCGTGGCGCTGGTGCTCCAGGCGCAGCGGGACAGCGCCGAGGAGGCCCGCAACCGCTCACTCGCCGTGGCCGAGACCTTCGCCAACGCCCCCGGCACGGTCGAGGCGCTGGACTCCCCCGACCCCACGGCCGTGCTCCAGCCGCGTGCCGAGGCCGCCCGTGAGCGGTCGCACGTCGACTTCGTCGTGGTCATGAACACCGACGGCATCCGCTACACGCACCCCCGCCCCGACCGCATCGGCAAGCAGTTCGTCGGCACCATCGAGCCCGCGCTGGCGGGCGAGCCGGTCGTGGAGGAGATCGACGGGACCATCGGGCGGCTCGTGCAGGCCGTGGTGCCGGTGGAGGACCCGGACGGCGAGGTCGTCGGCCTGGTGTCGGCCGGCATCACGCTGGAGAACGTCGGCGGGGCGGCCGAGGCACAGCTCCCGCTGGTGCTGGGCGCCGGGCTCGCCGCGCTGGCCCTGGCGACCGGCGGCGCCGCCCTGATCAGCAGACGTCTGCTGCGCCAGACCCACGGTCTGGGCCCGCACGAGATGACCCGGATGTACGAACACCACGACGCCGTGCTGCACGCGGTGCGCGAGGGCGTGATGATCCTCGACGGCGACGGCACCCTGCTGCTCGCCAACGACGAGGCGCGCCGTCTGTTCAGCCTCCCGGAGGACGCCGAGGGCCGGCACGCCCGGGACCTGGGTCTGGATCCGGCCACGACGGAGCTGCTGTCGTCGGGCCGCATGGCCACGGACGAGGTGCTTCCGGTGGGCGACCGGCTGCTCGCGGTCAACCAGCGCCCCACCGACCCGGCGGGCCGGCACCGGGGCAGCGTCGCCACCGTCCGCGACACCACGGAGCTGCGGGCGCTGTCCGGCCGGGCGGAGGAGTCCCGCGAGCGGCTCAACATGCTCTACGACGCGGGCGTGGGCATCGGCACCAGCCTGGACGTGGCGCGGACCGCGCAGGAGCTGTCGGACCTGGCCGTGCCCCGGTTCGCCGACTTCGTCACCGTGGACCTGTTCGAGTCGGTGCTGGCGGGCGGGCACCCCGACGCGGCCGCCGCGCTGCGCCGCACGGCCAGGACCGGCATCGCCGACGACGCCCCGCTGTATCCGCGGGAGCAGCAGATCCGTTTCGTCGAGTCGTCCCCGCATGGCCGCAGCCTGGCCACCGGCCAGGCGGTGCTGGAGCCCCGGCTCGACGAGGCGCCCGGCTGGCAGGCGCAGGACAAGGAGCGCTCCGCGCAGGTCGTGGAGTACGGCATCCACTCGCTGATCACGGTGCCGCTGCGGGCCGGCTCGCTGGTTCTGGGCGTGGTCAGCTTCTGGCGTTCACGCAAGCCGGAGCCGTTCGACGAGGAGGAGCTGGCGCTGGCGGAGGAGCTGGTGGCACGGGCCGCGGTGTCCATCGACAACGCCCGCCGCTACACGCGCGAGCACAGCATGGCGGTGACGCTGCAGCGCAGCCTGCTGCCGCGCACGCTGCCCGAGCAGAACGCGCTGGAGATCGCCTACCGCTATCTGCCCGCGCAGGCCGGGGTGGGCGGCGACTGGTTCGACGTGCTGCCGCTGTCCGGCGCCCGGGTGGCGCTGGTGGTCGGCGACGTCGTCGGGCACGGTCTGCACGCGGCGGCCACCATGGGCCGGCTGCGCACGGCGGTGCACAACTTCTCCGCGCTCGACCTGCCGCCGGGTGAACTGCTCGCGCTGCTGGACGAGCTGGTCGGCCGGATCGACCAGGACGAGGCGCAGGACGAGCACGTCGCCCCGGTCATCGGGGCGACGTGCCTGTACGCGGTGTACGACCCGGTGTCGCGACGCTGCAGCCTGGCGCGCGCGGGTCATCCGCCGCCGGCGCTGGTCCGGCCGGACGGGCGTGTGGAGTTCCCGGACGTGCCCGCCGGTCCCCCGCTGGGTCTGGGCGGGCTGCCGTTCGAGTCGGCGGAGCTGGAGCTGCCGGAGGGCAGCAGGCTGGTGCTGTACACCGACGGGCTGGTGGAGGACCGCGAGCACGACATCGACGTCGGTCTGGAGCGGCTGCGGGAGGCTCTGGCCGGCGCCGGCAAGTCCCCGGAGGAGACGTGCCGGACCGTGCTGGACCACCGGCGTCCGCGGAAGGCGGCCGACGACATCGCGCTGATCGTGGCGCGGACCCGGGCGCTGCCCGCCGGCCGGATCGCCCAGTGGCCGGTGCCGTCGGACCCGGCGGCGGTGGGCGAGCTGCGGGCGGCGGTGGCCCGGAAGCTCGCCGAGTGGGGGCTGGAGGAGCTGACGTTCGGCACGGAGCTGATCCTCAGCGAACTGGTGACCAACGCGATGCGGCACGGCGGCGCCCCCATCCAGGTGCGGATGCTGTACGAGCGCCATCTGATCTGCGAGGTGTACGACAGCAGCAGCACCGCCCCGCACCTGCGGTACGCGACCATGACGGACGAAGGCGGGCGCGGGCTGTTCCTGGTCGCGCAGCTCGCCGAGCGCTGGGGCACCCGCTATCTGCCCGCGGGCAAGGTGATCTGGGCGGAGCAGAATCTGCCCTAGCACGTCCGACGCCGTGCTATAAGATCACCTCGGCACATGGCATAAGGTCGGCTTATGGGCTCATAGACCGGACCCGCGTACAAGGTAAGGCAAGCCTCAGTTTAGGCTTCCCCACGAGACGCTTGTCATCGCTCGAAGGGAACCTGACCATGCCCCGCCCCCTGCGGGTAGCCATCGTCGGATCCGGCCCCGCCGGGATCTACGCCGCCGACGCCCTGCTCAAGTCCGACGTGGCCGCCGAGCCCGGCGTGTCCATCGACATCTTCGAGCGGATGCCGGCGCCGTTCGGACTGATCCGTTACGGCGTCGCCCCCGACCACCCGCGGATCAAGGGCATCATCACGGCCCTGCACCAGGTGCTGGACAAGCCGCAGATCCGGCTGTTCGGCAACGTGGACTACGGCACCGACGTGCACCTCGACGACCTCCGCGCCTTCTACGACGGCGTGATCTTCGCCACCGGCGCCACGGCCGACCGCGCGCTGCCGATCCCGGGCATCGACCTGGACGGCTCCTACGGCGCGGCGGACTTCGTGTCCTGGTACGACGGCCACCCGGACGTGCCCCGCACCTGGCCGCTGGAGGCGGAGAAGGTCGCGGTCCTCGGCGTCGGCAACGTGGCCCTGGACGTGGCGCGCATCCTCGCCAAGACGGCGGACGAGCTGCTGCCCACCGAGATCCCGCCGAACGTCTACGAGGGCCTGAAGGCCAACAAGGCGATGGAGATCCACGTCTTCGGCCGCCGCGGCCCGGCGCAGGCGAAGTTCAGCCCGATGGAGCTGCGGGAGCTGGACCACTCCCCCAGCATCGAGGTCGTCGTCGACCCCGAGGACATCGACTACGACGACGGCTCCATCGCCACCCGGCGCGGCAACAAGCAGGCCGACATGGTCGCCAAGACCCTGGAGAACTGGGCGATCCGCGACGTCGGCGACCGTCCGCACAAGCTGTTCCTGCACTTCTTCGAGTCGCCCACCGAGATCCTCGGCGAGGACGGCAAGGTCGTGGGCCTGCGCACCGAGCGCACCGCCCTCGACGGCACCGGCAACGTCAAGGGCACCGGCGAGTTCAAGGACTGGGACGTCACCGCGGTGTACCGCGCGGTCGGCTACCTCTCCGACAAGCTGCCCAAGCTGCCCTGGGACATCGAGTCGGGCACCGTCCCGGACGAGGGCGGCCGCGTGATCCAGGAGACCGGCGAGCACCTGTCGTCGACGTACGTCACCGGCTGGATCCGGCGCGGTCCTGTGGGCCTGATCGGGCACACCAAGGGCGACGCCAACGAGACCGTCGCGAACCTGCTGGCCGACTACGCGGGCGGGCGGCTGGGCACGCCCGGGTCCCCGGACCCGGAGGCCGTGGACGCGTTCCTCGCCGAGCGCGGCATCCGCTACACCACCTGGGACGGCTGGTACCGCCTGGACGCGGCGGAGAAGGCGCTGGGCGAGCCGCAGGGCCGTGAGCGCGTGAAGATCGTCGAGCGCGAGGACATGCTCCGCGAGAGCGGCGCCTGACATCGCCGGGCCCCGGGCAGGGGCCAGTCCGCCGGACGCCCGGCCGGTTCCGCACCGGCCGGGCGTCCGGCATCGTCATTCCAGCAGGGCGAGCCGGGCCGTCTCCCCCGGGTCCACGCGCACCGCGCGGTGTCCGGGCAGGTGCACCTCGATCGGGTAGCGGCCGGCGGAGGGCACGGTGATCTCCAGCGATCCGCACTCCAGCCGCAGCCGCACACCCCAGTGGCCGTGGTAGCGGACGGTGAAGCCGTAGGAGGACAGCTCCGGCAGCGGCACGGGGTCGAGCCACAGCGCCCCGCCGCGGGTCTCCAGCCCGGTGAGGCCGCGCTGCACCAGGTCGAGGGTGCCGGCCATGGCGCCGAGGTGGATGCCCTCGCCCGTGGTGCCGCCCTGGATGTCGGCGATGTCCGACTGGAGGGCCTCCTGGCAGAACTTCCAGGCGTCCCTGCGGCGCGCCCGGGCCAGGATCCAGCCGTGCACCAGGCCGCTGAGGGTGGAGCCGTGGCTGGTGCGGTGCAGGTAGTAGTCCACCGTGCGCCGCCAGGTCCGCTCGTCCAGGTTCAGCCCCAGCCGCCGGAAGACGCCCTGGAGCTCGGCCGGCGAGAACAGGTAGCCGAGCATGAGGACGTCCGCCTGCTTGGACGCCTGGTAGCGGTTGACGGTGTCCCCCTCGGCCTCCAGGATCCGGTCCAGCCGCCGGATGTCGCCGTACCGGCGCCGGTATCCCCGCCAGTCCAGCTCGGCGAGTTCGCCGTACCCCTCGAACTGGCTGATGACGCCGTCGTGGAAAGGGACGTGCAGGGTACGGGAGACATGGTCCCAGTGGCCGAGTTCGGCCTCGTCGAGGCCGGTGCGCTCGGCCAGCTCGCGGCGGCGCGGCTCGGGCAGGTGGCGCAGCACCTCCAGGGTGCGGGCCAGCACCCAGGTGGCGGTGACGTTGGTGTAGGCGTTGTCGTCGAGCCCGGGACGGTCGGCGCCCGGGTAGGCGTCGTGGTACTCGTCGGGGCCCACCACGCCCTTGATGCGGTGGCGGCCCAGCCGGTCGTCGTAGGAGGCGGAGCCGGCCCAGAAGCGGGAGATCTGCAGCAGCATCTCGGCGCCCTTGGTGTGCAGGAACTCCTCGTCGCCGGCGGCCTCGCAGTACTCCCACACGTTGTAGGCGATCGCCGAGCCCACATGGTGCTGGAGGTGGGAGTGGTCGGGCAGCCACCGGCCCGAGCGCGGGTTGAGGTGCAGCTGCTGGGTCTCCTCACGGCCGTCGCTGCCGGACTGCCACGGGTACATCGCGCCCCGCAGCCCGGCGTCGTGGGCGGCCGTCCGGGCGCGCTCCAGCCGCCGGTACCGGTAGTGCAGCAGCGCCCGCGAGACCTCCGGGAAGTGCAGGTTCAGGTACGGCAGGACGAACAGCTCGTCCCAGAACACGTGCCCCCGGTACGCCTCCCCGTGCAGCCCGCGGGCCGGCACCCCCACGTCCAGGTCGGCGGTGTGCGGGGAGAGGGTCTGCAGGACGTGGAAGAGGTGCAGCCGGAGGATGCGCCCCGCCTCGTCGGGCACGTCCGGCTCCGCCCGGCGCCACAGCTGCTGCCAGGCCGTCAGATGGGGCGCCAGCAGCTCGTCGAACGGGGCGGCCCGGTGCACCCGGTCGACGGCGGCGTGCAGCGGGTCGCTGATCGCCGGGTCGCGGGAGGTGTGCAGGGCGACGACCTTGTCGACGGTGAGGGTCTTCCCGGCCGCCAGGTCCAGCCGGGTCGTCTGCACGGCGCGGGGCCGGTCGTGGCGGACGGCGACGGACGCGGGCGAGGTCAGCCGGGCGGCGCAGGCGATCCGGACGTCGGAGGTCCGGGTGCGGCAGCGCAGCCACACGGCGTCGTGCTGCGAGGTGCCGGTGACCACGTGGGTGACGTGGCGGCCGTCGAGGTCGGCGTAGCGGGGCACCCCGGCGTTGGTGACGCCGCCGTCGAGCGCCGCCTCGACCTCGAGCGGCCCGGAGAACCCCTCGGCGGTGAACTCGGTGCGCAGGCCCGCGAGGTGCGGGTCGGCCATGTGCACGAACCGCAGCTGCCGCACCAGGAGCGCACGGCCGGCTCCGAGTCCGAACCGGGTGAGGCGCTCCATCAGACCGGAGGACAGGTGCAGGGTGACCACGTGGTCGAGGACGGGCGTGGTGTCGGGGCCGAGCCAGTCGCCGCCGGGCTGCCGGAAGCGCAGGGGCAGCCAGTTGGGGAGGTTGACGACGTCCTCGTTCTCCACCCGTCGGCCGCCGACCGCGGAGACGAGCCGGTTGTAGACGCCGGCCGCGTAGGTGCCGGGGTAGTGCGTGTCGTCGGCGGTGCACTCCGCCAGGACGCCACGGGTGGCGAAGTAGCCGTTGCCGAGGGTGCACAGCGATTCCCTCAGGCGCTCCTCGGCGGGGTCGTAGCCCTCGTACCGCCAGGTCCAGCCCGTCACTTCGCCGCTCCTCCCGCCGACGACCGCCGCGCACGCGGCCGTGCGGCCCGTGCGAGGGCGCGGGGCCGGGCGGTCCCGCCGCGACCGGAACGGCGCACCGAGTACCCCCGGCCGCAGCGCACCACACACCGCCGGGGACGGAGGGCTACTGCTCGCCCACCGGCACCCGCCACACCAGGGTGGTGCCGCCGCCCGGGGTCTCCGTGACGTCGAAGGAGCCGCCGAGCTGCCCGGCGCGCTCGGCCATGTTGCGCAGGCCGCTGCGGCGGCCGCCGGACGGCAGGCCCACGCCGTCGTCCGCGACGGTCAGCCGCACCTCGCGCCCGTCGGTCTCCACGACCACCTGGGCGCGGCCCGCGCGGGCGTGCCGGGCGACGTTGGTGAGCGCCTCGGAGAGGACGGCCGTCAGGTGGTCGGCGGCGTCCTTGGACACATGGGTGTCGATCAGGCCCTCCATCCGCACGCTGGGCGCGAAGCCCAGCAGCGGGGCGGCCTCCCCGACGAGCCGGACGACGCGGGCGCGCAGGCCGGTCCCGGCGCCGCCCTCGGAGGCGCCGGAGCGCAGGCCGAAGATGGTCGAGCGGATGATCTTGATGGTCTCGTCGAGGTCGTCGACGGCCCGCAGCACCCGCTCGGAGGCCCCCTTGTGCTCGATGAACCGGCCGGCGCTCTGCAGGGTCATGCCGGTGGCGAACAGCCGCTGGATGGCCAGGTCGTGCAGGTCGCGGGCGATGCGGTCGCGGTCCTCCAGCACGGCGATGTGCTCGGCGTCCTGGCGGCGTTCGGCCAGCTCCATCGCGACGGCGGCCTGGGCGGCGAAGCCCCGCAGCGGTTCGATCTCCTTGTCCGTGAAGACGCGGTCGCCGGACGCGCGGACCAGCAGCAGGATGCCGCGCACGCCGTGCTCGCCGCCGATCGGCACCGCCACGGCGGGACCCAGCTCGGTGAAGGTCTGCGGGCCCTGGAACACCCGTTCGTCGTGGGCGATGTCCTCCGAGGTGACAGGGGCGGCGGGCGAGAACGCCCGGCCGAGCAGGCTGCCCTCGACCGGCACGACGAGCCCGCGGTGGGTCTCGGCGTCCTGGCCGAGGGCGAGTTCCACGGTCAGCGAGTCGGTGCCCTCCATGGGCACGGCGACGACGGCGAGGGCGGCCCCGGTGATCTCGCGGGCCCGCTCGGCGACGAGCATCAGCGCCTCGCCGCGCCCGCTGCCGGACATCAGTCCGTGGGTGATCTCGGCGTTGGCCTGGAGCCAGCGCTCCCGCAGCCGCGACTCCTCGTAGAGGCGGGCGTTGTCGATGGCGACGCCGGCGGCGACCGCGAGGGTCGACAGGACCGACTCGTCCTCCTCGTCGAACTGCGCCCCGCCGCGCTTCTCGGTCAGGTAGAGGTTGCCGAAGACCTGGTCGCGGACGCGGATCGGGACGCCGAGGAAGGTGTTCATCGGCGGGTGGTGCGGCGGGAAGCCGTAGGAGGCGGGGTGCTCGGACAGCTTGGGCAGCCGCAGCGGCTTCGGGTGGCGGATCAGCTCGCCGAGGATGCCGTGGCCCTCCGGGTAGTGGCCGATGCGGGCGATCTCCTCGTCGCTGACGCCGACGGTGTGGAAGGCGGACAGCCGCTTGCCGTCCGGGCCGATCACGCCGAGGGCCGCGTACCGGGCGTCCACCAGCGCGGCGGCGGCCTCCACGATGGAGTGCAGCACCTGCTCCAGTTCGAGCTCCCGGCCGACGGAGAGGACCGCCTCGAGGAGACTGCGCACCCGGTCGCGGGTGCCGCGGGCCGCGTCGATGCGCGCCTGCAGCTCCTCCAGCAGTTCGTCCAGCCTGAGCTGCGGCAGCCGTACGCGCGCGCTCTCGCCCCGCTCCGGGTCCGTGTCCCGCCCGGCGTCAGTCACCCGTGTGCCTCCTGTCCCCACACTCCGGCACCGCCCGCCCGGCGTCCTCCGGGGGCGGGCGTCGGTAACGCTCCAGCAAAGGTGACGGTACGGCATCGGGCGGGGCGCGCATCCGGCGGGGACCGTCCGGCGGGAACGCCCCGCGGCCCCGCGCGCCGGAGGACGGTGCGCGGGGCCGCGGACGGGCGGGGGGTCAGACCTCCAGCTCGTTCTCGATGCGGCGCATCTGGTGGCGCGCCATGGCCAGGTTGGCCCGGCTGGAGTCCAGCACCAGGTAGAGGAACAGTCCGTTGCCGCCGCGCCCCTTGAGCAGGCGGATCACGTGGTACTGGCTGTTGAGGGTGATCAGGATGTCCTCGATCTCCTCCTTCAGCCCCAGCAGCTCCATGGTGCGCAGCTTGGAGCGCACCACGTCGGTGTTGCCGGCGGCGGCGACCTCCAGGTTGAGGTCCTTGCCGCCGCCCAGGGTGCCGAGGGCCATGCCGCTGGTGTAGTCGACGAGTGCGGCGGCCGTCGCGCCGTCGATGGAGCTGAGGCATTCCTTGAGCGAGGTCTCGGTGTTCGCCATGGGTGGTGTCCTTTCCGGATCGTGAAGGGTGGTGCGGGCCGGCGCCGGCGGTGTGCGGGCGTCCGGCCGGGTGGTGGATCGGTAGGTGTCGGTCAGCCGCCGGTGCGCGGCCGGTGGGCGGGGAGCTGCGGGGTCCGTACGGGCAGGGTGCCGATGGGCCGGGACCGGTCCGCCGGGTCCGGGGCGCCCTCGCGACCGGCGGGCCGGTCGGCGTGGCGTCCGCCGCCGGGACCGATGCGGGCGTCGACCAGGTCCGCGATCCGGGCGCCGCTGCGCCGGCCCTCCAGGTGGAGCCGGCCGACGTTGACCCGGTCGTCGGCGAGGAGGGTGAGCACGGCGGTGGTGCCGGCCGCGTAGGTGGCGATGTAGCCGTGGGCGCCGCGGACCAGGAGCTCGCGGAAGTCCCCGCGTCCGGCCGCGTCCGTCATCCGGTGGGCGACGCCGAGCGCGGCGGCGGTGAGCGCGGCGAGCCCCTCGGGTTCGGTGGCGGGCACGTCGTGGGCGAGGACGAGTCCGTCGACGGTGGCCGCGAGGGAGCCCGCCAGCCGCGGGACGCGGGTGCGGAGCCGACGCAGTTCGTCCAGCACGTCGGTCTCGACGGCCATGAGCAGTCTCCTTTCGGCACGCTGCCGGCGCGTGCGGATCACAGTGCCTCCAAGGCGTCCAGGAGCCGTCTCAGCAGCGCTGTGTCGGGCTCGTCCCAGTCGGCGCGGCCCGCGCCGGGGACGGGGTGGACGGGCGGGGCGGGCGCGGGGGGTGCGGGGGCGACCAGGCCGTCGGCGGCCAGCCGGCGCAGTTCCACGAGGGTGTGGAAGGTGCGGTGGGCGAGGGCCGAGGCGATCTGTGCCGCGGTGCGTCCGCCGTCGACCAGGGCGAGCGCGCGTCCCCTGCGGGGCGGCAGGACGGCCGGGTCGGCGTCGGGGGTCCGGGTGAGCGGCGCGGTGTCGACGGCCGGGTCGGGCCAGATGCGGTCCAGCAGGGCGCGGCGGCGGTACGACTCGCGCAGCACGGTCGCGACGGTCACGGGGCGGACCGCGCCGAGCCAGTGCGCGACGCCGGGGCGGAAGCGCAGGGCGGTGCCGTCGTGGGCGAGCGCGAAGTACGCGGCGTCGAACAGCGCGCCCAGGTGGGCCAGTTCGAGGGCGCCGGTGGTGAGGCGTCCGCTGTCGACGAGCTGGCGGCCGACCCGCTGCCGGGCGCCGGCCCGCTCGACCGCCTCCCACCAGCCGGCCGGGGCGAGGGCGCCGCTGCGGGTGAGCAGGTCGCCGAGGGCGGGGCTGTGGGCGGACTCGACGTGGACCACGTGTCCTGCGGCGAGGTAGAAGATCCCGGAGCGGGTGGTGAGCGCACCGGTGGCCCGGTCGGCGGCGAGGGTGTCCAGCAGTTCGGGGGCGGACCCGTCCGCGCGGGCGGGGGCAGCGGTCATCCGAGCACCATCCGGTCCGCCATCTCGGCCAGCCGGATGCGGGCCAGGGCGAGGTTGCCGTCGGCGCGGTCCAGCGACAGGAACAGGAAGACCGTGCTGTCGAAGGTGGTGACGACGAACCGCAGCAGGTGGAAGGCGTCCGCGGTGGTGAGGATCAGGTCCTCGACGGGCGGTTCCTTGCCCTGGCCGGCGTGTGCGGGGGCGAGGGCGCCGCTCTCCATCGCCAGCCGGGCCAGTTCGGCGGTCTCGGCAGCGGTCGCCTCCACGTCGCCGCCCGGCGCCTCCCCCACCGCGCCCAGGGCGAGCCCGCTGATCCAGTCGACCACCAGGGCGCCACGCGCCCCGGGCAGTCGCATGGCTTCCAACAGACTCTCGTCGATTCCGGGCACGCCGGATCCCCCTCCTCGCACGGCTGTACCGCGAACGTGACGTCGACGCTACGGTGTGTGCTCGACCGGGGTGAGAGCTTTGGCGTTTTCCGGTGGAATATGCGACAGGGGGGTCAGGACGCTGATAAGGTCCGCGCTTCTCACCCCCGGTACCGTGTGCGTGACGGTGTGCGTGGCACACACCCCGCACGGGTCATGCCGCGTGCGGCCCGGGGTGTCGTCCGTCCGGGCGGGCCGGGCGGCCGTACGGCGGAACCCGGCGTCCCGTCGTCCGGCGCGGGCGACGATACTGAGTGCAGCACGTGCCCCCGCTGACGACTGGACCCATGCCGATCTCTGCCACAGCCCGCCCCACCGTCCCTCCCACCGTCCGGACGACCCGCGGCCGCCACATCGGGGAGCGGGCCGACGAGACGCTCCGGCGCAGCCTTGCCGCCCTCAAGGACGCCGGGAGCATCGACGACTTCCTGGAGCTTCCGGCGGACGACACCAAGCCCGACCTGGTGTTCGAGTCCCGGGCTCGGTTCGGCGACGGCGTCACCGTCCGCGCCCGCCTGTCCCTCTCCCCCGCCAAGGGGAAGGGACCGGAGCGCGACTGGCTCCTGGTCGCCGAGGCGGAACGCCCCTGGGACCCCTCCTGGCCGTCCCCGGTCACGATGTTCTGGCCGCAGGAACCGGACGCCGCCTGGAACCACGACCCCGCGTCGGGGCTGCGCCCCGGCGCGATCAACCCGCTCCCGGAGGACGACAAGGACGTACGGCGCCGGCTGCGGGACTGCGCCCGTGACCCCTGGTACGTCCATGTCGTCGTCCACGAGGCGATGACCCCGGACGAGCGCGGGTACGTCCCGCTCGCCCACTGGCTGCCGCCGGGGCTGCGGCACCGGGTCGTCGAGCACCGGGCCACCCCGCAGCAGGCGCGGGTGACGAACTGGGCGCTGCGGGAGTTCGGCGTGGAGGTCCCCCGGGGCGGCGCGGCGGTGCTGCCCGGCCGCCCGGTCCCCGAGGGGTACGAACCGGACGCCTTCGCCGTGCGCGCGGTGTTCCTCGACGGCACGGAGCCCACGGACCTGGTGGACGCGGTGCTGCGTCACGACGCGCTGCCGAGGGAGCTGCCGGAGCGGGCCGAGGAGGCGCTGACGGCACTGCGCGAGGACTGGCACCTGCTCACCCTCGCCGAGGAACTGGAGCGGGAGCGGGCGCTGGTGGCGATGTACGCCGAGGCGCTGGACGCCATGACGAAGTCCCGCGATCTGTACCGCGAGGCCGCCGAACGCGCCCACGAGGCGCTGGCCGCCTACCGGGAGACGGGGATCGCCGCGCCCTCCCCGGCCGCTCAGCCTCCCCGGCCGCGGACCCCCGCCCCGCTCCAGCAGCTGACCCGCACGCTGGAGCGCCTGAAGCCGGGCGTGTCCCGCCGCGGACGGTCCTCCCAGGAGGAGACGGCCCCGGCGCCCGAGCCGGAGGCGGAGCCTTCGGACAAGCGGTGACCCTGGCGCCACGGCATGGCGCCGGGCGGTGGAAGGGGGCACGCCGTGGGTGACGCCGCGGGTGTCTCCCTGCCACCGCCGGTGACGGCTCGGTCCGGTCAGTCCGCGGCGTGGTGCGGTTCCGCCGGGGGCCACGGGGACCAGCGACTGCCCGGGGCCGGGGCGGCCACGCGGACCACCAGCGCCGCCAGGGCCAGCAGTGCCGCCGCGATCGCGGCCGAGGTGGCGAGCCAGTCCGGCGCGAGCGCCAGGTCGACCGCCCTCGGCAGGGCGGCGTCGGAGAACGAGCCGCCGTAGGCATGGGCCACGGCCGGCACCGTCGCCGCCACGACCCCCGCGGCGAGCACGACCACCGCGGGGCGCACGACGAGGATCAGCGCCAGCACCGCGCACAGCACGGACAGGCCGACGGCGAGGGCGTGCGCGTCGAGCGACACCCCGTCATGTCGCAGCGGGAAGTGGGTCACCGCGCAGACCGCGAGGGCCACGGCGGCCGGCCGGCTCGTCCAGATCGCCGACCGGGGCACGGGCCGTGAGGCGCGGGTGCGGGCGGCGGGGCGGGGACGGCGGACCGGCCGCTGCGTGCGGCGGGCGGCGGGGCGGCGCCCGATCCGCAGCGCGCCGCCGCGGGGCGCCGCGGCGCGCTGCGGTTCGGGCCGGGGGCTCGGCCGCGCCTCCCCCTGAAGGCCCGTCTCCCGCGCGGGCCGGGCCGCCTCCTCGGCGGCCGCCCGCAGAAGGTCCTCGGAGGGCCGGCGGGCGGCCAGACGGTCGATCAGTTCGACCAGTTCGTCGACGGACCGGCCGGTGGCCGCGGCGCGCAGGGCCTCCTCGCGGCAGTGCGGCGCGAGGGGCTCGTTGTGCAGGAGGGCGACGAGGAGGGTGACGTCCTCCACCGAGCGGTGGGCGGCGGCCGCCCGGATCGTCTCGTCCGCGCTGGCGGCGTCGCGGGGCGGGCGGGTCAGCAGGGCGACCAGCCGGGTGACGTCCTCCACGGACCGGTCGACGCCTGCGGCGCGCAGCGCGTCGACGACGGCGCCGGTGTGCTCGGGCGACCGTTCGAGCGCGGTGATGAGGTCGACCACCTCGTCGAGGGGACGGTCGGACACGGCGGCGTGCACCAGGTCGGTGACCGGATCGGCGTACACCCGCCCGGCCGCCCCGGCCGCCGCACCCGGCGGCCCGGCGGGGTCTCGCGCGTCACCGGGGCGGTGCGGCTCTCCCGGCTCCCTCGGGGCGTCCACGGGATCCACCAGGTCGACGGTCGCCACCGGGTCCCGCGGTCCTTCCGTGCCGACGGGTCCGCGCGGCCGGTCGACCGGGTCGCGTGGATGGTTGCCGCGCACGGGATCGCGGGAGTAGCCGGCGTCCGCCGTCCGGTGGTGCGCCCAGGCCGGTTCGGGCCGGTGCGCGCCGGTCGCGGCGCCCGTCGTGCCGGCGGGCGGGGCCGTGGCCGTGTCGACAGGTATGCCGGGTTCGTTGGAGGAGGACGAGGAGAAAGTGGTCATGATCGACTCCAGGGGACGACTGATGACCATTACTAGGCTCCCCCACCGCGTGCTGCCACTTGACTGAGCCGCAGGGATGACCTGCGACGATTCCGTGTTTCGGGTGGTGTTCGCGGGGCAGCGGTCGCGTGCGCGCGTGGCCGGTCCCCGCCGCCATACCGGGGCCCGGAGGGGGAATCCGTCTCCTCGAGGACTGTGTCGCGGGACGGGTCCGCGGCTCGCGGTCACCGGAAAGGAGGGCAGTGACCTTGGACACAACGACCGTGGTGTGGGGTGTCGCGGTTCTCGCCGCCCTGGTGCTGGCCGGCGCCGTGGCCGTGCTGGTGCGTCTGGTCCGCACACGGCGGGAGTTGCGGCGGGCGGGGCTGCCCACCGGTCCCCGCTGGGTGTTCTGGGGCGCGGTGCTCTATCTGGTGTTTCCGGCCGATCTGTTGCCCGATCCGGTGTACCTGGACGACATCGGCGTCCTGCTGCTCGCTCTGCGCACCATGCGTGGCTCCCTCGGCGCGGGGGCGTCCGGAGTGCCCGGAAGGCGGCCGGGCCGACAACCCGCCGATGATTACGCTCCGTGAGGAAACCAACCACCCGTTCGATTCGTATAAGTCTCTGGAAGCCAACGCAAGTCGGCGGACCAAGCGGCGGCGCACAGAAGGCCGTTGCCTGATCGGCGCAGCACCGACGAGGGAGAGACGATGCAACCGTTCGCGCTCAACTACGCCCGTCCGGCGGTGGAGTTGGCCGTTGCCACTCCGTATGCGTATGACTCCGGACTGCAGTTGAACGTCCTCGGTGACGGGCGGATCGCGGCCTGCGACCACGCCCTGTTGCGCGAGGTGGGGACGACCACGTCCACCGCGGGCTCCAAGACCCACTTCGACGACTGAACGCGGACCGTAGACCATGACCGTGCTGATCCTCACCTGCGAGGAGGATGTGACCGCCGACATGGTGGTGGTCCATCTCAACGGCGCAGGGGTGCCGGTGGTCCGACTCGACCCCGCCGACCTCACCGAAGGCGTCTCGCTGTCCGGCGAGTACGTCCACGGCCGGTTCCGCGGCCATCTGTCCGCCGGCGGACGGCTGGTGAGCATCGGCGGGCTGCGGTCGGTGTGGGTGCGCCGCCCCGGCCTGCCGGCCGGGCGCGCGCCGCAGCCGTCCGCCTGGCTGACGGAGGAGGCGTCGCAGGCCCTCTACGGCATGCTGCGCGGCTGCGACGCGCGGTGGATGAACCACCCGGACGCCGCACGGCAGGCCCGCCACAAGCCGTGGCAGCTGCGCCTGGCCCAGCGCTGCGGGCTGCCCGTGCCGGCGACGGTGATCACGACGTTCCCGCGCGCGGCGCGGGAGTTCGCGGAGCGGTTCCCGGATCTGGTGGTCAAGCCGGTGTCGGGGGCGCATCCGCAGGATCCGCCGCGGGCCGTGCCGACCAGCAGGGTGGCGCCGGACACGGACTTCTCGGCGGTGGCCTACGGGCCGACGCTGCTGCAGCGGCGGATCGCCAAGCGGGCGGACATCCGGCTCACCGTGGTGGGCGACGTGCTGCTGGCGGCGCGCAAGGCGACGGCGCCGGACGCCGACCCGCAGGTGGTGGACGTGCGGTTCGCCGCGCCCGGCCCGCCGTGGGAGCCCGCGGAGGTTGCGCCGCGCACCGCGGACGCCGTGCTCGACTACATGCGCCGGGCGCAACTGGCGTACGGGGCCTTCGACTTCGCCGAGGACGCGGACGGGACCTGGTGGTTCCTGGAGTGCAACCAGTCGGGGCAGTTCGGGTTCGTCGAGGTGGAGACGGAACAGCCGATCGCGCGGACCATCGCGGAGTGGCTGTCCCGGCCCGTCCCCGAGGAGCCCGCCGAGCCGGCCTCCACGATCACCACGGCGCGGTGAGCCCCGGCCACCGCGCCGGCGTGCCGGCCAGGAGGGGCGCGCGGGTCAGTGCGGCCGGGGACCTGGCAGCAGGGCGGCGCGCTGCCAGCCGTTGCCGGGGGCCTGCTGCGGCCGGTCGAGGCCGGAGCCGTAGCCGGGCGACTGCAGGGGCCGCATGACCGACTCCAGTTCCCTGTTCACGCGTTCGGCCTCGCGGCGGACCTGTGCGGGCACGTCGCCGCACTCCGCGATGAGTCGGTCGTAGATGGGGGAATCCTGGAACACCCGACAACGTGCCTTTCTGCTCGGCGTCCCCGGTGCGGGGCCGCGACTGCCGAGTGTATGCGGCCAACGGGGGTGAAGTGGGCGTTCCGGGCGTCAGGCGCCCGTCGTGGAGCCGGGCCGGACGATCATCAGCACGGTGACGGTCGCCCAGAGCAGGTTGAACACGCCGGTGAACATGGCGAGTTGGACGGTGCTGCGGTGATCGACGGGCCGCCGCCCGTTCACCTGCGCGACGAGTTCGTCCTGACGGGGGAGCACGAAAGCGATGAGCGTACCGGCGGCCACCGCGGTCAGGAAGACCGAGGTGATGAGCCAGGCGTCGCCGAGAACGCCCATCGCGAGGCCGGTGGCCAGGCCCAGCACCGGCACGAGCACGCCGAGTCCCGCGTAGACGCGGCAGATCCGGTGGAGCAGCTCCACGGTGCCGGCCGCGTGCGGGCCGGGGTCCGTCCCGTCCGCCGGGGCGGCGCGGCGGGCGGCCGGCGGGAACATGCTGGCGGCGACGGTCACCGGACCGACGGCGACGATGGCGGCCAGGACGTGGAGGGACAGGAGCAGCTTGGTCACCGGGGCTCTTTCCTTGACGTGAACGGCGTGAACGGCGTGATCGGTGTGATCGGCGTGATCGGCGGGATGCCGGGTTCACGCTAGGAGCCGTCGCGGCGGCCGGACAGCGGCTGGATCGACAGTTCCCCACGGATTCCCGCCAACCGTCGTGAGCAGGCATGCCGCACTCCGGACCTGGTGGGATCGGGTGGCGGGAAGCCGTCTAGGGTGGCGTTCATGCACTCCGTGGCGATCCTCGTCCTGGACGGTGTGGTGCCGTTCGACATGGCGGCCCCCATGCAGGTGTTCGACTTCACCCGGCTGCCCGACGGGCGGCATCCGTACCGCGTCCGGCTCTGCGCCGAGCGGCCGGAGGTGGCCGCGGACGGCGGCTTCGCGCTGCGCGTGGACCGTGGTCTCGAGGCACTGGCGGACGCCGATACGGTGATCGTGCCGGGGCGTGCCCCGAACTCCCCGCCGCCCTCCCCCGCGGTGCTCGCGGCGCTGCGGGAGGCGGCCGCGGCGGGCACCCGGATCGCGTCGGTGTGCGTGGGCGCCTTCGTGCTGGCGGAGGCGGGCCTGCTGGACGGGCTGCGCGCCACCACGCACTGGGTGGCCGCCGAGGAGTTCGCGCACGCGTACCCGCTGGTGGAGGTGGAGCCGGACGTCCTCTACGTGGACAACGGGCACATCCTCACCTCGGCCGGCGCCGCCGCCGCGCTGGACCTGTGCCTGCACATGATCCGCCGTGACTTCGGGTCGGCGGTGGCGGCGAACGCCGCGCGGATGTCGGTGATGCCGCTGGAACGCGAGGGCGGGCAGGCCCAGTTCATCGTGCACGAGCATCCGCCGGTGCCGCGCGGCTCGGACCTGGAACCGCTGCTGGAGTGGATCGAGGACAACCTGGCGCACGAGGTGACGCTCGCCGCGATGGCGGCGCGGGCCGGGATGAGCGAGCGCACCTTCAGCCGACGCTTCCGCGAGCAGACCGGCACCACGCCGCTGCAGTGGCTGCTGCGGGCCCGGGTGCGGCGCGCCCAGTACCTGCTGGAGAACAGCGACCACACGGTCGAACGGATCGCGCAGCAGGCGGGGTTCGGCTCCCCCACGGCGTTCCGCGAGCGGTTCCGCAAGGTGGTGGGCACGACTCCGTACGCCTATCGCAGGTCGTTCACGGGCGGGCGCTCAGACGGCCAGCGGCAGGCCGCTCTCCCCGTCCGCCTCGGATGACCGGCCACGGTCCGTCCGGGCCCGGGCGAGCAGGTCGTCGGCGCGCGCGACGGCGTCGTGGATGCCGGCCGTGCCCATCGTCACGCAGAGCCTGCGGGTGACCTCCTCCAGTTCCCCGGCCACCGCCGGTGTCTGCCGTTCCGCCTGCGCGATCCGCAGCGTCGCATACCGCGTCAGCAGCTGCCTGACGGTCTTCGGATCCGGTACGAGCACGTAGCGCCCCTCTCGTGTTTTCGGTGCGCCTGCCCGAAAAAGACGAAACCACGCACTTCCCACGCTCCGCTGATCGAAAATGACCGAAAACATTCGCTCTGCGACCGGACCGCCGGGGCGGACGGCCGTTCACGCGGCGCCCGTTCAGGCCACCTGGCCGCTGTGCAGCGCCGTGTACGCACCGCCCCGCCGCAGCAGTTCCTCGTGCGTGCCGACCTCCTGGACCGCCCCGTCGGCCATCACCACGATCCGGTCGGCCCCGCGCACCGTGGACAGCCGGTGCGCCACGACGAACGTGGTGCGCCCGCGCAGCAGCCGGGCGAGCGCCTCCTGCACCAGCGCCTCCGAGCGGGTGTCCAGCGCCGACGTCGCCTCGTCCAGCACCAGCACCTTGGGGTCCCGTATCAGGGCGCGGGCGATGGCCAGCCGCTGGCGCTGACCGCCCGACAGCCGCGCCCCGCGCTCCCCGACGAGGGTGTCCAGGCCCTGCGGCAGCCGCTCGACGAACTCCAGCGCGTTGGCGTCGCGCAGCGCGGCCCGCACCGTCTTCTCGTCCGCGTCGTCCATGCCGTAGGCGACGTTCTCCCGCACGGTGCCGTCGAACAGGATCGACTCCTGGGGCACCACGGACAGGAAGCGCCGGTAGGTGCGCAGGTCCAGGGTGTTCATGTCGGCGCCGTCGACCAGCAGCCGGCCGGAGGTGGGACGGATGAACCCGATGACGAGGTTGAGCACCGTGGACTTGCCCGCCCCGGACGCGCCGACCAGGGCGACGGTCTCGCCCGGCGCGACGTCGAGGGTGAAGTCCCGTACGGCGGGGCGGTCGTCGCCGTCGTAGGCGTGCCCGACGCCCTCGAAGGTCACCGCGCCGCGCAGCGCGGTGAGTTCGGCCTTGCCCTCGTTGTCCTCCAGCTCCGGCGCCTGCAGCACCTCGCCGACCGAGCGCACGGACTCCAGCCCCTTGGTGATGACCGGGGCCAGACCGGCCAGCGTGGTGGTGGAGTTGGTGAGGGTGGTCAGGAAGGCGCTGAGCATCACGACGTCGCCTGCGGTGACGCCCCAGACGTCGTAGTACGAGACGAGGGCGGCCCCGGCCAGCACCGTCACGCCGACCACGTTGAGGACCACCCAGGCCAGCGAGCCGAACCGCCCGTTGACCAGGTCGAGGCGCATCCCGGAGGTGAGCAGCCGGTCGAGGGTGCCGTGCATACGGCGCAGCGCCTTGCCCTCCAGGCCGTGGGCGCGGGTCACGGGGATCAGCCGGGTCATCTCGGTGACGCGGGACGACAGGGTCTCCACCTCGTGCCGGAAGTGCTCGTTGTGGGTGCGCAGCCGCGCCCTCAGCCGGGCGACGAGCAGGGCCGCGGCGGGTACCACGACGAGGAAGACGGGCAGGAACTCGGGGGTGCGCACACCGATGATGACCAGTCCGCCGGCCAGCACGGTGAGCGCGCCGAGCCCGGTCTCCGCGGTCTGCTGCACCATCTGCTCGACGGTCTCGACGTCGCGGACCACCTTGGCCTGGAGCACGCCCGCGCTGACCCGGGAGTGGTAGCCGATGGAGAGCTGCTGCATGCGCGTGCACAGCGCGGAGCGCAGGGCGGTGCCCATGCGGCGGACGCTGCCGTAGAGGAGACGGACGTACAGCACGTGCAGCGGGTAGTTGACCAGCAGGATGAACATGATGACGCCGGTGCTGGTCCACAGCCGGGAGACCGGCTGGTGCTGGACGACGGTGTCGATGATCGACGCGGTGATCAGCGGCAGCAGCCAGACGGGGCTGTGCTTGACGGTGAAGACGACGACGGCCGCGGCCAGGCGGCCGCGGTCCGCGCGGAACAGGTAGCCGAGCGTGCGCACCGGATGCTCGCCCCGGTAGCGGTGGTCGAGCGGTCTCGTCTGCGGCGATGCCATGGGCGGTGGTCCTCCCCCTGTGAAGCGCCGCCCGGGCGGATCGCGGCGCGCGAACGGCGCCCGGCGCCCCTCGTGGGTCGCCGGGCGCGGGAACGGCCGCTCAGGCCGCGTCGAGCTCCGCGATCTCCTCGGCGCTCAGTTCGAGGTCGGCGGCGCGCACGGAGTCCTGGACCGACTCGGGACGGCTCGCGCCCGGGATCGGCACGACGACCGGCGACTTGGCGAGCATCCAGGCGAGGCACACCTGGTGCGCGCTCACCCCGTGCGCCTGCGCCACGCGCGCGAACGGCGCGTAGGCGGAGCCGAGTTCACCGGCCCTGGAGATGCCGCCGAACGGGCTCCAGGGCAGGAAGGCGACACCCAGTTCGTCGCACAGCTCCAGCTCCGGCTCGCTGGAGCGGAAGGCGGGCGAGAACTGGTTCTGCACGGAGACGAGACGCCCGCCGAGGATCTCCTGGGCCTGACGGATCTGCTCGGGGTCGGCGTTGGAGACGCCCGCCATGCGGATCTTCCCCTCGTCGAGCAGGTCACGGAGGGCGCCGACGGACTCCGCGTACGGGACGCGGGGGTCGGGCCGGTGGAACTGGTAGAGGCCGATCGCCTCCACGCCCAGCCGGCGCAGGGACGCCTCGCAGGCCCGCTTCAGGTACTCCGGGCGCCCGTCGAGGGTCCAGCTGCCGTCGCCGGGGCGCAGATGCCCGCCCTTGGTGGCGACCAGGACGTCGCCGCCCCGCTCGTGGGTGGAGAGCGCCTTGGCGATCAGGCTCTCGTTGTGCCCCACCTCCCCGGCGTCCCGGTGGTAGGCGTCCGCGGTGTCGATCAGGGTGACGCCCGCGTCCAGGGCGGCGTGCAGGGTGGCCAGCGAACGGGACTCGTCGGGCCGCCCCTCGATCGACATGGGCATCCCGCCCAGTCCGATCGCGGACACCTCGACCTCACCGATACGACGCGTGTGCATGTGCGCGGAGCCCCTTCCGGCTGTCGTGCTGGCGATCGTGGAAAGCGCATACCAGCCTCGTCGCCGGGTGCCCGGAAATCCAACAGAGAAATCCGAACGGATTCATCGGCCCGGTCGCTGAATCACCCCCGCCCGCCCCGGCCCTGTTCGCCGCGCGCCCCTCCGCCCCCGGCGTTACGCTGCGCGAAACCGCCCCTTTGCCCCCTAGCAGGAGGTTTCGATGGCTCCGCTCCTCAACCCGTACCTCAACTTCGACGGGAACGCCCGGCAGGCGATGGAGTACTACAAGGAGGTCTTCGGCGGGGAGCTGAGCCTGCACACCTTCGGGGAGATCGGCGGCGCCGGGAAGGAGTACGCCGACAAGATCATGCACGGCATGCTCACCACCCCCGACGGCTTCACGCTCATGGGCTCGGACGGGCCTCCCGGCATGGAGCACACCTCTGGCAACAACTTCGCCGTGAGCCTCAGCGGCGAGGAGGAGGACACGCTGCGCGGCTTTTGGGACAAGCTGTCCGACGGAGGTCAGGTGTCCGTGCCGCTGGAACGGCAGATGTGGGGCGACGTCTTCGGGATGTGCACGGACCGTTTCGGCGTTCCGTGGATGGTCAACATCAGCCCGCGGGAGGGCTGAGGCAGCGCGGCCGGCCGGCGGTTGACACGGCGTTCCCGCGGGGATCATCGTGCAGGCCTGGCGCGCGCCGGCGGGGCGCGGCGCGGACAAGGGCCCGGCGGCGGACGGCGGCCCGGGGAGAGGCGGCGGCATGCGGATCGGACTGCTGGGCACCGGACCCTGGGCGCGGGCGGCGCACGCCCCCGCGCTGGGTGAACACCCCGGCCTGGACTTCGTCGGCGTGTGGGGCCGCAGGCCCGAGGCGGCCGGGGCGCTGGCCGCGGTGCACGGCGTCCGCGCGTACGAGGACGTCGACGCGCTGCTCGCCGACGTGGACGCGGTCGCCGTGGCGCTGCCGCCGGCCGTGCAGGCGGAGCTGGCGGTGCGAGCCGCGCGGGCGGGCCGCCATCTGCTGCTCGACAAGCCGCTCGCGACGACGGTCGCGCAGGGGCGCGCGCTCGTGGAGGCCGTCGACGCGGCGGGCGTGGCCTCCGTGGTCTTCTTCACCACCCGCTTCCAGCCTGAGCCGCAGACGTGGATCGAGGAACAGGCGCGCCTGGGCGGCTGGTTCACCGGGCGGGCGCAGTGGCTCGGCGCGGTGTTCACCTCCGAGGCCAACCCCTTCGCCGCCTCGCCCTGGCGGCGGGAGAAGGGCGCCCTGTGGGACGTCGGCCCGCACGCCCTGTCCGTGCTGCTGCCGGTGCTGGGCGAGCCGCGCCGCGTGACGGCGGCGGCGTACGGGCCCGGCGACACCGTGCATCTCGTCCTGGACCACGCGGGTGGGGCGTCGAGCAGTACGACCCTGAGTCTGACCGCTCCTCCGGCCGCGGCGGGCGCCATGGTGGAGCTGCGGGGCGCGTCCGGGGTGACCGCGCTGCCGGAGGCCCGGGGCGACGTCGTCCCGGCGCTCGGCCGGGCCGCGGACGCGCTGATCACCGCGGCCGCCTCCGGGGAACCGCACCCGTGCGACGCGAGGTTCGCCTTCACGGTCACCCGGATCCTCGCCACGGCGGAGACGCTGCTGCACAGCGGAACGCGCTGAGGTCCCCTTCCCCGGAGCATGAGCGGCCCGCGCCCGACACCCTGCGGAGTACGGCCGGTGCGCTGCGTGTCCGCTCCGCGTGGGCGGCTTAAACGATCCTTAAGGACCGGTTAAGCGATCGTGCGCGCTGTGCCGTTCAGTCAAGTAAGCGCAGGTCAAAGGGGGTTGGGGACAAGTCGGACCCGTTGGCGGGCGCGTCCCCCGGTCCCTACCATCGGTGCCGCGCACCGGTCCCGACGCACGGCCTGAGAGCGCTCTCACTCGCCTGCCGTGCCGGTCGGCCGGTGCGCCCCGACGCAACCCGCACGAGCACTCTGGAGACCCCCCACATGACTCCTCGGCACCAGCGCACCCTCGGCCGCCGCAAGCTGCTCCTCACCCTCGGCGGAGCCGCCGTGGCGCTGCCCGCGGCCGCGGCGCTCGCCCCCCACGCCCTCGCCGGCCAGTCCGGTGCGGGAGGCTCCGGCACCAAGGCGGCCGCCTCCCTGCCGCTGACGATCGTCAACAACAACGGTTCCTTCGACAACGCCTCCGTGCACGTGTACGTCGTGGGCAACGCCGACGGCCGCCAGGTCCGGCTCACCCCCGACGGCACGCTCGCCCCGATCGACCTGGCCGACAACGGCGCGGACGGCTTCACCGACTACGCGATCAGCCTCTCCGGCAACGAGACAACGCTGTCACTGCCGCACATGTCCGGCCGGATCTACGTCGCGCTCGGCGAGAAGCTGAAGTTCAAGGCCGTCACGGACGGCAACGGCGCGGCCGCGCTGCAGTACCCGGCCGGGTGGGTCTCCTCGGACCCCAACTTCGGCGTGCTGCACGACTGTGCGGAGTTCACCTACAACTCCGCCGGTCTGTTCTGCAACACCACCATGGTCGACATGTTCAGCGTGCCGCTGAGCATCCGCCTCACCGGCGCCGACGACCGGACCACGGGCACGGTCCGCCCGGGGGGCCGCGCGGCCGCGTTCGCCGCCGTCAAGGAGACCGAGGGCTTCTCCCGGCTGGTGGTGGACGACACCCGGATCATCGCGCCCGGCCACGGCCTGGACGCCGGGCTGTTCGCCGAGGACTACCTCGCCCCGTACATCGACGAGGTGTGGAGCACCTACACCGGCCGGGACCTGAAGGTCACCACCAACGCCGGCACCTTCACGGGGCGGGTGCGCGGGGACCGGTTCACCTTCGACGGGCCCGCACAGGTCGCGTTCGACAAGCCGTCCACCCGGGACGTGCTGTTCTGCGACGGCGCCCTGGCGGCGCCCAACGACGGCACCACGGGCCCGGTCGCCGCGGTCCTGGGCGCCGGCTTCAACCGCTCGACGCTGCTCAGCCACCCCGAGCAGCCGACCGCCGACCCCGCGCGGTTCTACCTGACCGAGCTGACCAACCACTACTCCAAGGCCATGCACGCGGCCACCGAGGACGGCAAGGCGTACGGGTTCGCCTTCGACGACGTGGCGGACTTCGCCTCGTACATCCAGGACACGGCGCCCACCGCCCTGCGGCTGACGCTCACGCCCTTCGAGTGAGCGCGGGGAGCAGGTTTCCCCGGGGCGGGGCACGGTACCCCGGCATGCACGGGGAGGCCCCCGCACCCGGAGGGCCCCGGGCGCTCCACCACGGGCGCCAGGGCGCTCCGGATGCACGGCGGGCCTTCGCGGTGAAGGCTGAGTACGGGACCCGGCGCCCGGCGCCGGGCCGTACCAGCGATCCGGACCCGAGGAGCCCGAAGATGTCGACGTCCCAGCCCGACGCGTCCCGGCAGAGCGAGGACCGCGCCACCCCGGACAGCCTGCTCCACACCCGCACCGGCAACGAGGTGTCGCCGGAAGACCTGGTTCTCGCCAGCGGCAAGGACCTCACCCCGCAGAACCTCGAGTGGGCCAGGCGGAAGCTGGCCGAGGAGGGTCCCTCCGCGATGGAGAAGATCCTTCCGTAGGTCACCGCACGGCCCGGTCCCCGCTCCCTCGGCAGCGGGACGCCGTCGGGCCCGGTGCACAGCGCGTGCACCGGGCCCGACGGCGTCGTGCGGGTCCTCGCGGCCGCCTAGGAGCGGTCGTCGGGCAGTTCCGTCTCGTCCTCCACGACGTGCATGGCGGCCTCCTCCGCGCCCGCCGCGCCGCCGTCGATGCCGACATCGTCGGCGACGGACTCCTTGGTGGTGTCCTCGTGCGCGCCCTCGTCCGGCGCGACCAGGCGTCCCGCGCGGGCGGCGCCCGCCTCCGGGTCGACCGGCTCGCCCTCGCCGCCCGGCAGGTCGCCGACCCCGTCGCCGGCCGCCGCGGAGGCGTCCGGCACCTCCTGGGCCAGCCGTTGGTCCAGGGTCTCCCCGTCGTGCTGCTCGGCGGCCGTGACGCCGTGCTTGGTGACGCCCACCGCCTTCTCCGGCGGTGAGTAGCCCTCGTCGAGCATGTCGTCGTAGTCCCGCTCGTCGAGGGCGTCCTGCATGTCGAGCGGGGCGCCATCCTCCTGCTGCTCGTTGGTCCCGGTGGGCTGGTAGACGTCGTCCCCCATCGGTTCGGAGCCCATGGCGTCCTCCCTGTCGCGCTGCGTCGGCTCGTGCCGTCTCGGATGTCCGATCCGCGTTTCCCGTCAGACGGTCTCTAACCCCGTGAGCCGCCCCACCTGCGGGAAAAGCCCCGGATCTCACTCCCGTGGCGTGTCCGGGGCGGGCGCGACGCGGATCTCGTAGTCCTCGACCCGGTGGACGGGCCAGGTCCGCGCGTAGGCGTTGGGCCTGCCGCCGACGCGGGTGATCTCGGCGACCGGGAGGCGTTCGGCGGTGCGCCGGATGTCCTCGGCCGTCATGTTCTCGTTGTTCCCCGCGGTCGCTCCGGAGGAGCAGCCCGTGTAGTAGCCGATGGGGATCGACTCGTGGCCGGTGATCAGGCAGGGCGGGCTGACGCCGAGCCGGTGCAGCCCTTCGGCGGTGCGGGCCCAGTCCTGGCGGCCGGCGGCGGAGCGGTCCACGGTGTGCACCAGCACGGTCAGCTGCACCGCCAGGTGGCCCGCGAGCCCCACGGCGACCACGCCTCGCAGGGCCGGCCGCCACCGCCCGCGCCCCGCCGTGACCAGGTGCCACAGGGCGTCGGCGACGGGGAGGGCGAGCAGCGCGTAGGCGGGCTGGAGGAAGCGCGGCGCCGCGTAGGCGATGGTGAACAGGTACGGCAGCGCGGCGGTGGCGGCGCAGGCCAGCGGCACGGCGGTGCGCAGGGCGCGGCCGGCGCGTACGGCGACGACGAGGCCGAGCACGGCGAGCAGCGGCAGCACGAACCACCACAGGGTGATCACCGGGTGGGGCATCTCGCCGGTGCAGGGGCGGCACAGGGCGCGTCCGCCCAGGCTGCGGAGCTGGTCGTCGACGGCCATGTGCAGGCCGAGTCCGCCCTGGATGCGGGACGCCTCGGCCAGCCGCTCGGAGAGGCCGCCGAACGACGCGTACGCCTCGATCACCCACGGCACCCCGCCGGCCAGCAGCCCGCCCACGACGGCCGCCGGCAGGCGGGGGCGCCGCCACACCGCCGCGAGGACGAGCAGCGGGATCGAGACCCACGCGGCGTCGGTGGGCCGCATCCACGCCATCAGCGCGGCCCCCGCGGCGACGGCCCACAGCGTGCCCGTGGAGGAGGGGTCCTGGCGGTGACGCACGAACGCCCCCACGGCGATCAGCGCGCCGACGGCCACCCAGTAGTTGGGCATCGCCTGGGGACCGTAGAAGAGGGTCACCCAGAGGGAGGCGAAGAAGGCGCCGGCGGTGACCAGGACGCGGGTGGGGAACAGGCCGCGCCAGGCGCGCAGGCCGAGGTACAGGCCCAGTCCGGAGAGCAGCGCGAGGTAGATCCGCAGCAGCACGGTGGAGTCGGACCAGGACGCGACGGGCGCGACCAGCAGGGAGACGCCCCGGGAGCGGGGGGCGCTGAAGAAGGCGGCCGGGTGGTGGGTGGTGACCTGGCTGGTGTAGACGATCTCGTCCCAGCCCAGGCCCAGGGTAGGCCGGACGAGGGCCAGCTGGGCCAGGGTGAAGACGCCGGCGAGCACCGCGAGCGGCCACGCGTCGTGGGCGGTCCTGGGGCCGGCCGGCCGTGAGCGTTCCTCGTCCCGCCGGGTGACGGTCGGCGGGGCGCCGGCGCCGTGGGTCATCGTCCGTCCTTCGCTGCCGCCGGTCTGGAGTGCCGTCCCCCAAGGGCCACAGGGGACCCGCGTCTTGAGCAAGACGGATCCGGGGGAATCATGGCCAAAGCTAACCCGGACCGGTCGGCGGCGCAGGCGGTACACGGCCGAAACTCGCCCGAGCCCCCCGTCACCGCGGGCGGGGGCGGCGGTGCGGGGGCTGTTCGGGCGACCGCCGGGGGGCGGGCACCGGCACCGGCCCCTCCGCCGGGGCTCCCACGCCGACGGTCAGCTCCTTGCCGTGGTGACGGAGGGTCAGCGGGGGTCCTGAGCGCAGCCGGTACGTGGTGCGGCCGGCGGTGATCTCCACGTGCAGGCACCGGTCGCGGTGGCCCAGGGTGAAGGCGATCCGGCGCAGTCCGGGCGGCAGCCGGGGGGCGAAACGGAGGCCGTCGTCGTCCCAGCGCATGCCGCCGAATCCGGCGACCAGCGCGGTCCACGCCCCGGCCAGGGAGGCGATGTGGAGTCCGTCGCGGGTGTTGTGCTCCAGGTCCGCGAGGTCCATCAGCGCGGCCTCGGCGGTGTACGCGTACGCCAGCTCGAGGTGTCCGGTGCGGGCGGCCATCACGGCCTGGACGCAGGCGGAGAGGGAGGAGTCGCGGACGGTCAGCGGCTCGTAGTAGGCGAAGTTGCGGGCGATCTGCTCCTCGTCGTGGCACTCCTCGAACCAGTCGGCGCGGGTGTGCATCGCGAGCACCAGATCGGCCTGTTTGATCACCTGTTTGCGGTACAGGTCGAAGTACGGGAAGTTCAGCATCAGCGGGTACTGGTCGGCGCGGGTGGAGGCGAAGTCCCACCGCTGGTGGCGGGTGAACCCCGCGTGCTGCTCGTGCACGCCGAGTGCGTCGTCGTACGGCAGGTGCACCGCCTCGGCGGCGTCCCGCCAGCCCGCGCTCTCCTCCTCGTCGACGTCCAGGGCGGCCGCCCGGTCGGGGTGACGCTTGCACACGTCGGCGGCGGCCAGCAGGTTCGCCCGGGCCATGAGGTTGGTGTACGTGTTGTCGTCGGCGACGGCGCTGTACTCGTCCGGACCTGTGACCCCGTCGATGTGGAAGACCCCCCGGTCGTCGTGGTGGCCAAGGGAACGCCACAGCCGGGCGGTCTCCACCAGCAGTTCCACGCCCGTGTCGCGCTCGAAGCGCTCGTCGCCGGTGGCCTGGACGTACCGCACCACGGCGTCGGCGATGCCCGCGTTCACATGGAAGGCGGCGGTGCCGGCCGGCCAGTACGCGGAGCCCTCCGGGCCCTCGATGGTGCGCCAGGGGAACGCGGCGCCGCGCAGGCCGAGCTGGGCGGCCCGCTCCCGGGCGGCGGGCAGGATGCTCTGCCGCCAGCGCAGCGCCTCGGCGGCGGCCTGCGGCACCGTGCAGATCAGCAGGGGCAGCACGAACACCTCGGTGTCCCAGAAGGCGTGCCCGTCGTAGCCGGAGCCGGTGAGGCCCTTGGCGGGTATCGCGCGCCGCTCGGCGCGGGCGCCCGCCTGAAGGACGTGGAAGAGGGCGAAGCGCACGGCCTGCTGGATCTCCTCGTCGCCGTCGACCTCCACGTCGGCGCGGCTCCAGAACGCGTCCAGGTAGTCGCGCTGTTCGTCGAGGAGGCCCTGCCAGCCGCTGTGCGCGGCGGCCGCCAGCGCCGCCTCCACCTGGTCGCTCATCGCGGGCCGGGAGCGGGCGCCGGACCAGCCGTGGGCGACGAACTTCTCCACCCGCAGCCGCTCGCCCGGCTCCAGGACGGAGGTGACCGTCAGCCGGGCCGTGTCGACGTCGCTCTCGCAGGCGGTGACGGTCCGTCCGGGCCCGTCGACGACGTGGTCGGCGGCGACGGCGACCCGCAGGCCGCTGCGCCGGGTGCGGTGCACCAGCCGCAGCCGGCCGCCCTGGGCGAAGTCCTCCTCGTGCTCCAGCGGGGAGCGCAGCGCGCTCGCGGCGCGCGGGTCGCCGTCGGATCCGGGCAGGGACTCGTTGGCGACGAGTTCGGACTGCACCACCACCCGGGTGCGGCTCTCGACGGGCTCCACCTCGTACGCGACGGCGGCGACGGCCCGCTGGGTGAGGGACACCAGCCGGGTGGAGCGCACCCGGACGGTGGAACCGGCCGGCGAGGTCCACTCGCAGACCCGTTCCAGGACGCCGCGGCGCAGGTCGAGGGTGCGTTCGTGGTGGACGAGCCGCCCGTGGCGCAGATCGAACGGCTCGTCGTCGACGAGGAGCCGGATCACCTTGCCGTTGGTGACGTCGATGACGGTCTGCCCGGACTCGGGGTAGCCGTAGCCGGCCTCGGCGTAAGGCAGCGGGTGCCGTTCGTGGACGCCGTTGAGGTAGGAGCCGGGCAGGCCGTGCGGTTCGCCCTCGTCGAGGTTGCCGCGCCAGCCGACGTGGCCGTTGGACAGCGCGAACACCGACTCGCTCTGCGGCAGCCGCTCCAGGTCCAGGCCGCGTTCGCGCACCGTCCAGGGGTCGATGTCGTACCAGCGGCGCGGGGCGGTCACGCGTCACCCCCGAGCTCGGACAGGTCGCCGACGACCCGGTCGGCGCCGTGCGCGTACAGGGCGTCGGCCTGTCCGACGCGGTCCACGCCGACGACGTAGCCGAACCGTCCGGCGCGCCCGGCGTCCATGCCGGCCAGCGCGTCCTCGAACACCGCGGCCCGCGCGGGCCGAACACCCAGCTCGCGGGCGGCGGCGAGGAAGGTGTCGGGCGCGGGCTTCCCCGGCAGGCCCCGCTCGGCGGCGACCACTCCGTCGATCCGCGCGTCGAAGAGGTCCTCGGCGTCGATGGAACGCAGCACGTCACGGCAGTTGGCGCTGGAGGAGACGATCGCGGTGCGCAGGCCGTGCGCGCGGACGGCGCGCAGATAGCGCAGGGTGCTGTCGTAGGGCTCGACGCCGTCGGTGCGGATCTTCGTGAGCAGCAGCTCGTTCTTGCGGTTGCCCAGCCCGTGCACGGTGGCCGCGGCCGGCGGGTCGTCAGGGCCGCCCTCGGGCAGCTCGATGCCCCGGGACCGGAGGAAGGTGCGCACCCCGTCGGCACGCGGCCTGCCGTCCACGTAGGTGTCGTAGTCGGCGGCGGTGAAGGGCGCGAAGCCCTCGCCGTCCCGCTCGCGCAGGAAGGCGTCGAACATCTCCTTCCACGCGGCGGAATGCACCACGGCCGTGTTGGTCACGACGCCGTCGAGGTCGAAGAGGCACGCCTCGATGTCTTCGGGCAGACCCAGATCTGTCATACCGTCACCGTTCCCCGTGCGGGCCGGGACAGTGAGTGGCGCGGGCCACACGGGTGGCGGGGCGCGGCTTCCCGGGTGACACACTCTGCGGTGTGGCGCTGACCTTCGACGACCTCTTCCGCCGCGCCCGCGCCCTCCCCCGGGACGGGCGGCGCGCGATCCTCGGCATCGCCGGAAGCCCCGGCGCGGGCAAGTCCACGCTCGCCGAACGCCTGGTGCGCGAGCTGAACGGCCCCGGGGAGCCCTGGGTGGCGCACGTCCCCATGGACGGCTTCCACCTGGCCGACGCGGAGCTGGAGCGGCTGGGCCGCCGGGACCGCAAGGGCGCCCCCGACACCTTCGACGCGGCCGGGTACGCGGCGCTGCTGCGGCGGCTGCGTGACGAGGCCGAGGCGGGCGAGGTGGTGTACGCCCCCGGCTTCGAGCGGGAGCTGGAGCAGCCGCTGGCCGGGGCGGTGCCCGTGCCCCCGGCCGCGCGCCTGGTGGTCACGGAGGGCAACTACCTGCTGCTCGGCACCGGGGCGTGGGCACGGGTACGTCCGCTGCTGGACGAGGTGTGGTTCTGCGCGGCGGACGAGGAGCGGCGGGTGCGGCGGCTGGTCGCCCGTCACGAGCGGTTCGGCAAGTCGCACGAGGAGGCGGTCGCCTGGGTGGAGCGCTCCGACGAGCGGAACGCCGCGCTGGTGGCGGCGACCCGGGACCGCGCGGACCTGGTGGTGCCGGTGGAGGAGCTGACGTGACGACCGCGCGCATGTCCGCCCGGCGGAACCGGCTGGACGCGGAGGGGGCCCGCACAGCAGGCTCAGCTTCATGATCAGAGCAGCCACCGTGCACGACGTCCCCGAGATCCACGCGATGATCCGCGAACTCGCCGCCTACGAGAAGGCCGCCGAGCAGGCCCGCGCCACCCAGGACCAGCTGCGCGCCGCGCTGTTCGGCGAGCACCCCGCCGCTTCCGTTCTCGTCGCCGAGGACGACGCCACCGGTGACGTCGCGGGCTTCGCGCTGTGGTTCCCGCGCTTCTCGACCTGGACCGGCACGCGCGGCATGCACCTGGAGGACCTGTACGTCCGCCCGCACACCCGGGGCGCCGGGCACGGCAAGGCGCTGCTCGCCGCGCTGGCGGCGGTCTGCCGGGACAACGGCTTCGAGCGGTTCGAGTGGGTCGTGCTGGACTGGAACGAACCGGCGATCGCCTTCTACGAGTCGCTGGGCGCGGAGCTGCTGGAGGAGTGGACGGTGTGCCGGCTGACCGGCGGGGCGCTGGAGCAACTGGCCGCGCGGGCACCGCGCTCGGCGGAAACCGCACGGTGACCCGCGCCGGGGGTGCGTCGGTGTCAAAGTGGGGCGCATGAGGCCTCGGGTGACGGTGTGGGCGCGGCGGTGGGGGGTGCCCGTTCTCGTCGTCCTGCTCCTCGGGCAGATGACCGTGGCGATGGTGACGGCCGCCCTGCGGCAGACGCCGACGATCGACGAACCCGTGTACGTGGGGACGGCGGCGGTCTACCTGGACGAGCACAGCCTCCGCTTCAACCCCGAGCATCCGCCGCTCGGCAAGCTGGTGATCGCCGCCGGGGTGGCGGTCGCCGATCCGCGTCTGGAACCGGGATTCGACGGCGACCAGACCGAGTTGGGGCGGCGGCTGCTGTACGAGTCGGGCAACGACCCGTGGCGGGTGATGTTCTGGGCCCGCCTGCCGGTGATCGTGCTGACGCTGGCGTTCGGTCTGGTGGTGTTCGCGTTCACGCGGGAACTGGCGGGCCGGGCGGGCGCGTCGGTCGCGCTCGCGCTCTACTGCCTCTCCCCCGACGTGATCGCGCACGGCTCACTGGCCACCCTGGACGTCCCGGCCGCCGGGTTCGTGCTGACCTCGGCGTGGCTGCTGTGGCGGGCGCGGTCGCGGCCGCGCCTGTATGTGCCGCTGGCCGGCGGGGCGTTCGGGGCGGCGCTGGCCACGAAGATGAGCGTGCTGCCCGCGCTGCCGGTGCTGGTGCTGGTCGCCGCCGTGTCGGTGTGGTGCGCCGGATCGCGGCGGACGACACGGGCGGTCGCCGGGGCCGCGGTGTTCGCGCTGACCGCGTGCGCCGCCGTGTGGATGGCGTACCTGGCCGTCGATCCCCGGCTGCGGTGGGGGCCGCCGCAGCACATCCCCACGGTCGGCGGACTCCGCGGGCTCGCCGTCCGGCTGCTGCCGCTGCCCGAGCCGTTCCGGGACGGCATGCGGCTGCAGTTCGGCCTGGAGAACCGGCCCTGGCAGGGTTTCCTCTTCGGCAGGCTGTACACGGGGTCGCTCTGGTACTACCTGCCGGCCGCGCTGCTGGTGAAGACACCGCTGGGCGCGCTCGCGCTGTGGGCGGCGGGCGCGGTGACGGTGACGGTCCTGCGCCCGCTGCGGCCCGCGGCGCCGTATCTACTGGCGGCGCCCGCGGTGCTGCTGGCCGCGGCCATGTACGGGTCGCGGGACTTCGGCACGCGGTACGCCGTGTTCCTGCCGATGTTCCTCGCGGTGGCCGCCGGGTGCGTGGTCCTGGTGCGGTGGAGGTGGACGCCGGTGGTGACGGGCACGCTGGTGGCGTTCGTCGCCGTCAGCTCGCTGCGGACGTACCCCTTCTATCTGCCGTACTCCAACGAGGCGTTCGGCGGACCGGAGCGGACCCGGTACCGGCTCCACGACTCCAACGTGGACTGGGGCCAGGACCTCGGCCGGCTCGCCGACCGGCTGGACGAGCGGTACCGGGGTGAGCGGATCTGGCTGGTCTACAAGGGGGCGGGTGTGCCCGCGTACTACGGGATCGACGCCCGCGATCCGCGCCTGGCACCGGCCGACGCGGTGCACGGGGTGCTGGTGGTGTCGGACTCCGCGGCGGCCAAGGCGACCGGACGGCTGGCCGAACTCATCGCCGGCAGCAGGCGGATCGACCAGGTGGGGCACTCGATCACGCTCTACCGGCGCTGAGGGGGTGACTCAGCCGTCCGCCGGCTGGGCGGCGCGCCGGAAACCGACCGCGCTCACGTGCCGCATCACCGTGCTGGCCACGCGGTAGCGGCCGTTGGGCACCTCGGCGGAGCGGCGGACGTGCACGGTGAGCGGACCCGCCCACTCGTAGCCGTTGCGGGCGGCGTGCCGGGCCAGCCGGTCGGTGAGCACCTGGCCCACGCTGTCGCCGCGCCGGGTCAGCTCCTCGTGCACGGGGGCGGACAGTTCGACGTCGTAGGCGTTGGGGACCATCACGCGGCCCGCGCGGCACACCACCGCGTTGCTGTCGCACTCGCGCCGCAGGGCGTCGACGAGTTCGAGCGGGTCACGCCCGGACATCCGCGCCCACAGGGCCTCCCATCGGTTCTCCAGTGCCGTTTCCAGCGCGCTGAGTGCGCTCATGCTGTCACCTGCCGAAACTCGGTCGCGTCGGGACGGGGGCGGTGGTGCGGCGGGCATGGCGTTCGGACCAGGCCGCGCGGCCGGGGACCGGCCGGTCCCCGTGCCCGCGGCGTGATCCGCACGCCAGGCCCTACCGCTCCTCGTAGTCGTCGGGCTTGATCTCGGCCTCCTCCAGCGCCTCGCGCATGGTCCGGCCGGTGCCGCCCTGCGCCTGCGCGTCACCCTCGCGCCGCGACTCGAGGGTCTCGTCGGTGTCGTGCGTCTTCGGCCGGTTCTCCTCGGGGACGGTCATGTCCGCGGTGCTCCTCGTCTTGCCGGGGTTGCGATGTCGCTGTGCAGCCGTGGTGTCGTGGCGTGGTGTCACGGTGTCGCTGTGCAGCGCTGAGTCGCCGGGTTCCCTGAGCGGGCGGGGATATCCCCCGTGAGTCGGGGGCTGTCCTTCCCGCGCCCCGGAGCGGGTGGCGTGCAGACCGCCGCCGGCCCGCGCCCTCGTGGCCGGTCCCCTTCGGTGACCGCGCTGGTCGTACGCGGGGTTGGGCTATGTTGAACCCTCGTGGGAGACAAGGGAGGCGCACCGGTGCCATCGCCGCAGCAGGCACGCGCACAGGCATCCGCGATCACCTCGGCCAAGGCGGGTCCGGACACGGAGCCGTCCCCCACGGCCCAGCTCCGCACCCTCTTCGACCGGCCCCGGCTCTCCCCCGGCCAGCGGCGCATCGCGCAGTACCTGATCGAGCACATCAGCGAGGCGGCGTTCCTGTCGATCACCGATCTCGCGGACCGGGTCGGGGTGAGCCAGCCCTCGGTGACCCGGTTCGCGTCGGCGGTCGGTTTCAGCGGCTATCCGGCGCTGCGGGAGAGGCTCCAGTCGATCACCCTCGGCACCCGGTCCGGCGGCGCCGGTCCGGCCGAGGAGCACCGGGGCAACGAACTGCAGGCGGCGGTCGACGCCGAGATCGAGAACCTGGAGAACCTGCGCCGGGACCTCGCCGACACCGACCGCGTCATCGAGGTGGGCCGCGCCCTGTCGGCATCCGCCCCGCTGACCGTGCTGGGCCTGCGCATCTCCGTGTCGCTGGCCGAGTACTTCGCGTACGCCGCCCGCCGTATCCATCCGGACGTGCGGCTGGTGACGCTCGGCGGCAGCGTGGCCTACGACGCGCTGCTGCAGTCGCGGGAAGCGGGCGGGACGTGGGTGCTGGCGTTCTCCATGCCGCGGCACGCCCAGGAGACACTGACGGCGGTCCGGGTGGCGCGCAGCGCCGGGCTGAAGGTCGCGCTGATCACCGATCTGGCGCTGGGGCCGCTCGCGGACGAGGCGGACGTCACCTTCGCCACCGGCACCGGCTCCCGCCTGGTCTTCGACTCGTACGCGGCGCCCGGCGTGATGTGCGCGGCGCTGCTGCAGGCCATGACGGACGCCGACCCGGAGCGCACGCAGGCCCGGCTCGAGGACTACGAGCAGGTCGCCGACGAGCACCAGTTCTTCCTCCGGGACTGAGTCCCCCGCTTCGGTCACCGCCTCGGTTCGCGGCCCTCACGGCGCGCGTCGCGCACTTTGAATAAGGCATGAATGTTTTCATGCGTCTTGCCAAGCGGACGGCATATATAAATACTGCTCACGGATCGCGGCCCGGCCGCTCCGGACCGCGCTCCACTCGGGCCGCAGGCCTCCACCCGCGCCGGCGGCCAGGGTGTTCGGCCGGGCTTCCCCTGCCCGGCCATCCGTGGCGGTCCCGGTCATCCCCTAGACCGGGGCCGCCCCACCCCGTCGCCCGCGCCGGCGACGCCGTACATCCGGAAGCGAAGATCATGCCTCTGACGTCCACGCGCCTCGGACCCGACTGGCCCTGCCAGGTCAAGACCCCCGGGAGCTACGACTGGGAACGCTCGGCCGCCAAGTGGCTGCGCGAGCTGGTCCCGGCGCGCTACGCGAGCTACCCGGCGTTCGTCCGGCACCCCGTGCTGCTGGCCCGGCACGCCCAGATCCAGGTCGAGCACGAGATACGGGTGGCGCGCACCGCGCTGCAGACCGCCCGCGCGGACCTGCCCCGGCTCGGTCTGCACGAGGGCGCCATCGAGCATGCGATCAAGCTGTACGCGGCCGAGCTGATGCAGCTCCAGCACATCGCGCGGAGCGTGCGGGCGGTCACCCGGGCCCTGGGCGAGAGCGCCCGCTGACCCGCGCGCGGAGCGCGCGCACTCCGTCCAGCCCGCGTACGGGCCCGCCCGGCCCCGTGCCGTCCCCGTACCGCGCGGGCCGGTCCCGTCCAGGCCCGTACGGGCCGCCGTCACAGGGCCCGGGGCCGGAAGCGGAGCGAAGAAGGCGGCCAACGCATACATGCAGGTGTGCCATGCTCGGTGCGTGAAGAGCGATCGCTTTGCCCCGGTCGAGTCCGGCGCGGTCCCGGACCTGGCGGCACCGGCCAGGGCCGTCGCCCGACTGCGCGCCGAGATGGACCGGCTGCGCGAGCAGGCCGCCACGACGGTCGTCGTGGAGCGCGCCAGGGGCGTCGTGATGGCTCTGGCCGGCTGTACCGCGGACGCCGCCGAGGAGCTCCTGCACCAGAGGGCCACGGCCGCCCGCCGCACTCTCCTGGAGGAGTGCTGGGTCACCCTGGGCGAGCTGACGCCGGCCCGCCCGTGCGACGACGCGGCCGCACCCCGCCCGCAGGGCGACGCCGGGACCGCGGCGGCCGCCCCGTCCCCCGATGACGCCCCGGCGCCCTTCGCCGCACCCGACGACGTCGCCGACGCCCTCAGCCGCCTCGGCCGCGTCCTGGTCCACGCGGACACGCACCAGGCGCTCGCCCAGTACCTGCTGGAGCACCTCGCCCCGGACCTGGACGCGGAGTCGGTGATGATCTACGTCCGACGGTCCGGCGGCGGCCTGGAACTCGCCGGGCACGCCGGCATCGACGACGGGCTGGCCGCCCGCTGGCGTCAGGTGCCCCCCATCGGCGGGATGGCCGTGGTGGAGGCCCTGCGCTCCGGTGAGCCCCGCTGGCTGGAGAACTTCCCCGAGGACAGCACGCGCCACCTGCTGATCGGCGAGCCGCCCGAGCGGTGGCAGTCCCGGGTCTGGCTGCCGCTGCGCGCCGGCGACGGCTCCGACGTGTGCATCGGCGTGCTGCGCGGACGCCCGGGCGCCTTCACCCCTCGCGACCGCGCGCATCTGCGGGGCGTCGTCCGGCTGTGCGCGGGACGCCTGCGCGGCTTCACCTCGTCGTCGGTCCCGGTCCGCGCGGCCGAGGCGGACACGGTCCGGTCGCTGTTCGCGGCGCTGCCGGTCCCGGCGATGCTGCTGACCCCCGTCACCTCCTCCTCGGGCGAGGTGGAGGACTTCCACGTCGACGCGGCCACCGCCCAGGCTGCCGACCTCCTCGGCGGCTCCACCGGCGACCCGGCCGGACGGCGGCTGCGGGAGGTGCGGCCCGGCCTCACGGACCTGCCGGTGTGGCAGGGCCTGCTGGACACCCTGGCGGGCGGCGGGCCGTACGAGAGCGAGCCGTTCGCCCACCAGGGGACCGCGGACGGCGTCCTCGGGCCGGCCACCTACTCGGTGCGGGTGACCCGCCTGGAGGACGCGCTGGTCGTCGCCTGGCTGCGGCACACCTTCTCCGACCGGCAGGAGCAGCGGCTGGCGGAGCTGCAGCGGCTGGGCAGCATCGGCTGGGCCAACTGGAACCTGGCGCGGGACGAGGCCTCCTGGTCGGCGCAGGTCTTCGCGATCCTCGACCGGGACCCGGCGGACGGTCCGGTGCGGCTCGACGGCCTTCCCGGGCTCGCGCTGCCCGAGGACCGGCCGGCGCTGCGGGCCGCCGTCGAGACGCTGCTGCGCGAGGGCCGGCCGTTCGACGCGCCGTTCCGGATCCACGGCGGGGGCGGCGTACGGCATCTGCGGCTGGTCGCCGAGGTGGTGACGGACGCCCACGGCGCCCCGTTCGAGGTGCACGGGGTCGTGCAGGACCTGACCGCGCGGCGCCGGGCGGAACTGGCGCTGGTGGAGAGCGAGCGGGCGATCCTCACCCAGCACGACGTGCTCCAGTCGGAGCGGATCCTGGTGGCCCGGCTGCAGAACGCGCTGCTGCCGCTGCCCGACAAGGTGATCGACCTGTCCGGGCTGCGCGTCGAGGTCGGGTATCTGCCCGCGCAGGCCGGCATCCATGTCGGCGGGGACTGGTTCAGCGCGGTGGAGCTGCCCGACGGGGACGCCCTGTTCGTCATCGGGGACGTGGCCGGTCACGGCGTGGACGCGGTCGCCACGATGGCGCAGCTGCGCTTCACCGCGAAGGGCATGGTCAGCACCGGCTCGTCGCTCACGGGCGCGCTGTCCCGGCTCAACTCGCTGCTGCTGCACGCCCGGGACGCGCGCCGCACCGCGACGATGGTCCTCGCCCGCTACCGCGCGGCCGACCGCCGGCTGATATGGGCGCAGGCCGGCCACCCGCCACCACTGCTGCTGCGCGGCGGCGAGGCGACGTATCTGCGTCGGCCCCGGGGCATGCTGCTGGGCGCGACCCCGGCCCCGTACTTCGAGGAGACCGAGCACCGCCTCGAACCGGGCGACCGGCTCCTCCTCTACACCGACGGCCTGGTCGAGCGCCCCCTGGAGAGCATCGACACCGGCCTCACCCGCCTCGCCGACGCGGCGGCGGCCCATCCCGAGGACACCTCCGGCTCCCTGGGCGCGCTGCTGGACGTGATGCTGGAGGACGAACGGCGGGACGATGTGTGCGTGCTGGACATTCGCGTGCCGCGGGAAATGTGAGGGGCGGGGAGGCGGGGGGCTGCCGGGCCCCGGTCCGCGCGGGGACGTGGCCGTCCGGGGGTCCGGACGCGGGAACCGGGGCGTGCTCGCGGTCCCGGACTGGGGGTCTCGCCCGCAACGGCCCGATCCACGGGGGTCCGACTCCCCGCTGAGCCCGAGGGACGTGCCCGGCCCTGTCCTGCGGAGCCCCTGAGCGCCCGCAGGGCCCCGGCCTCAGGGAGGCGGACGTGACCGCTGACCCGGTCCGGGCGCGCCCCGGGGTCCCGGGTCTACGCCGCGTCCTCACCCCCCGGCCCGCCCGTGCGGGACTCCAGTGCCTGGCGGGTGTCGTCGCCGTAGACGCCCGTCTCGTCGCCGCGGATGCCGTACCAGAGCTGGAAGCGGGCGACCGCCTCGCGGAGCGTCGCGTCGTAGCGGCCGTCGGTTGTGCCGTCGCGGTAGACGTCGGGGACGCGCAGCAGGCGTTCCTGGAGGGCGGCCACCTCGGGGCCCGAGTCGCCCTCGCGCAGGAAGCCGTCCTCGGCGGGGGCGGCCGTGCGCGGCGGCGCGGGGGCGGCGGTCGCGGGCGGCGGAGACGCCGGTGCGGCGGCGCGGTCGTCGGCGGGCCGCTCGGTGAAGAGCAGCGCCCCGCCGAACCCGGCCAGCGCGGCGACGGCCACCACCAGGCCCGGCGCGGCCCGGCGCAACCGTGACGGCCGGGCGAACTCCGGCGGCGGACCACCTGGTACCGGCGGGAGCTCCTGCGTGACGTCCTCCGCCCCGGCCGGAGACCGGTCCCGCGGCACCTCCTCGTGGTCCCCTTCGCCCCGCTCGACGTCCCGGAACAGCTCCGCGAGCGCGTCGGTGCGGCGCGCGCGCAGCACGCGGACGGGTTCGAGGGGCGGCCCCTCGGGGCCGGACCCCGGTGCGGTGGTCACATCGCTCTCCTTCCGTGCCTGACGCGGGAGTTGAGCCGCCTACGGCGAGAGATACGTGACCGGGGCCCGGCCGGTTCAGCCGCGGGCGCCCCCGCTCTCCCGCAGGAAGCGGTGCAGGGACGCCGTCATCGCGGCGACGAACGCGTCCCGGGTCGCGTCGTCGAGGGCGTCGAGCGACAGATAGGGGTTGAGGTCCTCCAGCTCGACCAGCAGCAGCTCCCCGCCCGGCGCCCGGCAGGCGTCGACCCGCTGGATGCCGTGGCCGAGGGAGTTCCACTCGACGAACCGCCGGGCGAAGTCCAGGTCACCGGGGGTGGGCCGGTAGGGCTCCAGGCGCCAGCGCGCGGCGGGGTCCGGGGCGTGGAGGGCGTACTGGAAGTCGTGGTCGACGAAGTAGAACGAGACCTCGTAGGCGAAGTCGACGTACGGCTGCACGAGGACGTCGCCGTCGGCGGGCACGGACACCTCGGCGGCGGGGACGATCCGCAGCCCGTGCGAGTCCGCGCCGAGCCGCGGCTTGACGACGTACCGCTCCGCGCGGGGCAGCCGGTGGAGGTCCTCGGGCCGGCCGACGGTGGGGATGACCGGCATCCCGGCGTCGGTGAGGTCCAGCAGGTACTGCTTGCCTGCCATGTCCCCCTGCCCGGTGAGCGGGTTGTAGACGGGCGTACCGGCGGCGAGCGCCCGCGCGCGGAAGTCCTCGTAGGCGTCGAGGTACCCCAGCACGGGCCCGCTGTTCCGCACGACGACCGCGTCGAATCCGCCCATCAGCGCGGCGGCGTCCCGCGGATGGCAGAGGGCGAGGTCGAACTCCTCGCGCAGCCGGGAGGTGAGAAGGATGTCCTCGTCGCAGTACCGCCGCCCGCGGGCCGGGTAGGCCAGATCGGTGACGTACAGGAGGCGGGGGCGGGTGGCGGGCATCGGGGCTCCTCGGGGCGACGGCGTACGCCCGTGAGAATGACACGGGTGTGCGGAACGCCCGAAGGCAGCCGGGTGCGGACGTCCGACTCCTCGGGGGTACGGCGGGGCCGGCCCGGTGGCGGTCGGCGTTCATCGCTCTGCCCGCCACCGTTCCGCAGGTCGTCCGTCGCCGCACGTCAGAGGGTCAGCGTCTGCGGGGCCGGCCCGCCCCGATGCCGGCGACGTGCAGGGCCAGGGCGGTCAGCCCCAGCAGCATCACGTTCACCGAGGAGAACACGTCGTTGGTCGCGATGTCCGCCGCGTTGATCAGGAAGGCGATGAAGAACAGCACCGCCGCCACTATGCCGAGCATGAACGAGCTCCTTCCGTAGGGGTGTTGCCCGTATGCCCGGCCTTCGCGAACCCAGACCCGTCCCGTACCCGTCAAGTTCCGGAGATTTTTGGAACCGGCTCTCACTCCACAGAAGAGGGTACTGAGTGCCTTTACTCGTGGCACTCAGTGCCATACTCTGTGGCCGTGCGCGGTGGCGCGGCCACCGGGCAGTCGCGTGCCCGGGCGGGACCGTGCACGTGGAAGTCCGGCCGAGTGCAGGGAGTTGACCAGCGTGTACCACTTCTCAGGGAGCGTCGCTCAGCAGGCAGCCGGCTCCACGCGCCTGCTCGAACCGCAGGGCCGCGAAGGGCGGAGCACCGACCAGGACGCCATGCTCTTCCAACGCTGCACCTGGTGCGGCACGGCGATGTACCACCGGCTGCTGTGCCCGGTGTGTCAGGGCAGCGACCTGCGCACCGAACGCAGCGCGGGTTTCGGCACGGTGCGCCACTCGACGGTGCTGCACCGCAACACCCCGGCGGCGCGCAATGTGTCGCTGATAGAGATGGCCGAGGGGTTCGTGGTGCGGGGCCGGGTCATGGGCCCGCCGATCGGCGTCCACAGCGGCGACCGGGTGCGGCTGTCGACCGCCGAGGACCCGGTGCGCGGCGAACCGGTGTTCCAGCTGGTGGACGAGCCGCTGCGGGCCTGGACCTGACAGCCTCGACGTCCGCCGGCGGGGGCTGGGGTCAGAGGGTGACGCGGATGCCCACCGTGCCGTCCACGCCCCGGCGCAGCCGGCTGCCCAGCAGGGTGAGGCGGCCCATCAGCCCGTACTTGCGGGCGATCAGCTGCCGGTAGCGCGCGGTCGTGGCCGCGTCGCAGATCTCCGCGGTGGCCGGGACCTGGTCGCCCGTCGGGTTGCCGCGCAGGTCGCAGGGTCCCACGAGGACGTCCCCGCGGGCGCGGATCCGCTTGACCTTCCACGAGTCGGCGGCGGTCCACACGCCCAGCGCGTCGCCGTCGCGCACCACCCACACCGGGGTGGCCACCGGCGTGCCGTTCTTCCGGTAGCTGGTGAGCAGCAGGTACTTCCCCGCCCCGAGCCGGTCCCGCAACGCGTTGTCCATGGGTCAAGTCTAGGCCTGCTCCCGCGTATTCCGCCGGGGGTTGTCCTGGCGCCACGGGCGGCGGGCCACGAACACGAACTCCCGTCCGGGGCGGTCGGGTGCGTCCCGTACGTCCTCCAGCACGTAGCCGTGGTCCGCGAGGTCCGCCTCGACCTCCTCACGCTCCCGGAACCGCAGGGTCGAGTCCGAGGTCAGCACCTCGCCGTCCGACGCGAACACGTACGTCGTGCGGAACGAGACCAACGGACCGTCCACGGCGGTCACTTCGTGCCAGCTCTCCACCGTGCCGGCGCCGGGCACGCCGGCGCGGACATACGACTGCTCACGGGTCCAGGTCTCCCAGGCGCGCCGGGCCGGGTCGCGGGTCTCGAAGACCAGGCGGCCGCCGGGGCGCAGGGCCGCGTGGGCGCCGCGCAGGGTGGCCTGCCAGGCGCCGGGCTCCGCGATCGCCTGGGCGACGTTCGCGGTCATGGTGGCCAGATCGGCGGTGAGCGGCGGCAGGTCCGTCGCGTCTCCCTCGATCCAGCGGACGCGCCCGGCGCCCGGCTTGGCGCGGGCGACGTCGAGGGAGGCGCCGGCCGGGTCGACGCCCACGACGTCGATCCCCTCGTCCGCGAGGAGCAGCGCGAACACGCCCGTGCCGCAGCCGATGTCCAGCACCCGGCGGGCGCCGAACTCGCGCGCCATGCGCAGATAGGCGTCGAGGTCGCCGCGGTCGGGGTCGAGCGGGTCGTAGAGGGCGGCGAGCCGGGGGTGGGCGAAGGCGGCGTCAGCCACGGGCGCCGCCCGCCGCGCTCACAGTGGCCGCCATCCGCCGCACCGCCTCGGTGAGCACCTCGGGCGAGGCGGCGAGGTTCAGCCGGGCGTGGCCCGCGCCGCCCGTGCCGAAGGACGGCCCGTCGGTGAGCGCCACCCGCCCGTGCCGGAGGAACGCCTCGGCGGGGTCGTCGCCCAGGCCGAGGTCCCGGCAGTCCAGCCAGGCGAGGTAGGTGGCGTCGCCCGGGCGGTACCGGACCGCCGGCAGGTGCTCGGCGAGGAGTTCGCCGAGCAGCCGTCGGTTGGCGTCGAGGGCGTCGAGCAGGGCGTCCAGCCAGCCGGTGGCGTCGCGCAGGGCGGCGGTGTGGGCGAGGATGCCGACATGGCTCGGGCCGTGGCCGACCACCTCCGGCATCCGGGCCAGGTCGTCGCCCGCGCCGGGCCCGGCGACCGCGAGAGCCGCCTTGAGCCCGGCCAGGTTCCACGCCTTCGACGCCGACATCAGCGACAGTCCGCGCTCACCGCCGGGCACGCTCAGGTACGGCACGAAGCGCGCGCCGCCGAACACCAGGGGCGCGTGGATCTCGTCGGCGACGACCCGGACGCCGTACCGCTCGGCGAGCGCCGCCACGGCGGTCAGCTCCTCGGCGGTGTGCACCGTGCCGGTGGGGTTGTGCGGGCTGCACAGCAGGTACGCGGCCCGGCCGCCGCCCTCGGTCGCCCCGCGGAAGGCGCGCTCCAGGACGTCCAGGCCGAGCCGCGCGTCCGCGCCGAGCGGGGCTTCGACGATCCGGCGGTCCGCGTGCCGTACGAAGTCGTAGAAGGGCGGGTAGACCGGGGGGTTCACCACGACCGGGTCGCCGGGCCCGGTGACCAGCCGGAGCATCTCGACCACGCCCAGCATCACGTCCGGCACGATCGCGGTGCGCTCCACGGCGAGCCCGTACCAGCCCCACCGCTTGCCGGCGAAGGAGGCCAGCGCCTCGGCGTAGGCGGTCCCGGCGGGATAGCCGGTGTCGCCGGACCGCAGCGCGTCGGTGACCGCGCGGACGACCGGTCCGGGCAGCTCCACGTCCATCTCGGCCACCCACACCGGGAGGACGTCGTCGGGGTACGTACGCCACTTCATGCTGGTGCGGCGGCGCAGCTGATCCAGGGAGAAGGCCTTGAGCGGATTCGGTTCACCGGACGTATCGTGCGGGATCCTGGTCATGGAGCACACGATAGGGGGCGTGGTGTGGACCCACATCAGGATTCCGGGGCGCCGCCCGGCGACGGCGACGGGGCGGCACGGGAGATCGCCTGCGACGAGTCGGGGTCGGACGGCGAGAACCTGACCGGCGGGAACACCGACGTGTTCGCGCACGCCGGTGTCCACGTCCCCGTGCCGGAGGCGGCCCGGGCACTGCGGGAGATCCGCGACCGGATCCGCTCCCCGGCCACCGAGTACAAGGCGACCCATCTGCTGCGGGAGAAGCACCGGACGGTGCTGGAGTGGTTCCTCGCGCCGGGCGGGCCGCTGCACGGCGCCGCGCGCGTGCATCTCACCGAGAAGTCCTTCTTCGTGGTGGACCGGCTGGCCGGCGTGCTGCTCGACGACCCGGGCGCGGCGGCGGAGCTGTACCGCGCGGTGCGGGAGGCACTGGGTGCGGAGGACCGGCGGCGGTTCCTGTCCGTGGCCAACCGGCTGCTGCGCACCCGCAACGGGGCGGAGCCGGGGTCCTCCGTCCCGCTGTTCTTCGAGACCCTGGACGAGCTGCGCCGGACGCACGCCGGTACGGACGCCGGCCCGGCGCTGGAGCGGCTGGCGGCGGGGCGCGGGCGGGCCGAGGCCTACCGGGCGGGGCTGCTGGACGGCCCCGCGGCGCGCATCCCCGTCCTCAACCCGCTGCTCCCGGCGATCGTCGCCACGGCCGCGTACTGGAGCGGTCCCGGACGGCGGCCGGTACGGCTGGTGCACGACCGGCAGAACCTGCTGACGCCCGAGCGCATCGCGTGGATCGAGGAGACCGCCCGGCGGTCCGGCGTCGCCCTGGCGGAGCTGCGGCTGGTCGTCGCTCGGGACGACCCGCGGGTGCAGCTGGCGGACTTCCTCGCCGGGATCGCCCGCAAGGCGGCCGGCGACGCGCTGCGCGGGAACGGCGACCCGGGCCTCACCGCGCTGCTGCGTCCCTACGTCGATCCGGCGTCGGTGTGGGGCGACGACCGTACGGCGGTCGCGCTGGGCCTGTCCGTGCCCGACTCCTCGGTGCGGGCGCGCGGCTGAGGCGAACACGGTTCCGCCCGCGCTGAACACGACGGGCTCCGCGGCCGTATGGACCAGGGGCGCTCTGCTCGAGGGAGACCCCCGCGGTGCGCGCACCGCGCTGTCGAGGTTCTGGAGCGATGCATGAGGCACGCACGACGACGGGTGGTCCGGCGAGTGACACGGCTGGCGGCCGTCGGCGGACTCCTGCTGGGCGGCACGATGGTCACGCACGCCGTGGCGAGTGAGCCCGGCGCGCCCGACGCCGTCCCGTTCTCCACCGCCTCCCCCGCGGACGTCGACGCGTCCGGTCCGGGCGCCGGCCTGGTCCAGCGGCTCGGCACGTCGCGTACGGCGGGCAGCTGGGTCGGCGAGGACGGCCGGACGGTCGTCGCGGTCACCGACGAGGAGGCGGCGGCCGAGGTGCGGGCGGCGGGCGCCGAGCCGAAGATGGTGCGGCACAGCATGGACGACTTCGACTCCGCGACGAGGACGCTGAGTTCGGCCCCGCGGGTGCCCGGCACGGCCTGGATGAAGGACTACCGGTCGAACCAGGTGGTGGTGCGCGGGGACAGCACGGTGTCCGCGGACGACTGGTCGTCGCTCACCGAAGTGGCCGACGGCATCGGCGACTTCGTCCGCATGGAGCGGGTCGAGGGCACCTTCACCACCCGTCTGGCCGGCGGGCTGCCCGTGCTGTCGACGGCGGGCCGCTGCTCGGCCGGGTTCAACGTCACCGACGGGCAGCGGGAGTTCATCCTCACCGCCGGGCACTGCGGGCCGCAGGGTTCGGTGTGGTTCTCCGACGACGGGGGCCGGCGGAAGGTCGGCACCACCGTCGGCGGCAGCTTCCCGGGCGACGACTACTCGCTGATCGCGTACGACGGCGGCAAGGCGGGCGAGAACGCCGGGGTGGTCGCGGTGGGCGGCGGCAAGGGCGTGCGGATCACCGGGGTGGCCGACCCGGCGGTGGGGCAGCGGATCTTCCGCAGCGGCAGCACCAGCGGACTGCGCGACGGGGAGGTGACCGCGCTCGACGTGACGGTCAACTACCCGGAGGGGACCGTCGGCGGGCTGATCGAGTCGGACGTGTGCGCGGAACCCGGGGACAGCGGCGGGCCGATGTTCTCCGAGGGGATCGCGCTCGGCGTCACCTCCGGCGGCAGCGGCGACTGCCGCTCGGGCGGCATCACGTACTTCCAGCCGGTGACGAAGGCGCTGGCGGACCTGGACCTGAAACTGATCGTGGCGCCCGAGGCGGACGGCGGGAGCCCCTCCCCGGCGCCGTCGCAGGCGCAGGGCGCGGCGGCGCCGGACGCGGCCACGCCGGGGTCGTCGACGCCGGTGCGGGGCATCCTGCCCGACCCGTCGACGCTGGTGTCGCGGCTGGCCGACCCGCGGAACGTGGGTCCGGGGCTGCTGGTGATGGGCGGCAGCCTGGTGGCGCTGGTGGCGTCGCGCTGGATCAGGGCCGAGCAGGACCGCAAGGCGTACCGGAGGCAGTACTCGGCGACCTGGGGGTGAGACGTGAAGGGCACCCGTGCGGTCACGGGTGCCCGATCGTGATGCCGAGGCCGGTCGTCAGGCTGCTTTGGCCGCCTGCGGGAGGGCCGAGGCCCACTCCTGGACCAGGCGCTGGTACTCCTCGCGCTGTTCGACGCTGAGTGTCCCGCCCGACCGGAGCCACAGGGCCCGGATCTCCTCGTTGACCTCGGCAGCCGATCGCTCGGAGGAGGGTTCAACACTGGTGGACATACCGTGAAGCATACGGCCCCCGAGGTGAAGACGCTGTGAGTAAACGCACGCCCATCGGGCAATTCGGACGTGTTGCTGATCACGTCCATCTGCCCTGCAAGGTGGGCGAGTTCACACCCTCGACGGCGCGGGGGCGCCCGGCCCGTGGCCGGGCGCCGGCGAGTCTCAGGTGCCCGGCTTGCGGCCGTACACGTAGACGTCGTCACCCTTCTTCAGCAGCGACCAGTACTTCTTGGCGGCGGTCTTGGTCATGTTCACGCAGCCGTGGGAGCCGGGCGGGTTCCACATGCTGACGCCGACCGAGTGGAACGCCTGACCGCCGTCGAAGAACTGGCTGTACGGCATCGGCACGTCGTAGATGGTCGAGACGTGGTTCTTGTTCCGCCAGTAGACCTTCTTCAGGCCGGTGCGGGTCTCGTACCCGTTGCGTCCGGTGCGGACCGCGACCGGCCCGTAGACGAGCTTCTTGCCGTCCTGGATCCAGCTCAGCTGGAGCGTGAGGTTGACGCAGGCGATGCGCCCCTTGTTGGTGGGGCACTTGCCCGCCTTGTTCGGGTTCTTCCCGACGGCCCTCTGCTTGTTCATCAGGTCCATCACGCCCCAGGTCACGGGGCCGGCGTACCCGATGTTGGGCCTGATGCCGTGCTTGTTCTGGAAGGCCTGGATGGCCTTGCAGTCGGCGGCGGACTGCTTGCCGTCGACCGGGCGGCCGAGGAACTTCTCGACCTTCTTCTGGTACGGCCCCGCCGAGGTGGTGCAGCTCGCGGCCTGAGCCGGCGACGCGCCGAGCACGAGCGTGAGCGGGGCCACCAGTGCGGTGACCCCCAGGGCGACGACACCCCGTGTTCTTATGTCCCCCATGGTCCGTTATGCCTCTCCCGCGGAAACGTGCGCTGGACCGCGCACTCTGCCAGGTAGACGGCGAACGGGGGAAATCGGTTGTACCCGCGACCGGACCGTTATGTCCGTCACGGCGGGCGCTTCGGCGTGAGTCGCGTCACACGGCGCCCCGCGGGATGCGGGGCCGGTCACCGCCCGGTGTGGTCCACGGCCCGGTGGAAGCCGTGGTTGACGGCCGTGATGCCGCCGTCGACGACCAGGGTGGCGCCGGTGATCCAGGCCGCGTCACGGGACGCGAGGAAGGTCACGGCCGCCGCGATGTCCTCCGGCTCGCCGATCCGGCGCAGGGGGTAGACCTGGGAGACCGCCGCCAGGTCGTCGTCGCGGCCGTCCCAGGCGCGGGTGCGGACCGTGCCCGGCGCGACGAGGTTGACCCGGACGCCCCGGGGTCCCGCGTGGCCGGCGAGGGTGCGGGTGAGGGAGATCAGACCCGCCTTGGCGGCGCTGTAGGCGTGGTTGCCGAAGTCCTGGAGCCCGTTGACCGAACCGACGGTGACGACGGCGCCCCTGCCGGACGCCTCCAGGTGCGCCAGGGCGGCGCGGCAGCAGCGGTAGGCGCCGGTGAGGGTGACGTCCAGGTCCGCCGCCCACTCCTCCTCGGGCTCGTCCTCGAAGCGGGGCGCGTCGGGGGTGCAGTGTGCGGCGTTGTTCACCAGCACGTCCAGCGAGCCGAAGCGTCGTACGGCGTGGGCCACCGCCGCCTCGACCGACGCCTGGCCGGTCACGTCGCAGGCGACCGCCTCCACCACGAGTCCGCGGTCGCGCAGCCGTCGCGCCGTGCACTCCCCGCATCCGGGTCGGCGTCCGCGATCAGGACGCGCGCGCCCTCCTCGGCGAACCGTGCCGCGGTGGCGGCTCCGATACCGCGCGCCGCCCCGGTGATGAGGACTCCGTACCCCGCGAATCGTCCTGTCCCAGTCGTCATGGAGGGACGGTAGCCGCCCGGGCGATCACCGCGGCAGGTGTTTTCCGCCCCGTGGACGCCGGGCGGGTCAGCGGTAGCCGGTGACGTCGGCGGGGCGGCCCGCGTCCTGCACCTCGACCAGGTAGCGCCAGGCGTCGGGGCGGCTGCCGTCGAGGTCGGTGAAGCCGTACTCCTGGGCGAGGCTCCCGCTGGACACGGAGGCGCCGTTGAAGCGGGCCACGCCGGGGTCGGCGGCGAGCGCGGCGACGGCGCGGCCCGCATAGCGCGGGGTCTCGGAGATGGCGAAGTGCGGCGCCTTCTCCAGCGCGTCGCGCCAGTTGTCCTCCCGCACCCCGAAGTGGTCGAGCATGATCTCCGAGCGCAGCCAGCCGGGGGTGAGCGCGACGGCGGTCGCGCGGCGCGGGCCGAGTTCGTGGCCGAGGGCGAACGCCATGCGCAGCACCGAGGACTTGGCGAGGTCGTAGAAGAAGGAGACCCGGTAGTGGTCACGGTTGTAGTCCGCCGTGCCGTCGGTCACCTCGACGACCAGCCCGCCCGGGTGGCGCAGCAGCAGCGGCAGGGCGTGGTGGCTGGTGATCGCGTGGGTCTCCACCGCGAGGCGCAGCAGCCGCAGCCCCTTGTCGAGGTCGTGCTCCCAGACGGGCGCGTCCCACTCGAAGAGGGTCTCGCCGCCCCAGATGTCGTTGACGAGGACGTCGAGACGGCCCTGTTCGGCGGCGATCCGGTCGACGAGCGCCTTCACCTGGGCCGGGTCCAGGTGGTCGGTGGGGACGGCGACGCCCCGGCCGCCCGCCCCGGTGACCAGGTCCGCGGTGTCCTCGATCGTCTCGGGCCGGTCGTATTCGGAGCGGCGGGCGCGGGTGGTGCGGCCCGTGACGTACACGGTGGCGCCCGCCGCGCCGAGTTCCACGGCGATGCCCCGTCCCGCTCCCCGGGTCGCCCCGGCCACCAGCGCGACCTTGTTCCGCAACGGCTGTGTCATGTGTTCCCGGCCTTCCGTTCCCGCGTCCCGTCCGTTGACGACGACGAGCCTGACGGGCAAGCCGGACATCCTCTGTCGTCTTTTCGGCTTTTCGGCGAGGATCGTCCGGCGCGCCGGCGGGTTCACCCGCCACGCGCCCGCCGGTGCGTCCGGGCGCGTGGCGTCCCGCTCAGTGGCCCCGGGCGATCCACTCGTCCAGGTGCGGGGCCTCGGCGCCGATCGTGGTCGGGTCGCCGTGGCCGGTGAGCACCTTCGTCCCGGGCGGCAGGGTGAGCAGCCGGTCCCGGATGGAGTCGATGATCGTCGGGAAGTGCGAGAAGGAGCGGCCGGTGGCGCCGGGCCCGCCCTGGAAGAGGGTGTCGCCGGTGAACACGGTGCCCAGCCCCGGGTCGTACAGGCAGACCGCGCCCGGCGCGTGTCCGGGGGTGTGCAGCACGGTGAGGTCCGCGCCGCCGGCCTCGATGACCTGCCCGTCGGCCAGCCAGGCGTCCGGGTCGCGGTCCGGGTGGGTCTGCTTCCACAGCGTGAGGTCGTCGGGGTGCAGCCAGATCGTGGCGCCGGTGCGCTCGGCGAGGGCGGGGGCGGCGTCGATGTGGTCGTTGTGGGCGTGGGTGCACACGATGGCGGTCAGGCGCCGGTCGCCCACCGCCTCGGCGATGGCGTCGGCGTCGTGGGCGGCGTCGATGACGACGGCCTCGTGGTCGTCGCCCACGATCCACACGTTGTTGTCGACGTCCCAGGTGCCGCCGTCGAGGCTGAACCGGCCGGAGGTGACGAGCCGTTCGATGCGGGCGGTCATCACAGCACCACCACCGAGCGCAGCACGTCGCCGCGGTGCATCCGCTCGAACGCCTTCTCCACCTCGTCCAGGGCGATGGTCTCGGTGACGAACGCGCCGAGGTCCAGGCGGCCCTGGAGGTGCAGGTCGATCAGCATCGGGAAGTCGCGGGACGGCAGACAGTCGCCGTACCAGGAGGACTTGAGGGCGCCGCCGCGGCCGAAGACGTCCAGCAGCGGCAGTTCGAGCTTCATGTCCGGGGTGGGCACGCCGACCAGGACGACGGTGCCGGCCAGGTCGCGGGCGTAGAACGCCTGCCGGTAGGTCTCGGGGCGGCCCACGGCCTCGATGAACGACGTCGGCGCCGAAGCCGCCGGTGAGGTCGCGGATCGCCTCGACGGGGTCGCTCGTGCGGGAGTTGACGGTGTGGGTGGCGCCCATGGAGCGGGCGGTCTCCAGCTTGCGGTCGTCGATGTCCACGGCGATGATCTTCGCCGCGCCGGCCAGCCGGGAGCCGGCGATCGCCGCGTCGCCGACGCCGCCGCAACCGATGACGGCGACCGAGTCGCCGCGGCCCACATTGCCGGTGTTGATCGCGGCGCCGATGCCGGCCATCACACCGCAGCCGAGCAGCCCGGCGACCTGCGGCGCCACGGCCGGGTCGACCTTGGTGCACTGTCCGGCGGCGACCAGGGTCTTCTCCGCGAAGGCGCCGATGCCGAGCGCCGGGGACAGCTCCGTACCGTCGGTCAAGGTCATCTTCTGCTGAGCGTTGTGCGTGTCGAAGCAGTACCAGGGGCGTCCGCGCAGACAGGCGCGGCAATGGCCGCACACGGCACGCCAGTTGAGGATCACGAAGTCCCCGGGCGCCACGTCGGTCACGTCGTCGCCCACCGACTCGACGACGCCCGCGGCCTCGTGGCCGAGGAGGAAGGGGAAGTCGTCGTTGATGCCGCCCTGTTTGTAGTGCAGGTCCGTGTGGCACACCCCGCAGGCCTGGACGCGTACGACCGCCTCGCCGGGTCCCGGGTCGGGCACGACGACCGTCTCGATCCGTACCGGCTCGTCCTTGCCGGGTGCGATCACGCCGCGTACTTCCTGCGCCATGCTGCTGACTCCTTCGTCGGCCGGGTCCGTCTCCCCCGTCGTCTCCCGACCCTACGCGGGAATGATCGGCTCCGCCGCCCACCGTGCGGTGCGTCCGCCCGGGCGACGTAGCCTGAACGTCCGTCCGACGCCGAGGGGGGCATGTGAGCATCGCAGAGGACCGGTCCGGCCCGCCCGCCTGGCGGCTGCTGCTGTCGTACGTACGGCCGCACCGCGGGGCGCTGCTGGGCGGCGCCCTGCTGTCGCTGGTGACCGGCGCGACGGGGCTGGCGCTGCCGCTGGTGGCGCGGGAGCTGATCGACGACCTCGCACACGACCAGGCCGTCACCGGGGCGCTGCTGCTGATGTCGGCGCTGGTGATCGGCAACACGGTGCTGGGCGCGGTGGGTTCGTACGTGCTGCGGCGCGCGGCGGAGTCGGTGGTGCTGGGGGCGCGGCGCACGCTGTCGTCGTATCTGCTGCGGCTGCGGATCGCCGCCGTGGACCGCACCGAGCCGGGCGATCTGATGGCCCGCATCACCTCCGACACCACGCTGCTGCGGGAGGTGACCACCGACTCGCTGATCGGGCTGGGCACGGGCGGGCTCACGCTGATCGCCACCGTGGCGCTGATGGGCTACGTGGAGCCGGTGCTGCTGACGGTCACGCTGGGCGTGCTCGCGCTGGCGGGGACGCTGCTCGGGGTGGTCGTGCCGCGGATCCGGCGGGCGTCGAAGCAGGCGCAGGACGCGGTGGGCGTGATGGGGGCGACGCTGGAGCGGGTGCTGGGGGCGCTGCGCACGGTGAAGGCGTCCGGCGCCGAGCCGCGGGAGGAGCGGAGGCTGCACGACGCGGCGCGCGAGTCGTGGCGGATGAGCGTGCGGGCCGCCAAGTGGTCGGCCGCGGCGGGCAACACGGCGGGGCTGGCGATGCAGCTCGCGTTCATCACGGTGCTGGCGGTGGGCGGGGCGCGGGTGGCGACCGGGGCCATCGACATCGGGACGCTGGTGGCGTTCCTGCTGTTCGTGTTCTACCTGATGGCGCCGATCTCGCAGGTCGTCGGCGCGATCACGCAGTACCAGGCGGGCAGCGCGGCGCTCGCCCGGATCCAGGAGGCGCTGCTGCTGCCCGCCGAACCGGCGGCGCCGCCCGCCGCGCTGCCGTCGCCCGGCGCCGCGCCGGCGGCCGTCGCCTTCGAGGACGTACGGTTCCGCTACGCCGACGACCTGCCCTACGTCCACCACGGGGTGACGTTCACGGTGCCCGCGCAGGGGCTGACCGCGTTCGTCGGGCCGTCCGGCGCGGGCAAGACCACGGTGTTCTCCCTCATCGAGCGGTTCTACGACCCGGAGTCCGGCGTGATCACCGTCGACGGCCGGAACCTCGCCGAGTGGGACCTGCCGGAGCTGCGGGCGGCGATCGGGTACGTCGAGCAGGACGCGCCCGTGCTGTCGGGTTCCCTCCGGGACAACCTGCTGCTGGGCAACCCGGACGCGGACGGGAGCACGCTGACGCGGGTGCTGAAGACGACCCGGCTGGACGGGCTCGTCGCCCGGCTGCCGCAAGGGCTCGACACCCTCGTCGGCCACCGCGGCACCAAGCTGTCCGGCGGCGAACGCCAGCGGGTCGCCATCGCCCGCGCGCTGCTCCGCCGCCCGCGCCTCCTCCTGCTGGACGAGGCGACGTCCCAGCTGGACGCGGTGAACGAGGCGGCGCTGCGGGACACGGTCGCCGACGTCGCCCGCACGACGACGGTGCTGGTGGTCGCCCACCGCCTGTCGACCGTGACGGCGGCGGACCGCATCGTGGTGATGGACGCGGGGCGCGTGCGGGCGGTGGGGACGCACCGGGAGCTGGTCGCCGAGGATCCGCTGTACGCGGAGCTGGCGGCCACGCAGTTCTTGGCCACGGCGGACCCGAGAGGGTGAGGGCAGCGCGGTCGGCCCCGATGCGGGCCCCCGGCCGGCGGGCCCCGGCTGCCGGGCGCCACGCTTGCCCGGGGCCGCTCCAGGGAGGACGCTCGTAGGTGAGGCCCGCGAGGCCTGATTCCGGGCCCGGGGCCTCCCGAGGAGGTGGGTCATCATGACGACCGCGGCACAGCCCGTGTTCGGTACCGACACCCTGCGCCGGGGCATCGAGGCGGACACGCCGGAGATGCTGAAGTCGCTCTACGCGGACGACGCGGAACTGCGCGTCGTGGACCACGTCAGCGGGCCGAGCCACCCGAAGGTGCTGCACGGCAAGGACGAGATCGCCGCGATGCTGGACGACGTCTACAGCCGCGACATGACGCACGCGCTGGAGGCATGCGTCATGCAGGGCGATCACGCCGCCTACTGCGAGAGCTGCCGCTACCCGGACGGCGTGCGGGTGCTCTCGGAGTCCATGCTGACGTTGCGCGACGGCAAGATCACGGGGCAGGTGTTGATCCAGGCGTGGGACGAGTGACACCAGGGGCCGTCGTCCTCGTCGCGTCGGCGCATTCGGGCGCCGTCGGGCGGAGGCCGGCGTTCCGCAGCGCGGACCACGCCGGGGACGCGCCCGTGTGACGCGGCGGAGGTGCGCCGGCGAGGACGCGCAGCCCGACCGTGTCCTCGCCGGCCGGGGGTACCGGACGGGAAGGGCCGAGCAGACCGGTCGGCTGACGCTCCGTCAACCAGTCGGCGTCTCCGGCGGACGGAGGATCGCCAGGAGCTGGCGGACCAGTTCGTCCACGACCTCGTCGAGGGTGGCCTCGACCCACCCCGCGTTCCAGTCGTGCAGCAGCCCGTTGACGCTGCCGATGAAGCCGGTCGCGGCGAGGCGGTGGTCGCGGGGCGCGGCCTCACCCCGGGCGACGGCCGCGTCCGCCTCGGCGCAGATCAGGTCGACCCAGCGGGCGCGGCGGGCCAGCCGCTGTTCCTCCAGGCGCGGGCTCACGCCGATGATCTCGACGAAGGCGATGCGGATGCGGCGCGGGTCGCGGGTGACGGCGGCGGCGTAGGCGCGGAAGATCGCGGCGGCGCGCTCGGCGAGCGGCGCGTCCGCCGTCCCGGCCGCCGCGGCGACCACCGCCGCCTCGGCCCAGTCGTTGACCTGGAGGTGCAGCGCGGCGAGGACGTCCTCCAGGCTCCGGAACTCCTCGTAGAACTGACGGGTGGACAGCCCGGCGGCCTCGCTGAGGGCGGCGACGGTGGTGGACCGGTAGCCGGGTCCGGCGCCGAAGAGTTCGAGGGCCGCGTCGAGGAAGCGCCGGCGCCGTTCGGCCTTCCGCTCCTCGGCGGACTTCCCGGCGTACCGGCCGCTCGGTGCGCTCAGTCTGCCCGCCACCGGTTCTCCTTTCCCCGCGTCCGGCGATTTTGTCGTGTCCGCGGTCTTGTGGAGAACCCCCGACCGTCCTTACTTTTCAGTAAGTTCAATCTGAAAGCACGTCTGTTCAGATTCATCTCCCCGTTTTGGCATGTCCCGATCATGATGCCCCCACCCGTAGAGGAGACCCCGCCATGCCGATCCGCAGCAGGCATCTGTGCACCCTCGCCGCCGCCGTCGCCCTGACCCTCACCGCCCCCGGCGCCGTCGCAAGCGCCGCCGGACAGGCTCCCTCCGCGGACCTGCGGGAGGTGCTGTTCGTGGGCAACAACTGGGACGGCACCGCCGACGTCATCGAGTCCGGCGGTGACTTCGGACGGATCGGCCGGATCAACGTGATCCCCGACAAGGACCGGCGGATGGCCGAGATCAACGCCAACCCGGTCCGCTGGATCTACTTCATGGCCATCCGCAACACCGTCGGCGAGGGCCACGACCAGTTCGTCGACGACATGTACTCCACCCCGGACGGCACCTCGGTGGTGGTCTCCCGGCCCAGCTTCGCCGACGTCGTCTCCCTCGACCTCGCCACCGGACGCGTCAACTGGCGCTTCCCGGTGTCCGGTTACCGCTCCGACCACATGGCGGTCTCCCCCGACGGCACACGCGTCGCGGTCTCCGCCTCGACGTCCAACACCGTGCACGTCCTGGACATCGAGACCGGCGAGGAGGTCGGCGCCTTCAAGACCGGCGACAAGCCGCACGAGAACGTGTTCAGCCGGGACGGCCGGTACATCTGGAACATGTCCATCGGCGAGGTGAACACCGACCTGGACGCGCCCTGGCTGGACTGGACGAAGGGCGACCGCACGATCACGGTCGTCGACGCCCGGACGTTCCAGCAGGTCAGGGTCATCGACATGCGGGAGCGGCTGGACGCGGCCGGCTTCACGGAGTACTCCGACGCGGTCCGCCCCGCCGCCTTCTCCCCCGACGAGTCGAAGCTGTACTTCCAGGTGTCGTTCTTCAACGGCTTCTTCGAGTACGACGTCGCCACCGACCGGATCAGCCGCGTCAAGACCCTGCCGAAGAACCCGGCCACCGGCGAGGACCGCACCACCTGGGTCAACGACTCGCGCCACCACGGCATCACCATGAAGCCCGACGGCGCCAAGCTGTGCGTGGCGGGCACCATGGACGACTACGCGACCGTCGTCGACCGCGACACCTTCGAGCACGGCCCGCTGGTCCCCGTCTCCAAGCCGTACTGGGCGACCGTCAGCGGCGACGGGAAGTCCTGCGTGGTCTCCGAGAGCGGCGCCGACCGGGTCACCGCGATCGACTTCGCGACCGGCGAGAAGACCGTGTCCGTCCCGGTCGGCGACCACCCGCAGCGGGTGCGTCTCGGGCAGGTGCGGGAGGGCTGGACCGGTCCGTCGGGCGGCTGAACCGCCCCGGACGCGGGACGCCGGTGGTCCCGCACCGCCCGTCCACCACTCGAATCCCGCCCGGGATGTGTGAGTCTCACGGGTAGGGGTAGTCGCCGCGTATCACCTCCGATCGATGGAAGGGGGTCCGTGGAAAAGTCGCATCACTCGCAGCGCCCGGGCCGTTTCCACCGAGACGAAGCGGCCCGGACGTCAGCGCGGCGGCAGGGTGTCATTCCGGGTGCTGATCTTGGGCGTACGCGTCCGTCGTCGAGATGACCAGCAGCTTCGTGACGGTGCCGTCGTCGCCGGTCACGTCCCGTACGTGCCGGAAACCCAGGCGGCGGCACAGGGCCAGGCTGGGGGTGTTGTCGGCGCCGACCATGCCGTAGGCCTCTTTCAGGCCCAGGTCGTCCGCGGCGTGGCGCAGCAGACCGCGGACCACTTCGGTGCCCAGCCCTCGGCCCCAGTACGCAGGCGCGAGGGCGGCGATCAGCTCGTGTCCGTCGACGTTGCCGGTCTTCTTCACCTCCGCGTGTCCGACGAAGGTCTCCCCCTGCCACACCCCCCACACGTCGAACAGGCGTTGCGGGTAGACGTCGGTGAGGATGGCGCGGAACAGCGTGCGGATGTCCGCCTCGGGCACGCGTTCCTGGCCCATCCAGCGGCAGACCTCCTCGTCGCGCAGCAGCTCCACGAAGGCGTCCTCGTCCTCGGGGCGGTAGGGGCGGAACATGAGTCGTTCGGTGTGCAGGACCGGTGTGGTCATCAGGGCTCCTCGGGACATGCGGGAAGGACGGCGGAACCGGGCCGGGGCACGCGGCAGTGACCCGCATCCCGGCCCGGTCCTTCGTGCCTCCGCGCGAGCGCGTCAGGCTTCGGCGTTCTCCATGCGCTCCCGCAGACTGCGGGGACGCATGTCGGTCCAGACCTCGTCGACGTAGGCGGAGCACTCCGCCTCCGTGCCCTCCTTGCCGACGGGCTGCCAGCCGGCGGGCACCTCGATCTCGACGGGCCACAGCGAGTACTGCTCCTCGTCGTTGCGCAGAACCTGGTAGCGGGTGTTCTCGTCCATGTCCGGCTGTCTCACTCTCTCGGTCGGTGATCGGTTGGTGAAGGGGGAGGGGACGGGATTCCGTCCGCGCCGGTGGGGCGCGGGCCGCGAGGCGGGGCGTCACCGGCGGTCGCGGGCGTGGTGGGCGATGTGGCGCAGGGCCCGGGCGAAGTCCTCGGCGACAGCGCGCACCGTGGCGGTGGCGTGCAGGGCGGGCCGGTGGTGCCAGATGAAGGACAGCCGCCCGCGCTGGACGGCGCCGACGATCTCCAGCGGGTGGGAGCCGCTGTCGCGCGGGTCGTGGTGGCGGCCGAACGAGCCGTGTTCGGCGCGTATCAGGCCGTGTCCGGGGTTCTCCGGGCGGGCGTCCCACTGTCCGAGGTAGTTGAAGACGACCTGTCCGTGGGCGGCGCGTCCCAGGCGTTCGCGCACCTCGGGCGGGCCGAAGGTGCGCAGCGCGCCGAAGCCGAGGCCGTTGCCGGGCACGGCGCGCAGCTGGCGGCGTACGGACTTCACCAAGGTGCGCCAGTCGCGGTCGGGGCCGAGGTCGGCGGGTTCGGGGACCTGGAGGGCGACGGGGTGGACGGTGGTGAACCAGCCGACCGTGCGGGTGAGGTCGACGTCGTCGAGGACGTCCTCGCGGCCGTGTCCCTCCAGGTCCAGGCGGACGTCCTCGTGGCCGGTCCAGCGGGCCAGGGCGAGGGCGAGGGCGGCGAGCAGGACGTCGTTGACGCGGGTGCGGTAGGCGGTCGGTGCGGCGCGCAGCAGCGCCTCGGTGTCCGCCTCGTCCAGTTCGACGGTGAGCATGTCGACGGCGCCGGTGCCGGCGCCGTCCGGCGTCTCGGACGGGAGCGGCTCGGTGTCCACGACGTGTTCCCAGTAGGGCAGTTCATGGTCGAAGGCGCCGGAGGCGACGTGTGCGGCGAGACCGCGGGCCCAGTCGCGGAAGGACGTGGTGCGCTCCCCCAGCGCGACAGGTCCGCCCTGGGCGGCCTGCCGGTAGGCGGCCTCCAGGTCGTCGCGCAGGATGCGCCAGGAGACGGCGTCCACGACCAGGTGGTGGCCGACCAGGAGGAGGAAGTCGGGCCGGTCGGCGGCGCCGGTGAACAGGGCCGCCCGCAGCAGCGGGCCGCGTGCGAGGTCGAAGCCGGAGTGCAGGTCGTCGGCGGCCTTCTCCATCGCCGTGTCGGCGTCGGTGGCGGTGAGGCCGCCGAGGTCGTGGCGGGTCAGGAGCCCGTCGCGGTCGGTGTCGTCCGCGGGCGGGTTGTACTGGTGCCAGCCGTCCTGGCCGGCGGTGAAGCGCATGCGCAGGGCGTCGTGGTGGTCGAGCAGGGCGTTGAGGGCGCTCTCCAGGGTGGTGGCGTCCACGCCGGGGGCGAGTTCCACCAGCAGGGACTGGTTGAAGTGGGCATGGCTGGCGCGCGGGCCGGTCAGGAACCACTCCTGGATGGGGGTGAGTGGCACGTCCCCGGTCACCGGTTCGTCCCCGGTGTGCCGGGGGGCGGTGGTGACGGCACCGGCCAGTTCGGCGACGGTCTGGTGGGTGAACAGGTCGCGGGTGCTCACGTGCAGCCCGCCGCGTCGCAGGCGGGAGACGACCTGCATGCTGAGGACGGAGTCGCCGCCGAGGTGGAAGAAGTTGTCGTGCGCCCCGACGTCGGCGACGCCGAGGACGTCGCCCCAGATGCGGGCGATGCGGCGTTCGGTGTCGGTGCGCGGCGGCGTGTGCGGGCCGTTGACGGTGTGCGCGGGCCCGGGTTCGGGCAGCGCGTCGCGGTCGGTCTTGCCGTTCGGGGTGAGCGGCAGCTGTGCCAGCGGCACGAACGCCGAGGGGATCATGTGTGCCGGGAGCAGTCCGGCGAGGTGGTCGCGCAGTTCGGGTACGGGCAGGTCCTCGGAGGCGCCCTCGGCGGGTACGACGTGGGCGACCAGGCGCGCGCCGGAGCGGCCGTCCGGGTCGCTGCCGCCGGCGCGTACGGTGACCACCGCGTCGCGCACCAGCGGGCTGCCGCGCAGCGCGCTCTCGATCTCTCCGGGTTCGATGCGGAAGCCGCGCAGCTTGAGCTGGGCGTCGGCGCGTCCGGCGAAGCGCAGGTTGCCGTTCGCGTCCCAGCGGGCGCGGTCGCCGGTGCGGTACATGCGCTCCCCTGGGGCGCCGAACGGGTCGGCGACGAAGCGGGAGGCGGTCAGTCCTGGCCGGTGGAGGTAGCCGCGGGCCAGTCCGGGTCCGGAGACGTAGAGGTCGCCGGTGACGCCGGGCGGGACGGGGCGCAGGGTGACGTCGAGGACGTGGACGCGGGTGGCGCCGGCCGGTTGTCCGATGGGCGGGGCGCCCGCGCCCGGGGTGAGCGGGCCGGTCCAGGTGGCGACGACGGTGGCCTCGGTCGGGCCGTACGAGTTGATCATCCGTCGGCCGGGGGCCCACCGTTCGACGAGGTGGGCGGGGCAGGCCTCGGCGCCGACGATGAGGGTGCGCAGGTGTGGCAGGGCGTCGGCGGTGGCCGGGTCGACCGTCGCGAGGGCGGCGGGCGGGATGAGGGTGTGGCTGACGCGCCGCTCGGCGAGGACCTGGGCGAGGCGCTCGCCGACGAGGGGGCCTTCCTCGCCGGTGAGCAGGGTGGCGCCGCTGAGCAGGGACACGCACAGCTCCAGCACCGAGGCGTCGAAGCTGGGTGAGGCGAACTGCAGGACCCGGTCGCCGGGGCCCGCGTCGTAGCGCTCGGCGGCTGAGGCGGCAAAGGCGGCGAGGCCGAGGTGCGTCACGGTGACGCCCTTGGGGGTGCCGGTGGAGCCGGACGTGTAGATCACGTACGCCGGGTGGTCGACGGTCAGCGGGGAGGTGCGGTCGGCGTCCGTGGGCGCGGTGTCCGGGCCGTCGGCGTCCCATACGGCGGCCGGGTCGTCCAGGACGAGCCAGGCGCCGGCGTCGCGGAGCATGAACTCCCGGCGCTGCCGCGGGTAGTCGGGGTCGACGGGCAGGAAGGCGCCGCCGGCCTTGGTGACGGCAAGCTGGGCCACGACCGTCTCCGCGCTGCGGGGCAGGGCCAGCGCCACGATCCGCTCGGGGCCGGCGCCCCGGGCGATGAGGCGGTGGGCCAGCCGGTTGGCGGCGCGTTCGACGTGCGCGTACGTCAGTTCCCGGCCGTCGGCGTCGGCCAGGGCGACGGCGTCGGGGGTGCGGGCGGCCTGCCGTTCGAACAGCTCCGGCAGGGTGGCCGGCGGGACCGGGCGGGCGGTGGCACGGCCCTGGTCGAGGACGGCCTTGAGTGTCTCGTCGGTGGCCAGGGGCAGGGCGCCCAGGGGCCGGTCGGGGTTCTCGGCGACGGCGGTCAGGAGGGTGCCGAGCTGGCCGGCCATGCGTTCGGCGGTGGCCGCGTCGAACAGGTCGGTGTTGTAGGTGAGGACGCCGTGCAGTTCGCCGGTCCCGGTCTCGGCGAACTCCAGGGTGAGGTCGAACGCGGCGTGCCGCAGCTCGGTGTCGACGTCGGTGATCTCGAGGCCGGGCAGGTCGAGGGCGGCGGCCGGGGCGTTCTGCAGGACCACCATGACCTGGAACAGCGGGGTGCGGCTGGTGTCGCGGACCGGCTGGACCTCGTCCACGACCTGCTCGAACGGCGCCTCCTGGTGGGCGAAGGCGTCCAGGACGGTCTCGCGGACGTCGCCGAGGAACTCGGGGAACGGGCGGTCGGGTGCGACGCGGGAGCGCAGGACGAGGGTGTTGACGAAGAACCCGACGAGGTGCTGGACCTCGGCGCGGTCGCGGCCGGAGGTGACCGTGCCGACGGTGATGTCCTCGCCTCCGGTCAGCCGGGCCAGGTAGGCCTGGGCGGCGGCGACGAGGGTGGTGAAGAGGGTGGCCTGCCGGTCGCGGCCCACCCGGGCCAGGCGGCGGGTGGTCTCGCGGGGCAGGGAGAGCCGTACCGAGGCGCCGTGGTGGGTGCGCACCGCGGGGCGGGGCCGGTCGGTGGGCAGGTCCAGCGTCTCCAGCCCGGCCAGGTGCTCCTTCCAGTAGGCCAGGTGGTCGTCGGTGCCGCGGCCGCGCTGCCAGTGGGCGTAGTCGGCGTACTGCACCGGCAGCGGCGGCAACGTGCCTGTCTCCGCGCCGAGTTCGGTGCGGTAGAAGTGGGCGAGGTCGCCGGTGAGGACGCCGGTGGACCAGCCGTCGGTGACGATGTGGTGCAGGGTCAGCGTCAGGACGTGCTCGTCGTCCGCGAGCCTGATCAGGCCCGTGTGCAGGAGGGGGCCGCGCCGCAGGTCGAAGGTGCGGGCGCGTTCGGCGTCCAGCAGGTCCGCGAGCCGGGCGTCGCGTTCGCCGCCGGTGAGCTGCGACAGGTCGTGCAGGGTCAGCGGCACGTCCCCGGCCGGGTGGACGATCTGCACGCCGTGGCCGTCGACCGCGTCGAAGGTGGTGCGCAGCGCCTCGTGCCGCTCGACCAGGGCGCGCAGGGCCGCGGTGAGGGCGGGCACGTCGAGCCGGCCGCGCAGCCGCAGGGCCAGCGAGGTGACGTACTCGCCGCTGCCGGGCGCGAACTCCTCCAGGAACCACAGGCGTTGCTGGGCGTACGACATCGGGGCGGGCGTGTCGCGGGTGACCGGGGCGATCGTCGTGGGCGCCGTGTCGGCGGGGCGTTCCTCGGTGAGCAGGGCGGCGAGGGCCTCGGGGGTCGGGTGGGTGAACACCGCGCGCGGGGACAGTTCGGTGCCGAACGCCTCGGACAGGCGGACGGCGAGGCGGATGCTGAGGATGGAGTCGCCTCCGAGCTGGAAGAAGTCGTCCCGCACGCCGGGGCGCGGCACGGAGAGGACGTCGGCGAAGACCTCCAGCGTGCGGCGCTCGGCGTCGGTGCGGGGCTCGGCGGGCGCGTCCTGTGCGCCGCTCGCGGGTTCGGGAGCGGGCAGGGCCGCCCGGTCGACCTTGCCGTTGCGGCTGAGCGGCAGCGCGGGCAGGACGACGAACGCCGACGGCACGAGGTAGTCCGGCAGGGAGCGCCGGGCGAACTCCCGCAGGGAGGTGTCGTCTTCGGTGCCGACCACGTAGGCCACCAGGCGGCGGCTGCCGGGCCGGTCCTCGCGGGCGAGCACGGTCACGTCGGTGACGCCGGGGTGTCCCGCGAGGACCGCCTCGACCTCGCCGGGTTCGACGCGGAAGCCGCGGATCTTCACCTGGTCGTCGGCGCGCCCCAGGAACTCCACGGTGCCGTCGGGGCGGCGGCGGGCCAGGTCGCCGGTGCGGTACATGCGGCTGCCGGGCGGGCCGGCCGGGTCGGCCAGGAAGCGGGCCGCGGTGTCGCCGGGGCGTCCCAGGTAGCCGCGGGCGACGCCCTCGCCGGCGAGGTACAGCTCGCCCGGGCAGCCCGGCGGCACGGGCCGCAGCCGGCCGTCGAGGACGTGGACGCGCATCTCGTCGAGCGGGTGGCCGATGGGCACGGTCTCGGGGACGCCGGCCGCGTCGGTGAGCGGGAACGAGGTGGCGAACGTCGTCGTCTCGGTGGGGCCGTAGCCGTCGACGACGGCCAGGCCCGGGCAGGCGGCCAGGACGCGGCGTACGGCCGCGGCGGGCACGACGTCGCCGCCGGTCCACACCTGGCGCAGTCCGGTGAAGCAGTCCGGCGCGTCCTGGGCGAGCAGCCGGAACAGGCCGGCGGTCAGCCACAGCGCGCTCAGGCCGGTGTCGCGGACCATCTGCCGCAGCAGCGCGGCGTCCAGCGGCCGCGCGGGAGCGACGACGACGCAGCCGCCGGTGAGCAGCGGCGCCCACACCTCGAAGGTGGCGGCGTCGAAGGCCACCGGGGAGTGCAGCAGCACCCGGTCGCACACGCCGCCGGTGAAGCGGCCGTCGGTGGCGAGGGCGGCCACGTCGCGGTGGCGCACGGCGACCGCCTTCGGCTCGCCGGTCGACCCGGAGGTGAACATCACGTAGGCGAGCCGGTCGGGGTCCGCGGGCGCGGCGGCGGGCGCGTCCGGCACGGGGGTGCGGGCGGCGGTGACGTCCTCGGCCGACAACTGGACGGTGGCGCCCGCGCGTTCGATCAGCGTGCGGCGCCGGTCCTCGGGGGCGCGGGCGTCCACGGGTACGTAGGCGCCGCCCGCCTTGAGGACGGCGAGCTGGGCGACGACGAGGGCGGCGCAGCGGTCCATCAGCAGGGCCACCCGGTCCTCGGCGCGCAGTCCGCCGGCGAGCAGCCGGGAGGCCAGCGTGTCGGACCAATCGTCCAGTTGGCGGTACGTCAGGTGCGTGTCGCCGTCGCGCAGGGCGGGCGCCCCGGGGGTGCGGCGGGCCTGCTCGGCGAACAGGGCGACGGGACTGCGCGGCTCCGTCCGGCGGGCGGCGGTGTTCCACCGTTCCAGCAGGGCGCGGTCGTCCTCGGTCAGCGCCTCCAGGCCGGTCACGTCCGCGTCGGTCTCCAGCGCGTCGGCGAGGGCGCGCAGGACGACCGTGAGGCGGTCCGCCAGGCGGTCGGCGGTGGCCGCGTCGAACAGGCCGTCGTCGTAGGCGAGGTCGAGGCCGAGGCGGTCGCCGAGGTGGGCGCGCAGGCACAGCGGGAAGGTGGGCGCGTCCTCGGCGCGCACCTCCTCGACCTGTACGCCCGTGCGGGCGGTGGCGGACTCGTCGACGGGGTAGTTCTCGAACACCACCATGCTGTCGAACAGCGCCTCGCCGGCCGGTACCTCGCTCAGCGCCTGGATGCGGGGCAGGGCGAGGTGGTCGAAGCGCCGGGTGTCGCTCTGGTGCTCCTGCACCGCTCGCAGCCAGGAGGCCGCTCCCCCGCCCGCGACCCGGACGCGGGTGGGCACGGTGTTGATGAACATGCCGATCATCGACTCCACGCCGGGCAGTTCGGCCGGGCGTCCGGAGACGGTGGTGCCGAACACGACGTCGTCGCGGCCGCTGTGGCGGGCCAGGAGCAGCGCCCAGGCGCCCTCGATGACGGTGTTCACCGTGAGCCCGGCGCGGGCGGCGCCCTGCCGCAGCCGCGCGGAGAGGTCCTCGTCCAGCCGGCGGCCGGTGAGGGCGGCGGCGCGGGCGCGGTGCTCCTCGGTGGGCGTGCGGTCGTAGGGCAGCGGGGTGCGGGCGGGGAACCCGGCGAGGGTGTCGGCCCAGTGGGCCTCGGCGGCGGCCTCGTCCTGGTCGTGCAGCCAGCGCAGGAAGTCGGCGAAGGGGCGCCTGACCGGTGCGGGGGCCGCCCGGCCGCCGGTGAGGGCGGCGTAGCGCTCGCACACCTCGGTGAGGAGCTGTCCGGTGCTCCAGCCGTCCAGGATCAGGTGGTGGGAGGACCACAGGAGCAGGACCTCGTCGCCTGGCAGCGCGGCCAGGGTGATCCGGGTGAGGGGTGCGGTGGTCAGGTCCATGCCCGTGGCGCGGTCGGCGGCCAGCAGGTCCTCGGTGGCCGTCGCGCGCTCCTCGGGCGTGAGCTGTCGCCAGTCCAGGTGGGTGACGGGCAGCTCCACATGCCGGTGCACGACCTGCACGGGGTGCGGCAGGCCCTGCCAGTGGACGCTGGTGCGCAGGGCGTCGGTGCGGTCGGCGACCTGCTGCCAGGCGGCGGCGAAGCGCCGCGGGTCGCTCACCCCGGACAGGCGGACGGCCACGCGGTCGGAGTAGGCGCCCGCCGTGTCCACCAGGCCGTGGAAGAGCATGCCGGCCTGCAGCGGGGTCAGCGGCAGGACGTCGGCCACGTGCCGGCCGTCGCCCACCAGGCGGTCCAGCTCCGGCTGTCCGAGCCCGGCCAGCGGGAAGTCGGACGGGGTGCGGCCGCCCGCGTCGGGGCGGGCGCAGTGGGCCGCGATCTCGCGCAGCGCCGCGCACATCTCCTCGGCGAGGGCCCGGACGGTGGACTCGTCGTAGACGGCCGGGGGGTAGGTCCAGCCGAGTTCGAGCCGGCCGTCCTGCACCACGCCGGTGATGTCCAGCAGGTAGGGCCGGGGGGCGTCCGGGTCGGTGTCGGAGCCGGCCGGGGGCAGGGCGGCGGCGTACAGGCCGCTGACGCCCGCGCCGGCGTCCCACTGGCCGTGGTAGTTGAAGCCGACCCGCGGTGCCGGGGCGCCGGCCAGCGGGCTGCCGGGCAGCAGGTGACGGAGGGCGCCGTGGCTCAGGCCGTGCAGGGGCACCGCGCGCAGCTGCTCCTTGACCGAGCGCAGGGTGTCGTGCCAGCCGGCGTCGGGGGCGACGGTCAGCGCGAGCGGGAACTCCGCGGTGAACCAGCCGACCGTCCGGGACAGGTCCAGGTCGTCGAAGAGGTCCTCGCGGCCGTGGCCCTCCACGCCGACCAGTACGCTCTCGCGTCCGCACCAGTGGGCCAGGGTGCGGCCGAGGGCGCTGAGCAGCACGTCGTTGACCTGGGTGCGGTAGACCTCGGGGACCTGGCGCAGCAGGGCCTCGGTGGTCTCCGGCTCCAGTTCCACGGTGACCGTGGCGGCGGTGCCGTGGGTGTTGGGACCGGGCCGGCCCGCGGGCAGGTCGGCGGGGGCCTCGGCGGTGCGCCGCCAGTGGGCGAGGTCGCCGTCCAGGGCGCCGGAGCGGGTGTGGGCCTCCAGCCGGGACGCCCAGTGGCCGTATGCGGTGGTGGCCGGGGGCAGCTCGACGGGGTGCCCGGCGGCGGCCTGCCGGTGGGCGGTCTCCAGGTCGCCCAGCAGGATCCGCCAGGAGACGCCGTCGACGGCCAAGTGGTGCACGGTGAAAAGCAGTTGGGCGGGCGCGTGCGGGCCGCGATCGAGGACGAGGACGCGTGCCACCCGGCCCTCGGTGGGGTCGAGGGCGGCGCGGGCCTCGTCCGCGAGGCGGGCCGCCTCGGTCTCCAGGGCGGGGCCGTCGAGGCCGGTCACGTCGTGCAGGGTGACGGTGCCGTCCGGGACGCCGGGCAGGACCTCCTGGCGCCAGCCGTCCTCGGTGCGGCGGAAGCGGGTGCGCAGCGCCGGGTGGTGGCGTACGAGGGCGTCCGCGGCGGTGTGCAGGGCCGGCAGGTCGGTGCCGGGGGCGAGTTCGACGCGCTGGGACATGGTGAAACGCAGCGGGTCGCCGGGGCTGCGGTCGTCGAGGTACCAGCGCTGGATGGGGGTGAGCGGTGCCTCGGCGGGGGCGGTCGGATCGGGCGTGACCGGCGTGGACTCGGTGACGCGCAGGGCGAGTTCAGCGACGGTCTGGTGGCGGAAGACGTCCTTGGTGGTCAGCGCGAGACCGGCCTGGCGGGCGCGGGAGACGATCTGGATGCTGAGGATCGAGTCGCCGCCGAGCGCGAAGAAGTTGTCGCGTGCGCCCACCCGTTCGACGCGCAGGACGTCGGCCCAGATGGCGGCCAGCGTCTGTTCGGCGCCGGGGCGGGGTGCCACGTGGTCGGCGGTGGCGTCGGGCTGCGCCGGCGGGGCGGGCAGGGCGCGCCGGTCGGTCTTGCCGCTGGTGGTGCGCGGGATCCGGGTCAGCGGCACGAACGCCGCGGGCACCATGTGGTCCGGCAGGGTGCGGCGCAGCGCGAGACGCAGTGCGTCGGCGGCCGGGGCGGTGTCCCCGGCGGGCACCAGGTAGGCCACGAGCATCAGACGGCCCGCGTGGTCGCATGCCGTGACGACGGCGTCGGCGACGTCCGGGTGGGCGAGCAGTGCGGCCTCGATCTCGCCGGGTTCGACGCGGAAGCCGCGGATCTTGATCTGTTCGTCGGCGCGGCCCAGGAACTCCAGCAGTCCTTGTGCGTCGCGGCGGACGCGGTCGCCGGTGCGGTACATCCGCTCCCCCGGCGCGCCGAACGGGTCGGCGAGGAACCGCGCGGCGGTCAGGCCGGGGCGGCCGAGGTAGCCGCGGGCGACCTGGGCGCCGGCGACGTACAGCTCGCCGGGCGTGCCGGGCGGCACGGGGCGCAGGGCGCGGTCGAGGACGTAGGCGCGCAGGTTGGCGCCGGGCCGTCCGATGACCGGCCGGTCGGGGCGGTCGGTGACGCGGCCGTAGGCGGCGTCGACGGTGCACTCGGTGGGGCCGTACATGTTGTAGGCGGTGACGCCGAGTTCGGCGGCGGCGCACAGGTCGCGCCAGGTGTCGGGGCCGGTCGCCTCGCCGCCGACGAGCAGGACGCGGGGGTGGTGGCGGCCGGGCGCGAGGAGGCCCGCGGCGAGGAGTTCACGGAGGAAGGACGGGGTGACGTTGACCAGGTCCAGGTTCCGTTCGGCGATCTGCGCGCAGAACGCCTCGGGGTCGAGGCGCACGTCCTCGTCGATGAGGTGGACCTCCTGGCCGAGGGCGAGCAGCAGCGGGCCCTCCCAGGAGGTGTCGAAGGAGAACGAGGCGCTGAGCGCGGCGCGCAGCCGCCGCCCGTCCGCGGTGTTCGGGGCGACGAGCCCTTCGCGGTGGTCGTGGCAGAGGTTGACCAGGTGGCGGTGTTCCACGACGACGCCCTTGGGGCGGCCGGTGGAGCCGGAGGTGTAGATCATGTAGGCGGCGTGCTGCGGGCGCAGCGGGGCCGGGCGGTCGCGGTCGGTGGGGTCGTGGGCCGGCAGCCGGTCCCACGGGACGGTGCGCAGCGTGTCGGCGGTGAGCACGGTGTGCGGGGCGGCGTCCTGGAGGAGCCCGGCGGCGCGTGCGGCGGGCAGGTCCGGGTCGAGGTGGAGCAGGGTGGCGCCGGACTTGGCGACGGCGAGCACCGCGACCACCAGCTCGGAGGTGCGCGGCAGCCGGACGGCGACCACCCGCTCGGGGCCAGCGCCCTGGGCCAGCAGGTGGTGGGCGAGCCGGTTGGCGCGGTCGTTGAGGGCGGCGAAGCCGAGGGTGGCGTCGCGGGCGACCAGCGCGGTGGCGTGCGGGGTGCGGGCGGCCTGGGCCTCGAACAGGGCGGGGAAGGTGGTGTCCGGGACGGTGAGGTGCGCGCCCTGCCCGTCGTGCAGCACCCGCCTCCGCTCGTCGGCGGTCATCAGCTCCAGCGCCCGCACGTCGCGGTCCGGTTCCCGCACCGCCGCCTCCAGCAGCAGGCGCAGGCGGGCGGCCAGGCCGCGGACGGTGTCCTCGTCGAACAGGCGGGTGTCGTACTCCAGGTGGCCGGTGACGCCGCCGTCGCCCTCCACGAAGTCGAAGGCCAGGTCGAAGGTGGCGTGCCGGACCGGCGGCAGCAGCGGCTCGGCGTCCAGGCCGGGCAGCTCGGGTGCCTCGGCGCCCAGGTTGTGCAGGGCGACCATGACCTGGAACAGGGGGGTGCGGCTGGTGTCGCGTTCGGGCTGAAGGGCGTCCACCAGCCGTTCGAAGGGCACGTCCTGGTGGGCGAAGGCGTCCAGGACGGTGCCGCGCACCTGCTCCAGCAGCGCGCGGAACGACGTGCCGGGCCTGACCTCGTTGCGCAGCACCAGGGTATTGACGAACATGCCGACGACGTCGTGCAGTTCGGGACGTTCCCGGCCCGCGGTGACGGTGCCGACGGCGAAGTCGTCCTGGTCGGCCCAGCGGGACAGCAGGACCGTGCAGCCGGCGAGCAGGGTCATGTAGAGGGTGGCGTCGGCCTCCCGGCCCCGCTCGCGCAGGCGGTCGGTCAGCTCGGCGGGCAGCGCGAAGGTCACGAGCGCGCCGTCGCGGGTGCGGACGGCGGGACGCGGCCGGTCGGTCGGCAGCTCCAGCGGCGGTACGCCGGCCAGCCGCTCGCGCCAGTGGGCGAGTTGCCGCTCGAGCTGGTCGGTGCGGGCGCGCTGCCAGGCGGCGTGGTCGGCGTAGCGCACGGGCAGGTCCGGGAGTTCGGACCGGCGGCCCTCGTGGGCGGCCGCGTACAGCTCGCCGAGGTCCCGGCCGAGGACGCCGAGCGACCAGCCGTCGGTGACGATGTGGTGGACGGCGAGGGCCAGGACGTGTTCGTCGGCCGCGGTGCGGGCGAGGCGGGCGCGCAGCAGCGGCCCGGTCGCCAGGTCGAAGGGTGTGGCGGCCTCTCGCTCCAGCAGGTCCTCCAGCGCGGCCGACGGGTCGGGGGCGGCGGCGAGGTCGTCCACGGTCAGGGCGGCCGGGCGCGGCGGGTGCACCACCTGCCGGGGCTGCCCGTCGTGTTCGGTGAAAGTGGTGCGCAGGGCTTCGTGGCGGGCGACGAGGCCGTCCAGGGCGGTGCGCAGGGCCGGCTCGTCGAGCGGGCCGCGCAGGCGCAGCACGGACAGCGTCGTGTACTCGGTGCTGCCGGGCTCGAACCGGTCGAGGAACCACAGGCGTTGCTGGGCGTACGACAGCGGCGCCGGGGTCTGCGGATCGGTCGCCGGTATCGCGTCGACGGGAGCGGCGGAAGTGTCGTCGACCGGATCGCCGAGTTCGGCGGCGAGCGCGGACACGGTGCTGTGGGTGAACAGCGCGCGCGGGGACACGTCGGGGCCGAACGCGGCACGCAGCCGGGCGGTGACGCGGACGGCGAGGATGGAGTCGCCGCCGAGCGCGAAGAAGTCGTCCCCGGCGTGCACCTCGTCGACCCCGAGGACGTCCGACCAGGCGGCGGCGACGGCCCGTTCGGCGGGGGTGCGCGGCGGGGTCCGGTCGGTGTCGGCGGCGTAGCCGTCCGCCGTCGGGGCGGGCAGGGCGCGCCGGTCGAGCTTGCCGTTGACGGTGAGCGGGAGGGCGTCCATCGGGACGTAGGCGGCGGGCACCATGTGGGCGGGCAGCAGCCGCTCCAGGTGGGCGCGCAGCTCGGCCGCCGGGGGTGTCGCGCCGCCGGTGCCGACGACGTGCGCCACCAGGCGGCGCGTCCCGGAGGTGTCCTCGAACACACCGACGGCGGTGTCGGCGACGGCGGGGTGGGTGTGCAGGGCGGCCTCGATCTCGCCTGGCTCGATGCGGTAGCCGCGGATCTTCACCTGGGCGTCCGCGCGGCCCAGGTACTCCAGGGTGCCGTCGGCCCGCCACTTCGCGCGGTCGCCGGTGCGGTACATGCGGCTGCCGGCCGGGCCGAACGGGTCGGCGAGGAACCGGGTGGCGGTCAGGCCGGGGCGGCCCAGGTAGCCGCGGGCCAGGCCCTCCCCCGCCACGTACAGCTCGCCGGTCGCGCCCGGCGGCAGGGGGGACAGGTCCGCGTCGAGGACGTACACCCTGAGGTCGGGTATCGCGACGCCGATGGGGCCGGCGGGGCCGAGCGCGGCGGTGGCGGGGCCGAGCGGGGCGTGGGTGACGTGCACGGTGGTCTCGGTGATGCCGTACATGTTGACCAGGCGCGGGGTGTCGGCCGGGTGGCGGGCCCACCAGTCGGTGAGCCGCCCGACGTCGAGGGCCTCCCCGCCGAAGATCACGGTGCGCAGGGCGAGTCGGGCACCGGTGCCGAGGAGTTCGGCGTCGGCGCGGACGAGCGGGTAGAACGCGGAGGGCGTCTGGTTGAGGACGGTGACCCCTTCGCCGGCCAGCAGCCGCAGGAAGTCCTCCGGGGAGCGGGCGGTCTCGTCGGGCACGACGACGAGCCGGCCGCCGTGCAGCAGGGGGCCCCACAGCTCCCACACGGAGAAGTCGAACGCGTAGGAGTGGAACAGCGTCCACACGTCGTCCGGGCCGAATCCGAACCACGGGCGGGTGCGGGTGAACAGCCGCACCACGTTGGCGTGCGGGATCACCACGCCCTTGGGGCGGCCGGTGGAGCCGGAGGTGTAGATGGCGTAGGCGGGGCTCTCGGGCAGGGGGCGGCGGGCCGGCTCGGGTCCGGTGGCCGGGCGCCGGGCGAGGCCGGCCTCCTCCTCCGGGTCGTCGAGGAGGACGACGGGCACACCGGTGCCGTCGACGCGGGCCGCGGTGCCGGTGGTGGTCACCAGGGTGACGGGGGTGGCGTCGGCGAGGAGGTGGGCGATGCGTTCGGCGGGCGAGTTCGGGTCGATCGGCAGGTAGGCGGCGCCGGACTTCAGCACGGCGAGAACGGCGACCACCTGGTCGGTGGAGCGGGGCAGGGCGAGGGCGACGAACCGCTCGGGTCCGGCGCCGAGTTCGGCGAGCCGGTGGGCGAGGCGGCCGGCGCGGGCGTCCAGGGTCGCGTAGTCCAGGTGCTCGGTCCCGCAGGTGACGGCGACGGCGCCGGGGGTGCGGGCGGCCTGCGCCTCGAACAGGTCCACCAGCGTCTCGGCGGGGCGGCCGGACGCGGTGCCGTTCCAGTCGGTGAGGATCCGGTGCCGTTCCTCGGCCGTCGTCCACGCCAGGGCGCGCAGCGGCCGGTCGGTGCCGTCGGCGAGCCCGGTCAGGAGCAGGCAGAGCCGTCCTGCGAGGGCGCGGACGGTCGCCGCGTCGAAGAGGTCCGGGTCGTAGGCGAGGTCGAAGCCGAGGCGTTCGCCGTGGTGGGCGCGCAGGACGAGCGGGTAGTTGGTGGCGTCGCGGGAGGAGACGTCGGCCAGGCGGATTCCGGACCCGGCCGTGCGGGCCTCGTCGAAGGGGTAGTTCTCGAAGGCGACCATGCTGTGGAAGAGCGGGCTGCCGGACGGCACGTCGCTCAGCTGGGTCAGCTCGGCGAGCGAGGCGGCGGCGAACCGCCTCGACTCGGCCTGGGCGTCCTGGAGTTCGCGCAGCCACTCCCCGGCGGGGCGGGCGGGGTCGACGCGGACGCGGGTGGGCACGGTGTTGATGAACATGCCGACCATCGACTCGACGCCGGGCAGGTCGTCGGGCCGTCCGGAGACGGTGGTGCCGAACAGCACGTCGTCCTGGGCGGCGTAGCGGGACAGCAGCAGCGCCCAGGCGCCCTGGACGACCGTGTTGAGGGTGAGTCCCGCCTCGCGGGCGGTGCGGGCGAGGCGGGCCGACGCCTCCGCGTCCAGGCCGGCCGTGTGCAGGGCGGCGGAGCGGGTCTGGTGGGCCTCGCGCAGGGGGCGGTCGGCGGGGAGCGGGGTGGGTTCGGCGAACCCGGCGAGGACGCCCCGCCAGTGGGCGCGGGCGGCGTCGGGGTCCTGGTCGGCGAGCCAGCGCACGTAGTCGCCGAAGGGGCGGCGCAGCGGCGGCCGGGACTCGGTGCCCGCGGTGAGCGCCGCGTACTCCTCGCACACCTCGGTCAGCACCTGGGCGAGGCTCCAGCCGTCCAGGATGAGGTGGTGGGAGGTCCACAGCAGGTGCAGCCGGGCGTCGGGCAGCCGGACCAGGGTGAGCCGCATCAGCGGCGCCGCGGCGAGGTCGATGCCCCGGGCCAGGTCGTCGGCGCGCAGCCGGACCAGGCGTTCGGCGCGTATCCCCTCGTCCAGCTCGCGCCAGTCGAGGTGGGTGACCGGCACCCGCACCTCGCGGCGCACGACCTGGAGCGGTACGGGTACGTCCTCCCAGACGACGCAGGTGCGCAGGGCCGGCGTGCGGTCGGTGACGCGCTGCCAGGCGACGGCGAAGGCGTGCGGGTCGGCGACGCCGTCGAGGAGCAGGCCGGCCTGGTCGACGTAGACGTCGTCGGGGCCGCCGACCAGCCGGTGGAAGAGCATGCCCTCCTGGAGCGGGGTGAGCGGCAGCACGTCCTCCACGTCGCGGCCGTCGCCGACGAGGCGGTCCAGGCGCTCCTGGTCGAGGCGGGCCAGCGGGAAGTCGGACGGGGTGCGGCCGCCCGCGCCGGGCCGGGCGCAGTGCTCGGTGATCGCGGCGAGCGCGGCGGTCATGCCGTCGGCGAGGGCGCGGACGGTGGCCTCGTCGTGCACCTGGTCGCTGTAGTGCCAGGTGAGGTGGAGTTCGCCGTCGGTGACCACGGCGGAGACGTCCAGCAGGTGGTCCAGGGGTGTGTCCGGGGCGATGTCGCGGCCGGGCGTCTCGCCCGCGGGGGCGAAGTCGCCGCCGTCGGTGGTCTCCCACTGGCCGTGGTAGTTGAAGCTGATCTGCGGCAGCGGCACGTCCTTCAGGGCGCGGGCGGCCGGGTCGGGCGAGCCGAGGCGGGCGAGGGCCTCGTAGCTCAGGCCGTGCCGGGGCACGGACCGCAGGTGCTCCTTGACCGCCTTGAGGGTGGCGCCCCAGTCGGGCGCCCCGGACGGTCCGGCGGGCGCGAGGGTGACGGGGTACTGGGCGGTGAACCAGCCCACGGTGCGCGACAGGTCCAGCGTGTCGTCCTCCCGGCCGTGGCCCTCGAGGAGGACGGTCACCCGCTCGGCGCCGGTCCAGTCGGCGAGGACCCGGCTGAGCGCGCCGAGCAGCACGTCGTTGACCTGGGTGCGGTAGACGGCGGGCACCCGGCGCAGCAGCGCCTCGGTGGTGGCGCGGTCCACGCGGGCGTCGAGGGTGCGGACCGAGCCGGCGAGCGGGGTGCCGGGGCGGTCCACGGGCAGCGGGGTGCGGGGCTCGGCGGCCTCGGCCGTCCAGTGCGGCAGGTCGGCGTCGAGGTCGCCGTCACGCACCCGGCGCGCGAGGTGCGCGGCCCAGTCGGTGAACGGCGTGGCGACGGGCTCCAGCCGAACCGCCTCTCCCCCCAAGGCCTGCCGGTAGGCCTCGGCGAGGTCGGCGAGCAGGATGCGCCAGGAGACGCTGTCCACTGCCAAGTGGTGTGCGGTGAGGAAGAGTTGGGGGCGCCCACCGGAACAGGTGAACAGGGCGGCGCGCAGCAGGGCGCCGGTCTCGGGGTCGAGTGCGGCGCGGGCGGCCGTGGCGGCCCGTTCGCGCTCCGCCGCCGGGTCGGCGGCGCCGGAGAGGTCGTGGCGGGTGAGCAGTGCGGTGGCCGGGCCCTCGCCGGGGTGCTGGAGCCAGGTGTCCCCGGAGCGGGCGAAGCGGGTGCGGAGCGCCGGGTGGTGGGCGGCCAGCGCCTCCAGGGCGCGCTCGAGCGCCGGGGCGTCGAGGTCGTGCGGCAGGTCCAGCAGCACCGACATGGTGAAGTGCCGCAGCGGGCCGTGGGTGGCGAAGAACCACTCCTGTACGGGGGTCAGCGGCGCCGGCCCCTCCTCGGCGGGGCGCCGGGGCGCGGGAACCTGCGCGGTGCGCACGGACGCAGCGGCGGCGAGGTCGGCGACCGTCTGGTGGCGGAAGACGTCCCGCGAGGTCAGGTGCAGCCCGGCCGCGCGGGCGCGGGAGACGGCCTGGATGCTGAGGATGGAGTCGCCGCCCAGCTCGAAGAAGTTGTCCGTCACGCCGACCCGGCGCGCGCCCAGAACCTCGGCCCAGATGCGGGCGAGGGTCTCCTCCTCGGGGGTGCGCGGGGCGACGAACTCCCGCTGCTGCTCGGCGCCTTCGAAGTCGGGCGCGGGCAGGGCACGCCGGTCGACCTTGCCGCTGACGGTCATCGGCAGGGCGTCGAGCACGGTGAAGGAGGACGGCACCATGTGGTCGGGCAGCACGTGCCGTACGGCGGCCCGCACCTCGGCCGCGACGGGCCGGGCGCCCGGGCCGGCGGGGACGAGGTAGGCGGCGAGCCGGACGTGGCCGTGCGGGTCGGTGACGGCGACGACCGCGGCGGCGGCGACGTCGGGGAGGTCGGTCAGCGCCGCCTCGACCTCGCCGGGCTCGATGCGGTGGCCGCGCACCTTGACCTGGTCGTCGGCGCGCCCCAGGTAGTCCAGGCGTCCGTCGGCGCTCCAGCGGGCCAGGTCGCCGGTGCGGTACATGCGGGTGCCGGGCGGGCCGAACGGGTCGGGCAGGAACCGGGCGGCCGTCAGTCCGGGCCGCCCGCTGTAGCCGCGGGCCAGTTGCACTCCGGCCAGGTACAGCTCGCCGCCGACGCCGGGCGGGACGGGCCGCAGGCGGTCGTCGAGGACGTAGGCGCGCACGTTGGGCAGCGGCCGGCCCACAGTGGGCCGGCCGTCGCCGGCTATCCGGCAGGCCAGCGCGTCGACGGTGCACTCGGTGGGGCCGTAGAAGTTGTACGCGGCCACGTCCCGCCGCGCCGCCAGCTCCCGCCACAGGGCGGGTCCGACGGCCTCGCCGCCGAGCATGAGGACGCGCGGGTGGTGGCGCGGATCGGTGAGCAGCCCGGCGGGCAGCAACTGACGCAGGTAGGTGGGGGTGAGGTCGAGGAAGTCGATGCGGTGCTCGACGACGTACTCGACCAGGGCGGCGGCGTCCAGCCGTGTCGTCCCGTCGACCAGGTGCAGCGGGTGGCCGTCGGCCATCAGCAGCACGCCCTCCAGGGAGGTGTCGAAGGAGAACGACGCCGTGAGGGCCACGTTCAGCGGCCCGCCGCCGGCCTCGGCGACGAAGCCCTCGCGGTGGCCCGCGAGGAGATTCGCCAGCGACCGGTGGGCCACGGCGACGCCCTTGGGGCGGCCGGTGGAGCCGGAGGTGTAGATGACGTAGGCGGTGGTGTCGGGGTGCGGGGGCGCCGACGGGCCGTCGACGGTGCCGCCGTGGTTGTCGTCGGCCTCCCGCAGGGCGGCCTCGTCGAGGACGAGCGCGGGGCGCGCGTCCTCCAGCAGGAACCGCACCCGGTCCTCGGGCAGCGCCGGGTCCAGGGGCAGGTAGCCGGCGCCGGCCTTCCAGACGGCGAGGATCGCCACGATCATGTCGGCGGTGCGCGGGAGCCGGAGGGCGACGAGGCGCTCCGGGCCTGCTCCCCGCGCCACGAGGTGACGGGCGACGCGGTCGGCGCGCGCGTCGAGCGTCGCGTAGTCGAGGCGGACGTCCCCGGCGACGAGGGCGGTGGCGTCCGGGGTGCGGGCCGCCTGCCGGGTGAACAGCTCGGGCAGGGTCTCCTCGGGGACCGGGCGCGCGGTGGAGTTCCAGTCGTGTGTCACCTGCCGCTCCTGCTCGGGCGAGAGCAGGGGCAGGGCGCCGAGCGGACGGTCGGGGTCGGTGGCGGCGCCGTCCAGCGTGCGCAGCAGCTGGTCCGCCATGCGTGCGGCGGTGGCCGCGTCGAACAGGTCGGTGCGGTACTCCAGCAGGCCGGTCAGCCCGTCGCCGTCGGGCACGAACTCCACGCTCAGGTCGAAGGTGGCGGCGCGCCGGGGCACGGCGACCGGGGAGGCGGCCAGGCCGTGCGGGTCGGGTGCGGTGGGCGGTGCCGGGTGCAGCAGGACCATCACGTCGAACAGGGGGTTGCGGCCGGCTTCGCGGGGCGCGCCGACGGCCTCGACCAGCCGCTCGAACGGCGTGTCGCCGTGCGCGAAGGCGTCGTTGACGGTGTCCGCGGCGGCGGTGAGCAGGTCCCGGAAGGAGGCGCCGGTCTCGACGCGGGTGCGCAGCGCGACGGTGTTGACGAAGAACCCGACGGCCCGCTCCAGGTCGGTGCGGCCGCGACCGGGGGTGAGCGAGCCGACGGTGATGTCGTCCTGCCCGGACCAGCGGGCCAGCAGGGTCTGGCAGGCGGCGACCAGGGCGGTGAACAGGGTGGTGTGCCGGTCGGCCGCGAGCTGCTTCAGCCGGGCGGTGGTGGCGGCGGGGACGGTGAAGGTGTGGACCGCGCCCGCGCCGGACTCCTCGCCGCGGCGGGGCCGGTCCAGCGGCAGTTCGGGGGCGACCGCCCCGGACAGGTGCTCCTTCCAGTACGCCAGGTGGCGTTCCAGCCGGGCGCCGGACAGCTGCTCGCGCTGCCAGACGGCGAAGTCCGGGTACTGCGTGGGCACCGGCGCCAGGGCGGGGCTCGCGCCCTGGGCAAGAGCGTCGTAGGCGGTGCACAGCTCGTCCAGCAGGACGCCCATGGACCAGCCGTCGGTGACGATGTGGTGGGCCGTCAGCAGAAGCACGTGCGTGTCGGGTGCCTCCCGCAGGAGGAGGGCGCGCAGCAGGGGCCCGGCCTCCAGGTCGAAGGGCCGCTCGTACTCGGCCAGCAGCGCCGCCTCCAGGCCGGCGCCGGCCGCTGCCGTGAGGTCGTGGACGGGCAGCGGGAGCGGTCCGGCGGGATGCACGGTCTGCGTGGGGGTGCCGTCGTGCTCCTGGAACGTGGTGCGCAGCGCGTCGTGCCGTGCCACCACGTGCTCCAGTGCGGCGGCCAGGGCGGTGTGGTCGACGGGGCCGGTCAGGCGCAGCGCGACGGCGCTGTTGTAGCGCGGGTCGCCCGGGCGCAGCCGGTCCAGGAACCACAGGCGCTGCTGGGCGAAGGACAGCGGCAGCGGACGGGTGCGGTCGGCGCGCGGGATGGCCTGCCGGGCGGCGCCGGGCGCGCCCGGGGCGGCCCGTCCGGCCAGCCGGCGGCGGAGTGCTTCCTGGAGGTCCTGCGGCAGGGCCTCGGCACGGTTTCGCTTCGAAGACGTCATGGTCGTCCGGTCCTCACCGTTCTTCGTGGTCGCTGTCGCCGCGTGCGGCGTCTTCGAGTTCGCTCAGCACCTGTTCCTCCACCAGGTCCGCCAGTGCGGCGACGGTGCGGCCCACCAGGACGTCGCGGGGCGTGAGGTGCACGCCGAAGGTGTCGTTGGCGCGGGAGGCGATGAGCAGGGCGCGCAGGGAGTCGCCACCGAGGGCGAAGAAGTCGTCCTCGGCGCCCACGGTGGTCTCCAGGGCCTCCTCCCACAGGGCGGCGACGGCCTCCTCGGTGGGTGTGCGAGGCGGTACGTGCGCGGCGTCGGGCTGCCGCGTCTCCGGGGCGGGGGCGGGCAGCGCGGACCGGTCGGTCTTGCCGTTCTCCGTGAGCGGGAAGCGGTCCATCGTCACGAACGCCGAGGGCACCATGGGTCCGGGCAGGGTGCGGGCGGCGAGGGTCCGCAGCTCGGCGCCGGCGGGCGGCTCGGCGCCGGGGGCGACGAGCACGTGGGCCACCAGGCGCGGCAGCCCCGGTTCGTCCTCCCGCACGCTCACCACGGCGTCCAGGACCGCCGGGTGACGCACCAGCGTCGCCTCCACCTCGCCGGCCTCGATGCGGTGGCCGCGCAGCTTGAGCTGGTGGTCGGTGCGGCCCAGGTAGTGCAGTTCGCCGCGGGCGTCACGGCGGACCAGGTCGCCGGTGCGGTACATGCGGGCGCCGGGCGGGCCGAAGGGGTCGGCGGTGAAGCGGGTCGCCGTCAGGCCGGGGCGGCCCAGGTAACCGCGGGCGAGGGCCGGTCCGGCGAGCCACAGTTCGCCGGGCACGCCGTCGGGGACGGGCCGCAGGCGGGCGTCGAGGACGTAGACGGCGGTGGCGGGCAGGGCGCGGCCGATGGGCGGTGCCTCGCCGTCCGGTGCGAGCGGGTCGGACCAGGTGGCGACGACGGTGGCCTCGGTGGGCCCATAGGAGTTGATCATGCGGTGGTGGGGCGCCCAGCGGGCGACCAGTTCGGCCCGGCAGGCGTCCGCGCCGACGATCAGGGTGTGCAGGTCGGGCAGGGTGCCGGGGGTGTCCGGCGGCAGGGTGGCGAGCGCGGCGGGCGGCAGCAGGGTGTGCGTGATGCGCGCGTCGCGCAGGACGCCGGCGAGTTCGTCGCCGAGCAGCGGTCCGGGCGGCGGTACGACGAGGGCCGCGCCGTGCGGCAGGGACATGCACAGCTCCAGCACGGAGGCGTCGAAGCTGGGCGTGGCGAAGGCCAGGACGCGGTCCCCGGCGCCCACCTGGTAGTGCGCGGCCTCGGCGGCGGCGAACGCGGCCAGGCCCCGGTGGGTGACCACGACGCCCTTGGGGGTGCCGGTGGAGCCGGAGGTGTAGATGACGTAGGCCGGGTCGTCGAGGTGCAGCGGGCGGACGCGGTCGGCGTCGGCGGGCCGGTGGTCCGGCGTGCCGTCGGGCGGTGCCGCGAGCAGGCCGGCGACCTCCTCGGCGGTCAGGGTGACGGCGGGCCGCGCGTCGCGCAGCATCAGCGCCACCCGCTCGGCCGGGTAGCCGGGGTCCACCGGGAGGAACGCGGCGCCCGCCTTGGCGACGGCGAGCTGGGCGAGGACCATGTCCGCCGAGCGCGGCAGGACCAGCGCGACGATGTCGCCGGGCCCCGCCCCGCGGGCGATGAGCCGGTGCGCCAGCCGGTTGGCGCGGGCCTCCGCCTCGGCGAAGGTGAGCGTCGGCCCTTCACCTTCGAGGGCGGGTTCGGCGGGCCGGCGGTCGACGGCGGCCTCGATCAGCGCGGGCAGCGTCGCCGGGGGCGGCGGCGCCTGGTGCGGGCGGGCGGGTCCGTGCAGCAGCCGGTGGCGTTCGGCCGGCGGCAGCACGTCCACCGCCCGCAGCGGCGCGTCGTCGCCGGAGGCGGCCAGAGCGGTCAGGGTGTGCATCAGCCGCGCGGCCAGGGCGTCGGCGGTGGCCTCGTCGAAGTACCGCGGGTCGTAACCGAGTTCCACGGTCAGCTCGTCGCCGGGCGAGATCACCACGGTGAGCGGGTAGTTGGTCGCCTCACGGGCGTCGAGGCCGTGCACGCGCACGCCGTGCGCGCCGGCGGTGGCGTCGCCGACCGGGTAGTTCTCGAACACCAGCAGGCTGTCGAACAGGGGGGTGCCGGGCGGCAGTTCACTCCACTGGTGCAGTTCGGTCAGCGGTACGTGGTCGAAGCGCCGGTCCTCGGCGCGGGCGGCCTGCACCTCCCGCAGCCAGGCGGGGCACGGCGTCGACTCGTCCACGGTGACCCGCGCGGGCAGAGTGGTGATGAACAGGCCGGTGATGGTGTCCGCGCCCGGCAGGTCGGCGGGACGGCCTGAGACCGTGGTACCGAAGCACACGTCCCGCTCTCCGCCGGAGCGCGCCAGCAGCAGCGCCCAGGCGCCCTGGATCAGGGTGTTGAGGGTGAGCCGGTGGCGGCGGGCGAAGTCGGTCAGGCGGGCGGTGCCGGCCGCGTCGAGCCGCTGCGACAGCCAGGTGCCCGACCGGGCGGCGGCGCCCGGGGCGGGCCTGCGGTCGTACGGCAGCGGGGTGGGCGCGGCGTACCCGGCGAGGGCGGCCTTCCAGTGCTCCTCGGCGGCGGCGCCGTCCCGTCCGGCCAGCCAGGCGGCGTAGTCCGCGAACGGACGCCGGGCCGGCAGGCGGGGCTCGGTCCCGGCGGCGAGCGCGGCGTGCGCCTGGAGGACGTCCGACAGGACGTGGAAGACGCTCCAGCCGTCCAGCAGGACGTGGTGGAAGGTCCACACCACGCGCACCTCGTCCGGACCGAGCCGGATCAGGGTGACGCGCAGCAGCGGGGGGCGGCCCAGGTCGATGCCGCGGGCGCGGTCCTCGTCGAGCAGCCGGCGCAGTGCGCCCTCCCGCTCCGCCGGGCCGAGGCCGCTCCAGTCGAGCCGGGTGACGGGCAGCGGCACGTGGCGGTGCACGGTCTGCAGCGGCACCGGAACCCCGGTCAGGGCGACGGCGGTGCGCAGCACGGGCGTGGCGTCCACGACGTGCTGCCAGGCCTCCGCGAGCAGCGCGGGGTCGCGCACGCCGTCGGCGACGAAGGTGATCTGCTCGACGTACAGGCCCTCGCCGGGCTCGTCCATGCCGTGCACGACCATGCCGGTCTGGGTGGGGGTGAGCGGGTAGACGTCCGTCACGTCCTGGCCGTCGCCGACGAGCCGGTCCACGGCGGCCTGGTCCAGGGCGGCCAGCGGGAAGTCGGACGGGGTGCGGCCGCCCGCGCCGGGCCCGGCGCAGTGCGCGACGATCCGGCGCAGTTCCTCCGCCGTCTCCTCGGCGAGGCGGGCGACGGTCTCCGGCCGGTGCGCCGCGCGGGAGTACGACCAGGTGAACTCGAGGCGCCGGTCGGTGACCCGGCCGAGCACGTCGATGAGGTGGGGCCGCTCCGCCGAACGGTCCATGCCGCCGGTCAGTCCCTCGTGGGGCGCGCGCAGCAGGCCGTCCTCGCCGGCGTTCCGGTCCTGCCGGCCGAGGTAGTTGAAGGCGATCTGCGGCAGGGCGGGAAGGCCGGCTCCCGCCGTCGGGTGCAGATGGCGCAGCGCGCCGTAGCCCACTCCCCCGCGCGGTACGGCCCGCAGGTTCTCCTTGACGGTCTTGAGCGCGGTGCCGAGGCCGGCGTCGCGGGGCACGTCGAGGCCGACGGGGAACATGGTGGTGAACCAGCCGACGGTGCGGGAGAGGTCGACGCCGTCGAAGAGGTCCTCGCGGCCATGTCCCTCCAGGGCGATCACCACCCGGTCCTGTTCCGTCCAGCGGGCGAGGACCCGGCCCAGCGCGCACAGCAGGACGTCGTTGACGCGGGTGCGGTAGGCGTCGGGGACCTCCGTCAGCAGGCGCCGGGTCTCCTCGGCGCCGAGGCCGACGGTCACGGTGCCCTCGTCGGCGGCGGTGTTGCCGCCGGGGAGGTCGGCCGGCAGGCGGGTGGGGTGCAGGGCGCTCCAGTGGGAGACCTCGTCGTCGAATCCGCCGTCGGCGGTGTGCGCGGCCAGGCGCCGGGCCCAGTCGCGGAAGGACGTGGTCTTCGCGCCCAGGCCGGGGGTGTCGCCGGCGCGCAGTGTCCGGTGGGCTGTCTCCAGGTCTTCGAGGATCACCCGCCAGGAGACCGCGTCGACGACCAGGTGGTGGGCGGCCAGCAGCAGCACGGGCGGCCGGTCGCCGTCCCGGTGGCACAGGGCGGCTTTCAGCAGGGGCCCGTCCGCCAGGTCGAACCCGGAGCACAACCCGGCGGCCACGTCGGACGGTTCCTCGGGGGCGCGGTGCACCTCCAGGTGCGGTGCGGCGCCGGGCTGGGTGCCCACCTGCCGCCACCGTCCGTCGCCCGAGGGCTCGTAGCGCATGCGCAGGGCGTCGTGCTGCTCCAGGACGGCGGCGAGGGCGGCGCGCAGCAGCGCCTCGTCGGTGTCGGGCGCCACCTCGAAGGAGACCGCCTGGGTGAAGCGGGCCGGGTCGCCGGTGAGGGTGTCGAACAGCCAGTGCTGTACGGGCGTGAGGGGGACGTCGCCGACGACGGGGCCCTGGTCGGCCGTGGCGGTGGCGGGGCCGGCCGCTGAGGCGTCGGCCGCGGCGGCGAGTTCGGCGATCGTCTGGTGGGCGAAGAGGTGACGGGGCGTCAGGGTCAGTCCGGCGCGGCGGGCCGCGGAGACGATCTGGATGCCGAGGATGGAGTCCCCGCCGAGCGCGAAGTAGTTGTCGGTGGCGCCCACGTCGGGCACGCCGAGCACCTGCGCCCAGATCGCGGCGAGGGTCTGCTCGGTCGCGGTGCTCGGCGGGCGGGTGTCCTGCGGGGTCGCGGCGGCGGACCACACCGGTTCGGGCAGGGCGCGGCGGTCCAGCTTGCCGGTGGCGCCCAGCGGCAGCCGCTCCAGAGGCACCACGGCCGCCGGGACCAGGTGGTCGGGCAGGGTGCGGGCGAGGAACGCGCGCAGTTCGGCCGGCGCCGGGAGGTCGCCGGCGCGGGGCACGGCGTAGCCGACGAGGCGCTTGTGGCCGTCGTGCTCCACGACGCGGGCGGCGGCCGCGGCGACCCGCGGGTGCCGGGCCAACACGGCCTCCAGCTCGCCCAGTTCGATGCGGAACCCGCGCACCTTGACCTGGTCGTCGGTGCGGCCCAGGTACAGCAGGTCGCCGTCGGCGGTCCAGCGGACCAGGTCGCCGGTGCGGTACATGCGGCTGCCGGGCGGGCCGAAGGGGTCGGCGAGGAAGCGGCCGGCGGTGAGGCCGGGCCGGTTCAGGTAGCCGCGGGCCACTCCGGTCCCGGCGAGGTACAGCTCTCCGGGCGCTCCGACGGGCACGGGCCGCATGCGGGTGTCGAGGACGTAGGCGCGGGCGCCGCCGACGGGGCGGCCGATGGGCGGGACGCGGTCGGGGTCGGCCGGGTCACAGGTGAAGGCGGTGGCGTAGACGGTGGCCTCGGTGGGGCCGTAGATGTTCATCACCCGGCAGCCGGGGACCGCCGCGCGCACCTGCTGGACGGCGCGGGCGGGCAGCGCCTCGCCGGCCAGGACGACGGTGTCGGCGCCGACGCGCACGGTGTCCTCGGCCAGGAGCCGGCCGAGGGCGGACGGCACGGCGCTGAGCAGCCCCGCCCGCCAGGGTTCGGACCGCTCGGCGAGGGCCAGCAGGTCGCGGACGACCTCGACGCGGCCGCCCGCCAGCAGCGGCGAGAAGATCTCGAACACCGACACGTCGAAGTTGAGCGAGGTGGACGCCACCATGTGGGCGAGCCCGCGGCCGGTGAACTCGGCGGCGGCCCAGTCGGTCAGCGCCACCACCGAGGCGTGCGGGACGACGACTCCCTTGGGCCGGCCGGTGGAGCCGGAGGTGTGGATGACGTAGGCCGGGTGGTCCGGCAGCAGCCTGCCGCGCCGCTCGCCGTCGCCGACGGGCGCGGCGGACGCGGCGGCCAGCCGGGCGGCCCAGTCGGGGTCGTCCAGGGTGATCCGCGTGTACGGGCCCTCCGGCAGCCGTGCGGAGGTCTCCGTGCTGGTGATGACCGCGTCGGGGCGTACGTCCTCGAAGAGGAACGCGATGCGCTCCGCCGGGTATCCGGGGTCGACGGGCAGGTAGGCGGCGCCGCTCTTGAGGACCGCGAGGAGCGCCACGATCAGGTCGGCGGTGCGGGGCAGGGCCAGGGCGACGAACCGTTCCGGTCCGGCTCCGGCCTCGATCAGGAGACGGGCGACCCGGTTGGCGCGCTCGTCGAGCTGACGGTACGTCAACTCCTCGTCGCCGTGGAGGACGGCGGGAGCGTCGGGGGTGCGGGCGACCTGGGCCGCGAAGGCGTCCGGGAGGGTGCGCCGTGGGAGCCGCGCCCCGGGTCCGGCGAGGCGGTCCAGCAGGCGGCGTCCGTCGGCCGGTCCGAGCGGAGCCAGGTCGGCCAGGCTGCGGTCGGCGTCGGCGGCGAACTGCGTCAGGAGCGTGCCCAGACTCGCGCCGATCCCCTCGACGGTGGCCGCGTCGAAGGCGGCCGGGTCGTAGTCGAGGCTCACGGTGACGTCGTCGCCGGGGGCGACGACCACGCTGAGCGCGTAGCTGGTCGGCTCGACGTCGCGTTCCTGCTCCACGGCGAGTCCGTGCCGGGCCAGGGCGCCGGCGTCGAACGGGTAGTTCTCGAAGACGACGATGCTGTCGAACAGACCGGTCCCGCCGGGGACGTCGCTCCACGACTGGAGCTGGGCGAGGGACACGAAGTCGTGGCGGCGCGACTCGGACTGGGCGGCCTGCAGTTCGCGCAGCCACTCCAGCAGGGGTCGGCGCAGGTCGACGCGCAGCCGGGTGGGCAGGGTGTTGATGAACAGGCCCACCATCGAGGTCACGCCGGGCAGTTCGGCCGGGCGGCCGGACACGGTCGTGCCGAAGACGACGTCGTCGCCGCCGCCGTAGTGGTGCAGCAGCAGGCCCCAGGCGCCCTGGAGCACCGTGTTGACGGTCAGCCCGGCCCGCTGGGCGGTGTCCCTGAGCCGGGCCGAGGCCTCCTTGCCGAGGGTCACCCGCACGGTGCCCGACGAGGACGCGCCGTGGGTGTCGGCGGGGCGCCGGTCGCGGGGCAGCTCGGTGGGCACGGCGAAGCCGGCGAGGGTGTCGCGCCAGTGCTGTTCCGCCCGGGCGGTGTCCTGGCCGGCCAGCCACTCCAGGTAGCGGACGAAGGGGGCCCGGTCGGGCACCTGCGGGCGGCGGCCGGCGGTCCGGGCCGCGTACCGCTCGCACACCTCGTCGAACACCTGGGCCGCGCTCCAGCCGTCGAGCAGCACATGGTGGAACGTCCACACCATGCGCACCCGGTCGGGGGCCAGCCTGATCAACGCGAGCCGCATCAGAGGGGCCGCGCCGAGGTCGATGCCGGCCTCGCGGTCGGCGGCGAGCAGCGCGTCCGTCTCCTGCGCGCGGCGCTCGACGCTCCAGCCGGTCCAGTCGTGGTGGGTGACGGGCACGGCGGCCCGCTTGTCCACCACCTGGAGGGGTTCGGCGGTCTCCTGCCACACCAGACGGGTGCGCAGGATCGCGTTGGCGTCCGCCGTGTCCTGCCACGCCTCGGCGAGGGCGTGCGGATCGGTGACGCCGTGGAGGACGACCTGCACCTGGTTGACGTAGGTGCGGCCCCGCGGGTCCAGCAGGCTGTGGAACAGCATGCCCGCCTGCATCGGGGTCAGCGGGTACACGTCCTCGACGGCGCGGCCGTCGCCCACGACCCGGTCCACGGCGGCCTGGTCAAGCCGGGCCAGCGGGAAGTCCGACGGCGTGCGGCCGCCGGCCCGCGGGGCGGCGCAGTGCGCGACGATCTCCTCCAGGCAGCGCAGCATGCCCCCGGCGAGGGAGGCGACGGTCTCCTCGCGGTGTCGGCCGCGGCTGTAGTGCCAGGTGATCTCCAGCTGGTCGTCCTCGACGCGGGCCACCACGTCCAGCAGGTGCGGCCGGGGCGCCGCGGGGTCCTCCGCGCCGTCCAGGCCGCCGGGCACGGCCCGGACCAGCTCGGCGTCGGCGGCGGACCAGTCGAACCGGCCGAGGTAGTTGAAGCTGATGCCGGGCAGCGGTGCCCGGGCGAGGTGCTCGTCGCCCGCGAGGTGGCGCAGCGCGCCGTAGCCGATCCCCCGGTCGGGCACGGCCCGCAGCTGTTCCTTCACGGCCTTCAGCGCGGTGCCCCAGTCGCCGTCGGGAAGGCCGAGGACGACCGGGAAGAGGCTGGTGAACCAGCCGACCGTGCGGGACAGGTCGAGGTCGTCGACGTGCTGGTCCTCGCGCCCGTGGCCCTCCAGCCCCACGGCGACGGTGCTCCGGCCGGTCCAGTCGGCCAGGACGCGGCCGAGGGCGGTCAGCAGGACGTCGTCGACGCGGGTGCGGTACACGCCGGGGACCTTGCGCAGGAGGTCCCCGGTGCGCCGCCGGTCCAGGCGTACGGTGACGGCGCGCAGGTCGGCGACGGTGTTGCCGCCGTCGAGGTCCACCGGCAGGGGTGCGGCGCAGTGCCGGGAGACGTCGGCCCAGTGGGCGCGCTGCGCGGCGAGGTCCGTCCCGCCGGTGCGGGCGGTGAGCCGCCGCACCCACTCCCGTACGGACGTGGTGCGCTGTGGCAGCCGGACGGGGTCGCCGGTCCGCGCCTGACGGTAGGCCGTCTCCAGGTCCTCGAGGAGGACGCGCCACGAGACGCCGTCGACGATCAGATGATGGGCCGTCAGCAGCAGGCGCGGGGGCCGGCCGCCGCCGGTGAGGAGGCGCGCGGCGATCAGCGGCCCGGTGTCGAGCCGGAAGCCGGTGTGCGCCTCGTGGGTGAGGCGGGCCTCGGCCCGTGCGGCGGCGTCGGCGTCCTGGCCGTTCAGGTCGTGGGTGCGCAGCAGCTCCGGCACGTCGGCGTCCGCGGCGGTGTACTCCTGGCGCCAGGTGCCGTCGGCGGCGCGGGTGAAGCGGGCGCGCAGGGCGTCGTGGTGGGTCCACAGTGCGGCCAGGGCGGCGCGCAGGGCGGCGGGGTCGACGTCCTCGCCGGTCTCGACGACCACCGACTGGTTGAAGTACTCCGGGCGCGGCGGCTCGGCGTCGAGAAACCAGTGCTGGATCGGGGTGAGGGGTACCTCACCCGCAACCGGCCCGGTGCCCGCGACGGTCGCGGCGGCGCTGGTCGAGGCGGCGGCCAGGGCGGCGAGCGTGGGGTGGCGGAACAGGTCCCTCGGGGTCAGCGCGAGCCCTGCGGCGCGGGCCCGGGAGACGATCTGGATGCTGACGATCGAGTCGCCGCCCAGCAGGAAGAAGTGGTCGTCGAGTCCGACGCGTTCCACGCCCAGCAGCTCGGCCCAGATGCCGGCGAGCACCTGCTCGGCCTCGGTGCGCGGCGCGCGGTAGGCGCTGTCGGCGGCCGCCGACCACTCGGGGGCGGGCAGCCGGCGCCGGTCGACCTTGCCGTTGGTGGTCAGGGGCAGCTCGGAGAGGGGGACGAACGCGGCCGGGACCATGTAGTCGGGCAGTTCCGCGGCCACGTGGGCGCGCAGCTCGGCCGTCTGCGGCACGGTGGCGCCGGGGGCCGGCACCAGGTGCGCGACCAGGCGTTTGCGTCCCTCGTGCCGCGAGACCGACACCACCGCCTCGGCGACCGCGGGGTGGGCGGTGAGCCGGGCCTCGATCTCGGCGGGCTCGACCCGGAAGCCGCGGATCTTGATCTGGTCGTCGGCGCGGCCCACGAAGTGCAGGTCTCCGTCGGCGCTCCAGCGCACGATGTCGCCGGTGCGGTACATCCGTCCGCCGGGCGGTCCGTAGGGATCGGCCAGGTAGCGGGCCGCGGTGGCGCCGGGGCGGCCGGTGTAGCCGCGGGCCAGTCCGGCGCCCGCGAGGTACAACTCCCCCGGTACATCGGGCGGTTGCGGCTGGAGGTCTTCGTCCAGGACGTAGGCGCGGGTGTCGTCCAGGGGGCGGCCTATGGGGAGCGCCGCGGGCAGGGCGTCACCGGCGCGGAAGGGCCGGCGGGTGGCGAAGGTGGTGGTCTCGGTGGGGCCGTAGACGTCGACGACGGTGAGGTCGGGGCAGGCGTCCAGCACGCGCCGTACGGCGGCGCCGGGCACGGCCTCGCCGCCGGTCCACACCTCGCGGGCTCCGCGCAGGCAGGCGGGGTCCTCCTGGGCGAACAGGCGGAACAGGCCGATCGTGAGGAACAGGCAGCTCACGCCCTGTTCGGTGATCGCGTGGCGTACGGCGGCGGCGTCCAGTTCCCCGGGCGGGGCGAGGACGGCCGTGCCGCCGCGCAGCAGGGGCACCCACAGCTCGTAGGTGGACGCGTCGAAGGCGTGCGGGGAGTGCACGAGGACGCGGTCGTGGCGCGCGAAGGCCCGGTCGAGGGCGAGCGCGGCGACGTCCCGCTGCCGCGCGGCCACGCCCTTGGGGTTGCCGGTGGAGCCGGAGGTGAACATGAGGTACTGGACGTGGTCCGGGAGCACGCGCGGCACGGTGGCGAGGCCGGCTGCGGGCCCGTCGGTGTCCAGGTCCGGGCGCAGGACGTGTCCTTCGGAGAGGAGTTCCGCGGCCGTCGCGTGCCACTCGGCGTCCGTGAGGAGCAGGCCGGCGCCGGCCTCCGCCAGCATGGTGCGCAGCCGGTCCGCGGGGGCCCGGCCGTCGAGCGGGACGTACACGCCGCCGAGGCGGGCGAGGGCGAGCTGGGCGACGACGAGGGCGGTCGAGCGGTCCATCAGCACGCCGACGGCGACCTCCGGGCGCACCCCGAGCGCGGCCAGCCGGCCGGCCAGGACACTCGCCCGGGCGTCGAGGTCGCGGTAGGTCAGCCGCTCGTCGCCGGCCAGCAGGGCGACGGCGTCCGGGGTGCGTTCCACCTGGGCGGCGAAGAGGTCCGCGGTGGTCGTGACGGGCGCGTCGGCGGCCGTGTCGTTCCAGGCGTGCAGCACCTGCTCGCGGCGGGCGGCCGTCAGCAGGGACAGCCGGGCGGGGGCGGACCGCGGGGTGGCGGCGAAGCCCTCCAGCAAGACGGTCAGGTACTCGGCCATCCGCTCGATCGTGGCGGCGTCGAACAGGTCCGGGTCGTAGCCGAGGCGCAGGGCGAGCTCCGCGCCGGGGTAGGCGACCAGGCTGAGCGGGTAGTTGGTGGTCTCGATGCCCTCCAGGCCGGTCAGCCGCAGGCCGTGCGCGGCGGCGAGGTCGTCGTCCACCGGGTAGTTCTCGAACACCACGATGCTGTCGAACAGGGCGGCCCGCTCGGGCAGGTCGGTGTACGCCGTCATCCGGTGCAGCGGCACATGGTCGTGGCGCCGGTCCTCGCTCTGCTCCTGCTGGAGCCGGGCCAGCCAGGTGAGCAGCGGCTCGTCGCGCGGCACCCGCACGCGGGTGGGCAGGGTGGCGATGAACAGGCCGGTGATGGCGTCGGCGCCGGGGAGCTCGGGCGGCCGCCCGGAGACGGTGGTGCCGAACACCACCTCCTCGCAGCCTGCTTGACGGCTCATCAGCACCGCCCAGGCGCCCTGGACGAGGGTGTTGACCGTCAGGCCCGCCGTCCTGGCCATGTCCAGCAGGGCCTTGGTGACGGCCTCGGGCAGGGTGACGCGCACCGCCGCCGTGGACTCCGCGCGGTGGCTCTCGCGGGGCTCGCGGTCGAAGGGCAGCGCGGTGGTCTCGGCCAGCCCGTTCAGGCGGGCCCGCCAGTGCCGTTCGCCCTCGGCGCCGTCGGTGTGCTCCCGCAGCCAGGCGACGTAGTCGCGGAACGGCCGGCGCTCGGGCAGCGTCATCGGTGCGCTGCCGGACAGGCCCGCGTGGCAGGCGAACACGTCGGACAACACCTGGAACAGGCTCCAGCCGTCCAGGATCAGGTGGTCGAAGGACCACACGACGCGCACCGCGGTGTCGGAGACCCGGGCCAGCACCAGGCGCTGGAGCGGGGCGCGGGTCAGGTCGACGCCCCGGGCGCGGTCACGGTCGAGCAGGTCGCGCAGCCGCTCGTCCCGCTCGGCCGCGGTCAGGCCGCGCCAGTCGGCGGTCTCCACCGGTACGGCCGCCCGGCGCTGCACCGCGAGCAGCGGCTCGGGCACGTCCTCCCACACCACCCGCGCGCGCAGCACCGGGGTGTGGTCGGTGACCAGCTGCCAGGCCTCGGCCAGCACCGCCGGGTCGGGCACGCCGTCCAGGACGAACGTCAACTGCTGGAAGTACACGCCTCGGTCGGCCTGGGAGAGCCGGTGGAAGAGCATGCCGGCCTGGGTGGGCGTGAGCGGGTGGACGTCCTCCAGGCCCGCCGGGTCCTCCCCCGCGATCCGGTCGACCTGGGTCTGGTCGAGCCGGGCCAGCGGGAAGTCCGAGGGGGTGCGTCCGGCGGCGCCGGGACGGGCCGCGTGCCGGGCGAGGCCGGCCAGTGCCTCGGCGTAGCGTTCCGCGAGGCCGGCGACGGTCTCCGGCCGGTGCAGCCGGTCGGAGTAGAACCAGGTGAACTCCAGGCTGTCGCCGTCGAGCCGCCCCACCACCTCCAGGGGATGCGGGCGCGTCGAGGCGGGGTCGGCGTCCAGTTCCAGCGGGCGGGCCTGCCCGCGGAACAGGCCTTCCTGCGAGGTCTCGGACAGGCCGAACCGGCCGAGGTAGTTGAAGCTGATCTGCGCGCTGGTCGCCGGAAGCGGTGCGCCGTCGGGGCCCGGCAGGGTCAGGGCGCCGTGGCCGATGCCGTGCCGGGGCACGGCGCGCAGGTGTTCCTTGACCCGCTTGAGCACGCCGTCCCAGCCGGCCCCGGGCGGGACGGCCAGGGCGACGGGGTGGCGGGTGGTGAACCAGCCGACGGTGCGGCTGGTGTCGACGTCGGCGAACAGGTCCTCGCGGCCGTGCCCTTCGACGTCGACCAGGACCCGCTCGTGCCCGCTCCAGTCGCACAGCACCCGGCCGAGCGCGGCGAGCAGGACGTCGTTGGCCCGGGTGCGGTACGTCTCCGGGAGGGTCCGCAGCAGCAGGTCGGTGTCCTCGGGGCTGATCCGCACCGTCACCGAGCGCTGAGAGGCGTAGGTGTTGGTGCCCTCCAGGTCCGCGGGCAGGGCCGCCCGGGCGCCCTCGGTCTCCCGGGTCCAGTAGGCCTTCTCCGCGGCGAAGCCGCCGGCGGCGGTGTGTGCGGCCAGGCGCTCGGCCCACTGGCGCAGCGGGGAGGACTTGCGGGGCAGCGCGGCCGCGCCGTCGCGGCCGTCACGGCGTGCGTGGTAGGCGTGTTCGAGGTCTTCGACGAGCAGGCGCCAGGAGACGCCGTCCACGACGAGGTGGTGCACGGACAGGTGCAGGACGGGCGGCCGTCCGTCGCCCCGGTCGTGCAGGACGGCGCGCAGCAACGGACCGTGGTCCAGGTCGTACGGGCCGAGGTGCGGGGCGTCGGTGTCCGGACCGGTGTGGCGGGTGAGGCGGCAGCGCGCGGCCGGGCCGTCGATCAGCCACCGTACGCCCCCTCCGTCGGCGAGGAAGCGGGACCGCAGCGCGTCGTGGTGGGCGACCACGTCGTCCAGTGCGGCCTGGAGTGCGCTCTCGTCGACGTCGGCGGGCAGATCCAGCGACAGCGTCTGGGCGAAGTGCCCGGCCCGCTCGGCGGCGCTGTCGAACAGCCAGTGCTGGATGGGGGTCAGCGGCGCGGTGCCGGTGGCCTCGACGGGGGCGGCCGGGACGGCCCCGCGCCGGCTGCCGGCCTCGTCGGCGCGGCGGGCCAGGGCGGCGAGCGTCTGGTGCTGGTAGAGGTCCCGCGAGCTGATCGTCAGGCCCGCCTGCCGGGCCTGGGCCACGACCTGGATGCTGAGGATGGAGTCCCCGCCCAGCGCGAAGAAGTTGTCGTCCGCGCCGACACGCTCCACGTGCAGGACACCGGCCCAGATGGCGGCGAGGGCCCGTTCGGTGGCGGTGCGGGGCGCGACGTGACGGGCGGCGCGTTCGGCGGGCGCGGGGTCGGGGAGCCGGCCGCGGTCCAGTTTGCCGTTGGGGTTGAGCGGCAGGGCGGGCAGCACCACGACGGCCGAGGGGACCATGTAGTCGGGCAGGGTGCGCCCGAGGGCGCGGCGTACGGCCTCGGGCTCCACGGTGGCGCCGGGGGCGGGGACGACGTACCCGGCGAGGCGGCGGTGGCCGTCGGCCTCGCTGACGGTGGCGGCGGCCTCGGCGACGCCCGCGCAGCCGCGCAGGGCCTCCTCGACCTCGCCGAGTTCGATGCGGAAGCCGCGCACCTTGACCTGCTGGTCGACGCGGCCCAGGTACACCAGTTGGCCGTCGGCGCTCCAGCGCACCAGGTCGCCCGTACGGTACATGCGCTCCCCGGGAGCGCCGAACGGGTCGGCGACGAAGCGGGCGGCGGTCAGGCCGGGGCGGTGCAGGTACCCGCGCGCGAGTCCGCCGCCGCCCAGGTAGAGCTCACCGGTGACGCCCGGCGGCTGGGGGCGCAGCAGACGGTCCAGCACATAGGCGCGGGTGCGGGCGATGGGACGGCCGATGGGCGGAGCCTGCTCGGGGACGGCGCCGCCGGCGAACCAGGCCGTGGCGTAGACGGTGGCCTCGGTGGGGCCGTAGATGTTCGCCACCTCCGCCGCGGGCATCGCGTCCTTGATGTCCCGGACGGTCCGGGCGGGAAGCGCCTCACCGGCCAGGACGACGGTGTCCGCCTCCAGGGCGCCGTCGCCGCCGAACACCCGGGACAGCGCCGACGGCACACCGCTGAGCAGCCCGGCCCGGCGCGGGCCGGAGCCGTCGGCGGGAGCGGGGAGGTCGGCGAGGGCGGTCAGGTCGGCGACGACCTCGACGCTGCCACCGGCCATCAGGGGGCACAGCAGCTCGAAGACGGACACGTCGAAGTTGAGGGAGGTGGAGGCGACGACATGGGAGAAGCCGCGCGCCCCGAACGTGTCGCGGGCCCAGGCCGCCAGCGCGGCCACGCCGCGGTGGGTGACGACCACGCCCTTGGGCCGGCCGGTGGAGCCGGAGGTGTAGATGACGTAGGCGGGGTGGGACGCGTGAAGGGGCGCCGTCCGGTCGGCGTCGGTGAGGTCGGCGTCCGCGAGGCCGGCTGCGATACCGGCCAGGGCGTCGGCCGTGGTGTCGGTGACGAAGGGCGCCACGTCCTCCAGCAGCAGCGGCTCGCAGTCCTCGGGCAGCGCGTGCGCGGTCTCCCGGGTGGCGAGGACGAGGGCGGGGGCCGCGTCGGCGAGCATGAAGCGGATGCGCTCGGCCGGGTAGGCGGGGTCGACGGGCAGGTAGCCTGCGCCCGACTTCAGGACGGCCCACAGCACCGGCAGCAGGCCGGCGGTGCGCGGCAGGCACAGTGCGACCAGGGACTCCGGTCCCGCGCCGCGCGCCGCGAGCAGGCGGGCGAGGCGGTTGGCGCGCCGGTTCAGACCGGCGTAGTCCAGCCGGGCGTCGCCGCAGGTCACGGCGGTCCGGTCGGGCGTCCTGGTGACCTGCTCCTCGAACAGCGCGGGGAGCGTGGTGTCGGCGGCCGGGTCCGCGGCCGACGCGGGCGGGTTCCAGGAGCCGAGGAGCAGGCGCCGCTCGTCGTCGGACAGCAGCGGGAGTTCGGCCAGCGTCCGCTGCGGGCCGTCCGCCATCCCTTCGAGCAGGTGGTGCAGTTGCCGGGCCATCCGGGCCACGGTCGCCGCGTCGAACAGGTCCGTGTTGTACTCGATCGTCAGCTCGTGCCCGTCGTCGGCGCGCGGCGCGAACTCCAGCACCAGGTCGAAGCGGGCGGCCGGGCGGGGCAGCGGATGGTCGTCGATGCGCAGTCCGGCGGCGACCGGCGGCCGGGCGGGGGCGGCCTGCTGGACCACCAGTGCCTGCACCAGCGGGGTGCGGCTGGGGTCGCGGGGCGGGGCCAGCTCCTCGACCACCCGGTCGAAGGGCACGCCGTCGTGGGCGAAGGCGTCCAGCAGGGTCGCGCGCATGCTCTGCACGAACCGGTCGACCGTGGCGGCGTCGTCGACCTCGCCGCGCAGCACGACGGTGTTGGCGAAGAAGCCGGTCACGTCCTCGAGTTCGCGGCGGTCCCGGCCGTTGGTGACGGTGCCGAAGGCGACGTCCCGCTGTCCCGAGCAGCGGGCGAACAGCACGGCCGCCGCCGCGGCGAACACCGTGAAGACGGTGGTGTCGCGCCCCGCGGCCAGCTCCCGCAGCCGGTCCACCAGGTGGCGCGGCACGTCCTGGCGGTGGGCGGCGCCCGCGGTGGTGCGCACCGCGGGGCGCGGCCGGTCGGTGGGCAGCTCGAGCTGCTGCAGGCCGGCGAGGTGGCGTCTCCAGTAGGCGAGGTCGTCGGCGTGGGCGTCGGCCGTGTGCCGGCCGCGCTCCCACAGCGCGAAGTCCGGGTACTGCACCGTCTGTTCGGGCAGCCCGTCGGGTTCGCCTGCGGCCTCCGCGCGGTAGAGGGCGGCCAGGTCCCGGGTCAGCACGCCGACCGACCAGCCGTCGGTGACGATGTGGTGCTGGGCCAGCAGCATCACGTGGTCCTCGGGTGCCCGGCGGACGAGCAGCGCCCGCGTCAGGGGCCCGGTCGTCAGGTCGTGGGGGCGGCGCAGTTCCTCGGTCAGCAGGCGCTCGACGGCGCTGTCCCGCCGGTCGGCGGGCACGTGCCCGACGTCGGCGGTGCGCAGCGGCAGGTCCGGTTCGGAGGCGACGAGTTGGACGCCCTGCCCGTCGACCGTGGCGAAGGTGGTGCGCAGGGAGTCGTGGCGGGCGGCGAGCCGGTGCAGGGCGCGTTCCAGGGCCGGCGTGTCGAGGGGGCCGCGCAGGCGCAGCGCGACGCCGGTGTTGTACTCGGTGCCGCCGTCGGTGAGGTCGTCGAGGAACCACAGGCGCCGCTGGGCGCTGGAGAGCGGGACGGGTTGCGAGCGCGGGGCGGCGGGGATCGGCTCCGGCGGGGCGGCGGACGGTTCGGCGGTCAGCGGGGCGAGCGCGGAGACGGTCCGCGCGGTGAACACGTCGCGCAGGGTGAGCCGGGCGCCGGACGCCTCCCGGATACGGGTCAGCACGCGGGCCGCGAGGATCGAGTCGCCGCCGAGGTCGAAGAAGTCGTCGTCGACGCCGACGGTGTCCACGCCGAGGACGTCGGCCCAGATCGCGGCCAGGGTCCGTTCGCCGTCGGTGCGCGGCGCGACGTGCCGCTCGGCCGGCGCCGCGCCGGGGGCGGGCAGTGCCCTGAGGTCGATCTTGTTCTGCGGGGTGAGCGGGAGCGCGTCCAGCACGACGATCGCGGAGGGCACCATGTGCGCGGGCAGCGCGGCGGCGAGGGCGGCACGCAGCCGGGCCGGCCCGGGTCTGCGGGCGGGGGCGGCGGGGGTGACGTAGCCGATGAGCCGGCCGCGGCCCGGGTCCTGGTCACGGACCACGACGACGGCCTCGCGGACCTGCGGGTCCCGGGTCAGGGCGGCCTCGATCTCGCCGGGTTCGATGCGGAAGCCGCGCACCTTGACCTGCCGGTCGGCGCGGCCGAGGAACTCCAGCTCGCCGTCGTCGCGCCGGCGTACCCGGTCGCCGGTGCGGTAGAGACGGGCGCCGGCCGGTCCGAAGGGGTGGGCGACGAACCGTGTCGCGGTCGGTCCGGGGCGGTTGAGGTAGCCGCGGGCCAGACCGTCGCCGCCCACGTACAGCTCGCCCTCGCCGCCGGGCGGCACCGGGCGCAGTGCCGCGTCCAGGACGTGTGCCTCGGTGCCGGGCAGCGGGCCGCCGATGGTGGGCGTCCCGGTGCCGGCGGTCAGGGGTCCGGTCCAGGTGGCGACGATGGTGGCCTCGGTCGGCCCGTAGGAGTTGATCATGCGGCGGCCGGGGGCCCACCGGTCGACGAGGTCGGCCGGGCACGCCTCGGCGCCGACGATCAGGGTGCGCAGCGACGGCAGGCCGCCGAGGTGCGCCGGGTCGGGCAGGGTGGCGAGGGCCGCCGGCGGTATGAGGGTGTGAGTGATGCGGTGTTCGGCCAGGACGGCGGCCAGTTCGTCGCCCAGCCAGGGCCCGTGCGGCGGGACGACCAGCGTGGCGCCGGACAGCACCGAGATGACCAGCTCCAGCACGGAGGCGTCGAAGCTGGGCGAGGAGAACTGCAGCACGCGGTCGCCGGGACCGACGGCGTAGCGTTCCGCGGCCGCCGCGGCGAAACCGGCGATGCCCCGGTGCGTGACGGTGACGCCCTTGGGGGTGCCGGTGGAGCCGGAGGTGAAGATGACGTACGCGGCCTGGTCGGGGAGCACCCGGTGCGCGGGTGCGGTCGCCTCGCGGTCCTCGTCGTCCAGCAGTGCGCGGACCCGGTCGCGGTCGTCCAGGACGACGGCCGGTGCGGCGTCGGCGAGCATCAGTTCCCGCCGTTCGGCGGGGTAGTCGGGATCGACGGGCAGGAAGGCGGCACCGGTCAGGGTCACGGCCAGCTCGGCGGCGATCAGTTCCATCGAGCGCGGCAGGGCCAGAGCCACCGTCCGCTCCGGTCCGGCACCGTTCGCGGCGAGGTGGGCGGCGAGCCGGCCGGCTCGCCGGGCGAGTTCGCCGTACGACCAGGTGCGGCGGCCGTCGGTCACCGCGGGGGCGTGCGGGTCGCGCGTCACCCAGCCGGTGAACACCTCACCGAGCGGGACGTGTCGTGTGGTCCGGCCGGCACGGGCCGGCGGGACGGGACCGGCCGCTGGGGAAGCGGGCGTGGCAGGGCGTGGGGCGTGCGGGTCCGTCATCGGGGAGCAGTCCTTCGGGCGGTGGCGGGCGCGGACCCGGCGCGCCGCTCGCGGGCGGCGCGCGGGCACACCGGAGCGGTGCGGGGGTCTTCGCCCAGGGGGCGGGTGCGTGACGGGTGGCGCGGGACGCGGTCGGACGGCGACGGTGCGACGCGGGGCGGTCGGCCGACGACGGTCCGGCGCGCGGTGCGGTCAGCCGGTGCCTGTCCGGCGCGCGGTGCGCCCGGATATCTGCAGCCGGTCGATGGTCCCCGTGACCGGGTCGCGGTGGAAGCGGCCACCCGGTTCGAGCCGGCCGGTGGACGGGTCCACCAGGTCGCAGGACAGGTCCGCGTAGCACACCAGCGGGATGGGGTAGTCACCGTCGACGGACAGGGTCGGCCTGCCGCCCCCGTCCAGCTTGACCGTGTACTCGACGCCCCCGTTGCGGTACGTCCCGGCGCAGTCCGTGAGGGTCAGGGCGGGTCCGCGGCGGGTGTCGGCGGACGGGCCGGTGGGCACACGGATGCCGGTGAACCGGGCGAGTTCCGCGGTGATGTCGCGCCACAGGGCGGTGGCGGCACCGGCGTTGCCGGTGAAGGCGACCACGACGCCCGTGTCGGCGTCGGCCCGCAGGTGGCAGGAGGTGCCCTGGGCGTTGCCGTCGTGGCCCCACCACGCCCGGCCGTCCTGCTGGAAGAGGGCGAGGCCCAGGCCCCAGGAGTCCGCCAGCGCACCGGCGTCGGCGGCCGGTTCGGGGTGGCGCATCCGGTCGGCGACGGCTGCCGGCAGCACGGTCGACCGGCCGATCAGGGCCCTGCCCAGGGTGACCAGGTCCTCGGCGCTGGCCAGCAGGGCTCCGGCCGGAGCCTCCACCGGGGCGAGGTTCTGGTGGGCCGGGCGCACCAGGCCCGTGGCGGTGTTGAGGGCGTGGCCGCCGGCGAGGGGGCGCGAGGGGGCGGTGTCACCGAGGAACGCGGGGACGATGCCCAGGGGTTCCAGGACGAGCGCCGTCACCGCTTCCTGCCAGGTCATGCCCGTCACTTCGGACAGGATGCGGCCGGCGACGACGTAGCCGGCGTTGGAGTACGAGAATCCGGTGCCCGGTGTGAAGAGGGTGTTCCGGGCGGTCCAGACGGTCGAGAGGTAGCGGGAGGCGGTGGTGCCGACGGCGCTGTCGGAGTCGGGCCCGGTGGGGAGGCCGGCGGTGTGACTCAGAAGGTGACGGGTCGTCACATCGGTCAACCCGCCGGGTAAGTCGGGCAGGAGGTCGCTGACGGGTTCGTCCAGGTCGAGGTCGCCGTCATCGGCGAGGAGCAGGACGGCGGTGGCGGTGGCGACCTTGGTGACGGAACCCAAGGGGACGGCCGTCCGCGCGGTGAACGCGGTGTTCCTCAAGGCGTCGGCCGTGCCGGTGTGCAGGCTGACGAGGTGGGTTCCCGTGTGGACGGCGAGTTGGGCGCCGGGCACGCGGTGTATGCGCGCGAGGGATTCGAGGTGACTGCGCAACTCGTGGTGTGAGGCGGCCGATGGCCGCTCGGTGGTCGGCGCGGCGGTCGAGTAGGTCATGGGGACGTGACTCCTGGTGAGAGCGGGTGCGGGAGGAGCGGACGCGCCGGCCCGCAGTGAGCGGTGCGGGGGTGCGCGTCGTCGTGCTTACGGCCTGGTGACCGCGATCGGCAGGTGGCGTACGCCGACGATGACGGCCGGGTTCTGGTACGTGACGTCGTCGTACGAGGGCACCTCGAGGGTGGAGAAGCGATCCATCATCATCCGCAGGGCGATACGGGCTTCCAGTCGGGCCAGGGGGGCGCCGAAGCAGAAGTGGATACCGTGCCCGAAGGTCAGATGGGGGTTGGGATCGCGGGCCGGGTCGAAGACGTCCGGCGAGGTGAAGCGGGAGGGGTCGCGGTTGGCGGCCCCCAGGTGGACCATCAGCAGGGTGTCGGCCGGCATCTCGTGACCGCCGAGCTCCACGGTCCGGGTGGTGCGCCGGCCCAGCTCGGGGAAGGGCGGGAGCCACCGCAGGACTTCCTCCACTGCGGCGGGCACCCGGTCCGGGTCCTTGCGCAGCGCGTCGAACGTGCCGGGGTGCCGGTCGAAGGTGACCACGGCGTTGCCGAGCAGCGCGGTGGTGGTGATGTGCCCGGCGACCAGCAGCAGGGCGACGAACCCCACGATCTCCTGGTCCTCCAGCCGCGTCCCGTCGACCTCGGCGGAGAGGAGTCTTGAGGTCAGGTCGTCACCGGGCTCGGCGCGGCGGCGGCGTATGTGGTCCAGCACGTAGCCGTTCATCTCGCGCACGGTCGGGGCGATGGCCTCCAGCGCCCGTTCCAGGTCGGCCATGTCGAGGCTGTCGCCGAGTTGGTCGCCGCCGAAGAGGGTCGCGGCCCACTCCTGGAACAGCCGGTGGTCCTCGGCGGGGACGCCGAGGAGTTCGGCGATCACGATGATCGGCAGGGGGTAGGCGAGGGTGTCGACCAGGTCGAAGCGGTCGCGGTCGGCGACACCGTCGAACAGCCGCGCGCAGACGGCCTCGATACGGGGTGCGAGTCCGTGGACCACGCGGGGGGTGAAGGCCTGGCTGACCAGGGTGCGGAGCTTGCGGTGCTCCGGCGGGTCCATGCCGACGAAGTTGCCCCGGGTGAAGGTCTCGAAGTCCTCCTGGGTGGGGGCGATCGGCGTCATGTCGGAGGAGTACGTCGCCGGGTCGGACAGGACGGCAGCGACGCCCTGGTGGTCCACGACGTGCCACTGCTGCCGCTCTTCGTCGTACGCCACGGGGCCCGCGTCGCGTAAGGAGCGCCACCGCTCGGGTAACGCCTCGAGTGGCGATTCAGCCCCGGTCAGTTCTGTGCTTGTCACCGTTTCTCCTTGGGTGAGAACACGCAGGCCCGGCGGTGGGTCACCGACGATGCCGTGGTGCGACGGCGCCGTGGGCCGCCGTGGGCGGGGTGGCCGTCGTGCTCGCGGCCACCGGGCGTGGCGCCGCAGGGCGGCTCTCGCTCCGCGCCACATGGCCGCCGCGCGGCCCGCCGAGGGGCCGGGCCGGGAGCGACCGGCCGGTCCGCCGTCTCACGGCATGCCGGCCCAGGCTTCAGCGCACTGCAGGACAGCTTCCGGACGGCGGGGCTGCGGCTCCGAGCGGTCCGGAAGCGCGCCGAGCAGTGGACAGGCCCGCGTCCGCGCAGCCTGGCAGTACACACCCCGGGGACCGAACAGACATCAACACATCCCCCCGTGACTTCTCCCGCGCGGGGACTCCCCTGCCCCACGCCGGCGCACTTCACATGCCAAGAACGCACGTTCGACCCGATCTGTCCGGGCTGAGCGCGCTCACAGTTTTCACGTCGTGTGACGAGATGGCAACCCCCCGAATTCGAAGGGGAGAGCCGTCCGGTGCCCCACTGAGAAGGGCGTGTATCCCGGCGTTTCACTCTCAAACCCGGTGCTGTCGAAGAGAATTCACACGTCCTCGACGGCGCGGACACGCCCCTGCTCACGCCCGCGACCACCGCCTCGGTCACACGGCCGTCCCCCTCTGTTTTCGGCCAGAGCGGGAGGGGTCGGCCCGGGCTCCGCCGGGTCGTCCGGTCATCGGCACAGCCACGGTGTCGAGGCGGACCCGGCGCACGCGGGGAACCGAGGACGCTCGCGGTCGCCCACGTGCGCGGGCGCCACGATCAACGGCAGAGCGGCAGTTCGGCGCGGCCCCGGCGCACTCCGGCCCCACCGCCCGTCATCGGTCACCGGCCTCGGCGCACGCGGCGACGAGGCGCACGACGGTGTCCTGGTGGTCCGACAGGAAGAAGTGTCCGCCGGGGAGCGTTTCCAGCCGGAAGCCGGCCGTGGTGTGACTCTTCCAGGCCGCGGCTTCCTCCGGCGTCACCTGCGGGTCCCGGTCCCCGGTCAGACAGAGGACGGGCGTCTCGACCACCGCGTCGGGGGCAGGCCGATACCGGGCGACTGCCCGGTAGTCGTTGCGTACGGCGGGCAGTGCCAGGTCCATCAGGTCCGGGCTGCTCATGATCGCCGGGTCGGTTCCGCCGAGGCGTGCGAGGTGGTCGAGCAGCTCCTGGTCGGAGTCGAACGCCTGGGCCTCTCGCGTCACCGACGGGGCGGCGCGGCCGGAGACGACCAGGCGGCAGTGGGCCGTCAACCGGTCGTGCCGGAGCCGGAGCGTCGACTCGAAGGCGACGGACGCTCCCATGCTGTGGCCGACGAGGACGAGCGGCACGGGCTCCGACGCCCATCGCCGCAGGGACGGCAGCAGCCGGTCGGCGAGGCCTTCGACGGTCGTCACGAAGGGTTCCTCCCAACGCTCCTGCCGCCCCGGGTACTGAACGGCTGCGACGTCGTACCCGTCGGGGAACCGCCGCGCGAACGGAGCGTAGAACGAGGCGGCGCCTCCGGCGTGCGGAAAGAACACCACGCGCGCCCGGACATCCGCGGTACCGCGCAGTGGCCTGATCCAGGGATCCTTGCCCACCTTCGCCACTCCTCGCCCCTCGTCATGCGGCCGGGCCCGCCCACCGGTCTCCCGTATGACCGTCGTCGACCGTACGGTGCCCACCCTCCGGCCGTCGAGGGGGCGCTTCGCCGTGCGGTGTGCGGTGCTGACGCACCACGACGGGCGTCGGACGTCAGGAGCAGACGCACGACGGGCAGCATGGACGCCGGGAGCGGTGCGGGACGCGTACACGCCGCCGGGCCGCGCGCCCCTGGGGACGCGGGCCCGGTGACGGCGACGGGGCTTACACCCCGGCGGGGGTCAGTCCTCGCCCCGCACGATGTTCTCCTCGGCCCAGGTGACCGGGGCGGCCGGCGTGGTGTCCCGGTCGACGGCCGGCAGGCAGGTCCGCAGCGGGTCCTGGTCGCGCAGTCGCCGTGCGCGTGCCCAGCCGGTCTCCGGACGTCGGGTCCGGGGTATGTCCGTGCTCTCCGTGATCACGTCACATCATCTTCCTTCTGTGGTCACCGGCGGGCCGGGTCCCCGGTGCCGCGCCGTTCAAACCCCGCACTTCGGGGCGTCCGGGTTCCCGGCTCGCCCGGCCGGCGCGGTGAGGGGACCGGGTACTCCCCGGACGGCGGGCGGCACCGTCAGCGCCGCACGGTGAACTCCGCCCACACCTGCTTGCCTCCGCTGACCGGCAGGGTGCCCCAGGCGGCGGACACCGCCTCGACGAGGAGGATGCCGCGGCCCCCGGTCGCCTCCCAGCCGATGCTCGTGGGCCTCACCGGCGAGCGCGGCGAGGCGTCCGCGACGGCGAGGCGCAGCCGGTCCCCGATCAGGGTGAGGTCGAGGCGGACCTTGCCGTCGGTGTGCACCAGGGCGTTGGTGACCAGCTCGGAGACGGCGAGGAGCGGCGCGTCGATCTCCTCGGTGACGCCCCAGGAGCGCAGGGTGCGCCGGGTGAAGCGGCGGGCGTGGCCGACCGCCTGGGGAACTCGCCACACCGTCCAGCTCTCCCGCAGCGGGCGGGTTTCCATGCCGTCGTAGCGCATCAGCAGCAGCGCGACGTCGTCGCTGCGGAGCGCCCTGCCGAGCAGCTCGTCCGCGACCGGCCCGAGCTCGGCGGGGTCGGCGGCCGCCACCTGCCGGGCGAACCGCTCCATGCCCGTGTCGATGTCGGAGTCGGGCGACTCGACCAGGCCGTCCGTGGTGAGGGCGACCAGCGTGCCGGGCTGGAGCCGCAGCGGGCTCATGGGGAAGTCGCACTGCCGCACCACCCCGAGCGGCGGGCCGCCCTCCGCCTCCGCGATCTCGGTGCGCCCGTCCGGGTGGCGCAGCACCGGCGGCAGATGCCCGGCGCGCACGCACCAGGCGCTGCCCTCCTCCATGTCGACGTCGACGTAGCAGCAGGTGGCGAAGAGGTCGGTCTCCATGTCGACGAGGAGCCGGTTGGCATGGGAGACCACCACGTCCGGGGGGTGGCCCTCGACGGCGTAGGCGCGCAGGGCGGTGCGCATCTGCCCCATGAGGGTGGCGGCGCCGGCGCTGTGGCCCTGCACGTCCCCGATGACGAGGGCGACGTGGTTGTCGGGCAGCGGGATGACGTCGTACCAGTCGCCGCCTAGTTTCAGTCCCGCGGTGCTCGGCAGGTAGCGGGCGACGGCGACCGCGCCCGGCAGCCGGGGCAGGCGGCGCGGCAGCAGCTGGCGCTGGAGCATGCCGACCAGTTCGTGTTCGGCGTCGAGGGCGCGGGCCCGCGTCAGGGCCTGCCCGGCCAGGTTGGCGGCGGCGGTGAGCAGCGTCCGCTCGTCCGCGCCGATGTCGTGCGGGGCGTCCCAGCCGACGAGGCAGGCGCCGGCCATGCGGTTGCCGGCGGGCAGCGGCAGCACGGCGAGTCCGCCCGGGCCGACCTCGGCGAGGGCCGGTTCCAGCGGGGAGCCGGCCGGCCATACCGCGGGGCGGCCCTCGCGCAGGGCCGCGGCCAGGGTCGGCATGGTGCGCACGGGCGCGTCGGGCCACTCGGTGCGCCACTCCGACCGCCACACGTCCGGCCAGGCCTCCGGCTCGGGCGGGTCGAGGACGGTGACGACGAGCCGGTCGCTCTCCAGCTCGGCGAGCGCGATCCGGTCGGCCCGCAGCGGGCGGCGCAGCGCCGCGACCACGGCCTTGCCGACGTCCCGCACGGTGACGGCGGTGGACAGGGCGGCGGCCAGGCGCTGCACCCGGGCCACGTCGGTGACGTCGGCGCGCAGCGAGGAGGCGTCGGCGACGGTGCCGACGAGGTGGGCCGGGCGCCCCTCGCCGCCGTGCTCCAGCCGGCCGCGCAGGCGCAGCCACCGGGGAGGTCCGGCGGGCTGGAGCACCCGGAACTCCAGCTCGCGGTCGCCGATGGTCATGTGGTCGGCCTCCACCACGGACATCAGCGAGGGCAGGTCCTCGGGGACGGCCAGGCCGAGCAGGGTCTCCACCCGCCCGTCGAAGTCGTCCGGGTCGAGTGCGAACAGGTCCAGGACGTCGTCGTGCACCCGGAGCCGGCCGGTGTCCATGGCGAGGCTGAAGCCGCCGGGCGGCAGGTCCGCGCCCTCGGCGGTGACGGGCGGCGCGGGGAAGGCGACGGCGTCGGCGACGAGGGCGAGGCACGCCCGGTCGTCGGCGTCGAATCCGCCGGGCCGCTCGCTCACCGCGAGCAGACAGCCGCCGCCGTCGTGGCGCACGGGCAGGGCGGCGAGGTGGAACGCGCGGCGGGGGGTCCGGCGTGACTGCGACTGGGCGGCCAGGTCCTTAGGGCCGAGCCACACCTCGCGTCCGCGGTGCGCCTCGGCGACCGGGCCGTGACCGGCGGCCGAGTAGCAGTCGCGCACCCCGCACAGGGTGCGCGGCAGTCCTGCGGCCTCCGCCAGACACAGCAGCTCGCCGTCCTCGCCGAGGGTGTAGAAGCCGGCGAAGGAGGCCCCGGCGAAGACGAGGGCCTGTTCCAGGATGCGGCGCAGCCGGTCGGGTGAGCGCGGGTCGGCCGCGAGCGCGCTCAGGGCACCTTCGGCGCGCAGCGTTCTCGTGCTGCGTCCCGCAGCGCCCTCACCGACCACGTTGGCCATTACAGCGCCAAAGCGACACGCGCGCAGCCCCTGTGCGCGAACGGCGCGCGGCCGGGCCGCGCCGCTCTCCAGGTCGGAGGACGACACCCGCCAGGTCCTCCACGCCTCACGGCCGCGGAACGGGGTATCCGCACAGGTGCGCGCAGGCCGGCCCGCTCGCCGTGCGGGACGCTCCGTCGCAGGGGAGATTGGGTGCGGGCCGTGCGAGGAGGTGGTCGGTGTGTCCGAGGGCCAGTCGTCCGCGCGGACGCGCGCGCCCGTGGGCCGTCCGCTGCTGTCACTGACGCTGGCCGCGCTGATGGACGAGGTGCACGCCCACTCCGGCGCCGTGTACCTCCTCTCCCCCGACCAGCCCGTGCTGGAGATGGCCGTGATGGCGGGGCTGCCCCGCGCCTTCGCCGCACCGTGGGAGCGGGTCGGGCTGAGCGCGCCGATCCCGGTCTCCGACGCGGCGCGGGAACGGCGGCTGGTGTGGGTGGGCGGCGAGGAGGAGATGGCCCGCCACTACCCCCGGCTCGCGGTGGTGCTCCCCTATCCCTTCTCGCTGGCCGCGCTCCCGGTGGCGACGGAGGCGAAGACGTACGGCGCGGTCTTCGTGACCTGGCCGGGCTCGCACCCGCCGGAGCTGTCGGACCGGGAACGCGAGCATCTGACGGCGGCCTGCGACCGGCTCGCGGTGCGGCTGGAGCGGGCCGCCGAGCACAGCCTGCCGCTCGAGCCGGAGCCGGACCTGCTGGCCGCGCCGGTGCTGGGCGGGGCGGCCGGCACGCTCGGCACGGTGGAGGCGGCCCGCATGGTCTCCCGGCTGCCGTACGGGCTGTGCTCGCTCGATCTGCACGGGCGGGTGGCGTTCACCAACGCCGCCGCGTGCGAACTGCTCGACGTCCCGTCGAACCGGCTGCTGGGCGCGCAGATATGGGCGGTGGTGCCGTGGCTGAACGACCCGGTGTACGAGGACCGGTACCGGGCGGCGCTGTTCAGCCAGCACGTCACGTCGTTCGTGGCGCTGCGCCCGCCCGACGTGTGGCTGTCCTTCCGGCTGTATCCGAGCACCACCGGTCTCAGCGTGCGGATCAGCAGGGCCCGCGCGGTGACGGAGATGAACCGTGAGACGCCGAGGCCGGGTGTGGCCCGGGACCGGCTGGTGACCATCACCCAGGTGCTCGGACTGGCCGGCGCGCTGACCGAGGCGGTGGGGGTGCAGGACGTGGTGCAGCTGGTCGCGGACGAGATCGTGCCGGCGGTGGGCAGCCAGGGACTGGTGGTCCTCGGCTCCCGCGCGGGCCGGCTGCGGGTCCTCGGTCACCGCGGGTACGCGGACCCGCTGGTGGTGGAGCGGTTCGACGGGCTGCCGCTGTCCGAACCGACGCCGGGCGGCCAGGTGCTGCGCACCGGGGTGCCCGCCTTCTTCGAGTCGCGGGACGACCTGGAGCGGCTGTATCCGGCGCTGCAGACGCATCCGTCGGAGTTCTCGGCGTGGGCGTACCTGCCGCTGATCGCCTCGGGCCGGCCGGTGGGGACGTGTGTGCTGTCGTACAAGGCGCCGCACCGGTTCACGACGGAGGAGCGGGCGGTGCTGACCAGTCTGGCGGGGCTGATCGCCCAGGCCCTGGAACGGGCGATGCTCTACGACGTCAAGCACCGGATGGCGCACGGGCTGCAGGAGGCGCTGCTGCCGCACACCCTGCCGTCCCTGCCGGGGCTCCAGGCTGCCGCCCGGTATCTGCCCGCCACCCAGGGCATGGAGATCGGCGGCGACTTCTACGACCTGGTGCCGGCCGACGGCGTGGCGGCGGCGGTGATCGGGGACGTGCAGGGGCACAACGTGACGGCGGCCGGGCTGATGGGCCAGGTCCGTACGGCGGTGCGCGCGTACACGGCGGTGGGGCAGGCGCCGGACGAGGTGATGCGCAGCACCAACCGGCTGCTGGTGGACCTGGGCGCGGAGCTGTTCGCGAGCTGTCTGTATCTGCGGCTCGACCCGGTGCGGGGGCGGGCCGTGATGTCCCGGGCGGGGCATCCGCCGCCGCTGCTGTGCCGCCCCGACGGACGGGTGCGGGTGCTGGACCTGGCCGGCGGGCCGCTGCTGGGCATCGACGGCACGGCGGCCTATCCGTCGACGGAGCTGGCGCTGCCGCCCGGTTCGCTGCTGGTGCTGTACACGGACGGATTGGTGGAGTCGCCGGGTGTCGACTTCGAGGATGCCCTCGCCGAGCTGTGCCGGCGCCTCACCGAGCTCGGCGACCTGCCGCTGGACGACCTCGCGGACGCGCTGGTGCGGCACGGCCCGCACTCGGCGGACCGGCTGGACGACACGGCGGTGCTGCTGCTCCGGTCCACGCCCCGCTGACCGGGCCCGGCGTACGGAGGCGCCCCCGGCCCGCACACGGCCGGGGGCGCCTCATGCGCACGGGGTCAGTGCGTCCGGGTCAGCCCGGAGTCCTGACCGGAGTCCTGACCGGAGTCCTGACCGGAGTGGCGGCCGGGGTCCGTGCCTGTCCCGTCCTGCGCGCCCGCGCCGTCCTGCCCGGCGCCGGCGTCCTGGCCGCCCGCCTGGTCCTCGGCGCCGGCCTGGTCACCGGCTCCCGCCTGGTCCTCCGCACCCGCCGCTCCGTCGCCGGCGCCCGCACCGCCGTCGCCGAGGGTCGCGCCGACCGCCTCCAGGGCGGTGGTGACGGGCTGGAAGAAGGTCTCGCCGCCGACCGTGCAGTCACCGCTGCCGCCGGAGGTCAGGCCGATGGCCAGACCGTCCTGGGTGAACAGGGAGCCGCCGCTGTCGCCGGGCTCCGCGCAGACGTCGGTCTGGATGAGCCCGGTGACCGTGCCCTCGGGGTAGTTCACGGTGGCGTTCAGGCCGAGCACCTGGCCGTCGGCGAGACCCGTCGTGCTGCCCATGCGGAACACCTGCTGGCCGACCGTGGCCTCCGCGGCCTGGACGATCGGGACCGTCTGGCCGCCGACGTTCACCTCGCTCGGGGCCTCGGTGGCCGGGTCGTCGTAGGTGAGGAGCGCGAAGTCGCCCGCGCCGGGGAACAGGGCCTGGTCGACCGTGGCGATCGGCTCGCCGCCCTGCTGGTCGGACCACTGGTCGCCGGCGGCGGCGCAGTGGCCGGCGGTGAGGAACGCCGGGCTGCCGTCGCCCGCGGTGACGTTGAAGCCGAGCGAACAGCGGGCGCCGCCCGCGAAGATGGCGTCACCGCCGGACGCGAAGGTGCGGAAGGTGCCCGCGGACTTCTCGAGGGTGGCCATGCCGGGGCCGAGGCTCTCGACGGCGGACTCCAGCTGGTCCCACTTGGCGCCGGTGACCGTGCTGTCCGCGGTGACGAGGATCTTGTTGGTGCGCGGGTCGACCGCCCAGGAGGTGCCCGGGATGGTCGCCTCCGACGTCAACGTGCCGGCCCCGGCCTCCAGTTCGGCCATGCTGTTGTCGACCTCGCGGACCTCGGCGCCCGCGCTGCGGGCCTTGAGGGCCATGCCGTCCTCGCCGCGCACCACATTGACGACGAGCCGCTTGTCCTCGCCGTCGTACCAGGCTCCCGCGTACGCGTCGCCGAGCATGCCGGAGAGCCGGGTGGCGAGGTCCGAGGCGTCGCCCGCCTTCAGTGTCCTCGGCGCGGCCGCGGCGCCGTCCGACGCGCCGTCCTGGGACGCGTTGGCGCTGGGGAGCAGGATCGCGGCGGCGCCGAGGGCCACCACGGCGCCCACCGCTGCCGCGGCCTTGCGCTTCGGGATTCGCTTGTGACTCAAACTTCTCGACCTCCTGGGGGGGACCGGAGTCGTGCCGCCGTCCGGCGGCTGTTCGGGGCGCCTGGACGGTCCTTGGTACGCACGGGAGTTGAGGGGTGTTCAACGCCGTCCCGCACCCTCACCGTCCGCCACCGGCCGCGTACGCTCGGTGTCCGGCTCCGGCCCCAATCCTGGCTTCGGCGAATCTGCACAGCGAATGCCCAACCCGGTCACCTGACCCGCCGTCCGTTCACAGGGCGCCGATCCGGGACATGCCTTTGCGGCCGGTGTGTCGCATTCCGGTCCAGGGGGCGCAAGCGGCCGGACGCGTCGATGCCGTGACCCATGTGAAGAACTCGCCGCCGAGCCGTGCCCACGTCTGCACGGTTGGGTGCCTCCTGCGCGCAAGTTGCCTGGTGGGACGGGTGAGGGATTGGAAGCCGCCGGTCGCCGCGTGCTTTGATCCATCGCACCGCAAGGCCGTTCCGGGCTCCCGGCGACGGGCGTTCGGCGCCCGCGGTCCGCGGCCTTCATCTGTCCCCAGAGGGGGCCGCTCCCCCCTTGTGAAAGTCCATACGAAGGGAAGTTCCATCATGAACTCCACCCCCCAGGTCGAGACCGTCGAGATCTCCGACACCGAGCTCGACGCCGTCTCCGGCGGTCTGTCCGTGAACGCCGTGAACACCCTCACCGGCGCCCTGGACGGCATCGCCCCGGTCTCCGGCCTGGTCGACACGGCCGTCGGCACCGTCGAGGGTGTCACCGGCCTGAACACGGCCCCGGTCACCAACCTGGTCGCCGGTCTCTGATCGCGCCCTTGTTCCGCCGAGTCCCGGAGCCGTGTCCCGGCTCCGGGACTCTGTGGTGCCTCCGCAGTCCTTCCGTCACGTCGCACAGTTCACCCAGGTGAGGGAAGACCCGTGCAATTCCGCCAACAGGCCCTCGCCAGGCTCCAGTCGCCGGAGGAACTCGACCTTCCGGTGCGGTTCGCCCGTCCGCAGGGCTGGCTGGTGCTGTCCGTCACCGTGATCGCGATGGCCGCCGCGTCCGTGTGGGCGCTGACCGGCTCGGTCACCTCCTCGGTCCAGGCGCCCGCCATCCTCACCTACGGGCAGGGCAGTTACATCCTGCAGAGCCCCGTCGCCGGTCAGGTCACCGCCGTGCTCGTGCGCGAGGGCGAGCGGCTGCCGACCGACTCCCCCGTGCTGAAGGTCCGTACACCGGACGGCGACCAGGTCGTGCGCACCCTTCAGGCAGGACGGATCACCGCGCTCGCCGCGAGCGCGGGGCAGATCATCGCGACCGGTGCGGACGTCGCCGCGGTGGAGAAGGTCCACGGCGCCGGGTCCCCCCTGTACGCCACGGTGTACGTCCCCGCGCAGAAGGCCGCCGGCATCCCCGCGCACGCCTCCGTCGACCTGACGGTGCAGTCGGTGCCGAGCCAGGAGTACGGCGTGCTGCGCGGCGAGGTGACGCGGGTGGACCGCTCCGCCCAGTCCCCGCGGCAGATCGCCGCGTTCCTCGGCGACGCCCAGCTCGGCGAGGAGTTCAGCCGGGACGGCAGGCCGGTGGCGGTCACCGTGAAGCTGAAGCGCTCGTCCCGTACGGAGAGCGGCTACGCGTGGTCCTCGGCCGAGGGCCCGCCGTTCGAGCTGACGTCGATGACCCTGGCCACCGGGTCCATCCGGCTGGCCGACCGGCGTCCCGTGGATTGGCTGCTGCCGTGAGCACCGCACAGGAGACCCGCGGCAGGCGCCGTGCCGCGCCGCCGCGCCGCAAGGTGCCGAAGTCCCGCGCCAGGACGGTCCGTACGCCCACCGTGCTCCAGATGGAAGCCGTGGAGTGCGGCGCCGCCTCGCTCGCGATGGTGCTGGGCCACTACGGCCGCCATGTTCCGCTGGAGGAGCTGCGCATCGCGTGCGGCGTCTCGCGGGACGGCTCGCGCGCCAGCAACCTGCTGAAGGCGGCCCGCGGTTACGGGCTGACCGCGAAGGGCATGCAGATGGACCTGGCCGCGCTCGCCGAGGTGACGGCGCCGGCCATCCTGTTCTGGGAGTTCAACCACTACGTCGTCTACGACGGCATGGGCCGCCGCTTCGGCCGCCGCGGGGTGTACGTCAACGACCCCGCCAAGGGCCGCCGGTTCGTGCCGCTGGAGGAGTTCGACGGCAGCTTCACCGGCGTGGTGCTGGTGATGGAGCCCGGCGAGGACTTCACCCGGGGCGGCCGCAGGCCGGGCGTGCTCGGCGCGATGCCGGCCCGGCTGCGCGGCACCGCGGGCACCATGCCCGCCGTGGTGCTGACCAGTCTGCTGCTGGTGGCGGTGGGCGCGGCGGTGCCCGGCCTCAGCCGTACCTTCATCGACGAGTTCCTGATCGGGCAGCAGACGTCGATGCTTGACGTGCTGTTCGCGTCGATGGGCGCGTGCGTGCTGCTGACGCTGCTGCTGACCTGGCTCCAGCAGGCGAACCTGCTGCGCGGCCGGCTGATCTCGTCCACCCTCTCCAGCGCGCGCTTTCTGCGCCATCTGCTGCGGCTGCCGGTGACGTTCTTCTCCCAGCGCAGCCCTGCCGACCTGGTGCAACGCCTCCAGTCCAACGACGCGGTGGCCGAGACGCTGGCCCGTGACCTGTCGGCGGCGGGCGTCGACGCGGTGGTGGTCGTGCTGTACGCGGTGCTGCTGTACACCTACGACCCGCAGCTCACGTTCGTGGGCATCGGGGTGGCGCTGCTGAACATCCTGGCGATGCGGATCGTGATACGGCTGCGCGCCACCCGCACGGCGAAGCTGCGCGCGGACACGGCGCGGCTCACCAACACCGCGTACACGGGGCTCCAGCTGATCGAGACGCTGAAGGCGACCGGCGGCGAGGACGGCTACTTCCGCAAGTGGGCCGGGCAGCACGCCACCACGCTGGAGGAACAGCAGCGGCTCGGGGTGCCGAGCGCGTGGCTCGGCGTCGTCGCGCCGACGCTCGCCACGCTCAACAGCGCGCTGATCCTGTGGATCGGCGGCATGCGGGCGGTCGAGGGGCACATCTCGGTCGGTCTGCTGGTCGCCTTCCAGGCGCTGGTCGCCCGGTTCACCGCGCCGCTGACCCGGCTGAACGGGGTGGCGGGGCGCATCCAGGACTTCGCCGCCGACGTGGCCCGGCTGAAGGACGTGGAGAACTTCCGGACGGACCCGCTGTACGGGCGTCCGGGGGCCGGTGAGTCGACCCGGCGGCTGCACGGCCATGTGGAGCTGCAGAACCTCACCTTCGGCTACAACCCGCTGGACAAGCCGCTGCTGACCGGGTTCGACCTGACGGTGGGTCCGGGTCAGCAGGTGGCGCTGGTGGGCGGCTCGGGCAGCGGCAAGTCGACCGTGTCACGGCTGATCTCGGGGCTCTACACCCCGTGGGAGGGCGTGATCCGGATCGACGGGCAGCGCATCGAGGACATTCCGCGCGGGGCGCTGGCGGCGTCCGTGTCGTTCGTCGACCAGGACGTGTTCCTGTTCGAGGGGACGGTGCGGGACAACGTGGCCCTGTGGGACCCGTCGATCCCGGACGACGCCGTGGTGGAGGCGCTGAAGGACGCGGCGCTGTACGACGTGATCGTGCGCCGTCCGGGCGGCATCCACAGCCCGGTCGAGCAGGACGGCCGGAACTTCTCCGGCGGTCAGCGCCAGCGTCTGGAGATCGCCCGGGCGCTGGTGCGCCGGCCGAGCATCCTGGTGCTCGACGAGGTGACCAGCGCGCTGGACGCGGAGACGGAACTGGTGGTGATGGACAACCTGCGCCGCCGCGGTTGCGCGTGCGTGGTGATCGCGCACCGGCTGTCCACGGTCCGCGACAGCGACGAGATCGTCGTGCTGGACCAGGGCACGGTCGTGGAGCGCGGACGGCACGAGGAGCTGGTGGCGCGCGGCGGCGCGTACGCGGCGCTGGTCAGGGAGCGATGAGATGACTGCCGTGCAGGAGGGGCGGGGCGGCGACGTCGTGCTGGGCGCGCTCGGCGCGCTGGGCACCCCGATCGACTGCTCCGGGTTCGGGAAGCTGGACCTGGAGGGGCCGCAGGTGCTGTGGCTGATCGCGTCCGGCGCCGTGGACCTGTTCGCGGTGGACGCCGAGCAGCAGGGGCACTGGCACCACCTGGGCCGCCTGGAGGCGGGTTCGCTGGTGCTGGGCCCGGTGGCGGGTCCCGCGCACACGCTGGTGGCGCGGCCGCTGCGGGACTGCGTGGTGCACCGCGTCGCGCTGCGCGAGCTGTACCAGCAGGCGAACACCCAGACCTGGTCGTACGACGAGTACGGCAACCCGCAGTACGTGCCGCCCACGACCAGTCCGCTGGAGTACGCGCTCGCGCTGGGCGTGGGCCGGAGCCTCGCCGTGCTGTTCCAGGCGCCGATGGCGACGGAGCGGGCGGCGGCGCCCGCCGACGACGACGTGTTCTGGATGCAGGTGCCGCCGGGCAGCGTGCAGTACGGCTCCCTGTACGGCGCGGAGGCCGCGGCGGACCTGCTGATGGACCCGGCGCTGTGGCAGACGATGGTCGACCAGCAGTACCGGCTGATGACCACGCTGGACCGGTGGATCGAGCAGCTGGAGGAGACGCACGAGACGCGCACCGCGCAGGGCATCGCGGCCGGTGAGGCGGTACGCGCGCAGGCCGACCGGACGCTGCTCGCGTCGATCGGCAAGCGGGCGGGGCAGCGGACGACGGCGGCGGACGCGGACGCCACGTACGCGGCCTGCGAGCTGGTGGCGCGGGCGGCCGGGATCACCCTGGCCCCGCCCGCGCAGTCCGGCACCGGCGCCGACCGGCTGGACCCGGTGGAGCAGGTGGCGCTGGCCTCGCGGCTGCGCACCCGGGTGGTGCGGCTGGAGGGGCGGTGGTGGCGTGACGACGTGGGGCCGCTGGTGGGCCGTCGCGCCCTGTCGGGGGCGCCGGTGGCGTTGCTGTGGCGGCGCGGCGGTTATGTGGCCGTGCATCCTTCGACGGGCCGCGAGACCCCGGTGGAGAAGGCGAACGCCGAGGAGTTCGAGCCGCGCGCGGTGATGTTCTACCGTCCGCTGCCCGAGCGGCGGCTGAGTCCGCTGCGGCTGGTGCGGTTCTGCATGGGCAGCACCCGGGGCGACCTGACGGGGCTGATGCTGAGCGGTCTGGTGACGGCGGTGCTGGGGGCGCTGGTGCCGCTGGCCACGGGCCGGGTGCTGGGCGAGTACGTGCCGAAGGCGCAGACCGACCTGATCGTGCAGGTGTGTCTCGCGGTGATCCTCAGCAGTGTGGTCGCGGCGGCGTTCATGCTGCTGCAGAACCTCACGCTGCTGCGGCTGGAGGGCCGGGTGGAGGCCACCCTCCAGCCGGCGGTGTGGGACAGGCTGCTCCGGCTGCCGACCCGGTTCTTCACGGAGCGGTCCACGGGTGAGCTGGCGAGCGCGGCCATGGGCATCAGCGCGATCCGCCGGATGCTGGCCGGAGTCGGGCCCACGGTGACCCAGTCGGTCACGGTGGGCGCGGTGAACCTGGCGCTGCTGCTGTGGTTCAGCGTGCCGATGGCGCTGGCCGCCGTCGGCATGCTGGTGCTGGTCGCGGGCGTCTTCCTGGGTCTCGGACTGTGGCAGGTGCGCTGGCAGCGGCCGCTGGTGGTGCTCACCAACAAGCTGAACAACCAGGCGTTCCAGACGCTGCGCGGACTGCCGAAGCTGCGGGTGGCGGCGGCGGAGAACTACGCGTACGCGGCGTGGGCGTCGCAATTCGCGCGCAGCCGTGAGCTGCAGCAGAAGGCCGGGCGGATCAAGAACCTGACGGCGGTGCTGGGCGCGGTCTATCTGCCGCTGTGCACGCTGGGGATGTTCATGCTGCTGGCGGGCCCGGCGCGCGGGTCGATGACGGCGGCGGAGTTCCTCACCTTCAACACGTCGGTGACGATGGTGCTGACGTCGGTGACCCAGCTGACCGGCTCGTTCGTCTCGGCGGTCGCCGCGCTGCCGCTGTTCGAGCAGATCCGGCCGGTGCTGGACGCGACGCCCGAGGTGCGTACGGCGAGCACCCGTCCGGGGCCGCTGACCGGCGCGATCGAGGCGCGGCGCGTGTCGTTCCGCTACTCCGACGACGGGCCGCTGGTGCTGGACGACGTGTCGTTCGAGGCGCGGCCGGGCGAGTTCGTGGCGGTGGTCGGCCCGAGCGGCTGCGGCAAGTCGACCCTGCTGCGGCTGCTCATCGGCTTCGACCGCCCGCAGTCCGGCAGCGTGCTGTACGACGGTCAGGACCTGGCGGCGCTGGACCGGTCGGCGGTGCGCCGTCAGTGCGGTGTGGTGCTCCAGCACGCGCAGCCGTTCACCGGGTCGATCATGGACGTGATCTGCGGGAGCGAGCCGTACACGCCGGAGGAGGCGATGGCGGCGGCGGAGATGGCGGGTCTGGCGGAGGACATCCGCCGGATGCCGATGGGGCTGCACACCATCGTGTCCGGCGGCGGCGCGGTCTCGGGCGGTCAGCGGCAGCGGCTGATGATCGCCCAGGCGCTGATCCGCCGGCCGCGGATCCTCTTCTTCGACGAGGCGACCAGCGCCCTGGACAACGAGACGCAGCGCACGGTCATCGAGAGCACCAAGGCGCTGCGGGCGACCCGCATCGTCATCGCGCACCGCCTGTCGACGGTGCTGGACGCCGACCGGGTGGTGGTGATGGAGGCCGGCAAGGTGGTCCAGCAGGGCACGCCCGCCGAGCTGCTCGCCGACACCCGGGGCCGGCTGCACGAGCTGGTGCGCCGGCAGCTGGCCTGAGCGGCCGGCCGCTGTTCCGGGGCAGCCGTGGCGTGTATGCGACCCTCCGCGCGGCCGGTCCGTTGGACGGCGCGGGAAGTGGGTACCCACGGGCCATGCGGACCAGCGTGGTGGATGTCGGGTCGAAGACCGTCAGGCTCGTCGTGTCGGACACGGAGGGCGGTGCGCCCCTGCCGGTGCACACCGCCAAGTGGCGGCTGCGGCTGTCCGAGCTGGTCACGCCCGGCGGACCGGTGCCCGAGCGTGCCGTGGAGGACCTGGTGGACGCCGTCGCGGCGGCGGACCGGGCCGCCGCACGGTGGGGCGCCGCCGGTCCCCTGGCCTTCGCCACGGCCGTGGTGCGCGGGGCCCCGAACCGGCACGAGGTGCTGCGCACGGTCCGGGAGCGGACCGGCGTCGAGCTGTGCACCCTGCCCGGCGAGGTCGAGGCGGAGCTGACCTTCCTCGCCGCGCGCCGCTGGATGGGCTGGCGCTGCGGTCCGCTGGCGATGCTGGACATCGGCGGCGGTTCCCTGGAGGTCGCCTTCGGGCGCGGCCGGCTGCCCGACTTCGCCGCCTCGCTGCCGCTGGGCGCGGCGCGGCTGACCCACGAGTACTTCGAGGACGAGGACCCGCCCTCGCCGGACCGGGTGCGCGCCCTGCGCCGGCGGGTGCGTCACCAGCTGCGCGACGCGGCGGCGCGGATCCGCTGGGAGGGCCCGCGCACGGCGGTCGCCACCTCCCGCACCTTCCAGCAGCTCGGCCGGCTGTGCGGGGCCGCGCCCGGGCGGCACGGCCCGTTCGTGGAGCGGGTGCTGTCCGCCGCCGACCTGCGCGGGGCGGTCGACCGGCTGGCGGCCCTACCCGCCGCCGAACGCGCCCGGCTGCCCGGCATCTCCGCGCCCCGCGCGACGCAGAGCCTGGCGGGCGCCGTGGTGGCGCACACCGCGATGAAACTGACCGGCCTGGCGACGGTGACGATCTGCCCCTGGGCACTGCGCGAGGGGGTGCTGCTGCGCCATGTGGAGGACGGCCCGGCCTGGTGGGGGGAGATCACCCGGCGCAGCGAGAAGGAGTCGGACGGCCCCGGCCCGGTGCCGCTGCGCCTCGCCGCCGCCCGGCACTGAACCTCCCGCCCGCGGGCGGGACCGACGAGCACGACCAGCACGACGTGAGGAGAGCCCGTTGTCCGAGCACGACGACACCCCGAAGCAGTCCGAGTCGGCCCTCGAGGAGGTGCTGCGCGAGGTGGAGGACGCCGAGCGCCGCACGCGGGACACGGACGAGGACCGCCGCCACCGCGGCGAGGCGGGGGAGGCGATCACGCCCAACACGGAGGCGCAGGAGGAGTCCTCGGGCGAGTAGACCCGCGCCCCTCCTCCCCTACTGCGGCGGCGGCCCGAGCGGGTGCGCGGCGAGGGCGCGGGCGACGCCCAACAGGTTCGCGGCCATCGCGCGGCCCGTGCTGCGCGACCAGTCGTGGCCCCTGCCGCCCTCCAGGAAGCTGGGCCCGGGTCCCGGGCCCTGGTTCCAGTAGGTCCACGCCTGGCCGGGGATGGTGTAGCCGATGTCCTGGAGCCCGCCGGTGATCTCGCTGATCACGTGGTGCGCCCCGTCCTCGTTGCCGGTGACGACGACGCCGGCGACCCGGTTGTAGGAGACCGGGCGGCCCTCGTCGTCCGTCTCGGACAGCATCGCGTCCATCCGTTCCAGGACCCGCTTGGCCACCGACGACGGCTGGCCCAGCCAGGTCGGCGAGGCGATGACGAGGATCTCGGCCGCGAGGAGCTTCTCGTGCACCGAGGGCCAGTCGTCGCCCTCGTGCACGGCCTCGCTGACGACGCCGGGGGCGATGTCCAGGTCCACGGCGCGGACGACGTCGGTCTCGACGCCCTCCCGCTCCAGCTGCTCGGTGACGGTCCGGAAGAGCGCCTCGGTGTTGGAGGGTTCCGGGGACTTCTTGAGCGTGCAGTTGATCACCAATGCCTTCATGGGGTCATGGGGTACCCCGCGCGTCCGCCCCGCCACGCCGGCCGGGCGTTTCCGTGCTCCGTCCGGGTACCCGGGGTCCATGGACGACCCCCGAGACGAACCTGTGCTGCCCGCGCCGCGCGGACCGCTCAGCCGTGCCGTGACGACGTATCTGCGGGGCGCCGGCCCGCTGCCCTCCGAGGCGGAGGTCGCCGCCGCCCCCGTGTACGGCGAGGACCTCCAGCTCGCCCTCTACCTCTGCTACGAACTGCACTACCGCGGCTTCGCGGACGTGGCGCCCGCCCTGGAGTGGGACCCGGACCTGCTGCGGACCCGGGCCGCCATGGAAGGGCGCTTCCTCGCCGCGCTGCGCGAGGACGCCCCGCGCCGCGACAGCGTGGACGACGCGCTCGCCGGGATCCTGGTCGAGCCGGTGGAGGGCACGGGCGTCAGCCACTTCCTGCGCGACAAGGGCGAGCTGTGGCAGCTGCGCGAGTACGCGGCGCTGCGCTCCCTGTACCACCTGAAGGAGGCCGACCCGCACGCCTGGGTGCTGCCGCGGCTGCGCGGCCGGGCCAAGGCGGCGATGGCGGCCGTGGAGTTCGACGAGTACGGCGGCGGGCGCGCCGACCGGGTGCACGCCCGGCTGTGGGCCGACCTGATGACGGACCTGGGGCTGGACACGACGTACGGCCGTTATGTCGACGCGGCCTGCGCGGAGCTGCTGGTCACGGTGAACCTGATGTCGCTGTTCGGGCTGCACCGCACGCTGCGGGGCGCCCTGGTGGGCCATTTCGCGACGGTGGAGATCACGTCCTCCCCGGGGTCCCGCCGGCTCGCCGAGGCCATGCGCCGTACGGGCGCGGGTCCCGCCGCCGAGCACTTCTACGACGAGCACGTGGAGGCGGACGCGGTGCACGAGCAGGTGGTCCGCAAGGATGTCATCGGCGGTCTGCTGGAGGACGAGCCGGAACTCGCGCCGGACGTCGCGTTCGGCGTGGCGGCCACGGTGTTCACGGAGGACCGGCTCGGCGACCGGCTGCTCGCCGACTGGGGCGAGGGCCGCTCCGCGCTGCGTGCTCCCCTGTCACAGGCGGCCACCCATGTCTCTTGAGCGACGGGGTACTCGGCCGCCTGTGAAAAGTCTGGTACCTCCGGGCGTGTACGCCCCTCAAGAGGACACCGCGCTGCTGGCCGCAGCCCTGGCCGACGAGCCGGTGGCGCCGGGCGCCGAGGTCCTCGACGTCGGCACCGGTTCCGGTGCCCTGGCCCTGACGGCCGCCCGGCGCGGCGCCCGGGTGACCGCGGTCGACGTGTCGCGGCGGGCCGTGTACGCGGCCCGGCTGAACGCGCTGCGGGCGGGTCTGCCGGTCGAGATCCTGCGCGGCAATCTGTTCGACCCGGTGCGGGCACGGTCCTTCGACCTGGTCCTCGCCAATCCCCCGTACGTGCCCGCCCCCGGGGCGCACCTGCCGCCGCGGGGCGCGGCCCGGGCCTGGGACGCGGGCGGTGACGGGCGGCTCGTGCTCGACCGCATCTGCCACGAGGCGCCGGGGCTGCTGCGGCCGGGCGGGGTGCTGCTGCTGGTGCAGTCGGCGCTCAGCGATCCGGAGCTGACCGTGGACTGTCTGCGGTCCGCGGGTCTGAAGTCGGCGGTCACGCAGCGACAGCGGATCGACTTCGGCCCGGTGCTGCGGACCCGGGTGGAGTGGCTGCGGGAGCGCGGGCTGCTGTCCCCGGACGAGAACGACGAGGAGCTGGTGGTGGTCCGTGCCGAACAGCCCGTCTGAACCCGCGCGGCGCCCGTCCGGCGCCCCGTCCTGCGCTCCGGAAGCCGCGTCCGGCGAGGCCCGCCGGGTCGTCGTGCAACGCAAGGGGCCGATGCTGGTGGAGGGCCCGGTGGAGGTGGAGCTGGAGGACGGTTCGGTGGTGTCCTCCGACCGCTTCCAGGTGGCCCTGTGCACCTGCCGGCGCAGCCGTCGCTACCCCTGGTGCGACACCAGCCACCGCGACCGCGCCTGACCTTCTCGCCGCGGGACTCCGGGAAAAGCCCGGAGGCCGGCGGGCGGCCCCACTCCGCCCGCCGGCCTCCCATGGGATCGCACTGCCCGCGTGGTGCCCCGTACTCCCCAGTCCGCGGGCCGCCACGCGGTCACGGGAACCGTGCGATCCCGGTCTCTAGAAGGCGAAGACGCTCGAGCCGTGCGCGTTCATCTCGCACTCGTTGGAGAAGACGCGCTCGTAGGAGACCCGCTTGCCCTGCCAGACGCCGTCCACGGTGAGCAGCACCGGGTCGTACACCATCGGGCACATGACGTCCTCGCCCCGTGTCAGCGCGTTCAGGTCGCCGCCGACGGCGGCCAGGTCCGCGCAGGCCGAGCCGGCCGCCGGGTGGGTGCCCGACGGGCCCGGAGCACAGGTCAGGGTGACCGCGCGTTCCGGTGCGGCGGTCGTCGCGCTGACGCCCTTGCCGACGGTCAGCACCAGGGCGGAGGGGGCGTAGAGCGCGGACGGGGCATCTCCCGGGGCGGCGAGCGCGGCCCCGGAGAGGGGGGCGCAGACGGCGGTGGCCGTGAGACCGAGGGTGATGGCCCAGCGCGCGGTGTTCCGCATTGTGTGCATCCTTCCGCTTCGTTTCTTCGGGTTGCCGGCCCGTGCTCGGTGGTGCCGAACCGGCGTGCCGGAGTCTGCCGAGTCCCCGGCGGAAACTCACCTCGACCCCATGCATTTCAGTAACATTGCGTATTGAAGCAGTGGCGTGAAGTGACCAAGCGAACGCGCGTGGACCCGGTAATCGCACGGCTTCCGCAGGAGCGAAGTGGCCAGATGGCCGAATATCCGCCGCCTCTTAATCGGCCTGAAACATTCCGATTCCGTCGTGCGCAGGGTGAAGAGAAACCCCTTGCGGTCATGAAAGGGACGCTCCGCGGTCATCTCCGAACACCCCGCGCGTCTCCCGGGACGGTGGGCACGTCCTGTCACCGGACGCTGGACGCGACCGGCGCATACCGGCCAGTATGCGTCGGGACCACGAGGCACCCCGAGGCACCACGAGACAGGGCGGGACGGATGGCGAAGCACTGGGCCGACTTCCAGTACGAGATCTACCTGAACGGGATGACGGGCGCCGTGCCGCGGCTGCCGACCGACCTGACCCGGCTGGAGGAGCTGACCGAGCAGCGCCTCGGCCCCGGTCCGGTCGGGTACGTGGCGGGCAGCGCGGGCGACGGCAGCACCGCCCGCGCCAACCGGGCCGCCCTGGACCGCCGCAGGATCGTGCCGCGCATGCTGCGGGACGTCCACGAGCGCGACCTGTCGGTGGAGGTGCTGGGCCGCCCGCTGCCCGCGCCGCTCGCCCTGGCGCCGGTCGGGGTGCTGTCGATCATGCATCCGGGCGCCGAGCCGGCGGCCGCGCGCGCCGCGGCCGCGCAGGGCGTGCCGTTCGTGCTGTCGTCCGCGTCCAGCACGCCGATGGAGCAGGTCGCCGAGGCGATGGGGGACGCGGAGCGCTGGTTCCAGCTGTACTGGCCCAAGGACGTGGAGGTGGCGCGGTCCTTCCTGGACCGGGCGAAGGCGGCCGGGTACACGGCGCTGGTCGTCACCCTGGACACGCCGCTGCTGTCCTGGCGCCCGCGCGACCTCGACCAGGCGTACCTGCCGTTCCTGCGCGGCGTGGGCACCGCCAACTACTTCTCCGACCCGGCGTTCCGGGCGGGGCTCGCGAAGCCCGTGCACGAGGACCCGAACGCGGCGGTGATGCACTTCGTGGGCATGTTCGCCGACCCCGCGAAGACCTGGCCGGATCTGGCGTTCCTGCGGGAGAACTGGGACGGCCCGATCGTCCTCAAGGGCGTGCTGCACCCCGACGACGCCCGGCTGGCGGCCGACGCGGGCATGGACGGCGTGGTGGTGTCCAACCACGGCGGCCGGCAGGTGGCGGGCGCGGTCGCCGCGGCGGACGCGCTGCCCGGTGTGGTGCGGGCCGTCGGCGACCGGCTCACTGTGCTGTTCGACAGCGGGGTGCGCACCGGCGACGACGTCTTCAAGGCGCTCGCGCTGGGCGCCCGCGCGGTGCTGGTGGGCCGTCCGTACGTGTACGGGCTGGGCCTGGACGGACAGGCGGGCGTGGAGCACGTGATCCGCTGTCTGCTCGCCGAACTCGACCTCACCCTCGCCCTGTCGGGCCACTCGGGGCCGGGCACGGTGGGTCCCGGCGACCTCACGGAGGCAGCGGTCTGACTCCCCGTCCGGGGCGGCCGCGGGGCCGCCCCGGAGGCGCGCGGCTCAGCTCACCGGTTCCGCCAGGCCGGCGTAGCGGGCGGAGGGGGCCGTCGGGCCGGTGACGGAGAGGGACTCGCTGGACGCGTCGGCGGAGCGGACCGGTTCGGCGGCCCAGCGCTGCTCCACGGTACGGTCGCGCACCTTGACGACGATGTCGGCGTTCGCGTCAGGGGTCGACGGGGCGAGCGCCATCCGCACGTCCCAGCGCGGCACCAGCTCGCCCTGCACCGTGAGGTCGTACCGCACGTCGTCGGCGGTCCGGTCGCCGGAGTCGGCGCAGGCGCCGAGGACGACCACGCCGGCGTCCTTGTGGGAGTCCAGGCACAGCCCCGGGTCTGCCACGCTGCGCAGCAGCCCGTCGTCCTCGTACGTCCACTGCTGGGTCCACGCCGTGGAGCACTTCGCCAGCCGGGCGCCGGAGCCGTCCCGGGGCTCGTCGCGGGTGTCCAGGCAGAGGCCGGAGGCGATGTTGCGCAGCCGGGTGCGGCTCGGCGCCGAGGGCAGGCCCGCCGCGCCGGGCGGGGAGGCGGACGGCACGGCGGCCCGGCCGCCCGCGCCGGTGGCGCCCGTCGGGTCGGCGGCGCCGCCGTCCGGGGTGGAGGAGCCGGCGATGAGCACGCTGACCAGCACGCCCGCGGACACCGCGCCCAGGCCGGTGAGCAGGGTGCGGGTGGAGCGCACCGGGTCGGGCAGCGCCATGGCGAGCCGGTCGGGCACCGGGAACCGGGACAGCAGCCGGTGCCGGCCGCCCGCGTGCCCGTCCCCGTCGCCGCGGCGACGGCGGCGTCCGGTGCGGCCGGAGCGCGGTCCTGACACGGCGCGGCCCGGTCGCGAGTCGAGGTAACGCCGGGCTCCCCACCCCAGCACGGCCTCCGCGAGGAGCGTGCCCAGTCCGGACTCGAAGTGGCCGAGCTGCTCGGCCGCGTTGCGGCAGTAGCGGCACTCGGCCATGTGCTGCCGCACGTCGGGCAGCAGCTCGCCGCCCCGGCGGATGGGCACGTCCAGCAGCCGGTTGTAGAAGCGGCACTCCTGTGTGGGCGCCAGTTCCTGATGGGCGCGGACGAGACCCTGACGGAACTTGTCGCGCGCCTGGTCGAGCGCGCCCGACGCGAGGTCGGCGTCCGTGCCGAGCAGTCCGGCGGGCACGGACACCGGCTCGGCCTCGACCTCGACATGCCAGAGCAGACAGCGCGCGAGAGCGGGCAGGGACCGGAACGCCCGCTGGGCGAGGGCGCGGTTCTCCGGCGTCATGGTCGTCGCCGCGCGCATGCCCCGTCCGCCCGCCGGTTTCAGCAGCCCGGGCAGCACCTCGGCCACATGGTCGTCGGCGGCCCACTCGCGGACCGTGTCCCGCACCCCCACGAGCAGGACGGGACGGAGGGCGACGGCGGACTCGCCGAGGGCGACCCGGTCGAGCACACGGTGCAGGGCGGCCCCGGTGACCATGGCGGCGGTCCGCCCGCCGGAGGCGAGGCACACGGTCGCGTAGTCGTGCATCGCATGCCAGTGACGCGCCGTCAGCAGGGCGACGGAGCGGGCGGCCTCGGCCTCCGGCCGTCCCCGCAGCCGCGCGGCGAGCGCCTCGTCGGATTCCCCGGGATCACCGCCCGGCGGGGGATAGGGAGGACGAGGGGGGTGGGGGGTGTGCACTGAGATTGGTTCCTTCCCACAGCGCATGTGACATTCGAGCGTTTCCGACACCGAAAAGGGACGCGAGATCGTGCGTGCCTTCCGGGTGTGGCGCGGGGGGCGGGAATTGTCCGGCGGCGCTTCCGACCCGGTTCATCAACGCGCGAGCGTCCCCGGCCTTTCCCCCCTCACGGGTGGCTCACTCTCGCACAACCCGTGCGCGGCCAACAAGGCGGTCGGGCAACATCCCCCCGTTGACAGAAAGTCAAAAGGAGAAGGCGCTCCGCGAACCGCGTTCCGGCATTCACGGCGCCTTTTCGGGATGGTGCGCGCTTCCGTGAAAAGAGGCGACGGGAAGGCGTGACCAAGGTGTGATGCGAAGGCGCGCACACCACTCCCCCGGCTGTGCCTTTCCGAGGACGCGCGGGTGTGTCAGATCTGCCAGGACCGCAGCCGGTCGGCGGCGCCGTACACGTCGGTCGCACCGGAGATCAGGTCGCGCGCGAGATCGACCAGGGCGCCGTAGGGCGGGTCGATGCCGGCCCCGCTGACGTACATGTAGGCGACGGCCGTGGCGCAGGCGAAGCGGGCGTTGGCCGAGGGCAGCGGGCGGAGCACGGCGAGGGTGTGCAGCAGGGCGGCGGCCCGCCAGGCGGCGTCGGAGTCGACACCGAGCCGGGGCGGGTCGACGCGGTGCCGGGCCACGGCCGCCACCAGGGCGGAGAAGTCGTTGACGGTGGGCTGGTCGGGGAGGACCTCTTCGTGCCGCTGGAGCAGCCAGGGCACGTCGATGTGCAGCGCGGGCGGCATCGGTCAGGCGGCCCGTCCCGCGCCCTTGACGGGCGGTTCGTCGTCGGGGAACGCGGCGGCGAACTCGTCGGCGTGCGTGGCGAAGAAGCGGCGGAAGGCCTCGGCGCCCTCCTGGAGGGCGCGGTGACGGGCGATGTCGGCCGCTGCCGCCTCCCGGACGAGCGCCTTCATGGACGTACCGCGTTCCTTGGCGATCTGCCGCAGGTCCTCGAGCTCGCGGTCGCTGAACTCCACGTTGAGAGCTGGCATGGGATTACGGTACCGCTCGGGTACTGAACAGTAAATAGCCGCAGGTCAGAGCGTATGTTATGGGGTACCGGACGATACGGGGGCGGGCCGGTGACCGCGGTGGTCACCGGCCCGCGCGAGGAGGGACAGGTCAGCCCTGGTCGGCCACGAAGGAGGCCATGCGGGTCAGGGCGGCGTTCCAGTTGATGGTGTGCTCGTTGGTCGACCAGGACTGGATGTCGTCGATGAAGCAGAACTGTCCGGTGCAGCCCTGCAGTTTCGACTGGGCGAACGGGTCCTGGATGCTGGAGTTGGGTCCGCCGGACAGGGTGCCGGCGGGCGGGTTGGGCAGGTTCGGGTCGAGCTGGCGGGCGTACCACCGGCTGTGCTGGTTCTTGGCGTGGACCTCGCCGTAGCCGGTGACGTAGGAGATGTTGAGCGCGTTGCGGCCGAGGATGTAGTCCATGCTCTGCAGCGCGCCGTCCCGGTACTTCGCCGCGCCGGTGAGGTCGTAGGCGGTGGCGAGGACGACGGCGTTGTTGAGCACCTGGTGGCTGGAGCCCCAGTCGTAGAGGTTGCCCTCCGGCGCGTACGGCATCCCGTACGGGTGCGCCTTGAGGGTGGCCAGGTAGCGGTCGGCGCCCTCGACGACGGAGCGGCGGACCTTGTCGAGTCCGGGCAGCCTGTTCGGCACGGTGGCGAGGTCGAGCCGGCCGGCCGCGGCGGTGCGCGCCCAGTCGAAGCCGTTCGGGCCGAAGATGTCCGCGGTGTGCACCGGGGAGTTCAGCACATGGTCCCTGAACTCCCGCTCGCCGGTGGTGAGGTAGAGCTCGGCGGCCGCCCAGTAGAACTCGTCGGACACGGTGTCGTCCGGGTAGGCGCCGCCGCCGACGCCGTCGTCCGGGTCGGCGAGCCGGTCCGGGTGGGCCAGTGCGGCGGCCCAGGCCTTGCGCGCCGCGGCCAGGGCGCGGTCGGCGAACTGCTTGTCGTAGGCGCGGTACAGCCGGGCCGCCTGGGCCGCCGTGGCCGCGAGGTTCAGGGTGGCGGCGGTCGTCGGCGGGTGCAGCTCGCGCTGCTGCGGGTCGTCGTCGGGCAGCAGGGGCAGCCCGGTCCACTGCTCGTCGTGGATCTTGTGGTGGGCCATGCCGGCCAGCGGCTCGCCGTCGGGCACCTGCATCTTCAGCAGGAACTCCAGCTCCCAGCGTGCCTCGTCGAGGAGGTCGGGGACCTTGTTGCCGCTCTCGGGGATGTTCAGCGTCCCGTCGCCGAGCTTGTGCGCCCGGCCCGTGCGGGCGTGCCTGGCGCGCTCGTAGGTGCTGAGCACCTCCCAGGTGCTGATGCCGCCGTTGACGACGTACTTGCCGTGGTCGCCGGCGTCGTACCAGCCGCCGGTGACGTCCAGGGTGTAGTCGCACTCCCCGGGCCGGCAGGGCACCGCCCCGTCGCCCTTGTTCGGGGCGACGTCCACGTGACCGGCCGGGCGGCCGTAGCCGGGGCGCAGGTCCTCGCGGATCGCCACGCCGCTGCGCTGGGTGTAGTAGTACTTCGCCGCGTCCAGCCGCAGCCGCTCGTAGATCTTCGCGTCGATGTCGAAGGGGTGGCTGGTCTCGCCGTCCGCCGTCAGGGTGAAGCCGGCGCCGTGGCCCCGGTAGGAGCCGAAGTCGACGGAGTGCACGTTCTGCCCGGAGGAGGCGTCGACGCCGCGCGGCACGGTCCAGCCGGTGCGGACCACCCGGCCGGTGCCGTCCTTGAGCTGCCAGGCCAGCTTCCGGGTGGCGTCGGTGACGAGTGTGGCGTTCTTCGGCCCGGCCGGCAGATAGCCGACCTGGTTCACCCGGACGCGCGGCCCGGTGTCCGGCTCGTACGGCTCGGGGGCGACGCCGCCGAGCAGCGACACGTCGTCCACGCAGAACCGCCAGGGGTCGGGGCTGCCGCCGAGCTGGAAGCCGACCTGGGCCTGTTCCGTGTCCGCCGGCGCCGTGAAGGTGTACGAGTACGTGTCGCCGGAGACGCTGAGCTGCGGCGACACCTCGTAGTAGGTGTCGTACGGCGCCACCTGGAGGCCGACGATCGCCCGGACCACATGACCGGCGGGCGAGCCGGTCGCGCTGAAGGAGAAGCGGTACGTCTCCCCCTCCACCAGGGTGATGTCGTTGTGGCCCACGGCCGCGTCCCAGCGGTTGGCGGTGCCGCCGGGCACGTCGGCGCACAGGCGGCCGTCGGAGGCGCCCGCGGTGACGCCCTCGGAGGCCCACCAGGGGTCGGTGCCGTTGTCGAAGGTGCCGTTGCGCACCTGCTCGACCTCGTCCGCCCCGGCCGGGGCGGCGGGCATCGCGGTGAGCGCGGTCGCCAGCAGACCGGTGAGGGTCAGCAGCGCGGTTCTGCGTCGTTTCACGTCTGGGCTCCTCTGCGGAGGTACGGGGGACGGGGGCGCGAATGGGAGCGCTCCCAACTCCGTGCGCCGCCCATGGTTGTGGCAGAAGTGACACCCCGTCAACGGTCGTGACACGACGAGAGCCCTCCGGGATGCCGCGGAGGCGGCGGCACCGGTTCCCGTTCATGTCGCGCGCGGACCCACTAGGCTGGGACTCTGGCGATACACCGGTTCACGGTGAGTGTGCGCGATGGAGTGGCGACGATGAGGCCGGACGACCCGTTCGACGATGCGGTGACGGCCCGGGCCGTCATCGCCGCCGACGGCACGCTCGCGCGGTGGAGCGAGGGAGCGCGCCTGCTGCTGGGACACCGGGCCGAGGAGGTCGTCGGCCGCCCCGCCTCCGAGCTGCTGGCCGACAGCACGGGGCCGTTCCCGCTGCCCGCCGACCGCTGGAGCGGCACGCTGGTGCTGCGCCACCGCGACGGCGGCACGGTGAGCGTCTGGGTGCTCGCCCACCACCGGCAGCCCGGCGGCGACGGCCCCGGCGAGTGGCTCGCGGTCACCCCGCTGGAGGCCACCGACCACGACCTTCCCGACGATCCGCTGGTCAGGAAGGCCGTCTTCCAGTCGCCGTGCGCCACGATGGTCTTCGACCAGGGGCTGCGGCTGCGCGGGGTCAACGACGCGATGGCCCGGCTCCTCGGCCTGCCGGCCGACCATCTGCGCGGGCTGCGCCCCACCGACATCGGGGGCCGCCCGCAGCACAGCGAGCTGGAGCGGCAGCTGCGGCACGTGCTGCGCACCGGGCGGCCGCACGACATGCAGACCCATATGAAGGCCAGGGCCGAGAACCACGCGCACGCCTGGCTGGCCCGGCTGGCGCCGCTCACCGACCGGTCGGGGCGGGTGCGGGGCGTGTGCGTGACCGCCCACGACTTCACCGAGCAGTTCCGGGCCCGGGAGCGGCTCCAGCTGGTCAACGAGGCCAGCTCGCGCATCGGCACCACCCTGGACGTCACCCGGACGGCGCAGGAGCTGGCGGACGTCTGCGTGCCCGCGCTCGCCGACTTCGTCTGTGTGGAGCTGCTCGAGCCGGAGGAGGGCGAGGACGAGACGCCCGGCCGGCTGTCCCCGCCGGTGTCGCTGCGCCGGGTCGCCCAGCGGGCGCTGACCGACGACACGCCGGAGGCCGTCACCCAGGTGGGCGAGGTCGTCGAGTATCCGGCGGACTCGCCGCAGGCGGACTCGCTGGTCGCCGGGCACAGCATCGTCGCCTCCGTGCCGGCCGGCGACCTCGACTCCTGGCTGTCCGCGGACGAGACGCAGGCCCGGCGGATCGAGAGGTTCGGCGTGCACTCGATGCTGTCCGTGCCGCTCCAGGCGCGCGGCACGACCCTCGGGGTGGCCGCCTTCACCCGCTTCAGCCAGCCGGAGGCGTTCACCCACGACGACGTGCTGCTGGCCGAGGAGGTCACCGCGCGCGCCGCCGTCTGCATCGACAACGCCCGCCGCTACTCGCGGGAGCGGGAGACCACGCTCACCCTCCAGCGGAGTCTGCTGCCCCGGACCCTGCCGCGGACGGCCGCCCTGGAGGCCGCCACCCGCTATCTGCCGGCCGCGCGCTCCGGGGTGGGCGGCGACTGGTTCGACGTGATCCCGCTGTCCGGGATGCGGGTCGCCATGGTCGTCGGGGACGTCGTGGGGCACGGCATCCAGGCGTCGGCGACGATGGGCCGGCTGCGCACGGCCGTGCGCACCCTCGCCGACATCGACCTCGCCCCCGACGAGCTGCTCACCCACCTCGACGACCTGGTGCTGCACCTGTCCGAGGAGGCGGGCGGCGACTCCGGGCCCGGGGAGGTCGGCGCGACCTGTCTGTACGCGGTGTACGACCCGGTGTCGCGGCGCTGCACGCTGTCCCGGGCGGGGCATCCGCCGCCCGTGGTGATCCCGCCGGGCGGGCCCGCGCTCCACCTCGAGCTGCCGTCGGGGCCGCCGCTGGGGCTCGGCGGGCTGCCGTTCGAGTCGGCGGAGTTCGAGCTGTCCGACGACAGCGTGCTGGCGTTCTACACCGACGGGCTGGTCACCTCGCGGGGGCAGGACGCCGACCGGGGCGAGGCCCTGCTGCTCGAGGCGCTGTCCGGTGCGTCGGGTCCGCTGGACGAGACATGCGACCGGGTGCTGAACAGCGTGCTGGCGCCGGGCGGCGCGACCGACGACGTGGCGCTGCTGATGGCACGCCTGCGCGGTCTGCCGTCCTCCCAGGTCGCCACCTGGGACATCCCGGCCGATCCGGCGCTGGTGGCCCCCATCCGCAAGCAGGTTCTCGACCAGCTCGCCGCGTGGGAGCTCATCGGCGCGTCGTTCACGGCGGAACTGGTGGTGAGCGAGCTGGTCACCAACGCCATCCGCTACGGCGCCCCGCCGATCCGGCTGCGGCTGATCCACGACGCGGCGACCCTGATCTGCGAGGTCTCCGACACCAGCCACACGGCTCCGCACCTGCGCCGCGCCAAGACCTGGGACGAGGGCGGCCGCGGCCTGCTGCTGGTCGCGCAGCTCACCCAGCGCTGGGGCACCCGCCACACGACGGAGGGCAAGACGATCTGGGCGGAACTGGCGCTGGCGGACATGGAGTGACCCCGGCGGGGGCCGCTCCACGGAGGTGGGCGGCCCCGGCCGCGGTACGGCGCGTCAGTGACCCGCGATCGGGTGCGGGGCGTACGGCTCGCCGAGTTCGTCGAGTTCCTTGTCCGTCAGGGTGAGGTCGACGGCGGCCACCGCGTCCTCGATGTGGGACGGTTTCGCCGCGCCGACGACGGGCGCGGTGACCGTGTCCTGGTGGAGAAGCCAGGCGAGGGCGACCTGGGCGCGGGGGACGCCGCGTGCCCCGGCGACACGGGCGACCGCCTCGACGATCGCGCGGTCCCCCTCCTGGTAGAGGGTGCTGCCGAACCGGTCGGCGGCGCTGCGCTCCGTCGTGACGTTCCAGTCGCGGGTGAGCCGGCCGCGGGCGAGCGGGCTCCACGGCAGCACGCCGACACCCTGGTCGGCGCAGAGCGGCAGCATCTCCCGCTCCTCCTCGCGGTAGAGCAGGTTGTAGTGGTTCTGCATGGACACGAACGTGGTCCAGCCGTGCAGCTTCGCGGTGTACTGCGCCTTGGAGAACTGCCAGGCGTACATCGAACTGGCCCCGAGGTAGCGGACCTTGCCCGCCTTGACGACGTCGTGCAGCGCCTCCATCGTCTCCTCGACCGGCGTGTGCGGGTCCCAGCGGTGGATCTGGTAGAGGTCGACGTAATCGGTGCCGAGACGGCGCAGACTGTGGTCCAGCTCGGTCATGATCGCCTTGCGGGAGAGCCCCGCGCCGTTGGGTCCTGGCCGCATCCGGCCGTGCACCTTGGTGGCGAGGACTACGTCGTCGCGGCGGGCGAAGTCGCGCAGCGCCCGGCCGACTATCTCCTCGCTGGTGCCGTCCGAGTACACGTTGGCGGTGTCGAAGAAGGTGATCCCCGCTTCCAGCGCCTGCCGGATCAGCGGCCGGGACGCCTCCTCGTCGAGGGTCCACCCGTGGCTGCCGCGGCCGGGGTCGCCGTAGGTCATGCAGCCCAGGCAGACGCGCGAGACCTCAAGACCCGTCGAACCGAGCTTCACGTACTGCATCGTTGCTGCTCCTGCCGTCGGGAACGGTTGCTGTCGCAGGAGCGAGCGTACGTGTTCGCGCGTACTCGAAGCGGGGTGCCGCTCAGCCGCTTCGCAGCAGGTCCAGGGCCCGCTCCCAGCCGAACTCCCGCCGCCCGCCGTCCACTTCGTCCTGCCCCGCGTACGGGTCGCCGAAGCGGACGCCCATGCCGCGCAGCCGGGCGACGGCGTCCCGGTAGGCGGGGTGGGCGGCCAGCGCGTCGGCGACGCAGGGCAGGACGGCGATCGGCACGCCGAGCCCGGCCGCCTCGCACAGGGTGCCGACGGCGAGGGTGTCGGCGATGCCGGCCGCCCACTTGTTGACGGTGTTGAAGGTGGCCGGGGCGACCACCACGGCGTCGGGCGCCGGGAAGGGGCGCGGGTCGCCGGGGCGGCGCCAGGCGGAGCGGATCGGGCGGCCGGTCCCCGTCTCGACGGCGGCGGCGTCGAAGAAGCCGTTCATCGCCGTCGGGGTGGCGATGACGCCGACCTCCCAGTCCCGCTCCTGGGCCGCGGTGATCAGCTTGCTGACGTCCGCGGCGACTCCGGCGGCGCAGACGACGACGTAGAGGAAGGGCTTGTCGGTCACCCCGGCACCCTAGCCACGCAAAACCGTTTGCCGGTACCGGGCGGCGGGACCGAGGATCCTGCCCATGTCCACGCACATGGTCCCGCTGCCGCCGTCCGCCCTCGTCGTCGTCGCGGGCCGACAGCGGCAGTCAGGCGCCCAGGAAGGCACGACTCCCCCGCGTCCGTGACCGCCGCGCTGCTCGCGGGACTGCTGGCCGGGTACGGCATCGCGGTCCCGGTGGGCGCCGTCGGCGCCTGCCTCGTCTCCCTCGCCGCCCGTACGACCCTGCGCACCGGGGTGTGTGCGGCCCTCGGCGTCGCCACGGCCGACGGTCTGTACGCGCTCGCCGCGGTCCTCGGCGGTTCCGCGCTCGCGTCGGCGCTGCGCCCCGTCCTGGGCCCGCTGCGCTGGGTGTGCGTCCTCGTCCTGGCCGCGCTGGCGGCGTGGGGCGCGGTCGGCGCGGTACGGGAGTACCGCGGCCGGCGGCTCGCCGCCCGCGCCGCGTCCGCGCCTCCGGGCGCCCTGCGGGCGTATCTGGCGCTGCTGGGCCTCACCCTGCTCAACCCGACCACGGTGATCTACTTCGCGGCGCTGGTGCTCGGCTCGCAGGGCGGGTCGGCGGCCGGGGCGGCGGAGCGGTCCGTGTTCGTGACGGCGGCCTTCGCGGCCTCGGCGAGCTGGCAGGTCCTCCTGGCCGCCGGCGGCGCCCTGCTGGGCCGTGCGCTGACCGGCCACCGGGGCCGGCTGGCGACGGCCCTGGTGGCGAGCGGGGTGATGACGGCACTCGCGCTGCGGATGGCGTTGACGCCGGGCTGAGGGACCCCGCAGCCCGGGGGCGAGCGGCGGGCACGGGTCCGAGTCCCGGTGCTCGGCACGCCGACCGGATCGCCGCGACCCGGTAGCGCCGCTCAGCGCGAGCGGCCGCCCTCTGTGCTGGGCTCGGGCGGAGCAGGAGCGGTATGCAGCGGGCACAGGACGCCGGCCCCCGTGCCCGCCGCGTCGCCCGTGCCCGCCGCGTCGCCCGTGCCGTCGTGATCGGCCCGCGATCCGGTACCGCTGCTTGGCGCGGGCGGCCCGCGTGCTGGGCCTGGGCGGACCGGGAACGGTACGCAGCGATCCCACCGGAACCGGTGGTCGGCACAGGACCGATGCCGGTGCGCGGACCGCGATCAGCGCCCGGCCGTGCCGGAACCGCCCGGCGTACCCGCGCTCGGTGTGGGCAGAGCCGCCGGGCCGGGCGGTTCCGGGGCCGGTGCTGTCACGGTCCGGCCTCCCGGGGTCGGTCACGCCCTTGCCCCGCCGAGAGGGGCTGCAGGGCGCGGACGGGCGTGCGTCCGGGGAAACCGCTCGCGACTCGCCCGCCCGTCCTGGCCGCACGGCGGGGGTCGGACGGTGTTTGCTGGGCACTGGTCCTCCACGGCCGGGACACGCCCGGCCCGGACGACGTCCGGGTGCGGCGGGCGTGGAGCGATGATCGACTCGGCCGTACGACGCGAGAAGATGGGACGGATGCCATGCCTCTCGAAGGCGAGTACGAGCCCAGCCCGACGGCCTGGGTGCGGGAACAGGTGGACCTGATCGAGCGGTCCGGCGGTACGAAGGGGACGACGCTGCAGGGAAAGCCGGTCGTCCTGCTCACCAGCCGGGGCGCGAAGAGCGGCAAGCTGCGCAAGACCCCGGTGATGCGGGTGGAGCACGAGGGCCGGTACGCGGTGGTCGCCTCGCTGGGCGGCGCGCCCCAGCACCCGGTCTGGTACCACAACCTGAAGGCCCATCCGCAGGTCGAGCTCCAGGACGGCCCCGCCAAGTGGGACATGACGGCCCGTGAGGTCACCGGTGAGGAGAAGGCCGAGTGGTGGAAGCGCGCGGTCGAGGCCTTCCCGCAGTACGAGGAGTACCAGAAGAAGACCAGCCGGGAGATCCCGGTCCTCGTGCTGGAGCGGTCCGGCCAGGTCTGACGGGGCCGGCGCGGCGGTCCGGGAGGATTTCCCGGACCGGTCGCGCATGAAGCCCGGGCCGCCGGGCAGACGAGCGTCAGGCCCCGCCGCGTTCCCCCGTCGCGGCGGGGCCCTCCCATGCCTCCGCCGCGCCGCGCTCGGTGACGTCCAGGAAGACCTGGGCCGCCTCGGGGACCACCCGGACGATGGACCGCTTGATGCGCACGGCGACCTGTTCCACCCGCTCGCTGTCCAGTCCCGGCACCAGATCGACGCGGGCGGCCACCAGGGCGGTGTCGAGCCCGGTCTTCATGGTGAACAGCGCCTCCACGCTGTCGATCTCGGGCTGGGCGCGCAGCAGTTCCCGGATCCGGTCGCTCGCCCGCGGGTCGGCGGCCTCACCGATGAGCTGGTCCCGGGCCTCGCGGCCGAGCCGGTAGGCGACGTATCCCAGCAGCAGCCCGATGGCGAGCGAGGCGGACGCCTCCCACACCACCTGCCCGGTGACCATGTGCAGCGCCATGCCGGCCATGGCGAGGACGACGCCGACGACCGCGGTGCCGTCCTCGGCGATCACCGTGCGCAGCGCCGGATCGCCCATTCCGCCGCCCTGGCGGCGCACCTGGTAGAGGGCGCGCAGCAGCGAGCCGCCCTCGGCGAGGAGGGCCACGCCGAGCACGACGAGCCCGGCGACGTACCCGCTCAGGTGCTCCTCTCCCCCGTTCCGCAGGGCGTCGATCCCCTGGTAGAAGGAGAAGCAGCCGCCCATCACGAAGATGCCGACGGCCGCGAGCAGCGACCAGAAGAACCGTTCCTTGCCGTAGCCGAAGGGGTGGCGGCGGTCGGCCGGGCGGCGGCTGCGGCGCAGGGCGGCGAGCAGGAAGATCTCGTTCAGGCTGTCCGCCACCGAGTGCGCCGCCTCCGACAGCAGCGCGGGGGAGGACGCGACCAGGCCGCCGATGGCCTTGGCGGCGGCGATCACGAGGTTGGCCGCGAGCGCCACCAGGACGGTGAGCCGTGTTCTGCGATCCGATCGTGTAGTCACGACGGGCGATTGCCCCGGTCGGCGCAGCTCATACCGTGCGGTCGGGGGAAAACGGGGAACGCGGTGACAGGGACGACCTGGTACCGACGACAGAGGGAGACCACCATGGGCGGCCGCGACGACGGGGGCGGCGGCAACCGTGCGTACGGCAGGAAGGCGTTCAAACGGTCCCGGGCGCACTTCCAGGACCGGATCACCGCGGACGGGCGGGACGGCTGGCCGGTGGAGGCCGGGCGTTACCGGCTGGTGGTGAGCCGCGCCTGCCCCTGGGCGAGCCGGGCGCTGGTGTCGCGGCGGCTGCTGGGGCTGGAGGACGCGGTGTCCCTGGCCGTCGCGGACCCGGTCCAGGACGACCGGAGCTGGCGCTTCACCCTGGACCCGGACGGCCGGGACCCGGTGCTCGGCATCCGCTACCTCAGCGAGGCGTACGACCGGCGGGAGACGGATTATCCGGGCGGGGTGAGCGTGCCGGCCGTCGTGGACGTGCCCAGCGGGAAGCTGGTCACCAACGACTACCAGCAGATCACCCTGGACTTCGCCACCGAGTGGACGGCCCTGCACCGCGAGGGGGCGCCCGACCTGTACCCCGAGAAGCGGCGCGACGAGATCGACGCGGTGATGGACGACGTCTTCCGGGACGTCAACAACGGTGTGTACCGGGCGGGTTTCGCCACCGGGCAGGAGGAGTACGAGGCCGCCTGCACACGGCTGTTCCGCCGGCTGGAGTCGCTGGAGCAGCGGCTGGAGCGGCAGCGGTACCTGGTCGGGGACACCGTCACCGAGGCGGACATCCGGCTGTTCACCACGCTGGTGCGGTTCGACCCGGTCTACCACGGCCACTTCAAGTGCAACCTGTGGAAGCTGACGGAGAGCCGGGTGCTGTGGGCGTACGCCCGCGACCTGTACCAGACGCCGGGGTTCGGCGACACGGTCGACTTCGACCACATCAAGCGGCACTACTACCAGGTGCACACCGGCATCAACCCGTCCGGCATCGTCCCCCTCGGGCCCGGCCTGGCCGGCTGGACGACCCCTCACCACCGCGAGGAGCTGGGCGGCCGGCCGTTCGGTGACGGATCCCCGCCCGGTCCGGTGCCGCCCGGGGAGGAGGTCCCCGCGCGGGGCCGCCCCTGACCGGCCTCCGGCCCGACCGGCCATCCCTGACGACGCAATCGATACGCAGCCGATCTAGGAGAAGCGACGTGGCGAAGAAGAGCAAGAAGGCGAAGAAGAAGCTGCCCCTGGCGTACAAGCCGATCGGCTTCGCGCTGGGCTGGACCAGCGGCACCGTGGCGGGCATGGCCTTCCAGAAGACCTGGAAGGTGATCAGGAAGGAGGACAACGCGCCGGACGCGCTGGACCGCGACCGCGGCTGGGGCGAGATTCTGCTGGCCGCCGCGATCCAGGGCGCGATCTTCGCGGTGGTGCGCAGTGCGGTGGACCGTGCCGGTGCGAAGGCGATCGAACGGTCCACGGGGACGTGGCCCGTTCCCGATCAGGGGGGCCGGGACTGACCCGGAGCCGTCACGGGGCCCGAGCCCCGGACCCCGCACCTCGAACGCCGGAGGGGCTGACGTCGGTCGGCCCCTCCGGCGTGTTCACCCCTGCTTGGGCGCCGTCGGCACACCCCTGCGCACCGTGAAGGAGTGTCCCGCCGGGTCGGCGTACCCCCGTTCCTCGGCGGCGCCTGACGAGTCCCCGCTCTCCGTCGGGCGGCCGCCCAGGCTCACGATCCTCCGCTCCACCCCGTCCAGGTCCTCCGCCACGAACTCCAGGTGCGCCTGGAGGGAGTTCTCCGGGCGCGGCCAGCTCGGCGCGGTCGCGTTCACGTCGCGGCGCAGCGCCAGGCGGAAGCCGTCGGCGGCGCGGATCTCCACCCGGTTGGCGCTCGCGTCGACGTGCTCCGCCTCCAGCAACTCCTTGTAGAACTCGGCGAGTTTCTCGGGTTCGGCGCAGTCGAGCACCACCACGCCCGTGGTCACCAGTGCCATGTCTCCTCCGCGGCGTCGGATGCGGGGCGGTCCGGCCCCGTCTGAGTGACGCCTGTCCGCGCTCCCCGCTTTCAGTCATCGATCAAAGTGGCGAAAAACTCGGTCGCAAGACGAAGACATATGTCATTCGAACATGCTCAAATGCAGTCGTCCGCAAGTAACTCGCGTGCCGGGGACCGGTGTTGGGGCCGGAGGCGCTCCCCGGAGCACCCGGCAGGCTGGAGGCGATGGCGTCGTGCGGTACGAACCCCCGCCGCTGACGCGGCATCTGCGCGTGCGCCGCGACCGGGGCCACACCGTGCTGGAGTTCCACGGTGAGATCGACATCGCGGCCGCCGTGGAGATCGTGCCGCACCTGGACCTGGCGACCGCCGAGCCGGACGCCCGCGTCGTCATCGACCTGACCCGCGTCGAGTTCTTCGACCTCTCCGGGCTGCGTCTGCTCCACCGGGCCCGGCACCGCCTCGCCGACGGGCGGCTGCAGCTGGTCTGCGTCCATCCGCTGACCCTGCGGATGCTGCGGCTCACCGGCCTGACCCGTCTGCTGCCGCCCTGGCCCACCCTGGACGCGGCGCTGACCGCGCCCGAGTCGAGGTCCGGGCCGGTGTAGCCCTGCCGCGGGTCCGCCCGCCCGTGCGCCCCCTCCGTGCCCCCGGTGCGGGTGCCCTTCCCCCAACTGCCCTGTCTGTTCCGTGAGATGACGGGAATGCGGACGGGAGGAAGGAGGGCTGCCGCCATGACGACTCCAGTGAAGCGACCGTCCGCGCGCGTGCCCGGCTGGGTGAAGGCGCTGGGCGCGACGGTGGTGGTGCTGGCCGTGCTGTTCGCCGGGATCCGGCTGAGCGTACTGCCGGGCTTGAAGGACCTGTTCGGCACGGAGACCCGAGACCGCTCGGGGCCCGCGCTGCTGGAGTCCATCCAGGACATCAGCCGCTACGACGCCGCCTCGGGCAACTTCCAGGTGGTGGTGGACCTGGAGAAGGACACCAAGTTCCTGCCGGACGCGGTCCGCGGCAGCCGCACCCTGTACGTGGGCGCGGGCACCGTGGACGCGTACGTGGACCTCGGCGGGCTGAAGGAGGGCGACGTCCGGACGGACGAGGAGCGCACCTCCGCCGTCCTGCGGCTGCCCCGCGCCCGTCTCGGCACCCCGGCGCTGGACGTGGACCGCTCCTACGCCGTCTCCAAGCAGCGCGGCCTGCTCGACCGCCTCGGTGATCTGTTCTCGGACAACCCCAACAGCGAACAGGCCGTGCAGAAGCTCGCCGTGCGGCACATCCGGGAGGCGGCCGAGGAGAGCGGGCTGACCGCGCGCGCGGAGGCCAACACCCGGGAGATGCTCCAGGGCCTGCTGCGCTCCCTGGGGTTCGAACGGGTACGGATCACCTTCGCCGGCTGACCGGACTGTCCGGTCCGGCCGGGGGTAACCGCCGTAACACTCAAGGACGTTGACGACTGGAGGACTCCCGATGGCCCGCGCCGCCCCCCAACCGCTCCCCCTGCCCCTCAGGCTGCTGGTGCTCCTGTGCGCCTTCGCCTTCATGGTGGTCTTCGCGGTGGTGCTGGCCCGGCTCACGCTGCAGCCGTCCCCCGCCTCGGAGGCCCTGACGCACACCAATCTGCACCCGGGCCGCTCCCTGCGGGCCTACCTGGACCAGCCCGCGCTGCGCGACGCGGTCAAGCAGATCGGCGGCAACATCCTGCTGGGCGTGCCCTTCGGGGTGCTCGCACCGGTCGTCGCCCCGCGCACCCGGGGCTTCCTGCGCATCCTCGTCCTGACGGCCGTGGTGATGCTGCTGGTCGAGGTGGCGCAGGGCGCGCTGGTCACCGGCCGCGCCTTCGACATCGACGACGTCATCCTCAACACCGCCGGAGCGCTGCTCGGTTACCTGCTCGTGGGCCGGCGGATGAGCAGGGCCGTGCACGTACGCCGCAAGAAGGAGTGAGCCCGCGGCACAGCGTGCCGTGTACGCCTCCGTCCCCCGCGGGCGGAGGCGTACGGCTGTCTAGGGCTTCTCCTTGTGCTCCTCGCGGACGCGGGGGGCCTGGCGCGTGGACCAGGTGAACTTGTCCCCGCCCACCCAGCGGACCGTGTCGGGGTCGTCCAGGTCGTGCACCGTGATGCCGTACGCGACGGCTGCCTGCAGCACGTCGGTGATGGACCTGGCCTCCCCGACGACCTCCCCGTCGATCTCCACGATCCGGAACGGCGGAGGTCCGGGCTGCACCCCGAGCACCATGATCCGCGGCTGCGACATGTACGGACTCGCGCTTTCGGTCATGCATCGAGAGTAGCCCCAAACGGGATGATCACGGCTTTCCCGACATCACGCCCGGGTCCGCTCCCCGGCGCCTCAGGGCCGGCGCCAGTCGTGGCTCGTCAGATGCGACCCCGCCTGCGGTCCCATACGGAGCATCCCGCCGTCCACGCTCCACGAGGCCCCGGTGACGTACGAGGCGTCGGGGCCGGCCAGGAAGGCGATCACCGCGGCGACCTCCCGGGCGTCACCGGGGCGGCCGAGCGGGATGCCGGGGCGGCTCTCGGTGTGCGGGTCGGTGTCCTCCTGGCCGGTCATGGGGGTGGCGATCTCTCCGGGGGCGACCGCGTTCACCGTGATGCCGTGCTCGGCCAGCTCCAGGGCCATCACCTGGGTGAGCAGCCCGAGGCCGCCCTTGGCCGCGCAGTACGGGGCGGCGCCCACCCGCGGCTGGTGCTCGTGCACGGACGTCACGTTGACGATCCGGCCGCCGTCACCCTGGCGGATCATGTGCCGCGCCGCCTTCTGCGAGCACAGGAACGGGCCGAGCAGGTCGACGTCGAGCACCTCGCGCACCTTCTCGAACTCCAGGTCGAGGAACGGCGTCATGGTGCCGGTGCCGGCGTTGTTGACCAGCACGTCGACGCGTCCCAGCCGGTCGCACAGCTCGTCCACCGTGTCGGCGGCGCCGGGCAGCTCGGTCAGGTCCAGGTGGGCGACCTCGGCGCGGCAGCCGTGGACGCGCACCTCCTCGGCGGTCTCCTCCGCGCCCTCACGGTCGTTGTGGTAAGTGATGCCCACGTCCATGCCGGCGGCGGCGAGCCGCACGGCGGTGGCCCGCCCGATGCCGGAGTCGGCGCCGGTGACCACGGCGACCTTGCCGTTCACGGGGGTGGAGAGGGACATTCGGGCCTCCTCGTCGTCGGTGTCGGGGGTGCCCGGTCGCAGTACCCGCGGCGGGGCGGGCCAACCGCCCCCGACGCGGCGTGCGGCCCCGTACGCCCTGGGGAACCCTGGAGCGAGGAGGTGACCATGGACCCCGTGGAGGCGCTGGAGGAGATCGCGTTCCTGCTGGAGCGGTCGCTGGCCCCGACGTACCGCGTACGGGCCTTCCGCACCGCGGCGCGCACGCTGGCGGAACTGGGCCCGGACGACGTGCGCGAGCGGGCCGCCGCCGGAACGCTGGAGCGGCTCAAGGGCGTGGGGCCGAAGACCGCGCAGGTGGCGGTGGAGGCGCTGGGCGGGCAGGTCCCCGCGTATCTGCACAAGCTGCGCGAGGAGGCGGAACGGGAGCCCGCGGACCGGGCGGGAAGCGAGCTGCGGGCGCTGCTGCGCGGGGACTGCCATCTGCACTCCGACTGGTCCGACGGGGGCAGCCCGGTCGAGGAGATGGGCCGCACGGCCGCCGCGCTGGGCCACGAGTGGGCGGTGCTGACGGACCACTCCCCCCGGCTGACCGTGGCGCGCGGGCTGACGGCCGGGCGGCTGCGGGAGCAGCTGGACCTGGTGGCGGAGCTCAACGAGACATGGGCGCCGTTCCGGCTGCTCACCGGCATCGAGTGCGACATCCTCGAGGACGGCTCCCTCGACCAGGAGCCTGAGCTGCTGGAGCGGCTGGACGTGGTCGTGGTGTCCGTGCACTCCAAGCTGCGGATGGACGCCCGGTCGATGACCCGCCGGATGGTGGCCGCCGTGCGGAACCCGCACTCCGACATCCTCGGGCACTGCACCGGGCGGCTGCTGAGCGGGCGGGGACGGCCGGAGTCGGAGTTCGACGCGGACGAGGTGTTCGCGGCGTGCGCGGAGACCGGCACCGCCGTGGAGATCAACAGCCGGCCGGAGCGGCTCGACCCGCCCCGGCGGCTGCTGCGGCGCGCGGTGGACGCGGGGGTGCTGTTCTCCGTCGACACCGACGCGCACGCCCCCGGGCAGCTGGACTGGCAGATCCTCGGGTGCGCCCGCGCCGAGGAGTGCGGGGTGCCGCCCGAGCGGGTGGTCACCACCTGGTCGCTGGAGGAGCTGCTCGCCTGGGCGCGGGAGCGCAGGACGCCGGCGGGCGTGGGGGGCGGCCGCGGTGGTACCCGAACCGGTCCGCGAGGAGAGGAAGGACCTTCATGACACGGGCGGCGGTGTTCGACGTCGACGGCACTCTGGCCGACACCAATCATCTGCACGTCACGGCCTGGTGGGAGGCGTTCCGGCAGGCCGGGCACCAGGTGCCCATGCACGCGGTCCACCGGGCCGTGGGGCTGCCCTCCACCGACCTGATCGCACACGTCCTCGGCGAGGGCCGGGACGCCTCCCGGGACGCGGAGCTGAGCGCCGCGCACAAGACGCTGTACGGGCAGTACTTCGACCGGCTGCCGGCCCTGCCCGACGCCGGGCGGCTGCTGGAGCGTCTGCACGACGACGGCTGGACGGTCGTGCTCGCCACCTCAGCCGGCGGGGCGGAGCTGGGCGCGCTGCGCCGGGCCATCGACGCGGACCGGGCGATCTCCGCGACGGCGAGCGCCGACGACGTCGACGAGGGCAAGCCGGCTCCCGAGCCCGTCGAGCACGCGCTGGAGCTGGCCGGGGCGCCCGCCGAGCGCGCGGTGTTCGTGGGAGACACGGTGTGGGACATGCGGGCGGGCGCCCGGGCCGGGGTGCGCTGTGTGGGCCTGCTGTGCGGCGGCATCCCGCGCGCCGACCTGACCGAGGCGGGCGCGGACGTGGTGTACGACGATCCCGCGCACCTGCTGGCGTCGCTGGCCGACTCCCCGCTGGCCTGAGACTCCGTATGCGTGCTCTCCGGTGCGGCAGGGAAACCGCAGGCCCATGACGCGGGTGATCGACGGGACAGGGAACGACGGAGGTACGACCGGGCGGCTGGCCCGGGCCGCGGACGCGGTGCGCTGGGAGGCGCGCTCGGTGGGCCGGGCGGCGCGGGCCGTCGTCCGCGGGCCGGGGCGGGAACGCGATCTGCTGGTCCAGTCGCTGAAGGCGGCCCTTGCGGCGCTGCTGGCCTGGCTGGTGGCGCAGGTGTGGCTCGGCGACCCGATGGCGCTGATGGCGCCGTGGGTCGCGCTGGTGCTGGTGCAGGCCACCGTGTACAGCTCGCTGGTGACGGGGGCACGGCAGTTCGCCGCGATCTGCATCGGCGCGCTGGTGGCGTCGGGGGCGCAGGCGGTCACCGACGACACCACGGGCGCGCTCGCCCTGTCCCTTCCGGTCCTGGTGCTGCTGTCGAACTGGTCCCGGTTCGGCGACCAGGGCATCTACGCGGCGACCACGGCCGTGTTCACCATCGCCTCGGGCACGGTGAGCGCGGAGGCCGTGGGGCACCGGCTGGGGCAGGCGGCGCTCGGCGCGGTCATCGGCGTCGCGGTGAACGCGCTCGTCCTGCCGCCGGTCCATCTGCGGGACGTGCGGGAGAACCTGGCGGCGCTGGCCCGGGAGGCGGGCGAGGTGCTGAGCGCCGTCGCCGGGGACCTGCGCGAGGGCGAGTGGGACGCGCAGACGGCCGTCGGCCGGCTGAACGCGGCGCAGCGCCTCCAGGACCGGCTGGACGCGCTGCGCTCGGCGCGCGGCTGGAGCAGGGAGAGCATGCGGCTGACGTCCGGGATGCTGCGCACGCTGCACCGGGCGCCGACGGAGGCGCTGCCGTCGGAGGACGAGGACGAGCGGCTCGGCCGGATCACCGGCCATGTCATGGCTCTGACCCGCAGCCTGGCCGTCGCCGCGGACGAGGAGCGTTCTCCGGCCCCTCCCGACCCGGAGGTGCTGCGCGCCTACGGAAAGCTGCTGGAGCTGCTCGGGGACAGCTGCCGCGCCGAGGCGGACCGGCTGCTGGGCGAGGAGAACCCCGGTGACCCGCTGCTGGACCGGCGGACCGAGGCGGCGATGCGGGATCTGCACACCCGGCTCCAGGAGGGCCTGACCCAGGAGGCAGGGCAGGGCCCGGCCCGGACGGCGGTGCTGGGCACGCTGGTGCTCCAGGCGGAGAACCTGTGGGCGGACCTCGACCCGGAGGCGCGGGGCCGCTGACCGCCGGCGGAGGCGGTGACACACGTCACCGCGGAACCGGGGCCCGGGCGGAACACAGCGAGGCAGTTGCCCGTTGAACAGACCGTGGGTGCGGATGGGACAGTGTCCCCGGGCCTCACCATTCGCCCACAGGGACGATCGTCCGGCTGAAGCCCTGTGGAGCCGTTCGCCGAGAGGCGACCGCCATGCGCGCCCACCTGTTGCCGCCCCGGCCGTGATTCCCCCGTCGCGGCCGGGGCTCTCTTCTGTGCCCGCGCCCGCGCGGCCCCGGCCCGCGTGAGTCCGCCCGCCCGCGGGGTACCCGGACCGCTCCGCGGAGCAGTGCGGCCGGAGGGAGCGGAACGTGAGCAGCGCAACGGGACTCAGGGTCGTCGTCACGGGCGCCACCGGAAACGTCGGGACCAGCGTGGTGCGGGCCCTCTCGGAGGAACCCGAGGTGGGCTCCGTACGGGGGCTGGCCCGGCGGCTTCCCGACTGGTCGCCGCCGAAGACCGAGTGGGCGGCGGTGGACCTGGCCTCCGACCGGTTCGACCTGGTGCGGGAGTTCGCGGGCGCCGACGCGGTGATCCACCTGGCGTGGGCGTTCCAGCCCACGCACGACCCCGCGACCACCTGGCGCAGCAACGTGCTCGGCAGCATGCGGGTGTTCGACGCGGTGGCCCGGGCGGAGGTGCCGACGCTGGTGCACGCCTCCTCGGTGGGGGCCTACTCCCCCGGTCCGAAGGATCACGCGGTGGACGAGTCGTGGCCGACGCACGGCTGGCCGGACGCCGCGTACTGCCGGGAGAAGGCCTATCTGGAGCGGGCCCTGGACATCGTGGAGCGCGACCGGCCCGCCCTCAGGGTGGTGCGGATGCGGCCCGCGTTCCTCTTCAAGCGGGGGTCGGCGAGCGAGCAGCGGCGCATCTTCGGGGGGCGTCATCTGCCGGGGCAGCTGGCCCGTCCCGACCTCCTGCCGTTCCTGCCCGACATCCCCGGTCTGCGGATGCAGGTGCTGCACACGGACGACGCGGCGCAGGCGTACCGGCTGGCGGTGCTGTCCGCGCAGGCGCGGGGGCCGTACAACCTCGCGGCGGAGCCGACGGTGGACGTGGAGCTGCTGGGCGAGATGCTGGGCACGCGCCGGGTGCGGCTGCCGCGCGCCGCGGCCCGGTCGGCGGTCGCCGCGGCCTGGGGGCTGCGCCTGCTGCCCGCGTCCCCGCACCTGTTCGACGCGGTGCTGCGGCTGCCGCTGATGGACTGCACCCGGGCCCGGGTGGAACTCGGCTGGCGGCCGACGCGCACGGCGACGCAGGTGGTGGAGGAGTTCCTGCGGGGCATGCGGCAGGGCGCCGGGGAGAACACGGCGCCGCTGCACGGCAGCGCGGTGGGCTGAGCTGCGCGGTTGCGCGGGCCCGCGCGGGGTACCCGCGAGGGCCGTACGGATGAAGGGAGAGCGTCGTGACCGACCATCGCCTCGAAGGTCCCGGTGAGAACGGCGTGGGTGTCCCCCGGGATCTGCCCGACCAGCAGGCCGGTCCCGACGAGGACCCCTGGGAGGTCGCGCCGGCCGCCGCCGAGCGGGAGAGCGAGCGCAAGGCCGAGGAGTCGGACGGGCCGGAGTCCGACGAGGACGTGCCCGACACGGACGAGGCGGGCACGGGCCGCCAGGGCGCGCCGCACTCGGCGGCGTCCTATCCGGAGGCCCCGGTGCCGGACGAGTCCACCGGCTGACCTCCCGCCGCCCCCGGCGCGGGACGCGGTCCCGGCGGGCCGCGCGCCAGGCGGGTCCGTCGGGTCGGCGGGCGCCCGGTCGGCGAAGTCCGCGAGACGTCCCGGCCCGGCACGCGTTCCTCCAGCGCCGCGCGCCAAGCGCACGCGAAGACGCTGAACGACGGCCTGCCGGCCCGCGCAGACCGCGACGCGTCTCAGCGCGGGACGCGGTCCCGCAGGGCCGTGCGCCAGGCGGGCGCGGGGACGGCCGGGTCCGGCTCGGGGCGGCGGCCGCCCCGGTCGAAGAAGTCGGCGAGCGGCAGGATGGCCGCGCCGACGGTCACCGCGTCCGGGCCCAGCTTGCCCAGCTCGATCGTGACCCGCTCCGCCGGATGGCGCAGCGCGTACGACAGGGCGTGGCGGCGCACGGCCGGCAGGAAGCGGGAGCCGAGCTGGAGGCCGGCCCAGCCGCCCATGAGGATGCGTTCCGGCTGGAACAGGTTGATCAGGTCGGACAGTCCCGCGCCCAGGTACTCGGCGGTCTCCTCCAGCACGGCCAGGGCGACCGGATCGGCGTCCGCGCCGTCGGCCGGATAGGCGGCGGCGAGCATCGCGGTGAGCGCCGTCTCCTCGTCGGTGTCCTCCGGGACCCGGCCGCCCTCCTCGCGCCAGCGGGCGAGCAGCGACTCCGCCCCCGCGTACGCCTCCAGGCAGCCCAGCGCGCCGCAGCGGCAGCGGCGGCCCCGGACCCGGACGGTCAGGTGCCCCCACTCCACCGCCCGGCCGTGCCGCACCTCGGGGGTGACCAGGCAGGCCCCGACGCCGGAGCCGAAGAGGACGACGAGGGCGTTGCCCGCGCCGCGTCCGGCGCCGAACCACATCTCGGCCTGGCCGAGCGTCCGGGCGCCGTTGTCGATGAAGTAGGGCACGCCGTCGGGCAGCGGGGAGCCGTCCCGGAGCAGGGACTCCAGCGGGACCGCGTCCCAGCCGATGGTCTGGCCGTGCACCACCGCGCCCCGGTCGGCGGTGCGCTCGACGATGCCGGGGACGCCGATGCCCACGCCGAGGAGCCGTTCGGGAGCGAGGTCCGCGGCGGCGAGCACCTCGTCGATGCCGGAGCGGATGTGGTCCACGATGACCTCGACCTCGTACCGCTGCTGCTCCAGCGGGCGTTCGGTGCGGGCCAGCTCGGTGAGGGCGAGGTCGAACAGCTCGACGCGGACGCGGGTCTCGCCGACGTCCACGCCGATCATGTGACCGCTCGCCGGGGCCACGCGCAGCAGGGTGCGGGGGCGGCCGCCGTCGGAGTCGACGCTGCCCGCCTCCTCCACCAGCCCGTCCGCGATCAGGTCGGCGACGACATTGCTGACGGAGCCGGAGCTGAGGCCGGTCGCGGGGCCGAGTTCGAAGCGGCTGAGAGGGCCGTCGAAGTAGAGCCGCTGCAGCACGGCCGTGCGGTTGGCCCGTCTGAGGTCGCGCACCGTGCGCCCGTTCCCCGCCATGTGGCTTCCCTCCCATGCACCCGGCCCGACCTGCAACATACCGCCGGGCGGCGGCCCGGCGCGACTTTCCGTCCCCCTTAGTTCATGATGTGAACTTACTCGCCTCGCCGATGTCCTCCAGCGTGGCGGTCAGGTGGGGGCCGACGCGCTCCCGGACCCGGCGCGCGTCCTCGGCGCCCACGGCCCGGGGCACCGTCTCGGTGAGCATGATCAGGTCGAGGTAGGCGCCGTACAGAGCGAGGCGCAGACGGGCGCCCTCGTCGAGGACCACGGGGCCGCCCTCCTCCGCGTAGCCGGCGAGGAAGGCGTCGTCCCGCCGGATGTCGTCGAGCAGCGCCAGGGAGACGAAGTCGGCGAGCGGGTCGCCCCAGAACATCCGCTCCCCGTCGATCAGTCCGCCGATCCGGGCGCGTCCGTCCGCCGGCCGGTCCACCAGGATGTTGCCGGGCCACAGGTCGAAGTGGACCAGCACCGGCACGGTGACCGCGTCCAGCGCCGGAGCGGCGGCCCGGAACACGGCGGCCACCTCGTCGACGGGGAGGGGCAGCCAGGGGCGGTGGTCGCGGGCGTCGGCGAGCACGGCGTCGGCCATCGCGGTGAAGGCGGTCCGCCAGTCGGGGGCGAGCGGGCCGAGGGCGCCCGAGGGGTAGCCGAACGCGGTTCCGGTGACCCGGTGCAGCCGCGCCACCTGGCGGCCCAGCTCCGTGCGCAGGGCCTCGCGCTCCTCCCCGGCGGGCGCCGCCTCGGGCCAGGGCACGCCCGGGCACGCGGTGAGCAGCAGATGCGGTTCGGTGTCGTCCGGGGCGAGGGACACGGCGCGCGGCGCGGGCACCCCCGCCTGCTCCGCCCCGGCGCAGAAGCCGGCCTCCGCGACCAGCAGCCGCCGCTCGTGACGCAGCCCGGGGACGGTGGGCGGGGGCGGGACCTTCAGGACGTACCGGGTACCGTCGGACAGGAGGATCTCCTCGACGGTGTTGTAGGTGCCCCCGGCCAGCGGACGCACCCCGGCCAGGGCGCCGGGCGGCAGTCCCGCGTCCGCGAGCACCCGGCGGGCCCGTTCCCAGGAGTCCCCCATCGTGCGTACCCCTCCCCCTCCGCGACTGCGGTACAGCGTACGGCGCGCCCCGGGGCGGGGGCGCCGGGGCGGCGGGCGGCGGACCGGGGCGCGGCGGAAAACCGTTGGCTCCCGCACGGGGCCGGTCCCTACGCTGGCCGCCGAAACCTAGACCCCCTAGGTTTGATGGAACATCACAGGAGACGACCTCATGAGAGCACTCACCGAGCAGGACATCCGCGGTTCGTTCATCAACTGCTCGAAGGGTGAGGCGAAGCGGCTGAGCGTGCCCCGGGACCTGGACGGGCGTCCGTGGGACGACCTCGACTTCCTGGGCTGGGGCGATCCGGGCGCGCCCGACCGCAGCTATCTGGTCGTCGAGCGGCAGGACCGGCTCGTCGGCGTGGCCCTGCGCTTCCAGCCCGCGCAGCGGGGCTTCCTCCACCGCAGCATGTGCTCACTGTGTCTGACGACCCATCCACGCGGCGGGGTGGCGCTGATGACCGCGCGCAAGTCGGGCCCGGCGGGCCGGGAGGGCAACTCGGTCGGCGCCTACATGTGCACCGACCTGGCCTGCTCCCTGTATCTGCGCGGTCTGAAGGTGCCGGAGACCGGGGCGCGGTTCGAGGAGAGCCTCACCCTCGAGGAGCAGATCGACCGCACGCGGAACAATCTCTTCGCCTTCATCGACAAGCTGTAGCCCGCCGGGCGACGGGGCATGGTCCCGTTGCCCTCCCCCGGGCGACTGCTGTCACACGGAACACGTTCGTCACACGCGAGGAGGGGGAACCGTCCGAGGATGCACGTCGTACGCCAGATGACCGAGCCTGCCGTCCGGATCCTCAAGCAGCACCGTGACCCGCTGACCGTGCAGACGGTGCGGTCGGCGGCCGCGGCGACGCTCGCCTACGTCATCGCGGTCCGGCTGAGCCCCGAGGCCGCGCCGCTCACCGCTCCCCTGACGGCGCTGCTCGTCGTCCAGGTCACCCTGTACTCCACGCTGACGACCGGTCTGCGCCGGGTGAACTCCGTGGTGACCGGCGTGGTGCTGGCGATCCTGTTCAGCCTGCTGGTGGGCCTGACCTGGTGGAGCCTCGGTCTGCTGATCCTCGCGGCGCTGGTCACCGGTCATCTCGTGCGGGCGGGCGAGTTCGTGCCCGAGGTGGCGATCAGCGCGATGCTGGTGCTCGGCGTGACCACCCACGGGGACACCGCCTGGGCGCGCATCGTCGAGACGCTGATCGGCGCCTTCGTCGGGATGGGGTTCAACCTGCTGCTGGCGCCGCCGGTGTGGGTGGAGGAGGCCGGCGAGTCCATCGAGGAGCTGGCGCGCCGGGTGCGGCAGCTGATGCTGCGGATCGGCGAGGAGGCCGCGGGCCGTCCGCCGGCCGCGCGCGCCGCGGCCCGGCTGCACGAGGCACGCCGGCTCGACCACGACATCAGCGAGGTGGACGCCGACCTGCGGCAGGCGGAGGAGAGTCTGCGGCTCAACCCGCGGGTCCGGGAGGGACTGCTGCACCGGGTGGTGCTGCGCACGGGTCTGGACACGCTGGAGATCTGCACGGTGGTGCTGCGGGTGCTGGCCCGCACACTGACGGACCTGGCGAAGGAGCGGGAGCCGGAACGTCTCTTCGGCGAGGAGACGGGGCAGATCTTCGAGGAGCTGCTGGCGGAGATCGCCGACGCCGTGGTCAGCTTCGCCGTGCTGGTCACCACGAGCGTGAGCGCCAACGCCGAGTCGGCGGAGGAGCGGCTCGCCTCGCAGCTGCGGCAGGCGGCTGGCACCCGGGACAAGCTGGCGGAGCTGCTGTACGAGGAGGCCGGGCGCGACCCGCGGCGGTGGCATCTGCTGGGCGCCCTGCTGACGGAGGTCAACCGCATCCTCGACGAGATGGACACCGAGCACCGCACCCGGCGGCTGTTCGAGGAGCTGGACCGTCACTCGCGGGAGCAGCGGGAACGGCTCCCGCGCCTCACCCGCCTGCGGGAACGGCTGTCCGGTCTCCCGGTCCGCTTCCGCCGCGACCGGGAGGGGAAGCGGGCGCGGCAGCGCTGACAGGGGCGGCTCCGTACGCCGGAAGGACGGCCGGCGGCCCGCCCGTGCGGGCGGGGGCTCCCTTGCGTTCGACGGGTGACCGACGCCAAGGTTGCCCGAGGCGAGCGGGACGGGAGACGACCGAAGGTGCGTGTGATGAAGAAGGCCGGCTTGAGCAGGCGCCGTTTCGTGGGCGCGTTCGCGGGGACGGCCGCCGGCATGTCGCTGCCCGCCTGCGACGGAGGCGCCCCGCCGTCCGGCGCCCCGACCCCGCCGGCCCCGGCCACGGTGACCGGCCCGCCCTCGCCGAGCACGACGCCCTCGGGTCCGCGCCCGCTGTACCTGGGCACGTACACCTCCGTCGACGGCGGCGGAGAGGGCATCGGGCTCGCCTCGTACGACCCGGCGACGGGGCGGATCAGCGGCGCGGGCGTCATCGGAGGGGTGGGCGACCCGTCGTTCCTCGCCGTGCACCCGGACGGCCGGACGCTGTACGCGGTGAACGAGCGGGAGGACGGCGCGGTGACCGCCGTGCGGCTGTCCGACCGGGAGGTGCTGGGCAGCAGCGCCACGGGCGGGTCCTCCCCCTGTCATCTGTCGGTGCATCCCGGTGGCCGGTTCCTGCTGAGCGCCGACTACGGCTCGGGCAGTGTCGCGGTGCACCGGATCGAGACGTCGGGCGCGCTGGGCGAGCGCACGGACCTGGTCACCCACTCCGACCCGGCCCCGGGGCCGGGTCAGCAGGGACCGCACGCGCACCAGTTCATCACGGCCCCGGACGGCGGCCACGTCCTCGCGGTGGACCTCGGCACGGACACCGTGTACACGTACCGTCTCGACGAGAAGGCCGGCACCCTCACCGAGGTGTCACGGGCGACCGCACGGGCCGGCGCGGGACCGCGTCATCTGGCCTTCCACCCCGGCGGGCGGTACGCCTACCTCGCCAACGAGCTGGACGACACGGTGACGGTGTGCGCGTACGAACCCGGGTCGGGACGCCTGACGATCGGGGATCCGCAGCCGACGGGCTCGGAACCGGGCTCGGGCACCAACTACCCGGCGCAGCTCGTCGTCACCGGTGACGGCCGGTACGCGTACCTCGCCAACCGGGGCCACGACAGCGTCGCGCGGTACGCCGTCGAGGAGGACGGGGCGCGGCTGCGGCTGCTCGGCACGGTGCCGGTGGGCGGCGACTTCCCGCGCCACGTCGCCCTCTCCCCCGACGGCGGGCTGCTGTTCACGGCGAATCAGAGGTCGGGCGACGTCAGCGTGTTCCGCGTGGACCCGGACAGCGGTGAACTGCGTCCGGCGGGCGAGCCGTTCACGTCACCCGTCGCCGTCTGCGCGCTGCCGCTGTAGCGGCCGGGGGCAGGAGGCGGCGGCCGCCTGGGAGAGCAGGACGTGCATGCGCTCGGTGAGCCGCGAGACGTCGTCGGCGGGCGCGTGGAACGGCAGCCGTACGTCGCTGTCGGTGCGGGCGTGTTCGATGCGCAGGGTCAGCCCGTGCCGGTCCACGGCGAGCGGCCTCACCCGGACGGCGCCCTGCAGACGCGCCGGGTCCACCAGGCGGGTGAGCCGGTCGACGGCGTCGGCGTGGCAGTCCGCGAGGTGGGTCAGCAGCCGTGCCTCGGCGCCGGCCAGCGGGTCGGGCGCGGCCGCGGCGAACTCGTCGGCGCCGACCGTCAGCGCGCCGGAGGGCCGGCGGAGGACCACGCGGGTGGGCCGCAGGGCGAGCCGGCCGCCCTCGGCGGAGAACCGTCCGGCGAGCCACACCCGGGAGCGGACGCGGTCACGCACGGGGACGGGCGCGACGTCGGCGAACTCCAGCACGGCGGACGGCTCTTGGCGCGGCGCGCGGAGCACGGCGGCGAGCAGGGCGCCGTCCTCGGGCGCGTCCAGCAGCACCCGCCCGTCCTCCGTGACGGTGTGCGCGCCGACCAGGTCCTCGCGGGTGCCCTCCGCGGTCACCGTGCAGGACCATGCGGCGGCGAGCACGGAGCGGGCCCGCTCGGCCGCGCCCGGCGCGGCGGCCCAGCCGTGCGTGTGGTCACCCATCCCAACCTCCTATTAGGTAAGCCTTGCCTAACCTATCGGAGATCAGGGCGCGCGCCAACCGGCCCCGGTGATCCTTCCGAAACCTTTCAGGGCGCGAGGACGCCCAGCAGGGCGCGTGCGCACAGGTCGCGCACCTGCTCGCGCCCCAACTGCGCCCCGCGCAGCCACTCCAGACAGACAGCCGTGGTGAACGCCAGCCAGCCGCGCACCGCGAGCCGGGTGTCAGGCCGGGACTCCAGGACGGGACCGAACTCGGGGTCGGCGGCGAGCGCGGCGAGGATCTGCCGCTCCTGCGCGGCCAGCGCCCGCCGGTAGACCCGCCGCACCGCCTGGTCACCCGCCGCGTCGGCGCGGTGAAAGGCCCGGTAGCCGTGCGCGTGGGCCTCGACGTACTCCAGGTAGGCGTCGAGCCCGGCGGCGAGCTGCTCGCGCACCGGGACGCCCGGCACGGGCGCCGTCATCCGGAGCATCCGTTCGCTCTCACGCTCCACCACGGCCGCGAAGAAGTCCCGTTTGGCCGGGAAGTAGTGGTAGAGCAGCCCGCGCGACACCCCGGCGATCTCGGCGACCTGCTCGATCCACACCTCGTCGTACGGGCTCTCGGAGAACAACCGCGCACCCACGGCGAGCAGTTGCTCCCGGCGCTCCTCGGTGCTGAGCCGGCGGCGCGCCCGCCCGCCCTGGTCCACAGCCATTCCCGCACTGTAGTTGACGCCGGTCCGGCGGCCGGACCAGACTGTGACCGCTTATTGAACTCATGTGCAACACGTCGCCACTCGCTCGCCGGACCGAAGGAGACCGCGTCATGGCGGAGACGACGGCAGGGGCCGCCGTGCCGAAGGGGTTCCGCAGCGCGGAGCAGGGCTGGCCCGCACTGCACCGCATCCCGCACCCGCCGTACCGGCTGCCGCTGCTCGGCGACGTCATCGGGGCGGGCAGACGCACGCCCGTGCAGGACTCGGTGCGGATCGCCCGGCAGCTCGGCCCGGTCTTCCGGCGCAGGGCGTTCGGCAAGGAATTCGTGTTCACGTGGGGCGCCCGGCTGGTGGCCGACCTGGCCGACGAGTCGCGGTTCGCCAAGCACGTGGGACTGGGTGTGGCCAACCTGCGCCCGCTCGCGGGCGACGGCCTGTTCACCGCCTACAACCACGAGCCCAACTGGCAGCTGGCGCACGATGTGCTGGCGCCCGGGTTCAGCCGCGAGGCGATGTCCGGCTACCACCCGATGATGCTGTCGGTGGCCGCGCGCCTGACCGAGCACTGGGACCGGGCGGCGGCGGCCGGCCGGTGGGTGGACGTGCCCGGCGACATGACCAAGCTGACGCTGGAGACGATCGCCCGCACCGGGTTCGGGCACGACTTCGGCTCCTTCGAACGGTCCCGCCCGCACCCGTTCGTCACGGCGATGGTCGGCACCCTCTCGCACGCGCAACGGCTGAACAACGTGCCGCCGGCGCTGGCCCCGCTGCTGCTGCGCCGGGCGAACCGGCGCAACGCCGAGGACATCGCGCGCCTCGGCCACATCGTCGACGAGGTGGTCCGCCGCCGCCGCGCGGACGGGCACGCGGACGGCGATCTGCTGGACCGGATGCTGGAGACCGCGCACCCGGTCACCGGGGAACGGCTGTCACCGGAGAACGTGCGCCGCCAGGTCATCACCTTCCTGGTCGCCGGCCACGAAACCACCTCCGGCGCCCTGTCCTTCGCCCTGCACTACCTGTCCCTCCACCCGGACGTGGCGGAGCGCGCCCGCGCCGAGGTGGACCGCGTCTGGGGCGACACGGACACGCCGGCCTACGAACAGGTCGCCCGCCTCCGTCACGTCCGCCGCGTCCTCGACGAGTCGCTGCGGCTGTGGCCGACCGCGCCGGCGTACTCACGGGAGGCGACGCGGGACACGGTGCTGGCGGACGAGCATCCGATGCGGCGCGGCGCCTGGACGCTGGTGCTCGTCCCGATGCTGCACCGTGACCCCGAGGTGTGGGGCGCGGACGCCGACCGCTTCGACCCGGACCGCTTCGAGCCGGCGGCGGTGCGCTCCCGGCCGCCCCACACCTACAAGCCCTTCGGCACGGGCGCCCGCGCCTGCATCGGCCGCCAGTTCGCGCTGCACGAGGCGACGCTGGTCCTGGGCCTCCTCCTCCGCCGCTACGACCTGCACCCGGACCCGTCGTACCGGCTCCGGGTGACGGAACGGCTGACGCTGATGCCGGAGGGGTTGCGGATGCGGGCGGTGCGGCGGAGTCCTCCGCGTGCGGGCATCCCCGCCCCGCGGACGGACACCGGGGCAGCGTCCCGGGGCAGCGGTGGTCCAGCCGGCTGAGCACGCCGGGCAAGACGTCGGGCGGCCCGGGACCGTGAGACGGAGGCGCCTGTCAGGCGTTCCGGGAGTCCTCCTCGTCCGGGAGGACCAGCCCCTCCAGGCGCTCCGGGTCGGCCAGGATGTAGAGGGCCGTGATGCGGCCCTCGTGGACCGTGGCCGCCAGGACCGAGCCGACGTGGCCGTCGACCACGCTGACCAGGCCCGGGGCGCCGTTGACCAGGACCATGCGGGCGGTGGCGTTGTAGCGGGCGAACAGCATCGCCGACTCGGCGACGCGCTGCGCGCCCCGGAGCCGCTTGGAGCCGGCCGCGCCGCGGACCAGCGCGCCCGCGTCCGCGCGCAGCACCACGTCCGGGTGGAGCACGGCGAGCAGCGCCTCGAAGTCGCCGGTGCGCGCGGCGGCGCGGAAGGCGTCGAGGGCCTGCCGTTGCCGAGCCGCGTCGGGCTCGGACGGCGGGGCGGAGTCGCGGACGCGGCGGCGGGCCCGGCCGGCGAGCTGACGGGTCGCGGCCGGGGTGCGCTCCACCACCGGGGCGATGTCGTCGAACGGCACGGCGAACATGTCGTGCAGCACGAACGCCAGCCGCTCGTCGGGGGCGAGGGTCTCCATCACGACCAGCAGGGCGATGCCCACCGAGTCGGCCTCCAGCGCCTCCTGCTCCGGGTCCGTCCGGGACAGCGGCCGGAGCACCGGGTCCGGGACGAACGTGTCGTCCATCGGCTGCTCCCGGCGTGCCGTGCGCGAGCGCAGCAGGTCCAGGCAGATCCTGCCGGTCACGGTGGTGAGCCAGCCGCCGAGGTTGCCGATCCCGGCGGGGTCCACCCGGCCCAGCCGCAGCCAGGTCTCCTGCACGGCGTCCTCCGCCTCGGCGAGCGAGCCGAGCATGCGGTAGGCCACGGACCTGAGGTGGGCGCGGTGCTCCTCGAAGCTCCGCGCGAGCCGTTCCTCGTCTCCCCCCACGGCGCTCACCTCGGGAACAGTTCGAAGGCGACCGCCGGACGGTTCCCGAACCGCTTGCCCGCCTCCTCGGCGAAGCCGGTCAGCAGTGTGCGCGCGTACGTCTCCGGGTCCTCGTCGGTGAGCGCCTCGATGTAGGTGCGGTGCTCCAGCAGGGAGCGCACCGCCCGCTCGAGTCCGGCGGTCGCGTCCACCGCGTGGGTGGGCGCGTCCGAGCCGGCGACCGCCACCCAGCGCACGCCGTCCCAGGGCTCCAGCCCCCGCTCGGTCAGCTCCGGGAAGATCCAGCGGTTGCCCGCGTCACCGGCCGCGTCGAGCGTGGCGCGGCCGACGGCCACGTGGTCCGGGGTGTTCCAGGCGCTGCCGCCCCAGGTGTCCCGGTGGTTCAGCGTGACCACCAGCTCGGGGCGATGGCGCCGGATCGCCGCCGCGATGTCCCGGCGCAGGGCGGGGCCGTACTCGATCACGCCGTCCGCGTGGTCCAGGAAGGCGACCTCGGACACGCCCACCACGGCCGCGCTCGCCCGCTGTTCGCGCTCCCGGAGCGGCCCGCACCGGGCGGGGTCCACCGTGTCGATGCCCGCCTCGCCGCGGGTCGCCAGCACGTAGGAGACCTCGCGGCCGGCGTCGGTCCAGGCCGCGATGGCCGCCGCGCAGCCGTACTCCAGGTCGTCCGGGTGGGCGACCACGGCCAGAGCGCGCTGCCAGTCGTCGGGCATGGGCTGGAGTTGACTGATCGTCGGCTCGGTCATGCTCCGCAGACTAGCCCCCGCCACCGACAGCGCACGGGGGCGCGCGGTCAGGCCTCGTCGCGGGCGAGGGCGAGCAGGCGGTCCAGGACGCGGGGGCCGCCGGTGCGGACGCCGTCGTGCTCGAACTCGTCCGTCACCCAGGTGCGCAGGCCGCGGATCGCCCGGGCGGTGGCCAGGGAGTGCGCGGTGTCCACGTACATGTCGTCGTGGTAGACGGCCGCCGCGACCGGCACCTCGTTGGCGGCCAGGCGGGCCGGGTCGTACAGCGGGGTCCAGTCGGTGCGGGCGGCGAGGAGTTCCGCGGTCTCGCGCAGGGGGCGCAGCGCCGGGTCGCAGTCGAACATCCAGGGGTGGATCGTCTCGCCGGTGAACAGCACGGGCTCGTCGCCGGAGAGCGCCTTGGCCGCGTCGAACTGCGGGAACTCGGCCCGCACCCGTTCGGCGGACCAGGCGGTGGGGCGGGCGTCCTGGGCGTAGATCGCCTCGTGGACCAGCGCGTAGAGGGGGTGCCCGGCGAACGACAGGAGGCCCTGCGCCTCCTCCTGGAAGGCGTCGGAGAGGGCGGGTCCTGCCGGGGTGGGGACGAAGGCGTCCTCGAGGAGGAAGTGCAGGCGGTGGCTGCCCTCGCCGCTGCCGAGCATCCGGCCGAGCGACTGGAACGCCTCGACGGTGAACCGGTAGCCGTTCGGCAGGACCACGTCGTGGGTCAGGAGGTGGTCGGCGATGCGGCGGGCGCGCTCGACGTCCTGCGGGTAGCGGGCGTAATGGGCGGCGACCTTGCGCTCGACGCGCGGGTAGGCGGCCCGGTAGACGTCGTCGGCGTGCGCGTCGAGGGAGGGCAGGCCGCCGGTGATCAGGGCGGCGTCCAGTCCCTCGGGAGCCGTGGACAGGTAGGTGACGGTGCAGAAGCCGCCGAAGCTCTGGCCGAGCACGGTCCATGGGGCGCCGCCGGTCACCTGCGGGCGGATGGCCTCGCAGTCCCGGACGATCGAGTCGGAGCGGAAACGGGTGAGGTGGCCGGCCTGCTCGGCGGGGCCGCCGCGCAGCGGGAGCGTCTGCCGGTTGGCGGGGGTGGAGCTGCCGGTGCCGCGCTGGTCGAGGAGGAGGACCCGGTGGTCCTCCAGGGCGCGGCCGAGCCAGGCCGGCTTTCCGACGAAACGGTTCGCCCCGAAGCCCGGCCCGCCCTGGAGGTACAGCAGCCACGGCAGGTCCTGGTCCGCCTTGTCCCTCGCGACGACCTCGCGCGCGTACAGCTCGATCGTCTCCCCGGAGGGGTCGTCGTGGTCGAGGGGCACGGTGAACCGGCGGTCGGTGAGGACCACTCCGGGCTGGCGGTACGTGTCGGTCAACGGGACTCCCGGGACGAACGGATTGTCGGGCCGCGACCAGTTCAGCACATGTTCCTGCGGCCAACGACCCCGGGATCATGAAGAACTTCCTGAACGGCGGTCAACGGGCCGACAGGCTGGAGCGCCGCACCACCAGTTCCGGGGCGAGCACCACCCGACGGTGCTCGTGGGGGGCGCCGGTGTCCTCGGTCTCCTCCAGCAGCAGTTCCGCCGCCAGCGCCCCCATGGTGACGGCGGGCTGCCGTACGGAGGTGAGCGGCACGGCCGCCGCGGCGGCGAACTCGATGTCGTCGTAGCCGACGATGGCCAGGTCGTCGGGGACGCCGACGCCGGCCGCGTACATCGCCTGGAGCACGCCGAGGGCGAGCAGGTCGTTGGCGCAGAACACGGCGGTGGGCCGGCGGGCCAGGCCGAGGAGACGGGCGCCCGCGTCACGTCCCGCGGCGACGTCGAGCCGCTCGGTGGGCAGCTCGTGCAGGCTGTCGGGGCCGAGTCCGGCCTCGGCGAGGGCGTTCAGCGCGCCGGTGCGCCGGTCCCGGACCTGGTTGAGTCCGGGCGGACCGCTGACGTAGGCGAGGGAGCGGTGTCCGGCGTCGACCAGGTGGCGCACGGCCAGGGCGCCGCCGGCCACGTCGTCCACCGAGACCGAGCACTCGGTGGTGCCCTCGGCGACCCGGTCGACCAGCACGAACGGGATGCCGTGCCGGCGGAACGCCTCGATGTTGCGGCCGGTGGCGTCCGCGGGGGTGAGCAGCACGCCCCGCACCCGCTGCTCCGCGAAGAGCGACAGGTACTCGGCCTCCTCGCTCGGGCTCTGGGCGCTGTTGCAGACCATGACGCCGAGGCCGGCCTGGCGCGCGGCCCGCTCGGCGCCGCGCGCCACGTCGACGAAGAAGGGGTTGCCCATGTCGAGAACGAGCAGGCCCATGATGCGGCTGCGGCCGGCGCGCAGCTGGCGGGCGGACTCGCTGCGGACGTAGCCGAGCCGGTCGATGGCGGACAGCACCCGGGCGCGGGTCTCGGCGGCGACCGTGTCCGGACGGTTGATCACGTTGGAGACGGTGCCGACGGAGACTCCGGCGACGCGGGCGACGTCCTTGATACCCACCGACTGGGCCATCGGGCAGGGACCTCCAGGGATACGGGGAGACGGGGGGCGGCGCGGCGGGCCCTCACACTACCCGCACGTCCGCCTCTTTCCGGTCACGGGCCGGGTGGGCCCGTGACCGTCAGTCGAGGTGGAAGACCTCGGTCAGCGGGGTCATCGCCTCGTCGGGCCGGGAGCCGTCGAGGGACTCGAAGAAGGGCGCCATCTCCGCCTGCCAGCGGGCGTTGACCTCGGTGGCCTCCATGCCGGCCCGCGCCGCCTCGAAGTCCTCGGTCTCCAGGTACCCGACGAGCAGGCCGTCGTCGCGCAGGAAGAGGGAGTAGTTGTGCCAGCCGGTGGCCGAGAGCGCCGCGCGCATCTCGGGCCACACGGCGGCATGGCGTGCGCGGTACTCGTCGATGCGGTCCTGGCGGACCTTGAGCAGGAAGCAGACGCGTCGCACGGAGTACCGCCTTTCGGGAAGCAGCTCGCGGGGTCAGAAGTCGAACTGGTCGATGTTCCCGGCGTCGAAGACGGTGGGCTTGCCCAGGTTGATCACGCCGTCCTTGCCGATGGTGTACTCGCCCATGGCGCCGGCCGTGAAGGTCTCGCCCTCCTGGCCGGTGATCTGGCCGGAGGCGAGGGCGACCGCGGTGCGGGCGGCCAGCTCGCCGAGCTTGGCCGGGTCCCACAGCTCGAACGCCTCGACGGTGCCGTTCTTGACGTACTTGCGCATGTCGTTGGGGGTGCCGAGGCCGGTGAGCTTGACCTTGCCCTTGTACTTGGAGCCGGACAGGTACTGGGCGGCGGCCTTGATGCCGACGGTGGTCGGGGAGATGATCCCCTTCAGGTCCGGGTACTCCTGGAGCAGGCCCTGGGTCTGCTGGAAGGACTGCTGGGCGTCGTCGTTGCCGTAGGCGACCTTGACCAGCTTCATGTCCTTGTACTTGGGGTCCTTGAGTTCGTCCTTCATGAACTCGATCCAGGTGTTCTGGTTGGTCGCGGTCTGCGCGGCGGACAGGATCGCGATCTCGCCCTTGTAGCCGATCTGTTCGGCGAGCAGCTGCACCTCGGTGCGGCCGAGGTCCTCGGCGGACGCCTGGGAGACGAAGGCGTTGCGGCAGCCGGGGGTGGTGTCGGAGTCGTAGGTGACGACCTTGATGCCGTTCTTCATGGCCTGCTTGAGCGCGGTGCACAGGGCGCCCGGGTCCTGGGCGGAGACGGCCATCGCGTCCACCTGCTGCTGGGTGAGCGTGTTGACGTAGGAGACCTGGCCGGCGGTGTCGGTGGCGCTGGTGGGGCCGACCTCCTTGAAGGTGGAGCCGAGCTCCTTCACGGCCTTCTCGCCGCCCTTGTCGGCGGAGGTGAAGTACGGGTTGTTGACCTGCTTGGGCAGGAAGCCGACGGTGAGGCCCTTCTTCGTGGCGGCGTCCGGGTCGGCCTTGCCGGCGGAGGCGGCGGCGCCGCCCTCGTTCTTGACGTCCTCCTTGGTGGTGCCGCCGCATGCGGTGACGGCGAGGGCGAGGGAGGTGACGGCGGCGAGCGCCGCGCAGGTGCGGCGGAGGGATGCGGTGCGCATGGCGGGTTCCTTAAGGGAGGAGGACGGTTCAGGAGGTCGGTGCGGGCGTCTTCGGGTCCGGGCGCGGTGCGGCCGCGGCCCTCCGTCCGGCGCGGGCGGCGGCCATCTGCCGGGCGACGCGCGGGCCGAGGACGGACAGCACGAGCAGCACGCCGGTGACGACGATCTGGGACTGGGCCGAGACGTCCTTCAGGCTCATCACGTTCTGCAGCGCGCCCAGCAGGAACACGCCGGCGATCGCGCCGCCGAGGGTGCCCTTGCCGCCGTCGAAGTCGATGCCGCCGAGGAGGACGGCCGCGACGACGGACAGTTCGAGCCCGGTGGCGTTGTCGTAGCGGGCGCTGGCGTAGTGCAGCGCCCAGAAGACGCCGGTGAGGGCCGACATCAGGCCGGTCACGGTGAACAGGATCAGCTTCTGCCGCTTGACGCGGACGCCGGCGAACCGGGCGGCCTCCTCGCCGGCCCCGATCGCGAACAGCGACCGGCCGAACGGGGTGGCGTGCAGGGCGACGACGGCGATCGTGAGCAGGACCAGGAAGGGCAGGAAGGCGTACGGGACGAAGGTGTCGCCGATGCGTCCCGCGGCGAAGTCCAGGTAGGCGGAGGGGAAGTCGGTGACCGCGTCGGAGCCGAGCACGATCTGTGCGATGCCCCGGTAGGCGGCGAGGGTGCCGATGGTGACGGCGAGGGAGGGCAGCCCGAGCCGGGTCACCAGCAGGCCGTTGACCAGGCCGCAGACCACGCCGATGAGCAGGCAGACCGGGATGATCGCCTCGATGGCCATGCCCTGGTTCCACAGGGCGCCCATCACCGCGCCGGACAGGCCCGCCGTGGACGCCACGGACAGGTCGATCTCGCCGGAGACCACGAGCAGCGTCATGGGCAGGGCGATCAGCGCGATCGGCAGGGTGTTGCCGAGGAGGAACGACAGGTTGAGGGCGTTGCCGAAGCCGTCGACCGTGGTGAACGACAGCAGCAGAACGACCACGAGCAGGGCGCCGACGACCGTGTCCCAGCGAACGGCGCGCGTGAGGGAGTCAGGCATGGCGGGCGTTCCTCTTCTTCAGGGCGGTGGCCACGCGCAGCGCGACGATCCGGTCGACCGCGATGGCGAGGACGAGCAGGACGCCGTTGATGGCGAGCACCCACACGGAGCTGACGCCGAGCGCGGGCAGCACACTGTTGATCGAGGTCAGCAGCAGCGCGCCGAGTGCGGCGCCGTAGACGCTGCCGGAGCCGCCGGTGAAGACGACGCCGCCGACCACGACCGCGCTGACGACGGTGAGTTCGTAGCCGCTGCCGGTGCCGGAGTCGACGTTGCCGAACCGGGCGAGGTACATCGCCCCGGCCAGTCCGGCGAGGGCGCCGCAGAAGGTGTACGCGGCGAGGATCCGCTTGCGCACCGGGATGCCGGCGAGCCGGGCCGCCTCCGGGTTGGAGCCGAGCGCGTACAGCTCGCGCCCGCCGCCGAAGTGCCGCAGGTAGTACGCGGTCGCCACCAGCACCACGAGCGCGATGAGCGCCAGGTAGGGCACGGCGGAGATGCCGCCGGAGCCGAAGTCGACGAATCCGGCGGGGAGGTCGGCGGCGGTGATCTGCCGGGAGCCGACCCAGATGGAGTCGACGCCGCGGATGATGTAGAGCGTGCCGAGGGTGACCACGAGGGCGGGCACCTGGCCGAGGGAGACGAGCAGGCCGTTCAGCAGGCCGAAGCCGATGCCGAGCAGGACGGCGAGGGCGACGGCGACGACCGGGTTCCCGCCGTCCTGGAGGTAGAGGCCGGCGGCGAAGGCGCTGATGCCGAGGGTGGAGCCGACGGACAGGTCGACGTTGCGGGTGATGACGACCAGGGCCTGGCCGGTGGCGACCAGCACCAGGATGGTCGCGTTCAGCAGCAGGTCCTTGACGCCCTGCTCGGACAGGAACTCGCTGTTGCCGGCCTGGGTGACGGCGGTCATCACCAGGAAGACGGCCAGGATGGCGAGTTCGCGCATCTTGAAGACGCGGTCCACCAGCCGGGTGGCGCCGGCCTTGGGCGCCTCGGCGACGGGGGTGGGGTCGGGGCTGAGCACCGTCATGCGGCTGTCCTCCCCGTGGCTGCGGCCATCACGGTTTCCTCGGTGGCGTCGGTGCGGGGGATCTCGGCGGTGAGCCGGCCCTCGTGCATCACCAGCACGCGGTCGGCCATGCCGAGGATCTCGGGCAGGTCGGAGGAGATCATCAGGACGGCCACGCCGTCGGCGGCGAGCTGCGACAGCAGCCGGTGCACCTCGGCCTTGGTGCCGACGTCGATGCCGCGCGTGGGCTCGTCGACGATGAGCACCTTGGGGCGGGTGGCGAGCCACTTGGCGAGGACGACCTTCTGCTGGTTGCCGCCGGACAGGGTGTTCACCGTGTCGGCGATCCGGGCGTACTTGACCCGGAGCCTGACCGCCCAGTCGAGGGAGCGGCTGCGTTCGGCGCCGCGGTCCATCAGGCCGGCCTTCACGGTGGCGCCGAGGCCGGTGAGGCCGATGTTGCGCTCGATGGACATGTCCATCACCAGGCCCTGGGCACGCCGGTCCTCGGGCACCAGGGCGAGCCCGGCGGCCATGGCGGCGGACGGGGCGCCGTTGGGGAGACTGCGTCCGTCGACCTCCACCTCGCCGGCGTCCCGGCGGTCGATGCCGAAGACGGCGCGGGCCACCTCGGTGCGTCCGGCGCCGACCAGTCCGGCGAGCCCCACGATCTCGCCCCGCCGTACGTCGAAGGAGACGTCGGTGAAGACGCCCTCGCGGGTGAGGCGGCGCACGCTCAGGGCGACCTCGCCGGGCGTCACGTCCTGCTTGGGATAGAGCTCGGCCAGGTCGCGGCCGACCATGCGGCGGACCAGGTCGTCCTCGGTCATGCCGTCGAGCGGCTCGCTCGCGATCCAGGCGCCGTCGCGCAGGGTGGTGACCCTCCGGCAGATCTCGAAGATCTCCTCCAGGCGGTGCGAGATGAACAGCACCGCGGCGCCCTGGTCGCGCAGCGCCCGGACGACGCCGAAGAGGCGGGCGACCTCGCTGTTCGTGAGCGCGGCGGTGGGCTCGTCCATGATCAGGACACGAGCGTCGAAGGAGAGCGCCTTGGCGATCTCGACGATCTGCTGGTCGGCGATGGACAGTCCGCGGGCGGGCCGGTCCGGGTCCAGTTCGACGCCGAGCCGCTTCATCAGGGCGGTGGTGGCGTCACGGGTGGCCCTGTGGTCGATCCGGCGCAGGGAGCGGCGGGGCCGGCGCCCCATGAAGATGTTCTCGGCGATCGACAGGTCGGGGAAGAGCGTCGGCTCCTGGTAGATCACGGCGATGCCGGCGTCGCGGGCGTCGCCGGGTCCGTGGAAGACGACGGGCCCGCCGTCGAGCAGCACCTGGCCGGCGTCCGGCCGGTGCACTCCGGCGAGCGTCTTGATGAGCGTGGACTTGCCGGCTCCGTTCTCTCCGGCCAGGGCGTGCACCTCCCCGGGGAACAGCTCCAGGGAGACGTCCCGCAGGGCGCGGACCGCGCCGAAGGACTTCGAGATGCCCTTGAGCGCGAGAACCGGGGCCGGACCCGTGTCGGACGGGTGGGTCATGAGGGCTCCTCGACGACGTCGGCGGGTCGGCCCGGACGACGTCGTGAAAGGTTTCAACTGGGTTGCCGGGACGTTAGGCGCGTCCCGCATGTCACGTCAATGGGTCACGGTCGAAAAACTTTCGACAGCTTCGGGTCACGCGCAGGTCACGGGGGACGGTCGCGGCCGGAGGGCTTGACACCCCTTCGGGGGACCCCTAGCTTCGCGTCCTGAATCGTTTCACTCTGGTCGTGACGACCCGATGCCCCAGGAGCCCTGACGTGACCGAGCGCGCCGCGGTGAAAGCCGCCCTCAAGACCCAGGCAGTCGAGACGCCGTCGTGGGCGTACGGCAACTCGGGCACCCGGTTCAAGGTGTTCGCGCAGCAGGGCGTCCCCCGCACCCCGCAGGAGAAGCTGGACGACGCGGCGAAGGTGCACGAGTTCACGGGCGTGGCGCCGACCGTCGCGCTGCACATCCCCTGGGACAAGGTCGACGACTACGCGGCGCTGGCCCGGCACGCCGAGGACCGCGGGCTGCGGCTCGGCGCGGTCAACTCCAACACCTTCCAGGACGACGACTACCGGCTCGGCTCCGTCTGCCACCCGGACGCGGCCGTGCGCCGGAAGGCCGTGGACCATCTGCTGGAGTGCGTCGACATCATGGACGCGACCGGCTCCACGGACCTCAAGCTGTGGTTCGCGGACGGGACCAACTACCCCGGGCAGGACGACATCCGGGCCCGGCAGGACCGGCTGGCGGAGGCGCTCGCCGAGGTGTACGGCCGGCTCGGCGACGACCAGCGGATGCTGCTGGAGTACAAGCTGTTCGAGCCGGCGTTCTACACGACGGACGTCCCCGACTGGGGGACGGCGTACGCGCACTGCCTGAAGCTGGGGCCGAAGGCGCAGGTGGTGGTGGACACCGGGCACCACGCGCCCGGCACCAACATCGAGTTCATCGTGGCGACGCTGCTGCGGGAGGGGAAGCTCGGGGGGTTCGACTTCAACTCGCGGTTCTACGCCGACGACGACCTGATGGTCGGCGCGGCCGACCCGTTCCAGTTGTTCCGGATCATGTACGAGGTGGTGCGCGGGGGCGGGCTGTCGGGGGAGGTGGCGTTCATGCTGGATCAGTGCCACAACGTGGAATCGAAGATTCCCGCCATTCTTCGGTCCGTCATGAATGTGCAGGAGGCCACCGCCAAGGCGCTGCTGGTCGACCGGGACGCGTTGGGTGCGGCACAGCGGACCGGGGACGTGCTCGGCGCCAACGCCGTGTTGATGGACGCGTTCAGTACGGACGTGCGTCCGCTGCTGCGGGAGGTGCGGGAGGAGATGGGGTTGGATCCCGATCCGATGGCGGCGTACGCGCGGTCCGGGTGGGCCGAGAAGATCGTGGCCGAGCGGGTCGGGGGTGAGCAGGCCGGCTGGGGGGCGTAGGCGTCTGCCGGGTTTCTGTTCCGTCGCCGGGTGCGGGTGCGTCGTGGCTGGGCGCGCAGTTCCCCGCGCCCCTGAGGTACCTGTGCTCACCCCCTCTTCCTCAAGGACTGGTTGTCATGGTTCACCGTGAAGTTGAAGCTCTGCTCGCTCGGTCGCATCGGCTGGGGAGTGATCCCCGGAACACCAACTACGCCGGGGGGAACGCCTCCGCGAAGGGACGTGAGGTCGATCCCGTCACGGGGGGTGATGTGGAGCTGATGTGGGTCAAGGGGTCCGGTGGGGATCTCGGGACCCTGACCGAGGGCGGGCTGGCCGTGTTGCGGCTGGACCGGCTGCGGGCGCTCGCCGACGTGTATCCGGGGGTCGAGCGCGAGGACGAGATGGTCGCCGCGTTCGACTACTGCCTGCACGGCAAGGGCGGCGCCGCGCCCTCCATCGACACCGCCATGCACGGGCTCGTCGACGCGGCGCACGTCGACCATCTGCACCCCGACTCGGGCATCGCGCTGGCGTGTGCCGCCGACGGGGCGAAGCTGACCGCGGAGTGTTTCGGCGACACCGTGGTGTGGGTGCCGTGGCGGCGGCCCGGGTTCCAGCTGGGGCTGGACATCGCCGCCGTCAAGGCCGCCCATCCGGAGGCGGTCGGGTGTGTGCTCGGGGGGCACGGGATCACCGCCTGGGGTGACACCTCCGAGGAGTGCGAGCGGAACTCGCTGTACATCATCCGCACCGCCGAACGGTTCCTCGCCGAGCGGGGCCGGCCCGAGCCGTTCGGACCGGTGGTCGAGGGGTACGAGGCGCTGCCGGAGGGCGAGCGGCGGGAGCGGGCGGCGGCTCTCGCGCCGTATATGCGGGCCATCGCCTCGCAGGACCGGCCGCAGGTGGGGCACTTCGACGACTCCGACGCCGTCCTGGACTTCCTGGCGCGGGCCGGGCATCCGCGGCTCGCGGCGCTGGGCACCTCCTGTCCGGACCACTTCCTGCGCACCAAGGTGCGGCCGCTGGTGCTGGATCTGCCGCCGTCCGCACCGCTCGACGAGGCGGTGACCCGGCTGGAGGAGCTGCACGCGGACTACCGGCGGGAGTACGCCGCCTATTACGAGCGGCACGCGGAGCCGGACTCCCCCGCGATGCGCGGCGCCGACCCGGCGATCGTGCTGGTGCCGGGCGTGGGCATGTTCAGCTTCGGCAAGGACAAGCAGACGGCGCGGGTGGCCGGCGAGTTCTACCTCAACGCGATCAACGTGATGCGCGGGGCCGAGGCGGTGTCGGCGTATGCGCCGATCGAGGAGTCGGAGAAGTTCCGCATCGAGTACTGGGCGCTGGAGGAGGCCAAGCTGCGGCGGATGCCGCCGCCGAAGCCGCTGGCCACCCGGGTGGCTCTGGTGACCGGCGCGGGCAGCGGGATCGGGAAGGCGATCGCGCGGCGGCTGGCCGCCGAGGGCGCGTGTGTGGTCGTGGCCGATCTGAACGGGGAGAACGCCGCCTCGGTCGCGGAGGAGCTGGGCGGGCCGGACAAGGCCGTCGCGGTGACCGTGGACGTGACCGACGAGGAGCAGATCGCGGCCGCGTTCCGGGCGGCCGTGCTCGCCTTCGGCGGGGTGGACCTGGTGGTGAACAACGCCGGGCTCTCCCTCTCCAAGCCGCTGCTGGAGACGTCGGCGAAGGACTGGGACCTCCAGCACTCCGTCATGGCCCGGGGTTCGTTCCTGGTGTCGCGGGAGGCGGCGCGGGTGATGACCGCCCAGCGGCTGGGCGGCGACATCGTGTACATCGCCAGCAAGAACGCGGTGTTCGCCGGTCCGGACAACATCGCGTACTCGGCGGCCAAGGCCGACCAGGCGCACCAGGTGCGGCTGCTGGCGGCGGAGCTGGGCGAGCACGGCATCCGGGTCAACGGCGTCAACCCGGACGGTGTGGTGCGCGGCTCGGGGATCTTCGCCGGCGGCTGGGGCGCGCAGCGGGCGGCCGTGTACGGGGTGCCGGAGGAGAAGCTGGGCGAGTTCTACGCCCGGCGGACGCTGCTGAAGCGTGAGGTTCTGCCGGAGCACGTGGCGAACGCCGTGTTCGCGCTGACCGGCGGCGACCTCACCCACACCACCGGACTGCACGTCCCGGTCGACGCCGGCGTCGCCGCCGCCTTCCTGCGATGAGCGGCGGCGTGGGGACGTACGCGGCGGTGGACCTCGGCGCGTCCAGCGGGCGCGTCATGGTCGGCCGGGTGGGCCCCGGCAGCCTGGAGCTGACGGAGGCGCACCGGTTCCCGAACCGTCCGGTGCGGGTGCCGGAGGGGCTGCGCTGGGACGTGCTGGGGCTGTACGCCGGGGTGCTGGACGGACTGCGGGCGGCCGGGGCGGTGGACTCCGTCGGCATCGACAGCTGGGCCGTCGACCACGGACTGCTGGACGCGGACGGGGCGCTGCTCGGCAACCCGGTGCACTACCGCGACGGCCGGACCGGCACGGTCGCCGAGACGGTGTGGGCGACCGTGCCGGCCGGGGAGCTGTACGCGGCGACCGGGCTGCAGTACGCGCCGTTCAACACGCTGTACCAGCTCGTCGCGGCCCGGGACACACGGCAGTTCGCGCAGGCGGAGCGGCTGCTGCTGATACCCGACCTGCTCACGTACTGGCTCACCGGGGAGCAGGGCACCGAGCTGACCAACGCCTCCACCACACAGTTGATCGACCCGCGCACCCGGACCTGGGCGTACGGGGTGGCGGAGCGGCTGGGCATCGACCTGGGGCTGTTCGCGCCGCTGCGTCTGCCGGGTGACCCGGCGGGGGTGCTGCGGCCCGAGGTGCTGGAGGAGACGGGGCTGAGCGGGCCGGTGCCGGTGACCGCGGTCGCCTCGCACGACACGGCGTCCGCGGTGGCCGCCGTACCGGCGGACGGTGAGCGGTTCGCGTACATCTGCACCGGCACCTGGTCGCTGGCCGGGCTTGAGCTGGACGCGCCCGTGCTGACCGAGGAGAGCCGGGCCGCCAACTTCACCAACGAGCTGGGGCTGGACGGCACCGTCCGCCACCTGCGCAACATCATGGGCCTGTGGCTGCTCCAGGAGTGCCTGCGCGCCTGGGGCGAGCCGGACCTGGGCGCGCTGCTGCGCGAGGCGGCCGGGGCGCCGGCGCTGCGGTCGGTGGTGGACGCCGGGGACACCGCGTTCCTCGCGCCGGGGCGGATGCCGGAGCGGATCGGCGAGGCGTGCCGCGCGTCGGGCCAGCCGGTGCCGGACTCCCCCGCCGCGACCGTGCGCTGCATCCTCGACTCGCTCGCCCTCGCCCACCGCACCGCCGTCGAGGACGCGCAGCGGCTCGCCGGGCGGGCCGTGAACGTGGTGCACGTCGTGGGCGGCGGCGCCCGCAACGCCCTGCTGTGCCAGCTCACCGCCGACGCCTGCGGGCTGCCGGTGGTGGCCGGGCCGACCGAGGCGGCGGCGTTCGGCAACGTGCTGGTACAGGCCCGCGCCCAGGGGCGGGTCGGCGATCTCCCCGCCATGCGGCGGCTGCTGGCCGCCACCCAGCCGCTCACCCGGTACGAGCCGCGCGGCGACACCCGGCGGTGGGAGGCGGCCCGCGCCCGGCTCGCCGGGCGGTGACCGGGTCTCCCCCGGCGCCCGGACCCGCACTACCCTGCCCATCACCCGATGATCGACCGGACGAGGAGCCGCGATGCGTGTCGCCCTGTTCCTGACCTGCGTCAACGACACGCTCTATCCCGGCACCGGCCGTGCGGTGGTGAAGCTGCTCACCCGGCTGGGCGTCGACGTCGACTTCCCCGAGGCGCAGACCTGCTGCGGCCAGGCCCACTACAACACCGGGTACCGGCACGAGGCGGAGCCCCTGGCCCGTCACTTCGCCGACGTCTTCCGCGGCTACGACGCGACCGTGACGCCGTCCGGGTCGTGCGGGGCGATGGTGCGGGAGCTGTACCCGCGCATGGGTGAGCGGGCCCGGTCGGAGGGGCGCGGGGACGGTCTCGCCACGGTGCTGGCGCCGGTGGTGCCGAAGACGTACGAACTCACCGAGTTCCTGGTGGACGTGCTGGAGGTGACGGACGTCGGGGCGTACTACCCGCACCGGGTGACGTACCACCCCACCTGCCACGGGCTGCGCTCGCTCGGGCTCGGCGAGCGGCCGTCGCGGCTGCTGCGCGCGGTGAAGGGGCTGGAGCTGGTGGAGCTGCCGGGCGCGGACGAGTGCTGCGGGTTCGGCGGCACGTTCGCGTTGAAGAACGCCGACGTGTCGGCGGCGATGGGCGCGGACAAGGTGCGCAACGCCGAGTCGACGGGCGCGGAGGTGCTGTGCGCGGCGGACAACTCGTGCCTGATGCACATCGGCGGCACGATGACCCGGCTGCGGACCGGCATGCGGCCGGTGCACATCGCGGAGATCCTGGCGAGCACGGAGGAGGACCCGGCCGTATGAGCGGAACGTTCGTCGGTATGCCCGCTTTCCCGGCGGCGGCCCGGGAGGCCGTGCGCGACACCACCCTGCGCGGCAATCTGCGCCACGCCACGCACACCATCCGCGCCAAGCGGGCGCGGGCGGTGGCGGAGCTGGACGACTGGGAGCGGCTGCGGCAGGCGGGGAAACGGATCAAGGACCGCACGCTGCGTCATCTCGACCGCTATCTGGTGCAGTTGGAGGAGTCGGTGACGGCGGCGGGCGGTGTCGTCCACTGGGCCGCCGACGCCGACGAGGCGAACCGGATCGTCGCCGGGCTGGTGAAGGCGACCGGCGAGACGGAGGTCGTCAAGGTCAAGTCGATGGCCACCCAGGAGATCGCCCTCAACGAGGCACTGGAGGCGCGGGGCATCCACGCCTACGAGACCGATCTCGCCGAGCTGATCGTGCAGTTGGGCAAGGACCGTCCGTCGCACATCCTGGTCCCGGCGATCCACCGCAACCGCGGGGAGATCCGCGACATCTTCACCCGGGAGATGGGCGAGTGGGGCCGCCCCGCTCCCGAAGGGCTCACGGACACGCCCGCCGACCTCGCGGAGGCGGCACGGCTGCACCTGCGGGAGAAGTTTCTGCGCGCCAAGGTCGGCATCTCCGGCGCCAACTTCATGGTCGCGGAGACCGGCACGCTCGTCGTGGTGGAGTCCGAGGGCAACGGGCGGATGTGCCTGACCCTGCCGGAGACGCTGATCTCGGTGGTGGGCATCGAGAAGATCGTGCCGACCTGGCAGGACCTGGAGGTGTTCCTGCAGACCCTCCCCCGCTCCTCGACCGCCGAGCGGATGAACCCGTACACGTCGATGTGGACGGGCACCACGGACGGGGACGGACCCCGGGCCTTCCATCTGGTGCTGCTGGACAACGGGCGCACCGACACCCTCGCCGACGAGGTGGGCCGGCAGGCGTTGCGGTGCATCCGCTGCTCGGCCTGTCTGAACGTCTGCCCGGTGTACGAGCGGGCCGGCGGCCACGCGTACGGCTCGGTGTACCCCGGCCCGATCGGCGCCATCCTCAGCCCCCAGCTCCGGGGCACGGGGAGCGACATCGACGCGTCGCTGCCGTACGCGTCGTCGCTGTGCGGGGCCTGCTACGAGGTGTGCCCCGTCGCCATCGACATCCCCGAGGTGCTGGTGCATCTGCGGGAGCGGGTGGTGGAGGGCGGCGAGGCCGTCCGCGAGGGCAACAAGGTGCGGCTGCGTCCGGCGAAGGGACACGCCGCCGAGCGGGCGGCGATGCGCGCGGCCCGCTGGGCGCTCACCCGCCCCGGCGCGCTGCGCACCGGGCAGCGGCTCGCCGCGCGCACGCGCCGGCTGCATCCGCGCACCCTGCCGGGGCCGGGCCGGGCGTGGAGCGGGACCCGGGACCTGCCGCCGGTGCCGGCGGAGCCGTTCCGGGACTGGTGGCAGCGGACGCGCGGCGGGAAGGGCGGTGCCGAGTGAGCAGCAGGGAGCGGATCCTGGGCCGGGTGCGGCGGGCCCTGGCGGACGTGCCGCCGGGCGAGGACGCGCCGGTCGAGCGGGACTATCTGCGCGAGCACGGGGAGCGGACCGTCGAGGAGACGGTGGACCTGCTGGCGGAGAACCTGGCGGACTACCGGGCGGTCGTGCACCGGACCGACGCGGGCTCGCTGCCGGGCGTCGTCGCGGAACTCCTGGCGGCGCGGGGTGCGGCGACCGTGCTCGTGCCGCCCGGCCTCGACACGGGCTGGCTCGCGGCGGCCGAGGTGACCCGGGTGCCGGACGAGGCGGGAAGCACCCCGCGGGAACTGGACCGGGTCGACAGCGTCCTCACCGCCTGCGCCGTGGCGATCGCCGAGACCGGCACGATCGTCCTCGACGGCTCCCCCGACCAGGGCCGCCGCCGGATCAGCCTGGTCCCCGACCACCACATCTGCGTGGTGCGCGTCCCGGACCAGGTGGTCGCGTCCGTCCCGCAGGCCCTCGAACGGCTGGACCCCGCCCGCCCGCTGACATGGATCTCCGGGCCCTCCGCGACCAGCGACATCGAGCTGGACCGGGTCGAGGGCGTGCACGGGCCGCGCACTCTGGAGGTCGTCCTGGTCCGGTGAACCGCCCCCCGGGGGTGTCGCTGTGTACACCCCCGGGACGGGCACTGCGCCCCGTGTGGGGCGCTCCGCTCCTCCGTAGCGTCGTGACCAGGGCACAGGGCGTGCCGGACGGAGGAGATGACGATGGTGCGCAGCAGGGCGCGGCACGACCCGCACACGGAGCCGGCCGCCGAGGCGCTGCGGCTGGTCAAGGTCACCAAGTCGTACGGCACGGCGGACAGCGCCGTGACCGCGCTCGACGGAGTGACGCTGGGTCTGGCGCGAGGCACGTTCACGGCGGTGATGGGGCCGTCCGGCTCGGGCAAGTCGACGCTGCTGCAGTGCGCGGCGGGTCTGGAGCGGCCGGACGCGGGGATCGTGCGGGTCGACGGGACGGAGCTGACGGGCGCCGGGGAGACGGAGCTGACGAGGTTCCGGCGCGGGCGGGTCGGGTTCGTGTTCCAGCAGTACAACCTGCTGGAGACGCTGACGGTGGCGCAGAACACCGTGCTGCCGCTGAAGCTGGCCGGCCGTCGGGTGGACCGGCGGCGGGTGACGGAGATCCTCACGGCGGTCGGGCTGGGCGACCGGCTCGGGCACCGGCCGGACCAGCTGTCCGGCGGTCAGCGGCAGAAGGCGGCGATCGCGCGGGCGCTGGTCGCCGAGCCGCGGGTGATCTTCGCGGACGAGCCGACGGGGGCGCTGGACACGCGCAGCGCGCGGGACGTGCTGGCGCTGCTGCGGGAGGCGGTGCGGACGCACGGGCGGACCGTGGTGATGGTGACGCACGACCCGGTCGCCGCCTCCTGGGCGGACAGCGTGCTGTTCCTCGCGGACGGCAGGCTGGCCGGGCGGATGGACGCGCCGGCCGCGGACGCGGTGGCCGAGCGGCTGGCGCACCTGGGCGACGACGCGCCGGTGGGGGTGTGAGCGATGCTCGTACTGGCTCTGCGGTCGGTCCGGCAGCGGCCCGGACGGTTCCTCGCGACACTGCTGTCCGCCTTCCTGGGCGCGGCGATCGTCATGGCGTTCCACTCGATGCACGACACCGCCGGCGCGCCGGGCGTCGATCCGGTCAGCTCGGAGACGCTGCGCACGGCGGCCGGGGTGGTCGGCGGGTACGGCACGCTGCTGGTGTTCTTCGCCGTCGCCTCCGCGCTGACGGTGAACGTGCGGCAGCGGGCGGCCGAGCTGGAGCTGCTGCGCTGCTCGGGGGCGACACCCGGGCAGATCAGGCGGCTGGTGGTGGGCGAGGCCGTCGCGGTGGCCCTGGTGGGTACGGCTGCGGCGGTGCTGCCGGCGGTGCTGGGCGGGCGGCTGCTGGTGGAGCTGTTCCAGGACACGGGGCAGGTCGCCGGGTCCGTGGACCACTCCTTCGGGGCGGTGGCGCTGTCGTCCGGCGTCGGCGTCACGCTGGTCGCCTCGGCGGGCGCGGCGCTGCTCGCGGTGCGGCGGGTCACGCGGGGGCGGCGGCGCACCGTGCGGCGGCGGCCGTGGCTCGCCTGGGCGGCGCTGGCGGCCGGCGCGGTGGCGGCGTCCTCCACGTTCGCCTTCTCCGCGACGGACGAGATGCTGATGGCGTTCCCGGCGCAGGGCGCGATCCTGCTGTCGGTGGGGTTCGCGCTGATGGCGCCGCGGCTGCTGACGGGCGTGCTCGGCCGGCTGTCGCCCGGCGGGGCGAGCGGCTGGCTCGCGGTGCGGAACCTGCGGCGGCGGGCCGGTGAGCTGTCCGGGATCCTCATGGCGCTGATCCTCTTCACGGCGGTGTCCACGGCCACGCTCACCATGCAGGCCGTGGAGAGCGACGCGGTCGCGGCCTCGGGGCTGGTGAAGTCCGTCGACGCCAAGAACCTGGAGACCCTCAACTACACGGTGGTCGGCATCGTCGTGGTGTTCGTCTGCGTGATGCTGGTCAACTCCCTGTACGCGGCGACCACCTACCGGGGCCGGGAGTTCGGGCAGCAGCGCCTCGCCGGGGCGACGCCCGGGCAGGTGCTGGGCGTGGTGGGCGTCGAGGGGCTGGTCCTCACGGTCGTCGGGCTGCTGTTCGGGACCCTGGCGGCGCTCGCCGGGGTCGTGCCGTTCACCGTGGTCCGCGGCGACGCGGTGCTGCCGGGGCAGCTGGCGGGCGTGTGGGCGGCCGTCGCCGTGGTCGGCGCGGCGGCGACCGTCGGCACGAGCCTGTTCACGGCGCGGCGCGTGCTGCGCACCCCGGCGGTGCGGGCGGTGGGCGCGACCGCGTGACAGACGGGTGAGCAAGCGCTTGGATAGGGGTCCGGGCATTCACGGGGTGCCCGGACACCGTCGTTCCCGCGCCCAGCCGGAGGCCGCAGTTGTTCACTTCCGTCGACGACGTCTCGGCACGCCTCGCCGAGACCGGCTATCTGGCGTCGCCCGCGGTCGCCACCACCGTCTTCCTCGCCGCCCGGCTCGGCAAGCCGCTGCTGGTGGAGGGCCCGGCGGGGGTGGGCAAGACCGAGCTGGCCAAGGCCGTCGCCCGCGCCTGCGACGCCCGGCTGGTGCGTCTTCAGTGCTACGAGGGCGTGGACGAGTCGCGCGCGCTGTACGAGTGGAACCACGCCAAGCAGCTGCTGCGGATCAGTGCCGGGAGGGGCGAGACGTGGGACGAGGCGCGCACGGACATCTTCGGAGAGGAGTTCCTGCTGCCCCGTCCGCTGCTCACCGCGATCCGCGGCGACGACCCCAAGGTGCTGCTGATCGACGAGACCGACAAGGCGGACGTCGAGATCGAAGGGCTGCTGCTCGAGGTGCTCGGCGACTTCCAGGTGACGGTGCCCGAGCTGGGGACTGTGACCGCGACCCGCCGGCCGTTCACCGTGCTCACCTCCAACGCCACCCGGGAGCTGTCCGAGGCGCTGCGCCGCCGCTGCCTGTTCCTGCACATCGGTTTCCCGGACGCGGAGCTGGAGCGGCGGATCGTCCGGCTGAAGGTGCCGGACATCGACGCGGCGCTGGCCGAGTCCGTGGTGCGGGTGGTGGGTGCGCTGCGTGCGATGGACCTGCGCAAGGCGCCGTCGGTCGCCGAGACCGTCGACTGGGCGCGCACCCTGCTGGCGCTCGGCGCGAGCACGCTGGACGAGACGGTCGTACGGGACAGCCTGGGTGTGGTCCTCAAGCACCAGGACGACATCCAGAAGGCGGCGGCCAAGCTCGACCTGGACGCGCTGTGACCGCCGCCGCGGACACGGACCTGGTGACCCGGCTGACCGGCCTGGTCGACGCGCTGCGCGCGCACGGCCTGCGGATCGGCACCGGGGAGACCGTGGACGCGGCGCGCGCCGTGGAGGCGCTGGGTCTCGCCGACCGGGAACTGCTCCGGGAGGGCCTGGCGGCGACCCTGCTGCACGGCGCCGGCGGGCGCCCGGTGTTCGACGCGGTCTTCGACCTGTACTTCCCGCGAGGCGTGGGTGTCCCGGAGGCCGGCGGCGACGCGGACCGCGAGGCGCTGCGCGCCCGGCTCGCCGAGGCGCTGGCCGCGAACGACACCGCGGCGCTGGCCCGGCTGGCGGTGGAGGCGGTCGACGGCTTCGGCGGGTACGGGAGTGCGCCCGGCTCGGACGGCTGGTCGTCGTACCAGACGCTGGACCGGCTGCGCCCGCAGACGCTGCTGGCGCGGGTGCGGGACGAGGTGCGCGGGCGGGACGGGTCGGGGGGCTTCGCCGACCGGCTGCTGGAGGACGAGATCCGGCGCCGTGTCGAGGAGTTCCGGCGGCTGGTCACCGCGGAGGCGCGGCGCCGGGCCGCGGAGCGCCGGGGCCGCGACGAGATCGCCCGCCGCGCGCTCGCGCCGACCGCCGACCGGGTCGACTTCCTGCTGGCCGGCAAGGACCGGCTGGCGGAGATGCGCCGCACGGTCCGGCCGCTCGCCCGGAAGCTGGCGACCCGGCTCGCGGCACGCCGCCGCAGGGCCGCGCGCGGCACCGTCGACCTGCGCAGGACGCTGCGCGGCTCGCTGTCGACCGGCGGGGTGCCGGTGAAGCCCGTCCTGCGGCGGCGCCGGCCCGCCCGGCCCGAACTGGTGCTGCTGTGCGACATGTCGGGCTCGGTGGCCGGGTTCTCCGACTTCACGATGCTGCTGGTGCAGGCGCTGCACGACCAGTTCTCCAAGGTGCGGGTGTTCGCCTTCGTCAACCGCGTCGACGAGGTGACCGGCCTGCTGGTGCACGGCGCGGCCGACCCGGAGGGCCTGAACGCGCGCATCCGCGCGGAGGCCCGGCTCACCGCCTGGCACGACAGCAGCGACTACGGCGCCGCGCTGGGCGAGTTCACCGACCGTTACGCCGACGCCGCCGGCCCGCGCACCACGGTCTTCGTCCTCGGCGACGCCCGCACCAACAGGGCGGACCCCAACCTCCCCGCCCTCCGCGACCTCACCCGCCGCGCCCGCCGCGTCCACTGGCTCAACCCCGAGCCCCGTGCCCTCTGGGGCACGGGCGACTCCGCCGCCCCGGCGTACGCGGAGCTGGTGGACATGCGGGAGTGCAGGAACGTACGGCAACTGGACGCGCTGGTGGGGCGGTTGCTGCCGGTGTGAGGGGGGCTGTCGGCAACGGTGCCGGCCGGCCCTCCGGCTGAGGGCAGTGCGGTCAGGCCGCCGTCGGCGTCCACCGCTGCGCGGCCGTCCCGTTGCAGTCCCAGATCTGGAGCTGCGTGCCGTCCGCGGTGGAGCCGTTCGGGTCGTCCAGGCAGCGGCCCGACCGGGGGTTGACCAGGGACGAGCCGGGGCCGGGGATCCAGCGTTGGGCGCCGGTGCCGTTGCAGTGCCAGAGCTGGACCTTGGTGCCGTTGGCGGTTCCGCCGCCGCTGACGTCGAGGCAGCGGCCCAGGGCGCGCAGGGTGCCGCCCTCGCCCGGGACGTGGGTCCAGCGCTGGGCCGCCGTGCCGTTGCAGGTGTGGAGCTGGACGGGCGTGCCGTCGGCGGTGGCGGCGTTGCGGACGTCGACGCACGCGCCGGGGATGCCGGAGCGGAAGGCGGCCGTCTGCGTCACTCCGCCGGAGGTCAGGGCCGCATGCACGAGGTCGGCCGCCGCCCGCATACCCGCCTCGTTGGGGTGGTAGGTGGACCGGCCCTGTGCCGGGCGGTACGACTCCACCCACGGGTGCGCCGAGCACGCGTCGTGACCGCGGCTCGCGCCCGCCAGGTCGACCAGGGTGGCGCCCGTCGCGGCGGCCGCCTCGGCGGTGGCGGCGGCCAGGCGCGCGGCGATGCTCCGTTCGTAGTCCGCCTGCTCGTCGGTCAGGGGTGCGACGGCGCATGTGCCGGAGCCCGGCAGCAGGGTGAAGTAGGTGACCAGGTGGACGCGGGCCTCGGGCGCCACGGCGTGGACCGCGCGCACGATGTCCGCGATACGGCCGGGGAGTTCGGGAAACGTCCGCTCGATGGCGTCGCGGTCCACGGCCGGGCAGGCTGTGCTGCCGCTCGCCTGGCAGGAGTAGGCGTTGATGCTGCCCAGGTAGTTGACGTCGTTGCCGCCGATCGTGACCGTGACGAGGCGCGTGTCCGGGGTCACGGCCTGGATCTGCGGCGGGCGGGTGCCCTGCGTGTCCCTCAGCACGTGCCCGGTCGTCGCGCCGCTGCACGACACGTCCGTCAGGTCCGCGCCGATCTCGCGGGCCACCAGGCTGGGGTAGTTGCCGGCCGACCGGGAACACGCGGAGGCGCCGTCGCTCGACTGGAGGGGCGGGATGCCGGGACCCGCGGCGAACGAACTGCCCAGTGCCACGTAGTCCGTTCCCGCGTCGGCGGCCACGGAAGGCGGCCGGACGGAAGGCGGCTGCGCGGATGACGGCACGGCCGGGGCGGCGACGACCGCGGCCCATGCCGCCGCCAGGGCGCACACGGCTCGCGCCCACGTCCGGACCGGTGAGCGGTGGGTGGCGCGCGAACCCGGCATCGGCATCCTCCGCGAGAGCCCGTGAGAGTCACAACGAGTCGCACAACGAGTCACACAACGTTGTAAACGGACCCTAGCGGCGTCCGAGGTCCGCGCCAAGACCGTCCGCACGCCGTATCGGGAGAGGATCGCGCCATGACCGATTCCTCAGCACAGATCAACGCCCTCATCGTCGACGCGACGGACCCCGAGCGGCTCGCCGCGTTCTGGTCGGACGTACTCGGCAGGCCGGTCGTGGGACGCACCGGCCCCTATGTGTGGCTGCGCCGGGAGAACGGCCTGGTGTTGGGCTTCCAGCGCGCCGACACGCCCAAGTCCGGCAAGAACCGCATGCACGTCGACATCGCCTCCCCCGACCCGGCCGCCGAGCAGCGCCGGATCGAAGGGCTCGGCGGGCGGCGGCTGGAGGGGTACGACGACGGCGGGTTCCTGGTGATGGCGGACCCCGAGGGGAACGAGTTCTGCGTCATCCCCGCGGGGCCCTTCGCACTCGACGACGAGGGACGCGCGCACTACCTCGACCAGCCGGCGGACGTGTGAGGGGTGCCTAGTCCGCCTTCGCGTAGTCCGTGGCCATGGCGCCCGCGAAGTCGTGAACCACGACCTGCTCGTCGCCGACGACCCACGCGTCGTGGCCCGGCGGGCACACGAAGACGTCGCCGGGTCCTACCTCGCTCTCGGCGCCGTCGTCCATGCGGATGTGCATACGGCCCTGAAGCACGTAGCCGTTGTGGTGGATGCCGCACGACTCCGTGCCGGCGATCGGTCCGACCGACTCGGACCAGCGCCATCCCGGCTCGAACGTGGCGACCGCGAAGTCCAGCCCCGTCAGGTGGACGGCTTCGATGTGGCCCCTCGGGAAGTCGCGTCGCTCGTCGGGCTTGTCCAGCGTCTTCACCTCGAGCATGATCCTGCTCCCTTCCGGTGACCGGCCCGGTACGGCGAGGGCCGGCCGGGCCCCGCCCCCTCATCGTCCGCCTGTCCACCCGGGAGCGCCATACGGGTGAGGGGCGCCGTCGCCCGGCTCAGTCACCGGGGGCGCAGAGGCGGGCGAAGCGTTCCGCGTCGACGTTGCCGCCGGAGAGGATCAGGCCCACGCGGTGCGGGAGCGGGCCGGCGCGGCCGGTGAGCAGCGCGGCCAGCGGGGTGGCCCCGCTCGGTTCGAGGACGATCTTCAGCCGGGTGAAGGCGAACCGCATCGCCTCCTTGATCGCCTCGTCGTCGACCAGCACGACCTCGTCCAGCAGGCGGCGGTTCACGGCGAAGGTCAGCTCGCCGGGGGTGGACACGGCCTGGCCGTCGGCGATGGTGCGAGGCACGGGCACGGTGACGCGCCGGCCCGCCTCCAGGGAGCGCCGTGTGTCGTCCCCGGCCTCCGGCTCGACGCCGATCACCCGGGTCGCCGGGTGCAGGCCCTTCACGGCGGTGGCGCTCCCCGCGATCAGTCCCCCGCCGCCGACCGGCGCGATCAGCGCACCCAACTCGCCGGTCTCCTCGACCAGTTCCAGCGCCGCCGTGCCCTGTCCCGCGATGACGTGGGGGTGGTCGTAGGGAGGTACGAGGGTGAGGCCCCGCTCGTCGGCGAGGGCCTCGGCGATGGCCGCGCGGTCGCCGGTGTACCGGTCGTAGGCGACGACCGTCGCGCCGTACCCCTCGGTGGCCGCGCGCTTGGACGGCGGGGCGTCCTCCGGCATGACGACGACGGCGGTGGTGCCCAGTTCCCGGGCGGCGAGCGCGACGGCCTGGGCGTGGTTGCCGGAGGAGTAGGCGACCACGCCCCGCGACAGCCGGCCGGGGGTGAGCCGGGACACGGTGTTGTAGGCGCCGCGGAACTTGAAGGCGCCCACCCGCTGGACGTTCTCGCACTTGAGGTGCACCTCGGCGCCGACGAGCGCGTCCAGGGTGCGGGAGCGCAGCACGGGCGTGCGGTGGGCGACGCCGCGCAGGCGTGCGGCGGCGGAGCGCACGTCGTCCAGGGTGATCGGCGGGGTGGTGGTCGTCACGCGGTCCCTCCGGAGCGAGTCGGTGCGGCCAGCCTACGCGTCCCGCACCCGGCCGCGCGGCTGGTCACAGGGGTGCGGAGGGAGGGGGAATACCGGGACGGCCGGCCCGGTTGACGGGCGCGAAGGAGGTGCCGGGTGAACACGACGTACTACGACCACGGAACGCACGCCGAGCGCTGGGAGCGCGCGGGGATGTTCTTCGACGCCAAGGACTACGCCGCCGCCGCGCGGGTCCTGGGCAGCCTGGTCGAGGAGGTGCCCGAGCAGACCGGGCCGCGTCTGCTGCTCGCCCGCGCCTACTACCACTCGGCCCAGCTGCGCCGCGCGGAGGCCGAGTTGCGGATCATCGTGGACCGCGACCCGGTGGAGCACTACGCCCGTCTGATGCTCGGCCGCACCCTGCAGCGGCAGGGGCGGGACGCCGAGGCGCAGCCGCATCTGCGGCTCGCGGCCGCGCTGGGCGGCGACTTCGACGAGATGTGAGCCCTCATGAGGCCGGTGCCCGGTTCCCCTCGGGGAGCCGGGCACCGTGCGTGTCGGCGGGGCATCGGACCGTACGACGGGCCGTCGGGTTCCCGGGAGGGGTGTGTGAGCTGCGGCTCACATGCTGACGGTCGTGCGATTCTGGCGTGATGAACACTCCGAGCGATCGCGTGCCGTTGGCCGAGCGGGTCGAGCAACTTCTCGCCGACGAGGGGCCGTTGCCCATCGTCGCCGCCGGGCATCCGGTGTTGCGTCGCGCCACCGAGCCGTACGACGGGCAGCTGGGCGACGCGCTGCTGGCGCGGTTCGTGCGGGCGCTGCGGGTCACCATGCGCACGGCGCCCGGTGTGGGGCTGGCCGCGCCGCAGGTGGGCGTGGGGCTGCGGATCGCGGTGATCGAGGACCCGGCGCCGGTGCCGGAGGAGGTACGGGTCGCGCGGGGGCGGGAGCCGCAGCCGTTCCGGGTGCTGGTGAACCCGGCGTACGAGGCGGTCGGCACGGAGCGGGCCGCGTTCTTCGAGGGGTGTCTGAGCGTGCCCGGCTACCAGGCGGTGGTGGCGCGGCACGCGTCGGTGCGGCTGACCGGGCAGGACGAACACGGGCGGGCGCTGGACGAGGAGTTCACCGGCTGGCCCGCCCGGATCGTGCAGCACGAGACCGACCACCTGGACGGGACGCTGTACCTGGACCGGGCCGAGCCGCGGTCGCTGTCCTGCAACGCGGCGGCGGCGCGGTACTGGGGGCAGCCGACGGCCGAGGAGGCGGCGCGGGCGCTGGGCTTCGACCTGCCGTAGCCGCGCCCGCCCGGCCGGGATCCGGTGGGAGCGCCGGTCAGGCGTCGCGGTACGCCTCCAGCAGCCGCAGCCACACCTCGCTGATCGTGGGGTACGACGGGACGGCGTGCCACAGCCGGCCGACCGGGACGCGGCCGGCCACCGCGACGGTCGCCGCGTGGATCAGCTCGCCGACGCCCGGACCGACGAGGGTGACGCCGCGCACGATCTCGTCCTCGAGGTCGACGACCATGCGGGCCCGGCCCCGGTAGCCGTCGCTGTACAGGCTCGCGCCCGCCACCGACGACAGGTCGACGTCCACGGCCCGCACCCGGTGGCCGGCCTGCTCGGCCTCGGCGAGGGTGAGGCCGGCGGAGGCCGCCTCCGGGTCGGTGAAGACGACCTGCGGGACGGCCGCGTGGTCCGCGGTGGCGGCGTGCGCGCCCCACTTCTCGGTCCGCACCGGCTCGCCCGCCGCCCGGGTGACGATGGCGGCGCCCGCGATGCGCGCCTGGTACTTGCCCTGGTGGGTGAGCAGGGCCCGGTGGTTGACGTCGCCGACGGCGTACAGCCAGTCGTGGCCGGTCACCCGGAGGCTGTCGTCCACGTCCAGCCAGGACCCCGGCTCGAGGCCGATCGTCTCCAGGCCGAGGTCGTCGGTGCGGGGGGCGCGGCCGGTGGCGAAGAGGATCTCGTCGGCCTCGATCCGGTCGCCGGTGTCGGTGAGGACGACGACGGCGCCGTTCTCCCTGGTCACGGCCTTCACGGAGGTGCCGGTGCGGACGTCGGCGCCGGCCTCGGTGAGGGCCTCGGCGACCAGCTCGCCCGCGAAGGGCTCCATACGGCCGAGCAGGCCGTCGCCGCGCACCAGGACGGTGACGCGCGAGCCGAGCGCCTGCCAGGCGCAGGCCATCTCGGTGGCGACGACCCCGCCGCCCACCACGACCAGCCGGCCGGGCGCGGAGCGGGCGCTGGTGGCCTCACGGCTGGTCCAGGGGCGGACCTCGTCGAGTCCTGGCAGGTCGGGGAGCTGGGCGCGGCTGCCGGTGCACACGGCGACGGCGTGCCGGGCGGTGAGGACGCTCTCCCGGCCGTCGGGGCCGGTGACGGTGACGGTGCGCGGGCCGCTGAGGCGTCCCCGCCCGCGGTAGAGGTCGGCGCCGGTGCCCTCCAGCCACCGGACCTGGCCGTCGTCCTTCCAGCCGGAGGTGAAGGAGTCGCGGCGGGCGAGCACGGCGGCGGTGTCCAGGGGACCCTGGACGGACGCGCTCAGCCCTGGCAGGCGGCGGGCGTCGGCCCGGGCGAGGACCGGGCGCAGCAGGGCCTTGCTGGGCATGCAGGCCCAGTAGGAGCACTCGCCGCCGACCAGTTCGCTCTCCACCACAGCGGTGGAGAGCCCGGCCGCGCGGGTGCGGTCCGCCACGTTCTCCCCGACCGGTCCGGCGCCGATCACCACGACGTCGTAGGCGGTCGCTTCCGTGTGCCTCGATGGTGTGTCCGTCATGGCGTCAGTCTGATGGGTGGTGTGCCGGGTGGCCACATGGGTAGGGGCGCGGAATACGTGACCGGTCGGCCGTGTTGTGCCGACTCCGGAGCCGACAGCAGGAAGAGGGACCAGACCATGAGCGCCACCGTCGAACTCACCAAGGAGAACTTCGACCAGACGGTCACCGACAACGAGTTCGTGCTGATCGACTTCTGGGCGGAGTGGTGCGGCCCCTGCAAGCAGTTCGGACCGGTGTACGAGAAGGCGGCCGAGGCCAACCCGGACCTGGTGTTCGGCAAGGTGGACACGGAGGCGCAGCCGGAGCTGGCCGCCGCCTTCGGCATCCAGTCGATTCCGACGCTGATGATCGTCCGCGACCAGGTCGCGGTGTTCGCCCAGCCGGGCGCGCTGCCGGAGGCCGCGCTGACGGACGTCATCGGCCAGGCCCGCAAGCTGGACATGGACCAGGTGCGTCAGCAGATCGCCGAGCAGCAGGCGCAGCAGCAGGGCGGTCAGGGCGCCTGAGACGCCCTGACTCGTACGCGGCGCACGGGTACGCCCAGCCGCGGGCAGTCGTCAGGTGGAGTCCCGGCGGATCACCCTCGCGCCCAGCACCTTGTGCGCCTCCGGCGCCGCCGACGGGTCGCGGACCGCTCGGTCGACCAGGTCGGCCAGTTCCTGGCCGGACGGCAGTTCGAGATGGACCGTGCTGAGCCGGGGGCGCAGGAGCCTGCCCAGCATCAGGTCGTCCGCGCCGACCACGGCCGTCTCCTCGGGGATGCGGACCCCCTCGTCCTGCAACGCCCGCATCAGCAGCATCGCGTACTCGTCGTTGTACGTGAACACCGCGTCGAGGCCGAGATCCCGCCAGCGCGCGGCGAGCCGGGCCGCGGCCTCCTCGTCATGGGCGAGCGGCAGCTCGGTCACCGTCGCGTCCGTGCCGCGCACCGCGGCCCGCACCCCCGCCAGGCGCGGCGCGGAGAACGTGTCGAGCCCCGGCTCCCCCGGCACGACCACGCCGATCCGGCGGCGCCCCCGGTCGAACAGGTGGGCGCCCGCGCTGTACCCGACGACATCGTGGTCCATGAGCAGCGCGTGCGCGCCCTCCACGGTCTCGGGGCCGAGGGTGACGACGGCCCGCGCCCCGGAGCGCTTGAGCACCTCGACGCCGCGCGGGCCGAGCCCGGAGCCGGGAACCAGCACCGCCACCGGGCGCAGCTCCGCCCAGGCGCGCGCGGCCTCGTCGTCGTGGACGCCGACGGTGCCGTGCTGGACGACCGTGTAGTCGAGCAGGCTCAGCGCCGCCTGCAGCTCGTTGATGAACCTGCTGTACAGCGGGCCCACGGGGAACGCGGGCGCGGGCATCAGGACCATACGGCTGTGCCCGGCGCGCAGGCTGCGGGCGGCCGCGTGCGGGACGTACCCCAGTTCGCGCGCGGCCTCGCGGACGCGGCGGCGGGTGGGTTCGCTGATCCGGACGGCACGGGCGTTGTTCAGCACGTAGGAGACGGTCGCACGCGAGACGCCGGCCAGGCGGGCCACATCGGCGCTCGTCGGCACGGAGCCCGTCGGTGCGGGGGGCGCGGGGGCGGGCGGGTTCGGTATCTGCACCATGACGTACGGCATCTTCGCAGAAGACGTAACGCGCCCTTCAATCGGGGGAGTTGAGAGCGCGCGCCGGGGTGCGGAGGGGGCGTCCGGGGAGGTCAGGCGGCGGTGCCGGTGATGCGGTCGACGAGGTCCGTCCAGGCGTCCTCGAGGCGCCGCGCGGGCATGCCGCACTGGTGCATCAGGTGGTGCACCAGGGCGGGGTCGAGCTGGGCCAGCAGCGTGTGGGCGAGCAGGTCGCAGTCGGCGTCCGGGACCGCCTGGCGCAGCAGCAGGGCGACGTGGTGGTGCCGCACCCGGTAGGGCGGGACGGTGAAGCGGCGGCCCGGGTCCGGCTGGGCCGCGAGCTGGAGCTCCAGGTCCTCCACGGTGCGGCGCAGGGCGGCGCGGCCGAAGGCGCGCAGCCGCTCGGCCGGGGGCGCGCCCGGGCCCAGCGGCGGGGCGCCGCTGAGGAAGGCGGCCTGGAGCTTCTTCTCGCTGTGGTCGAGGAGGGCCATCAGCAGGCCGGTGCGGTCGCCGAAGCGGCGGAAGACGGTGCCCTTGCCGACACCGGCCGCGGCGGCGACCTCCTCCATGGTGACGGCGTCGGCGCCGCGCGCCGCGACGAGTCCGGCGGCCGCCTCCAGCAGCCGGGCCCGGTTGCGGGCGGCGTCGGCGCGCAGGCAGGGCTCGTCGTCGTCGAGACCCAGCTGGAGCAGCTGCGGGGGCTCGACGGGCTCCTGCGGAGGCGGGGCGGACGGGGGCGCGGCGGACATGAAACCAGCCTAAGGCATCGGGAATGAAACTGGACCGCGGTCCGGTTGAAGTGCTACAACTGCAAAGCGGACCCCGGTCCGCATTATGTCGCAGGTCATAGTCCACCCCCTGGAGTTTCCTCATGTCTGTTCGCATCCTGGCTCTCGTCGGCAGCCTTCGCGCCGGTTCGCACAACCGTCAGCTGGCCGAGGCCGCGGTCAAGCTCGCTCCCGCGGGCGCCGATGTGGCGCTCTACGAGGGCCTCGCGGAGATCCCGTTCTACAACGAGGACATCGACGTCGAGGGTGGCGTCCCGGCCGCCGCGGCGAAGCTGCGCGAGGCCGCGGCCGGCGCGGACGCGCTGCTGCTCTTCACCCCCGAGTACAACGGCACCATCCCGGCCGTGCTGAAGAACGCCATCGACTGGCTGTCCAGGCCGTTCGGCGCCGGCGCCGTCTCCGGCAAGCCGGTCGTCGTGGTCGGCACCGCCTTCGGCCAGTACGGCGGCGTCTGGGCGCAGGACGAGGCCCGCAAGGCCGTGGGCATCGCCGGCGGCAAGGTCGTCGAGGACATCAAGCTCTCCATCCCCGGCTCGGTGACCCGCTTCGCCGAGACCCACCCGGCGGACGACACCGAGGTCGCCGAGCAGCTGGCGGAGGTCCTCGACCGCCTGCACGCCCTGGTCGACGGCGAGCAGGCCGCGGCCTGACGCACGCCCCCGAAGGGGCCGGAAGCTCCGGCTTCCGGCCCCTTCGCCGTCCGCGGTGACGCGGGCCCCCGTCGCCCTTCACACCGGCAACCGTCGCTCACGCCGCCGCCGGAGCCGTCCGCCCCTCCCGGTGGATCGGAGCGGACGTCGTCGTCAGCGGGGCGCCCGTGCCGCCGTGCCATGCCGCCACGATCTCCGCCGCTATGGACAGGGCCGTCTCCTCCGGGGTGCGGGCGCCGAGGTCCAGGCCGATCGGGGAGCGCAGGCGGGACAGTGCCCGCTCCCCCACCCCCGCCTCCCGCAGGCGGCGCAGGCGGTCCGTGTGGGTGCGGCGGGAGCCCATCGCGCCGACGTACGCGACCGGCAGTCCCAGTGCCACCTCCAGCAGCGGCACGTCGAACTTGGCGTCGTGCGTCAGCACGCACAGCACCGTGCGGGCGTCGGTGCGCGTGGTGCGCAGATAGCGGTGCGGCCAGTCGACGACCACCTCGTCCGCCTCCGGGAAGCGGGCCCGGGTCGCGAACACGGGCCGGGCGTCGCACACCGTGACGTGGTGGCCGAGGAACTTGCCGACCCGTACCAGCGCCGCCGCGAAGTCGATCGCCCCGAAGACGATCATCCGGGGCGGCGGCACGGAGGACTGCACGAACAGGGCCGGACGGCCGGCGCAGTACGCGTCCGCGCCCGGCCCCACCGTGACCGTCCCCGTGCGGCCCGCGTCCAGCAGACCGCGGGCCGCGGCGGCGGCGGCGCGGTCCAGTTCCGCCGCGCCGCCGAGGCCGCCCTCGTACGTGCCGTCGGGGCGGACGAGGAGCGCCCGGCCCAGCAGGTCGGCCGGGCCGTCCGTCACCCAGGCCAGCGCGCCCGGGCCACCACCGGACAGGTGCGTCAGGGCGGACTCCAGCACCGGCCGGACGGGGCTGCCCGCGCCGACCGGCGTGACCAGCACCTCGATCGTGCCGCCGCAGGTCAGGCCGACCGCGAAGGCGTCCTCGTCGCTGTAGCCGAACCGCTCGGTCCTGGCCCGTCCGTCCGCGAGGGCCTCCACGCACAGGTCGTACACCGCGCCCTCGACACAGCCGCCGGACACCGAGCCGATCACCGTGCCGTCGCGGTCGACGGCGAGGGCGGCGCCGGGGCCGCGCGGGGCGCTGCCGCCCACGGAGACGACCGTGGCCACCGCGAACTCCCGCTCCTCGGCCAGCCAGCGCCGCAGGTCGTCGGCGAGGTCAAGCATCCGGAACTCCCGCCCGCAGCACCCGGTCCGGGCGGATCGGCAGGCCGCGGTGGCGCACCCCCGTGGCGTGCCACACCGCGTTGGCGACGGCGGCCGCCGCGCCCACGATGCCGACCTCGCCGATGCCCTTGATGCCGACCGGGTCGTCGGGGTCGTGGTCGTCGACCCAGAGGGCGTCGACCTCCAGCGGCACGTCGGCGTGCGTGGCGACGTGGTAGCCGGCCAGGTCGGCGCCGTAGAGCGCGCCGGAGGCCGGGTCGCGCACCGCCTCCTCGTGCAGGGCCATGGAGATGCCCCAGGTCATGCCGCCGACGAGCTGGTTGCGGGCGGTCAGCGGGTTGACGATCCGGCCGGCGGCGAAGACGCCGAGCATCCGCCGCACCCGTACCTCGCCCGTGGTGACGTCGACGGCGACCTCGGCGAACTGGGCGCCCCAGGTGTGCCGCTCCCGGGCCGCGAGCGCGGCGATCGCCTGCGTGGTGTCGGACCGTACCGTGATCCCCTCCGGCGGTAACGCGACGCCCGGCACGAGGTGTTCGCGCAGTTCCTCGGCGGCCGCGGCGACCGCCCAGCCCCAGGAGCGCGTGCCCATGGAACCGGCGGCGATGCCCGACGGGCCGAAGTCGCTGTCCCCGATGCGCACATGGATCCGCTCCGACGGCACCCGCAGCGCGTCGGCCGCGATCAGGGTGAGCGCCGTACGCGCCCCGGTGCCGATGTCGGAGGCGGAGATCCGGACGGTGAAGGTCCCGTCGGCCTCCGCGGTCACCGCCGCCGTGGACGGCAGGGTGCCCGCGGGGAAGGACGCGGCGGCCGTGCCGGTGCCGACCAGCCACCGTCCGTCGCGGCGCACGCCGGGGCGCGGGTCGCGGGCGTCCCAGCCGAAGCGGCGGGCGCCCTCGCGGAAGCAGGCGGCGACGTTGCGCCCGGCGAACGGCAGCCCGCTGACCGGCCCGGTCTCCGGCTCGTTGCGCAGCCGCAGCTCGATCGGGTCGACGCCGCATTTCTCGGCCAGTTCGTCGAGGGCGCACTCCAGCGCGAACGACCCCGGGGCCTCGCCGGGCGCCCGCATCCATGTCGGGGACGGCACGTCCAGCCGTACCACGCGGTTCTCGGTGCGGTGGGCGGTGGCGTCGTACATCGTGCGGGCCACGCCCGCGCCCGGTTCGACGAACTCGTAGACCGTGGACGTCTGGTTGAGCGAGGTGTGCTCCAGGGCGCGCAGCCGTCCGTCGGGGCCGGCGCCCAGCCGGACGCGCTGCACGGTGGGGCTGCGGTAGCCGGTGACGGAGAACATCTGGCGCCGGGTCAGGGACACCCGCACCGGGCGGCCCAGTTCGGCGGCGGCCATCGCGGCGGCCACCTGCGGCGCGCGGACGCCCTTGCTGCCGAAGCCGCCGCCGACGTGCTCGGAGCGGACCCGCACCGCGGACGCGTCGAGGGAGAACATCCGGGCGAGTTCGTCGGCGACCCAGGTGATGCCCTGGTTCGAGTCGACGACGTCGAGCCGGCCGCCGTCCCACCACGCCGTCGCCACGTGCGGCTCCATCATGGCGTGGTGTTCCTCGGGCGTGGTGTACTCCGCGTCCACCACATGCGCGGAGGCGGCGAGTTCGGCCTCCAGGTCGCCCTTCTCCGTGGTGCCGGGCATGTGCCCGTCGGCGGCGTAGGCGTCGGGCCGGTCCGCGGACAGGGCGACGTCGTGCGGCTCCTCCTCGTAACGGACGACGAGGGCGTCGGCGGCCGCCCGCGCCTGCTCGGGCGTCTCGGCGACGACGAGGGCGACGGGCCAGCCGGCGTGCGGGACGCGGTCGTGCTGGAAGACGACGGCGGTCGGGTCCGGCGGGACGCCCAGCATGCCGACGTACTCGCTGTTCAGGCGAGGGGCGTTGCCGTGGTGGAGGACGGTGAGGACGCCCGGCATCGCGAGCACCGGGCCGGTGCCGACCGACCGGATCCTGCCGCGGGCCACCGTGGACAGCACGAGCACGCCGTGGGCGAGCCCGGCGAACGGGATGTCGCCGCCGTAACGGGCGGCGCCGGTGACCTTGTCGCGGCCCTCGACGCGGGTGTGCGCGGTGCCGATCAGGCCCGGTGCGGCGGGGCGTTGGGGTGCGACGGTCATCGGGAGGTCTCCTCGGCGAGTTCGGTCAGCACGGCCACGACGAGGTTGCGCAGGAGGGTCACCTTGTAGCCGTTGTGGGGCAGGGGGCGGGCCGCCGCGAGTTCGGCGTCGGCGGCGACGGCGAAGTACTCGGCGGTGGCGGGCGCGCCGACGAGGATCCGTTCGGCGAGACGGGCCCGCCAGGGCCGGGAGGCGACCGCGCCGAGGGCGAGGCGGGCGTCGCGGATGACGCCGTCGTCCACCTCCAGCGCGGCGGCGACCGAGCCGATCGCGAAGGCGTACGAGGCACGTTCGCGGACCTTGCGGTAGCGCGAGCGGGCGGCGACGCGTGCGGGCGGCAGGGTGACATGGGTGATGAGCGCGCCGGGCGGCAGGACGGTCTCGCGGTGCGGGGTGTCGCCGACCGGCAGGTAGAAGTCGGTCAGCGGGGCCTCGTAGGCGCCGTCGGCGGTACGCCAGGAGACGACGGCGTCGAAGGCGGTGAGGGCGACGCCCATGTCGGAGGGGTGCACGGCCACGCAGTGCTCGGAGGCGCCGAGGACGGCGTGATTGTGGTGCTCCCCCTCGATCGCCGGGCATCCGCTGCCGGGTTCGCGCTTGTTGCAGGGCCGGGTGATGTCGGTGAAGTAGCCGCAGCGGGTGCGCTGGAGCAGGTTGCCGCCGACGGTGGCCATGGTGCGGAGTTGCCCGGAGGCGCCGGCCAGCACGGCCTGGGCGAGCGCCGGGTAGCGCTCGCGGATCAGCGGGTGCGCGGCGAGGTCGCTGTTGGTGACGGTCGCGCCGATGCGCACGCCGCCGTCGTCGTCGGTCCCGATCCGGTCGAGCGGGAGGGAGCGGATGTCGACGAGCCGCGCGGGGGTCTCGACGCCGTTCTTCATCAGGTCGACGAGGTTGGTGCCGCCGCCGAGGTAGCGGGCGTCCGGGTCGGCGTCCAGCAGGGCGACCGCGCCGGTGACGTCGTCGGCGCGCCGGTAGTCGAACTCCCTCATGCGGTGGTCTCCTCGGTGAGCTTCTCGGCGGACGCCTCGGCGGCCGCGCGGGCGACCGCCCGCGCGATCTGGCCGTAGGCGCCGCAACGGCAGAGGTTGCCGCTCATACGTTCCTTGATCTCCTCGGTGGTCAGGGGCGGCGGGCCGGCCTCGGGCCGTACGTCCGCGGTGACGGCGCTGGGCCAGCCGGCGGCGTGCTCCTCGATGACGGCGACCGCCGAACAGATCTGGCCGGGGGTGCAGTAGCCGCACTGGAAGCCGTCGAGGTCGAGGAAGGCCTGCTGCACCGGGTGCAGCCGGTCCCCCTCGGCGATGCCCTCCACGGTGGTGATCGCGCGATCCTCGGAGGCGACGGCCAGCTGAAGGCAGGAGACGGTGCGGCGGCCGTCGACGAGGACGGTGCAGGCGCCGCACTGCCCGTGGTCGCAGCCCTTCTTGGTGCCGGTCAGGTCGAGGCGGTCACGCAGGGCGTCGAGCAGGGTGGTGCGGTGGTCGACGGTCAGCGTGTGTTTCTCGCCGTTGACGTTCAGGGTGACGGTGCTGGACGACGTGGGGGGCGTCATGGACGGCCTTCTTTCCGCGATTCGGGCAGGCGGACGTGGTCGTGGCGCTGTGCGGAGCGTGCGGACTGCGGGATGGTGTGACGTGCGCGGTCGGGCGGACGCGACGGTGGCCCGGGGCATGCGGAAGGGCCGTCCCGTGCCGCCCGGGTCCGCCGATACGATGGACCGGAAGCGGACAGCTGTCCGTTACTTCGAAACGTAGTGGACAGCTGTCCGCTTATCAAGGTCGGGTTTCGGTCACGACCCGGGAGGAGGACCGGTGGGCGATCACAAGGACGCGTCGCGGAGCGCGGAGACACCCCAGCGGGCGGACGCTCAGCGCAACCGCGAGCGCATCCTGGCCGTCGCGGTCACCGAGCTGACGCGGTCGGCGGACACCCCGCTGAGCGTGATCGCCAAGAAGGCGTGCGTCGGACAGGGCACGTTCTACCGGAACTTCCCCAGCCGCGAGGCACTGGTCATGGAGATCTACCGGCACGAGATGCAGCAGGTCGCCGACAGCGCGGACCAGCTGCTCGGCCGGCGGGAGCCCGACCGGGCGCTGCGGGAGTGGATGGACCGGCTGGCCCGGTTCAGCATGACCAAGGCGGGTCTCGCGGACGCGATCCGGCAGGCCACCAGCTCCCCGGACGGCCCGGCGAAGCCCGGACACGACACGCTGCTGCAGGCGGCGGACCGTCTGCTGCGGGCGTGCGAGGAGACGGGCGTCATCCGCCCCGGCGTGACCTCCGAGGACCTGATCCTCGCGATCGGCAGACTCTGGCAGCTCGACCCCTCGAGCGACTGGCAGCCGCGGGCCGCCCGCCTGCTGGACCTCGTCATGGACGGGCTGCGGGTGGGGGCGCCGGGACGGAAGGCGACGGACGCCTGACGGCCGGCGCCGGGTCAGGCGAGCGCTGCCGGCGCGAGCCGGCGCAGTTCGCCGAGGGCCGCCGCGACGGCCGGGCGGGCGTGGCCGCCGGTGCGGGTGGCGGTCAGAAGTCTGCGGTGCGGGTCGCCCGCGCAGCGGACGCGGGTGACCCGCAGGTGCGGGGTGACGTGGGCCAGACGGGGGATCAGGGCCACGCCGAGGCCGTGAGCCACGAGATGCGCCGTGGCGTTCCAGTCGCCGGCGTGGTGGACGACCTCCGGGGCGAAGCCGGCCGCGCCGCACGCGGCCATGACCTGGAGCCGGCACGGGCTCTCCGGCACCGGGGCGATCCACGGTTCGTGCGCCGCCTCGGCCAGGTCGACCCGGTCCCGCCCGGCCAGCGCGTGCGCGTCCGGCACCACCAGGTCGAACGGGTCGTCCAGCAAGGGCTGCTGGTCGAACCGCGTGTCGCTCATCGGCGGGTTGTGCGGGGTGGACTCCACCACGGCCAGATCGGCGGCGCCCTCGAAGAGCAGGTCGAAGATGGCCGGAACGGCTGCCTCCGTGATCCGGACCGACAGCCGCGGGTGCCGCTCACCGAGCCGGGCCGCCATCGGCGCGAGCAGCACCGAGACGGCCACGGGGAACCCGGTCACCCGCAGCACCCCGGCCGGGTCGCCGTGGTCGGCGCGCAGATCCAGCTCGGCCTGGTCCCAGCGGGCCTGGATGGCGTCGGCGTGCGCGAGCAGGCTCTCGGCGGCCGGGGTGAGACGCACCCCGCGGCCCTGGGGTTCCAGCAGGTCGACGCCGAGGTCGCGGGCGAGCTGGCGGATCTGCTGGGAGGCGGCGGAGGGCGTGAAGTGCAGCGCGCGGGCGGCCGCGGTGACCGTGCCGTAGTGGGCGACCGCTCGCAGGACATGGAGCCGGCGCAGGTCAATCATGAAGTCGAGACTTCACGGTGGCGTCCAAAAAGTCAACCTGGACGTGAACGTAATCGACGGCGCACCCTTGATGTGTCGCGACCGACGACAGGCACACGAGTCACGTGAAGCACGTGAGGATCCAAGGAGTCGCCATGACCAGCACGACCGGCGCCGCCTGCCCCTACTGCGGGTGGCCGGACCACGCGGAGCCGTTCCAGGTCGTCTCACGGCACGTCACCGCGGCGGGCAGCACGGTGTGGACGCGCTGCGGCTGCGGGTCGCTCCAGGTCCGCGCGGTGGACGCGTGGGGCACGCGCATCGTGTCGCGCAGCCGTCCGGCCGGCGTGCCGGCCGCGGGCGGACGCTGACGGGCAGGCGTTGACAGGCGGTTCGCCCTGGTCGTACTAATCGCGTAGTGATCGCGTACCGGCCGAGGAAGGCCGGTGCCCGGGGAACCGGGGCGTGGGCAGGAGGCGTGGACGTGCGGAGACTCCCCTTGTCCGGGGTGACGGTGGTGACCGTGGAGCAGGCGGTGGCCGCGCCCTACGCCACCCGGCAGCTGGCCGACCTCGGCGCCCGGGTGATCAAGGTGGAGCGGCCGGGCGAGGGCGACTTCGCCCGGCGCTACGACACCACCGTGCACGGCACGTCCAGCTACTTCGTGTGGATCAACCGCTCGAAGGAGTCCCTCACGCTCGACCTGAAGGATCCGCGCGGGCGGGACATCCTGCACGAACTGCTGGCGGACGCCGACGTGTTCGTGCAGAACCTCGCACCGGGCGCGGCCGGCCGGCTCGGGCTGGGCGCGGACGACCTGGCCCGCCGCCATCCGCGCCTCGTCCCGTGCACGATCTCGGGCTGGGGCACGACCGGCCCGTGGGCCGACCGCAAGGCGTACGACCTGCTGGTGCAGTGCCAGACGGGTCTGGTGTCGCTCACCGGCACCCCCGGGGAGACCGCCCGCACGGGCATCTCCGTGGCCGACATCGCCGCCGGGATGTACGCGTACAGCGGTGTCCTCACCGCCCTCTACACGCGCGCCACCACCGGCGAGGTGCACCCCGTGGAGGTGTCCCTGTTCGAGGCGCTGGCGGAGTGGATGGGTCAGCCCGCCTACTACACCCGGTACGGCGGTGCCCAGCCGCCCCGGCTGGGCACCCAGCACGCGACGATCGCCCCGTACGGCACGTTCCGGGCGGCGGACGGGCGCGAGGTGCTGTTCTCCATCCAGAACGAACGCGAGTGGGCCGCGCTGTGCCGGGAGTTCCTCGGCCGGCCGGAGCTGACGGACGACCCGCGGTTCGCGACGAGCTCGGACCGTGTGGCGCACCGGGACGAACTGAACGCGATCGTGGCCGACCGCTGCGCCCGCGACGACGCGGAGGAACTGCTCAAGAACCTGGAAGGGACCGGCATCGCCTGCGCCGGGGTGAACGACGTCGCGGCGTTCCTCGACCACCCGGTGCTGGCGGAGCGCGGCCGGTGGCGCGAGATCGGGGTGCCGGGCGGCACGGCGGAGGCGCTCCTGCCACCCGCCGACCTCGCCGGCCTTCCGGCCCGCATGGACCCGGTGCCGGCGGTGGGCGAACACACGGAAACGATCCTGCGCGACCTGGGCCGCACGCCTGAGGACATCGAGGCGCTGCGGGCGGACGCGGTGATCTGAGCGGGCGCCGCCCGGGCGCCTCGCGCTACGTCTGCTCCCGCCCGCGCAGCGCCTCCAGCACCTCCGTGTCCGTCAGTTGGTCGAACACGTCGTACCACTGGCCGACGGCCATGAAGGCGGCCGGTTCGTGGAGGGCGACCAGGTCGTCGGTCTCGGGGCGGAGGGCCGCGGCGCCCTGCGGGGAGGCGACCGGGACGGCCAGGACCAGGCGGGCGGGGTCGCGCGCGCGGAGGGCGCGCAGGGCGGCGCGGGCCGTGGAACCGGTGGCCAGGCCGTCGTCGACCACGATCACCGTGCGGCCGCGCGGGTCGGGCGCGGGCCTGCCCTGCCGGTAGAGCCGTTCGCGCCGGAGCAGCTCGGCGCGTTCCCGTGCGACGACGGGCGCGAGGTCGGCCTGCGTCAGCCCCAGGCCGCGCACGGCCTCCTCGTCGAACACGGGACCGCCGTCGCCGGCCATGGCGCCGACGCCGTACTCCTCGTGGCCGGGGGCGCCGATCTTGCGCACGACGAGGACGTCGAGGGGCGCGCCGAGCGCCTCGGCGACCTCGGCGGCGACGGCGACGCCGCCGCGGGGCAGCGCCAGGACGAGAGGGTCGGGCAGGGCGCCCGCGTCCTGCCTCTCCCGCAGCCGCGCGGCCAGTGCGCGTCCGGCCTGCCGGCGATCACGGAACCGCATGACGGTGCCCTCCCTCCGAGCGGTCATCACCCGGTCGGCACCCGCGTACCCCCTCTCACGGTGCGCGAAGCACCGCCGCGGGGCATGGGGTCCGTGCGCTCGGGCAGTCGTGGTGCATGGCCGGTGACACGGGTGACGCGGGGCAGGCGCCGCGACGGGACCGCAGCGGGCACCGCTCGGTGGCGCAGGAGGACGACGTACGCATCGAGGCCTGGGCGGCGAGCCGCGAGCACTGCCTGGCCGAGGCCGTGGTGGCGATGGTGGAGTGCTTCGCCGACGTCTCCGGCGTGAGACCGACCGGGGTGGACCGCATCCGGCTGGACGAGACGAACGACGACGATCTGCTGGCCGCGCTGCTGGACGAGATCCTGTACCGGCTGGAGGCGTACGGCGAGGTGCCGGTGGATGTGGAGGCCGACGAGGCCGAGGGCGGTCTTGACGTGCGGCTCGCGGTCGCGGGCCTGGAGGACGTGCGGGTCACCGGGGAGGTGCCGACGGACGTGGGCTGGGAGGACCTGCGGCTGTGGCCGGGGCCGTACGGCTGGTCGTGCGCGGTGACGGTCGACGGCTGAACCCGGCGGCCGGCTCGAACGGCGGGCTCAGTGGGTCGGCGTCGCGCGGCTGATGTCCGCGAGCGCGGAGTGCGGGTCCTCCTCGGCGGCCAGGTCGCCGAGGCTGACCACGCCCACGGGGCAGCCGCCGTGCTCCACCACGGGGAGCCGCCGAACGGCGTGCTTCCGCATCAGCTCGACGGCGTGGCCGGTCGTGTCGTCCGGGTCGAGCGTCACCAGCGGCGGGCGGGTGCACAGCGAGCCGACGGTCGTGGCCTCGGGGTCGTGCCCCTCGGCGACGCCCCGCAGCACGATGTCGCGGTCGGTGAGCACGCCGAACAGGTCGCAGTCGTAGGCGACGAGGACGTCACCGACGTTCCGCTCGCGCATCAGCCACGCCGCCCGGGTCACCGAGGTCATCGGCTCCACGGAGGTGATGTGCGCGGACATCACGTCGCGTACGCGCGTGGTCATGGGGCGCCTCCCGGTGCGTGGTCGCGGTCGCGGATGCGTTCGCCCGCTTCTCCTGTGCGAGCCGCGTAGCCCGCCCCGCCGCGGGTAAACCGGATCGGTTTGCCCGACGCGGCCCGGCTCGCTTGGATGGGCCGGTCCCCGGCGGCCGCCGGGGACGGGATCGGCGCGAGCGGGGGGGCGGGTGGACGGGCGGCGGTCGCCGGCGTGGCGGTTCGGGTGGCTGTGGACGGCGTACGGGGTCAGCACCTTCGGCACGCGGTTCGCGTTCGACGCGTTCGCGCTGGTCGCCCTGCTGGTGCTGCACGCCGGTCCGGCGGAGGTCTCGCTGCTGGCGGCGGTGGGCCCCGCGGTCGGCGCGGTGCTGTCGGTGCCGCTCGGGCCCTGGGTGGAGTACCGCCGCAAACGCCCGGTGATGATCGCGACGGACCTCGTCCGGTGCGCGGTGCTGCTGAGCGTGCCCGTGGCGTACGCCCTGGACGCGCTCACCGTGGCGCAGCTGCTGGTGGTGTCGGTGACGGTGGCGGCGGCCGACATCACCTTCCAGGCGGCGGTCGGCGCGTATCTGAAGGACGTGGTGGAGCGGGAGGACCTGCTGCGGGCGAACGGGCGGCTGGAGTCGACGGCCTGGACCGCGACGATGCTGGGGCCGCCGCTGGGCGGGGCGGCGATCGGCTGGTTCGGGCCGGTGACGACGGTGGTCGCCGACGCCGTGAGCTATCTGCTGTCGGCCGGCGCGCTGGGCGCGGCGGGCGGCGGCGACCGGCGTCCCGAACGGCCCGACCCGCGGCCCCGGCTGCGGGCAGGCGACCTGCTCGACGGCTGGCGGTACATCCTGCGCGACCGTGAGCTGCGTCCGCTGTTCCTCAACACGGTGCTGGTCAACGGCCTGATCATGGCGTCGTCGCCGCTGCTGGTGGTGCTGATGGTGGGCCCGCTGGGCTTCGCTCCCTGGCAGTACGGGCTGGCCTTCGCGGTGCCGTGTCTGGGCGGGCTCGTCGGCGCACGGCTGTCGCGGCGGCTGGTGGCGCGGTTCGGGGCGCGGCGGGTGCTGCGTGTCGCGGGGACGCTGCGGGCCTGCTGGTCGGTCGGTCTGGCGTTCGTGGGGCCGGGCGCGGCGGGTCTGATCCTGGTGATCGTGATCGAGTTCGGGCTGATCACGAGCATGGGCGTGTTCAACCCGGTGTGCGCGACGCGCCGGCTGGAGCGGACGCCGGCGGACCGGGTGGTGCGCACGTTGTCGGCGTGGTCGGCGACCAGCAAGGCGTCGATCGCCGTCCTGACGGCGCTCTGGGGTCTGCTGGCGAGCCTCACCGGCCCCCGCACGGCCATCGCCCTCGCGGGCGCCCTGCTCCTGGCCACCCCGCTGCTGCTCCCCCGCCACCTCGGCCGGGCACACCAGGAGCGGGAGGCGGGGGCCAGGGCCTGAAGGCCCGTGGGCTCAGCGGTGGCTGAGGACGTTGACCACGCGGCCGTCGGGGTCGCGGACGAAGAAGCGGCGGACGCCCCACTCCTCGTCCTGCAGCGGATGGACGATCTCCGCGCCGCTCCCCCGGACGGCCTCGTACACCGCGTCCACGTCGTCCACCTCGACGCTGATGTCGGGGTGGACCGGCGCCGTCCTGTCGCCGGTCATCACGCTGACCTGCGCGGTCGGGTTGGACGGCGAGGCCAGCGTCATGATCCAGCCGCGGTCCATGACCTCCTCGAAGCCCAGCAGACCGTAGAACTCCCCGTTCTCCCCCGGGTTTTCGGAGTGAAGGTTGGGCACGACACGGCGGACGGTCATGGACGGCTCCCTCCGGACGGGGTTGCGGCAACTCGTTCCTGGTGCGCGGCGGTCACGGATCCCATGAGCAGCACCGCGCGACGCCGGGCGACGGCCCGCCCCAGACTAGCCGTCGTGCGGTTGAGCGGCCGGAGATGCCGCTCGGTGGCGCCTTCGACGAGGCGGCCGCCGCGGTACGCGCCCATGGCTAGGCGGGTACGGGTGCCCGCGCGTCCAGCAGGCCCTCGCCGCGCAGGTCCGCCCACAGCCCCGCCGGGACCGTCGTGCCGTACGCCTCGGTGTTGCGCCGTACCTCGTCGACCGACCGCATGCCGACGACGACGCCCGCGACGGCGGGGTGGTGCAGCGGGAACTCCATCGCCGCGGCCGGGAGGGCCACGCCGTGGGCCTCGCAGACGGCGGCCAGGCGGCGGGCGCGCTCCAGCGTCCGGGGCGCGGCGGGCGCGTAGTCGTAGGTCGCGGCGGCGGACGGGTGGGGGGTGGCGAGGAGGCCGGAATTGAAGACCGACGCGGCGAGCACGGAGACGCCGCGGGCCGCGCAGGCGGGGAGCAGGTCGTCGAGCGCGCTGTGGTCGAGGAGCGTGTAGCGGCCGGACAGCATCACCACGTCCACGTGGTCTCCTCGACCAGCCGGGTCAGCTTGCCCGTGTGGTACATCCCCGCGCCGACGGCGCCCACCGTCCCCTGGGCGCGCAGTTCGGCGAGGGCCGGGTAGCCGTCGCGCAGCGCCTCCTCGAAGTGCTCCTCCGCATCGTGCAGATACAGCACGTCGATCCTGTCGACGCCCATACGCGTCAGCGAGTCCTCCACGCTGCGCAGCACGCCGTCCCGGGTGAAGTCCCACACCCGGCGGTGGGTGGCGGGCACCTCGAAGGCCTCGTCGGTCCGGCCGCCGGGGTCCTGCGACACCAGCACCCTGCCGACCTTCGTGGACAGCGTCCACGCCTCCCGCGGCCTGCCCCGCAGCAGCGCGCCGACACGGCGTTCGGACTGCCCGATCCCGTAGTGGGGCGAGGTGTCGAAGTAGCGGATCCCGCTGTCCCAGGCCGCCTCCAGCGCCTGCGCCGCGGTGTCGTCGTCGACCGCCTCGAACAGCCCGCCGAGCGGACCGCCCCCGAAGCCCAGTTCCGTGACGTGCACGTCGGTGCCGGCGAGCCTGTTGCGTTTCACGGGCGGCTGGTCCTTCCGGTGGGCTTCGGGGGCTGGGGTGTCGCGTCAGACCGCCCCGGGGATCTCCTCGGTCACGCCGTTCAGGGGGGAGTCCGGGTCGGTGCCGTAGGGGCGGGTGAGCACTTCCAGGCCGTGGCCCGCGGGGTCGCGGAAGTACACGCCGCGTCCGCCGTCGTTGCGGTTGAGGCGGCGCGGGTGCCGGCCGTGCGGGTCGGCCTGGACGGGGACCCGTGCGGCGACGAGCCGGGCGAGGATCGCGTCGAACTCCTCCTCGGATACGAGGAACGCGTAGTGCTGCACGGGGATGTCGATGTCGACGGTGGCGAAGTCGAGGGTGACGCCGTTGTCGGTGGTCACCGGGAGGAACATCCCGGCGGACGGTCCGGGCTCCAGGCCCAGGATCTCCGCGACGAAGCGGGCGGACTTCTCCCGGTCGGGAGTGAGGACGATGGTGTGGTTGAACTCGACGGACAAGGTCAATGCCTCCACGGGCATCCGCGGCGCCTCCATGCCTCACCCGGCCGGTGACCGGCACGCGATGCCGCGGACGGAACGGTAGAGGACGGTCCTCGCGCACGTCGACCCGATTTCCCGCTCGCGGACGTCCGCCGGCGGCCTGCCGATTCCGCGAACCGCCGGCCGACGGCCGCTCAGGCGATCGCGTAACCGATGGCGGAGGCGACGGCGGAGGGCGGCATCGCGATCTCGTCGCGCATCCGGGTCGTCGCGGCGGCGACCCGACGGCCATGGGGCCCGCGTTGGGGACGAGAACGTCGAGGCGGCCGCTGGACGCCTGCGCGGCGGCCGGCACGATCCGCACCGACGTCCCCGCCTCGGACAGCGGCGCCGCGCTGGAGGGCATCGCCCTCACCTCGGCGGGCCCCGGCCACCGGGAGCAGGCGGAGCGCCTGCTCGATCTGATGCTGGACGGTGAGGCGCGCGGGCTCAGACCCCGGCGGCCGCAGCCGCCTCCTCGACGCGTGCGGCCACCCAGGCCAGGAACGCCCGCACGTCCTCGGCGGGCAGCACGGCCGCCTCCGCGCGGGGGCGTCCGAAGCTGCGCAGCGCCTCGGTGATCAAGGGCTCGAAGGCGGGCTCGGACGCGGCGACGATCTCCCCCGCCCTGCGCTTGGCGAACCAGTGGCCGGTACGGCAGTGGACGGCGGCACGGCAGCCGTTCAGCACCCTGTTGTCGGCCAGGTGACCCTCTCCGCCGGCGTGTTCCCGCACGGAGGCGCGGAGCGCGGCGAGCACCGCGGGCCGGTCCGGGGCGGCGATCACGTCCCGCGCCGGCGCCCCGTACAGCGGGAACCCGGCCTGGTGGGCGACGGATCGGTCGATGACGTACCAGAAGGCGGGCGCGTCGGCGGGGTCCTGACTGGCGCGTTCGGGCAGCGACGGTCCGGTGTTCAGATCGAGCAGGTAGCCCGCCTCGCCCGACGGGCGGGCGGCGAAGTCGGCCGCGTAGGCGACCAGTTCGAGGCCGGCGGCGGGGCAGGGCAGCGCGGGGTGGGCCAGCGTCGCGGCCAGCTCGGTCAGGTCCGCGCGCGACGGGGCGGGGTCCACCACGACCGTCACGTCGACGTCGCTGCGCCCGTGGCGGTAGTCGCCCAGGGCGAGCGAGCCGACGGCGAGGACGCTCACCAGACGGTCGCCGCAGACGGCGGAGGTACGGCGTACCAGCTCCTCCAGATAGGCGCGCAGTTCCGGCGGCGGGAGGGAGGGACGGCTCATGCCCCCAGTGTCGCCCCGGCAGGACGGCCGCTCCGGGTCACCTCCACAGCTCGCCGCTGTCGCACACCTGTGCGCCCATGTTGCGCTCCATCATCCGCAGGGCCGCGTCCGCCAGGTCCTCGTGGATGTGCGCGACGGCGTCCCGCGGGACGGTCACCCGGAAGTGCCGGATGTGCGCGTCGAGCGAGGAGTAGAGCACGCACTGCTCGGTCACCTGCCCGCACAGCACGAGCCGGTCGATGCCCTGCTGGGAGAGCAGATAGCTGAGCGGGGTCTCGAAGAAGACCGAGTGCCGGGCCTTGACCACGAACAGCGACGACTCGTCCGGCACCAGCGGCTCGACCAGGTGCGCGTGCGGCCCCGCCAGCGCCTTGTCGAGCAGTTCGCCGTGGTGGGAGCGCCACTCGCCGAAGTTGTCGTTGACGTAGATCACCGGCGCGTCCTGCCGCCGCGCCCGCTCCAGCAGTCCGGAGATCACCGGGACCACCGTCTCGGCGGACGGGAGCAGCTGGTCGGCGTCCGGGTGGTCATAGGTGTTGATCATGTCGATGACGATCAGTGCGGTCTTGCCCATGCCCTCAGGGTTCCACCCGCGCGGGGGATCAGGCATCCGCACAGCGCCGCGGCACGAGGAGCGCCCACCGTGGGCTCCGGGCCGTACGCCGACGTCGACGGGGCCGTCCGGCCCTGGTCGGGGCCCGTCCCACCGCCGACGATGAAAGAATGATCCACAGCGATGGCTTCCGGGCGCTCGACCGGCAGGAGTGCCTGCGCCTGCTGGGCGAGGTGCCGGTCGGTCGCGTCGTGTACACGCGGCACGCGCTTCCCGCGGTGCTGCCGGTGAACTTCACCCTGGACCCGGACGGGTCCGTGGTGCTGTGCACCTCCGCGGACTCGGACCTGGTGCGGGCCGTCGACGGGGTGGTGGTGGCGTTCGAGGCGGACGACGTCCATGCCGGGCGGCGGTCCGGCTGGAGCGTGGTGGTCACCGGCCGGGCGGCGGTGGTGACCGACCCGGCCGAGCGGGAGCGGCTGCTGCGCACCGGTCCCCGGTCGTGGATGCCGCTGCGGCGCGGCGTGTTCGTGCGGATCGGGAGCGAGATGGTGACGGGACGGGAGCTCACGGGGGCCGACGGCAGACCGTAGCGTCCCGTGGGTGGTCAACCCCCTTGCGCGGTACCGCCGGACGGGTGACGTACGGTACCGCCTGTGACCGCCTACACCCCTGAGCACACCCCGGGCCGTGACGGCCCGTACGCCACCGTCGAGGCCGAGCCGCGCTCCGTGGGCCGGGTGCGCACCGAGTACTCGCCCGCGCACGACGGCGACCCGGACCCCGGGGAGATCGTCTGGACCTGGGTCCCGTTCGAGGAGAACGACGGCCGCGGCAAGGACCGGCCGGTGCTGGTCGTCGCCCGCGAGGCGGCGGGGACGTTCCTCGCCGTGCGGCTGTCGAGCAAGGGGCGTGCCGGGGACCGGGAGTGGGTGCCGATCGGCGGCGGGCCGTGGGACCGGTCGGGGCGCGACTCCTGGGTGGCGGTCGACCGGGTGCTGCGGCTGCACGAGCAGGGCATGCGCCGGGAGGCGTGCGCGCTGGACCGGATGCGGTTCAACTCGGTGCGGCAGCGGCTCAGGGAGCGGTACGGCTGGGAGTGACCGCCGGCGCGTCCGCCAGGTCCGCGAAGGTCCGCTCGAACGCGGTGCGGGTCGCGCCGTCCCGGGTGCGGTCCAGGATGCCGAACACCACGTGGACGAAGGCGTCCTCGAAGCGCCCGCCGGGGCCCAGGTGCGCACGGAACGCCTCCGCCACCTGGGCCGGGTCGTTGCGGAACACGCCGCAGCCCCACGCGCCCAGCACCAGCCGCCGGTAGCCGTGGTGGGCGGCCGTCTCCAGGACCCGGCCCGCGCGGCGGACGAGCGCGCTGGGCACCTCCCCCAGACGCTCGGGCGCCCTGGAGCGGATCACACCCGCGTTCGGCGCCGGTGACGTGAGGAAACCCACCGTGAACGGGGCGTCCAGCAGGGCGCCGCGGTCGTCGCGGAACACCGGCACGGCCGGTGTGTGGATCACCCGGTCGGTGTAGAACGGGTCCCGGTGGGCGCGGTGGTGCTCGTAGAAGCCGGGCGCCCGCAGCAGGCACGTGTACAGCGCGGAGGCGCGGCACAGGGCCTCCTCCTGGGCCTGCGCGCCGTTGAGGTAGCCGCCGCCCGGGTTGCGCGCCGAGGCGAAGTTGAGGACGGCCACGGGATCCGGGGCGTGCGGGCCGGTGAGGCGGCGGGCGGCGGCCAGGCTGCTCTCGCCCGTCACTTCCAAGCGGGTGGGCGCCGGTTCGAAGGGCGGCACCGGGACCGGCTCCGGTCCGTGCAGCGTGGTGCCCTGCCGCGCCGCCTCGACGGCGGCCCCGACCGGCACCCGGCGGCCGTCCGGCGCGAGGTAGGCGCCCTCCGCCACGATCCGTTCCGTCTCCCGGGCGATGCCCCGCAGGCGCGCGCTCACGGCGCCACCCCCGTAGCCGCCGTGACCGCGCCCCGCGCGTTCCCCCTCGTCGTGCTCACCCGAGCATCCTGAGTGATGCTGGTGAGGCGGCGCAACGCGGTTTTCGCCGCCCCCCGGACGGTCCGGGCCCGGAGGCGAAAGCCCCGGTGGCAGGCGGGACGCGGAGGTGACGGACCCCTTACGCCCGCCGGGCGCCCTTGTGCACGGCGCCCCGAGGGTTTTGGGTGGACGCGTCGATGCCGGCCGGGACCGACCTGGCTCCGGGCCGGCGACATGGTGGTGTCTCAGGAGGATTCCCGCATGTCAGATCCGTCGAGCGGTGGCGCGCCGGTCCGCACGGCCGTCACCGAAGCAGAGGCCGAGGCCCTGATCCGGGGCATCTGTTTCAAGACCGGACCGCCCCGCCGCCTCGGCGTGGAGGTCGAATGGCTGGTCCATGAGGTGCGCGACCCGCGGCTCCCCGTCTCCCCCGAACGACTCGCAGCGGCCTACGCCGCACTGCGTGAGGTGCCCCTGCGCTCGGCGCTCACCGTCGAGCCCGGCGGCCAGCTCGAGCTCAGCTCGCCGCCCGCCGCGTCCCTCACCGAGTGCCTGACCCTCGTCTCCGCCGACCTGGACGCCGTCCGCGCCGTCCTGCGCGGGGACGGCCTGACCCTGGCCGGCCTGGGCCACGACCCCTGGCAGACCCCCCGCCGGTTCCTCCGGCAGCCGCGTTACGACGCGATGGAGGCCGCCCTCGACCGCGCCGGCGCGGCCGGCCGGTTCATGATGTGCACCTCCGCCTCGGTGCAGGTGTGCGTGGACGCCGGCCACGAGGAACCGGGCCCGCTCGGCCATGTGCGCCGCTGGTGGATGGCGCATCTGCTGGGCGCCGTCCTGGTGGCGGTCTTCGCCAACTCCCCCGTCTCCGCGGGCCGGCCCACCGGCTGGCTCTCCACACGGCAGCTGCGCTGGGCGCAGATCGGCGCCGGGCGGGCCGGAGCGCCCGCGCTGGACGCCGACCCGCGCGGCGCCTGGGCCCGGCATGTGCTGGACGCGCCCGTGATGTGCGTGCGCCGGGACGACGACGGGCCGTGGGAGGTGCCGGAGGACCTGTCGTTCCGGCACTGGACGCACCGCCGGTCGCCGCGCGCGCCCACGCGCGACGACCTGGACTACCACGTCACGACGCTGTTCCCGCCGGTCAGGCCGCGCGGTCATCTGGAGCTGCGGATGATGGACGCGCAGCCCGGCGAGGACGGCTGGACCGTGCCCCTGGCCGTGACGGCGGCGCTGTTCGACGACCCGGCGGCCGCCGAGACCGCGTACCGGACGGTGAAACCGCTGGCCGAGCGGACCCGGGGCCTGGCCGCCCCGCAGAACCCGCTGTGGCGGGACGCGGCCCGTGACGGGCTGGCCGACCCGGAGCTGCGGGAGGCGGCGGCCGTCTGCTTCGCGGCGGCGCTGGACGCCCTGCCCCGGCTCGGGGCCGCGACCGCCCTGGTCGACCGCGTCGCGGCGTTCCGGGACCGCTACGTCGCCCGGGGCCGCTGCCCCGCCGACGACCTGCTCGACGCGTGGCGCGCGCGGCACGACGGGCGTCCGGACGGATCCGGCGCGCCCCTGCTCACCACCCACCCGCACGGGAAGGACACCCCCTCATGACCGACCCCGCCCTCGACGCCGAAACCCTGCGTGAGCGCGCGGTCGCCTCGCTGGTCGTCGCGCGGGACCGCACCACGCTGCTGACCAGCTGTGTGGAGGACCCCGACCTGACCGCGCAGCACTCGCCGCTGATGTCGCCGCTGGTGTGGGACCTGGCGCACATCGGCAACCAGGAGGAGCAGTGGCTGCTGCGCGCGGTGGCCGGACAGGAGGCGATCCGCCCGGAGATCGACAGCCTCTACGACGCCTTCGAGCACCCCCGCGCCGAACGCCCGAACCTGCCCCTGCTGTCGCCCGAGGAGGCCCGCCGGTACGCGGCCGACGTGCGCGGACGGGCACTGGACGTGCTGGAGCGCACGGCGTTCGACGGCACCCGGCTGACCGAGGCCGGGTTCGCCTTCGGGATGATCGCCCAGCACGAGCAGCAGCACGACGAGACGATGCTGATCACCCACCAGCTCCGCAAGGGCCCGGCCGCCCTCACCGCGCCCGACCCGGTGCCGGTGACGCCGTACACGGGACCGGCGGAGATCCTGGTGCCGGGCGGCCCGTTCACCATGGGCACCTCGGCCGAGCCGTGGGCGCTGGACAACGAACGGCCCGCGCACAGGCGGGAGGTGGCGCCGTTCTGGATCGACGCCACGCCGGTCACCAACGGCGCGTACCAGGCGTTCGTCGAGGACGGCGGCTACGACGACCCGCGCTGGTGGACGCCCGAGGGCTGGGCGCACGTGCGCCGCGCCCGCCTCACCGCGCCGCTGTACTGGCGCCGGGAGGGCGGGCAGTGGCTGCGGCGCCGCTTCGGCGTCACCGATCAGGTGCCGCCGGACGAGCCGGTGCTGCACGTGTGCTGGTACGAGGCGGACGCGTACGCCCGCTGGGCGGGGCGCCGGCTGCCGACCGAGGCCGAGTGGGAGAAGGCCGCCCGGCACGACCCGGCGACGGGCCGCTCGCGGCGCTACCCGTGGGGCGACGCCGACCCGACGCCCGAGCACGCCAACCTCGGCCAGCGCCATCTGCGTCCGGCGCCGGCCGGCAGTTTTCCCGCGGGGGCGTCGCCGCTGGGCGTACGGCAGCTGATCGGGGACGTGTGGGAGTGGACGGCGAGCGACTTCCTGCCGTACCCGGGCTTCCGGGCGTTCCCGTACAAGGAGTACTCGGAGGTGTTCTTCGGGCCGGAGTACAAGGTGCTGCGCGGCGGTTCGTTCGCCGTGGACCCGGTGGCCTGCCGGGGCACGTTCCGCAACTGGGATCATCCGATCCGGCGGCAGATCTTCGCCGGGTTCCGCACCGCCCGCTCGGCGGAGGACGCCTGATGTGCCGTCACCTGGCGTACGTGGGACCCGCGGAGCCGCTGGGCGCGCTGCTGGTGGGACCGCCGCACGGGCTGTACCGGCAGTCGTGGGCGCCCCGCCGGCAGCGGTACGGCACGGTCAACGCGGACGGCTTCGGCGTGGGCTGGTACGCCGACGGCGACCCGGTCCCGGCCCGCTACCGGCGGGCCGGGCCCATCTGGGCGGACCTGTCGTTCACGGACCTGGCGCGGGTGGTGCGCACGGAGGCGCTGCTCGCCGCCGTGCGGGACGCGACGCTGTCGGGCGCCGACGCGGAGGCGGCCGCGGCCCCGTTCGCGTCGGGGGCGTGGCTGTTCAGCCACAACGGGGCGGTGCCGGGCTGGCCGGGTTCGCTCGCGTCCCTGGCGGCCACACTGCCCGCCGAGGACCTGCTGTCGCTGGAGGCGCGCAACGACTCGGCGTTCCTGTGGGCGCTGGTGCTGGCGCGGCTGCGGGCCGGCGACACCATGGGGCAGGCGCTGGCCGACACGGTCGCCGAGGTCGCCGAGGCGGTCCCGGAGGCCCGGCTGAACCTGCTGCTCACCGACGGCGCCACCGTGGCCGCGACCGCGTGGGGGGACACCCTCTGGTATCTCGCCCGGCCGGGCGGGGGAACCGTCGTCGCCTCCGAGCCCTACGACGACGACCCGCACTGGCAGGAGGTGCCCGACCGCACCCTGCTCGCCGCGAGCCGCGCCGACGTACTGCTCACCCCGCTCAAGGAGTCCCTCACGTGAGTCCGTTCCGTCTGACCCGCACCCTCCCCGAGGACGCCGCCGGCGCCGCGCTGCGCGCCGACGTCCGCGCGGGACTGACCGGCAGCCCCAAGACGCTGCCGCCCAAGTGGTTCTACGACGCACGGGGCAGCGAGCTGTTCGAGGAGATCACCGCGCTGCCCGAGTACTACCCGACGCGCGCCGAGCGGGAGATCCTGCTCGCCCGCTCGGGCGAGATCGCCGCCGCGTCCGGCGCCCGCACCCTGGTGGAACTGGGCTCGGGCTCCTCGGAGAAGACCCGGCATCTGATCGCCGCCCTCGACGGGCTGCACACATACGTCCCGGTCGACGTCAGCGAGTCCGCGCTGACCGGGGCGGGGCGGGCGCTGGCGGCCGAGCGGCCGGGTCTGGAGGTGCACGCGCTGGTCGCGGACTTCACCGCCGAGCTGCCCCTGCCGGACACGCCGGGGCCGCGCCTGGTGGCGTTCCTCGGCGGCACCATCGGCAATCTGCTCCCGGCCGAGCGGGCCGCGTTCCTCGCCTCCGTCCGCGCCCTGCTCGCCCCGGGCGACGCGCTGCTGCTCGGCACGGACCTGGTGAAGGACGTCAGGACGCTGGTGCGTGCCTACGACGACGCGGCCGGGGTGACGGCGGCGTTCAACAAGAACGTGCTGCACGTCGTCGACAGGGAGCTGGGCGCCGACTTCGACCCGGACGCCTTCGACCATGTGGCGCTGTGGGACGCGGAGCGGGAGTGGATCGAGATGCGGCTGCGCTCGCGCATCGCGCAGTCCGTGAAGATCCCGGCGCTCGAGCTGGTCGTGGACTTCGCGGAGGGCGAGGAGCTGCGCACCGAGGTGTCGGCGAAGTTCCGGCGGGAGGGGGTGCGCGCGGAGCTGTCGGCCGCGGGGCTGGAGCTGTCCCGGTGGTGGACGGACGGCGAGGGGCAATTCGCGCTGTCGCTGAGCGTGGCCCGCTGAGCGCCGCCCGCTGACCCGTCACCGCGCGGCGCGTCAGGACGCCCTCGTGCGCACTCACTCGAAGGCGAGGGTTTCCGTGATGCGCCGCGCGGCGCGTTCGGCCTCCTTCCCGGGGTCGGCGCCGGTGAGCACCTTCGTCATGTACTCCTTGATCGGGTTGTCGGCCTCGACCACGCTCCACCGGGGCGTGGCCGGGGTGGCCCGGCCCCGTGCGGCGCCGGCCGCCATGGCCTCCAGGCCCTCCTCCCCCGCTACCGAGCCGGCGAGGTCCGCCTTGTTGGGGACGTAGTTCATGGTGCGGGCGAGGTCGGTGTTCCAGCGGGCGCCGGTGAGGGCGGCGACGACCTCGACGGCGGCGTCCTCGACGTCCGTGCCGGCCGGGACGACGAGGTCGGAGCCGCCGGTGAAGACGGCGCCGGGGCGGCCCGCCTCCTTGCCGGGGACGGGGAAGTAGCCGATCTCGTCCTCGAGTCCGGGGTTCTGCTGGACGATGGCACGGACCAGTCCGGGGACGGCGACGATCTGGGCGACCCGCCCCTCGGCGAACACCCCCGCCTGGGGCGGGTGCTCCTCGTCGGCGTCGACGGGGCCGTCGCCGAGCCGCTGGAGGCGGCGGTAGAAGTCCATGCCGCGCAGGGCGGCCTCGCTGTCGAGGGCGCCCCGCCAGACGCCGTCGCGTTCGGTGGCGAGTTCGCCGCCCTCCTCCCAGATGAACCCGGCGAGCGTGTACCAGTCCTGTCCGGCGAGGTAGATGCCCTGGGTGTCGCCGGTGTCGAGCCGCTCGGTGATCTCCAGCCACTCGTCGCGGGTCTTCGGCGGGGTGACGCCGGCCGCGCGGAACAGGTCCTTGCGGTAGACGACGACGCGGTTGGCGGCGTACCAGGGGATGCCGTACTGCTGGGAGCCCCAGCGGCCGGGTTCGGCGAGGCCGGGCAGCCAGTCGTCGCGGCCCCAGTCGCGCATGGACTCCAGGGTGAGGTCCAGCAGACCGTCGCTCTCGGCGTAGGCGGACACCTGGGTGTTGCCGACCTCGATGACGTCGGGCCCGTCCGCGTCCTTGCCGCGCAGGGCCCGCTGGACCTTCTCGCCGATGTCGGTCCACTCCTGGATGCGGATGTCGAGGTCGAGGGTCTCGTGCTCGCGCTCGAACTCCTCGGTGAAGCGGTCCAGGAAGTCCTGCGAGGCGCTGTGCTGCATCAGCCACACGGTGACGGTGCGCCGCTGCGCCGCGCTGTCGGACATCACCCCGCAGCCGGTGAGCAGGGAGGCGGACACACAGACGAGGGCGAGCAGACGGCGTCTCACGTGGGGTCCTGTTTTTCTGTCTGGCGGACAGGGCGGGGCCCGGCGTGGGGGGCGAGCCGGAGCTCGGACGGGTGCCCAGCATCTTGGTATGGACCAATGCCCGGGTCAAGGGCGTCGGGTGAACCGGGCCGACGCCTCGCGCCCGGATCCGGGGTGGGGCACGGTGGAGTGACGTGCGCCACAGGCGGTGGGGCCACCGTGAGAGGAGCAGAGCATGTCGAACCACACCTACCGGGTCACCGAGATCGTCGGCACCTCGCCCGACGGCGTGGACGCGGCCGTCCGCAACGGCATCGAGCGGGCGTCGCGGACGCTGCGCCATCTGGACTGGTTCGAGGTGACGCAGGTACGCGGGCAGATCGAGGAGGGGCGCGTCGCGCACTACCAGGTGGGCCTGAAGGTGGGCTTCCGGCTGGAGGAGACGGACTGAGCCGCCGTACGGCTCAGGTACGGCCCTCGCGCTCCTGCGCGTCCTTCAGCTCGCCCGAGGGGGTCGCCCAGCGGGCGTGGACGACGGTGTACCCGGCCCGGCGGGCGTCCTCGCAGACCAGCTCGTCGTCGTCGACCAGCATCCGCACCTCCCGGGTGCGGGCCAGGCGGCGCAGCACGGCCGCCTTGGTGAACCGGGCGGGCCGCCGGTCGGCGTTGCCGCGCATGTGCAGCTCTCCCTCGGGCAGTCCCTGAGCGGCCAGCCAGTCCAGGGTGTCGCGGCGGCAGCGTTCGGGCCGGCCGGTGAGGTAGACGATGTCGCACGTCTGGGCGCTCTCCCGCACCAGCGCGATCCCCTCGGCGAGCGGCGGGTCCTGCGGCGCGGCGGCGAAGAAGCCGTCCCAGTCGCGGGGCCTGCGCTCCAGGAAGTGCTGGCGGTGCGCGGTGCCGGCGAGGGTGTTGTCGAGATCGAACACGGCCAGCGGACGCCGGGTGCGGTCGGTGGGCTCGGTGCGGCGGGTCACCCCCACACCCTAGACAGCGCGCGCAGGAATCCTGGCGGCCCCCGGGTGTTGAACCCGGTATGAGTTCCGTGATCGCCGCGACCCGCTTCTCCCTCCTCGACCGCTCACGGGTGCGCGAAGGGCACACCGCCCCCGAGGCCCTGCGGGACACGGTGGATCTCGCGCGGGAGGCGGAGCGGCTCGGGTACCACCGGTTCTGGGTGGCCGAGCACCACGGCGTGCCCGGGGTGGCCGGTTCGGCGCCGACCGTGCTGGCGGCGGCGGTCGCCGGGGCGACCCGCACCATCCGCGTCGGCACCGGCGGGGTGATGCTGCCCAACCACCGTCCGCTGGTGGTGGCCGAGCAGTTCGGCGTGCTGGCCTCGCTGTTCCCTGACCGGATCGACATGGGTCTGGGCCGCTCGGTGGGGTTCACCGACGGGGTGCGCAGGGCGCTCGGGCGCGACAAGGGCGACGCGGAGGACTTCGCCGCCCAGATCGACGAGCTGCTCGGCTGGTTCGAGGGCACCTCTCCCACCGGGGTGCACGCCCGGCCGCCCGAGGGGCTGACCGTGCCGCCGTTCGTCCTGGCGATGGGCGAGGGCGCGGACATCGCCGCCCGCGCCGGGCTGCCGATGGTCATCGGCGACCTGCGCGACCGCGACCGGATGCGGCGCGGCGTCGACCGCTACCGCGAGCAGTTCCGCCCCTCCGCGTGGGCGGACGAGCCGTACGTGGTGGTCTCCGGCACCGTGGCGGTGGCGGACACGCCCGGGCAGGCCCGGCGGTTGCTGATCCCGGAGGCCTGGTCGATGGCGTACTCCCGCACGCACGGCACCTTCCCGCCGCTGCCGCCCGCCGGGCGCGTCGAGTCCCTGGCGATGAGCGACAAGGAGCGCGGCTTCTACGAGGCGGGGCTGACCGGACAGCTCGCCGGCACCGAGGAGGAGGTGGAGCGGGAGCTGGAGGCGGTGCTCAAGGACACCGGCGCCCAGGAGGTCCTCGTCACCACCAGCACCTACGACCGTGAGGCGCTGCTGGACTCCTACCGGCGGCTCGCCGCGCTCGCGGGGCTCGGCGGCAGCGCGGCGCGCCGGTGAGCACACCGGCGCGCCGCGGGGAGAGCGGGGACGGGGGGCGCTACTCGCGGCCCCGGCCCGGGATGTCACGGCCGCGGCCCGGGACGTCGCGGCCCCGGCGGCCGTGCTCGTCGGTCATCTCCGTCTCGGCCTCGATGCGCTCCTTGCGCACCCGGCCGCGCACGGTCTCGTTCGTGACCTTCTCCTCGGTGGTCATCCGGACGCGCTCGACCGGCACGGCCTCGGTGGTGACCACGGGGCGTTCCTCGTGCAGCGTGACCTCGTGCTGGTCCTCCTTGAAGGCCGGCCCGGACATGGCCTCCTCGCGGTTGGCATCGGTGACCGGCTCGCGCTCCACGCGTACTTCCTCGTGGCGGACCGGGACGGTCTGCTGGACCTCCTCGGTCACCACGTACTTCCGCAGGCGCGCCCGGCCGGTCTCGTGGCGTTCGACGCCGACGTGCATGCGCTCCTCGGAGCGCGTCATCGCGTCGCCCGTGCCGGCCTCGGCGCGGTGGGACATCGCGCCGGCCGCGCCGGACCGTTCGGCCGTGGTGCCCTTGGCGCCCGCCGCGGAGGACATGCCGCCCTTCGCCCCCGTCGTGCCCGGCGCGCCGGACGTGCCGCGGCGTCCGCTCGCCGCTCCGGCGGCGCCCGCCGCTCCGGCGGCGCCCGCGGCCCCGGCGGTTCCGGCCTGACCCGTGGTGCCGCGGCTGTCCTCGGGGTCGCCGAGAACGCTGTCCCAGTTGATGCCGTAGTACTCGTAGAGCCGGTGTTCCTCGTCCACCGACAGATGGCCGCCCGCGTCGATGTCGACACTGGGCGCGCCCTTCACCTTGTCCTTGGGGTAAGGCACCTCCAGGTGGTCCTGGACCATGGAGGCGTCACGGATGGGCACGAACGACTCGCTGGAGCCGAACATCCCGGTCTTGACGGTCACCCACTCGGGGCGTCCGCTCGCGTCGTCGAGGAAGACGTGCTTCGCGTCGCCGATCTTGTTGCCGTCCCCGTCGTACACGGGGTGATCCAGCAGGATCGAGATCTCTTCGCGGGTGATCATCTGTCATCACCCTCCTCTCGGGTCACTCCTCTCCGGTTCTCCTGATCAGGAGGTAAAAAACGGGACGAAAGTGATTAATCGCGCTTTATTTTCCACAGTGCGGCAGAAGGGGTCCGGGTACGCGAGACGGGGCCGGAAGGAGCACCTTCTTCCGGCCCCGCCCGTCCGCACCCTCCGGCGAACGTCCGTGGGAGCGGCTACCGCTTGCCCGCCTTGCGGGTCGCCCGCAGCCACTCCTTGTTCATGCCCGTGATGGAGGTCAGCGGGATGCCCTTGGGGCAGGCGGTGGCGCACTCCCCGGCGAGGGTGCAGCCGCCGAAGCCCTCCTCGTCCATCTGCGCCACCATGTCCAGCACCCGGGTCTCCCGCTCGGGCGCGCCCTGCGGCAGCACGTTCAGGTGGTTGATCTTGGCCGAGGTGAACAGCATCGCCGCGCCGTTGGGGCAGGCCGCGACGCAGGCGCCGCAGCCGATGCACTCGGCGTGCTCGAAGGCGAGGTCGGCGTCCGGCTTCGGCACCGGGGTGGCGTGCGCCTCGGGGGCGGAGCCGGTGGGCGCGGTGATGTAGCCGCCGGCCTGGATGATGCGGTCGAAGGCGGAGCGGTCGACCACCAGGTCCTTGATCACCGGGAAGGCGGCGGCCCGCCACGGCTCGATGTCGATGGTGTCGCCGTCCTTGAAGGACCGCATGTGCAGCTGGCAGGTGGTGGTGCGCTCGGGCCCGTGGGCGTCGCCGTTGATGACCAGCGAGCAGGCGCCGCAGATGCCCTCGCGGCAGTCGTGGTCGAAGGCGACCGGGTCCTCGCCCTTGAGGATGAGCTCCTCGTTGAGGGTGTCGAGCATCTCCAGGAAGGACATGTCCGGGGAGACGTCGTCCACCTCGTACGTGGACATGGCGCCGTCGGCGTCGGCGTTCTTCTGGCGCCAGACGCGCAGGGTGAGCTTCATGCGTAGCTCCGCTGGGTGGGGTGGACGTACTCGAAGACCAGGTCTTCCTTGTGCAGGACCGGAGCCTCGCCGGTCCCGGTGAACTCCCAGGCGGCCGCGTAGGAGAACTCGTCGTCCTTGCGGGCCGCCTCGCCGTCCGGCGTCTGGGACTCCTCGCGGAAGTGCCCGCCGCAGGACTCGGTGCGGTGCAGCGCGTCGAGACACATCAGCTCGGCGAGCTCCAGGTAGTCGACGACGCGGTTGGCCTTCTCCAGCGACTGGTTGAACTCCTCGCCGGTGCCGGGGACCTTGATCCGCCGCCAGAACTCCTCACGGATCTGCGGAATGCGCTCCAGTGCCTTGCGCAGCCCGGAGTCGCTGCGCGCCATGCCGCAGAACTCCCACATCAGCTCGCCGAGTTCGCGGTGGAAGGAGTCCGGGGTGCGGTCGCCGTCGACCGACAGCAGCCGCTCGACGCGCTGCTCGGTCTCCGCCACGGCCTCCCGCACGGCGGGGTGGTCGCCGGTCACCTCGTCGAGCCTCGGGTTGCGGCCGAGGTAGTCGTTGAGGGTCGCCGGCAGCACGAAGTAGCCGTCGGCCAGGCCCTGCATCAGGGCGGACGCGCCGAGCCGGTTGGCTCCGTGGTCGGAGAAGTTGGCCTCGCCGATCGCGAACAGGCCGGGGACGGTGGTCTGGAGGTCGTAGTCGACCCACAGGCCGCCCATGGTGTAGTGCACGGCAGGGTAGATCCGCATCGGCACCTCGTACGGATCCTCGTCGGTGATCCGCTGGTACATGTCGAAGAGGTTGCCGTACTTGGCCTCGACGGCCTTGCGGCCCATCCGCTCGATGGCGTCGGCGAAGTCGAGGTAGACGCCCTGGCCGCCGGGGCCCACTCCCCTGCCCTCGTCGCAGACGTTCTTCGCGGCGCGGGAGGCGATGTCGCGCGGGACGAGGTTGCCGAAGGACGGGTAGATGCGCTCCAGGTAGTAGTCGCGCTCGTCCTCGGGGATCTGCGCGGGCGGGCGGGTGTCGCCCTTGGCCTTGGGCACCCAGATACGGCCGTCGTTGCGCAGCGACTCGCTCATCAGGGTGAGCTTGGACTGGTGGTCGCCGGTGCGCGGGATGCAGGTGGGGTGGATCTGGGTGAAGCAGGGGTTGGCGAAGTACGCCCCGCGCCGGTGCGCGCGCCAGATCGCGGTGGCATTGGAGTTCATGGCGTTCGTCGACAGGTAGAAGACGTTGCCGTAGCCGCCGGTGGCCAGGACGACGGCGTCCGCGAAGTAGGTGGAGATCTTCCCGGTGATCAGGTCGCGGGCGACGATGCCGCGGGCCCTGCCGTCGACGACGATCAGGTCGAGCATCTCGGTGCGCGGGTGCATCTCCACGTTGCCGGCCGCGATCTGCCGGCTGAGCGCCTGGTAGGCGCCGAGCAGGAGCTGCTGGCCCGTCTGGCCGCGGGCGTAGAAGGTGCGGGAGACCTGGACGCCGCCGAAGGAGCGGGTGTCGAGCAGGCCGCCGTACTCGCGGGCGAAGGGCACGCCCTGCGCGACGCACTGGTCGATGATCTCGACGGAGATCTGCGCCAGGCGGTGCACGTTGGACTCGCGGGCGCGGAAGTCGCCGCCCTTGACGGTGTCGTAGAAGAGGCGGTGGATGGAGTCGCCGTCGTTGCGGTAGTTCTTGGCGGCGTTGATGCCGCCCTGCGCGGCGATGGAGTGGGCGCGGCGCGGGGAGTCCTGGTAGCAGAACTGGACGACGCGGTAGCCCTGTTCGGCGAGGGTGGCGCCGGCGGAGCCGCCCGCGAGGCCGGTGCCGACGACGATGACGGTGTGCTTGCGCCGGTTGGCGGGGTTGACCAGCTTGGCCTCGAAGCGGCGTGTGTCCCAGCGCTCGTGGATCGGTCCGGCCGGGGCCTTGGTGTCGGCGACCGGTGCGCCGGTCGTGTAGTCGGTGTACGAGGTCATGGTCAGCTCACCACTCCGGTCATGACGCCCACGGGGACGGCGAGGAAGCCGGCCGTGAGCAGCAGCGCAAGGGCGTTGGCGGTGGTCTTCAGGACGCGGTCGCGGGTGCGGCTGCCGGCGCCGAGGGTCTGGGCGGCGCTCCAGAATCCGTGCCGGATGTGCAGGCCGACGGCCAGCATCGCGACGATGTAGATGGTGTTGCCGTACCAGGTGGAGAAGGTGTCCACGACGTTCTGGTAGGGCTTGCCGGACTCGAAGCCGCCGGAGTGGACGGTGCCGGTGGTCAGGTCGAGGAGGTGCCAGACGATGAACAGGGCGAGGATGATCCCGCCCCAGCGCATGGTGCGCGTGGCGTAGCTCGCCCGCGCCTTCTTGTGGACGTACGCGACCGGGCGCGCCTTGATGTCACGGCGGCTGAGCTGGTACGCGGAGACGGCGTGGGCGACCACGGCGAGGACCAGCACCACGCGGACGGCCCACAGCGTCCACTCGTAGTGCATGAACGGTTCGCCGATCGTGCGCAGCCAGTGGGCGTAGTGGTTGAACTCCCCGGCCCCGAAGAAGATCTTCAGATTGCCGAGCATATGGACGACCAGGTACAGCAGCATGATCAGGCCGCTGACCGCCATCACTGTCTTCTTGCCGACGGTCGAGTCCCACACCGTGCGTGCCATGGACGGCCGTCGGTCCGTCCGCGTTGCCAGAACCATGTCATCAGACGCTAGGGCCGGAGGGCCCCATCGGTCCAAGACATGGTGCGGCTCGATTCGATAGGGTCCGCCTATCATGGCTGGATGCAGTTCCAGCAGCTCCAGTACTTCGTGGCGGTGGCCGAGACCCGGCACTTCACGCGCGCCGCCGAGCTGGTCCACGTCGCCCAGCCGTCCCTGTCACAGCAGATCAAGGCGCTGGAGCGGGAGCTGGGCGCGGACCTGTTCCGGCGGGCGCGCGGCAACATCACGCTGACCGACGCGGGCGAGGCGCTGCTGCCGCTGGCCCGGCGGATCCTGGCGGACGCGGACACCGCCCGGCACGAGGTGCAGGAGGTGGCACAGCTGCGCAGCGGCCGGGTGCGGCTCGGCGCGACGCCCAGTCTGTGCACGGGTCTGCTGCCGGACGTGCTGCGCGCCTTCCACGACCGCTACCCGGGCGTCCGGCTGCTGATCGAGGAGGGCGGCTCGCACGACCTGGTGCGCGAGCTGGCCCGCGGCGCGCTGGACCTCGCCCTGGTGGTGCTGCCGCTGCCGACGCCCTCCCCCGCGCTGACCACCGTGGAGCTGCTGCGGGAGGACCTGGTGGTGGTCTCCTCCCCGGACGCCCCCCGCCCCGGCCGGGCGCGGCGCGCGGTGCGGATCGCCGACCTGGAGGGGGAACGCCTGGTGATGTTCCGGCACGGCTACGACCTGCGGGAGCTGACCGTGGCCGCATGCCGGGCGGAGGGGTTCGAGCCGGAGTTCGCGGTGGAGGGCGGGGAGATGGACGCGGTGCTGGGGTTCGTGCGGGCGGGGCTGGGCGTGGCGGTGGTGCCCCGCATGGTGGCCGCCCGCTCCGGCCACGGTCTGCGCGTCACCCCGCTGGCCCGCCCGGGCCTGCACCGGACGATCGCCCTGGCCCACCGCAGCGACGTGGCGCCGCCGCGGGCGGCACGGGAACTTCAGGGGATGCTGCTGGAGCGGTGAGGGCCGGCTCCGAACCGTCGGCGATCTTCAGCGCGACCGCCAAGCCGTCCGGCAGGCCCCTCTTCCCACGCCCTCAGGGGCGCGGGGAACTGCGCGCCCGGCCCGGACGAGCCCGCACAGGCCAGGGCACCTCGGGCGGCACCGGCGTGCCCTGGTGGCCGGTCACCGTGCGCACCTCATCCCGTCGCGTCCACCAGGGCCAGCTCGTGCAGCCGCTCCGGCGGGCCCGGGCGGGCGTAGTACCAGCCCTGGGCCGTGTCGCAGCCGAGGATGCGCAGCTGCTCGGCCTGCGCGCCGGTCTCCACGCCCTCCACGGTGACCGCGAGGTCGAGGCTGTGGGCGAGCGAGACGATCCCCTCGACGATCTTGAGGTCGACCGGGTCGGCGGGGAACTGCTGCATGCTCTGGGTGAAGGAGCGGTCCAGTTTGAGGACGCTCACCGGGAGGCGGCGCAGGTTGGCGAGGTTGGAGTAGCCGGTGCCGAAGTCGTCGAGGGCGATGTCGACGCCCATCTCGGCGAGCCGGCGCAGCGGCTTGAGCAGGTCGTCGTCGGCGCCGATGAGCGCGGACTCGGTGACCTCCAGGCACAGCGCGTCGGGGGTGACGCCGGTGCGTTCCAGGATCTCGACGGTGTCCTGCACCAGGCCCGGGTGGGTGAGCTGGCAGGGCGACAGGTTCACGTTGATGCGCAGCGGGCCGAGCGCGTCGCCGCCGTTGGCGTCGCGCCACTCGCGGGCCTGACGCACCGACTGCTCCAGCACCCAGCGGCCGAGCGGCACGATGAGCCCGGTGTGCTCGGCGAGCGGGATGAAGCGGTCCGGGGACAGCACCCCGTGCTGCGGGTGGAGCCAGCGCACCAGCGCCTCGGCGCCCCGGACGCTCCCGTCGCCGAGGTGCACCAGGGGCTGGTACTCGATGAAGAACTCGCCCCGGTCCAGGGCCGTGGGCAGCGCCGTGGTGAGCCCGTGCCGCGTGATGGCGCGGGCGTCGGCCTCCGGGTCGGCGAGCTCGAACCGGTTGCCGCCCGCCGCCTTGGCCCGGTACATCGTGATGTCGGCGCTGCGCAGCACCTCCGCCGCGCTGCGCTCCCCCGCCGGTCCCTCGACGATGCCGATGCTGCCGCGCACGGTCAGCTCCCGGCCGTCGACGCTGATCGGGGCGAGCAGCGCGTTCATGATGCGGCCGGCCAGCTCGTCGACCGTGCGGCGGGTGTCGGGGCCGGTGGTGAGGGCGACGAACTCGTCGCCGCCGAGCCGGGCCACCATCTCGCCGGGCGCGGTGGCGCAGGACTGGAGCCGGTCGGCGACCTCGACGAGCAGCCGGTCGCCGGCCGCGTGCCCGAGGCTGTCGTTGACGGTCTTGAAGCCGTCCAGGTCGAGGTAGCACAGCCCGAACCGCTGGCCGGGTCCGGCCGCGAGGGCCTTCTCCAGGCGCTCGAAGAAGAAGGTGCGGTTGGGCAGCCCGGTGAGCGCGTCGTGGGTGGCCTCGTAGCGCAGCCGGAGGTTGAGCAGCCGCCGCTCGGTGGTGTCCTCCATGAGGGCGAGCTGGTACTGGGGTTCGCCGTCGGCGTCGCGCAGCAGGGAGACGGTGAGGTTGGTCCACAGGACCGTTCCGTCAGGTCGGTAGAAGGCCTTCTCGAGGTGGTAGTGCTCGCGCTCGCCGCTCACCAGCTCCTCGTAGAGCCGCCAGGTCTGCGGGGCGTCGTCGGGGTGGGTCCAGTCCCTGACGTTGCGGCCCAGCAGGTTCTGTCCCGACAGGCCGAACATGCGGCCGAGCGCGCCGTTGACCTGGAGGATGTTGCCTTCGAGGTCGGCGATGCCGATCCCTATGGCCGCGCCTTCGAAGACCGCGCGGAACCGGGTCTCGGTGGCGTGCAGGGCCTGCGCGACCACTCCTTGCGCCTCCAGCGCGGCCTTGGCGACGGCCTCCTGCTCGGCCAGCGTGCGCCGGCGCAGGGCCTGGGCGAAGCCGGCCGCCATGGCGTGCTGGAGCCGCGCGCTGCGCGCCCTGAGGGTCTCGCGGTCACCGTCGCCGCCGCAGTAGAGGACGAGGTAGGCGTCGACGCAGTCCAGGGTGCGGCTGAGCGCCTCGGGGTCCGTGCAGTGCGCCTCGACGAGCGCCGCGCCGGCCGCCCGGCCCGCCTCCGCGTCGAAGGCCCGGGCACGCAGCGCCTCGCTCAGCAGCCGGGCCACCGGGAGCAGCCGCTCCTCGAACTCGGAGCGGGTGTCGGCGGTCGAGGTCACCGGGTACACGGCCCGGCTCCAGATCGTCGCGAACCGGCGCAGTCTGCCCTCCGGCCCGTCCGGCTCCGCGCTCACGCCGTACGCCCCACGCCCGCCAGGCCGGAGAAGGCGTAGGGATCCTCGTCCTCCGGTGCGGTGTCGGGACGCCATCGAGGCATCGGCACCAGTCCGGGTTCCACCATGTCGTACCCCTCGAAGAACCGCGCGATCTCGTCGCGCGTGCGCATGATCAGCGGGTTGCGCGTGTCTCGGTACACGCCGACCGCCCCCTCCGCCCGCTCCGGCGGCAACGGGATCCCCTCGTACGCGGCGTGGGTGAGGACCAGCATGCTTCCGGGCGCCAGGGCCTCACGCAGTTCGGCCACCGCCCCGTACGGGTCGTCCGCTTCTTCCACGAAGTGAAGTATGGCAACGAGAAGCAGCGCCACCGGCCGATTCAGGTCGATCAGCCGGCCGACTTCGTCACTGCCGAGGATCTCCCCCGGCTTGCGGAGGTCGGCGGCGAGGATGTCCGCGCGGTCGTTGCCCTCCAGCACCACTTTGCTGTGCGCGACCGCCACCGGGTCGTGGTCCACGTACATCACCCGGGCCTCGGGGTCGGCCGCCTGGGCCACCTCGTGCACGTTCCCGAATGTGGGGATGCCGGAACCGATGTCAAGGAACTGGGTGACCCCCTCGGTGACGGCGAAGCGCACCGCCCGCCGCATGAACGCCCGGTTCGCCTGCATGATCTTGGGCAGTCCCGGCATGAACTCCATGGCCTTGCGGGCGGCTTCCCGGTCGACCTCGAAGTTGTGCGAACCGCCCAGGTAGTAGTCGTACATCCGGGAGACACTGGGCACCGTGATGTCGATGCTCCGTGGGGCCCAGGCGGGACGCTCCATGTATCTCTCCAAGGCGTAGGCGATCCGGTGTTCGAGCAGAGGCTACTGATCGCCCGCCAACAGGGCGACCCCAAACGGAAATTGACCATCCGTTCCCGGTCACTGCCTCTGGCACGTGCCCGCTTTGCGGATGCACAGGGTTTGTCACATGACGTGATCACGCCACTCCGGAGTGTTCCGGCGCGCGGGAGGAACCCGGGGAAAACGGTCCGCCCCTCCGCGGGATCGCGGAGGGGCGGACTCGGGGCCGGCGGCGCCGGGGCCGGCGCCCTGGGGAGGTCGTCACTTCTCCGGCGCGCCGACCGGCTTCCCGTCGGGCCGCACGGCGTACCACGTGCCGCCGACGCCCTGACCGTTGGTGTCGCCGGGGGCCTTGTCGCCGGCGAAGGTGTAGATGGGCCAGCAGTTGATGGTCTGCTGCTCGGCGCCGTCGGGCCGGGTGAAGGTCATGTAGCCCTTCTTCTGGATGCCCTTGGTGTCGGCGAAGTCGACCGGCGAGACGACCGGCCACTTCTTCACGCAGTCGCCGGCGCAGTTCGAGACGGGCTCCGGCCACGCCTCGTCCTTCATGAAGCGGTAGACCGTCATGCCCTTCTCGTCGACCACGATCTCGCCGAGCTCGGGGTCCTCCCGGGTCGAGAGCCCCGGCAGATCGGCCGACTGCGCCTTCTTGCCCTCCGGGGTGAACGCGAACCACTTGCCGCCCACGCCCTGGCCCTTGACGTCACCGGCGTTCACGTCCTTGACGTACCGGTACGCCGGCCACCCGTCCACGGTGAGCTGCTTGGTGCCGTCGGCGCGGGTGATCTCGCCGAGCAGCGCCTTGTCGATGCCCTCGCCCGCCGAGGCGTCGTCCGCCGGCACCGGCGGCCAGGTCTTCGCGCAGTCCCCGTCGCAGTTGGACTTGGGCGGGTTCGCGGAGTCCTGGTCGAACCGGTAGAGGGTCAGGCCCAGTTCGTCGGTCACCACCTTGCCGAGCTTGGCGTCGGTCGCCACGTTCAGCTGCCCCGCCGTGTTGACCGGCTGGCTCGGGGCCGGGGAGGTCTGGCCCGCCTGTGCCCCGCTGCCGATGCCGCCGAGGTCGCCCGGCGCCGTGATCCCCACGTTCTGGCTGGAGGGCGGCTGGGTGTCCTGACCGCACGCCGTCGTCAGGGTCAGCACCGCCGCGGCGCTCACCACCAGTGAGGCGGTCCGCCAGGAGGTCTTCATCGTCAACTCCAGATGATCGCAGAGGTGTCGCAGCGCTCTGCCGCGCCGCCGCTCGACGAGGGGTACGCACGGCGGCACAGGTTGTGTTCAACGGCGGCCCGTTTTTCTTTTCTTCCCTCCTTCGTGGCATTCCCCCGGCTCTCGTGCGTGACATGGCTCCGGACGACTCATGATCTTCGTCGTGCAAGCACTCGTACCGACCCGAACCCGTACCGCGGTACGCGCGTTGGCCGTGGTCACGCTGCTCTGGGCGTTCGCCGGCGCACCCGGCCGGGCGGCGGCGGACGCCTGCGCGTACGCCTCGACGGGGCCGGACGGCACGCAGGCGGTGGCGATCGCGGGCCACATCGACCCGGCCCTCCCGCCCTGCTCCCCGCCTCCCCCGCCGCCGCCACCCACCCCCACGCCGATCCCCACACCCACGCCCACACCCACCCCGACCCCGACCCCGACTCCACCCCCTCCCCCTCCGCCACCGCCGCCCTCGCCGACGCCGACCCCTCCGCCGCCGAAGCCCACCCCCACCGTGCGGCCCGTCCCGCCGCCCGCGGCGCGCCCCGCCCCGCCGTCGCCCCGGCCGGCGCCGACGGCCGGACCGCGCCCGGCCCTCCGTCCGGCGCCGCCCCCGCCACCGGCCCCGAAACCGTCCGCGACCCCGAGCCCGCGTCCCACCCTGCGGACCGTCACCTACCCGCGCCACCGCACGACCGAAGTGAAGCGGCCGGCCCGGAGCACCACGTCGCCGCTCGTCTTCGTCCTGCTCATCACCACCCCGGCGGTGGTCGCCGTCGCCGCGCTGCGCCCGCGCTGACGACCGCCCGCGCACCCGATCGATCCTCTCTGCCTGGAGGCACCTCTTGCCGGAATGGCTTGTTCTCATCCTCGCCATGCTCGCCGCCTGTGCCGTCGTGGTGATCATCACCCTCCTCCGGCACCGGAGGGCGGCCGAGGACGAGGACCCCAGCGAGACACCGGACGTCATCGAGTACATGACCATGTGGATCGGCGTGGTGTACGCCATCGTGCTGGGTCTCGCCATCGCCGGCGTCTGGGAGGGCCGCAGCGCCGCCCAGGAGAACGTCCGCGCCGAGGCGGTCGCCCTGCACGAGATCTCCGAGCGGGTACGGGTCTACCCCGCCGAGATCCGTGACCGGATCCGTGACGATGTCAACGCCTATGTCGGACACGTCGTCACCACGGAGTGGCGGACCATGGCCGACCACGACCGGCTGACCGACGAGGGCGCCGCACTGCTCGACCGGCTGCGCCGGGACGTGACCGACTACGAGCCGCGCACCGACTTCGAGGCGCAGGCCTACCAGCCTCTGGTGGACCAGGTGGCCGCCGCCGACCAGGCCCGCAGCGCCCGCGCGGAGTCGACCGGGGCGACCATGCCGGGCGTGGTGTGGTTCGGCCTGGTCACCGGAGCCATGGTCACCATCGGCATGATCTTCGCCCTGCAGATCCGGCGCACCCGCCGCGAACTGATCCTCGCCGGGCTGTTCTCGGCGCTCATCGCCTTCCTGCTCTTCCTCATCTGGGACTTCGACGCCCCCTACAGCCGGGGCCTCGCCGCGACGGCCGAGCCGTTCCTGCGGCTGTTCCCGGAGACCGGGAGCTGACCGCACGACGCCCTCGGTCCGGCCCGCCCCGCGGGCACGGCCGCGCCCCGGACGCCGTCAGGGTCCGGGGCGCGGGCTTCGGGCACGGGCGGAACGGGAGGCCGGGGGGGAGCAGCGCCTCAGATCCGCTTCTCGGCGCGGCGGCGCATCCAGAAGACACCGCTGCCGACGACCGCGGCGGCCACCAGCGACCCGCCGATCGCCATGTCGGCGGGGGTGGCCCCGGTGGTGCTGCTGCCGCCGATGCCGCCGCGGACACCGCCGATGACGGTGAAGGCGGCCGGGCGGGTCAGGCTGCGGCCGGAGCAGTGGACGGTGATGTCGTAGGGACCGGGGTGGGCGTCGTGGTGAATGGTGGCGGTGCCCCTGGCGGTGTCGTTGCCGCTGTGAACGGGCGTCAGGTTCGTCCGCGGGAAGGCGTTCGAGGTGGCGTGGCCGCCGTTGGGGCAGCCGTCGACGGTGATGGTGAGCTGGCCGCCCCGGGCGATGACGCTGGGCAGGGCGACGATGTTGGACGGGTTGGGCACCCGTCCGCCGTCCGCGACGGCCGCCGGGGCGGCGACCCCGAGGACGGCGACCGCGGCTCCGGCGGCCGCAAGGGCACGTGTGTTGCGCATGTGATCCTCCGCGGGAGACGCCCCGGGTCCCGTCCCCGGTCCGATCGGCGAGAAAGCGCCTCCCGGAAAGACCCTCAGTTGCCCTGCGCCGCCGCGCATTTCGGGAATGGTCCGTACGGTTGAGGGCCGCCCTCGCCCCTCCCGTGCGGGCGGGGCCATCGCCGCAGGTCACGGACCGTCAGAAGATCTTCGTCGCGGATCACCCCGGATGGCGCACCCCGCCCGTCCGGGGGCCACCCGTTCGCCGCCGTCCCGTCGCCGGTGGCGCACCCTCCGCTTAGCGTTCACGTCATGCGCGAGTGACACGGCGACGGCCGTGTCGAGAGGGGAAGGCGAATGTCAGCTTTCGAGCCGGCCGAAGCCGAAGAGGAGGCGCGCCCGAGGAGGCGCGCTCCGTGGGGCGTGATAGCGCTGGTCCTGCTCACCGGCCTCGCGCTGCTCCGCAACGGCTCCGGGGAGTTCGACGTGGGCCCGCCGCAGCCGGCCGGCGCGGCCGCCGCGGACAGCGCGACCCCCGGTGTCACCGTCGGCGCGCTGCAGCCGCTGCCGTACGCGGTGCCGGACCGGGTGCGGATCCCGGCGATCCAGGTGGACGCGCCGATCGTGCCGGTGGGCCTGGACGCGGAGGGCTGGGTGGACGCGCCGCCGCCCGAGGACCCGAACCTGGCGGGCTGGTTCACCGGCGCGGTCTCGCCGGGCGAGAAGGGCACGTCGGTCGTGGTCGGGCACGTGGACAACGCGCAGGGACCGGCCGTGTTCTACGGCCTGGGCGCGCTGAAGAAGGGCAACCGGGTCGAGATCGCCCGCAAGGACGGCAAGACCGCCGTGTTCGAGATCTACGGCGTGGAGGTCTTCTCGAAGAACGACTTCCCCGGCGACCGGGTCTACGCGTCCAAGGGCACCGCGGAGCTGCGGGTCATCACCTGCGGCGGCGGCTTCACCCAGCAGAACGGCTACGACGGCAACGTGGTCGCCTTCGCCCGCCTGGCCGAGATCCGCTGAGCAGTCCCCGCCCGCCCGGGCGGGGACTGCTCAGGGCGTTCTCAGACGTACTCCCGGCGGGGCACGGTGACGTGGTAGCCGGAGTCCAGCAGGTGCGGCAGATAGGAGCGCAGGGCCTTCACGCTCTGCGAGCGGTCGCCCCCGGCGTCGTGCGAGAGCACCACGACGCCGGGGGCGACGCCGTCCTCGACCCGGCCGACGATGGTGCGGGTGCCGGGCTCGGTCCAGTCGAGGGTGTCGACGGTCCAGGCGAGCGGTTCCATGCCCAGTTCGGCGCCGAGCTCGAAGGCGGCGCGGTTCCACGCGCCGTAGGGGGCGCGGAACCACTCCGGGCGGGCGCCGTGGTGCTTCTCGACGACGTCGCTGGTGCGTTCCATCTCGGAGCGGATGCGGCGCCGGCGCAGACCGGTCAGCAGGGGGTGCGACCACGTGTGGTTGCCGACCACGTGGCCCTCGTCGGCCATGCGGGCCAGCAGGTCCGGGCTGTAGGCCGCCATCTCGCCGCACACGAAGAACATCGCGCGCACCTCGTACCGGGCCAGGGTGTCCAGGATGTCGGGGGTGTAGCGGGGGTCGGGCCCGTCGTCGAAGGTGAGCACGACGGTGCGGCCGTTCTCCGGCACCTTCAGCAGCGGCTCCTTGCGCACCGGGGTCCTGCCGGGCGCGGTGCGCGGGGGGCCGTAGCCGGTCAGGGGCCTCAGACGGTACTCGGAGGGCCTGAGGGGGCGGCGGGCCGCGGGCGCTCCGGCGACGGGCGGTGACGCCGGAGCGCCCCGGTTCCCGGCCCCCGGCACGAGCGCCGTGGCCACGCCTGCCGCGCCCAGCGTGGCGGCACCGGCGAGCAACGCCCGGCGCCGGGTGAGCAATTGATGCTTCTGCATGACTCATCAGTCGCCCCGCGGAGGTCCGGCGCAGCGCCGCGACACCGGTGCGGCGGAACCATTTCACCTGATCGGCGCAGCATAGGAGGGAGATGTGCGGGGACCGCGCGGTGCCCGGCCGGGCGGCGCTCCGATAGCCTCGCGGTCGTGACGGAACAGCAGGCCCATCGGTTCGAGCGGGGCACGGACGGCCCGAAGGTGATCGTGGCCGGCGTGGACGGCTCCGACTCGTCGCTGCGCGCGGCGGCCTACGCCGCGGGGCTGGCCCGGCGGCAGGGCGCGCTGCTCGCCATCGTGTACGTGCAGCCGGTGCTGGCGGCAGGGGCCGCGCTCGGCGCGCCGGTGGCGGACGCGACGGAGGAGATCGCGCAGGACCTGGCGGCGCAGATCCGGGAGTCGATGGAGCGGATCAAGGGGATCTTCGACGTCCGCTGGGAGTTCCACACCTTCCGGGGCGACCCGTACAACGGCCTGGTGAAGGCGGCGGACGACCTCACGGCGGACGCGGTGGTCGTGGGCGCGTCCGAGCAGGCGGGGCACCGGTTCGTCGGGTCGGTGGCGGTGCGGCTGGTGAAGGCGGGGCGCTGGCCGGTGACGGTGGTGCCGTAGTCCGGTGAAGGCGTGCCCTCCGGCTCGCGTGGTGTCTTCCGTCACCGGCGCCCCCGGGGGATCATGAGTCCTCGTCAGCCGCTTGCCGAACGCGAAGAGGTGAGACGCATGGCCGGACTCCGGGCGGGCGAAGGAATTCTCCGCCGCAAACCGATCGAGCGCATCGAGGAGACGGAGGTCGGCCGGGGTCCGCGGCTGGAGCGCACCCTGGGCCTCTGGCAGCTCACCGCGATCGGCGTGGGCGGCATCATCGGCGCGGGCATCTTCACCCTCGCGGGGACGGTCGCGAACGGCACGGCGGGACCCGCGGTGCTGTTGTCCTTCCTGATCGCGGGCGTCGCGAGCGCGGCGGCGGCGCTGTCGTACGCCGAGTTCGCGGGAATGATCCCGAAGGCCGGCTCGGCCTACACCTACGGGTACGCGGTGCTGGGCGAGCTGGCGGGCTGGTTCATCGGCTGGGACCTGCTGCTGGAGTACACGGCGATCGTCGCGGTGGTCGGCATCGGCATCTCCGGCTACTTCAGCTTCCTGGTGAACGAGATGGGCGCGGACCTTCCGGCCTGGATGCTGGGGGCGCCCGGCACCGGGGACGGGCACCGGGTCGATCTGTTCGCGGCGCTGCTGTGTCTGCTGATCGCGGCGCTGCTGAACCTGGGCATCAAGAACGCGGCGCGCTTCGAGACGGTCGTCGTGGTGCTGAAGGTCCTGGTCGTGCTGCTGGTGATCGGCGTCGGCGTGTTCCACATCCAGGCGGCGCACTACGAGCCGTTCTTCCCGTTCGGTGTCGGCGGGGCGTTCACGGGTGCGGCGACGGTGTTCTTCGCGGTGTTCGGCTACGACGCCATGTCGACGGCGGCGGAGGAGTCCAAGGACGCGCAGCGGCACATGCCGAAGGCGATCATCTACTCGCTGATCGTCTCGATGGTGCTGTACGTGGCGGCCTGCCTGGTGCTGACGGGCATGCAGGACTACCGGGACATCGACCCGGAGAGCGGCTTCTCCACGGCGTTCAAGTCGGTGGGGCTGACCGGGCTGGCGGACGTGATCGCGGTGGGTGCCATCATCGGCATCCTCACCGTGATGTTCACGTTCATGCTGGGCGTGACCCGGGTGTGGTTCGCGATGTCCCGGGACGGGCTGCTGCCCCGCTGGTTCGCCAGGACGCACCCCACCCGGCACGTGCCGACGCGGGTCACCTGGATCGTGGGGGTGGCGTCGGCCGCCATCGCCGGGTTCCTGCCGATCGGCGAGGCGGCCGAGCTGACCAACATCGGCATCCTGCTGGCGTTCGTGGTGGTGTGCACGGCGGTGATCGTGCTGCGCTACCGGCAGCCGGAGCTGCCGCGCGCCTTCCGCACACCGTGGATGCCGGTGGTGCCCGCGGTGGGCGTGGTGTTCTCGGTCTGGCTGATCACGTTCCTGCAGTGGCAGACCTGGGCGCGGTTCGCCGTGTGGTTCGCGGTCGGCCTGGTCGTCTACTTCGGCTACTCCTACCGGCGTTCGGCGCTCGCGCGGGCGGCCGGGGACGACGGTGGGAAGCGGGACTAGAGCGCTTCCAGGAAGTCGAGCAGGACACGGTTGAACGCGTCGGGGCGCTCCAGCGCGGAGTAGTGGCCGGTGCCGTCGATGGTCGCCGTGCGGCCGTCGGGGACGGCGCCGGCCAGGCGCTCGGCGGCGGCATGCAGATCGGCCGGCTCCAGGGAGCCGTTGACGGCGAGCAGCGGGACGCGGATCTCGCCGGTCCGGTCGAAGGAGCCGGTCACCCGGACCAGCCAGTCCTTCTCGCCCGGGCCGTGCTTGGACAGCGTGTGCAGGGCCATCTCGCGCACGCGGCGCAGCACGTCGGGGTCGACGGCGTCGGCCGTGCGCGCCGGTCCGGGCACGAGCCGGAGGAAGGCGTCGAGCCAGGCGGTCACGTCCCCGGCCGCCAGCGCCCGGGCCATCGTCTCCTCCAGCTCGCGGTGCCAGGGGTCGGTGTAGCGGTGGTCGCCGGTCGCGGCCCCGGCGGTGACCACCGCGCGGACCAGGCCGGGGTGCTCGAGCGCGGTGTCGGTGGCGATCACGCCGCCCATGGAGAGTCCCACGAGGACGGCGGGTCCGGCGTCGAGGTGGCGCAGCAGCGCGGCCAGGTCGTCGGCCCAGCGGAACGGGGCGGTGGCGTTGGCGGAGAAGCCGTGGCCGCGCGTGTCGGGGGCGATCACCCGGTACCGCTCGGCGAGGACGGGCACGTGGTCGTCCCAGATCCGGTGGTCGACGAAGCCGGAGTGGAGCAGGACGACGAGGTCGCCGGAGCCGGTGTCGCGGTAGGCGAGGTCGCCGTCGGCGGACGGGAAGGAACGAAGATCCGAAGCACCATTCATGACAACTAAGGTGTCATGTGGGGGTCGCTTTGACAACCTGGATGTCATGATGGACGGGTGACGGACCACGAGACCCCCCTCCCGCCGGACGAGCTCGGCCGACGTCTCACCGACGTGTACGACCTGGTCGGCCCCCTGTACCGGCGCGCCCAGCGCAGCGTCGAACGCGGCCTGACGGACGGTGAGCTGTCCCTCGGGGTGCGCGCGGTGCTGACGCTGCTGCACCGCAACGGGCCGATGACGGTGCCGCAGATGGGCCGGGCGCAGGCGATCAGCCGCCAGTTCGTGCAGCGCACGGTGAACGAGGCGGCGGACCAGGGGCTGGTGGAGAGCATTCCCAACCCGGCCCACCGGCGCTCGTCGCTCATCCGTCCGACGGAGAAGGGCACGGCGGCGATCGGCGAGGTGCTGCGCCGGGAGCACGCCCTGCTGCGGGAGACCGGCGGCGGCCTGACGGACGCCGAGGTGACGGCCTGTCTGCGTGTGCTGGGCGAGCTGCTCAAGGCGCTGGACCACGTCGACGACGACTGACGCCCGCGCGCCCGGTCCGCAGGCCCCGGACCGCAGGCCCCGGACCGACCCCGCCCCTCAGCCCCGCCCGCCCGCCATCACGAGCCCGTCCTTCGCCGCGCCCCTGCTGAACACCACGTCGCGGATGCGGTCGCGGACGGCGTGCAGTTCGGCGCCCTGGGCCAGGGCCTCGTTGAGGTCGACGACCCGGCCGGCGTCGACGTCGTACAGCTGCGGCACGAACTCGGCGCGGGTGACCTCCCAGCGGCCGCCGGGGCGAGGCGGCGGGGAGAAGGTGAAGCGGCCGACGGTGGACTGGTTGCCGCGCGGGTCGCTCACCCCCTCGTGGTTGGTCATCTCGCCGGCGATCTGGTCGCCCATGCCGAAGACCACCCAAGTCCCGTTGACCTTCTCGTACGCCTGGGGGACATGGGCGTGGGTGCCGAGGATCAGGTCGACGTCCGGGCGGTCCCCGCTCCTCGACGCGGTGAGGGAACGGGCGAGGGAGAGCTGGAGGTCGTCGGGCTGGTCCTGCCACTCGGTGCCCCAGTGCAGGGAGACCACCACGACGTCGGCCCCGGCACCGCGGGCGGCGCGGGCGTCGGCGACGATCCGCCGCTCGTCGATCAGGTTCACCGCCCAGGGCCGGTCCGGCGGCAGCGGGATCCCGTTGGTGTCGAAGGTGTAGGCGAGATGCGCCACCCGGGCCCCGCCCGCCTTCAGCAGGGTCGGTGCGGCGGCCTCCTCGGCGGAGCGGGCCGAGCCGGCGTGGCGCAGCCCCGCCCGGTCGAGGGCGTCGAGGGTGCGGCGGATTCCGTCCTCGCCGTCGTCCAGCGTGTGGTTGGAGGCGGTGGAGCAGCCGTCGTAGCCGGTGGCGGCGAGTCCGGCGGCGACCTCGGGCGGCGACTTGAAGAGCGGGTAGCCGCTGTAGTCGCCGTCCGCGCCGTAGACGGTCTCCATGTGGCACAGCGCCAGGTCCGCGGGGGCGACGACGGAGCGGATGCCGGAGAGCATCGGCCGGAAGTCGTACCCGGCGCCCCCGGCGTCGAACCCGGCCTGTTCGATGACGGAGGTGTGGGGCAGGACGTCTCCCGACGCGACCAGGGTGAAGCCGCGGTGGGCCGCCGCCGAGGGAGCCGGACGCCCCTGGGCCGGCGGCGTGTGGTCGCGGGCCTGGCAGGCGGCGCCCGCGGCGAGCACGGCCGTCAGGACGAGGGCCAGCTGTCTGCTGCGTACGATCATCACGTCACCCCGCTGTGGTCGTATTTGTGGATAAACAGGTAAGAAGCCACATCGCTGCGGGCGGTGTTCCGACACGCTCTTTAGGCCGTCCGGCGTGCGAGAACGGCCGTCCCGACCGTTCGTCGAACCGTTCGTCGACGCGATCGACCGTCCGTCGCACACTCCTGTGCGCGCCCTGTCCCCCGGCGGCGGGGTGCGTTGCCATACGGCCATGACGGCCGGAATGACACTCACGAACGGGACCACCGCCGAGCACGAGCTCGCCGCTCTCCAGCGGGAGCACGGCCGGCCCCTCTTCGCGCTTCTGCTCCGGCTCTGCGACGGGGACCGGCAGCGCGCGGAGGACCTGGTCCAGGAGACGCTGGTGCGCGCCTGGCAGCACCCCGAGGCCCTGCGCGCCGAGAACTTCGACTCCGTACGCCCCTGGCTGCTGACCGTGGCACGGCGGCTCGCCATCGACGCGCGCCGGGCCCGGCAGGCGCGGCCCGCCGAGGTCGGCGACGCCGTGCTGGAGAACGCCCGGGTGATCTCCGACCACGCGGAACGGGCCGCCGCGACGCTCGACGTCCGGGAAGCTGTGAAGACTCTCACTCCCGAGCACCGTGAGGTCCTGGTGCTCGTGTACTTCCAGGGGGCGAGTGTGGCGGAAGCGGCGGCCGCCCTCGGAATCCCGCCCGGTACGGTGAAGTCCCGCGCGTACTACGCGCTGCGCGCCCTGCGCCGGGTGCTTCCGGGCTACGCCTCCGACATGCGGTGAAACCGGCCGTCGGGTCAAACCTCCGTAAAGCGCCTTGCCGTGGAACCCGGTTGGGGATCGGCTGTCCTCATCCGTGTTCCGGACCGGGATCCGGGCTCGGGCGACGCGCACGCACCGGAGGAGGCAGGAAGGGATGCTGCACAGAGGTCGAGAGAGCACGGACGGCGGCGGCGAACCGGCCGTCCCCATGGCCTGGTTCTACGCCGAGTACATCGCGGACGAGCTGCTGCGCACCGGCGACCTCATGCCGCCGACGTCCGTGGAGTTCCGGGCCGGCCGGGACGCGCTGGCGCTGACGGTGTTCCTGTCCGACACCGACGGCGAACTGTCCGGCATCCGGGTCATCACCCAGCTGGAGACGTGGCTGTCGCTGACCGCCTACGACCAGCCGTGGCAGGAGTGGGTGCAGCAGCGGCTGGACGACCTGGCCGCGGACGCCGTCGTGTCCGGCCGGGGCGCGCCCGGCCCGGACCTGGAGCTGGCGGCGGAGGCGTGGCGCTGGCTGCGGGAGACGGAGCTGCTGGCCCCTGATCTCAACGCGGTGCCGGGCGGCGGGGCGGCCGGCGAGGACGAGGGACCGAAGGTGTGGACGCCGGCGTGGCAGCTCGGACTGCCGCTCGGGCACCTCGCCATCCACCTCTTCTAGGGGCCGCGCGGGCCCGTTCCGAGGTCCGCGAGAATCCGACCAATCCGCGGGCCCGAGGTCTCCGAATACTTAGGTCACGATTCGGTGCGCCGCTGAGTCATTCGGCTGCCTGGTGCGTACCGGTGGGAGCAAGGAGTAACCCCACCCGCACCCAACGGCACGAGGATTCGGCATGAGGTCCCTGGAGAGGCATCGCGACGTCGGCGCCTACGCGCTCGGCGTGCTGGACGAGGCGGAGGCGTTCCGCTTCGAGGACCACCTCATGGAGTGCCCCAGCTGCGCCGTCCAGGTCACCGAGTTCGGCCCCGCGACACGCCAGTTGATGCTCTACCGCAGCGCGACCCCGCGCACGGTCCGCCCGGTCGCGCAGCCCTCGCCGCGGATGCTGGACCGGCTGCTCACCCAGGTGTCCGCCCGGCGGCGCGTCGGACGGCGCCGTGTGCTGCTGGCGCTGGCCGCGTCCGTGGTGCTGGCGGTGTCCGCCCCGGCGGTCACGGTGGTGGCGCGGGGCGACGACGGGCCGCGCCCGCTGACCGTGGCGGCGACCGACGAGCGTTCCGGGGTGTGGGCCGAGGTGAGGGTCGAGGACCGCGACTGGGGCAGCAGCGTGGAGCTGCGGGTGAAGGACGCGGCGGGACCGCGCGACTGCGTCCTGGTGGGCATCGGCCGCGACGGCTCCGAGAACGTCATGACGAACTGGGCGGTGCCCCGGCACGACGCCCGCCCCAACACCGTCCCGGGCGGCTCCGCGATGCGCTCCGACGACATCGAGCGGTACGAGGTGCGCTCCACGGAGGGCGAGACGCTGGTGGTGCTGCGGCCCGAGTGACCCGGCGGTCCGCCGCGGGGGGTCACTTCAGCAGACGGGACAGTCTCCGGTCCGCCAACGGTTTGCCGCCCGTCTGGCAGGTGGGGCAGTACTGCAGCGACGAGTCGCTGAACGACACCTCGCGGACGGTGTCCCCGCACACCGGGCAGGGCTCGCCGGTGCGGCCGTGCACCCGCAGGCCGGTCTTCTTCTCCGCCTTCAGCCGCCCGGCCGCCAGCCCGCGCGAGCGTTCCACCGCCTCGGTGAGGGTGGTGCGCAGCGCCTGGTACAGCCGGGCCGTCTCCTCCGGGGTGAGCGAGGAGGCCAGTTTGAACGGGGACATGCGGGCGGCGTGCAGGATCTCGTCGCTGTAGGCGTTGCCGACGCCCGCGATCAGGCTCTGGTCGCGCAGGGCGCCCTTGAGCCGGCGGCGCTCCCCGGAGAGCAGCTCCGCAAGCCGCCCCTCGTCGAAGTCACCGGCCAGCGGGTCCGGCCCGAGCCGCGCGATCCCCGGCACCTCGGCCGGGTCCGCCACCACGTACACCGCGAGCCGCTTCTGGGTGCCGGCCTCCGTCAGGTCGAACCCGGCGCCGGTCTCCAGGGCGACGCGCAGCGCCAGCGGCCCCTTGCCGGGGCGGGGTGCGCCGCTGGGCAGCGGATCCTTCCAGTGCAGCCAGCCCGCGCGCGCCAGATGGGTGACGAGGTACGGGCCGCCGTCCGTGGCCAGCGCGAGGAACTTGCCGTACCGGCGCACGGCGGTGACCTCGCGGCCCTCGACGGCGGTGAGCGGCGGGTCGTAGGTCTTCAGGACGCTGATCGCCACGGGCAGCGCCCGGACGATCTCGTGGCCGGTCAGGTGCTCGGTGAGGAAGTCCTTGAGCGCCTCGACCTCGGGGAGTTCCGGCATGCGTCAAGAGTGCCACCGGCGGCGCGCGTCCTCAGCCCGTGCCGGGGTTCCTCCCTCCGGCCGGTTCCGGGTCCTTGGCCACCACGAACTCGCTCCACACGCACTTGCCGCCGCCGCGCGCCTCCACGCCCCACAGGTCGGTGAGCGTCTCCACGAGCAGCAGGCCCCGGCCGGAGACGCCGCCCTCCCCCGCCTCCCGGCGGCGTGGCAGGGCGCTGGAGGAGTCCTCGACCTCCACCCGCAGCCGCCGTTCGGTCCCGTCGAGCACCCGGAGCGTGACCTCCGCGGACCCCTCGGTGTGCATCAGCACGTTGGTGATCATCTCGTCGGCGACCAGTTCGATCTCGTCGGCCCGGTCCCGGGCGCCCCACGCGGCGGCCGCGGTGCGGATCATGCGCCGGGTGTCGGACAGCGCCTCCGGTTCGCCGGGCGGCACCAGCTGCTTGAGCCGGCCGCCTGAGCGCGGACCCTCCGGCTCGCGGCGGCGCAGCAGGAGCAGCGCCACGTCGTCGTCGCCGCCGCGCTCCTCGGCCACGTCGATCAGCCGGTCGGCCAGGCCGCGTACGTCGTCGGGGCCGACGGCGATCAGCGCGGCGAGGGTCTCCACGCCGTCGTCGAGGTCCGCGCCGGGCTGCTCGACCAGGCCGTCGGTGCACAGCACCAGGGTCTCGCCCGGCTCCAGCTCTATCCGCCCGACCGGGTAGTCGAGCCCGCCGAACTCGGCGGACAGGCCGAGCGGCAGCCCGCCGGGGACGGGCACCCGGCGGCAGGAGCCGTCGACACGGCGCACCATCGGGTCGATGTGCCCGGCGCGGACCGCCTGGATCACGCCGGTGGACAGGTCGACCTCGGCGTAGAGGCAGGTCGCGGAGCGGTCGGTGTCCAGTTCGTGCAGGAAGACGGAGGCGCGGGCCATCACGGTGGCCGGCGTGTGGCCCTCGGCGGCGTAGGCGCGCAGCACGATGCGGAGCTGTCCCATGACGGCGGCGGCGTGCGTGTCGTGGCCCTGGACGTCGCCGATGACGGCGCCGACCCGGCTGCCGCCTGCGGTGCTGCCGGGGAGCGGGATCAGGTCGTACCAGTCGCCGCCGATGTCCCGGCCGAAGGCGCCGCCGAAGGAGGCGGCGCGGTAGCGGACCGCGAGGTCGGCGCCGGGCACGCTGGGGATGGTGCGGGGCAGCATGGCCTGCTGGAGCCCCTGGGCGAGGTCCATCTCCTGCTCGTAGAACATCGCGCGCTGCAGGCTCTGGGAGATGCTGCTGCCGAGCGCGACCAGGATGTTGCGCTCCTCGGCGGTGAAGCCGCGCCGGTCGCTGTAGAGCAGGCCCATCGCGCCGATCGGGCGGGCCTGCACGATGAGCGGCAGATACGCGGCCGAGGTGATCTTCAGCCCGGTGATGCCCCGCCACAGCTCCGGGTAGCGCTCGGCGAACTCCTCCGGGGACTCGATGAAGCGCGGGCTGAGGGTGCGCACCGCCTCGCTCATCGGGTACCGCTCGTCGATCCCGGTGAGTTCGGTGCCGGGCACGAGGCTGCCCGCGGGGCCTTCCGCGATGAGCCGGATCCGGCCGGCCTCGACCAGTCCCATCACCAGACTGGTCGCGCCCAGATGGGTGAGGCCGTGGGTGTCCTTGAGGACGTCGATGACGTCCTGCACGGTCCGGGCGTGGGCGAGCGCGGCGGTGGTCAGCTGGACCACGTTGGTCTGCTGACGGCGCAGGCTCTCCTGGAGGGCCTGGTCGCGGCGGTCGCTGCTGTCCTGCAGTTCCTGGGTGGCGTCGCGGACGATGCCGATGATGCGGTGGGGCCGGCCGGCCTGGTCCCGCCGGATGTAGCCCTGGGTGTGGGTCCAGCGCAGGGAGCCGTCGCGGCAGCGGATGCGGAAGTAGGCGCCGTAGTTCTCCTGGCCGGTGTTGAGCGCGCGGGCCACGACGGAGTCCAGCCGCCGCGCCTCCGCGGGCGGGACGCGGATGGCCAGGGTCTCGGGCCGGTCGTCGTACTCGTCGGGGCGCACGTCGAAGATCTCGTGCGCCTGGGCGTCCATCTGCATCACCCCGGCGTCCAGGTCCCAGTCGAAACTGCCCATGCGGTTGAGCGCCAGGATCGGATCCGGGTGTTCCGGCCAGTCGTCCGGGAGTGACACGGGGCTCGCTCCCCGATCAGCCATGGGGCCACCTTGCCAGGATTCGGCCGATTCTTCGACCGCTGGGCCGCCGCGGGACACGGGTATCCCGGGGCGCCCGGTGGTACACGGGAAGTCACAGGCGGCAGGGCGTCACGAGGCCCGGGAGCCGGGCCGGGACCGGTCCGGCGGGGCGGCGCAGGACGGAGGGTGCGGCCGTGGAGTGGTTCGGCGCGACCGAGTACTGGACAGGCCGGCTGGTCTTCCAGAAAGGGCTGGCCGTGCTCTACCTGGCCGCGTTCCTGGCCGCGGCGCTGCAGTTCCGCGCGCTGATCGGGGAGCGGGGCATGCTGCCGGTGCCGCGCTTCGTGGCGCGGGTGCCCCTGCGCCGCTCCCCCAGCCTGTTCCACCTGCACTACTCGGACCGCTTCTTCGCCGGATGCGCGTGGGCCGGATGCGCGGTGTCGGCGGCCCTGCTGGCGGGGGCGGACGCGCTGGTCCCGCTGTGGGCGGCGATGCTGCTGTGGCTGGTGCCGTGGGCGCTGTACCTGTCGATCGTGAACGTCGGGCAGACCTGGTACGCGTTCGGCTGGGAGTCGCTGCTGCTGGAGGTGGGGTTCCTCGGCGTGTTCCTCGGCAACGACGAGGTGGCGCCGCCGGTCGTCGTGCTGTTCCTGCTGCGGTGGGTGCTGTTCCGGGTGGAGTTCGGCGCCGGGCTGATCAAGATGCGCGGCGACGAGTGCTGGCGCCGCCTCACCTGTCTGGAGTACCACCACGAGACCCAGCCGATGCCGGGGCCGCTGAGCTGGTTCTTCCACCACCTGCCGAGGCCGCTGCACCGTGTCGAGGCGGCGGCCAACCATGTCACCCAGCTGGTGGTGCCGTTCCTGCTGTTCGCGCCGCAGCCGGTCGCGTCGGCGGCCGCCGCGCTGATGATCGTCACCCAGTTGTGGCTGGTGCTGTCCGGGAACTTCGCCTGGCTGAACTGGATCACCGTCGTGCTGGCACTCCCCGTCGTGGCGTGGCCGTCCGATCCGCCGCCGGTGGACGACGCCCCGCTCTGGTACGTGGTGGTCGTGCTCGCGGTGTCCGCGCTGCTGCTCGCGCTCAGTCACGCGCCGGTGCGGAACATGCTCTCGCGGCGCCAGGCGATGAACCGCTCCTTCGACCCGCTGCACCTGGTGAACACCTACGGGGCGTTCGGCACCGTGGGCCGGGTGCGGCACGAGGTGGTGCTGGAGGGGACGGCGGACGAGGTGCCCCGGGAGGACTCCGGCTGGCGGGAGTACGAGTTCAAGGGGAAGCCGGGCGACCCCCGGCGCTGGCCGCGCCAGTTCGCGCCGTACCACCTGCGGCTGGACTGGCTGATGTGGTTCGCGGCGCTGTCCCCCGCCTATGCGAGCCCGTGGTTCGGCGGGCTGGTGGAGCGGCTGCTGGAGAACGACCCCGACACCCTGCGCCTGCTGCGCCGCTCCCCCTTCCCCGCGGACGCCCCGCCCCGCCACATCCGCGCCCGCCTGTTCCGGTACCGCTTCACCACCTGGCGGGAGCTGCGCGAGACGGGCGCCTGCTGGGAGCGGACGTACGTACGGGAGTTCCTGCCGCCGACCCGGCTGGCCGGGAGCGCGCGGAAGTCCTAGGACGGGTGCGACGGCGCGGGGCCGTCCGACTCCGTGGCGCCGGACGGTGACGGGAGCGCGGGCTCGGGCAGGGTGCGGAACAGCAGCCAGGCCAGGACGGGCATGAGGATCAGCGGGGTGAGGGCCGTCCGGAGGGACGTCTGGTCGGCCAGGGCGCCGATGAGCGGGCTGATCAGGCCGCCGACGCTCACGGTCAGGCCGAGCGTGATCCCACTGGCGGTGCCGACCCGCGACGGCAGGTAGTCCTGCCCCAGGGTGACCTGCAGCGAGAACGGGACGTAGAGGCCGGCCGAGGTCAGCGCGACGAACGGGTAGAGGGCCGGGCCGGGGACGAGGAGCAGCCCGGTGATGGATGCGGCCGTCAGGAGGTACGACCAACGTGAGACCCGGATCCGGCCCCAGCGGCCGGCCAGCGCACCGCCGAGAACGCTGCCGGCCGCACCCCCCAGGTACAGCAGGAACAGGGCGGCCGTGCCGGCGGCCCTGCTGCCGTCCATGCGCTCGGCGGCGTACAGCGAGACGAACGCGCCCAGGCCGACGAAGGCGACGGAACGGCACACGACGGCCAGGGAGAGCCGTACGAACGACGCGGTGTCGTCCGTGGCCGCCGCGGACGGCCCGGCCGTGCCGGACGGCCGGGGCCGCTGCGCACGCAGCACGGGCAGGCACAGCGCGGCGCCGGCCACGGCCGGCAGCAGAAGCAGCGGCGTCAGCCGGAGACCCCCGACGGCGATCACGGCGGCGACGGTGAGCGGCGCCAGGGCGAAGCCGAGGTTGCCACCGAGCGAGAACCAGCCCATCGCGGTGTGACTGCCGCCGGCGACGGCCCTGGCCAGCCGCGCGGCCTCCGGGTGGTACGCCGCGACTCCCACGCCGGACAGCGCGACGGCCGCGAGCGTGACGGCGTAGGAGTCGCTCACCCCGCTCAGCGCGATGCCCAGGCCCGCGAGCAGCGTGCTGACCGGGAGCAGCCAGGGGACGGCCCGGCGGTCGGTCAGCACGCCGAAGAGCGGCTGGGCCAGCGAGGACAGCACCGAGGCCGCGAGGACGACGCCCGAGACGGCCGCGTAGCTGTAGGCGCGCTCGGCGACGAAGAAGGGCACGAGGGCGGCGACGGCCCCCTGGTAGACGTCGACGCAGGCGTGTCCGACGGACAGCAGGGTGATCGGGAGGTTTTTTCGCACCTCGTCAGCCTGCGGGGCGCGGCGCGTGTCGCGCTTCCGATAATCTGCCAGGCGATGACGGAAGTCCGCCACACCCCCGTGGCTCCCACCCGCGCCCAACGCCTGCGCCCCGGCGGGGAGATCGACGCGCACCGGCACGACGACCACCAGATCGTCTACGCCGGCCGGGGGGTGGTGTCCGTGACCACCGACGCCGGTTCCTGGGTCGCCCCGGCGACGCGTGCCCTCTGGGTCCCGGCCGGCACCGTCCACGCCCACCAGGCGCACGGCGACCTCGAACTGCACCTGGTGGGGCTGCCCGCGCGGGAGAATCCGCTGCGGCTGGACGGCCCCGCCGTGCTCGCGGTGAGCCCGCTGCTGCGCGAGCTGATCCTCGCTCACACCCGCAGCGAGGACCGCGGCAGCCCGGAGGCGAGGAGGCTGCGTGGAGTGCTCCTCGACCAGCTCCGCGTCTCGGTGCAGCAGCCCCTGCATCTGCCCACCCCGGACGACCCGCTGCTGCGCAGGGTCTGCGACCTGCTGCGCGCCGATCCCTCGGACGACCGCACCCTCGCCGAGCTGGGCCGGGAGGTCGGAGCGAGCGACCGCACGCTGTCCCGCCTGTTCCGCGGGGACCTCGGGATGACCTTCCCGCAATGGCGTACCCAGCTCCGCCTGCACCGCGCGCTGGTCCTGCTGGCCGAGCGGACCCCCGTGACGCAGGTGGCGCACCGGTGCGGATGGTCGTCCACGAGCGCCTTCATCGACGTCTTCCGCCGCGCGTTCGGGCACACGCCGGGCACGCACGCCCGGTGACCGGGGTTCACAGCAGGCCGGTGGCGCGCAGTTCCTCCCACAGGGCGTCCGGGACGGGTTCGGCGAAGCGGTCGGCGCAGTCGTCGACCTCGGCGGCCGAGCGGGCGCCGACCAGGACGCCGGCGACCGCCGGGTGGGCGGCGCAGTAGGCCAGGGCGGCGGCGCGCAGCGAGGTGCCGTGCCGCTCGGCGGCCTCCTTGATCCGCAGGGCGCGCTCCAGGAGAGCGGCGGGGGCGGCGGCGTAGTCGTAGGTGGCGCCCGGCCGGGGGTCGGCCAGCAGGCCGGAGTTGAAGGCGCCGCCGACGACGACGGACACGCCGCGGTCCAGCGCGGCGGGCAGCAGTCCGGCGGCGGCGCTGTGGTCGAGCAGGGTGTGCCGGCCCGCGCACAGCACCACGTCGACGTCGGTGTCGCGGACGAAGCGGGTGAGCATCGCGGTCTGGTTCATGCCGGCGCCGATGGCCCCGACGACGCCCTCGGAGCGGAGCCGTTCGAGGGCCGGGTAGCCCTCGCGGAAGGCCTGTTCCTCGTGGTCGTCGGGGTCGTGGAGGTAGACGGCGTCCACACGGTCCAGACCGAGGCGTTCCAGACTCGCCTCCAGGCAGCGGCGCACGCCGTCGGCGCTGAAGTCCCAGACGCGGCGGTGGGTGGCGGGCACGGCGAAGCCGTGGGCGAGGTCGTCGCCGCCCGCGTCGGACGGTTCGAGGCGGCGGCCCACCTTGGTGGAGACCGTGTACGTGTCGCGGGGCAGCTCCCGCAGGACGGCGCCCAGCCGGCGTTCGGCGAGACCGAGGCCGTAGTGCGGGGCGGTGTCGAAGTGGCGAATGCCCCGCCGCAGCGCCGTCCGCACCGCCTCGTACGCCTGCTCCTCGGTGACCGGGGTGTACAGGTTGGCGATGCCCGAGGTGCCGAGGGCGAGCGGGGTGATCTCCACACCGCTGCGGCCGAGTCCGCGGCGGGCCGGCCGGTCCGGACCCGAGGGGGCGGCGAGGTCGCTCATGCCGGGCTCCTCCTTGTCGTGGTCACGCCCGCTTCAGCCGCAGCGTCATCAGCTCGAAGGGCCGCAGCCGTACGGTGATCCGTCCGTCGTCGACGGCGGGCGGGGCCGTGTCCGCGAGGGGGCGTTCCAGCAGGTCGGTCACCTCCACGCCGGCGACCGGGAAGCCGGCGGTGAGCGTGGCGCGGGCGCGGGCGCCGTGTGCCTCGTGGAAGCGGACCACCACGTCGCCGCTCCCGTCGTCGGCCAGTTTGACCGCCGTGACCACCACGGAGTCCCGGTCGACGGTCACCAGCGGCGCCACCTCGCCGGCGCCGTGGAGCCGCCGCTCGGGCAGGTTGACGCGCCAGCCCTCGCGCACCGCGTCCCCGATCGACGCCCCGGGCACCAGGGCGTGCCGGAAGCGGTGCACCCCCTGGTCGGTCTCGGGGTCGGGGAAGCGCGGGGCGCGCAGCAGGGAGACGCGGACGGTGGTGGTCGTGCCGCCGTCGCCGCGGACCGCGCGCGTCACGTCGTGGCCGTACGTGCCGTCGTTGACGACCGCGACGCCCCAGTCGGGTTCCTGGAGGTGGACGAAGCGGTGGTTGCACGCCTCGAACTTGGCCGCCTCCCAGGAGGTGTTGGTGTGGGTGGGCCGGAAGAAGTGCCCGAACTGCGTCTCGGAGGCGTAGCGGTCGGTGTGCAGGTCCAGGGGGAAGGCGAGCTTCAGGAACTTCTCCGTCTCGTGCCAGTCGACCTCGGTGTCCACCACCAGGCGCTTCTCCCCCGGCGGCAGCGACAGCACCTGTGTCACGCGGGAGGCGCCGAAGGTGCGGACGACCCTCACCGTGACGCCGTCGTCGCCGGGGGTGACCTCGTCCGCGTCGGTGAGGTCGGTGACGGTGTTGCGGTAGAACTCGTCGACGTCCCAGGCGTCCCACATGTTCGGCAGGTCCTGGTGCAGTTGCAGCAGATTGCCGGTGCGGCCGGGGGCGATCGTCTCGCGGCCGGCGGCGAGGTCGAGTGCCGAGTCGACCAGGCCCCGGGCGTCGACGCCGACCCGGAGCAGGCCGTTGTCCAGGACGTGTCCGCCGTCGGGGCGCTCCGCGCGCGTGGTGCGTCCGGACATCTCGGCCGGGCGCGCGCCGCCCGCCGGGACGCCGGAGCGGGTGTGCGGGGCCGCGTTGAAGAGCAGCGGCACGCTGCCCTCGCCGGCCAGGGCGCGCTGGGCGGCGTCGATGATGCCGCCCAGCTCGTCGGCGACCCGGGCGTAGGTGGCGCGGGCCTCGCGGTGCACCCAGGCGATGGAGGAGCCGGGCAGGATGTCGTGGAACTGGTGCAGCAGCACCGTCTTCCAGATCCGGTCCAGGTCGGCGTACGGGTAGGGGAAGCCGGTGCGCACGGCGGCCGTGGCCGCCCACAGCTCGGCCTCCCGGAGCAGATGTTCGCTGCGCCGGTTGCCCTGTTTGGTGCCGGCCTGGCTGGTGAGCGTGGCGCGGTGGAGTTCGAGGTACAACTCGCCGACCCAGACGGGCGGTTCGGGGTTCTCCGCCTCGGCCTTGGCGAAGAAGGCGGACGGGGTCTCCCAGGTGACCGTGGCCGAGCCCTCGAGGTCGCGCAGCCGGGCGGCCTTGGCGACCATCTCGCGGGTGGTGCCGCCGCCACCGTCGCCCCAGCCGGTGGGCGCGAGGGAGTGCCGGGCGGCGCCCTTGTCCTTGAAGTTGCGCACGGCGTGGGCGATCTCTGCGCCGCGCATGGAGCAGTTGTAGGTGTCGACGGGCGGGAAGTGGGTGAAGATCCGGGTGCCGTCGATGCCCTCCCAGCGGAAGGTGTGGTGCGGGAAGCTGTTGGTGCGGGACCAGGAGATCTTCTGCGTGAGCAGGTACCTGGAGCCGGCGGCCTTGATGATCTGGGGCAGTCCGGCGGCGAAACCGAAGGTGTCCGGCAGCCAGGCCTCGTCGTTCTCGACGCCGAACTCGTCGAGGAAGAACCGCTTGCCGTGCACGAACTGCCGGGCCATGGCCTCGGAGCCGGGCATGTTGGTGTCGGACTCCACCCACATGCCGCCGGCCGGCACGAAGCGTCCTTCCGCCACGGCCTTCTTCACCCGCGCCCACACCTCGGGGCGGTGCTCCTTCACCCACGCCCACTGCTGGGCCTGCGACATGGCGAAGACGAAGTCGGGCTCGTCGTCGAGGAGTGCGGTCATGTTGGCGGCGGTGCGGGCGACCTTGCGCACGGTCTCGCGCAGCGGCCACAGCCAGGCGGAGTCGATGTGCGCGTGCCCGACGGCGCTGATGCGGTGCGCGGACGGCACGGCGGGCACGGCCAGCACGTCGGTGAGGCGTGAACGGGCGCGCTCGGCCGTGCCGCCCACGTCCTGGAGGTCGACGGCGTCCAGGGCGCGCTCGACGGCGCGGAGGATCTCCCAGCGGCGGGGGGAGTCGACGGGCAGTTCGGCCATCAGCTCGCCGAGCACCTCGAGGTCGGTCACCAGGTGCCACACGGTCTCGTCGAGGACGGCGAGATCCATGCGGGCCAGGGTGTACTGGGGGTCTCTGCCCGCGGTCTCCAGGTCGCCGAGCGGGGTCGGTGTGAAGGGGCGGTAGTCCATGACGACGGGGTTGGAGGCGGCCTCGACGTGCAGGCGCACCTCCTCCCCGCCCTGGACGGGAGCGCCGATCCGCACCCACTGGTTGCGCGGGTTGAGGCCCTTCACGGGGGTGCCGTCCGGACGGTAGACCAGCCCTTCGCACTGGAAGCCGGGCATGTTCTCGTCGAAGCCGAGGTCGAGGATCGCCTCGACGGTGCGGCCGGCCCACGCCTCGGGGACGGTGCCGGTCACCCGGAACCAGCTGGTGCCCCAGGGCGCGCCCCAGCGGGAGCCGACGGTGATCGGCTCGACGTCGGCGGCCAGTCCCTCGGCGACCGGGACCGGTTCCCCCGGCGCGTGCCACACCGCCACCTCCAAGGGCACGGACTCCGGGTACACGGCGGGTCGGATGCGCTCGTCGAGGACCCGCCTCAGACGGGCTTCGACCAGGGTGCGGTCGTCATGCATGCGGCGCTCCATGATTGTGGCCGGTTCGCTGCCGTACGGGGTCCCGCCCGCGAGGCGGGACCCCCGGTACAACTCCCCTCCCGCGGTTCCCTCGAACCGTAACGCGCCGGCGGGCGCCTCCCGGAAGGCGAAGGCCGAGGAGCCGGCCTCGCGCCGTACCCCGTTGCCCCGCCCCGCGCCCGCGAACTAAAGTCGGGCGGGTGACTGCCGGGTCGGCCTTGGGCCTTTCAGAAAAGGCGCTCCCGGCCCCGGAGTGAGTCCGGGGCGGGCGCGAGCGCCTCCGTCGTCGGTCGTTCCATCCGCCCGCCGTGCTTCCGCCGGCGGGGAACGGCACACCGACACCGGAGACGGGAGACCACCATGTCCGCAGCGCCGCACATAGAGTTGAACCACACCGTCGTCTACGCCCGTGACCGCAGACGCTCCGCCGAGTTCCTCGCCGGGATCCTGGGTCTGGAGGTGGGGGCGCCGTTCGGTCCGTTCCTGCCGGTCGACCTGGGCAACGGCGTGACCCTGGACTACTACGAGCTGCGCGACGAGCCCGTGCAGTCCCAGCACTACGCGTTCCTGGTGCCCGAGGAGCGGTTCGACGCGATGATCGCGCGCCTGGAGGAGGCCGGGGTGACGTACTACGCCGACCCGCGGCACACCGAACCGGGCCGCGTGAACACGCTGTTCGGCGGCAGGGGCGCCTACTTCGAGGACCCGGACGGCCACAACATGGAGATCATGACCCGGCCGTACGTCCGCACCTGAGCCCGCGGCCGGTCAGAGCGGCCGGTACATGATGTGCAGCCCGACCCGGCCGTGCCGGGGGTGGTCGAAGGCGTCCGGGACCGTGCCCAGCACGGTGAAGCCCAGCGAACTCCACAGCTTCACGGCGGGGTTGGTCTCGACGACGGCGTTGAACACCATGCCCCGGTACCCGGCGTCGCGCGCCGCGGCCAGCACGTGCTCGGCCAGCAGCCGTCCGGTCCCCCGGCCCGCCCGGTCGGGGTCGACCATGAAGCCCGCGTTGGCGATGTCCGCGGCGGGGCCGCCGTAGTTGGGGGTGAGATAGGCGGAGGCGACGACGGTCCCGTCGTCCTCGACGACGTACACCCGCTTCGCGGGGCTCATCCACAGGGCCCGGGCATCCTCCTCGGAGGTGCCCGGGTCCCAGGTGTAGGTCTCGCCCGCCGCGACGATGCGGTGCCAGAACGGCCAGATGCGCGGCCAGTCGTCGGGGCGCGCTTCCCTGATCAGCATGGACGCAAGTCTGGCACGCCCGGGTGGTGCGGGGTGACGTGTGTCAGTCGACGCTGGGGAGGATGTGCGGCTCCGCGAGGTCCTCCTCGTACCCGGCGAGGCGGATGGGGGCCGAGCGGGCCCACACGTCGAGGAATCCCAGCTCCCCCGGCCGCCGGCCGGAACGCTCCGTGCGTTCGTCGGGGCGCTGTTCGAGTTTCGTCTGCTCCGGTGTCACCGCGCACTCCTTATGTGTCGGTCACCCTCGGAACGTTCCGCGTCGGCCCCGTGGCCGGCGTCCGACGCCCGAGCGGGTCTGTGTCCCATGCCGTTCGGACGCGGTGGCGCCGGTCGTTCGAGGGGAGAGCAGGCCGTGGTGGACCGGCAGTCCCATGACGGATCGTGGGTGCGGGTAGGACCCTTGTTGCTGTCCGTCCGCCTCAGATTAACCAAATGAGCGGCCCCCTGCTCGATGGGGCTGCAAACTGGCTGTAACAATCACATGACGGATCGCCCATCATCAGGCGCTATATACGGGCATGTCGTGACAGAATGCGCACCGTAGCTCACTCGATCGGAGTACGCGCGTCCCGATGTACCGGACAAGTCCGGACGGCCGGGGCGTGGTTCGCGCACCCCCGGCCGTCCTCGGGTGTCACCAGCGGCCGGGCGCGTAGTCCTTCAGGAAGACGCCGTACAGGTCCTCGCCCGCCTCGCCGCGCACGATCGGGTCGTAGACGCGGGCCGCGCCGTCGACCAGGTCGAGCGGGGCGTGGAAGCCCTCCTCGGCGAGGCGCAGCTTGTCGAAGTGCGGACGCTCGTCGGTGATCCAGCCGGTGTCGACCGAGGTCATCAGGATCCGGTCGGACTCGAACATCTCCTGCGCGCTGGTCCGCGTCACCATGTTCATGGCCGCCTTGGCCGCGTTGGTGTTGGGGTGTCCGGCGCCCTTGTAGCCGCGGGCGAACACGCCCTCCATCGCGGACACGTTGACCACGTAGGCGCGGTTCGACGACGCGCGGCGGGCCGCCTCGGCCATCGCCGGGCGCACCTTGCTGATCAGGATGAACGGCGCCGTGTAGTTGCAGAGCTGGGTCTCCAGCAGCTCCACCGGGGAGATCTGCTCGATGGTCTGCACCCAGGTGTTGGAGTCGACGACGTCGGGCAGCAGGCCGCCCGCGTCGATGGCGGTGCCGTCCCGGTGCCGCTCCACGCTGGCGTTGCCCGCGACCAGGGCGAGGTCGGCCACCGCCTGCGCGTCCAGGTTGCTCGTCCCGGCGGGCAGCGCGGTCAGACCGTCCACCGCACCGGAGTTGAACGCGCCGATGACGTGGTGGGCGGGCAGCTCGCCGGCCGGCAGCGGGGCGCTCTCGCCCTCGACGAGCGCGGCGTAGGCGGAGGGCAGCCGGCGCACCGTCTGGGTGGCGTTGTTGATCAGGATGTCCAGCGGGCCCTGCTCCGTGACCTGGTCGGCGAGCGCGACCACCTGGCCGGGGTCGCGCAGGTCGATGCCGACGACCTCCAGGCGGTGGATCCAGTCAGCGGAGTCGTCCATCGCCTTGAAACGGCGGATGGCGTCCTTCGGGAAACGCGTGGTGATGGTGGTGTGGGCGCCGTCGCGCAGCAGCCGCAGCGCGATGTACATGCCGATCTTGGCGCGGCCGCCGGTGAGCAGCGCCCGCTTGCCGCCGAGGTCGGCGCGGGCCTCGCGGCGGGACCGGTTCTCGTCGGCGCACTTCGGGCAGAGCTGGTGGTAGAAGTAGTCGACCTCGGTGTACCGGGTCTTGCACACGTAGCAGGAGCGGGGGCGCTGGAGTATCCCCGCGATGCGGCCCTGCTCGACGCGGGAGGAGGGCAGGATGCCCTCGGTCTCGTCGTCGATGCGCTGGGCGGAGCCGGTGGCGGTGGCCTCGGTGACCGCCTTGTCGTGCGCGGTCTTGGCGGCCCGGCGCTCCTGGCGGCGGCGCTGCTTGACCGTGCGGTAGATGTGCGAGGTGGCCCGGCGGACCGCGATCGCGTCCGGGTGGTCCACGTCCAGCTTGTCGAGTTCCTCGAGCACGCTCAGGCAGACGGCCAGCCGCTCCGGGTCGATGCCGGGCCCGTGCGCCACCTCGTCCGTGGTCCCGGGTCCGTCCTGTGTCACCGTCATCGCCGCTGCCGTTCCCGCTTCGGTTCTCGCGGCGCTCCGTTCGCGTCCGCTGTCGAACGGGGGATTTTACGGAGCGCCGGGCCGCAGCACCAAACCGCTGCGCTCAGTGATCGCAGGCCACGGTGAGTGCCGTCACCTCCTCGGTCACCGCGCGGGCGAGCAGGTCGAGGTCCTCGACGGCCGCGCCGTCGGCCACCAGCCCGTAGTGGACGCGTCCCCGGTAGGTGGAGACCGCGACCGCGAGGGAGTGGCCGGGGGCGAGCGGCGCGAGCGGGAACACGGCGCCGAGCGGGTCGCCGCCGAGGCGCAGGCCGAAGCCGGGCAGCGGCACGCTGGTGACCAGGACGTCGAACCAGAGCCGGGCCGCCTGCCCGAGCAGCGGCCCGCCGAGCCGGTGGCCGAGCGGCGGCACGTGCTCGGCGAGCAGCGCCACCGCGCCCGCGCCGCGGTGCGGGCCCGCCTCCTTGTTGCGGTCCATGGCGGTGCGGACCCTGGTCAGCCGGGTGACCGGGTCCTTCTCGTCGACCGGGAGCCGCATCAGGTACCCGGAGAGCCGGTTGCCCTGTGGGTGGGCGGTGCGGGGGCGGCGCCGGGAGACGGGGACGAGGGCGCGCGGGGCGACGCCGTCGCTGCCGTCGCCGCGCTCGTCGAGCCAGCGGCGCAGCGCGCCGGCGACGACCGCGATGAGGACGTCGTTGACGGTGCCGCCGGCGCTCTTGCGGATGAGGTGCACGTCGTCGAGGTCGACGACCACGCCGGCGGTGCGGCGGGTGCCGCTGGGCGCGCAGGTGAGGGCGGGCGAGGAGCGCATGTCGAGGGTGGACCGGGCGACGGCGGCGCCGATGTCCAGGGCCCGGCCGGCCTCGGCGAGGGCGTCGCGCACCATGCCGGGCACCTCGCGGACGTCCGGCACGACCCCGCGGGGCGGCTCGGCGGGCCTGGGCCGGGGGGTGGGCAGGTCCATGGGATCCATCAGCGCGGCGGCGAGGGTGAGGGCGCGCAGTCCGTCGGCGAGGGCGTGGTGGAACTTGAACAGGACGGCGAAGCGGGCGCCGCCCTCCTCCGGCAGCACGTGCGCCTCCCAGGGCGGACGGACGCGCTCCAGGGGGCGTCCCATCAGGTCGCCCGCGGCGGTGTGGAAGTCGGCGACGGGCGGGTGCAGCCGGACGTGGTTCAGCGGGTCGAAGCCGGGGTCGGGCTCGCGGGCGGCGCCGCCGAAGGCGAGCGAGCGGCGTACGACGGAGGTGAGCGGGCGGCCCAGCGCGGCCGTGAGCGGTTCGCCGGGGGCGGGCCAGGGGCGGCGCAGCGCCGAGAGCGGGCGCCGCAGTCCGAGTGGCTGCCAGGTGTCGCGGATGCGCATGCGCAGCCCGGGCACGGCGGCCGACCGCGCGGCGAGCAGGTCCGCGGCGTGGGCGGCCGCGGAGGGCGAGCCGGCCGTGAAGACGCCGAGCGCCGCGAGGTGCATGGGGTGACCGGCGGACTCGAGGTTCCAGAAGGCCAGGTCGAGGGGAGCGAGCGGGTCTGCGGTCATGGGCGGGGGCCTCGCATCGACGACGGAAACGGATCAGCAGTCAATCGCTCCCGGCCGATTACGGTCAAGTACGATCTGGCTACCCATAGTTAACAGCATAGGACGTCTCCACCCCCTCTGCTGCTACGGCAGAAGGGGCGGAGACGTCGTGATGTGCGGGGCCCGCGGGGTGTCCCGGCCGTCCGGCGGGGTGGCGCACGCCACCCGGACGCACGCCACCCGGACGGGCGGAGGCCCCGCTCAGCGGTCCGTCACTCCGTGGCGGGGCAGCCCGCGGGCCGGGCCCGGGAGGCGTCCCGGATCAGGTCCTGCTGCGCGGCCCGCACCCGCTCCACGTCGGGCTTCATCACCCGCCGGTCGTAGGTGAGCAGACCGTTGAGCTCACCCTCCACGTCGGAGATCTGGGTGTAGACGGCGCCGTTGCCGCCCCGGCACACCAGCGCCCGTACCTCGTCGAGCTTGGTGAGGTAGTCGTCGGTGTAGGTCGCCGGGTCGACGTCGACGTACGACTGCTGCACGGGCCAGGCGTGGCCGGGCACCGCGAGGCCGAGACCGCCGTACTCGCCGCTGACCAGGGCGCGTTCACCGTCGGGCCGGGGCGGCAGGGCGGGGCTCGGGTAGCCGTGCTCGTCCATGATGTCGCCGGTGCCGCCGTCGGCGCCCAGGTTGAGTCCGGACTGGTTGTTGACCAGCCGGCTGGGGTCCCAGGACTTGGCCTGCGCGGCGATCCGGCCGACGTCGTACTGGCCCCAGCCCTCGTTGAAGGTGACCCACATGACGATCGACGGGCTGCTGATGTGCTCGTCGATCATCTCCTTCATCTCGCGCTCGTAGCGGGCGCGGGCCTCGGCGTCGGGGGTGCGGGCGTCCCGCATGGAGGGCATGTCCTGCCACACCAGCAGTCCGAGGCGGTCGGCCCAGTGGAACCAGCGGTCGGGTTCGACCTTGATGTGCTTGCGCACCGAGTTGAAGCCGAGCTGCTTGTGCGCCTTCAGGTCGTGGGCGAGGGCCTCGTCGGTGGGCGCGGTGTGCAGGCCGTCGGGCCAGAATCCCTGGTCGAGGGTGGCCATCAGGAAGACCGGTTTCCCGTTGAGGACCGTGCGCGGCACACCGTCGATCTTCTCGACGGCGATGGAGCGCATGCCGAAGTAGCTGTTCACGCGGTCGGCGCCGACGCTGACCCTCAGGTCGTACAGGAAGGGGTCGTCGGGCGACCACAGGCGCGGATTGTTGATCTTCAGGGTGAGCGGCTGTCCGGTGCGGCCGGTGGCCGTGGCGACCTTGCGCCGTCCGTCGTACGCGGTGGCCGTGACCGGCAGTCCCGCGCGGACGCCCTTCGCCTCGACGGTGAGCCGTTCGCCGGCCACGTCGGGGATCAGCTTGAGGGAGTCCACGTGATCGCGGGCGACGGGCTCCATCCAGACCGTCTGCCAGATGCCGGAGCTGGGCGTGTACCAGATGCCGCTCGGGTCGAGGCGCTGCTTGCCCATGGGCGGGTTCTCGCCGTCGGCGGCGTCGGTCGGGTCGTAGACGCCGACGATCAGCTCCTGGGGGCCGCTCCGCTCGAGCGCGTCGGTGACGTCGACGGAGAACTTGTCGTAGCCGCCCTCGTGCGCGGTGACCTTGGTGCCGTTGACGTAGACCTCGGCGCGCCAGTCGACCGCCTGGAAGTTGAGGCGCAGCCGCTTGCCGGAGCCGATGTGCCAGTCACGCGGGACGGTGAAGGTGCGGCGGTACCACATGCGGTCCTCGTGCCGCTGGATCCCGGAGAGCTGGGACTCCACCGGGTACGGCACCAGGATGCGTTCCTCCAGCGTGCGGCCCACGGGCGGGCGCTCGCCCTCCTCGGCGGCGGCGAACTGCCAGCGGCCGTTGAGGTTCTGCCAGGCGGGGCGGGTGAGCTGGGGGCGCGGGTACTCGGGATGGGCGTTGCCGGGGCCCACCTCGTCGGCCCAGCGGGTGCGCAGTTCGTGGGTGGAGCGGTTGGGTCCGCTGGTGAGGAAGGCGTCCACGGGGTCGCCGTCGGCGGCCTTCAGACCGCCCTGGCCGTCGTACCGGACGTCGGCGCTGCCGCGGGCGGTGCCGGTCTTGTTGCCGACGACGGGTTCGGCGAGGGTGACGAGCAGCGCCCTCGGGTCGGCCGGGTCGGGTGCCGCCGAGGTGAGCGGCCAGGGGGCGCCGCCGATCACCGCGTTGAGGTGGTCGGTGAAGCCGGCGGGCGGTGTGGCGAGCGGCTCCGGGAAGTCGAGCTTGAGGGTGCGTCCGGACGCGAGGACGGTGGCGCCGAGGGCGCCGTCGTAGTCGAAGCCGTCCGGGAGGCGGAACGCCGACCGGGGCACCGCTTCCTTGGCGCCGCCGGGCGGGGTCCAGCGCAGGTGGAAGTTGGAGCCGCCGTAGTGCTCGAAGTACTCGACCTTGATGTCGTGGGCGCGTCCCGCGGTGAGCTGGACCGGCTCGGAGGTCTGCTCGTTGTCCCAGTCGTCGGTCCAGTGGTCGATGACGAGGGCGCCGTCGACCCACAGGCGGAAGCCGTTGTCCGAGCTGACCGAGAAGGTGTGGGCGCCGGTGGTCTCCGGCACGATCTTGCCGGTCCAGCGGACGCTGACGTCGTCCGCCCGGCCGGTGGTGAGGCTCAGGCGCGGCTCCAGGTTGTCGAAGTCGAGGTGCGGGTCGAAGGCGACGGCCTTGAGTTCGTGGAAGTCGAAGGCGCCGGGGGCGGAGTGGGTCCAGTACTCGCCCTTCAGCCCGTGGATCTCCACGGGGTCGTCCTCCGCGGCGGCCGAAGCGGGCCCGGTCGCGGTGAGGCCGGTGACGCCCAGCGCGGTGGCCAGGAGGAGGGCGAAGCGGTTCCTGAGTCGTCTGATGCGCACGGATCCTCCGTCGGTGAGGAAGTGACGGCTCTCGCTGTGCAGGTGCATGTTCTGTTCTGTGCGTTGTCAGTCCCGTACAACGTTGTCAAAGAACAGCACTTGGCATAACAACACGGATTCCGCCATCAGTCCAGGGACATGACAAAGACCCCGGTCGTCCCGTACGACCGGGGCCTCCCTGATAGGCGCTACGGCACCAACTGCCCCTTCCCCAGGGCGATCACGCCGCCCTTGGAGACCGTGTACAGCTCCGCGTCGCGCTCCGGGTTGACGCCGATCGTCGCGCCCGGCGGCACCTGGACGTTCTTGTCCAGCACCGCCCCGCGCACCACCGCGCCCCGCCCGATGTGCACGTTGTCGTGCAGGACCGACCCCTGCACCACCGCGCCCGGGTCGACGACCACGCCCGGCGACAGCACGGACCGTGTCACCTGTCCCCGGATCAGGCAGCCGGCGCTGACGATGGACTCGCTCGCGATGCCTCCCGCGTTGAACCGGGCCGGCGAGAGCTGCCCGGAGTGGGTGTAGACGGGCCACTGGCGGTTGTAGAGGTTGAACGCGGGGCGCTCGGCGATCAGGTCCATGTGGGCGTCGTAGTACGCGTCGAGCGTGCCGACGTCCCTCCAGTAGCCCTGGTCGCGGCTGGTCTCCCCCGGCACGTGGTTGGTGCTGAAGTCGTACAGGTGGGCCTCACCCCGCTCGGTGAGCTGCGGCAGGATCGAACCGCCCATGTCGTGCACCGAGTTCTCGTCCTCGGCGTCCCGCTGGAGCGCCTCGACGAGCGCCTTGGTGGTGAAGATGTAGTTGCCCATGGAGGCGAACACGCAGTCGGGGTCGTCGGCCAGGCCGGGCGGGTCGGCCGGCTTCTCCAGGAAGCGTTCCACGGTGAGTCCGTCGGAGCCCGGGGCGATCACGCCGAACGAGGGCGACTCCGCGCGCGGCACCCGGATCCCGGCCACGGTGACGCCGGCGCCGCTCTCGATGTGCTGGCCGAGCATCTGGCGCGGGTCCATGCGGTACACATGGTCGGCTCCGAACACCGCCACGTACTCCGGGCGCTCGTCGTAGATCAGGTTCAGCGACTGGAGGATGGCGTCGGCGCTGCCCAGGTACCAGCGCGGGCCGAGGCGCTGCTGCGCGGGGACCGGGGTGACGTAGTTGCCGAGCAGGCTGGACATCCGCCAGGTGGTGGTGATGTGCCGGTCCAGCGAGTGCGACTTGTACTGCGTGAGCACGCAGATCCGCAGGATGTCGCCGTTCACCAGGTTGGACAGCACGAAGTCGACGAGTCTGTACGTGCCGCCGAAGGTGACCGCCGGTTTGGCGCGGTCCGCCGTGAGGGGCATCAGGCGCTTGCCCTCGCCGCCCGCGAGCACGATTCCCAGCACCGAAGGACCTCCACGACGCATGCCCGTCTCCTCACGCCGAGTTTTCCCATGACTGCCCCGGACGGGCCGCTTCAGTCCTGCCGGAGGATCTCTTCGTACAACCCGGCCGTGCGGCGTGCCACCGCGTCCCAGCCGAACTCCGTCACCGCGCGCTCCCGTCCCGCCTCGCCCATGGTCCGCGCCGTGTCCGGGTCGCCGAGCACCGAGTCCAGCGCCCGGGTGAGTCCCGCCTCGAAGTCGTCGTCCACGTCCACCAGCAGCCCGGTCCTGCCGTGGTCCACGACCTCCGGGATGCCCCCGACCCGGGAGGCGACCACGGCGGTGCCGCACGCCATCGCCTCCAGGTTGACGATGCCGAGCGGTTCGTACACCGAGGGGCAGGCGAACACGGTCGCGTGCGTCAGCAGTTGGATCACCTCGGGCCGGGGCAGCATCTGCGGGATCCAGTGCACGCCCTCGCGGACCCGGCTCAGCTCCTCGTACAGCTCGCGGAACTCCCGGTCGATCTCCGGGGTGTCCGGGGCGCCCGCGCACAGCACCACCTGCGCGGCCGGGTCGACGCCCCGCACCGCCCGCAGCAGATGGGGCACGCCCTTCTGCCGGGTGATCCGGCCGACGAACAGCACGTACGGCCGGGAGCGGTCGAGGCCGATGCGGTCCAGGGCGTCGGTGCCGGGGTCGGGGCGGTAGAGGGACGTGTCGATGCCGTTGTGGACGACGTGCACCCTGGCCGGGTCGAGGGCCGGGTAGCAGTCCAGGATGTCGTCGCGCATGGCTCCGGACACGGCGATCACCGCGTCGGCGGCCTCGTAGGCGGTGCGCTCCGCCCAGCTCGACAGGGCGTAGCCGCCGCCGAGCTGCTCGGCCTTCCAGGGGCGCAAGGGCTCCAGGGAGTGGGCGGTCACCACGTGAGGGATCCCGTACAGCAGCTTGGCGAGGTGCCCGCCGAGGTTGGCGTACCAGGTGTGGGAGTGGACCAGTTCGCGGCCCTGGAGGGCGGCGGCCATGGCGAGGTCCACGGAGAAGGTGCGCAGGACGTCGTTGGCGCCGTCGAGCGCGGACCAGGAGCGGTGGCGCAGCACGCCGTCGGCGCGGCCCTCGCCCCAGCAGTGCACCTCCAGGTCCACCAGGGACCGCAGCTCCCGGGCCAGGAACTCCACATGGACCCCCGCGCCGCCGTACACGTCCGGGGGGTACTCCCGGGTCAGCAGTCCCACTCGCACCTGAACCCCCTGTCTGCGCGGCCGTCCCTCCCATGGTCACGCAGACGGGGCGCGCGGGGAAGAGCGGGGCGGCCGTACGAAGCAGCAGTCGCCGCAGACGCCTCCGCCGGGGACGCGGTAGTACAGGCAACAGCTGCGGCGGCGGAAGACGGTGGCGGTGAGGGTGCCGGCGCCGGCGAGGGCGGGGTGGGCGAGGAGGTCGCGGGACAGCCGGACGGCGCGGGCGGCGGCGTCGGGGTGGGCGTGACGGGTGATCTCGCGGGCGGCCGCCACGAGGGCGGAGGCGGCGTTGCCGCGCAGGAGGGCGGGCGCGACGCGGTGACGGGCGCGCAGGGCGGCGGAGAGGGGTTCGAGGTGGCCGTGCAGGACGATGCCGGCGAGGGAGGCCGCGTCGCCGGGCAGGGGCCGTACCTCGGCGAGCCACAGGTCGTCGGGGGCGCTCCCCTCCGGGTCCCAGCGGAGCGCGCCCGGGGACAGGTCGGGGACGGCCCCGTACAGCGCGGCGCAGCCGAGGGCCACGGACCACAGGCGCGCGGCCAGACCCTGATGCGCCACGGAGGCGGCGACGCGGGGCTCCCGGGTGCGCAGGGCGGCGGCCACCCGGCGCACGCGGACGGTCAGGGGGTCGTCGGTCCGGAGGTCTGTCCGGGGGGAGGCGCTCGGGGGCACATGCTGAACATCCTGGCGGCGGGGGCCGTATGCCTGGGCGAGCGTGGGTAGGTGACGGTCGGCGTCCTCCCCCGCGCGCAGGGCGAAGAAGCCACCGAGGTCACGGAGGGCGGTGAGGCGCGGGTCGAGGTCCACGACGTACAGGAGTACCAAGTCTCTCAGGGGTGGTTGTCAGGGGCCTCGGCCTCGCGGCGCCCACCCAGGGGATGACAGGGGCGTCCCCGTACTCCATCGGCAGTAGGACGCAGAGGGTGCTCAGGGACGACGACGGGGAACACCCTGACACGGCATCGTGTTGGACATGGAAGCCGACCGTTCGCCGCGCCGGGCAGACCGCCCTCGCCTCACGCAGAGGAGCAGCCGATGAGCGCCCTCGCGTTGTCCGTGCTCCTCTCGTTCGTGTCCGCCGTGGCGTACGCCGGGGGCGCGATCGTGCAGGAGCAGGTGGCGCTGTCCTCGTCGGGCGCGCGGCAGTACGCCCCGCTGCGCCGGTCGGCCTGGTGGGCGGCGGTCGCGCTGAACGGTCTGGGCGCGCTCCTGCACGTGGTGGCGCTGGCCTACGGCCCGCTGAGCCTGGTCCAGCCGCTGGGCGCCCTGACGATCGTGTTCGCGCTGCCGATGGCCGCGCTGTTCGTCGGCCGCAAGGCGGGGGCGACCGCCTGGCGGGGCGCCTTGATGGCGACGGTGGGTCTCGCGGGTCTGCTGGCGCTGGTCGGCACCTCGGGCGCGCAGTCGCTGGACGGCCCGCAGCGGGTCGCGGCGGCCGTGGGCACGGCGGCGGCGGTCGTGTCGCTGATGGTCGCGGCGCGCGCCGTGCACCGGCACCCGGCGGTGCGCAGCATCCTCCTGGCGACGGCGTCCGGTGTCGCGTTCGGCATGTCCTCGGTCTTCACCAAGACGGTCGCGGTGGACTGGACGGGCGGGGTGTCGGCGGGCGACCTGCCGTCCCTCGCGGTGATCGGCGTGCTGGCGACGGCGGGCATGCTGCTGTCCCAGGCCTCCTACCGGGGCGCGGGCCTCGCGGCCCCGCTGGCGACGCTCACGGTGGTGAACCCGGTGGTGGCGGCCGCGGTCGGCATCACGATGTTCGGAGAGACCTTCCGTTACGGCACGACGGGCACGGCGCTGGCGCTGAGCTGCGGCGTGGTGGCGGCGGGCGGCCTGATCCTGCTGACGACGGAGCGGCTGGCGCGGGAGGGCGCCGCCAAGGCTGTCCGGGTGGAGGCGGCGGCGTCCGTGCCCGCACCCGTCGCGGCCGGGCGGAAGGCGGAGGACGCCGCCGCCGAGCTGCTGCTGGCGGAGCTGACGGTGCCGGAGGACGTCACGCTGCCGGAGGTCGTCACGTCGCCGGCCGCCGTGCCCGCGGCGGCCGCCGGGCCGGACGCGGTGGACCCGGTGGCGGTGCCGGTCATGCCGTACGCGCCCTTCTACGGCGGCCCGTACGTGCCGCTGCCGGCGGCCGACCGGCACCTCGCCCGCATCAGATCGTGACGCCGCCGGCGCGCAGGTAGGCGACCGGGTCGACGTCCGACCCGAATCCGGGCCCCGTCCGCACCTCGAAGTGCAGATGCGGGCCCGAACTGTTGCCCGTGGAACCGGACCGCCCGATGCGCTGGCCCGCGCCGACGGACTGGCCGTTCCTGACGGAGATCGCCGACAGATGGGCGTACTGGCTGTACCGGCCGTCGGTGTGCCGCACCACGACCTGGTAGCCGAACGACCCCTCCCAGCCCGCGGCCACCACGGTGCCGGCGCCGACCGACTTCACGGGCGTGCCGGTGGGGACGGGGAAGTCCACGCCGGTGTGGTAGCCCTTGGACCAGGACGATCCGGCCTTGTGGTACGGGGTGCCGAGGGCGGCGCTGACCGGTGCGACGCGCTGGGCGCCGGAGGAGGAGGCCGAGGAGGACGAACTGGAGCGGTCCGCCCGCTCCTGGGTCCGCTTCTCGGCCTTCTTCTCGGTCTTTCTCTCGGCCTTCTTTTCCGTCTCCTTGTTCTCGCTCTTGGGAGCGGCGGCCTTCTTGCCCGACGGTTCCGGCGACGGGGCGGACGGCTTGGCGGGCGACTTGGCCGTACCGGCGGTTCCGGCGGTTCCGGCGGTGAGCTTGAGGCGCTGGCCCGGCAGGATGAGGTCGGGGTCGGCGCCGATGGTGGACCTGTTGGCCTCGTAGAGCCCCTGCCAGCCGCCGCGGACACGTTCCTGCTCGGCGATGCCGGAGAGGGTGTCGCCGCGGACCACGGTGTACATCTCGGCGCGGCCGGCGCGGGCCTGAGGGGTGGTGTGGGGCCGTACGTCCTCGACGGTGGTGCGGCGGTCGTCGCGTTGGGTCCTGTCTCCGGCGGGGCGGATGTCCGGACCGGCGCCGTCGCGGGTCAGTCCTGCGCGTACCGAACAGGTCGGCCAGGCGCCGGGGCCCTGTCCGTCGAGGACCTTCTCGGCGACCGCGATCTGCTGGTCCTGGGTGGCCAGATCCGCTCGGGGCGCGTACCGGGTGCCGCCGAACGCCTCCCAGGTGGACTGGCTGAACTGCAGTCCGCCGTAGTAGCCGTTGCCGGTGTTGATGTCCCAGTTTCCGGTGGACTCGCAGGCGGCGACCTTCTCCCAGGTCGCCACGTCGGCGGCCTGCGCCGGTCCGGCGCCCATGAGCGGGAGGGCCATGCCCGCCCCGCCGACGGTGACGGTGAGTGAGGCCCGGTTGATTCTGTTCGGCTGATACCGGCGGTGCCGGCCGCGCACGGCCATGGAATCCCCCTCGACAATGCGTCAGGAGGGGCAAAAGTAAGCGCTGCGAACAGGCCGTGACAAGGCGGCTATCAGCCGCACGGATGCGCCAAATGGCGTGGAAGATACGCCCGTTGCGCCCCTGTCTGCTGCCGGGCGTGGGCGTGCGCGGGCGCCTGGCGCCGGGCGCGGGAGCGTGCGAGGGCGTGCGCCGGACCGGAGCGCGGAGGGGGCGGCCGGCCGCACCGGGACGGGCGGGCCGCAGGTGACCGGCCGGAACGCTGAGTACGGAGGGCACCTTCGCGCGTATGTGCCTGCGCGGGTCCCGGGGACCCGCGCATGCGCACGCGAGTGCGGCACGCAAGGATGGTCGATGTCAGGACCGGCGGGCGTCCACCCGGCAGCACCGGCACCCGGCGGCACCGATACCGAGGTCACCAGGAGCACCTGTATGAGCAGTTCAGCGCAGATCGGCGTCACCGGGCTCGCGGTCATGGGCCGCAACCTCGCCCGCAATTTCGCCCGCAACGGCTACACGGTCGCGGTGCACAACCGGACCGCGGCCCGGACGCACGCGCTGGTGGAGGAGTTCGGGCACGAGGGGAGCTTCGTGGCGGCCGAGACGGCCAAGGAGTTCGTGGCGGCGCTGGAACGGCCGCGGCGGCTGGTCGTGATGGTGAAGGCCGGGGAGCCGACGGACGCGGTCATCGAGGAGTTCGCCCCGCTGCTGGAGCCCGGCGACATGATCATCGACGGTGGCAACGCGCACTTCGCGGACACCCGCCGCCGGGAGCGGACGCTGCGTGAGCAGGGCATCCACTTCGTCGGCATGGGCGTGTCCGGCGGCGAGGAGGGCGCGCTGCTCGGCCCGAGCATCATGCCGGGCGGCCCGCAGGAGTCGTACGACTCGCTGGGCCCGATGCTGGAGAAGATCTCCGCGAAGGCGAAGGACGGCTCGCCGTGCGTCACGCATGTGGGCCCGGACGGCGCCGGCCACTTCGTCAAGATGGTGCACAACGGCATCGAGTACGCGGACATGCAGCTGATCGGTGAGGCGTACCAGCTGCTGCGCGACGTCGCCGGGTACTCCCCCGCGCAGATCGCGGACATCTTCCGCACCTGGAACACGGGCCGGCTGGACTCGTACCTGATCGAGATCACCGCCGAGGTGCTGTCGCACGTGGACGCGGCGACGGGCAAGCCGTTCGTCGACGTGGTGGTGGACCAGGCGGAGCAGAAGGGCACGGGCCGCTGGACCGTGCAGATCGCCCTGGACCTCGGCGTGCCGGTGTCGGGCATCGCGGAGGCGGTGTTCGCCCGCTCCCTGTCGGGTCACGCGGCGCTGCGGGAGGCCTCGCAGGGACTGGCGGGCCCGAAGCCGACGCCGATGAGCGAGGCGGAGGCGTCGGCGTTCGCCGACCGGGTGGAGCAGGCGCTGTACGCGTCGAAGATCGTGTCGTACACCCAGGGCTTCCACGAGATCGCCGCGGGCAGCCAGGAGTACGGCTGGGACATCGACCTCGGCGCGGTGTCCGCGATCTGGCGCGGCGGATGCATCATCCGCGCGGCGTTCCTGGACCGCATCCGGGCCGCGTACGACACGCGGGGGGACCTGCCGAGCCTGCTGTCGGACGAGACGTTCGCGCGGGAGATCGCGGAGGCCCAGGACGACTGGCGCGAGGTCCTGATCGCGGCGACCCGCCAGGGCGTCCCGACCCCCGGCTTCGCGGCGGCGCTCGCCTACTACGACGCCCTGCGCGCGGAACGGCTCCCGGCGGCGCTGACCCAGGGCCAGCGGGACTACTTCGGCGCGCACACGTACCGCCGCGTCGACCGGGACGGCTCGTTCCACACGCTGTGGGGCGGGGACAGGTCGGAGGCCCCGGCGTAGACGGCGCGCGCCGGGCCGCCACACCCAAAGGGGCGCGGGGAACTGCGCGACGAACCCCCACCGGCCCGCACCCGCGCAACTCCCAGGCAAGCCGCAGCCCGGGCTCCCCATCAAGGACCGGGGCTGCCACACCCAAAGGGGCGCGAGGAACGGCGCGACCAGCCCCCACCGGCCCGCACCCGCGCAACTCCCAGGCAAGCGGCAGCCCGGGCTCCCCATCAGGGACCCGGGCTGCCACACCCAAAGGGGCGCGGGGAACTGCGCGACCAGCCCCCACCGCCCCGCACCCGTGGAACCTCAGCTGAGCGGAGGCCCCGGCTCCGGATTGGGCACCGGCTCCGGCCCCGGAGGAATCGGCGACGGCGACGGCTCGGGCGGCCCCGGCTGCGGCGGGTTGGGCCCCGGCCCAGGGGGCTGTGGCCCAGGCGGCTGCGGCACGGGCTCGGGCCCCGGCGGCGGCTCAGGGGCAGGCCCCGGTTCGGGGGGCGGCGGCTGTGCGGGATCCGGCCCCGGAGCGGGCCCGGGCGTGGGACCCGGCGGGACGGGATCCGGGTACGGGTTCGTCATGATGCGTGTCCTCCGGCCGGTCGGTCGACGTGGGCTCTGGACTACTCCCCCGCCTACCCGGCGCTCCCGCCCCCAGTCACCCGGCCGCGTGACGGGGTGACGGCCGGGCGGCGCACGGAAGGGACGACCTCCCGTCCGGGCCCGCCCGGCGCACCCCGATCAGAACCGCTCGGGATGCTCCGCGAGCCACCGCTTGGCCGCGCGCAGCACGTCCGGATCAGCAGAAGGAGCCTCCTCCGGATGCCGCGCGGCCCACCGGACGACGTACGGACACAGCGGCGCGACGACGGTGCCCTCGCGGGCGGCGAGGGCGTAGAGCTCGCGGGCGAGGGAGCCGGCGATGCCCTTGCCCTCGTGGGCCGGCTCGACGACGGTGTGCATGGGGACGAGCGCGTGCGCGGGGTCGTCGAGGACGAAGTACTCGATCCGCCCGAGGACCTCACCGCCCGCGACCGCCTCGAGCCGTCCCGCATCCCGGTCGTCGCGGATCTCGACACCGTCCATGCCCGTCACTCCCCTGTTCCTCGGTTGCCGCCCCGACGCCGGTCAGGCCGTGGCCACGGCCTGCGGGCTGCGCTCCTGGTCCGACCCGGGGACCGGCTCGGACGGATCGGCGCCGAGGGCGACGATACGGTTGCCGGCGTCCACATGGACGACGCGTGGTTCGAGTGCCCGCGCCTCGGCGTCGGTCACCTGGGCGTAGCTGATGACGATCACGAGATCGCCCGGGTGCACGAGGTGGGCGGCGGCCCCGTTGATGCCGACCACACCGGACCCGCGCTCCCCCTCGATGACGTACGTCTCGAGCCGGGCGCCGTTGGTGATGTCGACGATGTGCACGAGCTCGCCGGGCAGCAGATCGGCGGCGTCGAGCAGGTCCGCGTCGATCGTCACGGATCCCACGTAGTGCAGGTCGGCCTGGGTGACGGTGGCACGATGGATCTTGGACTTGAACATGGTGCGCAGCACGTTGGACTCCTGGAAGTCGGCTCCCTGCCTGCTTTGTGCAGGTCAAAGGCGCTCTCGACTTTACACCGACACCCCCGTTCGATGTTGTGAGGAACATCGCTCCGGTCAGGGGAGAGGGCTTCCTGCCTGGGCTTTCGCGCCGTGACCGACGCCCGTACAGGAAGTCCCTCGGGAAGGCCCGGCGACTCATGCTGACTGGATCCTGACTTGCCTGATGAACCATCAGGCAATCGGGATACTGCTCTGTACATACGGACGACGTGCGTCCACGCACCGCTGGCCTGTCGGGCACCGACAGCACTCTGGTTCATGGAACACGGCCCCTTTGGCCACCAGCCGGTCGACCGCCCCGGAAGCCGGCTCGCTGCCTGCCGCCCGAGGCTCCTCGGCAGCGTGGAACCCGCGAGCGAGGCGGGGCCAAGGCGCCGACACCGGCCAGCCCGGGCCGAATCCCAGGTCACGCACCCTTGCGCACTTGCGTGCGCCGCTCCTCCCTTCCCTACGGTCCAGCCAATGGCGGATCGCCCGTGCACGTCGTGAGGAGAGCTGTTGAAGCCGACCGAGGAAGTGCTCCAGGACCTGACCCAGCCGTCGAAGGTCTCCGCCCACCCCGACTTGGCGCTCGTCGGGAAGGTGGAAGCCGCCATCGCGGCGGACGACAAGAAGCGGAAGGAGAACGAGGACGAGCCGCTCCGCCGGAAGCCCGACCTCGTCCCGATCCCGCAGACGGAGCTGCCCCACAGTCCGAAGTGACCCTCTGGGACGTCCTCCACGCCCTCGCCCGGGCCACCGCCCTGGCGTGGTGCGGGCCGGGGACTGGCGGAGCACTGGGGCGCGCTCAAGTACACCCAGGCCCTGGCCGGCGGTAGCAACTCCTTCCTCGGTCTCATGGACGAAGGCCACCGCATCGCGGACCACTACAAGTCGCTGCAGTCCGGCGAGCTCGGCATCGGCTTCGCGTTCACACTCACCGAGCACATGCTGCGCAGCCGCTTCCCCGACCACTCAGTGACGATCGTCCCCGCCGACACGGCGTTACGCGCGGGCTGGGCCCTCACCAGCAGGGACAAGGGCGAGAAGGTGAAGTACCGCTATCGTCCCCAGTACTTCGCGGAGGTCTGGCGGCCGGGCGAGCCGTCCCTCGTCATCCCCTCGCCTGCAAGGGCGAGCCGGTTGATGGTGCCGCTCGACCTCGTTGCGTCGCCGAACCTGCTGACTGCACCGCAGCCTCTCTTTGCAACGGCGGTGGAGCGGACGGACGCGTGACGCCTTTCAGGCGTTCTCGTCATGGATCCGCGCACCCAGATCCTCCGCCCACTCCAGCGCCCACGCCTTGAGTTCTTCGATCTGCCGGGAGGTGAGCCCGTACGCGGCATAGTCCTCATCCTCGTACCAGTCCGCGCCGATGAGCCGGTCCCGGAGGTCTTCGAGGCTGAACTCGTCGTGGGCGCGACGGCGGCCCAGGGATTCGAGGTCGGCGGTGGAGCGGTCGCGGGAGGCGGCCTGGACGGCGATGAGGTCGCGGACGGTGCCGCGGTCGGCAAGGGCACGGACCTTGGTGCCGATCACGTCGTCGAGGGAGAGCACTGGGCCGTAGGGGGTCTGGGCGGGCGGAGCCCAGAACGCCTCCTTGAGGGCGTCGACCTCGCACTCCTCGCCGGTGTCCGGATCGGTGACGAGAAACCGGCCGCTGAGCGGATCGGTCTGGACGTGCATGGTCCGCCATCCGCGCGCGCTGAGACCTGCTGTGAGTGAGGCGACGATCTCCTGCATCGGAGCGGGGTTCTCGGTGGCGACGTCGAGGTCGCGGCTGAAGCGTTCGACCAGGCCGTGGGCCTGCACGGCTTATCCGCCGGTGGGGACCAGAGGGTAGGGGGAGCCGAGATCGAGGATGTCGGCGAGGAGACGCTCGTGGAGCGGAGTGAGCTTCACGCGGCGGTCGTGCCGGCCGGAGCGGTGCCGAGCAGCTCGGGGAAGGCGTCCTCCCAGACCTCGCGAATGCAGGGACTGATCAGGCGCCGCAGCACGGGCCACTGCTCAGCGAGCAGCCGGTAATGCAGGAGGACCACCAGGTCCTCGCGCAGTCCTTCGGCGAGGACGGTCCGGTAGAGCGTCATGCGGGACTTCGGACGGTCCAGGCTGTAGCTCGTCCGCCCGGACCAGGCGATATGGAGCGGCAGGTCCACGTTGCCCTCGACGGGGCCGGCCAGCTCCTGCAAGCGCTCGGGCAGTCGGATGCGATAGCGGTCCCGCAGTACCTCGGCGCGGGGGGCGGTGATCGTCGAGTCCATGCATCCAGTATCGCTGCTGGGAGGCGGCGGCATGGCGGATACGGAGCTCCCCTGCCGTATGTACGGGTCGGGCGCCGCCCGCCCCTTCCTCGGACGCTCATCATGGCCTACCCGTATAACCCCGGGTGGCGTAGCAACCAGCTGCCCTGCCGACCTAGGACCAGCCCCGCTCGCGGGCGCGGGTGATCGTGACACGGACCGCCGCGATGGAGTCGGCTGCGGCTTCCGTCTCGGCGTCGGGAATGACGACGGTCCCGAGGAGGCCCATGGCGCCGGCGCAGCGGACGAGAGGGCACCCGGCGGGCGACGGTCAGGGCATCCCGCGGGTGGCGGGACCGGTCGGTCGCCCGCGCCGACGGCCTGATGCCCTGCTCGCGGACCGCGGCTGCGACCATGACAAGTACCGCCGTCTTGTGCGGGCCCTCGGCATCACACCGGTGATCGTCGAGCGTGGCGAGGACCCCGGCAGTGGCCTGGACGTCATCCGGTGGGTGGTCGAGCGCTCGATCGCCTCCCTTTTCGGCACGACTTCCAGATAGTCCGTTTCTCCGGTCCTCCCTGCCGCGCATGTCGCGTCCCCATGTCGGAGAAGGAAACGGGAAACAGCATCGATCGTCTTGTCCGCCCCGGCCAGACTGCCGCACGCTACGTGCAGCGCCGACTCGGCCGATGGCGGGAGGGGTTGGAGGTTTCCGTGCCACAGCCGTCCACCGGGTTCGGCGAGGAGTTGAGGAAGCGGCGTCTGGAAGCAGGGCTCAGCCTCACCGCTCTGTCCGGCTCCGTGCACTACAGCAAGGCGCAGTTGAGCAAGGTGGAGCGGGGCCTGAAGGCCCCCAGCCGTGATCTCGCCCGCCTGTGTGACGCCGCCCTCGGGGCCGGCGGGGCCCTGCTGTCCCTGCTCGCACCAGAGACCACCGACCCGCCCGTCGATCCGGCGCCGGGCTTTGTCCACGAGGAGGACTGGATCATGCAGTTGTCGCCGGACGGCCCGAACACCTTCCAGCCGTTAAGTCGACGGGATGCCATAGGCGCCGGTGCCGCTTCGCTGATGGCGTGGCGGTCCGACGGCGCGGGCCCGGCCTCGCCAGCCGCGGGCGCGGACATGGTGGAAGCCTCCCGCTCGCTGTTCACCCACTACCGCAGACTCGGCCAGACGGTGGCGCCCGGTCTACTCCTGCCCGTTCTGATCGCACAGACCCACACCCTGCGGGAACTGTCCGCCCACTGTGACAGCGGCACCCGTCGCCACCTGCTGGCCCTCGGGTCCCGGTACGCCGAATACGTCGGCTGGCTGGTGCAGGAGACCGGGGACGAGCGGGCGGCTCTGTGGTGGACGCAGCGCGCGGTCGATCTGGCGGCCGCCGGCGGCGACCGGGCACTGGCGGGTTACGCGCTGGTCCGCCGGGCCCTGATCACGCTGTACCGGGACGACGCCGAGCAGACAGTCGCTCTGGCCCGTCGCGCGCAGAGCAGGGCCCTGCCCCCGCGGATACGCGGGCTCGCTGCACAGCGCGAAGCCCAGGGCCACGCCCTGGTGGGTGACCACCGGGCTTGTCTGGACGCGCTGGACCGCGCGCATGCGCTTCTTTCTCTCCAGGACGAAGGGACCGACGAGCCGGTGATCGGCACCATGCACCTTCCCGATCCGGTCGGCATGGTCACCGGCTGGTGCCTGGTCGATCTCGGACAGCCGCGGGAGGCGAGCGAGGAACTGGACCGACAACTCGCCCTGGTCGGCGAGGACGCGGTTCGCACCCAGGTCAGGTACGGCGTCCGCCGCGCCCTCGCCTACGCTTCGGCCGGCGAGATCGACCACGCCTGCGACCTGGCGGCGCCCCTGCTCGACGGAGTGGAGGCCGTGGGTTCCGCCACGGTCACGACCGACCTGAGACGGCTCGCCCGCGCCCTGGCGCGCCACGCGAACCATTCCTCCGTACGCCGGCTGGGACCGCGACTCGGCACGTTGTCGCGCCCCTCCACCATCTGAAGGAGTCACTGGCATGCCCCACGTGTTCATCAACTACCGCACCGGCGACGGCGAGCGGACCGCGGCCCTCCTAGACCAGGAGCTGTCACGTCGCTTCGGCCAGGACCGCGTCTTCCGCGCGTCCAGGTCCATCACCCCAGGGGCGGCTTACCCCGAGGTTCTCCTGACCGCGTTACGCCACAGCTGCGTGCTGCTGGCCGTCATAGGGCCGGACTGGGCGAACTTCCGCAGTCGGTTGCAGGATCCCGAAGACTGGGTGCGCAAGGAGATCGAGGCCGCGTTCGAGTACGGGCTCGTCGTCGTTCCCGTGCTGGACGGCCGCAAGACCGACCGGCTGAACAAAACGGCCATGCCCCCCGAGCTGGCGCGGCTCGCCGATCTGCAGTCCGTACCGTTCGACAGCACCCACGACACCGAGGCCGGCGTCCGGCGTATCGGCGATCTGGTCGCCGAGCTGGTGCCCGAGCTGCGGGACCTGATCGAGCCCGGCGAGCCGTCGCCGACGTCGACCAGCGTGCACAACTCGATCGGGGACGTGAGTGGAACGTCCGTCCAAGCGGGCGACTTCAGCGGTGACGTCGGCGGCACGATCGTGAAGAACTCCCACGGCACGGTCCACACGGGCAGAGGCAGCATCTACAACAACTCACGCCATGTGTCGGGCGACCGCTACATCTCGGGTACCGGGACGACGTACACCGAGGGCGACCACCACGGGGACGTGCACCAGCGGTTCGGGGAGCCGGAGCGGCCCCAGGACGACCGACGGTGAGCACAGAACACACCACCCGGGTCGAGAGCACGCGGGGCGTCACGCACACGGGCGACGGCCACATCTACGTCAACCTCGGCTCCGCTGCCGACGAACCCCGAAAGCCGGTCTTCCGACAGTTTCCCCATGATCAACTGCGCTGGATCCGAAGGGTGTTAGTCGCTCCGGTCAACATGGGCAGGGCACGCGACACGCTCGAGGAGACGGGCACCGTCATCCTCGACGGTGCTCCCGGCAGCGGTCGCTCGGCCACGGCTCGCGTACTGTTGCGCGAACACCACCGTCCCGGAGGTGCCTTCCGCGAGCTCCTGCCCGCCGAGCGGGACGAGCTGCCGCTGTACGACCCGGCTTTCGTCGACCCGGGCGACCGGCTGCTGCTCGACCTGTCCACCGCGGAGGCCGGTCTGTGGCATGCGGCCCGGGGCGGCCTTCCCGCCCTGCGCCAGACGGTGCGCGAGCGGCGGGCCCATCTCGTCGTCGTCATGCCGCACGAAGGGGCGCTCGATCCCGACCTGCAGCACTTCCGTGTCGAGATCGGACCGCCAGCTTTCCCCATGGAGGTTCTCAGACGACACCTGCGCGCCCACGGCGTGCCGTGCGAGCAGTTCCTCCGGAACGACATCACTGTCGACGATTTCCTGAGCGAACGCAAACCCATGCGGGAGATCGCCGACTTCGCCGACCGCATACGCCGTGCCCGCGAAACGGCCGGGCCCGGCGAGGGATTCCCCGAGTGGTGCGCGGCCGCGAAACGTGCGCGCGCCGGGCGCCGCGCCGAAGTCGCCGACCGCGTCGCCGGTTTGCCCGATGCCTCCCAACGCGCCCTGATGGTCGCCGTGTCCATGCTCCACGGCGCGCACGCCGACGTCGTCCACCGGGCGGCCGCACTTCTGCTGAGCACGGTCGGGTCCCCCGAGGAGGAGACTCCGCTCCTCGAGCGCAAGGACCTCGCCCAGCGGCTGTCGGAGATCTCGGCCCGCCCCGGGCCGGACGGTCGCGTGCGGTTCACCGAGCTGGACTACGACTCCGCCGTCCGCGCCCACTTCTGGGACCACATGCCCGACCTGCGGCCGCACCTCGGCGCGTGGGCCGCGCGGGTCGTCGAGTCGAGCGACCCGCATCTCGTGCCGGACGTCCGCGACGGCCTGGTGGCCCGGCTGGCGGGTGAGTACCTGCGAACCGGGCGGCCCGACGCGCTCGCCTCGCTCGCCGAGCGGTGGAGCGCACAGGGAGCGGGCAGAGCCCGGTCGGAGGCCACGGTCCAGGCGCTCACCTGCGGTCTCGCGGACCCCGCCCATGGCAGGGACTTCCGCGAGCGGATCTACCAGTGGTGCGCGTACCGCCAGCTGACCGGTGAGTTCGCCCAGGTGCTGGTCCAGGTCTGCGCCGACGTCCTCGCGCTGGACCATCCGGATCACGCCCTTATCCGGCTGCACCATCTCGCCCGGCGTGAGCGCGGCACGGCCCATGCGCTGCAGGCCCTGTGCCACCTGGTGGCCGGCAGCCGACGGCTACGCCGAAGGCTGCTCGACCGGCTGGCGCGCGGCGACCTCGCACCGACCGACCTGGCCATCTTTCTGCGCGTCAGCGATCCGGAGCCGCTCACGGACCGCTCCGTCACCACTCGCGCCCTGGTCGACGAGGACGGGGTACGACGCTCGCTGATCAGGTGCTGGCGTGCCGTGCTGATCCACGCGGTGTCGCGGCCGGAAGGCCGACGCGTGGCACCACGGGCAGAGATACAGAGCTGGCTGCACTGGGCGGCCGAGGGCGCCGGTGACCGGGGGGAGGTCCTCCTCGCCCTGCTGGTCGCTGCCGCCGACCGATGCGGGGAGGACCGGGGCGCGGCGTTCGCCGCGTTGTACGCGTCCGCACGCCAGGCGGAGTTCACTTCTCCGGGCGCCGGCGCCCACTCCACCGAGACGACCGACCTGTTGCTCCACAAAATCGGCGTGGCACAGAACCTCGGTCCTGCCGCCCCGTCGGCATCGGCCAGAAAGGGGCGATCGTGACGACCGCACGCAAGACGACCACCGTGTTCCTCACTGTTATGTGCGGCCTGCTGCTGACCATCGTCGCCCTGGTACAGCGATGGCCCGGCTGGACCTGGCCGGCGCTGGCCGCGCTTCTTCTCGTGCTGCCCGCGGTGACCTTCCGGGTGGCCTCGCAGCGCCGCGGCCCGGTGCCGGTCAGCTTCGAGGAGCAACTCACGGCTGCCCCGGTGGAGCGAACCGAGTACCGCGTCAACCGAGTCGCGCTCCCGAGCCTCTGGGACGACTACCACTTCGTCTTCTCAGCGACCGTACGGTGGTGCTTGGCCGACGGTCCGGGGCGCGGCACGGTCGTCAACCCGGCCGGCCTCGCCGTCGACGCGGTCCTCGGCCGGGCCCGCGCGATTGCCGAGAAGCGGGAACCCGGCCACGCCTCGCTCCTTCAGCACGAACTCGGTGGCGCCCTCAGCCGCATGTGCCCGGATTCCACGGGCCACCTCCGGGCGATGGCAGAGGACATCAACCTCACGTTGCCCGACGAGGACCAGGAGCGTCTGGATCGGCTCGCCGGCGTGCGCAAGGACGAGGCGGTCTGGGAGCACCAGCGCAAGTATGAGCAGAACAAACGCCGGTATCTGGGCGAGGACGCCCTCAAGGACACCGGCAGCGCCGTCGTGTGGTGGCTCACCAGGAACGACGAGCACGTGGCCAAGACCGTGGCCGACCTCCCCTTGCTGGCGCAGCTGACCTCCGCCGCCAACGACACCGACATCCCCGAGCGCCTGCTCGAGATGCTGCCGAACCGGCGAGGAGGACCCTGGACGCCGGACATCGGCACGGAGTCTGCCGATCTCCCAACCCGTGAGCCCTCGGCTGCAGACCACCTGTCGGGGTTCTTCGAAGCTATGGGCTTCACGGAGGACGACGACCGGCGGGCGATGCTGGCCCGACAGTTCTCGCAGCTCGTCGAGCAGCACAACCGCCACGAGACAGCGGAGGACCTCCTACGCCGATTCGATCCGCCGAGACCTTCCGCTCCCGAGACCGGAGCGGAACCGGCGTCCGACCCCAGGCCGCCGACCGACACGGCCTGACCGGCGACCGGAAGATTTCATCCCTGCGCATCCAGGAGGACGCGATGGACGCAGAACTGGCCGCGATGGCGGCATCGGGGGCCACCACCCTGGTCTCCCTCATGGTCACCGATTCCTGGACTCAAGCCCGCGCACTGATGGGCCGGTTCTTGGCACGTGCGGGCGCGGACACTGTCGCGATCACCGGCCTGGACGACGCGCGTGCGCGGCTGCTCCTCACGGGCACCGCGGCGGACGGGCGCGCCGCGTCCGGCATCGCGGCCGAGTGGCAGACTCGTCTCTGCGGGCTGGTGGAAGCCGGAGCGCTCACCGGCGAGGAACTGAGTGCTCTCGGGGCGTCGCTGCACCGACTGGCGGCCGCAGCGGGCCTCCCAGCAACGGTGCACAACACCGTCTCCGGCGGCACCCAGCACGGCCCGATCGTCCAGGCCGGCAACGTCACCGGCCTGGCCTTCCCGCCGGATCCGTCCCCGCGCCGGGAATAGTCGCAGGTCAGGGCAGCAGGCCCCCTGTCGCGGTGCAGGTCACCAAGCCGGAAACTGTCCGGCCCGATGCTGACCTGTGCACGGATCCCGGCCAGTGGGCGCTGTATCTGCACGAGTCCGCCGGCGCGCAGGAGACCGGACGCCTCAACGCCAGGGATGTCGTGCCACCCGCGCCGGGTGAGGACACGGCGCGCTGGGACTACGAGGGCGCCTACCCCTACGAGGACGGCGCCGTCGTCAGCACCGACGGGCACACCGCCGAGCCCCGTCACTGGCTCGTGGACCCGGGCACACTCTCCCTGCGCGGGCGGATCGTCTACTCCCTGCCTGTTACGGGCGGCGCGTTGCCGGCGGGCCCCGGCCTGTGGGCCACCCTCGCCGAGGACCGCACGGCCGTGCACCTGAGGAGTCTGACCGACGCGAGCTGAGCGCGTCCCGCTTGCGTGTTCGCCGGCGCCACTGGAGGTGGCGCCGGTGTCTCCTGGCGCCTCAAGCGCCAGAACGTCCGTAAGTCGGTCTTGTCGGGCGCTACGCCGAACACCTCGCCGTCGAGCTTCACTTTGCTCTGCTCGACAAGTGGTGCGCAGATGTCGGAGCACACGTTCTTCGACGTGCCGCCGTACAGCACCTCGTAGTCCGGGTTCTCCTCGAGCCACCTGAACACCGATTCCTCGGCGTGCTCGTAGGCAGGGTTGCCCTTCAGAAGGTCGCCCATCTGGCCGGAGCTCATGCCCACCTTCTCGACGATGTCCTTGGTGCCCCTCTTCCGGACCCCGATGACCGCGACGGTCACCATGGACTCCTTGAAGAGGTGGAGCCGACCGGCCAGTTCCTGGGCGCGCTGCTGCCCCCTGACCGCCTCGTCCTTGTAGCCACAGTTGTGAACCAGGACCGCCGCGGCACCCGACCCCACGTAGTACGTGTGGACGCCCTCGACCGACAGGTTGCAGACCCTGGCCGAGCGGACCGAGGCGCGGAAGGCGTCCCTCGCTCCCCGCGGGGCGACGAGCTGGACGAATGCGCCGGCTGCGCGGGCCGCCGCAACCGCACGACAGCGGTCGCGCAGAGCCCTGTGCTCATGGTCACGGGCCACGCTCCGGGGGCCGAACGACCCTGCCACGGGACCCGGGTGACCCGTGCCGCGGCAGCCGCGTGTCGTACAAGCTGGAAGCAGGCACCTGAGCAGAGCCTGGACCACACCGCAGGCAGCCCTCGGTGGCCTCGAGCCGTGCGGGGTCACGCATCACCGGACAACGAGCCACACGAGGCGAAGGGGACAGGACGGGGGCCGACGACGCGGCCACGGCTCTGGCCGTCGGCCACCGGGACCGGCTGATGAGCATGGCCCGCGAACTCTACGAAGGTTGTGCGGAGACCGTTGTCGGCACACCCGGCGCATCGAGGAGGAACCTCATGTCACATGGTCCGCATCTCGTGAGCGATGTCATGACGCACACCGTCGTGGCCGTGGGCCGCGGCGCCTCGTTCAAGGAGATGGTCGAGCTCATGCAGCAATGGAAGATCAGTGCCTTGCCCGTGCTGGAGGGCGAAGGACGTGTCGTCGGTGTCGTGTCGGAGGCAGATCTGCTACCCAAAGAAGAATTCCGCGACAGCGACCCTGACCGCTTCACGCAGTTGAGGCGGCTGCCCGACCTGGCCAAAGCGGGCGCACTGACCGCGGGCGAACTGATGAGTGCACCGGCCGTCACCGTCCACGCCGACGCCACACTGGCGGAAGCCGCCCGGGTCATGGCACAGCGGCGGGTCAAGCGACTGCCCGTCACCACCGCCGAGGGGCTTCTCGAAGGCGTGGTCAGTCGCTCCGATCTCCTGAAGGTCTTCCTGCGGTCCGACGAGGAAGTCGCCGCCGAGATTCGCCAGGAGATCGTCTCCCCCCTCTTCGCCGGCTCCCCGCAGCCTGTCCAGGTCCGCGTCTCCGGCGGCAGGGTGACGCTCAGCGGCCGTCCGCGGGACACCTCGTTGGTGCCCGTGGCCGCCCGTCTGGTCCGCGCGGTCGAGGGGGTGGTCGACGTCGAGTTCGACCCGCCGGACGGCGACGTGGTGCGTCAGGCCGACTGACACGCCGGGCACGGAGCACGACGAGCGACGCAACCAGAAGCCGCGCCCGGCCCGCAGGGTCGGTGTTCCTTCGTCGGCGGTGGGCTCGACGTCCGCGCCTGAGAGGTCCTCGCCGTAGTCGCCGATCACGTGACCGTCGGCCTCACCGACCCAACCCCGTCTCCCGGCGTGTGCCACACGGCGCAACGCGCCCGGAACGACGGTGACCCGTCGGGCGTCGAGGCATCCGCCGCGCGGGCCCCTCACGTGGCGGTCGTGGGGTTTTGTGCGGTTCGGGCGAGGATGGCGGCCCGGGCGGCCGTCTTGGCGGCGTCGACGACCACGCGGTCCTGCAGCAGGCGCCCGGAGGCCGGCGCGCCGTCGATGAGTAGCCCGAGATGTGCGGCCGGAACAGCCGGCTCCGCGGCTCCCGCGAGGCCCGTCAGCCACTCCTGGCGGCGCCGGGTGTGCTCAACGGCGGCCGCGTGGGCCTTGGACTCCAGCTCGGCTTCGACCGCGGCGCTGGTGAAGGGGCAGCCGAAGAAGCCGTGGCGGTCGAAGGAAGCCGGCAGCGCGTCGAACACACCCACCAGCTGCTGAGCTGGGCCGGCCCCTGCGGCTTCGGCCGCCTCCTGCAACCGCCCCATCCACAACTCGTCCGTACGCCGAAGGGAGGCAGCGATGAGATCGTCCTTGGTGCGGAAGTGTGTGCAGAGCGTGGACTTCGCCACGCCGGGATCTGCGATGACCTGGTCCGCCCCCACTCCCCGCAGCCCGTGTGTGTGGCTGACGGCCGACCGGTTCACCGGCCAGGTGGCCGGGCGCGCCCGAGCATTCTTTCCGTCGGCTCGTGGTCATGACCGTGCCCCCGACGCCGGGATGCCGGACGTCGGGGGCACGACGGCCCGTACCGCGAGGGTTGTTCACCCGTGCGCCATGGCACCGAGCTCCTTCGCCAGGCCCGCCGCCCAGTGCTCGACGGCGGCGAAGTCGCGGAAGTCACCGCCCTTGCCATTGCGAAGGATCATGCGGGCGACGCGGCCTTGCGCGCCTTCGGTGAGGCAACCGCCGAAGGTGGCATGCCCGCGGGCGTCGAGCCCGGCCATGGCCCTCCTGACGCCCGGCACGGGCGGAATGTCCCGCTGCGAGGCCGTCGGGTCGAGTGGTCCGGAGCTGAAGAACCACACCGGCCGGTGCGCCAGAGCTCCGCGGTGCCGCCGTACGAAGCGCCTGGCGTCCTTGTGCCAGCGCCCGGCGTACAGGGCACCGCCGACCACCACAGCCCCATAGCGGTCCAGGTCCGTCACCGACCGGGCGGGCAGCACCTCGGCCGTGATCTCCGCCGTCCGCAGCACCTCCGCCACGGCCTCGGCCATCTCCTCCGTCGACCCGTTGGCCGACCCGTAGGCGACCAGCACCTTCTGCTCCATGAGGGGTCCGCCTCCCCTCACAGGCGCCGCAGCCAGTCGTCCGCGACACCGCCCGGCACGCGTGTGTCCCGGAACTCGGAGTCGTCGAAGCGGTGGGTGAGCCTGTCCACGACGTCGACGACTCCGTCGGTCCTACGGGTCATGGCCACCGCTGACTCGGTCTCGCTCTTCCGCTCCAGCTGGCCTTCCAGCGTGACGACTCCCTCCGTGACGGTGACGTCGACGCTGCCGCTGACCAGCCACAGTCCGCGCTCCAGCACCTCGCGGATCACTTCCTCGCGGATCTCCGCATCGGGTCGCAGGAAGGTCTGCAGCAGGTCGTGCCGGGTGACGATGCCGACCAGGCGGTCGTCCTCGTCGAGTACCGGGAGCCGGTTCACCCGGTGCTCGACCATGGTGCGGGCTGCCTCCACGACGGTGTCCTCGGCGTGCACGCTGACGGCGGGAGCGGTCATCAGGCGTCCGGCCGTGCGCGCCCGGGCCTTGGCCGCCTGCCGGCGGGCGCGGGGTGTCAGCCGCGCGAGACGGAACCGCGGGGGCAGCTCGTAGGCGAGCGGTGTCGCGGCCTGGTGGAGCATCAGGTCCGTCTCGGAGACGACGCCGATGACGTGCTGGTCGTCGTCCACCACGGGCAGTCCGCTGACGCGGTGCTCCGAGAGCAGCCCGGCGACGGCTTTGAAGGGGGTGCCGTACTCGGCGCGGATCACCTCGGTGGTCATCACGGAGCCGACCTTCTGGTGCCTCATGTCTGTTCCTCCTCAGCGCAGTCGGCGCAGACAGGGGTCCTGCGGCCGACGGGCAGCAGGCGTATCCGCGCGTCGAGAACGGTGACCCCGCCCGGTGTGGCGGGGACCGGATTGAAATCGGCCTCGGCGAGCTGCGGCAATCTCGCGGGCGAGTGAGGCACCCTCATAGCGATCCCAGCGGTAGGCGTGGACGATCCGCGGGGGTACTCCGTGCCGGGCGGCTTCGTCGGCCGCCCGGTCGACGGCCCGCAGGCTCGGCTCGGAACCGTCGACGCCGACGACCACGGGCAGGGACATCGTTCTCAGCCTTCGGCGCCGAGGTCGAACACGATGCGGGCCTTGACCTGACCGCGCAGGACCTCGTCGATGCAGTCGTTGACGGCGGTGAGCGGGCGGGTCTCCAGGATGACCCGTGTGCGGCCCTCGGCGTGGAGCTGGAAGACCTCGGCGAGGTCCTGGCGGGTCCCGACGATGGAGCCGATCACCGATGTGCCGTTCAGGACGGTGTCGAAGATCGGGACCGGGAGGGTGCCGTGTGCCGGCAGGGCCACCATCACCAGCTTCCCGCCACGCCGCAGCCCGGAGTTGACGGCTGTGAAGGCGGCCGGGTTCACGGCGAGGGCGAGGGCCGCGTGTGCGCCGCCGTGCCGCTTCAGCTCGGCGCCGACGTCCTGGGTGCGGGCGTCGACGAGGATGTCCGCGCCCAGTTCCCGGGCGAGTGCGAGCTTGTCGTCGGTGACGTCGATCGCGGCGACCCGCGCCCCGGCGATCTTCGCGTACTGCACCGCCAGGTGGCCCAGTCCGCCCACGCCCGAGACGGCGACGAGCTGGGCTGGCCGGACGTCCGCGACCTTGAGCGCCTTGTAGGTGGTGACACCCGCGCAGGTCAGGGGGGCGGCGTCGAGGGCACTGACGCCCTCGGGCACCGGCTGGGCGAAGTCGGCCCAGGCGAGCATCTTCTCGGCGTACCCGCCGTCGCAGCCGTACCCGGTGTTGATCTGGCTCTCGCAGAGGGTCTCCCAGCCGGACCGGCAGTGCTCGCACCGTCCGCACGCCTTGCCGAGCCAGGGCACCGCGACGCGCTGCCCCACGGCGAGGTGCGTCACGCCGTCGCCGAGCTTCTCGACGAGGCCGACGCCCTCATGGCCGGGCACGAACGGCAGGGTGGGCTTGACGGGCCAGTCGCCGTGCGCGGCGTGGATGTCGGTGTGGCACAGACCGGACGCCTCGACACGGACACGGACCTGACCGGGGCCGGGTTCCGGGTCGGGGCGCTCCTCGATGACCAGGGGCTTGCCGAACTCCCGGACGACCGCTGCCTTCATGATGCCTTCTCCTTCGGTGTCTCTTGGCCGGCCGCGTCAGTCGAGCGCGACGACGTCGACGGGGGCGGTGGCGTGGCAGGTCGGTGGGACGGGTCCTTCGGAGGAACCGCCCCACCGGCCGCGTTCAGCGCAGCCACCGGTGGTCACGGACGATCGGGAGCCGGGCCCACAGCCGGCCCAGACCCAGCGCGTCACCGGCCGAGACCGCGGCCAGCGCGATCAGGACCACCGCGTAGATCAGGTGGTAGTCGACGAACGGGTTCGTCGACATGCTCGCCGACCCGTCCGACAGGTGCTTCGCCGGCGGCCACTCCGCCACCCACATCAGCGCCATCATCACCGTCCCCGCCAGCGCCGCCAGGCGCAGCGCCACTCCGGCGGTCAACGCCAGTCCGACCCCGAGCAGGCCGAGCATGAACAGCCAGTCCGCCCAGGCGTCCCCGGCCCAGGCATGGAACGTCGACTCCATCGGACCGACCGCGACGTGCCCGAGGAAGCCCTCGGTGGGCGAACCACCGTCGATCCAGCCCTTCCCCGAGGCGGTGGCGTAACCGAAGCCGAACGTCTTGTCGAGGAACGCCCACAGGAAGACGAACCCCATCAGGACCCGCACCGAGGCGAGGACGCCGGCCCGTGCGGTGAACGCGCCGGCCTCCGCCGACACCGCCTCCCCCGGCGCGGGAACGGCGCGGTTCCCGCGGAACGACGGCAGATGGAAACGTGAACCACGATGTGTGGGCTGGTGCACGGACATGACAGTGACTCCTTCGGAGAGGATCCGGCTGGTTCTTGACACCACCCACTCTCCCGCCCTCCACCACCCCGCACCCGACGCCGTAGGTCCGCACCCCAGGGACTCAACAGCCCCGATCCACAGGGACCTTCGGCCACCGCCGGAGACAGAACGGCCGCCTGTACGCGGCGGTGTCTCACCCATCGCGTACAGGCGGGCCGAGGGTCGGACAGGGGGAAGGCTGCCTCGTCGTGCTCGCTGTCCTGGGCAGTCCTTCTCGGTCAGTCGTGCGAGATCACCGCCACCGGAGCAGCGGCATGATGCAGCAACGCCTGGGTCACCGGACCGATATGAGCGCCGATCGCCGCCCGACGGTTGCGCCTGCCCACCACCACCAGGGCGGCGTCGTAGGAGGCGTCGACCAGGTGGCGCCCGGCACCACCGATCGTGGCCTGCGCGTGAACCTCCACAGCGGGGTACCTGTCCCGCCACGGTCGCAGGACGTCGGACAGTTCGCTCCGTACCTGCTCGACCATGCCGTCGTTCAGGTCGGGCATGAGCGTGCCGCCGTAGTAGTAGGGCGGCAGCGTCCAGCCGTGAACGATCCGCAGGCGTGCGGCGCGCCGTGAAGCCGTGTCGAACGCGAAGTCGATCACCGCGTCATGGGGCTTGTCCAGGTCCAGGCCCAGGACGACGTCACCGTGGCCGGAGACGGCGGAGTCCTCGTGTGCCGAGGTCTCCGGCGGCGCCTCCTCCTCGCCGTGCTCGGCAGCACGGACGAGGACGACGGGCCGCTCGCACGAGGCCAGGACGGCATGGGAGACGGATCCGAGCAGGTATCCCGCCGCCCTGCTCAGTCCCCGGGATCCCAGTACCAGCAGCTCTGCCTCCTCGGCGGCCTTCAGCAGAGCCGGGACGGGCAGACCGGGGATCTCGTCCGTGTCGATCCGCAGACCGGGGCGGGCTTCGCCGACGCGGGCGCGTGCCTGGGCCAGCAGGTGTTGTGCCGATGCCCGCCGGAGGTCGCTCGGCGGCACCGGCACACCGGCTCCGGTCCCCGGTGCGAAGGCGGGGGCTTGCCACTCCCACGCGGTCACCAGCCTCAGAGGCAGGTCCCGGAGCTGTGCCTCGTGCGCCGCCCAGTCCGCGGCAGCCAGACTCGCCGGCGAGCCGTCCAGTCCGACGGTGATGGTGTGGGTCATGGAAGTCCTCCTTCAGGCTGCTTCGAGTCTCGATCCCGTCAGACGGTGACAGCAGGGGCCACCGGACCCTGGCCAGGAGCCGACCGTCCCGGAATCCGGCTCGCCGGTTCGCCGCCCGCCGCCTGTCATCCGATGGGGAGTTCGGGTCGTACGAGCGTCCCCGACGTTCCGTGGGCGATGGCGTACGCGGCGTCGAGCGCTCCGATCGCGGCCAGGCCACCGGTCCGTTCCACGAACCGGGCAGCGGCCTCTGTCTTGGGCTTCATCGAACCCTCGGGGAAGGTGCTGTCCCGAAGTTGCGCGGGGGTCACGTCGAGCACGGGCTGCTGGCGAGGCGTGCCGAAGTCGGTGTACACGTTCGGGACGTCGGTGAGGATGAGCAGGAGGTCCGCCTTGAGTTCCTCGGCCAGGAGAGCGGCGGTGAAGTCCTTGTCGACGACGGCTTCGACCCCGGTCAGCTCCCCCGTGTCGTGATCGGCCGTCACGGGGACGCCTCCGCCGCCGGCGCAGACGACCAGCGTTCCGCCGCTCAGCAGGGCGTGGACGGTGTCCGACTCCACGATGGTCTCGGGCGCCGGGGACGGGACGACGCGGCGCCATCCCGAGGTGTCCTTGGCGATGTGCCAGCCGCGCTTGCGGGCGAGGACGTGCGCCACCTCCCGGGGGTAGACCTGGCCGACGAACTTGGTGGGTCGCTCGAAGGCCGGGTCACCCGCACGGACCACGGTGTGGGTGACGAGCGCGGCGACCTGCCGTCCGGGGAGGGCGCCTCGCAGGGCCCGGGCGAGCAGAGACCCGATCATGCCCTGTGTCTGAGCGCCAAGGACGTCCAGCGGGTAGGGAGTGGACAGGGCGGGATCAGCGGCGCTCTCGACGGCCAGCAGGCCGATCTGGGGGCCGTTGCCGTGCGTGATGACGAGTTCGTTGTCACGGGCGAGTGCGGCGAGGGCGGTGACGGCCCTGTCGATGTTGGCCTGCTGCACGGCGGCGTCGGGGCGTTCGCCCCGGTACAGCAGGGCGTTGCCGCCGAGCGCGACGACGATGCGCATGGTTCAGTCCTCCAGGGTGGCGACGAGTACGGCCTTGATGGTGTGCAGCCGGTTCTCGGCCTGGTCGAAAACAAGGGAGGCGGGCGAGGAGAAGACGTCGTCGGTGACTTCGAGGCCGTCCAGTCCGTAGGTGTCGAAGAGTTGCCTGCCCAGGCGGGTGCTCCGGTCGTGGAGTGACGGCAGGCAGTGCATGAACCGGGTGTCCGGCGTGCCGGTGGCCGCCATCGTCCTGGCGTCGACGCGGTAGGGCAGTAGCAGTTCGACGCGCTCCCGCCAGGTCTCTGCCGGTTCGCCCATGGACACCCACACGTCGGTGTGGAGGAAGTCGGCGCGGTGGACGGCCTCTTCCACGTCCTCGGTCAGGGTGATGCGGGCACCGCTGCCGGCGGCGAGGGACCGGCACGCGGTGACGAGACCGGATGCGGGCCACAGCGCTCTGGGGGCGGCGATCCTCACGTCCATACCGAGCAGTGCGCCCATGGACAGGAGGGAGTTGCCCATGTTGTTGCGGGCGTCACCGAGGTAGCAGTAGCTGATCTCCGCGAGAGGCTTCGGGCTCTGTTCGATCATCGTGAAGACGTCACAGAGGCTTTGGGTGGGGTGGCTGGTGTCGGTCAGCCCGTTGAAGACCGGCACACCGGAGTGTTCGGCGAGGACGGTGACGACGGACTGGCCCGAGCCGCGGTACTCGATGCCGTGGAACATGCGGCCGAGGACGCGGGCGGTGTCGGCGACGGATTCCTTGACGCCGAGGTGGGTGTTCCCGGGGCCGAGGTAGGTGGTGGCGGCTCCCTGGTCGGCCGCGGCGGCCTCGAAGGCGCAGCGGGTACGTGTCGAGGTCTTCTCGAAGATCAGGGCCAGGTGCCGGCCGGTCAGGCGCGGCCGCTCGGTGCCCAGGAGCCGGGCCTTCTTGAGGTCGGCGGCGAGATCCAGGAGGTGCCTGATCTCCGGTGCGGTGAAGTCGAGCTCGCTCAGGTAGGAGCGGCCCCGCAGGTCGATGCTCACGGCGGTTCCTCGTGGTCGGCGGTCAGACGACCGGGTCGCGTTCGATGGGGCAGCTCATGCAGCGGGGACCGCCCCGGCCGCGGCCGAGTTCGGCACCGGCGATGGTGATCACTTCGATGCCCTGCTTGCGCAGGTAGGTGTTGGTGGTCACGTTGCGCTCGTAGCCGACGACGACGCCGGGGGCCACGGCGAGGAAGTTGCTGCCGTCGTCCCACTGTTCGCGTTCGGCCGCGCGTACGTCCTGGGGTGCGGACAGCATGCGGACCTTGTCCAGGTCGAGGGCATCGGCCAGGGCGGTGGCGAGATCGGACTCGGCGTTGACGTCGAAGCCGCAGTCACGATCCGTACTGGGCACCAAGGACCAGGAGCGCAGGGAGTCGGCCAGGCCCGGATAGACGGCGAAGGCGTCCCTGTCGACCATGGTCAGGACGGTGTCCAGGTGCATGTACGCCCGTGTGGCGGGGAGTTGGACCGCCAGCAGGCGCTCGGCCGTGCCCTCGGCGAAGAGGCGGGTGGCGAGGGTCTCGACGGCTTGGGGAGTGGTGCGTTCGCCCATGCCGACCATGACCGTGCCGTTGCCGAGGATGTGGACGTCACCGCCCTCCAGGGTGCCCTGACCGCCGGACGCCGGGGAGCCGTCCAGGATCGGGCCGGTGTCGGACTCGGCGAACAGCGGGTGGAAGCGGTAGACGGCCTCGGCGTGCAGGCTTTCCCGGCGCCGAGCGCGTTTCGCCATGGGGTTGACGGAGAGCCGGTCGTAGATCCAGCACGAGTTGTCGCGTGGGAACAGATGGTTGGGCAGCGGGGTGAGAGCGAAGTCCTCCTCACCGAGCGCGCTCCAGAAGAGGCTGTTCGGAGTGGTCAGCGGCAGGTCGTCCTTCAGCAGGCCGCCGATCAGGTAGCCGGCGAGTGTCTCACCGTCGAGGTCGGCACACAGGTGCCGTATCGGCTCCGCGAGGGCGGGGCCGACGACGCCCGGCGTGATGATCCGGTCCAGGAGCCAGGTGCGGGCCTCGGCCATGTCGAGGACCTCGGCGAGCAGATCGGCGAAGTAGTGGACGCGTACACCCTGGTCCCGCAGGGCCTGGGCGAAGGCGTCGTGCTCTTCGCGGGCACGCTTGGCCCACAGGATGTCGTCGAACAGCAGGGCGTCGACGTTGCGAGGGGTCAAGCGGGAGAGTTCGAGTCCAGGCCGGTGGAGGATGACCTGGCGAAGTCGGCCGACCTCGGAGTCGACGTGGAAGACGGTCATGGTCGCAAGCTCCAGGGAGGGAAGGGGGTGGCGAGTGGCGAGTGGTCAGTGCTGGTCGCGCCGGGCGCTTCCGCGGAAGCGAACGACCGTCGTCCGGCGACCGGGCAGACGAGCGGACCTGGTCTCCGGTGCTCGTGGGCCAGGAGGGACTGCCGCGGCCGAGCCGGGCGAGACGTCGGACGCCGCAGGCGCGGCTTCGTCGAGCGCCCCGCCCTCTTGGCCGGTGCGCTTGAGCCAGACGTACACCGGCAGGCCGAGCAACAACACGAACAGGCCGTAGTAGACCGTCTGGTAGCCGCTGCCCTGGATCGACCAGTAGGAGAAGGCCATGGCGAGTACGGCGACGGTGACGTCCCGGATCAGCCGGCCGAGCGTGACTCCGTCCCGGCCGCGGACCAGGACCCAGTACAGCTGTGCCGCGGCGGAGAACAGATAGGGAATCACCGCGGTGAGCACACTCAGCAGGACGATCTTGGTGAAGACGTCCTCGAAGCGTGTGTAGCTGAACACCGTGATCAAGGAGGCGAGCACGGTGGAGACCACGATGCCGAAGACCGGTACGCCGCCGACGCCCCGCGTCCGGGCGAAGGCACCGGGGAAGAGTCCATCGCGGGCGGCCGCGTACGGCATCTCCGCGCAGAGCATCGTCCAGCCGTTGAGTGCGCCGATGCCGGAGACGATGGCCGCCACGGCCACGGTGTTACCCGCCCATGTTCCGCCGAAGATGTTGTTGGCGGCGTCGGTGAAGGGTGCGGTGGACGAGCCCAGCGCGCCGTGCGAGACGGTACCGAAGACGGCGAGCGTGCCCAGGATGTAGATGACCGCGCAGGCCAACGTTCCGTAGACGGTGGCGCGGGACACGTTGCGCCCGGGGTCCCGTACCCGCCCGGCGACCACCGAGGCGGCCTCCAGCCCGAGGTAGCTGAAGAGCGCGATGGCCGCGGCCGCCGATATCGCCCCCAGCGTCGAGTGCCCGCCGGCATTGAAGGGACCGAAGTTGTCAGGGTCGACGAACAGCAGCCCGATGGTGGCCATGAAGATCAGCGGTACGAACTTCACCACGGTCGTGATCACCTGGAAGGCGCCCGTGTTCCGCACGCCGGTGAGGTTGACGGCTGCGGGGATCCACAGCCCCACCAGGGCGATCAACACCGAACCGCCCACCCGGTGGTCGGTGTTGACGAACACTTCGACGTACCCGACCCATGCCACCACGATCGCCGCGTTGCCGGCCCAGGCGGTGATCCAGTACGACCAGGCGTTGAGGAACCCGGCGAATTCCCCGAACGCTTCCCGGGCGTAGACGTAAGGTCCCCCGCTGGACGAGGTGCGCTTGGACAGCGCTCCGAACGTCATCGCCAGCGCCAGGGCGCCGAGCGTGACCGCCGCGAACGCCACGAGGGAGATCGGCCCGTACGGCGCGAGTGCGGACGGAAGCGCGAAGACCCCGGTTCCGATGATGCTGCCGATCACCAGGGCGGTGGCTGCCGGCAGGCCCAACGAGGATGTCCCACCGGAAGGGCGGTCCGTGCCTGTCCCACCCGGGGACTCGGATTCTCTTGAGGTCGAGGGCATGGCGGCGCTCCTCGTGTCGGCCGTTCTCAGCAGGCGATTCGATCCATGACCGATCCTGCTGCGGCGGGAGCGCGCCGATCAGTGGCTACCGGTCCACCGAGGAAGACCGATGGTCCCTGTGATCGCTTCCGACCGGCCCACGAGACCGCGGCGCCACTCGTGAACGCCTGCTCCTGTAGGGAGGCGTTGAGGACTCGCCCGCCGCACCGGGCAGCGGGACCGGCGGTCATGAACCCGTGCGTTCCCAGCCACGGTGCGGGGCCCGGGCGCCGAGCCGGACGTCACGGCTGCGGTAGACGATGTAGGGGCGGGTCAGGTAGCCCAGCGGCGCGGTGAGCATGTGGACGAGCCGGGTGAACGGCCAGGCCGCGAACAGCAGCAGGGCACTGAGGGCGTGCAGCTGGAACAGTACGGGGGCGCCGGACATCAGGGCCGGGTCGGGCTGGAAGTAGAAGATGGACCGGAACCAGGGGGAGATGGTCTCGCGGTAGTCGTACCCTCCGCCGACGACGTTCGCGGCCACGGTCGCGGCCAGGCCCAGCCCGATGGTCACCGTCAGGGAGACGTACATGGCCTTGTCGTTGCGGGTGGTGGCGGAGAAGACCGGGCCCACGGTCCGCCGGCGGTAGACCAGGATGGCCAGTCCGCCGACGGTGGCGACGCCCGCGATCGTGCCGAGGACGACCGCGCCGACGTGGTACGTGTGTTCACTGATCCCGGCCGCTTCGGTCCAGCTCTTGGGGATGACCAGGCCGCCGATGTGGCCGAGGAGCACGACGAGGATGCCGAAGTGGAACAGCGGGCTGCCGATGCGCAGCAGGCGCCGTTCGTACAGCTGCGAGGAGCGGGTGGTCCAGCCGAACTTGTCGTAGCGGTAGCGCCAGATGTGACCGAGGACGAAGATCGCGAGGGAGACGTAGGGCAGGACGACCCACAGCAGGGTGCCGCCGGCGCCTGCCTCCGCCGCCAGGGTGAGGGGCTGCGCGGACGCGGTCATCGGGGGCCTCCTACGACGGGGTCGGGCAGGAACACGGGGGCCGCGTACGGGTCGAGGCCGACCTGCTCCTCGGGCGGGCCTTCGGCGGCGAGCCGGAGGACGGCTTCGCGTTCGTCGCCGGCGAGGGCCGGCAGGGTGGCGGAGACGGAGTCCAGGAGGTGGCCCCAGGGCGAGCCGTCGTCGTTCAGGGCCAGACGCAGCAGCTCCAGTCCGGCCCGGTGTTCGGACAGCAGACCGATTCCCGCGGCCGGGTCGGTGGCGGCGAACTCGAGGACGACGGCCAGGTGGTCGGGCAGTTCGTCGTCGGCCAGACGCCAGCCGGCCGCGGCGTAGGCCTGCTTGAGCCGCAGCAGGCCGATGCCGCGCTTTCTGGTGTCGCCGTGGGCGTAGTAGGTCAGGTAGAGGCAGCAGCGTTTGCGGTGGTCGAAGGTGGCCACGTAGGCGGCCGCCAGATCGGTGAGGGCGGTCCGCTCGGCGTGCGCGGTGAAGCGGAGCAGGGGACGGGCGACCGGTTCCGGCAGCGTGCCGGCGACCCGGGCGGCCAGCGCCAGACGCTGCTCGAACTGCTCGTCGGGGTAGGCGAGCAGCAGCGACTGGGCCTGCCAGGCGGGAGAGTGCCAGGGCTCGGTGCGAGCGGTTCGAGCGGTGCGTGAGAACGTCCGTTTCATGGCTTCGGTTCGACCTCCCCGCCGCTGTCCGCGTCGCCGCCGTCGCCTGAGCCGGGAGGTGGCTCCGGGAACAGGCCGGGTGGCGAGCCCTTGCCGTCCCAGTTGAGGAGGTTGACGCGGGTGGCCTTGTCGGTGGGCGCGGCCGGGGTGTCGGAGGTCTGCCGGTCGCGCAGGGCGTGGAAGTTCTCCACGGCGATCGGAGCGGCCCCGCCGGAGGTTTCGCCGAAGGGGCCGGAGCCGCCCATGCCGGGGCCGCCCTCGTAGTCGAGGCTGCACTCGGTGGCCAGCTCTTCCAGACTGTGGGCCTGTTCGGCGTGCGCGGGCGGGATGACGTACCGCTCGTCGTACTTGGCGAGGGCGAGCAGCCGGTACATGTCGTACATCTGCTCCTCTCCCATGCCGACGGACGCGGGGATGGCGGCGTCCGGCTCGCGGCCGAGGTTGATGTCGCGCATGTAGGCGCGCATGGCGGCGAGGCGGCGCAGCACCGCGTCCACGGGTGCCGGGTCGCCGGCGGTGAAGAGCTGGGCGAGGTAGTCGACGGGGATGCGCAGGGCGTCGACGGCGGCGAAGAGGGTGCGGTGGTCCTCGGCGTCGTGGCCGGTGTCGCGGACGGCGTCGACGACCGGGGAGAGCGGCGGGATGTACCAGACCATGGGCAGGGTGCGGTACTCCGGGTGCAGCGGCAGCGCCACCTTGTACGTGTTGATCAGCGCGTGGATCGGGGAGCGCTGGGCGGCCTCGATCCAGTCCCGCGGGATGTCCGCACGCTCCGCCGCGGCGATCACCTCGGGGTCGTGCGGGTCGAGGAAGACCTGCCGCTGGGCCTCGTAGAGACCGGTGTCGTCGGGGGTGGAGGCGGCTTCCAGCACCCTGTCGGCGTCGTAGAGGACGAGGCCGATGTAGCGCAGCCGGCCGACGCAGGTCTCGGAGCAGACGGTGGGCAGTCCGACCTCGACGCGCGGGAAGCAGAAGGTGCACTTCTCGGCCTTGCCGGTGCGGTGGTTGAAGTACACCTTCTTGTACGGGCATCCGGTCACGCACATCCGCCAGCCCCGGCAGCGGTCCTGGTCGACCAGGACGATGCCGTCCTCCTCCCGCTTGTAGATCGCGCCGGAGGGGCAGGAGGCCGCGCAGGACGGGTTGAGGCAGTGCTCGCAGATGCGCGGCAGGTAGAACATGAAGGTCTGCTCGAACTCGAACTTGATCTTCTCGGAGACCTCGTTCAGCAGGACGTCCTTCTCGCTGGTCGCGGCCGATCCGCCCAGGTCGTCGTCCCAGTTCGCCGACCAGGAGATCTTCATGTCCTTGCCGGTGATCAGGGACTTGGGGCGGGCGACCGGAGTGTGTTCCTGCAGCGGGGCGTTGGTGAGGGTCTCGTAGTCGTACGTCCAGGGCTCGTAGTAGTCGTCGAGCGACGGCAGGACGGGGTTGGAGAAGATGGTGATCAGCTTCTTGAACCGGCCGCCCGCCTTCAGCGTGAGGCGGCCCTTCTTGTTGAGTTCCCAGCCGCCCTTCCAGGTGTCCTGGTCCTCGTAGCGGCGGGGGTAGCCCTGTCCGGGGCGGGTCTCGACGTTGTTGAACCACACGTACTCGACGCCGGTGCGGTTGGTCCACGCCTGTTTGCAGGTGACCGAGCAGGTGTGGCAGCCGATGCACTTGTCGAGGTTCATCACCATCGCCATCTGGGCCATGACGCGTCCGATGGTGGCTTCGCCACGGGGCATGTCAGTACTCCACCTCTTGGTCGGCGCGGCGGCGGATGACCGTGACCTCGTCGCGCTGGTTTCCGGTCGGGCCGAGGTAGTTGAAGGCGTAGGAGAGCTGGGCGTAGCCGCCGATGAGGTGGCTGGGTTTGATCAGCAGGCGGGTGAGGGAGTTGTGGATGCCGCCGCGCCTACCGGTGGTCTCGGTGCGGGGGACGTCGATGAGGCGGTCCTGGGCGTGGTGCATGTAGACGGTGCCCTCGGGCATGCGGTGCGAGACGACCGCGCGGGCGGCGACGACGCCGTTGCGGTTGACGGCCTCGATCCAGTCGTTGTCCCGCACGCCGATCTTCGCCGCGTCCTGCGTGCTCATCCAGATGGACGGGCCGCCCCGGGACAGGGACAGCATGAAGAGGTTGTCCTGGTACTCGGAGTGGATGGACCACTTGTTGTGCGGGGTCAGGTACCGCACGGTCACGCCCAGTTCGCCCGTGTCCCCGACCTGTGGCTCGTCGAACAGGGCGTGCATGTTCAATGGCGGCCGGTAGACGGGCAGTTGCTCACCGAGGGCGGTCATCCAGTCGTGGTCGAGATAGAAGTGCTGGCGGCCGGTGAGGGTGTGCCAGGGCTTGAGCCGCTCGACGTTGACGGTGAACGGGGAGTAGCGGCGGCCACCGGTCTCCGAACCGGACCACTCCGGTGAGGTGATGACGGGCACCGGGGCGGCCTGGGTGTCGGCGAAGGTGATCTGCTTGCCCTCGTGCTCGGCTGCCAGGTCCGCCAGCCGGGTGCCGGTGCGGGCTTCGAGGGTGTGGAAGCCCTGGGTGGCCAGATGTCCGTTGGTGGTACCGGACAGGGCGAGGATCGCCTCACAGGCGTGCACGTCGCGGGCAATGGAGGGCCGTCCGTCGGCCGCGCCGCCGCGCACGGTGCCGTTCTTGTGCCGCAGGTACTCCAGTTCGCGGTCGACCTTGAAGGTGACGCCCTTGGTGGTCGCGCCCAGGCTGTCCAGCAGCGGGCCGAGGGCGCCCATCTTGTCGGCGACGGCCGCGTAGTCGCGTTCCACCGTCACGAGCTTCGGCATGGTGCGTCCGGGGACCGGCTCGCACTCCCCCGCCTTCCAGTCGCGTACACGGCCGTGCGGGGTGGCCATCTCGTCGGGGGTGTCGTGCTGCAGCGCGGCGGCGACCACGTCCTTGCGGACGCCCAGGTGATCGGCGGCCTGACGGCTGAACTCCTTCGCGATGGTGTGGAAGGCGTCCCAGTCGGTGCGGGTCTGCCACGGTGGGGCGATCGCCGGGTTGAAGGCGTGCACGAAGGGGTGCATGTCCGTGCTGGACAGGTCGTGCTTCTCGTACCAGGTCGCGGCGGGCAGGACGACGTCGGAGAAGACGGTCGTGCTGGTCATCCGGAAGTCCAGGGTGAGCAGCAGGTCGAGCTTGCCCTCGGGGGCCTCCTCCCGCCACACGACGTCCCGGGGACGGGCGTCCGGCGGCGCCTCGGCCGCCCGGACCGAGTGGTCGGTGCCGAGCAGGTGTTTGAGGAAGTACTCGTTGCCCTTGGCCGACGAGCCCAGCAGGTTGGCACGCCAGATGGTCAGCACCCGGGGGAAGTTCTCCGGCGCGTCCGGGTCCTCACCCGCGAACCGCAGCCGTCCGGCCTTCAGTTCGCCGACGATGTGCTCGGCGACCGGACGGCCCGTGGCATCGGCCTCGTCGGCGAGATCCAGCGGGTTGCGGTCGAAGGTCGGGTAGGACGGCATCCAGCCCATCCGCGCGGACTGCGCGATGACGTCCGCGGTGGACTTCCCCGCGAACGGGCCGCCCGCGCCGGCCGCCGCGAGGGTGTCCGCGGAGAACGGGTCGTAGCGGAACTGGTCGCTGTGCAGGTACCAATAGGCGGTCTGGATCATCTGCCGGGCGGGCCGGTTCCAGTCGGAGGCCGTGGCGATCGCCGAGTAGCCGGTGATCGGGCGGACCTTCTCCTGGCCGACGTAGTGGGCCCAGCCGCCGCCGTTGACGCCCTGGCAGCCGGTCAGGGTGGTCAGGGTCAGGAAGGCACGGTAGATGGTGTCGGAGTGGAACCAGTGGTTCGTCCCCGCCCCCATGATGATCATCGAACGTCCGCCGGACTCCTCCGCGTTGGCCGCGAACTCCCGCGCGATCCTGGTCGCCTTCTCCGCGGCGACCCCGGTGATCGCCGCCTGCCAGGCAGGGGTGTACGGCGCGTCCGCGTCCTCGTACGACGCCGGCCACTCCCCCGGCAGCCCCGCGCGGCCCACCCCGTACTGGGCCAGCAGCAGGTCGTACACCGTGGTCACCAGCCGCCCGCCGACGCGACGCACGGGAACCCCGCGCCGCAGCTGCCCGGCACTGCCGTCGGGGACGTCGAAACGGGGCAGTTCGACGACGGCCGGTGCCTCGTCGGCGCCTTCGGCGGACAGAAGAGGGTCGACGGCGCCGAGATCCAGGTTCCACTTCCCGGCGCCGCCCTCGCCGTAGCGGTCGCCGAGCGTGCCGTTCGGCACCACCGGCTGCCCGGTGGCCGCGTCCAGCAGCACGGTGCGGAACTCCGCGTTCTCGGCCGTCGCGTGCTCGCCGCCCAGGTCGGCGGCGGTGAGGAACTTGCCCGCACGGTAGGTGCCCGGCGTGTCGTCCCTCTCGTCGAGGGCCACCAGGAACGGCAGGTCGGTGTACTTCTTGACGTAGTCGGTGAAGTACGGCGTGACCCGGTCGACGAAGAACTCCTTGAGGATCACGTGGCCCATGGCCATGGCGAGGGCCCCGTCGGTGCCGGGCTGCGCGGCGAGCCACTCGTCGGCGAACTTCACGTTGTCGGCGTAGTCGGGCGACACGGCGACGACCTTCTGGCCGCGGTAGCGGGCCTCCGCCATCCAGTGCGCGTCCGGGGTCCGGGTCACCGGCAGGTTCGAGCCCCACATGATCAGATACCCGGCGTCCCACCAGTCTCCGGACTCCGGTACGTCGGTCTGGTCGCCGAAGACCTGCGGGGAGGCGACCGGCAGGTCCGCGTACCAGTCGTAGAACGACAGCATCGCTCCGCCGAGCAGGGAGTAGAAGCGCGCCCCGGCGGCGTGCGAGACCATCGACATCGCCGGGATGGGGGAGAACCCGGCCAGCCGGTCCGGCCCGTACTCCTTGATCGTGTGCACATGCGCGGCGGCGATCATCTCGACCGCCTCGTCCCAGCTCGCCCGTACCAGACCGCCCTTGCCGCGCGCCCGCTTGTAGCGGCGCGCCTTCGCGGGGTCGGAGACGATGTCCGCCCAGGCCGCCACCGGGTCGCCGAGGCGGGCCTTGGCCTCGCGGTACATCTGCAGCAGCACGCCCCGCACATACGGGTAGCGCACCCGGGTCGGCGAGTACGTGTACCAGGAGAAGGCCGCCCCGCGCGGGCAGCCCCGGGGCTCGTACTCGGGGCGGTCCGGGCCGACCGAGGGGTAGTCGGTCTGCTGTGCCTCCCAGGTGATGATGCCGTCCTTGACGTACACCTTCCAGGAGCAGGAGCCGGTGCAGTTCACGCCGTGGGTCGAGCGCACCACCTTGTCGTGCGACCAGCGGTCCCGGTAGAACTCGTCCGCCTGTCTGCCGCCCTTGCGGTGCAGGGTGCGCAGGTCGTCGGAGACCTCCGCCCGTCGGCTGAAGAACCGGCGTGAGCGCACCAGCGCCTCCGCCAGATCGCTGTCCATGCCCGTCCGCGTCTGCTCCGGGCTGGTCTCCGCGCTCACCGTGACACTCCGCTCCGGGCGCCCTCGCCCGTTCGAATCGTGATCGGTTACGGCCGATGACGACTCTACGACCGCTGTCCCCCGGAAGGTCAACAGCCACTCCCGAAACACGACGACACAGGGCTCACGTGGGTTGCCCCCAGGATGGCGTCAGGGTGCGGCCGGCCGGGCCAGGCTGCTGCCCGCCTCGGCGCGCACGGCCTCGACCGCTTCCCACTCCTCGGTGCTGAGATGCGCGAGCGCCGCCGGGAAGACGCCGTCCTGTTCCTTGAGGATGTGATCGCGCAGCATGGCCATCGCCTCCACGAGCCGGTCCGGCCACGTCGGGTCGGCGGGCGTCACTCCGTCGGCGGCCTCGGCCAGCACCGCCTCGATGCGGCGGTGCTCGGCCTCCAGGGCGGCGATCTGGTCCGGGAAGTCTCCGGCCATCGCGGGGAACAGACCGTGCTCCTCCACCTGTGTGTGAGGACCGAGCACGGCCGCGATCCCGCGGGCGTGCTGCGCCATCCCGGCCACGTCCCCGGCCCGCTGGGCGAGGCGAAGATGGCTGATCAGGCGGACGACCTCGTCGTGCTCGCGGGTCAGCTCCTCGATCGACGCCAGCGACTGACATCCGCAGTACTCACACACCGGTCTTCTCCCTGCTTCTCGTTGTTCTCGGCGTCCTTCGCTCCTCTTCGTCCGGTCCGCCTAGGCGGCGGTGCCGGCGCTGGTGCGGGGCCGGCGGCCGGCGCGCGGCTCGCGCCCGCCGGCCTCGGCCGAGGCGCGCACACCGGTGAGGGTGTAGGCGAGCGCAGCGGCCGCCACGATCGCCAGCAGGACCAGTCCGGCCGCGTACGTGCCGTACGCGCCGTACAGCGAGCCCATCACCAGCGGCGGCAGGAAGCCGCCCAGGCCGCCCGCTGCGCCGACCACACCCGTGACCGAGCCCACCTGCTCGGCCGGGGTCCGCAGCGACACCAGGGTGAAGGTCGCCCCGCTGCCCGCGCCGAGCGCGGCGGCCATGGCCAGGAAGGCGAGGGTGCCCACCGGCGCCAGGGCCGGAGTGAAGGACTGCACGACCGCTCCGGCCACGACCACGGCCAGCGAGCCGGCCAGCACCCGGACCGGGCCCAGCCGGTCGGACAGCCAGCCGCCCATCGGGCGCATCGCCACCGCGAGGAGGACGAACCCGGCCATCCGGTTCGCCGCGTCGGCCTGGGTGAGGCCGTAGCCGGTCTTGAGGTAGGTGGGCAGGTAGACGGAGAACGCCACGTAACCGCCGAACGCCACCGCGTAGAGCGCGGACGCCTGCCAGGTGATGGGGAGCTTGGTGGTGGCGGCCAGCCGGCGGGCCAGCGGCTCGGTCGGCACGGTGCGGCCGGGCGCGTCGCGCAGCAGAGTTGCGGCGGCCACCGCGTACACGGCGAGGACCGCGGCGGTGATCAGGAACGCGGTGGACATGCTGTAGGCGTCGACCAGCTTCACGGTGGTCAGGGCGCTGATGGCGGTGCCGCCCATGCCGGCGCCGAAGACGCCGATGGCGAGTCCCCGCCGCTGGGGCGGGAACCAGGCGTTGACGAGCGGCACGCCGACGGCGAACGCGGTACCGCCGATGCCGAGGAAGAACCCGCCGATCAGCAGGGCGCCGAGGGAGGAGTGTCCGGCCAGGCCGAGGTAGAGCACCGGCACGACGGTGGCCGCCGACACGATCGGGAACATCACCCGGCCGCCGAACCGGTCGGTCAGCGCGCCGACCGGGATCCGGCCCAGGGAGCCGACCACGACCGGCACCGCCACCAGCAGCGACTGCTCGAACGAGGACAGGTCGAGCCCGTCCTTGAACCGGGGGCCGAGGGGGCTGAGCAGCGCCCACGCCCAGAAGTTCACGGCGAAACCAACGGTGGCCAGTGCCAGCATCAGCCATGCCCGGCCGGACACCGCCCCGTCTGACGGTGAGCTGCCGCTCTTCGACCTCATCGGCTGGACCATGTTGTCCGTCCTTTTCCTCTTCGGGGTGACTGCACCACCGGGATCGCACACGCCCGCAGGCCCTTTGCCTGCGGAACGGCGTCCCGGAACCACTCTCCGCACCAGGGATCCACGGCGGCATGGGCCATCCGTCCCTGCCGGCGGACCGACGGCCCCCGGGGCCGGACCCGGACGTCCCGCCGCACGGCCCCCTGTACCGTGTTGCCCGCACGGCTCCGACGAAGCATGGGCTGCGACCGGTCGGCCGCACGCCCCTGCGGTAGGGCCGGTCGGCCCTACCTCCGCAGGGCGACGGCGGGGACGATGGGCTGATGTCCCAGAACGACGCCTTTCGCGCAATCGACCGGCAGGACTGCCTGCGCCTGCTCGCCAAGGTGCCGGTCGGCCGCGTGGTCTACACCCGGCACGCGCTGCCCGCGGTCCTGCCCATCAACTTCTCCCTCGACACGGACTCCTCCGTGCTGCTGCGCACCTCACCGGACTCCGACCTCGTCCGCGCCATCGACGGCGTCGTGGTCGCCTTCGAAGCGGACGAGTTCGACGCCGCGACCCGGTCCGGCTGGAGCGTCGTCGTCACCGGACGGGCCACCGTCGTGACCGATCCGGCCGAGCACGACCGGCTCCGGGAGACCGGGCCCACGTCGTGGATGCCCCAGCGGGAGACGGTGTTCGTCCGGATCGCATCGGAGATGGTCACCGGACGCGAACTCAGGGGGACACCCGGTCCGTTGTGATGTGCGGCCCGGCTCCGGCAGCAGCGGAGAGCCCCGGCGCTCGCGGTGTGACGGCCCCGTCCGGGCCGTAGCCGAAGCGGATCAGCACGTGCGGGTGGCACCGCTTGTGTCGCGGGAGGGCGGTCGCGGCCCGCAGGTCGGGCCATTCCATGGCCTGGTGCAGGAGTGAGGTGCGCAGACCGTGGGCGGTTGCGGTGAGGAGGACGTACTGCAGGGCCTGGCCCGCCCTCAGCCAGTCCTCCCGCCGGTCGTGTGCCGTCCACAGCAGACCGAGCTGGACATGGCGTTCGAACCACAGGGCCGGCCGGCGGACGGCGCGGAGGGGGCCGGTGAAGTCCCGCATCGGCATCCGCCCGGCCGCGTCCGGCGGACCGAGGGCCGTGACGGGGATGCCGTAGGAGGAGTCCCTTCCTGGCGCGGTGATCCAGGTGAGGGTTTCGGCGGTGCGGTCCCGGTGGGTGTGGTTGCGTGCCTCGGCGGCGGCAGTGGGGCGCAGCAGCCGCCGTGTTCCGGCGATGTCCGGTACGTGCAGGCGGGCGCCGGCGGCGTGGGCCGCCGCCGTCATCTCCGCCACGATCGGCTCGGGCACCGGGCGGCCGGTGAACGGCATCCGGCTCGTGTGCCGCCGCGCGATGGCTTCGTAGAGACCGGGGTCCGCCGGCTGGTCCTCCGCGTCCACGGAACCGGTGAGTCGTACGGTGGCCAGCAGGCCGGGCTCGTACGGGTCCGGCAGCAGCCTCACCTCCGGTCGCCGGCCGAGGTGGAGGGCGGCGAGGCGGAGGTTGAAGACCGCGGCGCCCACGGACAGGTACTGGGCGCGGTGCAGGGGATCGGTCAGCGGGAGTGTGCGCTGCGGCGCGGAACGGACCTCCAGCACCTGGTGGTGGACGTCGAGACCGAAGCGCCAGGGCTGTGTGTTGTGGATCGACGGTGCTGCCACGGCGGCCGCCAGGAGCGATTCCACGGTGGCTGCGTCAAGTGCGTCTCGGGTGCGCATGCTGCCTCCTTCTTCTTCTTCGTGGCCGCGGCTCATGTGGCGGGCAGGGCGGTGGCGAGCAGGACGACGCCGAGTGAGCCGACAAGGGAGACGACCGCCAGGGACCTGGCAAGCTCGGCGCGGCCCTTCGCGTGCGCGATGCCGTGTCCGGCCGCGGCGAGCATCACCACCGCGAACAGGGCGAGTTTGGCGGCCAGGGTGCGGCCGTAGCCGGGTTCGGCGAGCGAGGCCCAGGTGACTCCCCGGTGCCAGGCCATCGCCCAGCCGGTGGCCAGTTGCACGGGCAGGAACACCGCCCCGGTGAGCATCCCGAACCGGCGGCCCGCCGCGGCGGTGAAGCGGTCCTTGGCCTCCGGGCCGAGCAGACGGCGGGCCAGCGGCAGGATCACCAGGGTGAGGGCCAGCTGGCCGCCGACCCACAGGGCGGCGCCGGCCACGTGCGCGAAACGCACCAGGGACCACCAGCCGACGGTGTCCATCACCTGCTCACCTCCACCGTTCCGTGCGCGCCGGCCTCGGCGTGACGCATGTCGTGGTCGACGAACGGGTAGTGGCCGGCTTCGGGGAACGTCGTCTCGGCGAAGCCGCCCTGCGCCGGGGCCAGGTCCAGCACCTGTGCGCCGCCCGCGTCGCCGGGCTTCAGCGTGTAGGCGCCTTCCTTGTACACGGTGTCGAAGACGGTGCCGACGACGTGGAAGGCGACGCCGTCGCTCGGCCCGGCCGCGATCACCCAGAACCGGGCCCGCTCGCCCGCCTTCACCGTGAGCGGCTCCTTCGCGTACTGGGCCGCGATGCCGTTGAACACCCAGGCGTCCGGGGTGTTCTGACGCATCTTCGTCACCTGGGCCGTGCTGCCGGGTGTGCCGAGGTACAGCTCGGAGGAGACCAGCACGTACTCGTGGTCGGCCTTCGCCAGGCCCGGCGGGTCGATGATCACGGCGCCGTACATGCCGTTTCCCATGTGCTGGAGCATCGGCGCGGTGCTGCAGTGGTACAGCCATGCTCCGGCCTTCTCGGCGCGGAACCGGTAGACCAGCCGCTCCCCCGGGTCGAGGGTGCGCATGGGCTTGTCGGGGGCGAGGGCGCCGGCGTGGAAATCGATGCCGTGGCCCATGCCGGTGTCGTCGTTGACCAGGGTGATCTCGAAGACGTCGCCCACCTTGCCGCGCAGGGTGGGGCCGGGTGCGCTGCCGCCGAAGGTCCACATCTGCTGTTTCACGCCCGGGGCGACCTCCACCGTCGTGTGGGCGGCGTGCAGTTCGGTCCTGTGGACCGTGCCGCCCGGCGCGGGGGCGAGGCCGGCGTCGCGTGAATGCCAGGTGTCGGAGAAGTCGGCGGTGAGATCCAGCCCGTCCGGGGTGGCGGCGGCCGAGTGCCCGCCGTGACCGTCCGCGTGTCCGGCCGTGGCGTCCTTCGCGGTGCCCTTCACGACGATGTCCATGGTCATCCCGGCGGCCCGGTGTCCGGGCAGGGTGCACCACGCCTCGCGGTCCCCGGTGATGGTTCCCAGGTCGAGGGTGTGGCTGTCGCCCGTGCCGAGCATCGGAGTGGACGGGCCGGACTCGACTTTGAGGTCGTGACGCCGGGCGTCGGCGTTGGTGACCTTCAGCCGCAGCGCCGTTCCCTCGGTGACCTCGATCCGGCCCGGACGGATGCGCAGGTCGGCGAGGGTCACCTCGACCGTGCGGTGCGCGGCCGCGGCCCCGCTTCCCGCCGCGGAGGCGACGGCCGGGTCGCCGGTGTCGCCCCCGCTGTTGGCCACGAGCACGGCCAGCACGGTCAGGACGACGCCCGCGGCCGTGCCCCACAGCGCGGGGCGCCCGGACGCACCGGCGGTCCCCGCTTCCTGGGACGCCTTACGGCCACCGCGGACGAGTGCCGGCACCGCGAGGGTGAGGAACGCGGCCCCGGCCAGCGCGGCCAGCAGTGTGCCGGTCGTGGCGGCGGGGCCGGGCAGCGGGAGCGCGACGAGCGCCGCACCGGTGTTGAGGGTCGCCAGCCGCGGCAGCCAGCCCCGTTCGAGCAGCGCCCGTACGGCGGCCCGGTCTTCGGGGCCGCTGCTGAGGACGACCGGGAGCAGATAGGTGAGGGCGCCGATGAGGACCTGGGCGACGAAGCCGATGAGCAGCACCGGCAGCAGCGCGTCGATCTCGGCCTGTGCTTCCGCGAGCGGCCGGGCGGCGAGCCATGCCAGGTCGGCCGCCGCGGCGATCAGCAGCCAGCAGGTGCCCGTGGCGAGCATCCAGGCCGCTGCCGCGGAGACGGGACGGCTGCCGCGTACGGTACGGACGAGCAGGTGGACGGCGAGGGCCGCGCCCGCCACGTAGAGGGCGAGGCCCGCCGCGGCGGGCCGGCGCCAGCCGAGGACCAGAGCGGCGGCCGCGACCAGGAGTCCGCTGCCGGTGAGCCACAGCACCCATCGGGACACCTTGGCGGTGCGGTCCCTCATCCGTACGCCCAGCACGGTCGGCCACAGCATGAACAGCGTGCCCAGGACGGGCAGACCGATCCAGCCGAGCAACGTGACGTGGATGTGCGCCAGGCGCAGTCCCGCGTACCGGTCGGGCCCGCCGGCCCCGCCGCCCGACAGCATCCAGCCCAGGACGGCGCCGGCGATCAGGGCAGCGGTGGCCGCCCGGTAGTAGGAGACGATCGGCTTGAGCCGTCCGCCGAGCGCGCCCCGCCCCAGGCGGACCAGCATCATCAGGTGCGCGCCGGCCGCGGCCACCAGCAACGCGGCGGAGACGGCGGTCAGCACGGGAGTGGCGGTCCACACACCGGTGATCAGCCCGGCCACGGCGAGGTTGGCCGTCGCGAGCCGGGCGGTGCTCCAGCGCTCGTCGGGGATCTTCGCGTGCAGCAGTGCGACGGCGAAATGCTCGCTCCACACCAGGACGGCGGTGGTGACGGCACCGAGCAGGAACAGGTGCACGGACGTCCAGCGGGCCACCGGCACGGTCTCCTGCGCCGCGGCCGCGAGCAGGGCCAGGGCCAGCCACGCCACGACCAGGACGTGGGCGCGCAGATGCCGGGACTTCACTCCGGACGCTCCGAACCTGCTGGGGTACCTGGCCGGCCCGCTCGCGTCGCCTGTCCCGGTGGGCCCGCCGGCGATGGTGGTCATGCCGCTCCTCGGTGCTGGTCCGGACCCGCGTCGCCGTCCTCGTGCGGGGTGTTCCTGCTGTCGGCGGCATCGGGCAGCAGCGCGGCCAGCTCCGCTTGGTGGGGGAAGGATCCGGGGACGTATCCGCACCACGGTTCCTCGGCGTACGGGTCACCGGTGACGCCGTAGGCGCGCGATCGCGAGCCGCCGCAGACACGGCGGAACTCGCACGCTCCGCACCGCCCGCCCAGCCGGTCGGCGTCCCGCAGTCCGGTGAACAGCTCGGAGGTGCGGTAGATCTCCGGGAGCGGTGTCTCGCGGACGCTTCCGGCGCCGAGCGGCAGGAAGCCGCTGGGGTGCACGGTGCCGGTGTGGGAGATGAAGACGAAGCCGCGGCCCGCGTTGACGTCCAGGGGCGGGCGTCGCGTCCGGCGCGCTGCGGCGTCCAGGCCCAGCTCGGCGGCCCGCTCGCGCAACTCCCGGTACAGCGGCCCGAGTCCGAGCACCGCCACATGGTCGTCGCCGGTGGCGGCGAGGACCCGTCGCTGCAGGGCGACGCGGCGGAAGTGGTGGGCCTCGGTGGTCTTGGCGGGCACGGTCAGGCCGACGTCGTGGACGAAGTTGAGCACGTCCTCCGTCTCCGCCGGGGTGAGTGCGCCGAGGGTGCGGCCACGGCCGGTGGGCACCAGGAAGAAGGCGCTCCACAGCATCGCGCCGTGCTCGGCGACCAGACGGACGATGTCGGGGAGGTCGTGCAGGTTGTGCCGGGCGACCGTGGTGTTGATCTGTACTTTCATGCCGAGGGCGCGTGCGGTGTCCCAGGCGTCAAGGGTCCAGCGGAACACCCCGGGCACACCGCGGAAGGTGTCGTGGAGGTCGGCGGTGGAGCCGTCCAGGCTCAGTGAGAGGCCGACCGCGCCGGCCGCGTGCAGCTCCCGCAGCCGCTCGGGGGTGAGCGTCGGCGTGCCGGAGGGTGACACCGCGACACGGACGCCGATCTCCCGTCCGTGCACGATGAGTTCGGTCAGGTCGGGGCGCTGGAACGGGTCGCCGCCGGTGATCACGAACAGCGGCGCGGGCCGGCCGAAGGAGGCCACCTGGTCCAGCAGGTCCTTCGCGGCAGCGGTGTCCAGCTCGCGCGGGTCGCGGTCGGGCACGGCCTCGGCGCGGCAGTGCAGGCAGGCCAGCGGGCAGGCCCGGGTGGACTCCCAGATCACGATGAAGGGCCGCTCCCCCGCGTCGTGCCGCTGCCGTCGGACGGGCTGCTGGGCGGTGGCGTTCATCGCGCGGTCCTTCCCAGCGCCCGGGGGCTGTGTCCGGCCGCCCTGGAGTCAGGGCAGACGAGGCGGGCGGCCGGACGGTGACCGGGCCGGACCGTGCGCGGCGCCCACCGCGAGGGACAGCGGTGGAATCGGCATCGAGGGCGGTCGATGTGGTCGTGCACGGCGTTACCTCCGGATCGGTCGCCGTCAGCATCCACCGGCGGCGGCGGTCCGCGCGGCCGCCGATGGTCTTGTCGAACAGGGCCGTTGGTCCCTCTGCGCGGCAGGCGCGGAGGGCCGGACGGACCGTCGGAGAGGCGACGGCGCGGGTGGGGTCCCCTGTGGCGGCCTGGCACCCGGAGGAGACGGAGTTTCCGGTCCCGTCCGCGCGCACCGCCGCAGGTCGAGGGCGGTGCGGCAAGCGGGGTGTCAGGGCGTCCGCGGTGGTCGCCAGGACGGGCTCCCAGGCCGGTCGGTGCGGCGTCGAGGCCCGGGTCGGCGGTGACTGAGCCGCAGCCGCCAGGCTTCGGGGCCGCGTTCGAGGCACTCCACGGCGAAGGCTCCCGGGTTGCCCTGTGCCGGAACCCGCCACCGGGACCTTGGGCCCTCATGCGACCTGCGGGACCGGGCCGGAAGGCCGTCCGGCAGGGACCGCCGGCCCAGGCGGGACGCGGGGTGCGCCGCCTAGCGTTCTCGGCCATGGAGAACGATCAGAACGCACGGCGTGAGCCGCTGCGCGCCGGTGAAAGCTGGCCGCTGGCCGCCCGCAGGCTGCTCACCCGCCGCGAGGTGTCCGCCGACGGGCGCGCCGTGTTCGGCACGGGCGATCCCTCGTGGGAGGGCTTCTACCGCGACCGGTGGTCGCACGACAAGGTGGTGCGCTCCACGCACGGGGTGAACTGCACGGGCTCGTGCTCGTGGATGGTGTACGTCAAGGACGGCATCATCACCTGGGAGCACCAGGCCACCGACTACCCGTCGATCGGCACGGACTGCCCCGAGTACGAGCCGCGCGGCTGCCCCCGCGGGGCGTCGTTCTCCTGGTACACCTACTCCCCCAGCCGGGTCCGCTACCCGTATGTGCGCGGCGCGCTGCTGAAGCTGTGGCGGGAGGCCCGCAAGCGGCTGGGCGACCCGGTGGCCGCGTGGGCCGAGATCACGTCCGACCCGGCGAAGGCGCGGGCGTACAAGCGGGCTCGCGGCAAGGGCGGTCTGGTGCGCGCCGACTGGGACGAGGTGAGCGAGCTGATCGCCGCCGCCCAGGTGCACACGGTCAAGGAGTACGGACCGGACCGGGTCGCGGGTTTCTCGCCCATCCCGGCGATGTCGATGGCGTCCTTCGCGGCCGGCGCGCGGTTCCACTCGCTGATCGGCGGCACCCTGCTGTCGTTCTACGACTGGTACGCCGACCTGCCGATCGCCTCGCCGCAGGTCTTCGGCGACCAGACGGACGTGCCGGAGGCGGCCGACTGGTGGAACGCCGGCTATCTGATCATGTGGGGCTCCAACATCCCCGTGACCCGTACGCCGGACGCGCACTTCCTGACCGAGACCCGTTACAACGGCACCAAGGTCGTCGCGGTCAGCCCGGACTACGCCGACAACGTCAAGCACGCCGACGAGTGGCTCGCCCCGCATCCCGGCACCGACGGGGCGCTGGCGATGGCCATGGGGCACGTGATCCTGCGCGAGTTCCTCGTCGACCGCGAAGTCCCCTACTTCCAGGACTATCTGCGCACGTTCACCGACGCGCCGTTCCTGGTGACCCTGCGCGAGCACGACCGGGGACTCGTTCCCGACGGGTTCCTGACCGCCGCCGACCTCGGCCTGGACGGCGAGGAGAACGCGGAGTCCAAGACCGTCCTCCTGGACCGGGCCACGGGCGAGCCCGTGGTCCCCGGCGGCTCGCTCGGCTTCCGGTGGGGGGAGGCCGGGCGAGGCCGCTGGAACCTCGAGCTGGGTGACACGGTGCCCGAGTTGAGCCTTCTGGAGCGTGCGGAGGACACGGCCGAGGTCGCGCTGCCCCGCTTCGACGAGGGAACCACCGAGGGCGGTTCGTTCATGGTCCGGGGCGTCCCGGTCCGCCGGATCGGCGGACGGCTCGTCACCACCGTCTTCGACCTGATGCTGGCCCAGTACGGCGTGCACCGCCCGGGCCTCCCGGGAAGCTGGCCGTCGTCGTACGAGGACGCCTCCGAGCCGTACACCCCTGCCTGGCAGGAGACGATCACCTCCGTGCCGGCCGGGCAGGCGGCCCGGATCGCCCGGGAGTTCGCCCGCAACGCCGAGCGCACCCAGGGCCGTTCGATGATCGCGCTGGGCGCCGGCACCAACCACTGGTTCCACTCGGACACCATCTACCGGGCCTTCCTGGCGCTGACGACCATGACCGGCTGCCAGGGCGTCAACGGCGGGGGCTGGGCGCACTACGTCGGGCAGGAGAAGGTCCGCCCGGTCACCGGGCAGCAGCATCTGTCCTTCGCCTTCGACTGGCAGCGGCCCACCCGGCACATGGCGGGCACCTCGTACTGGTATCTGAACTCCGACCAGTGGCGCTACGAGGCGTTCGGGCCCGACGAGCTGGCCTCCCCGCTCGGCGACGGCCGGTTCAAGGGCAAGGCGTTCGCGGACTGCCTGGCGCAGGCCGTGCGGCTGGGCTGGACTCCCGGTCACCCCGGCTTCAACCGCAATCCCCTGGACCTGACCGACGAAGCGGCCGCCGCCGGGCGTCCGGTCGCCGAGCACATCGTGGACGAGCTGAAGTCCGGGCGGCTGCGGTTCGCCGCCGAAGACCCCGACGCCCCGGCCAATTTCCCGCGCGTGCTGACCGTGTGGCGGGCGAACCTGCTGGGTTCGTCGGGCAAGGGCAACGAGTACTTCCTGCGTCATCTGCTGGGCACCGACGCGGCAGTCCGCTCCGAGGAGACCCCGGCCGAGCTCCGGCCGAAGGACGTGGTGTGGCGGGACGAGGCGCCCGAGGGCAAGCTCGACCTGCTGGTCACCATGGACTTCCGGATGACCTCCACCAGCCTCCTCTCCGACGTCGTCCTGCCGGCCGCGACCTGGTACGAGAAGGACGACCTGTCCTCCACGGACATGCATCCCTTCGTGCACGCCTTCACCCCGGCCATCGCCCCGCCCTGGCAGGCCCGCACCGACTACGACACGTTCCTGACCATGGCCGACCGGTTCAGCGAGCTGGCGGCCGAGCACCTGGGCACCCGTACCGACGTCCTGACGGTTCCGCTGCTGCACGACACCCCCGACGAACTCGCCCAGCCGGGCGGGGTGGTGCGGGACTGGAAGACCGGCGAGTGCGAGCCGGTCCCGGGCCGGACCATGCCCAAGCTGGTCGTCGTCGAACGGGACTACGCCGCGATCGCGCAGAAGATGCGCGCCGTCGGCCCGCTGCTGGACACCCTGGGCACCACCACCAAGGGCATCACCGTCCACCCCGACCAGGAGATCGAGGAGCTGCGGCACCGCAACGGCACCGTCCGGGACGGGGTCGCCGCCGGACGGCCCTCGCTCGCCACCGCCTCCGACATGTGCGAGGCGATCCTCGCCCTGTCCGGCACCACCAACGGACGCCTGGCCACCGAGGGCTTCCGGGCGATGGAGCGGCAGACCGGCAGCGAGGGGCTCGTCGGGCTCGCCTCCGAGCGGGAGGCCGAGCGGATCACCTTCGCCGACACCCGCACCCAGCCCCGCTCCGTGATGACGTCCTACGAGTGGTCGGGCTCGGAGACGGGTGGCCGCCGCTACTCCCCGTTCGTCATCAACACCGAGCACAAGAAGCCCTGGCACACCCTCACCGGCCGCCAGCACTTCTTCGTCCAGCATGACTGGATCACCGAGCTGGGCGAGCAACTGCCGGTCTACCGACCTCCGTTGAACACGCCCAGGCACTACGGGGACGAGCAGCTGCGGGAGGACGGCCGGGCGGAGGTGACGGTCCGCTATCTGACCCCGCACTCGAAGTGGTCCATCCACTCGAACTACCAGGACAACAAATACATGCTCGACCTGTCCCGCGGCGGACCCACGATCTGGATGTCCTCGGAGGACGCCGAGAAGATCGGCGTGAAGGACAACGAGTGGATCGAGGCGTACAACCGCAACGGCGTCGTCGCCGCCCGGGCCGTGGTTACCCACCGCATGCCCGAGGGGACCGTGTACATGTACCACGCCCAGGACCGCAACGTGAACGTGCCCAGGACCGAGGTCACCGGCAAGCGCGGCGGCATCCACAACTCCCTCACCCGGCTGCTCCTCAAGCCGACCCATCTCGCGGGCGGCTACGCCCAGTTCACCTACGCCTTCAACTACTACGGCCCTACCGGCAACCAGCGCGACGAGGTCACCGTCATCCGCCGCCGCAGCCAGCAAGTGGAGTACTGACATGCGTGTGATGGCCCAAGTGGCGATGGTGATGAACCTCGACAAGTGCATCGGCTGCCACACCTGCTCGGTCACCTGCAAGCAGACGTGGACCAACCGCACCGGCGTCGAGTACGCCTGGTTCAACAACGTCGAGACCAAGCCCGGTGTCGGTTACCCGCGCCGCTACGAGGACCAGGAGCACTGGAAGGGCGGCTGGATGCTCGACCGGCGCGGCCGGCTCGTCCTGCGCTCCGGCGGCCGGATCAAGCGACTCCTCTCCCTCTTCTCCAACCCCGACCTGCCGTCCATCGAGGACTACTACGAGCCGGTCACCTACGACTACGACAACCTGGTCAGCGCCCCGGCCCAGAAGGACATCCCCGTCGCCCGCCCCCGCTCCGTCCTCACCGGCGAGCCCACCGCCATCACCTGGGGCGCCAACTGGGAGGACGGCCTCGGCGGCGCACCCGAGAACGCCGGCGCCGACCCGAACCTCAGCGGTGAGTGGGCCCAGAAGGTCAAGTTCGAGTTCGAGCAGACCTTCCTCTTCCACCTGCCCCGCCTGTGCGAGCACTGCCTCAACCCCGCCTGTGTGTCGGCCTGTCCCTCGGGCGCGATGTACAAGCGGGTCGAGGACGGCATCGTCCTCGTCGACCAGGACAAGTGCCGCGGCTGGCGCATGTGCGTCACGGCCTGCCCGTACAAGAAGGTGTACGTCAACCACGCCACCGGCAAGGCCGAGAAGTGCACCTTCTGCTTCCCGCGCATCGAGGCCGGTCAGCCCACCGTCTGTTCCGAGACCTGCGTCGGACGGCTGCGCTACCTCGGTCTGCTCCTCTACGACGCCGACCGCGTCGGCGAGGCCGCCGCCACCGCCGACGAGAAGGACCTCCTCGACGCCCAGCGTGGCGTCTTCCTCGACCCGAACGACCCGGACGTGCGGGCGGCGGCCCGGGAGTCGGGCATCCCGGAGGACTGGCTGGACGCAGCCCGCCGCTCCCCCGTGTACGACCTGGTCATGCGGTACAAGGTCGCGCTGCCCCTGCACCCGGAGTACCGCACCCTACCGATGGTCTGGTACGTCCCTCCGCTCTCGCCCGTCCTGGACGCCGTCGACGCGGCGGGCGGCGACCAGGACGACCCCGACCACGTCTTCGCCGCCGTCACCCGGTTGCGCATCCCGCTGGAGTACCTGGCGGAACTGTTCACCGCCGGCGACGCCGAGGTGGTCGCCGGGGTGCTGATGAAGCTCACCGCGCTGCGCTCGTACATGCGCGAGCGCACCCTCGGCGAGGACGGCGACGAGTCCGTGCTCAAGGCCGTCGGGCTCACCGTGCGCGAGGCGGAGGACATGCACCGGCTCCTCGCCGTCGCCAAGTACGAGGACCGCTACGTCGTCCCCGCCGCCCACAAGGAGGACGCCGCCGCGCTCACCGCGACGGAGAACCGCTGCCCGGTCGAGACGTCCGGTGACCCCGAACCCCGCACGATCATGCTGGGCATCCCCACCCTGCGCCGCGACACCACTCCCGGAGGCCGAGCGTGAACCCGCTGCCCTCCCCCAGAGCCGAACGCCTGGGGGGACCCCCGTCGATTCCCGCCCTCGTCCGCACCAGGGTCCGGGCCGCCGTACGCCGCCCCGCCCGGCTCACCCCCGAGGAGACGGCGGGCCGAGCGCTGGTCCTACGGCTCGTGTCGCTGCTCCTGCAATACCCCGACTCCGAACTGATCTCGGCGCGGGCGGAGTTGGCCGCCGTCGTGGAGACCCTGCCGGCCACGCCCGGGGCGGAGCACCTGGCCCGGTTCACCGACTGGTTCGCCGCGCAGGATCCCGAGGCGCTGGAGCGGCACTACGTCGAGATGTTCGACCTGCGCCGCAAGAGCAGCCTCTACCTCACCTACTACCTGCACGGCGACACCCGCCGCCGGGGCATGGCTCTTCTCACCCTCGGCCGGCGCTACCGGGCCGCCGGCTGGAACACCGAGGGCGGAGAACTGCCCGACCATCTGCCGGTCGTCCTGGAGTTCGCCGCGCTGGCCGGTCCCGGCGGCGGGGAGGCGCCCCTGCGCCAGCACCGGCGCGGTGTGGAGCTGATCCACCGGGCGCTGACGGACTCGGACTCGCCGTACCGGCACGTGCTGGCCGCGCTGCTCACCCTGCTGCCGCCCCCCACGGAGGCCGACCGCGCGGCGGTGGCCCGGCTCGTCGCGGAGGGCCCGCCCAACGAGGAGGTCGGCCTCGACCCGTACGGGACCTACGGGGAGGGGGAGTTCGCTCCTCCCGGCACCTTCGTGCCGCCGATGCCCGCCCCGCCGACCCATGTCCCGCACGCCCCGACCAGCCTGACGGAAGGCGACCGATGAACGCCGCGTTCTCCCCCCTGGCCGCCGCTGCGGCGAGCGGCGCCGATCTGCTTCTGTGGGTCGCCGTCCCCTACATCTGCCTCGCCGTGTTCGCCGTCGGGCACGTCTGGCGCTACCGGCAGGACCAGTTCGGCTGGACCACGCGCACCACCCAGCTCCTCGAACACCGCTGGCTGCGCTGGGGCAGCCCGCTGTTCCACCTCGGCGCCTTCATGGTCATCGCCGGGCACATCGTGGGGCTCGCCGTTCCCGGCTCCTGGACGGAGGCCGTCGGCATCACCGAGCACGCGTACCACACCACAGCCGTGTGGGCGGGCTCGGTGGCGGGCGTCGCCATGGTCGCGGGACTCGGCATGCTGTGCGCCCGACGGCTGCTGACCCGCCGGATCAGGCTCGGCACCGACCGCAGCGACAAGCTCCTCTTCCCGCTGCTGTCCGCCACCGTCCTGCTCGGCATCACCGCGACCGCCGCCCACAACGTGTTCGGCGCCGGATACGACTACCGCTCCACCGTCTCCGTCTGGTTCCGCGGCCTGTTCGTCCTCCAGCCGGAGCCCGAGGCGATCGCCGGGGCCCCGCTGCTGTTCCAGCTGCACGCCCTGAGCGCCTTCCTGCTCTTCGCGGCCTGGCCGTTCACCCGGCTGGTGCATGTGTGGAGCGCCCCGATCGGATACCTGGCCCGGCCGTACCTGGTCTACCGGCGGCGCACCGCACCGGCCGCGGCCCCGACAGCCTCGGGCCGGACCCGCCCGGCCACCGGCTCCGGCTCCCGGCGAGCCGCATGAGTCACGGACCCGTGCTCGCGCCGGGCACCACGAGCGTCCGGCGCCCGCAGGCGGTGGGCGCGAGCCGCCGAACGGGGTGGGTGATGGTCCTCGCCGGGACCGCCGGCTGGCTCGCCTCCTTCCAGCTCACCGTGGAGGACTGGCTGCTCCTGCGCGACCCGGACCGCCAACCGCCGTGCGACATCAGCCCCGTGGTGAGCTGCGGCAGCGTCATGTCCAGCCCTCAGGGCAGCCTGTTCGGCTTCCCCAACATGCTGCTCGGCCTGGGCGCCTTCGCCGCCGTGACCGCCCTGGGCGTCGCCGTGCTCTCGGGGGCGCGCCTGCACCGCCGGCTGTGGCTCACGCTGGACGCCGGGGCGCTGGCGGGAGTGGTGTTCGCGCACTGGCTGATCGGACAGTCGCTCTACGAACTCAACAAGCTCTGCCCCTACTGCGCCGTGGTCTGGATCGTCACCATCGCCCTGTTCTGGTACGTGACCCTGCACTGCATGGAACAGGGCGTCGTCCGCGTGCCCCGTGGCGTCCTGGAGGTCGTACGGGACACGCACTGGATGCTGCTCGGCGCCTGGTACGGGATCATCGTGCTGCTCGTCCTCACCCGGTTCCTGCCGTACTGGAGCAGCCTTCTGTAACCGCCGACGAAGACGCGGCAGTGCCGCGTCGCACAGGGCCGACAGGAGAGCGTCCCTGTGCCGAGCGGCCCCGTGACGGGACCGGGTTCCGGGGCCGACGGGCCCGAATAGGAGGGCCGTTCGGCCCCGCCTCGTCCAGCGCAGCGCATCAGGGCAGAAACGCGGCCCGGCGCCTGCTACACAGAAGATGCCGCTGATGCGATGCGGCGGCCCGTCCCCCTCTCACCCCCTGCCCGGGAGGCTCCATGCTGTCCGCAGAATCCGCCGCCGTGGTCCGTGCCACCCTGCCCGCCGTGGCCGGAGCGCTCGACGAGATCACCACACGCTTCTACGGCGCGATGTTCCGCGACCGGCCGGAGCTGCTCGACGGGATGTTCAACCGCGGCAACCAGGCCAGCGGGGCCCAGCGCCGCGCGCTGGCCGGTTCGATCGCCGGATTCGCGACCGCGCTGCTCGACGATCCGGACACCCGCCCGGACACCCTGCTGGACCGGATCGCGCACAAGCACGCCGCCGTGGGCGTCACCGACGACCAGTACACGATCGTGCACAAGTATCTGTTCGGCGCGATCGCCGAGGTCCTCGGCGACGCCGTCACCCCGGAGGTGGCGGCCGCCTGGGACGAGGTGTACTGGCTGATGGCCGGTGCGCTGATCAGCCGTGAAGCCCGGCTGTACCAGGACGCGGGCGTCGAACCCGGCCGGGTCTGGCGGCAGTGGAGCGTGGTGGAGCGCCGCACCGAGACGCCTGACGTGGTGTCCTTCGTGCTCCGTCCCGCCGACGGCCGGCCGGCGCCGGAAGCGCGCGCCGGCCAGTACGTGAGCGTGCGCGCCCTGATGCCTGACGGCATCCACCAGCTCCGCCAGTACAGCCTGTCCTCGGACCCGGGCGGGGAACTGCGGCGGATCACCGTCAAGCGGGTCGCCGGCACGGACGGCGCGCCGGACGGCGAGGTCTCCCGGCTGCTGCACGAGCGGATCCGCGAGGGCGACGAACTGACCCTGTCCGCTCCCTTCGGGGACGTCTTCCTCGATGACCCGGCCGACGCCACCACTCCGGTCGTCCTGGTCTCCGCGGGCATCGGCGGTACCCCCATGACCAGCATCCTGGCCCGTCTCGCCGCCCTCGGCTCACCCCGCCCTGTGCTGGTCCTGCACGCCGACCGCTCAGCCGCCGACCACGCCCTGCGCGGCGAGACGCGGGAACTCGTCGGGCAACTGCCGGGCGCCCGGGCGGTCTTCTGGTACGAACGGCCCGGCCCGGAGGAAGTCGACGCCCGCGAGGGTCTCATGAACCTCGACGGCATCGAACTGCCCCAGGACGCCTCGGTGTTCCTGTGCGGCCCGCTGCCCTTCATGCGCGACGTTCGCGGACAGCTGCTGCGTGCCGGGGTTCCGGCACGGCACATCCGCTACGAGGTGTTCGGCCCCGACCTGTGGCTGCCCGGCCCGGCGGACTGAACACCGCCGTGCCGGGGCGGGGTCACGTGTCGGTCCTGGCGGCCTCGACCGCCTCCCGCACGGTGGGATGGACGTGCCGCAGCTCCGCCCCGGCGTCCGCGGTGCTCAGCACGTCCCGCACCTGACCCACGTCGCGGGCCAGCAGCAGCCGGACTCCGCGGGCCTTCAGCTCTCCGGCCAGCTGGTCGAGCATGCGTACGGCGCTGACGTCGATGAAGGGGACGGTCTCCGCGTCGATCACGACCGCCGTGGCTCCGTCCCGGCCGGCGGCCTTCCCCACCGTGGACCGGATCCGCTCGGCGTTGGCGAAGTAGATGCCCCCCTCGACGCGCAGCACGACCACTCCCGGGATTCTGCGGGTGTCCCTGTGCCGGTCGAGCGCGGTGAAGTGCCCGTTCCCCGGCAGCTGCCCCAGTTCGCTGACGACCGGGCGCGAGGAGCGGTAGAGGAGCAGCAGCAGCGAGGCGCCGATGCCGATGAACAGGCCGGGCAGCGTGTCGAGGACCAGCACCCCGAGCAGCGCGGCGACGGCGGCGAGGAAGTCGGGGCGCGCGGCGACGCCGTAGTCCTGGCCGAGCCTGCGGGTGAAGACGCGGTGCAGGGCGGCCAGCGAGGCGAGGTCGACCAGTTCGACCACCGCCGCGATCACCACTGCCGCGAGCACCGCCTCGGGAAGTTTCTCGAAGAGGCCGGTGAGGAAGAGGAGCGTGATCACGGTCAGGGGGGCGACGAAGACGCCGGACAGCTGGGTCCGCGCGCCCGCCGACCAGTTGACGGCGGTCTTCGAGAGGCTGCCGTTGACGACCATGCCGCTGGACAGGCCGGCGCCGAGGCCCGCGGCGCCGAGCCCGATCAGTTCCCGGTCGGCGTCGACCTCGTAGTGGCCGCGGACGGCGTAGTTCTTCGCCGCCCCGAGTCCCTCGGCGAAGGCGACGAGCAGCACGCCGACGCTTCCGGCGGCGAGACCGCCGAATTGTCGAGCGAGACGTCGGGGAAGCCGAACGAGGGCAGCCCGGTGTCGATGTCCCCGACGACGGCGACACCGTGGCTCTCCAGATCGAAGGCCGCCGCCACCGCGATCCCCAGCGCCACGGCGATCAGCGAGCCGGGCACGACCGGGGCGGTCCGCCGCAGCACGAGGATCAGCAGCAGGCTGCCGGCACCGACCAGGACGGTGAGGCCGCTGGTCGCGCCGAGGTCGCCGGCCAGGGCCCAGATCTTCTCGAAGAAGTCCCCCGGCCCGCCCTCGACACCGAAGAGCTTCGGCAACTGGCCCGCGACGATCGTCAGTGCCAGGCCCACGATGAAGCCCTTCAGCACCGGCTCGGAGATGAAACTCGCGAGGAAGCCGAGGCGCAGCAGTCCGGCGAGGAGCGCCGCGAGGCCCACCGTGACGGCGAGGGCCGCCGTCAGCGCGGCGAAGTGGGCGCCGGAACCGTCCGCGGCGTCACCGACGATCGCCGCCGAGAGCGCCGCCGTGGCCGCCATCGGCCCGACCACCAGATGCCTGGAGCTGCCGAAGACGGCGTAGAGGATCAGCGCGGCGGGCGCCGCGTAGAGGCCGACCACGGGCGAGACGCCGGCGATCGTGGCATAGGCGAGCGCCTCGGGCACGAGGACCGCCCACACGGTCGCGCCGGCCAGCGCGTCCCGCCCCAGCCACTGCCACCGGTATCCCCGCAGGGAGGGGAACAGGCCGGGCATGCGCGCCCTCATCAGGAGGAGAGATCACTGATGGCGTTGCCCACCAGCTTCGCGGCGAAGAGCAGACAGATCACCGCCATGATCGCCGTGTTGTGCTGCTCCATCCAGAGTCTGAGGTCGTCGAGGATGTGCTTCGAGCGCTCCCTGAGGGCGAAGTAGAGCACGACCGGCGTTCCGGGCCCTAGCGCCCCGAGCACCACATAGACGGCCAGTGCCACGGCCTGTGCGCCGGCGGAGGTGTCCGTGCGCGCGATCGCCGACGCCGCGGCGATCGAGAGCAGCAGGTTCTTCGGGTTGAGGGCGGACATCGCCGTCCCCAGTGCCAGCGCCTTGACCGGGGTGAACGAGTCGACCGTCCGCATCCACTTCGGCAACGGCACCTCCTTGCCGTCGCGCGGCCGGCCGCGCCACTCCTTCACCGCCACCCACAGCAGCAGCACGCCGAGCGTCAGGTCGAGCGCGCTGACCCAGTCGGCCGGCTGCCCCTGGTCGCTCGGGCCGACGCCCCCGGAGACCAGCAGCACGATCGTGCCGACCAGGGCCAGGCCCAGGGACCAGCCCAGGAGCAGCGCCGGTCCGTTGGTGCGCGCCCTGGGGGTGGCGAGCATCAGCACCACACCGATGATCGGGAACGCGCTCAGCGCCACGGCGACGCCGTAGGACAGAATCTGACCGATCGCCTCGCCCACGGCCGCCTACCTCACGCCGGTTCGATCTCGCCCGGCCGCCAGCTCTTGTCGAACCAGCTGTCGAGCGGACCGTAGAGTCGCAGCACCACGAAGAATCCCTTGCCGGGTACGGTCTGGATCCAGTTCGCCTCCTTGCCCTCCGGAGCGGTCGGGCCGAAGTGGATGACCGTGTCGCCGCCGGCCTCGGGCCGAACGTCGTCCGACAGGCTGTTGACGCTCGGGTACGGGGTGCCGGTGCGCAGCAGGGAGCGGGTCTGCGGGTCGTACACGGTCACGGCCCAGAAGTTCTTCGCCGGCACGCCGCGCGGCAGCGTGAGCGTGTACGTCCGTCCGCCGTCGAGCCACGCGCCCGTGGAGTCCTCCGCCGTGTAGGCGTACTGCGATCCGGTGCCGACGGGCGCCGCCACCATCGCCGGAGAGGAGACGGTCGCGAAGTAGTGGAACACCGAACGGGAATCCAGCAGGCGGGCGCCCTCCTCCGACAGGAACTCGTAACTGCGGGTGGGGAACGGGGTCTTCCATGACCGGTCGGGGTAGTAGGAGAAGCCCGGGTCACGTGGCTTGAAGGCCAGCGTCCGTGCGATGCCCGAGGCGATCCTGGCGGCGGTGTCGAGGATCGAGCGCATACGGTCGTCCGGCCGGAAGGGCTTGCCGCGCACGATGCCGAGCGCGGCGAGCTGACCGGCCCGCTCGGGGTCGAGCGACTCGGGCGGTTCGGCCTGGACGATGGTGTCGATCTCCTCGAAGAAGGAGAAGTCGTTCGCGTGGACCGTGTTGAAGTCGGACTCCGCCCAGTTGACGAAGCGCTGCTCGGGCGGGTCCGCCGCGGCGGAGAGGGGGTAGATCCGCGACGTGAGCAGGCTCTCCGTGCCCCCCAGGGCACGCAGCACCACCCAGGAGGCGTACGTCCTGGGCCGCACGACGAAGTAGCCGTCGGGGACGTCACCCTCGTACCCCGGGGGCAGGAAGAGGTACGCGCCTCCTTTCCCCTGGTCCGGCCCGGCGATGCCCATGTCGGTGACGTAGCGCTGCCACAGGTCGTCGACGACGCACAGCGAGTTCCCCGGCGCCTCGACCACGGTGGGGCCGTCCTCGTCGAGCGCCAGGAAGGTCATCCCGTAGGTGGTCTCCGTGTTGCCCGTGAGCAGCACCGGCGCCGAGGTGCAGCGCGGGGCCGTGTAGCCGATGGTGCGGGAGTCGACGCCGATGCTCCGCAGTCCGCGTCGCAGCGCCACCATGGAGGCCCCGGGCACGCAGTTGAGGAACGCCTCGATCCCGCGCAGCAGATCCAGCGTGTCGTAGCTGCGGGTGACCGCCTCGGGCAGGGGCAGGCCGTCGAAGAAGTCCAGCGTTCCGAAGACCGTCTCCAGCCGGTCCGGGCAGACGATCGAGGCGAGGGTCTCGGGTGAGGTGCCCGGACTGGGGGCGTCACTGATGTGAGGCACTTGGCTTCTCCTGAGCGAATCGTTCTGTGAAAACCACGTTCCAGTCGTTCTTCACGCTGACCGTCGTCCACCCGGACCGCTCGGCCGTCGCACGTGCCCGCTCCGCGCAGTCGGTGTAGGCGTACTCCCGGACGTCGTCGTCGTGGACGACGAGCAGGGCGAACCGCGCGGACCGCAGCAGCTCGACGTCCACGTCGTCGTTGCCGGCCGCGAAGCCCGGCAGCCGGCCGGTGCGGGCGAGGACGTACTCCGGCTTTCCCGGCCCGAGCGCGACCGGCCCGTGCAGGGCCGCCCGGCGGACCAGCACTCCGTCCCGGTAGGCGAACTCCGGCGCCGAGCCGATCACGTTCTCCCTGGGCAGGCCCCAGGTGTCCTCGCAGATCACCCGCATGAAGTCGCGCCCGCCGCCCGAGCAGACGAACAGCCGCCAGCCGTACGCCCTGAGGTAGTCGAACAGCTCCAGCATCGGCTGGTAGACGAGACCGGAGTACGGCACGCCGAAGCGCTCGTGGCGCCAGGACGCCAGGTAACGGGCGGCCTCGGCCTCGAACTCCCCGAAGGTGGTGCCTTCCCAGGCCGCTCCGACGGCCTCCGCCATCGACGCCACCGCGTCGGGGTCCTGGTCGTTCAGCGCGCGGAAGTACGACTCGTCCCGGTCGGCGAGCGCCCGGTAGGGCCGCTCGCGGGCCAGTGACGGGTCCGCCTCCAGCCGCTCGGCCAGTTTCCCGAGGACGAACGCCGTCTGCACCGGCGCGGGCTTCTCGGTCCACAGGGTTCCGTCGTTGTCGAACACGGCGACCCGGTCCCTCGGCGCGACGAAGCCGGGCGAGCCTTCCGTCGCGGCGGACGTCACGAAGCCGACGATCGCCTGCTTCGCGGCACCGTCGTTCCAGCTCTCCAGCGGGGTCCTGCCCATCGAGGTCAGTCCACCGCCTCGATCTCGCCCGGACGCCAGGTCTTGTCGAAGAAGGGACGCAGCGGGCTGTAGAGCCGCAGGACCGCGAACCATCCCCGGCCCGGTGTGGTCCGGATCCAGTTGCCCTCCGGCACGCCGTCGGGCCGGTCGGGTCCGAAGTGCACCGTGGTCGTGCCGTCCGCGCCGGAAACCGCTGCCGGGGTGGGATAGGCCTGGCTGCCGGCCCGTGGGAACCGTTGCGGGGTGTCGAGCATCGACCGCGTCTGGTTGTCGTAGACGGTGACCGACCAGAACTTCGCGGCAGGGATGTCCGGTGGGAGTACCAGTCGGTAGTACCTGCCGCCGTCGAGGGCCCGGCCCTCCTGATCCGCCATGGAGAACACGTACTGCGAGCCGACGCCGGGCAGTGGCGCCGTGAACGCCGGGCTGATGCCCACGCCCAGGTACCACCACCAGGACCGCAGGTTGAGCTTCCGGGCGCCGTCGTTCGGGCGGAGCTCGACGCCCCTGTCGGTGATGTCCGCGGGCGGGGCCAGGAACTCGTGGCCGGACACGAGCAGGCCGTTGAGCCATTGGGAGGAGGCGCCGTAGTAGTGCGCCCCCTCGGCCGGACGCGGACGGCAGGCGAGGGTGCGGGCCGTGGCGTTGCCGACGGCGGCAGCCTCGGTGAGGATCTCCCGCATCCGCGCGTCCGGCTCGAAGGGTCTGCCCTTGACGATGCCGACCGCGGCCAGCGCTCCGGCGATCTCGGGGTCGAGCGCCTCGGCCGGCTGGTCGTGCACGAGTTCGCTCGCGAGGTCGAAGTACGTCGCGTCCCCGGGCGGAACGGTGTTCATGGGCAGTCCGGAGCCTTCGACGAAGCGCGGCGGGTCGGGCCTGCGCAGCGCGGCGGTCCAGGTCTCGGCGGTCCATGGCAGCGGCGGGGCCGTGCCGCCGGTGACGATCTCCCCGATGCCGGTTCCGTAGTACCCGGGGATGTAACGGTGGATGCGCAGGCCCTCCTTGATGCGCTCGACCGCCGGCTTCGGGTCGTCGCCCTCCAGGAACGCCCGGCCGCCCAGGATGAGCCGCGTGGTGCGGGTCCGCAGCGTGAAGAACCCGCCCTCGGGAAGAGGGCCCTCGTGACCGGGTGGCACGAAGAGGTACCTGCCGCCCGCGCCCCGGTCCGGACCGGCCATGCCGGGGTCAGCGACCCAGCGGAACCACATGTCGTTGAGAAAACAGAGGGCCAGGGGCGGCACTTCCACCACCACGGGGCCCTCGGTCAGGTCGAGGAAGGTGAGGAAGTAGACGGTGTCGGCGTTCCCGGTGAGCACGAGTGTCTTGGGATCCATGAACTCCGAGAAGAGCAGGACGTCGTGGTCCTGGACTCCTGCCTCCAGGAATCCCCGGCGGGCCGCCCACAGGCTGACGCCGGAATAGGCGTCGAGGAACGCGCTGACCGCGCGCACATGGTCCACATGGTCGTAGAGGCGGTTCGCGGTCTCCTCGGTGGGCACGCCCAGCGGGAACTCCAGGGTCCCCACATGCGTCTCGACCCGCTCGGGCGTCGAGACCGACTCCATGACCCGGGGTGAGATCTGTGCGGTGCGCTGCAAGGGATCGCTCCGTTCTCGGGGAGATGCCGCCCTGCCGACCATGTGCCTCATCCACCGCTGACCACCACCGCGCCTAGGCCATCGGAGGGTCCTCACGCGGGAACGGTGCGTGGTAGGGATCCGCTCGACGCACACAGCATTGCGGGACGCCGCACCCGCCGTCAGTCCGTCTCCTGGGCGTGGGGAGCCGTCGCGGGCGGATGGGTCGGGCGGTCCCGCCCGCCGTCACGGCCGGACACCGCGACAGCGACCAGCCCCACGACGACGGCTGCGACGGCGACCCGTCCCGCCGCCCGCACCCACCAGCCCGGCCGGGCCGCGCCCCCGCCTGGCGGGCCCAGCCGTTCGGCTCGCCGGGCGGGCCGCAGCAGACGGAGCAGCAACAGCAGGGCGACCGGGAGCTGCAGCAGCCACAGCACGGTGCGCGGCCACTCCCCGTACCAGACGTTGGTCCCGTACAGCAGCGTGTGCCAGACGCTCAGCACGTACACGACGATCACGAAGCGGTGCAGGCGGCGCCAGGTGTTCGCCCCGATGCGATGCCGGACGTAGAACAGCAAACCGAGCGGGACCGCCAGGTACAGGGCGCCCTGGCCGATCGGGATGGCGACGCGGCCGGTCCCGGAGTCGTACCAGCCCGGCACGAAGGTGTCCGCGAAGGCCGCCCACACCCGCTCCGCCCAGTCCACCTTCGTCTCGTAGCGTACGAGTTCGGCCGCGAACATCAGCGCGTGCGCGAACATCAGCGCCATGGTCGTCAGGCTGGTGGTGCGGTGCCAGCGCTCCAGTACCTGCCTCGACACCGGCAGCCGGGCGGGGCGGGGTCCCGACAGCAGCAGCCCGAGCATGACCGTGCCCCAGGCCCACAGCAGGGCGGACCAGCCGAACGCCTGGCTGAGCAGGTACATCCAGTAGGTGCCGGGATCGTCCATGAACGGCATCACCGCGACGGTGTCGGAGGCTCCCGATTCCATGCGCGCCCACAGGAGGGCGAACACGAGCACGGTGACCGTCACCGCCGCGCCGGCGTCGGGCAGGGCGGCCCGCAGATCGCCGCGCAGCGCGACACGGTCACCCGGAGGCCGCTGCCTTCCTGACGGGGTCACCGCCCCGTCCTCGTCCGGCCTCACGTCCGACGTCATCAGGGCCTCCCGGGCACGGGCCACCGCAGCGGCGGTGCTCACGTGGCGTGAGGCAACAAGTCTGGCTGATGAGAGCGTGATCGGTGGAGCCGTTATCCGGCCAGAGCAGCGATGAGAAGTGCTCGGCTCCGCACGCCGTTTCGCCGTCGGTTTGGGGGAACGTAGGATCGTCCGGTCATCGCCGCGACGGGAGACAGGAAGCCGGTGCGAATCCGGCACGGTCCCGCCACTGTGACCGGGGAGCGCCCCTCCGACATGCCACTGCGCATCGCGCGGGAAGGCGGTGGGAAACGTCGATCCGGGAGTCAGGACACTGGTCCGTCGCGGGCCCGTCCGAAGGAGCGCGGACTCCAGGAGGCTTCACGTGTTCCCATTGCTCACCCCTGCCCGCACGTGCGGGTTCCTTCGTGCCACGGCCGCTGCCGTGACTCTGTCGTCCGTGCTGCTGACCACCGGGTGCGGTGCGTCCGACAGGGCCGGCGGGGACGCGGAGGCCGCCACTGCCGCGCCCTCGGGCTTCCCGGTCACCATCGACAACTGCGGCATGAGGACGACGTACGACAAGCCGCCGTCGAGGGTGGTCACCATCCACCAGCACCCGGCGGAACTCCTGCTCGCCCTCGGCCTGAAGGACCGCCTGGTCGGCACCGCCTTCCCCGACTCGGCCGTCCTGCCCGAGCTGAGGAAGGACTACGAGGCGATCCCGGAACTGGCGGAGAGGGAACCGTCGTTCGAGAAGATCCTGGACGCCGAACCCGACTTCGTCTACGGCGGCTACGGCAGCGCCTTCGCCGAGAACGAGGGCCGCTCCCGCAAGGCGTTCGCCGACGCCGGCATCGACACCTACCTCAACCGTGAGTACTGCGGCGAGAAGCGGGTGACGATGAAGGACACCTACGAGGAGATCCGCACCATCGGCACGGTCTTCGGTGTCCCGGACCGGGCCGACGAGCTGGTCGCGGACCTCGAGGGCCGCGTCGGCAAGGCCGCCGCCGAGGTCGAGGGCGAGCCCGAGGTGTCCGTCTTCGTCTACGACAGCGGCGACAAGAGCGCCTTCACCGCGGGCGGCAAGAGCCTGGGCACCGAGCTGATCCGGCTGGCCGGCGGCGAGAACGTCTTCGCCGACCTCGACGACGTCTTCGGCGACGTCTCCTGGGAGCAGGTGGTCGAGCGCAAGCCGGAAGTCATCGCCATCTACGACTACGCCGGCGCCGGGAGCGTGAAGGAGAAGAAGGAGTTCCTGCTCTCCCAGCCCGCCCTCGCCGACGTACCCGCCGTCAGGAACAAGCGGTTCGTCGTCCTGCCCTTGACCGCCACCCTGGTCGGCATCCGCTCGGCCTACGCGGTCGAGGACCTGGCCCGCGGGCTGCACCCCGAGAGCTTCCGGTGAACCGGGCCGCCACCGGCATGCCCACCGGGCGGACGGTTCCACGGCGCAAGGCCACCGGGCCGGGAACACGAGGCACGCTGTCGGCCGTCATGCTGCTGCTCCTCACCGCGTTGCTCGTCCTCTCCGCCACGGCGGGCCTCGCCATCGGCTCCGTGCACGTGCCGCCCGGCCAGGTGTGGGGCATCGTGACGCATGCTGCGGGCGCCGGCTGGCGGGAGCCGGACTGGTCACGGGCCCGGGAGACCATCGTGGTGGACGTGCGGGCGCCTCGGGTGCTGCTCGGCGCGGTCACCGGGGCCGGCCTCGCGGTCATCGGCACCGCCCTGCAGGCCCTGGTGCGCAACCCGCTCGCCGAGCCCTACCTGCTGGGCGTCTCCTCCGGGGCGTCCCTCGGCGCGGTCTCCGTGATCGTGTTCGGTGTCAGCCTCTTCGGGCCGGTCTCCCTGTCGGTGGCCGCCTTCCTGGGCGCCCTGGGCGCGCTTCTGCTCGTGTACGCCACCGCCCGCACCGGCGGACGCATCACCTCGTCGCGGCTGGTGCTGTCCGGGGTGGCGGTCGCGGCGGTGCTCACCGCGGTCCTCGATCTGCTGCTGCTCACCACCGGCCGCGGCAACGAGGCGCGCGCTGTCCTCGCCTGGACCCTCGGCGGTCTCGGCGGCGTCAGCTGGGGCACGCTGTGGCTGCCGAGCACGGCCCTGGTGTTCGGTCTCGGCGTCCTCATGGCGCAGGCACGCAGCCTGAACCTGCTGCTGGCCGGCGAGGAGGCGGCGACCACGATGGGGCTGGACGTGGCCCGGTTCCGCGCCCGGCTGTTCGTCCTGCTCTCCCTCGTCACGGGCGTGCTGGTCGCGGCGGCCGGGCCGATCGGCTTCGTCGGCCTGATGATGCCGCACATCGTGCGTCTGTTCGTCGGTGGCGACCACCGCCGGGTCCTGCCGACGGCGGCACTCGGCGGAGCGGTCTTCCTGATCTGGGCCGACATCGCCGCACGGACGATCGCCGCGCCGATGGAAATACCCGTCGGCGTCCTCACGGCCCTGTGCGGCGGGCCGTTCTTCCTGTGGCTGATGCGCAGGGACGCCCGGCGCGGCACCGACCGAGGAGGGGCATGACCGCGACCGAACTGAGCGTCGACGGTGTCACGCTCACCGCCGGAGCACGCCACCTGGTGCGCGACGTCTCCCTGACCGCCCGCCCGGGTGAGACCATCGGACTCGTCGGCCCCAACGGCAGCGGGAAGTCCAGCCTTCTGCGCACCGTCTACCGCGTCCTGCGCCCCGACGCCGGCCGGGTCCGGGTCGACGGCGAGGACGCCTGGGCACTGCCGGTGCGGCAACTGGCCCGCACCGTGGCGGCGGTGGTGCAGGAATCGGCAGCCGACTTCGACCTCGCCGTCCGCGAGGTCGTCGCCATGGGCCGCACCCCGCACAAACGACTCCTCGCCGGCGACACCCCCGAGGACGCCGAACTCATCGACTCCGCACTCCTCGCCGTCGACGCCGTCCACCTGGCCGACCGTCCCTTCGACCGGCTCTCCGGGGGCGAACGCCGGCGCGTCCTCATCGCACGCGCCCTCGCCCAGCAGCCCACCCTCCTCGTCCTCGACGAACCCACCAACCACCTCGACATCCGCCACCAGCTGTCCGTGCTCGGCACTCTGCGCCGCCTGCCCGCCACCGTGCTGCTCGCCCTGCACGACCTCAACCTGGCCGCCTACTACTGCGACCGGCTCTACGTCCTGCACGACGGTGAGGTGACCGCCTGCGGCCCGCCCGCCGAGATCCTCACCCCTGGGTTGCTGGCCGAGGTGTACGGGGTTGCGGCGGAAGTCACCACCCATCCGCGCACGGGCGCCCCGCAGGTGACGTTCCTCCCCGAGGAGCCACGCGGGTGAAGGAGGGTCACCGCCCGGTACGGGCGGTGACCCTCACGTTCGTCGGGATGGTGGATCAGGCGCGGGACCAGCGCTGGTTGCTCCCGCCGCCGCAGGCGTACAGCTGGATCTGCGTCCCGTTGGCGGTGCCGGCGCCGACCGCGTCGAGGCAGCGGCCCGACTGGACGCCGACGATGGTGCCGTCGGAGTTGAAACGCCACTTCTGGTTGTCGCCACCCCAGCAGCTGTAGATCTGCACCTTGGCGCCGTTGGCGGTGCCGGCGGCGTCCAGGCACTTGTTGCCGTAGACCCGCAGCTCACCGGAGGAGGTGAGCTCCCACTGCTGGTTGGTGCGGCCGTTGCAGTCGTACAGCTGGACCTGCGTGCCGTCGGTGGTGCTGGCGTTGGGCACGTCCAGGCAGCGGCCCGAGCCGACGCCCTTGATCGCGGTGCCGTCACCGGGCTCCGGGTCCGGGTCGCCGCCGCCCTGGCCGGCGTTGAGGGCGTTCAGCACGGCGGTGTACGCCGCCTTCTTGCTGCCGTCGTTGTTGAACAGCAGCGGGGTGTCCCCCGAACGCCACGAGTCCATGTCACGCACGCCCCAGACGGTGACGCCGAGGCAGCGGGAGACGGCCAGGCAGTCGTTGACCACGGCCGCGTAGGTGGTCGGCGAGGCGCCCTGGATGTCGAGCTCGGTGATGGCCACGTCGACGCCGAGCGCGGCGAACTCCTGCAGGGTGGTGCGGAAGTTGCTGTTGTACGGGCTGCCGCTGTTGAAGTGCGACTGGAAGCCGACGCAGTCGATCGGCACGCCGCGCTGCTTGAAGTCCTTCACCATGCGGTACATGGCCTGGGTCTTCGCCCAGGTCCAGTTCTCGACGTTGTAGTCGTTGTAGCAGAGCTTGGCCGACGGGTCGGCGGCGCGCGCGGTGCGGAAGGCGACCTCGATCCAGTCGCTGCCGGTGCGCTCCAGGTTGGAGTCGCGCCGGGCGCCCGAACTGCCGTCGGCGAACGCCTCGTTCACCACGTCCCACTGCGCGATCTTGCCCTTGTAGTGGGCCATCACGCCGTTGATGTGGTCGATCATCGCCTGGCGCAGGGCGCTGCCGCTGAGGCTCTGCATCCAGCCGGGCTGCTGGGAGTGCCAGGCCAGGGTGTGGCCGCGCACCTCCTTGCCGTTCTGCACCGCCCAGTTGTAGATGCGGTCGGCGTTGGTGAAGTTGAACTGGCCCCGCTGCGGCTCGGTCGCGTCGATCTTCATCTCGTTCTCGGCCGTCACCGAGTTGAACTCGCGGTTCGCGATCGACGCGTACGTCGAGTCGCTCAGGCGGTTCGCCGCGATGGCGACGCCGAAGTAGCGGCCGCTCTGCGCCGCCGCGGCGCCGAGGGTCGACTCGGCGGCCTGGGCGGCCGGCGCCGGCGCGGCCAGTGCGCCGGCCGCACCGAGGGCGCCGACGAGGAGCGTGGGGAGCAGGACGCGGAACTTCCGCCGGAGGGCGGCTCTGGGGAGGGCATAGGAGCCCATTGCTGTGCCTCCAAGGTAGGTATGACGGATCACCCGACCGACAGCGCGGGTCCGGGGGAACCCGGAAGGACTGCCTGAGGTGCCTGGATCCGTCGTGCAGCTGGCTGTGAGCGGCTCTGTGGTGCGGCATGTCTGCACAGGACAGCCAGTTCGACATTTCGAACTGCGGTCGGGGTGCCAGACAGATGATTGGGGGTTGCTGAGTACCCGTCAACCCTCTCGGCAGAAATAGTTTCCGTTCCTCTTTCGAAAGTTTCGCAGCCAGGGATGGGCGCCCGTTCAGGCCTCGAACTAGCGGTTGTTTGCGGCCAGATCGGCGACAGGCCTTGACCGGACACCCTCCGCTTTCTACCTTGTGGCGTCACAGAGCCGGAATCACTTCGAAACATTCGGACCCCTTTCCGCCCCTGCGCGGTCGTCGCTCCGCCGTGCACCGGCGTCATCTCCCCCCACGTCGAAGGAGGCCTTCCCATGTGGCTTCGCCACACCCTTCCGGTCCGTTCCAGACGTTTACTCGGTGTCCTCGCTCCCCTGCTGCTGCTCGCCACCTTCCTCGGCGCCCAGCCCGCCGAGGCCGCGACCGTGGACACCAACGCCTCGTACGTGCTGGTCAACCGCAACAGCGGCAAGGCGCTGGACGTGTACAACCTGGCCACGAGCGACGGCGCCCGGATCACCCAGTGGTCGAGGAACGACCAGGCCCAGCAGCAGTGGCGGTTCGTCGACTCCGGGAACGGCTACTACCGCATCAAGTCCGTCCACTCCGGCAAGGTGCTGGACGTCTACAACTGGTCCACCGCGAACGGCGGTTCGATCGTCCAGTGGTCCGACCTGAACGCCGCCAACCAGCAGTGGCGGCTGGCCGACAGCCCGGACGGCCACGTACGCCTCATCTCCCGCCACAGCGGCAAGGCCCTCGAGGTGCAGGGCGCCTCCACCGCCGACAACGCCAACGTCGTCCAGTACGACGACTGGGGCGGGACCAACCAGCAGTGGCAGCTCGTCAAGGTCGGCTCGGACCCGGGGAACCCGGGCTCCTGCGACCTGCCGTCGAGCTACCGCTGGAGCTCCACCGGCGCCCTGGCGCAGCCCCGGCAGGGATGGGTGTCGCTCAAGGACTTCACCGTCGCCCCCTACAACGGCAAGCAGCTCGTCTACGCGACCACGCACGACACCGGGACGCGCTGGGGTTCGATGAACTTCGGTCTGTTCGGGGCCTGGTCGGAGATGGCCTCCGCCAGCCAGAACGCGATGAACAACTCGACGGTCGCGCCCAGCCTCTTCTACTTCGCGCCGAAGAACATCTGGGTGCTGGCCTACCAGTGGGGAGGCACCGCCTTCTCCTACCGGACGTCGACCGACCCCACCAACCCCAACGGCTGGTCGTCCGAGCAGGTGCTGTTCTCCGGGAGCATCTCCGGCTCCGGAACGGGACCCATCGACCAGACCCTCATCGGTGACGGCACGAACATGTACCTGTTCTTCGCCGGCGACAACGGCAAGATCTACCGGGCGAGCATGCCGATCGGGAACTTCCCCGGCAGCTTCGGCTCGACCTCGACCGTGGTCATGAGCGACACGACGAACAACCTGTTCGAAGCCCCGCAGGTGTACAAGCTGCAGGGCCAGAACCGCTACCTCATGATCGTCGAAGCGATCGGTTCGCAGGGCCGGTACTTCCGCTCGTTCACCGCGACCAGCCTGGGCGGCACCTGGACGCCCCAGGCCGCGACCGAGAGCAACCCCTTCGCCGGCAAGGCCAACAGCGGCGCCACCTGGACGAACGACATCAGTCACGGCGAGCTGCTGCGGACCAGCGCCGACCAGACGATGACCGTCGACCCCTGCAACCTGCAGCTGCTGTACCAGGGCCGCAGCCCCAACTCAGGAGGTGACTACGGCCTGCTGCCCTACCGCCCGGGCCTGCTGACCCTGCAGCGCTGAGAAGCCCTGTTCCGAGGGGGAGCCGGTGCGGCGGGTTCCGGTGTCATGCCGGACCCGCCGCACCGCTGTGCGGACCGAGGCAGCGGCGCACCAGGTCCAGCGTGCGCCCGGTGACCGTGTCGAGCGGGGCGCCGCCGTCCACCGCGGCCAGGGCCGTGTGAAGCATCCCGGCGATCAGGTCCGCGGTGAGGGCGGGCTCGGGGACGCCGAGCTCCCGGACGGCCGCGCGGAACGGCTCGACCTGCTCCAGGTGGAGCTCGACCAGACGCTCCTGGCAGGCAGGCGGCAGACCGGCGTTCATGAGCGCGGCGGCCGGCCGGTGGGCGCCTTCGGCGCCCAGGCGCAGGCTCTCCCGGAAGAACGCCTCGACCCGCTCCACCGGGCCCTTGGCGGTGGCCATGGCGCGGGCGAGTGCCTCGTTGGACCGCCGGAAGGCCTCCTCGGTGACGGTGGCCAGCAGGGCCGCCGAGGAGTCGAAGTACTGGTACACGCTGGAGCGCGCCAGGCCCGCGCGGGCGCCGACCGACGCCGGGGTGACGGCGGCGGCGCCCTCGTTCACCAGGATGTCGATCGCCGCGCCGATCAGCGCCTCACGCTGATGCGCACGGTGTTCGGCGACGGTGGCGGCGTTGATCTTCGGCATGCGGGCGGGACTCCTGGCAGACGGACGGGGCCGGGCGGCACGGCGCCGGCCGCCGCCCGGTTCAGGACAGCCGGCCGTCGACCATCTCGTGCACCCGGTCGGCGGCGTCCATTATCGCCGTGTCGTGGGTGACCATGACGGTGGCGGTGCCGTGCCGGTGGGTCTGCTCGGCGATCAGCCGTACCGCTTCCGCGGAACGCTCGCGGTCCAGCGCCGAGGTGGGCTCGTCCACCAGCAGAACGGCGGGTGAGGTCATCAGCGCGCGGGCCAGACCGGCGCGCTGGCGTTCGCCTCCGGACAGCTGGTGCGGGCGGGAGCCGGCGCGGTGCGCGAGGCCGACCGCCTCGATGAGTGCGTCGGCCCGGGTCCGGGCCGCGGCGTCCAGCCGTCCGTCGATGTGCAGGGGCAGCAGGAGCTGTTCCCGGACGGTCAGGGACGCGAGCAGGTTCGACTGCTGGAAGACGAAACCGATGTGGCGCCGGCGGGCCGCCGTGCGTTCCTTGTCCGACAGGGCGGTCAGCTCGGCGCCGGCGACGCGGACGGTGCCCGAGGTGGGCCGCTGGAGCCCGCCGGCGACGGCGAGCAGGCTGGACTTGCCGGATCCCGAGGGGCCGACGACGGCGACGAACTCGCCCGGGGCGACGGTCAGTTCGACGTGGTCGAGGGCGGTGACGGCGGTGTCGCCGTCACCGAGGGTCAGGCTGAGCTCGTGCAGGCGCAGTCCGTCGGAGCCGGGCGCGTCCGGGGTGGCCCGGTGGTCGGTAGAGGGCGTGGTCATCGGGTGGCTCCCAGGGCGGTCAGGGGGTCGACGGCGGTGATGCGGCGGACGGCGACGGCGGCGCCCACGGTCCCCAGGCCGATGAGCAGGCCGGCGGACGTGGCGATGGCGGGGGCGGACAGGGAGAACGGCGCCTTGCCGATCATCGCGCTGCCCAGGGCGAGGCCCACGGCGGTGCCGGCGGCGGTGGCGACGACGAGGACGGCGACGACCTGGGCGAGCGCGTCGCGCAGGATGTAGCGGGTGGGGGCGCCGAGCGCCTTGAGGAGGGCGATCTCCGGCTTGCGCTGCACGGTCCAGACGGTGAAGAAGGCGCCGACGACGAGGGCGGAGATGGCGTACAGGAAGCCCTTGATCAACGCCATGGTGCTCGACTCGGCCGTGTAACCGGGAGACGCGCCGTAGGTGGTCTCCTTGTCGTCGGCGCGGGTGCCGGTGGCCTTCTCGACGGCGGTGACGTCGGCGCCGTCCTCCACGGTCAGGGCGACGGCCGTGGCCTGGCGGAGCGCGGCCTCGGGCAGCTCGCCGGGCAGGCCGTAGTGGAGGTGCCGCCAGGTGTCGAGGTCGGCGTAGGCGACGCCGATGTGGCCGTAGGAGACGGTGTCGTCGACGAGGCCGACGACCTTCAGCCGGACCTCGCTCTTGTCGGCGGTCAGCTCGTCCCCGACGCGCACGCCGAGGTCGGCGATCTCCTGGGTGATCACGATGCCGCCCCCGCCGTCCTCCAGCCCCCTCCCGTCGTCCGGGCTCGGGGCCAGCGGCGAGTCGGAAGCCATGCCGAACACGGCGAGGTTGACCTGCTCGCCCTTCTCCTCGCCCTGGGTCACCTGGGCGTTGACCAGGGTGTTGCCGAACGGCTCGGCCCGCTCCACGCCGGGGGCCGCGGACCAGGCCTCCCAGTCCTCCTGCTCGACGGCGGAGCGGGAGAACTGCTCACTGGTCGCCTTCTCGTCGAAGGCCATGTGGGTCACGGGCAGCGCGCGCAGGCCGGAGATACCGGCGTCCGCCAGTCCGGAGGCGAGCCCCGAGAGGAGGACGCCGAGGACGGCGATGAGGGCGACCACGGCGCCCATCAGGACGAAGCGGCCGCGGGCGAAGCGCAGATCGCGTAGGGCAAGGAACACGGGAACTCCGGGCGACGGGGGTGAGGGGGCGCGGCGCCGGGCACGCACGCCCTTTACTCGCACTTGACGACACGAGCGTCGGCATCTTACCGGATGTTGCCGACACGCGTGTCGGCACGTTTCCGCACACCGACTCGGCCCTTTCGACCGATCGCCCGCCACCCCTTGACACCACCCCCGGCCGCTCGTCACTGTAATGACGATTCTAGAACGTAACTTCTAGTTTTCGTCGATGGAACGCCGCTGGTCAGCGTTCCGCCTCCTCCTTTGCGGGCCACTGCCACGGCACACGTCCGCTCTGTCCCGGAACAGGGGAACTTGCATGAGGGTCACCGACCACATCCCGCAGGAGAAGATGAGCGGGCTGCAGAAACGCGCCATCGTCATCGCGATCACCCTGGTCGTGCTCGACGGTTACGACGTCTCCCTCACGTCGTTCGCCGCGCCGTACATCGAGAGGGGCTTCGGCGTCTCGAAGGCGGAGCTCGGACTGGTCATGTCCGGTGCGCTGATCGGCATGCTCGTGGGCTCGATCATCGTCGCGCCGCTCGCCGACCGCATCGGCCGGCGCAAGATGGGCGTCATCGCCACCACGACGATCGCGGCGGGCATGTTCATCGGCCCGTTCGCCACGCCGGAGACCGGTACCTGGCCCCTGGTCCTGAGCCGCATCGTCACCGGCGTCGGGGTCGGCTGTCTGGTGGCCGTGGTCGGCGTCATCCTCGCCGAGTACACGGGCAAGCGCGTGTACGCCCTGGTCATGGCCGTCTACGCCGCCGCCATCAACATCGGCGGACTGCTCGGCTCGATGATCGTCGGCCCGATGCTCGACACCCGGGGCTGGCAGTTCGGCTGGTGGATCGGCTTCGTCCTCAGCGCGGTCGCCGCGGTCGCCACGTACGCACTGCTGCCCGAGTCGCTCGCCTGGCTGTCCGAGGGCCGCCGCCCCGACGCGCTGGAGCGGCTCAACGCGCTGCTCGCGAAGATGCGCCGGCCCGCGCTCGCGGCGCTCCCCGAGCCGGAGTCCGCGGGGGCCAGGGCGAAGGGGTCGCTGCGCACCGTCTTCACCGGCCGGACCGGCGCCTACACACTGCTGATGATCGTCGGCTACATCGCCTACATGCTCAGCTTCTACTTCATGACGAACTGGGCGCCCAGCAGCGTGGCGTCGGCCAACGACAACCCCGCGCTGGCCCCGCAGCTCGTCACCGCCTTCAGCATCGGCGGCATCCTCGGCAACGTGCTCTTCGGTTACCTGGGCGGCAGGATCAACGTCCGCGTCCTCGCCCCGGTCTTCCTGCTCCTGGCCACCGTCACCCTGTCGCTGTTCGGCATCGTCGGCTCCCAGATGCCCACCGCCTGGTGGACCCTGTTCGCGGCCTCCTTCTTCGTCTGCTCGGGCACCGCGGCCTTCTACGCGATCGTTCCGACGCTGTACCCGACACTGGCCCGTTCGACCGGCTTCGGTGTGGTCATCGGCGTCGGCCGGTTCGGCGGCATCGCCGCCCCGGTCATCGGCGGCGCGGCCTTCGACGCCGGCTGGGGCATGGGCGCGGCCTTCACCGTCTTCTCGCTGCCGATGCTGGTCGCCGGCGTCAGCATCATCGCCCTCCACCTGGCCCAGCGCCGCTCCGACACGGCCGAGCCCCACCACCCCGAGCCCGCGCTCTCCGGTACGTCCGCCTAGCGGCCGTCCGCACCCTCCCAGAAAGGAACCAGCTCCATGCCGCTGGCCGTCGCAGCGCTCTCCCACGCACCCTCCTTCGGCAACGTCGACCCGGGCGGGGAGACGTTCACCGAGATCAACACCGCCATCGACGAGGTCAAGGAGTTCGTCTCCGGGTACGCCCCCGACCTGGTCGTGGTCTTCGGTCCCGACCACTTCAACGGCCAGCTGTACTCGCTGATCACCCCATGGGCGATCGGTGCGGTCGCCGAGGGCGTCGGTGACTACGGCACCACCGCGGGACCGCTCCCCGTCGATGCCGACGCCGCCCGGAACCTGCACGCCGCCGTACTGGCAGAGGGCATCGACATCGGCCGCAGCGAGCGGATGACGGTCGACCACGGCATCGTCCAGCCGCTCGACTTCGTGTTCGGCAAGAACTTCACGCAGCCGATCGTGCCGGTGTTCGTGAACGCGATCGGCCTGCCTCTCTCCCCCATGCGCCGGGTGCGCCTGATGGGCGAGGCGTTCGGCCGGGCCGCCCTCGCGCTGGACAAGAAGGTGCTGTTCCTGGCCTCGGGCGGCATCTCCCACAACCCTCCGATCCCTCGCTGGGACGGCGCCCCCGGCACTCTGCAGGAACGTTTGATCGCCTACGCGCCCTCCCCCGAGGAGCGGCACGAGCGCGAGCAGATGATCGTCAGGGGAATCCAGGCGATCGCGGACGGCAAGGCTCCGAGCGACCCGCTGAACGAGGAGTGGGACAAGCTCGTCCTCGACACCTTCCGATCCGGCGACCTCACCGCGGCCGACGGGTGGGAGAACGGCTGGTTCGTCGCGGAGGGCGGCTCGGCCGCGCACGAGATGCGCAGCTGGATCGCGGCCTACGCGGCGCTGTCGGCCGCCGGGCCCTACCGCTTCGCCGTCGACCGCTACTGGGCGGTCGAGAAGTGGGGCGCGGGCTTCGCCGTGCAGACGGCGGTGACGGCATGAGCGGGATGACGAGGGCACACCTGGCGACCCTGTGGGAGGAGATCGCGGACCTGGAGCACACGCTGCGGTACGTGGACGCGGGGGGCTACCGCACCCGGGTCCTCGACATCGCCGGGGCGGTCCCGGACGCGCAGACGGTCGTCCTGGCCAGCGGCACCAGCGGTCACATCGAGGCGTGGACGCAGAACGTCCGCGCGTTCGCCGAGGCCGGTTTCCGGGTGGTCGGCTACGACTACCCGGGCCACGGGTACACCTCCCTGGCCGACCACCCGCTCGAGATCCGCGACTACGAGGACCACCTGCTCGCCCTGCTCGACGCGCTGGACCTCGACCGCGTGCATCTCGCCGGCGAGTCGCTCGGCGGCTGGCTCGCGCTGAAGTTCGCGCCGAAGCACCCCGAGCGCCTGCGCACGGTGATCCTTTCCGCGCCGGGCGGCCGGGTGATCGGCGAACCGCAGCTGGACCGGACGCAGTCGGTGAGCGCCAAGGCGGTGAGCGAGCCGACCTTCGAGAACGTGAAGAAGCGCCTCCAGGTGGTGATCCACGACCCGCGGAACGTCACCGACGAGCTGGTCCGGGTGCGCCGCGCGATCTACGCCCGGGACGGGTTCAGCATGGCGAACGTGTCCGCCCTGCGGGAGCCGGAGCGGCGGTGGCGCAACCGCGTGACCGACGACGACTTCGCGGCCGTCCCGGTCCCCGCCCTGATGGTGTGGACCGACAACGAGCCGACCGGCGACGAGGCCGAGGGCGCGCGTCTGTGCGGGCTCATCCCGGACGGTGAGTACCTGCTGGTCCGCGGCGCCGCGCACTGGCCGCAGTGGGAGGGGGCCGCCGAGTTCAACGCCGCGGCCGTCGCCTTCCTCCAGAAGCATGCCTGAGGAAAGGACCGGAGTGAGCGTCACCCGGGAAACCATCGGAGAGATCGCACGCGAGCTGTTCGAGGCCAAGCGCGGCGTGTACACCGTGCCGTACGTGAGCCCTCGGCTGCCCGAGCGCGACCTCGACTCCGCCTACGCGATCTCCGCCGAGTTCGCCGCCCTCCGCGAACGCGAGCTGGGCGTGCAGCGGGTGGGTCGCAAGGTCGGCCTGACCAACCCCCTCGTGCAACGGCGCGTCGGCATCGACGAGCCGGACTACGGGATCATCCACGACGACATGGTGCACGCCTCGGGCGTGCGCCTGCCGCTGTCCGCGTACAACCGCCTGCTGATCGAGGCGGAGGTCGCGTTCGTGCTGAAGAGCGACGTCATGGATCCCTCCCGTGCAGGTGTGGAGGCCGCGATCGACTACGTGACGCCCGCGTTCGAGGTCGTGGACTTCCGCTACGCCGGCTCCGTCGGGCAGATCGTCGACACCATCGCCGACAACGCGGGCTGCAGCGGGGTCGTCCTCGGCGAGGAGCGGCACCCCTACGGCGAGACCGACCTGACCCAGGTGGAGATGGTCATCACCGGGGGCGGCGAGGAGATCACCCGGGGTGTCGGCAGCAACGTGCTGGGGGACCCGGTCAACGCGGTCGTCTGGCTGGCGGAGACCGCGATCCGCACGGGCGAGCCGCTGCGCGCCGGAGAAGTGCTGCTGTCGGGCTCCATCGGCTACATCGAGCCGTGGCCCGCCGATGTCGAGTGCGTCGCCACCGTCACCGGGCTGGGCCGCGTGGTCGCGACCGCGGAATCGAAAGGCTGAACATGAGTGACTACCGTCCCGTCGACGCGGCCACCCGCGTCGAGATCGAGCAGCTCATCGCGGAGATGCTCTACCGACTCGACCACAACCGGGCGGACACGACCTGGGAGCTTTACACCGAGGACGGCGTCTCGGCCGGCCCGATGGGCGACATGGACCGCGAGGCCATGAAGGCGTGGGGAGCCAGGCGGGCCCGGCAGACGGACGTCGTCGGCCGTCACCACATCGGCGGGATCCGCCTGGTGCGGGCCGCGGACGGGGACGAGATCGAGGGCACCGTGCAGTACCTGACCTTCCGCGACACCAACGAGCCGCAGACTGCGCCCGCGTCGGTCGGTGAGTTCCGCGAGCGCTACCGCAAGGTGGACGGCCGGTGGCTGTTCGCCCGCCGGGAGATCGTGCCGGTCTTCGGCGGCCGGGCCGCCGCGGCCCACGCCGCGCGCGTGGCCGGACAAGAAGGGCCGGCGCGGTGAAGCGGGAAGCTCTCGGTGGCGGCCGGAACCCGGTGCTGTACCACCAGACGGTCCCGTCGTTCTCGATGCCGGAGTGGGCGGTGGCCGCCGGTTACGACGGCGTGATCCTCGACCTTCAGCACGGGGAGCTGGGGCTGGAGGCCGCCTGCGGAATCCTGCGCTCGATCCCCCGGGACAACGCCTACGCGTACGCCCGGGTGGGCTCGCCGGACCCCGCGCCGGTCCTGCGGCTCCTCGACAGCGGGGCCCGCGGGATCGTCGCGCCCACCGTCGAGTCCCGGTCCCAGACCGAGGCCCTGGTCGCCGCCACCAAGTACCCGCCCACCGGGAACCGCAGTCTGGGCCCGTCCCGGCCCGCGCTGTACCCGGGGGACTCGTACACCGAGGCCGGCAACCGGGCGGTGTCCGCCGTGGCCCAGATCGAGACGCGGGCCGGCGTCGAGCACGCCGAGGAGATCGTCGCGACCCCGGGCCTGGACTCGGTGTACATCGGCCCGGCCGACCTCGCCGTCTCCTACGGCCTGCCCGGACGCGGCGACTGGGACGAGGGCCCGGTGCGCGAGGCGATCTCCCACATCCGGGAGGTCACACGCGCGCACGGCGTCACCCTCGGCATCTACTCCGGCCGCCCCGAGTACGCGGCCGGCCTGTTCGCCGACGGCCTCGTCGACTACGTCGGCCTCGGCATCGATCTCGTCCTGCTGAACCGCGTGTTCGGCGACACCATCGCCGGGCTGGGCCCGGCCCGATCCGCACGGAGCACCACATGAACAAGGCCTGCGACGTCCTCGTCGTCGGGGCGGGTCCGGTCGGTCTGACCCTGGCCAACCTGCTGGGACAGCAGGGCGTCGACGTCCTCGTCGTCGAACGGGAGCACGAACTCATCGACTACCCGCGGGCCGTGGGCATCGACGACGAGGCACTGCGCGCGATGCAGACCGCCGGGCTGGTCGACGAGGTGCTTCCGCACACCATCCCCGACCAGAAGATCTACATGATCAACGGTGACGGGGCGATCCTGTCCGAAGTGAACCCGACGACGCGCGAGTTCGGCTGGCCGCGCCGCAACGGATTCGTGCAGCCGCTGGTGGACCGCGTGCTGCTCGCCGGCCTCGACCGCTTCCCCTCCGCCGCCGTGCGGTTCGGCGCCGAGGTGGTGGACCTGACCGAGGAGGCGGACGGCGTGGTGGCCGCCCTGGCCAACGGTGAGACCGTGCGCGCGCGGTACGTCGTCGCCGCCGAGGGCGGGTCCTCCCCCACCCGCAAGCGGCTGGGCATCTCGTTCGAGGGCGAGACCCGGCCGACCGACGGCATCGTGATCGACGTCGCCAACGACCCGATCGGCACGCCGCACGCCGTGTTCGGCGGGGACCCCGCCCGCAGTTACGCCTCCATCGCGTTGCCGCACGGCATCCGCCGCTGGGAGTTCACCCTCTTCGAGGACGAGGGCGAGGCCGACGTCGAGGACGACGCGTTCGTCTTCGGCCTGCTCGCGTCCCACGTGCCGGACCCGTCGAAACTGGACATCATCCGCCGCCGCGTGTACCGCCACCACGCCCGGATCGCGGGCCGGTTCCGGCACGGGCGGATCTTCCTCGCCGGTGACGCCGCCCACGTCATGCCGGTGGTCGGTGGGCAGGGCTGGAACTCGGGGATCCGCGACGCCTTCAACCTCGGCTGGAAGCTCGCCGCCGTCGTCAAGGGACTGTCGGCCGACGGTCTGCTGGACACGTACGAGACCGAACGGCTCGGCCATGTCACGCAGATGGTGGCCGTCTCCCTCCGGATGGCGAAGGAGATGACCGACCACGACCCCGAGAAGGCCGCCGAGCGTGACCGGATCGCCGCCGCCCGCACCCCCGAGGAACGGGAAGCGCAGAAGCGGCAGGCGTTCAAGCCCCAGCCGAGGTTCGACCGGGGTGTGGTGGTGCACACCCCGCTGCCGGTGTCCAAGTCGCTGCCCGCCCGCGACGTGCCCCGGCTGGCGGGCACGATCTTCCCGCAGCCCAGGGCCACCGACGCCGACGGCGCCGAGATGCTGCTCGACGACGCGACCGGTCAGGGCTGGCGGATCCTCGCCTGGAACAACGACCCGACGGCGTTCCTCTCCGCCGAGCGGCGCGCGGCGCTGGACCGGCTCGGCGCCCGCCTGGTGCAGGTGGTGCCGACGGCACAGCTGCCGTGGGCCCGTGAGCGGGCCGCGGCCGGCGTCACCGTCGTCGGCGATCTGGGGGGCGAGCCGAGCCTGCAGGCGTGGTTCGACGCAAGGCCGGTGGGCGCGGTGATCCTGCGTCCCGACCATGTGATCGCCGCCGAGTGCCTGACGCAGGAGCTCGACGAGGTCGTGGCCCGCGTCCTGGAGGCCGCCTGCGCCGTGTGACGCGGGACGGAGGACGCCGGAGATCCCAGCGGGACCGAAGTGGCCGTACGGCACGCCCCACTTCGGTCCCGCTCCGGTCAGTGGCTGGTAGCGCGGTTCTAGAATGACCGTTGCGGGTGGCACGGGTACGGATGACGGACGGCGACAGGGTGGCGGCATGACGCGGAGCACACGGCAGGGCGAGGGCACGAAGGGCACGCGGCAGGCGCGCTCGGACAGGAGCCGGGAACAGATCCTGCTGGCGGCGCTGGACCTGGCGCTGGAGCACGGCTACCAGGGCACGACCATGGCGGCGGTCAGCGCGTCGTCCGGCCTGCCCATCGGCTCGGTCTACTGGCACTTCAAGAGCAAGGAACAGCTCTTCGTCGCCCTGCTGGAGCACTGCCACAAGGCGTGGACGGAGCTCCACTCCGGCCCGGAGGGGCTGCGCCGCAAGCTGCACCGCGGCATCGCCGGCCTGTCCGGGGCCGACCCGGAGCAGTACACGAAGGAGGAGGCCCTGCTCAAGGCCGCGGCGGTGTGGGCGCTGAGCAGGCAGCTGGGCGGTCTGGGCGAGGACAACGAGGTCCGTGCGGCGTATCTGCGGATGCGGGTGGAGATGTTCAAGGTGGACGTCGAGCGCATCACCGAGTCCGTCCCGGCCGACGTCGTCGAGCGTTTCCCGGACCTGCCCACCAAACTCACGGTGCTGAGCCTGGCGTTGACCGACGGCTTCTATGTCCACGCGAACTCCGACGTGCACCTGGAGCTGGACTTCGCGGAGTACGCGGACATGGCCGCCCGGGCCCTGGAAGGCCTGGTGGACGACTATGCCCGCCGGGCGGCCGGGAAGGGTCAGTAGGCCGGTCGCGGTCCCCGCGCCGTGCGCGGTCACACGGCGCGGGTGAGTCCGCCGTCCACGCGCAGGTTCTGTCCGGTGGTGTAGGTGGCGTCGCACGCCATGAAGGCGACGGTCCGCGCGACCTCTTCGCAGGCGGCGGCCCGGCCGAGCGGGATCGCCGAGGTCCATGCGGCGGGCACGGACTCCGGGTCGGCGACGGTGTACCCGGGGAGCACGTTGTTGATCCGGATGCCGTCCGCGGCGACCTCGTCCGCCCACAGCTTGGTCCAGGTGGTCATGGCGGCCCGGGCGACCATGGACGTGGGGAAGCGGGGCGAGGGCTCGGCGGGGCTGGCCGAGGAGATGTTGACGATGCTGCCGCCGCCCTGCGCGCGCATCGGGGCGAGCGCCGCGCGGCAGGCGCGCACCACGTTGTAGAAGTACAGGTCGAAGCCGGTGGCCCAGTCCTCGTCGGTCAGTTCCTCGAGCTTCCCCTTGGGACCGTGGCCCGCGCTGTTGACCAGGACGTCGAGACGGCCCCAGGCGGAGACCACCTGGTCGACGGCCTCCTCGATGACACCGGCCTCGGTGTAGTCGCCACGGACGGCGAGGCCGCCGAGCTCCTGGGCCAGCGCGACCGCCCCTTCACCGCGCGCCAGCACCGCCACCCTGTGGCCGCGCGCCGCCAGTTCGCGCGCCGACGCGGCGCCGATACCGCTGCTGCCGGCGATGACGAGGGCCGTGGGCCGGGCTTCGGTCATGGTGCGCTGCTCCTGGGTGACGGGGGTGCGATGCACGGGGCGAACGATTCTTCTAGAATCAGCATTCCAGAAGAATGTAGGTCCGCTCGGCCGCGCACGTCAACGTCAGCCCCGGTCCCGCGCCCCCTGCGTGATCCTCGGCAGGACCGCCTCCGCGATGCCGAGGAGGGCGTCGTCGTCCGGGAGGGCTCCGGACTCGCTCCACACGGTGAAGTCGTACGAGCCGCCGCGGTCCTCGGCGTCGAAGGCCACGGTCAGCGTCCGGGCCAGGGGCCCCTGCTCCACGGGGCCGCCGGAGCCGCCGCCGCTTCCCAGGTCGATCTGGATCTTCATCATGTGGTCCGAGGTGAACAGCGCGGGCCGCCCCAGGACCGTGAGCTCCTTGACGTACATCTCGTCCCCGTACGCGGTCAGGTCCCGGTACTGGTCGACCGTCAGCTTGTTGTACGTGGCCGACAGCTCCACCGTGTATGTGTCGAACTCGACCCTCGCCTCGGGCTGGGCGACCTTCCTGTCCGTCAGGGGGGCGGTGTTGTCGGTGCCGGAGGCGTAGGTCGCGGTCTCCGTGGGCGTGCCGAGGAGCTCGGGCAGCCCGGGCAGGTTGAGCGCCCGGCACAGGTCCTCGCCGGTCACGGCCTCGGGGGTGGCCCGGTAGGCGCTCGGCAGCTTCTCGTCCTCGTCGTGCCGGCACGTGGCGGCGCGGGATGCGGTGTCGTCGCCGGAGCCCGGGAGACGGTCCTGGAACCAGAAGGCCGCCCCGATCACCGCGCACAGGCCCACGGCCAGGGCCGCTTGACCCCAGGCGTTGGGCTCCTTCTCGGCGGGGCGCCGCACCACCGGGGCCGCCGGCCGCGGGGCTGCGGGCGCGGCAGCCTCCGCGTCCTTCGCGACACCGGCTTCGTTCGCGTCGCCCGCGTCGCCCGCGTCGCCCGCGGAGGGAGCCGGGCGGCGGCGGGTGCGCAGGGCACGCACGACCACGCGCACACGCAGCGCCGCCCCCAGCAGGAACACCGCGCCGATGACCGCCGGCACCCATCCCTCGCCGTCAACGAGAGCCATGTAGAGGATGCGTACGCCGAACACCGTCCCGACGAGGATGAGCAGCGGCTCGCGGATCCAGAAGGGGAGGAGACGGACGAGGTAACCGAGCATCCGGTGATCACATCAGGGGCAAGATCGGGACGGCTGTGACGGAAGCCATAATTCCGGGCCGCTACTCAACTGTGATGGAAGGGGCCCGCCGCCGGGTCCCGTCATCCGGGGGTCCGACCCGGGATCACGGTCCGCCACGCGCCGCTGACGGTCCGTCACTAGCATGTCGTGTGCAGCATCGGGTGCGTGACACGGATCGTCGGCTTCCTCGTGGCCGCCGGCGGACTCAACCGCATCCGCACGCGGACGATGTTCGGCATCTTGGAGGTCCAGGACCTCGTCATCGGCGTGCTGACGATCGCGGGCGCCATCGCGGCGGTGTTCGCCGGCACACGCCTGTCCCGCTTGACGGGGGTGCCGATGACGACGCCGTCGGCCTGCCGGAAGAGGGCAGTGGTCTCGACGATCGCCGGATGGTGGAAGTCGGCGTGCAACGGCCGGACAGGCGGCGTCCGTTGCTTGGACCGGGCGTCGAAGGGACGCGGTGAGTGGACGTCAGGCGACGGCGGCGCATCGCCGGCGGAAAGCACTGGCGGAACGAACGGAAGCCGTGACGGGAAGAACGCCGAGGGTGCGAAGGTTTCCCTCGGGTGCGCTCAGAGGTGACAGCGACAGCAGGAGCTGGAGACACGCGCGAGATCGACGTGGCGTCGCCGCGTGAGGTCCTGCCGCTTCATGCCGTCGATCGAAGCAGCGGTCGGTGACACGGGTCGCGCTGGTCCACGCCCGGGGCGCCGTCCCGGCGAGTGAGACGGCGCCCGTCGATCTGGCGCGGCGCCGCCGGCGTGTGGTTACCTGACGGCATGACCGTGCTCGTGACCCGCCGCCACGTCGATTACGTGCGTGTCACCACCACGGGCTGTCCCGCCGCGAGCTGACGCCGCGCGCCGGCCGTCGACCGGCCTTCTCTCTTCTTCTCTCCGCACCGCACCGCGCTGACCGCCGCCCCCTCCTTTCCGGGGTCGTGGTCCGTGGCGCCGTGGCGTCCTCAGGCATGACCTCTTCCCCTCCTTTCCTCCCCAGGGAGCATCCTCATGAGCAGCCAGCCCATCGACTCCGTCACCGCAGGTCACACCCCCGACGAGGAGTCCGCCGCGGACACCGCGCCCGCCTGGTCCTTCGAGACGAAGCAGGTCCACGCGGGCGCGGAGCCCGACCCGACGACCGGGGCCCGGGCGACGCCGATCTACCAGACGACGTCGTTCGTGTTCCGCGACACCCAGCACGCCGCCGACCTGTTCGCCCTGGCCGAGCCCGGCAACATCTACACCCGCATCCACAACCCGACCCAGGACGTCTTCGAGCAGCGGATCGCCGCGCTGGAGGGCGGTGTCGCGGCCGTGGCGCTGTCCTCGGGGCAGGCCGCGGAGACGCTGGCGCTGCTGACCGTGGCGAGCGCCGGCGACCACATCGTGTCCAGCACCTCGCTGTACGGCGGCACGTACAACCTGTTCCGGCACACGCTGCCGAAGTTCGGCATCGAGGTGTCCTTCGTGGACGACCCCGACGACCCGGAGGCGTGGCGGGCCGCGATCCGCCCCGGCACCAAGGCGCTGTTCGCGGAGTCGCTGGGCAATCCGCGCGGCAACGTCCTCGACGTGCGGGCGGTGGCGGACGTCGCGCACGCGGCGGGGGTGCCGCTGATCGTGGACAACACGGTGCCGACGCCGTATCTGCTGCGGCCGCTGGAGCACGGCGCGGACGTCGTGGTGCACTCCGCGACCAAGTTCCTGGGCGGTCACGGCACGGCCATCGCGGGTGTGGTCGTCGACGGCGGGACCTTCGACTTCGGGGCGCACGCCGACCGGTTCCCCGACTTCAGCGAGCCCGACCCGAGCTACCACGGCCTGCGCTACTGGCCGGCGCTCGGCCCGGGTGCGTTCGCGGTGAAGCTGCGGGTGCAGTTGCTGCGCGACCTGGGTCCCGCGCTCTCCCCGCACTCGGCGTTCCTGCTGCTGCAGGGGGTGGAGACGCTCAGCCTGCGCATCGAGCGGCACTCCGCGAACGCGCAGGCGCTCGCCGAGTGGCTGGAGCAGCGCAACGAGGTCGCCGCCGTGCACTACGCGGGCCTGCCGTCCAGCCCCTGGTACGAGGCAGGGCGGACGTATCTGCCGCGCGGCGCGGGCGCCATCGTCTCGTTCGAGCTGCGGGACGGTGTCGAGGCCGGCAAGCGGTTCGTGGACGCCGTACGGCTGTTCAGCCACCTCGCCAACATCGGTGACGTCCGCAGCCTGATCATCCACCCGGCGTCCACCACCCACAGCCAGCTCGACCAGCGGCAGCTCGCGGCCACCGGCACGTCCCCCGGGCTGGTGCGGCTGTCCGTCGGCATCGAGAACCTCGACGACCTCAAGGCCGACCTGGAGGCCGGGTTCCGTGCGGCGAAGGGCGCGTCCTGAACACCGTTCCGACGCCGTCCCCGGTCCCCCTCCCGCCGGTCTCCGGGGCCTGGCGGGAGGGGGACCCGCCCGGGCGGCGGCAGTGGACCGCGCACCCTGGGCCGCTGGTGCTGGAGGCGGGCGGTGAACTGCCGGGCGTGCGGCTGGCGTTCGAGACGTGGGGACGGCTCGCGCCGGACCGGTCCAACGCGGTGCTGGTGCTGCACGCCCTCACCGGCGACAGCCATGTCGCCGGTGAGGCCGGGCCGGGGCATCCCACGCCCGGGTGGTGGGACGGACTCGTCGGACCGGGGCGGGCGCTCGACACGGACCGCTGGTTCGTGGTGGCGCCGAACGTGCTCGGCGGCTGCCAGGGCAGCACCGGCCCGTCCTCCCGCGGCCCGTCCGGGCGGCGCTGGGGCGGCGACTTCCCGTTCCTGACCCAGCGGGACCAGGTCGCAGCCGAGGCCGCCCTCGCCGACGCGCTGGGCGTCGACCGCTGGGCGCTGGTCGTCGGCGGTTCGATGGGCGGGATGCGGGCCGTGGAGTGGGCCGTGTCGTACCCGGAGCGGACCGGCGCGCTCCTGCTGCTGGCGACCACGGCGGCCGCGAGCGCGGAGCAGATCGCGTGGGCCGGGACGCAGGTGCACGCCATCCGCTCCGATCCGCACTGGCACGGCGGCCACTACCACGACGCCGAGCGCGGCCCGCACGCCGGACTCGGCCTGGCCCGGCGCATCGCCCACATCACCTACCGCAGCGAGCCGGAACTGCAGAGCCGCTTCGGGCGCATGCCCCAGGAGCCGGAGGACCCCTGGCGCGGCGGCCGCTACCAGGTCGCCTCCTACCTGGACCATCACGCGGACAAGCTGGTGCGCCGTTTCGACGCGGGCAGCTACGTCGTGCTGTCGGAGGCGATGAACAGCCACGACGTCGGCCGCGGTCGGGGCGGGGTGCGGGCCGCCCTCGGCCGGGTGACCGCCCCCACGCTGGTGGCCGGCGTGGACTCCGACCGGCTCTACCCGCCGGCCCAGCAGGCGGAGCTGGCGGCCGGCATCCCCTCGGCGGACGCGCCGCGCGTCGTCGAGTCGCCGTACGGCCACGACGGCTTCCTGATCGAGGTGGAGCAGGTCGCCGCGCTGGTGCGCGAACTCCTGCCCGCCGCTCCCCCGGTCCCGGCGCGGACGCCGGTACGTCACCGCCCACACCCCTGACGAGTGAGGACTTCCCCCGATGTCACCCCCCACCGCGACCACCGCCGCGGCCGTCCGTCCGCTGCTCGCCGACCGCTGGGCGCCCTCCGCCTACAACGCCCAGCCGTGGCGGTTCCTGGTCGGCCGGCGCGGCGACACCACGTACCTGCGCATCCTCGACGCACTCATCCCCTTCAACCAGGAGTGGGCGCAGACCGGTTCGCTGCTGGTGGCGGTGGTGGCGGAGGAGCGCGTCGAGAATCCCGAGCCGCAGCCCCGCCGGCGGCCGCCACGCACCGGCCGCCCCTGACCGGCCTGTGTGCCGGCCCTCGTTCGTCCCTGACCCGGCATGACCTCCGCTGATCGGGGCAAACGGTCCGCCTGGAACTGGGGAGGACACCATGACGATGACGGAGCGGCCGGCCGGCCCGACGGAGAAGGAGAGCGCCTGCTGCGCGCGCCACGACGAGCATGCCGGACGGCCCGGCGCCGAGCCGCCTGAGCCGGCGCGCGAGCGCATCAACCGCCGCTGGAACGAGCTGCTTCAGGAGACACGTGTCACCCAGACAGGTGTCCAGATCCTCTTCGGATTCCTGTTGAGCGTCGCGTTCACCCCGCTGTTCCGTGAGCTGGAGACGCCGGACAAGGTCATCTACGTGATGACCGTGGTGTTCGGCGCCGCCGCCACCGGATCGCTGATCGCGCCGGTGTCCATCCACCGCTTCCTGTCCGGGCAGCGGATGAAGGACGAGGTGGTGAAGGCGGCCGGACGCCTGATGGTGTGCGGGATGGTGCTGCTCGCGCTCACCATCGGCTGCACGCTGCTGCTGATCCTGCGGTTCGTGGTGCCGGGCGTGCTGGCCGAGGTGCTGGTGGCCGGGGTCATGCTGTGGTTCGGACTGTGCTGGTACGTGCTGCCCCTGCGGCTGCGCCGCCGCGCCGCCCGCCGGGCTCAGCGCGAGGAGGCCTGACCTCGGACACGGTCCGGCGCCGGGAGACCGTGCTGCGCCGCTGAGGGCGGTCGTCCTCAGCGGCGCAGCACGGTCTCCCGGGCCATGTGCGACAGCTTCTCCGGGTTGCGCACGGCGTACAGGCCGGTGACCAGCCCGTCGTCGACGCGCACCGCGAGCACGCTGTCGAGTTCGCCGTCCAGGTGCACCACCAGCGCGGGACCGCCGTTGACGAGGGCCGGCCGCAGCGTCACCTCGGCGGGGACCTTCCGCAGCCCGCCCCGCAGCAGCCGGGCCACCTTGTCCGCGCCGACGACCGGCCGCAGCACCGCCTGCTTGATCCCGCCGCCGTCGCCGAGCAGGACGACGTCCGGCGCCAGCACGTCCAGCAGGCCCTGAAGATCGCCGGTCTCCACGGCCCGCCGGAACGCGTCCAGGGCATCGCGCGTGCGCTGCGGCGAACCGTCCCCGCGCGGGCGCCTGGAGGCCACATGGGCGCGGGCCCGGTGCGCGATCTGCCGCACCGCCGACGGGGACTTGCCGACGGCCTCCGCGATCTCGTCGTAGCCGACGTCGAACACCTCGCGCAGCACGAACACCGCGCGCTCGGTCGGCGCGAGGGTCTCCATGACCAGCATCATCGCCATCGAGACGCTGTCGGCCAGTTCGACGTCCTCGGCGACGTCGGGCGAGGTGAGCAGCGGCTCGGGCAGCCAGGAGCCGACGTAGGACTCCTTGCGGCGGCCCAGCGCGCGCAGCCGGGTCAGGGCCTGGCGCGTGGTGATGCGCACCAGGTACGCGCGCCGGTCCCGCACCTCCGCGAGGTCGACGCCGGCCCAGCGCAGCCAGGTCTCCTGGAGGACGTCCTCGGCGTCGGCCGCCGAGCCGAGCATCTCGTAGGCGACGGTGAACAGCAGGTTCCGGTGCGCGAGGAAGTCCTCGGTGGCGGCTCCGGTCCCCCGGCCGCCGCTGTCCTCCCCGCACCCACCGCTGCCGCTGGTCACGTCCGCTCCCCGGTCCCGGCTCCCGATCACAGTCATACGCACAGGACGCCGGCCGGCCGGGTTCTGTGACAACGGCGGCGTGTGGTCCACCTCACGCCGGCCGCCGGTCACACGGTACGGCCGCCCGGCATCTGGTGGGTGTCCCGAACACGACCACGAGTGAGGACCACACGATGGACGCCCGTTTCCACCTGTTCGAGAACGAGATCGCTGCCCGTTTCGCCAAGCGGTTCGCCGGCGCGGCCCTGGTGCTCCACGACTCGCCGCTGCCGCGGTCCGTGCAGGAGCTGGTGTCGCTGCGGGCCAGCCAGATCAACGGCTGCGGCCACTGCGTCGACATGCACGTCAAGGAGGCCGCCGCGGCCGGGGAGAGCGCGGTCCGGCTGCACCTGGTCGCCGTCTGGCGCGAGACCACCGTGTTCACCGAGGCCGAGCGGGCGGCCCTCGCGCTCGCCGAGGAGGGCACCCGCCTCGCCGACGCCCACCAGGGTGTGTCGGACGAGACGTGGGCGCTGGTGCGCAAGCACTACGACGACGACCAGACGGCCGCACTGGTCTGCCTGGTCGGGATGATCAACGCGGCCAACCGGCTGGCGGTCATCACCCACCAGAAGGGCGGCTCGTACGAGGCGGGGATGTTCGCGGCGGTGGTCGCGCAGGGGTGAGGTGCACAGGCGGGCCCACCGGCCCGCCTCCCCGCGGCCGAGTCCGCGTCACCGACCGGTACCGTTCGGGCCGGAGAGCCGACAGGCAACCGCCTTGGTGAAGGGGCCGCAGCCGCGATGACCGCCGAACGTGAGATCACCTCCCCCGTCGACCTGTGCCTCCCCGACGGGCGGCTCGACCCGGCGGCGGTCGGCTGGACCCGGCGGCCGCTGCACCGGGCGAACCTGCGCGGGTGGGGGCGCGTGAAGCGCTGGGAGTACTGGGGCATCGTCACCCCGTCCCACATCGTCGGCCTGGTCGCCTCCTCCCTCGACTACGCGGGCACGCACGGCGTGTACGTGCTGGACCGGGCCACGGGCCGTGAACTGGCCGAGGACGCGGTGACGCCGCTGGGGCGGGGCGTGCGCATGCCGGACCGCAGCGGGACGGGGACGGCGTCCGCGCGGGGCGGCGGGGTGACGGTCACGTTCGTCCAGCACGCGGAGGGCACCACCGTCACGGCCACCGCTCCCGGGGTCCGGCTGGAGGCCGAGGCGCCGCTGGTGCCGGGGCACGAGTCGCTGGGCGTGGTCGTGCCGTGGAGCGAGCGCCGGTTCCAGTACACGGTGAAGGACCTGGGCCGCCCCGTCCGGGGCCGCCTTCGACTCGGCTCGCGGGACATCGTCCTCGACGCCGCCGACTCCTTCGCCGTCCTCGACCACGGACGCGGCAAGTGGCCGTACTCCGTGTCCTGGAACTGGGCGGCGGGCTGCGCGCCCGGGCGTGCGCTTCAGCTCGGAGGGCGGTGGACCGACGGCACCGGCTCGACGGAGAACGCCCTGTTCCTCGACGGCCGGCTGCACAAGATCAGCGACGATCTCGTCTGGGAGTACGACCGCACGGACTGGCTGCGGCCGTGGCGGATCACCGGGCCCCGGGTGGAGGCGGAGTTCCGCCCCTTCCACGTACGGACCGCCAGGACGCGCCTGTTGGTGGTGTCCAACGACACGCACCAGTGCTTCGGCAGCTTCACGGGGCGCGCCCGCGCCGACGACGGCTCCTGGGTGGATCTCGACGGGCTCACCGGCTGGGCGGAGGAGGCCCGCAACCGGTGGTGAGAGCGGGGCGCCCGCCCCGCCCGTGAAGCGCGGCGCGTCACGGGCGGGGCGGGGCGGACCGGCTCAGCCGCTCTTGCGGCGGAACGACCGCTGGTGCGTCGCCGGTCCGTGCGTGGCACGCACCTTGGACGCGTTCGGATTGCCTGCGGCCTCGGCCGCCTCGGCCTGCGCGCCGCGCTTGCGCTCCAGCGCCTCGCGGAACTTGCGCTTGAGGTCGTAGGTGCCGTCGGCGTCCGGGGTGACCGGGGGCGTCGCGGCGTCGGCCGGCTCCGAACCTTCCGTGGCGGGGGGTTCTGCGGTCATGGTGACCTCCTGGGTTCGGTGACGGACGGGCGAGCACAGCTTGTCACGCCGGGCCCCGTGCGGGCAGCGAATATCCGGACGGGGTGTCGCTCACCCGCCGCGGCGCACCTGGGCGGCCCTGCGCGCCTCGGCGAGCTTGCGTGCCTCGCCGGCCTTGCGGCTCCTGCCTCCGGAACCGCCGGAACCGCCGCCGCGCGGGGCGCCCTTGCTGGTGCCGAGGCCGCGGAAGGGCGCGTTGGTGTTCTTGGGACGCGGCGCGGCGGGTCCGCCGTCGAGGGGGACGCCGGAAGGGGCCTTGGCGCCGGTGATGCGGGTCAGTTCGGCCTCGCCGGAGCGCACGGTGGTGACGGTGGCCTTGATGCCGGCCTCGGCCAGCATGCGGAGCGTCTCGCGGCGCCCGCCGGACGCCACCAGCGTGACCACGCGGCCCGACGCGCCGGCGCGGGCGGTGCGGCCCGCCCGGTGCACGTAGTCCCTGGGGTCGGCGGGCGGATCGACGTTGACGACGAGGTCGAGGTCGTCGACGTGGAGGCCGCGGGCGGCGACGTCGGTCGCCACGAGCACGGTGATCCCGCCCTCCTTGAACTGGGCCAGCGTTTTGGTGCGCTGCGGCTGGGACTTGCCGCTGTGCAGGGCCCCGGCGCGCACGCCGCTCGCCCGCAGATGCCGGGTGAGCCGGTCGACGGCGTGCTTCGTCTCGAGGAACAGCAGCACGCGGCCGTCGCGGGCGGCGATCTCCGTGGTGACGGCGTAGCGGTCGGGGCCGTGGACGACCAGGAGGTGGTGCTCCATGCCGGCGACCGCGGCGCCGGCCGGGTCGACCGAGTGGACGACGGGGTCGTGCAGGTGGTCGCGGACCAGCCGGCCCACGTCGCCGTCCAGGGTGGCCGAGAACAGCATGCGCTGGCCCTCGGGGCGCACCAGGGCGAGCAGCCCGGAGACCTGCGGCAGGAAGCCCAGGTCGCACATCTGGTCGGCCTCGTCCAGGACGGTGATCCGCACCCGTCCCAGCCGGCAGGCGTCGCGTTCGACGAGGTCGTGCAGGCGTCCGGGGGTGGCGACGACCACCTCGGCCCCCTGGCGCAGCGCGGCGATCTGGCGGCTGATCGACAGGCCGCCGACGACCGTGGCCATCCGCAGCCGCAGCGCCTCGGCGTACGGCTCGAGCGCCTGGGTGACCTGCTGGGCCAGCTCCCTGGTGGGCACCAGGACCAGCGCGAGGGGCTGCTTGGGCTCGGCGCGCCGTCCCGCCGTGCGGGCCAGCAGGGGCAGGCCGAAGGCGAGCGTCTTGCCGGAGCCGGTGCGCCCGCGCCCCAAGACGTGGCGTCCGCGCAGGGCGTCGGGCAGCGTGGCCGCCTGGATGGGAAAGGGGTCGCGCACGCCGAGGCGGTCCAGGGTGCGCAGCACGGCCTCCGGCAGTCCCAGGGCGGCGAAGGAGCCGTCCGGCGCCTGGACGGACGGCGTGGCGTCGGGCCGGGCGGGAGCGCCGTGGACGGCGCCGGAGTCGTCGGAGTGGGTCATGGGGAGCCTTCCGCAGGGAGACGTGGTCCTGGGAACGGCCCGCCGCGACGACCACGCAAAAGCGCCACGGTAACACGGGCGGAGGTGCGACCGGAGCGCGGCGGCGGGCGGGGTGCGGGACGACTCGGGCCGTCGCGTCTCTTGACGGCCGATGTTACAAGTCAATAGTTTCAGTATCACCGTTGCACCAGGGCCGTGTTCCACGACTCCGTCGCCTCCGGTCCCTCGCTCGGCGAGCCGGTGGCCGCGTTGCCGACAGGAGGGATCAGCGATGGGGCGTTGCCGCCGGCTCACCCGGATGCGGCAGATGGATCCGCAGCGGGACTTTGAACAGATCTACCGGTGGATCACGCAGTACGAGTTCCCCCGCGACTATCTGCACGGCACGTCCGTGGCCTTCCTGCGCGACTACGGCGTCCCTCGCATCTCCCGACTGCTCGACCGCACCCAGGAGTTCGAGCGTGCCGGGCAGAAGCGCTACGACGACACGGTGCTGATCGCGTACGAGATGGTGCGCGACGGGCTGGACTCGGAGCAGGGCCGGGCCGCCGCCCGCCACCTGAACCGCATCCACGGCCGGTACCGGATCCCCAACGAGGATTTCCTGTACGTGCTGGCCACCACGGTGGTCGGGCCGAAACGGTGGATCGACCGGTTCGGGTGGCGGCCGCTGTGCGCGCAGGAGACCGAGAGCCTGGCGCTGGTGGGCCGGCGGATGGGCGAGATGATGGGCATCTCCGAAGTGCCCGGTACGTACGCCGAGTTCGAGCGGCTGCACGACGCCTACGAGCGGGAGATGTTCGCCTACGACCCCGCCAACCGCCGGGTCGCCGCGGCCACGTTACGCGTCATGGCCGCCTGGTACCCGGCCCCGCTGCGCCGGATCGCCGTACGGGCGTCGCTGGCCGTGCTCGACGAACCGCTGCTGACGGCGCTCGGATTCCAGCCGCAGCCGGCCTGGCTGCGGGCCGTCGTGCACCGGGCGCTGCGTCTGCGCGCCGCGTGCATCCGGCTGCTGCCCGCCCGGCCCGAGCGGTTCCCACGCGGGCCGAAGCCCCGCACCTATCCCTTCGGCTGGACCCTGGACGACCTGGGCCCGCACTGGGCCCAGTCCCGCCCGGTGCAGCCACTGCCGGGCGAGAGGCCGCCGGACGCCGAACCGCGGGGCGAGGACCCGTCGGACCTTCAGCCGCCGGACGCCGAACCGCCAGGCGAGGACCCACCGGGACTCCAGCCGCCGCACACCGAACCGCCGGGCGAGAAGCCTTCGGGCGTCGAACCGCCGGGCCAGGAGCCGCCGAACGCCGAGCCCTCGGGTGAGAGGCCGCCGGACGCCGGACCGCCGGACCAAGAGCCATCGGGCGAGGACCCGCCGAGGGGCCTCCGGCCGCCAGGCGTCGAGGCCCCGGAGCATCAGGCGTCCGACGGGAGGCCCCCCAAGGGGGCTGCCGGGCACCCGCGGTCGTCCGTCGTCCGAGCCCACCGTGAGGAGACCCCATGACCGAGACCGCCCCGGCCGCCGCCCCGCGCGCCACCGCCTCCACTTTCACCACGTACTCCCCCGCGACCGGCGAGCGCCTCGCCGAGTACCCGGCGCACGGCCCGGAGGACGTCGCCCGTGCCGTCGCGCGCGCCCGCACCACGCAGGCGGGGTGGGCGGCGCTGCCCGCGTCCCGCCGCAGGGAGCTGCTGCTGCGCTGGAAGAAGGCGCTCGCCGACGACCTGGACACGGTGGCCCGCACCATCGCGCGGGAGACCGGGAAGCCGGCCGGTGACGCCGCGCTGGAGGTCGTGCTCACGCTGGAGCACCTGGCGTGGGCGGCGCGCAACGCCCCCCGGGTGCTGGGCCGCAGGAGAGTGCGGACGGGGCTGTTCACGGTGCACCAGCGGGCCTCGCTGGTGCACCGCCCGCTGGGCGTGGTCGGTGTGATCGGCCCCTGGAACTACCCCCTTTACACGCCGATGGGCTCCATCGGGTACGCCCTCGCGGCGGGGAACGCGGTGGTGTTCAAGCCGTCGGAGCTGACGCCGGGCACGGGGGTGCTGCTGGCGGAGCTGTTCGACTCCGCCGCGCCCGAGCACGCGGGGCTGCTCGCCACGGTCACGGGGGCGGCGGCGACCGGGGACGCGCTGGCCCGCTCCGGGGTGGACAAGGTGGCGTTCACGGGGTCGCCGGGGACCGCGCGGAAGGTGATGGCGGTCTGCGCCGAGACGCTGACGCCCTTCCTCGCCGAGTGCGGCGGCAAGGACGCGGTGATCGTCACCGCCGACGCCGACCTGGACGCGGCCGCCGACGCGATCGTGTGGGGCGCGCTGAGCAACGCGGGGCAGACGTGTGCGGGCGTGGAGCGCGTCTACGCGATGCGCGAGGTGCACGAGGAGCTGTGCGCGCGGGTGGTGGAGAAGGCCGCGGCGCTGCGCACGGGCGCCGGCGCGGACGCCGCGTACGGGCCGATGACGCTGCCCGGCCAGGTCGCCGTGGTCGAGCGGCATGTGAGCGGCGCCGTCGCGGCGGGCGGGCGGGCGCTGCTGGGCGGGCCCGACGCGGTGCGCGCGCCGTACGTCGCCCCGGTGGTGCTGACCGGTGTGCCGGAGGACGCGCCGGCGATGACGGAGGAGACGTTCGGACCGGTGGTGACGGTCAACGCGGTGGCGGGCGTGGACGAGGCCGTGGAACGCGCCAACGCCTCCCGCTACGCCCTCGGCGCGGCGGTGTTCTGCGGGAGCGGGCGCACGGGTGCGGCGATCGCGGCGCGGCTGCGCGCGGGCGCGGTGTCGGTGAACTCGGTGCTGGGCTTCGCGGCGGTGCCCGCGCTGCCGTTCGGCGGGTCGAAGGACTCCGGCTTCGGGCGGATCCACGGCGAGGAGGGGCTGCGGGCGTTCACCTCCGTGCAGTCGGTGACGGTGCAGCGGTTCGCCCCGGCGGTCGCGCTGACCTCCTTCGCGGTCCCGGCGGCCACCCGCGAGCGCGCGGTACGGCTGGCGCGTGCCCTGCACCGGCGGCGCTGAACGCCACGGGGACGCCGGACCGTCGCACCCGGGGCGGTCAGGCGTCCAGCAGCGGGGCCAGGTAGCGGCGGGCGAAGGCCCGGGCCTGCTCCGCGTCCTCCATCTCGATGCAGCTGGACGGGTTGAGCAGGAAGGACACGGCGACCCGCACCATCAGCTCCGCGACCGGACGCGGGTCCTCGTCGGGCCTCCCCTCGACCTGCTGCGCCCGGCGCAGATGACCCGTGAGGTACTCGACGGTGGCGGACAGCGAGGAGCCGCCCTGCACGGTCAGGTAGGGCAGCACCACCTCGGGTTCGAGCCGCAGCATGCCGCCGAACAGCGGATGGGCGCGGGTGTGGCGCAGGGCGACCACGAAGCCCTCGACGACGCGCTCCTTCATGGACGGCAGGCCGGCCACCGCGGCGTCCAGCCGGGCGAAGAAGCGGCTCAGCTCCCGCAGCAGGGTCTCCTCGACCAGGCGGTCCTTCGTCTGGAAGCGCCGGTAGACGGTCACCCGGGAGACGCCGGCCCGCTTGGCGACGTCGTCCACGGAGGAGCGGCGCACGCCGAGGAGGGTGAACTGCTCCAGTGCCGCGTCGAGGATGCGCCGCGCCGTGTCGTCCTCGGGCTCCGGTCGGGCGAGGGCCCGGGCGAGCCACGAGTCGTTCGTGTCAGTTCTCATGGTGCTCCTCACGATACCGGCGAACGACTCCCCGAGAGACGCTGATACAACTACCATAACTTTGTATCTCAGAATGCGCCCCACCCGACCGAGCCGCCGACCGGCGCCGGATACCGGAGGACCTGATGGGCAGTCGACTCACCGAGGAACAGACCGCGTTCGCGGCGGCCGTACGCGACTTCGCCAAGCGCGAGTGCGGCACCCGTGAACAGCGCGACGCGCTGACGGACGGGGGCCGCGAGGCGCACAGTCCGGAGCTGTACCGCCGGCTCGCCGACCTGGGCTGGCTGGGGGTGTGCCTGCCCGAGGAGTACGGCGGCTCCGGCGGCGGGACGGCCGACGCCTGTCTGTTCCTGGAGGAGACGTCGTACGGGATGGTGCCGTGCGGCGGCTTCGTCACGACGGTGATCACGGCGAAGGCGTACGAGCGGTTCGGCTCCGAGCGGCAGCGGCGGGAGGTGCTGTCCGGCGTGGCGCGCGGGGACGTGCTGGCCGTCGCGATGTCCGAGCCCGGGGCGGGGTCGGACGTGGGGGCGCTGCGCTGCCGGGCCCGGCAGGAGCGGGACGGCACCTGGGTGATCGACGGCCAGAAGACGTGGATCTCCAACGCGCACTGCGCCGAGAGCATCCTGCTGGTGGCCCGCACCGGCCAGGACAAGCACGGCGGGCTGACCATGTTCCATCTGCCCGCCGGCACCCCCGGCGTGGAGATCCGGGGCATCGAGACGATGCGCGGCCGGGAGGTCAACGACGTCCACCTGACGGACGTACGGCTGCCCGCGGACTCCGTGGTGGGTGACGTGGACGGCGGGTGGAGGCAGTTGATGGCCGGCCTCAACCACGAGCGGCTGTTCCTGGCGGCGAACATGCTGGGTCTGGCCCGCCGCGCCTTCGACGACGCGGTCGCCTACGTCCGCGAGCGGGAGCAGTTCGGGCGGCCCGTCGGCTCGTTCCAGGCGCTGCGGCACCGGGTCGCGGATCTCGCCACCGAGATCGAGTGCACCCGGCTGCTGGTGCGCGAGGTGGCCCTGGACTGCGACGCGTACCCGGAGAAGCTGTTCCCGCGCGAGGCGTCGATGGCCAAGCTGAAGGCCACCGAACTCGCCAAGCGGGTCACGCTGGAGGGCATGCAGATGATGGGCGGCTACGGCTACACCACGGAGTTCGACATGGAGCGGCATCTGCGGGCCGCGGTCGTCTCCACGGTGTACGGCGGGACGAGCGAGATCCAGCGGGACGTCATCGGCAAGACGTACGGGCTCTGAGCCGCGGACGCCCGCCTCCGGGGCACGGGGGCGGGCGTCCGTCGTGGTGTGCGGCTCAGTCGCCGTAGAGGGCGGTCAGGGCGTCGGCGTACTTGTCGCGGATGACGCGGCGCCGCATCTTCAGCGACGGTGTCAGCTCACCGGTGGCCGGGCCCCACTCCTCGGCGAGCAGCTCGTACCGCTTGACCTGCTCGGTGCGGTTGAGGCGCGTGTTGGCGGCGGCGACCGCGCGGTCCACCTCGGCCCGGACCTCGGGGTGCCGGACCAGCCCGGCCAGGCCCCCGTCCGTGTCGATTCCGTGCTTCGCCGCCCAGGCGGGGGCGGACTCCGGGTCGAGGACCAGCAGGGCGACCAGGTAGGAGCGGTTGTCGCCGTGCACCATCGCCTGCCCGACCAGCGGGTGTTCCTTCAGGGCGTTCTCCACCAGCGCCGGCGAGACGTTCTTGCCGGTCGAGGTGATGATCATCTCCTTCTTGCGGTCGGTGAGCCAGAGATAGCCGTCCTCGTCGATCCGGCCGATGTCGCCGGTGGCGAGCCAGCCGTCGGCGTCCAGCGCGGATTGCACGGAGCCGTCCGGCTGGAGGTAGCCGTCGAACACCGACGTGCCTCGCACCATGATCTCGCCGTCCTCGGCGGTGCGGATCTCCACCGACTCCACGGGGCGACCCACCGAGCCGAGCCGGAAGCCGAGCTTCGGGCTGTTGCTGGTGGCGACCCCGGTGGTCTCCGTCAGCCCCCAGGCGTCCATGATGACGATGCCGAACCCGGCCCAGAAGTGCACCACGTCGACCGGCATCGGCGCGGACGCGCTCGCCGACCAGGTCACCCGGTCCAGGCCGCCGGCCGCCAGCATGGGCAGCAGCACCTCCTTGCGGACGCGGGTGTACCGCTCCTCCAGCTCGGGCGGCGGGGTCTCGCCGCGCTCGCGGTGGCCGACGTGCTCCCGGGCCACCGCGAACGCCTCGTCGATGACGGCCCGTTGGTCGTCCGGCATCAGCGAGAGCACGGCCCGCACGGCGGCGGACAGCTTCTCCCAGATCCTCGGCACGCCGAAGAACTGCGCGGGACGCACCTTGCGCACCACCTCGCCGACCTTCGTCGGGTCGGCGCACAGGTAGACGTGCGAGGCGCGGTGACACGGCAGGTAGATGCCCAGCATCCGTTCGGCGATGTGCGCGAACGGCAGGTAGCAGATGTGCTCGACGTGCGGCGGGAGTTCCACCACGGCGTCCAGCGCGAGCGCGTTGGAGAGCACCACCCGGTGGGTGAGGACGACGCCCTTGGGCTCGCCGGTGGTGCCGGAGGTGTAGACGACGGTCAGCGGGTCCTCGGGCCGGGCGGTGTCGAGTTCCTTGCCGAACTCCTCCGGCGCCGGCTCGCGGAGCAGCGACGCGTACGGCACATGCGTCGCCTCCGCTCCCGCGTCGGCCACCACCAGCCGTTCCAGCGGGGTGCCGGCGTCGGCCAGCAGCGGTTCCCACACCGGGAGTTGCCCGGCTCCGCCGACGACGGCGAGGCGCGCGCGGCAGTTGCGGGCGATGTGGGTGATCTGCTCGGGGGCGGCGGTGCCGTAGACGCTCACCGGGACCGCGCCGAGGCGGACCAGCGCCAGGTCCGACAGCCAGTGCTCGGGCCGGTTGGCCATCATCAGCAGCACATGGTCCCCGCGGCCGACGCCGAGGGCCCGGTAGCCGGCGGCGAGGGTGCGGGTGTGCTCGTGGATCTCGCCCCAGCTGAGCGTGGTCCAGTCGGTGTCCGGGTCCTCCGACTGCCAGGACAGGCCCGGCAGTCCGGGGTGGGCGTGCGCGTTGCGGGCCAGGAGCTGGGGCAGGGTGCGGGCGGCGGGGTCGTCGGGCGGATCGCCTGCGGTGGGAGGTGGTGACGTCATCGGGGCCTCCTTGCGTTGCGGGTCGGGGAGAGAACGTCCGGGGAGACCGGGGCGTGGGGGGGGAGCCCCTGCGGGCGTACCCGGTGTCGGTGAGGGTGGCGGACCGCGCTCAGGCGTCGGTGAAGGTCTCGCCGCGTTCGGCCTTGCTCAGCAGCAGCTCGGGCGGGGTGAAGCGGTCGCCGTACCGGGCGGCGAGCTCGCGGGCGCGGGCGACGAAGCCGGGCAGTCCGACCCCTCCCCCGGCGCCGCCGTCGTAGCCGTTGACGTACTGCAGGACGCCGCCGGTCCACGGCGGGAAGCCGATGCCGAGCAGCGAGCCGACATTGGCGTCGGCCACCGACTCCAGGACGCCTTCCTCCAGGCAGCGCACCGCGTCCAGCGCCTCGACGAAGAGCATCCGCTCCTTCAGCTCGGTGAGGCCGGCGGGCTGCTCGGCGGGGTCGGTGAAGTGCGCGCGCAGTCCGGGCCAGAGACCGGCGCGCCTGCCCTGCTCGTCGTAGTCGTAGAAGCCGGCGCCGCCGGACCGTCCGGGGCGGCCGAACTCGTCGATCATGCGGTCGACGACCGCGTCCGCGGGGTGCGGCTGCCAGGTGCCGCCGTCCGCCTCGACCGCGCGGCGGTTCTCCTCACGGATCCTGCGCGGGAGGGTGAGGGTGAGTTCGTCCATGAGGGCGAGGACCTTGGCGGGGTAGCCGGCCTGGGCGGCGGCCTGCTCGACGGAGGCCGGTTCGATCCCCTCGCCGACCATGGCGACGCCCTCGTCGATGAAGCGGCCGATGACGCGGGAGGTGAAGAAGCCGCGGGAGTCGTTGACCACGACGGGCGTCTTGCGGATCTGCCGGACCAGGTCGAACGCCCGGGCCAGCGCCTCCTCCCCGGTCTTCTCGCCCTTGACGATCTCGACCAGCGGCATCTTGTCGACGGGCGAGAAGAAGTGCAGGCCGATGAAGTCGCGGGGCCGCTCGACGCCCTTGGCCAGGACGGTGATGGGGAGGGTGGAGGTGTTGGAGCACAGCAGGGCGTCCGGGGCGACCACGTGCTGGATCTCCTGGAACACCCGGTGCTTGAGGGCCGTGTCCTCGAAGACGGCCTCGACCACCGCGTCGCAGCCGGCCAGGTCACCGGTGTCCGCGGTCGGGGTGATGCGGGCGAGCAGCGCGTCGGCCTTCTCCTGTGTCGTACGGCCGCGGGCGACGGCCTTGGCGCACAGCTTCTCGGAGTAGCCCTTGCCGCGGACGGCCGCGTCGGCGGAGACGTCCTTGAGCACGACGTCGATGCCGGCGGCGGCACAGGAGTAGGCGATGCCGGCGCCCATCATGCCCGCCCCGAGCACCGCCACCTTGGTGACCTTGCGGGCCGGGACGTCCTTCGGGCGCCTGGCGCCGGAGTTGACCGCCTGGAGGTCGAAGAAGAACCCCTGGATCATGTTCTTGGTGATCTGCCCGGTGACCAGCTCGGTCAGGTACCGCGCCTCGATCTCGAACGCTGTGTCCACGTCGACCTGGGCGGTCTCCACGGCCGCCGCGAGGATGTTGCGCGGGGCGGGGTACGGGGCGCCGCCGGTCTTCTTCCGCAGCAGGGCAGGCAGGGCCGGGAGCTGGGCGGCGAGCTTGGGGGTCGCCGGGGTGCCGCCGGGGATGCGGTGGCCGGGGGCGTCCCAGAGCTGCGCGGACTCGGGGTGGGCGTCGATGAACGCCTGTGCCCGGGTCAGGAGTTCGCCCGGATCGGAGACGAGTTCGTCGACCAGGCCGTTCTCCAGGGCGCGGGCGGGACCGTACTGGGTGCCCTCCAGGAGCACCTTCCGCAGGGCCTCCGTCACCCCGAACATGCGGACCGTGCGGGTGACGCCACCGCCTCCGGGGAGCAGGCCCAGGGTGACCTCCGGGCAGCCGACCTTGGTGCCGGGAGCGTCCAGGGCGATGCGGTGGTGGCAGGCCAGGGCGATCTCGTAACCGCCGCCCAGGGCCGCGCCGTTGATCGCGGCGACGACCGGCCTGCCCAGGGTCTCCATGACGCGCAGCGCCCGCTTGACGCGCATACCGGCCTCGTAGGAGGCGCCGGCCGTCCCGGGCGTGACGGAGATCAGGTCGTGCAGGTCGCCGCCGGCGAAGAAGCTCTTCTTGGCGGAGGCGACGATCACGCCCCGCACACGGTCGCGCTGCTCGGCCAGCCGCGCGGTGACGGCGTCCAGCGAGTCGATGAACGCCGCGTTCATGGTGTTCACGGACTGGCCGGGATCGTCGAGGACGAGGGTGACGACACCCGTGTCGTCCTGCTCCCAGCGGATGGTGGTGGACTCGGTGCTCATACGGATGCGCTCCTGGTGATCCGGGTGGTCCATGTGGTCCGGGGAGAGGGTTCAGACGCGTTCGACGACCGTGGCGATGCCCATGCCGCCGCCCACGCACAGGGTCGCCAGCCCGTAGCGCTTGTCCTGGCGCTCCAGTTCGTCGACGAGGGTGCCGAGGATCATCGCGCCGGTCGCGCCGAGCGGGTGGCCGAGCGCGATGGCGCCGCCGTTGACGTTGACCTTGTCCAGCGACAGGCCCAGGTCCTTCACGAAGCGCAGCACGACCGCCGCGAACGCCTCGTTGATCTCGACCAGGTCGAGGTCGTCGACGGTCAGCCCGGCCTTGGCGAGCGCCTTGCGGGAGGCCGGCGCCGGCCCCGTCAGCATGATCGTGGGGTCGGAGCCGGACACGGCGGCGGAGACGATCCGGGCGCGCGGGGTGAGGCCGTACCGCTCACCGGCCTCCCGCGTACCGACCGCGACCAGCGCGGCGCCGTCGACGATGCCGGAGGAGTTCCCGGCGTGATGGACGTGGTCGACCTTCTCCACCCAGTGGTACTTCTGCAGCGCGACGGCGTCGAAGCCGCCCAGTTCGCCGATGTCCGCGAACGACGGCTTGAGCTTGCCGAGGGAGTCGGCGGTGGTGCCGGGGCGCAGGTGCTCGTCGTGGTCGAGGACGACGAGGCCGCTGCGGTCCCGCACGGGAACCACGGACCGGTCGAAGCGGCCCTCCTTCCACGCCGTGGCCGCCCGCTCCTGGGAGAGCGCCGCGTAGGAGTCCACGTCGTGGCGGGAGAAGCCCTCCAGGGTGGCGATGAGGTCGGCGCCGACGCCCTGGGGGACGAAACCGGTGTCGTGGTTGGTGCGCGGGTCCGCCGACCAGGCGCCGCCGTCGCTGCCCATCGGGACCCGGGACATGGACTCCACGCCGCCCGCGAGGACCAGGTCCTCCCAGCCCGAACGGACCTTCATCGCGGCCATGTTGACGGCTTCCAGACCGGAGGCGCAGAAGCGGTTCTCCTGGACGCCGGCCACCGTGTCGGGGAGTCCGGCGAGGACGGCGGCGGTGCGGGCGATGTCCGCGCCCTGGTCGCCCAGCGGACTGACCACGCCGAGGACGATGTCGTCGACGGCGGCCGGGTCGAGGCCGGGGAAACGGGCGCGGATCTCGTGGATCAGCCCGACGACCAGGTCGACGGGTTTGGTGCCGTGCAGGGCGCCGTTCGCCTTGCCGCGTCCGCGCGGGGTGCGAATCGCGTCGTACACATACGCTTCGGTGCTCACCTCGGTTGCCCTTCCAGGTCGGTTCACTCAGGGGGTGGGGAGCGGGCCGGTGCTCAGCGCAGCAGGGAGCGGCCGATGATCTCCTTCATGATTTCGGTGGTGCCGCCGTAGAGGGTCTGGACGCGGCTGTCGAGGAACGCCCGGGCGACCTTGTACTCGCTCATGTAGCCGTAGCCGCCGTGGAGTTGGAGGCAGCGGTCGACGACGCGCTTGTTGAGTTCGGTGGCCCACCACTTGGCCATCGAGGCGTGCACCGCGTCGAGCCGGCCGTCGCTGTGGTCGGCGACGCAGCGGTCCAGGAAGGCGCGGGTGACCGCGTTCTCGGTGGCCATCTCGGCGATCTCGAAACGGATGTGCTGGAGCCTCGCGAGCGGCTTGCCGAACGCCTCGCGTTCCTTCACGTAGCGGGTGGTGACGTCGAGGATCTCCTCGGCCGCGGCGGCGGCGCCGACGGCGATGGCCAGCCGCTCCTGGGCGAGGTTGCCCATGAGGTGGGCGAAGGCCTGGTGCTCCTCCCCCAGCAGGTTCTCCTTGGGGACGCGTACGTCGGTGAAGAACAGTTCGGCGGTGTCCTGCGCCTTCTGGCCGATCTTGTCGAGGTTGCGGCCGCGTTCGAAGCCGTCCATGCCGCGCTCGACGACGAGCAGGCTCTGTCCGCCGCTGCCGCCCTCGGGGGTGGTGCGGGCGACCACGACGACGAGGTCGGCGAGGACGCCGTTGGAGATGAACGTCTTGGCGCCGTTGAGCAGGTAGTGGTCGCCCTGGTCGGCGGCGGTGGTGCGGATGCCCTGGAGGTCGGAGCCGGCGCCGGGTTCGGTCATGGCGATGGCGGTGACCAGGTCGCCGGAGGTGAAGCCGGGCAGCCAGCGGCGCTTCTGCTCGTCGTTCGCGAGATGGGTGAGGTAGGGGCCGACGATGTCGTTGTGCAGGCTCAGCGCCAGACCGGAGGCGCCGGCGCGGGCGAACTCCTCGATGAGGACGGCGCTGTAGCGGAAGTCGTCGGTCCCGCCGCCGCCGTACTCCTCGTCGACGGCCATGCCGAGCAGGCCCTGGCGGCCGGCCTTGCGCCACACCTCGCGGTCCACCACGCCGTCCTTCTCCCAGCGTTCGTGGTGCGGGAGCACCTCCTTCGTCAGGAAGGTCCGCACCGTCTCGCGGAAGGCCTCGTGTCCGGGGCCGTACAGGGGACGGTCCGGAGTGCGTTCCGGGGTGGTCACAGCCAGCTCCTCACATGCTCGATCAGTCGGGCGGGGTCGGGGCCGACGGGGGTGACGTTGAGCATGGTCACGCCCGCCTCGCGGAACACCTCCACGCGGTCGCGGACGTAGCCCTCGGGGCCGGCCAGGCACAACTGCTCCAGCAGCTCGGCCGGTACGGCGGCCTCCGCGTCCTTCTTGCGTCCGGCGAGGTAGTGCTCCTGGACGGCGGTCGCGGCGGCCTCGTAGCCGTAGGAGCAGACGAGGTCGAAGTAGAAGTTGCGGCCGGGGGCGCCCATGCCGCCGACGTAGAGGGCGACGGTGGGCCGCATCAGGTCGCGTACGGCCGCGGCGTCGTCGCCGATGGCGAGCAGGCCGCCCGCGACGACCTGGAGCGGGCCGAGCGCGGGGTCGCGTTGTGCGGTGCCCTCGGCGAGGGACGGGCCCCAGATCTTCGCCGCGTGTTCGGGGGCGTAGAGGAACGGCAGCCAGCCGTCGGCGATCTCGGCGGCCGTGCGGACGCTGGCCGGGCCGAGGGCGGCGAGATAGACGGGGATGGAGTCGCGGACGGGGTGGTTGAGCAGCTTGAGGGGTTTGCCGAGGGTGCCGCCCTTCTCGGGCGGGACGGGCAGGTCGGTGATGCCGTGGTGTTCGATCACCTGGCGCCGCCAGATCCGCCGGGACAGGTGGATCACCTCGCGGGCGCGGCCCAGCGGGCGGTCGTAGACGCGGCCGTGCCAGCCCTCGACGACCTGCGGTCCTGAGGCGCCGACGCCGAGGATGGCGCGTCCGCCGCTGATCGCGTCGAGTCCCGCGGCGGTCTGGGCGATGAGGGCGGGGGTGCGGGAGTAGACGTTGAGGACGGCGGATCCGATGCGCATCCGCTCGGTCCTCGCGGCGAGGTAGCCCATGACCGTCGGGGAGTCGAAGCCGTAGGCCTCGGCGACCCACACGGCGTCGAGCCCGGCGCGCTCCAGGGCGGCGGCCCGGTCGGCGGCGGTGCGTGGGTCCTCCGCGTAGGCCAGGGGTGAGGACAGTTCCATCAGCAGTGGTCCTTCAGCAGGTCGGGCACGCCCCAGTCGCGGGCCACGTCGCAGGTGTGGGCGCCGGGGACGGCCGGCGGGCGCCGGAGGGTGCCGGGCGTGCCGGAGAAGCGGGGCGCGGGCGCGGGCTGGGTGACGCCGTGCGCCTCGGTGTACGTGCCCCGCGCGGTGAGATGCTTGTGCCCGGCCGCCTCGTGCAGGGAGAGCACGGGTGCGACGCAGGCGTCGGTGCCTTCGAAGACGGCCGTCCAGCGGGCGCGGGGGGCGGACCTGAAGCGGGTGGTGAACTCGGCCCGTAGGGCAGGCCAGTTGCGGGGATCGGCGCGGTCCGGCAGCTCGTCCGCGTCCAGGCCGAGCAGGGAGACGAACACGGCGTAGAAGTGCGGTTCCAGGGCGCCGACCGCCATCCAGCCGCCGTCGGAGGTCTCGTAGACGGCGTAGTAGGGGCAGCCGCCGTCGAGCAGGTTGCGGCCGCGCGCGTCCCGCCAGGTGCCCTCGGCGAGCATGCCCCAGAACAGGCTGGTCAGGTGGGCGGTGCCGTCCACGATGGCGGCGTCCACCACCTGGCCGTGGCCGGTGGCGCGGGCGGTGAGCAGCGCGGCGAGGACGCCGGTCGTGAGGTAGAGGGAGCCGCCCGCGTAGTCGCCGAGCAGGTTGGCGGGGAGGACGGGCGGCCCGTCCGAGGTCCCGATCATGGACAGGGCGCCGGTGGTGGCGATGTAGCCGATGTCGTGCCCGGCCAGGGCGGCGAGCGGGCCGTCCTGCCCCCAGCCGGTCATCCGCCCGTACACCAGCGCGGGGTTGGCGGCCATGCAGTCCTCCGGTCCGACGCCGAGCCGCTCCGCGACGCCGGGCCGGTACCCCTCGAGCAGGATGTCGGCGCGCGCCGCCAACGCCCTGACGGTCGTGGGTCCTTCGGACGCCTTGAGGTCGACGACGACGGACCGTTTGTTGCGGTTGGTGAGGTCGCGGGCGGGGTCGCCGCCGAGCGGGGCACGGCCCGGGCGGTCCACCCGCACCACGTCGGCGCCCAGGTCGGCGAGCAGCATCGCGGCGAACGGTCCCGGTCCGATGCCGGCCAGTTCGACCACGCGCACACCGTCCAGCGGGCCCGCGACGGTGCGGCCGGGAGGGTGGGTGGAAGTGGGGCTCATGGGTTCCTCTCTCGGTGCGCGACGGACCCGCCGTCGCGACCGGGGACTTACTGAGCGTTCGCTCAACGTAGGAGCGGAACGCGAGACGGTCAACTCCCCGTGCGGGACTTGTTTTTCCGGGAGATGACGGGGAAAGTGACTCCGGGTCGGCCGTCGTGGGCCACGCTCTCCTGAACGATCGCTAAGTGCGAACAGGGAGGTGAGCCGGACCGCACCGCCGTACGATGACGCCGACCGCCGCAGCCCCGGAGGAGAGCCGTTGAACACCGCGCCCAGCCAGGAGACCACCCCGTCGGCGGGACACTGGCGCTCCTACGGCCCGCTCGACCTGCACCCGATCCTGATGCACGCCATGCGGGCCTTCAACGAGCACGGGTACCACGGCACATCGGTCCGGGACATAGCCGGCCGGGTGGGGGTCACCGTGCCCGCGCTGTACTACCACTACGAGAACAAGCAGGCGCTGCTGGCGACGCTCCTGGAGACGTCCATCAAGGACGTCCTGGACCGCTGCCGGGCGGCCGCCCGGGAGGCCGGGGACGATCCGCTGGCCCGCTTCTGCGGCATGGTCGAGTCGATCGTCCTGTACATGGCCCACCGCCGCCAACTGGCGTTTCTGGACACGGAGATACGCAGCCTGGAACCGCAGAACCGGGCCCGGTACGTCGCCCTGCGCGACTATCTGGAGCACATGCTGCTGGACACGGTCGAGGAGGGCCGCGCCCAGGGTGTGTTCACCACCCCCATCCCGGCCGACGCGGTGCGCTCGGTGCTCGTGATGTGCCAGGGCGTCGCCAACTGGTTCCGCGAGGACGGCCCGCTCACCGCCGAGGAGGTCGCGGAACGGCATGTGCTGCTGAGCCTGGGCACCGTGGGCCACCCGGCCGCGGTCGCCGGCGACGTCGTCCTGCCGTTCCCGCGGCGGACCCCGCCGGGGCGGGGCGCGGCGTCCCGCGGGTCGTCGGGCTGAGGCACTCCGGGTCCTGACCGCGCCGGCCCGCACCGACCGACGAGAGGACACCTGTGATGGACGTGCACGAGGCGCGAGCCCTGTTCCGCGAGCTCCAGGAGCGGGACGGCCGGGTCGACCCCGGCGAACTCGACGCGATCTGGGCCGTGCTGCCGACGGCCCGCCCCGAGGAGATCCTCGGGGCGTGGAAGGGCGGCGAGTTCGACACCAGACACCCGCTCAACGGCGTGCTGGAGAAGGCGGGCTGGTACGGCAAGACGTTCCACTCCCTGCGCGACGCCAAGCCGCTGATGTGCCGGAACGAGGCGGGCGAGCTGTACTCCGACACCGAGCTGGGGCAGGGCGAGGCGAGCCTGTGGACGGTGGAGTTCCGCGGGGAGTCGACGGCCACGATGGTGTACGACGGGCGGCCGGTGTTCGACCACTTCAAGTGGGTGGACGACAGCACGCTGCTGGGCATCATGAACGGCAAGGACGTGCCGCCCGAGGGTCCGTACTACTACTTCTACCTGGAGCGTGCTCCCGAGTCCGGGAGCGGCGTCCGGTCCCGGCCCGGCGCCGGAGAGGGCGCGTGAGACGGATCCGCGCGGCGGTCGCCGAGACGCCGGGCGCCCCGTTCACCGTGGGGGACCTCGACCTCGGCGAGCCACGTCCGGACGAGGTGCTGGTGCGGATGACCGCGGCCGGCATCTGCCACACCGACCTGGGCATGCGGGACACCTGGCCCGGCCGGCTCACCCCGATGGTCTTCGGTCACGAGGACGCGGGGCGGGTCGAGGCGGTCGGCGCGGAGGTGAGGGGTGTGGCGCCGAGCGACCGGGTCTGCCTCACCTTCGCGAGCTGCGGCGCGTGCGAGCAGTGCGCGGCGGGCCATCCCGCGTACTGTCTCCACGCGCGGACCCTGAACTTCTCCGGCGGGCGCGCCGACGGCACCACTCCCCTCTCCCGCGACGGCACACCCGTGCACGGCGGCTTCTTCGGCCAGTCCAGCTTCGCCACGCACGCCGTGGTGCGGGAGCGGGGCCTGGTCCCGGTGCCGGCGGACCTGCCCGACGAGGTCGCGGCGCCGCTCGGGTGCAGCGGGCAGACGGGCGCGGGCACGGTACTCAACCGGCTGCGGCCCGAACCCGGAGCGTCCCTGGTCGTGACGGGGGCGGGCGGGGTCGGGCTGAGCGCGGTGATGGCGGCGGTGGCGGTGGGCTGCGACCCGGTGGTGGCGGTCGACCCCGTCCCCGCGCGCCGCGCCCTGGCCGTCGAGCTGGGCGCGAAGGCGGCCCTGCCTCCGGGGGACGGTCTGGTGGCGGCGCTGCGGGACCTCACGGGCGGCGGGGCGCACCATGTCGTGGAGACGACGGGCCGCCCGGAGGTGGCCCGCCAGGCCGTCGCCGTGCTGCGCCCGCGCGGCGAGCTGGCGCTGCTCGGTCTGGGCGGCGAGGTGACGTTCGACGTGATGCCGCTGCTGGCCAAGGGGGTGCGGGTGCACGGGGTGATCGAGGGCGACTCGCATCCCGGCCGCTTCCTGCCGGACCTGGTGGGCCTGTGGCGTCGTGGCCTGTTCCCGCTGGAGACGCTGGTCACGACGTTCCCGTTCGAGGAGATCGGGTCGGCGGTGAGGGCGATGGAGGAGGGCGGGGTGGTGAAGCCGGTGCTGCTGTTCGACTGAGGGGGCCGGAGGGGCGTCCGGCCGCCGGACCGTACCGGAAACGGAGGGCACCCGGCCGCCTCACCCCGTGTGATTGACTGAACGCCATGGCTCCCGCCTCCTCGTCCGCCCGCTCGGCCGCGCCCGCCGAGCCGGTTCCGGCCACGCGGCCCCGTAACCGCAGACAGCTGATCGTCGAGGCGGCCGGGCGGGTGTTCAGCGAGCGCGGCTACCACACGGCCTCCATGGAGGAGGTCGCCGCGCAGGTCGGCATCTCGGCGGCGGCGCTGTACCGGCACTTCCCCAACAAGTACGCCCTGTTCGCGGAGTGCGCGGACGTCATGGTGGACGGGCTGGTCGAGGCGCTCGACGAGGTGCCGCCGGGGGCGAGCCTCACGGACGTGCTGACGGCGCTCACCCGGATCACCGTGGCGCACCGCGCGTCGGGGGGTGTGTACCGCTGGGAGGCGCGCTACCTCAACCGCGAGGACCGCCGGCGGCTGCGGGTAAAGTTCGGGCGTCTGGTCGAGCGGGTCGAGGAGGCGGTGCGGCGCGAGCATCCGCTGCCGGACGAACGGCTGCGGGCGGTGGCGGCGCTCGGCGCGATCGGATCGATCACGATGCACCACACCTCCATCGCCCAACGCCGCGCGGAGGAACTGCTGGTGGCTGCCGCGCTCGGGGTGGCGGCGAGCGACCCCGCGGCGGTGCCGCCCGAGGCGCACCCGGTGGAGCTGCCCGCCCGGCCCGTCCCGCGCACCCGGCGCGCGGAGATCCTCGCCGCGTCCGTGCCGCTGTTCGCGCGCAACGGCTTCGCCAGCGTCACCAACGGGCAGATCGCGCAGGCGGTGGGCCTGACCCCGTCCGCGCTGTACCGCCACTACCCCGGGAAGATCGACATCCTGGCGGCGGCCTGCCTCCAGGCGGCGGCGCTGCTGTCCCAGGGGGTGGAGCGGAACCTCCAGGGGGTGGCCGGGCCGCGTGCGGCGGTCGTCGCGCTGGCCTCGACGTACGTGGCGTACAGCTTCGAGCACACCGAGCTGAACAGCGTGGCCGAGGCCGAACTCGGCGGGCTGCCCGACGCCTTGCGGCGGCCGGTGGTGCTGGCGCAGCGGGAGCACATCGCCGTGTGGGAGCAGCAGCTGCGGCAGGCCCGTCCGGAGCTGGGCCCGCGGCAGACCCGGGTGCTGGTGCACGCGGGGTTCGGGGTGGTGGTCGAGGCGGGGCGGGCCCTGCGCTGGCGGGACACCCCGGAGCACCGCGAGACGGTGACCGCGCTGGTCCTGGGCGCGCTGGGCGTGTGACCGCGCCCGGTGTCCCGCCCCTGGGCCCGGTGGCCGCGGGGCGGGCGCACGCGTGCGCGGCTCCGCACGCTCAGCCCGGCCGGTTGCCGGTGGGGATGGTGATGGGCGTGGTGGTGCCGGAGGAGCCCTTGTTGAGGAACAGCATGGCCAGCGCCCGGATGAACTGGTCGAACATGTAGAAGGTGCTGGGCATCACGGGCGACAGCCCCTCGCGGAAGAGGATGAACGCCGGCCAGGCCGTACGGACCAGGGCGGCGGCCGCGTAGTCGCGGCGCAGGCCGAGCCAGTCGCCGACCTGGTCGCTGAGGACGTAGCGCACGAACTCGTTGAGGAAGCCGCGGGTGACGCCGAGGTCGACCTGCGCGGTCAGGCCGAGCAGGTCCTCCGCGAGCCTGATGCCCTCGGTCGACGGGCTGAGGACCGGGGTGAGGACCTGCCGCGACTGCGCGAGGGCCTCCGCCCAGGTCTTCGGGATGTGCTCGTAGGGCACGCCGAGCAGATGGACGGCGACCTGCCACATGTGCAGGAAGGCCTCCTGGTCGGCGGCCGGGTACGGGATCCTCCACTCGAGCAGCTTCTGGTGCACGTAGGTGCCGAGGCTGTGGAAGGTGACGAGGATGTCGGCGGCGCTGATCGGAATGGACTCGTCGGCGACGGCCTTCCAGTGCGGCGACTGCGGCAGCAGATGCCGCACGGCGGCGTGCACCACGCGGGTCTTGTTCGCGGTGACGACGAACTGCCCGGTCGGCTTGAACGCGCCGAGCTCGGAGAGGTCGTAGCCGAAGGTGAACGTCTTGGCCGCGCGGTCCTGCATGTCGGCGCCGCCCGCCGACCAGTAGACGCTTTTGGCCTCGCGGGGGATGACGGTGCTCATGATGCCGCTGCCGAGGCCGTACAGCATGAACAGGTACGTGTCGCGGCGCCGGTTGAAGTCCGCGGCGCGGGCCAGCTTGGTCTGGTCCGCCCAGGAGGGCAGCCGGTTGACCTGCGTCAGGTAGGCGGTGAAGTCGGAGGGGAGGCCGCCGGGGATCGGGTCGTTGTTGTTCACCCAGGACTCCCAGGCCCGGTTGATCGCCGGGACGTGGCCGCCCTCGATCATCCGGGCCATCAGCGGGTCCGCCGCGTCGTCCCAGATCCACTCGGGGCCGGGCCCTGCGGCGGCCCCGGCTCCGGCTTCGGTGAGGGCTCCGGTCCCGGCGGTTCCGGCGGCCGGGCCGGCCGACGCCCAGGCGGGCACGGGCGCCGCGGCGCCGGCGAGGCCCAGGGCGACACCGAGGGTCAGCGCCCTTCTCCTGCTGAGGTTCTCCATTGACTTACCTGCTTCCCTGAGGGGGAGGGACAGTTCGGGATGCCTTCGCAGACTTGCCAGTTGCGCGACAGATGCGTGTGGAACCTCGTCGCACGGATGTGATTTTCGATTAACATAGCGAGGGTCGCGGCGGTGGGCAATGGGCATGACGGAGGTGGCCGACCGAGGTCGGTGACCGAGGGCCGGGGACCGCGGCGTCAGGCGCGGGCGGCGCGGCGTGCGGCGTAGGCGACGGGCAGGTAGCGGAGCCGTTCCGGCAGGCGCGGCACGACGGTGCGGACGACGCGGCCGAACAGCCGCAGCCGCCGCTCGTCCCGCGGCGTCCAGGGAATGTCCAGCCGCTCGCGGGCGACGGGCGGCAACAGCCCCTTGGTGACGAAGACTTGTAGCCGCAGCAGGGCGGGCCGCAGTACGGGCCAGAGCAGCCGCAGTGCCGCCCCCGCCCCGTCCGGCGGCGGCACGGACCGGCGCGGGTCGAGCAACTCCTCGACGACGACGGTCCGTTCGAGCTCGTCGTGGACGACCGCGTCGAAGTAGGTCCAGAACTCCTCGACGGATCCCGGCATGTCGCGCTCCCGGATGCCGAGGATGCGCCCCAGCCGGCGTGCCTCCGCGTGCAGCCGCCGCTCCCCCGCCTCGTCGAACGGGCGGAACAGATACTCGGCGGCCCGCAGGAAGACGGGGAAACCGGTGGCGTGCACCCAGGCGTAGGGGGCGGGGCTCAGCGCGTGGTACGGGCGCCCCCGGGTGTCGGTGCCCTTGATCTCCCGGTGCAGCCGGCGCAGCCGGCGCCCCTCCTCGACGGCGCGGTCACCGCCGTAGATCCACAGCTGCAGCGAGTCCAGCGAGCGGCGGGCGCGGCCCCAGGGGTCGGTGCGGAAGACGGAGTGCTCGTCGACGCCGGCCCCGACGGCCGGGTGCGCGACCTGGAGGACGAGGGCGGCGGGGAGGTACAGCAGGACACGGATGTCGCCGGTCATGTCCCAGATGAGGGTGCCGGGGGTGAACGGGAGGGGTTCGGCGCGCTCGGTGCTGAGCGTGCGGTCGCCGCCCGGTACCGGCGCCGGTATCTCCTCGCCGGCGGACTGCGCCGCCCGTCCCGTGTCCATACCTCCAGCCTCCCACGCCCCTGCCGTAGCGGTCCGGGCGCGTCCGGCCGGGGTCGTCAGGGCAGCTCGGGACGGACCAACGCCCTCGCGATCGGCTCCCCCGTGCGCCTGGCGTACGCCATCCGCTCGCGCACCTCCCGCAGCGTGCGCGGACGGTACCCGGGCCCGCCGCAGCAGCTCTTGTGGAAACGGACGCCGGCGTGCAGCAGCACGGACAGCACCCGCCACCCCTCGGTGTCCCGGCGCGGCGGCGCGGCGAAGGCGGCGCCGACGTGGATCAGCGTCCCGGCACAGTGCGGGCAGACCCGCCGGTCGACCTCGCCGTCCCGCGTCCGCGCCGGAAGCGGCTGCTTGTAGGAGGCCCGGCACGGCAGGCAGACGAAGGAGGTCTTGGCGGGAGGCATGGGGAGGAGGGTAGAGGGAGACGTGACGCCGCCTCCAGGCCTTTTCGACGCCGGCGGGACGGCTGCCGCCGCGTTTCGCTCGCGCCCCGCAGGGACACCCGGCGCAGGTCGGACGGCGGTCCGGCCGCGCATCACCCGGCGACGGAGGGATCACGCCCATGAGCTGGCACGACACACCCGGCACGGCCGTCGTCACGGGGTCCTCGTCCGGTATCGGGTGGGAGTACGCGACCCGGCTGGCGGCGCGCGGCTGGGGGCTTGTGCTGGTCGCCCGGCGGGCCGAGCGGCTGGACGTCCTCGCGAAGGAGGCCCTCAAGGAGGGCGCGGCCGGCGTCGAGACGCTGGTGGCGGATCTGGGCAGCCCGGAGGACCTGTCGCGTGTCGTGGAGCGGGCGGCCGGGGACGACATCGACCTGGTGGTCAACAACGCGGGGATCAACGGTTACGGCCCGTTCGCCGAGGTGGACGCCGACCTGCTCACCAGGGTGCTGAACGTGAACGTCGTGGCGCTCACGGCGCTGACCCGGGCCGCCGTGCCCGGCATGCTGGCGCGCGGCCGGGGCGCCGTGATCAACGTGGCGTCGCTGCTGGCCTTCGCCGGCGACCTGCCGCCGGACCCGCTCCCCCGGCGGGCCGTCTACGCCGGGTCCAAGGGGTACGCGGTGACGTTCACCCGTACGCTGGCCGCCGAGCTGGCCGGCACTCCGCTGCGGGTGCAGGTCGTGTGCCCCGGGCTCACGGCGACCGAGTTCCACCTCGGCGACGGGGACGCCCCGGTGCGCGGCGAGCGGCGCGTCCACGACGAGGGCGGCATGCCCGCGTCGGACGTGGTGACCGCGTCCCTCGCTGGCCTGGAGGCCGGTGAGGTGGTGTGCGTGCCCGGTCTGACGGACGCGGAGGCCGTGGCCCGGCTGGCGAAGGCGGAGCTGGGCCTGCGCGCCGGGTCGGGCAGCCGTATGGCTCCCCGCTACTCTCACGGAGAGTGACGGTCAGGCGCTGTCCGCCAGCTCGGCGTGTCCCTGCGCGCGGGCGCAGTGGGCGCAGCAGAAGAACTGGCCGCCGACCTGATGGCCGTGGCCGAGCACCTTGCACCCGCAGTTGTCGCAGATGGGCGCCAGTTTGTGGGCGGCGCACTCGATGCTGTCGAACGTATGGGCGGAACCGTCGACCATGTGCACCTCGAAGGAGAGGGCGTAGTCGTTCCCGCACACTTCACAGACCGCCATGATCCGCTCCCTTCCGCAGTACGGGCCGAGTACCGCGCCGGGCGCGACGTCATGCGCGGGAAATGCGGGACCGACGGTCCCGCGTTCAAGCAGAGCCGTCACACAGGAAGTTCACAGTCCCTACACTCCCGATCATGACAACTGAAACGCCTCTCACCGGGGCCGTGGCCGACGACGCCGCCGAGCCGTCCCTCTTCGCGACCATGTCCACGATGCGGGCGATGCGCCGACTGCGCCCCGACCCGGTGCCGGAGGAGCTGCTCGACCAGCTGATACAGGCCGCCGTGTGGGGCCCCAGCGGCGGCAACATGCAGCGCTACCAGTACGTCGTCGTCACCGACCGGACGGTCATGGCCGAGCTGGCGCCGCTGTGGAAGCGGTGCGTGGACGCGTACCTGGCCACGACCGGCAAGTACGCCCCCGAGGGCATGGACGAGGCCGCGTACGGGCGCATGGTCGCCGCGATCGAGTACCAGCGCGACCACTTCGCCGACACGCCTGCGCTGATCATCCCCTGCTACCAGTTCCCCGCGCCGAGGATCGAGGAGGAGGGCCTGCGGATCTACGCGGAGGCGCTGGGCGCGGAGGCGACGGAGCGGATGGGCCGCATCCAGGAGCGGTTCTCCGCCCTCGCGGAGGGCTCCTGCGTCTACCCGGGCGTTCAGAACCTGCTGCTCGCCGCGCGCGGACTGGGCCTGGCGGCCAACATCACCATCTGGCACCTGTTCCTCGAGACGGAGTGGAAGGCGGCGCTCGGCATCCCCGAGGACATGAACACGTTCGCGGCGATCCCGGTGGGGTGGCCCCTGGGCAACTTCGGGCCGGTCCGGCGCCGGCCGGTCGCGGAGGTCGTCCACCGGGACCGCTGGTAGGACGCACGACGCGGTACGGCGGACGTACGCGTGCTGTACGGCCGCCGTACGGCTCCGCCCGCGTGGCCGGAACGGCGGCTCGCTCGTTGTGCTCCACGACGGATCACGGTGCGGTGGAGCAGGGGGCGCGATGGGCAGGACGACCCAGCGGGAGTGCGGTACGGCCGGCCGGCGCGGGCCTGACAAGGAGCGTCCGGCGGCGTGGAGCGCCTACGGCAAGCTGGTCCGGCTCTTCCGCGAACGCGCGGGGCTCACCCAGCAGGCCCTCGCGGACGCCATCGGCTACTCCATGGAGCAGGTCGCCTCCGTCGAGCAGGGCCGCCGCCCGGCGAAGGCCGTCTTCACGGAGGCGGCGGAACGCGTCCTGGACGCGGGCGGGGCGCTGCGGGTGCTCCAGCCGGACGTGGACCGGGCGAAACTCCCCCTGTTCTTCCAGGACTTCGCCCTCCTGGAGGCGGAGGCGGTGAGCCGCTTCTCGTACGACCCGATGCTGGTGCCGGGGTTGTTGCAGACGGAGGCGTACGCCCAGTCGCTTCTTGAAGCGCACTTCCCTCCTCTGGACGGGGAGACGGTCGAGCAACGGGTCGCGGCGCGTGTGGCCCGGCAGTCGCTGCTGACCCGCAAGAACCCGCCGATCGTCTTCGTGTTCATCGTGGAGGAGTCCGCGATCCGACGCCTGATCGGCAACGCCACCGTGATGCGGCGGCAGTTGGCACGCCTGCTGGAGTGTTCGGCCATGCGCAACGTGGAGCTGCAGATCATGCCCACGACCCGAGGTGCCCACAGCGGGCTCAACGGTCCCATGGTGTTGTTGGAGTCGACCGACCGCAAACAGCACGTCTATGTTGAAGCCCAGGACATCGTGAGTGTGAGGTCCGACCGACATGAGGTGAGCGAGTTCTGGCTTCGGTATGGAACGCTGCGAACGCAGGCCCTCAACACCGAGGAGTCCTCGTGCCTCATCCAGCGCATGGTAGGGGAGCTATGAGCATCGACCTTGAGTGGGTCAAGAGCAGCTACAGCGGAACGAGCGGTGGCGACTGCGTCGAGGTGGCCGTCCGTGAGGACACCGTGTACGTGCGGGACTCCAAGGCCGTCGAGGCCGGCCCCGTGCTGCGGGTCGGCCGCGACCCGTGGGCGGCCTTCGTGGCCCTCGCCGCCGAGTAGTCAGCAGTCAGGCGCCGCCCCACCCGCGCATGTGCCGGTCGACCGCTGCCCGCACCTGCTCCCGTAGTCCGTCGTGCTCGGCAGGGTCCATGCCCTCCGCCTCGAACACGGCGTCGGTGAAGCCGTCCGCGTCGGTGGGCGGCGCCTCCTGCAACCGCCGCATGTCGTCCGGCGGCAGACAGAATCCCAGGTCGACACAGAGTTCGTAGAGCAACTCCCCCACGTCGGCCCGCACATCGCGCTGAGTCATCACACCAGCATGCCCGGACGCGCCACCGGTTCGCTCCCCGCTTTCCGGCCCTGCAAGGCGCTGCAAAGTGCCTGCAAGTTGTTGCGAGCACCCACTTGATACAGGCCGGAGCCTGGCTCCCGCACGCCGGAAAGTTGAAGCGCACCCCCTTCACACTCCGGTATCCCGACGGTAACTTGCCGCTGAAGCAAGGGCTTTCAGCAATTTTCCGTTCGGACTTGCACGTTCCGCCCTCTCCACTCCCCACACCCGCGCTCCCTCTGGAGACACGCATGAGACGCACCCGCACGCGGCTCCTCGGGCGGCCGCTGGCCGCCGGCGCAGCCGCCGTCACCCTGCTCGGGCTGCTCACCGTCCCCTCCACCACCGCCACCGCGACCTCCGACGCGGCCGGCGCCACCGCGACCGTCTTCTACTCCACGACGACCAAGAACTGGGACCGCTATCACCTCCACTACGCGCCCGACGGCGGCCCGTGGACCACCGTGCCCGGGGTCGAGATGGAGGCCGCCTGCACCGGCTGGGTGAAGAGGACCGTCGACCTCGGCACCGCCGAGGGCCTACGGGCCACCTTCACCGACGGCTCCGGCACCTGGGACAACAACTCCGGCCGCGACTACGCCCTCGGCACGGGCGACATCACCGTCAAGGACGGCGTCGTCGCCCACTCCGACCCCTGCGCGGCCCCCGACGGGGAAGGCAACAGCGCCACCGTCTACTACTCGACCCGCACCCTCGGCTGGACCACCGCCAACATCCACTACCGGCCCGCGGGCGGCGCCTGGACCACCGTGCCGGGGATCGGTATGCGGCCCGTCTGCACCGGGTGGTGGAAGCAGGACCTCGACCTCGGCGCCGCCACCTCCCTCACCGCCGCCTTCAACAACGGCAACGGTGTCTGGGACAACAACGGCGGCGGCGACTACACCATCCCCGCCGGTGTCTCCACCGTCGCCGACAGCGAGGTCACCCGCGACGCGGACGACCCCTGTGCCGGGCAGGCGCCCGACACCCAGGCGCCCACCGCCCCCACCGGCGTGACCGCACGCGCCGACGGCGTCTCCGTCGTCCTCACCTGGGAGCCCGCCGACGACGACACCGGCGTCACGGCGTACCAGGTCACCCGTACGGGCGGGACCAAGGGGGACGTCGTCTCCGACGTCGGCTCCACCGTCTTCTCGGACACCGGTCTCGAGGAGAACACCGCCTACACCTACACCGTCCGCGCCGTCGACGCCGCCGGCAACGCCTCCCCCGCCTCGGCCTCCGCCACCGCCACCACCGGTACCAAGCCGTCAACGCCCGCCGCGGGTAGACCCCTTGGCACCGACCCGCGCAAGGACCCCATCTACTTCGTGCTCACCGCCCGCTTCCATGACGGCGACCCCGCCAATAACCGCGGCGGCAGCCAGCACGAGAAGTCCGGCAACGCGGCCAACGACGACCCCATGTTCCGGGGCGACTTCAAAGGACTGGTCGAGAAGCTCGACTACATCAAGGCGCTCGGCTTCTCCGCCGTCTGGATCACCCCGGTGGTCCTGAACCGCTCCGACTACGACTACCACGGTTACCACGGCTGGGACTTCTACAAGGTCGACCCGCGTCTGGAGTCCGCCGGCGCCTCCTACCAGGACCTCATCGACGCCGCCCACGCCAAGGGCATGAAGATCTACCAGGACGTCGTCTACAACCACTCCTCCCGCTGGGGCGCCAAGGGGCTGTTCACCCCGACCGTCCACGGGGTGCGCGACGCGCAGTGGAGCTGGTACTACGACGAGAAGCAGCCCGGGTTCGAGTACGACGGACTCACCGTGGAGCCCAAGAGCGGCAAGTCGTACTACAACGGCGACCTCTGGTCCACCGCCGAGCCCTCCGGCAACACCTGCGTCAACTGGGGCGTGCCCACGGGCGGCAGAAGCCCCGAGGGTTACACCCTCTACAACTGCCAGTGGCCGAGCCCCACCTCCGGCATGTTCCCCAAGGCTCTCTACCACCAGTGCTGGATCGGCAACTGGGAGGGCGAGGACTCGCGTTCCTGCTGGCTGCACGAGGACCTCGCGGACTTCAACACGGAGAACGCGCAGGTGCAGAACTATCTGATCGGCGCCTACAACAAGTACATCGACATGGGCGTCGACGGCTTCCGCGTCGACACGGCCGTGCACATCCCGCGCACCACCTGGAACCGCCGTTTCCTGCCCGCCATCCAGGAACGCGTCACCCAGCGGCACGGCGCCGAGGCCGCGAAGAACTTCTTCGTCTTCGGCGAGGTCGCCGCCTTCGTCAACGACAAGTGGAACCGCGGCTCGGTCAACCACTCCGCGCAGTTCTACACGTGGAAGGAGCGCAAGGAGTACAGCGCCGACGACGAGAAGGCGGCCCTGGAGATGTACGACTACGAGCAACAGCAGGGCACGGGCAACCAGCCGACCTCCACCAACGCCTTCCTCGACGGCAACACCTACCACGCCCCCGACCACAGCCGCTTCTCCGGCATGAACGTCATCGACATGCGGATGCACATGAACTTCGGGGACGCGAGCAACGCCTTCCACAACGGCAAGGACTCCGACGACAGTTACCACGACGCCACGTACAACGTGGTCTACGTCGACAGCCACGACTACGGCCCCAACAAGAGCAGCGAACGCTACACCGGCGGCACCGACGCCTGGGCCGAGAACATGTCCCTGATGTGGACCTTCCGCGGCATCCCGACGCTCTACTACGGCTCGGAGATCGAGTTCCAGAAGGGCAAGAAGATCGACTGCGGCCCGAGCTGCCCGCTGGCCACGACCGGCAGGGCGTACTACGGCGCTCATCTCGCCGGTGAGGTGAAGGCGTCCGGCTTCTCGCAGGTCGAGTCCGCCTCCGGCGCCGTCGCCACCACGCTTCAGCAGCCGCTGGTCAAGCACGTACAGCGCCTCAACCAGATCCGCCGTGCCGTGCCCGCCCTCCAGTCGGGCCAGTACTCCACGGCCGGCATCAGCGGCGACATGGCCTTCAAGCGCCGCTACACCTCGGGCGGCACCGACAGCTTCGCCCTGGTCACCGTCTCGGGCGGCGCCACCTTCACCGGCATCCCCAACGGCGCCTACCGCGACGCGGTCACCGGCGACACCCGCACCGTCACCGACGGCACCCTCACCGTCGCCGCCCCCGGCAAGGGCAACCTGCGCGTCTACGTCCTCGACGGGCCCGGGAAGATCGGGGTGGACGGCCCCTATCTGAAGTAGCGGTGTGACGGGAGGAACGGGAGGAAGCAGAACGACGGCGGTGCGGGCCCCGGCTCCGGGACCCGCACCGCCTTCTCCCCCCGCACCGTGCGGTCACTCCACCGAGAACTCCGCGTGGAAGCGCCGCGTGTGGTCCACCACCCGCACCGGCCCCGTCAGGGTGACGGTGGCCGTCAGGCGGGTGTCCGTGCTGGACGCCGCCAGGCGGAGTTCCAGGTCGCCCGGTTCGACGATGCGGTGGCCGTCACGGCCGGTGAAGGACGCCACGTCCGCCGGGACCGTGACCCGTACCCTGCGCTCCTCGCCCGGCTCCAGGTCCAGACGGGTGTAGCCGACCAGGCGCCGCACCGGCTGGACCACGGAGGCGACCGGGTCGTGGAGGTAGAGCTGGACGACCTCGGTGCCGCTCCGCTCCCCCGTGTTGCGCACGGTGAGGGACGCCGTGAACTCGCCGTCCGTCGGCGCCTCTTCGGCGTCCACCGTCAGGTCGCTCCACGCGAACGTCGTGTACGTCAGGCCGTGTCCGAAGCCGAACGCCGGCGTCGGGTCGATGTTGGACACCTCGCTGGCCTGGGCGAGCGGGGCGCCCAGGTACGTGGTCGGCTGGGAGCCGGGGGTGCGCGGGACGCTGACCGGGAGGCGTCCGGACGGGTTCGTCCGGCCGCTGAGCACGCCGGCGATGGCGCGCGTGCCGGCGACGCCCGGGAAGAAGGACTGCACGATCGCCGCGGAGTCCTCCACCGCCCGGCCGAGCGCGTAGGGGCGGCCCGCGAGGAGGACGGTCACCACGGGCGTGCCCGAGTCGAGCAGCGCGTCGAGGAGTTGCTGCTGCGCGCCGGGCAGGGCGAGGGACTCCGCGTCGCATCCCTCGCCGCTGGTGCCGCGTCCGAACAGGCCGGCGCGGTCACCGAGCGCCACGACGACGATGTCGGCGTCACGCGCCGTGTCCACGGCCTCCGCGATGCCGGAGAGGTCGCCGTCGTCGACGCCGGTGCCGCGGACGACGGTGATCTCGGCGTCCGGGAACTCGGCCGTCAGGCTTGCGCGCAGGTCGGGCAGTTCGATGCCCACGGGGATGTCCGGGTACTTCACGCCCACGTGCTGCGGGAAGGAGTAGCAGCCGAGGACGGCCGACGGCTCGGTGGCGTTGGGGCCGACGAGCGCGATCCGGCGGGGACGGCCGAGCGGCAGGGTGCCGTCGTTGCTGAGCAGGACGACCGCCTTCTCGGCGATCTCCCGGGCCAGTTCGCGGTTCTCGGGCCCGTCGAGGTCGATCTTGCCGCGCAGGGCCTCCGGGTCGTCCAGGTCGGCGCCGTCGAACGCCGGCGGCACCGGGCTCCAGTCGGGGTCCAGCAGGCCGAGCTCCGCCTTCTGGGCGAGGACGCGGCGCAGGGCGCGGTCGATCAGGGCTTCCGGCACCCGGCCCTCGGCGACGGCCTCGGCGAGCGGGGCGCCGAAGGTCTTGACCGTGGGGAGCTCGATGTCGACGCCCGCCTCGAGAGCGGCGCCGGCCGCGTCGGCGAAGTCGCCCGCGACGCCGTGCAGCGTCTTGAGGAAGGCGATGCCGAAGTAGTCGGCGACGACCGTGCCGTCGAAGCCCCAGGTGTCGCGGAGCAGCCCGGTGAGCAGGGTCTCGTCGGCCGCGGCGGGGACGCCGTCGATGTCGGTGTAGGCGTGCATGACGGAGCGGGCGCCGCCCTCGCGGATCGCCATCTCGAACGGCGGCAGCAGCACGTCGGCGCGTTCGCGCGGTCCCACGGAGGAGGGGGCGAGGTTGCGTCCCGCGCGGGAGGCCGAGTAGCCCACGAAGTGCTTGAGGGTGGCGACGATCCCGGCGGACTCCAGGCCCTGGACGTAGGCGGTGCCGATGGTGCCGACGAGGTACGGGTCCTCGCCGATGGTCTCCTCGACGCGGCCCCAGCGGGCGTCGCGGACGACGTCGAGGACGGGCGCGAGGCCCTGGTGGACGCCGACGGCGCGCATGTCGCGGCCGATGGCGGCGGCCATCCGGCGGATCACGTCCGGGTCGAAGGTGGCGCCCCAGGACAGCGGCACGGGATAGGCGGTGGCGCCCCAGGCGGCGAAGCCGGCCAGGCACTCCTCGTGCGCGACGGCGGGGATGCCGAAGCGGTTCGCGGAGGTGATGCGGGTCTGGGTGCGCAGCAGGGAGAGCGCGCCGAGCGCCGGGTCGACGGGGGCGGTGCCGAAGGGGCGGGTGAGCTGGCCCAGGCCGGACGGCAGGAGCGCGTCGAGGTCGACGGCCTCCTCCATGTCGTGCTGGTGCGGGGCGACCTCGCCGCCGTTGGCGGAGGCGCCGACCCACACGCCGTACAGCTGGGCGATCTTCTCCTGGAGGGTCATGGCGCCGATCAGCGCGTCGACCCGGGCGGAGACGGGGTGGGAGGGATCGTTCCAGAGGGGGATTTCGGGGGTGGTCTCTACGGCCACGTTCGCGGTCACTTTCCTCCGACACCCATCAGCCCCTGGACCAGGGCGCGACGGGCGAACAGGTAGACGAGCAGGATGGGCACCATGGACAGCACCACGGCTCCCAGCAGCCCGGGGATGTCGATGCCGTGTTCGGTCTGGAAGTCGTACAGGCCCAGGGTGACGACCTTGGTGGAGTCGGACTGGGTCAGCACGAGCGGGAACAGGAAGCCGTTCCATGCCTGGAGCGCGGAGAAGACCACGATGGTGGACAGTCCGCCCCGGGACAGCGGCAGCACGAGCTGGAAGAACTGCCGGCGCGGGGTGGCGCCGTCCATGGCCATGGCCTCGTACAGCTCCGGGGAGATGTCGCGCATGGCGCCGCTGAGGATGAGCGCGGACATCGGCAGGCAGAAGGCGGCCGTGGGCAGAATGACGCCGAGCAGGTTGTCGTACAGCCCGGCCTCGCTGATCAGGTAGAACATCGGCACGATCACGGCCTGGGCCGGGATCGCCAGCCCGAGCAGGAACAGCCGGAAGATCGCCGACGTGGTCCTGCCCCGGCTGCGCACGATGGCGTAGGCGAGCGGCGGTACCAGCAGCAGCACGATGCCGATGACGCAGGCGGTGACGACCAGCGTGTTGAAGAAGTAGCGGCCGAACCCCGAGTCGAAGGCGCCGGTGAAGTTGTCCAGGGTGAAGGTGTCCGGGAAGGACACCGGGCCGTTCTGGGCGTAGTCCTGGCGGGTGCGCAGGGTCGCCGCGAGCATCACGTACAGCGGCAGGCCGACCAGGACCAGCCAGACGATCGAGCCGGCGCCGGCCAGGTAGTTGGGGCGGCGCCTCATGACACACCTTCCATGGAGCTGCGCATCTTGTCGTAGCCGGAGACCTTCACCACGACCAGGGAGATGATGGTGGCGGCGACGACCAGGGCGAGGGCGATGGCGGAGCCGACGCCGAAGTCGAAGCCCTTGAAGGCCTTGTCGTACATGTAGTAGGCGCTGATGGTCGTGTCGGTGCCGGGGCCGCCCTGGGTGAGGATGAGGACGGTCTCGAAGGTGGTGAGGCCACCGACGATCATCAGGATCATCGACGTGATCATGGAGTTGCGGAGCTGCGGCAGCGTGATGTGGAAGAACTGCCGGTAGCGGCCCGCGCCGTCGATCTCCGCGGCCTGGTAGAGCACCTGCGGGATGGAGCGGGCGGCGCCCTGGTAGATCAGCGTGTGGAACGGGGTGAACTGCCAGGTGCTCACGAACGCCAGTACGCCGATGGCGGTGGCCTGTTCGCCGAACAGGTTGCCGTCGCCGAACAGCCAGGTGGCGTCGGCGGGGATGCCGAAGTTCGGGTCGAGCAGCGCGCGCCACAGCACGGAGACGGCGGTGGCGGACAGCAGCAGCGGGATGAAGTAGATGACGGACAGCACCGCGCGGTTGCGCTCGTAGCCGGCCGCCCAGACGCCGAGCAGGATGCTCAGCGGGGTCTGGAGGACCACGCCGAGCGCGGTCAGCAGCAGGGTGAGCCAGACGCTCTTCAGCATCACCGGGTCGTCCCACAGGCGTGACCAGTTGTCGGTGCCGACCCACTGGGGCGAGCCGAGCCCGTTCCAGCTCATGAAGGACAGCACCGCGACCATCACGAGCGGGACGATGGCGAAGAGCGTGAAGAACACGGCGGCGGGCAGCGCCCAGGCGAAGCCCGGGCGGCCCACCGTGGACACGGAGGGGGAGGCGGCCGGCCGCCGCCGGGACTCCTTGCGGAGCCCGGCGGCGGGCGGAGCGCTCGTGATCTTTGTGGTCATGAGCCGTTCGTCACTCGGTCGGGAGGGCCTGCATGGCCTTGATGAAGCCGTCCGCGTCGAGCTGTCCGTTGAAGAACTGCTGGATGGCCTTGTGCATGTCCGAGGCCGCCGACTGCGGGTACGCCTGGTCCCAGGAGAGCTGGAACGACGGCGCGTTGGCCACCAGGTCGTACTGGAAGCGGGAGTACTCGGGCGTCGCGGACGTCTCGATGAACTCGTCGGTGTTGGTCGTGGTGGTGAGGTTGCCGACGTCGAGCTGCGCCTTGACGAACTCGTCGGAGTACATGAGCTCGAGGAACTTGGCGACGGCCTCGGGGTGCTTGGTCTTCTTCAGCACCGAGTAGTAGTTGTTGGTGTTGCCTGCGACGTTCTTCGGGTCGCCCTTGCCGCCCTGGACGGTCGGGAAGGCGGAGTAGCCGAGACCCTTCTCCGCGAAGTCCGGGTGGTCGGTGAGCTGCTGGGAGTAGTACCAGGAGCCCATCAGCTCGAAGCCGGCCTTGCCCTGGGCGACCAGCGCGACCGAGCCGCCGTTGGTGTACTTCACGGAGTCGTAGTTCTTCCCGAAGGCGCCCGCGTCGACGAGCTCCCTGATCATCTTCAGGGCCTTCTTGCTCTCCGGGGCCTCCCAGGCGCTCTTGTCGCCGTCGAGGGCCTTGGCGAAGAGCTCCGGACCGGCTATGCGGTCGAAGAGGTACTGGAACCACATCTGGGTGGGCCAGACGTCGCCGCCGCCGAGCGCGATCGGGGTGACGCCCTCGTCCTTCAGCGCCTCCACGGCGTTGAGCAGCTCGTCCCAGGTCTTCGGCGGCTGGACGCCCGCCTTCTTGAGGACGTTCTTGTTGTGGAACAGCAGGACGGGCTGCGTGCCGCGCATGGGGATGCCGTACGGCTTGCCGTCGACGACGGCGTTGTTGAAGACGGACGGGAGGAACTTGCTCTCCAGCTCCGGGTTCTTCTTGATGAAGTCGTCCAGCGGGAGCAGCAGGTCGGCCTTGACGAAGGGCTTGATGCTGCCGCCGCCCCAGTTGAAGAAGACGTCCGGGGCCTGCGGGGTGCTGATGATCGTCTGAAGCTTCTTCTGGTAGTCGGCACCGGGGATGGTGTCGAGGACCGCCTTGACGTCGGACGTCTCGTTGAACTTGTCGACGATCTGCTTCTCGATCTTGTTGGTGGCGTCCCCGTAGACAAGGATATGAATCTTGCCGTCGTCCGCCGACGCCCCGCCGTTGCCGTCACCGCAGGCGGACAGGCTCAGGGCCAGGGCGAGCGTCGCACCGGTGGCGATCAGTCTGGGCAAGCGCGCACGTGTCTTCATCGTTCGCCTTTCGAAAGTTTCGGCTTCATCGCCGAAAGTCCATGCCGAGGGACAGTAGGTCAGACGGGAGTTGGGGTCAACGGTCGGGTCGCAACTCGCCCGAAACGTTATCGACACGCGGTGCTCTATCCTGCGGGTATGCGTGAAGACGACGAGGCGAACGGGCGTGTCACCCTGGCTGCGGTAGCGAAAGAGGCCGGGGTTTCGATGCCGACAGTTTCGAAGGTGCTCAACGGCCGTTCGGATGTCTCACGCGCCACGCGCGCCAAGGTGGAGAAGCTGCTGGACCTGCACGGCTATCGCCGGCGCGTGCAGCCCGCCGCCCGCTACCCGCTCATCGAGATCGTGTTCCACGAGCTGGAGAGCGTGTGGGCGATGGAGCTGATCCGGGGCGTGGAGAACGTCGCGAAGGAGAACCGCGCGACGGTGGTGCTCACCGAGAGCGGCACCCGGCACACCCCCGGCCCGGACTGGCTGCCGGGCGTGCTGCAGCGCCGGCCGCTCGGAGTGGTGCTGGTCTTCTCCAGCCTGCCGCAGGACATCAAGCGCCAGCTGCGGGCGGCGGCCATCCCGTTCGTCGTCATCGATCCGGCGGGCGACCCCGACCCGGACGTGCCCTCGGTCGGCTCGGCCAACTGGGCCGGAGGTCTCGCCGCCACCCGGCACCTCACCGAGCGCGGCCACCGGCGCATCGCCATCATCACCGGCCCCGGCGACATGCTGTGCTCGCTGGCGCGCCTCGACGGCTACCGCTCGGCCATGGCGATGGCGGGGCTGGAGGTGGACCCACGGCTGACCCGCTTCGGCGACTTCCACGTCCAGGGCGGCTTCGAGCAGGCCATGGAGCTGCTGGAGGGCCCCGACCGGCCCACGGCGGTCTTCGCGGGCAGCGATCTGCAGGCGCTGGGCGTGCTGGAGGCGGCCCGCGTCAAGGGGCTGCGGGTGCCGGAGGACCTGTCGGTGGTCGGCTACGACGACGTGCCGCTCGCCCAGTGGTCCAGCCCGCCGCTCACCACGGTCCGCCAGCCGCTGCGGCACATGGCCGAGGAGGCGTCCCGCATGCTCCTGCGCCCGGACGACCCCGGCGCGGCCGCCCAGCGCATCGAACTGGCGACCCACCTGGTGGTCCGGCAGAGCACGGCACGACTGGAGGCCTGACGCGGCCCACCGGGCGTGCGCGGCCCGCGGGAGGCCGAAGCAGCCTGGCCCCGTCTCGACCCGCCCCGCACGGGTACCCGGTGCACCGGACCGGAGCGGCCGGAGGAGGTGGCCGGGCATGGTGAGCGCGTCGGTGACGGTTCCGTCGGGAGCCGCGGCCCTGCGCGGTGATCTGGAGATCCCCGCGGGGGCGCGCGGTGTGGTGCTGTTCGCGCACGGCAGCGGCAGTTCGCGGCTCAGCCCGCGTAACCGGGCCGTCGCCGGGGTGCTGCGGAGGGCGGGGTTCGGCACACTGCTGCTGGACCTGCTGACCGCGGCCGAGGAGGACGAGGACGCGGCGACGGGCCGGCACCGTTTCGACATCGGTCTGCTGGCGGGCCGGCTGGCGCACGCCGTGGACTGGCTGGAGGACCGGCCGGACGCGGCGGACCTGCCGGTGGGGCTGTTCGGGGCCAGTACGGGAGCGGCGGCGGCGCTGGTCGCGGCGACGGAGCGGCCCCGGCGGGTGTCGACGGTCGTCTCGCGGGGCGGACGGCCCGACCTGGCGGGCGACGCGCTGAGCCTGGTGGCGTGCCCGGTGCTGCTCGTGGTGGGCGGTGCGGATCCGGAGGTGCTGGACCTGAACCGCCGGGCCGCGCGACGGCTGTCCGCGCCGCACCGGCTGGACGTGGTGCCCGGCGCCACGCATCTGTTCGGCGAGCCGGGCGCGCTGGAGCGGGTGGCGGAGCTGGCCGCCGGATGGTTCGGCGAGCATCTGGGATGAGGGCGGCGAGCCGCGGCGACGACACGTGCCGCGGCTCGCCCGGTGTGCTCAGCTCGTGCTGCAGGAGACCGTCGGCCAGTTCCAGTTGCCGTTGGTCTGGATCGTCACCCCCCAGGTGTTCCCGCTGCCGTTGGGCTTGGCGACGAGCGTCTGGCTGTTGGGGTAGGAGGCGCTGACGTTCCAGGTGCTCAGCACCTTCGCCGGGGACGGCACGTTCATCGTCACGGTCCAGTTGTTGGAGCCGTTCACCGCGACGTTGAGGTTGTAGCGGTCGCCCCAGCTGCTGCCCGCGGACAGCGTGGCGGTGCAGGAGCCGGTGCCGCCACCGCCGTCTCCTCCCCCGCCGCCGGAGCCGTCGGGGGCCACCGCGCGTCCGGTCTGCGGGGAGATCATGCCGGAGCACAGCCCTCGGGAGGCGAGGGTCTGCGCGATCCGCGGGATGGCGGCGATGGTGTTCGCCGGCCAGTCGTGCATCAGCATGACCTGCCCGCCGTTCAGCCGGGAGGCGGCCTGCACGATGGCGTCGGTGCTCGCGTTGTTCCAGTCCTGCGAGTCGACGTCCCAGATGACCTCGGTCAGACCGTACTTGGCCTCCGCCGCGCGCAGGGTGGAGTTGGTCTCGCCGTACGGCGGGCGGAACAGCTTGGGTGTGCCGCCCCCGGCGTTCGCGATCGCCTGCTGGGTGCGGGAGATCTCCGACTCCATCTGGGCCTGGCTCAGCTGGGTCATGTGCGGGTGGGTGTAGCTGTGGTTGGCGACCCACATCCCCGCGTCCACCTGGGCCTTGACCAGGGAGGGGTTGGCGGCGGCGTTCTGGCCCGTGTTGAACATGGTGGCCCGCAGGCCGTTCTGCTTCAGCGCGTTGAGCAGGTTCATGGTGCTGCCGGCCGACGGGCCGTCGTCGAAGGTGAGCGCGACGTACCCGTTGCAGGCGGCCGCCTGGGCGGGTGCGGCGCCGGCGCCCGCGGTCACGGTGGCTGCCACGGTCAGTGCGGCGGCAGCCACACCCGGGACCAGGTACCGGGTGACGGGCTGTCGCTTTGCGGTGCTCATGTGTGGGGGTCCTCCTCGTACGAAGGTCAGCCGGCGCTGCAGGACACCGACGGCCATGTCCAGTTGCCGTTGGTCTGGATCGTCGCGCCCCAGGTGTTGCCGTTGCCGTTGGGCCGCGCGACGAGGGTCTGGCTGTCGGGGTAGGAAGCGGTCACGTTCCAGGTGGCGGACACCTTGGCGGGGGACGGGACCCGCATGGTCACGGTCCAGTTGTCGGAGCCGCTCACCGAGACGTTGAGGTTGTAGCGGTCGCCCCACTGCTGGCCGGCCGACAGGGTCGCGGTGCAGCCTCCGCCTCCGCCGCCGCCACCGCCACCGCCGCCTCCGCCACCACCGGAGCCCTCGCTCACGGTGATGTTGGAGCTGCCGCTGCTCTGGTAGCCCTCGGTCGCCATGATCATGTAGTTGTGGTTGCCCAGGTTCATGCCCTTGCTCGCCCAGGCGTCGAAGTGGTTGCCGCTGGTGATGGTGCCGCCGGTGCGCTTCTGCTGCCGGACGCTCCAGTACTGGTCGAAGGTGCGGGTGCCTTCGATGGAGGGGGCGTTGTACCGGGTGGTCTTGTAGATGTCGTAGGTGCCGCCGTCGCTGGTGACGGTGCCCTTGTACTCGCCGGTGGGCCGGTAGGTGCCCCAGTTGTCGACGATGTAGTACTCGATCAGCGGGCCGGTGGTCCAGCCGTACAGCGTCAGGTAGGCGTTGCCGGACGGGTTGAAGCTGCCGGAGTAGCTGACGGTCTTGCGGCCGCCGGTGCTCCAGCCCTTGCCGGCCACGAAGTTGCCCGTGTTGCTCCACCGGGTGCTGTAACTGCCGCCGGAGCCCAGGTCCATGGAGACCGTGCCCTGGGAGTCGGTCCAGAAGGAGTACCACCAGCCGTTGTTGGTGCCGGTCTGGTTGGTGGTGATGACGGGGGCGGCGGTCGCGGTTCCGGTGAGGAGCAGCGCGGTGAGCGCGGCGAGAGCGATCGTCCAGGCGCTCTTCACGCTCATGATCAGTCGGCCGCGTCTGCGGCCGCCGGGCGGTGCGGACACATGCATGGGTGACGCCTCCTGCTACGGCTCGATGGGGGAGGTCGATGCCGTGACAGTGTTGGTCTGAGCGCGTCAACCGTCAACAGTTTCGGTGGTAGTTTCGAAAAGTTCGAGGGACTGAAGGGCGTGACCTGGCATCATGTGCCCAGTTCAAAAACCCAGTTGAGTCACTGAAGCAGCGCAGCGACTTAGCGACCTCTGGAGCTCGCATCGAAGATCGATCAAGCCCGTGCGAAACTTTCGCGTCACGTCGGCGTCGTCCACCGCGGGGCCGTCTCCGCCCACGCGGCGTCCCAGCGGGCGAGGTTGCGGCGGTGCAGCACGAGACCGCTGACGGCGTGCACGGCGGCGCCCGCGAGAGCGACGCCGATCGCGGCGAGCAGTGCCCAGCCCGCGGCGCGGCTGCGCACCTCCTTGCCGGTCAGCGGCGCGTCGGTCGCCTCGCCGGCGGTGTCGATCCAGATGCGGACGGTGCTGTCGGCGGTCAGCCCCGGGTGAACCTCCGCGCGGGTGGTGCGGGTCCGTCCCTCGCGGGTGACGACCCGGACCTCGACCGGGTAGCGGGTCTTCTTCTCCTCGTCCGAGCCGGGCTCCGGGTGCCCGGGCGCGTCGTGGACGAGAATCGCGTCGGTGAGGTGACGGGTGTGCTGCTGGTGACGCGCGACGTCCCGGTAGTGCCGGTGCGCGGCGTCGCCCACCAGTGCGGCGGCCACGGGGGCCACGGCGAGGACGGCGAGCAGCACCGTGAGCCCCAGCCAGGCCCGCACCGTGTCGGTGCGGCGGCGCAGCGGGTTGGGCCGCCAGCGCCAGAACAAGGGGCGCGGCGGCGGACCGGGGGGCGGTTGCGCCGGAGGTACGGTGCCCGCCACGTCACGGCTCCTTCCGGTAGCGGTCGCAGGCAGCGGTCGGTCAGAGGACGCCGTCGGCGGACGGGTGGTGGTGCGCGGCGGCCAGCAGTCCCGCGGCGCCGCGGACGGCGGCGGTGTGCGGGGAGGGCACGGGCTGCACCGCGCAGTTCAGGCCGTCCGGAAGCCCGCCGGTGATGTCGGGGCGCAGCGCTCCCCCGCCGGCCAGCAGCACGCCGCGGCGCAGCGCGGCGCGGGTGAGGGAGGTGCGGTCCTGCCGCAGCATCGCCGTCACCATGCCGACCACCGCGTCGGTGATCAGCTCCGGCGGTGTGCCGTCGGACAGGTCGGCGGTGCCCAGGGCGGTGCGCCGGGCGTCGGTGACCGCGCCGTCGGCGAGCAGCACCACCTCGGTGAGGTGCGCGCCGATGTCCGCCACCAGCAGCGGCCGGACATGATCGGCGCCGGCGGCCAGCGCGACCGCCCGCGCGCCGGGGACCGTCAGTACGGCGCGCGGGCGGAGCACCTCCACGGCCGTGCGGGCCGCGGCGCGGAACGCCGGCCCGTCGAGCACCGGGGAGGTGACGACGACCAGCGGGCGGCCGGTCCTCGGCATGCGGTGGCCGAGCAGCCGTTCCAGCATGCGGGCGGTGCCGGGGGTGTCGACGATGGTGCCGCGCTGGATGGGGTGGACGGCGGCCCAGCCGGGGAACGTCACCGTGGGCACGTCCAGGACCATGCCCCGCCCGGCGATGAACGCGCGGGTGCGGGCGCTGCCCAGGTCGAGGGCGAGACCTGAGCAGCGTCTGCACAGCGGCCAGTGCCGGTGCCGTACGGGAGCCGTCCGGGGCCGGCGGACCACGGTCACCGGCCGGCCTCCCGCACCTGCTGGCAGCGCCCGCAGTAGCGGGCCTGGGGGACGATCAGCAGGCGGTGGCGCTCCACCGGGCGGCGGCAGAGGTGACAGACGCCGTAGGTCCCGGAGTCCATCCGGGCCAGCGCCTCCTCGACGTCGGCGAGCACCATGCGGGCCGACGCGGCGAGCTTGACGCCGACCTCGACCTGCGCGGCGTCCTCGCGCACGCGGCGGTCGTCGGCGCGGCTCGCCGTGGCGAACTGCCGCAGCTGCTCCCGGCGGAACAGGAGCTGTTCGTGCAGGTTCTCGCGGAGCGCGGCGAGGTCCTCGGCGCTGAGGACCTCGTCGTGCTCGCCGATGGTCTGATGGGTCACCACTGCACCTCTCGGGCAGAGCGGGGCGGACGGACGGAAAGGCGGCCGGTCCCTAGGCCGCGCGCTGGCAGCCGACGCAGTACCGGGTGTGCGGCAGGATCTCCAGCCGCTCCGGCGGTACCGGCTTCGAGCAGCCCAGGCAGGTGCCGTAGGTGCCGTCCTCGACGCGGGCGAAGGCCTCGTCGATCTCCCGCAGGACCCGCTTGATGGCGTCCTTCTGGTTCGACATCAGGTGGTCGCCGGGGCTGGCCCCCGTTTCGTCCAGCGCCTTGAGCTGCGCGAGCCTGGTCGTCCGGGCGTGCTCCAGACGCCGGCGGACCTCGTCCGCGGCGAGGTTCGCGGCACGGGGGTCGGTGCGGGGCAGGTCGAGCGACACGTGTTCCTCCTGGGAGACGTGGGGGGTGTGGGAGACGTACGGGATGACGCTTCCACCCTGACCCGCGCCCTTCTGCTTTCCCATTGGGCGCGGAACCCATCTGTGCCGGGTCCGAGGACCCACCCCGAGCGGCATGGGTCCGCCGGTCGGCGGGAAATGGGGCGCGGGGCCCATCGACCGGGCCGGGGCGGGCGGGGCAGGCTGGCCGGTGTCCGCCGGGACCAGGGGGTCGCTGCCGCATCGGGGGCCGCGGTGACCGACAGTAGAGGCAGACGAGAAAGAGGAAGGCGTGACCTCCGTGTCCCTGTACTGGCGGATCTTCGGTCTGAACGCCGTGGTGCTCGGCAGCGCCACGGCGCTGCTGCTGTGGGCTCCGGTGACCGTGTCCGTGCCGGTGCTGCTGACGGAGGCGGTGATCCTCGTCGGCGGTCTCGCCGTGATGCTCGTCGCGAACGCGGCGCTGCTGCGCATCGGTCTGGCCCCGCTGGACCGGGTGACCCGGCTGATGACCACCGTGGACCTGCTGCGCCCCGGCCAGCGGCTGCCCGTGCGTGGCGGCGGCGAGGTGGCCGAGCTGGTGAGCGCCTTCAACGCGATGCTGGAGCGTCTCGAGGGGGAACGCGCCTCGAGCAGCGCCCGCGCGATCCTCGCCCAGGAGGGTGAGCGGCGCCGTATCGCCCAGGAGTTGCACGACGAGGTGGGGCAGAGCATGACGGCCGTGCTGCTGGCGCTGAAGCGGGTGGCCGACGAGGCGGAGGAGCCGCTGCGCGCGGAGCTGCACCAGGCGCAGGAGATCACCCGGGGCAGCCTGGACGAGGTACGGCGGCTGGTGCGCCGGCTGCGCCCCGGGGTGCTGGACGACCTGGGTCTGGTGAGCGCGGTGACATCGCTGGCCACGGAGTTCTCCACCCACACCGGGCTGCACGTGGTGCGCCGCTTCGACCCGGACCTGCCCTCCCTCGACCACGAGACGGAACTGGTGATCTACCGGGTGGCGCAGGAGGGCCTGACCAACGCCGCCCGGCACGCCGAGGCGCGGCGGGTGGAGCTGACGCTGCGCGGCACCGACCGGGGTGTCGTGCTGGAGGTGGCGGACGACGGGCGCGGCATCGGGGCCGCGCGTGAGGGTGCGGGACTTCGCGGAATGCGTGAACGGGCCCTGCTCATCGGGGCCACCCTGGACATCTGGAGTCCGGACCAGGTCTCCGCCGCAGGAACCGGTACCCGCATCCGGCTGACCGTGCCCGCCGTCAGGAAGCAGTCATGAACGACCAGGACATCCACGCCGACCGCCCCGCGGACAGGATCCGCATCCTTCTCGCCGACGACCACGCGCTGGTGCGGCGGGGCGTCCGGCTCATCCTCGACCGGGAGCCGGACCTGGAGGTGGTCGCGGAGGCCGGCGACGGGGCCGAGGCGATCGCCATGGCCCGCACCCACGACGTGGACCTCGCGGTGCTGGACATCGCCATGCCGCGGCTGACCGGTCTCCAGGCGGCGCGGGAGCTGACCGCGCTGAAGCCGGGGCTGCGCATCCTGATGCTGACGATGCACGACAACGAGCAGTACCTGTTCCAGGCGCTGAAGGCAGGGGCGGGCGGCTATGTGCTGAAGTCCGTCGCCGACCGTGACCTGGTCGCCGCCTGCCGGGCGGCGATGCGGGACGAGCCGTTCCTGTATCCGGGTGCGGTGACCGCGCTGATCCGCAACTATCTGGACCGGGTGCGGCACGGCGAGGAGGCGCCGGAGCAGCTGCTCACCCCGCGCGAGGAGGAGGTGCTGAAGCTGGTCGCCGAGGGGCACTCGTCGAAGGAGATCGCGGAGCTGCTGTTCATCAGCGTCAAGACGGTGCAGCGGCACCGGGAGAACCTGCTGCACAAACTGGGGCTGCGGGACCGCCTGGAGCTGACCCGGTACGCCATCCGTGCGGGGCTCGTGGAGCCTTGACCGGCCACGTCCCGGGCCGTGCCGCCCGACTTCCGCTCCGAGCCGCCGCGGCCGTCCTGCTGACCCTCGGTTTCACCTCCGGCGCGGCTCCCGCGTCGGCCGTCGCGGCGGGCCCGGCCGCCCCCGCCTACTTCCCGGCGTCCCCGGGCACGACGACGTACTCCTCCGGGACGCAGCCGCGCAGCGACGAGGCGTACGTCGCCGCCCGTACGGTGCTCGCCCGGCCGGAGCGGGACACCGGCGAGCGGGACGCGGCCGCCGGTCCGCTGCTGTTCACGCCCGCGTACACGCCGCGGGTCCCGCCCCGGCCCGCGCGTCCCGCGCCCGCGGCCGGTCACGCGCCGCCCGCCGCCGCGCACGTCCCGGCGGATCTGGGGCGGGCGCCGCCCGCCGCCTCCAGCACCTGAGCCGTCCTCTTTCCCACCTTCCGCGTGTCCGCCGACGGGCACGTGTGCCTTGCTGGAGGCATCTGTGAAACGTCCCGCCCGCATCAGGGCGTTGTTCGCGCTCGCCGTCATCGCCGTGTCCGTGTTCGTCGCCGTCACCGTCCCGGTCCGTCTCGGACTGGATCTGCGGGGCGGCACGCAGATCGTGCTGGAGACCCGTTCCACCGAGACCCTCGAGGCCGACGCCGAGGCCACCGACCGCACCCTGGAGGTGCTGCGTGGGCGGGTCGACGCCCTCGGCGTGGCCGAACCGAGCATCGTCCGCTCCGGCGACCAACGGATCATCGTCGAGCTGCCGGGCGTGCAGGACCCGCGGAAGGCCGCCGATGTGCTCGGCCGCACCGCGCAGCTCTCCGTCCACCCGGTCAAGGCACCGGGCACGGGGGACGCCGCCAAGCTGCCGCAGGGCGAGCGGGTGCTGCCCGACGAGTCGGGCGAGCGGCTGCACCTCGGCAAGGCCGCGCTCAGCGGCCAGGACGTCAAGAGCGCCGAGTCCCGCTTCGACCCGCAGAGCGGGGCCGGCTGGCACGTCACCGTCGACTTCGAGGACGGCAAGGGCTGGGCCCGGCTGACCGGTGAGGCCGCCTGCCACCCGGCGGGCGACCCGCAGCGCCGCGTGGCCATCGTCCTCGACGGCAAGATCATCTCGTCGCCGCAGGTCGACCCGTCGGTGGCGTGCGGTGCGGGCATCACCGGCGGGTCCACCCAGATCACCGGCTCGTTCACCAGCGACGAGGCGAAGGAGCTCGCGCTGCTCGTGCACGGCGGCGCGCTGCCGGTGCCGGTGGAGACGGTGGAGCAGCGGACCGTGGGCCCGACGCTCGGCGCCGAGGCCATCCGCGCCAGCGCCTGGGCCGCCGTCGTCGGCACCTCCCTCACGGCGCTGTTCGTCATCGTCGTCTACCGGCTCATGGGTCTCCTCGCCATCGTGGCGCTCCTCTGCTACGGCCTGATCTCCTACGCGGGGCTCGCGGCCCTCGGCGCGACCCTGACGCTGCCCGGCCTCGCCGGTTTCGTGCTGGCCATCGGCATGGCCGTGGACGCGAACGTGCTGGTCTTCGAACGCGCCCGGGAGGAGTACGCCAAACGCAACCGGCCCAGCGGCCGTTCCGCCCTGACGGCCGGTTTCAAGGGCGCGTTCAGCGCGATCGCGGACTCCAACGTGACCACGCTGATCGCGGCGGCGCTGCTGTTCGTGCTGGCGTCCGGCCCCGTGAAGGGCTTCGGCGTCACCCTGGGCATCGGTGTGCTGGCGTCCATGATCAGCGCCCTGGTGATCACCCGGGTGCTCGCCGAGTTCGCGGTGGCGCGCCGCTGGGTGCACCGGCGTCCCGCGGTCACCGGTCTGGCCTCCGTGGGCCGGGTCCGCGCCTACCTCACCCGCCGCGACCCGCAGCTGATGCGCCGCCCCCGCCGCTGGCTGGCGGTGTCGGCCGTGGTGCTGGCCGTCGCCGCCGCGGGCATCGTGGTGCGCGGGCTGAACTTCGGCGTGGAGTTCACCGGCGGCCGACTGATCGAGTACTCGACCGAGCAGACCGTCGACCCGGACCGGGCCCGCGCCGCCCTCGCCGACGCCGGTTTCCCGCAGGCCGTCGTGCAGTCCTCCGGCGACCACGGCCTGACGGTGCGGACCGAGGAGCTGACCAACGAGGAGGCGGTCAAGGTCGCCGAGACCGTCGCCGAGGTCGGCGGCGGGGCGGAGAAGGTCCGGGACGAACTGATCGGCCCGAGCCTCGGCGACGAGCTGCGGCGCAACGCGCTGATCGCGCTCGGCCTCGCCCTCGTGGCCCAGCTGCTGTATCTCGCCGTGCGGTTCCGGTGGATGTTCGGCACGGGCGCGGTGGCCGCGCTCGCTCACGACGTGGTGATCCTCACCGGCATCTTCGCCTGGCTGGGCAAGCCGGTCGACGGCGTGTTCCTGGCGGCCCTGCTCACGGTGATCGGCTACTCGGTGAACGACTCGGTGGTGGTCTTCGACCGCATCCGCGAGTTGTGGCGCAAGGACGCGAAGGCGCCGCTGGCGCAGGTCACCAACCAGGCGATCCTTCAGACGGTCCCGCGGACGGTGAACACGGGTATCGGCGTGATCTTCATCCTGGCCGCACTGGCCCTGCTCGGCGGGGACTCCCTGACGGACTTCGCGCTGGCTCTGCTCATCGGCATGGTCGTCGGCACGTACTCCTCGGTTCTCACCGCGTCTCCCCTCGCGATCGAGCTGGACGCGAGGGCGGGCGGCCGCCGTCGCGGCCCTGTCCCGTCCCGCCGGCCGGCGTCCGGCTCGGGCGGACGGGAGGAGCGGCCGGTGACGAGCGGCCGGCGCTCGTGACGCCGTGAAGCGCCGCCGTCGGCTTCCGGGCCGACGGCGGCGCTTCCTCTCCGGGAGCCGGGCGCGTCCTGTCCGGGTCGCGGGTGAGCGTGCGGTTCGGGCGGCCGCGGGTGAGCACGGCCCGGGCCGGTGGCGGCCAAGGCGTACGGCGGTTGTCGGGTGAGGCGGCGAGGCTGCGCGGTGCGTTCGACGGGCGGGCCGGCGGCGGCGGTTGCCTGGCGGGGCAGGTGCGGGGGAGGTTCCCGTACCACCCGGTCCGGCGTCCGCGTTGTCCGTCCGGGCGGCCGATGCTGCCCCTCCGTACCTGGCGTCGGCGGCCCGCCACGGCGTATGCACGAGGGGTCGAGGAAACACACCGGAGGAGACGCCCCCTTGCGTGATCAGGAGAACACCCGGCACACCGGAACCGGCAGGGCCGCGGTCCGCGCGCCGTCGCCCGCACCGCGGCCCGGTCCGCGGGACCTGCGGACCGCCGCCGGCAACGCCGCCGTGGTCCAGATGCTCCGCCGGGCCGGACACCCCTGGGCGCAGGAACAGCACCAGCACACCGCGGGCTGCGGGCACCAGCAGCACGAAGCGGCGGCCCCGGTGCAGCGTTCCGCCGTCCACGACGTGCTGCGCGCGCCCGGGCGGCCCCTGGACGACACCACGCGCACCGACATGGAGAACCGGCTGGGCGCGGACTTCTCCGACGTCCGCATCCATGACGACACGGCCGCCCGGGCGTCAGCGGCCGAGGTGGGCGCCCGCGCCTACACCAGCGGCAACCACGTCGTGATCGGCCAGGGCGGCGGTGACCGGCACACCCTCGCCCACGAACTCACCCACGTCATCCAGCAGCGCCGCGGCCCGGTCGCCGGCACCGACCACGGCGACGGTCTCAGGGTCTCCGACCCCGACGACCGCTTCGAGCGGGAGGCCGAGGCCAGTGCCGCCCGCGCGATGAGCGGACCCGCGAGGTCCCAGGCTCCGGTGGAGGACCACCGGAGCGGGGCGGGCAGGGGCACGGACGTGCCGCTCCAGCGCGTGTCGACGCGGGGGGCCACGGGAAGCCTGCCGCTGCCGGCCTGGGACCGGCACCCACCCGTATGGGTCCCCGCCGTCTTCGGCCCGGCGGCGAACAACGGCCCCCTCAAGCGGATGGGCGGAACCAGCGTCGCGGTGACCCTCGGACCGAGCGTCCTGGCGCCCGCGAACTCGTACGGGGGTTCACGCCCGGGTGCCGCCGAGTGCACGCTCGTCAACGAGCTGAACGCGAGGGACGGCAGCGGCTGGATCAAGGGGCACCTCTGGAACGACAACCTGGGCGGCCACGGCGTGTCGGAGAACCTGACGCCCATGACCGACAGCACGAACCAGAACTTCAACCGCCAGTTCGAGGAGCCGTTGAAGAGGATGCTGTGGGCGTGCGCGAACCACGCGCAAATGAACGCCAGTTCACCGGTCTGGTACGGGGTCTCCTTCACCGTCCGCACCTACGGGCAGATGTCGGCCAACCCCGCCGACCTCGAGTACCTCGTGCCCGCCGGGGTCGACTACACGGCGAGCTACGTGCAGATGGACAGAACCACCCATGCCATCACCCCGGTCGCGGCTCCCCAGGGATTCCCGCCGGAGATCCGCTGACCTCGCAAGCTCCGTGACGGGCCGCCGGCCTCGCCGGCGGCCCGTTCCGTCCTGCCGGAGCGGGCGGGGCGTACCCGTCACAGGCTGCTCGGCGCGAGCGCTTCGTCCTCCTCCTGGAACTGCGTCCGATACAGCTCGGCGTACCGCCCGCCCGCGGTCAACAGCTCCTCGTGCGTCCCGCGTTCGACCACGCGCCCCGCCTCGACCACGAGGATCAGGTCGGCGGCCCGCACGGTGGACAGGCGATGCGCGATCACCAGCGCCGTCCTGCCCTCCAGCGCCTCCCCCAGCGCCTCCTGCACCGCCGCCTCGGACGTGTTGTCCAGGTGAGCCGTCGCCTCGTCGAGGACGACGACCCGCTGCCGGGCCAGCAGCAGCCGCGCGATCGTCATCCGCTGCCGCTCCCCGCCCGACAGCCGGTACCCCCGCTCCCCCACCACCGTGTCCAGCCCGTCGGGCAGCGCCCGCACCAGCGTGTCCAGTCGCGCCCGGCGCAACGCGTCCCACAGTTCCTCCTCGCCCGCGTCCGGCCGCGCCAGCAGCAGGTTGGCGCGGACCGTGTCGTGGAAGAGGTGACCGTCCTGCGTCACCATCCCGACCGTGGCCCGCAGCGACGCCGCGCTCAGGTCCCGTACGTCGACCCCGCCCACCCGGACCGCCCCCGCGTCGACGTCGTACAGCCGCGGCAGCAGGGCGGCGACGGTCGACTTGCCGGCGCCGGAGGAGCCGACGAGGGCGACGGTCCGCCCGGGTTCGGCGCGGAAGGAGATGCCGTGCAGCACCTCCTCCCCGCCGCGCGTGTCGAGGGCGGCGACCTCCTCCAGGGAGGCGAGGGAGACCTTGTCGGCGGACGGGTAGCCGAAGCGTACGTCGTCGAACTCCACGGCGACCGGCCCCTCGGGCACCTCGCGGGCGTCCGGCTTCTCCCGGATCAGCGGGTCGAGGTCCAGCACCTCGAAGACCCGCTCGAAGCTCACCAGCGCGCTCATCACCTCCACCCGCGCGCCGGCCAGCGAGGTGAGCGGCGCGTAGAGGCGGGTGAGCAGCAGGGCGAGCGCGACCACCGCGCCCGCGTCGAGGGCGCCGGACAGGGCCAGCCGGCCGCCGAGGCCGTAGACCAGCGCGAGGGCGAGGGCGGAGACCAGGGTGAGGGCGGTGATGAACACCGTCTGGGCGGTGGCCGTCCGCACGCCGATGTCCCGCACCCGCCGCGCCCGTACCGCGAACTCCTCGGACTCCTCCTCGGGCCGCCCGAACAGCTTCACCAGGGTCGCCCCGGGCGCCGAGAACCGCTCCGTCATCCGGGTGCCCATGGCCGCGTTGAGGGTGGCGGCCTCACGCTGGAGGCCGGCCATCCGGCGCCCCATGCGCCGGGCGGGGATGACGAACACGGGCAGCAGGACCAGCGCCAGCAGGGTGATCTGCCAGGACAGGGTGAGCATCACGCCAAGGGTCAGCACCAGCGTGACGATGTTGGCGACGACGGTGGACAGGGTGGTGCTGAACGCCCGTTGGGCTCCGATGACGTCGTTGTTGAGACGGGAGACGAGCGCTCCCGTACGGGTGCGTGTGAAGAACGCGACCGGCATGCGCTGCACGTGGTCGAAGACCGTCGTCCGCAGCCCCAGGATGAGATCCTCGCCGAGCGCCGCCGACAGCCGGCGGCCCAGGACGCCGAGGACCGCCTCCGCCACCGCGATGAGCGCGATGAGCAGCGCCAGACGCACCACTGTGTCCGGGTCGCCGCCGGACACGATGGTGTTCACCACCTCCCCGGCGAGCACGGGGGTGGCCACGGCGAGCGCCGCGGTCGCCGTGCCGAGCAGCAGGAACAGGATCAGCTTGCGGCGGTGCGGGCGGGCGAAGGCGCCGATACGGCGCAGGGTGTCCCGGGTGACGGGCCGGCGCTCGTCCTCGGCGGTCATGACGCTGCGCAGTTGTGCCCACGCGGTGGTCTCCATGCTCATGACGGCGACGTTAGGACCTCGACCATGATTGAGGTCAAGGACGCTCGCGTCCCGCCGCCCCGGTCCGCGGACGAGGGCCGTCTCCCTGTGTCCTGCTTGCCGCAACCCTCCGTTCGCGCGCGTCGTTCATCCTTCGTGGACATGACGGTGACGATCCGCCGGGTGCTGTGCGTGCTGCCGCTGCTGCTCGTGGCCGTGGTCGCCGTACGGCAGCGGGAGGTGCTGGCGGAGGGGCTGGGTCTGGTGACGACCGCCCGGTGGCCGTGGCTGCTGGCCGCGGCCGTACTGACGTGTCTGACCTGGCCGGCCGCCGCGTGCACCCGGCAGGGCGCCGTGCTCGAACGGCTGCCCGGACGGCGTCTGGTGGCCGCGCAGTTCGCGGCGGGCGCGGCGAACCATCTGCTGCCCACGGGGCTGGGGGCGAGCGCGGTCAATCTGCGGTTCATGACGGTGTGCGGGCTGAGCCCGGCCCGGTCCTCGGCCGCGCTGGCCCTGTATCTGCTGGCGGAGAGCATCGGGCGGGTGGGGCTGCTGGCCGCGCTGCTGGTGGCGTTCCCCGACGCGCTGCCGTTCGGGTCGCTGCTGCCGGACGAGGCGCCGGCCGGGCCGTTCCTCGCGGCGGGCGCGGTGCTGGTGCTGGTGGTGGGCGGACTCGCGGCCCTGCGGCGGGTGCGGACGGTGGTGGCCGGGTTCCTGCGGACGGCACTGGGCGAGGCGCGGTCGGTGCACGCCCGGCCCGCGCGGGCGCTTGCCCTGTGGGGCGGCGCGCTGGCCTTCCCGGCGCTCCAGGCGGGCGCACTGGTGCTGGTGGCACGGGCGTTCGGGCTGGCGGTTCCCTCCGCGCACCTGGCGGTGGCGTACCTCGCGGCGACGGTGGCGGTGGCGCTGGTGCCCACCCCGGGCGGGATCGGCTCGGTGGAGGCGGCGCTGGTCGTGGCGCTGGTGGCGGCCGGCGGGGCGGCCGCGGTGGCCACCGCGGTGGTGGTGGTGTTCCGGCTCCTCACGGTGTGGCTGCCGCTGCTGCCGGGCGCGCTGACGCTGGCGGCGCTGGTGCGGATGAAGGTGATCTGACGCGCGGCACGGGAGAGGTGAGGCGTGGGACGGGTAGGGTCCGGGTCCCATTCGACGGAAGGGGCCTTGTCATGCCGGTACGGATCGAACGCCGGGGAGCCGTCACCACGGTGGTGCTCTCCCGCCCCGAGGCGCGCAACGCGGTGGACGGGCCGACGGCCGTCGAACTCGCCGACGCCTTCCGTGCGTTCGAGGCGGACGAGGAGGCGCGGGCGGCGGTGCTGTGGGGCGAGGGCGGCACGTTCTGCGCGGGTGCCGACCTGAAGGCGCTGGGCACGGAGCGCGCCAACCGGGTGGCGGAGGACGGCGACGGGCCGATGGGCCCGACCCGGCTGCGGCTGTCCAAGCCGGTGATCGCGGCGGTGTCCGGGCACGCCGTGGCGGGCGGGCTGGAGCTGGCGCTCTGGTGCGACCTGCGGGTGGCCGAGGAGGACGCCGTGTTCGGCGTGCTCTGCCGCCGCTGGGGCGTGCCGCTGATCGACGGCGGCACGGTACGGCTGCCCCGGCTGATCGGTACGAGCAGGGCCATGGACATGATCCTCACCGGGCGTCCGGTGCCGGCCGCCGAGGCGTACGCGATGGGGCTGGCCAACCGGGTGGTGCCGGTGGGGCGGGCCCGCACGGAGGCGGAGGAACTGGCCGCCTCGCTCGCCCGGTTCCCGCAGGCGTGCCTGCGCTCCGACCGCGCGTCGGTGCTGGAGCAGGAGGGGCTCGACGAGGAGGAGGCGCTGGCGGCCGAACTCCGGCAGGGAGCCGCCGTGTTGGCGGAGAGCCTGGAGGGTGCAGCCCGGTTCGCGTCGGGGGCGGGCCGGCACGGATCGTTCGACGGGCTGTGAGAGACGGCGGCGGAATCGCGCACAGGCCGGCGCGTGTCACGGCGGGCGGCACCGCTCGCGGTACCCGCGTGGTACGAACTCCCCTTCGGAATACGGCAGGATGAGCGGCGGTGCCCCCGCAGGTCAACGCGGGTGCGGCACCGGTGGATCCCGTATACCTCGAGCAGGTGACTTCACGTGACACGACTTCACATACGGCTCTCGGCCCAGGAGAGGCGGCCGTCGGCCCAGGGCTGCGCGGGAGGTGCGCGGTGACCCGCTCCCTCACCGTGGACGACCTGGTGCACGCCGGAATCGCCCTCGCCGCGGGCCTGCTGGCGGCGTTCCTGCTCCGGATGCTGCTGCGCTGGCTGGCGCGGCACGCCGAACGCACCGCCTGGCGCGGCGACGACATCATGGTGGAGGCGTTGCGCACGGTCGTCCCGTGGGCGGCCGTCTCGGGCGGGGCGGCCTCCGCGGCGGCGGCGCTGCCGCTGACCCGGGGCGTGCAGCACACGACCAACCAAGTGCTGACCCTGCTGGTGATCTTCGTCGCGACCGTGGCCACCGCCCGGGTGGTGGCGGACCTGGTGCGCTCCGTCACCCAGTCCCGGTCCGGCGTGGCCGGGTCGGCGACGATCTTCGTGAACATCACCCGCATACTGGTCCTGGCGATCGGCTTCCTCGTCGGGCTGCAGACGCTGGGCATCTCCATCGCCCCGCTGCTCACCGCACTCGGCGTGGGCGGTCTGGCCGTGGCGCTGGCGCTCCAGGACACGCTCGCGAACCTCTTCGCGGGCATCCACATCCTCGCCTCCAAGACCGTGCAGCCGGGCGACTACATCCGTCTGAGCAGCGGCGAGGAGGGCTACGTCGAGGACATCAACTGGCGCCAGACGACCGTCCGCGAGCTGTCCAACAACCTGGTGGTCATCCCGAACGGCCAGCTCGCCAAGACGAACATGACCAACTTCATGCGGCCCGAACAGCAGCTGACGATCCTGGTCCAGGTCGGCGTGTCGTACGACAGCGACCTGGAGCACGTGGAGCGGGTGACGAAGGAGGTCGTCGCGGATGTCATGACCGAGATCACCGGGGCGGTGCCGGAGCACGAGCCGGCGGTGCGGTTCCACACCTTCGGCGACTCGCGCATCGGGTTCACCGTGATCCTGGGCGTGGCGGAGTTCAGCGACCAGTACCGGATCAAGCACGAGTTCATCAAGCGGCTGCACCGGCGCTACCGCGAGGAGGGCATCCGCATTCCGTCGCCCGCGCGGACGGTCGCGCTTCAGCAGGGGACGGTGCTGATCCCCCAGCAGCGAGGCGCGGAGTCCGCGCCGGACGACATGACGACGACCCGGCCGATCTGAGGCGGGGCGCGCGGCCCTGAGCGGGCCGCCTCGACGACGGGCTCATCACCGGCCTTTCCCGCGGGCGGGGCCGGTCAGCCTCCGGCGGTCCCCGGTGTCGTCTGCTCCGCCCAGATGACCTTGCCCTCCTTGGTGTAGCGGGTCCCCCAGCGCTCGGCGAACTGGGCCACGAGGAAGAGACCCCGTCCGCCCTCGTCCGTGCTCGCCGCGTAGCGCAGATGCGGCGAGGTGCTGCTGTGGTCGGAGACCTCGAAGGTGAGCGCACCGTCGCGGATCAACCGCGCCTTGATCGGCCCTGTGGCGTGGCGCACGGCGTTGGTGATGAGTTCGCTGCAGATCAGCTCCGTGGGGAAGACGAGATCCTCCAGATCCCACTCCATGAGCCGGCCGGAGACGGCAGCGCGTACACGGCGGACGGCGGCGGGGTCGCGCTCCACGTCCCACTCGGCGACCTGTCCCGGCCCCAGCACCCGCGTACGGGCGACGAGCAGGGCGATGTCGTCGCTCCGGGACTCGGGGAGCAGGGCGTCGAGCACGGCGTCGCAGGTCCCCTCGGGCGACGGGTCCGCGCGCGCCAGGGTTTCGCGGAGCAGCCGGAGACCGACGTCGATGTCCAGGGCGCGGCGCTCGACGAGGCCGTCCGTGAACAGGACGAGCCTGCTGCCCTCGGCCAGACTCAATTCGGTGGCCTCGAACGGCAGCCCGCCGATGCCCAGGGGAAGGCAGGGCGCCACGTCCAGGAACTCGACCCTCCCGTCGGGATGGACGAGCGCGGGCGGCGGGTGACCGGCGCTGGCGATGACACAGGTGCCGGACACGGAGTCGTAGACCACGTACAGGCAGGTGGCGCCGGTGACGGTGGTCTCGTCGCCGGCCGTGATCGCGTCCTGGTCGATCAGGGTGACCAACTCGTCTAAATGGCTGAGGAGTTCGTCCGGCGGCAGGTCCAGTGGTGTGGAGAAGTTGTGCACGGCGGTACGCAGCTGCCCCATGGTGGCCGCGGCGTGCAGTCCGTGTCCGACGATGTCGCCCATGACCAGCGCCACCCTGGCGCCCGGCAGCGGGATGACGTCGAACCAGTCGCCGCCGACCGCCTGGGCGGGGAGGTAGCGGGAAGCGACCTCGACGGCGTTCTGTTCGGGCAGCCCGCGGGGCAGCAGTCTGCGCTGCAGCGCGACGGCCAAGCCGTGCTCGCGGGTGTAGCGGCGCGCGTTGTCGACGGAGACGGAGGCCCGGGTGGCCAGTTCGGCCGCGAGGGAGAGATCGTCCTGATCGAAGGGCTCGGGCTTCTCGGAACGCCAGAAGTGGACCATGCCCAGCAGCACGCCGCGGGCGGACAGCGGCGCCGTGATGAGCGAATGGATCCCGAAGTCGATGACGCGGGAGCCCCGCGCGGGGTCCAGGTCCACTTCCCGCCACTGCGTGGACTCACGCAGACGAGGCACCAGGACCGCCACGCCGCTCTCGACGGCGCGGGCCTGGGGGGAGGACGGCGAGAACGTCAGCCGGTCGCCGACGGCGAACAGGGGAGCGTCGTCGCGGATGCCGCTGACGGCCGCGCGCTGCATCCGTTTGATGCCGGTGCCGGTGCCGTCCGGCCCCAGTTCCTCCTCGCGCAGCACGGACTCGGCCAGGTCGACGGCGACGTAGTCGGCGAAGCGCGGAACCGCGACCTGCGCCAGCTCTTCGGCGGTACGGGTCACGTCCAACGTGGTGCCGATGCCGCCGGTCGCGTCGTAGAGCAGCTTCAGCCGCCACCGGACCAGCTCGACCCTCTGCGACGCCTCGCCGATCATCCGCATCACTTCTTCGGTGCCGATCTCCTCCTCTCCGGCGACCGCGGCGACCGCGAGCCGCGCGGACGCGGCGCCCACCGAACCGGCGAGCTGGGCCTCCGCGTGGTGGACCAGCTCCGGCGGCGCCTCGGCTGCCGGCGAGTCGGGTCTCCTTCCGGGGGAGGAGCGCAACACGCGCTGGGCGCCCTCCGGTCCCAGGAAGCGCTCCAGCAGGGCCTGCAGCTCGCCGACCGTGGCACGGACCTGCCGGCGTCGCTCCCCGAAGGGTTCCTCGACGACGCCGACGAACTGCACCGCCTGTGCCCGCTCCGCGGCGCGCGGTGGGTCCGCGAGCGAGACGACGACGTACCCGCCGACGTTCACCAGCGCACTCCAGAACATCGCGTGGCTGACCGGGTCCATCGCCGGCATGCCGAACAGCCGCTCCGGCCGGAGCAGCCCGACGCCGAACGGGCCCTCCTGCAAGAACGAAGCGGACAGCAGCCCGGCATCGGCGAAGGTCGGCAGTACCAGGGTGTACGCCCACACGACGAACCCCGCCACCAGGCCGACCAGCACGCCCCGGCGGGTTCCGCCCTTCCAGAACAGGCCGCCCAGGATGGCGGGCGCGAACTGTGCCACCGCCGCGAACGACACCAGGCCGATCGACACCAGTGCCGTCTCCCCGCCCGCGACCCGGAGGTACCCGTATCCGAGCAGCAGGATCAGCACGATGGCGGCCCGGCGAATGCCCAGCACCAGCCCGGCGAGGTTGTCCCGGCGCGCCAGCCGGGACCTGCCGCGCAGCAGCAGCGGCATCACAAGTGAGTTCGACACCATGGTGCTGAGCGCGATCGTCTCCACGATGACCATGCTGGTGGCCGCGCTCAGGCCGCCGATGAAGACGAACAGCGCGAGTGCCTCCTGGCCTCCGGCCATCGGCAGGGTCAGCACATAGGTGTCGGCGTCGGCCCCCGGCCCGAACCGCAGAAGCCCGCCGGCCGCGATCGGAAGGACGAAGGCACTGATCACGAGCAGATAGAGCGGGAACATCCACAGCACCCGTTTGAGGTGCCTCTCGTCGACGTTCTCGACCACGCCGATCTGCCACTGGCGGGGCAGCAGCACGATCGCCAGCATGGACAGCACCATGAGCCAGACCCAGGACCCGTAGCCGGCCTGCCCGTGCAGTGTGAACAGCGTGGTGTGGCCGGCGTCCGCGGCCCGGGAGAACAGGTCGCCGAACCCCCTGAACATCCAGAAGACCACGAAGATCCCGACGGAGAGGAACGCCGCGAGTTTGACCACGGACTCGAAGGCGATGGCGGCGACCATGCCCTCGTGGCGTTCGGTGGCGTCCAGATGACGGGTGCCGAAGAGGATGGTGAACGCGGCCAGCACCAGCGCCGCGTACAGCCCGGTGTCCTCCAGCACCGGGATGTGGCTCAGTTCCGCGGCGGAGGTGATCCCGGGGTCGCGCCGCAGGGTCGCGAAGGTGAGGGACACCGCCTTGAGCTGCAGTGAGATGTAGGGAATGACCCCCACCACAGCGATGATCGTCACCAGAGCGCCCAGCGCGGTGCTCTTGCCGTAGCGGGCGGAGACGAAGTCGGCCAGGGAGGTGACCCGGTGCCGGCGGCTGATCCGGATGATCCTGCGCAGCACCAGCCAGCCCAGCGCGAGCATGATCGTCGGCCCCAGGTAGATCGGCAGGAAGCCGACTCCGGCCCTGGCGGCCCATCCCACGCTGCCGTAGTACGTCCACGAGGTGGCGTACACGCCGAAGGACAGCGCGTAGACCGTGGCATTGTTGATGATGCTCCGGCCCGAGTCCGCCCGCCGGTCACCGTAGTGGGCCACGGCGAAGAGCAGGCCGAGGTACGCGGCCGAGACGGCGACGATGAACCAGGTCTGGAGCACTGCCTACCTCGATCTGCCGCCGATCAGGGCGATCAGGGCGATAATGATCGCCCACACGAGAAACAGGTAGGCCGCGAGAACGGGGACGCCGAACACCTGGCCCACTCGATCGAACCGCGCCAAGAACGGCGGAATGGTCAGCACGAACCCCAGCACCGCTACCGCCGCCAGGCGCAGACCGAGCTGCTCGTCGCCCCGCGACTCCGCCATGAGCCGCCTCCACATCCTCGATGTCACACGCCGTGACGCACGCCTACACGCTGGTCATGTCACACCGCAGCCTCGACCGACACCGCGGTGACGCGCACTCCGCTCAGTTCAACACGGCACCGGGACGCCCGCGACCTCGCTGAACCGGACCGGGCGCCCGAGCACATGCGGCCCGTGCCCCCTGTCGAACCGCGGGCCGTCACAAGATATCTTGATGTCGAGCAATGTTGCAGACGTGGAGCGGAGCACCCGGTGACTGACTCGACCATCATCTATACGCACACTGACGAGGCCCCGGCCCTGGCGACGTATTCCTTCCTGCCGGTGGTCCAGGCGTACGCCTCGCAGGCGGGTGTCGCCGTGGAGACGCGGGACATCTCGCTCGCCGGGCGCATCATCGCCGTGTTCCCGGAGTACCTCACCGAGGACCAGCGCATCCCGGACGCCCTCGCCGAGCTCGGTGATCTGGCGAAGACGCCCGCGGCGAACATCGTCAAGCTGCCGAACGTCTCGGCGTCGATCCCGCAGCTCAAGGCCGCGATCGCCGAGCTGCAGGGCAAGGGCTACGCGCTGCCGGACTACCCGGACGACCCGAAGACCGACGAGGAGCGGGAGATCCAGGCCCGCTACGACAAGGTCAAGGGCTCGGCCGTGAACCCGGTCCTGCGCGAGGGCAACTCCGACCGTCGCGCCCCCGCCTCGGTGAAGAACTACGCCAAGGCCCACCCGCACCGCATGGGCGCCTGGACCCCCGAGTCCAGGACCAACGTCGCCACGATGGGCCAGGACGACTTCCGCTCCACCGAGAAGTCCGTCGTGATCGCCGAGGACGGCGCGCTGCGCATCGAACTCAAGGGCGACGACGGCTCCACCACCGTGCTGCGCGAGTCGGTGCCCGTCCTCAAGGGCGAGGTCGTCGACGCCTCCGTGATGCGCGTCGCCGCGCTGCGCGAGTTCCTCGCCGCGCAGGTCGCCCGCGCCAAGCAGGAGGGCGTGCTGTTCTCCGTGCACCTCAAGGCCACGATGATGAAGGTCTCCGACCCGATCATCTTCGGCCATGTCGTGCGCAGCTTCTTCCCGAAGACGTTCGCGCGGTACGGCGACAAGCTCGCCGCCGCCGGCCTCACCCCGAACGACGGTCTGGGCGGCATCTACAAGGGCCTGGAGAGCCTGCCCGAGGGCGCCGAGATCAAGGCGTCCTTCGACGCCGAGCTCGCCGAGGGCCCGGACCTGGCGATGGTCGACTCCGACAAGGGCATCACCAACCTGCACGTCCCCTCGGACGTCATCGTGGACGCCTCCATGCCGGCCATGATCCGCACCTCCGGCCACATGTGGGGCCCCGACGGCCAGGAGGCCGACACCCTCGCGGTGCTCCCGGACTCCTCCTACGCCGGCGTCTACCAGGCCGTGATCGACGACTGCCGCGCCAACGGCGCCTACGACCCGTCCACCATGGGCTCGGTCCCGAACGTCGGTCTGATGGCGCAGAAGGCCGAGGAGTACGGCAGCCACGACAAGACCTTCGAGATCCCGGTCACCGGCACCGTCCGCCTGGTCGACCAGAACGGCGACGCCGTCATCGAGCAGGCCGTGTCCGCCGGTGACATCTTCCGCGCCTGCCAGACCAAGGACGCGCCGATCCGCGACTGGGTGAAGCTGGCCGTCACCCGCGCCCGCGCCACCGGCGACCCGGCCGTCTTCTGGCTGGACGAGACCCGCGCGCACGACGCCAACCTGATCGCCAAGGTCGAGCAGTACCTGCCGGAGCACGACACCGAGGGCCTGGACATCCGGATCCTCAACCCGGTCGAGGCGACGAAGCTGTCGGTGGAGCGCATCCGCCGCGGCGAGAACACCATCTCGGTCACCGGCAACGTGCTGCGCGACTACCTGACCGACCTGTTCCCGATCCTGGAGCTGGGCACCAGCGCCAAGATGCTGTCGGTCGTTCCGCTGATGGCGGGCGGCGGCCTCTTCGAGACGGGCGCGGGCGGCTCGGCGCCGAAGCACGTGCAGCAGCTGGTCAAGGAGAACTACCTGCGCTGGGACTCCCTCGGTGAGTTCTTCGCGCTGGTGCCGTCGCTGGAGCACTACGCGACCACCACCGGCAACGGCCGCGCCCAGGTCCTCGCCGACACCCTCGACCGCGCCACGGCGACCTTCCTCAACGAGGACAAGTCCCCGACCCGTCGCCTCGGCGGCATCGACAACCGCGGCAGCCACTTCTACCTGTCCCTGTACTGGGCGCAGGAGCTGGCCGCGCAGACCGAGGACGCGGACCTGGCGAAGGCGTTCGCGCCGCTCGCGGAGGCCCTCGCGGCCAACGAGGCGAAGATCGTCGAGGAGCTGAACTCCGTCCAGGGCAAGCCGGCCGACATCGGCGGCTACTACCAGCCCGACCCGGCGAAGGCCTCCGAGGTCATGCGCCCGTCCACCACGTGGAACGAGCTGCTGGCGTCCCTGAGCTGACCCGGACGCCCCTGCGCTCCGCCCCGGCCGGCGACCTGCCCGGCCGGGGCGGAGGCGTATCCGGGGACCGGCGAGGGACCGTTGTCAGTGGCGTGTGGCACCTTGATCGTCGTACTTCACCGACAGCACCTTCGGAGCAGCGCATGGCTATCGTGCCGCCCTCGTTCGACCTCCTCCCCGGCGACCCCGCCTCCCCCGTGATCCTCCATGTGCCGCACTCGGCACGGGAGATACCGCAGGACGTACGGTCCGCGATCGTCCTGGACGACGCCGCGCTGGAGCGCGAGCTGGACCACATCACCGACGCGCACACCGCGGCGATCGCCGAGGAGGCGGCCCGGGCGGCCGGGGTCACGCCGTGGCGGTTCGTGAACCGGCTGTCGCGGCTGGTCGTGGACCCGGAGCGGTTCCCGGACGAGCGGGAGGAGATGCTGGCCGTCGGGATGGGCGCGGTCTACACGCGGACCACGCACAGGGACGTGCTGCGCCCCGACGGCTTCGACGCGGGCCCGCTGATCGAGCGGTACTTCCACCCGTACGCGCGGGCGATGACGGAGGCGGTGACGGACCGGCTCGCGGCGACGGGCCGGTGCGTGATCGTCGACGTGCACTCCTACCCGGCCGCCCCGCTGCCCTACGAGCTCCACGCGGACGGCCCGCGCCCCGCGGTGTGCCTCGGCACCGACCCCTTCCACACCCCGCCCGCCCTGCTCACCACCGCCCGCGAGGCGTTCGCCCCGTGCGGGGAGACGGGCCTGGACAGCCCGTTCGCCGGCACGTACGTACCGCTGACGTACTACGGCAGGCGGGCGGAGGTGACGGCCCTGATGGTGGAGATCCGCCGGGACACGTACATGACCGAGCCGGGCGGCCCGGCCCACGAGGGCGTGACCCGCCTGGCGTCGGCGCTGGCGGAGCTGATCGAGGGGGTGTGAGGCCACCACGGGCCGCTTCCCGGTGAGGCGTCCCGCCTTCGGGCCCACCGCGACGCGCGCCGGCCGCCTCGGACGGGCGAGTCCGTCAGGTGCGGAGCCACTCCGTCATGACCACCTCGTCGGGTGTGTGCAGCCGCAGGGCGAAGGGGCCCGACGGGGTCACCGCCGCCGTGAAGCGGCCCATGTCGTCGGTCGTGGCCGTGGCGGCCGGGCGGGGGCCCGTGAGGATCTCGACGCGGGCGGGGGCCGGGGGGAGGACCTGGCCGATCAGGCCCTCCTCCGTCACCTCGACGTCCAGCGTCACCTCGCCCGCGCTGAACGTCAGCATGCGCGGGGCGGCCGCCGCGCCCCGCACGGGGATCGCGTCGACGAGCGAGTCGAAGGTCAGCTCGGCGACCCGCGCCTCCAGGTCACGCAGCGCGAACGCGTCGACGGCGCTCTGGAGCAGCGCCGGGGGCACCGGGTCCAGGAGGGACGCGGCCTGTCGCAGCTCCTCCTCCAGCAGTTCCTCGTCGGCGCCGGGGCCCTCGTCGAAACCCGTGCCGTCGCTGATGTCGTCGCTCATGCCGTCCCCCGTCCCTCCAGCCGGGCCCGCAGCCGGCGCAGACAGCGCTGGCGCATCGGCCCGATACTGCCCACCGCGATGTCGAGCGCGGCGGACACCTCCTGATAACTGGGCGGTGGAGAAACGATCAGCACGCGCAGCAACTGCCTGCACCGCTCGCCCAGTTCCTCGAACTCCTGCCACAGTCTCCGCACCCGCTCCCCCTGCGCGGCGGCCTCCTCCGTCTCCAGCAGCGCCTGTTCGGGCGCGCCGTCCTCGCTGACCGTGTCGAGCAGCTGCGGGTCGTCCGTCAGGACCAGCCGCCGCGCCTGGCGGTGCACCTTCAGGCACTCGTGGCGCGCGGTGCTGGCCAGCCAGGAACCCGCCTTCTCCGGCTCCCGGATGCGGTCCAGGTGCTGGGTGAAGCGGAACCAGACGGTCTGATACACCTCGTGGGCGTCGGCGTCGGACAGCCGGTGCGCGCGCACCACGGACCAGACCAGCGGGCCCAGGCCCTCCACGATCGCCTTCCAGGCCGCCGCGTCGCCGTCGACAGCGGACCGGACCAATGCGCCGACTTCCGAACGCTCCACGGTGCCACCCCTCGTGTACGGCACGTCATGGTACGCCGCGGAGGGGATGGTTCCGATCGTCATGGCCGCGCGGTGGGCGCCGGGACGCGCACGGGGCGCCAGGTGGGCGGCAGCAGCGCGGGCTTGTGCGCCCCGCGCACCTCCACGAACGCGTCGGCGGAGTCGAGCAGTTGCCGCCGGGCCGCGCGCGGGTCGCGCTCACCGTGCGCCGCCATGTGCGAGGCGATCATGCCGACCGCGACGGGGGCGGCGAACGAGGTGCCGCTCCACTGGGCGAGCCCTTCGAACATCACCTGGTCCGGCTTGGCGGACCCTCCGTCCTCGCTCAACAGCCCGGTGTGACGCGGGTGGTGGCAGGTGCAGGCGTAGCTGAAGCCGTAGCGGCAGGTGTCGTAGGTGGAGTGCTGGTACACGTACGGCACGGGCGTCCGGAACCCGGTGAGGGCGCTGGTCAGCCGCTCGCCGGGGGCGTACGCCTTCACCCAGCCGCCGTGGTTGCTGAAGCAGGCGCCGGACGCGCCGTCCGCGCGCAGCGCGCCGACCGACAGCACGGCGTCCTCGTAGCCGGGCAGGTCGGCGTAGGCGGCGGGCCAGAAGGGCGTGGCACTGCCGTTGTTGCCCGCGGCGGCGACCAGCAGGGTGCGCTGCCGGCGCAGTTCGCGCATGAAGGCGTCGACGCCGAGGAGGCCGTCGGTGCGGCCGTTCGTCGTGCCGGCGGAGAGACTGAGGACGTCGGGCCAGCCGCCCGCGTCGACGGCGTCGAAGAGTTTCTCGCCGAACTCGTGCTCCAGCACCGCCCCCGCGTCGTTGAGGGTGCCGCTGACGGTGATGCCGGTGTGCGGGGCGACGGCGGCGACCAGTCCGGCGATGAACGTGCCGTGTCCGCAGTACTGCCGGAGGATCCCGTCGTCGTCGCACTCGGCGACCTGGGCGTCCCCCTGGGTGCGGGCGAGCGGCGGGTAGGAGCGGTAGTCGTGCATCAGACCGGTGTCGACGACCAGGACCCGCGCGGCGTCCTCGCCGGGTTCGCCGTCGGTCTCGGAGACGGCCGGGTTGGGCCGGGCGTCCCGCGCAACGGGCACCGGCTCGTCGCCGGGGCAGGCGTTGACGGCGATGTGCACCACGTGGTTGCGGCTGACCACGCGCCGCCCGGCACGGCCCTCCACCGCGGCGAGCGCGCGCAACGCGCCTGCGACGGCCGGGTCGCCCGCGGCGTCGCCCTCGCCGGGGTCGGACACCTGGATGCGGACGACGCCGGAGCGGCTGCCCGCGGGACCGAGGCGGCGGACACGGTCCGGGACGCCGGCGGCGAAGGTCCGGAAGTGCCCGCGCACGGTGTCCTCGACGACCTGCGCCTCCTCCCCCTCTCGGGCGAGGACGACACCCTTCTCGTAGAGGAACTCCCCGGCGTCGTCGGGCCCCATGGCCAGCGGGACGTCGGGCAGGGAGCGCTGGATCTGCCCGAACTGCTCACGGAAGCGCTGAGGTGGCATGGCGTGTCCTCCACTGGGGCGACGGGGGCCTGAGCCGCGGAGCTGTCGTGAAGAAGAGTCCCGGGGCGGTCCACTGATACAGCGCCGTCCCTGTGAGGTGTGGTTGCGGACCACTACCATCGTGGAGGTGACAGCGGGAAGCAACGCGGTGCAGGACCTCCTTCCGCTGGTGTTCGCCGCCCCGAACGAGGCGCTGACGAAGGCCGAGGCCGTACTGCGCCGCCGCCCCACCCCCCTGCACGCCTCCGTCGCCCACCAGGTGATCGGCATCTGGCAGCGGGACTTCGGGGACATGCGGCTCGCCCTGCGTCATCTGCGGCGGGCGCGGAACTGGGCGGCGCGGGCGGGCTCGGCGGACCGGGAGGCGGACGTCCTCGCCACGCTCGGGGTGGCGTTGGTGCATTCGGGGCGCACGCGGCAGGGGCTGGACGCCCTGGGCCGGGGCGTGCGGCGCGGCGCCGGCCACACCCGTGCCCGGGTGCTGTTCCGGCGGGCGTACGCGTGGTGGGTGCTGGGCCATCACAAGGAGGCCCTGGAGGACGTACGGCGGGCCGTTCCGGTGCTGCGGCAGGCCGGGGACGTGATCTGGACGGCGCGGGCGCTGACGCTGCGGGCGACGGTGCATCTGGCGCTGGGCGCGGTGGAGCGGGCGGAGGCGGACTTCGCGTCGGCGGAGGATCTGTGGGCGGTCACGGACCAGGAGCACGACAAGGCGGACGCGGTGGAGAGCCGCGGTCTTGCCGCGTTCCGCTCCGGTGACGTCCCGGCGGCGCTGCGGCTGCTGGACGAGGCGGAGGAGCGGTACGCCAAGCTGGGCACGCCGACGTTCATGCTGAGCATCCGGCGCTGCGAGGTGCTGATGGCCGCCGGTCTGGCGGCGGAGGCGCTGGCCGAGACGGACACGGCGATCGCCGAACTGGACTCCATCGGCGGGCAGTCGACGCGCAAGGCGGAGCTGCTGCTGGCGGCCGCGCGGGCCGCCCGGCAGGCCGACGACCCGGCGACGGCCATGGCGCGGGCCGGACTCGCCGTGCGGCTGTTCGCGGGCCAGCGGCGCACCTGGTGGGAGGCGCACGCCCGGCTGGTGCTGATCGGGGCCCGGCACGCGGCGGGGAAGGGCTCGGGACGGCTGGTCGCGGACGCCGCGGCGGTGGCGGAGCGACTGGTGGAGCTCGGCGCGCCGGCCGCCCCGGAGGCGTACCTGCTGGCCGGGCGGATCGCGCTGGACCTGGGCCGGACGGCGGACGCCGAGCCGTATCTGGCGGTGGCCGCGCGCAGCCGGCACAACGGGCCGCCGCTCGCGCGGATGACGGGCTGGGCGGCGCAGGCGCTGCGCGCGCGGGCGGCCGGTTCCACGCGGGGCGTGCTGGAGGCCTGCCGGCGCGGGCTCGACGTGCTGGACGACCACCGGATGACGCTGGGCGCGTCCGAGCTGCGGGCGCGGGCCACCGCGCAGGGCGCGGAACTGGCGGCGCTGGCGCAGCGGGCCGCCCTGCGGTCGGGCGGGCCGCGGCGGCTGCTGGTGTGGAGCGAGCGCTGGCGGGCCACGGTGCTGTCCGCGCCGCCGACCCGGCCGCCCGCCGACCCGGAGCTGCTGAGCCACATGACCGCCTACCGGGAGATCGCCGCCCGCGCCGAGGAGACCCGGATGGAGGGCAGGCCGATGCCGGCCCTGGAGCGTGAGCAGCGCCGCCTGGAACGGGCGATCCGCTCCCGCACCCTGCACATGCGGGGCGAGGCGCACGGCGACGACGCCCGCTTCGACGTGGACCGCCTGCTGGAGCGACTGGGCGACCGCGTACGGCTGGTGGAGCTGGCGGTGGTCGACGGGCGGGTGCAGGTGCTGCTGTGCGGGCAGGGCCGGGTGCGCCGGTTCGAGGCGGGGTGGCTGGCGGCGGCCGAGACGGAGGCCGAGCATGTGCAGGCCGGGCTGCGGCGGCTGGCCCATCCGGGGGCGCAGGCGCGGCTGCCGGTGGTGGAGGCGGCGGGCCGCCGTCTGGAGGAGCTGCTGCTGGGGCCCGCCGCGGCTCACCTGGGCGAAGGGCCGGTGGTGATCGTGCCGCCGGGGCGGCTGCACCGGGTGCCGTGGGCGCTGCTGCCGTCGCTGCGGGAACGCGTCGTCAGTGTGTCGCCGTCGGCGAGCAGCTGGCTGCGCGCGCGGGAGACGCGGCCGCCGCGGGGCGGACGCAAGGTGCTGGTGCGCGGGCCGGGTCTGGCCACGGGGGGCGCGGAGGTGACCCGGCTGGCCGCACGCCACGGCGGCGCGACGGTGCTGGAGCACGGGGACGCGTCGGTGCCGCGGGTGCTCGCGGAGCTGGACGGGGCCGGGCTGGCGCACATCGCGGCGCACGGCACGTTCCGCACGGACGGCCCGATGTTCTCCTCCCTGCGGATGGCCGACGGCCCGCTGATCGTGCACGACTTCGAGCGGCTCGGCCGCAGCCCGTACCGCATCATCCTGTCCTGCTGCGACACGGCCCGCTTCGCCACGGTCGGCGCGGACGAACTCCTCGGCCTGGTCACGGCGTTGCTGCCGCTGGGCACAGCGGGAGTGGTGGCGTGCAGCGCCCCGGTCAACGACGCGGCGGTGGTCCCCCTGATGCTCGCCCTGCACGAGGGCCTGGCCGCGGGCCTCCCTCTTCCGGAGGCGCTCCGGGACGCCCGGGCGGCTCTCCCCGCCGATCCGCTGCACCGGGCCACGGGCTGGTCCTTCACCGCGTTCGGGGCGGCGTGAGGACGGCCCCGCTCGCGCTCACTCGTAGCGCGAGCGCAGCGACTCCCGCTCCGCCTCTACGATCTGCTCGACCGTCAGGCCCGGCAGGTTCAGCTGGGCCAGCGTCACCTGGGCGCTGCTCGGCTGGGCGTCGGCGGGCACCCAGTTCTCCGGCTTCCAGGCGTTGCCGCGCAACAGTGACTTGGGGCAGTGCGGGTAGGCCTGTTCGACCCGCACCACGATCGCCGAGACCGGCGGCTTACCCACCGGGGTGAGCCGGCCGAGCAGTTCCGGGCGGGCCGAGACGACGGCGCGGCCGTTGACGCGGAGCGTGGTCGTGCGGCCGGGGATGACGAACAGCAGGCCGACCCGCCCGGTCTCCACCACGTTCCGCAGCGTGTCGAGCCGCTTGTTGCCCGTCGCGTCGGGGATCGCCAGTGTCCGGTCGTCCAGCACCGCGACGAACCCGGGCGGGCCGCCGCGCGGAGTCACGTCCGCCCGGCCCTCGGCGTCCGCGCTGCCGACGAACACCAGCGAGGCGCAGCCGATCAACGCCCGGGTCTCGTCGGTGAGGTGGTCGATCTCCTTGCGGCGCGCGTTCCCGTTCGGCTCCGGGTACAGCTCGCGCAGCTGTTCCGTGCTGGTGAGGGCGTCCGCCCGCAGGTCGTCGAAGAGCAGGCCGGGGGTGGTCCCGGTGTCGGTCGTCATGCGGACGACCCTAGAAGACGACCTCCGTCCCGCGCAGGGCTGTGCGTCACTCGGCCCCGGACTCGTCCGGACCGCCGACGTCGAGCGCCGTCCCGTACAGCCGGGTCACCTTCAGCCGGACGACCAACCGCCGTTCGTCGACGAGCTGTCGCAGGAACGCCGCTTCGTCGTCGGGGCGGGCGAAGCGGGACGCGATGCCGAGCAGCTCCCGGCCGACCGCGTCGCCGGGGACCGTCGTGACGTCCGACAGCTCGGCCTCCCCCTCGGCGACCGCGAACGACCAGACGTCACTGCCCTGGACGTGCAGCGCCGCGTGCGGGTCGCGGCGCAGGTGGGCGACCTTGACCCGGTCGGCCGTCGTGGAGAACCGCAGCACGCGGGCGTCGGCGTCCCAGGCGTACGCCATCGTGCTCAGGTGGGGGTGGCCGCTGCGCTTGACGGTGGCGAGCGTGCCGAACCGCTGGGCCGCGAGCAGGTGCGAGAGGGCTTCGTCGGGGAGGGGGCGTGGTCCCGGTCGTGTGGTCATGTCCCGCGCAACACCCGTCACCCGCCGCTCGATTCCCCGCGGATGCGTCAGGGGGCCCGCCGGTGGTCGGCGGGCCCCCTGTTCTCGCATCGTCGGGACGACAGGATTTGAACCTGCGACCCCTTGACCCCCAGTCAAGTGCGCTACCAAGCTGCGCCACGTCCCGATGCGGCTCCCGCGGCGAACCGCGTGATCTCGCAGGTCAACCCTACCGCATGCGGAGAGGCGGGTGAGCCGGGTCCGCGGGCGGGGAAGCCTGGCAATTGTCCTGTCAAATGGTTGACAGGACACCGCACCGGGCCCGAAGGTGGGCGGGCAGGACAGGACCCGGCCGGAGAGAGGCAGTCATGGTGGATGCGCTGGGCGTCGCCGTCGTCGGATTCGGCTGGATGGGGCGGGTGCACACCCAGGCCTACGCGCGGGTGGCGCACCACTTCCCCGGGCTGCCGCTGCGCCCGGAGCTGGTCACCGTCGCCGAGGAGGTGCCGGGGCGGGCGGAGGAGGCCGCCGCGCAGTTCGGGTTCGCCTCGACGACCCGCGACTGGCGTGACGTGGCCGCCGATCCCCGGGTGCGCGCGGTCAGCATCACCGCGCCGAACTTCCTGCACCGCGAGATCGGCGTGGCCATGGCCGAGGCCGGCAAGCACATCTGGATCGAGAAGCCGGTCGGGCTGACCGCGGAGGACGCCCGGGCGGTCGCGGACGCGGTCGCCACGGCCGGTGTCCAGGGCGCCGTCGGCTTCAACTACCGCAACGCGCCCGCGGTGGAGGCCGCCCGCGAGCTGATCGCCTCCGGCGGGATCGGCAGGGTCACGCACGCCCGCGTCCGGCTGTTCAGCGACTACGCGGCCCATCCCGAGTCCGCGCTGACCTGGCGCTACGAGCGGGAGCGCGGCGGCAGCGGCGTGCTGGGCGACCTGGCCTCGCACGGCGCCGACCTGGCCCGCTTCCTGCTGGGCGACATCGCCTCGCTGACCGCCGACACGGCCATCTTCCTGCCCGAACGGACCCGCCCGGCCGGCGCCACGGCCGGCCACTCCCGCGCCACGGGCGGCGAACTGGGCGCGGTGGAGAACGAGGACTACGTGAGCTGTCTGCTGCGGTTCGCGTCCGGCGCGCGAGGCGTGCTGGAGGCCTGCCGGGTCTCCGTGGGCGAGCAGAACAACTACGGCTTCGAGGTGCACGGCACCCAGGGGGCGGTGTTCTGGGACTTCCGCCGGATGAACGAACTGGGCGTCAGCCGGGGCACCGGCTACCAGGACCAGCCGGTGAGCACGGTGTACGTCGGGCCGGGCGACGGCGAGTTCGGCGCGTTCCAGCCGGGCGCGGCCAACGCCATGGGCTACGACGACCTGAAGGTGATCGAGGCGTACCGCTTCCTGCGGTCGGTCGCCGAGGGCGTCCCGTACGGCGCCACCCTCGCGGACGCGGTGCGCGGCGCGACGGTGCTGGACGCGATGGTGCGGTCGGCGCGGGACCGGGCGTGGGTGACGGTGGACGCGCCCGCGTGACGCGCCGTGCTCTCACCCGGCCTCCGCCGCGTGCTCCTTCCGCCCCAGCCACACCTTGACCGGCACCAGTGCCAGCCACGACCACGTGGCGGCCGGCCCCACCAGCAGGGCCAGGGGAATGCTCACCACGAACACCGCGACCGTGGCCGCGAGGTCGACGGCGTAGAGGAACTCGTTCCGCAGGGGTTCGGCGTCGCCGTGCAGCCAGGGCCGGCGGGCGACGACGACGGCGAGGGCGAGGTGGACGGCGCCGAGGGAGGCCACGGCCGCCGCGTAGATGACGACGGCGGTGCGCTCGTCGCCGTACTCGGACACGAGGGCGGTGGGGAACGGCAGCAGCGCGGCGAGGCCCAGGCCGAGGACGGTCAGCCGGATCACGTCGGCGTCCACCAGCCGCACCCGGTGGAAGATCGCCCGGTGGTCGCGCCAGAAGCCGGCCAGCACGGCGAGGCTGATCGCGTAGGCGCCCAGGTTGGGCAGCACGTCGCCGAGCGCTTCGTGGAACTCCTCGGAATCCAGCCCCTGCGGTACCTGGATGTCGAGGACCAGCAGGGTGATGGCGATGGCGAAGACGCCGTCGGACAGCGCCACCAGCCGGTCGGGCCCGCCTTCCGTGGTCGGTTTCCTCATGCGCACGACGGTAGGCACGGCAGCCCCGGTTCAGGGCGCTCCACGCCAGGCGGTTCACCCGGCCACGGCGGGGGCGGGCATGTTGTAGGGCGTGACCACCTGGATCGCGGACGGCAGGGTGGGCCCGGCGGGCGGCAGCGCGCCGTGCGCGCGCATCACCGTGTGGCAGGCCTCGCGCAGGTCGTGGCGCAGGTCGTGGTGGAGGACGGCGGACAGCCGGTGCTCGCGCAGCAGCCGGGTGTTGTCGTGGTCGAGGTCGTGGGCGATGAACACGGCGCACTCGCGTCCGGCGTCCTCGAAGGCGCGCAGGGTGGCGATGTTGCCGCCGCCGATCGAGTAGACCGCGCGGATCTCCGGGTCGCGTTCCAGGGCGGCGCGGACCAGGTCGTACTGAGTGGCGTCCAGGCCCTGGCCCTCGGCGATCTCGACGAGGGTGCGCCCGGGGTGGCGGGCGCGCATGGTGCTGCGGAAGCCCATCTCGCGCTCCTCCTCGTTGCGGAAGAAGCCGCTGGAGAGGCTGGTGAGGACGTTGCCGGGACGGTCGCCGAGCCACTGGCCCATGAGGTAGGCGGCGGTGGCGCCGGCCGCGCGGTTGTCGCTGCCGACGTGGCCGATCCGGGCGCTGACCGGCAGGTCCGTCACCAGGGTCACGACCGGGATGCCGGCCGCGGCGAGCCGGCCGACGGCGGCGGTGATCTCCGGGACGTCGGGGGCCTTGAGGAGCACGCCCTGCGAGCCGCGGCGGGCGATCCGGTCGAGGACGGCGACCAGTTCGTCCGCCGGGCCGGTCTCCCGGAAGTGGAAGCGGGAGCGCACCACCGCCGGGTGCAGGGAGGGCAGTTCGGCCTCCAGGGCGGCGCGGACGGCCGTGGAGAAGCGCTCCGGGGACTGCATGACGATGTCCACCATGAACGTCCGGCCGACCAGGCGGACCTGGGTGCGCTGCCGGTCCAGGTCGGCGATGGCCCGGTGCACCTCGCGTGCGGTGCTCTCCCGCACCCCGCCGCGGCCGTTGAGGACCCGGTCCACGGTGGCCTCGCTCAGTCCGGCCTGACGTGCGATTTCGCGGATCGGGAAGGGGTGCCCCATGCGCCTGCTCCTGAGGGGTTTTTGATGGGTTCCTGATGGTGGTGCGAGGGGTTTGTTCTGACAAGAATGACATCACCCGCGTCGCTCCGTGACCCGAAGGGACGACTCCATGTCCGCATCGCCTTCCGTGCAGACCCCCGCGCCGGCCGCCTGGCTGTCGGAGCGGGACTGCGACCTGGACGCCTTCCGCGCCCTGGTCGAGCAGTCGACCGACGCCTCCGCCCACCCGCTGGCCTCCGCCGTCGAGCGGAACGTGCTGCTCTACGACGCCGAGCGGCTCGCGCTCGCGGACCGCCGCACCGCGCAGGCCGAGCTGGTCCGCGCCCTCACCGACGGCCCGGGGATCGTGGTGATCCGCGGAGCCTTCTCCGACCCCTCGGTGGTGGACCGGACCACGGCGGTGTTCGACGCCCTGATCGCCCAGCAGCGCGCCGCGGGCGCCACCGCCGGCGACCACTTCGCCGCGCCGGGCGCCAACGACCGGGTGTGGAACGCGCTGGAGAAGGCCGCGCTGCACGACCCGGAGGCGTTCGCCGACTACTACGCGAACGACATGGTCGCCCTGGTGTCCACGGCCTGGCTGGGCCCCGGCTACCAGGTGACCTCCCAGGTCAACGTGGTCAACCCGGGCGGCGCGGCGCAGACCGTGCACCGCGACTACCACCTGGGCTTCCTGTCGGACGAGACGGCCGCCGGCTACCCGGCGCACGTGCACCGCCTCTCCCCCGTGCTCACCCTCCAGGGCGCCGTGGCGCACTGCGACATGCCCGTGGAGTCCGGACCGACCATGTATCTGCCGCACTCGCAGAAGTTCGAGGCGGGCTACCTCGCCTGGCGACTGCCGGAGTTCCGGGCGTACTTCGAGGAGCACCACGTCCAGCTGCCGCTGGGCAAGGGCGACGCGGTGTTCTTCAACCCGGCGCTGTTCCACGCCGCCGGGGCCAACCGTTCGGCGGACATCCGGCGCGCGGCCAACCTGCTCCAGGTGTCGTCCGCGTTCGGGCGGGCCATGGAGACCGTGGACCGCGAGGCGGTGGTGGGCGCCGTCTACCCGGTGCTGCTGGCCCGCAAGGCCGAGGGCGCCTCCGAGCAGTGGCTGGAGAACGTGATCGCGGCGAGCGCGGAGGGCTATCCGTTCCCCACCAACCTGGACAACGACCCGCCGGTCGACGGTCTCGCCCCGCCCTCCCAGGCCGACGTGGTGCGCCGCGCGCTGCGCGAGGGATGGACCCCGCGAGCCCTGCGCGACGCGCTGCGGGCCGGCGCCGCCCGGCGCGCGAGCTGAACCGAAAGCCCGACAAGGATCCGGAAGGACGTCATGGGACTTCTCGACGACAAGGTCGTCCTCGTCAACGGCGGCAGCCAGGGTGTGGGCGCCGCCGTCGCACGGGCCGCGGTGCGCGAGGGCGCGGTCGTGGCGGTCGGCGGCCGCCGCCCTGAGCCGGGTGAGGCGCTGGTCGCCGAACTGGCCGGGCAGGGCGGCAAAGCCATGTTCGTACGGGCCGACCTGGCCGACCCCGGCCAGGCCAAGGACTCCGTCGCCCAGGTCGTGCGGGCGTACGGGCGGATCGACTGCCTGGTGAACTCCGCGGGACTGACCTCGCGCGGCACGCTCCTGGACACCACGCCCGAGCTGTTCGACCAGCACATCGCGATCAATCTGAAGGCGCCGTTCTTCGCCATGCAGGCGGCGGTGGCGGACATGGTGCGGCGCGCCGAGCCCGGCACGATCGTCAACGTCATCACGTCGTCGGCGCACGGCGGACAGCCGTTCCTCGCCCCGTACGTCGCCGCCAAGGCGGGTCTCATGGGCCTGACCCGCAACGCGGCGCACGCCCACCGGTGGGACCGCATCCGGATCAACGGCCTGAACATCGGCTGGACCGCCACCGAGGGCGAGGACGCCACGCAGCGCGCCTTCCACGGCGCCGGCGACGACTGGCGGGAGCAGGCCGCCGCGCGGCTACCGATGGGCAAGCTCGGCCAGCCGGACGAGATCGCCGACTTCGTGGTCCTGCTGCTCTCCGACCGGTCCGGGGTGGTCACCGGGTCCGTCATCGACTGGGACCAGAACGTCCTCGGCGGCCTCGACTGACCCTCCCCCGTCCCCGCCCGCACCGACCGACCGCACCACCGGCACCACCGGCACCGCCCGCACCCAAGGAGCACCGCCTCATGCGCATCGGAATCCTCGGCCTCGGCCGCATCGGCGCCTTCCACGCCGAGACCCTGTCCGGGCTCGACGCCGTCGAGTCCCTCGTCGTCTCCGACCCGTTCGGGGACGCGGCGAAGGCCGCCGCCGAGCGCTTCGGCGCGCAGGTCGCGGACTCCCCCGAGGCGGTGCTCGCGGCCGGTGTGGACGGCGTGGTCGTCGCCGCCGCGACCGACGCCCACCCGGGGCTGATCACGGCGTGCGTGGAGGCGGGCGTGCCCGTGTTCTGCGAGAAGCCCGTGGCCCGCACCATGGCCGAGGGCGTCGAGGTGCTGAAGGCCGTCGCGGGCCGTGACGTGCCCGTGCAGATCGGCTACAACCGGCGCTTCGACGCCGGCTTCGTCGCCGCCCGCGCCGCCGTCCGGTCGGGCGAGCTGGGCACGCTGCACACCGTGCGGTCGACGACGCTGGACCCGGCGCCGCCGCCCGCCGCGTACATCGCCGCGTCCGGGGGCATCTTCCGGGACTGTTCGGTGCACGACTTCGACATCATCCGCTGGGTGACCGGCCGGGAGGTGACCGAGGTGTACGCGGTCGGCGGCAACCGGGGCGCCGACTTCATCAAGGAGGCGGGCGACGCCGACACCACGGGAGCGATCCTCACCCTGGACGACGGCACCCTCGCGGTGGTCTCCAACAGCCGCCACAACGCCCGGGGTTACGACGTACGCATGGAGATCCACGGCTTCACCGACTCCATCGCGGTGGGCCTGGAGGACAAGCTGCCGCTGCGCTCGGTCGAACCCGGCGTCACATTCCCCGCGGGTGTGCCGCACGACTTCTTCATGGACCGCTTCACCGACGCCTACCGTGCCGAACTCCTCGCCTTCACCGAGGTGGTGGCGGGTGCCCGCCCGTCGCCGTGCACGATCGAGGACGCCCTGGAGGCCGGCTGGATCGCCGAGGCGTGCACACTGTCGCTGCACGAGCACCGTCCCGTCACCCTCGAGGAGGTACGGCAGGCATGAGCGAGTCCGCTCCGCAGCCGCTGCGCATCGGAATCCTGGGGGCCGCGCGGATCACCGAGCGCGCCCTCATCGCCCCGGCCCGGTCCTGCGGGCACCGTCTGGTCGCGGTGGCCGCCCGTGACCGGTCCCGCGCCGAGGACTTCGCCGCCGCGCACGGTGTGGAGCGGACCCACGGCTCGTACGCCGAGCTGCTCGCCGACCCCGAGGTCGAGGTGGTCTACAACCCGCTCGCCAACGGGCTGCACGGCCCGTGGAACCTGGCCGCGCTGGCGGCGGGCAAGCATGTGCTGACGGAGAAGCCGTCGGCGAGCAACGCCGCGGAGGCCCGGGAGGTGCGGGAGGCGGCGACGACGTCCGGCACGGTCTTCATGGAGGCGTTCCACTATCTCTTCCACCCGGTCACCCGGCGGCTGCACGAACTGCTGGCCTCCGGTGAACTCGGCGAACTGCGGCACGCGGAGGCTCTGGTGGCGATCCCGGCCCCGGAGGACGGCGACCCCCGCTGGTCGCTGCCGCTGGCCGGCGGCGCCCTGATGGACCTCGGCTGCTACGGCCTGCACGCGCTGCGGATGCTCGCCCCGTGGGCGGGCGGCGCACCCCGCCCGGTCGCGGCGCGGGCGGGTGAGCGGGCGGGCGCGCCGGGCGTGGACGAGTGGCTGGACGCCGACCTCGCGTTCCCGGGCGGCGCCACGGGCACGGCCCGCTGCCACATGGCGTACGGCCGGCTGGAGATGAGCCTGCGGATCGTCGGCAGCCGGGGCGAGGCGACGGCGCCGAACTTCGTGCTGCCGCAGCTGGACGACCGGGTCGTGGTGCGCACCGCCGACGGCGAGCGCACGGAACACCTGGGCACCCGCTCGTCGTACCACTACCAGCTGGAGGCGTTCGCCGAGCGGGTGCGCGGGGGCACGTCTCTTCCTCTCGGCCCGGACGACGCGCTGGAGACGATGCGGGTGATCGACGCGTGCTACGCGGCCGCGGGGCTGCCCCCGCGGCCTCGCACCGCCCTCTGATTCACCTCGCCGCTGGGTTCAGGCGTACAGCGGGGGCTTCCGCACGAGGTCGACCTCGATGCGGCCGCCCTGTTCCAGTGCCCGGACGCCGGCCTCGCAGACGGCCGCGGCGGCGTAGCCGTCCCAGGTGCTCGGGCCGGTGACCTCGCCGCGGCGGGTGGCGTCGACCCAGGCCTGGACCTCGTCGTCGTAGGCCTGGGCGAAGCGTTCGGTCCAGTCCTGGGCGATGGTGCCGCCCCAGCGTCCGGCCATGTTGGTGACCAGCTGGTGGCCGTCGCCGATGCGGGCGGTGCCGTGTTCGCAGACCGCCTCGGCCTGCACCTGGTAGCCGAACCCGCAGTTGACGAAGATCTCGACGTCGGAGAGCGCCCCGCCGTCGGTCTCCAGGACGACGAACTGCGGGTCGCGCAGTCCTTCCGGGGCGCCGGAGGACGGGGCCGGGCGGAGCACCGTCACGGCGGTGATCTCGTGGCCCAGCAGCCAGCGGGTGACGTCGACCTCGTGGGCGACGGAGTCGCTGATCAGCATGGAGCTGGTGAAGAAGGGCGGGCTGGCCACGTTGCGGTGGCGGTTGTGCAGCATCAGCGGCCGGCCCAGCTGCCCGGTTCCGAGCAGCGCCTTGAGGCGGACGTACTCGGTGTCGTAGCGGCGCATGAAGCCGACCTGCACCCGGCGGTGGCCGAGGGCCTGTTCGGCCTCCATGACGCGCAGCGCGGAGGCCGCGTCGGGGGTGAGCGGCTTCTCGCACAGGACGGGCAGGTCGTGCGCGAACGCGGTGAGCAGCGCCTCCTCGTGGGCGGGCCCCGAGGAGGCGATGAGCACGGCGTCGACGTCCGCCGACTTCAGGGCCCCGGCCGCGTCGGTGTGGGCGGTGCAGCCGTCGACGCCGGCCGCGACGGCCTCGGCCCGTCGGCCGTCGAGGTCGACGACCGCGGCGACCCGCGCCCCGCTGATCACCCGGTCGATCCGCCGCACGTGGTCGGCGCCCATGCGGCCGGTGCCGATGACGGCGATGCCGAGGGGCTCGCGCCGGTTCATGTGTGTCGCCTCCCGGTCCGGGTGATGGTGGTCAGGCGCCGCAGGAACGGAGGAACTTGCGGGTGCGCACCGCGATGGGCAGCGGCTTGTCCGGCTCGCAGGGGTACATGTCCTGCTCGACGATCGCGAACAGGTCCACGCCCAGCTTCTGCGCGGCCGTCAGCACCGGGCCCAGCTCCGGAACACCGGCCGGCGGTTCGCACATCACGCCGCGCTGGACGGCGGGCCCGAAGGGGATCTGGTTCTTGACGACGTCGGCGAGGATCTCGGGGTCCACCTGCTTGAGGTGCAGGTAGCCGATGCGCTCGCCGTAGGTCTCGATCAGCTTGACGCTGTCGCCGCCGCAGTAGGCGTAGTGACCGGTGTCGAGGCAGAGGTTGACCATGCGCGCGTCGGTGGAGTCGAGGAAGCGCTCGACGTGCTCCTCGGTGTCGATGTGGGTGTCGGCGTGCGGGTGGACGACGATGTCCAGCCCGTAGGTCTCCTTCACCTCGCGGCCGAGGCGTTCCATGCCCCGGGTGAGGTGGCCCCACTGCTCGGTGGTGAGCTCCGGGGGCTCCAGGATCTCGGCGGTCTTGTCGTCCCGCCAGAACGACGGGATGACGACCAGGTGCGCGGCGCCCATCGCCTGGGTGAGCGCGGCGACGCGGCTGACCTGCTCCCAGGTGGCGTCCCACTCGGACGGGCCGCGGTGCAGCCCGCAGAAGATGGTGCCGGCGGACACCTGGAGTCCGCGGCTGCGCACCTCGTCGGTGAGGCGGGCCGGGTCGGTGGGCAGGTAGCCGTAGGGGCCGAGTTCGATCCAGGAGTAGCCGGCCTCGGCGACCTCGTCGAGGAAGCGCTGCCAGGGCACCTGCTGCGGGTCGTCGGGGAACCAGACGCCCCAGGAGTCGGGGGCGGATCCGACCCGGATGCGGTCGAGGGCGACTGCCATGTCAGGACTTCCCTTCCGGGGTCGCGGCCGTGGGTGCGCGGAGGGCGCCGTCTTCGGGGAGCTCCTCCGTGTCGACGCCGCGGACCTGCGCCAGCTCGTGCTTGAGCGCGGCCAGTTCCGCGCCGCCCGCCATGTGGTTGGTCAGCTCCTCGAGGCTGACCTCGCTGCGGTCGGCGCTGAGCTCCAGGGTGCCCAGGCGCAGCACGTTGAAGTGGTCGCCGACCATGTAGGCGTGGTGCGGGTTGTGGGTGATGAAGATGACGCCGAGACCGCGGTCGCGGGCCATGGCGATGTACTTCAGGACGACCCCGGACTGCTTGACGCCGAGGGCGGCGGTGGGCTCGTCGAGGATGAGGACGCGGGCGCCGAAGTAGACGGCGCGGGCGATCGCGACGCACTGGCGCTGGCCGCCGGAGAGCGTGCCGATGGGCTGCTCCAGGTCGTCCAGGACGATGCCCATGTTGCGCAGTTCCTCGTCGGCGGTCCGCTTCATGCGGTCGATGTCGAGGCGGCGCAGCGGCCAGGGGCCCTTGGTCATCTCGGAGCCGAGGAAGAAGTTCCGCCACACCGGCATCAGCGGGACGACCGCGAGGTCCTGGTAGACGGTGGCGATGCCCTTGTCGAGCGCCTCGCGCGGGGTGGAGAAGCGCACCGGTTCGCCGTCGACGAGGAACTCGCCCTCGGTGTGCTGGTGCAGCCCCGAGATGATCTTGATGAGGGTGGACTTGCCTGCGCCGTTGTCGCCGAGGACGCAGGTCACCTTGGAGGGGTGGACGGTCAGGTCCACGCCGTGCAGGGCGCGGATGTTGCCGTAGGACTTGCCGGCGGCGCGGAGCTCGACCAGGGGGCGGTCCTCGCCGGCCGGGGTGTCCGTGCGGACGGCACCGTCGGTGCCGGTCGTCTTGTCGGTCATTGCGGTCACCTCCGGGTCGCCGTGCGCTGGACCCACAGATTGATGAGGACGGCGCCGAGCAGCATCACGCCGAGGAAGGCCTTGAACCAGTCGGGGTTCCAGCCGGCGTAGACGATGCCCTGCTGCACCATGCCGAACATGAAGGCGCCGAAGACCGGTCCGATCGCCGAGCCGTAGCCGCCGGTCAGCAGACAGCCGCCGATGACCGCCGCGGCGATGTAGATGAGCTCCTGGCCCACGCCCTCGCCGGACTGCACGGTGTTGAAGGAGAACAGGTTGTGCATGCCGACGAACCAGGCGCCGAAACCGACCAGCATGAACAGGGAGATCTTGGTGAAGGTGACGGGGACGCCGACCGCGCGGGCGCTCTCCTTGTTGCCGCCGACCGCGAAGATCCAGTTGCCGTACTTGGTGCGCAGCAGGACCCACGTGGCGAGGGCGGCGAAGACGAGCCACCAGATCACCGTGATCTTCACCTGGACGCCGCCGACCTCGAAGCTGGAGGCGAAGAGCGCCTTGGCCTGGTCGAAGCCGTCCATGTCGCTGATGCTGTCGGTGGCGACGTTACCGGTGACGAGTTTGGTCACCGCGAGGTTGACGCCCTGGAGGATCAGGAAGGTGCCGAGGGTGACCAGGAAGCTGGGCAGTCCGGTCCTCACCAGCATCCAGCCGTTGAAGAAGCCGACCGCGAGGGACACCAGGAGGGCGACGACCACGCCCACCCACACGTTCAGGGTGAGCTGGTAGCTGAGCATGCTCGCGGTGAGCGCCGAGGTGACGACGGCGACGCCGGCCGAGAGGTCGAACTCGCCGCCGATCATCAGCAGCGCCACGGGCAGCGCCATGATCCCGATGGTGGACGACTGGTACAGGATGTTCGCCATCGAGCCGCCGTCGCGCACCGGCGGGGCGGCGAACAGGAAGAACACCAGGACGGCGACGGCGCCGAGGAACACGCCGACCTCGGGCCGGGCGAGCAGGCGCAGTGCCAGCGGGCGCCGCGCGGTGCGGCCGTCCTTCTGCTTCTCGGGGCCGGGGGCCGGCGGCGTGGTCGCCGCCGGCTCCGCCTGTTGGGCCATGCTCATCACCGGGTGCCCTTCGCGGCGAACTCGGAGACGGCGTCGACGTTGGACTTGTCGACGAAGGCCGGACCGGTCAGGACGGGCTGCTCGCCGCCGCCGCTGTAGTTGCCGTTGTTCTTGTAGAGCCACAGGCCGTCGATCGCGAGGTAGCCCTGGAGGTAGGGCTGCTGGTCCACCGCGAACTGGATGTCGCCGTCCTTGATGGCGCCGGTCAGCTCCTTGTTCAGGTCGAACGTGGCGACCTTGGCCTTGCTGCCGGCCTCCTCGACGGACTGCACCGCGGTCGGCGCGAAGGGCGCGCCGAGGGTGACGACGTAGTCGATGGAGGAGTCCTGCTTCAGCTTGGCGGTGATGGTGGACTTCACCGACGGCATGTCGGTGCCGTTGACGTTGAGGACCTGCGTCTTGCCCTCGAAGGTCTTCTCCAGGCCGGCGCAGCGCTGGGTCAGGCCGATGTTGCCCTGCTCCTGGACGACGCAGACCGCGTTCTTCGCGCCCACCTCGTTGAGCTTCTTGCCGAACGCCTCGCCCGCGACGGTCTCGTCCTGCCCGAAGAACTCCAGCAGCCCGAGGTCCTTCCAGTCGCTCAGTCCGGAGTTCAGGCCGACGACCGGGATGCCGGCCGCGGTGGCCTTGGCTATGACGCCCTTGAGCGCGTCCGGCTTGGCGAGGGTGACCGCGATGCCGTCGACCTTCTGGTCGATGGCGTTCTGCACCAGGCTGGCCTGGTTGCCCGCGTTCGGGTCGGCCGAGTAGATCAGCTTGACGTTGTCCTTGTCGGCGGCGGTCTGCGCGCCCTTGCGCACGATGTCCCAGAAGGTGTCGCCGGGCGCCTGGTGGGTGACCAGGGCGACCGTCATCTGCGGCGTCGAGGCCTTGCCGGCCGAGGCGTCCGCTCCGCCTTCCTCGGACTTCTTGCCGCCGGAACCGCTGGAGCAGCCGGCGAGGGCCAGGGCGGCTGCCGCCGCGGCCGCGACGAAGGGGGCGACTCTGCGGGAGCGGGGGTGGGAAGAGCGGTCCATCAGTCCTGCACCTCACTGTGCTTCACGGGGGAAAAAGGGGGCGAGGAGTCCGAGAGTCCGGTGCCCGGAACCTCGGGAGTCCGGGGTGTGTGCCATCACACACGGCGGTTGTGCTGGGACGCGATCCAATCCCCGAAAACCGCCTGCTGTCAATACTTTGTTAAGACATCATTTCACGCGCTCGTCCGAATGTAAGTACAAACTATTGACACCGCCGCCCCTCGAGACCTACACCTGGGAGGCGGCAGGTCCCCGGAAGCACGTCCCACCGTGGCAGGGCGTCCCGGGACCCGCATCCCCAGCACCTCGAGGAGCGTCGCTCAATGGCCGACACACCACAGTATTTCGACCTCGTCACCATGGGTCGCATCGGGGTCGATCTTTATCCCCTGCAGACCGGGGTGCCGTTGTCGCAGGTGGAGACGTTCGGGAAGTTCCTGGGCGGCTCGGCCGCCAATGTCGCGGTCGCCGCGGCGCGGCTCGGCCGCTCCACCGCGGTGATCACCCGCACCGGGGACGACCCCTTCGGCGCCTATCTGCACGAGGCGCTGAAGGACTTCGGCGTGGACGACCGCTGGGTGACCCCGGTGGCCGCCTACCCGACCCCCGTCACCTTCTGCGAGATCTTCCCGCCGGACGACTTCCCCCTCTACTTCTACCGCCGCCCCAAGGCCCCCGACCTGGAGATCCACCCGCATGAGCTGGACCTGCCGGCGATCCGTGCGGCCGGCGTCTTCTGGATCACCGGCACCGGCCTGAGCGAGGAGCCCAGCCGCACCGCCACCCTCCACGCCCTTGAGGCCCGGGACAAGGCCGGCACCACCGTCTTCGACCTGGACTGGCGTCCCATGTTCTGGCGGGACCCGGACCAGGCGCGCCCGTACTACCGCGAGGCGCTGCGCCACGCCACGGTCGCGGTCGGCAACCTCGACGAGTGCGAGGTCGCCACCGGGGTGCGCGAGCCCGAGCGTTGCGCCGAGGCTCTGCTGGCGGCCGGCGTGGAGCTGGCCGTGGTCAAGCAGGGTCCCCGGGGTGTGCTGGCCGTGCACCGGGACGGCACCCGGGCCGAGGTGCCCCCGGTGCCGGTCGAGGTGGTCAACGGCCTGGGCGCCGGCGACGCCTTCGGCGGCTCGCTCTGCCACGGTCTGCTCTCCGGCTGGGACCTGGAGCGGACCATGCGCCACGCCAACGCGGCCGGCGCCCTCGTCGCCTCGCGCCTCGCCTGCTCGTCCGCCATGCCGACCGGGCCGGAGGTCGCCGACCTCCTCGCGCGGGCCGCGGAGCCGGACGCGGCGGGCCGGCCGAACCAGTCCTGAACGGAGCCCTTCCCTTGAACCTCAGCATCCCCGAGCTCACCACGGTCCGCGCCCGGCATCCCGAGGCCGTCGCCGAGGCGGCCGCCCGCCGGGCCCGCCGTCCGCTGATCGGCGACAGCGGCCGGCTGATGATCGTGGCCGCCGACCACCCCGCGCGGGGCGCGCTCGGCATAGGCGACCGCCGTCTGGCCATGGCGGACCGCGCCGACCTGCTGGAACGCCTGTGCGTCGCGCTGTCCCGGCCGGGCGTGGACGGGGTGCTGGCCACCGCCGACATCCTGGAGGACCTGCTCCTGCTGGGGGCGCTGGAGAACAAGGTCGTCATGGGGTCGATGAACCGCGGCGGCCTGGCCGGGGCGTCCTTCGAGATGGACGACCGCTTCACCGGCCACCGAGCCGAGGACATCGAGCGGCTCGGCTTCGACGCGGGCAAGCTGCTGGTCCGCATCGACTACGACGACCCCGGCTCGCTGACCACGCTGGAGTCCTCCGCCCGCGCCGTGGACGCGATGGCGGCGCGCCGGCTGCCGGTGTTCGTGGAGCCGTTCCTCTCCCGCCGGGTGGACGGACGGGTGCGCAACGACCTGTCCGCCGAGGCCGTGACCCGCTCCATCGCCATCGCCTCCGGGCTCGGCGGCACCTCCGCCTACACCTGGCTGAAGCTGCCGGTCACCGAGAACGTCGACGACATGGCGGAGGTGCTGCGCACCTCGACGCTGCCGGTGGTGCTGCTCGGCGGCGAGGTCGGCGACCAGGAGGCGGCCTACGAGCGCTGGGGCAAGGCGCTGCGGCTGCCCACCGTGCAGGGCATGGTCGTCGGCCGCTCCCTGCTCTACCCGGCCGAGGGCAGTGTGGAGACGGCGGTGGACACGGCCGTCGGCCTGCTGTGAGACGCCCCTACGACAGCCCGTACGACGACGTACGCAGACGGAGGCACCCATGACCCATCACCTTCCCGCGGGCAAGGCCGCCGCCGGCCCCTACGCCGTGGACGTGAGCCCGCGGAGCGCCGGCTGGGGGTACTCCTCGCTGCGCGTGCTGCGGCTGGAGCCGGGCGGCTCGCACACCTTCGACACCGGGGACAGCGAGTGGATCGTGCTGCCGCTGGCCGGCGCGTGCACGGTCGCCTCGGACGACGACTTCGGCCATGAGGAGTTCGCGCTCACCGGCCGGACGAGCGTGTTCCACGGGGTCACCGACTTCGCCTATGTGCCGCGCGACGCCCGGGTCACCGTGGCGTCGGCGGAGGGCGGGCGGTTCGCGCTGACCGGCGCCCGCTGCACGCGGCGGCTGCCCGCGCGGTACGGACCCGCGTCGGACGTGCCGGTGGAGCTGCGCGGCACCGGGAACTGCTCCCGCCAGGTCAACAACTTCGGCGCGGCGGGCGTCCTGGAGTGCGACAAGCTGATCGCGGTCGAGGTGCTCACCCCGGGCGGCAACTGGTCGTCGTTCCCGCCGCACAAGCACGACGAGCACCGGCCGGGCGAGGAGTCGGTGCTGGAGGAGATCTACTACTTCGAGTTCGCCGCCCACGACGGGACACCGGGCCTCGGCTACCAGCGGGTCTCCCCGTCCGGCCCGGGCCGCGACACGGACGTGCTGGCCGAGGTGCGCGACGGCGACGTCGTCCTCATCCCTGACGGCTGGCACGGGCCGTCCATGGCGGTGCCCGGCCACCACATGTACTACCTGAACGTCATGGCGGGACCCGAGGCCGAGCGCGCCTGGCTGATCTGCGACCACCCCGACCACGCCTGGATCCGCGACACCTGGCCCGAGCAGCCCGTCGACCCCCGACTCCCCCTCTACACCGCACCGGAGAGGTCCGCATGAGCGCCACCACCCGCCGACTGACCACCGCCCAGGCCCTGGTGCGGTTCCTGTCCGCGCAGTACACCGAGCGGGACGGCGTGCGCCGCCGGCTGATCGCGGGCACCTGGGGCATCTTCGGCCACGGCAACGTCGCCGGGCTCGGCCAGGCCCTGGTGGAGTACCGGGACGCCATGCCGTACCACCAGGGCCGCAACGAGCAGGCGATGGTGCACGCGGCCGTCGGGTACGCCCGCCAGCTCAACCGCCTCTCCGCGCAAGCGGTGACCACGTCCATCGGTCCTGGCGCGACCAACCTGGTCACCGGCGCCGCGCTCGCCACGATCAACCGGCTGCCGGTGCTGCTGCTGCCCGGCGACTACTTCGCCTCCCGCGCCGCCGACCCGCTGCTCCAGCAGCTGGAGCACCCCGTCGAGGCCGACGTGTCGGTCAACGACACGCTCCGCCCGGTGTCCCGGTACTTCGACCGGATCACCCGCCCCGAAGCGCTGATCGCGTCCGCGCTGAACGCGATGCGGGTGCTCGCCGACCCGGCCGAGACCGGCGCGGTCACCCTGGCGCTGCCGCAGGACGTGCAGGCGGAGGCGTACGACTGGCCGGAGGAGTTCCTCGCCGAACGGGTCTGGACCGTGCGCAGGCCCGCCCCCGACCCGGTGGAGCTGGACACGGCCGTGGCAGCCGTACGGGCGGCGCGCCGGCCGCTGATCGTCGCGGGCGGCGGGGTGCACCACAGCGAGGCCGAGGACGCGCTGCGCGCGCTGGTGGACGCCACCGGCATCCCGGTCGCCTCCACCCAGGCCGGCAAGGGCTCGCTCAGCCACGACCACCCCGCCGACCTGGGCGGCATCGGCCACACCGGTACGGCGGTGAGCGACGCGCTGGCCCGCGACGCCGACGTGGTGATCGGCGTCGGCACCCGCTACACCGACTTCACCACCGCCTCCGGCACCCTGTTCCGGAACCCGGACGTGACGTTCGTGAACCTGAACATCACCGGCTTCGACGCCCACAAGCTCGCCGCCCGCCCCCTGGTGTGCGACGCGCGCACCGGCCTGGAGCGGCTCGCCGACGGACTCGCCGGGTACCGCGTGGACGCGGCCTACGAGGCGGAGTACCGGACCGGCAAGGAGCGCTGGGACGAGGTCGTCGAAGCGGCCCTGCGCGCCGACGACGACACCGCCGTGCCGACCCAGACACAGGTGCTGGGCGCGCTGGACGCGGTGGTCGGCGACGACGACGTGGTGATCAACGCGGCCGGTTCGCTCCCCGGCGACCTGCACAAGCTGTGGCGCGCACGCAGCCCCCGCCAGTACCACCTGGAGTACGGCTACTCCTGCATGGGCTACGAGATCCCGGCCTCGCTCGGCGTCCAGCAGGCCGCGCCCGGCACGCCCGTCTGGGCCCTGGTCGGCGACGGCACATATCTGATGATGCCCACGGAGATCGTCACCGCCGTGCAGGAGGGCCTGCCCGTCAACGTGGTCCTCGTCCAGAACCACGGCTACGCCTCCATCGGCGGCCTGTCGGAGGAGACCGGCGGCGAGCGCTACGGCACCGCCTACCGCCACCGCGCCGCCGACGGCTCCTTCACCGGCGCCCCGCTGCCGGTGGACCTCGCGGCGAACGCGGCCAGCCTCGGCATGGACGTGCTGCGCGCCAAGACGGTGCGGGAGCTGCGCACCGCCCTCGCCGAGGCCCGCGCCTCCGACCGTCCGACCTGTGTGTACGTCGAGACCGACCCGGCGCCGACCGCTCCCCCGGCCGAGGCGTGGTGGGACGTGCCGGTGGCGGAGGTCGCCACCCGCGAGGCCGCCGTCCGGGCCCGCGAACGGTACGAGGCCCAGGTCGCGGGGCGCCGCCGCCACCTGTGAACCCGTCCCCCACGCTCCGACCGGAAGCCCCGACAGGAAGGCACGTCCATGGCGAAGACCGGTGACCCCGCACGCGCCGCGGCCGGACCGGCGACGCACTCCCTGGACTTCGCCCTGGACCGGGGCAGTCCGGTGCCGCTGTACTACCAGCTCGCCCAGCAGCTGGAGGCGGCGATCTCCAGCGGGGTGCTCGCGCCCGGCGACCTGCTGGGCAACGAGGTGGACCTCTCGGTGCGCCTCGGCCTGTCCCGGCCGACCGTCCGCCAGGCCATCCAGTCCCTGGTGGACAAGGGGCTGCTGGTCCGGCGGCGCGGGGTGGGCACGCAGGTGGTGCACAGCCAGGTGCGCCGCTCCCTGGAGCTGACCAGCCTCTACGACGATCTGGAGGCGGCCGGGCAGGCCCCGACCACGGAGGTGGTCCGCAACGAGACCGTCCCGGCGCCGCCCGGTGTGGCCGCCGCCCTGGGGCTGCCCGAGGGCGCCGAGGTGATCGTCCTGGAGCGGCTGCGCCGCACCCACGGCCTGCCGGTCGCCCTGCTGGGCAACTACCTCCCGGCGGGCCTGCTCGACCTGGACGGCGACCGCCTGGAGGCGACCGGCCTGTACCGGATGATGCGCGCGGCCGGCATCACCCTGCACAGCGCCCGCCAGACGGTCGGCGCCCGCTCGGCGACCGCCGAGGAGGCGTCCCGCCTGGACGAGAAGGAGGGCGCGGCCCTGCTCACCATGCAGCGCACCGCGTACGACGACACGGGCCGTGCGGTGGAGTACGGCAGCCATATCTACCGCGCGTCCCGGTACTCCTTCGACTTCCAGCTGCTGGTCAGGTCCTGAGGCGAGGCGGTCCTTGATCACGGCCACCGCGGGCGGCGGACGGAACCTGTTCCGCCTCGTCCTTCGTCCTGATCGACGGGACGAGTGAACAGGGAGACGTGTGGAGCGCTACGGGGAGTGGGAGCGGGGGCGGGTGCTCGTGGTGTGCGCGGTGCTGACGGCCGGGCTGCTGACGTTCCACGGGGTGGTGCCCAACTCGCCGGGGCGGCTGGGCAGTCTGCTGGAGACGTTTCTGCCGTGGCTCGCACTGGTGGCCGTCCCGCTGTTCGGGCTGGCCCTGCTGCGCCGTTCGGCCGTCGCGCTGCTGGCCCTGCTGCTGCCCATGGCGGCCTGGACGCACCTGTTCGGCGGGCTGCTGCTGCCCGGGGCCGCGTCCGGCCCGCACGGCCTGCTGGTGGTGCAGCACAACGTCAGCGACGAGAACACCGACCCGGCGGGCACGGCCCGGGACCTGGCCGGCGCCGGGCCCGACCTCATCGCGCTGCAGGAGCTGGTGGATCCGGCCCTGTCGGTCTACCGGAGGACGCTCGCCGCCGACTACCCGTACCACGCGGTCCGGGGCACCGTCGGGCTGTGGTCGAAGCATCCGCTCACCGGGGTCCGCCCGCTGGACATCAAGCCCGCCGACATCACGGAGCCGTGGAGCCGAGGGCTGCGGACCGTGGTCCACACCCCGTACGGCGAGATCGCCGCGTACGTCGCCCACCTGCCCTCGGTCCGGGTCGGCACGCGCGGCCTTGCGTCCGCCCGGCGCGACGAGAGCGCCGGCCTGCTGGGCCGCGCCGTGGCCGCCGAGCGGCTGGAACAGGTGGTCCTGATGGGAGACCTCAACGGCACGGCCGACGACCGCGGGCTGGCCCCGCTGACCTCACGGATGGACGTGGCACGACGGGGCTTCGCCTTCAGCTATCCCGCCGCCCTGCCGGTGGCCCGCATCGACCAGGTCATGGCCCGCTCGGCGCGCGTCGACCACGTCCGCGCCCTGCCCGCCACCGGCAGCGACCATCTGCCGGTGGCGGCCCGCGTCACTCTGCGCTGACCCCGTCGAACGGGCCCGCTCGAGGATCTCGATGTCCTCGTCCTCGACAAGACCGGTGACGGTCCGTCAACCGAGTCGTACCGGTACGGCCGCAACGGCTCGGCACCGTCAGCCCCGGCCGGCCAGACCGTCGAGCACACCGGACTCGCCCCCTGCGACTACAACGGATGCGACAACTGGCTCAGGAGTACCTTCGGGGGCGACAAGGTCTCAACGAGCTCAAGCGCATGCTGACGCAGATCCGGCGAGGAAAGCTGTGAGCGACGGAGCGTCACGAAAGGGACTTCTCGTGGGGTACACACCTCGGTGGCTGACGGCATCGTCGTGGGAGGAGGACGGCATCCTGGAACTGGACGCCGATGCGCTCTCCGGCTCGGACAGTTGGCCGGAGGCCGTGCGCGAAGCACTCGGCACGGCCCAGCGGTACGGGCTGCCGCGGGAGGCCGCCATGTTCTACCCGAGTACGCACGGTGCTCCCTTCACCGTCGTCTCCGATCCGTCCGGTCACCGGTACTGGAGGCTGGGCCAGCACGACGCCCAGCTGAATCCCGGATACCACGTCCCCGAGTACGTGCTCGACAGCGACGGGAGGGTGCTGCTGCTGGACCCGTCGCTGCCGAAGCCCCGGTTCGTGAACTCGTCACTGATCGCGTTCCTCGACGCCCTCGCCGCCTGGGACTACCGGTGCGAGCACGTCGACGACTTCGACGATCTCGAGTCCGAGGAGGACGAGGACGAGGACGACGAGGACGCGATGGATCCGTCGGAGGCGGCACGGATCGCCTTCGGACTGGAGATCAGGGACCGGCTTCGTGAGCTCGACCCGCCGGCGTTCGAGATGGACACCTGGTGGGACCGGGTCTACGAGGAGGTGGAACTCGACGCCATCTGACGGGCGCCGCTGAGTGAGAAGGGGCCCTGCCCGGAGAGGATCCGGGCAGGGCCCCTGTCCGTTCAGCACGCCGCCCGGCGGGACGGAGTTCCGGAAACGACCGAGGGCCCTGTCCCACGTGATGTGGACAAGGCCCTGATCCGGGCTCCGAGCCCGCACTGCACCGTCGGGACGACAGGATTTGAACCTGCGACCCCTTGACCCCCAGTCAAGTGCGCTACCAAGCTGCGCCACGTCCCGGTGCGGTCACATGCGGTGAACCGCGTGATCGCGCGGACAGTACTTTACCCCACCCCCCGGGCCGCGTCGAAGCGGGCCCGGACTTGGGACAATCGGCGTATGGGCAGCATGGACAGCACGTCCGCCGGCCGGACAGCCGCCGCGCGGGATCGGGACGACGAGGGGCGGGCGCGCAACGCACGGCCCCGTGACGGGCTCGGGCGGCCCCTGCCGTACGGCGCGGAAGGGGTGCCCCGGCAGCCCGAGGGGGTCGTGCGGCGGCCGGAGGAGAGCGTGGCGGAGGCGCAGCGGCTGCTCGACGAGGGCAAGCCGTTCCACGCGCACGAAGTGTTCGAAGACGCCTGGAAGTCGGGGCCGGAGAAGGAACGGGAGCTGTGGCGAGGGCTGGCACAGCTCGCCGTGGGGCTCACCCATGCCGCGCGGGGGAACGCCACCGGAGGGGCGCGGCTCCTGCGGCGCGGGGCCGGCGCGGCGGAGGAGTGGGCAGCCGGGGCGGGTCTTCGCCCGCACGGGATCGATCTTCCCGGTGTGATCGCCTGGGCCCGGGAGCTGGCGACGGAGGTGGAGCGGGGTGTCCCGGTGGACGCGGGAACGCGGGCGCCCCGGCTGCGGGGCGGCTCCTGAGCGCAGGGGCCGGGTGCGGTGTCAACGCGGCGAGTACCGTGCGGCAGACTCGGGGTGTGCGGACTCTTCATGTGATCGGTATCGGCGCGGGTGACCCCGACCAGCTCACCCTGCAGGCGGTCAGGGCCATGCGGGACACGGACGTGTTCTTCCTGCTCGACAAGGGCGAGGCGAAGGCGGACCTGACGCGGCTGCGCCGGGACATGCTGGAGACGCATCTGTCGGACCGGACGTACCGCGTCGTCGAGGCGCGTGACCCCGAGCGGGACCGCTCGGCGGGCGGCTCGGCCTACTCCCCCGCCGTCGGCGACTGGCGCAGCGCCCGTGCCGACGTCTACGAGCGGATGATCACGGAGGAGCTGGGCGAGGACGGGACCGGCGCGTTTCTCGTGTGGGGCGACCCGTCGCTGTACGACAGCACGCTCGGCATCCTGGAGGAAGTCCTGGAGCGCGGGACCGTCTCCTTCGTGTACGACGTCGTGCCGGGCGTCAGCAGTGTGTCCGCGCTGGTGGCCCGGCACCGGACGGGGCTCAACCGTGTCGCGCGCCCGGTGCAGATCACCACGGGACGACGGCTCGCGGAGGAGGGATTCCCGGAGGGCGTGGACGACGTGGTGGTGATGCTGGACGCGCATCAGCGTTTCCGCGCCTTCGCCGACGAGGACGTCGACATCTACTGGGGCGCCTACATCGGCACCCCGGACGAGATCCTGGTCTCCGGTCCGGTCGCCGAGGCCGCCCCGCGCATCGAGCGCCTGCGCGCCGAGGCGCGGGAGCGCAAGGGCTGGATCATGGACACCTATCTGCTGCGCCGCTCCCCCGGCGAGCGTTAGGCCCGCCCGGCGGGTCGGGCGAGGACCTCATCCAGCCGGTCCAGGACCGCGGCCACGTCCGGGAGCGGGCTGATCCCCTCCGGCAGGGACGGCCGGCGGACGACCACGACGGGGAGGCCGAGGTCGCGGGCGGCGGTGAGTTTCGCGGAGGTCGCCGCGCCGCCGCTGTCCTTCGTCACCAGCACGTCGACGCGGTGCTCGCGCAGCAGGGCCGTCTCGTCGGCCACGGTGAACGGCCCGCGCGCCAGCAGCACGTCGGTGTGCGGGGGCAGCGGCGGCTCGGGGGGCTCGACCGACCGTACGACGAAGCTCAGCCCGGTGAGCCCGGCGAAGGCCGCGAGGCCGAGACGCCCGGTGGTCAGGAACACCCGGCGCCCGAGGCCGGGCAGCAGGGCGGCGGCCGCCTCCAGGGAGGGGACCGGGTGCCAGTGGTCACCGGGGCCGGGCCGCCAGCCGGGGCGGCGCAGCACCAGCAGGGGCACCCGTGCGCCGGCGGTGGCGGTGGCCGCGTTCGCGGTGATCGTCGCGGCGAAGGGATGGGTCGCGTCGACGACGGCGTGCACCCTCTCGCCACGGATCCAGGCCGCGAGTCCGTCCGGGCCGCCGAAGCCGCCGACGCGCACCTCGCCCTCGAGCGCGCCCGGCCGGGTGACCCGTCCGGCGAGCGAGGTCGTCACCCGGGTCCCGGGGCGGGCGGCCAGCGCGGCGGCGAGCCGGCGCGCCTCGGTGGTGCCGCCGAGGATCAGCACATGCGGGGACATGCGCCGAGGGTACGGCGAGCGGGCATGGCGTCCGGCGGCGGCCCGTCCGCCGCTGATCACCATCGGCCCGCACACCTGTGCCGTTCGCCCTACGATGACGCCGGGCGACCTAAGGAGTCATGGCCGTGGACTGGAGCAGGCGGGGCTACCACGCCCAGCGGTGGGCGGCGCGGGGGGCCTTGCTCGCGGCGGCGCTCGCCGTGGCGACCCCCCTCGTCTACGGCGGGCTGCGCGGACTGCTGCTCCTGGTGCTGGGGGTGGCCGGGCTGGGGCTCAGCGCGGCGGCCGTGTGGTGGACGCTGACCTTGCGCGGGCCGCTGCGGTGGGGCGCCGCGCTGGTCGCCGTGTGCGTGCCGGCGGGGCTGCTGGCGCTGTTCGCGGTGACGCTGTTCTGGGCGCTGCTGGTGTCGCTGGGGCTGTGGGGCCTGGCGGTGTGGACCGGCAGGTACGCGCTGCGCGGGACGGGCGGGCACGCCCCGATGCGGGAGCGGCGGCTGCCGCCGCCCCGGAAGCCGGTGCTGATCATGAATCCGCGGTCGGGCGGCGGCAAGGTGGGCCGGTTCCGGCTGCGGGAGAAGGCGGAGCGGCTGGGCGCGCGGGTGGTGCTGCTGGAGCCGGGACAGCAGCACGACGTGACCGAGCTGGCCCGGCGTGCCGTCGCCGACGGCGCGGACCTGCTGGGCGCGGCGGGCGGCGACGGCACCCAGGCGCTGGTCGCGGCCGTGGCCGCCGAGCACGACGTCCCGTTCCTGGTGATCAGCGCGGGCACCCGCAACCACTTCGCGCTGGACCTCGGCCTGGACCGGGGGAATCCGGCGGCGTGCCTGGACGCGCTGACGGACGGGGTGGAGCTCCGGGTCGATCTGGGCTTCGCCGGGGAGCAGCCGTTCGTGAACAACGCGTCGTTCGGCGCGTACGCGGCGATCGTGCAGAGTCCCGCGTACCGCGACGACAAGATCGGCACGAGTCTGGAGATGCTGCCGGACCTGCTCACCGGGCAGCAGGGGCCCCGGCTGGTCGCCCGCGTCGGCGACACCACGCTGACCGCGCCGCAGGCGATGCTGGTCAGCAACAACCCGTACCGCACCGGTGACCCGTTCGGGCTCGGGCGGCGCGAGCGGCTGGACTCGGGGACGCTGGGCGTCCTCGGGGTGAGGGTGGAGGGCGCGTTCAGCGCGGCCGCGCTGCTGCTGAACCCGGACCCGGCGGGGCTGACGGTGCTGACCGCGCCGGAGGTGGTCATCGAGGCGGACCGGGACGAGATCGAGGCGGGCGTCGACGGCGAGGCGATGGTGCTGCCCGCGCCGGTCCGCTGCCGCATCGCACCGGGCGTCCTGCGCGTCCGCGTCCCGCGCAAACGCCCCGGCGTCGCCCCCGGCCCGCCCCGCCTGGACTGGCGCCGTCTCCGCAAACTCGCCGCGACGGTGGGCCGCACGGCGGCCCCCAGCCACCTCCACCTGCCCCACCGCAAGCCGCGGCGGCTCGACGACCACCGGGAGACGACACCCCCGGGCGGCCCGCCCGGCCCCTGAGCCCGCACGGTCAGCGCAGCAGCAGCTGCAGTCCCCCCGCCACCGTCGCCGCGATGACCAGGTGCTCGAAGAGCCGTTGGTCGATCCGTGTCACCGCCCACTTGCCGAGGAACGCGCCCGGCACCACGAACAGCACCAGGGCCGCGTCCAGCAGCAGGGAGTCCGCGTCGATCAGGCCGAGGCCCGCGCTGAAGGGCAGCTTGGACGTGTTGACGATGAGGAAGAAGAACGCCGACGTGCCCAGGAAGCCCAGCTTCCGGAAGCCCGCGGAGAGCAGGTACAGCGACATCACCGGGCCGCCCGCGTTGGCGACCATGGTGGTGAAGCCGCCGAGGACGCCGTAGGAGCGGGCCTTGATGCGGCCGGCCCGGGTGACCACCCCGTCGGGCTCCTCCTCGGCGTCGGCGCGGCGCCGGCGCCACACCGTCACCCCGGCCATGAGCAGCAGGATGGCCCCGATCGAGGTCCGTACGATCCCGTCGTCCGCCCACATGAGGAAGACCGTGCCGACGGCCACGCCCGCCGCGACGGCGGGGAACAGCCGCCACAGGGTGGGCCAGTGGGCGTGCCGCCGGTAGGTCAGCACGGCGAGGACGTCCCCGGCGATCAGGATGGGCAGCAGGACGCCCGTGGACGCGCGGGCGGGCAGGACGGCGGCGAACACGGCGAGACTCACCGTGTTCGCGCCGCTGACGGCGGTCTTGGAGAACCCGACGAGCAGGGCCGCGAAGGCCAGCGCGGCGAATTCCCAGCCGGTGAGGTCCCAGAGGGTCATGGTGTTCATGCGGCGACCGATGCTACGTGCGGGCATCGGCCGCCGGTAAGGCGCGTCCCGTCCGATGGCCGCCGGGGCGGCCGCCGGTCAGTGGCGTTCGACCAGCACCGCGCTGCCCTGACCCACGCCCACGCACATGGTGGCGAGGCCCCTTTCGGCGCCGGTGCGGCGCATCCGGTGCAGCAGGGTGGTGAGGATGCGGGCGCCGGAGCAGCCCAACGGGTGGCCGAGGGCGATGGCGCCGCCGTCGGCGTTCACCCGCTCCGGGTCGATGCCCAGCTGGTCCACGCAAGCCAGGGCCTGGGCGGCGAACGCCTCGTTGAACTCGGCCTCCTGGACGTCGCCGACGTCCCAGCCGGCGCGGGCGAGCACCTTGCGGGTGGCCGGGACGGGGCCGATGCCCATGACGTCCGGGTGGACGCCCGCCGAGCCGCCGGCGACGTAGCGGCCGAGCGACTCCAGGCCCAGGTCGTTCAGGGCCTCCTCGCTGACCAGGATGAGCCCGGCGGCGCCGTCGTTCATCGGGGAGGCGTTGCCCGCGGTGACCGAGCCGCCCGCGCGGAACACCGGCTTGAGCCGGCCGAGCTTCTCCAGGGAGGTGTCCTCGCGGACGCACTCGTCGGCGTCGACGACCACGCCGTCCGGGCGGGTCACGGGCAGCAGTTCGTCGTCGAAGTGGCCGCTCTTGCGGGCCTCGGCGGCGCGCCGGTGACTGCGCAGGGCGAACTCGTCCTGACGCTCGCGCGAGATGCCGTACCGTCCGGCGACCTCCTCCGCCGTCTCGCCCATCGCCAGCAGGCCGTGCAGCTCCTTCATCGCCGGGTTGACGAGCCGCCAGCCGAGCCGCGTGTCGTACGTCTCGATGCGGTGCGGGAGGGCCTCGTCGGGGCGGGGCAGCACGAAGGGGGCGCGGCTCATGGACTCGGAGCCGCCGGCGATCACGATGTCGGCCTCGCCGGCCGCGATGGTGCGGGCGGCGGTGGTGACGGCCTCCAGGCCCGAGGCGCAGAGGCGGTTGACGGTGGCGCCGGGGACGGACTCGGGGAGGCCGGCGAGCAGGGCGGCCATCCGGGCGACATTGCGGTTGTCCTCGCCGGCCTGGTTGGCGGCGCCCCAGTAGACGTCGTCGACGCGGGCCGGGTCCAGCGCGGGCACATCGGCGACCAGGCCGCGGATCACCGCGGCGGCCAGGTCGTCGGGCCGTACGCCGGAGAGGGCTCCGCGCAGTTTGCCGATGGGGGTGCGGCGGGCGGCCGCGAAGTGGACGGGACGCAACGCAAACTCCTGATCCGGAAGCCGACGGCCGGGCTGCCGATCGGCGGCTCACTTAATTAGCACCGCTAGTTTCGGACTATAGACCGCCCCACCCCTCCCGGGGAAGATCCTGGAGGTCACGGCCGGTCCCGCCCTACCGCCGGCCGGGTTTGTCCCGAAGGGCCGGGGGCACCCGCGCCTTCACGGAGTGGTCGCGGAGCGCGGCCCGCGCCGGCATCGCCCGCGGGCCCCGCCCTCGCGCCACGAGCGCATCGACTGGGAGGAACACCACTTCATGACCGTCGTGAGGAGCACGCTTCCGGACGAGGCCCGCCGGATCTCCAGCGAGGCCCTCCAGGAGACCCTGATCGACCTGCTCGGACTGTCCCTGATCGGCAAGCAGGCGCACTGGAACGTCGTGGGGCCGCGGTTCCGCTCGGTCCACCTGCAACTGGACGAGGTGGTCTCGGCCGCGCGCACGCACGCGGACACGGTGGCGGAGCGCGCCGCGGCCATCGGCGTGCCGCCGGACGGCCGCCCGGAGACGATCGCCAAGGTCTTCTCCCTGCCGGCGCCCGCGGAGGGCTGGCTGCGCGACGCGCAGGCCGTCGAGGTGATGACCGACGCCCTCGGCGCGGCGATCACGCGGCTGCGCGAGCGCATCGACGCCACCGAGAAGGCCGACCTGGTCACGCAGGACCTGCTGATCTCCATCACCGCCGACCTGGAGAAGCAGCGCTGGATGTTCGAGGCGGAGAACCACCCCCGGGAGTCCTGAGGACCCTGGACGCACGACGCACGACGCACACGGACGAAGGGGCACACGATGACCGACGCCCTCGAGATGGACGCGCTGTGGGAGGACTTCCACCGCGCGGTGAACATGACGTCGGCGGAGCTGGCCGCCTGGCTGCGGGTCGGTGACTCCGGCGAGACGACGGAGCCGCTGCCGGACCGGGCGGGCAGCGAGACGGGACAGCACGTCCTGGCCATCCTCCAGAAGCGCCGCACCGACCTCACCGAGGCCGACCTGCGCGTCATGGAGGAGGTCGTGGACGCCGTCTCCGAGGAGACGGACCCGGAGAACGAGCCGGTGGCCGGGGACACCGCCCGCCGCCACCGTCTGATGACCCTGGGCCACGACCCGCTCAAGGCGTGACCGTGGCCGGCCGCGTCGACGAACGGGCCGTGGTGCGCGTCCTCGTCGACGCGCACGGCGAGACGTACGCGCAGGAGGCGGGCATCGCCCTGCGGAACACGCCGCAGCCGCTGTACCGGCTGCTGGTGCTGGCCCACCTGCTCAGCGCGCGCATCCGCGGCCCGGTCGCCGTGGCCACCGCGCGTGCCCTCCACGAGGCGGGGCTGCGCGACCCCCGCAGGATGGCCGACTCGAACTGGCAGGAGCGGGTCGACGCCCTCGGCCGGGGCGGCTACCGGCGCTACGACGAGCGCACCGCGACCCAGCTCGGCCAGGCGGCCGAGCTGTTGCTGGACCGCTGGGGCGGCGACCTGCGCCGGCTGCGCGCGGAGGCGGACGGCGACGTGGACCGACTGCGCCGTCTGCTCCAGGAGTTCCCCGGCATGGGTCCGTCCGGCGCGGCCATCTTCCTGCGTGAGGTACAGGCGGTGTGGCCCGAGGCGGCCCCGCTGGTGGACGCCAAGGCGCTCCAGGGCGCGCGGCGGCTCGGACTGCCGGAGGACCCGGACCGGCTGCTCGGCCTCGCGGGCCGGACGGAACCGGCCGTGCTGTCCTCGCGCTGGTGCGCGCGGCGCTCGACAAGGAGGTCGCCGAGGACACCCTGCGCAGAGCGGAGTCCCGCTGACCCTCGCTCAGCTTCCTTTCGGGTCGCCCCTGTTCACGGGGCGACCCGGTCCGTTCCCGGGACAAGGTGATCACCGCGATGCACAATGGCCGGGTCGGCCCGTGCGGGCAGGACGCGGGCGAGGGAGAGGGAGAGACCGTGAGTGAGAGCCACACCCCGACGAGCGGCTCGGCGAGGCTGAACACCGGTGTGGCGCACAACGCGCGCGTGTGGAACTACTGGATCGGCGGCAAGGACAACTACGAGGTCGACCAGCAGGTCGGGGACCAGGTCGCGTCGATCATCCCGGTCATCCGGGACATCGCCCGCGCGGACCGGGACTTCCTGGGCCGCGCGGTGACGTATCTGACCCGCGAGCGCGGGGTGCGGCAGTTCCTCGACATCGGCACGGGACTGCCGACGGCGGACAACACCCACGAGATCGCGCAGCGCATCGCGCCGGACGCGCGGATCGTCTACGTCGACAACGACCCGATCGTCCTCGTCCACGCCCGGACCCTGCTGACCGGCACGCCCGAGGGCGCCACCGACTACATCGACGCCGATGTGCACGACCCGGGCGCCATCGTGGAGCGGGCGTCCGCGACGCTGGACTTCTCCCGGCCGGTCGCGGTGATGCTGCTCGGCATCCTCAACTTCGTGCTGGACACGGAGAAGGCCCGGGAGATCGTGCGCCGGATCATGGCGGAGGTGCCCTCGGGCAGCTTCCTGGCGCTCACCCACCCCACGTTCGACCCCGAGGTGGGCGGGGAACTCCAGGTTCCGGCGATGGAGTTCTGGAACGCGAACGCCACTCCCCCGATCACCGCCCGCAGCGCGGCGGACATCACCGCGTTCTTCGACGGACTGGAGCTGGTCGAGCCCGGTCTGGTCTCCTGCGCCCAGTGGCATGCCGCACCCGGCGCCACCGAGGTGGTGCCGCAGTACGGCGCGGTGGCCGTCAAGCCCTGACCCCCGAAAGTATGATCAAGCAATGTCTGACATGACCGAGACCACGCCGGGCTGGCTGTCCTCCGACGACCTGGAGCAGGCACGCGCCCAGATGCCGATCCTGTACGTCGAGGCCGTCCCCGTGCGTGTGGACGACAGTGGTGAGGTCACCAGTGTCGGTCTGCTGCTGCGCATCGGGCCCGACGGGACGGTCAGCCGGACCCTGGTCTCCGGCCGGGTGCTGCACCACGAGCGGGTGCGCGACGCGCTGCTGCGTCATCTGGAGAAGGACCTCGGCCCGGTGGCCCTGCCCCGGGTCCCGGCGTCGTTGCAGCCGTTCACGGTCGCGGAGTACTTCCCCACCCAGGGCATCACCCCGTTCCACGACCCCCGGCAGCATGCGGTGTCGCTGGCGTACATCGTGCCGGTGACCGGTGACTGCCGGCCCCGTCAGGACGCGTTGGACCTGGTGTGGTTCACCCCGCAGGAGGCCGTGTCGCGGGCGGTGCAGAGCGAGATGCCGGGCGGGCACGGGGTGCTGCTGAAGCAGGCGCTTGCGCACGCGGGCTGCGTGATCTGACGCGGGACGCCGTCCGGACCGCTGCGTGAGAACGCGGTCCGGACGGCTCGGTGTCAGCTCCCCGGGTGGGTGAGGTTGGTGCCGTTCGACGGGTCGAAGACGTGCGCCTTGCCGAGGTCGACCCGCAGCTCGATCGGCTGCCCCTCACGGGCGCGGGTCGCCGCGTCCAGCCGGGCCACGATCTGCTGGTCTCCGCCCGCGCCGGTGTCGGCCAGGCCCGAGTCCGAGGCCAGTTCCTCCAGTTCGGCGGTGCTCACCGGGCCGCCCTCGGCGGTGAAGTGGACGTAGGCGTCGGAGCCCAGCGACTCCAGCACGTCCACCGTGACGGTGACGGCCGGGCCGCCGGTGTCGCGGGCCAGGCTCGCGTCCTCGAACGCCTCGGGCCGCAGCCCCACGATGACCTCGCGGGGCGCGTCCCGCCGCTCCAGCTCGCGGCGCATGCGGTCGTCCAGCGGCAGGTCGCCGAGCGGGGTGCGCAGGGTGTCCGGGGTCAGGGACGCCTGGACGAAGTTCATCGCCGGGGAGCCGATGAAGCCGGCGACGAACAGGTTGCGCGGCATGTCGTAGAGCTCGGCGGGGGTGCCGACCTGCTGGACCACGCCCTGGCGCATCACCACGACCCGGTCGCCGAGGGTCATGGCCTCGGTCTGGTCGTGGGTGACGTACACGGTGGTGGTGCCCAGGCGGCGCTGGATGCGGGAGATCTGGGTGCGCATCTGCACGCGCAGCTTGGCGTCCAGGTTGGACAGGGGTTCGTCCATGAGGAACGCCTTGGGGTCGCGGACGATGGCCCGGCCCATCGCGACCCGCTGGCGCTGACCGCCGGAGAGGTTGGCCGGCTTGCGGTCCAGGAACTCGACGAGGTCGAGCACCCGGGCGGCCTCCTCCACCTTGCGGTCGACGGTGGCCTTGTCGACCTTGGCCAGCCGCAGCGGGAAGCCCATGTTCTCCCGCACGCTCATGTGCGGGTAGAGGGCGTAGCTCTGGAACACCATGGCCACGTCCCGCTCCTTGGGCGCGAGGTCGTTGACGACCTGCCCGCCGATGCGCAGGGTGCCCTCGGTGATGTCCTCCAGGCCCGCGATCATGTTGAGGGTGGTCGACTTGCCGCACCCGGACGGGCCGACCAGGATCACGAACTCGCCGTCGGCGATGTCGAGGTCCACGTCCCGCACGGCGAGGGATCCGTCGGGATAGCGCTTGGTGACTCCCTCGAGGACGATCTCGGCCATGGGTGCTGCCTCCTTGCCTTCGGGCTCATCCCTTGACCGCGCCGGAGGTCAGGCCCGCGACGATCCGCCGCTGGAAGAGCAGGACGAAGATGATGATCGGGACGGTGATCACCACGGCGGCCGCGGCGATCGATCCGGTGGGCTGCTGGAACTGCGAGCTGCCGGTGAAGAACGCGATCGCGGCGGGCACCGTGCGCGCGGACTCGGTGGAGGTCAGCGAGATCGCGAAGAGGAAGTCGTTCCAGCAGAAGATGAACACGAGGATGGCGGTGGTGAACACGCCCGGCGCGGCGAGCGGCACGATGACCATCCGGAACGCCTGCGCGGGCGTCGCCCCGTCCACCTTGGCGGCCTTCTCCAGGTCCCAGGGGATCTCCCGGAAGAACGCCGACAGCGTGTAGATCGCCAGCGGCAGCGAGAAGGTCATGTACGGGATGATCAGCCCCGGCCAGGTGTCGAAGATGCCGATGCTCCGCTCGATGTTGAACAGCGGGGACACCAGGGAGATCGGCGGGAACATGGCGATGAGCAGCGACATCCCGATGAGCACCTGCTTGCCGGGGAACCGCAGCCGGGCGACCGCGTAGGCGGCCATGGTGCCGAGGAGGACGGCGATCACCGTGGCGATGAGCGCGATGCCGATGGAGTTGATCAGGGCCCGGGTGAACTCGGAGGTGCGGAAGATGCCCTTGTAGTTCTCCCAGGTCCAGTCGGTGGGGATGTAGCTGCCGTCGGTGAGGGTGCTGGGGTCCTTGAACGACAGGGCGACGATCCACCACACCGGGAAGAGGGCGTACAGCACCACCACGACGTTGACGACGGCCCATCGCGTCGCGTGCGACCTGCCGACGGCGGCCATCAGCGCTTCACCTCCGCGCCCGGTGCGGCGGCGCCGAACAGCTTGACGAAGGTGAAGGCGATGATCCCGACGCAGAGGAAGATCAGGACCGAGATCGCCGATCCGATGCCCAGGTTCAGCGCGGTGAACAGGTTGTCGTAGCCGAGGATGGACAGCGATCCGGTGCCGTGGGCGCCGGCGGTCAGGACGTAGATGTTGTCGAAGATCCGGAAGGCGTCCAGGGTGCGGAAGAGCAGGGCGACCAGGATCGCCGGTTTCATCAGCGGCAGCATCACCTTGGTGAACCGCTGCCAGGGGGTGGCTCCGTCGACCATCGCGGCTCTCAGCGTCTCCTCGGGGACCAGGGCGAGGCCGGCGAGCAGCAACAGCGCCATGAAGGGGGTGGTCTTCCACACCTCGGCCAGGATGATCAGCCACAGCGCGGGCCACTGCTCGGTGAGCGGGGCCTCCCCGCTGGGCAGCAGCCCGGCGAGATAGCCGAGTTCGGGGGTCCAGGCGTACTGCCAGGAGAAGGCGGCGACGACGGTGACGATGCCGTACGGGATGAGGACGGCGGTGCGGACCGTGCCGCGCGCGAAGAGCGTGCGGTGCATGACCAGGGCGAGGCCCATGCCGAGGACCAGTTCGATCGCCACGGACACCACGGTCAGGAACAGCGTCACCCAGAAGGCGTCCCACCAGAACGGGGAGGTCAGCACCGCCCCGTAGTTGCTGAGGCCGGTGAACTCGGCGCGGTCGGGGAAGCGCAGGTCGTAGCGCTGGAGAGACAGGTAGACCGCGTAGCAGATGGGGTAGGCGGTCACGGCGAGCATGACGATCACGGCCGGCGCGCACAGCAGCCAGCCGAGCCGCCGTTCCTGCCGGGCGCCGGCCGACAGCGCCTTCGTGTCCCGCGCTTCGTCCTTCGCCGGCTCTGCCATGGTGCTCACGGAATCACACCCTCGGATCGCAGGGCCTTGTCGATCTGTTCCCTGATGGTGGAGACGTCGCTGTCCGGCCGGATGCCGGAGGGCGGGGACAGGGTGTGCGAGACGGCGATCGACACGTTCTGGTAGGCGGGGGTGAGCGGCCGTACGCTCGCCGACTCCAGGGAGGCCAGGACCTCCTTGGAGAAGGGGTACTCCTTCATGAACTCCGGCTCGTCGTACAGGGAGCGCAGGGTGGGCGGCAGTCCGCCCTTGAGCGCCGCGCCCAGCTGGTTCTCCCGGTCGCGCAGGCACAGGGCCGCGTCGAAGGCCAGGTCGGGGTGGCGGGAGTAGGCGCTGACGGCGAGGTCGATGCCGCCGATGGTGGGGCGGGAGGGACGGTCGGCGTCCACGCGGGGGTAGACCGCCCAGCGGAAGTCCTTGAAGAGCGTGGGGTTGTTGCTCCTCATCGACGGATAGACGAACGGGTAGTTGATCTCGAAGGCGGCGACCCCCGACTCCATCGCGAGCCGGTTCTGGTCCTCCATCTGGTTGGGCAGGGAGGGGTCGGCGGCCGGGGAGCGGGCGAGGTCCCGCATGATCGAGGCGGCCCGCACGGCGGGCGGGCCGAGGGACGGCTCGGTGGCGCTCGGGTTGAGAATGGAGCCGCCGGCGCTGTTGACCAGGGAGTTGAACCAGACTGTGAGGCCCTCGTACTGGGCGCCCTGGATCTCGACGTAGTGCGGTTTGCCCCGCCGGGCCAGGTCGCGGGACATGTCCAGCATCTCCGCCCAGGTCGTGGGCGGCTTCGGCACGAGGTCCCTGCGGTACCAGAGCAGCTGGATGTTGGTGTTGTACGGGACGGCGTAGAGCTTGCCCTTCCAGGTCGCCGTCTGGAGTGGCACGTCGAGGGTGCCCTCGGTGGCCCGGCGTTTGTTCTCGCCGGTCCACTCCTTGATCCAGCGGGCCTCGGCGAACTCGGCGGCCCAGGTGACGTCCAGGCCCAGGATGTCGAGGGAGTCGTCCTCGGCGGCGAGCCGGCGCACCATCTGCTGCCGCTGGCCGTCGGCCGCGCGGGGCAGCTTGTTGTACTCGATCCGGTAACGCCCCCCGGACTCCCGGCTGCACCGGTCGGCGGCCTCCTGGAGGGCGCCGGAGTCGTCGGGGAAGTTGTACCAGTTGAGGGTGGGGCGGGAGCCGTCGTCGTCACCGCCGCAGGCGGCGAGCGTCGAGGCGAGCACGGTCAGGGCGAGCAGCGCCCGCGCGCGCCGCGACCTCCTGTGACGTCCGCACCTCGCGTGCAATCGCTCCACACCTCGCTTCCGGGACGGCGGCACGGGCGTCGGAACCCGCGACGGTGTCTCCCGCCGGAACGTTAGATAGCCATGAAAGCGACATCAAGGACATATGCGGACGATTCTTATCTCTCCCGGATCTCATCTCTCCCCGGACCGATGAGTTCCCGGCCTCCACCCGGTCCGCACTCGTGACACCTCAGGAAAGGGCAACGCCATGTCGGAGCTTCTCGTCGATTTCATCACCTCCCTCGACGGTTATGCGTCAGCGGAGGGATGGCCCGGGTTCTGGGGCCTGGAAGGCCCGGAGTACCTCGCCTGGCTCGGCGAGCAGCCCGAGGTCACCTACCTCATGGGAGCGAACACCTACCGTCTGATGTCGGGCTTCGCCGCGGGCGACGTCCCGGCCGGCCAGAACGAGTTCAGGCCCGAGGAGCAGGAGTCCGTCGACGAGCTCACACGGGCGCCCAAGGTGGTGTTCTCCTCCTCGCTCGAGGAGCCGCCGAAGTGGGCGAACTGCACGCTCGTCCGCGACGACGCCGTGGAGACGGTCCGCGCCATGAAGGCGGGCGGATCGGGGCTCCTGAGCACGATCGGCAGCGTCAGCCTGTCCCGGTCCCTGCTGCGGGCCGGTCTCGTCGACCGCTTCCGGGTCGTGATGTTCCCCGTGATCACCGGGGCCACGGGCGCGGAACGCATCTACGACGGCTATCCGGACGTGGCCCTCGAGATGACCGGGAGCCGTACCTTCGACGGCCGTATCCAGCTGGTCGAGTACACGCCCCGCGTGCTGGAGCACCCGCCCCTCGGCGCCCCCGCCTGACATCGTCCCGTCCGCCGGGACGGACATGCGTCAGGGCCGGTTCCGGATGGCCTCCGGAACCGGCCCTGATCACGACGTGCGTCACGTCGGGACGACAGGATTTGAACCTGCGACCCCTTGACCCCCAGTCAAGTGCGCTACCAAGCTGCGCCACGTCCCGTTGCCCGCCTGACCTGGGGATTCCCCCCGGCCGAACGCGCACGGAAACCATACCGCACTCGGGATGGTGATCGCGCATCCGTTTCCCGCGCACGACACCTCCGGATGACGCTTGACCTCAAGTTTGGTTGAGGTTGCACGATCGATGACATGACGATCACCGAGCAGCGCGCACAGAGCGCACAGAGCACACAGACGTACGGATACGCCGATCTCCCGGGCCTGATGGGGCTGATGACCGGGGACGAGAAGCACGGACCCGCCGCGACGTCCACGCTGGACGTGCTGTGGGTCCTGTACGACCGGGTGCTCCGGGTCGGGCCGGAGAGCGCCGACGATCCCGGACGGGACCGGTTCCTGCTGTCGAAGGGGCACGGGCCGATGGCGTACTACGCCGTCCTCGCCGCCAAGGGGTTCCTGCCGGTGGACTGGCTGCCCGGCTTCGGCTCCTACGACTCCCCGCTCGGCCACCACCCGGACCGGACCCTGGTGCCGGGCGCGGAGATCGGCAGCGGGTCGCTGGGGCACGGGCTGCCGATCGCGGTGGGCACGGCCCTCGGGCTGCGCGCCCAGGGGCTGCACGACCCGGCGGTGTGGACACTGATCGGGGACGCCGAACTGGACGAGGGCAGCAACCACGAGGCGATCGCCTTCGCCGGCCCCGCGGGCCTGGACCGGCTGCACACGGTCGTCGTCGACAACTCCTCGGCGTCGTACGCCCGTCCGGGCGGGATCGCCGCGCGGTTCGAGGCGGCCGGGTGGTCCGCCCGCACGGTCGACGGCCGTGACCACGAGGCGCTGTACGCCGCGTTCACCGCCCCGCACCCGGGCAGGCCGCACGTGGTCGTGGCCCGGGTCGAGCCCAAGAACGCGTGAGCGCCCCCTCCCCCTCCCGTCACCTCACTCAAGGAAAGGACGATCCCCGTGGACAGCATGCGTGATCGATTCGCCCCCGTCGTCACCCGGCTGCTGGACGAGGACCCGCGGGTCGCCGTGGTCCTCGCGGAGGTCGGCGCGGACCGCTTCGGCGAGGCGCTGCGCCGCCACCCGGACCGGGTGGTCAACGTCGGCATCCGGGAGCAGCTGCTGGTGGGCGCGGCGTCCGGGATGGCGCTGGCCGGACTGCGGCCCGTGGTGCACACCTTCGCCAGCTTCCTCGTCGAGCGGCCGTTCGAGCAGGTCAAGCTGGACCTGGGGCACCAGGACGTGGGCGCGGTGCTGGTGAGCGCCGCCGCGTCCTTCGACTGGCCCGCCGGCGGCTACACCCACATGGCGCCGGGCGACGTGGCGCTGCTCGACACCCTGGACGGGTGGACGGTGCATGTGCCGGGTCATCCGGACGAGGCCGAGACGCTGCTGCGGCACGCGGTGGCCGCCGGCGACGACAAGGTGTACGTGCGGCTGTCCCTGCAGTCCAACGCGGCCGGGCGGCCCGTGGACGGGCAGCGGTTCCTCACGGTGCGGGAGGGGCGCGCCGGGGTGGTGGTCGCGGTGGGGCCGATGCTGGACGCCGTGCTCGCGGCGACGGAGGGCCTGGACGTCACCGTCCTGTACGCCACCACCGTCCGCCCCTTCGACGCGGACGCGCTGCGCCGGGCCACCGCGACGGCGGGGACGGACGTCGTGCTGGTGGAGCCGTATCTGGCGGGGACGTCGACGGCCGCGGCGAACGACGCGCTGGCCGACGTGCCGCACCGGGTGCTGGGGCTGGGCGTGGGCAAGGCGGAACTGCGCCGCTACGGGCAGTTCGACGAGCATCTCGCGGCACACGGCCTGGACGCGCGGTCGCTGCGCGAGCGGATCACCCGGTTCACCGCCGGGGCCGTGCCCGCCGGCGTCTGAGCCTCACACCGTGGAACCGGGTACGCGCGGTGCGGCCGCCGGGACCCCCCTCCGGACCCGGCGGCCACGCGTGATCGGGATCATGCCACGGGGCACTGACAACGGGAGGGGGCCGTACGGCCCCGACACCGTCAGCCCGCCGGCGGCAGCCCCAGCCGGGGGTACGCCTCGAGGAGCCGGGGCGGGGCGGCCTGACGCCAGGAGTCGGCGAGGATGTCCCGCAGTTCGTCCTCGTCCTCCAGCGCCGCGAGCCGGACCCGCACCCACGCGAACTGCGCCTCGTGGTCCGCGATCCAGAATTTCTCCGGCTCGGCGAGGGCCAGTTCGTCCCGCTCCTCCTTGGGGCAGCGCACGGCGATCGACGTCTCGTCCTCCGGCAGGGTGGCGAACATCTTCCCCGCGACCCGGAACGTGGGCATGCTCCAGGCGGTCTTCTCCGTCGTGTCCGGCAGGGACAGGGCGATCCGTCGTACGTCTTCGGCATCCGGCATGGCAGGCACGGTAGCCTCCGGCACCGACAATCGGACGTTCGGTGTCCTGCTCTCCCGTTTTCGGGGGCTCCGCCCCCGGGCCCCCGTTCGCGCAGTTCCTCGCGCCCCTAAAGGCGCGTTGCCGCCAGGCGCTTGTAATAGATCGTCGTGGGCCGCAGCACCCCGCCCGGGTTCGCCGCGTAGTCGGGGATCGCGCCCACCTCGGTCCAGCCGGACGTGCGGTACAGGTGCTCGGCGGGGCTGCCGGTCTCGGTGTCCAGGTGCAGCAGGGTGATGCCGTCCGCGGCCGCCGCCTCCTCCGCGACCGCCAGCAGCCGGCGGCCGAGGCCCTTCCCGCGGGCCGTGCGGCGCACCATCAGCTTCACCAGCTCGGCGCGGTGCGCGCTGTTCGGCTTGTCGGCGGGCAGGGCGAGGCTCACGGTGCCCAGCACCCGGCCGGGTTCCTCGTACGCCGTCCATACCGTGAGGCGGCCGGCGGCGACGGCCGCGCACCGCTCCGTCCACCAGGCGACGGCGGCGGCGCGGTCGAGCGGGGCGAGGAAGCCGACGGACGCGCCGCCGTCCACGGTGTCGGTCAGCAGGTCGGCCAGCGCGCCGGTCATCTCCACCAGCCGGGCGGCGGAGGGGCGTTCGACGTTCACGGGCGCACCACCGCCAGCACGTAGCGGACGTCGTCGGGGCCGGGGCAGCGGAAGCGGGTGGGGCCCCAGACGCGCAGCCGGAGGCAGTCGCCCTCGTCGAGGCGGTGCTCGGTGTCGCCGACGGTGACGGCGAGGGCGCCGTCGAGCACCCAGATGTGCTGCTCCAGACCGGGGACGGGCGGCCGGTCGTAGGGGATGTCCGCGCCGGCGGTGAGGCGGCCCTCGACGAGTTCGCCGCGCAGTCCCGCGTGCGGCGGGGACACGGAGCGGCGGACGAAGCCGGAGGCCCTGTCCTGCCACACCGGCTGGTCGGCGGCGCGCACGACCGGCGCCGGTTCCGCCTCGATCTCGCTGAGCAGCTGGGACATGGTGCGGCCGTAGACGGCGCAGAGGCGGTTCAGCAGGGAGGCGGTGGGGCTGGTCTCGGCCCGCTCGGCCCGGGACAGCGTGGACCGGCTGACACCGCTGCGCTCCGCCAGCTCCCCCAGGGACCAGCCGTGTTCGGCCCGCAGTTCGGCCAGCCGCGCGCCGAGGCGCACGTCGACGGGATCGGGGGCCGCCTCCTGCTGTTTCATATGCGGGACGATATCCCGGATATGAGCGGCACGGAAGGGGTGCTCAGGCGTCCTCGGCCGCCGCGCCGAGCGCGTCCAGCACCGGGCGGATCAGCGGATGCCCCTCCGCGCCCCGGCGCACGGCGGCGAACACCCGCCGTGTGGGCGCCACCCCGTCCACGGGGCGCACCACCACGCCCGCGAGGTCCATTCCCCGCAGGGCCGACCGGGGCACGAGGGCGACACCCACGTCGGCGGAGGCGAGGGCGACGACCGCGCGGAAGTCGTCCGAGGAGTGCTCGAGACGTGGCTGGAACCCGGCGTTCTCACAGGCCAGCACCACCACGTCATGGCAGGGGTTGCCGGGGTACGGGCCGATCCAGGGGTCCTTCGCCAGCTCCGCGAGCGGCACCTCGGGGCCGTCGGCCAGCCGGTGGGTGACGGGGACGACCGCGTCGAACGGCTCGGCGTAGAGCGGGACATGGGTGAGGCGCGGGTCGTCGGCGGGCGGCGCCCCGCGGTACTCGACGGCCACGGCGACGTCGACCTGCCGGTCCAGGACCATCGGGAGGCTCGCGTCGCCCTCGGCGTCCTGCACCCGGATGCGGATGCCGGGCGCCGAGGCGGCGAGCCGGGCCACGGCCGGCGCCACGACCTGCGCGATGCCGGTGGCGAAGGCGGCCACCGTGACGGTGCCGGCCTCCCCCGCCCCGTACGCGGCCAGCTCGGCCTCGGCCCGCTCGAGCTGGGCGAGGACCGCGTGGGTGTGGCTGAGAAGGATCTCCCCGGCCGGGGTCAGCCGTACGCCCTTGGCGCCGCGCTCGACCAGGCGGTGGCCGGTCTCCTGCTCCAGCGCGGTGAGCTGCTGGGAGACGGCCGAGGGGGTGAGGTAGAGCGCGGCGGCCGCCGCGGTGACCGTGCGATGGTCCGCCACCGCACGGAGGATGTGGAGCCGCCGCGCTTCGATCATGGGATCGATTGTCTCAAATGCAGCGGTGCGCGACGGTCAGGCGTCGAGCTCCGCACGGGCCGCGACGAAGGCGTCGACGGCGCGGTTCACGTCGTCCGTGGAGTGCGCCGCCGAGAGCTGCACGCGGATGCGGGCCTGGTCCTGCGGCACCACCGGGTAGGAGAACCCGATCACGTAGACGCCGCGCTCCAGCAGCAGCTCCGCCATGCGGCCCGCGCGGGCCGCGTCACCGATCATCACGGGGGCGATGGCATGGTCGCCGGGGAGGATGTCGAAGCCCTCCTCGGTCATCCGGCGGCGGAACAGGGCCGTGTTCCCGGCCAGGCGCACACGCAGGTCGTCGGCCGACTCCAGCAGGTCGAGGACCTTCAGCGAGGCGGCGGCGATGACCGGGGCGAGCGTGTTGGAGAACAGGTACGGACGGGAGCGCTGGCGCAGCAGCGCGACGATCTCGGCGCGGGCGGCGACGTAGCCGCCGGAGGCGCCGCCGAGGGCCTTGCCGAGCGTGCCGGTGATGATGTCGACGCGGTCCATCACCCCGTGCAGTTCGGGGGTGCCGCGGCCGCCGGGGCCGACGAAGCCGACGGCGTGCGAGTCGTCGACCATGACCATGGCGCCGTGCCGGTCGGCGAGGTCGCAGATCTCGTCCAGCGGGGCGACGTAGCCGTCCATGGAGAAGACGCCGTCGGTGACGATCAGCGTGCGGCGGGCGCCGCCCTCGGCGGCCTCCTTCAGCTGGCGCTCCAGGTCGGCCATGTCGCGGTTGGCGTAGCGGAAGCGGCGGGCCTTGGACAGCCGGATGCCGTCGATGATCGACGCGTGGTTCAGCGCGTCGGAGATGACCGCGTCCTCCGGGCCGAGCAGCGTCTCGAACACGCCGCCGTTGGCGTCGAAGCAGGAGGAGTAGAGGATCGTGTCCTCCTGGCCGAGGAACGCCGACAGCCGCGCCTCCAGCTCCTTGTGCACCTCCTGGGTGCCGCAGATGAAGCGGACGGACGCCATGCCGTAGCCCCAGCGGTCCAGCGCCTCGTGGGCGGCGGCGATCACCTCGGGGTGGTCGGCGAGGCCCAGGTAGTTGTTGGCGCAGAAGTTGAGGACCTCACCGGGGCGGCCGCCGGCGGTGACGTTCACGGTGGCGGACTGCGGGGTGCCGATGACGCGCTCGGGCTTGTGCAGGCCGGCGGCGCGGATCTCGTCGAGGGTGGCGCGCAGGTCGTCGCGCACGGAGTCGAACATCGCAAAGCTCCTTGGAAGGCAGATGACTTACGCGGTCCAGTCGAGGATGACCTTGCCGCCCTTGCCGCCGGCGGCGTCCTCGAAGGCGGCCTCGAAGTCGCGGTAGGAGTAGCGGCCGGTGATCACCGGGGCGAGGTCGAGACCGCCCTCCAGCAGCACCGACATGGCGTACCAGGTCTCGAACATCTCGCGGCCGTAGATGCCCTTGATGGTGATCATCGAGGTGACGACGCGGGCCCAGTCGACCGGGAACTCCTCGGCGGGCAGTCCCAGCATGGCGATGCGGCCGCCGTGCGTCATGTTGGCGATCATGTCGCGCATCGCCTCGGGGCGGCCGGACATCTCCAGGCCGATGTCGAAGCCCTCGCGCAGTCCGAGGGTGTGCTGCCCGTCGGCGATGGTCGACTCGGACACGTTCAGCGCCAGGGTCGCGCCGATCTTGCGGGCGAGCTCCAGGCGCTCCTCGCTGACGTCGGTGATGACGACGTTGCGCGCGCCGGCGTGCCGGGCCACCGCCGCGGCCATCAGGCCGATCGGTCCGGCGCCGGTGATCAGGACGTCCTCGCCGACGAGCGGGAAGGACAGCGCGGTGTGCACGGCGTTGCCGAACGGGTCGAAGATCGCGGCGACGTCCAGGTCGACGGGAACGCGGTGCACCCAGACGTTCGTCGCGGGGAGCACGACGTACTCGGCGAACGCGCCGTCGCGTCCCACGCCGAGGCCGATCGTGGCACGGCACAGGTGGCGGCGGCCGGCCAGGCAGTTGCGGCACTTGCCGCACACCAGGTGGCCCTCGCCGCTGACCCGGTCACCGGGCTTGATGTCGTCGGGGACGTCCCGGCCGGTCTCCACGACCTCGCCGACGAACTCGTGCCCGAGAACCAGCGGGGTGTCGATGGTCTGCTGCGCCCAGCCGTCCCAGTTACGGATGTGCAGGTCGGTGCCGCAGATACCGGTGCGCTCCACCTTGATCAGCACATCGCCGGGTCCGACGGCGGGCTCCGGGACGTCCATGAGCCACAGCCCGGGCTCCGCCTTCTCCTTGACCAGCGCCTTCAACGCTACGGCTCCTGAGGGTGAGTCCCGGGTGCGGGCATGCCGAGGCGGCCCGGTCCGGGAAGAGGAGTGGAATCGACTGCAATCTGCCGTACAACACCCTCACCGGTCCATCGAGGATTTCTTAAGCGCGGCCACAGCTTTGCTTCACGCGTCACCCGTCCGGGCGCGGGCGCGCGCCTCTCCTCACAGCGGCAGCCCGTCCCTCTCCCTGCGCTCCAGCCGCGCGGCGAGCTCCGCGGCCTGTGCCTTGATGGCGGCGAGGCCGGGCTGCCCCCAGCCGCGCGGCCGTACGTCGCTGACCGCGACGGTGCCGAGCACCATGCCGGTGCCGTCGGTGAGCGGCGCGCCCATGTAGGAGCGCACGCCGAACTCGTCCACCACCGCGTTGCACGCGAAGCGCGGGTAGTCGGTCACGTCCTCCAGCACCAGCGCCCTGCCGCGGGCGATCACGTGCGGGCAGAAGCCGTGGTCGCGGGGCAGCACCCGGCCCAGCAGGGCGCCGGTGCCGTCGCCGCGGAGGACGGGGGCGACGCTCGGGGTGTGCAGACCCGCGAAGAACTGCCCGTGCTCGCCGGGGAAGTTGACCACGGCGTACGGCGCCGCGGTGAGCTCGGCGAGGCCGCGGGCGAAGGCGTCCAGCTCGGGATCGGGGTGCTCCCCGAGTCCCAGCCCGCGCAGCCTGCGGGTGCGCTCCGGCGCCTGCCGGTCCTCCGGGGTGAGCAGCAGCCGACCGGCCGGGCGGGGCGGGTCGTAGCTCATGGGCGAGCTCCCGGGGCGTGGGCGAAGTTCATGGACGGGCTCCGTGGGGTGTGCGGGGATCACATGGGGGCGCCATACCCCGTGGGCGTGGCGGGGGTGTGCGCGAGGAGGTGGCGGACGAGGGTGAGCAGGGTCTGCACGCCGGAGCTGGAGATCCGGGCGTCGCAGTGGACGACGGGCACGTGGCCGGGGAGGTCGAGGGCGGCCCGCACCTCCTCGGGGTCGTAGCGGTACGCGCCGTCGAACTCGTTGACGGCCACGATGAATCCGAGGCCGCGCTGCTCGAAGAAGTCGACCGCGGCGAAGCACTCCTCCAGACGCCGGGTGTCGGCGAGGATGACCGCGCCGAGCGCGCCCTCGCACAGCTCGTCCCACATGAACCAGAAGCGTTCCTGGCCGGGTGTGCCGAACAGGTAGAGCACGTGTTCGCGGTCGAGGGTGATGCGGCCGAAGTCCATGGCCACGGTGGTCTCGACCTTGTTCTCGATGCCGTCGAGTCTGTCGGTGGCGGCGCTGACGGTGGTCAGCAGTTCCTCCGTGCTGAGCGGCGCGATCTCGCTGACGGCGCCGACGAAGGTGGTCTTGCCGACCCCGAACCCGCCCGCCACCAGGATCTTGAGGGCGGTCGGGAACAGGTCGTCGCCGTGCCCGGCGCCGTCGGCCCGGTCAGAGCTGTCGTCGTAGTCCATCGAGCACTGCCTCCAGAAGGGCCCGGTCCGTGGGGTTGTGGTGGAACGCGGGGGGTTTGTCGGTCAGCGCCCCGCAGTCGACGAGGTCCGCGAGCAGCACCTTGGTGACGGCCACCGGCAGCCCGAGATGGGCGGCGACCTCGGCGACCGGGACGGGGGCGCGGCACAGGTCGAGGGCCTGCGCATGCTCGGGGCCGAGGTAGCCGAGCGGGGTGGCGCCGGTGGCCCGCACCTGCGACATCAGGTCGAGGGCGACGGTCGGCCGGGTCCGGCCGTTGCTGACCGTGAAGGGGCGCACCAGCCGGCCGGCCGCGTCGTCGAGCCACGGTCCGTCACCGGCCGCCTGCACGCTCAAGGCCTCATCGCCGGGGGCTCGACGCCCTGCTGCCGGGGAGCGGTCATCAGATACGGCCGGACGGACTTGACCAGCATCGCCATCTCGTAACCGAGCACCGCCGCGTCGGCCTCCCGGCCGGCCGTCACGGCGAGGCAGGTGCCCGATCCGGCGGTGGTGACGAACAGCAGCGTCGAGTCGAGCTCGACGACGACCTGCCGGACGTCGCCGCCGTCGCCGAAGCGGATGCCGGCGCTGCGGCCGAGGGAGTACAGGCCGGAGGCGAGGGCGGCCATGTGGTCGGCGGCGTCCGGGTCGAGGCCGTGGACGGACTTCACCAGTCCGTCGCAGGACAGCAGGACGGCGCTCCGGGTGTGCGGCACACGTTGCACGAGGCCGCTCATCAGCCAGTCGAGGTCGGATACCTGGGCGGTCGGGGCGTCGCTCGCCATGGTGGATCGACTCCTTGGGGTACGAAGGTCTGCGGGAGCGCTGGGGGTGGGGGTGGTCATCCGGCGGACGCGCTCCCGTCGTGCCGGGCGGTGTGGTCGGTACGGGGTGCGGGCACGGCCGGCCGCGCGGGCGCGGGGGACTCCGGCTGGGACTCCGCGAGGCTGATGCCCCGCTGGAAGGCGGCCATCAGCTGAGGGTCGTGGCCGGCGACGTGCTCGCTGTCCTGCCGGGGCGCGGGTCCGTCGCGCAGCTGCGGCGCGATGTGCTCCTGGGCGCGGCGGCGGGGCAGTCCGGGCTTGCCCATGGTGCCGCGCACCGGGGTGGTGCGGGGGACGAGCGGGGTGGGCCGGGGGTCCTCGGCCGCGGCGGTCCCGTCCTGCCCGTCGTGCGCGGTGGGTCCGCCGTGTGCGGCGTGCCCGGTGCGCCCTGTGTGGTGGACGCCGGGTACGGCCTCGGCGGGGGTCGGACGGGCGGTACGGGTGCCGCGCAGGGGCAGCGGCGGGGGCACGGCGCCGTTGCCGGGGGACGCGGCCGGGATCCGGGCGGGGTGGGCGGCGGGGATCAGAGGGGACGCGGGGGTGCCGTCGGCGGGGGTGTGCGCGGGGGCGGTGCTCCCGGCGGCCGTGTTCCCCGCGGCGGAGGCGTCCGTGGCCGTGTTCGTCGGGGCGTGCGCCGGCGCGTCCGCCCGCGTGTCCACGGGGCCGGAGAGGGCCGGCGTGTGACGCCCCGTCGGCCCCGCGCCGGTGCCCGCCACGGGCAGCACCGCGGCCGTCCCCGGCGCCCCGGTCACCGCGGCCGGTTCCCCGCCGAGCAGGGACTGCGGCACCACCAGCACGGCCTGCACACCGCCGTAGATGTTGGTCTGGAGCCGGACGTGGATGCCGTGCCGCCGGGCGAGCTGGGAGACCACGAACAGGCCGATCCGGCCGTCGGCCAGCAGGCTGGCGACCTGCACCTGGTCGGGGTCGGCGAGCAGCGCGTTCATCCGGTCCTGCTCGCCGACGGGCATCCCGAGGCCGCGGTCCTCGACCTCGACGGCCAGTCCGGAGGTGACCAGGTTCGCCCGGAGGAGGACCTGGGTGTGCGGGGCGGAGAACACCGTGGCGTTCTCGACGAGTTCGGCGAGCAGGTGGATGACGTCCGCGACCGCGTGCCCGCGCAGGGTGCCGTCGACCGGCGGCACGAGCTTGACCCGCGAGTACTGCTCGACCTCGGCGACCGCCGAGCGCAGCACCTCGGTCATGGGCACCGGGTTGCTCCACTGCCGGCGCGAGACGGCCCCGCCGAGCACGGCGAGGTTCTCCGCGTGGCGGCGGATGCGGGTGGCGAGGTGGTCGACGTGGAAGAGCCCCTTGAGCAGGTCGGGGTCCTCCATCTCGTTCTCCAGCTCGTCGAGGATGGAGATCTCGCGGTGGACGAGGGACTGCAGCCGCCGGGCGAGGTTGACGAACACCTCGAGCTTCTGTTCGCTGCCCGCCTGGCTGGAGAGCCGCGCCGCCTGCACCACGGCGGTGACCGCGCCGTCGTGGGCGCGGGCGAGGTCGGCGGAGAGCTGGTCGAACTCGTCGCCTTCGCCGCCGTGTTCGGTGCGCCGGCCGCACGGGGGCGGCGGCTCGCCGTTGCGCAGCGCCTCGACGAGGGCGTGCAGGTCGGCCTCGCGCCGTGCCGTGCCACGGCGCAGGACGTCCACGCGGTCGCGCACGGAGCGGGCCGCGCGCTCGGCGGCCACGGCGGCGATGACGATGCCGGCGAGGGCCACGACGGTGGCGCCGCCGAGCACCGTCCACAGCGCACCGGTGGGCCGCGTCCCGCTGGAGCGGACGGTGAACAGCACGGCGGCGCAGGCGCTCAGGGCCACCGCGACGGGCGGCAGCACGGCGAGCCGGAGCAGCTGGGACCGTAGGGGCGACTCGGGCAGGCGGGGCGCGGTCCGGGCGGGCGGACGTCCGTGCCGTCCGCCCTCGCGCCGCTCCGGCCGGGAGGCGGTGCCGTCGCGGCGGGCGCCGGGGCCGGGGGCTGTCGGGGCGGCGCCGCTCCGGGGGGTACGGGCCACGACCGTGGCGCCGACCGTCCCCGGGTGTCGGGGCTCCTCGCCCCGTCGGCTCCCTCGTCCGCCTTGTGGCTGCACGTACCGGTCCCCGCTCCCTGATCCCGATCCCTACGACGCGGCCCTCGGCGCGAGGCGTCCTGCGACATGAGCCGTCGCGAGCCGTCACGCCGGACGACCGACACTCACCGTAGTCGTCACCGCATCATGTGCGGTGGGCAGTTGACAAACTCGTGCGGACAGCATCGCGCTCTGGTATGAGACGTCGTACGACAGACCGATAACCGTCCGGCCGCATGCGACAGAAGTGACCGCGAGGCGATCAACGCCGGTCAGAAGCGGTCGCATGAGCGTTCGGGGCGCGAGGGTGCGAAGAGGGCGCGAGCCGGACGGGGTGCGCCCACGCAGGCACCTTCCGCCCTGGAAGGGCCTGAAGAACGACCTCCCCTTCCGGCCAGAACATCACGCTCCGTAGTAACGGAGGGGGGTCGGCGATCCCGTCAGACGCGAGGCGCCGGCGGGGAGCGGCACGCAAAGCGGACCATCCTCGCGGTGGCGTTCGCCTACTTCTTCGAGTTCGCGGACATCAACACCTTCGCCATCACGGCGCCGGTGGTGCGCGAGCAGTGGGGCGCCGACGTGTACGCCTACGCCCCCGAGCTGTACGGCACGGAGGGCCGCTCGCTGGGCACGAGCGTCGCCTACGGCCTGGGCCGGCTGTCGAACGCGGTGGGCCCGCTGATGATCGCCGGCGTCTACAACGGCGTCGGCTACCAGGCGGTGTTCATGGTCATCGCCGGCACCTGGACGCTGGGCGCGCTGGTCCTGGCGGTGTTCGGCCCGGCGACGCGACGGCGCCGGCTGGCCGCGGAGGCAGCGGCGGCCGGGACCGGAGCGAAGTCGGTCACGGCTACGCCTTGAGCACGGGTGTGACAGAGGAGCGGCGGGGCGGTTTCTACGCGGGCGCGGGTCCGGTTCCGCCGGGGAGGTGCTTCTCCTCGTCGGACGGAAAGAGCCGGAAGTCGACCACGACGCAGCCGGCCTGCCCGTCCTCGGTGCGGCCGATCCAGACGGGGTAGGACCCGTCGCCCCAGCCGGCGCTGAAGGCGATGAGGTTCGGCCCGGTCTGCGTGCCGGGCAGTTCGACGCTGGGGCGGTCGGCGAAGGAGAGGGGGAGGAACACCTCCTCGTCCAGCCCTTCTTCGTCCACCGTCCGGGTCGCGTCCATGAAGGCCACGGTGCCGGTGTCGACGCCGACCCCATAGAACTGGCCCTCGCCGAGCAGCTCCGGGTCCTCGTCCGGGCGGAGGGCCATCTCCCACGCGTGGGGCGGGGTGTCCAGGAGCGTCACCTTGGCCGCGGCGACCGTGAGCCAGGGCGTCCTGCGCAGGAGCGACAGCGTGACCGGATACTCGCCCGGTGGCACGGCGACGGTCCGCGGGTCGCTGACCCAGCCGGGGTCCGAGACCGCCAGCCGCCCCGACGTGATGCGCAGCAGACCGGCGTCGCCGAGCTCGAGGACGGCCGGCCCGTCCGGGGTGTCGCGCGCGCCGGGTCTGAACAGGTGCTCGATGTCGGTGGCGCGCAGCGGCCCCGCCCCTTCGTCCACCGACACGTCGTTCAGGACCACGGTCGTGGCGGGCTCGTGGCCCTGCTGGGCGAGGACGGGGGCGAACACCTGCCAGTCGCCGAACTCCGGTGCGGGGCAGGAGATCTTCTCGACGGCCGTGGGCTCTGCGTCACCCTCGGTCAGTCGGGTGTTCCGGTGGGCCAGCAGCATCCCTGTGCCGATCGGCTTGAAGTCGATCATCCGCGCGCGCCGGGCCGCGTCGTCGAACAGGTACACGCGCCACATTCCGCGCGGCCATCGCTCGGCCATGGCCAGCGGGCGCTCCCGCGAGGACAGCAGCACCGCGTACGGCATCCCGGCCGCATGTCTGCGGGCCGCGAGCGCGCTCGGTATCGGGTCCGGGTGGTCCGGCCCCTCATGGGAACCCCACATGTCGCCGTACGACACATCAAGACTGTCGATCATCACGGTCGGCAGTCTGGCACCGGGGTCTGACAATCAGGGCCTGTTCCGTCTCCCCGGGCTCGTCCCCGGGCGACGGGTCAGCGGTCGCCCGCGAGGTCGAGGTCGCCGCTGTGGGTCTCCTCGCTCCGCGACGGGCCGCCGGTGTTCCACACGCGCGGGACGGGCCGGGTGAGCGGGCGCCACCAGGGCTCGGTGGGCAGCTCCCCGCCCGGCTCGAAGGGGGCGCCCGGCCGCGGGAAGGCGACGGCCTGCCGCGCCTCCTCGGCCGCGTCCTTCATCCACTCCCCCGGCTCCGCCCACGCGTGCGGGGCGAGGTTGAAGGTGCCCCAGTGGATGGGCAGCAGCACACCGCCCGGGTCGCCGCCCTGGAGGTCGAGATGGGAGCGCACGCCTTCCTCGGGCGTCATGTGGATGTCCGGCCAGAACTCCGAGTAGGCGCCGACCTGGATCATCGTCGCGTCGAACGGGCCGTGGGCGGCGCCGATGTCGCGGAAGCCCTCGAAGTAGCCGGTGTCGCCGCTGTGGTAGATCCGGTACCGCTCGCCGGCGACCGCCCAGGAGGCCCACAGGGTGTGCTGGGTGTTGCGCAGGCCACGCCCGCAGAAGTGGCGGGCCGGGGTCGCGGTCAGGGTGAGGCCGCCGACCCGCGTCGCCTCCTGCCAGTCCAGCTCGCGCAGCCGGTCCGCGGAGACGCCCCAGCGCTCCAGATGGGCGCCCACGCCGAGGGGCACGGCGAACACGGTGTCCGTGCCGGCCAGTTCCTTGATCGTCGGCATGTCCAGGTGGTCGTAGTGGTCGTGGGAGATCACCACGACGTCCACCGGGCCGAGCGCGGCCAGCGGCAGCGGCACGGGGTGCAGCCGCTTCGGTCCGGCGAAGGGGAACGGCGAGCAGCGCTCACCCCACACGGGGTCGAACAGCACCCGGTGCCCGTCGATCTCCGCGAGCACGCTGGAGTGGCCCATCCACGTCAGGCGCAGACCGGTCGCGGGCGGGCGGGTCAGGTCGGCGAGGGTGGTGGGGTGGACCGGGATCGCGCCCTTGGGGGCGCGGCGGGAGCGGGCGTCCTTGTCCAGGAACTGCCTGGCGATGTCCCGTCCCGACCCGGAGGGGCGCAGCCGGGCCGGCCCGCCCGGGTTCTGGAACACGCCGTTCGCGAAGTGCGGGGACCTGCGGATGCGCGCCATGCGCTCACCGGTCGGCTCCGCGCCGAAGGCCGGCGGCCGCAGGGCACTCAGCCCCGCCCCGGGGGCGGAAGAAGCGGCCACGGTACCTCCAGTGGGAATCGATCGAGGATTCCATTATGTGCGGCGGCTCCGGCGCCGGGGGCGGTTGTGGAAACCGCCCCCGGCGCGGACTCAGGCGACCGCCGCGATCCGCGAGCGGATGTCCTCCGGGGACAGCGTCCCCTTCGCCGTCACGTGGTCGCCCGAGGACTCGCCGCGGAGGCGGCGGCCGATCCACGGGACCAGGTACTCGCGGGCCCATTGGACGTCGTCCCGGCGGATGTCCAGGGTGCCGCGCGGCGGGAGCGGGGGCCACGGCTGCTCCGGGTCGGCGGGCACCCTCAGGCCGAGGGCGAGGCCCGCGCGCAGCGCGACGCGGGTGTGGCCCTCGGGCGAGAGGTGCAGCCGGTCGGTGTCCCACGCCCTGCGGTCCTGCACGCTGCGCAGCGACCACAGGTCCAGCACCGGGCAGCCGTACCGGTCCGCGACGGCCCTGACGTGCCCGTTGTACGTGGCGATCTTGCCGCGCAGATGCTTGAGCAGCGGGACGCCACGGGTGTCGAACCCGGTGGTCACCAGGACCGTGCCCGCGGCCGCGGCGAGCTGGGCGATCGCCTTCTCGAAGCGCTCGGCCACCTCGTCCGGGTCGGTGCCCGGGCGCAGGATGTCGTTGCCGCCCGCGCAGAAGGAGACCAGGTCGGGGGCGAGTTCGACGGCCCGGGGGACCTGGTCGGCCACGATCTGGTCCAGCAGCTTGCCGCGCACCGCGAGATTGACGTACCGGAAGTCGCCCTCGGGTCTGCGGTCCGCGAGCAGAACGGCGAGCCGGTCGGCCCAGCCGACGAACGCCCCGTCGGGGCCGGGGTCGCCGACGCCCTCGGTGAAGCTGTCCCCCACCGCCACGTACGACCCGATCACTGTTGCCTTGTCACTCTTCGAATCGTCTGCCACAGCCGGACATGATTCACCTTCGGATGTGACCTACGCGACCGTAGGCGAGGGTTGACGCACGGTGAGATAAGCCACGTCAAGGTTTGGCCAAGCCCGGAATAGGTACGGCCCCGGGCCCGGACACACCGGAGGCCGGGCCCCGTGGATCGGGGTCCGGCCTTCGGCGCGCGTGTCAGGAAGGGTGCCGCGAGGGGTCAGATGGAGACACCCTTGGAGCGGAGGTACGAGACCGGGTCCACGTCCGAGCCGTAGTCCGGGCCGGTGCGGATCTCGAAGTGGAGGTGCGGGCCGGTCACGTTGCCGGTCGCACCGGAGAGACCGACCTGCTGGCCGGCGCTCACCGTCTGGCCCGCCGAGACGGACAGCGAGGACAGGTGGGCGTACTGGGCGTAGTGGCCGTCGTTCAGCTGGATGACGACCTGGTTGCCGTACGCGCCGCCCCAGCCGGCGGAGACGACGGTGCCGGCGCCGACGGCCTTCAGGGAGGTGCCGGTCGGGACGCTGAAGTCGACACCGGTGTGGTAGCCGCTGGACCACATGCTGCCGGCCACCTTGTAGGCGGTGCCGAGGCCGCCGCCGGGCACCGGGGAGGTGAAGCCGGAGGACGGGGCGGTCTGGGCGGACGCCTCGTCGGAGGAGGACTCCTCGGCCGCCTGCTGCACGGGCTTCTCGGCCTTGGGCGCGGCGGGCTTGGCGGCCTGCGGCGAAGCGGACTGCTTCGGCGCGCTCTTGGCGGCGGCCTTGCCGTCGACGGAGAGCTTCAGACCCGGGTGGATGAGCGACGGGTCGTCACCGACGGCCTCGCGGTTGTCCGCGTAGAGCTGCTTCCAGCCACCGTCGACGTGCTCGGCCTCGGCGATCTTGGCGAGGTAGTCGCCGGCCTTCACGGTGTAGGTGCGGGTGTCGTCGCCCTTGTCGGCCTTGGCCTGCTGGCCGGTGACGGAAAGCGACTGGACCGACGTCGCGGGGGCCGACTGCGGCGTGGCGGCGTGCGCGCCGGTGGCGCCGAGGAACGGCAGGGCGAGAGCGGCGCCACCGGTTCCGGCGACGGCGATGGAGCGGGTGAGACGCTGAGCCTTGGTACGGCGGTGCTTACCCTTCGCGGGCATGACGAATTCCTCTCCGGCGCCTACGAGGTGAGCTGTCGGGTGCGGACTGGAGATGTCCGGCCGCGTTGCTGCGCGGCTTAACCCCAAGCCTGTGTCCGGGGTCCGGAACAGGCAGTTGTACCTGTGGGTCCCCCGCTCCTGCCGTACGTCGGGTCAGTGTGTGCGGGCTCCGGGCGGCGGCAGGATTAGGCGTCCGTCCGGATCGGTTGGGAACGTAAGCGACCTCGACGCGGCGAAACAAGCGCGGGTTTCCGCGAACCCTCTTTTTCCGTGATCGAAAGGGGGAAATGACGTCACCGTGCGTCGATCCCGTCAGCGACTCGTCGGTGAATTCCCTTGCCGCGGAGGGGAATTACGTGAACATGGCGACAGCACACGGTCACCGATATGACGATGCTCACGCGACCCTTCCTCAAACACCGCTCTAACAGGGCACGTTATCCCCAAGCGCCCTAAACGGACAGAACGCTTTAATCACCCGAAGTCCGGCGGAGCGGTCGGTGCATTCGCGACATCCCGATCTCGCCCACGATCGCCAGACGGGCGCCTCGCGCGATTCAACGCGATCACACATAATCCAACATCACTCGCGGTGGCCGAGCCCCGTCGAACCGCCCTGTGGACAACTCATTGCCCCAGGCAGGCATGTCGTATCGTCGAGTGGTGCCCGTCGACGAGCCGCGGCGACGGCGCGGAGTGGGAGGAGCCGTCCGTGACGCAGGAGATCCCGTCGACCGAGCCCCAGCTGACCGGGGTGCGCAACTTCCGCGACGTGGGCGGGCTGCCCACGGTGGACGGCCGGCGGGTGCGGCAGGGGGTGCTGTTCCGCAGCGGCCACCTCGCCCACGCCACCGCCGAGGACGCCGCCTTCCTGGCCTCGCTCGGCCTGCACACCGTGTTCGACTTCCGCAACGCGGCCGACCAGAGGCTGGAGGGGCCGGACGTCGAGCTGCCGGGCGTGCGCAACGTCAACCTGCCGCTGAGCGACCCGGCCGACGGCGCGGAGTTCTGGAAGATGGTGCGCGACGGCGACCTGGACCAGCTGCGCGCGATCCTCGCCGACGGCCAGGGCGCCGACCGGATGATCACCTCGTACCGCATGATCGTCAAGGAGCGCACCGCCGAGCACTCCCGGGTGCTGCGCGCGCTCGCCGAGGACAACGTGCCCGCGCTGATGCACTGCGCGGCCGGCAAGGACCGCGCGGGCCTCTCGGTGGCGGTGACCCTGCTCGCCGTGGGCGTGGAGCGCGACGCGATCGTCGAGGACTACCTGAAGTCCAACGCCAAGCACCGCCGCTACAAGGTGCGCCGCAGCGGCAGCTCCCCCGACGCCTACTCCCCCGAGGTCATGGAGCTGCTCAGCCCGCTCTTCGACGCGCGCGAGGAGTATCTGGCGGCCGCCTTCGAGACGGTCGAGGAGACGTGGGGCGGCGTGGACACCTACCTGGAGCAGGGGCTCGGGCTCACGCCGGCCCACCGGGAGCGGCTGCGCGAGCGTCTGCTCGACTGACGTCCGCGTCCGCGTCCGCCGCCGCCGCGGCCGTCACTTCTTCGGCGCGATCTCGAAGAGGAAGTAGATGAAGGCGGCGAAGAGGTGCCCGACCACGACGTAGACGAACAGCCGGACCCACAGGGCCCGCGGGAACTTCTCCTCCATGTCCTTGCCGCTCATGGGGTCTCTCCAGGGGTCGGGCCCAGGCACAGGGCGGCCGTGGGACTCTGCAACAGGGTGTGGACGAACAGCAGCTCGACCCCGTCGGGGTCCTGCGCTGCGATGCGGTGCGGGGTCAGCGAGTCGAAGTGCGCGCTGTCGCCCGGGCCCAGCCGGTGCAGGGCGTCCCCGAGGCGCAGCCGCAGCCGCCCTTTGAGCACGTACAGCCACTCCTCTCCGGGGTGGACGCGCACGATGTCGCCCTGGGAGCCGTGCGGCACATGGACCCGCAGCGCCTGCATGCCGCGTCCGGCGGCTCCGGCCTGCCAGTACGTCCAGCCGCCGGCCACCGTGGGGTCCATGTCGGCGGCGCGCACCACGGCGTCCCGGTCGGCGGCCGACTCCCCGAGCAGCTCGGAGACGGTCGTACCGTAGATCCGGGCGAGGGAGAGCAGCATTGGCAGCGAGGGCTGGCGCTGTCCGGTCTCCAGCCGGGAGAGGTGGGCGGGCGACAGGCCCGCCTGCCGTGCGGCGGCCTCCAGCGTCAGGGAGGCCCGCCGGCGCAGGGCCCGCAGCTGCGGAGCGACCGCGGGAAGCGCCTCGGCAGGCTCGTCCCGCGGCGCGGTCTCGGAGGAGCTCATGCCCCCATTGAGCACCAGACCTTGCCCCTGGGGCAATTCTCTTGCCCCAGAGGCAAAGCCCGTCGGGGTTTCGCACGGTCAGCGGTTGGCGACCGCCTGCTTCACCAGGGTCCTGCCGAAGTCCCAGATGAGTCCGCCCTCGTGGGCGTCGTCCATCACCGCGGTGAAGGCGTCCACGAACCGGTTCACGTCCCCCTCGTCGATGATCAGCGGGGGGATCAGCTTGATCACCTCCAGATGGTCCCCGGAGACCTGCGTGAGAATACGGTGCCGCTGAAGCAGCGGGACCACCACCATCTGCGCGAACAGCCCCTTGCGGGCCGCCTGGAGCATGGCCCAGCGCGAGCGCAGCTTCAGCGAGCGGGGCCGGCCGAACTCGATGCCGATCATCAGGCCCCGGCCGCGGACGTCGGCGAGCAGCTCGTAGCGGTCGGTCAGGGCTGCCAGCCGGGTGCGCAGCAGGTCCCCGACGGCGCGCACGTGCGCCACGATCTGCTCGTCCTCCATGACCGACAGCACCGCGAGGCCCGCCGCCATGGCCTGCGCGTTGGAGCCGAAGCTGGCGGAGTGCACCAGCACCCGGTCCATCGACGAGAAGACCTTCCTGAAGATCCAGTCCTTGCCGAGCGTGGCACCCACCGGCACATACCCGCCGGACAGCGCCTTGGCCACGCACACCAGGTCCGGCTGCACGCCCTCCTCGTGCTGGTAGGCGTAGAAGTCGCCGGTGCGGCCGAGCCCGGTCTGGACCTCGTCGGCGATCAGCAGCGCCTTGTGCCGGTGCAGCAGGTCCTGCGCGGCCCGCAGATAGCCGGGCGGGGCCTCGTGCACGCCCTTGCCCTGGATCGGCTCCACGATCAGCGCGGCCACGTCGCCCTTGCGCAGCTCACGCTCCAGCGCGTCGAGGTCCCCGAGCGGCACGGCCGTGTCGGGCAGCAGCGGGGCGAACCCGTCCCGGAAGCCGGACTCGCCGTTGACCGACAGGGCGCCGGTGGTCAGCCCATGGAAGGCGTGCTCGCAGTACAGCACCCTGGGCCGGCCGGTGGCGTAGCGGGCGAACTTCAGGGCGCCCTCCACGGCCTCCGTGCCGCTGTTGCCGAAGAACACCCGGTCCAGATGCGGGCTGTGGGCGAGGAGCCGCTCGGCGAGCAGGCCCGGCAGCGGCTGGCAGTCGAAGCGGGTGAGGTCGGCCAGGGACAGGTCCAGGACGTCGTGCAGCGCCTTGCGGACCACGGGGTGGTGGCGGCCGAGGCCCATCACCCCGAACCCGGCGAGCATGTCCAGGTGGTCGTGGCCTTCGGCGTCCCAGAAGTGGGCGCCCTCGGCGCGCTCGTAGACCTTGTCGAAGCCGATGGTGTGCAGCATGCGCGGGAGCTGCGGGTTGAGGTACCGGTTGTGCAGCTCGTAGCGCTCGGCCCCGCGCTCGGCCAGCAGCGCGGCGAGGTCGAACTTCCCGGCCTGTGACGACTCCGACGCGGACTCCGCGGTGGTCATGCCTGGTGCTCCTGTGCGTCCGGTGACTGTTTCGCGAGTTGCTCCCCGGCGGCGAGGCTCGCACTGATCCGCCCGGCGACGTCGACGGGCGTGAGACCGATGTCGGCGAGGACCTCGCCGCGCTTGGCGTGCGCGAGGAACTGCTCTGGGATGCCGAACCGCCGTACCGGCACGTCGACCTCGGCGTCGCCCAGCGCCAGCGCCACCGCCGAACCGACCCCGGCGGCGCGGCTGTTGTCCTCCACGACGGCCACCAGCCGGTGCCGTGCGGCCAGCGGCGGGAGAGCGGGGTCGACGGGCTTGACCCAGCGGGGGTCGACGACGGTGCAGCCGATCCCGCGCGCCTGAAGCAGGTCCGCGGCCTGGAGGCAGACGGACGCCATCACCCCGACGGCCACCAGCAGCACCTCGGGGTCGTCCGCGCGGTGCAGCACGTCCATGCCGCCGATCCGGTCCGCCGCCGGGATCGCCGGGCCGACGGACTCCTTCGGGAAGCGCAGCAGGGTGGGCGCGTCGTCCACCGCGACGGCCTCGCGGAGCTGGGCGCGCAGCTGGTCGGCGTCGCGGGGCGCGGCGATGCGCAGGCCGGGGACGGCCTGGAGCACCGACATGTCCCACATGCCGTTGTGGGAGGGGCCGTCCGTGCCGGTGACGCCGGCCCGGTCCAGCACGAAGGTGACGCCGCAGCGATGCAGGGCCACGTCCATCAGGAGCTGGTCGAAGGCGCGGTTGAGGAAGGTGGCGTAGACGGCGACGACCGGGTGCAGTCCGCCGGTGGCGAGGCCCGCGGCGGACACGGCGGCGTGCTGCTCGGCGATGCCGACGTCCCACACCCGGTCCGGGAAGCGCTCGGCGAAGGGGCCGAGGCCGACCGGGTGGAGCATGGCGGCAGTGACGGCCACCACGTCCTCGCGTTCCTCGCCGATCCTGACGATCTCCTCGCCGAAGACGGAGGTCCAGGACGGCCCGCCGGAGGGGGCGAGGGGAGCGCAGGTGAGCGGGTCCATCACGCCGACGGTGTGGAAGCGGTCCTCCTCATGCGCGACGGCGGGTTCGTAGCCGCGGCCCTTCTCGGTGATGCAGTGCACGAGGACGGGGCCGTGGAAGCGCTTGGCGCGGCGCAGCGCGGACTCCACGGCGCGGATGTCGTGGCCGTCGATCGGGCCGACGTACTTCAGACCCAGGTCCTCGAAGAGGCCCTGGGGGGCGAAGGCGTCCTTGAAGCCCTTCTTCGCGCCGTGCAGCGCCTCGTAGACGGGCGGGCCGACCACGGGGGTGCGCTGGAGGACGTCCTTGCCCCAGGCCAGGACGCGTTCGTAGCCGTCGGTGGTGCGCAGGGCGGCGAGGTGGTTGGCGAGGCCGCCGATGGTGGGGGCGTAGGAGCGTTCGTTGTCGTTGACGACGACGATGAGCGGACGGTCCTTGGCGGCGGCGATGTTGTTCAGCGCCTCCCAGGCCATGCCGCCGGTGAGCGCGCCGTCGCCGACGACGGCGATCACGTGTCCCTTCTCGCCGCGCACCCGGCGGGCCTTGGCGAGCCCGTCGGCCCAGCCGAGTGCGGTGGAGGCGTGGCTGTTCTCGATGACGTCGTGCTCGGACTCCTCCCGGGAGGGGTAGCCGGAGAGGCCGCCCTTGCCGCGCAGCTTGGAGAAGTCCTGACGGCCGGTCAGCAGCTTGTGCACATAGCTCTGGTGGCCGGTGTCCCACAGGATGCGGTCGACCGGCGACTCGAAGACCCGGTGCAGGGCGATGGTCAGTTCCACCACCCCGAGGTTGGGGCCGAGGTGGCCCCCGGTCCTGGCGACCGCGTGCACCAGGAACTCTCTGATCTCGTCGGACAGTTCGCCGAGTTCCGCCTCGGTCAGCGCCTTCAGGTCACGTGGTTGCCGGATGCTCTCCAGAATCGTCACGCTCGGGCCCCCTTCGGTTCCGTGCTGCTCAGCTCACGGTGACGGCCGGCTCCCCCGACGCGGTACCGTCCTTCTCCATCTGTGCGGCGATCTTCATCGCCTCCTCGATCAGGGTCTCGACGATCTTCGACTCCGGCACCGTCTTGATGACCTCGCCCTTCACGAAGATCTGCCCCTTGCCGTTGCCGGAGGCAACACCCAGATCGGCCTCACGCGCCTCGCCCGGACCGTTCACCACACAGCCCATCACCGCGACCCGCAGCGGCACCTCCATACCCGTCAGCCCCGCGGTGACCTCCTCCGCCAGCTTGTACACATCCACCTGCGCACGCCCGCACGACGGACACGACACGATCTCCAGACCCCGCTGACGCAGGTTCAGCGACTCCAGGATCTGGATGCCGACCTTGATCTCCTCCACCGGCGGCGCCGAGAGGGACACGCGGATGGTGTCCCCGATGCCCTGGGAGAGCAGCGCGCCGAAGGCGACCGCGGACTTGATCGTGCCCTGGAAGGCGGGACCCGCCTCGGTGACGCCGAGGTGGAGCGGGTAGTCGCACTGCTCGGCGAGCTGACGGTAGGCCTCGACCATGACGACCGGGTCGTTGTGCTTCACCGAGATCTTGATGTCGCGGAAGTCGTGCTCCTCGAACAGCGACGCCTCCCACAGCGCCGACTCCACCAGCGCCTCCGGAGTCGCCTTGCCGTACTTCTGCAGCAGCCGCCGGTCCAACGAGCCCGCGTTCACCCCGATACGGATCGGGGTGCCGTGGTCCTTCGCCGCCTTGGCGATCTCCTTGACCTGGTCGTCGAACTTCTTGATGTTGCCCGGGTTCACCCGCACCGCCGCGCAGCCCGCCTCGATCGCGGCGAACACGTACTTGGGCTGGAAGTGGATGTCGGCGATCACCGGGATCTGCGACTTCCGCGCGATCACCGCCAGCGCGTCCGCGTCGTCCTGAGTCGGGCAGGCCACCCGCACGATCTGGCAGCCCGACGCGGTCAGCTCCGCGATCTGCTGCAGCGTCGCCCCGATGTCCGACGTCCGCGTGGTCGTCATCGACTGCACCGACACCGGGGCGTTCCCGCCCACCGCCACGGATCCGACCTGGATCTGCCGGCTCTTCCGGCGCACCGCGAGCGTGGCCGGAACCTCGGGGAGGCCCAGGGAGACTGCGGTCATCTGTGTCACTCCCTGTTCGACGAGACGGTCTCGCGCATGGCGCGCAGGGACTCCTTCAGGGAGCCCATGGTGGCGAGGACGGCGGTGGGCTCGTAGCCGCAGTGGGCCATGCAGTTGGCGCAGCGCGGGTCCTTGCCGCGGCCGTACTGGTCCCAGTCGGTGTCCTCGATGAGCTCCCGGTAGGTCGGCACGTACCCGTCGCTCATCAGGTAGCAGGGGCGCTGCCAGCCGAACAGGGAGTAGTTGGGGATCGCCCAGGCGGTGCAGGGGAAGTCCACCTTGCCCTCGAGGAAGTCGAGGAACAGCGGCGAGTGGTTCAGCCGCCAGCGGCGCCGGTTGCCGCCCGCGAAGGCCTTCTTGAACAGCTCCCGGGTCTGCTCCACGCCCAGGAAGTGCTCCTGGTCGGGCGCCTTCTCGTAGGCGTAGGCGGGCGAGATCATCATCTCGTCGACCTTGAGGTCGTCGTTGAGGTAGTTGAGCACCTCGACGACGGTCTGCGGGGTGTCGGTGTTGAAGAACGTCGAGTTGGTGGTGACCCGGAAGCCGCGCCGCTTGGCCTCCTTGATGGCCGCCACGGCCTCGTCGAACACGCCCTCCTTGGCGACGGACTCGTCGTGCCGCTCCCGCAGCCCGTCGATGTGCACCGCGAACGCGAAGTAGGGCGACGGAGTGAACTTGTCCATCTTCTTGCGCAGCAGCATGGCGTTGGTGCACAGGAAGACGTACTTGCGGCGGGCCACCAGCTGACGCGCGATCTCGTCGATCTGCGGGTGCATCAGGGGCTCGCCGCCGGCGATCGACACCATCGGCGCCCCGGACTCCAGGACGGCGCCGACCGCCTGCGCGACGGGCATGCGCTGCTTGAGCACACCGGCCGGGTGCTGGATCTTGCCGCATCCCTCGCACTTGAGGTTGCAGGCGAAGAGCGGTTCCAGTTCGACGATGAGCGGGAACTTGTCCCGCCTGCGGAGCTTCTGTTCGGCCAAGTATGTAGCGACCTTGATGGACTGACGCAGCGGCATGGCCATCTGGCTCACCTCCTGGGGAGCAGCAAGGAACGGTGCCATTCATAGAAAGCCGGGAGTACGGAACGAAGGACACGGAAAGCCGATATTCCACCGCGGACCGTGCCGATGCGGACGAGTTCGTGTTCAGGAGCGTCCACGACCACCCGGACGGCCGCAACCGGGCGCTCGGCCACCCGGACGGCGCTCAGGAGCGTGGCCGCCGACTCCATGTCCACCGCGATCGCGCCGGTCGCGAGCAGGTCGGAGCGTTCGTGGCCGCGGACCACATGGTCGGAGCCGGTGAGCGGGCCGGTGTGCACAGTGCGTCCGGGCACCGCGCGCACCAGCTCCTTCACCAGCAGTTCGGTGCCGACGCACGGCACGCTGCCGCGCGGGTCCCGGGTCTCCTCGGCGACGACCAGGTCGCCGGGGTGCATACCGGGGGCGAGGCCCGCGCAGAAACCGGTGGCGAGGACGGCGGCACCGTGCAGCGCCGGGTCGGCGAGCACCCGGGTGACGGACCGCTCGGCCGCCGCCGGTCCCATGCCGGTGCGCAGCACGGTGACCGGCCCGCCCGGGGTGGCGCGCTCCCGCCTGCGCAGCGCGAACTGTTCGATGCCGAGCGCGCAGGCGATCAGCAGCGGGGCGGGGGCGGGCCGGCCGCTCATCAGCTGCCTTTCGCCTCGGCGAGCGCCTGCCCTGAGCCGGCCGTCGCCTCGGCCGGTTTCGCGGCGAACGGCTCTCCGTGGACGTACCGGCCGAGCGCGGTGAGCGGGAACACCTGCCGGTAGAGGTGGTAGTTGATGGAGAAGTCCCAGGGGAAGCCGGTGCCGGTGAAGTACGGCTCGTCCCAGGAGCCGTCCTCCCGCTGGGTGTCCGCCAGCCAGGCGACGCCGCGTTCGACGGCGGCGGAGTCCCGCTCCCCCGCCGCGAGCAGTGCCATCAGCGCCCAGGCGGTCTGCGAGGCGGTGGAGGCGCCCCGGCCGCTCCACTCCTTGGCGTAGCGGTAGGAGCGCAGGTCCTCGCCCCAGCCGCCGTCCTCGTTCTGCACCTTCTCCAGCCAGGCCACGGCCCGCCGGATCGCCGGGTGGGTCGTGGGGATGCCGGCCGCGGTCAGGGCGGGGACCACGGACCCGGTGCCGTAGATGTAGTTGACGCCCCAGCGGCCGAACCAGGAGCCGTCCGGCTCCTGTTCGGCGAGCAGCCACTCCACCCCGCGCCGGGTGCGCGGGTCCTGGGCGAGCCCCTCGACGGCGAGCATCTCCACGACGTGCGCGGTGACGTCGGCGGACGGCGGATCGATGACCTCGCCGAAGTCGCAGAACGGCAGCCGGTTGGGGAACGGGCTGGTGTTGTCGACGTCGAAGGCGCCCCAGGCGCCGTTCCTCGACTGCATGCCGAGGTTCCAGCGCACGCCGCGCCCGATGGCGTTGTCCAGCCGCTCCGGGTCGTGGTGTCTGACCCGGCGCAGGGCGAGAACCACCTCGGCGGTGTCGTCGATGTCGGGGTAGTTGTCGTTGTGGAACTCGAACGCCCAGCCGCCCGGCGGGAGATGGGGCCGGCGCACGGACCAGTCGCCGGGCCGCACCACCTGCTCGCCGAGCATCCAGTCGGCGGCCTTGACCAGTTGCGGGTGGTCGGCGGGCACGCCCGCGTCGGCCAGCGCGATCGTGGCCAGGCAGGTGTCCCACACCGGGGACTGGCAGGCCTCGATCATCCGGGCGCCGTCCTCGCGCCACACGGCGAACCGGTCCAGGGACTCCAGACCGGCGCGCATCACCGGGTGCTTGAGGTCGTAGCCGAGCAGGTGCAGGGCGATGACCGAGTACACGGCGGGGGGCTGGATGCCGCCCCAGCAGCCGTCGTTCTCCTGCCGTTCGATGATCCAGCGCGCGGCGGCGTTCATCGCGGCCCGGCGCAGCCGGCGCGGGACGGCCCGGCGCAGCGCGTGCAGTCCCTTGTCCAGCCGCTGGAAGGCGCCGTCCCAGGTGTGCGCCGGGGCGAGCGGCCGGGGAGGGTTGGGGTCCGACGGGTCGGTGTGCAGCTCGTCCAGCGGGAACGGGGCGGGCCGCACCGGCCGCTTGGCGGAGACGACGGTGAGCGGCACGATGGTCTGCCGCGCCCAGCAGCCGAAGTCGTAGATGTTGAGCGGCATCCAGGTGGGGAACCAGATCAGCTCGGGCGGCAGTTCGGGCAGGTCCTCCCACTTCCACCAGCCGAACAGGGCCAGCCAGATGCGGGTGAAGACCCGGGACGCGGCGATGCCGCCCTGTTCACGGATCCAGGCCGAGGCCTTCGCCATGTGCTCGGCGTCGGGGGCGTCGCCGGCCAGCCGCAGCGCGACGTACGCCTCGATGGTGGTGGAGAGTTCGCCCGGGCCGCCGTGGAAGGTGGCCCAGGTGCCGTCCTCGCGCTGCTCCCCGCGGATGAACAGGGCGGCGGCGCGGGTGGTGTCCTCGTCGCGGATGCCGAGGAACTGACGCAGCAGCAGGTCCTCGGCGTCCATGGTGACGTTGGTCTCGAGGTCGCCCTTCCACCAGCCCTCGTCGTGCTGACGGGACAGCAGGAAGTCGGTGGCGCGCCGTACGGCGTGGGCGGCGATGTCGGGTACCCCGGCCGCCTCGGGGCTGTCGGTGTCGTGTTCGCTGGCCGCGGTGAGCCGGGACGGCGAGGCCGCCCCGGTGCTTCCGTCGGTCGTCGCTGTCATGGCTTCCCCTTCGTGCAGTCCTGCAAGTGGTGCGTCTGCTGTGGGTCCGCCGTCGGCCGGTGGGTACTCCCGTACCACCGGCCGGCGACTACGCGAGGGCTATTCGACCGATAGTGATCATCTCTTTCGTACGACGACGAAGTCCGCGAGCGCCGTGAACTGTTCCCGCACCCGGTCGGGCATGTCCACGAGGTCGAGGGCCTCGATGGCGATGGTGTGCTGACGTCGTGCCTCCTCGGCGGTCCACTCACGGCCGCCGGCCTCTTCGATGAGGGCGGCACGGGCCGCGAACTCCTCCTCGGAGAAGTTCGCGAAGTCGCTGCTCTTGGCGTCGGCGGCGAGGATCTCGCCGAGCCGGGTGGCGGCCGGGCCGTCCGCGGCGAGCGCGGCCACGACCGGGAGGGACTTCTTGCGCTGGCGCAGGTCGCTCCAGGTCTGCTTGCCGGTGGACTCCGGGTCGCCCCAGATGCCGAGCAGGTCGTCGACCGCCTGGAAGGCCAGGCCCAGGTGGTGGCCGTAGCGCTCCAGGGCGTCGGCGGTGCGCTCGTCCGCGCCGCCGAGGACCGCGCCGATGGAGCTGGCGCAGGCGAGCAGGGCGCCGGTCTTGTTGCCCTCCATCTCCAGGCACTCCTCGACGCTGACCCGGTCGCGGTGCTCGTAGGAGATGTCCTGGGCCTGCCCGTCGATGAGCGCGCGGCTGGCCCGGGTGAGGCGGCGCGTGGCGCGGCCGGCCTCGACGGTGCCGAGTTCCAGCAGCACCTCGTTGGCCAGGGCGAAGAGGGCGTCGCCGACCAGGATGGCCTGGGCGGGGCCGTGCACCTTCCAGACGGTGTCGCGGTGCCGGCGCTGCTCGTCGCCGTCCATCAGGTCGTCGTGCAGCAGCGAGAAGTTGTGGACCAGCTCGACGGCGACCGCGCCGGGCACGCCGGTCTCCGGGGCGGCGCCGGTGACCTCGGCGGACAGCACGGCGAGGGCGGGGCGCACGGCCTTGCCGCCGTCGCCGTCCGCGGGCCGCCCCTGGGCGTCGATCCAGCCGAAGTGGTAGGCGGCGACCGTGTCCATGGGAGGCGCCAGGCGGTCGACGGCCGCCCGCAGTACCGGCGTGGCCAGGGTCCGGCCGCGCTCCAGGAGCGCGGACACGTCCACCGCGGTCCTTCGAGCGGCCTGCGAGGCCGGGGGCACAGTGGGCACAGTCTCTCCTCTTGTTGCGGTACCGGGGGTGCGGGGACCTGCCGCGCCGCTTCGCTGCAGCATCAGGCCGCCTCCTCGAGGGCGAAGAGGTGGCGCGGGCGGGGCCGGCCGAGGGCGCCCAGCGCGGCGTCCGCCGCGCCGACGCCGCTGCGGACCGCACTCTCCATGGTCGCGGGCCACCCGGTGGCGGTCCACGCTCCGGCCAGGTAGAGGCCGGGTGCCTTGGTGCGGGCGCCGGGCCTGAGGCGTCCGACGCCGGGGGCGGGAGCGAAGGTGGCGGTGCGCTCCCGGGTGACGAAGAAGTCCAGGACCTCGGCGTCGCGGGTGCGCGGCAGCAGCCGCTCCAGTTCGGGCAGGTACCGCGCGCGCAGGTCGGCGACGGGCGCGTCGATGTCGTCGTGGGCGACCGACTGGGACAGCGCCAGGTACTGGCCGCGGCGCAGTCCGGAGGCGTCGGTACGGTCGAAGACCCACTGCACGGGGGTGCCGAGGGCGGCGAAGAAGGGCCGGGTGAGCACCGTGCGGTCGTAGACGACGTGGATGTTGAGGATGGGGGCGGTGCCGATGCCGAGCAGCCGGTCGGGGTCGTCGAGCGCGCCCGCGGGCAGCAGGTCGTACGCCTCTCGCTGGGGCACGGCGAGGACGACGGCGTCGGCGCGGAGCGTCTCGCCGGGGATGCCGACGGTCCAGCCGCCGTCGCCGCCGGCGCGGACGGAGGTGACGCGGGCGCGGGTCTCGGTGCGGACGCCGGCGGCGTCGAGGGCCTCGCGGGCGAGCCGGTCGTGCAGCTCCCCGAGCGGCACCCGGGCCCAGCCGATGTCGGCGGCGCCGGGGTCGGAGAGCAGGCCGGTCTTGAACACCATCGCGGCGAGCGCCAGCGAGGAGTCGCCCGCGACGGCGTTGAGGGTGGCGACCCCGACCAGGTCCCACAGGGCCTCGACGGCGCGCGGGGACTGACCGTGGGCGGCGAGCCAACTGCCGAAGTCCTGCTCGTCCAGGGCGGGATCGTCGAGGTCGAGGCCCTTCAGCGCGAGCGCGGCCCGGCCCACCCTGGCCCGATCGGCGAGCGAGAGGTGGGGGTACGCGGCGAGGCTGCGGCCGAGGTGGAGGGGCACCGGCAGCGGGTCGCGCCGCAGCCGGCCCAGCCGCCGGCCCTCGGGACGGTCCGCGTCGACCACGGGCACGTCGAGGCGGTCCTGCAGCGGGGCCAGGTCCGCTCCGCCGATACGATCCAGGAACCAGCGGTAGGCGGTGCAGCAGCGCAGGTAGACGTGCTGGCCGTTGTCGACGGTCAGGTCGCCGCGCCGGAAGGAGAAGGCGAGTCCGCCCAGGCGGGGCCGCCCTTCGAGCAGGGTGACGCGCACCCCGGCGTCGGCGAGGGCGAGGGCGGCGGTGGTGCCGGCCAGTCCGCCGCCGACCACGACGGCGTGGCGTCCCGGCGGGACCGGGCCGTCCGTGCGCGGGGCTCCCTCGGAGCGTGTGCCGTGGCTCATGCGCCCTCCCCTGACCGGCCGGGCGCGACAGGTGCGCGGCCGGCCGTCCCGGTGAGGGACGCGGAGGCGCGGCGGAGGGTTGCCCGCCGCTTTCCGTCCGGGTACGGGGTGTCCATCAGGCGCGCCTCCCGACGGTGCGCCGGGCGGCATGCCGGGTGTCCAGACCGGACAGACCGCGCACCGCCACGTACGCCTTCTCCCGTCCGGGCAGGGAGACCCGGCCGCGCAGCACGGCCTCGGGGTCGCGCTCGATGCGGTCCAGGAGGCGGCGGTAGATGCCGGCCATGGCGGCGACGCAGGCGCCGCTGCGCCGGTCGAGCATGGGGAGCAGGCGGTAGCCCTCGGCGAAGAGGGCGCGGGCCCTGCGCACCTCGAAGTGCACCAGACCCGCGAAGTCCGAGCCCTCCGGCGGTGTCGGTCCGGCGAAGCCGGCGGAGCAGCCGAACTTGGCGAGGTCGTCGGCGGGCAGGTAGGTACGCCCGTTCTGGGCGTCCTCGCGGACGTCGCGCAGGATGTTGGTGAGCTGGAGCGCCAGTCCCAGCGTGTCGGCGTACTCGGAGGCGCGTTCGACGCCGCGCGCGCCGGGCTCGGTGCCGAACACGCCGAGCGAGAGCCGCCCGATGGCGCCCGCGACACAGCGGCAGTAGACCTTCAGGTCGTCCCAGGTCTCGTACGTCTCGCCACGCAGGTCCATCTGGACGCCGTCGATGAGTTCGTCCAGGCCGCCGAGGGGGATCGGGAAGTGCGCAGCGGCGTGGGCGAGGGCGACCGCGACCGGGTCGGTGTCGTCCTCCTCCACCGCGCCCTCGCGGATCCGGGTGAGCAGCGCGCGGGTGTCCTCGAGACGGGCGACCTTGACGTCGTCGGCGAGCGGGCCGTCGCCGATGTCGTCGACCCGCCGGGAGAACGCGTACAGGGCGGACATGGCGCGCCGCTTGGGCGTCGGCAGCAGCCGGATGCCGTAGGCGAAGTTGCGCGCCTGCTGGCCGGTGACGGTCTCGCAGTAGCTGTAGGCGGCGAGTACCGGTGCGGACGCGGATGGCTGGGACTCCACGGTCCGGATCACCCCTTTCCTCGCAGAGTCACGCCCGCCTCGCGCAGCAGCTGCGGCGTGCCGGGCTTGGGCGGGCCGGGAAGTACGTCGTAGTCGGCGGCCGCGATCGCGCGGACGGCCGCCCTTCCTCCCGCCACGAACCCCGCGAGCAGGAGTCTGAGCCGGCCCCGGACGCTGCCCACCAGGGGTGCGCCCTCGTCCAGCAGGTCGAGGGCACGCCGCGCCTGGAACGCGACGAGTGCGCGCACCGAGGCGCCGGCGGTGGGCGCGGCGAGGTCGGCCTCCTGGACGTGGAAACGTTTCATGTCCGCGGCGGGCAGATAGATGCGGTCGCGGCCGAGGTCCTCGGCGACGTCCTGGAGGTGCTCGACGATCTGCAGGGCGGTGCAGATCGCGTCGGAGCGGCGGATGCGCTCCGGGGTGGCGGTCCCGGTGACGGCGAGCACGAGGCGGCCGACCGGGTTGGCCGACAGCTCGCAGTAGGCGAGCAGGTCGTCGTAGGTCTCGTAGCGCGTGACCAGCTGGTCCTGGCGGTTCGCGGCGATCAGCCCGAGAAACGGTCCGGGGGTCAGCGCACGGCGGCGGACCGTGGGTTCCAGGCGGAGCAGGAGGGGGTGACGGGGGCCCGGTCCCGACGGGTCGAACACCCGGCGAAGATCGGCTTCCAGGGCGTCCAGCAGGGTGAGGCGGTCGCCGGCCTCGTCGTCGGGGACGCCGAGGGCGCGGGCGTCGGCGCCGCCGGGGGCCAGGTCGCCGTCGCCGATGTCGTCGACCAGACGGGCGAAGCCGTAGACGGCCATGAGGTCGTGGCGCCAGGCCCTGGGCAGGAAGAAGGGAGCCACCGGGAAGTTCTCGGCGGCGGCCTTGTCGAGCGTGGCCCGTTCGATGTCGGCGGGGCGCGCCTGACCGGCGGCCGTCACCGCGGACTGCCCGGGAAGAGGACGGCGCATGCTGAATTCAGCCGGGGAGTCTCCGAAGCCATTGCCGTCACATCTCCCGTTCTACACTGCTGACCCAATTCACACTATTTCGGACACGCCGCCCAGGCGTCCTCCCGACGGCGCCGAGGAAGGGTGTCGGGCATTATGGCCCTGATTGCCGCCTTTCGGGACCGGTACAGCTTACGTTGCACAACGCGCCGTTCCTCGACGGGGGTCTTCCGGGCTCCACGACAACACATCGCACGGCGTCAAGATTCCGCCGTGCACGAGGAGTTGACGCATCTTTTGCAGACGCCGGGCCCCGCCGGACCGTTCCGGCGGGCCCCTGGGCGGAACGGGCTACTTGCCGGTGAACTTCTCGTACTCGCGGAGCACCTCGTCGGTCGGCCCGTCCATGCGCAGCTCGCCGCGCTCCAGCCACAGCACCCGGTCGCAGGTGTCGCGGATGGACTTGTTGTTGTGGCTGACCAGGAACACCGTTCCGGCCTCCTTGCGCAGCTCGCGGATGCGGGCCTCGGAGCGCTTCTGGAACTTCCGGTCGCCGGTCGCCAGCGCCTCGTCGATCATCAGGACGTCGTGGTCCTTGGCGGCGGCGATGGAGAAGCGCAGGCGGGCGGCCATGCCGGAGGAGTAGGTGCGCATCGGCAGGGTGATGAAGTCGCCCTTCTCGTTGATCCCGGAGAAGTCGACGATGTCCTGGTAGCGCTCCTTGATCTCCTCGCGGGACATGCCCATCGCGAGTCCGCCGAGGATGATGTTCCGCTCGCCGGTGAGGTCGTTCATCAGGGCCGCGTTGACGCCGAGCAGGGACGGCTGGCCGTCGGTGTAGACCTTGCCGCGCTCGGCGGGAAGCAGCCCCGCGATGGCGCGGAGCAGGGTCGACTTGCCGGAGCCGTTGGACCCGATCAGGCCGATGGCCTCGCCGCGGTAGGCCACGAAGGACACCCCGCGCACGGCGTGCACCGTGCGCACGCCCCGCTCCTCGCCGCGCCTGAGGATCCGGCTGAGGGCCGCGGTGGCGCTGCCCCTGCCCGACCGGGCGCCGTTCACGCGGTAGACGATGTGCAGGTCGTCCGCGATGACGGTGGGCACCCGGGCGCCCGTCTTGTCGTCAGCCACGGCCGTACCTCTCCTCTGCCTTCCAGAAGTAGACGAAGCCGACCACGCCGGCCAGCACCGCCCAGCCCAGCGCGAACGCCCAGACGTGCGGCGGCAGGTACGACGAGTCGTACCCCTCGATCAGCGCGAACCGCACCAGGTCCATGTAGACCGCCGCCGGGTTCCACTGGAGCACGTCCGCCACCCAGGACGGCACGTTCTTGTCCTCCAGCATCGCCGGGATCGAGAACATCACCCCGGACGCGTACATCCAGGTCCGCAGCACGAACGGCATCAGCTGCGCCAGGTCGGGCGTCTTGCTGCCCATCCGCGCGAAGATCAGCGCCAGACCCGTGTTGAACACGAACTGCAGCGCCAGCGCCGGCAGCACCAGCAGCCACGACAGGTCCGGATAGCTCCGGAACGCCACCATGATGACGACCAGGACGATCATCGAGAACAGCAGCTGCTGGAGCTGCTGGAGCGCGAACGAGATCGGCAGCGACGCCCGCGGGAAGTGCAGCGCCCGCACCAGGCCCAGGTTCCCCGAGATCGCCCGCACACCGGCCAGCACCGAGCTCTGGGTGAAGGTGAACACGAACACGCCCGTCACCAGGAACGGCACGTACACGTCGCTCGGGATTCCGCGCCGGGCGCCCAGCAGCAGACCGAAGATGAAGAAGTACACCGCCGCGTTCAGCAGCGGCGTCGCCACCTGCCACAGCTGCCCGAGCTTCGCCTTGCTGTACTGGGCGGTCAGCTTGGCCTGCGAGAAGGCCAGGATGAAGTGCCGCCGCCCCCACAGCTGACGGACGTACTCGCCGAGGGACGGGCGGGCGCCGCTCACGGACAGCCCGTACTTCGCGGCCAGCTCGGCCGCCGTAAGGCCCTCGTCGGGCGACACGGGCGCGCCGACCGCGACCGTGCCGTCGTGCGTAGTCTCACTCACGGGTGGATAACTTTCGTCCTCGATGTGCGTGGCCCGAGCGGGCCGGCCAGGAGCCGGGGACCGGGTGGGGCCGGATCCCCGGACTCGAAGCTTGTCAGATCACCGGGGGCCGGCCCAGCCGGGTCAGCCGCCACACCGTACGCCACTTCATGGGGCGGCGGGGGCCGCAGGGCGAGGTCCAGCCCTCCTTGAAGCCGCCGAACCACGCCTTGAGGGCGGGGCCCGAGGGGCGGCGCAGGAGGGTGAGGAGCAGCCACACGCCCAGGTACACCGGGACGAGCGGGGCGGGCAGGTTGCGCCGGGCGAGCCAGACGCGGTTGCGGGCCACCATGCGGTGGTACACCGCGTGCCGCGAGGGGGCGGTCGTCGGGTGGTACAGCACCATGTCGGACCGGTAGTCGATCATCCAGCCCGCGTCGAGGGCGCGCCAGGCCAGATCGGTCTCCTCGTGGGCGTAGAAGAACTCGTCCGGCAGGCCGCCGACCTCCGCGAGGACCTGGGTGCGCACCGCGTTGGCGCCGCCGAGGAAGGTGGTCACGCGGGAGGAGCGCATCGGGTCGGAGGCGCGCAGCCGGGGCACGTGCCGGCGCTGGGTGACGCCGGTGTCCGGGTCGGCGATGCGGAAGCTGATGATGCCGAGCGAGGGGTCGTCGGCGAACGCCTTCCGGCACAGCTCGGCGGTGTCGGTGTGCGCGAGCAGGCCGTCGTCGTCGAGGAAGAGCAGGATGTCGACGTCCCGGCCGCTGGGCCCGAACGCCTCGATGCCCACGTTGCGCCCGCCGGGGATGCCGAGGTTCTCGGGCAGCTCGACGGTCTTGACCCCTTCGGGCACGTCCGGCACGGGCGAGCCGTTGCCGACGACCACGACCTGTACGGGGTCGCCGTCCTGCTTGGCGACCGAGTCGAGCAGGGCCCGCAGTTCGTCGGGGCGGTTGCCCATCGTGATGACGACCGCGCCGACCTTCATGCCCGCGCTCACTTCAGCCTGCTCGAGACGAGGACGGACACGAGGTGCAGCAGGGTCTGCAGCAGCGCGATCCCGGCCAGGACCGCGGTGCCGAGGCGGGTGAAGAACAGGTCGCCCCGGGATGCGTCGAGGATCGCGAGGAGCAGGATCAGCAGGGACGCCTCTATGCCCAGGATCAGCCGGTGGAACTTCAGGGCGGCGGCGGCCCGGCGGGCCAGCGCCATGCCGGAGGAGCGCGGCTCGGAGGCGGACTCCTTCACCGGGGGCAGTCCGTTCTGGTGGCGGGCGACACCGACCAGGTCGGTCTCCGCCTTGATGAGTATCGCGCCCAGCGCGGCGAGGGTGCCGAGGAAGGCCCACAGCCAGTCGATGCGGCCGGTCCCCCACAGGTCGGCGGCGCGCAGGCCGAGACCGACCAGTACGGCGGCGTCGGTCAGGTAGGCGCCGACCCGGTCCATGTAGACGCCGCCGAGGGAGTACTGCTTGCGCCAGCGGGCGATCTCGCCGTCGACGCAGTCGAGCAGCAGGTACAGCTGGACCGCGACCACCCCGAGGACCGCCCCCGTGATGCCGGGCACCAGGAGGGCGGGGGCCGCGAGGACACCGCAGACGGTCATCAGATACGTGAGCTGGTTGGGGGTGACCCGGGTGTTCACCAGGTAGCGGTCGACCCGCAGGGACACCTCGCGCATGTAGAGGCGTCCCATCCAGTGCTCACCGCTGCGCCGGTCCTTGACCCCCGCGGGGTGCACGACCGGACGGAGTTCAGCTACCGATGGCCTTGACATAGTCGGCGTAGACGTCCTTGATCTGTTCGGTGGTCAGGGCGAGGTGTTCGAGGATGGTGAAGCGGCCGGGGCGGGTCTCGGGGGCGTACTCGACGACGCGGACGAACTCGTCGGCGGAGAACCCGATCTCCTCGGGGAGCACCGGCAGTCCGTGCCGGCGCAGCACCTCGGCCATGGCCGCCGACTCCTCGTGCGCGCCGCGCAGGTACATCGCGAAGGCGGCGCCCAGTCCGCACTGCTCGCCGTGGGCGGCGGCGCGCTGCGGGTAGAGCAGGTCGAAGGCGTGGTTGATCTCGTGGCAGGCGCCGGAGGAGGGCCGGGAGTCGCCGGACACGGACATCGAGATGCCGGTGAGGACCAGCGCCTCGGCCAGCACCTGGAGGAAGGCGTCGTCGCCGACGCCGCCCGGGTGCCGGAGCACGGCCTCGCCGGCCTGGCGGGCCATGGCGGCGGCGAGTCCGTCGACCTTCTCGCCGTTGACGCGGTGGGACAGCTCCCAGTCGGCGACGGCGGAGATGTTGGAGACGACGTCGCCGATGCCGGAGCGGACGAACCGGACCGGGGCCTCGCGGATGACGTTGAGGTCGATCACGACCGCGATCGGGTTGGGCACGCCGTAGGAGCCGCGTCCCGCGTCGTTGTCGAGGGTGGCGACCGGCGAGCACAGGCCGTCGTGCGCCAGGTTGGTGGCGACCGCGACCAGGGGCAGGCCGACGCGCGCCGAGGCGAACTTGGCGCAGTCGATGATCTTCCCGCCGCCGAGGCCGACGACCGCGTCGTAGCGGCCGCCCTGGATGGCGCCGGCCAGCCGGACCGCGTCGTCGATGGTGCCGCCGCCGACCTCGAACCAGTCGGCGCCGGGCAGCGAGGGCGCGACGCGGTCGCGCAGCCGGGCGCCGGAGCCGCCGCTGACGGCGATGGCGAGCCGGCCGGACTGCGAGATGCGCTCGTCCGCGAGGACGCAGGCCAGGTCGTCGAGGGCGCCGGGGCGGATGTCGACGACGACCGGCGAGGGGATGAGCCGGGTCAGTACTGGCACGCGATCTCCCGTCCGCGGGCGAGGTCGTCGTGGTTGTCGATCTCGACCCACCGGACGTCGCCGATCGGCGCCACGTCGATCCGGAAACCCCGGTTCACCAGCTCCTGGTAGCCGTCCTCGTAGTACAGCTGCGGGTCCCGCTCGAACGTCGCCTTCAACGCGTCCGCCAGCGCCTCCGCCGCCCCGCCCTCGATCAGCGTCACGCCGATGTACTCACCCGTCGCCTCCGCCGGGTCCATCAGCTTCGTGATCCGCGTCATCCCCTGCTCCGGGTCGACGACGACCTTCATCTCCTCGTCGGCGAGCTTCTTCACCGTGTCCAGCGCCAGGATGATCTTCTTACCGTCACCACGCGCGTCCAGCAGCGTCCGCTCCACCGACACCGGATGCACCGTGTCACCGTTGGCGAGGATCACACCGTCCTTCAGGGCGTCCCGCGCGCACCACAGCGAGTAGGCGTTGTTCCACTCCTCCGCCTTGTCGTTGTCGATCAGCGTCAGCTTCAGCCCGTACTTCGCCTCCAGCGCCGCCTGCCGCTCGTACACGGCCTCCTTGCGGTAGCCGACCACGACACCCACCTCGGTCAGCCCGATCTCCGCGAAGTTCGCCAGCGTGAGGTCGAGGACCGTCGGCTCCCCTTCTATGCCCGCGGGCCCCACCGGCACCAGCGCCTTGGGCAGCGTGTCGGTGTAGGGGCGCAGACGCCGGCCGGCGCCGGCCGCCAGCACGAGGCCGATCATGCGGGTTCTCCTTCGTCGTGTACGGCGGGCGCGCCACCCTGGTGGGCGGCCACCCAGAAGCGGATGCTCTCGGCGAGCACCACGAGAGCCACGGCCACGGCGAGAACCGTGAGCGCGACGGTGAATCCTGACGCGGTGAGCACGGCCGCCAGGACGGCGACCGCCAGCGTGCGGCCTTCGTGCCCCCCGATCGCCCGCACCAGCAGGCGCGGGGGCACGCCCGCGTCGCCGCGGATGCGGTAGACCGTGTCGTAGTGATGGTAGGCGACCGCGGACACCAGGCCGTAGGCCGCCGGAAGGGCTCCGTTCACCTCCGCGTCGGCCGCCAGGACCAGGACGGTTCCGTACTCGGCGGCGCGGAACAGCGGGGGGACGAGCCAGTCGAGGCGCCCGGTGAGGGGGCGGCCGACCGCTGCGGCGGAGCAGATCACGTAGGCGACGGCGGCCAGGACGGTCTGCCATCCGGCGCCCCACACGAGGGCGGAGCCCGTCACCAGCACCGCGCCGAGCGCGGCGGCGGCCACGCCGCCGCGGGCCCGGGAGCGGGGCAGCAGCTCGCAGAGCGGTCCGCTGTCGGCGAGGTCGGCGAGGGCCTGGGCGGCCTCGTCCTCGACCCGGCCGCCGCGCAGGGAGCGCAGCACGCGTCCCGCGGTGGTGTACGCGGCGGCGAAGGCACAGCCGGCGAGCAGCACCCAGAAGGTGACGCGGGGGGTGGTGGCGGCCGTGAGGACGGCGATCAGCGCCCAGCGCTCGCCGATCGGCAGGACGATCATGCGCCGCACCCAGACCGTCCACCCGACGCGGTCCAGGCGGCCCGACAGGGCGGCGGCCGGGCCGTCCGCGGCGCCGGTCCTGGCCTCGGCGAAGGAGAAGTCGACCACGTGCCGGCAGGACTGGAGGATTATGGCGCCGAGCGCCAGGGCCCAGACGTCGTCGCCGGTACGGGCCGCGCCGAGGGCGAGGCCGGCGTAGAAGGCGTACTCCTTGGCCCGGTCGAACGTGGCGTCGAGCCAGGCGCCGAGCGTGGAGTACCGCAGCGAGTAGCGGGCGAGCTGTCCGTCGGCGCAGTCCAGCACGAACGAGCCGAGAAGCAGCACGCCGGCGGCGACGAAACCGGCGCGGGTGCCGGTGGCGGCGCAGCCGGCCGCGATCAGCGCGGTGAGCAGGGAGGCGGTGGTGACCTGGTTCGGGGTCAGTCCGCGGCGGGCGCACCAGCGCGCGAGGTAGCGCGAGTAGGGGCTGACGCAGAAGGTGGTGAAGAAGCCGTCGCGGGCCTTGACGGCGGACCTGAGGCGGACGGCCTCCTCGTCCACGGCGGCGACGGCCTGCCGGGCCTCGTTGCGGGCCTGCGGGTCGGCGGGCACGGCGGCGACCAGGCTGCCGAGCTCGGGGCGGTGCACCTCGGTGTCGAGGGCGGCGGTGACCCGGTCCGGGAGGCCGGCCACCAGCGTGCCGTTGCCGGCGCCCTGGCCGGAGGCGGAGTTCTCGCGGGCCATCGCGCGGGTCAGGGCCTGGCGGCCGGATCGCTGGGCGGTGACGGCGCCGGGGATCGCGGAGAGCGGGAAGCGGGGGTCGGTCAGACCGAGCCGCAGGGCGTGCAGATGTCCGACGAACCGGGTGTCGACCAGGGCGACCCGTTCCTCCCCGGGGACCCCGGCGAGCAGTGTCTCGGCCTCCGCGGCGCCGGCGGCGGGCCGCACGTCGAAGCCGAGGGAGCGCAGGTCGCCCTCGAGTGACGAGCCGGGAACCGGGGGGCCGGTGACGATGGCGGTCGGCAACCGAAAACTCACTCCCTGGGGGCGACGCGTCCACGCCGGTCATGTACACGGTGATGCGCCCGTTCGGAGGCCCTGCGGGCGGCATGTCGGCAGAGGCTATCGGATTCGCGGAAGCCCGCGTTCACCACCCGTTCGCCGACCGGATCGACGCGGTTCGCCCGCTGCTGTGCCGTGCTCATCATCGGGGATACCGGCCCCGGCTCACAAACCGCGCCGGTGGCTCGCCTTAGGGTGGACCACCATGACGTGGCTGATCACCGGCGGAGCCGGATACATCGGGGCCCATGTGGTGCGGGCCATGACCGACGCCGGGGAGCGTGTCGTCGTGCTGGACGACCTCTCCGCCGGGGTCCCGGCTCGGCTGCCCGAGGACGTCCCGCTCGTCAGGGGCTCCGCGCTGGACGGCGACCTGCTGACCAAGACGCTCGCCGAGCACGGTGCGACCGGTGTGCTGCACCTCGCCGCGCGCAAGCAGCCCGGCGAGTCGGTGGCCCAACCCACCCGCTACTACCGGGAGAACCTGGGCGGTCTGGCGACCCTGCTGGACGCCGTCGCGGAGGCGGGCGTCCGGCGCTTCGTCTTCTCCTCGTCCGCGGCCGTCTACGGCGACCCGCACGTGGACCTCATCACGGAGGACACGCCCTGCGCCCCCGTGAACCCCTACGGCGAGACCAAGCTCGCCGGGGAGTGGCTGGTGCGGGCGGCGGGCCGGGCGCACGGCATCGACACGGTGTGCCTGCGCTACTTCAACGTCGCGGGCGCGGCGGCCCCCGAACTGGCCGACACCGGCGTCTTCAACATCGTGCCGATGGTCTTCGACCGGCTCACCCGCGGCGAGGCCCCGCGTATCTTCGGCGACGACTACCCCACGCCGGACGGCACCTGCATTCGTGACTACATCCATGTGGCCGACCTGGCGGAGGCCCACCTCGCGGCGGTGCGCGCGCTGGCGGAGGGCGGCGTCGAGGGCGACCTGACGCTGAACATCGGCCGCGGTGAGGGCGTCTCCGTCCGGGAGCTGATCACGGTCATCGGGGAGGTCACCGGCGACACCCGCACCCCGGTGGTCGAGGCGCGGCGCCCCGGCGACCCGCCCCGCGCCGTGGCCTCGGCCGCCCTCGCGAGCGAGCGTCTGGGCTGGACGGCGCGCCGTTCGGTGCGCGAGATGGTCGAGTCCGCCTGGCACGGCTGGCAGCTCCTCCAGGGCGCCGAGCACGCCTGACCTGCGGATCGTTTCCGCAGGTCAGGGCACATGACAACGGTGTTCAGTGCCGCGTTGCCCGATACCCCCGCCCCGTAGTTCACTGTGCTGCGGAAGGCAGCGGCAGGGCAGCGACGGAAGGGCGGCGGAGGGCATGGGGGCAGGCCACGGTCACGGGCACGCGCACGGGGCGCCGTCCGGCGGCACGGTCAGCGCGGCCTACCGGGGAAGGCTGCGGATCGCGCTGGGGATCACGGTCTTCGTCATGGTCGTGCAGATCGTCGGCGGCATGCTGGCCGACTCGCTCGCCCTGGTCGCTGACGCCGCCCACATGGCGACCGACGCCCTGGGGCTGGGCATGGCCCTGCTCGCGATCCACTTCGCGGGCCGCCCGCCGAGCGAGCGGCGCACCTTCGGGCTGGCCCGGGCGGAGATCCTCGCGGCGCTGGCCAACTGTCTGCTGCTGCTCGGCGTCGGCGGCTACGTGCTGTACGAGGCGGTCCAGCGGTTCATCACGCCGGCGGCCACGGAGGGCGGTCTGGCGATGGTGTTCGGCGCCGTCGGCCTGGCCGCCAACCTGGTGTCGCTGTCGCTGCTGATGCGCGGGCAGAAGGAGAGCCTGAACGTGCGCGGCGCCTTCCTGGAGGTGGCGGCGGACGCGCTCGGCTCGGTCACGGTGATCGTGGCCGCACTGGTGATCGTCACCACCGGCTGGACGGCCGCCGACCCGATCGCCTCCCTGGTGATCGCGCTGATGATCGTGCCGCGCACGCTGAGGCTGCTGCGCGAGACGCTCGACGTGCTGCTGGAGGCGGCGCCCAAGGGCGTGGACATGGCCGAGGTGCGGGCCCACATCCTGGACACGCCGGGGGTGGAGGACGTGCACGACCTGCACGCCTGGACGATCACCTCGGGGATGCCGGTGCTCTCCGCGCACGTGGTGGTCAGCGTGGACACGCTGAACGCGATCGGGCACGAGAAGATGCTGCACGAGCTGCAGGACTGCCTGGGCGACCACTTCGACGTGCGGCACTGCACCTTCCAGCTGGAGCCCCGCGGGCACGCGGAGCACGAGGCGCGGCTGTGCCACTGAACCCGTCGGGGTCACTCGGCGCGTAGGTGTCGCCCGGAGGGGCGCGCACGCCCCCTGGGCGCGCCGATGCGCCGGGGAACGCGGCCTTCACGCATCGCCGACGCCCGTCGCGGGCACGATCAGCGCGGGTCCGGTGCCGTCCGGCTGTCGCCACGACCGCCCGTCGAGCCGGGAGCGGGACATGCGGGAGAGGACCGGAGTGCCGGGAGTGCCGGATTCGTGCGGCAGACTGGGGCGCGAACACCGAGTGAAGGATGGGTATGCCGATCACACCTGCCACCGCGACGAACAGCCCGTCGAGCGGCACCGCCGAGCCGATTTTGCTGGAACTGGTCGACGAGGACGGCGTGACGGTCGGCACCGCGGAGAAGCTCTCCGCCCATCAGCCGCCGGGGAAGCTGCACCGGGCGTTCTCCGTGTTCCTGTTCGACGAGCGCGGCCGGCTGCTGCTCCAGCAGCGGGCGCTCGGCAAGTACCACTCCCCGGGTGTGTGGTCGAACACCTGCTGCGGCCACCCGTACCCGGGCGAGGCGCCGTTCGCGGCGGCGGCCCGGCGGACGTACGAGGAGCTGGGGGTGTCGCCGTCGCTGATGGCGGAGGCGGGCACGGTCCGCTACAACCACCCGGACCCGGCCTCGGGCCTGGTGGAGCAGGAGTTCAACCACCTCTTCGTCGGCATGGTGCAGTCGCCGGTGCGGCCCGACGGGAACGAGGTCGCCGCCACGGCGTTCGTGACACCGGAGGACCTGGCGGAGCGGCACGCGAAGGACACCTTCTCGGCGTGGTTCATGACCGTGCTGGACGCGGCGCGGCCCGCCGTGCGGGAGCTGACGGGCCCGTCGGCGGGGTGGTGACGGCGGCGCCGTACCGCGCGGCTAGTAGGTCTGCGCGGGCTTGAGCGGCAGGGCGGCCCAGATCACCTTGCCGCCGGCGGACGTGTGCTCCACCTCGCAGGCCCCGCCGGCCTCCCGCGTGATCTCGCGCACCAGGAGCAGTCCCCGGCCGCCGGTGCGGCCGTAGTCGTTCTCCAGGGCGGTGGGACGGTAGGGGTGGTTGTCCTCCACGGACACCCGGATCCACTCGGCGCCCACCGCGACCTCGACGGCGAGCATCGGGGACAGCAGCGCCGCGTGTTTGACCGCGTTGGTGACCAGCTCGGAGACGATCAGCAGCAGGCCCTGCACCACGTCGTCCGCGACCGGCACCCCCTGCCGCAGCAGCAGGTCCCGCACGGCGTGCCGGGCCTGTGGCACCGAGGCGTCCACGGCAGGGGCGGTGAACCGCCAGACACCTTCGTACGGCAGCGGTTCGCCGCCCTCACGCTCGATTGTCACCACACGTCGAGTGTTGGGACCGATCGCCTCCGCCCTTCCGCGCTGAACAGAAGTCAGCGGATATCGAGCGTTTCCGACCGTTCATGCCTCGCTGGGGCGGACGTGGGACCGTTCGCGTCCGTTGTGTGCCGTTCCGGGGCACTCTTCGGTTTGTACGCGACGAGGCGCCCCGCGGGCGTCCGCGGCTACTTCCCGGCGACCATGCCCACGACGCGCCGGCCGCTGTAGCCGGTGGCGATCAGTCCCAGCCCGTCGAAGAGCAGGGACAACGAGAAGAACGTGCCGATGACGTACTGGCTGCTGCTCGGCCAGGTGGCCAGGACGAGGATGCCGAGGAGCAGCCCGAAGGCGCCCTGCACCAGCGTCCAGCCGACCTGCGGGCCGCGGACCACCAGGCTGCCGACCAGCCGGAACACCCCGCCGGTCAGGAACAGCAGCGCCGCGAACATGGTCAGCGCCTCGGCCGCCGCCTCCGGGGTCTTGATGATCACCACCCCGGCCGCGATGTTCAGGGCGGCGACGACCACGCCCAGCCAGAAGAAGTTCGTCTGCCGCGCCTGCACCGCGTGCAGCAGCCCGACGATCCCGCCGACCAGCAGCAGCCAGCCGAACAGCAGCATCGTGGTCAGCGTGGCGGCGGCCGTGTAGATCAGGCCGATCAGCCCGGCGACGACGAGGATCACCCCGAGCACGGCGAGCAGGCCGAAGCCGCGGTTCAGCTTCGCCGTGTCGCCCCGCGGGCCCGCGGCTGCGGTGGACCTGGTCATGGCTGCCTCCCGGGTCTCGTCCCCCTCTTCCCGACGCTCCCGCTCCCCCGTGTCCCCCGCCCGTGACGGTCGTAACGCCGGGTCCGGCCCGCCGTCCGGGGCCGTGACCGGGGCGGATAGCATCCGCCGCATGGAGGAGCCGCAGCTGCTGCACAGCGTGACCGACTCGGTCGCCACGGTCGTCATCCGTCATCCCGCGAAGCGCAACGCGATGACCGCCGCGATGTGGGCGTCCCTGCCCCCGCTGCTCGGCGCGCTGGCGGACGACCCGGCCGTGCGGGCGCTGGTGCTCACCGGCGACGGCGGCACCTTCTGCGCCGGGGCGGACATCTCCACGCTCCAGGGCTCGCCGCTGGAGGCGCAGCGGCTGGCCGTCGCCGCCGAGGAGGCCCTTGCGGCCTTCCCCAAGCCGACCCTGGCCGCCGTGCGCGGCCACTGCGTGGGAGGCGGGGCGCAGCTCGCGGCCGCCTGCGACCTGCGGTTCGCCGAAGAGGGCGCGCGGTTCGGGGTGACCCCGGCGAAGCTGGGCATCGTCTACCCGTCCTCCGCGACCCGGCGGCTGGTGTCGCTGGTGGGCCCCGCGACCGCCAAGTACCTTCTCTTCTCGGGCGAGCTGATCGACACGGAGCGGGCGCTGCGCACGGGGCTGGTGGACGAGGTGCTGCCCGCGGGCGCGCTGGACGCACGGGTCGCCGAGTTCACCCGGATCCTGGCCTCGCGGTCGCTGCTGACCCAGGCGGCGGCGAAGGAGTTCGCCGACGGCCGCACCGGCCGCGACGACCACTGGCACAAGGCGGCCGCCGCGAGCGAGGACACCGCGGAGGGGGTGACGGCGTTTCTGGAGCGCAGGGCGCCGCGGTTCACCTGGAACCTGTCCGCCCCCGAGGACGCCTCCGTCCCCCGTGCATGGTGAGGTCTGGACGAGGTACCCGCAGGGAGTCCGGCCGGACGGTCCAAAGGGGAAAGGGGTACCACGTGTTCCGTGCCATCGCAGATGTCCTGCGCCAGATCGGCGGCGCCGTCGCCACCGTCGTGACCCTGCCGTTCCGGGCGCTCGCCCGGCTGTTCGGCGGCGCGTCCTCCACCGCGCGCGGGCGTCGCGCCTGAGTCCGCCCGAGGGGCGCCGGGGCGCGTCGCCGCCCTGATCCCCGATTGTCGTCGTCACCTGCCACAATTGCCGCGCAACCTCAGTGAGAAGGCGGTACGGGAACGTGACGACACCCCTCGCAGGGTCCATCGAAGGCAGGATCGCCGAGGAACTCGGCGTACGGGAGCGGCAGGTCAGGGCCGCCGTGGAACTGCTGGACGGCGGTTCGACGGTGCCCTTCATCGCCCGCTACCGCAAGGAAGCGACCGAGATGCTCGACGATGCGCAGCTGCGCACGCTCGAGGAGCGGCTGCGCTATCTGCGGGAGCTGGAGGAGCGGCGCACGGCGATCCTCGACTCGGTGCGTGAGCAGGGCAAGCTCACCGAGGAGCTCGAGGCCCGCATCCGGGGCGCGGAGACCAAGGCGCGCCTGGAGGACATCTACCTGCCGTTCAAGCCCAAGCGGCGCACCAAGGCGCAGATCGCCCGCGAGGCGGGTCTGGAGCCGCTGGCGGAGGGGCTGCTCGCCGATCCCGGTGTCGAGCCCCTCGCCGCGGCCGCCGCGTTCGTGGACGCCGACAAGGGCGTCGCGGATCCGCAGGCCGCTCTGGACGGCGCGCGGGCCATCCTCACCGAGCGTTTCTCCGAGGACGCCGACCTGATCGGCGAGCTGCGCGAGCGCATGTGGGTGCGCGGGCGGCTGGCGGCGAAGGTGCGGGAGGGCAAGGAGGAGGCGGGCGCCAAGTTCGCCGACTACTTCGACTTCTCCGAGCCCTTCACCGAGCTGCCCTCGCACCGGGTGCTGGCGATGCTGCGCGGCGAGAAGGAGGAGGTCCTCGACCTCGTCCTGGAGCCGGAGGAGCCCACCGACGGCCCCTCGTCGTACGAGGGCGTCGTCGCCCACCGGTTCGGGATCGCCGACCGGGGCCGCCCGGGCGACAAGTGGCTGCTGGACACGGTCCGCTGGGCCTGGCGCACGCGCATCCTGGTGCACCTGGGCCTCGACCTCCGCCTGCGGCTGCGCACCGCCGCCGAGGACGAGGCGGTGCGGGTGTTCGCCGCCAACCTGCGCGACCTGCTGCTGGCCGCCCCGGCCGGCACGCGCGCGACGCTCGGCCTGGACCCCGGCTTCCGCACGGGCGTGAAGGTCGCCGTGGTCGACGCGACCGGCAAGGTCGTCGCCACGGACGTGATCCACCCGCACGTCCCGGCGAACCGCTGGGACGAGGCGATCGCCAAGCTGGCCCGGCTCGCCGAGGAGCACGCGGTCGAGCTGATCGCCATCGGCAACGGCACGGCGTCCCGCGAGACCGACAAGCTCGCCGGCGAACTCATCGCCAGGCACCCCGAGCTGAAGCTGACGAAGGTGATGGTGTCCGAGGCGGGCGCCTCCGTGTACTCGGCCTCCGCGTTCGCCTCGCAGGAGCTGCCGGACATGGATGTGTCGCTGCGCGGCGCGGTGTCCATCGCGCGCCGCCTCCAGGACCCGCTGGCCGAGCTGGTGAAGATCGACCCGAAGTCGATCGGCGTCGGCCAGTACCAGCACGACCTGTCCGAGGTGAAGCTGTCGCGTTCGCTGGACGCGGTGGTGGAGGACTGTGTGAACGGCGTGGGCGTGGACGTCAACACCGCGTCCGCCCCGCTGCTCGCCCGGGTGTCCGGCATCTCCTCCGGTCTCGCCGAGAACATCGTGGCCCACCGCGACTCCCACGGGCCGTTCAGGAGCCGCTCCGAACTGAAGAAGGTGGCCCGGCTCGGCCCCAAGGCGTACGAGCAGTGCGCGGGCTTCCTGCGGATCCGCGGCGACGACCCGCTGGACGCGTCCAGTGTGCACCCCGAGGCGTACCCGGTGGTGCGGCGGATGGTGAAGACCACCGGGCAGGAGGTGGCCTCGCTCATCGGCAACACGGCGGTGCTGCGCTCGCTGCGCCCGCAGGACTTCGTGGACGACACCTTCGGTCTGCCGACCGTGTCCGACATCCTCAAGGAGCTGGAGAAGCCGGGCCGCGACCCGCGTCCGGCGTTCAGGACGGCCGCCTTCAAGGAGGGCGTGGAGAAGATCTCCGACCTGTCCTCAGGGATGATCCTGGAGGGCGTGGTGACCAACGTGGCCGCGTTCGGCGCGTTCGTCGACGTCGGCGTCCACCAGGACGGTCTGGTGCACGTCTCCGCGATGTCGAAGACGTTCGTCAAGGACCCGCGTGACGTGGTGAAGCCGGGCGACATCGTCAAGGTGAAGGTGCTGGACGTCGACATCCCGCGCAAGCGGATCTCGCTGACGCTGCGTCTGGACGACGAGGCGGCCCCGCAGGGCGGTCCGTCGGGCGGCGAGCGGCGGCAGCGCGGCGGGCGGCCCCCGCAGCAGCGCCAGGCCCGCGGGGGCGGGGGCGGCGGCGGTGCGCGTCAGGCGCCCGCCCCGGCCAACGGCGCGATGGCGGACGCCTTGCGCCGCGCGGGTCTGCTGGACCCGAAGAGCGGCCGCCGCTGAGCGCAGGAGTGCGGTCCCGGGGCCCCGTGCGGGGCCCGGGACCGGCTCAGCGTTCGGTCACGGCGCCGTCGGTGACGTGCAGACGGCGGGTCACACGGACCGCGTCCAGCATGCGGCGGTCGTGGGTGACCAGCAGCAGCGTGCCCTCGTAGGCGTCGAGAGCCGACTCCAGCTGCTCGATGGCGGGCAGGTCGAGGTGGTTGGTCGGCTCGTCCAGGACGAGGAGGTTGACGCCCCGGCCCTGGAGCAGCGCGAGGGCGGCGCGGGTGCGCTCGCCCGGTGACAGGGTCGCCGCGGGCCGCAGTACGTGCTCCGCCTTGAGGCCGAACTTGGCGAGCAGCGTGCGGATGTCGGCCGGCTCCAGGTCCGGGACCGAGGGCCGGAAGGCGTCCAGCAGGGTCTCCGGGCCGTGGAACAGGGCGCGGGCCTGGTCGACCTCCCCCAGCAGCACGCCCGAGCCCAGGGCGGCGTGGCCCGCGTCGAGCGGCACGCGGCCCAGCAGGGCGCCGAGCAGGGTGGACTTGCCCGCGCCGTTCGCGCCGGTCACCGCGACCCGGTCGGCCCAGTCGATCTGCAGGGTCACCGGGCCGAGGGCGAAGCCGTCGCGGCGCACCACGGCGTCCCGCAGGGTGGCGACCACGGCGCCGGAGCGCGGGGCCGTCGCGATCTCCATGCGCAGCTCCCACTCCTTGCGCGGCTCCTCGACGACCTCCAGGCGCTCGATCATGCGCTGCGTCTGCCGGGCCTTGGCGGCCTGCTTCTCACTGGCCTCGCTGCGGAACTTGCGGCCGATCTTGTCGTTGTCGTTCCCCGCCTTGCGGCGGGCGTTCTTCACGCCCTTGTCCATCCAGGCGCGCTGCGTCTGCGCCCGGTCCTGGAGCGCGGCGCGCTTGTCGGCGTACTCCTCGTACTCGTCGCGCGCGTGGCGGCGGGCCACCTCGCGCTCCTCCAGGTAGGCGTCGTAGCCGCCGCCGTAGAGGTTGATCTGCCGCTGGGCCAGGTCGAGTTCGAGGACCTTGGTGACCGTGCGGGAGAGGAACTCGCGGTCGTGGCTGACGACGACCGTGCCGGCGCGCAGGCCGCTCACGAACCGTTCGAGGCGTTCCAGGCCGTCCAGGTCGAGGTCGTTGGTCGGCTCGTCGAGCAGGAAGACGTCGTAGCGGGACAGCAGGAGGGAGGCGAGCCCGGCGCGGGCCGCCTGGCCGCCGGACAGGGCGGTCATCGGCTGGTCGAGGCCGACGTCCAGACCGAGGGCCGCGGCGACCTCCTCGGCGCGTTCGTCGAGGTCGGCGCCGCCCAGCGCGAGCCACCGTTCGAGGGCGGTGGCGTAGGCGTCGTCCGCGCCGGGGGCGCCGTCGACCAGTCCCTGGGTCGCCTCGTCCATGGCGCGCTGGGCCTCGGCGACTCCGGTGCGGCGGGCCAGGAAGGCGCGCACGGTCTCGCCGGGCCGCCGCTCCGGCTCCTGCGGGAGGTGGCCGACGGTGGCGGTGGGCGGGGAGAGCCGCAGCTCGCCCTCCTCGGGCGCGGCGAGCCCGGCGAGCAGGCGCAGCAGCGTGGACTTGCCGGCGCCGTTGGCCCCGACCAGGCCGATCACGTCGCCGGGGGCGACGACGAGGTCGAGCCCCGCGAACAGGGAGCGGTCGCCGTGTCCGGCGGCGAGGTTCTTGGCGACGAGGGTGGCAGTCATCAGACCGCCGATCCTAGAGCCTCGGCGGCGGGGCGAGGGCTCCGGGCCGGTCAGGGGCGGACGGCGGTGACCAGCACCGTTCCGGCGGTGCGGGCCACGAGGTACGCCTCGCCCTTCACCGCGGGCGGATCCAGCGGGACGCGGTGCCGGCCGGGTTCGAGGACCGCGTCGAAGAGGTCCCGGCTGTGCGCGCGGGAGAGGCGGTCGACGCGGTGCGCGGTGAGCCGGACGCGGCAGGCGGACACCACCTCGAACTCGGCGGCGCCGCCGGCCGCGGTGAGGTCCGTCAGCCGCCGGTGGTCGTCCCGGCCCGCCTCCAGGGCCTGTTCGGTCTGGGCGACCAGCAGCGGGACCACGGGCGCGAGCGCGTCGACGCAGGGCACGTCCGCCCCGGCGCCGGCCAGCGCCCGGCGCACGGCGTCGCGTTCACGCGCGGGGGCGGAGCGGCCGAACAGCACCGCGCCGTAGGACCGGAGTTCGCCGGCGGGGACGCCGTCGGCGCTCTGGGTGATGTCGGCGCCGATGCCGATGGTGCGCAGGGCGGCGGCCAGCCGGGCGAGCAGGGCCACGCGGGCGCCGATGAGCAGGACGCGGCGGCGGCTGCCGGGGAGGTCGCCGTCCAGGAGGGCGGTCAGGGCGGCGCGGTACTCGGCGCCGCGGAAGCGGAACGGGCCCATCCCGTGGTAGCCGTCGCGTTCCAGGTCGGCGTGGGCGCCGGTCTGCCAGGCGAAGTCCCGCCAGATGACGTCCTCGCCGTCCCGCTCGATGACCGCGGTCACGGCGCCGCAGGCGAGCTCCTCGCACTCGGGGCAGCCGTAGACGACGTACCGGCCGTCGGGCAGGGGCGCGCCCGTCTCCAGCAGCAGGCCGCGGACCTGGGCGGTGAAGAGGGACGGCGGCACGTCCGAGGCGAGCGGGGAGACGGCGTCCAGGTCGGACAGGCGGTACAGCAGCGGGCGTCCGTCGACCACGAAGTCGACGAAGTCGCGGTGCACTTGGAAGTCCCCGCCGGCGAGGAGCCCCCCGGGGCGGGTCGCCGGCGCCAGGCCGAAGGTCGCGTACTCGGCAGACATGCCGTGAGTATTCCCACCCGGGACCGGACCCGAGCACGCGCGCGGACATCCGCTACCGTCCGCCGGATGGGAAGCGAAAAGGACAGCGGTGTCGTGGTGGTCGGCGGCGGGGTGACCGGGCTGACCACGGCGGTGGTCCTCGCCGAGCGGGGCGTACGGGTGCGGCTGTGGACGCGGGACCCGGTCGGGGCGACCACCTCGGCGGTCGCGGGCGCCCTGTGGTGGCCGTACCGCATCGACCCCCCGGAGTCGGCGCGGGCGTGGGCGCTGGAGTCGCTCGACGTGTACGAGGAGCTGGCGCTGCGGCCGGACGCGACGGGCGTACGGATGGTCGAGGGAGTACTGGGCGAGACGCCGATGGACGAGGTCGGCGGGTGGGCCGCCGCGCGGCTGCCGGGGCTGCGTCCGGTGTCGGAGGCGGAGTACCCGGGCGGGTGGGGGCTGTGGGCGCGGCTGCCGCTGATCGACATGCCGGCCCATCTGCCGTATCTGCGGGACCGGTTGACGGCGGCGGGCGGCACGGTGGAGACGCGTGCGGTGGCGGATCTCGCGGAGGCCGACGCGCCGGTGGTGGTCAACTGCACGGGCCTGGCGGCGCGGGAGCTGGTGCCGGACCCGTCGGTGCGGCCGGTGCGGGGGCAGCTGGTGGTCGTGGAGAACCCGGGGATCCGCACCTGGATGGTCACCGAGGGCGCGGACGGGTCGATGGCGTACTTCTTCCCGCAGCCGGGGCGGCTGCTGCTGGGCGGCACGGCCGAGGAGGACGTGTGGTCCGACCGGCCGGACCCGGCGGCGGCCGAGGCGATCGTGCGGCGGTGCGCGGCGCTGCGCCCGGAGATCGCGCAGGCCCGTGTGCTGGGACACCGGGTGGGGCTGCGTCCCGCGCGGGACGCGGTCCGTCTGGAGCGCACCCGGCTGCCGGACGGGCGGGTGCTGGTGCACAACTACGGCCACGGCGGCGCGGGCGTCACCGTGGCCTGGGGGTGTGCGCGTCAGGCGGCGGGGCTGGCCGCGACGTGAGGCGCGGGGCGGGCGTCCGGCGCCCGCCCCGCGTCACGGCACGGCCCGCGCGGGTCAGTGCTTGCCGATGGGGTCGCCCTCGACGTCCGGTCCGCGGCCGGGTCCGACGCGCAGCTCGAACTCGCCGTCGTACTTCTTGTGGCCCTCGATGACCGCGAGTTCGACCGCCTCGCTGCCCATCTTGCCGCGGACGACGAGCGGGTCGTGGCGCAGGTCGCGCATGAGCGCCACGCACATGAAGATCATGACGACCACGAACGGCGCCGCGGCGAGGATGGTGAGGTTCTGCAGACCGGTCAGGGCGTCGCCCTGGCCGCTGCCGACCATGAGCATGATGGCCGCCACGGCCCCGGTGACCACGCCCCAGAACACCACGGCCCAGCGGCTGGGTTCGAGGGAGCCCTGCTGCGAGAGGGTGCCCATCACGACGGAGGCCGCGTCGGCGCCCGAGACGAAGAAGATGCCCACGAGGACCATCACCAGCAGGCTGGTGATGGTGGCGACGGGGAACTCCTGCAGCACGGCGAACAGCCGGCCCTCGGGGGTGGTCTCGTCGCCGAGCCGGTTCTGCTCCTGCAGGCGCATCGCCGAGCCGCCGAAGATGGCGAACCAGACCAGGCTGACCGCGCTGGGCACGAGGATGACGCCGCCGATGAACTGACGGATGGTCCGGCCGCGGCTGATGCGGGCGATGAACATGCCGACGAACGGCGTCCAGGAGATCCACCACGCCCAGTAGAAGACGGTCCAGCTGCCCAGCCAGTCGGCGACTCCCTCGCCGCCGCTGATCTCGGTGCGGCCGGCCATCTCCGGCAGGTCGCCGAGGTAGGTGAAGACCGAGGTCGGCAGCAGGTCGAGGACGAGGACGGTGGGGCCGGCGACGAACACGAACACGGCGAGGAGCAGCGCCAGCACCATGTTGGTGTTGGACAGCCACTGGATGCCCTTCTCCACGCCGGAGACCGCGGACGCCACGAACGCCACGGTCAGCACGGCGATGATGGAGACCAGCAGCCCGGTGCCGACCTTGTCCAGCCAGTCGAGCTTCTCCACGCCGGAGCCGATCTGCAGCGCGCCGAGGCCGAGGGAGGCCGCCGAGCCGAAGACGGTCGCGATGATGGCGAGCACGTCGATGACCCGGCCGGCGGCGCCGCTCGCGTTCTTCTCGCCGATGAGCGGGGTGAACACGGCGCTGACGGTCTGCCGGCGGCGGCGCCGGAAGGTGCTGTAGGCGATCGCGAGGCCGACCACGGCGTAGATCGCCCACGGGTGGAGCGTCCAGTGGAACAGCGTGGTGGCCATGGCCGTCGACATCCGGTCGCCCGAGTCCTGCGGGCCGGTGCCGGGCGGCGGGGTGCCGAAGTGCGCGAGCGGTTCGCTCACGCCCCAGAACATCAGTCCGATGCCCATGCCGGCGCTGAACATCATGGCGATCCAGGACACCGTGCGGAACTCCGGCTCCTCGCCCTCGGCGCCCAGCGTGATGCGGCCGTAGCGGCTGGCGGCCAGCCACAGGGCGAAGACGACGAAGCCGGAGGCGGCCAGGATGAAGCCCCAGCCGCCGTTGTGCATCAGTCCGGCCAGCAGGTCGGCGGAGACGCCCTCCAGTGAGTCCGTCCAGACGGCTCCCCACAGGACGAAGGCCAGGGTGAGCACGGCGGTGACGCCGAACACCACCCAGTCGGTGCGCGGCTTGTCCCGGCCGGGCAGGCCCGCTTCGGAGCCGGGCAGCGGGCCTGCCGTGGAGTCCTTGTCGCTTCGGTCGTCCTGCGTCACAGGCGGAACCTTTCGTCCGAGCCTTCGGGCGGAGAGCCCTCCTCCCGATAGGCCCTTACCACCGATGGCGCAAAATTCACCTCATCGGCAGGACGTGACCGCCTCGCCTTCGGCCAGGTGGTACGTCGCACGGCCGTCCAGGAGCAGCGGGACGAGCGCCCGCAGCGGCTGCCGCAGCGATACGAACACCCCGTCTCCCTCCCGCTGGACGCGTACGCCGTGCAGGGCCAGCTCGTCGCCCACATCCGCGTACTGACCTGCGGTGAGGCGGTAACCGCACGGCGGGTCGGCGAGCACCTCGGAGGGTTCGGGCGTCTCGTTGTCGGCGCCGCCGAGGTACACCGGCCCGCGGTCCGCGTACCCGGCGGCGCGGGCCCGGGCGGTGACCGCCTCGACCTTCGCCCGGTGCTCCCAGGAGAACAGGATCAGGCCGTTCAGCGCCGCGAGGTGCGAGTGCACCCTGCGCCGGTTGTTGAGCGCCTCATCGGCCTTCTCCTCGTCGGTGAGCGGGTCGACGCGGCTCTCGATGAGCAGCCCGACGGCGTGCTTGACGCCGGACAGGTTCCGCAGGATGCGTTCCTGGCCGTCGCCGGCGGTCTGCCGGATCGGGTCGCCGGTGACCGGGTCGGTCCAGATGCCGTAGGTGCCGGTGGAGTACCCGGCGGCGCCGGCGGCGGGACGGATGTGGTCCTCGGACAGGGACCGGGCGACGTCGTGGACCGCGGGATGGGTGTTGAGGTTGCGCGGCCACAGGTCGAACAGGTCCTTGTCGTAGTACGGCGGGGTGGCGCCGTACTCGTGCAGGTCGTAGATCACGTCGGGCCGCTCGTCGCGGATCACGGCGGCCAGCGCCCGGCCCTCCGCGGTCCTGAGGGCGACGTGGTCGCGGTTGATGTCGACGCCGTCGCTGTTGCCCCGGGTGTCGGCGGCCCGCCCGTCGGGGTTGGCGGTGGGGACGACGAGCACTGTGGTCCGCTCCAGGAAGCGCCTGGTCCGCCGGTCGCCGGCGTACGCCAGGTCGCGGATCGTGGTGAGGCAGGCCTCCCGGCCGGAGGGTTCGTCGCCGTGCTGGCTGCACACCAGGAGGACCGTGTTCGGGCTCCGGTCCGCGCCGATGCGGACCAGCCGCAGGGGGCGGTCCTGGGCGGTCGTGCCGATGCGGCTGACATGGACGCGGCCGCTCGCGCGGTCGACGGTGTCCAGGAAGCGCTGTTCCTCGGGCTGGGTGGTCCAGCGGGCGCCGTGGCTCTGCTCGAAGCCGGTGCGCGGCGGGGCCACGGTGTCGTGCGCCCCGGCGGCGGGGGCGGTGACGAGGGTCGCGGCGAGGCCCGTGAGGACGGTGGCGGTGAGGAGCGCGGCGCGTCGTCTCATCGGGTCCCCCCCGGGACCCGGTGGGCGGTGGCGGGCGGGCGGACGCCGTCCGGTGCGCTGCGCGGCGCCGTGACGGGCGGTCCGGAGGTGGCGCGGGCGAACGCGGCGGCGCCGCCGACGAAGGGGACCCGGGCGGAGGTGCGGGCCAGGTCGAGGGTGAGCGTCGGGGTCTCGGCCGGCGGGTCGATCAGACCGCGGTCGGTGCCGGCGACGATCAGCGCGAGCCGGTGGCCGCGGGGGACGACGTGGTCGGTGGCGGCCAGGTCGAGGGTGAGCGTGTAGCGCTTCCCGGGGACGAGCGGTTCGCCCCGGCCGGTTCCGGCGTGTTCGCCGAGGTCGGCCCAGCCGCGGCTGACGACGGTGTGGCCGACGTCGGCGGTCTTGGCGCGGGTCTCCCGGTAGCAGGAGCTGTCGCCCTCGGTGCTCGGTCCCCAGCAGGTGCGTTCGGGCAGGGTGACGATGCCTTCGCCGGCGTCGCCGTAGTCGCGGACCGTGTCGGGGCCGAGGTCGACCAGGACGGCGGAGAGATGGGCCGTCGGGGTGCTGGGCGTGACGGTGACGGTCACCCGGGAGGAGCCGGCCAGGCGCAGGCCGCGGGTGAGCGGGCGGGTGACGAAGCCCGCCTTCTCCGGGGTCGGGGTGTCGATCCGGGCGGCCCAGTCGGTCTCGCCCAGCGCGGGGTCGTCGGTGAAGGTCGCGGTGGACCGGTCGGGACGCCGGCCGAGCGTGCCGACGCCGTCCTGGGCGCCGCGCGCGGGACGCAGGGTGACGGGGCGGGTGCCGCGCGGGGGCCAGGCGGCGGAGGTGACCCACTCGTCGGGCGCGCGCTCGATGTCGGCGACCGGTTCTCGGTCGATGCCGTTGTCGATGCCCTTGAGTTCGTGGTCGAACCAGCGGTGCAGGGTGCGCACCCACTCCGCGCGGCGGAAGTCGAAGGGGTCGACATGGCCGGTCTGCGACAGCCAGATCTTGCGCCGGACGCCGTTCTTCCCGAGGGCGTCCCACCAGGGGCCGACGTGCTGCATGCGGACGTTGAGGTCCTGCATGCCGTGCACCAGGAACACGCTGGCGCGGACCTTCTTCGCGGCGCGGACGTAGTCGCGTGCGGTCCACAGCGGGGTGCGGTCGCCGGTGCGCGGGGCGCCGTCGACGAGCTCGCGGGCGACCTCCGCGCAGTTCTCGCGGGCCTCGGGGGTCTGGACGTAGCGGGCGAGCCGGTCGGGTCCGGAGCCGTAGAGCGGTGCGCCCTGGGAGAAGTAGTAGTCGTACCAGGTGGAGATCGCGGCGATCGGGACGATGGTCTTCAGTCCCTCGACGCCGGTGGCGGCGACACCGTTGGCGATGGTGCCGTCCCAGCTCTTGCCGATCATGCCGGTGCTGCCGTCGGTCCAGTCGGCGCGCACCGGCTCGCCGCCGGTGCGGCTGCTGTACGCCTTCGCGCGGCCGTTCAGCCAGTCGACGACGGCCTTGGCCGACCGGATGTCCGAGCGGCCGCCGACGTCGACGCAGCCGTCGGAGCGGCTGGTGCCGGCGAGGTCGACGCCGACGACGGCGTAGCCGCGCGGCACGAAGAAGTTGTCGTAGAACAGCGGCATCCGCACGATGTCGCCGTGTCCGTCGTAGGTCTTGGTCTGGCTCTCGTTGCCCCGCCCGCAGCAGGAGTAGTACGGGCTGGCGTCCATGATGACGGGGACCTTGCGGCCCTTGCGGGCGGCCTCGCGGGGACGGACGATGTCGACGGCGACCCGGTCGGTGCGTCCGTCGCGGTCCTCGTCGAGGCCGGTGTCCACCCAGACGGCCTCGCGAACGGCGTCGGCGTAGGAGTGGACGGGGCGGCTCTCTCGCGGGGCGGCGTCCGCCGCGGCGGGGGTGAGCAGGGTGGCCGTCAGGGCGGCGGTGGCCGCCGTCGCGAGCGTTCTCCAGGTCGTGGGGCGCGTGCGTATCGGCATGCGCCGGACGGTACCCCGGTGAACTCCGGTGCAGAAGAGGGCGTTTGACGATGCGTGGGGTCGCGGCGGCGTCAGTCGTGGTCGTACACCGTGACCGGTATCCCCCTCCGGACCAGGCGGTTCTCCACGAGAGGTTCCACGCGGGACCACGTGCCGCCGGCGAGGCCGCAGCCGATGCGGGGCATGTGGACCGACGCGCCGAGTTCGAGGGCGTGTCCGGCGAGGCGGTCCAGGGCCGTGTCGACGGCCTCGTAGCGGACCGGGACGCCCTTGCTGCCGGTGCGCACGCCGCGCTGGCCGATCATGTTGGCCACCCACACGTACCGCTCGACCTGGACGAGCCGCACCGCGCCCAGGCCGAAGTCGTTGGCGGCACGGTCGCGGTGCCAGGCGCGGTACGCCGCCTCCGGCTCGGGCCAGCGGCGGGACAGGGCGAGGACGAAGCCCTTGCCCCATCCGCCGATGTCGTTGCACACATGGGCGATCACTTTGACGCCCTTCACCGCCGGAGCGGTGGCGTCACCCCGGACGTATCTGATCTCGGTCATGGCCGCACCGTACCGGCCGGCACCGACAGCGCCGCCGCGACGACCGGGATGACAGCGGAGGTGTCACAGCGGCGGTGGGACAGCGATACTGCTGCACATGACGACCGAGACGGAGGCCCTGACGATCGACGAGCTGGCGGCCCGGGCCGGGGTCACCGTGCGCACGGTCCGCTTCTACGGCACGAAGGGTCTGCTGCCGCCCCCGGTGCTCGGTCCCCGGCGGGTGGGCCGCTACGGCAGGGAGCACCTGGGGCGCCTCGAACTGATCGAGGAGCTGCAGAGCCGGGGCATGACCCTGGCCGCGATCGAACGCTATCTGGCGCAGCTCCCGCCGGACCTGAGCGTGCGGGACCTGGCCGTGCAGCGGGCGGTGGTGGCGTCCTGGGCGCCGGGCACGGTGGAGACGGTGTCCCGTGCGGAGCTGGAGCGCCGGGCGGGGCGCGCGCTGGGCGAGGAGGAGCTGGAGCGGCTCGCGGCGATGGACGTCGTGGAGCGGGTGGGCGATCCCGGCGCCGGCCCGGACGGCGAGGTGTTCCGGGTGGACGCCGGGCTGCTGCGGCTCGGGGTGGAGCTGCTGGACGTGCCGCTGTCGCACGAGTCGGTGCTGGCCGCACGCGCGGTGCTCACCGAGCACTCCCGCGCGGCCGCCCGGGAGCTGTCGCGGCTGCTGCGCGACGCGGTGGCGGACAAGGACTCGCGCGACGTGCGGTCCCTGTCCGCGCGGATGCATCCGCTGGTGGTGCAGGCGCTGCTCACCACGTTCCAGCGGTCGCTGAAGGAGGAGCTGCGGGAGTGGCTCGACGAGGACGGCTGAGCCGCCGCTCGCCGGGCCTCTCCCGCGAGGTCAGCGGGCGTCCGTGAAGATCTCGCCCTTCTCCGCCTTCTCCACCAGCAGGGCGGGCGGGGTGAACCGCTCGCCGTAGCGCTCGCTCAGCTCGCGGGCGCGCGCGACGAAGCCGGGCAGGCCTCCCTCGTAGCCGTTGATGTACTGCAGGACGCCGCCGGTCCAGCCCGGGAAGCCGATGCCGAGGATGGAGCCGATGTTGGCGTCGGCGACGGAGGTGAGCACGCCCTCCTCCAGCAGCCGGACGGTGTCCAGCGCCTCGGAGAACAGCATCCGCTCCTGCATGTCGCGGAACGGGATGGTGTGCCCGGGCTTGGTGAAGTGCTCGCGCAGCCCGGGCCACAGCAGGCCGCGCCTGCCGTTCTCGTCGTAGTCGTAGAAGCCGGCGCCGCCGGAGCGTCCGGTGCGGCCGAACTCGTCGACCATGCGGTCCACGACCGCCTCGGCCGGGTGCGGGGTCCAGGTGCCGCCCGCCTCCTCGACGGCCCGCTGTGTCTCGCGGCGGATCTTCCGCGGCAGGGTGAGGGTCAGCTCGTCCATCAGGGAGAGCACCTTGGCCGGGTAGCCCGCCTGGGCCGCCGCCTGCTCGACCGACGCGGGCTCGATGCCCTCGCCGACCATCGCCACGCCCTCGTTGATGAAGTGGCCGATGACGCGGGAGGTGAAGAAGCCGCGGGAGTCGTTGACCACGATCGGGGTCTTGTTGATCTGGCGGACCAGGTCGAAGGCGCGGGCGAGGGCCTCCTCGCCGGTGCGCTCCCCCTTGATGATCTCGACGAGCGGCATCTTGTCGACGGGCGAGAAGAAGTGCAGGCCGATGAAGTCCTCCTGCCGCTCGACGCCCTCGGCGAGGGCGGTGATGGGCAGGGTGGAGGTGTTGGAGCAGAGCAGCGCGCCGGGCGCGACGACGTTCTGCACCTCCTGGAAGACCTTGTGCTTGAGGGAGGTGTCCTCGAAGACGGCCTCGACGACCGCGTCGCAGCCGGCGAGGTCGGACACCTCGGCGGTGGGCGTGATCCGGGCGAGCAGCGCGTCGGCCTTCTCCTGCGTGGTGCGGCCCTTGGCGACGGCCTTGGCGCACAGCTTCTCGGAGTAGCCCTTGCCCTTGAGCGCGGCCTCGAGGGAGACGTCCTTGAGGACGACGTCGATGCCGGCGCGTGCGCAGGAGTAGGCGATGCCGGCGCCCATCATGCCGGCGCCGAGGACGGCGACCTTGGTGACCTTGCGGGCCGGGACGCCCTTGGGGCGGCCCGCGCCGGAGTTGACCGCCTGGAGGTCGAAGAAGAACGCCTGGATCATGTTCTTCGACGTCTGTCCTGCGGCCAGCTCCACGAAGTAGCGGGCCTCGATGACCTGGGCGGTGTCGAAGTCGACCTGGGCGCCTTCGACGGCGGCGGCCATGATGTTGCGCGGGGCCGGGTAGGGGGCGCCGCCGGTCTGCTTGCGCAGGTTGGCCGGGAAGGCGGGCAGGTTGGCGGCGAACTTGGGGTGCGACGGGGTGCCGCCGGGGATGCGGTAGCCGGGGCGGTCCCAGGGCTGCGCGGACTCGGGGTGGGCGTCGATGAAGGCGCGGGCCTTGGCGAGCATCTCCTCGCGGGTCTCGGCGACCTCGTCGACCAGGCCGTTCTCCAGGGCGCGGCGCGGGCTGTACTGGGTGCCCTGGAGGAGCACCTTCAGCAGCGCGTCGGTGATGCCGAGCAGGCGGACGGTGCGGACGACGCCGCCGCCTCCGGGCAGCAGGCCCAGGGTGACCTCCGGGCAGCCGATCTTGGAGCCGGGGGCGTCCAGGGCGATGCGGTGGTGGCAGGCCAGGGCGATCTCGTAACCGCCGCCCAGGGCCGCGCCGTTGATGGCGGCGACGACCGGCTTGCCCAGGGTCTCCATGCGGCGCAGCTGGCGCTTGAAGGCCAGGCCGCCGTCGAACAGCTCCTGGGCGGTGTCGGGGGTAACCCGGATCAGGTCGCGCAGGTCGCCGCCGGCGAAGAAGGTCTTCTTGGCGGAGGTGAGGATGACGCCGCGGAGGGAGTCCTTCTCCGCCTCCAGGCGGTCGGTGATCGCGGCGAAGGAGTCGCGGAACGCCTTGTTGACGGTGTTCGCGGACTGGTCGGGGTCGTCGAGGACGAGGGTGACGACGCCGGTGTCGTCCTGCTCCCAGCGGATGGTGGTGGACTCGCTGCTCATGAGGGTGTGCTCCAGGTGATCCGTCGGGAGGGGGTCAGATGCGTTCGACGATGGTGGCGATGCCCATGCCGCCGCCCACGCAGAGCGTGGCGAGCCCGTAGCGCTTGTCCTGGCGCTCCAGTTCGTCGACGAGGGTGCCGAGGATCATCGCGCCGGTGGCGCCGAGCGGGTGGCCGAGCGCGATGGCGCCGCCGTTGACGTTGACCTTGTCCAGGGAGAGGCCCATGTCCTTGACGAAGCGGAGCACGACCGCGGCGAACGCCTCGTTGATCTCCACGAGGTCGATGTCGTCGATGGTCAGTCCGGCCTTGGCGAGCGCCTTGCGGGTGGCGGGCGCGGGGCCGGTGAGCATGATGGTCGGCTCGGAGCCGGAGACGGCGGCGGAGACGATGCGGGCGCGCGGGGTGAGGCCGTAGCGCTCGCCGACCTCCTTGGAGCCGATCGCGACGAGGGCGGCGCCGTCGACGATGCCGGAGGAGTTGCCCGCGTGGTGGACGTGGTCGATCTTCTCCACCCAGTGGTACTTCTGCAGCGCGACGGCGTCGAAGCCGCCCAGCTCGCCGATGTCCGCGAACGACGGCTTGAGCTGGGCGAGGGAGTCGGCGGTGGTGCCGGGGCGCAGGTGCTCGTCGTGGTCGAGGACGACGAGGCCGCCGCGGTCCTTCACCGGGACGACGGACCGCTCGAAGCGGTTCTCCTTCCAGGCGCCCGCGGCGCGCTCCTGGGAGAGGGCGGCGTACTCGTCGACGTCGCGGCGGGAGAAGCCCTCGATGGTGGCGATGAGGTCGGCGCCGATGCCCTGCGGCACGAAGTTGACCTCGAGGTTGGTCATCGGGTCGTTGAACCAGGCGCCGCCGTCGGAGGCCATCGGGACGCGGGACATGGACTCCACGCCGCCCGCGAGGACCAGGTCCTCCCAGCCCGAACGGACCTTCATCGCGGCCATGTTGACGGCTTCCAGACCGGAGGCGCAGAAGCGGTTCTCCTGGACGCCGGCCACCGTGTCGGGCAGGCCCGCGGCGATGGCGGCGATGCGGGCGATGTCGGAGCCCTGGTCGCCGACCGGGCCGACGACGCCGAGGACGATGTCGTCGACGGCGGCCGGGTCGAGGCCGGGGAAACGGGCGCGGATCTCGTGGATCAGCCCGACGACCAGGTCGATGGGCTTGGTGCCGTGCAGGGCGCCGTTCGCCTTGCCGCGTCCGCGCGGGGTGCGGATCGCGTCGTACACATACGCTTCGGTGCTCACGAGGAGGCCTTTCGCTGAGGGTTCGAGGGCGGGGGCAGCAGGCCGGGTACGCCCCAGTCGCGGGCCACGTCCTCGGTGTCGGCGCCCGGCCGGGCGGGCCCGGTGCGGACGGTGGCGGGCGTCGCGGAGAACCGCGGCGCGGGGGCGGGCTGGGTGATGCCCGCGTGGTCGGTGAAGGTGGAGCGGGCGGCGAGGTGCGGGTGGTGCGGGGCCTCGCGCAGCGACAGCACCGGCGCCACGCACGCGTCGGTGCCCTCGAAGACGGCGGTCCAGGCGTCGCGGGTGCGGGAGGCGAAGCGTCCGGCGACCCGGGTGCGCAGCTCCGGCCAGCGGGTGACGTCGGCGTGCGCCCCGGCGAGGTCGGTGAGGTCCAGCAGGCGCAGGAACTCGGCGTAGAACCGCGGTTCCAGCGCGCCGACGGCCATGTGTCCGCCGTCGGCGGTCGCGTAGGTGCCGTAGTAGGGGCAGCCGCCGTCGAGGAGGTTGGCGCCGCGGCGGTCCTGCCAGACGCCGGCGGCGAGCATGCCGTGGATCATCGAGGTGAGGTGGGCGGTGCCGTCCACGATGGCGGCGTCGACGACCTGTCCGGTGCCGCTGGCGCGCGCGTGGTGGAGGGCGGCGAGGACGCCCACCACCAGGTACAGGGAGCCGCCCGCGTAGTCGCCGAGGAGGTTGGCGGGGGCGACCGGGGGCCGGCCGGGCTCACCGGTCATGCCGAGGGCGCCGGTGACGGCGATGTAGCCGATGTCGTGTCCGGCGCGGTCGGCGAGGGGGCCGTCCTGGCCCCAGCCGGTCATCCTCCCGTACACCAGGCGGGGGTTGCGGGCCCGGCAGTCCTCGGGGCCGACGCCGAGGCGCTCGGCCACGCCGGGGCGGTAGCCCTCGATCAGGATGTCGGCGCGCTCGGCGAGGTCGAGGACGCGGGCTGCGCCGTCCGGGGCCTTCAGGTCGACGACCACGGAGCGCTTGTTGCGGTTGGTGACGTCGCGGGCGGGGTCGATGCCGAGTCCGGGGCCGCCGGGACGGTCGACGCGTACGACGTCGGCGCCCAGGTCGGCGAGGAGCATGGCGGCGAAGGGGCCGGGGCCGATGCCGGCCAGCTCGACCACGCGCACGCCGGTGAGCGGGCCGTCGTCCGGCGCCGTCGCCTCCGTCATCGAGCCCCCATCGGCTGTGACACTCCTGGTGTAACACCTGCGATGTTAAGAACGCCACGCACCGGGCACAAGGCCGGGCGAGCAAGCGCTTGGCCACAGTAGCCGAGCGCTCCCGGGGACGGACCGCGGTGCGGTCCGGGCACCGGCGGCTCAGGGGGCCGCCCGCTCCGCCGCCCGCGCGTCCAGCTCGGCCGCCCGGCGTCTGGTGGCGACCGTGCGGTAGCTCTCCTCCACCCAGTCGCACAGCAGCTCCGCCGCCGGGGCGCCCGCGGGCTCCAGCGGGACGTGCACCCAGCCGGCCTTGCCCAGGCCGTACCCGGCGGGCTCGGCGCCCGGGCAGGCCAGCGCGTGGGCGTGCGCCGTCTCGTCCGTCAGCTTCACGGTGACCCCGAGCGGGTGACTCCCGTCGTCGACGCCGAGGAAGACGAACACCTTCCGGTCGACCTTGGCGACCGTCTCGCCCCAGGGGTGCTCCTCGACGGCGCCCGGCAGGCGCAGCGCCCAGGCGCGCACTTTCTCCCACTTCCGCAGGGCGTTCCGTGGCACGGCCATCGCTTTCCTCCGGGCTCGTCGTCGGGCTCCGCACCCCTCACGCTAGCCTCGGCCACCGACAGCGGCGCGGCTGCACGACCAAGGGGTGTCATGAGCAGGCTGAGCAGGACGGACCGTCCGTACGACATCGTGCTCTTCGGAGCGACCGGTTTCGCCGGGACGCTGACCGCGGAGTATCTGGCCGCCCATGCGCCGGAGGGACTGCGCTGGGCGGTCGCGGGACGCAGCGAGCGGAAGCTGGAGGAGCTGCGGGAGCGGCTGCCCGGCGGCGAGAAGGCGGGCGTGCTGCGGGCGGACGTGTCCGAGCCGGCCACGCTGCGCGCCCTCGCCGAGCAGGCGCGGGTGGTCGCCACCACGGTGGGGCCCTATGTGGAGTACGGCGAGGAACTCGTCGCCGCCTGCGCGGACACCGGCGCCGACTACGTCGACCTGACGGGTGAGCCGGAGTTCGTGGACCTGATGTACGTCCGGCACGACGCCCGCGCGCGGGAGACCGGGGCGCGGCTGGTGCACGCCTGCGGCTTCGACTCGGTGCCGCACGACCTGGGCGCGTACTTCACGGTGCGGCAGCTGCCGGAGGACGTGCCGCTGACGGTCGACGGGTACGTCACCGCCGACGCGGCCTTCTCGGGCGGCACGTTCGCCTCGGCGCTGAACCAGTTCGCCCGGCCGGGCAGGCTGCGGGCCGCCGCGCGGGACCGCCGGCGCCACGAGCCGCGGCTGGTGGGACGCCGCGCCTCCGCCCCGACGAGCGCCCCGCGCTATGCGCCGGAGGTGGACGCCTGGGCGCTGCCCCTGCCGACGATCGACAGCCAGATCGTGCGCCGCTCGGCGAAGGCGCTGGCCCGCTACGGCCCGGACTTCCGTTACCGCCACTACGCCGCGGTGCGCAGCCTGCCCGTCGCCCTGGGCGGAGTGGCCGCGGTCGGCACGCTGGTCGCGGCGGCCCAGGTCCCGCCGCTGCGCCGCGCCCTGTCCGCCCGCCTCAGGCCCGGCGACGGACCGAGCCCCGAGAAGCGGGCACGCAGCTGGTTCACGGTCCGCTTCGTCGGCGAGGGCGGCGGCCGCAGGGTCTTCACGGAGGTCTCGGGCGGCGACCCCGGCTACGACGAGACGGCGAAGATGCTCGCCGAGAGCGCGCTCTGCCTGGCCTTCGACGCCCTCCCCCCGACGTCGGGCCAGGTCACGACGGCGGTGGCGATGGGCGACGCGCTGATCGGCCGCCTCCAGGATGCGGGGATCCGGTTCCGGGTGGCGGCGGTCAGAGCGGCCAGGTGATCAGGGTGTAGATCATGCCCGCCACCCACCCCGCGCCCGCCAGGACGCCAAGGGCGAGGCCCAGCGTGACGGCTCGGCCGGTGAGGCGCACGGGGCTGCGGCGGGGTCGGGCGGTGCGGTGTGTCTGCATGCCGAACACCCTGCCGTCGGGCGGGCGTTCGGACATCCGTACGCGTACTCAGTCCGCCGTGAGTGCCGGTGCGGCCTCGCGGAGGGCGCGGCGGCACAGGGCGTCCGCCCTGCGGGTGGTCTCGGGGAGGCGGTAGGCGGGGGCCAGGGCGAGCGTGTGGGCGCAGGCGTTGTCCAGGCTCACCCGGTGGCCCACCGACACGAACACCGGTTTGACGGCGTCCCTGGTGCGCAGCGCGCGGCCCACCTCCTCGTCGCCGGCGAGCAGCGGGGAAGTGCTGCCGCGCGGGGCGGCGGGCTCGTCGAAGGTGAAGGTGAAGGGGTTCTTGGCCACGCCGATCGTCGGGAGTCCGGTGAGGACGCCGAGGTGGGCGGCGAGACCGAAACGGCGCGGGTGGGCGAGGCCGTAGCCGTCGCAGACCACCAGGCCGGGCGCGCAGGGCAGCGCCTCGAGGGCGGCGAGCACCGTGGGGATCTCGCGGAACGCCAGCAGTCCGGGCACGTACGGGAAGGAGATACGGCCGACGGCCGTGGACTCGGCGACGACGTCCAGGGTGGCCGCGTCCAGCACGACGGCCGCGGCGGCGACCACGTCCCGCTCGTCGTCGTAGGCGACGTCGACGCCGGTGACGTGCCCGGTGCCCGGCGGCGGCCCCGGTTCGTCGAGCTCCACCTTCGCGCGGAGCGCGTCCTGGACCGCGCGGGCCTCTTCCTCGGTGACCGGCCAGCCGGCCGGTGTGCGTACGGTCGTCATGGTGCCCCGAGCCTACGGGGCGGGGCGCTCCGCGCGGAGGGGGCCTCCCGGCCCGCGCCTCCGCGCGGAGGCCCGGGGCTCACTTGCCGAGCGCCCGCTGCAGCTGGCCCTTGTTCATGCTCGAACGGCCCTCGATGTTCCGCTTCTTGGCCTCTTCGTAGAGCTGGTCGCGGGTCGGGCCCTGGGAGCCCTTCCCGGACCGCTGGCCGCCGCGCTTGCCGGAGGACATGTCCTGCGTCGAGGTCCGGCTGGCGGTCTTCGACTCGCCGGACCGGGCGCGTTCCTTGTTCACCGTCCGGGCGGCGATCTCCTTGGCGCGTCCGGTGCTCTCGCCCCGGTCCTTCGCGCTCTCCTTGATGTGCTCGTACTGACGCTCCCGCTTGGGGCTGGAACCGCGTGGCATGTCCGCTCACTTTCTCTCGCGCTCGGCGAGCGCTCGGTCGCGTACAGCGGTCGGGTACCCCGGTCTCCGTGATGTAGGGCCTCGGCCCGCGTCACTGCTCCAGTCGGGCGACTCTGCCCTTCTCCCCCGCCGCCCAGCAGCCCCGGTCGGGCGGGCAGTCGACGGTGTCGTACGAGCCGGTGTCGACCGTCCGCCAGGTGCGGCCGCCGTCGGTGGTCAGGTCGGTGCCGGTGGGGCCGACGGCGAGGGCGGCGGTGCGGCTGTGCGGGAGCCAGGCGACGCCGGAGCGGTAGGCCGGCGGGGATCCCGCGGCCGGCCGCCAGCCGCGTCCGCCGTCCGTGGTGCGCGCGGCGGCGTCGGGCGAGGGCAGGCCGGGGCTGAAGTCGCCGCCGACGGCGAGACCGTGGTGGCGGTCGCGGAAGGCGAGGGCGAAGACGCCGCGCGCCGGGTCGCCGGCGGGGATCGGCGCGTCGGTGGCCGTCCAGGTGCGGCCTCGGTCGGCGGAGTGCAGCACGCGGGCGCGGGCCGCTCCCCCGGTGGCCAGCCAGACGTCCTTCGGCCCGGACGACACCAGGCACTGGCCGCTCGCGGCGAAGCCGGCCTCGCCCTCCAGCGCCGGGGGCATGCCGGCGTCGGGGAGCACGGTCCAGGAGCGGCCGCCGTCGCGGGTCGACAGGATGCGGAACTTCCCGTCCACGGGGTCGCTCATGGCGAGTCCGTGGCGGTGGTCGAAGAAGGTGAGGCAGTCGTAGAACGCGCGGGCGTCCGGGTTGCGGAAGGTCTCGGTCCAGGTGGTTCCGCCGTCGTCGGTGCGGTAGACGCGGGAGTCCTCGCCCTCCCCGATGGCCAGCACCACGGCCCGGCGCGCGTCGAACGCCTCGACGTCCCGGAACTGCAACTCGCCCGCGCCGGGCGGCGACACGTCCTGCCAGGTCCGTCCGCCGTCGGTGGTGCGCAGCACGGTGCCGAGGGATCCGGCCACCCACGCGGTGTCCCGGCTGACGGCGGCCAGACCGCGGAACCGCACGTCGGGGGCGCCGGTGTCCTTCAACGACCAGTGCGGGGCGCGGTCCTGGTGCGCCGGGCCGTGTGCCTGGGCGGGTACGGCGGTGAGCGCGGCGAGTGCCGCGACGCCCGCCGCTGCCGCGGTCACCCGCCGCGGCCTCCGCCCCGTCCGTCCCGTCGTTCCCGTCCGTCGCGTGCTTCCCGAGCGCCTCATGGCGGGGGAAGCTAGCCCACCGGCGGGGCGCCGTCCAGAGCGCCCGCCGACGGCGGCCGCCCCAAGTGGCCCGTGCGGGACGGAAGGAGAGACGTGTCACTCGGGTGCATGAAGGCGGTGACAGAGGTCACTCGCTCTTCATGCGCACGGAATGGCCGATTCCAGCGTCTCCTCCAGTAGCCGACAGACACGAACCGCCCGGAAGCCAGCCCAGCCGTCACGAGGGAGCAAGGCGTTGTCCACCGTCATCGAGCAGTCCGTAGAGGCCCGCCTAGTCGCCGCCGCGCCGCGGATGGCCGACATCCCCGCCACGCTGCACTACGACGGCGACGACCCGTTCGCCGTCCGCATGACCTTCCCCGCGCCCGCCACGCTCGAAGGCGTCGACGTGTGCTGGACGTTCGCCCGTGACCTGCTCGCCGCGGGCATGGAGGCCCCCGAGGGGGACGGCGACGTCCGGGTGCGCCCGTACGGCTACGACCGCACGGTGATGGAGTTCCACGCGCCGGAGGGCACGGCCGTGATCCACGTCCGCTCCGGTGAACTGCGCCGCTTCCTGGAGGCGACGAGCGAGCTCGTCCCCACCGGCCTCGAGCACCTCCACCTCGACCTCGACCACGGCCTCGCGGAACTGATGCGGGAGGCGTAGGGACGCGCAGGGACGCGGCAGACGGCCGGACACCCCGGGTGACGCGGGGTGTCCGGCCGTCTGCCGGGTCTCAGCGGCCCTTCGGCAGCGACGGCGCGGGGGCCGCGTCGCGCAGGGCCGTCTCCAGTTCGTGGAGGATCGCGGCGAAGCCGGGGTCCCCCGGCACGGCCGGGGGTGTGCCCGAGGCGGTGAGCGGGAGGTCGGCCGCCGCGGCGAGGGCGAGGGCCGTCGCGGTCGTGTCGGAGACGTCCGCGGGGGAGGCGGCGCCGGAGAGGACGCGGTGGGCCTCCGCCCGCAGGGCGTCCGCGCGGGCCGTGTCGGCGAGGACGTGGTCCACGGACGGGAACACGCCGAGCACCCGGTGCTTCTCGGCCCGCAGCACGCCCTCGGCGACCAGGTGCTCGCGGACCGCGTCCAGGGTGTGCCGGGCGTGCAGCGTCACCCAGGTGCGCCAGCCGTGCGGGAAGGACTCGCTGACCAGCTCCAGCAGCCCGTCGAGGGCCGGGTCGCCGGTGCGGGAGTCCAGGTCGCGCGGGGTCGCGATGCCGTCGTCGTCGACCAGCAGGCCGCGCCGCGCGAGATCGGCCAGGGCGCCGGCCCGCACCACGGGGGCGGCCCGGGTGGGGTCGAGATCCCAGGCCAGCAGGCACAGGCGGGCCGGCAGGGAGAGCGGGCCGTTGGGCACGGGGCCTCCTCGGTGCGGGGACACGGGGTCCACGATGTCCGAAAATCGCGTTGACGGCCGGTGGGGCCACGCGTAACGTCGTCAGCGGTTCTGTTGCCGTCGATGGGAGAAGGACGTTGCTCGTCTGAGGTTCTGAGACACCGCCTCACACCGGTCAGGTGTGTGCGCTGCGTGCGACCTCGGCGTTCGAGCCGTCCTTGCGGTCCCTCCGCAACGGGGCTTTTCTCATGCCACGGATTCCTTCCCCGGCTGCCGGTCGTCGTCCCGCGGTGTCTCGATACGCGTGTGCCCCTGATCGCCCCATGCAACCGCGGAGGCCCGCATGTCAGCTTCTCTCACCTGTCACTCCCTCTCCTTCACCTGGCCCGACGGCACCGTCGTCTTCGAGGACCTCGACGCCGCGTTCGGCCCCGGCCGCACCGGCCTCGTCGGCCTCAACGGCTCGGGGAAATCCACCCTGCTCAAGCTGATCGCCGGGGAGCTCACCCCCACGGAGGGCTCCGTCAAGGTGTCCGGCGAGGTGGGCCGGCTGCCGCAGACCGTCACGCTGGACACCGCGCTGCGGGTCGACGAGGCCCTCGGCATCGCCGGGAAGCGGGCCGCGCTGCACGCCATCGAGGCGGGCGACGTGGCGGAGGAGCACTTCGAGACCGTCGGCGACGACTGGGACGTCGAGGAGCGCGCGCTGGCCACGCTCGGCGAACTCGGTCTCGGTCACATCGGCCTGGACCGCACCGTCGGCGAGGTGTCCGGCGGCGAGTCGGTCATGCTGCGGCTGGCCGCGCTGCTGCTGAGCCGTCCCGACGTGCTGCTGCTCGACGAGCCCACCAACAACCTCGACCTGTACGCCCGCAGACGGCTGTACGCGGCCGTCGAGAACTGGCAGGGCGTCCTGGTCGTGGTGAGCCACGACCGGGAACTGCTCGACCTGGTCGACCAGATCGCGGACCTGCGCGCGGGCGGGATCACCTGGTACGGCGGCAACTACACGGCGTACGAGGAGGCCCTGGCCGTGGAGCAGGAGGCGGCGGAGCGCATGGTGCGGGTCGCCGAGGCCGACCTCCGCAAGCAGAAGCGCGAACTGGCCGACGCGCAGGTCAAGCTGGCCCGCCGTAAGCGGTACGGCCAGAAGATGTGGGACAACAAGCGCGAGCCCAAGGTCGTCATGGGCGAGCGCAAACGCCAGGCCCAGGTTGCGGCCGGCAAGCACCGCATCATGCACGAGGAGAAGCTCGCCGAGGCCAAGGAGCGGCTCGACGACGCGGTGGAGGCGGTGCGGGACGACGACGAGATCCGCGTCGACCTGCCGTACACCGCCGTGCCGCCGGGACGCCAGGTCCTCACCGTGACGGATCTGGAGCCGGCGTACGGCGCCCGGGTGAAGGGCCTGGACCTGCGGGGCCCGGAGCGGGTGGCGCTGATCGGGCGCAACGGTGCCGGGAAGACGACGCTGCTGCGCACGATCGCCGGGGAGCTGCCCCCGGTGTCGGGCGAGGCGACGGCGCACGTCCCGCTGCGGTTCCTGCCGCAGCGGCTCGACGTCCTCGACCCGGAGCTGACGGTGGCGGAGAACGTGGCGCGGTTCGCGCCGGGCGCCACCAACAACCGGATCCGGGCGCGGCTGGCCCGCTTCCTGTTCCGGGGCTCCCGCGCCGACCAGCGGGCCGCCACGCTGTCCGGCGGCGAGCGCTTCCGGGCGACCCTGGCGGCGCTGATGCTGGCGGAGCCCGCGCCGCAGCTGCTGATGCTGGACGAGCCGACGAACAACCTCGACATGGCGAGCGTCCGGCAGCTCACCACGGCGCTGGAGTCGTTCGAGGGGGCGCTGGTCGTGGCCAGTCACGACCTGCCGTTCCTGCAGTCGATCGGCATCACGCGCTGGCTGATGATGGAAGAAGGAGAGCTGAAGGAAATCACGCCAGAAGCTGTCGGGTATTCCGCCTAGCGTCGGCGGCATGACCCAGCAGGACACCTTCATCACCCTCACCGGGGCCACCGAGAACAACCTCAAGGACGTCTCGCTCCGCATCCCGAAGGGCCGGCTGACCGTGTTCACCGGCGTGTCGGGATCGGGGAAGTCGTCGGTCGTCTTCGACACGATCGCGGTCGAGTCGCAGCGGCAGCTGAACGAGACGTACACCTGGTTCGTGCGCAACCGGCTGCCCAAGTACGAGCGGCCGCACGCGCGGGCACTGGAGAACCTGACGCCGGTGATCGTCGTCGACCAGCGGCCGGTCGGCGGCCACTCCCGGTCCACGGTGGGGACGATGACGGACGTGCACTCGGTGCTGCGGGTGCTGTTCTCCCGGCACGGCACCCCGAGCGCGGGCCCGGCGACCGCGTACTCGTTCAACGACCCCTCGGGCATGTGCCCCGGCTGCGACGGACTGGGCCGGACCGTGCGGCCGGACTGGGACCGCATCCTCGACCCGGACCGCTCCCTCGCCGAGGGGGCGGTCCGGTTCCCGCCGTTCGCCCCGGGCACCTGGCAGGGGCAGGCGTACACCCACAGCGAGGACCTGGACCCGCACAAGCCGGTGCGTCGGTTCACGCCCGCCGAGCGGGAGTTCCTGATGCGGGGACGGCCCGGCAGCAAGGTCACCGTGCAGGGGACGGGCGGCACCTGGACGACCGCGTACGAGGGGCTGGCCGACCGCTTCGAACGGCTGTATCTGAAGCGGGACCTGGAGGGGATGAGCCAGAAGACCCGTGACCTGGTGCGGGAGTTCCTCACCGAGGGCGTCTGCCCCGGCTGCGGGGGCGCCCGGCTGAACGAGGCGGCGCTGGCCTCCCGGATCGACGGCCGGAACATCGCCGACCTGTCGGCGATGCAGGTGTGCGACCTGATCCCGGTGCTGCGGGAGATCGACGACCCGGTGGCCGGGCCGGTCGCCGCGGCCGCCGTCGCCGCGCTGGAGCGGATCGAGCGCATCGGCCTCGGCTATCTCTCCCTCGACCGGGAGACGTCCACGCTCTCCGGCGGCGAGGGCCAGCGGCTGAAGACCGTACGGCACCTGGGCTCCAGCCTGACCGGGATGACGTACGTCTTCGACGAGCCGAGCGTCGGGCTGCACCCGCGGGACGTGCACCGGCTGGGCGAACTGCTGCTGCGGCTGCGGGACAAGGGCAACACCGTGCTGGTCGTCGAGCACGACCCGGACGTCATCGCGCTGGCCGACCACGTCGTCGACATGGGGCCGGGCGGGGGCGCCGAGGGCGGCCGCGTCGTCTTCGAGGGGACACCGCGGGAGCTGGCCGCGTCCGGCACGCTGACGGGACGCTGCCTCGGCCGGCGTACGGAGGTGAAGACCCAGGTACGCACCCCGACCGGCGAGTTGTGGGTGAAGGGGGCGGACCGGCACAACCTGCGGGACGTCACCGTGTGCTTCCCGGCCGGGGTGCTGACCGCGGTGACCGGGGTGGCGGGGTCCGGGAAGAGCAGCCTGGTCGCCGAGTTCACCGACGCGCACCCCGAGGCCGTGGTGGTCGACCAGTCGTCCATCGGCATCTCCGGACGGTCCACCCCGGCCACCTACCTGGGGATCATGGACACCGTGCGGAAGATCTTCGCGCGGGAGACGGGCGCGGAGCCGGGGCTGTTCAGCTTCAACTCCACCGGCGCCTGCGCGACCTGCGGCGGCCGGGGGGTCCTCTGCACCGACCTGGCGTTCATGGACCCGGTGACCACCACCTGCCCGGACTGCGAGGGTCGGCGGTTCGGCGAGGAGGTGCTGCGGCTGACCGTCGGCGGGCGGTCCGTCGCCGACGTGCTGGAGATGACCGCGGGCGAGGCCCTGGACTTCTTCCACGACCCGGGCGTACGGCGGCGGCTGCGCGCCCTGCGGGACGTCGGCCTCACGTACCTCACGCTCGGCCAGCCGCTGTCCACCCTGTCCGGCGGGGAGCGGCAGCGGCTGAAGCTGGCCACCCGGCTGCACCGGGACGGCGTGGTGTACGTGCTGGACGAGCCGACGACCGGGCTGCACATGGCGGACGTGGACGGTCTGCTCGGCCTGCTGGACCGGCTGGTGGACGCGGGCAACACGGTGGTCGTGGTCGAGCACAGCCTTCAGGTGGTGGCGTGCGCGGACCGGGTGATCGACCTGGGGCCGGGCGGCGGGAGGGACGGCGGCCGGGTGGTGTTCGAGGGCACGCCGGCCGAGCTGCTGCGGGCGCCGGGGTCGTACACCGGGGAGCATCTGCGGCGGACCGTGGGCTGAGCCGCGTTACCCGTGGTACATCTCATCGTGGCCCGGGGTGGTCCCGTCGGGCGGGGGATTGCATGATGGCAGCGCCGGGGCCCGTGGCCGACCGGCCCCGCGCGGGCTGAGATGCCCCCGACCACCAGCACGACCGATCCGAAAGGCGAACCCGTGCCCAGCAAGAAGGCCCTCGTCCGCCGCCCCGCCCCCTGCCTCGCCGAAGGGCTGGTGACCCATGTCGAGCGGGAGGAGGTGGACGTCGACCTCGCCGTGCGGCAGTGGGAGGCGTACACCGAGGCCCTGCGGGCGCACGGCTGGGAGACCGTCGAGGTGGACCCGGCCGACGACTGCCCGGACTCCGTGTTCGTGGAGGACACGGTGGTGATGTTCCGCAACGTGGCGCTGATCGCCCGTTCCGGCGCGGAGTCGCGGCGTGCGGAGACCCTCGGCGTCGAGGAGGCCGTGGCGTCCCTGGGCTGTTCGGTGAACTGGGTGTGGGAGCCGGGCACGCTGGACGGCGGCGACGTCCTGAAGATCGGCGACACGGTGTACGTGGGCCGCGGCGGGCGCACCAACGCGGCCGGCGTGCAGCAGCTGCGGGCCGCGTTCGAGCCGCTGGGCGCGCGGGTGGTCGCCGTGCCGGTGGCCAAGGTGCTGCATCTGAAGTCGGCGGTCACCGCGCTGCCCGACGGGACGGTGGTCGGGCACGTCCCGCACATGGACGCCCCGTCGCTGTTCCCGCGGTTCCTGCCGGTGCCGGAGCCGTCCGGGGCGCACGTGGTGTGCCTCGGCGGCGACAAGGTGCTGATGGCGGCGAGCGCCCCGAAGACGGCGGAGCTGTTCGCGGACCTCGGGTACGAGCCGGTGCCGGTGGACATCGGCGAGTTCGAGAAGCTCGAGGGCTGCGTGACCTGTCTGTCGGTGCGGCTGCGGGACCTGTACGCCTGACCGGCGGCCGGGGGAAGGAACCGGCGCTGGTCAGCGGCCTTTTACGGCGTTCTTAACCTACGGCTTCGTAACCTACGGGTACGTAGCCTACGATGCCGTAGGTTGACCGGCACCGCTCGCCGGCGCGTCCGCATGTCCCCGTCCCCCTGGAGCCACCCGTGACACTCACTCCTGCCCACATCGACAGCCCTTCCGTCTGGACCGACGCCCGGCTGCTGTACGCGCTGGAGGAAGTGGTCGAGAAGGAGCTCAACCGGCATCTGAAGGTCGCCAAGGACTGGATGCCGCACGAGTACGTGCCGTGGAGCGACGGGCGCAACTTCCCGGGCTTCTTCGAGGACGGCGAGGCCTGGGACAAGGAGCAGTCGAAGGTCACCGAGGTCGGCCGCATCGCGCTCGTGGTGAACCTGCTGACGGAGGACAACCTCCCCAGCTACCACCACGAGATCGCCTCCCTGTTCGGCCGCGACGGCGCCTGGGGCACCTGGGTGCACCGCTGGACCGCCGAGGAGGGCCGCCACGGCATCGTGATGCGCGACTACCTGCTCGCCTCGCGCGCCGTGGACCCGGACAAGCTGGAGCAGTTCCGCATGGCGCACATGAGTGAGGGCTTCGAGTCGGACAACCGGCACTCGATGCTGCACTCGGTCGCCTACGTGGCCTTCCAGGAGCTGGCCACCCGCATCTCGCACCGCAACACCGGCCACCAGTCCGGCGACCCGGTCTGCGACCGCATGCTGGCGCGCATCGCGACCGACGAGAACCTGCACATGGTGTTCTACCGGAACCTGCTGAAGGCGGCGTTCGAGCTCGCCCCGGACCTGACGATGCAGGCGGTGCGCGACGTGGTGGTGAACTTCCGCATGCCCGGCCACGGCATCCCCGGCTTCGAGCGCGCCGCCGCCCAGATGGCCATCGGCGAGGTCTACAACATGCGCATCCACCACGACGACGTGCTGCAGCCGGTGCTGCGCTTCCTGAAGATCATGGAGATCGACGGGCTGGGCCCGGAGGGCCTCAAGGCGCAGGAGGAGCTCGGTCTGTTCCTCGGCGGGCTGGACGCCGAGGCGCGCAAGTTCGACGAGAAGCTCGCCGCCCGCAAGGCGCGGATGGCCGCCCGCGCCGCCGGCTGAGCCGGGTCCGGCCGGGGCGGCCTACGGGCGTCCGGTGCGCCGCAGTTCGAGGCGTTCCTTCTCGGACAGGCCGCCCCACACGCCGAAGCGCATGTCGTTTGTGAGGGCGTACTCCAGACAGGTCGCGCGGATCGGGCACATGCCGCAGATGCGCTTGGCCTCACGGACCGAGCTGCCGGGCTCGGGGAAGAAGAAGTCTCCCCCGGTCTGCGCGCACAGCGCCTCCTCCTGCCAGGTGAGGTCGGGTGGCGTCAATGTGTCGGTGTGCATGGCCGGAAGCGTGCCCGAGCGGGAAAAACGTTCGATCAACGCGGCATCAACGCCGGACCCGTACCGCGGCCCCGGTCCGGCCGAACCCGCGCGGCGGTCACGATGATGACGGCCGGCGCCCCGGCCGCGCACGGCGGCGCGCCGGACGTCAGGTCTCGCGCGGGTCGCCCCTGAGCACCGCGAAGCGCGCGCCGTGCGGGTCCTCCAGGCGGGCCAGCCGGCCCACCCCGGGGATCGAGGTGGCGGGCATCCGCACCCGGCCGCCCAGCTCGGCGGCGCGCGCCACCACGGCGTCCGGGTCCTCGGCGCCGATGTACGGCAGCCAGTGCGGCCGGCTCCCGTCCGCCTCGACGGGGTCGTCGGCGAGCGGCACCATCCCGCCGAAGGCGCCCTCCTCCCCCGCCCCCTGCGGGCTGACGGAGGTGTAGACACCGCCGGGGAAGCTCACCGCGGACGTCTCCCAGCCGAGGACCGCGTGGTAGAAGGCGGCGGCGCGGGCGATGTCCGGCGTGTACAGCTCGGCCCAGCAGAGGCTGCCCGCCTCGCCGGCCGACTCCAGCCCCTCGCGCCGCCCGGGCTGCCACACGCCGAAGGCGGCCCCCATCTGGTCGGCGAGGACCGCCGACCGGCCCTGCTCCCCCACGGTGACCGGCGGCGCCGGCACGCTGCCCCTGGCCTTGCGGACCGCCTCGGCGGTCGCGTCGGCGTCGGAACACCGGAAGTACACGGTCCAGCCGGCCGGGTCCTGGCCGCCGGCCGGCGGCGCGCAGCCCGCGACGATCCGGCCCGCCCGCTCCAGGAAGCCGTAGCCGCCGCCCTCGGGTCCCGCGGAACGGTACGACCAGCCGAACAGGGCGCGGTAGAAGGACGCGGTGCCCTCGGGGTCGGGCGTGGCGACGTCGATCCAGCAGGGCGCGCCGTCGACGAAGCGGGTGGTGAGCATGGTGCCTCCTCCGGGAGTCCCGTCGCCTGCTCCGCCGAGTCTTCCACCCCCCGCCGACAATCGCCCCGGACGGCACCCGGACGGCCCGCGTCCGATCGGGGACCGGGGGTCAGGCGGACGCCCTGCGGACCAGCGTGACCGGCAGCACCACCCCGGAAGGGCCGGCGCCGGCGGTCTCGTCCGGCGCGGTGCCGGGCTCCAGGTCGCGCAGCAGCAGACGGGCCATCAGGCGGCCCATCTCCTCGATGTCCTGACGGACGGTGGTGAGCGGGGGTTCGGTCTGCTCGGCGATCGGCAGCATGTCGTCGAAGCCGACCACGGCGACGTCGTCGGGCACCCGCCGGCCGTGCTCGCGCAGCGCCCGCAGGGCGCCCGCCGCCATCAGGTCGTTGCCGGCGAAGACCGCGTCCAGGTCGGGGCGGCGGCCGAGCAGTTCCCGCATGGCCCGCTCGCCGCTCGCGGCGGTGAAGTCGCCCTCCTCGACGAGTGCCGGGTCGGGGTCGGCCATGACGTCCCGGAAGCCATCGAGCCGGTCCACGGCCGAGGTCTGGTCGAGGGCGCCGGTGATGTGCGCGATCCGGCTGCGGCCGAGGGAGAGGAGATGGCGTACGGCGTCGCGGGCCCCGCCCCGGTTGTCGGTGTCGACGTAGCGGACGCCGTCCTCGCCGCCGTTCCAGTGCGGCCGGCCGCCGAACACGGTCGGCAGTCCGGCGCGCTGGATCAGTCCGGGCAGCGGGTCGTCGATGTGCAGGGAGAACACCAGGGCGCCGTCGACGTGACCGCCGGCCAGGTAGCGGGCGACGCGCGCGTGGTCGTCGCGGTCCTCGGTGAGCAGCAGCACCAGCTGGTTGTCGTGGGCGGTGAGTTCCTTGCTGATGCCGCGCAGCTGCCGGGCGAAGAAGGGGTCGGCGAAGACCCGGGTCTCCGGTTCGGCCACGATGACGGCGACGGCGTCGTGGCGCCGGGTGACCAGGCTGCGGGCGGCCTGGTTGGGGACGTAGCCGAGTTCGTCCACCGCACGCCGGACGCGCTCGGCCAGGGGTTCGCGCACTCCGTCGAAGCCGTTGACCACACGGGACACCGTGGCCCGGGAGACCCCGGCCCGCGCGGCCACGGCCTCCAGCGTGGGACGTGGCGCACTCTCGCTCACTTCGGGGCTCCTCACCTGGCGGTTGGCCGAAAGGATAGCCCCGACCGGCCCGGCGGCGAGAGCGCTCTCGCCGCGTGCGGGCCGTCCGTCAGTGCGCGTGCCCGGACTTCTTCCCGGCGGACCCGGTGTGGCCGCCGTGCTCGTGCGGGTGGTAGCCGGGGATGGTGCCGTCCGGTTTCTTCACCAGGAACAGGCCGACCATGCCCATGTCGGCGTGGCTTTGGACGTGGCAGTGGTACATCCAGGCGCCCGCGCCCACCCCCTCCCCCGCGATCACCTGGAAGCCGAAGGAGTCGGCGGGGCCGCAGATCTTGGTGTCGACGACCCGGGTGGGGTCGTCGGGCCCGGTGAGGATGCCGGTGCGGTTGTCCGCCCAGCGGTGACCGTGCATGTGGAAGGTGTGGTAGTACTCGCCGTGCGTGATCATGACGATCTCGACCCGGTCGCCCACGGTGGCCTCGACGTTGGGGCCGGTGTGCGCGGGCTGGTTGTTGATCGTCATGTCGTTGAAGACGATGGTGTGGGTGGCGTCGGGCAGGACATCGCCCTTGCGGCGCACGATCACGGGCCCGTACAGGCCCCTGCGGATGCCTCCGGTGCCGTGCTCCGTTCCGACGACGTGGTCGTGGTAGTGCCAGTAGCCCGCGCTGCCCGACCGCCAGGTACCGTCCGCGCGGCGACCGGGCTCATGGGTGCGCCAGGTGTAGGTGCGGGTGCCGCCGGGTTCGACGGCGCTCCTGGTCTGCCGGGTGCCGTCGCTGGTGATCTCGTAGTCGACGCCGTGGACGTGCAGGCTCACCGGCACGTCCGTGGTGTTCTCGAACTCGATGTGCAGGGTGTCGCCCTCGTTGAGCTCGATCAGCGGGCCGGGGACCGTCGCCCTGCCCTTCTCGAAGCCGTAGCCCATCTGCCCGCCGGCCAGCCGCTCGGCGTACATCTTGATGCGGCGCACCTCGCCCCCGGCGGGCGCTGTCCGCGCCGGTGCGGTCGCGCTCATGGCCTCGGGCGCCACCGACAACGATGTCGCCACGGCCGCGCCGCCCAGGAGCACCCGCCGGTTGAAACCGCGTCTGTCCATGCCGAACTCCCCATATGGCTGTCATGAACCTGTGAAACCGTAGCGGCCCGGCCCCTGTTTATCCACACTCAGGACAAAGTCCGTTTCTTTGCCGCGATAGGTCTTGGCGTCTGACGCAAAGAGGTCTAGCTTCCTTGACGCTGTTGCTGCGACCGAGGAGGGGTGGGTGGCCACGTGCGGTCCACATCGCATCACGAACCCATGGATTTAGCAGGGTTGGACACGTCGAGTACCTCGAACGCACGAAGGACGAGAATCAGACGACGCGCCTGGGCGGCCACCGTGGCCGCCGGTGTCGTCGCCGCCGGCCTGCTGTCGGGTCCCGCCAGCGCGCGACCGGCCCCGGATCCGTCCCTGACAACGATGTCCATCACATCGCCGCCCGGCGGCGCGAACGTACGTGTGCTGCTGTTCTACGGCTCGGCGGCGAGCGGTGAGGAGTCACCGCTGGTGAACGCCGGGATCGCGGCGATCGAGCGGATCGGGCAGACCGGTCCGGAGAACCAGCGCTTCACGGTGACCGCCACCGGTGACGCGTCGGTCTTCACCAACGACAAGAAGCTGAGCCGTTTCAACACGATCGTGTTCCTCACCGGCGGCGGGGACGTCCTCGACCCGGAGCAGGAGGCGGGCCTCGAGGCGTACATGGAGGCCGGCGGCGGGTTCGTCGGCCTGCACGACGCGGCCCGCGCGGAGCCGTACTCGGACTGGTTCACCGGTCTGATCGGCGCCCGCCCGGCTGCGGGACAGACCACGGTGCAGCGGGCGACCGTGGAGGTCGGCGACCGGGTGCACCCGGCGACCAGGAGCCTGCCGCTGGAGTGGAAGCGGCCCGACAAGTGGCTGAACTGGACCGAGAACCCCTCCGGCGAGGTCCACACGGTGGCCCGGGTCCGCGAGTCGACGTACCGGCCCGGCGCCGCTTCCAACGGCTGGGACCACCCGGTCAGCTGGTGCCGTGACTACGACGGCGGCCGCTCCTTCTACACCGGCATGGGCGGCACGGTGTCGTCCTACGACGAGACCGACTTCCGCGAGCATCTGCGCGGCGCCCTGCTGTGGACCACCCGCCTGGTGCGGGCCGACTGCAAGGCGACCATCACCGGGAACTACAAGGCGGAGCGGCTCACCCAGCCCAACCAGCCCGGACAGAACGACCAGATCGGCGAGCCGCACGGCCTGGTCACCGCGCCCGACGGCCGTGTGTTCTACATCGGCCGGGGCGGCGCGGACGCCTCCCAGCCGGTCGTCACCGACTGGAACGACCCGGATGTCGGCAAGGGCACGGGCGAGATCCACGTCTACGACCCGAGGACCAAGAAGGTCACCCTCGCCGGCGCGCTCACCGTCTTCGGCAACAAGGGCGGCGGCGACGAGCTGACCAAGGTCGAGGAGGGTCTGCTCGGGATTGAACTCGACCCGGAGTTCGCCCGGAACGGATGGGTGTACCTGCACTACACCCCGCACTCCGGGATCGACCGGGACAAGCGCATGGCCGAACGGCGGGTCTCCCGCTTCACGCTCGACCACGCCACCGGCAAGCTGGACCTGAGCAGCGAGAAGGTGCTGCTGAAGTGGCCGGTGCAGATCCACAGCTGCTGCCACGCGGCCCGTCGCGGGCAGCAGCCGCGGCGGAGCCAGCGGGTACGTCAGGTGCTCCCCGGTGACGCCTCGAAGACCTGCGTCAAGGGCGGCGCGTACTCGGCGCCGTCCCGGCGCAGATCTTCGGGGTGCTGCGGGCCCGGCCCGTGCTCGCAGCCGAGGGTCTCGGCGAGGTCGGTGTGCGGCAGCATGCCGTGTCCCACCGCGAGGGCGTCGCACGGCAGCAGCCGCTCGGTGCCCGGCCGGACGCGGCCCCCCGCGTCGAGGGCGGCGACGGTGACGCCCGTGAGCCGGTCCTCACCGTGGGCGCGGACCACGGTGTGCCGGGTGAGCACCGGGACCCGGTGGCGCAGCAGCCGTGCCGCGTACCCGGCCGCCTCGGGCAGCTTGCCGGCCAGGGCGCGGGCGTGACGCGGCAGCCGTGCGGGGTCCGTGGACTCGACGAGCGCGGCGACGCGGACGCCCGCCGCCGCGAGTCCGGTGGCCACGGGCAGCAGCAGCGGGCCGGTCCCGGCGACCACGGCCGTGCGCCCCGGGGTGACGAGGCCGCCCTTGAGCATGGCCTGCGCGCCGCCCGCCGTGACGACGCCCGGCAGGGTCCAGCCGGGGAACGGCAGGACCGTCTCGTACCCGCCGGTGGCCAGCAGCACGGCGTCGGCGCGCACGTCCACGGATTCCCGCTGCTCCGGTCCGAGCAGCGCGTGCACCGTCAGCCCGCCGGACTCCCGCTCCACGCACCAGACATGGTGCTCGGGCCGTACGTCGACGGCGCTCTCGGCGAGGGCGGCCCGCAGCCGGGTCCAGGTGCGCCGCCCGTGCCGCGGGACGGCGCCTTCCGTGCCGAGGCCGGGCGCGGGCTGCCGGAAGTACTGCCCGCCGGGCCGCGGCGCCGCGTCCACCAGGGCGACCCGGATCCCGCGCCGCGCCGCCGCCAGGGCCGCGGCGAGACCCGCCGGGCCCGCGCCGATCACCGCGAGGTCAGTCCTCATGGCCCGTGCCCTCCTGGGTGCGGATGACGTCCCCCGGGCGCGCCGGGACCAGGCAGGCCCGCCGGCCGGGGCGGCCGTTGACGGTGACGAGGCAGTCGAAGCAGACGCCGATGCCGCAGAACACCCCGCGCGGACGTCCGCCGTCGCGGGTGGTGCGCCAGGAGGTGATGCCGGCGGCCCACAACACGGCGGCGATCGTCCGTCCGGGCAGCGCCTCGACCGGCCTCCCGTCGAAGGTCACCTCGAACGCGCGTGCAGTGTCGGCGCTTTCGGAGGATGTCACCGCGCGGCCTCCTTCGTCGGGCGGGGGAAGCGGTCGGGCCGGAAAGGCGCGAGGTCCAGCCCGGGCGTCTCCCCGGTGAGCGCCTGCGCGACCAGCAGCCCTGTGCCCGGGGCCAGTCCGATGCCGGCGCCCTCGTGCCCGCAGGCGTGGAACAGGCCCGGCGCCCGTGGGTCGGGGCCGATCGCCGGGAGATGGTCGGGCAGGTACGGCCGGAATCCGGCGTACGTGCGCACGGCCCGCACCTCCGACAGGAACGGGAACAGCCGGGTCGCCCCCGCCGCCAGCGCCCGTACGGCCCGCAGCGACAGGGAGCGGTCGAAGCCGACGCGTTCCCTGCTGGCGCCGATGAGGACCGGTCCGGCGGCCGTCCCCTCCACCACGGGGGAGGCCAGCAGGTCCGCCGTGTCGCCCGCGACGTCGGCGACGTAGTCGGCGGCGTACACCTTGTGCCGGATGCGGGGCGGCAGCGGTTCGGTGACGAGGACGAAGCCGCGCCGGGGCATGACCGGCAGGAACACGTCGGCGCGGGAGGCGAGTTCGCCTCCCCAGGTGCCGGCCGCGTTGACGACCGCAGGGGCGTGGACGTCGCCGTGCGGGGTGCGTACGCCGCGCACGGCGCCGTCGCGGGCGCGCAGCACGCGGGTCACCTCGTGGCCGGTGAGGAGGCGGGCTCCGGAGGCTTTCAGCAGGTGCGCCGCCGCGAGGGCGGGCATCACCTGGGCGTCCTGCGGGTAGCGCACGCCGCCCGGGAGGCCCGGCGCGAGGCGCGGTTCCAGGTCGTGGAGACGGTCGGCGGGCACGGGTTCGGCGGTCACCCCGGCCGCCCGCTGGGCGTCCGCGAACGCCCGCAGTCCGTCGACGGCCTCCGGGGTCTCCGCGACGACGAGGCCGCCCTTGGCGTCGTACTCGATGTCCGGGCCGTACCGCGCCGCGAGTTCCGCCCACAGCCGGAGGGACAGCAGGGCCAGGCCGAGTTCGGGTCCGGGCGCCTTGTCGGAGACGAGGAGGTTCCCCTCCCCCGCGCCGGTCGTGCCGCCGGCCACCGGGCCGCGGTCCACGACGGTGACGCCGAGGCCGGCGCGAGCCGCGTACAGGGCGCAGGCGGCACCCGTCATCCCGGCGCCCACCACCACGACATCGCAGGTCAGCGACTCGCTCACCCAAGTACTATGTCACACGTCACACAGCCGGGGAACAGGGCGGGAACGGACGCCCCTGAGGGTGCTCAGTCGGCGGTGGGGACCACGCGCAGATGGGAGGCGGCGCGGCGGGCCCCGCGGCCCGGGCCGGTGGCGCGGGGCGTCTCCCGCAGGACGAACGTCACCCGGCGGCACTCCATCTCCTCGAGGACGGAGGTGGTCTCCACCAGCAGGCGGCACTCCGTGGCGCCCCGGCGCGGATCCGGGTGCAGCAACGGCCGTACGGAGCCGTCGTGTCCGGCGGCCCGCTCGCCCACGGCGCGCAGCCAGTGCGGCAGACCGTGCCGGTAGGCGGCGTCCATGATCGGGTCCTGGGCGATGTCCCGCCGTACGGCGTGCAGCACGGGGTCGTGGGCGTGCCGCTCGGCGGCCGCGGAGAAGTCCGCCAGCATGGGCAGGCACCAGCTCGCCTCGTGGTCGCCCAGCACCGTGGCGGCGTCCGGGTGGAACAGCACGAAACGGAGGAAGTTGGCGCCGGGGTGAGCCGTCGGATGCGGCTCGACGCCCTGGAAAAGCGTCCGGAAGGCGCCGTTGGTGAGCAGGACGTCCCACCGGTGGTCCACGACCAGCGACGGGAAGGGGACGGAATCCAGCAGGACGGCGTAGTCCCGCAGATAGTCCTGGGCCTCGGGAGTCCCGGGGCCGGGCCGCGGTGCCGGCCGCTGCCCTCCTGCCTGAAATGCCATCGGGAGGTCACCCCTCTTGCCTGTGCGGCCCTGACGCGGCGCCCCGATCCTGCTGCCCGGAACGTCGGCATGTCAACTATCGTGGCATTCCACGGCGATTGACGGCCGAAATTGGCCACAGTTGTGGCGAGACCTGGATGCGAGTTCGATACACCGGCTAGTCTCCGTGAGGTTCACGGCAATCGCTTGTGAGAAGCCTGTGAGAGACGTAGGAGATCTTTCGGTGACGGGTGGCTTCGAGGGTCCGGGCACCGCGCCGACGAACGCGCTGCCCGCCGTCGTCGCCCGCGTCACCGCACTCGCCGACCGGCTCGGCGTGGCGCACAGCGAGGTCTTCGACGTGGGCCGGCTGTCCGTGGCGTCCGGCGTCCCGGAGCCCGTGGTCAGAGCACTGCTGAGCGGGCAGCCCGCGGGCGAGCCCGATGTGCAGGCGCGTTTCCTGCAGCGGCTGGACCTGCTGCGCCGTACCCGGCTGAAGCCGAACGGACGCAAGTACACCCAGCAGGAGATCGCCGACGGCGCGGGCATGTCCCGGCAGCAGGCCGGCGCGCTCATCAACGGCGACCGGCGGCCCACCATGGAGCACTGCGACGCCCTCCAGCGGTTCTTCCGGGTGCACGCCGGCTTCCTCACCGCCGAGGACCCGGAGGCGCTGGCGAGCGCCCTCCAGCACACCGAGCAGGAACTGCTCCAGAAGCTCGCGGAGCGGGAGTCGGCCACGGCGGCCGACGATCCACTGGAGCGGCTGCTGCAGGACCACGGGGTGCGGGGCATCGCCTGGCGGGCCGCGCAGCTGCCCACCGACCAGCATCGCGACAAAGTCGCGGAATGGCTGGACATGCTCCTGGAGAGCGTCCAGCGGCCCAAGTCGTGACCCGGGGAGAACTGTGGGCATCGGTAGGGAAATGCGCCGCCTGTGCGGCGAATTGGTCACGGAGCTGACGCTTCCCGTCCCGGCGCGGCCCGCCGATCTCTACGCCGCCCTGTGCGGGGCGATGAGCCGGCGCCGCGGGCGGCCGGTGCTGTTCCGCACGGCGGCCTTCCCGCCGGGCACCGCGAGCGGGCTGTGGCTCGACATGGCGGACCAGGACCTCGTCGTGGTCGAGGAACGCACCGCGCCCGACCACCAGTTGGTGATCCTCGGCCACGAGCTGTGGCACATGAAGGCCGGCCACTGCGGCCACCACGTGGCGGGCGCGGGCGCGGAGGTCGCGACCCGGTTATGGGGCGCCTCCCTCGACGACGACGCGCTGCGGGCGACCGTGCTGCGGGTCGCCGCGCGCACGCGGTTCGACCTCGACGAGGAGAAGGAGGCCGAGGCGTTCGGGCTGCTGCTGGCCAGCAAGTGCCGCACGTACCTGGCCGGTTCACCGCTGCGCGGGCCGGTGCAGCGGGATCATCTGGCGGGGCGGATCGAGGCGTCGCTGGGGTACCTGGGGCCGCAGAGCTGAGGCCCTCCGGGCGGTCGCGGCTGTGCGGGCGCCCTGAGCGGGCGGCGGCTCGGGGCGATTGTCAGTGGTGGGCGGCAAGCTGGTGGTGCGCCCCCGTTTGTGCCGGGGGTGCGGGGACCCACGACGACGACACGGGGAGAGCCGAGCGATGCCCACCGCCGTACTGACCGACCGCGAGCGCACCGCCGTCCAGGCCTATCTCAGACTGCTGCACACCGTGAGGGCCGCCTTCGGCGACGACGGGCGTGGCCCTGCGGGGCCTGCTGTGCTGCCCGTTGTCCCGCCTTCCGTTCTCGCGGAGGCGGAGGCCGCGTTGGAGGGGGCGGGGCTGGCGGGGAACGAAGAGGAGTTCTTCCGGATGGTGCGCGACTGGCAGCCCGCCGGCTAGGGGGTGCCGCTCGGGCGCGGCTCGCTTGTGTTCTCCGGCGCGTCGCGCCCGGGACGGCCCGGGGGTCGGGCGGCTGCGGCGTGGTGGGGCTTGTCGCGCGGTTCCCCGCGCCCGTTGCGGGGCACCCCGCCGCACAGCCGATCGCCCGACGGCGCGTGCCGGGCACGTACTCACCCCTGCGGGTCAGCCATCTCGGGCAGGATGCGGCGGAGGCGGCCCGGTGGGACCGGGCGTTCGCGCCATTCGCGGGGGTAGCCCACCGAGACCTCCTCGAAGCGGACGCCGTCCTGCCAGGTCGTCCGGGGGATGTGCAGATGGCCGTAGACCATGGTCCGGACGGGGTAGGCGCGGTGCCAGTCACCGGTGAGGACGGTGCCGCACCACATGGCGAACTCGGGGTACCGGAGCACCTCGGTCGGGTGGCGGTGCAGCGGCCAGTGCGTGACGGGGATCAGGGGGAGGTCCTCGGGGAGTTCCGCGAGGCGCCGTTCGGTCTCGGCGACCCGGGCGCGGCACCAGTCCTCGCGGGTCGGGTACGGGTCGGGGTGCAGCAGACGCTCGTCGGTGCAGACCACCCCGGTGCCGTACGCGTACTCCAGTCCCTCCTCCTTGGTGGTGCACCCGGGCGGGAGGAACGAGTAGTCGTACAGGAGGAAGAGGGGCGCGACGGCGACGGGGCCGCCGGGGCCCTCCCAGACCGGGTACGGGTCCTCGGGGGTGAGCACGCCCAGGTCGCGGCACTGCTCGACCAGATGGTCGTAGCGGGCGACGCCGCGCAGGGTGACGGCGTCACTCGGGTGGGTCCACAGTTCATGGTTGCCGGGCGTCCAGATCACGCGGGCGAAGCGGCCGGCGAGGGTCTTGTAGGCCCAGCGGACGTCCTCCACCGTCTCCGCGACGTCGCCGGCCACCAGCAGCCAGTCCTCGTCCGACCCGGGCCGCATGCCCTCGACGAGGTCGCGGTTCTCGGCATAGCCGATGTGCAGATCGCTGATGGCCCACAGCTGGGGGCCGTCTCCACCCGTCGCCATCTCCTTCGTCCCTTCAGCAGCCGCCGGACCTCACCACGAGATCACATCCGCCCCGCCGCAACAACCGCGGACCGTCACCCGGCCGTGGTATCAGGACGGCCCTTCTTGGTCGTATGATCTGCCCGACACCACCGCCATGGACACGTCCTTCCCGCACGGCGGTTCGGTGCACCTCCCTACGTCATGCCCGGGCACGGGCCGCTCCGCCCTGCCCGCACACCCTTGAAAGGCGGCCTGCATGGTCTCTCGCGTACGCGTCTGGCTCAACCGCACGTACGCGGAGAACGTGTTCTTCATGGATCAGCTGCGGCGAAATCCCAGCGACCGGGCCGTCGAGATCCATGCCACCCACGGCGACCCCGACTCCCCCGTCCTCGCCGCGGCCGACACGGCCGAGCTGGAACCGGAGGGGCTCTCCCCCGCTGCGTACGTCGAGTACGCGCTCACCCAGTGCGAGCGGCGCGGGATCGACGTGTTCGTGCCCCGGCTGCACCAGGCGGCGATCGTCGCGCACCGCGCCGAGTTCGAGGCGGCCGGGACCGCGCTGCTGGCGCCTCCGCCCGAGGCGGTGGCCGTGTTCGAGGACAAGGTGGTCGCCTACCAGGCGGTCGAGTCGATCGGCGTGCCGGTGCCGCCGTGGTGGCGGGTCCGTGACGCCGACGAACTCCTCGCCGCTGTCGAGGAGTTGGAGCGGCTGGGACACCGGGCCTGCTTCAAGCCCGCGGCCGGCGCGGGCGGGGTCGGCTTCCGCATGATCACCCGCGAGCCCTTCTCGCTCTCCCAGCTGAAGGGTTTCCCCGGCCCGCAGGTCCCGCTCGACCTGGTGCTGGAGTCCCTGCGGCGGGCCGAGGAGCCGGTCGACTGGCTGGTGATGCCGCGGCTGGAGCAGCCGGAGGTGTCCGTGGACTGTCTCACCGGGCCGGACAACCGGGTCCGGCTGGCGATCGGCCGCACCAAGCACGGCCGCCGCCGGGGCTTCACGCTGCACGAGCGGTGGCTGGAGCCGGCCCGGCGGATCGCCGAGGGATTCGGCCTGCACCACCTGTCCAACATCCAGTTCCGCATGCTCGGCGACCGGCCGGTGCTGATGGACGTCAACACCCGCCCCGCGGGCGGGCTGCACCAGCTCTCGCTCTGCGGGATCAACGTGCCCTGGGCCGCGGTGCGGCTGGCGCTCGGCGACGACCCGGGCGAGATCAGCCCGCCGTTCCTGGGCCAGGACTACACGGTGGTGTCCGGTCCTCGCCCGCTGCTGCCGGTGACCGTGCCACGGCAGCGGACCGGCTCGTCCACGGTCACGGGCACGCTGGACGCTCTGCCGGCGCAGACGACGCCCGCCGGGCCGCGGGCGGCGTCGGGGGCGCTGCATTGACATCCTCGCCGCCCTGAAGGACGGCGATTCCCGCCTACCGCGCCGTTGAAGGCTGCGGTGTCGGGTGGGTTCCTGCTTCGCTGCGCGGTGCCGGGACGAGTCCCGGTCTTACCTGCGCTCCACAGGCTGATACCGCCAGTCCGGCGGCCTTGGCGACGTTGACCGCCGCGTTGATGTCCCGGTCCAGGACCGCCCCGCACGCCTGACACGTCCACACGCGGACGTTCAGCGGCTTGGAGCCGTCCTTGACGCCGCACTGCGAGCACACCTGACTGGTGGGCTCGAAGCGGCCGATCCGGTGGAAGGCGCGCCCGTACCGGGCGGCCTTGTACTCCAGCATGCTCACGAACGCCGACCATCCGGCGTCGTGGACGGACTTGGCCAGGCGCGTGCGGGCGAGTCCCTTCACCGCCAGGTCCTCCACGGCGACCGCTTGGTTCTCGCGGATCAGCTTCGTGGAGAGCTGGTGGTGGAACTCGCGGCGCGCGTGGGTCACCTTCGCGTGTGCGCGGGCGACCTTCAGCCGGGCCTTGTTCCGGTTGCTGGAGCCCTTCTTTTTGCGGGAGAGGGCGCGTTGCGCCTTCTTCAGGCGCTTCTCGGCCCGGCGCAGGAAGCGCGGGCTGTGGACCTTCCGGCCGTCGGAAAGGACGGCGAAGTGCCCGAGGCCAAGGTCGATACCGATTTCGGGCGTCGTCTCCGGCAGCAGTTCCTCGGGGCCGGTCTCGACGACGAAGCTCGCGAAGTACCGGCCCGCCGAGTCCTTGACCACGGTCACCGTGGACGGAACGGAGGGCAGCGCGCGCGACCACTTCACCTTCAGGTCGCCGATCTTCGGCAGGCGCAGCTTCCCGCCGGTCGTGATCGACCAGCGGGCGTTCGCCGTGAACCGGACGGCCTGCCGGGTGTCCTTGCGGGATTTGTACCGGGGCGCGCCCGTACGCGGGCGCTTGCCCTTCAGGCCGTCGAAGAAGTTCCGGTACGCGGTGTCCAGGTCTCTGAGGGACTGCTGGAGCACGACCGCCGACACCTCGCCGAGCCACGCCCGCTCGGACGTCTGCTTGGCCTCGGTGATCAGCGTCTTGGACAGGTCGCCGGTCTTCGGGAACGGCAGCCCCTCGCTGCGGGCGGTCTCCCGAGCGCGAAGCGCGTCGTTGTAGACCACCCGCGCGCACCCGAACGCCCTCGCCAGCGCCGTGCGCTGACCGGCGCTCGGGTACACCCGGAACGAGTACCTGAGCTGCATACGGATCACGCTACACAATTGGTTTATGGGTATCGATGAGAACATTCGTACTGGTCGTCACTGTGTCTTCCGTATGCACGTCCACTTGGTTTTCGTGACGAAGTACCGGCACAGGGTCTTCGCCGACCGACACCTGACGCGGTGCGAGGAGATCATGCGGGCCGTGTGCGAGGACTTCGAGGCCGAACTGGTCGAGTTCAACGGCGAGGACAACCACGTCCACCTGCTCGTGAACTTCCCGCCAAAGGTCGCCGTGTCCAAGCTGGTCAACAGCCTCAAAGGCGTCTCTTCCCGGCGGCTGCGCCAGGAGTTCCCCGACCTCGTCCGCCACTACTGGCGGGCACAACGCCTGTGGTCCGGCTCGTACTTCGCCGGGTCCGTCGGCGGCGCACCACTCAGCATCGTGAAGCAGTACATCGAGCAGCAGAACCGGCCGCTCTGACCCGGACTGAGGTGAACAGTGCAGATCCGTGCCCACAGCTGAGGTCAGAGCAAACCTCAGATTCGCTTCACCACCGGGCTGAAGCCCGGTGCCCTGCGAATAGATCCGGTAGCGGCCGCCGCGCCGGCCGTGACGGCGGGAAGGCCGTGACGGCGGGCCGGCGACGGGCTTCCGGATTCTTCCGAAAGAAATTTGTCGCCAGGGTGTATCAGACCCCGGAGTGCGTGCTCTTGATGGTGAACGGCGACTGGGGAAGCCGCCGGGGGGAGCACGGGGGACCGGGGGGAGCTCGGGTCGGTCGGCCGCTGTCACGGGGGGCGACCGGCCGGCCCGAAGCCGGTTTCCCCCGCTATCCGCCCAGGTAGGCGAGTCCGGGGTGGACGGCCGTGTAGGCGTCCACGAGCCGGCGGGCCACGCTCACCGAGTCCACCAGCGGGTGCAGGGCGAAAGCCTTGACCGCCGTGGCGCGGGACCCCGACCGGGCGGCGGCCAGCACCTCGCGCTCCACGGCCTTCACGGCGCAGACCAGACCGACGGCGTGCCCCGGGAGCGGATCGACCGAGACGGGGTGCGCCCCGTTGGCGTCCACCAGGCAGGGAGCCTCGATCACGGCGTCCTCGTCCAGCGGTGAGAGCGTTCCGCGGTTGCGGACGTTGAGGATCAGGGTGGTGCGCTCGTCCCGGGCGATGGCCCGCATCAGCGCGAGCGCCACCTTCTCGTAGCCGCCCGACAGGTCGTCCGCCTCGCGCTCCCCCGCGCCGGCCGCCTCCCGGTTCTCGCTCATGTAGGTCGCCTCCCGCTCCTCGCGGGTGCGGTTCCACAACTCCAGCGCGGACACGTCAGGGTCGGCCGTCCCGGCGTAGAAGCTCTCCTGCTGGTCCCGCAGGAAGGCGCCGCGGGTCCGGTCCGCCCGCTGGTACGCCCGCACGGCCTCGCGGTTGAAGTAGTAGTAGTGCAGGTACTCGTTGGGGATCGCGCCGAGCGAGCGCAGCCAGTCCGCGCCGAAGAGGCGGCCTTCCTCGAACGAGCCGAGCAGCGCGGGGTCGGCGAGGAGGCGCGGCAGCTGGTCCTGGCCTGCCACGCGCAGGCCGCGCACCCAGCCGAGGTGGTTGAGGCCGACGTAGTCGATCCACGCCTCGTCCGGCCGCGCGCCCAGGACCCGGGCGACACGGCGGCCGAGTCCGACCGGCGAGTCGCAGATGCCGATGACGCGGTCGCCGAGATGACGGGACATGGCCTCGGTGACCAGGCCCGCCGGGTTGGTGAAGTTGATGACCCAGGCGTCGGGGGCGAGGCGGGCCACCCGGCGGGCGATGTCCACGGCGACGGGCACGGTGCGCAGCCCGTAGGCGATGCCTCCGGCGCCCACGGTCTCCTGCCCGAGCACGCCTTCGGCGAGGGCCACCCGCTCGTCGTTCGCCCTGCCCTCCAGGCCGCCGACGCGGATGGCGGAGAACACGAAGTCCGCGCCACGCAGCGCCTCGTCCGGATCGGTGGTCGTGGAGACCTCGGGCGCGTCGGACACCCCGGCGGCCTGCTCGGCCAGCACCCGGGAGATGGCCCGCAGGCGCCCGGCGTCCACGTCGTGCAGCACGACCCGGGTCACCCGCCCCGCGCCCCGGTCCTTGAGCAACGCCCCATACACGAGCGGCACCCGGAACCCGCCGCCGCCAAGAATCGCCAGCTTCACACCGACACCTTTCCACACTCGCCCCCCGAAGGGGCGCGGGGAACTGCGCGATCAACCCCCACCCCGCGGCACCCGCCACAAGCCCCCCCCCACCCCTGTAGGCGCCCCGCCCCGAAATCCCTCTCACCGGTGAGGCGACACCCCCCACCCCCTCCCGATACTGAAACCCCCGCCCTGAGGAGCCCCCCTCATGACCCTCCGCTCCACCTTCGCCGAGGCGACGACCCGCTGGCGCCCCACCAACCCCTACGTACTTGACGCGGCGCTGGCCGCACTCACCCTCTTCGCCGTCTCCCTCCAATGGATCTTCCCCGACGAGGGCGACGACCCCCTGTCCTGGCAGGGCTGGCTCCTCGGCGCCGCCACCGCCGTCCCCCTGATCTGGCGGCGCAGAGCCCCCTGCGCCGCCGCCTGGGCGGTCTCCGTCGCCACCCCCGCGCAGGCGCTCTACCACGCGCCCCCGCCGGACGTGATGTACGGCGGCATGGTCGTCCTGTACACCATGGCGGCCCAGGCGCGCCCCTGGCAGCGGCGGCTGATGCTCACCGGATGGATCGTCGGCGTCGTCATCACCATGCAGCACCAAGCGCACCAGGCCCCCTTCGAGTACGCCTTCCACCTGATGGGCCTCGTCGCCGCGTACGCGCTGGGGATGCTCGCCCGGGTGCAGCGCGCCTACACCGCCGAGTTGGAGGACCGGGCCCGCCGGCTGGAGCGGGAGCGTGCCGCGGACACGGCGCGGGCCAGGGCGGAGGAGCGTGCCCGGATCGCGCGGGACATGCACGACATCCTGGCGCACGCGGTGAGCCTGATGGTGGTGCAGGCGGAGGCCGGTCCGGTGGTGGTGCGCAAGGACCCGGACCGCGCGGAGGCGACGTTCGACACCATCGCCGCCGCCGGACGCGACGCGATGGCTCAACTTCGTCGTATCCTCGGCGTGTTGAAGGAGGAACCGCCGGACGGGGACTCCGGGTCGCCCCGGCTGCCGCAGCCGGGCGTGACGGCGTTGCCGGAGCTGGTCCGGCTGGTGCGGCGCTCCACGGGTCTGCGCGCCGAGCTGCGGACCTCCGGGGAGCCGCGTCCGCTGTCCTCGGACACGGAGGTGGCGGCGTACCGGGTGGTGCAGGAGGCGCTCACCAACACCGTGAAGCACGCCCGCGCCTCCCGCGCGCTGGTGCGGCTGGACTGGGCGGACGACCATGTGTCCCTCACGGTGACGGACGACGGGCGGGGGCCGTCCGGCGGGCCGGGCGGGCACGGGCTGATCGGCATCCGGGAGCGGGCCGCGGCCTGCGGGGGCAGCGCGGAGACCGGCGAGGCTCCGGGCGGCGGTTTCCGGGTCGTCGTACGGCTGCCGGTGGCGGCGGACAGGGAGGGGGCGCTCGGTTGAGCATCCGGGTGGTGGTGGCGGACGACCAGGAGCTGGTCCGCGCGGGTTTCGGCATGATCCTCGACGCCCAGGACGACATCGAGGTGGTGGCCGAGGCGGCGGACGGGCGGGAGGCCGTGTCGGCGGTGCGCCGGCACGGCCCCGACGTGCTGCTGCTTGACATCCGCATGCCGGTGATGGACGGCCTGGAGGCGGCCCGTCTGGTGTGCGCGGAGTCGGGCTGCAAGGTGGTCATGCTGACCACGTTCGACCTGGACGAGTACGTGTACGAGGCGCTGTACGCGGGCGCCAGCGGCTTCCTGCTGAAGGACGTGCGCCGCGACGACCTGGTGCACGCGGTGCGGGTGGTCGCGGCCGGCGAGTCGCTGCTCGCCCCGACGGTGACCCGGCGGCTGGTGGCGGACCTGGTGAAGCGCCGCCGGGAACAGCCGGCCGCCGCCGACGGCCCTCCCCCGCCGAGCCTGGACGCGCTCACCGCCCGCGAGGTGGAGACGCTGCGGCTGCTGGCCCGCGGCCTGTCCAACGCGGAGATCGCCGGCACCCTGTTCGTCAGCGAGCACACCGTCAAGACGCATGTGAGCAACGTGCTGTCGAAGCTCGGTCTCAGGGACCGGGTGCAGGCGGTGATCTGCGCGTACGAGACCGGTCTCGTCGCCCCGGGAGCCCCCTGAGGTCACTCCGGGCTCCCCCTCGGGTGCCCCCGGATCCCTCTGAGGGGGGAGCCGGCGGGCCGTCTCCCCCGTACGGGCGAGGGACACGAACCGCTCCTCCCGGCGATCCGCCGGGGCACCCCGTGGCACGAGTCTTGAGGCGTCGACGAACGTCAACGCCGGGGAGGGATCGTGCTCACCGCACTCGCCCGGACGGCCACCCGCCGTCCACTGACCGTGATGCTCCTGTGGGGGCTCTTCCTGCTGCTGGGCTTCGGCCTGGGGACGGGCGTCTTCGCGCGCCTCTCCGACAACGTGCCGGAAGTCCCCGGCACCGAGTCCGAGTCGGCCGCACGGTACCTCGACGAAATGGATCCGGCGGGGTCCTCGATCACCGGGGTGGTGGCGGGCACGCCCGTCGCGGACGCCGGTCTGCGCGCGGAGGTCGAGCGCGCCGTGGCCGACGTGCGGAAGGTCGCCGGGGTCGCCGCCGTGCCGGACCCGTACGCCACGCCCGGGATGATCGCCGAGGACGGCCACGCGCTGATCGTCCCCGTCACCCTGGAGGGCGGCCTCGACGACGACGCGGAGGAGCGCACGCTCGACGCGGCGGCCGAGCGGATCCGGGAGATCGACGCGCCCGACGTCCATGTGAGCGGAGGGCCGCTGCTGGGGCTGCAGATGGGCGAGCGGGCCGCGCAGGACGTGAAGAACGCCGAGTTGATCTCCCTGCCGGTGGTGCTGGCGCTGCTGCTGGTGGTGTTCGGCGGGCTGCGGTCGGCGCTGCTGCCGCTGGTCGTGGCGGTCAGCGGTATCGCGGGGGCGTTCCTGGCGCTGTTCCTGTTCAGCGAGGTCACCGACATCTCGGTGTACGCGATCCAGGTGACGACGATGCTCGGCCTCGGACTCGCCGTGGACTACGCCCTGTTGATGCTGGTGCGGTTCCGTGAGGAGCGCCGGACCACGGAGGACGTCGTCGAGGCGGTGCACCGCACGGTGGCGGCGGCCGGGCGGACGGTGCTGTTCTCGGGACTGACCGTCGCCGTCAGCCTGACCGGGCTGCTGGTGTTCCCCAGCGTGTTCCTGCGCAGCATGGGTCTCGCGGTGGCGGCGGTCGTCGTCATCGACATGCTGGCCGCCCTGACGCTGCTGCCCGCGCTGCTGGCCCGGTTCGGCGGGCGTATCCCGCCGGCGAAGTCGCCCGGGAACGGCGAGGAGGAGGGCCGGTTCTTCGCCCGCGTCGCCCGCTTCGCCGCCCGGCGCAAGGTGGCCGTCCTCGCGGTGGTGGTGCCGGTGCTGCTGGTGCTGGCCCTGCCCGTGGCCGGGATGAGCATCGTCGTCGGGGACGCGCGGCAGCTTCCCGCGGACAGCGAGGCGCGGCAGCTCCAGGACACCGTCGCCGCCCACTTCCCGCCGGGCACCGGCGTCTCCCCCGTCGTGGTGGTCGCCAAGCCGGGCACGGACGCCGCGACCGCCGACCGGATCCGGGCGCTGGCGCCGGGCGTCACGACGCGTGAACTGCCGGGCGGCGGTGCGGTGATCGAGATCCGGCCGCCCGGCGAGGCGGACGGCGCGGAGGCGACGGCGCTGGTGGAGCGGGTGCGGGAGATGCGCGGCGACGCGCCGGTCGAGGTGACCGGCACGGCGGCCCGTCTGGTCGACTTCCGGCAGATGCTCGCGGAGCGGGCGCCGTGGGCGGCGCTGACCGTGCTGGCCGGCATCGTGCTGCTGCTGTTCGCGTTCACCGGTTCGGTGCTGCTGCCGCTGCGCACCGTCGTCACCACGCTGCTCAGCCTGGCCGCCGCTCTGGGCGTGGTGGTGTGGGTCTTCCAGGACGGTCATCTCGCCGGGCTGCTGGGCGCGGAGGGCCTGGGCGCGCTGAGCCTCACCGCGCCACCGCTGATCGTCGCGATCGCGTTCGGACTGGCCATGGACTACGAGCTGTTCATCCTGGCCCGGATGCGGGAGGCGCGGCTGCGCTCCGGCGACGACCGGGAGGCCGTGGTGACGGGGCTGAGCCGCTCGGGCCGGGTGGTCACCTGCGCGGCGCTGCTGCTGGCGGTGGTGTTCGCGGCGTTCATGACGGGCGGTTTCTCGCCCATCCTGCAGATCGGCCTGGGGCTCACGCTGGCCGTGCTGATCGACGCGACCGTCGTGCGCATGCTGCTGGTGCCGGCGACCATGGCGCTGCTCGGCCGCCACGCCTGGTGGGCCCCTGCCCCGCTGCGCCGCGTCCACGACCGGTTCGGTCTGCGGGAGGAGCAGACCGAACTCCCCCGGGAGAAGGTGCCGTCGGGCGTCTGACCCCGCCCACCCCTGCCGCGGTGCCCAGGGCTCCGGCCCCGGGCACCGCGCCCGTGTGCGCACACCCCGGCCCGGTTTCCCCGGTTCGCGCCCATTCGAGAGGTGAACTCCCGTGCGGGGGAGAGACTTTCACGGTTACACCTCTTGACCCCGAAGGGGCTCCGGAGCACATTGGCGGGACCGTGAGAGCGCTCTCACGCGATGTTCCGGGCTCTCAGGGCCTGTCCGCACAACCATCAGCACCGAGAGGTCATCCCCCACATGAACGACACCTCCGGCACCCCCCGATCCCCCCACGCACGGCGGCGGCTGAGGCGCACGCTCGTCGCCCTCGCGGGCGCACTGGCGCTCGGGGCGGGCGCCCTCACCCTCACCGGCCCCACCGCCAGCGCCTCCGTGCCGCCCCCGCCGTCGGGCTGGACCCAGGTCTTCGCCGACGACTTCGACGGCCCCGAGGGCAGCGGCGTCGACACCGGCGACTGGCGGTACGCCACCGGCACCGGCTACCCCGGCGGCCCCTCCAACTGGGGCACCGGCGAGATCGAGACGATGACGTCGAACCCGGAGAACGTCTCCCTCGACGGCAACGGCAACCTGCGCATCACCCCGCGGCGCGACGGCGCCGGCAACTGGACGTCGGGGCGCATCGAGACCGCCCGCGACGACTTCCAGCCCCCGGCCGGCGGCACGCTGCGGGTCGAGGCCCGCATCCAGGTCCCGAACGTCACCGGCGACGCGGCCAAGGGCTACTGGCCCGCGTTCTGGATGCTCGGCGCCCCGTACCGGGGCGACTACTGGAACTGGCCCGCCGTCGGCGAGCTGGACATCATGGAGAACACCCAGGGCATGAACACGGTGTTCGCCACGATGCACTGCGGCACCTCGCCGGGCGGCCCGTGCAACGAGACCAGCGGCATCGGCGGCCAGACCACCTGCCAGGGCACGACCTGTCAGGCCGGCTTCCACACCTACCGGATGGAGTGGGACCGCTCCTCGGACGTGGAGGAGATCCGCTTCTCCCTCGACGACCACACCTTCCACACCGTCCGGGAGAACCAGGTCGACGCGACGACCTGGTCGAACGCCACCGACCACGGCTTCTTCGTCATCCTCAACGTGGCGATGGGCGGCGGCTTCCCCGACGCGTTCGGCGGCGGCCCCGACGCGGGCACCCAGCCCGGCCACTCGATGCTCGTGGACTACGTGCAGGTGCTCACCGCCTCCTGACCCGCCTGCCCCACCCCCCACACCCGGCTCTCCCGGCCGGTGACGAGGGCCCCGCGCACCCCGCGCGGGGCCCTCGTCGGCGTACCGGCCCCGTCGTTCAGCGGCGTTCCGCGCGGAACGCCCGCCGCGTCCGGGAAGCCGACCGCGGCCCCGCCCCGCGCCGCCGGCAGCTCGGTGTGCGCGAGGAGCCGCTTGGCCTCCAGCACCACACGGGCCAGGGTGCGCAGGGAGCAGCCGAAGGCGTCCGCGGACGCGGTGACGCGGTGGCGGGTGGCGAAGCCCCGCTCCACGAGCCGCAGCAGGGACGCGGTCGACGCGTGGCGCGGCACGGCCGTGTGCAGGCTCGGCGGCAGGGTGACGGTGTCCTCGTGCTCGCGGCGCAGAGACGGCAGGACGCGGGGCGGAGCGCGGCGAGCCGGGGCGGTCCGGGCCGGGCTGCATGGCGAGGACGGTTCCGCGGTACCCGGCGTCCCGGGCCCCGCGGACGCTCCGCTCGACCGGGAAGGGAAAGGTGTTGATGCCGCTGCCGTCGCCCCCGTCCGCCGTCCGGGCGCCGCCGTCACCCCCTTGGGGGAATCCGCCTGCCATGTCTCCGGTGTCCGTCCCCGCCGCGACCGCAGGCCCGCACACCGGAACCTCATCGCGCATCGCGAATAAGTCAGACTTTTACTTGTGAACGTGCCGCAGAGTTCCTTCCGTCCGGACCGAGGACCACGTGGAGACGAGCACCCACGGCGGACCGGCTCGGCCGGCCGGCGGGAATCGGCGGACGCCGGCCGCGGTTGACGCGAGCGCGAGAAAGAAGACGATCAGCGTGATCCGCACGATGCACGAAGAAGTGTTCGATACGTCCGGCGGGTCCGGAGCCCGCGCCCAGCCGCCCCCGCGGGCGGGCACCGGGGTGAAGGACCCCGCGGACGAGGACACCCTGTATGGGGAGGACCGCTCCGCGACGGCCGGGAGCGCGTACGGCGAGGTGGCACGGCAGCCGGGGAACCCGGGCAGGGCGAGGTTCGTGGACGCCGGGCCGTGGCCGCGCCAGGCGGCGGCGTCCGACAGCGAGGGAGTTGACGCGGAATGACCGACGAGACCACCGAACCGGCGGTGGACGCCCCTGAGGCGGCGCAGGAGGAGCGGGCGGACGCCCTCACCGCCCTCACCGCGCCCCCGCCCGGCTGGGCCAACCCGCTGCGCGACCCGCGGGACCGCCGGCTCCCCCGGATCGCGGGCCCGTCCGGTCTGGTCATCTTCGGGGTGACCGGCGACCTGTCCCGCAGGAAGCTGATGCCGGCCGTGTACGACCTCGCCAACCGGGGGCTGCTGCCGCCGGGCTTCTCGCTGGTGGGCTTCGCCCGTCGCGACTGGGAGGACCAGGACTTCGCCGAGGTGGTGCACGAGGCGGTCAAGGAGCACGCGCGCACGCCCTTCCGTGAGGAGGTCTGGCAGCAGCTCTCGGAGGGCATGCGGTTCGTGCCCGGCGACTTCGACGACGACCACGCCTTCGACCAGCTGCGCAAGGCCGTCGACGAGCTGGACGCCTCCCGGGGCACGAGCGGCAACCACGCCTTCTACCTCTCCGTGCCGCCGAAGTTCTTCCCGAAGGTGGTGCAGCAGCTCAAGAAGCACGGCCTCGCGGACGCGTCCGAGGGATCCTGGCGCCGTGCGGTCATCGAGAAGCCGTTCGGGCACGACCTGCGGTCCGCGCAGGAGCTCAACGCGATCGTGCACGAGGTGTTCGACCCGGAGCAGGTCTTCCGGATCGACCACTACCTGGGCAAGGAGACCGTCCAGAACATCCTGGCGCTGCGGTTCGCCAACCAGCTGTTCGAGCCCATCTGGAACCGCTCCTTCGTCGACCATGTGCAGATCACCATGGCCGAGGACATCGGCATCGGCGGCCGGGCCGGCTACTACGACGGCATCGGCGCCGCCCGCGACGTCATCCAGAACCACCTCCTCCAGCTCATGGCGCTCACCGCGATGGAGGAACCGGCCTCCTTCGACGCGGCGTCGCTGCTCACCGAGAAGCTGAAGGTGTTCCGTGCCGTGCGGCTCCCCGAGGACCTGGGACGGCACACGGTGCGCGGCCAGTACGCGGCCGCCTGGCAGGGCGGCGCGAAGGTGCGCGGCTACCTCGAGGAGGACGGCATCGACCCGTCCTCGACCACCGACACCTACGCGGCGATCAAGCTCGGGGTGGACAACCGCCGCTGGGCGGGCGTGCCGTTCTACCTGCGCACCGGCAAGCGGCTCGGCCGCCGGGTCACCGAGATCGCCGTCGTCTTCCAGCGGGCGCCGCACTCCCCCTTCGACACCTCCGCCACCGAGGAGCTCGGCCAGAACGCCGTCGTGATCCGTGTCCAGCCCGACGAGGGCATGACGGTGCGGTTCGGCTCCAAGGTGCCCGGAACCTCCATGGAGCTGCGGGACGTGACGATGGACTTCGCCTACGGCGAGTCGTTCACCGAGTCGAGCCCGGAGGCCTACGAACGGCTCATCCTGGACGTCCTCCTGGGGGACGCCAACCTGTTCCCCCGTCACCAGGAAGTGGAAGAGTCCTGGAAGATCCTCGATCCGATCGAGGAGTACTGGGCGTCGCACGGCACGCCTGCGCAGTACACATCGGGCAGCTGGGGACCCGCGGAAGCCGACGAGATGCTCGCACGAGACGGACGGAGCTGGCGCAGGCCATGAAGATCGATCTGACCGACACCACGGCAAGCAACATCAACAAGGCGCTGGTGCGGGGCCGCCGCGCCATCGGCACCCCTGCCGTGGGCATGGTCCTGACGATGGTGATCGTCACGGACGAGGAGAACGCCTACGACGCCATCAAGGCGGCCGAGGAGGCCTCGCACGAGCACCCCTCGCGCACCCTGGTCGTCATCAAGCGGCACGCCCGCAACCCGCGCGAGCGCACCCGCTCCCGGCTCGACGCCGAGGTACGGGTGGGGTCGGAGGCCGGCACGGGCGAGACGGTGGTGCTGCGCACCTACGGCGAGGTGTCCGAACACGCCGACTCGGTGGTGCTGCCGCTGCTGCTGCCCGACGCACCCGTGGTGGTGTGGTGGCCGACCGACGCGCCCGAGAACCCCTCCCGGGACCCGCTCGGCGCGCTCGGCCAGCGCCGGATCACCGACCTGTACGCGGCGGAGGACCCGATGGCGGTCCTGCGCGCCCGGGAGCGCGCCTACGCGCCCGGCGACACCGACCTGGCCTGGACCCGGCTGACCCTGTGGCGCTCCATGCTGGCCGCCGCCCTGGACCAGGCCCGGACCCCCGTCACGTCGGCGACCGTCGAGGCCGAGACGGAGAACCCGGCCGCGGAACTGCTGGCGCGCTGGCTGGAGGCCCGGCTGCGGGTCCCCGTCGACCGGGTGGTGACCGCGGGCCCCGCGGTCACCGCGGTCCGGCTGGGCACCGAGGACGGCGAGATCGTGATCGACCGCCCCGAGGGCCCCCTGGCCACGCTCACCCTGCCCGGCCAGCCACCGCGCCGGCTGGCCCTGAAGGTCCGCTCCACCGCCGAGCTCATCGCCGAGGAGCTCCGGCGCCTCGACGCGGACGAGATGTACGCCGTCGCCCTGCGCGGCGAGGCCCCCGAGGAGATTCCCGCCCATGTCTGACGTCCCCGAACCGGCCCGCCGCCCCGAGTGGGACGCCCTGGAGCAGCACCGCGCGCAGGGGCTGCCGGGCCTGCGCGAGCTGTTCGCCGACGACCCGTCCCGCGCCGAGCGGTACGTCGTGTACGTCGGCGACCTGCGGATCGACTACTCCAAGCATCTGGTCACCGACGAGACGCTGCGGCTGCTGCGTGAACTGGCCGCGGCCATGGACGTGTTCGGGTTGCGGGACGCGATGTTCCGCGGGGAGCGGATCAACACCACCGAGGACCGGGCGGTGCTGCACACCGCGCTGCGGGCGCCCAGGGACGCGGTGATCGAGGTCGACGGGGAGAACGTCGTCCCGGCCGTGCACGCGGTGCTGGACCGGATGGCCGACTTCGCCCGCCGGGTGCGTTCCGGTGAGTGGACGGGTCACACGGGCCGGCGGATCCGCAACGTCGTCAACATCGGCATCGGCGGTTCGGACCTGGGCCCGGCGATGGCCTACGAGGCGCTGCGCGCCTACACCGCGCGGGACATGACGTTCCGGTTCGTCTCCAACGTCGACGGCGCCGATCTGCACGAGGCGGTCCGTGATCTGGATCCTGCGGAGACGCTGTTCGTCGTGGCGTCGAAGACGTTCACCACGATCGAGACGGTCACCAACGCCACGTCCGCCCGCGCCTGGCTGCTGGAGGGTCTGGGCGGGGACGAGAAGGCGGTGGCGCGGCACTTCGTGGCGTTGTCGACGAACGCGGAGAAGGTCGCCGGGTTCGGGATCGACACGGCGAACATGTTCGAGTTCTGGGACTGGGTCGGGGGGCGGTACTCGTACGACTCGGCGATCGGGCTGTCGTTGATGATCGCGATCGGTCCGGACCGGTTCCGGGAGATGCTGGACGGGTTCCGGATCGTCGACGACCACTTCCGCACCGCCCCGCCGGAGGCCAACGCGCCGTTGCTGATGGGTCTGTTGGGGGTCTGGTACAACAACTTCCACGACGCGCAGTCGCACGCCGTGCTGCCGTACTCGCACTACCTGTCGAAGTTCACCGCCTACCTCCAGCAGCTCGACATGGAGTCCAACGGGAAATCGGTGGACCGCCAGGGCAGGCCCGTGAGCCGGCAGACGGGTCCGGTCGTGTGGGGCACCCCGGGCACCAACGGGCAGCACGCCTACTACCAGCTGATCCACCAGGGCACCAAGCTCATCCCCGCCGACCTGATCGGCTTCGTCCGTCCGGTCGCCGAGCTGAGCGACGGCCTGAAGGCGCAGCACGACCTGCTGATGGCCAACCTGCTCGCGCAGGGACAGGCGCTGGCCTTCGGCAAGACCCCGGACGAGGTGCGCGCCGAGGGCGTGCCCGAGGAGCTCGTCCCGCACAAGACCTTCCAGGGAAACCGCCCCACCACGACGATCCTGGCCACCGAGCTGACCCCGTCGGTGCTGGGCCAGCTGGTCGCGCTGTACGAGCACAAGGTGTTCGTGCAGGGCGCGATCTGGAACATCGACTCCTTCGACCAGTGGGGCGTCGAACTCGGCAAGGTCCTCGCCAAGCGTGTGGAGCCCGCCCTCACCGAGGGCGCCGACGTCCCCGGCCTCGACCCGTCCACGGCCGCGCTGGTGGCCGCCTACCGCGAACGCAGGAAGTGAACTGACATGCAGATCGGTCTTGTTGGTCTCGGCAAGATGGGCGGCAACATGCGCGAGCGGCTGCGCCGCGCAGGCCACACCGTCATCGGCTTCGACACCAATCCCGCGGTGTCCGACGTGCCCCACCTGTCCGACCTGGTCGACCAGCTCGACGGGCCGCGCGCGGTGTGGGTGATGGTCCCCGCGGGCGCCGCCACCCAGCAGGTCGTCGACCAGCTGGCGAGCCTCCTCAAACACGACGACATCGTGGTGGACGGCGGCAACTCCCGCTGGACCGACGACGAGAAGCACGCCAAGGAGCTGGCGGCCCGGGGCATCGGCTTCGTCGACGCCGGTGTCTCCGGCGGCGTCTGGGGCCTGGAGCACGGCTACGCCCTCATGGTCGGCGGCGAGACGGAGTACGTGGAGCGGCTCAAGCCGATCTTCGACGCCCTCAAGCCGGACGGTCCGTACGGGTACGTCCACGCGGGCAAGGTCGGTGCCGGGCACTTCGCGAAGATGGTCCACAACGGCATCGAGTACGCCATGATGCAGGCCTACGCCGAGGGCTGGGAGCTGCTGGAGAAGGTCGACTCGGTGGACAACGTGCGGGAGGTGTTCCGCTCCTGGCAGGACGGCACCGTCATCCGCTCCTGGCTGCTCGACCTCGCGGTCAACGCCCTCGACGACGACGAGCACCTCCGGCAGCTGCGCGGGTACGCCGAGGACTCGGGCGAGGGCCGCTGGACGGTGGAGGCGGCCATCGACAACGCCGTGCCGCTGCCCGCGATCACCGCGTCGCTGTTCGCCCGGTTCACCTCCCGGCAGGAGGACTCGCCGCAGATGAAGATGGTCGCGGCGCTGCGCAACCAGTTCGGCGGCCACGCCGTCGAGAGGAAGAAGGCGTAGCGCCTCATGGGGGATCTGCTGCTCGCGCGGCACGGGGAGACGGAGTGGAGCAGGTCGGGCCGCCACACCGGCGGCACCGACCTGCCGCTGACACCGGCCGGCGAGGCCCAGGCCAGGTCCCTGGCCCCGCTGCTGGCCGACCGTGCCTTCGCCCTGGTCCTCACCAGCCCGCTGGCCCGCGCCCGCCGCACCGCCGAGCTGGCGGGCCTCACCGGCGCGGAGCCGGAGCCGGACCTGCGCGAATGGGACTACGGCGCGTACGAGGGCGTGACCACCGCCGACGTCCGCACCACCCGTCCGGGCTGGGACCTGTGGACCGACGGGGTGCCGCCCGGCGAGGAGTTCCCCGGCGAGTCCCCGGAGCAGGTGGGCGCCCGCGCCGACCGGGTGCTGGCCCGGGTCGCGGGGGCGCTGGAGCGGGGGGACGTGATGCTGGTCGCGCACGGTCATCTGCTGCGGGTCCTCACCGCGCGCCGCCTGGGCCTGCCCCCGTCCCACGGACGTCTCTTCCGGCTGGAGACGGGCACCCTGAGCCGACTGTCCCTGGAGCACGGCTCGCCGGTGATCGCGGAGTGGAACACACGACCGCCCATGCCCGCGCACGGGACGGGACGCGCGCGGGACTGAGCGCATCCGCGCGGGACCGACCGCATCCGTGCCGGACTGACCGCGCCCACACAAGGCTGACCGCATCCGTGCCGGACTGACCGCGCCCACGCAAGGCTGACCGCATCCGTGCGGGACTGAGCGCCCCTCGCGCAAGGGCGACCACGCCCACGCAGGGCTGACTGCCCCTCGCGCAGGGCCGACCGCACCCACGCAAGCCGACCCCGTCCATGCGGGACTGAGCGCCCCCGCGCAAGACCGAGCGCACCCGCGCAGGGCTGACCGCCCCTCGCGCAGGGCCGACCGCACCCACGCAAGCCGACCCCGTCCATGCGGGACTGACCGCACCCACGCAAGGGCGACCGCCCCCGCGCAAGGTCGAGCGCACCCGCCCAGAGCTGACCGCCCTCGGTCGGGCCTGCGCCCGCGTGACGTTGCCGACGTCCGTCAGATTCGGCGCGTCCCGCAGTCCATCGGCTTCGGCGCGTCCCGCCGCCCGGCGGGGCGCGCCTCGCCCGTTCCGGACGCGTGACGGCGCCGCGTCAGCGGCCGATCAGGAATGGAGAAGCACCGGCGGGCGCCGTCCGCCTAGGCTGTCGGTGGCGCGCGACGCCCGGGGCGGGGGACGCCGTACGGGCCGGCCGGGACGCGGCCGTGGGCGCGCCGCCACGGGCCGGCCGGACGCACCCTGCCGCCGGCCGGACCGAACCGGGGAACGCCGGCGGGGACCGCGATGGCGGGCCCGCCCGACGGATGGAGAACCACGACCATGGTCACGAGCACGGACCCGCAGCGGCCGGGCGGACACGTCGCCGACAACCACGACCTGATCCGCGTGCACGGGGCGCGCGAGAACAACCTCAAGGACGTCAGCGTCGAACTGCCCAAACGCCGCCTGACCGTGTTCACCGGTGTGTCCGGCTCGGGCAAGAGCTCGCTGGTCTTCGACACCATCGCCGCCGAGTCGCAGCGCCTGATCAACGAGACGTACAGCGCCTTCCTGCAGGGGTTCATGCCGACGCTGGCCCGTCCCGAGGTCGACGTGCTGGAAGGGCTGACCACGGCGATCACCGTCGACCAGCAGCGGATGGGCTCCGACCCGCGCTCCACGGTCGGCACCGCCACCGATGCCAACGCGATGCTGCGCATCCTCTTCAGCCGCCTGGGCAAGCCCTACTTCGGCCCGCCCGGCGCGTTCTCCTTCAACGTGGCCTCGGTGTCGGCGAGCGGCGGCTTCACCGTCGAGCGCGGCGCCGACAAGACCAAGACCGAGAAGGTCTCCTTCTCCCGCACCGGCGGCATGTGCGTCCGCTGCGAGGGGCGCGGCACCGTCACCGACATCGACCTCACCCAGCTCTACGACGACTCCAAGTCGCTCAACGAGGACCCGTTCACCATCCCCACCTACACCGGCGGAGGCTGGGTGGTGCGGGTCATCGCCGAGTCGGGCTTCTTCGACCCGGACAAGCCGATCCGCGAGTACACCAAGAAGGAACGCCACGACTTCCTGTACCGCGAGCCCACCAAGGTGAAGGTCGGCGGCGCCAACCTCACCTACGAGGGGCTGATCCCGAAGCTGCAGAAGTCGATGCTCAGCAAGGACCGGGAGTCGATGCAGCCGCACATCCGGGCCTTCGTGGACCGGGCGGTCACCTTCACCACCTGCCCCGAGTGCGACGGCACCCGGCTCACCGAGGGCGCCCGCTCCTCGAAGATCAAGGGCATCAGCATCGCCGACGCCTGCGCCATGGAGATCAGGGACCTCGCCGAGTGGGTGCGCGGCGTGGACGAGCCGTCCGTGGCGCCGCTGCTCACCGCGCTGCAGCACACCCTCGACTCGTTCGTGGAGATCGGCCTCGGCTATCTCTCGCTGGACCGGCCGTCCGGCACCCTGTCCGGGGGCGAGGCGCAGCGGGTCAAGATGATCCGCCACCTCGGCTCCTCGCTCACCGACGTCACGTACGTCTTCGACGAACCCACCATCGGGCTGCACCCGCACGACATCCAGCGGATGAACGACCTGCTGCTGCGGCTGCGCGACAAGGGCAACACGGTGCTCGTGGTCGAGCACAAGCCGGAGGCCATCGCGATCGCCGACCATGTCGTCGACCTGGGGCCCGGCGCCGGCACCGAGGGCGGCACGGTCTGCTTCGAGGGCACCGTCGAAGGGCTGCGGGCCAGCGGCACGATCACCGGCCGCCACCTCGACGACCGCGCCTCGGTCAAGGACACCGTCCGCAAGCCCACCGGCGCCCTGGAGATCCGCGGCGCCACGGCGAACAACCTGCGAGACGTCGACGTCGACATCCCGCTCGGCGTGCTCACCGTCGTCACCGGCGTGGCCGGCTCGGGCAAGAGTTCCCTGCTGCACGGTTCGATCCCCGCCGACCAGGACGTGATCGCGGTCGACCAGACCCCGATCCGCGGCTCACGGCGCAGCAACCCGGCGACCTACACAGGCCTGCTGGAGCCGATCCGCAAGGCGTTCGCCAAGGCCAACGGCGTCAAGCCCGCGCTGTTCAGCGCCAACTCCGAGGGAGCCTGCCCCACCTGCAACGGCGCCGGGGTCGTCTTCACCGACCTGGGGATGATGGCCGGCGTCTCCACCACCTGCGAGGACTGCGGCGGCAAGCGGTTCGACGGGTCGGTGCTGGAGTACCGCTTCGGCGGACGCGACATCAGCGAGGTGCTCGGGATGTCGGTGACCGATGCGGAGGAGTTCTTCCGGGAGGGCGAGGCGCGGCTGCCGGCCGCCCACAAGATCGTGCAGCGGATGGCGGACGTCGGGCTCGGCTACCTCACCCTCGGCCAGCCGCTCACCACCCTGTCCGGCGGTGAACGGCAGCGGCTGAAGCTCGCCACCCACATGGGCGACAAGGGCGGCGTGTACGTGCTGGACGAGCCGACCACCGGTCTGCACCTCGCCGACGTCGAGCAGCTGCTCGGGCTGCTGGACCGGCTGGTCGACTCCGGCAAGTCGGTGATCGTCATCGAGCACCACCAGGCCGTCATGGCGCACGCCGACTGGATCATCGACCTGGGCCCCGGCGCCGGCCACGACGGCGGGCGGATCGTCTTCGAGGGCACCCCGGCCGAGCTGGTCGCCGCCCGCTCCACCCTGACCGGCGAGCACCTCGCGCAGTACGTGGGCGCCTGACCGCGGGCCGGGCGCGCCGGGGTGCTCCGTCAGACCCCGGCGCCCCGGCGCGGGATGCCGTACGCCCGCTCGACGTGCAGCCGCAGCACCAGCCGGCGGTCGCGGACCATCGCCGCCCGGTACTCCTCCCAGTCCGGGTGCTCGCCGTTGATGTCCCGGTAGAGCCGGATCAGCTCCTCCACCGTCTCGTCGTACGGCTGCCCGGCGACCGGCGTCAGCTCGGCGGTGCCCTCGGCCACCGTGTAGGCCCAGCGGTCCGGGGTGGTCACGTGGTAGGACGCCCGGGTGTCGCGCCGCAGGTTGCGGGTCTTCGCCCGGTCGTCGGTGAGGGAGACGCGGATGACCCGCTCGTCGGGGTAATAGGCGTGCATGACGTTGGACAGCTGGGGCCGTCCGTCGCGTTTGATCGTGACGAGCACTCCGCCGTGCCCCTCGGAGAGCAGGGCGAGCAGTGCGTTCTGTTCTGCGTCCTGGGTCATGCTTCGATCAACGGCCCGCACCGGGCCGGCGTTCCCCGGAGGTGTGCGATGGCGGTGCTGCGGCAGGAGGCCGATCCCGGCGAGGCGGGACTGGACCCGGACGCGCTGGAACGGCTCGACCGGGAGCTGGCCCGCCGGGTCGACGACGGGGAGATGCCCGGGTTCCTGGTCGCCGTCGCCCGCGCGGGGCGCGTCGCGCACCTGACGGCGTACGGGGCGCGGGACCTGGCGGCCGGGCTGCCCGTGGAGAGCGACACCCTGTGGCGTATCTACTCCATGACCAAGCCGGTGACCACCGTGGGCGCGCTGATGCTGGTGGAGGACGGGCTGCTGTCGCTGGACGACGAGGTGGGCCGCCACCTCCCGGCGTTCGCGGAGCCGCGTGTCCACGTGGACGGCTCGGGCGACCAGGTGCGGACCCGCCCGGCGGCCGGCCCGCTGCTGGTACGGCATCTGATGACGCACACCGCCGGGCTGACGTTCGCCTTCTACCACGCCCATCCGGTCGACGCGCTGTACCGCGCGGCCGGACTGGACTCGTCGGTGGCGCCGGGCACGGACCTCGCCGGGACGACGGACGTGTACGCGAGCCTGCCGCTCCAGTTCGACCCGGGCACGCGGTGGAACTACTCGGTCGCCACGAACGTGCTCGGCCGGATCATCGAGGTCGTCTCAGGGCGCCCCCTCGACACCTACCTGGCCGAGCGTGTGTTCCGGCCGCTCGGCATGGAGGACGCCGGGTTCGAGGTGACCGACGCGCAGGCGGAGCGGCTGGCGGAGCTGTACGGCGAGACGGACGACGGGGGCATCGAGCCGATCGACGGGCTGCCGCTGCGGGGCCGCCCCCGCTTCCTGTCCGGCAGCGGCGGCATGGTCGCCTCCGCCCACGACATGCACCGCTTCATGGAACTGCTGCGCCGGCACGGCGAACTGGACGGCACACGGCTGCTCCGCCCGGAGACGGTCGATCTGATGACCCGCAACCACCTCCCCGGCGGCGCCGATCTGCGCACCGTCGGCGTCCCCCCGCACGACGCCCCCGGCAACGAGGGCGTCGGGTTCGGCCTCGGCGTCTCCGTGGTCGTCGACCCGTCACGCACGAGGGAGCCGTCCGGCCTCGGCGCCTACGGCTGGAGCGGGGTGGCCACCACCACCTTCTGGGTCGACCCCGGCCGCGACCTGACCGTGCAGTTCTACACGCAGGTGCGGCCCAGGTCCTCCCACACCGTCTACCGCGACCTCAAACGGCTGGTGCACGAGGCACTCGCCGACTGACCTCCGTCCGGCGACGGTTCCGCCGGCCGGCGGGGCGTCAGGACAGGTGCCCCACCGCGTCCAGGTGCGGGAGGTGGTGGTCGAGCCGCTCCCGCTTGGTGCGCAGGTAGGTGATGTTGCTCTCGCACGGCTCGATCAGCAGCGGCACCTGCTCGTCGACCTCCACGCCGTGCCGCTCGAGCGCCTCACGCTTGCGCGGGTTGTTGGACATCAGCCGCACCGACCGCACACCCAGGTCCTTCAGCATCCCGGCGGCGACGGCGTAGTCGCGGGCGTCGACCGGCAGTCCGAGCGCCAGGTTCGCCTCCACGGTGTCCAGACCCTCCGCCTGCAACGCCATCGCGCGCAGCTTGGCGAGCAGTCCGATGCCGCGGCCCTCGTGCCCCCTCAAGTAGACGACGACGCCCGCCCCTTCGGCGACGACCGCGCGCAGCGCCGCGGCCAGCTGGTCGCCGCACTCGCAGTGCTGGGAGCCGAAGGCGTCACCGGTGAGGCACTCCGAGTGCAGCCGGGTCAGCACCCGGTCCGCGCCCAGGTCGCCGTGGACCAGAGCCACTTGTTCGTCACCGCGGTCGTGGTCCAGGTAACCGATCGCCTGGAACTTCCCGTACACCGTGGGCAGCGGCGCATTCACGACGCGTTCCACACCGGTCCGCCGCTGAGGCTGCTTGCCGAGTACGCCTATTTTTTCTGTCATGATTCTCGAGTTCCTAAGCAGAGACGAAAGGCCGTGACGGATATGGGTGGTTCACACGAGCGGTCGGCGGCATACGGCCCGGTGCACGGTCTGTTGCCGGCGGATACTACAGAGGATGTACGGACGCGGGGAGCCGGCGTCTCACGTCAGATCGCGGTACTTCCGGTCGGAAGTCATGAACAGCACGGTCCCTTCCTGCCGTTGGCGACGGACACCCTGGTCGCCTGCGCGATCGCACGGGCGGTCGCCGACTCCTACCCCGTGCACCTCCTTCCTCCGGTGACCATCTCCTGCTCGCACGAGCACGCGGCCTGGCCGGGCACGGTGTCCATCTCCGCCGTGACCCTGCACGCGGTGGTGCGGGACATCGCCGACTCGCTGCGCCGCTCGGGCATCGACACGCTGGTGCTGGTCAACGGGCACGGCGGCAACTACGTGCTGGGCAACGTCGTCCAGGAGGCCTCCGCGCGCGATGAGCGGATGGCGCTCTTCCCGGCCCCGGAGGACTGGGAGGCGGCGCGGGCGCGCGCCGGGGTCGTCACGTCGCTGCTGACGGACATGCACGCGGGCGAAATCGAGACGTCCATTCTTCTGCACACCTCTCCCGAGGTTCTCCGTCCCGGTTACGAGACGTCCGACCACGTTTCGGACGACCGGCGTCATCTGCTCACCACCGGAATGTCCGCCTATACGGATTCCGGCGTCATCGGCCGGCCTTCGCTGGGCACCGCGGAAAAGGGCAAGGAACTTCTCGCGAGCCTCGCGGATTCCTTCGGCGCGTATTTCTCGCTTCTGACCTCCGACAGCTGAGCGGGAATCCGGACGACCGGGGCCGGTGCGCGCGGGGCGGGCGGGCGGAAGCCCCATGACGCCGGTACCGGCCCCGCGGGGTCCGCCGTACGGCGGTCACGGGTGGCGGCGTACCACCGGGCCACCAGCACCACCGCTCCCGGCAGGCTGGCCGCCAGGCTGAACACCCCGTACACCACGGCGACCGTCAGCCCCCGTCCCGCACCGAGCCCCGCCGCCCCGAACGCCCACGCGGCGACGCCCTCCCGCGGTCCCCAGCCGCCCACGTTCAGCGGCAGGCTCATCGCCAGCAGCGCCAGCAGCGCGAGCGGCAGCAGCTCCGCCACCGACGCCCCGGCCCCGGCGACGTCCGCGGCGAGGACGAACATGGCCACGTACCCGGCGAGCACGACCACGGACGACACGAGGACGCCCGGCGCGGTGGACCGCGAGAACAGCGCCTGCCGCGCCTCGCCGAGCATCCCGCGCACCTCGCGGGGCTTCCCCCCGGACGGCGCCCGGTTCATCCGCAGGGCCAGCACCACTGCGCAGGCGCCCACCACCCCCAACGTGGCCGCCGGGGCGGCCTGCCTGATCTGGTCACGGACGGGGGAGGGCATGGTCAGCAGAACCACTCCCCCGGCGGCGAACAGCGCGAGCTGCCCGGCGGTCCGCTCCAGCACCACCGCCCGTACCCCCCGCCCGAGGTCGCCGGCGTCCCGCCCGTGCCGCACGGCCCGGTGCACGTCGCCCAGGACACCACCGGGCAGTGCCGCGTTGAGGAACAGGGCGCGGTAGTAGTCCGCCACGGCCGCGCCGAAGGGCAGCAGTATGCCGATGCCGCGCGCCACCAGTGCCCAGCGCCAGGCGCTGAACACGGTGGTCACCAGCCCGATGCCGAGGGCGGCGGCCAGCGTGGGCGCGTCGATGCGCCGTACCCCGTCCACGAAGGCGCCGGTGCCGAGCCGCCAGAACAGCACGGCGAGGATGACCACACCGGCGAGCGTGCCGAGGCGGGTGCGCACGGCGGGACCGCCGAGCCGCCCGAGCAGACGGCGGACGCCGCCCCCGGCCGCCGGTCCCGCCGAGGGCGCCTCCGCCTCGGCCGTCTCCCCCGTGTGCCTGCTCATGCGCCGCCGTCCACCGGGTGGCACAGGGCGAGCAGGTCGGTGTGGTGCACGATCACCCGGAGCGTCCCCGCCGCGCAGGCTTCGAGACGCTCGGCCAGATAGGCGCCGGCGCGCTCCGCCAGCTCCGGCCGCTCCTCCACCGCCGCGCCGACCCAGCCGCGCAGCCACTGCTCGGTGAGCGCGCCCTTCTCCGGGCCGAGCCGCCACGGGCTGGGGTTGAGCCGTACGGTCGCGCCGTGCTCGGTGAACGCCTCGGCGGCGGCCGTGACCGCGTCCGGGCCGAGGAGTCCCCCGCGGCGCTGGTGGGCGTTGAACGCCTCGGTGATCTCCGCGTCCAGCGGGTGCGGCTCCGTCAGCTCGACGCGCCCGGCCACCGACAGGGTGAGCAGCGCGGGGCAGCCGGCTCCCGCGCAGGCGGCGGCCAGCACGCCGACCTCCTCGCGGGTGAGGACGTCGAGCAGGGCGGACGCCGTCACCAGGGAGGCGCCGGCCAGCGCGTCCGGGGTGAGCCGGGCGACGTCACCGCGCCGGGTCTCGACGGTGACATGACTGCCGTCGGCCGCGGAGCGCGGGGAGGCGACGGCGGCGAAGTGCAGCAGATAGGGGTCGCGGTCGTGCAGCACCCAGTGCTGGGTGCCGTCCAGACGGGGCGCCAGCCAGCGGCCCATGGAGCCGGTGCCGCAGCCGATGTCGTGCACGACGAGACCGCCGCCGGCCCGTCCGGGCAGGTTGGCGAGCCGGATCCGCAGCGGGTCCAGCAGGTCGTAGGAGCGGGCGGCGGCGTCGGCCGGTTCGCGCAGCTGGAGCCACTCGGGCGCGTAGCGGGGCGGCTCCTCCTCGCCGGTGTCCCGCAGCCGCACGGTGGCCCGCTCGCCGGGGCGGGGTCCGGACGGTCCGGCGCCGGGGATGACCGACGCGCCGTCCGTGGAACCGGTGGCTGCCATGTCGCCCCCTGGTGTCGCTGGCGCCGCGTCGGTGACGTCCCGAGGGCCGGGCTGGGCCGGGATCGCGGCGGCGGGTCGAGTGGTGGTCGGTCGTGTCATGCCGCCCTCCCGGACGCGGTGGGGAGCCGGCGCAGGACTCCCGCGAGGCTCTGTGCGGTGCCCGCCCAGCCGCCGAGCGCGGCCCGCCGGCCGCGGGCGGCCGCCTTCAGCCGCCGCCGTACGTCGGCCTCGCCGAACCAGCCGCGCAGTTCGGCGGCGATCGCGGCCGGGTTCTCCGGCGGCACGAGGATGCCGGGCACCCCGCCGTCGGGGGCGCGGCCGACGGCCTCGGGCAGTCCGCCGACGTCGGTCGCCAGCACCGGGATGCCGCGGGCCAGGGCCTCGGTGACGGCCATGCCGTAGGTCTCGGCGTACGACGTGAGGACCATCAGGTCGGCGGCGGCGTAGGCGGCGTCGAGTTCGGCGCCGGACTTGGGGCCGGTCAGTTCCAGCCGGTCCTCCAGGCCGTGTTCGCTAACGAGGCGGCGGAGGTGGGCGACGTACTCGGGGTCGTGTCCGAGGCCGCCGACCAGGGAACAGGTCCACGGCAGGTCGGTCACCGCCGCCAGCGCCTCCACCAGCCGGTGCTGGCCCTTGCGCGGGGTGACCGCGGCGACGCACACCAGGTGCGAGACGCCGTCGGTGCCCGGGGCGAGGGGCGCGATGTCGGCGCCGGGGGCGGCGGCATGGACCCGCTCGGGGGCGAGTCCGTGGTGGGCGACGAGCCGGCGCACCGCCCACTCGCTGGTGGCGACGACGGCGGGCACGGCCCTCAGCACCGCGCGCTCGCGGGCGTCCAGTTCGGCTGCGACGGTCGCGTCCAGGCCGGTCTCGTCGCCGAGCGGCAGATGGACGAGCACCGCCATGTGCAGGCGCCCCTCCTCCGCCTCGGGCACGATGATCTCGGGCACCCCGCAGGCGACCAGCCCGTCGAGCAGGACGACCGCGCCGTCGGGCAGTTCCCGCAGGGTGCGGGCGAGTTCGTCGCGGGCGGCCGCGTCGGGGCGGGGCCAGTCACCGGCGACCGGGTGCCGGTGCGCCTGCCAGCCGAAGCCGGGCAGGTCCAGGCACACACGCCGGTCGTAGGCGTTGCCGCCGCTCGGGGCGGACCGGTCGTCGACCCCGCCCGGCATCACGAAGTGCACGGAGCGCAGGGACATGGGGATGATTCCGCCGTTCCTCCGGAAGGACGCCTGTACGGGCACGTAGTCCAGGCGGCCGCCTCCGCGGCCTGCCGTCCTGGCGGTCATGTCGATCGTCGTGTCGGTCACAGCGCACGCTCGTAACTCGCCCAGGCGATGTGCGACTCGTGCAGGGTGACGGCGATCCGCGCGATGCCCTTGGCTCCCTCCCCGAGCGCGCCCTTGTGGATGCGCTCGGCGAGCCGGTCGGCGATCACCTTGGCCAGGTACTCGGTGGACGTGTTCACCCCGGCGAAGTCGGGCTCGTTGTCGAGGTTGCGGTAGTTCAGCTCTCCCACGACGGCCCCGAGTTCCTGCGTGGCCAGGCCGATGTCGACGACGATGTTGTCCTCGTCCAGCTGTTCGCGCCGGAAGGTGGCGTCCACGAGGAACGTGGCCCCGTGCAGGCGCTGGGCCGGTCCGAAGACCTCGCCGCGGAAGCTGTGGGCGATCATGATGTGATCGCGGACGGTGATGCTGAACAACGGACGACCCTCCAGGTGCGGCGCGTCTGTTCCCCGCCGGTCTGGGAGGCGGGGATGTCGAGTAGTACGGCTGGCTTCCTTCCCGTGTTCAGCGTCTGTCGTGTCTTTTCTCAGGTCAGGCGTGTGTGCCCGCTCCGGGGTCGTCGTAGCGCACCCGGTGGCACAGGGCGGGGAGGTCGCCGGAGGCGAGGCGGGGCATGACGTCGGGCAGTTCCTCGAAGGGCGACTCGCCGGTGACGAGGGCGTCGAGGGCGGGGTCGGCGAGCAGGTCGAGGGCGAGGGCGAGACGGTCCCCGTAACCACGGTGCGCGCGGGCCGGGGAGACGGTGCCGACCTGGCTGCCGCGGATGGTGAGCCGGCGGGAGTGGAACGCCTCGCCCAGCGGCACCCCCACCGTCCGGTCGCCGTACCAGCTGAGCTCGACGACCGTGCCCTCGGGCCGCAGCAGCTCCAGCGCGCGGGCGAGTCCCTGTTCGGTGGCGCTGGCGTGCACCACCAGGTCGCACTCCCCGTCGGCGTCCGCGGGCAGGGCGAAGCCCACACCCAGGGCCTCGGCGGTTGCGGCCCGCGCCGGGTCGGCGTCCACGAGCTGCACGCGCACGCCGGGGAAGCGGGCGAGCAGCGCGGCCACCGAGCAGCCGACCATCCCGCCGCCGACCACGGCGATCCGGTCGCCGACCAGGGGCGCCGCGTCCCAGAGGGCGTTGACGGCGGTCTCCACGGTGCCGGCGAGCACCGCCCGCCCGGCCGGCACCGACTCGGGCACCGGCGTCACGGCCGCCGCCGGCACCACGTACCGCGTCTGGTGCGGGTACAGGCAGAACACCGTCCGTCCGGTGAGCGACGCGGGCCCCTCCTCCACCACGCCGACGCTCAGGTAGCCGTACTTCACCGGCCCCGGGAAGTCGCCTTCCTGGAACGGCGCCCGCATCGCGGTGTGCTGACTCTCCGGCACCCCTCCGCGGAACACGAGCGTCTCCGTGCCACGGCTGACTCCCGAGTAGAGGGCGCGCACCACGACGTCGTCCGGGCCCGGCTCCGGCAGGTCCACCTCACGGATCTCCCCCCGGCCAGGCGAGTCGAGCCAGAACGCACGTGCGGCGTGGTTCATCGAGGTCCTCCTGAACGATCGGGATCCTGCGCGCGTACCGAGTGGTGCACAGGCCGCGCACAAGGTAGCGGCGTTGATCGACTCTGTCACACGGCCGGAGGGTGTTCGGTGGCCCTGAACAACACGTACGACGCGAGGCTCGTCCAGCAGGAGACCGCTGTGGGGGCGGGCCTGCAGATCCTGCTGCTGGCCCTGATCGGTACCGCGATCGGCATGGGCCCCGCGGGCTGGGTCACGGGCCTCGTGTTCGCGATCGCCACCTGGGCGGTGCTGTCCCGGGCCCTGCACCGGGCGGGGTCGCGCACCTTCGGTCCGGCGAACCGGGTCACCCTCGGCCGGGCCACCCTGGTCGGCGGGGTGACCGCGCTGGTCGCGGACTCGTTCCAGGACTCACCTCCTGTCTCCCTCTTCGTCGGCCTGACGGCCGTGGCCCTGATCCTGGACGGCGTCGACGGCAAGGTCGCCCGCAGGACCGGCACCTCCACCCCGCTGGGCGCCCGCTTCGACATGGAGGTCGACGCCTTCCTGATCCTGGTGCTCAGCGTGTACGTGTCGATGGTGATGGGCCCCTGGGTGCTGCTGATCGGGGTTATGCGCTACGTGTTCGTCGCTGCCGCCCGGGTGTGGCCGTGGCTGACCGCGCCGCTCCCGCCGAGCACGGCCCGCAAGACGGTCGCGGCCCTCCAGGGCGTACTGCTGCTGGTGACGGCCTCCGCGTTCCTTCCTCACGTGGTGAACTTCGGCGTCGTGGCGCTGGCCCTCGGCCTGCTGGTGTGGTCGTTCGGCCGTGACGTGCTGTGGCTGCACCGCACGCACCGGGCGACGCAGGCGGCCCCGGCCGCGGCGGGGCGCAGGGCGCGGCGGGAACTGGTGACGAGCTGACGTCCGCGCGCCGACAGTTCGAGTCGCACCCCCTTCTGCTGCCGGCACCCGGCTACTCGATCCCCGTGGCGTCCAGCAGCCGCACCAGTTCCTTCCGCCCGTACCCGAGCCGTCTCGACCGGTACGCGGCCGTCAGCACCAGGTGCGCCACCCTCCCGGCCGCGTCACCGTCCCGCCCGTCGGCGTCGGCACAGGCGTCGGTGTCCGTGCCGGGCCACTCCCCCGGTCTCCCGGCCACCCCCAGGCCGTTCATCACCACCCCGTGCTCGCGCCGCACCTCCGCGACCGTGCAGGCGACGGCGTCCAGCAGTGTCTTTCCCCGACGCTCGCACTCCAGGGCGAAGTGCCCGTGGTCGGCCGGCACGCACCCCTCGGGCGGCCTCGCCCGAAGCGCCGCGTACCGCTCGTCGTCGAAGCCGCAGGTCCCGTCCTCCTCGTGCACCAGCAGGAAGCGGTGATGTCCCGGCGGGACCGGGGACGGCGGGGGCGTGTACGCCCAGCCCGCGTCCTCGTACAACTGCCGTTTCACCTCCTCCTCGTCGGCGTGTGTCACGGTGAAGCCGTTGGTCTCGTTGTGCCCGGTGACCGTGCCGTCGGCGTTCCGCAGGAACTGCAGGCTCATGGTGTCTCCCCCGTCGTCGGTGCCTCGCGGGGGCGACGACCGCCCCCGTCACCCCGTCGAACGGTCCGCACGACCGCCACGTGCCCGCTTCGGGCGTTATCACCGGATCGCGTGAAGAGGGGCGGTGGCGGGAACTCTTCCGCATTCTCAGGACCTCTTCCGCCGACTCGGGAACTCCCCGCCCGCCCTCACCTGTCCCGTTGTTACGCTCCCCGGGTGAGGATTCCGGGACCAGAAGAGATCCGCGCGCTGCACGAGAAGCACGCGCCGACGGCCGAGGCGTTCACCTCCGTGCACCGCCACTGTGAGCTCGTCTGGAGCGTCGCCGAACAGCTGCTGGCAGCACCGCGCCTCGCTCACCTCGACGCCGAACTGGTCCGGGCCGGCTGCCTCCTGCACGACATCGGCGTCTACCGCCTCTACGACGACGCAGGACGGCTGGATCACGAGAACTACATCCGGCACGGACTGCTCGGCCAGGAGCTCCTGGAGAGCGAGGGCTTCCCCGCCACCCTGTGCCGTTTCTGCTCCCACCACACCGGCGTCGGACTGACCCGGCAGGACGTCGTGAGCCAGAACCTCCCCGTCCCGCCCGCCGACTATCTGGCGGAGACGGCGGAGGAACGGCTGGTGATGTACGCGGACAAGTTCCACTCGAAGTCGCACCCCGGCCGGTTCCTCTCCCCCGACGCCTACGCCCACCACGTCCGCCGCTTCGGCGAGCAGAAGGTGACCGCCTTCCGGGCCCTGCGCGACGAGTTCGGCGACCCGGACCTCGCCCGCCTCACCCCGCAGGCCGAGCTGCCGCCCGTCACCGGCTGAGGCGGCGGTACGGAACGTCCGGGCGGGACAGGGAGCCGAAGCGAACCGCCCCGCCCGCCGCTCACTCCGACGGCAGGTGCGCGTCCGGTGCGTCCGGGCGGTGGTCGGGAAGGTTGGACCTGGTGGACGCCTCGTGGCGCACCCGCAGGAACTCCATGTACCGCTCGTACTGGTCGAGGGCGTCGGCGATGAGCTGCTCCTGGGTGTAGCCCATCACGTCGTAGTCCTGGTTGCCCTCGGCGAGACGGACCTCGAACCGTACGTAGGTGTCGCGCTCCTCGACCGACCGGGTGGCGAACGCGGGGGTGGGGCGCTCGACGGGCCACACCTCGTAGAGGAACACGTCGCCCTCGCCGACCGGCACGCGCAGTCCGACGTGGGTGAGACCGTTCTCCTCGACGGTCCCCTCCAGCATCTCCGCCTCGGCTCCCTGCTGCCGCAGCTCGTAGGTGACTTCCTGGAAGGCGGGCCGGGCGACGTGGTCCACGAACCGTGCCGCGGCACGCGGGCCGGGGAACGACATGGCGCGCGCCAGCCGGTGCCGCCAGTTCGGCGCGCCGGGAAGGCCGTGCTGCAGCGTGCGTCCGGAGAGCGAGCCGGGCAGCGTGGTGACACGCGCCTCGACCTTCATCCGCTCGGTTCTCAGGGCGAGATAGAGACCCGCCATGATCAGGAACATCACGAAGGAGAACGGCAGGCCCATGATGATGGTGGCGTTGGTGAGCGCCTGCACACCGCCGACGATGAGCATGGCGAGGGTGAGCAGACCGGTCGCCAGCGCCCAGAAGATGCGCAGGTACGTCGGCGCGTCGGTCATCGGGGTGGGCAGGTCGGCGCTGAGGTTGCCCATCACCAGGGCGCCGGAGTCGGCGGAGGTGACGTACAGCAGCAGACCGACGAAGGTGGCGAGTCCGGCGCTGAACATGAAGCCGGGGAACTGTTCGAGCAGGGTGTAGAAGCCCTGTTCGGGGACGTTCATGGCGGTCTCGCCGAACTCGGTGTTGCCGTCGCGCACCAGGAACAGGGCGCTGTTGCCGAAGATCGCCAGGAAGAGCCCGGTGAAGAGGAACGGGATGACCAGCGTCGCCGCGACGAACTCGCGCAGGGTGCGGCCGCGGGAGATGCGCGCCAGGAACAGCCCGACGAACGGCGCCCAGGCCACCCACCACGCCCAGAAGAACAGCGTCCACGCGTCGAGCCACTCGGTGGGCTGGTCGTAGGCGAAGGTGTTCAGGGTCATCGACGGGAAGCCGCTGACGTAGTCGCCGACGTTCTGGACGATGGCGTTGAGCAGCCTGAAGGGCTCGCCGACGACGAGGATGTAGAACATCAGCAGCGCGGCGAGCAGGATGTTGAGCTGCGACAGCCGGCGGATGCCCTTGTCGACGCCGGACACCGCGGAGACGGTGGCCATGCCCACCGCGACGACGATGAGCGCGATCTGCGCGGTCAGCCCCTCGGGGATGTCGAAGAGCGCCTTGAGGCCGTAGTTGAGCTGCACCACGCCGATGCCGAGGGTCACGCCGATGCCGAAGACGGTGCCGATGATGGCGGCGAGGTCGACGGTGTCGCCGATCCGGCCGTGGATGCGGCGCCCGATGATCGGGTACAGCGCGGAGCGGATGGCGAGCGGCAGCCGGTACCGGAAGGAGAAGTAGCCGAGCGCCATGCCCATCAGCGCGTACATGCCCCAGCCGGTGATGCCGTAGTGGAACAGCGTCCAGACGACCGCCTGCCGGGCGGCCTCCAGGGTCTTCGGGTCGCCCTCGGGCGGCGCGAGGTAGTGGCTGACCGGGCCCGACACCGAGAAGAACATCAGGTCGATGCCGATGCCCGCCGCGAACAGCATCGAACCCCAGGTGAACAGGCCGTAGTCGGGCTTGGAATGCTTGGGACCCAGCTTGATGGTGCCGTACTTGGACGCGGCGATGAAGACGACGAACAGCAGGTACAGGGTGGCCGCGAGGAAGTAGTACCAGCCGAACCAGCTGGAGATCTTGCCGACGACGACCCCGATCGCGTCCTCGGCGCCCGACGGGGTGATGATCGCCCAGAGGGAGATCGCGAGGACGAGGACCGCCGCGCCGAAGAAGACGACGGGCTTGATCCGCACCGGGCCGGTCGGCCCGTCCTCGGGTGGCAGTTCCTCCGGCGTTCCGGGGCCCTTCTCACCAACGGTCGACACGTCGCACTCCTTCTCGGCCTCGGCTGCCGGCCGCCGCACCGGATGTCCGGTCCGCGGCGCGGGCGCCCGGATGACGTCCGGTCACCGAGGCGCACATACCCCACAGGCCCGTCGTGACCACGACACCGCAGCCGCCGGAGTTCTCATGTGTCGCGGCGGGCCGCGGACCGGTCACCGCGCCGCCGCCCCGCCGGCCGGGCCGGGGCGCCCGGTGATGAGGTCGGCGGCGCGTTCGGCGGCGAGCAGCACCGTCACCATGGGGTTGATGGTGGGCATCGTCGGGAACACCGAGGCGTCGACGACACGCACGCCTTCGGCGCCGCGTAGCCGCATCTCCGGGTCGCACACGGCCATCGGGTCGCCGGCGGCGCCCATCCGGCAGGTGCCCGCCGGGTGGTAGACGGTGTGGGCGGCGCGGCGGCCGTACTCCGACAGGCCGGCGTCGGAGGTGACGTCCGGGCCGGGCGCGACCTCGCGGACCAGCCACTCCTTCAGCGGATCCGTCGCCGCGACCTCGCGGGCCAGCTTGAGTCCTTCCACGATGGTGCGCTCGTCGTGGCCCTCGGGGTCGGTGAAGTAGCGGAAGTCCAGGGCGGGATGCTCGGACGGGTCCGCACTGCGCAGCCACATGCGGCCGGTGGAGCGGGCGCGGGGCACGTTCGGCGTCATGCACACCCCGTGCTCGGGGACCGGGTAGCCGAGCCGTTCGGTGTTGACGGTGAACGGCACCTGGTAGAAGTGGAACATCAGGTCGGGCCGCGGCTGGTTCTTGTCCATGCGCAGGAAGAGGCCGGCGTCGGAGTCCATCGCGGAGTTGGGCGGCAGCGGGCCGCGGGTTTCCCAGACGATCACCGACTCGGGGTGGTCCAGCAGGTTCTCGCCCACGCCGGGCAGGTCGATCTTCACGTCGATGCCGAGGCGGCGCAGGTCGTCGGCCGGTCCGATGCCGGACAGCATCAGCAGCCGCGGGGTGTCGATCGCCCCGGCGCACAGCAGCAGTTCACGGGTCGCGCGGACGGCGGCGGGCTCGCCGTCCGCGCCGCGCACCGCGACCCGGGTGAGCCGTCCCGCCTCGTCGGTGAGCAGCCGATGCGCCCAGGTCTCCAGCTTGAGCGTGAGGTTGGGGCGGTCGAGGACGGGGTGCAGATACGCGACGGAGGCGGAGGAACGCTTGTTGCCCTCCGGCTCGTAGGCGAGGGAGAAGAAGCCGGTGCCGTCGGCGAAGGGTTCGGCGTTGAAGTCGTCGATGACGGGGACGCCGGTGGCGCGGGCGGCGGCGGTGACGAAGTCCTTGGCGATGGGGTTACGGTCGGCCTCCGCCACCGGCACGATGGTGGTCTGCAGCCGGTCGCGGTACGGCAGGATCGTGCCCGGGTCCCAGCCGGTGCAGCCGGCGGCCACCCAGTCGTCGAGGTCCTGCGGCAGCGGCAGGAAGCTGATCAGGGTGTTGTGGGAGGAGCAGCCGCCGAGGACGCGGGCCCGCGAGTGCAGGATGTGGGAGTTGCCGCGCGGCTGTTCGACGGTCGTGTAGCCGTAGTCGAACTCCGAGCCGAGCAGGTTGATCCAGTTGCGCAGGCGCAGGATGCGGTCGTCGCCCACGTCGCTGGGTCCGCCCTCGATGACGCAGACGCGGCAGTCGGGGTCCTCGCTCAGGCGGGCGGCGAGCACACAGCCGGCGGTGCCGCCGCCGACGATGACGTAGTCGTAGGCCGACTCCGCGCCGTGAGGGGTGGTGGAGGCCATGGGCTGCCTTTCTTCGGAACCGTGGGGTGGAGGGGCGAGCCGGTGTGTCGCGGCTCAGTCGCCACCGCTCCCGCCCTTGAACCAGCCGGAGGGTCCCGGGGTGAGGTTCTGGTAGATGTGCTTGGCCTCCTGGTACTCGCGCAGGCCCGTGGGCCCGAGCTCGCGCCCGACGCCGGAGCGTCCGAAGCCGCCCCACTCGGCCTGCGGCACATACGGGTGGAAGTCGTTGATCCAGACGGTGCCGTGCCGCAGCCGCTGCGCGACCCGCTGGGCGCGACTGGCCTCGGAGGTCCAGACGCCGCCGGCCAGTCCGTAACGGGTGTCGTTGGCGAGTTCCACGGCCTCGTCCTCGGTGCGGAACCGTTCGACGGTGACGACCGGCCCGAAGACCTCCTCCTGCACGATGCGCATGGAGCGGTCGCAGTCGGCGAAGATCGTGGGCAGCAGGAAGTAGCCGCGGCTCAGGGCGGGGTCGTCGGGGCGGGTGCCGCCGGTGACGAGCCGGGCGCCCTCCTCCTTGCCGAGGGCGATGTAGCGCTCGACCTTCTCCCGGTGCTCGGCGGAGCTGAGCGGCCCGCTCTCGGTGCCCTCCTCCAGGCCGTTGCCCAGCCGGATCCGGCGGGCGCGTTCGGCGAAGGCCTCGACGAACCGGTCGTGCAGCGAGTCCTCCACCAGCAGGCGTGACCCGGCGGAGCAGACCTGGCCCGCGTGCAGGAAGGCGGCGTCGAGCGCGTAGTCGACGGCGGCCTCGAAGTCGACGTCCGCGAAAACGATGTTGGGGTTCTTGCCGCCGAGTTCCAGGGCGATGTTCTTCGGCCCCTCGGCCGCGGCGGCCATGATGGCGCGCCCGGTGGCCAGGCCGCCGGTGAAGGACACCAGGTCGACCTCGGGGTGGGAGGTCATGGCCGCGCCGACCGTCGCCCCGGAACCGAGGACGAGGTTGGCGACGCCACGCGGGGCGCCGGCCTCCTCGATCAGCCGGAACAGCGCGATGGTGGTGAGCGGGGTGATCTCGCTGGGCTTGAGGACGATGGTGTTGCCGGCCGCCAGCGCGGGCGCCACCTTCCACGAGGCTTGCAGCAGCGGATAGTTCCAGGGGGCGATGAGCGCGCACACCCCGACGGGCTGATGAACGACGCGGCTGAGCACGTCAGGCCCGACGTCCACGACGCGTCCGCCGTCCTTGCCGGCCAGCTCGGCGAAGTAGCGGAAGGCGTTGGCCACGTCCTCGACGTCGAAACGGCCCTCGGCCAGCGTCTTGCCGGTGTCGAGGGTCTCGGTGCGGGCGATCTCGTCGATGTCCCGCAGCAGCAGGTCGCGCACCCGCATCAGCAGGTCGGCACGGCGCCGCGTGGGGGCGTTCGCCCAGTCCTCCTCGTCGAAGGCACGGCGGGCGGCCCGCACGGCCCGGTCCACGTCGGAGGCGTCGGCCTCGTCGACGGTGGTGATGACGGAGGCGTCGTACGGATTGACCACCTCCCGCCGCCCTCCGCCGGCGGCGGTGGTCCACTCGCCGTCGATGTACAGCTCACCCATGGCGGGCGCCTCCTTCGCATCCGACCGGTTCCGGCTCGGGCGGCCGGCCGGCAGCACGGCCCATCGTGCGGTTCGCGGCCACGGCTCGCACGGCCACCGCCGCGACCGGGTGGTCCGGAGTGACTCGGCCGGGCTAGCGCTGGACCGGGACGGGCCGCCCCTGAGGGCGAAGGAGGACGACGCACGCGTCAGGCGCGGCGGCGGGGCTCGCGCGCTGTGTGGGCCGCGTGACGGGACCGCAGACCACGTGTGAATTCTTCACGCTGCCGCGTGGCGTTCACCACAGCACCGCCGCAAAGCATCACGGTCGGCGAAGCGACACACCCCGTCGACGGCCGGAATGACGGGGGTTCACCTCAATAGCGGCACGTGAACGAGCCGTTTCGTACGCCACCCCGATGACGGACCGCTCCCCTCGACCTGCTCTATGATCGTTCAATAATTGACTTCATCACGCTTGCAACTGCTCCCTGACGGTGTCCGGTGACCATGAACGCATCCGTCGGTGCGCGTCCCGTCGCGGTGACACGCAGGAGGAAAGGTGAATCGTATGGCCCTCGGACTGCTCCGGCGCCGACGTTCCCGCAGCGGTCCCACGGCCGCATCGGGCGTGCCGCTGACCCTGCCGGCCGGCGCCGGCGCGTACGGCTGCGAGGTCGTCGATCCCATGGGACAGCCCCTGGGCGGTGCCGAGGTCACGGTGACCGCCCTGGACAGCCACCGGGTCGCCGCCCACGGCACCACCGATCCGTACGGCCTGTTCATGGCGGCGCTCCCGCCCGGTTCCTACAGTGTGATGGTCACGGGTGAGGGCCTCACCCCGGCCCGCAGCGACGTCGACATAGCCGCTGACACCGCCCTTCCCCCGGCGCGCGTCGTGCTGCTGCCCGCACGCCAGCTGGAACTGCCGCCACCCGGCACCTGGCTGTTCGATCCGCCGCACACCGCGATCCGCTTCATCGCCAAGCACGTGGGCATGGCCCACGTCCACGGACGCTTCACCCGCTTCACGGGCGGAATTCGCATCGCGCCGGACATGCGCGACTCCCAGGTGTCGGTGCGCATCGATGCCGCCAGCATCACCACGGGCAACAGGACCCGTGACAACCACCTGCGTTCCGCCGACTTCCTCGACGTCGATCACTACCCTTACATCGACTTCACCAGCACCCGGTTCGTCTACCAGGGCGGATCCAAGTGGACGTTGAACGGCACGCTCACCATGCACGGAACCAGCCGCTCCGTGGGGCTGGACACGACGTACCTCGGCACGGTGAACGGCGGTTACGAACAGGAGCTGCGCTGCGCGGCCCTGGCGAAGACGGAGCTGCACCGCGAGGACTTCACGCTCAACTGGCGCTCGATGCTGGCCCGCGGCATCGCGGTCGTCGGTCCGACCGTGCAACTGGAGCTGGACGTCCAGGCGATGTACCGCACCTCCGAGACGCCTACGCCCCCGGAGTAGGCCGGCACCGCTCTCACGGAGAAGCCGCACCGACGTACTCCGGTGCGGCTTTTCCCTCTCACGGATCCGGCAGAGCTCTCATCAGCACGAGCCCCGGCGGTACGAAATCCCCTGTTCCCGGCGGGAGAGCCGACGGTCCCCCACCTGGATGCGACACCACGTCCGGCACCGCGAACCCTCATGGATCCGAGCGGGGCACATCCGGCGCACGCTTCATCCCACGGCTACCGATACGACCGAAACCCGTGTGTTCAACACGTGTTTCGGCTCGTTGAACCCGGCGGGCGGTCACCACACACTCACCGACCTGCACGATCCGCCCCCAACAGGGGCGCCCTCGGGACAGGAGCAGCCGTGACGCACATCGAACAGCAGACGCGTTCCGCGTGGGAAACCTACGGGCAGCACCATGTGAAGCGCGGTACGCCCTCGCCCGACCTGGACCGGATCACCTGGGGCCCCGGCCTGGACGGACCGGGCGACGAGGTCCTCGGCGACCTGGAGGGTCTACGGGTCCTCGACCTGGGCTGCGGTACGGGGCGGCACGCCGCGCATCTGGCCCGCACCTACGGCGCACGGGTCGACGGCGTTGACGCCTCACCCAGCCAGATCGAACGGGCCCGCGTCCACCACCCCGACGTGCCGGGTCTGCGCCTGTTCCACGCGGACGCCGTCGATCACCTGGGCCAGGCGGAGCCGTACGACGTGATCTACTCCGTCAGCGCGGTCCACTTCTTCGACCCGCACCGCCTTTTCCCGGCCCTGGCCGGTTCATTGACCCCCGGCGGCCGTCTGTACTTCACGGTGTTGCACACCAACTCCGACGGTCACGGCCCCAGTTCGACACTGTCGCCCCGCCCCGAGCTCCTGCACCTGGCGGGCGGCGGCACCCTCACGCTGCATATGTGGGTCCTCGCCCCGGACCTGTGGGAGTCCCTGCTCACCCGACACGGCCTGGAGGTGTGCGGCGTCACCGCCCTGGACGCACCGGACGAGAGCAACCGGGCGTCGTACCGCCTGTTCGAGGCCCGGCGGCCGGACAACTGATCGGCGCTGTTCTCCCCGTGCTCAGCGGGACGCCAGGCCCTCCAAGGCCTGCACCGTGTCCGCCAGGCCGTACGGTCGGGCCGTCCCCGGGACAGGGCGGCCCGACCAGCCGGGGGCGTGGGGGGGCAGGAGATCCGCGGGGCGTACGCATCCGCGCACCCCTTGTCACGGTGGGGGGACGACGAGGCGCGGGACGACGGTCGGGCGGTCATTCGGGACTGTCGACTCCAGCCCTCACGGCTTCGTGCGCGCCCCTTTCCCCTCGCGCGAGGAGACGACGGGCATTATGTGACGCCCATCACCCCAACTCCGGGCGGATGCCCTGTGTCTCCCTCCCCGTCCCAACTCCCCGCGCATCCATTGCCGTGCCTCCAGGCGCGCATCGCGGCAGCTCAGACGCTCGCCCACGACCGATTGCCGAGGACACCGTGCGGATCACGCCCCTGAACCCCGAGGATCCGTCCGTGCTGGGCGACTTCGAACTTCTGGGACGGATCGGGCACGGCGGCATGGGGCAGGTCTTCCTCGGCGAGTCGTTGGGCGGCGAGCCGGCCGCGGTGAAGGTGATCAAGCCATCGGTCGTTCTGCCCGAAGCACCGCAGGATGCCCGTCTCGCTCTCACCGTGAGTCGTCGTCACCGGTCCCCTCACCTCGCCACCCGCACCACACCCGGCCATCACTCACAACTCACTGCAAAGGCACGCACCGTAACTTTCGCGCCACTTGGTGCCACTTCGCCCGTACCGGGGACGAGCGTCCGCCCTCCCCCGTACAGCCCCCGCCTGTACACGCCCTCATGCCAGGACTCCGCCCCCGCCGACCTGCCTATCGGCGGGGACCTGCACGTTCATCCCGTGCCTCTGCCGCTTGCCGGAGCAGAAGGGGCGGCCCGCGGCCATGTAATGGATCGGCCGAACGTGCCCTCCAGGAGCAGCACACCTCGTCGTCGCGGTGCGGGCGACATCGGCCAAGGGCTGGCTGTGCGGGCGACAGAGCGACAAGGAGGTCGATTCCGCGGAGCAGTGGGCATTCACGCCCCGCTGGACACCCACCGCCGCCGCCACTCCCAGCACCACGGCCGGTACCGCCCACGGCCACCGCATCACGCCTCCACCAACAACGGGGACGGGCTCACGCGGCACCAAGCTCACATGGCCCGCCGGTCCGACCAGCACTATGAGCCGCTGCTCACGCCAATGGGCGTCCCTCCAAAACAAGTCCGCGTCCGACGGCGACACCTCGACCACGGGCGTCCGCGCTGATCATGTGAGGCCGGGAAAGGCAAGGGGCCTGGTTCGGTCCCGGGCTGCCCGTCGGAGACCGGAGGCGAGAGTGCGGGCGCCGGGCAGGCGGAGATGCTGTCGGACCATTCAGCTGTGTTTCCGCTGCGCTCTTCGAGATGCACGACGAATGGAGCGCCTCACCTCGCCCCCGAAGGCGATATGGGGGACATTTACCGTTAACTCTCTTCTAGTTCCTCCGCACTACCCAACGCACCCACATGCACCGCCAGTTGATCACCCGCACCATGACGAGGGATACTGCTTGGCGGGCGCGTGTTCCCGACCGAGTGGCGCTCGCTGCAATATCCTCCCGCACGGGCCACTCGAAGCCCATATACCCAACGATTACTGGGCAGTTGACCTCAGGGTTTCGTGGTAGCGTCCTCGCTCAGAGGGACAGTGCAACCTGAAAGGGAAATCGTGAACACGGAGAAGATCGCCGCTCGCCGCCTCTCGCTGGAAGAGGTGACGAAACTCGGCGTGAAGGACAGGCTCTTCGTTTCCGCCGACACGGAAGAACTCAAACTTCCCGACTGCTATGTCCCTGCTTTTCTGACCAAGCCCGGTGAGCATTTCGAGGGCGGCTCGATCACGGCGAGGACCGTATTCCAGGAAGAGGTCTCCTGCCTTCCCGACGACGAGAACGAAGCCGGGATCTACGTGGCCGACGAGAGCGGTCCGGTGACCATCGAGGTCCTCCAGTCCGCCGGTGTCGTGCTGGACCTGGCACTCTTCGTCCCCGGTGGGGACAAGGGGTCCCTCACGGCCCTTTACGCCGCGGTCCGACAGGCGTTCGGCGCCGACGTCGTGCAGATCTGGCGCCAGGGCCTCAAGGCGGTTCCCGACGTGAAGGTCGACATCTTCGAGGAGCAGATCCCCCGGGGCCGCAAGGCGAGCGACAGCCCCAAGCGTGACCGTCGCGCCATCGACACCTACCCCACCCGTGCGGACTTCATCGAGTTCTCCACGGGGTGGAAGCCGGTCGTTGAGATTCACAAGCCGGTAGTCGACGACACCCCGACCATCTGAGGCGGCGCCACCTCTCGTCCCGCCCGACCGGAATCCAAGCCTGAAGTCGTTCTGCGAGAGCCCACAGGGCTTCAGTGCCGGTTGCGATCTCATGAGGTACGAGCAACGACCGAGGGCCGCACTCCCCGCGCGGGGAGTGCGGCCCTCGGCGCATGGGGTGACAAGGGCCAAGCCGCCGCGCGGCACGGTGATGAGCTCCACGGCGGGGCCCTTCCGGCGTGACATCCGTCCGAGACCCCACCGCTTCGGCCGGCCGTCGGCGTCCCGGATCGTCACACCCAGGGGCCGACGGCCCCGTAGAGGTCGATTCCCGCCTGCACGGTGCGCAGCGTCCAGTAGGTGGCCGTCATGACACCCGCCACGATGACGCAGCCCGAGCGGAACGTGCGCCACCCCTTCTTCTCGCGCATATGTGACCTCTCCCTTCGACATTCCTGGTGGAGGACCAGGGCCTCGTCCGTCATCTCAGGACCCGGGTGCTCGAGATGGGGAACCGCCGAGGAGTCGTACCGCGGCGATATCCATGAGATCACAGGGGATGTGTTACCCGAAATGGCGTAACACGACGGGGGTGACCATCAGATAAGCCGCTGAATTAATGACTTACGGTCGTGTCTGGGTCTGGTCGAACCGGCGGCCCGTCTCGGCAGTGAGCATGTCGGAAAGACTTACGGCGGGGCGGCCGAGCATGTCTGTCATTGTGCGCCGTTGGCGCTCGGTGAGGGAGACGGTGAAAATCACTGCGTCGGCGTCGGCCTGGTCACGGGCCGACGCCACCTCGCGAACTTTCCCGTAGGCCAGCGGGGTTCTCGAGGAGTAGGGCGGACTCAGCTTCCGGGCCCACCGTCCGAGACGCCCTGGCGTTGCACGATCCGCGCGACGACCCGAGCGCCGTGCGCTGCCAGTCTGTGGCCGCCGACGCCATGAGTGTGTCGAAGTCCTCCTGCTTCGCGGAGCTCGGCACGGGCCCCTACCCGGGCGAGAAGGCCACCCGGGAGAAGACCGAGGCCGCCTGCCGCGCCGCCCCATGACACTGCCCCCGCGGCCAGGCTCTCCGAGGCGGGCCAGGCCGGAGACTACTGGTACATGTGGTCGAACTTTGGCGCATGGACGCAGGGCGGAGATCACATCAGCTGCTACGTCGTCACCGCCAGGGGCACCGCCCCCAGCAGGTGACGAAGTCCGTGACCAGGCCGGTCCGGAGCGGCGGGGCCACCCGGCCACCCGGCCACCCGGGACAGCCTCCACTTCTGTTCACCGGTCGCGGCGTCGCCGGCGGCCACCCTCCTGCCACCGGCGAGCTCGAAGGAGGGCTCTCCGCGGGCGCGTACACGGCGACCGTCGCCGCGACCATCGGCAGCCTCGGAGGCGCCTCGCCGGCGACCGTGCCCGTGGCCGTGGCCGTGGCCGTGGCCGTGGCCGTGGCGACCATGATGGTCGACGTCGCCTTCATCAGTCAGCTCCAGCTCCGCCTGGCCTACGACGTCTCCGTCCTCTACCGGGTGCCGATCGACGTGCACGACCCCGAGGACCTGTGGAAGCTGATCCGTGTGGCCTTCACGATCAAGAGCGGGGAAGCGGCCAACAAGACCGTGGTCAAGGCGGTCCCGATGGTGGTGCGGCCGCTGGTCAAGAAGTTCTACTCGGGAACGGTGCTCAACGCCGGCAAGGCGCTTCCCGTCGTCGGAAGGCACCTCCTGCAGCGCAACGTCATCAAGATCGGCATCCCTCTGATCGGCGTCCCCCTCGCCGTCCTGCTGAACCGCTACACCACCCTCGTGGCCGGCCGGCACGCGCGGGCGGTGTTCCGGAACGAGGCGCGGATCATCGAACTGGCCGAGGGGCTGAGCGAGCGCAGCCGGCACCCGGAGCTGATGCTCTGGGTCGCATGGCTCGTCCTCCGTGCGAACGCCAAGCCCGCGATCGCCGACGACGAAGCGCTGCTGATGCGGCATCTGGTGAGGGCCGTCCGTGAGCGCCACGGCGTGGCCGACGAACGACTCGCCCAGGTCGTCGACGTCGACCCGGCGGACGTGTGGAAGCGGGTGGCCGACGAGACGGGCGACCTCAGCGACGTGCTCGACGCCGCCGAGCGTGTGGCCACCGTGGACGGCGACCTCGACTCCCGCGAAAAGGCGATTCTGGCGGAGCTCCGAGAGCGGTGTCGCCGGGGCTGACCCCGTCCGCACGACAACACCCGCCGCAGGGCGTCGCCGCGGTGACCGCGCTCGCGCGGTCACCGCTCCGAGCCCACGCGTGACGCTCTGCCTGCCCAGTCGACGTGTCCTCTCCACCGCCACTCCCCGAACCGGTCGGTGGGCGCGCAGGAGACGTGCATCCTCAGACGGACAGCGGAACGCCCGTACCGGCCCGGACGGTGATCGAACTGTGCACGCTCGACGGGATCACGGGCCTCCGGGATCACCGGGATCAGCCGGGCGGCATCCGGATGCGGTCACCGCCAGGCGGTCGCCTCGGTGCCGTGAATGCAGTAGTACTCGTACGTGCCGGCGCCGCCGGCCTTGGGGACCGCACAGGCGCTGACCTCGAACTCGTCGTCGCCCACGTGCACCATCGGGGTGTACTGGTCGTCGCCGTAGTTGATCTCGGCGGCGCGTTTGGTTCCGCCGGACACCTCGACCGTGACCAAGTCACCCTTGCCGCCGTGCTCGATCTTCGCCCACACCGCCTGGCATTCCTCGCTGTAGCGAAGCTGGAGGACAGCGGGGTTGCCAGTGGCCGGCTTGAATGTGCGCGCATCCTCGTCGCAGCCCTGACGGCCGGGGTTCTTGCCCTCACACGCCTCGCCCGGACAGGTCGGCTCCTCCAGCATCCGGTTCAGAAGGTGTTCCCCGAGCGGGGACAGGATGGCGGCTGTCAAGGAACTGACGATGGCCACGGCGTACGCCACTTTCGTCGCGTTGCTCAACCGGCGCCGTCCTGCGGGCTGCTGGGAGTCGAGAGAGTGCGGGGCGGACGCGGAAGGCTGTGCCGAGGGTTCCTGGGGCGTTGCCGTGCTGTCGTCGTTGCTGTTCGTGGTCATGAGAACCGCCTGGTGCTGTGACTGGGAAAGGCAGAACCCGCCCCGCGGGATCACGGGGAGCGGCGCACACCGGGAGGCACGGGCTGCATATGCCCGGCTCATGTCGTCGGTGGTCGTGTGCCTCATGTACCGAGCAACGACATTCGCCCCGCCCGGGCAACGGGCGCGCGGGAACAGCAGGAGGGCGCGCGGAGGCGCGCGAAGACCCTGATGGAGCCTCGGCCGTGATCACGCCGAACAGGCAAGGATGTCAGCCTTCCCAGATACGCTGACGCACGATGTTGCGTCCGCGGCGGGTGCGTACCGAGACGTGGACGGAAGCCGCCCTTCCTACCGCATCCGCAAGGCGCGGTCCGAGGAGTTCGGGCGCCGGTGCCAGGGGTCCCGGACAGCGGTCGCGCTCGCCGCACCACGGCAGCAGACGTTCTCGGTGACCGCGGCGTCGTACACGGTGGTGATGTTGGCGTGGTGCAGGCGGGCGGTTGCCTTGGCCTCCCGCTCCAACCGGGCCAGAGCGGTGGGGCGCCAGTCGGGCAGGGCCAGCAGGTCCGAGGCGACGGTCTTGACCGCCACCGGACGCTCCAGGAACACGTCCGTGCCTTCCCAGACGTGCCCCATCGCACCTCGGCCGAGCACCCGGTCCAGCCGGTACCTGCCGCGCAGGACCTTGCCCGCGGCGAACTGCTCCACTGTTCACTTCCCTCGGTACTCCCCGTGGCAGTGCCGGGGCGATTCGGCCGCGGGAAATCCCCCCTCTCAGCCCCACCCGTTGTCACAGGCAAGCGTTATTCTCGCTGAGCGCTTGTGACACGTGTGTCGTACGACAACGGGGGGTGTCCATGCACGGCCGGGACCAGATGTTCCCGCAGGACTGTCCGGGAGGCCACCAGGGCATGTCCACGGGGGCGGGGATCGACGTCCAGCGGCAACTGGAGTCGCTCATCCAGGACTTCCGCGCGGGCGACCCCCCGATGCCGGTGATCGTGCTGCACGCGGAGGACGCGGCCGACGACGACCGCGTGACGGAACTCGTCGACGAGCTGCGCGAAGGACAGCAGAGCCACGGCACGCGTCTGGCCGTCGCGCCCACCGAGCCGCCGCAGGAGGACCCGGACCTGGACCCCACCGCCCAGGCCGTGCGGCTTCTGCGCGACCTGGGCGACAGCCGGAAGTGGGGCGACCGTTCCGCCTCCTACCGCCCCTACTCCTTCCCCCGGCTGGGACTGGTCCGGGCTCTTCAGGACGCCACCGACGACCCGGACATGGACGAGCACTGGCCGACCGCCCCGGCAGGCACTCCGGACGGCAACGCCCAGCGCGAACAGGCCCAGACCCAGCTGCTCCGCATCCTCGCCCGGCAGCGCTGGCGGCCTCGCAGGCCCGCGCGCCGCAATCGTCAGGCGCTGCTGAACGACGTGCAGCAGTTCCTCCCCGCGGGCGTCCTGGGCGCGCTCACCTCCCTGCTGACCCGCCCCGAGTGGTACGTCGCCGTCCTCGCGGGCATCGGCCTGATGATTCTGCTGGCCGCGCTGAACCACGTGCCCGGGCGCGCGCCCCTCTTCCTGTGGCTGCGCAGGGAGAGCCGCTGGTTCCTGACCACGACGTTCCTCCAGTCCGCGGCCCGTCGGCAGTCGACCAGCGTGCGGCTGCTGCGGCCCGTTCGTTCCTGGCGCGCCATCGCCGCCCGCGCCTATGACGTCGCCGAGGCCATGCGCGAGGGCGGCGTCTTCCCCCTCCAGCTGTACGTGCTGGCGCTCTTCGAGGACCTGCGGGACAACCACCGGCGCGCGAGCTGGGACCTGCGCGGCCTGAAGCGGACGCGGCCGCCGGTGCTGATCCTGCGCCAGGTGAGCCGGGAGAACGGCGGCATCGAGCTGATCAAGGCGGTCAGCGACGTCCGCAGCCGGCGCAGCGAACTGGACCCCCTGCTGATCGTGGCCGGCGTGGCGGCGGTCGACGCACCCCTGCTCGACCGGGGCACCGACACCGGCGCATCCCCCGCCGGGCCCAACTCCCGTTCCCCGCTGCTCTCCCACCCCGCCCGCCTGCAGCAACGGCTGCGGCACTGGTACGACGAATGGGCCGGGAACCTGCGCGCCGACCAGTCCCCGAGCCGGACGAACGCCCTGCCCTGGGTGCTGCGCATAGCCCTCCCCCACGAGGAGCTGGTCCAGTTGCGGCAGGCGGACTGGCGGTGCGTGCGGGCCAGGCACCGTCCGCCCGTGGCCCGGATCGTGTGGTCGGCGTACAGCCTGGCGCTGGTCCTCGCGCTGGCCGCCACCGTCGGTGTCGTACACGCCCGTGACCTGCACCGCACGTACTGTTCGGCGGGTCTGCTGACCGCCGACCGCGACACCGAGCTGCGCCCGGCGCCGGGCGGCGGCACGGAGTGCGTCGGCATATCGACGGGCGACGTGCGGTTCGGTTCCCACCTGAAGGGCGGGTCCGACTCGGAGGGCGGACGGCTGCGCGAGCTGGAGAAGCTGGTGCACGCCGAGAACGCCAAGGTGTCGCGCGAGAATCCCCGCGCCTACGTCACGGTGGTGTACGCGGGCCCGCTGAGTTCGGCCACGGTGGACCCGTCCCTGGTCAAGGGCGCGGAGGAGCTGGCCGGCGTCTACCTCGCCCAGCGCGTGGTGAACGAGAACTACCGCGTCAAGCTACGCGTGTTGCTCGCCAACGGCGGTGCGGACATGGGACACCAGCGCTTCACCGCCGACGCGATCGCGCGGTACGCCGAGCGCGATCCGACGGTCGTCGGTGTCGTCGGCTTCGGTCGCGACCTGCAGAGCAGCCCCGACGTGACGCGGCGGCTGCAGGAGGCGGGCCTGCCCATCGTCTCCGGCACCAACTCGGCGACGTATCTGCCGAAGGACTTCTCCAACTGGTTCAGCCTCGCGGCCCCGGACGAGCACCAGGCGGAGGCGCTCGGTCTGGTCGCCCAGCAGCTCCGCGGCAAGGGCGCGGCCCCGTACGCCCTCGTCCTGGCCCGTGACACCAAGGCGTCGCAGGACCGCTACACCAGCGAACAGGCGTACTACGGCGGGGAGATGCTGCGTAAGAAGGGCTTCCGGCTGCTGCCCTCGCGGACCTACCGGGTGGCGAACGGCAAGCCCGAACTCCGGCTGCACGCGGAGAGCATCTGCCGGGGTGAGGACGTCCCCTCGGTCATCTACTTCGCGGGACGCGTCGAGGACATCGGCCCGCTGATGACCCAGCTGGGGGTCGAACCGGGCTGTGCCAACCGCGAGATATCGATTCTCACCGGGGACGACCTGAGCAAGGCCAAGTTCTCCGGCACGGGCGGCCGGGACGGCGTGGCCCCGCGCATCACGCTGTACCACGCGGCGCTGGCGGAACTGCGGGAGGCGGCGTCCGGGACCGCCTTCTACCAGGACGCGGCCCAGCACCTCCCCTGGCTCGAGCCGGGCGAGGCGACCTACGACGCCCCCGGCTTCGCCAGCGGCCAGACGGCCCTCGCCCACGACGCCACGCGCGCGCTGTACTGGGCGGCGAGCCTCGGCGACGTACGCCAGAGCCGTGCGGCGACCTGGGTCAATCTCAGGGTCGTCAAGCTGGAGGGCATGGCCACCGGCACGATCGACTTCACCGACGCGCCGCTGTACGGCGAACGCCACGGCCACAGCATCGTCCTCGCCCGCGTCCGCAGGACGCCGGAGGGGCTGTCGAGGGCGGAGGTGCTGTGCAGCAGGCCGGCGGGGGTCGGCGAGCCGCTGGATGTGGAGCAGTGTTCGATCAAGTGAGGCCGCATGGGCCGTGACCGGTCGACTGGTTCAACCGCGCTCCCAGCGCCGCCTGCGCCGCCTGTCCGGGGCGGGCAGACACCGGTGGCTGGCGTTCAAACGGTCACGGCCTTCACCAGGTCCACCGCCCCGTCGTCCCGCGCGCCGGGCAGCACGGCGTAGCCCTGCCGTCGGTAGAGGGCGAGGTTGCGGTGGCTGGCGGCGCCGGTGGTCAGGAGGACGCGGTGGCATCCTTCGGCGGCCGACTCGGCGAGGCCCAGCAGCCACCGCCCCACGCCGAGGCCGCGCAGGTCGGGGGCGACGGCGAGACGCCCGATGTGCAGGTCGTCGCCGTCCCGGCGGGTGCGGACCATGCCGAGCAGCCGCCCGTCGCGCCACAGCCCCGTGGCGTCCCACTCCGCCAGCCAGGCGCGCACGTCGTCCGGGCTCTCGTGGAGCGCGGGGATGTCGAGGGTGTCGTTGACCAGCGCCTCCTCCAGCCAGCAGCAGCGCTGCAGCACGGTCACCTCGGCCGCGTCGTCCGGAACCAGACGCCGGACGTAGGAACCGGGGAGCGGGCCCGGCAGGGCGTCGGCGTGTTCGCGCTCGCGCATCGGGCTCAGGGCGTGGGCGACCCGTACCAGCTCCGCCAGCAGTCCTTCGGCCGCCTCGGCGTGGCGCGGCTCGGGGGCGAACCGGTCGTCCCTCATCGCGTCGGTGATCCGTATCGCGACGGTCGACCCCAGCGGGACCAGGCGCAGGGTGGTCACCACCTGCTTGGCGTGCTGGACCGCGCGGGTGCCGGCGGAGGTGTGGCCGTAGCTGACGAAGCCGGCCGGCTTCCAGGCCCACTCCGGGCCGAGGTAGTCAAGGGCGTTCTTCAGGGTGGCCGGCATGCCGTAGTTGTACTCCGGCGTGACGAAGACGAACCCGTCCGCCTCGGCGACGATCCGGCTCCACCGGCGGGTGTGCTCGTGCTGGTGCACACCGGTCGACGGGTGCTCCTCCTCGTCGAGGAAGGGCAGGTTCACGTCGCCGATGGCCATCGGCACGAGGTCCACGTCGAGTTCCTTGGCGACCGGGGCGAGGATGTCGGTCAGCCATCCGCCGACGGCGGGGCCGAGCGCGCCGGGCCGGGTGCTGCACGTCAGGACGAGTATGCGGAGCCGTTTCGTTGTCATGGAAACGAAATTAGCCGCTAGATTGGTTCCATGTCAACGAACAGGAGAGAAGACGAGGTCCGCTGGCTCACGGCCGAGGAGGAGCAGGCCTGGCGGGCCTTCCGCCGCATGGTGATCGCGGTGCAGACCCGGACGGTGCAGGACCTCGCCGCCCACGGTCTGTCCGAGCCGGACTACGAAGTGCTCAGCACCTTGTCCGAACGTCCCGAAGGGACCAGCACGTTGCACGAGCAGGCCGCGAAGATGGGCTGGTCGAGGAGCCGCCTGTCCCGGCACGCGACCCGAATGGAGGCACGCGACCTCATCCGCCGCGCACCTGACCCGGCGGACGGCAGGGGCTGTCTGCTGGTCCTGACCGAGACGGGGTGGGACACGCTGCGCCAGGCCGCACCGACCCATCTCGACTCCGTACGGCGGCACTTCGTCGACCGGCTCGAGCCGGAGGAGCTGGCGGCGCTGGGACGCATCGCGGAGAAGATCGCCGACGAGCAGTAGGGGGCGAGCACGGCCGGACGGTCTGTCGTGGACGCATCAACTACGGCATCCTGATCGCCGTCCGTGTCCGTCGACATCGCCGTGCGACGCAGATCGCAGTTCGGAGACAGCCGTGAGATCGATACGCCTCGCCCTGATCGGCCTCATTGCCCTGGTCGGCAGCCTGCTCGTGGCGGCCCCCGCCCAGGCGGCGCCCGTGTTCAAGGCGCCCTTCGCCTGCAGCCAGAAGTGGACGTACAGCCACCACTCGGCCGAGGTCCGGCAGGCGCTCGACTTCGTCCGCAGCGACGGCGGCGCCACCAGCGGCGCGCCCGTGCTCGCCTCGGCGGCCGGGACCGCCACCCGGCACTACGAGGCCAACGGCGCCGGCAACTACATTGTGATCGACCACGGCAGCGGCTGGAAGACCTACTACTTCCATCTCAACGCCTTCTCCGTCGCCAGTGGCGCCTACGTCGGCCAGGGACAGCAGATCGGGACGACGGGCAGCACCGGAAACAGCTCCGGCGCCCACATCCACTACGAACAGCTCCTCAACGGCGTCGGCCAGCGGATCACCATCAACGGAACCGCCCTCCCCTACCCCGGCTCGTACGGCAGTTACCACCTGACCAGCGACAACGGCTGTGGTGGGGGCGGCCGTTACTGGGTGGACACCTTCGCCGACGCGACGGGCTACGCCCAGCCGAACACCGACGACGCGCAGGGCGTCCTCAATGCGGGCACCAACTACGTGTACTGCAAGGTGTGGGGCCAGGAGATCCGCGGCGCCAACGGCACCTACAACCACTGGTGGCTGAAGACGGACCTCGACATCACCTACGCGGGCAAGAACGGGCGCGGGGCGTACGTGTCGGCGTACTACTTGTCGCGATGGGGGAACGACGAGGCGCGGGACAACGGCGGGGCGGTCATCCCGGACTGCTGACTCCCGCTCCTCGGCGCGGTGGGCGCCTGCCAGGCGTGGCAGCGGGTACCGGCGTTCAGGGCGCTGCGCCGAGGCGACGCGGTCCCGGAACCCGTCCGCCCGGATCCGCCCGGAATTACGGAACTTCCGCGGGGAGGCCGCCTCACGGGAGAAAATGGCCGGCATGACGGTTGAAGGCCCCTCCATCGACTGCACCAGGCCGAGTATCGCCCGCGTCTACGACTACCTGCTCGGCGGGAAGGACAACTACGCGGTGGACCGGGAGGTCGGCGACGTCTTCCTCCGCGACCTGCCCGGCTCGGTGGCCATCGCCTTCGCCAACCGCGCGGCACTGACACGGGCGATCAAGGAGATCGTGACGACCACCGCCATACGGCAGTTCATCGACCTGGGCAGCGGTCTGCCGACCGCGGACAACGTCCACCAGGTCGCGCAGCGGCACGCCCCGGAGTCCCGGATCGTGTACGTCGACAACGACCCCCAGGTGCTGGTCCACGGCTGCGCGCTACTGGAGCAGAACGACCGGACCCGGGTCGTGCGGGCCGACGTACGCGCCCCCGAAGACGTCCGCACCCACCCGGACACCCGGGAACTGATCGACTTCGATCGTCCCGTCGCCGTCGTCCTCAGCGCCGTTCTCCATCACGTCAACGACGAGGAGGAGCCGGCCGGGATCGTCCGCTACTGGCGGGACCACGTGCCGTCCGGGAGTCACTTCTTCGTCAGCCACTTCCGTTCCGGCCACAACCCGGAGACCGCGGAGGCGGAGCGGGTCCTCCAGCGGACCTTCGGCCGCGGCCGGTGGCGCACCGACGAGGAGATCGCCTCCCTGCTGGACGGCCTGGAGATCCTCGACCCCGGGATCGTTCCCGCGCCCCTGTGGCGTCCCGACACGACCGGCAACCGTTGGAGCGCCGACGGCGCGCAGCCGGAGCTCAGTGTCTGGCAGCACCTCATCGTCGCCGGGCTGGCCCGCAAGGCGTAGTGGCCCCGGCGAGCGGCGACCCGAGCGCCTGGCGCCGGGCGGCCGGCGACCGGACGCGCTACCGGCCCACCCTGGTGGACGACGGCGTCACGCTGCCTCGCACCACGATCCACCAACGCGGCCGACCGACAGCCCAGGCCCCCCAGCCGCCCAAGTACGCGCGCCCACAACCCGGTTCAGACGCGTCTCCGTCGTCGTGACGGCCGTCGCGCGCGGGCTCACCGAGAGGGACGGGTTGTCACCCGAAAGCGTCACCCTGTGCCATGTCCCCTCCCCTTCACTTCGGTGCCGCATACCGTGGGCCCTCGCCCGGACTCCGCTCGGCAGAACAGGGGAGCGGCGGTGGTACGCAGGTCACGGGAGACGGAGGAAGAACGGGATGACACAGGCCGCCACAGGGAGCGAGCCGGACGAACGGGTGCCGGGGCGCCGGTGGACCGTGCGCCTGGACCCCGTCGGCCGAGGCAGCGCGGAGGTGCGCGTCTCGTGCAGCCGACCCGCCTGCGCCGAGCGGCGTCTGCCCTCCGCGGCGGCAGGCCGTACGGCCGCCTTCGCCCACCTGACGGCGCACCTGCGCGCCACCCCCGCCCCCCGAGCCGACACCTACTGCGCCTGCCGGGCCGACGGCTGCCGCGCCCACCTCCCCGACACCGACAGGCATGCGCGTACCGCACAACCCTGGCGGTGCGGCGGTCCTGTCGTCCTGGCCGTGATCACCGACCGGGCAGGACGCTGGTGGCAGGCCCTGGAGTGTTGTTCACGGTGTGCCGCCGCCACTCCCGGGGCCCGGACCGCGGCCGCCTCCTCTCCGTCCGCACCCCGGACCGCCGGCCGCCCGACCCCCGCGGTGGCGGGCACCGTCGCGGGCACGCCACAGTTCTCCGACCAGCAGGTCACCACCCCGACGGGAGGTCCGGCGCCCCTCCCCGTACCCGCGCCCCGCCCCCGACCCGCGCGGCGTCGCCCGCCGGAGGCGAGGGTCGGCCGGCGTGTCATTCCGCGCGACCTGCGGCCCGTGTCCCTGCGGGACGAACTCACCGAACTCGGTGACCTCTTCCGCGCCTACCAGAAGCGCCCGGAACCCGACCTGGCGCTGCTGGCCGATCTCCAGGAACGCAAGGCCCGCGCCTTCCTCACCTGGTCCGACGTCAGTTGCGACGTCACCCTGCGGCTGGCGGCCAAGCGCGCCGAGCAGGCCGCCGCCGTCATCCGGCGCCAGCACCAACACCGCACCGGCTGCGTCCCGAACGGCGAGGAACCGGGCGTGGCGCGCCTGCTGACCGGGCCGCCGCAGTGGGAGTACGTGCGCTCCGTCCTCACGCACGTGGCCGGCCACACGCCGCTGCCCGGAGCGGAAGCACGGCTGCTGGTGCTGATGCTGACCCTGCGCACCGCGCACTCGGGCACCGGCAACCTCGTCGGCCAGGACGTCAACGCGCTGGGCCTGACCGACCCGGAGGACCTGGTCGAGCAGCTGACCGGCTGCGGCTGGCTGTCCCTCCCCGGCACCGTCGGCGACCTGCTCGCCTCCCGGCCGGAGAACCCCACCCCGATCACCGTCCCCTCCCTGGTGCCCGGCAAGGACGGGACGGGCCCGTTCACGTTCGGCAGGAAGACACGGCCCAAGCTCTCCGGCTGGGCTCAGAGAGTCGTCTCGGACAAGAAGCTCCGCAAGGCCAAGGCGCCCGCCGGCGCCCGACTGCTCGCCGTGACGCTGGCCACGTGGACGGACGACGTGGGGCGCCTCGGATCCGGCGGCCGGGGCGTCACCCTGGACGCCCTCACCACCCGAGTCCCGGTCGACGCCGACGAACTGCGGGACCTGATCGACCGCCTGACCGCAGCGGACTGGCTCACCGACGCCGCCCTCACCGACACCCACCTCACCGGCCGGCTGACCGAACGCGTCCTCCCCCTCACCTGCCCCCTGCCGGATTGAAGCGTTTCCCCCGTCGGCGTGCTCGGAGAACGCGACGTCGGCGGTGGTGCGTCGCTCGGAGCAGCGGACGAGGAGGCCGTTTCGGCAGTCAACGCTTCCCGGCGGGCCGGCAGCCCGCCGCGTCCGTCCTCAGCCGGCCTCTCGCACGCGTGCAGTGGTCCGCTCGGCGAGTTCACGCACGCCCTTGGCGGCGTTGTCCGAGAGCTCGTCGAGTACGGCGTCAGCGGCGGTGAGGAGGGTACGGGCCTCCTCGGAGCGGCCCGCGTCGACGAGGGCGAGGGTGAGCCGGTAGTGCTCCTCGGCGATGAAGCGACCGAGGTTGACCCGCTGCCAGTGGCGCAGCGAGTCGTCGCCCGGGGTGGCCAGGGCCTCGCGCACGGTGGCCAGGCTGTCCACCGCCTGCGGCAGCCGGCCCGCCTCCCGTTCCAGGCGGGCGAGGGTGTGCCAGGCCGAGGCCCGGTCCCATGCCGTCTCCTGGAGAGCGGCGTACAGGCGCTGGGCGCGGAGCGCCTGGGGAAGGTCGCCGAGCTCCTCGAAGTCCTGGGCGAGCGCGCTCAGTGGAGCCGTGTCCAGGGTGTGGGGCGCCCATGGGCGGCGGAGTCTGCTCTGGTCCATGACGATGCTGTCGAGTTCGCGGATCAGCGTCACCCGCGCGAGCTCCGTCATCCCCTGGTCCCGCGCCAGGTCGGTCCATGTGGAGACCGGCTCGTCCGACGGGGCGGTCCCGACCATCGACTCGTCGAGCTCCCGCGCCCACTGCCGCAACTCATCCGCGTCGGCGCCCGGTTCCGGCACATCGCTCAGGCCGCACGCCGTGTCGAAGTCCGTCTCGCGGACGTCGAGCAGCAGCGGCAGATCACCGATGTCCCCGTGGAGCCCCACCAGCACGGCCGCGAGCCGCAGTTCGTCCGTCATCGAGGACCGTGTCTCATGCCGCAGCAAGTGCCGCAGCAGCTCCAGGTCGTCCTCGGCGCGGTCGAACTGCGCGGCACGCAGGGTGATCCGGCGCCGGACCGGGTCCTCGGCGACCTCACGCCACGCCGTGCGGTCGCCCTCCCGCAAGCGAGCGAGATCGGCACGGCCCGCCGCGAGCACGGGCTCCCACAGCGGAGGCCCGGCCGGGCCCAACCGGTCGTACGCGCAGCCCTCCTCCGCGTTGAGCAGGACGAAGTCCGGCTCGGTGCGCAGCAGCGCGGCACGCAGCCTGCGCACCAGCTCGACCGGAGAGCGTTCCGGGAAGCCCAGCGCCGCACGGAGCTCGGCTCGCTCCTCGTCGATCCCGTCGTACTCACGGATTTCGTCCTCGGTCTCCGCGAGACATGCCAGGACCTTCTCCTCGCCGTCGTCCGGCGACAGACGCGTGCAGTCACGCCAGCCGGGCAGGCCGATCACGACTTCCAGGGCCTCGTCGACACTGGAACCGATGATCCCCGCAGCGCCCTCCGAGTCGGCGTAGAGCACCAAGCCGTCCGCGCACAGGAAGTACGTGCCGCCGGTAGCGTCGCCGGCCACCACCTCCAGCGGCCCGCCCGAGGCGAGGCGGACCTCCTCGACATGGCCGTGGACGGCTCGGTCGAGGTCGAAGTCGAAGGTAGAGGCGGCCAGTTCGGTCAAACGGCGGTCGTGTCGCAGCATCCGGAGCGCGTGGTCGGTCATGTCACGGAAAGTAACACCGCCCACTGACCGCGGACTCGCGGCCCCCGCTCGCCGGACCAGAGTCTGATGTCGACCGGCGTGCCAGGCGTGCCGGTCCGCGCAGGGGAGCAGGGCGGGATAGGTGGCGCGCGACGCCTCGAAGACCTGACGACTTTCAAGTCCCGTACAGGTCGGTTGTGTTCAAACTATTGACACGTGAAATACACCGGCTTTACGTTCCGGCCATCTGAGAGCACGTGAGAGCGCTCTCAGAGACTCCCCCCAGTCACAACCTGAGGTGACTCATGCCATCCCCACGCACCAGACCGGCAACCGTTCTGCTGCTGGCGTCGGCCCTCGCCGTCGTCGGCCTGGGCCCGGCCGCCGCCCCCGCGGCCGCCGCAACCATTCCCGTAGGCGCGGGAAGTTACTCCGACACCCGGCCGCCCGGAACGTCCGGCCCCACGACCAACACGGGTACGCCGGTCACGCCCAAGGTGACCGCAGCCGCCCGGAACCGCCCCGTGCCCACCAACGACTGGTGGTCCTCCCTCGCCTTCCAGCGCTACGGCGACAACCCGTACTCGACCCCCATGTACGGGCACCCCCTCACCTACCAGGCCACCGCCGGCGGACTCGACGTCGGATACCCGACGACGCCCGTGATCACCGGCGACGGCCGCCAGTACGAGTTCGCCCACAAGCGCGACCTGACCATCGGACTGACCGGCCTCAACTCCCCCGACACCAAGGCCGACGCCTGGTCCGACTGGACGGTCACCCCCTACTGGTCCGACGGAACCCGGACCCTGCGCACCACCATCGGCCACGGCTCGCCGTTCGTGTACGCCAAGGGAACCGGCGGCAACGCGCAGATCACCACCGCCGGCGCGCCCAGCGTCTTCGCCGACCAGGGCAACGTCCTCGGCATCACCGTCGCCGGACACCACTACGCCCTCTTCGCCCCGACCGGCAGCGACTGGAACGTCTCCGGCTCCAGCGTCACCGCGGGTCTCGGCGGCAAGGACTACTTCTCCGTCGCCGTGCTGCCGTCCACCGGCGCGCTGGCGACGTTCAAGAAGTACGCCTACAGCTTCGTCACCGACTCGAAGGTGACCTGGAGCTACAGCGGCGGCACCGTCCGGGCGACGTACACGCTCACCACCGAGGCGAAGGAGGGCACCGAGCGCGGCACGCTCCAGGCCCTGTACCGCCACCAGTGGCTGCACACCACCGACGCGCTGACCTCGTACACGTATGTCTCGCCGCGCGGCACCATGAAGGTGCGCGAGTCGGCGTCCTTCACGACCACCCAGAAGGCGGCTGCGGTGCTGCCCGCGCTGCCCAAGTCGGGCGGTGTGGACGCCACCAGACTGCGCGGCTACCTGAACGACGTGGTGAACGCCTCCGACCCCTTCTCCGGTGCGGTCGACACCTACTGGACGGGCAAGGCGCTCGGCCGCCTCGCCCAACTGGTGCCCGTGGCCGACCAGATCGGCGAGACCGGCATCCGCGACCGGATGCTGAACCTGATGAAGGGCAGGCTGCAGGACTGGTTCACGGCGGGCGGCGCCAACGAGTTCAGCTACGACCAGGCGTGGAAGACGCTCACCGGTTACCCCGCCTCGTACGGCAGTGACACCGAGCTGAACGACCACCACTTCCACTACGGCTACTACGTCTACGCCGCGGCGGTCATCGCCCAGTACGACCCGTCGTGGGCCGCGGACTCGGCGTGGGGCGGCATGGTCAAGGCCCTCGTGCGGGACACCGCGAACCCGAGCCGTACGGACTCCGCGTACCCGTTCCTGCGCGGCTTCGACGTCTACGCGGGCCACAGCTGGGCCTCCGGCCACCAGGGATTCGCCGCGGGCAACAACCAGGAGTCGTCGTCCGAGTCGACCAACCTCAGCGCGGCGCTCGTCCTGTGGGGCTCGGCGACCGGTGACACCTCGCTGCGCGACCTGGGCGCCTTCCTGCTGACCACGGAGGCGGAGTCGATCGCCCAGTACTGGTTCGACGCCGACGAGCAGGTCTTCCCGTCGTCCTTCGGCCACGACACGGTCGGCATGGTGTGGGGCAGCGGCGCCGCGTACTCCACGTGGTGGACCGCGAACCCCGAGGAGATCCACGGCATCAACGTCCTGCCGGTGACCGGCGGTTCGCTGCACCTCGGCGGTGAGAAGGCGGCGATCCGGCGCAACCTCGCCGAGATGGAACGGGAGAACGGCGGACCCGCCGTCGAATGGCGCGACCTGCTCTGGGAGTTCGAGTCGTTCGCCGACCCGGATGCGGCGAAGGCCAAGTGGGACGCCGGCAACGGCGGTTACACGCCGGAGGCGGGCGAGTCGAAGGCCCACACCTACCACTGGATCAACACGCTGGCCGCGGTGGGCGCCCCGGACGCCACGGTGACGGGTGACATCCCGACCTCCGCGGTGTTCACCAAGGGCACGACCCGGACGTACGTGGCCCACAACCACGGTTCGACGGCCCGCACGGTGACCTTCTCCGACGGCAAGACGCTGTCCGTGCCGGCCCGCTCCACGGCGACGAGCACGGGCACCGGCTCCACGGACCCGGACCCCGACCCGGATCCGCCGACCGGCAACACCTTCCAGCTGCGCGCCGGCGGCGTCCTCACCACGGCGACCGGCGGCACGGCGGGCAGCGACACGATCCCCTCGGGGAACGGCGCCAACCACGACGGCACGCCGTACCAGCCCCTCGTCTACGAGGTGCGCGGCGTCAACGGCACCCTGACCTCGGGCGGCCAGACCTCCTTCCGCCTCCAGGTCGACGCGGGCACGACGGTCGGCCTCGGCCAGCAGGCGCGCGTGAGCTACGACTTCACGGGTGACGGCACGTTCGACCGGACGGAGACGTACCACTACTTCGCCACCGACCCGGTGACCGGCTGGGAGGAGTACACCCAGGCCCGCGGCCTCAAGTCCGCGACGGGCAGCCTGAGCGACCTCAGGGGCGGCACGGTGCGCCTTGAGGTGTGGAGCGCCATCGGCAACGGGGCGTCGAAACTGCAGACGGGGACGGACAAGTCTGTGGTGGTGATTCCGTACAGCTGAGGTGCTGTGAGCTGTCGGTGGGGACCGGACCTGCGGGACCGGTCCCCACCGGATCGGACCGGGATAGGGTCACGCCCACGACTGAAGCCACTGCCCGGTACAGGAATGATGGACCTGCTCACCACACTCACCGGCTTCCCGAACGCCGCCCCGCTCACCGGGCTCGACCAGGCATGGACGTGGTCACTCGGCCCGGTCCTCCACTTCGCGGGCGCGGTGACGGCGGACGGGAACCGACTGCTGCAGACGAACCAGCGGGGCAGACACGACGAGGACCTCGCGCGGGCTGTTCTCGCGTTCGCGCGGCAGCACGAGGAGGCACTGATCGGGGAAGGCCGCCCGATCGCGGCCGTGCATGGCTTCTCCGCGGCCGGTTACGACTTCGACGCGGTGGCCGCCGTGGCTCCCGAGGTCCACTGCCACCACAAGACGCAGAACCCTGACCTCACCGCTGTCACGTACATCGTGTTTCCCGCCTTCGCGACGGAGGTGTCCGGGCGGGAGTCCCCGGAGGAAGCACAGGCCCGATACCAGAAGATGCTGAGCCCCTCCGAGACCGGCCGGAACGCGGTGCCCTTCCTGAAGGTGAGCTACGACAACCCGCGCACGGGCGGCGGGAGCGCCAACGACGGGCGGGCGTTGGCCTACCCCCGGACGCTGCGCCAGGAGATCCCTCAGCTGGAGGGATCTTCGGGCGGATTCGTCGAGTGGGAGAACCGGGTCGGCGAGGTGTGGCGGGTCGCGTGGGACCAGGGTTGGGTGCTGCGCGGTGGTGAGGAGGAGCAGCGGGGGCTCAGCCTGGACGAAGTACTGGACTTCGCCGACACCACGCTGCTGGTAGACACTCCACTTGAGGGTCCGGAAGACTCGTAGGATCTTTCCTCGCACAGTCGTGCTGGGTAAGTTCACGTGTGCATACGGGTTTTGGCGATGTGCGCGTGACGGGGGTTGCGGGATGGCGGGTCACCGGCCGACTGATTGGCATGTTCTCGACCTGGACAGGGACCCGACGCCTGGTGACCCGGAGCGGGTGCGTCAGCTCGCGCGGTTTCTGCACGACTTCGCCGACGACGTCTCCGAGGCGTTGCGTCTGGTGAAGGGGATGGCCGGTGAGGGGACGCTGGCGGAGTGGGCGGGGAAGTCGGCGAAGGTGTTCAAGGAGGAGTTCTCCGGCGTTCCCAAGAACTTGAGGAAGCTGGAGAAGTCGTACGCGATGTGCGGGGACGCGCTCGCGGACTACTGGCCGAAGCTGGAGCGGGCGCAGGCGCTGGCGGACAAGGCGCTGGCGAAGGCGCGTGAGGCGCAGGCTGATCTGACGTCGGCGAAGTCGAAGCTGGCGTCGGCTGAGTCGTGGGTGGGGCGGGCGACGAAGGAGGCCGACAAGTACAAGGACGACCCGACGGGGTCGACGTCGGACGCGGACAAGCCGGACGAGGCGAAGGTGCGGGCCGCGACCCGGGACGTGCGGAGCGCCAAGAGCGCGCAGGAGAAGGCGCAGTCGGACGTCACGTCCGCGCAGAGCGCGCTGGACGCGGCGAAGAAGATGGCCGCGGACGCGCGGAAGATGCGCGAGGAGGCGGCGCGGGACGCGAAGTCGAAGATCGACGAGGCCTCCGACGCGGGGATCCAGAACCGGTCGTGGTGGGAGGAGATCGGCGACTGGTTCACCGACAACTGGGACAACATCGTCGCCGCCTGCAAGATCGTCGTCGCGGTCGTCGGCATCGTCGCCCTGATCATCGGCGGACCGATCCTCGGCGCGATCGTCCTCATCGCCGCGCTCGTCGTCCTCGCCGACACGCTCTACAAATACAGCAAAGGCCAGGCGTCCCTATGGGACGTCGGACTGGCCGCGCTGGACTGCATACCCGGCATGAAGGGACTGACCACCCTCGGCGGACTCGCCAAGGGCATGAGGGCCTTCGGCAAGACCGGGCTCAAGGGGATGGCCCTCGGGGTCAAGGGTCTGGGCAGAAGCACGAGTGCCCTCGGCCGCCAGATGAAGAAGCTCATCACCAGGGGCGACCCTGTCGATCTCGCCACCGGGGAGATGGTCATGTCCGCCACGGACGTGACGCTCGACGGTGTCCTGCCCCTGGTGCTGGAGCGCCACCACCGAAGTCGCGCACGCAGCGGCCGCCTTCTGGGACCCAGCTGGACCTCCACGCTCGACCAGCGGCTGGTTCTGGACGCCGACGGCGTACGTCTTGTAGTCGACGACGGGATGGTGCTGCGCTACCCGGTCCCCGAGCGCGACGTCGCCGTGCTGCCCGTCACCGGCCCTCAATGGCCGCTGAGCTGGGACGGCACGGCCGAGGGGGAGATGGTCGTACACCGGAACGAGACAGGGCACCGTCTGCACTTCCGCCCCCTCCCCGGGCGTTCTGCCGCGGAGCTGCCCCTTGCATCGATCCGCGACCGGAACGACAACTCCATCGACGTGACCTACAACCCGGACGGCACGCCCTCCGAGATCCTCCACCACGGTGGTTACCGCATCGGTGTCACCTGTGAGCAGGGCAGGATCACCGAACTCGCACTGCTCAGCCATCCGGAGCGGCCGACACTGATCCGGTACGCGTACGACCGTCGCGGCAACCTCGCCGCCGTGTACAACTCCTCCGGTCTGCCTCTTCGATTCAGCTACGACGACAGCAGGCGTATCACCCGCTGGGAAGACCGGAACGGCGTCTGGTACCGATTCGTCTACGACGGAGCCGGCCGCTGCACAACCGGTCAGGGCAAGGACGGGTTCCTCGACTACACGTTCACCTACGACGACGAGGCTCGGCACACTGTGGCCGTCGACTCGCTGGGACACGCCACCCACTACCGGTTCAGCGACTCGTACCAGCTCGTGGAGGAGACCGATGCGCTCGGGCACACGGTGCTGCAGGAGTGGGACGACCACGACCGTCTGATCCGGCGTACCGATCAGCTCGGACGGGTCCTGGAGCTGGAGTGGGACGCCATGGGACGGCTGGAATCCGTGCGGCTGCCCGACGGGTCGGTGTCGACCGCCCGCTACAACGACCTGGGGCTCCCCGTCGAGATCACGGAGTACGACGGCACGGTCCTGCGGCAGGAGTGGGACGAGCGTGGCAACTGCCTCTCGCTGACCACCGCCGACGGCGCCACGACGAGATTCACCCGCGACCCCTCGGGCGCGCTGGCCACCCTCACGGACGCCGGCGGCAACGAGTACCGCTTCACCAACAACGCGGCCGGGCAGCCGACCTCCGCGGTCGACCCCGTCGCCTCAGTGATCACATACTCCTACGATCCTTTCGGGCGCAACAGTGTGGTCACGGACGCCCTGGGCGGGGAGATACGCCGGACCTGGTCCGTGGAGGGGCTGCTCACCTCACTGACGGACGCGGACGGTGCGTCCGAATACTGGGCGTACGACGGCGAAGGCAACCTGGTCAGTCACACGGACCGGATGGGCCGTGTCACCCGGTACACCTACGGGCCGTTCGACGTGCTCACTTCCCGTACGAGCCCGGACGGCGTCCGGCACACATTCACCCACGACACCGAGCTCCGGCTGCAACAGGTCACCGACTCGCGGGGACTGACCTGGGACTACCGCTACGACCAGGTGGGCAATCTGATCGCGGAGTCGGACTTCGACAACCGTACGCTCACGTACTCCTACGACGCCGCCCGTCAGCTGCTGAGCCGGACGAACGCTGTCGGACAGGCCTTGGTCCACTCGTACGACGCGGTGGGCAACCGGACGGCTTCGGCTCTCGACGGCAGTGTCACGACCTACCGGTACGACCGGGCCGGTCGTCTCGTACACGCGGCGGGGCCCGACGCCACTCTGTCGTACGTCTACGACGCGGCGGGGCGGGTGACCGCGGAAGACACCGACGGGCGAGTCCTCACGACCGCTTACGACGCCGTGGGCCGTTCCGTCGCCCGGACCACTCCGAGTGGTGCCGTCACCCGGTACACCTACGACCGAGCCGGTCGCCGCACCGGCCTGTCCACCGCCGGCCGGACGCTCACGTTCACGCATGACCTCCTGGGGCGCGAAACGGTCAGGAACTACGACGCCGGTCTCACGCTCGTCTCGACGTGGGACGCCGTGGATCAGCTGACGGCCCAGGAGATGACCGCCGTCGGGCGGGCAGCGCCGGTGACGCAGCGGTCGTACACCTACCGGCCGGACGGTCATGTCACCGCACTGGCCGATGTCAGGACCGGCCGCCGCACGTTCGACCTCGACCCCGCCGGCCGCGTGCACGGCGTGCGTGCCGAGGGCTGGACCGAGGCCTACGCCTACGACGCGCACGGCAACCAGACGCTGGCTGCATGGCCCGGCCGGCACCCAGAACCGGAGGGCCAGGGCGAGCGGGTCCACCGGGGCAATCGAGTCGTGCGCGCGGGGCGGATCCACTACGAGTACGACGCGGCCGGGCGGGTGGTGCTCCGCCGCCGGACGCGGTTGTCCCGCAAGGCCGACATCTGGCGATACACCTGGGACGGTGACGACCGGCTCACCACGGTCGTGACACCGGACGGCACAGTGTGGCGATACCTCTACGACCCGCTCGGCAGGCGAGTCGCCAAACAGCGTCTTGCCGCCGACGAGCGGACCGTGACCGAGGAGACACGGTTCACCTGGGACGGCACGCACCTGGTGGAGCAGGTCACGACGCGTGCGGGTTCCTCCGAGGTGTCGACCCTGACCTGGGAACGGGACGGTGTCCGGCCGATCGTCCAGGCCCAGCGCTCCACCCTGGCGGACGCGCCGCAGGAGATCGTCGACGAGCACTTCTACGCGATCGTCACAGACCTCATAGGCACCCCCACGGAACTCGTCTCCGAGGCGGGTGAGGTGGCATGGCACGCGGACGCCACGCTGTGGGGGCTGACGAGGGAGGAAGGCTCCGGTGCCTCGACGCCGCTGCGTTTTCCCGGCCAGTACGCCGACGCTGAGTCGCAACTGCACTACAACTTCATGCGGTACTACGATCCCGTCGCCGCCACCTACATCAGCGCGGATCCACTGGGGCTCGACGCGGGACCCCATCCCCGGGCCTACGCCTCGAACCCACTGACGTGGTTCGACTACCTGGGGCTCCTGACCTGTTCCGAGAACGCCGAACGGCTGGCCAAGAACCTCGCGCGGGAAGGACGGGCCAAGAGCCCGGGCGAGGCCGCCGCCCATCTCGTACCGTCCGGCATGAAACGGAACAAGGCCGCGGACACCCGGGCCATGCTGGAGAAGTACGGCGTCGACATCAACGATGCGGCCAACGGGATACCTCTTGGGCACCCCCGCCCCCACAACTTCACTCACCGCAAGGACTTCCTGCTCCGTCTCAACTCACACCTCACCGACCTGACGGAGACCATGACGGAAGCCGGGTACGGCGCGCGTGCCATTCGCAGTGCGCTGCGCCGGGAACTACGCTCCATCGGGCAACAGGTGGAACGGGAACTGGCAGGAGGACAGCCAGGGCCCGGAGCGGTGTGGACGGGGTAGAGGGCCAGTCCGCTCCCGACACGACGACGAACACGAATGGTGACGCGATGACCGAGACGCCGGAGAAGAGCCCGGCGGTGTACCGGCTTCTGCCGAAGCTGGCCGAATATCAGCAGCTCACTCCGAACAGCTGGGACCTGCGCCAGCTCAAGCGCTGGCAACGGCTGGGAGCCGAGGAGGACCGGCCCGTCCAGTTCCGAGCCGAATGGGCCGGAGAGCGGAACTGGCCCAAGGGGGTTTTCCCCTCGGGCTATCCAGGAGCGCCCATTCTCAGCCGACGCCTCATCGACCGGTTCGGAGTTGATGCGCTACGAACAGCCGGCAGTCTGCTGCCTGTTGACATCGAGGGCGCGAACGAGGATGAGTATCATCTCCTCCTCGTCGAGCAGGTGGTCGACTGCCTGGACCTGCGAAGGTCCTCCAAACCCAAGAAGCTGAACGGCGAAGTCAAGAACGCGGTGTACCGCACGGACGCCCTCCCCGCACACCTCCCGGCATTCCGCTTGCCACAGTTCGCCGGCGCTGTGCAGTGGAACGGCTGGGCGGCCGAACGGCTCGTCGAACTCACCGGCGACCAGATCGAAGCACGTCTGTGCTGGTCCGAGAATCCGACGGCAGTTCCGCATCCCGACCCGTGGGGATTCTGACGGACCGCTCGGCCGAGCTGCGCGGAGCTTGCCGCACTGCTCCCCGGGCGTCTCCGTGCGCCACCGCGCGGCAACGTCAGCGCACCGCATCCCACCGGGCCCGCAGCTCCGCCCGGTAGTGCATGCCGAGGAAGAGCAGCGCCGCCGTCAGGGCCAGTACGGCCCACGTCCAGTTCATCCACAGCAGGTCGGGATCGCTGACGTAGACGGTTCCGTCCTCCCGTACGCAGTCGAAGCGGAGGGGGAGGTAGGTGGCGCGGTGGTGGGTCAGGCCCTCGATCGTCTCCGGGTCGAAACCCATGCGGCAGGCCGGGGCCGGCGTCGAGTCGGCGCCGTCACCGACCTCCGCCTCCGACCACGCGACACCGGCCAGGCCCAGGGCATACACAGCGCCCGCGGCCCAGCCGAGCGTTGCCGCCGCCCGACGCAGCAGGTGGTCGGGCCAAGGCTGAGGCCGGCCGGGGAGCGCCATCGCGGCGGCCCGTGCGGCGGCGATGAGCACCCCGATGGCAGAGACCAGGCACAGAGCAAGTGCCAGTAGCGCGAGCAACGGTTTCGTCGCCTCCCCTCCGGACGGGGCGGGACCGTCGTACGCGCCGTCGCGCCGACTCTAGTCGTGCGGGACGTCCTTCACGTACACGACCCCGTCGATGCGTGGCAGGTGAGACGGGTCCAGCGGGGCGTAGCCGAAGTACGGGGACACGCGTGGGACGGTGGCTATGTGCCGTGCTGCTAGGTCGAGTTGAGCCGCGTCGATCACGCACTGTGGTTCGGGCAGCGCGTGCAGGATGCCCTCCACCGTGTTCGGGGGCGGGGCGTGCACGCCCTGGTGCTTCATCGTGCCAAGAGCGGTGGCCAGGTACGCGTACTGGTCACCCAGCCGCGTACTCACCAGTGCCCCGGCGCTCCACCACTCCACCTTCGCGTGGCCCCACATACGCATCGCGCTCTTGTCCCGCTGCAGGTGACTGTTGTGGGCGTGGACCAGCACCGCACCGCGTGAGGCGAGGGCGAGGAGGTTGCCGGCCATCATCTCGTCCCGCGTGGCGAGCAGGCGTGCCATGCGGGCGGGTGACGTGTCCGCCATCCAGGAGTGGTAGCGCAGCAGGCCGACGGCGGTACGGCCGTACAGGTGCGCTCGGGAGCGGTCGTCCGGTGAGGACACCGCAGCGAGGTGGGGTGCCTGCGTCTCCAGCAGGGTCACCATGTCGTCGGCGAGCAGCCGTAGTTCGCGTGTTTCCGGTGTGCGGCCGATGGACTGCGACGGGTCCGTCATGGCCGCCTGGTTGGTCCAGGGAGCGTCGGCGCCGAGCAGGTCGTCGAGCCTGTCCGGCGCGCAGGGCAGCAGGTCCGTGTCGACATGGGCCGCCAGGTAGTCGTGCAGTCCGGTGAGCGCCTGGCGAGGGCTTTCGGCGCCTGTGATCTCCAGCGGGCCGTCCATGCCGGCGAACCGGACGTGGTCGTCCGCGGGACGGTTCGCGTTGAAGTCCCGCATCCAGCGAACCAGTTCGCGGTTCGCCTGCGAGACGCCCCAGTCGTGACTGAAGCCGCGCTTCATCACGTCGTCCAGTGATCCCTCACCCGCGGTGACGTACGCGTCCACGGTCAGAGCCCTCAGACAGTCACTCTCCAGCGCGATCGTCCGATAGCCCTCCTCTTCCACAAGCTGCCGGAAGAGAGTGTTGCGCAGGTCGAGGAGGGTGTCCTCACCGTGCGTGGGCTCGCCGAGGGCGAGCACGCGGGGAGGGGCCGGAAGCAGCTCCGTGATCGCCGACGCTTCCACGGGACGGGCGAAGTCCTTGATGCCGGTTTCCATACCTCAACGGTATCGTTGAACTTTCGGTGGAGAGTTTGAGCGCAGTATCGTCGTGTCCGTGGGGCACAACCTTCAAACGAGTGGCAAGCTGAGGCCGGTCGACCTGGCCCGTCGGCACGGTCTGTCCACCCAGGCGGTGAGGAACTACGAAGAGGCCGGCATCCTCCCGACAGCCGAGCGAACGGCCTCCGGCTATCGCGTCTACACCCCTCTGCACGAGCGGGCGCTGGCCGCGTTCCTCACCCTGGTGCCGGGGCATGGGCATGCGACGGCGACAGCGGTCATGCAGGCCGTGAACCGTGACGCCGTCGACGAGGCCTTCCAGCTCATCGACGAGAGTCACGCCCGGCTGCTGCACGACCGGCGCACGCTCCGAGCCGTGGAGGACGCCCTGCGCGGGCTCACCGCCGACTCAGGCTGTGCCGACTCGGCCGTCTTCACTCAGACGTTCATCGGGCCGCTGGCCGAGGAGCTGGGCGTCCGGCCGGCGACCCTGCGGAAGTGGGAGGACGCCGGACTCGTACGTCCGCGGCGCGACCCCGTGACCGGTTACCGGGTGTACGACCCGGCCGACGTGCGGGACGCACACCTGGTGCATCAGCTCCGGCGCGGTGGCCACCTGCTCCAGCAGATCGCCCCGCTGATCACCCAGGTGCGGACAGCCGGTGGCATCGAACCCCTCGAAGGCGCTCTACGTGACTGGCGTGGCCGGCTGTCCGACCGCGGGCGGGCGATGCTGCGTGGGGCCGCCGCGCTGGACGCGTACCTGCTGGGGCGCGACTGAGTGCGCGTCAGCCCTTCACGCCCAGCGCTCCCAGCAACATCGGCAGCGAGGCGTGCAGTTCGCGCTCCCAGTACCGCCACGTGTGCGTGCCGGCGCCGTAGAAATGGGTGGTGAGGTGCTTGGCGCCTACGCGCTTCAACTCGGCGGCGAGAGCGTGGTTCTGCCGGTTGAAGTCCGCCTCGAGGGCGCTCACCGCCCCGGGTTTGTCCAGGGGGCCCGCCGTGCCGTCGCCGCAGGAGAGGTACACAGGCAGCGACTTGAGGCGCTTCGCGAGGTGGAACGGGTCGTGGGCCTGCCAGACGCGCCGCTGCGCGACCGGGTCGCCCCACACGCGGAGGGGGTCGTTGTCCTGGCCTGCGAACAGGCTCAGGATGCGGTTGACCGACTCGTCGTTGAGGAGCGGGTGCGCGGAACCCGAGTACGCGGCGGTCGCCTTGAACATGCCGGGGTGCCGGGCGGCGTACAGCAGGGCGCCCTGGCCGCCCATCGACAGGCCGGCGGCGACACGGTTGCGGCCGGCGCCCCAGTCGCGTTCGAGAAGGTGGCGCAGTTCGACCGTGTGGAAGGTCTCCCAGGCGGGGTCACCACCCTCGCCGTAGTTCCACCAGTCGCTGTACCAGCCGTTCCAGCCCGCCTCCGGCATGACCACGAGCACGTTGCGCAGACTGTCGGTCTCGGCGACGTCGGTCATCGCGGTCCAGGACGTGTAGTCGCCGCAGCAGCCGTGCAACAGCCAGAAGGTGGGCCAGTGCTGACGTCGGTCGGCGGGGTTCCAGCCGTCGGGGGTCAGCAGGCGGACCTTGACGGTGCGGCCGCCGAGCGCCGTCGAGCGAACCGACAGGTCCACCTGGCGCTCCGCGACCTGCGTGACCGCCACGACCTCGGCGCCGCGTCGCCCCGTATCACCCTGCGCGGAGCGTGTGTCGGCTGCATCCGCGGGGGTCGGGGCGACGAGCGTCGGTGTGGTCGGTACGAGGGCGAGGATCAGGACGGCGAGGACGAGACGTACACGGGCTCGGAAGGTGACGGCGGCGGTCACGGCGGCTCCCTGCGGTGCTGTTCGTCGCTGCGGTGGAAGGGCGGCGGGGCGAAGAGCGGATGTGCCCTGGGCAAGCATTCACCACGTGAGGCGCTCAGCGACAGACCACGGTCGGCCCGTACATGACCCTTGCGTGAACGATGCCTCTCCCGGCTGCATCCGCGCCCGCCTGCGGACCGGGGTAGCTTGAGGCTCATCAGCCAACCGGTGTTCGAGAGAGGGTCGCGTCATGACCGAGGAGTTCCTCATGCGCCTCGACGACGGGATGCTCGCGTACTTCCGCGACATGGCGGACGAGATGGTGAACCGGTTCGGCATCTCGCGGGCGGAGGCCGTGGCGAGGATCAACGCCCGCTACGGCGACTGCGACATCGAGCCCTACCCCGACCTCATGTGCCACGAGGAACCTGTGTATTGGGCGTACGGCGCCTACTACGTGCCGGACGCGGCCGGCCGGCTGCCGTGCGGGGACGAGGAACACGACCGGCGGATCGACGTCTCCTCCCTCGCCGTGCGGCCCGTACCGGCGCCCGGCTCGCCCGCGTGGACCCTCGCGGAACGAGCCAGGGGCCGAAGCTGATCCGCTGCCGCTCGTCAGCGCCTGCGCGGCAGGATCAACAGCGCGTCGCCGACAGGACGTTCGCCGGCCGCGTCCGACGGGTCGTTGATCACCTGGCCGTTCGCCACCATCGTCGTCGATCCGCCCCCGTCGAGGTTGGCGGCGTCCCGCAGGCCGAGGGAACGGGCCACCTTCGCACTCTCGGTGATGCTGAGGCCGAGGGAGGCCGTGCTGCGGCCGTCGGCCGTGACCAGGACGGTGCGGCCTGCCGCGTCCGTACCGGCGAGGGTGCGGGGATTGCGCTTGTGGACCCAGCCGTAGTACCAGCTGGGGTCGTCAGGGTGCACCATCCCGTCGGTGGCGGGGGTGACGTGAAGGCGCCCGTCGCGGACCAGTTCGGGGCCCGCGTTGACGATGTCCGTCCCCGGTGACGGTGTCACGCGGCGGCCCTGGTCGTCGCGGAGGGTCGTCTCGACGCGCAGGCTCTCGCCGGGGCGGGCCAACGCCGTCAGTGCGGCCACCTGCCGGCCGGTCGCCTGGAGCGAGCTGCCGCCGGACGGGAGCGGGCCGCCTCGCACGGAGCGCAGCTCCAGGACGCGACCCCGGCTGTCCAGGACGGCTTCCACGCCCTCGCCCTGCGGCGTGCTCGCGCCGTACTCCTGGGTGAACGCGACGAGTTGGTCGGGGTTGGTGCACGTCACGTCGTGCAGGGGCAGCGAGGTCGGGCTGTCGCCCTCGCTGCCGCCGCAGTTGCGGATCAGGCCCGGTACGCGGTTGACGCCGTCGAGCGTCAGGGCGGTGCCGCGCGCGGTGACCCATCCCTCCCAGGTGAGGCGGGTGATCTGGGCGCTGCGGCCGCCGTCGCGGACGACGAGGCCGGGGCGTCCGCTGACCGGTTCGCTCAGCAGACGCCCGTCGAACACGCCGACGCCCGCCGGGTCGCCGGGTGCGCCGGAGCGGGGGTCGAGGACGAAGAAGCCCGCGTTGACCGCGGCGACGGCTCCGGCGTCGCCGGCGAGGGCGCTGACGGTCTCGCGGTTCTCGATGTCGGGGCCGTAAGTGGCGTCCAGGGTGCCGCGGAAGGTGCGCGGGTCGATGGTGAGGACATCGAGGCGCCAGGGGCCGCGGTCGGTGGTCGCGCCGTCCCAGCCGGTGTAGGTGACCGAGCCTCTGTAGCCGGCGTTGATCACGCGGATGCGTTCCGTCGCCGCGGCGGACTGGGAGGTGAAGCTGCCGATGCGGACGCGCCAGCCGAGCGTTCCGCCCGCGTAGTCCGTCGTCCTCGGTGTCGTCACCTGTTCGGCCCGCGCGTCGAAGCCGTCGCCTCGCAGCTCGGCGGCGAGTTCGTCGGCGCTGGCCTTGTCCTTGAGGGTGGTCGGCGGTGCGTCGGGGTCGGGTGAGGTGTCGCCCCCGGGGATGGATGCCTCCACGGTCCAGTGGTGTGCCGGGTCCACGGCGCCGCGCACGATGCGGGTGAGCGTCACCCCGGGCTGCAGGGTCTGGGTGGTGCGGGTTTCGGCGAGGCCGGCCGGGCCCAGCGGGAGGGCCGCGCGGGCGTCGGCGGTGCGGTTGCCGGCGGACGCCTGGGCCGGGAGCCCGGTCACCGCCAGGACGACACCGAAGGCGACGGCCGCCCCGCCCAGTCTTCTCTTCTTCATCGTTGACCGCCCTCTCGCGCGTCGAGCCTGCCCGCGTCACTCGTGGAGCGAAGCCCCGGTTGGGAACATGCGTCACCTTCTCGCCCTGTGCTGACGGCGTCACGAACAGTCACTTAACGCACGCTGGACAAGTATCGACCTGTGGGAACGTGCGTCAAGAAGGCGTGACCGCCTGCCAGTCGAGAGGCGCGGCGGCCTGGTCCGGTGGGCGCGGCGCCACACCAACGGGTGACGCCGATGGCCGCGCATCCGGGGTTGTCCACAGCCCTGAGCCGTTGTCAGTGGCCGCCGATAGATTTCTTCGCGTCCCGCCGGTCCGGCGAGGACATCCCCTTTCGTATGCATGGGAGAGGTGCGTTGTCGGTCTGGGAGAGGTCGAGCACGGTGCGGGTGGTGCCGCCCGCGCGGCCGCGGAAGCTCGCCAAGGTGCCGTTCGTGGAGCTGGCGGACGGGCGGTTGCAGGGTGTGGTGTCCAGCGGCTCCGACATCGGTCGGGTGTACGTGTCGTCGGTGGAGGCGGGGACGTACGCGTTCTCGTGCAGCACGAACAACAACCGGCCGTGCGGCGGGGCGCGCGGCGCCTTCTGCAACCACATACGGGCGCTGGTCGGGGAGGCCGTGCTGCAGTACGGCGCGGAGCGCGTGGCACGGTATCTGAAGGTGGACGTGGCCGGTGAGCAGGCGAACGCGCAGGGCCTGACCTCGGCCATGACGTCGACGCGTCCCGCTCAGGGCGACAGGTCGGCCGCGGCCCAGGTGTTCAGCCGGTTCCTGCGCCATCTGGCTTACCTGGAGTTCGCGCCGACGACCGCGCCTGTGCCGGAGATGCACTGGTTCCCGACGACCGGGGCGGTGGCGTGATGCGTGCGGATCTGCTCACCGACGCCGTCGAGGGGCTGGACGAGGCGCTGGCCGCCGTGGACGGGTTCGACCAGGTGCTCGTCGGCGGGCTGCTGCGTCCGCAGCCGGCCCAGGCGGTCGCGCTGGCCGGGCTGGCGGACGCCGTCGCCGGGTCGCCGCTGGCCGGGCGGGTCGCCGAGGCGGCGGAGAAGGCCGCGGCGGGGGCCGCCGACGAGGACCACCTCATGGCGCTGGCCGCCGCGCGCACCGCGCTGCTGGGGTCCGTGCACGACGCGCTCGTCGCGCGGGTCGAGGAGGCGGTCGGGCGGCCGCGCGCCGAGGAGCCGGCCGCCGCGGCCGCGGGCGTCGAGCATCCGGTGAATCTGCTGGTGGCGGCGCGTGGCTGGCTGTGCGATCTGGCGCGGGCAGGTTGGCAGGGCATCGACCATGAGCTGGTCGGCGGCGCTGCTCCCGTCGTGACCGCGATGCTGTCCGAGCCGGGGCTGCGTCGGCTCGCCGCGCTGCTCGACGGGTTCGCCGCGGAGCTCGCCGCGTCGTGTCCCGGCGCGACGCTGGAGCGGATCCCGGTACGGCGGTGGGCCGATCTGTGGTCCCGGGCGATGCTGCTGACACTGCCCGGCGCGGACCGGGCGGCCGCCGTCGCGGAGGCCACCGGCCGTCTGCTGCCGCTCGGCGTCGACGTGCACGAGCACGCCACGGCGGTGCAGGCGCAGGTGCACGCGGTGTTCGAGCCGGCGGACGGAGGGACGCCCCGTCTGGTGCGGGCCAGTGTGTCCGCGCCGAAGCCGGACACGGTCGTCGGCGCGGGGCTGTGGCAACTGCTGCGGCCGCACATGTCGCTGCTGGCCGCCGTGAGCGAGGGGCGCGCGATGGAGCTCGACGCCATGCCGGTCACCGCCGAGGGTGACCTGATCTGGGACGACGCCCGCGCCGCGCTGGGCGAGTCCGCGGAGCCCTTCACCACCGCGCGGGTGGCGCTGCCGACTGCTGCCGCCGCCCCTGTGACGCCGGTGGACCGGCATCCGACGCGGATCGCCGTGCCCGTGCTGCTCGAGGGGTACGCCGTGGAGGACGAGGGGGAACGCGTCGCCTTCCGGGTCGCCGGTGAGCGTCTGGCCGTCGACGCCGGCCGGGTGCCCGCCGCCGGGCCGCTGACCGCGGAGGCCGTCGCCTCGTCCGCCGCGTGTATCGGTCTGCTGCGCTGGGACGCCGGGGAGTTCCTGCTCCAGCCGCTGGCCGTGGAACGGACGGTGCGGAAGAAGCCCGTCGCCGTGCACGCGGGCGCCTGGGCGGGGGGTACGGCCGACAAGGCGGGCGTGCGGGCCGAGAAGGCCGCCACCGACGCCGTCACTGTGTTGCGTGAGCGCGCGGGAAGGCTGCTGCGGAAATGAGCGAGCTGAGCGTCGTCGAGGGAGGAGCCGAGGACGGAGCGCCCGTCCCGGACTCGGACGAGAACCGGCGGCAGGTCCTGTACTGGCGGCTGCTGGCCCGCCTCTTCGACCCGGAGGAGCAGGCGTCGCTGGAGTCGGCGAGTGTCGCCGTGGTCGAGGACATCGGCCTGCCGGTGGCGTTGCTCGACCCGGCCGCGTCCGTCGACTCGGTGGTGCAGCGGCATCCCGAGCTGGCCGCCGAGTTCGACGGGCTGATGACGCCGGAGCCGGACGCGGACGGCGAGCGGGACCGGGCCGCCGAGGTGCGGCGTGCGGCGCTGGCGTCGAAGGTGCTGCTCAACGTCTTCTCGACCGGCAGCGGCACGGTCACCGCCGAGCAGCTCGCCCGCTGGCAGTCCGACGCCGGCTGGCTGGAGCGGGCCCTGGGCTGCTGGCCCGGTGATCTGCGCGGCGGCCGGGGCGGCGCGGGCCGGGCGGGCGCCGGCGGAGGCGTCAGCCCTACCGGTACCGGTGTCGGCACGCCCGCGCCCGATCTGAGCAGGCTGATCCCCGAGATTGGCCCGGAGCTGGGCTCGATCGAGGCCGGTCTGGTGCAGCGGATGCATCTGCGGGAGGTGCTGGCCGACCCGGCGCTCGCCTCGCGGCTGACGCCGAGCATGTCGCTGATCGAGCAGCTGCTGCGGGACAAGAACAACCTCTCCGGGGTCGCCCTCGCCAACGCCAAGGCGCTGATCCGGCGCTACGTCGACGAGGTCACCGAGGTGCTGCGCACACAGGTGGAGAAGGCGTCGGTCGGCGAGCTGGACCGGTCCGTGCCGCCCAAGCGGGTCTTCCGCAACCTCGACCTGGACCGCACCATCTGGAAGAACCTGACCAACTGGGACCCGGAGGAGGAGCGGCTCTACGTCGACCGGCTCTACTACCGGCACACCAGCCGCAAGACGACGCCGCAGCGGCTGATCGTCGTGGTGGACCAGTCGGGGTCCATGGTCGACTCGATGGTCAACTGCACGATCCTGGCGTCGATCTTCGCGGGTCTGCCCAAGGTGGACGTGCATTTGATCGCGTACGACACGCAGGCACTGGATCTGACGCCGTGGGCGCACGACCCGTTCGAGACGCTGCTGCGCACCCAGCTCGGCGGCGGCACGGACGGCACGGTCGCCATGGCGCTCGCCCAGCCCAAGATCGCCGAGCCGCGCAACACCGTGGTGGTGTGGATCTCCGACTTCTACGAATGGCGCACGGACGAGCTGTTCGAGAGCATGGCCGCCATCCACCGTTCCGGGGCGAAGTTCATCCCGGTCGGGTCGGTGACCAGCTCGGGCCGCGGCAGCGTCAACCCCTGGTTCCGGGAGAAGTTCAAGGACCTGGGCACGCCGGTGATATCCGGTCATATCAAGAAGCTCGTGCACGAGCTCAAGACGTTCCTGACGTGAGCGTCGACTTCCTGACTTGACGACTCACAGATTTCTCGACTTCGCGACTTCGCTATCCAGCGACTCATATTTCGAAAGGCTCATCCCTCATGTCCGAACTGCTGCGCGCTCCCGCCGAGATCAAGTACGCCGAGGAGCTCGACTGGCTGGAGTCGATCGACGACAACCCCAAGCCGTTCTCGTGGCGCCTGTCGCCGAAGATGGTGCGGCTGTTCATCCTCGGCTCGGAGCGGGCCGACGGACTGGACCGTGAGATCTCGCAGAAGTGGTTCGGCGACCGCAGCTTCGTGGAGCGGTCGATCGTCACCCTCGCCTCCGACCGCGGCCTGCTGCTGATCGGCGACCCGGGTACGGGCAAGAGCTGGCTGGCCGAGCTGCTGTCGGCGGCGATCTGCCGCAACTCGACCCTGGTCGTCCAGGGCACGGCCGGCACCACCGAGGACCACATCAAGTACTCGTGGAACGTGTCGATGGTGATCGCCAAGGGCCAGTCGCGGGAGTCGATGATCCCCTCGCCGATCATGACCGCGATGGAGACCGGCGCCATCGGCCGTTTCGAGGAGCTGACCCGGTCCACGAGCGACGTGCAGGACGCGCTGATCTCGATCCTGTCGGAGAAGTACATCTCCGTTCCCGAGCTGGAGAGCGGGAGCGGCGACGACAACATCGTCTTCGCCAAGCCGGGCTTCTCCGTCATCGCCACCGCCAACAGCCGGGACCGTGGCGTCAACGACCTGTCGTCCGCGCTGAAGCGCCGCTTCAACTTCGTCCGCATCCCGGTGGTGACGAACAAGAAGAGCGAGGCGGAGATCGTCCGCTTCCGCACCGAGGAGCTGCTGCGCCGGCACTCGATCGACCTGGACGTGCCGCCCACACTGCTCGACGTGCTGCTGCAGAGCTTCGCCGATCTGCGCGCCTCCGCCGCGGCGGCCGGCAGCGACGACGAGAAGCTGGAGTCCGCGCTGTCGACGGCCGAGCAGATCGGCGTCCTGGAGGACGCGGTGCTGCACAGCAACTTCTTCGGTGAGCGCGACCTGACCGCCCGCACCCTGGCGTCCTCGCTGGTCGGCTCGCTGACCCGGCGGGAGCCGGAGGACCTGGCCATACTCAACAAGTATCTGCACGGGGTCGTCGAGCCCCGCAGCAAGGAAGAGGGCGGGGCGTGGCCCGAGTTCCTCGAGGGCGGCCGCGACGCGATCGCCACCCTGTCGTGAGCGGGCCCCGGGCGAGCGGTGTGTTCACCGCGCTGCGTACGCAACTTCAGGAGGCCGCGACCGAGTTCGCGGGCGGGCCCGACGCACTGGAGGGCATCCTCCTCGGCATGGTCGACGACGTCGACCGGGCGGTGCGGGAGCCGCTGGAGATCTTCCCGGTCTGCCACCACTCCCCCGCCTCCGCCCTGGCGATGGCCCGCCGTCTGCGGGAGAAGCAGCCGAAGGTGGTGTACCTGGAGCTGTGCGAGGACATGGCGCCGCTGCTGACCGAGCTGCGCAACTGCCGGCTTCCCGTGGCGGTGCAGGCGTTCGCCGGTGACATCGACGGCTTCCCGCAGGAGTGGGCGCCGCTGTCGGTGGTCGCGCCGATCACGGAGGCGTCCGCGGAGTACCAGGCGATCGCCTATGCCCTGGACACGCCGGGCGTGGAACTGGTTCTGGTCGACCGCTCCTCCGACCACGTCTTCCAGTGGAACGACACCGCGCAGACGGACGACGCTTCCGCGGGGGCGGAGGAGGCGCCGAAGTCCGAGGAGGCGGCGCTGCACGGCGAGGCGGTCGGCGTCGAGATCGGCGACCTGCGCCCCCGTTTCGCCGAGCTGGAGGAGCATCTGCTGCGCCACGGCAAGGTGCGGCACTGGTCGGAGTGGTGGCACCAGTACGTCGAGGTCCCGCTCGGGGACAGCGACCACGACACCTACCGCCAGGTGATGTTCCTCATCGGCAGCCTGTTCCGGCGGCTCGCGCCGGGCGACGGCGACCGGGTCCGGGTGGACGAGGACCGCGAGCGCTACATGTGGACGCGGATGCGCGAGCACATGGCGGCGACGGGCACGGACCCGGAGGACTGCCTGTACGTGTGCGGGGCGTTCCACGCGGCGAGCCGGGTGGAGGAGTTCGGCGTGGACGGACGTTCGGGCTCGTTCACCATCTCCCCGCGCACGGCGACCACGTGGCAGTACGGGCTGATCCCGTCGAGTCACGCGGCGATCGAGGCGCAGTTCGGCCTGGCGCCCGGCTCGGTGTCGATCGCGGCGACGCAGTGGCAGAAGAGCCTGAAGCGGACGCGGGTGCGGCCGTACCGGCTGGAGGGCCAGGCGGGGGCGCGCACGTCCCGCGCGAAGAAGGCGCTGCCGGCCGCCGCACCGGCCGCCCCGCAGCCCGCCACGGACCGGCTGTCCGGGTTCCTCCAGCAGCCGCCCGTGCTGGACGGCCTGGACGAGGCGGAGCTGCTCGGCTGGTCCGTGGACATCGTGCGGGCGGCCCGCCGCAACGGCTATCTGGCCTCCACCGCGGACGCCATCGCCGTGTTCGAGACGTCGATCCTGCTCGCGGGGATGCGGGACCGGGCCAGGCCGACGCCGTACGACTTCCAGGACGCGGCGGTCACCTGCATCGAGAAGGACAGGGTGCCCGGGCGGCGGGACGTGCGGCGGCTCGTCGAGATCATGATGGGGGGCGACCGGATCGGGCAGGTGGGCTACGAGGCTCTGCCGCCGCTCGCCCGTGACGTGTACGACCGGCTGGAGCCGCTGGGGCTGAAGCTGCAACAGCGCGGTGTGCAGCGGGCCTTGCTGGACATAGCCGGCCGGCCGGAGCTGGCGGCGTGCTCGGACGTGCTGTGGATGCTGCGGCGCCTGATGCCGGCGGCCGCGGCCCGCCCGATCATGGGTGAGCGGCGGCTCGGCGAGCGGTCGATCCAGGAGTCCTGGGACCTGGCCCTCGGCACCCATCAGCGTGCGCTGATCGAGCTCGGCTACGAGGGCGTCAGCATCGAGCAGGTGCTGGAGCAGCGGCTGCGGCGCGAGGCGTACGGTCCGCGGGCGACCACGGCGGGCGTGCTGGCGGCCGTCGAGGACGCCCTGCTGTACCTGCGCAGCGGGCGACTGGCGGACGAACTGGGCACGCACGCGCTGAAGGTGCTGTCCGCGGAACGCACGGTCGACGGGGCGCCCGAGGTGCTGCGCCGGGCGCGGACGCTGCTGGCGTACTACCGCACGAGCCGGCCGGAACTGCCGGCGTGGATCGAGTCCTTCGTGAAGGCGGGGTACGCGCACTACTGCACGCTGCTGCCGACGGCGTTCCGGGACGAGGACGCGACGGTGGGGCAGGTCGCGGCGATGCTGGGCTTCCTGTTCAGCATGGAGAGCCTGGCGCTGTCGCTGGGCTGCGACCGTACGCAGCTGGAGCTGGCGGTGGCCCAGTCGCACCCAGAGGATCCGTCGAAGACGGCTCTGCTGTGGGCGGCGCAGGTGCAGCTCGGCACGTTGTCGCGCGCCGAACTGCGCGACCGGTGCGACGCGTTGCTGGACAACCCGCTGGTGGTGCCCTCCTACCCGCGCTACCTCAACGGTTTCGTGCACGCGCTGGAGCCGGTGCCAGGGCTGGCGGACGTGGTGGTGGAGGCGGTGTCCAAAGCGTTCGGCCGTCTGCCGGACACGGTGCTGCTGCCGTGGCTGCCGCTGCTGATCACCACCCTGCGCAAGGGCGCGGCGGACCTGGCGCCGCTGCTGATCCGCGAGGCGGGGCGCGTCTTCCCGGGCCGGCTGCCGGCGCTGGACACGTGGGTGCCGCCGTGGCGGATGCCGCAACTGGAGGACCCGTTCGCGGCCTCCCGCTCCCGGCACACGGCCACCACCGCCGTCCCGGCCCCCCGGGGCGCCGCGCTGCTCGCCGCCCACCCGGCGGCGTGCGACGCGGTGGCGGAGCTGCTGGGCTGCGAGGACGGGTGGCAGCAGCAGGGCACGTCAGCCCTGCCTCCGGGCGGGGCGGGCGCGGCGCTGCTGGCCGCGTATCCGGCGGCGTGTGAGGCGGTGGCGGGGCTGCTGGGGTGCGGTGAGGGCTGGGCGCCGACCGTCGGCACCGGTTCGCCGGGTGCGGCCCTGACGACGACGCACCCGGCCGCGGTCGAGGCGCTGGAGGCGCTGCTCGCAGGCGGCTGACATCTGAGGCTGGGCACCTGCGGAGTGTGTCCAGCCTCAAGCCTCCGACGTCGAACGGAACGGTTCGTCGGGTGGCCCACGCCTGGGTCGGACATCGGGGCCGCGTTCGACCGGTACATCTAGGAGCTGCTCGCCAGGAACGCGGTCGAGGAAGTGGCGTCAGGTCTGGTGCGTTCGGAAGGGCCAGTCGCAGCCCACTGAAGGGTAGTCTGCCGCCGCTCCTGTCTCCCTTCGTCGCGGTTGGTGGACAAAGACAGAAGGGAAGGGCGGCTTCTTCGCGGGGCGCTCATGCATCGCGCATGAGCGCCGCGTTGACGACATCGACGTGCGCGTACACATGGCCTCCGGTGACAATGCCATCCCCCCTACCCCGACGCCGTGGGTCCACGTCGATCACGGTGACGAGCGCGTTGCCCAGCCCGACCACCACCCACCAGGAACGTCCGTCCGCCCTTACTCGCCAGGTCGACTTCACCCATTTCCCGGTGTCCGTGCGCACCTCGGCCGACACCAGCTGCCAGGTTCCCGGGTCGAAGCGGGTCACCGTGTCCAAGGGCGCCCCTCGTTGCCCCAGCCGCACGGTCACGTGGGCTCCCTGAGCCTTCAGCAAGACCGGTTCGCTCAGGATGTGCCGGACCCGTGCGAAGAGCGAATCAGGGCCTGACCCGACGTGGAAGCGGACGGCCTGGAAGCGCGGTGGCACGATGAGTTCCTCGCAGCGGGACGGAGGTTGTCACGAATTGCTAGATCAACGGTTCGGCCACGCTGACCATTTCCGACGTATCACCCGGAAATACCCCGGTTCAGCCGGTTCGCGCGACTTGAGTACCGCGTCACCCTCCTCTGTCGTGGACGCGCACGAAGTGGAGCGTCCGCTCGACCTCCACGCAGTCGTCACTCCCGGGTTCCTGGCCATCGCCCCCCGCGCTGCGGGAACCGGTCGACGTCCCGACGTGGCGGAACCGGGAGACCACCATCTCCGAGGCCCGGTCGACCAGTGCCAAGGCCGCCCAGGAGATGAGCGGTCACTCGGTGCAAGCGGTACAAACGCTGCGCACCTGGGCCAACCGGGTCGCCTTGAGCGATGACGACTTCGAAGACGTCCACGATCGGTTGAGCGAGGTCTTCGAAGAAGTCCGAAAGAAGATCAACGAGGTTGGTGAGGGCGAGTGGCAGCACATAGGTCACGACACGAGTACCGATCCGGTGATCGCCAAGCTGGAGCCGGCACTGACCGGCAGGGTGGGGCCTTCCTTCTCTCCGGAAGACCGCGCCGCGTTGACCGCGTTGGGTCAGAAGCGTGTCGACCAGCGCGTGCCACCCGGCTACATGGACGCCAAGAAAGACGGCAACGGGGCGGTCGGTGACTTCTTCGTCTGGGAACAGTTGCTGCGAGAGGCATCCCGCCGCCAGTGCGATGTCCTGTTCGTGACCGCGGACGCGAAGGAAGACTGGGGGGCAAGGAGCGGGGCCACAACCGGGGCCCGCGACCGGAGTTGCCGGCGGAGCTACGGGCACGTGGCGGGGGCCGCCTTTACCTGCTGTCGCCGAAGCAGTTTCTGGAAGTGGCCGCCCCCGTACTGCGACTCAGTCTTCAGGCTGGTTCCGTCGAGGACATCGAACGAGTCGAGCGCATCGAAGCAGGCGTCACCTACGGCGGATGGACCGTCGAGGCCCTCGAGGCTCTCTTCCGCGGGCTGGAATACGAGGGTTACGCCAACCGTGTGGAGGTCATCCGCTACGCGGCAGCCATGGACGGTCATGCGGAACCGGAAGCGGTCTACGACCTCTGTGACTACGACGACGATCGAACACTGAGAGGCTTCACCAAGCCGATCACTCGGATCAGCCGCAAGCTGCAGAAGCAAGGGCTGATCGCGGACTCAGCGGTTCCTGTTCTCACGGCTGAGTACAAGAACGGTCCGGGCCGCACCTCCGGCTTCAGAGTCCACCCTCTCCTCGCTCCCCTCATCAACGACGGGGAGAGCGACGACGAGGACTCGTGACGCAACGCCGGTCCGCAGCGCGCTGGCCCTCCCGAAGGGCCTGCAACTCCGGCTCGGCTGCAGCCGAGCCGGGAACCGCTCGCCAACCGCATCCCGGCAGTGGCTGAAAAGGCGTGAGCTCGTATTGATGGTCCACTACCGTTGATCTCGCTGCGCACCTTCCCGGAGGGTACGTCGGCGGTGTTTCGGATGCCGGTTCCCGGCTGTGACTGACGAATGGTTTCCGCTGCGTGTCGCACGCGGCGTGACCGCGGATGCCCGGAAGGGCGGTCCCGCCATTCCCAGGTCACGCCAAGGAGTGGACATCCATGAACCCCGTTGAGTACAAGCCTGCACGTCGTCACCGGCTTCGCGAGATCCTGGTCGACGTTGCCGCGGGTGTCGTCACCCAGCTCGTGGTGACGGCCCTGGTGGCGGCAGCGCGCCTGTTCCTCTGAGCAGGCCTGTGGCGGGCCCGGAGAGCCCGCCACTCCGCATGCAGGCGGCGCGCGTCAGAACAGGTAAAGGTCGGGCGAGTGCGGGCCCGTGCTCTGCCGCCTCCTTCGGGAACCCCGCCCGCGACGCGGCCGGGGCAGGTGCGGCACGCGTGCCTCCTCCGGCAGGTTCTCCCAGGTGGGGCGCAGCCCGTGGACCTGGACCTCGCCGACCAGTTCCTTCAGATAGTTCCGGGTTTCCTCGTCCGTGGAGTAGAGCACCGTCGCCCGGCTCGCCCGGGTCATCAGCACGTGGTAGGCGTGGCGGATGAGCCGGGCGAACTCCTCGTCGTCGACGCTTCCGGCCTTCACCTTGGGGTCGAACGAACCCGGAACGGCGACGCGTTTGACGCCCAACTCCGGGTCCTTCCGCTCCTTGCCGCGACGGAATACCCACCGGTCACCCCGGCGCACCATGTCCTCGCCCATAATCACGCCACACCAATCCCACTCAAGGCCCTGGGCTGTGTACACGCAGCCGATCTGGTCAAGTCCCTTCTCGTGCACGGCCCAGATCCTGCAGGGCGGCGCCCCGTCCTCGCAGAAAGCGTCGCTGTCCGCGTTCCAGGGCCTGTGCCAGTCTCCGATCCGCACGTCGGCCTCCAACCTCCTCTCCTTGCCGATCGGCTTTGTCCACGGCCAGCAGTACCCCGCGACGAGGCGGGCGGACGCTCCGGCGAGCGCCTCGGTGCGGATGATCCGTTCGAGTTCCTCCGGGCTGTCCGCCACCTCGACGTGCATCAGGCCGTCCGGCGTCCACTGCTCCGGCTCCTCGTCCGTCACCCCGAGCATGGCCCGCACCCAGCGGATGTACGCGTCGCTGCCTCCGCATCGGAACTGTTCCCGGAGCTCGTATCTGACAAGAGTGGCGTCGTACCGTTGCGCCGCGTCCTCGATCAGTTCGACGGTGCCGACCTCGTGCGGTCGCACGGTCTGGCCCTCGTCGAGGAAGAACACGGTCAGACGGGACGCGTCGAGGAGTTCGTCGACCTGAGGCTTGGTGCCCTGGTGTTCGGGCTTCCAGAAGCGGTTGGTCGAGCGTTCCCGCAGGCGGTGCGCCTCGTCGCAGATCAGCACGTCCAACGGCGGGTCCGGAGGGGTGACGAAGTTGCTGAAGTACGTGAAGCTCTCCCTGAACTCCCGGTCCCCGTAGCCGACGTGCTCTTGGATCGCACCGTTGAAGGCCCTGCTGCCGCTGGCGTACTTGACCGTGTGGCCGCCCGCCTCCAGCTCCGCCTTGATCTGGAGGCCGATGGCGCTCTTCCCCGTACCAGCGCCGCCGGTGACCAGGAAGACCACGCGCCGCTCGTCCGGCACGAGGGCCGGGCGCTGCGGGTCAGGGAGAACCTTGGCCGCGGTGTCCAAGATCTGGTCGGCGACCTTCTTCTGCCGGCCGCGCAAGGTAAAGACCGTGTCCTCTCCGCGGGAGCGGATCATGGCGTCGAGCAGGGGTGTGTTGTGTAAGCCCATGTTCTGCAGCAGTATCTCGGCCGCGGAAGCGCCCCCTTCGTCGGCGAAGTGCTCACGGAGGTCGGAGATCAGCTGCTCGCGCTGGTCGTTCGTGTAGACGGCCGCGTAGGCGCCGGTCGGAGCGTCCACGTCGACCAGAGGCCGGACAGAGGCGTCGGTGGCGTTGTGCAGGTAGGCGAACCCGCCGCATTCGAAGTCCAGTCCGTGCAGCGGTCCCCGGCCGCCCGTGAACGCCTCGTAGTACTCGCGCAACTGCAGCGCGGGGTGCTTCTTCCTGCCCATCCCCGGTACGTGGACCAGTTCCGCGGTGGCTCGCTCCACCCTGGTCACCGTCGACCAGCGTTTCAATTCGACCAGTTGGACGGACAGCCGCCTGTCGTCGGGGTGATGACCCACGAGAACGACGTCGATGAGCCTGGGGTCGCCGGGGCGGTCGGCCTCGTCGAGGGTAGCGGCGCACTCGACGATCATCTCCACGTTTCCGCGGCCGGCGGCGACCAGGTCCTCCGCGAGGTGCACGAGGCTCTCGGCCCACGCGGACCGTTCCGACAGCGATGCGTCGGCGCCTCGGAAGTGCCGCCATCGAGCGGCCAGGTGCGGCACCATACGGCGCCTTGAGTTCAAGGTCAGCAGATCCTGTGCTGCCAGCCGCAGCAGGAGCATGGACACGAGGTGGGTCCCCCAGAGCACGAGTGATCGTGCGGGTGGGGGCATGTCCTCGTGAGGAAGCCCGTCGGGCCGCAAGCAGTACTCGGGATCTTAGGGAGGCCAGCCGCCCTACGGACGCCGATGCGGCGGGGGGCGACGCGAAGCGTAGCCATCATGGCCGGATCGCGTTCCCCGTGGCGTAGACGGGTCCCAGGTCAGACCGTGGCAACGTGCTGATCCAGTCGGCCGCCCGCCAACTCCCGCAGCTTCTCGCGCGTCTCCGGGTCCGTCGAGTACACGATCGTGCCGACCATGCCCCGGGTCAGCAGCACCTTGTAGGTATTGCGGATCAGGCGATCCACGTCGGCGTCCGGGGTGGACTTCTTGAACACCGGGTCCTTGGAGGCCGTCCGGTCCGTGATCCAGCGGCCGCCGCGCCACAGCAGGTCAGGGCCGATGATGACGCCGGACCAGTCGTACTCGAAGCCCTGGGCGGTGTAGACGCAGCCGACCTGGCCGGAGCCCGCCGGGTCGGTGGCCCACAGGGCGGCCGGGGGCGCACCGGAGACCGAGCGTTCACCCCGCAGGTTCCACGGGCGGGCCCAGTCACCGATGACGACGTCCAGCGGGAGCGGGTGACCTGGCTTCGGTTCCGGAGACCAACGCCAGCAGTAGCCGGCGGACATGCGGGCGCCGTAGCCCTCCGCCCGTCGGGCCTCGAGGAACGCCTCCATCTCCTGCGGGCTGTCGGCGACCAGCAGCTGCATGCGGTCGTCGGGCTCCCAGACGACCGGCCCGCCGGGTTCGAGGCCGAGGAGCCGGACGACCCAGCGCAGGTAGGCGTCGCTGCCACCGCAGCGGAACTGGCTCTCCAGCGGCACGACGTGGCAAGGGATGTCCCGTTTGGCAGCCGCCGCCTTGATGTCGGCGACGGTGCCCATCTCACCCGGCCGCACCACCTGGTGCTCGTCCAGCAGGAAGACGGGCACGTGGGCGACGTCGATGAGTTCGTCGATCTGGGCCTTGCCGGTCCGGTGCTCGGTACGCGTGTAGCGGTTCGCCGACGTCTCCCGGATGCGGTGGGCCTCGTCGCAGATCAGTACGTCCAGGCTGTTCTTCTCGGTGGTCATGAAGCTGTTGAAGTACTTGAAGAGGTCCTGCACCTCCCGCTTGCGGGAGCCGGCGACCTTCCTCATCGTCTTGGTGAACGACTGGGAGCCGGTGGCGTGCAGGGCCGGCATCCCCCGCCGGTACAGCTCGCCGAGCAGTTGGAGCGCGATCACGCTCTTGCCGGTGCCCGGGCCGCCGGTCACGACGACGATCTCCTTGCGGTCGGCGCGCTTGGCCTTCTCCACCGCATTGAGCACCATCCGGTAGGCGACCTGCTGCTCGTCGAGGAGCACGAACTGCTGGCGTTCGCGTACCTCCTCGGCGGCCACGGACATGAGCTGCTTCGACGGCACCGTGGCGCCGGAGAGCAGTTCGTCCGCCGCCCGGGCACCGGAATGGCTGTCGCTCAGTTTCGAACGGAGATGATCGAGGAATTCGCCGCGGCGTTGCCCCGTGAACAACAGTCCGCGGCCGTCGCGCTCGATCTCCCGCAGGCCGGCGACACCGAACTCGGTGGCGTTGTGCAGGAACGCCACTCCGCTGACCCTGTGCCCGTGTTCGGCGACCGCACCGTTGAAGTTGACCAGGTAGTCACAGTAGCGACGGACCTGCTCGATGGGGTTGAGGACGGGGTGGGCGTAGCGCTCGACGTGGCACAGCGTGGGATCGTCCTCATGGGGGATGACCTCGCTCCACTGCTTCAGTTCCACCACGACGTACGACGGCTCCCCGGTGGAGGGGTGCACGCCCGCGAGGACGACGTCGGCACGCTTGCTGTTCAGCGGGAGGGCATACTCCAGCATCATCTCCACATCGCCCAGGCCCGCGTCGTTGAGCGCGGCGGCCAGGACGGGAATGCTGCGCTCCCAGGAGCGCGCCTCCGAGGTGCCGGGCCGGTAGCCGTGCATGTGGACGAACTGGTCGGTGAGGTGCAGGAACAGCGAACCGTCGAACGCCATGACGGCGACCGTTTTCGCGGACGCGCGGAACAGCAAGAACTTCCCCCAGGCAGCACGAAGTGACTCGTGCGGGTGGGGGCATGTCCTTCGAAACTCCACGGGGTGGAGCGGAAGCCCGTCGGGCCGCGTTGACGACGGGGACGAGATTACCCGGCACCACCGGGAGCAATGCAGTGACCCCGACCGGGGGAACGGCGTCTGTACGCGTCCCGGCCAGGCCCCCTTACGAGCCGGAGTCGACGACGTCCTGCGTGCCGAGGACCGCGAGCAGATCGAGCAGGTCCGCGCTGTCGGTGCCCAGCGCGGGGGTGAACCACAGCAGACGCTGCCGGCCGTCCTCGCTGAACAGGTTGAGGCAGTTGACCTCGACGACCCCGAGGGCGGGGTGTCGGATCCGCTTCCGGTCGTCGCGGCGGAACGCCACGTCGTGGTCGGCCCAGAGGGCGGCGAACTCGGGCGAGGCGTGCAGCAGGGTGCGGATCATCGTTGTGGCCTCGGTGTCCTTGGCGTCCCTGCGGGCGGCGGCCGCGCGCAGGTCGGCGACGAACGCCCGGGACTGGGTCGCGTGGTCGGCCTCGGGGTACAGGCGGCGCGCGTCGGGTTCGGTGAACCACCGGTGGACGAAGCTGGCGCGGGGCCCGCGAAATCCCGACTGGTCGCCTAGCAACGCCACCGCGAGCGGGTTCTGCACCAGCGTGACGTGGAGGTCGGTGATGACCTGCGCGGGTGTGGACGGCATCCGCTGGAGCAGGTCGAGCATGCCGGGGTGGACGTGCGAGGCGGCGGTGCCCGGGGCGGGCACGGGGCGGTCCGCCAAGCGGTAGAGGTAGTCGCGCTCGTCGGCGGTCAGCCGCAGCGCCCGGGCCAGAGCGGCGATCATCTGTTCGGAGGGCTGGGAGCCCGCCCCGCGCTCGAGCTCGTTGTAGTAGTCCACCGATGCCCCGGCGAGCTGCGCCACCTCCTCCCGGCGCAGCCCGGGTACCCGGCGCCGCGGACCGGCGGGGAGACCGACGTCGGCCGGCCGGATGCGGCTGCGCCGCGACCGCAGGAACGTCCCGAGCTCGGTGTACTTGGCAGAACCCATGTGCACCATTCTGTGCCCGGCCGGGGCGCCGACCCAGGGGATGGCATCCCCTGGTTGTGCCGGCCGCCACCGCGCACCGTGGAGGCATGACTACCAGCGACCCCCTTCACACACCGGCACCCGAGCGGGTTGCCGTCGTCACCGGCGGATCGCGTGGCATCGGCCGCGCGGTGTCGCTCCAGCTGGCCCGCGACGGTCTGGCGGTGGTGGTGAACTACACCAGGGACGTGGCCTCGGCCGAGGAGACCGTGAAGGCGATCACCGCCGACGGCGGGAGGGCGATCGCCGAGCGGGCGGACGTGGCGGACGCGCACGCGGTCACCGCGCTGTTCGACCGGGCGGAGCGGGAGTTCGGCGGCGTGGACGTCGTGGTCAACGCCGCCGGCCGCCTCGCCCTGTCGCCCGTCGCCGACCTCGACCTGTCGGCCCTCGACGAGATGCACCGCACCAATATCCGCGGCGCCTTCGTGGTGGCCCAGCAGGCCGCTCGGCGGCTGCGGCCCGGCGGCTCCTTCCTGGGCGTGTCGACCTCCGTGGTCGGAACGCAGTTCCCCGCTTACAGCGCGTACGTGGCGAGCAAGGCCGCCGTCGAGTCGATGACCCTGATCCTCGCCCGCGAGCTGCGCGGCCGGGACATCACGGTGAACACCGTCGCCCCCGGCCCCACAGCCACCGACCTGTTCCTCGACGGCAAGACGCCCGAGGAGATCGAGCGGCTCGCCAAGACCCCGCCGCTGGAGCGGCTGGGCACGCCCGAGGACATCGCCCGGGTCGCCGCCTTCCTCACCAGCCCGGCGGGGCACTGGGTGAACGGACAGGTCCTGCGGGCCAACGGCGGAATGGTGTGAGCATCCCGCCGGCCGCCCGGCCGGTCACCCGAGACGTGCCGGTCACCCCGGAGACGTCCGTACGGCGCCCGTATCGCGTCCGCAACTTCCTACAGAACTCTCAAGGAGTACGAGTCATGCCTTTCGCCCACTTCAAGGTCCCCGCGGACACCCTCGACCCCGACGACAAGAGGAAGATCGTCGAGCGCACCACCGATCTGTACGCCGAGATCTACGGTGAGCGCGCCCGCGCCATTACCGTAGTGCTCGTCGACGAGGTCGCCGACGGCGGCTGGGGCGTGGGCGGTCACGTCCTGACCGCCGCCCTCCTCAACGGCGACGCCTGACCCGCGGCCGTCGGTGGGCGCGGGCGGGGCAGTGCCCGCGTTCCACCGACGCCGGGACGTCACGCCGCCCTGCGCGCCCGCCCCCCATGCCCCCGGATGATGTCCGCATACCGGTGTCCCGAGCCCTTGATGGTGCGGGTCTGGGTGGTGTAGTCGACGTGGACCAGGCCGAAGCGCTTGGCGTAGCCGTACGCCCATTCGAAGTTGTCGAGCAGGGACCAGGCGAAGTAGCCGGCCAGCGGGGCGCCCTTGCGGGCGGCGGAGGCGCAGGCGGCGATGTGCCGGGTGAGGTAGTCCTGGCGCTCCGGGTCGTCGATCGTGCCGTCGGGGCGGACCACGTCGGGGAAGGCGGAGCCGTTCTCGGTGACGTAGAGGCGGCGGGCGCCGTACTCGTCGGTGAGGCGCAGCAGGAGGTCCTCGATGCCGGTCGGGTCGATCTCCCAGTCCATGCCGGTGCGCGGCACGCCGTCCCGGCGGACGGGCGCGGCGTGCGGGGCGGGGCCGTCCGGGTCGGCGGCGACCACCTGGGGGAAGTAGTAGTTGAGGCCGAGCCAGTCGAGCGGGGCCGCGATGGTGTCGAGGTCGCCGGGGCGTTCGGGGAGGTCGACGCCGTAGACCTCGCGCATGTCGGAGGGGAAGCCGCGGCCGTGGACCGGGTCGAGCCACCAGCGGTTGGTGTGGCCGTCCATGCGGACGGCGGCGGCGCGGTCCTCGGGGCTGTCGCTGGCCGGGTGGATGGTGGAGAGGTTGTTGACGATGCCGACCTGGGCGGCGGGGGCGGCGGCGCGGATGGCGCGGGCGGCGAGGCCGTGGCCGAGGAGCAGGTGGTAGGAGGCGCGGACGGCCGCCGCGAGGTCGGTCCGGCCGGGGGCCATCTTGCCCTCCAGGTGACCGATCCAGGCGGAGCACAGGGGTTCGTTGAGGGTGGCCCAGTGGTGGACGCGGTCGCCGAGGCGTTCGGCGACGGCGGAGGCGTAGGCGGCGAAGTGTTCGGCGGTGTCGCGCTCGGGCCAGCCGCCGCGGTCCTGGAGGGTCTGGGGCAGGTCCCAGTGGTAGAGGGTGACGGACGGGGTGATGCCGGCGTCGAGGAGTCCGTCGATCAGCCGGTCGTAGAAGGCGAGGCCCTTGGCGTTGACCGGGCCGTCGCCGCCGGGCACCACGCGCGGCCAGGCGACGGACAGCCGGTAGGCGTTGGCGCCGAGGCGGCGCATCAGGGCGATGTCCTCGCGCCAGCGGTGGTAGTGGTCGCAGGCCACGTCGCCGTGGTCGTCGTTGTCGATGCGGCCGGGGGTGTGCGAGAAGGTGTCCCAGATCGACGGAGAACGGCCGTCCTCCGCCACGGCGCCCTCGATCTGGTAGGCCGAGGTGGCCGTGCCCCACAGGAAGTCGTCGGGGAGGGCGGCGTAGTCGATGGTCACGGAGGTCCTTTCGGTGCGGGGGGTGGTCACTTGACGGCGCCTGCCGTCAGGCCGGCGACGAGGTAGCGCTGGAGGAGCAGGAACCCGGCGACCACGGGGACGCTCACCACGAGGGAGGCGGCCATGATCTGGTTCCAGTACACGTCGTTGAGGGTGGAGTAGCCCTGGAGGCCGACCGCCAGGGTGCGGGTGGTGTCGTTGGTCATCACCGAGGCGAAGAGGACCTCGCCCCAGGCGGTCATGAAGGCGTAGACGGCGACGGCGACGATGCCGGGGACCGCGGCCGGGACGACGACGCGGAACAGCGCGCCGAGCGGGCCGCAGCCGTCCACGAGCGCGGCTTCGTCCAGGTCGCGGGGGACGGAGTCGAAGTAGCCGATCAGCATCCAGATGGAGAACGGCAGCGAAAAGGTGAGGTACGTCAGGATGAGGCCGCCGCGGGAGCCGAACAGGGCGATGCCGGTGGCGTTGCCGATGTTGACGTAGATGAGGAACAGCGGGAGCAGGAACAGGATGCCGGGGAACATCTGCGTCGACAGCACGGTCACCGTGAAGACGCGTTTGCCGCGGAACGAGTAGCGGCTGACGGCGTAGGCGGAGAAGACGGCGATGACGACCGAGCAGACGGTGGCCGCGCCCGCCACGATCAGCGAGTTCACGAAGTAGCGGCCGAGCGGCACGGTGGACCAGATGTCGATGTACGGGCGGATCGTCAGCTCGGTCGGCAGCCAGCGGAACGTGCCGGTGACGTCGGCGAGCGGCTTCAGCGAGCTGGACAGCATGACGTACACCGGGATCAGCACGAAGCCGGTGAGGAGGGTCAGGAAGATCCGCCGTGACCACAGGAACGAGCGGGGCGGGGCCATCGGGGACCGGGGCGTGCTCACTGGGCGGTCCTCCGTCCGCGTGAGGTGAGGGCGAGGTGGACGCCCGTGACGACGAGCAGGAACAGCAGGAGCAGCACGGACATCGCGGACCCGGTGCCGAAGTTCCAGGTGACGAAGGACGCCTGGTAGATGTGCACGGAGATCAGGTCGGCGGCCTCGGGCGCGCTCTTGCCGAAGAGGACGTACGGGGTGTTGAAGTCATTGAACGTCCACAGGAACAGGACGAGGACCAGCACCTGGTTGACCGGGCGGAGCGACGGCAGGGTGATGCGGCGGAGCTGCTGGACCATGCCGGCGCCGTCGAGGGCGGCGGCCTCGTACAGCTCACGGGGGATGTTCTGCAGGCCGGCCATCACGATGAGGAAGGCGAACGGCCAGCCCTTCCACACCGACACGGTGAGCAGGGCGACGAAGCTGTTGTCGCCGATCAGCCAGAAGGAGGGCTTGTCGGTGAGGCCGAGCAGGTCGTGCAGGACGTGGTTCACCAGGCCGTTGTCGTGCTGGAACATGAAAACCCAGGTGATGACGGCCGCGTAGACGGGCAGCGCGTACGGCACCAGGAACAGGGCGCGCAGCAGGCCGCGGCCGCGGAAGGTGTCCTGCATGAACACGGCGGCGGCGGTGCCGATCAGCCAGCACAGGCCGACGGACAGCACGGTGAAGGCGACCGTGACGAGGAACGAGTGGAGCAGGGCCTCGCCGACGGGGGCGTCGAAGTCCACCGAGACGGAGTAGTTGTCGAGGCCGGCCCAGGGGGCGGTGCTCCAGTCGCGGATGTAGAACTGGGTGAGTTCCTTGAAGCTCATCACGATGCCGATGACAATCGGCACCAGGTGGACGAGGAGTTCGAGGAGCAGCGCGGGCAGGAGCAGCAGGTAGGGCAGTCCGACGCGGCGGAGCCGCCCGGTGCGGCGGCGGGGGCCGCGCGCCGTACCGGGGGAGCTCTTCCGCACGGTGGCCTCCGCTGCGGGGGCGGTGGCGGTCATGGCGGTGTTGGGACTCACTTCGTGGGCATCTGCTGCTGCGCCTTGGTGAGCGCGGCCTTCACCGAGTCGGTGGTGACCGGGCGTCCGGCGGCGGCGTCGGCGAACAGTTCCTTGACGGCGGTGCCGACGGCGGTCTCGAACTGGGATTCGTCGGGCACCTGCGGCAGGGCGACGGCGCTCTTGGCGAGGGTGTCCTTCAGCACGGCGTTGGCGGGGGTGTTGAAGGCGGGATCGGCCTGGGCTGCCTTGACCGGCGGGATGGAGCTGTAGGCGGTGTTGAGGATCTTCTGCTCGGCGTCGCTGGTCATGAACTTCACGAACTCGGTGGCGCCGTCGAGGTTGTCGGTGTTCTTGAAGACGGCGAGGTTGATGCCGGCGACCATCGAGTTGACCTGCGTGCCGGCGCCGGGGGTTCCGGACTGCACGGGCACGGGGGCGATGCCGTAGGCGTCCTCGCTCATGCCCTGGGACGTGAGGTTGGCGGAGGCGGACTGCCAGAGCAGCATGCCGGTCCTGCCCTTGGCGAAGTCGCTGACGGACTGGTTCTGGGCGTACTCGGCGTTGCCCGGGGCGATGATCTTGTCCTTGGCCATGAGGTCGACGTACTGCTTGACCGCGGCGACGGCGTCGTCGTTCGTGAAGTCGGGCTTGCCGTCGGGGGTGAAGAAGTCGGCGCCGTGCTGCTTGGCGAAGACGTAGGCGTGGTGGACGTTCTCGGAGGGGTTGGAACCCTCCATGGCTGTCCCCCACCTGCCGTCCTTGGACAGCTTCTTGCCGGCGGCGACGAACTCGTCCCAGGTGGCGGGCGGGGCGTCGATGCCGGCGTCGGCGAACATCTGCTTGTTGTAGTAGAGCGCGTACGCCATGGAGTAGAGCGGGACGGCGGCCGGGGGCTGTCCCTCGGCGCCGGTGGAGCCGAGCGCGGAGTCGACGAAGCGGTCCTTGCCGCCGATCTTCTCGAACTGCTGGTCGTCCCAGGGCAGGAGGCCGCCGGTCGCCTGGAGGGAGGCGGACCAGGTGTTGCCGATGTTCAGCATGTCCGGGCCCTGGCCGGAGGTGGTGGCGGTGAGGATGCGGTTGAGCAGGTCGGACCAGGGCACGACCTCCAGCTTGACCTTGATGCCGGTCTGCTTCTCGAACTTGTCGAGTTCCGGCTGGAGGACCTTCTTGTCGGCCTCGATGCTCGCGCCCTGGTTGGAGGCCCAGTAGGTCAGTTCCTTCGGCGAGTCGTTGGACCCGCCGCCGGTGCTCGAACCGCCTCCGCAGGCCGAGGCGGCGAGTGCGAGAGACAGCATGACGGCGCCTGTGGCCGCGGCTCGGATGCTGCGCATGGCTCCTGGTCCCTTTCCGGGAAGGTCGAATGCCGCGGGCAAGACCCGGGGCAGCGCCTCACGGCTTAATTTAGGACGTGAGTTAAACCTCTGGCCGGGACCACGTCAAGGGTTCTGACGGACCCGCTCGACTCCTGCCGCATGTCTTGACTCATGCGTTGCGGAGATAAACCATTCAGCGCGAGAGAGCGCTCTCACCTCCCCGCCGTTTTCACTTCCTGAACCAGGAGCCGCCCCATGACGTCGACGTCCGACTCCGCTCCCACCCCGCCCTCCGCCACCCCGACCCCGCTTTCCGCCGTCGGCCGCCGGGCCGTGCTCGGCGCCGCGGCTGCCGTTCCCGTGCTGGCCGGTCTGTCCGGTACGGCGTCCGCCGCGCCGGCCGCGCACAGAAGGCCCCCGCGCCTGAAGGGCGGTGGCGACCTCGGCCCCAACGTGATCGTCTTCGACCCCTCCACGCCGGGCATCCAGGCCAGGCTGGACGAGGTGTTCGCCCGGCAGGAGGAGGACCAGTTCGGCCCCGGCCGCTACCAGTTCTTCTTCAAGCCCGGCGCCTACCACGGGCTCAACGCCCAACTCGGCTTCTACACCTCCGTCTCCGGCCTCGGCCTGTCCCCCGACGACACCACCATCCACGGCGACGTGACGGTCGACGCCGGCTGGTTCGACGGCAACGCCACGCAGAACTTCTGGCGTTCGGCGGAGAACCTGGCCCTCGTCCCGGCCAACGGCACCAACCGCTGGGCGGTCGCCCAGGCCGCGCCGTTCCGCCGGATGCACATACGCGGCGACCTCAACCTCGCCTCGTCCACCTACGGCTGGGCCAGCGGCGGCTACATCGCCGACAGCCGGATCGACGGCACGGTCGGCCCCTACTCGCAGCAGCAGTGGTACACCCGGGAGAGCTCGGTCGGCGGCTGGACCAACGCCGTGTGGAACATGGTGTTCTCCGGCGTCGAGGGCGCCCCCGCGCAGAGCTTCCCGGACCCGCCGTACACCACGCTCGACACGACGCCGGTCTCCCGCGAGAAGCCCTTCCTGTACCTCGACGGCGAGAAGTACCGCGTCTTCCTGCCCGCACTGCGGCGGAACGCGCGTGGCGTCACCTGGGGCAACGGCACCCCGCGCGGCACCTCGCTGCCGCTGGAGCGCTTCTACGTCGCCAAGCCGGGCGACTCGGCGGCCACCCTCAACCGGGCGCTCGAGCAGGGCCTGCACCTGCTGCTCACGCCCGGCATCTACCACGTCGACCAGCCGGTCCGGGTGAACCGGCCGAACACGGTCGTCCTGGGCCTCGGTTACGCCACCCTCGTCCCCGACAACGGCGTCACCGCACTGAAGGTCGCCGACGTCGACGGCGTACGGCTGGCCGGCTTCCTGATCGACGCCGGAACGGTCAACTCCCCGGTCCTGCTGGAGGTCGGGCCGCGCGGCGCCTGCAGGGACCACGCCGCCAACCCCATCACCGTCCAGGACGTCTTCATCCGGATCGGCGGTGCGGGACCCGGCCGGGCCACCACCAGCATGGTGGTCAACGCCCGGCACACCGTCATCGACCACACCTGGGTCTGGCGCGCCGACCACGGCGAGGGTGTGGGCTGGGAGACCAACCGCTGCGACTTCGGTGTCGTCGTCAACGGCCACGACGTCCTCGCCACCGGCCTGTTCGTCGAGCACTTCAACAAGTACGACGTGCAGTGGAACGGCGAACGCGGCCGCACGATCTTCTTCCAGAACGAGAAGGCCTACGACGCCCCCAACCAGGCCGCGATCCAGAACGGCTCGCTCAAGGGCTACGCCGCCTACAAGGTCGGCGACCACGTCACCACCCACGAGGGCTGGGGCATGGGCAGCTACTGCTACTACAACGTCGACCCGACGATCGTCCAGCACCACGGTTTCGCCGCCCCGGAGCGGCCCGGGGTGCGCTTCCACCACCTGATGGTCATCTCGCTGAGCGGGCACGGACAGTACGAGTGCGTCATCAACGACACCGGAGCGCCGACCTCGGGCACGAACACCGTGCCGTCGGTGGTGGTGTCCTACCCCTGACCGGTGACGGTCCCTCCCCCACTGGGCCGGGGAGGGACCACCGGGGACCGGCCACCGCGTCACCGCGTCACCGGGCGGGCGCCGTCGCCGGTGCCGGTGCGTAGCCGGTCGGCCGGGTGGTGAAGGTGCCGCGGCCCTGGGTGCGGCTGCGCAACCGGGTCGCGTAGCCGAAGAGTTCGGCCAGCGGCACGGTCGCGGTGACGACCGCCGCGCCCGCCCGGGTGGCCGAGCCGCTCACCCGGCCGCGCCGCGCCGCCAGGTCACCGAGTACGGACCCCACCGCGTCCTGCGGCACGGTGACCGTGACCTCGGCGACCGGCTCAAGGAGCACCATCGCGCACGCCCGCAGGGCGTCCCGCAGTCCGAGCCGGCCCGCGGTGCGGAACGCGGTGTCGGAGGAGTCCTTGACGTGCGTCGAACCGTCGGTGAGCGTCACCCGCAGGCCCGTCACCGGGTGCCCTCCGAGGGGTCCCTCGGCGAGCGCGTCCCGGCAGCCGGCCTCGACGGCGCGGACGTACTCCTGCGGCACCCGGCCGCCGACGACCGCCGAGCGGAACTCGAAGCCCCGCTCGGGGTCGTCCAGCGGCTCCACGTCGAGCACCACGTGCGCGAACTGCCCGGCCCCGCCGTCCTGTTTGACGTGCCGGTACACGAACCCGGACACACCGCGCTCCACGGTCTCCCGGTGGCTGACGCGGGGCCGGCCGACGGCGACGCCCAGCCCGTGGTCGCGCCGGATCCGCTCCACCGCGACCTCCAGGTGCAGTTCGCCCATGCCGGACAGCACCGTCTGCCCGGTCTCGGCGTCGCCGCGCACGACCAGCGAGGGGTCCTCCTCCGCGAGCCGGGCCAGCGCGGACGCCAGCCGCCCGGTGTCCGTGCCGCGCAGCGCCTCGACGGCGACCGAGACGACGGGTTCGGCGGTGCCGGGCGGCTCCAGCGCCAGCGGGGCGTCCGGCGCGCACAGCGTGGCGCCGGCGCGGGCGCCCTTCAGTCCGACCACGGCGACGATGTCGCCCGCGACCGCACGGTCCAGGCGCGCGTGCCGGTCGGCGGTGACGCGCAGGATGCGTCCGACACGCTCGGCGCGGCCAGCACTGGCGTCCCACACGGTGTCCCCCTGTTCGATCGTTCCGGAATAGACGCGCAGGTAGGTGAGGCGCCCGGTGGCGGTCGCGGTCACCTTGAACGCGAGGGCGGCGAGCGGCGCCGCCGGGTCGGCGGGCCGCTCCTGCTCGGCGCCGTCGTGCGTGCCGCGCACCGGCGGTACGTCCAGCGGCGACGGCAGATAGGCGAGGACGGCGTCCAGCAGCGGCTCGATCCCGCGGTTGCGGTAGGCGGAGCCGCACAGCACGACCACGGCCTCGCCGCGTGCGGTCAGGTCCCGCAGGGCCGCCGTGAGCGTCCGGGTGCGGAGCGCGCCCGTGTCGCAGAACTCCTCCAGCGCGGCCGGGTGCAGTTCCGCCACGGCCTCCTCCAGCAGCCGGCGCCGCCGCAGCGCCTCCTCCCGCAGGGCGTCCGGCACGGGTGCCGGATCGCGGGCCTCACCCTCGTCGCTCCAGGTCAGGGCGCGCATGCCGAGCAGGTCGACGACGCCGGTGAAGGCGTCCTCGGCCCCGACCGGGAGCTGCACGGCCAGCGGCGCCGGGTGCAGCCGCTCCCGGACGGAGGCGACGGCGGCGTCGAGGTCGGCGCCCGCCCGGTCCATCTTGTTGACGAACGCGATGCGCGGGACGCCGTGCCGGTCGGCCTGCCGCCACACCGACTCGCTCTGCGGCTCCACCCCGGCGACCGCGTCGAACACGGCGACCGCCCCGTCGAGGACGCGCAGGGAACGCTCGACCTCGTCGGCGAAGTCGACGTGGCCCGGGGTGTCGATCAGGTTGATCCGGTGACCGTCCCAGGAGCAGGTCACGGCGGCGGAGAAGATGGTGATGCCCCGGTCGCGCTCCTGCGGGTCGAAGTCGGTGACGGTGGTGCCGTCGTGCACCTCGCCGCGCTTGTGGGTGGTGCCGGTGGCGTACAGGATCCGCTCGGTGACGGTGGTCTTGCCGGCGTCGACGTGGGCGAGGATGCCGAGGTTGCGGACGACGGCGAGGGTGTCGGTGGTGCGCATGGCCCGTGGCCTTTCGGATGGAACCGGAAAAGGGCAGCGCGATTCCCCCCGGCGCACGGCGCCGAGTACTCCCCGCGGAGGGGTCGGACGTGCGTCAGGGCCTCCGGTGCCGGCCGCGCAGCGGGCACCGGGCGGCCGGAGACACCAGGATCACCACGGACCGGCGGGACCGGGAACGGGGAGCGACGGCGACAGCGATGTGGTCACGCACGGCCGGACTCCCTCCCAGGTCGGTTCTGAACGCGCGCACCGCCGACGGGGGGCGGGGCGCGCCTGTCCGGCGAGTGTAGGGAGCCGGGCGGCCGCGGGGCCACGCATTTACCGCAGCAGGTCACAGGGAAGTTGTCTCATATCTTGGAACACCGTTCCTGATGCGTGAGACCTTCTGAGAATGTGGAGCGATCGTCCCCCGTGGAAAGACCGTGACATGCCCGCACCATCCACCAGCCCGGCCCCGACCCCCGTCAACTCGCGGTCGCGCGTCCTCATCGCCAGCCTCATCGGCACGACGATCGAGTTCTACGACTTCTACATCTACGCGACCGCCGCCGTACTGGTCTTCCCCTCGCTCTTCTTCCCGAGCAGCGACCCCACCACGGCGCTGCTCTCGTCGTTCGCGGTGTTCGGCGCCGCGATGGTCGCCCGGCCGATCGGCGCGGTGGTCTTCGGCCACCTCGGCGACCGCCTCGGCCGCAAGGGAACGCTCGTGGCCTCCCTGCTCACCATGGGCATCGCCACGTTCCTCATCGGCGTGCTGCCCACCTACGCGCAGGCGGGCTGGGTGGCGACCGCGCTGCTGGTGCTGATGCGGCTGGCGCAGGGCTTCGCGCTCGGCGGCGAGTGGAGCGGCGCGGCCCTGGTCGCCACCGAGAACGCGCCGAAGGGCAAACGCGCCCTGTACGGCACGTTCCCGCAGCTGGGCGCCCCGCTGGGCTTCATCATCGGCAACGGCCTGTTCCTCGTCATCGGCGCGCTGCTGCCGTCCGCGGCCGGCGCCGACCCGTCGCAGCCGTCGGACGCCTTCCTGAACTGGGGCTGGCGCATCCCGTTCCTGTTCTCGGCGGTGATGGTCGCGATCGGCCTGTGGGTGCGGATGCGCCTGGTCGAGGCGCCGGTGTTCGCCAAGACGAAGGAGGCGGGCCTGGTGCGGAAGCTTCCGCTGGCGACGGTGTTCCGCAGCCACTGGAAGCAGCTGATCCTCGGCACGTTCTTCATGCTGGCGACGTACGTGCTCTTCTACCTGATGACCACGTTCTCCCTGAGCTACGGCCGCACGGCGGAGGACGCCGCCGTGCCGGGCCTGGGCTACGACTACGCGACGTTCGTGCTGATGATGATCTTCGGAGTGCTGTTCTTCGCGGCGTTCACCCTGATCTCCGGCCCGCTCGCGGACCGCTACGGCCGGCGCGCCACGCTGATCGCGGTCACGGCCGGCATCCTGGTCTTCGGCCTGGTCTGGGTGCCGCTGATCGGCCTGGGCACGGTCGGCGTGGTGCTGTGGCTGGTGTTCGGCTTCACGCTGATGGGCATGACGTTCGGCCCGATGGGCGCGCTGCTGCCGGAGCTGTTCCCGACGAGCGTGCGGTACACGGGCTCCGGCATCTCCTACAACGTCAGCTCGATCCTCGGCGCGGCCGTGGCCCCCTTCATAGCGGTGGCCCTGTGGGAGGCCGGCGACGGCTCGCCCTGGCTGGTCGGCGTCTACCTGTCCTCGATGGCCCTGCTGACGCTGGTGGCGCTGCTGATCGGGCGGGAGACGAAGGACGTGGGTCTCGAGGAGGGCGAGGCCGCGGAGGCGCCGGCCCGCGACAACGCCTCCGTCGGCGTGGCTCCCTGAGCCGTCCACCCACTGAGGCCCTCCGCGTCCTTCATCGGACGCGGAGGGCTTCTGCGTGCCGTTCTCCTGGTGGCGCGTCGGCACCGGCCCGGTCACGACGGACCGGCCGGCCGCCGTCAGCGGTTACCTGACGTGGAAACCGTAGACGTGGTGGGTGCCGGTCCCGGTGAAGGGGGCTGACGTGTAGGGCGGGAGGACTTCGACGTCCCATCCGAAGTCCGTCCTCCAGAAGACGACCACCTCGTGGGCGCCCGAGGAGAAGGAGGTGACCCCGCTCTGTCCGAGCGAGACGTCACCGGGTCCGGTCCAGCACCGGCTGTGCTCCGTGCCGTTCTCCAGATACGTCACCCGCACGGCATCCGTGCCGACGCCGCAGTCGATCTCCTCAGTGGCTAACGCGGGGGCCGCCGGGAGCGCGAGGCTCAACGCGACGGCCGCCATGGCTCCCAGCGCCAGCTTCCTGGTTCGGCTCTTCATGATCGTGGTTCCTTCCGGTCGGAGCTCCGGCGGACCGAAGCTTTAGGTGAACCATCAACCATTAATCGCGTGAGTTCAACGGTGCGTTGGGATGTCCTCACGCGCCCGGGACCGCAGCGTGAAGCGGCCGATGCGCGATACCGCAGTTCAGGCGCGTTGTCAGTGCCCCTCCCTAAGGTGAAGCCATCACTTGGACGGAACGGCGTCCATCCCCGGGGTTCACGCCCCGGAGATGGACACGTCCGCCTGCGGAAACGAGCGTTGGGGAGCTGCCCCGACGGCCGACGGGGAAAGGGATGGACGCGATGAGCGCCACGGTGAAGGACCGGCTGAAGAAGCACTTCGTGAACCACGTCGCTCTCGTCATCGACAAGTCCGGTTCGATGCAGGGCCACTCGGAGCAACTGGTGCGCGTCGTCGACGAGTTCGTGAAGGGACTCGCGGAGGAGTCGGACCGGCTCGGGCACGAGACCCGGATCAGCCTCTACGCCTTCGACCACCTCGTCGAGAACCTGGTGTGGGACATGGACGTGAAGCACCTGCCGTCCATGCGGGGGCTGTACACCGTCGAGAACGGCGCGACGGCACTGATCCAGGCCTCGGTGAAGGCGCTCGACGACCTCGGTCACATATGGGAGGAGTACGGCGAGCACAGCTTCCTCCAAGTCGTCGTCACCGACGGCGAGGAGAACGCCTCCGGCGCCGACAGGACGGGCGCGCGGCACGACCTCATGCCCGACGGGCGTGCCGTCCTGGACGAGTGGCGGAGCAGGATCGCCGACAAGATGAACACCCTGCCCGACCACTGGACGTCGGCCATCATGGTGCCGAACTCCCTGGCCAAGCGGACGGCCCAGCAGTACGGCTTCCCGACGGGCAACATCTCGATCTGGGACGCCGACTCCGACCAGGGTGTCGAGGAGGCGATCGGCGCCGTCAAGACGGCCGCCACCCGGTTCCTGCGCGACCGTGAGCAGGGCGTGCGCGGCACCCGGAACCTCTTCGCGATGGGCCAGGACCTGAGCGCGGCCGACGTGACGTCCAGCCTCCAGGCCCTGGACGCCGGCAAGTACGTGCTGATCCCGGTGGACCAGCGCACGTCGATCCGCGACTTCGTCACCAGCGCCGGGCATCCGTACAGGACCGGCTGCGCCTTCTACGAGCTGTCCAAGCGCGAGAAGGTGCAGGCGAACAAGCAGATCGCCGTGGCCGAGAAGGACCCGGCCACCGGCCGCATGACCGGCAAGGTGTTCACCGGCCCCGCCGCCCGCCAGCTCCTGGGCCTGCCCGCCACGGAGGTCACGGTGGCGCCGGGGAGCAACGACGCCTACACGGTGTTCGTCCAGTCGACGTCGGTCAACCGCAAGCTGGTCCCGGGGACCAGGCTGCTCGTCCTGCTGTAGCCATTACCATCCATCACACCTCGGAGACCTCCCTTGTCCTCGCTCCGTGACATCACCACCTGGCAGCCCCTGCTGCGCCTCTTGCACACCGCGCACGCGGACACGCTCTCCGCGCCCGGCGGGCACGTGGCGGGGCAGATCGGTCCCGGTGGGTGGAGTGTTCCCCTCCCTTACCGGCCCCCGCAGCCGGGGCGTGCCTCACTCGTCTCGGACAACCAGGACGAGTTCGACGCCGTGGGCCTGATCACCGAGGCGCTCGTGAAGGACGGGAGCGACGGTGTCTCCTTCGTCGTGGAGGCCTCCTCCACACCCGGTGGTCTCCGGCTGCACCTGATCGAACCGAGCTCCTCCGTCGAGCCGGGTGTCGCTACCGCGCACCCCGGCACGCTCCTCCTCGCGGACGGGGCGCTGCCCGAGCCGGTGCGCCGCCTGCCCGAGCCGGTGCCGGGCGCGGCGCCGGCCGCGTCCGCGGACGTGGACCTGCTGCGGCGCACTCTGCGTGAACGGCTCCAGGACGCGGTGGGCGCCTCCGAGGAAGAGCTCGCGGCGGCCGAAGCGCGCCTCGGGGTGACGCTGCCGCCCGAGCTGCGAGCCCTGTACCAGGTCGTCCGGGGCCGGTACGAGGACTGGGACGACCTCCGGGACCCGTACGACACCATCGGCTGCGAACTGTTCCCGCTCGGCGAGGTGTACATCGCCGACGCGGCGTCCCGCGAGGTGCTGTGGCAGTTCGGCGCCATGGACGCGGTCGAGACGGGTCCCGAGCACGCCGTGCAGCAGCTCGTCGGCTCGCCGGGCTGGATCGTCTTCGGTGACAACGGCGGCGGCGACCGTATCGCCGTCGACCTCACACCGGGCCCGGACGGGCACCTCGGACAGGTGATCATCATCGGTCACGAGGGGAACATCGGCGCCGGGCTGGTCGCCGACTCCCTCACCGACATGGTCGTCCACGGTCACTTCGACGGCCGGCCGGTCCCGAAGGTCGAACGGCCCCCGCTGGTCGCCTACGTCAACCGCGCCTCCCTGCCCAGCATCGAGGCCGCCGCCCACCCCGGCCTGGAGGTCCTCAGCATCGGAGTGTGGGAGAAGGAACCCCTCAGCCTCGCCCCCGTCTTCGACCTGCCCCGCCTGCGGACCCTGAGCGCGTATCCCGGTACGCTCGCCGACCCGTGCGAGATCTCCCGGCTCACCCACCTCGAGTATCTGGAGCTGCCGCCCGCGGAGTGGCGCGTCCTGCTCGACGCGGGGGCCGTCCCCACGGGGCTCCTCGCAGCCGGCATCGATGCCCACCGGCAGCGGGACAACCCGCTGCACATGATCGCCCTCGCCAACGAGATCCTCACCCTGTACGGCCGGCCGCCGATCACCGGGATCACGGTGTTGGAGTCTGCGGCCTCTTGAGGCCCGACCGGTGAGGGACGGCCTGGGACCTACAGGATCTCGACGGCGCCTGGCGGGACCGGGCCCTCACCTGCGTAGGAGTCGCCGCGCGGTGCGGTCGGGGCGTCGTCCTCCGCGATGGTCAGGGTGGGCCACGGGGCGGCCAGGGTCGCGTCGTCCAGGGTGAGGCCGAGGTGGTCGAGGACGAGAGCGACCACGGGGGCCATTCCGGAGCCCTCACGCCCGGCCAGGGCTTCCTGAACCCTGTCCCACCAGGGACCGTGATGCTCGGACGGGGGTTGTTCCAGGTCGGGCTCGAAGTTCTCCAGGCACTGGCCGTCGCGCCAGTACTGGAAGACGGCAAGACCCTCGGTGGACAGGACGCTGTAGGTCTCGGTGCCGCGGGACAGCGCGGCGAGGAGTTCGGGCCACGAGCCGATGACGCCGTCCTCCTCGACGCAGAACGTCCAGTCGCCGAGCCTTCCGGACCGGAGGAGCGACACCGCTCCGGCGGCGAACTGACCTGTGGGCAGGTCGGACGCGGCGTCCGCGTCGAGCAGACGGGAACGGGCCGGGTCGGCGCCGTAGCGGGCGAACACCTCGGCGGTGTCCAGGCCCCGGGTGAAGGTGACGCACATCTGGTCACCCGCCCAGTCGAACGCGTCCGTTGTCATGTTCTGCCTCCGTCCTGTGTACCGGCGCCGTCTGCCGGATCGTGTCTGCCGGGCCCCCGCGGCACAGCGCGGGGGCCCGGTTCATGGTGCCCGGTTCATGGTGCCCGGTTCAGGAGGTGAACTCGATGCGGAACGGGTCGTCCGTCACCAGGCGCTGGTACTTGCGCAGGGAGCCGAGGACGCCGCCGGCGGAGCTGTTGGCGCGCTGGGTGATGTGCAGCCGCAGACAAGTCTCCGTGCCGGTGGTCGGGCGGTTGGGCCAGGTCGCGGGTGCTGACCACACGTTGTTCACGACCTGAGGGGTCAGTTCGGCGCAGAGGCTGCCGTCCTGGCCGCCCTCCTTGGTGCTGGCGGGCGGGAACTCGTCGCAGCTGTCCGCGCCGCGGGTGGTCGGGTACAGGTTGGTGAACGGGGTGCAGGTCGCGTTGCGGTTGGCTGTCGCCTGGGTCAGGTCGACGGCGTGCAGGATGTCGGTACCGCGGCGCCGCATGATCTCCTCGTAGATCGGGACGACGATCCCGTACTTCTCGTGCGAGCGCGAATAGCTGAGTACGGGCAGGTCGTTCGTGGGGATGACGCAGCCGCGCAGCCGGGGCTGCTCGGCGTCACAGCGGATCTCCCCGCCCGCGGGGCTGGACCAGGTGGCACTGGAGTCGACCGGATTGGCGCCCGGCATCGTCACGTACATCGCGTAGTTGGTCCGGAAGGAGACGCGGGTCTTGCCTGTGGCGAAGGGGTCGCCGCGGTACTTGGTCTTTCCGGTGACCTCATCGTTGTACGACAAGGTGGTGGCGTACCAGGGCTGCTTGGTCACCGTCGTGCAACCGGTGCCGCAGCCGACCTGCATGCGCAGGGTGAGGCTCTGCACGTCGCCGGTGACGCGGATCACCTTGGCGGTGATCGTTTCGGTGACGTCGAGGGATTTGTAGGAGGTGCTGAGGGTGGAGTTGACGGATATCAGGCCACTCCCGATCTCCGCGCCCCTCGAGTCGAGGAGCTTGTACGTGACCTCGGCGCCGTTCAGGCACATGCCGCCGGTGCGGCTCCACGTCCAGGTGCCGGGGTTGGTGACCTGGCAGGTGGCGGCCGGAGGTTCGGGGTCGTCGGCGTCGGGTTCGAACTCGGTGCCGAGGCCGTCGCCGGCCGGGTCGTCGGCCTCGTCCGCGTCCGCGGCCAGGCTCCGGGTGCCTGCGGCGCCTCCCTCGGTGTGCGTGGTCGTGGAACGCGCGGGGGTGGTGGTGTCCGGCGTGGCCGAAGCGGATGTCGCCTGGGTGCGGGGCAGGGTGCCCGCCTTGGCGGGGCTGCTCTCCACGCTCACGCACGCCGTGACCGCCTCGGGCGCCTCCGGGTGCGTACCGGCGGGAACGCGGGTGCAGGACCTCCCTGCGGTGAAGGCTGTGGTCTGCAGGGTCGCCGCGGGGGCCGCGGGATCGACCGGAGCGGGGCCGGTGGCGGGGCTCGCGGAGCTGAGCGCGTCGCGGTCCGGGGCTTCGCCGGCGTTCGTCGTGCCGACGGCCGTGAGGCTCAGCGTGAGGGAGAGCGCGAGGACGGGCAGTAACCGTCTGGTACGTCGTGAGGGCATGTCTTCTCTCTGGTGTCGGTGGATTCCGGGCAGAGGCAGCGGCCTCCGCCGGCTCATGGAGGAACCTGTACCGTTCGCCGCTCCGCCGCCGGGGCGAACGCGGGTCACCGCGAGGGGAGTTCCTGGCGGACGACTAGCGCAGGTCCCGGTGCGGCCCCGACCGCATGGCGTCGGCAGCCGATGCGGGCCTGCTCGAAGCGGGGACGCCGAGGACGCCGAGGACGCTTGCTTACTGGACCAGCTCGATGTGGGGGTGGGACGGGTCGGCCGGGCAGACGTGGAGCTGGAGGTTGTAGCCGCCGACGATGTCGATCAAGGTGTACCGGCCGTCCCGGGCGCCCAGGGGAGGCGGGGACGTGTCCGTCGGGTCCTCCTCGGCGATCCAGGTACCGCTGCCGCCGTCCCATTCCGAGGAGGCGAGGGTGAGCAGCGGGACCTGCTCGGTTCCGCATGCGGGGCAGGGGCGGGGCTTGGGATCGGTGAGGCTCCAGCGGGTCCAGCCGCCGGTCTTCCAGCCGGGGGCGGTGGAGAGGTTGTTCAGGTACAGCTCGCCCGGGTCGTCCGCGTACGTGGTGTACAGCTCGGGGTCGATCGACTCCCAACGGCTCTCGTCCTCCAGTTGGTCCTGCAGTTCCTCGTCCAGCTCCGAGGGGTGGGGGTACTCGGTTACCTGTTCCGGTGAGAACAGGCACGGCTCCGGGAGGTAGCAGTCCCGTTGGACGACGGGCGGCTCGGGCGGTGCGTCGAGAACGTGGGTGACGGTGGCGGAGGAGCGCCAGAAGAGGGCCGTCCGGGGGTGGGCCGTCTCGTGGTCGAAGGGGCACCAGAGCACCTGGAGGATGTCCGCTTCAGGCGGGCGCGGGAAGGGGACGTCGCGGGCGTAGAGCTGGGCGACGGGGAGAAGAGGGATCGGACCGTCGAACCATGGGCGGTTCGCGAGCCGCTCCCAGGTGGCCCGTTCCTCGGGAGTCCACTGGGGTGCCTCGGGGTCCAGGCGCCGCCGCTCGGCCGCCGCGGCGCGGTCGCGACGGAGGAGCCGGACGTCGTCCGGTGTGTGGACCACCGGCTCCGCGCGGCTGTCGTGCGGCTCGTCGCAGTACGGCCACGGCTCGTCGGCGGGCCACAGCAGCGGCCCGCCGACGGAACTGTCGCGCAGGGTCGGCGATCCCGGCCTCGGGTGCAGCCGGGTCGCCGTGCGCGCCAGCGGGGCCAGCTGGGGGAAGAGCGCGGTGATGTCGAACGGCCGCGGTGGGGTGGTGAAGCTCATGCCGGCTCCCGTTGGCAGGAACTGAGTGGGGGTCAGTTACCGAGGTTGTACAACCCGGTGTTCGCATAGGTGTTGGTGACGTAGACGCTGGGGAACAGTTCCTCGGTCGGCCCGTTCGCCCGCTGGATGGTAGCGCTCATCGTGACGCCCACCGGGATGGTGCTGTTGGCGTCCTTGTAGACGGGAGTCACCTGGTAGAAGATCGCGTCGCTCGTTCCGAGAACCCGACGGGGATCGTTGCCCTTGACCAGGTCCTCCGCCATCTTTTCGTAGGTCCGCATGCTGGGCGAGCCCGTGTTCATCCCGACCTGCCAGCAAGGGACGAGGTTGAACCGGGTGCGCTTGCTCGTACCCTTCCCGCCGAGGACCTTCGGGACGAGATGACACCGGGCCTGGTCGTAGGGGAGATTGTTCGCCTTCGCATACTCCACCGCGTCCTTCATACCGGTGACGGGGTTGCTGGTATCGGTCCCCTCCTTGATGTTGAGCCCGATGCATGCCAGCGCCCGGGTCGTCCTGAATCCGCTGCCGCCCGCCGGGTCACTCTTGTTGACAAGGGGAACCGGCTCTTTGGCCAGGGAGAACCAGCCGTCGCCGTTGGGCAGCGAGTCGCCCGGCGTCGGGTCGTTCAGGCAGTCGGCATGCGGGCCGGTGTCCGGCAACGAGAACGTCAGCTCGAACTGGTCGGCGTCAATCACCCGCTGGTCCTTGAAACCGTCCGCGAGCTGGGCGTCGGCGAACTGCTTCTCAGCGGGCGTGACATGGGCCTGCACGCACGGTGAGGCCGGGTCCAGGACGTGGGCGTCGTTCAGGACGTAGGTGTCCCATTCGCCGTTGCCGAGGTTGGGGATCACCTGGACGCACTTGTCGCCCGGGGCACCGCCCTCCTTCGCCTCCCCGAAGGGGAAGTCGGCGCAGGAGTCGGCGTCGACGAGTTCCGGCTCGGCCGTGAAGCCGCCGCAGGTGGCGGCGGTCCGGTTGGCCACGCCGCTCGTCGACCGGGTCAGCGGGCTGCCCTTCTTCCCCCAGGCTCCGCTGAGGTTCTTCTGGGCCCACGCGTAGGAGGCGACGGCGCCGCCCGCGTCCGAAGCCGTCGCCTTCATCGACAGCTCGGGCAGGACCGACGGGACCGCGCAGCCCGCCACCGAGCTGCCCCCGACCGCGTGGTCGCAGCGGATGGTGCGCGGGTTGTCCCACGAGGCGTTCGGGTCCACGGGGGTGGTGTCCGCGTTCGGGGACTTCACGTACATCTTGTATCCGGTGGTGAACGACAGGGCGGTACCCGCCGCCGGGGACGAGCTGTACTTGACGGCTCCGCTCAGGGTCCCGCCGACGACGATGTCGCTCTTGTACCAGGGGGCTGTCGTGGTGGCCCTGCAGCCGGTCGTGCAGGAGGCGCGGAACTTGGCGTCGAGGGCCGGCACCGCGGGGCTGCCGCTGATCATGGTGACGTCGACCTGCTCGCTCCAGGTCGTGGCCTGCGCGGACAGGGTGGCGCTGGTGGAGACCTGCAGGACGCCACGGCCGAGTTCGATGCCGTTGGTGTCGCGGAGGATGTAGGTGACGTGGATGCCGGTCACGCAGTACGAGAAGCGCCCGTAGCTGTAGGTGCCGGGGCTGGTGATCTCGCAGGTGCCGGTGGGGGCGTCCGCGGCGGTGGAGGCGAGACCGGTGCGGGTGTTCGTCTTCGCGGGGGCGGTGACGGGGGCGGGGGTGACCGTCACACAGGACTCGACGGCACCGGCGCGGCGCTCCTTGGAGCCCGGCGCGGTGGCGGTGCACTCCTCACCGGAGTCGGCCGCGAACGCGCTGGTCCTGTTGCTCTTCGCGCCGGGCGCCGGGGACTCGGCGGCGGGAGCGGCCTTCGCCGTCGCGGGCGGCTCGGCCGCCTGGCTCGTCGCAGCCGTGGGGAGGACGAGGGTCAGGGCGGTGAGGACGGTCAGGACCGTCGAGCGGGCACGTCTTCTTGTGGCGTGCCCACGGCGTATGCCATGCATGGGAGCAGGACTTTCCGTGAAGGGGAGGAAGGGGGCGCCGCCTGGTCGCGGCGCCCCCTGGAGAGCGAAGAGAGATCAGGCCGCCAGGTCGTAGAGCTTGCTGAGCCCCTTGGTGATGGGCGACACCAGGTCTTCGCCGACCTCCGTGATCTTGCCCACGACGGGCTTGACGAGAGCGCCACCGAGCGCCTTGTCGGCCGCGCCCACCCACTTGTAGGCGCCGAACGTGACCAGGCTCAGGCCGGTGCCGACGGCGGACTCCCAGAAGGCGCCGCTGGTGAAGCCGTGCTCGATGCCGGTGAAGAGGGTGCCGAGGGCGCCCGCGCCCGCGGAGACTCCGGCGAAGAAGCCGGCCGCGGCGAGGGCCGGCGGGAACACGATGGCGGCGAGGCCGCAGCCCGCGGCGAGGAACCCGGCGCCGATGCTGACCACGTTGGCGGCGTCCGCGTAGAACTGGGCGTCGTTCCACCACTCGTCGGAGTCGCCGTCCCCGGTGCCGTGCGGGTTGACCTGGTCGTTCTTGTTGTTGTCGGCCGGGTTCTCCTTGTTCGCCCGCTGCTCCTCGGCCTTGCGGGCGAGTTCCTTGGCCTTGGCGATCTCCTCGGCCCGCTTCTTGTCGGCGGCGATCTTCTTGGCCTGGGCGTACGCGGTGGCGGCGGCCTTCGCGTCGGCGGAGGCGGCGAGTTCGGCGGCTCGGGCCGCGGCGGCGGAGCGCTGGGCCGCGGCGGAGGAGGCGATGGCGGAACGGGCCGAGTCCACGGCCTTGTTGGCCGAGTAGTTGGCCGACCGGGCGGCGCTGCGGGCCGTGGCGGCGGCGGCCTTGGCGGTGTTGGCGGAGGCCTGGGCGGCGGCGGCCGACTTGTCGGCAGCCGCGGCGTGGTCCCGGGCCTGCTGGGCGTAGTCCTCGGCCTTGGCCGCGGAGTCGAGTGCCTTCTGCGCCCACTGCTGGGCCTCGGCGGCGGCCTTTCGTGCGTCGGCGGCGGCCTTCGAGGCGAGGGCCGCGTTCTCCTGGGCCTTCTCCGCGATCTTCGCGGCGGCGGAGATGGCCCCGCGGATCGCGGCCACGTGGGTGGCGGTGTCGTGGTCGAGCTGGGCCGTGCGGTACTGGATGACGGTGATGAAGTTGCGCAGCATCCACGCCGGTCCCTCGAGCGCGACCTCCGCGTACGCCTTGGTGTAGGGGCCAGCGGTGGTGATGAGCTGGTTGGCCCGGACCTTGTCGTCCTGCTTCTGCGCCCGCGGGTAGGCCTCGTCGAAGAAGTAGTTGAGCGACTCGGTGGTGTTCTCGTCCAGCGCCTTGTTGGCGGCCTCGGTGACGGCCCTGCCCGCGCCCTCGGCGAGGATCTTGTTGATGGCGACGCGCAGATCCTCGTTGGATGCCCGCTTCATGCCGATGGTGAGGAAGTCGCCGACGGCCTTGGACTCGTTACTCTCAAGCGCGGCAGCGGCGGCGGCGGCGACCTTCGGGCCGGCGATCGCCGCCACGTGGAGGGTGGTCTCGCGGTCGTCCTGCTCCTGGGCGAGGGCCCGGTCGAGGTCGATCCAGGCGTAGACGTCGTCGTCGGAACCGGCGAGGGCGTGCTGGGCGGCCTGCCGGGTGTGGGACCCGCGGGAGTCGATCAGGGCGACCGCGGCCTTGCGGCCCAGAGTGGCGGCCAACGCCATGTCGCCCGAGTACAGGGCCTGTTCGGCGTTCGCGATGGTGTCCAGGGTGTCCTGGGCGGTGCGCTCGGCCATGAGCCGCTTGTCGCGGACGTCGGACAGCTCGGTCACCTCGATGGCGGCGAGCTGCTGGGCCTCCTCGATGGCCTGCTGCTTGTCCTGCTCCAGCGTCTGCGCCTCGGCGGCGCGGGCGTTCTTCTCCACCTCGATGGCGTCGGCGACCGCCTGGGAGGCGATGTTGGCGGCCTTCACGGCCGCGTCGGCGTGAGCGGTCGACTTGTTGGCGTAGTCGATGGCCTTGCCCGCGTTGAGGACGGCCTCCTCGGCGGCGGCGGCGGCCTTGTCCGCGTGCGCCGCGGCGGAGTTCGCTGCGTCCCGCGCGGTGCGGGCCGCCTTGGCCGCGGCGCTCGCCAACGCCTGGGCGGACGAGGCGGCGTTGGTGGCACGGTTGGCGGCGCTGTTGGCGATGGCGGCCTGGCGCTTGGCCTCGTCGGCCTCCGCCTTGGCGACTCCGGCCGACACCGCGGCCTGGGCGGCGGCCGCGGCGGCCGCGGCCGAGTTGCGGGCGGCGGACGCGGCGGAGGCGCCGGCCGAGCTGGCCGCCTCGCCGGCGATGGCGGCCTTGTCGGCCGCGGCGGCGGCGGTGCGGGCCTTGGCGGCGGCGTTCTTGGCGGCGACCGCCGCGATCCTGGCGTCCTCCGTCTTCTTCGCGTCCTTGGACGCGGCTATCGCGGCGTTGTAGGCGGCGGTCGCGGCGCTGCCCGCCTTCGAGGCCGCCTGCGCGGCACCCGCGGCCGCCCAGGAAGCACGGCGGGACGCCTGCACCGCCGCGTTGGAGGCGTTGATGGCGTTGCGGGCGGCGTCCGCCGCGCCCTTCGCCGCGCTCGCCGCCTTGCGGGCCGCCGCCCCTGCCCTCTGCACGTCGTTCTGGGCGGCGGAGGCCTCGGCGGCGGCCTTCTCGGCGGCCTCCTTGGCCTTGGCGGCGGCGGTCTCGGCGCGGGCCCCTGCCTCCACCGCCAGATTGGTCTCCTTCTCGGCGCGCTTGCCCTCACGCTCGACGACGGCGACCAGTTCCTCGATGGTCGCCGCCTCCTGGTCACGGGCACGGGCGATGTGCTGACCGGTCTCGATGAACCACTCGATGTCGGCCGCGGTACCGCTCAGCGCGCGGTCCGCGTACTTCTGCACCTCCGGACCACCGGTCACCAGCATGGTGCTGACCTGTACCCGGGTGTCCTCCAGCCGCGCGTCGTACTGCTTGTCGGTGAGGAAGGTGACGAGCGCCGCTTCGGTGCCGGCGTCCAGGGCGGCACTGGCCTCCCGATTCACGCCCCTGCCGCCGGTGGACGCGACGATGTTGGTGGCGACCTTGAAGTCCTCCCGCATGGCGGGCCGGAAACCGTTGGTCAGGAACGCGGCGATCGCTTCGTCGCCGGCCTCCAGGGCGGCGACGGCCTCACGGCGCAGGCCCTTGCCCGCGCGGTCCAGGCTGCTGATGATCGCGACCCGGTTGTCCTGCACGGTCTGCTTCGGCAGCGTCTCGGCGAGGAAGGTCGAGATGTCGGTGTCCGAGCCGTAGAGGGCTGTGGCCGCTGCGGCCTTGACCCCCCTGCCACCGGTCAGCCACGCGCGGACGACCTTGGCCCGGTCGGTGTCCGGCAGCGGCACCGGCTCGGGCGCGGCGCCCTCGGCGGCCGCGGCGGTGGCCGGCCGCAGGACCGAGGGGGTGGCGGCGACGGCGGTCGCGGCCGCGAGCGCGCCGAGCACGCGGCGTCTGCTCCAGAACATTGTCTGCATGGGGAATTCCTCGCGAAAGCTGGATGAGGCGCGCAGCGATCCTGCGAGCCGGGCTGGCCACGGAATACGGCGGATAGTTGTCACTGGATTCCGCCGACCTTAGCAACTCGCCGAATCTTAGGCCGAGTTATTTTCCGTCCGTTGAACTCGACCGCAATGCGAAGATTTATTCACCACTGTCCGGACAATTCAGCCCAATCACAGTGCGTCGCTCACAGAATCTTCACAAATGAGGTGCTGGATCATCCCCTCACTTCGTGTTGACTTGACGAGGTTCACGGAGCTGACCATCCGTCAACCCACCCACGCCCGGCGGCGGATGAGCCATTTCAAGACAGAGACGCACCCCTTTGAATGCGGGGTCTGTTTCCCATGCCTGTGATGCGTTTCAAACTGAGGAAGCGATGAGGAGAAACAGCACAATGACCCTGCGGAAGCGCAGAAATCGGCTTGCGGCGAGGATTCTCGGCGCTGCGGCGGCCGGCACTCTCGCGATCCTCGCGGTAACCACCGGTCTCCCTGAGTCGTCCGCCCAGGGGGCGTCCCCGGAACTTGTCGTGGACGACGCTCCCGGCTATGCCGTTGAGGATTTCAACTACCCGTTTGCCGATGAGATTCTGGCTGAAAAGAACATTGTCCTGAAGCGCGGCGACGGCCACATCACCCTGGCCGACTGCGCGGTCGGCACCGGTCAGATCGAGATCTCGACCCGGATCAGCGAAGACAACATCTGCTTCGACACCGTCGGCGACGAGGGCTGGCTGACCCTGGAGGTCCCCGCCGTCTACTCCATCAAGGGCAACGACTACGCCACCACCGTCGACATGACCGTCGGCACCGAGGAGAAGACCGTCGAGGTCCGCAAGAACGCCTGGACCCCGGTGGGCGAGTCCGCGGACCCGCAGGGCCGCGACCACATGCTCGTGGAGATCCGGACGGTCAGGTAGCCGAGTCCGGGGCGCCCACCGCCCGGATCCGCTCCCCCGACCATGTTGCTCAGCCTTGTGATTGAGGTAACCACTCCCATGCATCCCAGCAGACTCTCCCGCGTCGCCGCGCTCGGCGCCGTCCTGGCCACCGGGTCGCTCGCGTTGTCCGCGGTGCCCGCGGCCGCCGTCACCGGCGGCACCCCGGTCGCCGACGCGGACACCACCTACGCCTACACCGCCCAGCTCATCGTCGGCCCGCACGACCGCGGCTGTTCCGCGGTCCTCGTGGACGCCGAATGGCTGCTCACGGCCGCCAGTTGCTTCGCCGCCGACCCGGCCGTCTCGCTCGCGGTCACTCCCGGCGCCCCGGCGAAGGCGATCACCGCCGTCGTCGGACGCAGCAACCTCTCCAACTCCCAGGGCGCCGAACGCCGTGTCGTCGAGCTCGTGCCGCGCACGGACCGTGACGTGGTCCTGGCCCGGCTGAACCGGCCGGTCACCGACGTGGCGCCCGCCGCCCTCGCGACCACCGCGCCCACGGCCGGCCAGGAAGTGAAGTTCGCCGGGTACGGCCGTACCGCCGACGAGTGGGCCCCGCTCCGTCTGCACACGGGGACGTACAGCGTCGACTCGGTCGCCGCCACCTCCGCGAACGTGACCGGCGTGAACGGCGCGGCCGCCTGCATGGGCGACGCCGGAGGCCCGGTCGTCGTCGCGGGCACGCTGGTGGGCCTCAGCAGCCAGTCGCACCAGGGCGGTTGCTACGGCACGGACGCCGCGCAGACCGGCACCGGTGGCGTGATCTCCCGGGTGGACGACCTGGCCTCCTGGGTGAGCTCCAAGGTCCGCGCCCCCCGCATCACCGACTTCAACGGCGACGGGATCGAGGACATCGCCATCGCCGACCCGGCGGCGACGGTCGGGGGCAAGACCAATGCGGGTCTCGTGCGGATCGTGTACGGCGGCGGCAAGGGTACCGCCGAGATCAACCAGGACCTCGACTGGGTGGCCGGCGCGGCCGAGCAGGGTGACTGGTTCGGTGACGCGTTGGACACCGTCGACTACAACGAGGACGGCTACACCGACCTCGTCGTCGGCAGCACCCTGGAGGACGTCGGCAGCGTCGCCGACGCGGGTTTCGTCGACGTGCTCTACGGCGCCGCCGGCGGCCTGGGCGCCGGGCCCCTGAAGAACACCCACCTCGAACAGGGCGCGGGCACCGGTGCGATCAAGGCCTCGGCCCCCGGGGCCGGTGAACGGATGGGCGACGCCGTCGCCGCGGGCACCACCGCCGCGGGCGAGCCCTATCTGGTGATCGGTGTGCCCGGTGAGACCGTGAACGGGAAGGCCAAGAGCGGTATGGCCTTCTACCTGCGCGGCGGCACCAATGTCGCCGTCCACCAGGACACGACCGACGTGCCCGGTGCCGTCGAGGCCAACGACGGCTTCGGCGCGGCCGTGGCGGCCGACGCCAACCACATCGCCGTCGGCGCACCGAACGAGAACATCGGCGGTGACGACGGGGCCGGCAACCTGGCCGTCTTCTCCCACACCCTCCACGCCGAAGGCCACCCCAAGCCGCTGTTCGGCCTCGACCAGGACCTCGACAGCGTCTCCGGGGGTGCCGAAGCCGGCGACGAGTTCGGCTACGCGCTGACCCTGACCGACTACCGGCCTTCCGGGGCCGCGACGGCCAACGAGTCGATTCTCGCGATCGGTTCGCCCGGTGAGGCCATGGCCATCGGAACCTCCGCCAACGCGGCTGCCGGCCGTGTGGTCGTCGGCCGCGTCACCGCCGCCGGCGCCTGGCAGGAGACCCGCCAGCTGTGGCAGGGCCCCGCCGACGACGACGTCTCCGGCACCGCCGAGGCCGGCGACCGGATGGGCGAGAGCCTGACCGCCGTGAACACCGACCCGCGCGCCGTCTCCACCGCGGCCACCATGCGCCTCGCCGTCGGCGTCCCCGGTGAGGCCCTCGGCACCACCGACAACGCGGGAGCCGTCCACACGTTCTCCCTGGTCGCCGCGGCCGGCGCCAACGACAGGTGGATCGAGGCCGGTGACGGCGACGGCATCCCCGGCCCTCCCGGCGCCAACCAGTACCTGGGCCGCAACATCCACTACACGGGCACCCACCTGTACGTGGGCATGCCGTACGGGCCCGGCCTCGGCGCTCTGTACGCCCTGCCCATGTCCAACACCGTCGTCGGCGGCGCCGTCGCCCCGGTGACCGCCTACAAGCCCGGCACGGGCGGTCTGCCCAACGTCGGCACGCGATTCGGCGCGCAGGCACGGTAGGCGTCGTACGGGAACAGATCGTCCCGGAACAGGGCGGAGCCCCGAGGATCCCGTCGGTCCTCGGGGCTCCGCCCTGTTCTGTCCGGTGTCCGGCCCCGCGGGCGCGGCGCTCCCGGGAACGCCTCGAGGGCCCCGACCGTCCGGTCGAGGCCCTCGAAGGGAGCAAGTGTCCGAGGGGGGACTTGAACCCCCACGCCCGATAAAGGGCACTAGCACCTCAAGCTAGCGCGTCTGCCATTCCGCCACCCGGACAAGGTGTCTGTCGCGTGCGGGGTGATCCCCCGTGGCGACATGGACAACCATACCAAGGTTTCGGAGTGCCTTTCACCTGCGTTTCCGTCGTCCCGGGGAGGTACCGCACACGGCCCGGGCACCCGGTCAGGGCGTCAGCCGGTGGTCCGGGAAGTTCCCCGGCAGCCTCTCCCCCGCCGGGCCCCGGGTGACCGCGCGGACGAGGAGCTCGCCGCCGACGAAGGCGCCGCGCCAGGACGCGCCGAAGCCGCCGAACAGCTCGTCCCGGTCGCCGCGGGAGCGCGGCACCCCGTGGCCGGTCTTGAAGGCGCGGATGTGCGGGGCGAGCCGGTCGAAGGTGGCGCGTTCGTCCGTGGAGAGGGTGGCCACCAGGGCGCCGTTGGACGCGTTCATGGCGGCCAGCAGCTCCGCCTCCGTGTCGACCAGGACGATCGTGTCGACCGGGCCGAACGGTTCCGCGTGGTGCAGCGGGGACGAGCGGGGCGGATGGAGCAGCGTGACCGGCTGGACGTACGCCGATGTGTCCTGGCCGGGCAGGAAGCGGGCGTCGGCCGGTGCGCCGCGGTGCAGCGGGACGGCGCCGCGGTCGATGGCCTCGGTGACCTGGTCGTCCAGTTCCTTCGCCTTGGCCGCGTTGATCACGGGGCCGAAGTCGAGCGCCGGGTAGGGGTCGTCCGGGTGCTCGACGGCGAGGGGGTGGCCGGTCCGCAGGGTGCGGACCGCGGGGAGGTAGGCGGCGAGGAACGCGTCGAAGAGGCCGCGCTGGACGACGAAACGCGGGTAGGCCGTGCAGCGCTGCTTGCCGTAGTCGAAGAGTTTCGGGATCGTCGCGCCCAGGGTGTCCCAGTCGGAGAAGTTCCAGACGCCCCAGGTGTTCAGCCCCTCCTGTTCGAGGATGTGGCGTTTGCCCAGGTCGGCGACTGCGGTGGCGACCGCGGCGCCGGTGTCGCGGCCGCCGACGAAGGAGACGCAGCCGATCTCCGGCGCCCGCACCAGCGCCTCGGACAGCTCGCCCCCGCTGCCGCTGACCAGGGTCACCGGGATGCCCTCGCGGGCGGCGAGCGCCGTGGCCAGGGTGAGGCAGGCGACGCCGCCGTCGGTCGGGGTCTTGGCGACGACCGCGTTGCCGGCCAGCGCCTGCACCAGCAGGGCGTGGACCAGCACGCTCATCGGGTAGTTCCAGCTGGCGATGTTGGAGACGGGCCCGTCGAGCGGGGCGCGGCCCTCCAGCATGGTGTCGATGCCGTCGGCGTACCAGCGCACGCCGTCGACGGCCCGGTCGACGTCGGCGCGGGCGAGCCGCCAGGGCTTGCCGATCTCCCAGACGAGCAGGAGGGCGAGCAGATCGCGGTGCTCGGCCAGGGCGTCGAGGGTGGCGGCCACGCGGGCCCGGCGTTCCGGGAGCGGGACGTGGCGCCAGGCGCGGTGCTGGTCCAGGGCCGCGCGTACGGCGTGCCGGGCGGTGGCCCGGTCCAGGCGGGGCGGGCCCGCGACGGGGGTGCCGTCGACGGGGCTCACGGCAGGCAGGGCACGGCCGTCGGCCTGCCAGGCGGTGTTCCAGAGGTTGAGGACGCGGTCGTCGCGGAAGGCCTCCGGGGCGGCGGTCAGGCAGCGCTGCCAGGCGTCGGCCCAGGCGGTGCCGGACTTGAGGGTGAGGGTGGGTGGCATACGGTTCGCTCCGCTCTCGGTGCACGGTCGAGAGGACAGGGGGGCGCGGCGGTCAGGCGCCGGCGTCCAGGGCGGCCAGCACCTGCCGGGCCGTCTCCGTGGGGGTGCGCCCGACCCGCACGCCGGCCGCCTCCAGGGCCTGCTGCTTGGCCCGGGCCGTGCCGGAGGAGCCGGAGACGATGGCGCCGGCGTGGCCCATGGTGCGTCCCTCGGGTGCGGTGAAGCCGGCGATGTAGCCGACGACGGGCTTGGTGACGTGGTCGCGGATGTAGGCGGCGGCGCGTTCCTCCGCGTCGCCGCCGATCTCGCCGATGAGGACGATCAGGTCGGTGTCGGGGTCGTCCTGGAAGGCGGCGAGGCAGTCGATGTGGGTGGTGCCGACGACGGGGTCGCCGCCGATGCCGACGCAGGTGGAGAAGCCGATGTCGCGCAGCTCGTACATCAGCTGGTAGGTGAGGGTGCCGGACTTGGAGACCAGGCCGATGCGGCCGGGCTTGGTGATGTCGGCGGGGATGATGCCCGCGACCGACTGGCCGGGGCTGATCAGGCCGGGGCAGTTGGGGCCGATGACGCGGGTGCCGCGCCGGCGGGCGTGGGCGAGGAAGGCGACGGAGTCGTGGACGGGGACGCCCTCGGTGATGACCACGGCGAGGCCGATGCCGGCGTCGGCGGCCTCGGTCACCGCGGCCTTGGTGAAGGCCGGCGGCACGAAGACCACGGTGACGTCGGCGCCCGTCGCGTCGACGCCCTCGGCGACGGAGCCGAAGACGGGGACCGGCCGGTCGTCGAAGTCCACGGTGCGGCCCGCCTTGCGCGGGTTGACGCCGCCGACGACGTCCGTGCCGGCGGCGAGCATCCGCCGGGTGTGCTTCATGCCCTCGCCGCCGGTCATGCCCTGGACGAGGATCTTGCTCTCCTTGGTGAGGTGGATCGCCATGCCGTCCGGTCTCCTCAGGGTGTGGTGGCGAGGTGGGCGGCCCGGCTCGCGGCGCCGTCCATCGTGGTGACCTGTTCGACGAGCGGGTGGGCGCGCTCGTCGAGGAGGGCCCGTCCGCGCTCGGCGTTGTTGCCGTCGAGGCGCACGACGAGCGGCTTGGTGAGCCGTACGGTGCCGAGGGCGCGGACGATGCCGTCGGCGACCGCGTCGCAGGCGGTGATGCCGCCGAAGACGTTGACGAGGACGGACTTCACCGCCGGGTCGGAGAGGACGACGGACAGTCCGTCGGCCATGACCTGGGCGGAGGCGCCGCCGCCGATGTCGAGGAAGTTGGCGGGGCGGGCGCCGCAGCCGGCGACCACGTCGAGGGTGGACATGACGAGTCCGGCGCCGTTGCCGATCACGCCCACCTCGCCGTCGAGCTTCACATAGTGGAGGCCCTTGGCGGCCGCGGCCGCTTCCAGCGGGTCGTGGCCCGCGTCGGCCTCGTCGCCCCGACGGGCGTGGCGGAAGCGGGCGTTGTCGTCGAGGGTGACCTTGCCGTCGAGCGCCATGATCTCGTCGCGGGTGCTTACGAGCGGGTTGACCTCGACGAGGAGGGCGTCCTCGTGGACCAGGACGTCCCAGAGGCGGACCAGGACGTCGACGGTGCGGGCGGGCAGGCCCGCCGCGTCGGCGATGCGGGCGGCGACCGCGGGGGTGACGCCCTCGGCGGGGTCGACGGGGACGCGTGCGACGGCCTCGGGGCGGGTGGCGGCGACCTCCTCGATCTCCATGCCCCCTTCGGCGGAGGCGATGGCGAGGAAGCGGCCGGCGGCGCGGTCGAGGACGTAGGAGACGTAGAACTCGCTCTGGATGTCGACGGGTCGGGCCAGCATCACCGTGTGGACGGTGTGGCCCTTGATGTCCATGCCGAGGATCTGGCGGGCGGTGAGTTCGGCGGCGGCCGGGTCGGCGGCGAGCTTGACGCCGCCCGCCTTGCCGCGTCCGCCGGTCCTGACCTGGGCCTTGACGACCACGCGGCCGCCGAGCCGGCGGGCGATCTCGCGGGCCTGCTTGGGCGAGCCGGTGACCTCGGCCCGCGGCACCACGATGCCGTGGTCTGCGAAGAGTTCCCTTGCCTGGTGTTCGTACAGGTCCATCTCGGCTCCTGTCTGCGAAGTCGCCGGAAGGTCCGGTGAGGGCCGGGGACCGGCGACCGAAAAGTGCCGCGCACCCCCTGGACACCACCCATCGGATGCGGGATAACAAGGTTCATACAGTATTCGTCGACTGTATGCAATGTACCGCGAGAGCGTTCCCCATCCCGCGTTCCCCATCCCCTAAGGAAAGGGACAAGGACTTCGCCATGCCCGACGACACCCAGGACGTCATCTCCGGCGGTCATCTCGTCGCCAAGGCCCTCAAGGCCGAGGGCGTCGACCGCATCTACACGCTGTGCGGCGGCCACATCATCGACATCTACGACGGTTGCGTCGACGAGGGCATCGAGGTCGTCGACGTACGGCACGAGCAGGTCGCCGCCCACGCCGCCGACGGCTACGCGCGCATCACGGGCAAGCCCGGCTGTGCGGTGGTCACGGCCGGGCCGGGCACCACCGACGCCGTCACCGGGGTCGCCAACGCCTTCCGCGCGGAGTCGCCCATGCTACTGATCGGCGGCCAAGGGGCCCTGACCCAGCACAAGATGGGGTCGCTCCAGGACCTGCCGCACGTCGACATGATGAACCCCGTCACCAAGTTCGCGGCGACCGTGCCGGACACGGCGCGCGCGGCGGACATGGTGTCGATGGCCTTCCGCGAGTGCTACCACGGAGCGCCCGGCCCCTCCTTCCTGGAGATCCCACGCGACGTGCTGGACGCCAAGGTGCCCGCGGACAGGGCTCGGGTCCCGAAGGCGGGCGCCTACCGCGCCTCGACCCGCTCCCCCGGCGACCCCGAGGCGGTCGAGAGACTGGCCGACCTGCTGGTGCACGCCGAGAGGCCGGCCGTCCTGCTCGGCAGCCAGGTGTGGACGACCCGCGCCACCGAGGCCGCCGTCGAACTGGTCCGCACCCTCAACGTCCCCGCCTACATGAACGGCGCGGGCCGCGGCACCCTGCCGCCCGGGGACCCGCACCACTTCCAGCTGTCGCGGCGGTACGCATTCTCGGGCGCCGACGTCATCGTCGTCGTCGGCACGCCGTTCGACTTCCGGATGGGCTACGGCAAGCGGCTCTCCCCCGCCGCGACGGTCGTGCAGATCGACCTCGACTACCGCACGGTCGGCAAGAACCGCGACATCGACCTCGGCATCGTCGGGGACGCAGGGCTGGTGCTGAAGGCGGTGACCGAGGCGGCCTCCGGGCGGGTCAACGGCGGCGCGTCCCAGCGGAAGGAGTGGCTGGACGAGCTGCGCGCGGCCGAGCGGACCGCCCTGGAGAAGCGTCTGCCGCAGCTGCGCTCGGACGCCTCCCCCATCCACCCGTACCGGTTGGTGAGCGAGATCAACGACTTCCTCACCGAGGACTCGATCTACATCGGCGACGGCGGCGACATCGTCACCTTCTCCGGGCAGGTCGTGCAGCCCAAGTCGCCCGGCCACTGGATGGACCCGGGGCCGCTCGGGACGCTCGGCGTGGGGGTGCCGTTCGTGCTGGCCGCGAAGCAGGCGCGGCCCGACAAGGAGGTCGTCGCGCTGTTCGGCGACGGCGCGTTCTCCCTCACCGGCTGGGACTTCGAGACGCTGGTCCGCTACGACCTGCCGTTCGTCGGCATCGTCGGCAACAACTCCTCGATGAACCAGATCCGTTACGGCCAGGCCGCCAAGTACGGCAAGGACCGCGAGCGGGTCGGCAACACCCTCGGGGACGTCCGCTACGACGAGTTCGCGCGGATGCTCGGCGGGTACGGCGAGGAGGTCCGCGACCCCGCCGGCATCGCCCCCGCGCTGCGCCGCGCCCGCGAGTCGGGCAAGCCGTCGCTGATCAACGTCTGGGTGGACCCGGACGCGTACGCCCCCGGAACCATGAACCAGACCATGTACAAGTGAGGTGTACGCCCATGACCGCGAAGGCACTCGAGGGCATCCGCGTCCTGGACATGACCCACGTCCAGTCGGGCCCCTCCGCGACCCAGCTGCTGGCCTGGCTCGGCGCGGACGTCGTCAAGCTGGAGGCGCCCACCGGTGACATCACGCGCAGGCAGCTGCGCGACCTGCCGGACGTCGACTCCCTCTACTTCACGATGCTCAACTGCAACAAGCGGAGCATCACCCTGAACACCAAGACCGAGCGCGGCAAGGAGATCCTCACCGAGCTGATCCGGCGCTCGGACGTCATGGTCGAGAACTTCGGGCCGGGCGCCATCGACCGGATGGGGTTCACCTGGGACCGCATCAAGGAGATCAACCCGCGGATCGTCTACGCCTCCATCAAGGGCTTCGGCGAGGGCCCGTACACCAGCTTCAAGGCGTACGAGGTCGTCGCGCAGGCGATGGGCGGCTCGATGTCGACCACCGGCTTCGAGGACGGGCCGCCGCTCGCGACGGGCGCGCAGATCGGCGACTCGGGCACGGGTGTGCACGCGGTGGCCGGCATCCTCGCCGCGCTGTTCCAGCGGGAGCGCACCGGGCGCGGGCAGCGGGTGAACGTCGCGATGCAGCACGCGGTGCTCAACCTGTGCCGGGTGAAGCTGCGCGACCAGCAGCGCCTGGCGCACGGCCCGCTCGCCGAGTACCCCAACGAGGACTTCGGCGACGAGGTCCCCCGCTCCGGCAACGCCTCCGGCGGCGGGCAGCCCGGCTGGGCCGTCAAGTGCGCCCCGGGCGGCCCGAACGACTACGTGTACGTCATCGTGCAGCCCGTCGGCTGGAAGCCGGTCAGTGAGCTGATCGGCCGGCCGGAGCTGGCGGACGACCCCGAGTGGGCCACTCCGGAGGCACGGCTGCCGAAGCTGAACAAGATGTTCCAGCTGATCGAGGAGTGGTCCTCGACGCTGCCCAAGTGGGAGGTGCTGGACAGGCTCAACGCGCACAACATCCCGTGCGGGCCGATCCTGTCGACCAAGGAGATCATCGAGGACGGCTCGCTGGTCGCCAACGGGATGGTGGTCACCGTCCCGCACCCCGAGCGCGGAGAGTTCGTCACCGTCGGCAGCCCGCTGAAGCTGTCCGACTCCCCCGTGGAGGTGGTCGCCTCCCCGCTGCTCGGCGAGCACAACGAAGAGGTCTACGTCGGCGAACTCGGCCTCGGCGACGAGGAGTTGCGCCTGCTCAAGTCGAACGGGGTGATCTGAGGTGATGGCCGAGGACCGGGCGTCGACGGTGCGGGCGCTGCTGGACGCGGTGCGCGCCGAGGGGCGGACCGCGCTGACGGCGCCCGAGGGCAAGGTGATCGCCGACGCGTACGGCATCGCCGTACCCGGGGAGGAGCTGGCGCGGGACGTCGACGAGGCCGTGGCGTGCGCGGCACGGCTGGGCGGGCCCGTGGTGATGAAGATCGTGTCGCCGGACATCCTGCACAAGACCGACGCCGGCGGTGTGGTCGTCGGGGTGGAGGGCGCGGCGGACGTGCGGGCGGCGTTCTGCCGGATCGTGGAGAACGCGCGGGCGTACGCCCCACAGGCGCGCATCGAGGGCGTGCAGGTGCAGGAGCTGCTGCCGCAGGGGCAGGAGGTCATCGTCGGCGCGGTCACCGACCCGACGTTCGGGAAGGTGGTGGCGTTCGGGCTCGGCGGGGTGCTCGTCGAGGTGCTGAAGGACGTCACGTTCCGGCTGGCGCCGGTGGACGCCGACGAGGCGCTGTCGATGCTGGACTCGATCCGGTCGGCGGAGATCCTGACCGGGGTACGCGGCCGGCAGGGCGTGGACCGCTGGGCGGTCGCCGAGCAGATCCGGCGGGTGTCCGAACTGGTCACGGACTTCCCGGAGATCGCCGAGGTGGACCTCAACCCGGTGATCGCGACGCCGGACGGGGCGGTCGCCGCCGACATCCGGGTGATCCTGTCCACGCAGACGCCGAAGGAGCGCCGCCGGTACTCGCGGGAGGAGATCCTCGCCTCCATGCGGCGGCTGATGCAGCCGCGGTCGGTGGCGGTGATCGGCGCGTCCAGCGAAGCCGGGAAGATCGGCAACTCGGTGATGCGCAACCTCGTCGACGGCGGGTTCGCCGGGGACATCCACCCGGTGAACCCCAAGGCCGACGACATCCTGGGCCGCAAGGCGTACCGGAGCGTCACCGACGTGCCCGGCGAGGTGGACGTGGCAGTGTTCGCCATCCCCGCCCGGTTCGTGGCCTCGGCGCTGGAGGAGGTGGGGCGCAAGCGGATCCCCAACGCGGTCCTCATCCCGTCCGGGTTCGCGGAGACCGGTGAGCACGCACTCCAGGCGGAGATCGTGGCGATCGCCGAGCGGCACGGCATACGGCTGCTGGGACCCAACATCTACGGCTACTACTCCACCTGGCAGGACCTGTGCGCCACGTTCTGCACGCCGTACGACGTCAAGGGCGGGGTGGCGCTGACCAGCCAGTCGGGCGGCATCGGCATGGCGATCCTGGGCTTCGCGCGGACCACGAGGACGGGTGTGTCGGCGATCGTGGGGCTCGGCAACAAGTCGGACCTGGACGAGGACGACCTGCTGACCTGGTTCGGGGAGGACCCGCACACGGAGTGCATCGCGATGCACCTGGAGGACCTCAAGGACGGGCGCGCGTTCGTCGAGGCCGCGCGGGCGACGGTGCCGAAGAAGCCGGTGGTGGTGCTGAAGGCGGGCCGCACGGCGGCGGGCGCCAAGGCGGCGGGCTCGCACACCGGGGCGCTCGCGGGCGACGACGCCGTGTACGACGACATCCTGCGGCAGGCCGGCGTGATCCGCGCGCCGGGGCTGAAGGACATGCTGGAGTACGCGCGGGCGCTGCCCGTGCTGCCCGCGCCGCAGGGCGACAACGTCGTGATCATCACGGGTGCGGGCGGCAGCGGGGTGCTGCTGTCGGACGCGGTGACGGACAACGGACTGTCCCTGATGGAGATCCCGCCCGATCTGGACGCCGCCTTCCGGGAGTTCATCCCGCCGTTCGGGGCGGCCGGCAACCCGGTGGACATCACCGGCGGCGAGCCCCCGTCGACGTACGAGGCGACGATCCGGCTGGGTCTTGAGGATCCGCGCATCCACGCGCTGGTGCTGGGCTACTGGCACACGATCGTCACGCCGCCCATGGTGTTCGCCGAACTCACCGCGCGTGTGGTGGCGGAGTTCCGCGAGCGGGGGATCTCCAAGCCGGTGGTGGCCTCGCTCGCCGGGGACGTGGAGGTCGAGGAGGCGTGCCAGTACCTCTTCGAGCACGGCGTCGTGGCCTACCCGTACACGACCGAGCGGCCGGTGGCCGTCCTCGGCGCCAAGTACCGCTGGGCCCGGGCCGCCGGGCTGATGGGGGGCGGCTCATGAGGTGACCGGACCGGGGCGCGCACGAAAGGCACGGGACAGGGGGCGCTGGCCAGTTCTTTCGACGCAAGGGGTGCATTTTCCATGACAACCACGGATGTCACACGGGTCGTCCCCTACCGGGAGGTGACCGACAGGAACGGGCGGGTCTACCGCGTCGGTGAGACCGACGTCGACATCATGGGCCGCTCACGCAAGTGGATGGTGATCCTGCCCTGGGTCGGCATGATGGGCATCTCCTCCGCCGAGTACGCGTTCGCGTCCGCGGAGGACACGCTCCACGAGGCCCACAGCTGGTCCAGCGGCAGCATCTACTGGATGATGACCGCCTGGGTGTTCTGCCAGGCCGCGGTGGCCTTCCCGGCGGGGCGGCTGCGGGAGAACGGCAAGCTGCCCGCGCGGTGGGCGATGATGCTCGGCTCGGCCGGCACGCTGCTCGGCTATCTTTCCCTGGCCTTCGCGCCGCATGTCGCCCTGGCTTTCATCGGGTTCGGTGTGTTCAGCGGCATGGGCGCGGGCATGGTGTACGCGACCTGCGTCAACATGGTCGGCAAGTGGTACCCGGAGCGCAGGGGCGGCAAGACCGGCTTCGTCAACGGCGGTTTCGCGTACGGTTCGGTGCCGTTCGTCTTCATCTTCCACGGCTACATGGACGGCTCCAACTTCCGCTGGGTGCTGGTCGCCTCCGGTGTCTTCCTCGCCGCGGTGGTGGCCGTCGCCGGCTTCTACTTCCGGGACCCGCCGAAGAACTGGTGGCCGGACTCGGTCGACCCGCTGAACCCGCCGGACGACCCGCGCGCCCGGCGTTCGCTCGAGAAGAACCCGCCCGCCGTGAAGCAGTACTCCCCGATGGAGGCGTGGCGGACCGGCCGGGTGGCGCTGATGTGGTTCTGTCTCGCCTGCACCTCGGGCGTGAACATCTTCGGCATCGCCTTCCAGGTCGACATCGGCGAGGAAGCGGGCTTCGCGGCCGGCATCGTGGCCACCGCGATGTCGCTGAAGGCGATCGTCAACGGCACCGGCCGGGGCGTGATCGGCTGGCTGTCCGACCTGTACGGTCGCAAGCGGTGCCTGCTGTACGTGTGCGTGATCCTGGGCCTGGCCCAGTTCGGCATCATCTGGTCGGCGGAGATCAAGAACCTGCCGCTGTTCCTGTTCTTCTCGGCCGTCTCCGGCTTCGGCGGCGGCGCCATCTTCCCGATGTTCGCGGCGCTGACGGCGGACTACTTCGGGGAGAACAACAACGCCACCAACTACGGGATGGTGTACAGCTCCAAGCTGGTCTCCGGTCTCGGCGCGGGCATGGGGTCCATGGTCGTGGCCGCGTGGGGCTACAACGGCGCCTTCGGTCTCGCGGGCGGCATCTCGCTGTTCGCCGGGGTCGTCGCGCTGTTCCTGACCCCGCCGGGACGCCCGAGGAGCAAGAAGGTGACGCCCAACCCGCGTCCGCTCGGGGAGGGGTGACGGGAAACGTCCCGCACGGCACGGACCGGGCGGCCCTTCCCGAGGGGGAAGGGCCGCCCGGTCCGTCGTCACGCGGTCAGCGGCGGCGCCTGCGCAGGGCCGCCATGTTGTCGTAGCTGATCTTGGCCTCGCGCAGCGACTGCGCGGGGTCGGTGGCGCTCGGGGAGTTGTCGTCCTCCACCATCGGGTTGCGGTAGTTGCTCAGCCCGACGCGGGAGAAGAACGTCGTGTAGTCGATGTCGCCGGTGCCGAACGGCACCATGTCCCAGCCCATGCCGTTGGCGGTGTCGACGACGCCGTCCTTGGCGTGGAACAGCGGGTAGCGCTTGTTGTACCGGGTGACCAGGCCCGCCGGGTCGAACACGTTCCTGCGGGTGGAGCCGTCGGGGGCGGTGTAGGTGTGGAACTTGTACTGGGCGACGTGCGCCCAGAAGATGTCCATCTCCAGCCACACCAGCTTCGGGTCGGTGATCTTCAGGAAGTACTCCAGCTTCCGGATGCCGGAGCTGCGGGTCGGCCGGCCCTGGTCGTCCAGCGGGCCCCGGTCGAGCAGGAAGCCGTACGCGCTGTCGTGGTTGTGGGTGTAGAGCTTGATGCCCTCGCGGCGGGCGATCTCACCGAGCGCGTTCCACTTGTCGGCGGCCACGTCCCAGTCGGCGCGGTAGGAGCTGCCGGTGGGGTCGCCGCCGGTGCCCATGTGGTCCATGCCGATGATGTTGGCGATCTCCAGGTGCTTCTTGAAGGTGTCCCGGTCGGCGGCGGTCAGCGGCCAGGACGGCGGGATGAAGCCGTGGTTGCCCTGCGCGCGCAGCCCGTACTCGTCGAGCCAGCGGCGCAGGAGCTTCGCGCCCTCCACGGTCTCCAGGTTGTCGCCGCCGGGCGCGTTGGCGTGCTGGCGGTAACCGGCGAACTCGACCTGGCGGTAGCCGTGCCGGGCGAGCTGCTTGAACACCTCGCGGAAGCCCGAGGGCAGGTCACTGGCGAGCGGGTCGCGGGCGGTGGCGTCACGGACGGTGTAGAGGATGATGCCGCGCTTGTGCGGCGGGACGAGCACCTGGCCGCGGCCGTGGTCGTGTCCGTGATCGTGGTCTCTGCCGTGGGCCAGGGCCGGGGCGGCGCCGAAGACGGGGGCGGCGACGGCGCCGGCCGCCACGGCGGTGCAGGTGCTCAGGAAGCGGCGCCGGGCCACGCCGAGGCTGCGGCGCAGCGCCTCGTCCGGGGTGTCGGTGAGCGCGGCGGCGTCGGCGCCGGTGGGGCGGGAGGGGTCGGAGTACGAGGTCACGGGTGCCTGCCTTCTCGGTCGTGGCCGGTCCCGGCGGCTGCGGGAGAGGCCGTTGTCAGTGCTGTGTGTTTCACTCTCGGTAGTCGGAACGCGGCGGCCGTGCGGGGTGCTGTGCGGTGTCAGCCGAGTCCGGCGAGCCGGAGCAGGAGTTGCTTGACGTCGGTGGCCGCGACACGGTCGCCGACAGCGCGGGGGGTGGAGCAGATGAGGAGCGGACCGTCGTCGTCGCTCGCGGGGAGGCGGCCGTGGCTGCCGCGAACAGGTGAGGCGTCGAGTGGCACGACCGCCATGCGGTAGCGCATGCCGAGCTTCTTGCGGGCCAGCGCGCCGGCCGCCTTGACCTTGACGTAGGGGTCGTGGGGGTCCATGAACAGCTCGACCGGGTCGTAGCCGGGTTTGCGGTGGATCTCGACGAGCTGCGCGAAGTCGGGCGCGCGGTCGTCGTCGAGCCAGTAGTAGTACGTGAACCAGGCGTCGGGTTCGGCGACGGCGACGAGTTCGCCGGCGCGCGGGTGGTCGAGGTGGTGGGCCTTCTTGCCCTCGTCGTCGAGGAGCTGCTCGATGCCGGGCAGTCCGTCTAGGGCCTCCCGGGTGGCGTCGAGGTCCTCGGGGCGGCGCACGTAGACGTGGGCGATCTGGTGGTCGGCGACGGCGAAGGCGCGGGAGGCCATCGGGTCGAGGTACTCCATGCCGTCCTGGGTGTGGACCTCGAGCAGGCCGGCGCGGCGCAGGGCGCGGTTGATGTCCACGGGCCGGCTGACGCGGGTGATGCCGTACTCGGAGAGGGCGACGACGGTGCGTCCCTGGGCGCGGGCGTCGTCGAGCAGCGGGGCGAGGGCCGCGTCCAGGTCGGCGGCGGCCTTCAGGGAGCGCGGGTCGTCGGGGCCGTGGCGCTGCAGGTCGTAGTCGAGGTGAGGGAGGTAGCAGAGGGTCAGGTCGGGGTTGCGGGTGCTCATGATGTGGCGGGTGGCGTCGATGATCCACCGGCTGGACACCAGGTCGGCGCCGGGTCCCCAGAAGTGGAACAGGGGGAAGGTGCCGAGCTTCTCGGTGAGTTCGTCGTGCAGGGCGGGCGGCCGGGTGTAGCAGTCGGGCTCCTTGCGGCCGTCGGCGTAGTAGACGGGGCGGGGGGTGACGGTGATGTCGGTGTCCGCGCCCATGGCGTACCACCAGCAGATGTTGGCGACGGTGTAGCCAGGGTGGGCGCGGCGGGCGGCGTCCCAGAGCTTGTCGCCGGAGACGAGGCCGTTGTGCTGCCGCCACAGCAGGACGTCGCCGAGTTCCCGGAAGTACCAGCCGTTGCCGACGATGCCGTGCTCGGAGGGCATGGCGCCGGTGAGGAAGGTGGACTGGGCGGCGCAGGTGACGGCGGGCAGGACGGTGCCGAGCGGGGCGCGGGACCCGGACTGCCCGAGGGTCTTGAGGTGGGGCATGTGGTCGAGCAGACGGGGGGTGAGGCCCACGACGTCCAGGACGAGCAGGGGGGTGGGGTCGGTCATGGGAGTTCCTTCAGGCCGAGGTCCGTCAGCAGGTCGCGGGCCAGGGTGAGTTCGGCGGCGATGCCGTCGGCGAGCTGGGCGCGGCCGCGGGGGCGCAGCTCGGGCGGGAGCGCCTGCCAGGTGTAGGTCTCCACCTCGAGGTGGCGGGTGAGCGGGTGCGGGCCGCCGACGAGCCGGGTCAGCGCGGAGGTGAGGACGGGGAGGGTGGAGGTGAGGGGCGCGGCGGGGGCCGCGTGCAGCGGGACGTGGAAGTGGGAGCGCCAGGGTCCCGCGTCGGGCAGGGCGTCGCCGGCCAGGGCCTCGTCGAGGTCGTCGGTGCCGCGCAGTCCGGCGGCGACGGGGGCCCCTCCCGCTCGGGCGGGGTCGAGAGCGGGGGAGGTGCGGGTCTGGTGCAGGAAGCGGGGTTCGGCGAAGGCGGCCAGGGCCTCGCGGACCTCGGGGAGGTGCGGCTGTTCGGCGTGCAGGGCGGCGGACAGCTGGGACTTGACGACGGGGACGCCGGCCCGGGCGAGGTCGTCCAGGGCGGTGTCGGGATCTTCGAAGGAGGTGGCGAGGTGGCAGGTGTCGACGCAGATGCCGATGCGGTCGTGGCCGACCGCGGTGAGCGGGGCGATGGCGTCCCGTGTGGTCTCGACGACGCAGCCCGGTTCGGGTTCGAGGGCGACGCGGACGGAGCGGCCGGTGAGGTCCTCGAGCGCGTCGAGGCGTTCGGCGAGGGTGCGCAGGGCGGTGCGGGCGGTCTCCGCGCGCGCGTCGTCGTACGCGGTGCGCCAGGCGAGCGGCAGGGTGGAGATGCTGCCCTCGGTGACGTCGTCGGGGAGCAGTCCGGCGAGCACGCGGGCGAGGGCGGCGGTGTGCTCCAGACGTTCGGGGTCGGCCCAGTCCGGCTTGTAGACGCGGTACTTGACCTCCTCGGCGCCGAAGCCCTCGTAAGGGAAGCCGTTGAGGGTGACGACCTCCAGGCCCCGCCGTTCCAGTTCGCAGCGCAGGCCGCGCAGGGCGGCGGGGTCGGTGACCAGGGCGCGGGCGGCGTCCTTGGCCAGCCACAGGCCGATGCCGAGCCGGTCCCGGCCGAGGCGGCGGCGGACGGGTTCGCAGTGGTCGCGAAGCTGGGCGAGGACGCCGTCGAGGGTCTCGGCGGGGTGGACGTTGGTGCAGTAGGCGAGGTGGACGGTGGAGCCGTCGGGGTGGCGGAAGCGCATGGCTCACGCCCCCGTGGCGTCGACGGTGTCCGGTGCCGGTTCTTCTCTGGGCTGGCCGCGCAGGATGGAGTTGCCCTCGTGGGTGGCCTCGGGAGCGGTGACGTCCAAGTTCAGGCGTCCGCTGAGTCCGTAGAAGGCGACCGGGTTGCGCCACAGCACGCGGTCGACGTCGTCCTCGGTGAAGCCCTCGGCGAGCATCAGGTCGGCGACCTTGCGGGTCTTGAGCGGGTCGCTCCTCCCCCAGTCGGCGGCGGAGTTCACCAGCACCTGCTCGGGGCCGTAGGCGCGCAGGATGGCGACCATCCGCTCCTCGTCCATCTTGGTGTCGGGGTAGACGGAGAAGCCGAGCCAGGCGCCGCTGTCCTTGGCCTCCTTGACGGTGGTCTCGTTGAGGTGGTCGATCAGCACCCGCTCCACCGGCAGCGCGGACTCGCGGACCACGTCGAGGGTGCGGCGCAGTCCGGCGAGCTTGTCGCGGTGCGGGGTGTGCACCAGTGCGGGCAGCCCGTGGTCGGCGGCCATCTGGAGCTGGGCGGCGAGCGCGGTGTCCTCGGCGGGGGTCATGGAGTCGTAGCCGATCTCGCCGACGGCGACGACGTTGTCCTTGACCAGATAGCGGGGCAGCGCGTCCAGGACGGGGGTGCAGCGCGGGTCGCCCGCCTCCTTGGGGTTGAGGGCGAGGGTGCAGTGGTGGGCGATGCCGTACTGGGCGGCGCGGAAGGGTTCCCAGCCGAGGAGGGAGTCGAAGTAGTCGAAGAAGGAGGCCGGGGAGGTGCGGGGCTGGCCGAGCCAGAAGGAGGGTTCGACGACGGCGCGGACGCCCGCGGCGTACATGGCCTCGTAGTCGTCGGTGGTGCGCGACGTCATGTGGATGTGGGGGTCGAAGATGCGCATCAGGACTCCTTGCCGTGGGGGGCGTCCGGGCCGTCGCCCTGCGTCGGCGCCGATCCGGTCAGGGCCAGGACGCGGTGCAGGTCCTCCGGGACGGTGCGGCCGGCGGCGGTGCGTTCGGCGGCGTAGTCGGCGAGCATGCGGGCGAGTTCGGCGTCGCCGCGGGCGCGCCGGTCGAGGTCCGCGACCAGGTCGAGGGCGACGCCGGTGAAGAGGCACTTCAGTACGGCGTGCCGCCAGGCGTGGGCGTCGAGGTGGCGGGCGCCGTAGGGGCCGAGCGCGGCGGCGACCAGCCGGGTGTCGTTGGTGCGCAGGGCGTCCTCGACGAGCGGGAGCGCCTCGGGCCCGGGCACCAGGTGGGGCAGGGCGTGCAGGACGGCGCGGCGTTCGTCGGCGGTGCCCTGGTGGTAGACGCGGGTCAGGGCCTCGGCGTCGGCGTGGGCCGTGTGCAGGATGAGGACGCGGGCCGCGTCGGCGTGTTCGGGTCCGCAGCGGCGGCCCGCCTCGGCGAGGCGCAGCTCCCACACCGAGATCGGCCCGTGGGTGCCGGGGTGGGCGGTGGCCTCGTCCAGGGCCTGGTCGAGCCAGGCGCGGGCGGCGCCGTCGAGCCGGGCCGCGAGGTGGCGGCGCAGGTCGGCGGGCGGGGTGACGGCGGGGGTGGTGCCGTCGCCGGGGGCGGCCGGTCTGCCGGTGGTGTCGGCGTCCTGGCCGGCCGGTGCGTGCGGGTGGGTCATGGGGTGCTGCTCCCTTCGGGGGTGGCGGAGGGATCGCCGTGAGAGGGGACGGTGGACGTGCCGGTGGTGCGCTCGGCCGCGAGCCGGGCGGCGCGGTGGAGGTACGGCAGCGAGTGGGCGGCGAAGCGGGGTCCTGCGTGGGAGTGCCGGGGCAGTTCGACGACGGTCAGGCCCCGGTATCCGGTGGCGGCGAGCGCGGCGAGGACGGGCGGGAAGTCGATCTCCCCGTCGCCGAACGGCAGATGCTCGTGGACGCCGCGGCGCATGTCCTCGATCTGCACGTGCCGCAGCCAGGGAGCGGCCTCGCGGACGCAGTCGGCGGGCGCGAGGGGTTCCAGGCACTGGCAGTGGCCGATGTCCAGGGTGAGGCCGAGCGGCTCGGGGTCGCCGAGGGCGCGGCGCAGATGGTGGAAGTCGGCGAGGGTGGCGAGGAGGTGACCGGGTTCGGGTTCGACGGCGAGCGGGACTCCGGCGCTCGACGCGGCGTCCAGCACCGGCCCGAACGCCTCGGCGAGGCGTTTCCAGGCGGTGTCCTCGTCGGTGTGGTCGGGGACGGTGCCGCTGAAGCAGTGCACGGCGTGCGCCCCGAGGTCGGCGGCGACCTGGACCGCCCGCACCAGCAGGTCGACGCGGCGCGCCCGGTCACCGGGGTCGGGGTCGAGCAGGGACGGGCCGTGCTTGCGCCGGGGGTCCAGCACATAGCGGGCGCCGGTCTCCACGGTGACGCCGAGCCCCAGCTCGTCCAGGCGGCGCGCGACGTGCCGGGTGCGGGCCGCGAGGCCGGGGGCGAGCGGGTCGAGGTGCATGTGGTCGAGGGTGAGACCGACGCCGTCGTAACCGAGGTCGGCCAGCAGGCCGAGGGCGTCGTCGAGGCGGAGGTCGGTGAGGCCGTTGGTGCCGTAGCCGAAGCGCAGCGGCAGCGCGGGGGGCTCGTGCGCGGTCATGTGATGCTCACCTTCCTCATGGCGCGCCGGCGGGCGAACAGCCGTCCCGCCGGGGCCAGCGCCGCGATCAGCAGGGACGTGGCGGTCGCCCCGGACCGGGCGGCGAGCGCGGCCTGGAGCGGGACGGTGGCGCGGATGCCGCCGCCGACCGCGCGCTGGGTGAGCGGGGGTGAGGGATTGAGCGCGGCGTGGACGTACGGCCGGGCGGCCGTGGCCGCGTAGGCGGCGGCCAGCGCGACGGTGACGGCGTCGGCGGGCGTGGTCCGGGCGCCGCCGCCCGGGGTGGGACCCGGCAGGCCGGGAGCGGCTGCTGCCCGCCGGCCTGCCGGGAGTCGGACACGGCGGTGCGTGACCAGCCGGGTCAGGACGCCCGTCGCCGCGAGGGCGGCGAGCGGGGCCGCCACCGAGCCGCCGGTGGTCTCGCGCCGGGAGACGGCGGTGACGGCGAGGGTGTGACAGCCGAGAAGGACGGCGGAGGGCGCCGCCGCCCGGGCGGAACCGGCGGCGGCCCCGCCCATCAGCAGGTCGAGGCCGCGGGCGGCGGCCATGGCGGGCGGGCCCACGGGCGTGTGCTTCAGCGCCAGGTCGTACGCCCAGACCGTCGCCGCCAGCGGGGCGGCCACCGCGAGGGCGGGTCGGCCGGTGCGGGCGGCGAGCAGCAGTCCGGCGCCGGTGAGTCCGCAGGCGGCGGCGAGCGCGGCGGCGGGACGGACGCGTCCGGACGGGAGGGGACGGTGGGGGCGTTCCACGGCGTCCTCGGCGCGGTCGGCCCAGTCGTTGAGGACCATGCCGGCCGCGTACAGGCACAGGGAGGAGCCGATGGGGAGCAGGGTGCGGGGCCCCGGCCGCCCGCCGGCCGCGGCGACGCCGGCGAGGGTGTCGCCGGGGACGGTGAACAGGGCGGGGAGGCGCACGAGTTCCGCCCAGGCGGCGGCGCGGTCCGGGGTGACCGGGCCGTCGGCGGTCGGGGGTGCGGATGTGGTGTCGCGGTCGGCGGGGGTGAGGGGAGGCGACGCGGTCCGGGTCATCGGCGCGCCCCGCTGTCCCCCGCGTCGTCGCGCGCGTGTGTGTCGTCGCACAGGCGCGCGGCGAAGCGTTTCAGCTCCGTGTACTGCTCCCCCAGGGAGGCCGGGCCGTCGCCGACCGGGTCCTTGAAGTAGAAGCCGAGTTCGCCCAGCGGGCCGGTGATGCCCTTCTGTCCGGCGCGGAGCAGCAGCCGGGCCAGGTCGAGGACGAGGGGCGCGGCGAGGGCGGAGTCGCAGCCCTGCCAGATGGTCTGGAGGATCATGCGGGAGCCGAGGAAGCCGTCGAAGGCGATGTGGTCCCAGGCGGTCTTCCAGTCGCCCAGCGCGGGCACGTCGTCGATGTGCACCTCGCCCTCCGGCGCCGCACCGAGGGTGTCGGCGAGGACGCGTTCCTTGCCCGCGTTCTTCGCGGCGGCCGCGGCGGGGTCGGCGAGGGCGGCGCCGTCGCCGCCGCCGAGGAGGTTGGTGCCGGACCAGGCGCGCACGGCGAGGGCGCGCTGCTGGAACATCGGGCCCAGCACGGACCGCAGCAGGGTCTGCCCGGTCTTGCCGTCCCGGCCCGCGTAGGGCACGCCCGCCTCGGCGGCGAGCTGGGCCAGCGCGGGGTGGTGCAGGCCGGTGGACGGGGTGAAGTTGACGTAGCCGCAGCCGGCGCGGAGGGCGGCGGCCGCGTAGAGGGAGCTGGGCGGCAGGGCGCCGTCCGCGGGGACGGGTTCGGTGGAGGCGACGTTCACCACGACGGTGCCGGCGAGGTGGTGGCGGTCGGTGAAGTCGCGGATGTCGGCGGCGAAGACGTCGATCCAGTCGTCGTCGGTGCGGGCGGGCACGGTGTCCGAGTCGCCGGGGGTGGGCCCGCCGGGCCTGATCTCCCGGTCGGCGGCGACGAGTTCGGCGTGCACGGCGGTGGGCAGGCCGTGCGGGAGGACGCCGCCCTCGGCGAGGTGCTCGGCGCGCTTGGGCAGCGGGCAGTCGACGGTGTCGTGGCCGCCGAAGACGAGCGAAGCCAGCGGGGGCAGGCCGCTCGCGGCGAAGTCGGGGGTCTCGGTGACCATGCCGGTGGGCGGATGGAGCCCGGCGGCGACGGCCGCGCAGCCCGCGACGGCGGTCGTGGCGACGGACCCGCGGGCCCCGACGAGCCAGACGCCGTAGCGGGGGGCGGCGGAGGAAGGGGTGGTGGGGGTGGGGAGGGACGACGGTTCGGCGGACATGGGCAGCCTCCTTGTCGAACGCGAACCGAATGTGGCGGTGCGCCGGCCCACCGCCGGCCCTTCGACCGACGGCGCGCCGAACCCCGGACGGGGTGGCGTGTCCGGCTCGGGAACCGGACGGGATTGCTCGTCCCCGGCCCGGCAGTGGCCCGAGCCCGGGACCGGATGCGCCACCTGGTCGGTGACCCGGTCACGCACGCGGTCCGTGGGCCCGTCGCCCTGCCGGGCAGGAGCCGTGCGGTGCGCCGGGCACGGACCCGGCGTGTGCCCGGCCCGTGGGCCGGGCGGGTGCCGGTCCCCGGGACGGGCCGTGGCCCGTACCCGGGAGCCGGGTGGTACGTCGTGCGGAAGACCCGGGCGCGTCACTGCGCCTCGCCCGGCACCGGCACCGGCCTGAGAAGGGGCCGGACCCGGTGCCCGGCCGGTGGGTCATGCGCCCGCCGGCCCGAGGGCCGAGCCGGGTGGCCGGCCCTCCCGGGCCGGACCAGGTGCCGGAGTCGGAGCGGGCTCCGGGCCGGGCGGCCCGGGGTGGAGGCGACGGGCGGGGGTCCGGCGTCCGTCCGCCCGCCGCCGTTCTGGGTGCCCTAGGAGGGCAGTTCCTTCAGCTGGATGTTGCGGAAGGAGACCTTGTCGTCGGGACCGTGGTTCTGCAGGCCGATGTAGCCGTCGGTCAGGCTCCGCTGCGGGTCCTTGTTGGTGAAGTCGTTGATCTTGACTCCGTTGAGGAACACCTGGAGCCGCTCGCCCTGGACCTTGATCTCGTAGGAGTTCCACTGCCCGGGCGGGCGCAGCACCTGGTCACGGGCCTTGATGTTGGCCGACTTGAAGGAGTAGACCGCGCCGGTGGTGCGGTCCGCCGCGTCGGTGGCGTCGATCTGGATCTCGTAGCCCCGGTCGACCGCCGACCAGGGGTCGTCGGAGGCCGGGAAGCCCACGAAGACACCGGAGTTGTCGTCGCCGCGCATCTTCCAGTCGAGCTTCAGCGAGTACGCCTTCAGCTCCTTGGCCTGGTACCAGAGGAGACCCATGCCGCCCTCGGACTCCATGACCCCGCCGTCCTTGACGACGAACCTGCCCGGGCCGGCCTGCTTCCAGCCGTCGAGGGTCTGGCCGTTGAAGATCTTCCGGTAGCCCTTGTCCGGCTTGCAGTCCGCCTTCACCTGGCCGGTGGCGTACTGCAGGCCGCCGAGCAGATGGGCGCGGAAGGCCTCGTCGGCGTACGACTCCTTGGTGTGGCCGCCGCCGGTGTAGAAGGAGCGGCCGCCGCCGTAGGTCTGGCACCAGGCGATCGGGTGGTCGCCCTTCATGGTGCCGCCCTGGTAGGTGGTCTCGTCCAGGGTGGCGAGGACCTTGGCCTGCTCCCGCGGGTTGGTGCGGTAGTTGTACCACTCGTCCGTGCGCTCCCAGGTGTCCTCCAGGTGCGCGGTGGCCGGGTGGTCGTGGTCCTCGACGCGCACGGTGGCCTTCTGGATGGCCGGGTGCGAGGCGAAGTACGCGCCGACCAGACCGCCGTAGAACTCCCAGTCGTACTCGGTGTCGGCGGCGGCGTGGATGCCCATGTAGCCGCCGCCGTTCTTCACGTAGTTCTCGAACGCCTTCTGCTGGTCGGCGTTGAGGACGTCACCCGTGGTGGACAGGAAGGCGACCGCGTCGTACTTGGCAAGGTTGGCGGTGGTGAACTGTCCGGCCTCCTCGGTCGCGGTGACCGAGATGCCGGCCGGGGCGCCGAGTTCCTTCAGGGCGGCAACGCCGGTCCCGATGGAGTCGTGCCGGAAGCCGGCGGTCTTGGAGAAGACGAGCACCTTCTTGCCCTGCTTGAACGGCTCCTTGGAGAACTCGAAGTCGTCCACGTCGTACAGCGCGCCCTCGCCGCCCTTGAAGACCAGGTAGATCTCGGTGGTCTTCCTCGGCAGGGCCCGCAGCGGGACGTCGACGTCCTGGAACGTCTCCCAGCCGCCGGTCGGCGGGATGTACGCCGAGCCGTGCAGCGGGCCCTCGGGGGAGCCGGTGCGCAGCTCGATGAAGCCGCCGGAGCCGCCGGAGGAGGCCCGTACGGTCATCTTCCTCTGCCCGTCGAAGCGGTAGGGGCTGAAGGAGATCCAGTCGCCGTCGTGGATGTCGCCGACGGTCTTGCCGCCGTTGGCCTGTGTCTTGTCGAAGACGTTCACCCCGGACTGGGCGGTGAAGTGCTCGGCCTGGCGGTGCAGCGGCTGGATGACGGTGCGCGCGGTGCCGGTGAGGGCCTCCTGGCCGTTGGCGCCGCCGTCGGTGTAACTGGCGCCGACCACACCGTAGATGTCGGCGTTGGGGTCATGGCCGCCGTCGCCGGGGGGCGGGGTGAGGGTGCCCTCGCAGCCCGTCTCGCTGGTGAGCTCGTGGGCGTGCGAGTCGTGGCCGAGGCTGTAGGCGACCTTGACCTTGGAGCAGTCGATCGTCTCCTCGGGGTCGGTGACGGTCACCTTGAACGGCACGGGCTCGCCGAAGGCGGCCAGGCTGCCGTTGCCGGGGACGTCGATCCTCACCTTGGGCTCGGTGTTGCCGACGACGATCCGGGTGCTGGCGTTGCCGGTGTTGCCCTCGGGGTCGGTGGCGGTGAAGGTCGCGGTGTAGGTGCCGACCTTCTTGTACGTGTGGGTGGGGTTGAGCCCTTCACCCTTGGTACCGTCGCCGAAGTCCCAGGCGTAGGTGAGCTCCGGCGAGTCGGCGTCCTCCGCGGTGGCGGTGAACGTGACCTTCAGGCCGGCCGCGCCGGACGTGCGGTCCGCGGTGACCCCGACGATCGGCGAGAAGCCGTCCTCGGCGTTCTCGATGCGGTAGAGCGCGGAGTGCTCGTCGCCCTGGAACCAGGACACGCCGTAGTCGAGGACGTAGAGCGCGCCGTCGGGGCCGAAGTCCATGTCCATGATCTGCGTGCCGGTCCACGGGAAGTCGTTGATCTTCGCGACCGAGCCGTCCTCGGTCTGCTCGATGCGCTTGATCCAGCGGCGCCCGAACTCGCCGGCGAAGAAGTCGCCGTCGAACTCCTCCGGGAACTTGACCGAGGACTTCAGGTCCGGGTCGTAGCGGTAGACCGGGCCCGCCATCGGGGACTCGGAGCCGCTGCCGAACTCCGGCAGGGAGCCGCCGTCGTAGGGAATCCAGGCGGGCTGGGCGGGCGGCAGGTCGACCAGGCCGGTGTTGTGCCGGGAGGTGTTCTTCGGCGCGGAGCAGTCGAACGTGTCACCGGACGTGCCGGTGGCGAAGTCGTAGTCGACGTAGGCGTCGTTGTCGCCGGTGCAGAACGGCCAGCCGAAGTTGGCGGCCTTCGTCACCTTGGCGAACTCGACCTGTCCCCCCGGGCCACGGGTCGGGCTGGCGGCACCGGCGTCGGGACCGTAGTCGCCGACGTAGACGGTGCCGGTCTTCTCGTCGACGCTCATCCGGAACGGGTTGCGGAAGCCCATCGCGTAGATCTCGGGACGGGTCTTCTCGGTGCCCGGCGGGAAGAGGTTGCCCTCGGGGATGTCGTACGACCCGTCCTCGTCGACCTTGATGCGCAGGATCTTGCCGCGCAGGTCGTTGGTGTTGCCGGAGCTGCGGCGGGCGTCGAAGGCGGGGTTGCGGTTGGCGCGCTCGTCGATCGGCGTGTAGCCGTCGGAGGCGAAGGGGTTGGTGTCGTCGCCGGTGGACAGGTAGAGGTTGCCCTCGGCGTCGAAGTCGATGTCGCCGCCGACGTGGCAGCAGATGCCGCGGGAGGCCGCGACGTCCAGGATCTTCTTCTCGCTGGACAGGTCCAGGGTGCCGTTGGGGTTCAGGGTGAACCGGGAGAGGCGGTTGACGCCGTCGAACTTCGCGAAGTCCTCGGCGGTGCCGGTCTCCGGGGCGTCCCCGGCGGGCGTGTCGAGCGGCGGGGCGTAGTAGAGGTAGATGGCCCGGTTGTTCTCGAAGTCCGGGTCCACCCCGACGCCCTGGAGGCCTTCCTCGTCGTGGCTGTAGACGTCGAGACGGCCGGCCACCTTGGTGGTGCCGCCCGCGTCGGTGAGGCGCAGGGTGCCGTCCCGGGAGGTGTGCAGGACGCTGCGGTCCGGGAGGACGGCGAGCGACATGGGCTCGCCCATCTCGGGTTCGCCCTTGGCGAGCGGCACCTGCTGGAACTGCCCCTCGGCGGCGACCGGTTCGTCGTGCTCCGGGTGGCCGGGGTGGGCGCCGGCGACGGTGGCCGGGGTGCCCACGGCCAGCAGCAGGCCGGTGACCAGGGCGAGCGTGGTGCGGAAGGCGGGACGTTTGGCGGTGCGGGTCGATGTGAGTCTTCTTCTGTGCACGAAGTCCCTCCGGGAACGGGATGGGCCGTACGGAACAGGTGCTGATCGTGCGGTGCGTGCGGGCGCCGGGGTGCGCCGTCACCCCGGAGGCGTGGGTGCCCTGAACACTCAGGGACGGTAACCGCGTTCATCCTGGGGCAACAGCCCTTGGACCACGCCTGGTTGAACTTTTTCCCAACTGAGGACAAAGCGGATTCCGGGCAGGCCGGACCGGGGACCGGCGAAAGCGCCGGCCCCCGTCCCGACACCTGCGGTCGGGCCTGTCCCTCAGCTGTTGAAGGCCGCGTCGAAGGAGGCGCTGGGCGGTTCGAAGTCGAAGGCCTTGAGGCGCTTCAGGGCCTCCGGGGCGCCCTGGAGGCGGTCCATGCCCGCGTCCTCCCACTCCACGGAGACCGGGCCCTGGTAGTCGATGGAGCGCAGCATGCGGAAGACGTCCTCCCAGGGCACGTCGCCGTGGCCCGCGGAGACGAAGTCCCAGCCGCGCCGGGGGTCGCCCCAGGGGAGGTGGGAGCCGAGCCGGCCGTTGCGGCCGTCGAGGCGCTTGCGGGCCTCCTTGCAGTCGACGTGGTAGATCCGCGCGCGGAAGTCCCACAGGAAGCCGACCGGGTCGAGGTCCTGCCAGACGAAGTGGGACGGGTCGAAGTTCAGCCCGAAGGCCGGGCGGCGGTCCACCGCGTCGAGGGCGCGCACGGTGGTCCAGTAGTCGTACGCGATCTCGCTGGGGTGCACCTCGTGGGCGAAGCGCACCCCCTCGGCGTCGAAGACGTCCAGGATCGGGTTCCAGCGCTCGGCGAAGTCCTCGTAGCCGCGCTCGATCATCGACTCGGGGGCGGGCGGGAACATGGCGACCAGGTGCCAGATGGCGGAGCCGGTGAACCCGATCACGGTGTCGACGCCGAGCAGGGCCGCGGCGCGCGCGGTGTCCTTGATCTCGGCGGCCGCCCGCTGCCGTACGCCTTCGGGCTCGCCGTCGCCCCAGATGCGGGCGGGCAGGATGTTCTGGTGGCGTTCGTCGATGATGGCGTCGCAGACGGCCTGGCCCACCAGGTGGTTGGAGATCGCCCAGCACTTCAGGCCGTACTTGTCGAGGAGCTGGTGGCGGCCGGCCACGTAGGAGGGGTCGGCGAGGGCCTTGTCCACCTCGAAGTGGTCGCCCCAGCAGGCGAGTTCGAGGCCGTCGTAGCCGAAGTCACGGGCGAGCCGGCAGACCTCCTCCAGCGGAAGGTCGGCCCACTGGCCGGTGAACAGGGTGAAGTTGCGCGGCATCCGTATCCGTCCTCCTCAGGCGGCGATCGGGGTGTAGACGGCGTTCTTCTCGGCGCTCTCCTCCACCGCCGCGAGGACGCGCTGCACCTGGAGCCCGTCCGCGAAGGACGGTTCGGGGCTGCGGCCCTCGGCGACGGCGTGCACCAGGTCGCGGGCCTGGTGCGCGAAGGTGTGCTCGTAGCCGAGCCCGTGGCCCGGCGGCCACCAGGCGTCCAGGTAGGGGTGGTCGGGCTCGGTGACGAGGATGCGGCGGAAGCCGCCGTGCGCGGCGTCCCCGGTGCCGTCGTGGTACTCGAGCTCGTTGAGCCGCTCCAGGTCGAAGGCGAGCGAGCCGCGCTCGCCGTTGAGTTCGATGCGCAGGGCGTTCTTGCGTCCGGTGGCGTACCGGGTGGCCTCGAAGGACGCCAGCGCGCCGGAGGCGAACCGGCCGGTGAACACGGCGGCGTCGTCGACGGTGACCGGTCCGGTGCCGGCCGCGGAGACGGCGGCCAGGCCGCTGCTCGGCGCGGTGGGCAGCGGCCGCTCGCGGACGAACGTCTCGGTGAGCGCGGAGACGCCCGCGAGCCGCTCCCCGGCCAGGTGCTGGGCGAGGTCGACGATGTGCGCGCCGAGGTCGCCGAGCGAGCCGGAGCCCGCCTGCTCCCGGCGCAGCCGCCAGGTGAGCGGGAACTGCGGGTCCACCAGCCAGTCCTGGAGGTACGCCACCCGCACGTGCCGCAGGGTGCCGATGCGGCCCTCCTCCACCATCCGCCGGGCCAGTGCGGTGGCGGGCACCCGGCGGTAGTTGAAGCCGACCATGGCCGCCTGGCCGCGGTCCCGCGCCTCCTGGGCGGCGCGGGCCATCGCCTCGGCCTCGGCGACGGTGTTGGCGAGGGGCTTCTCGCACAGCACGTGCTTGCCCGCGGCCAGCGCGGCCAGCGCGATCTCGGCGTGGCTGTCGCCGGGGGTGCAGATGTCGACGAGGTCGATGTCGTCGCGCTCCACCAGGGCCCGCCAGTCGGTCTCGGCCTCCGCCCAGCCGTGCCGGCCGGCCGCCGCCCGCACGGCGTCGGCGTCCCGGCCGCAGATCACGGCCATCTCGGGGCGGAGCGGCAGTTCGAAGACACGTCCCACGGTGCGCCAGCCCTGGGAGTGGGCGGCGCCCATGAAGGCGTACCCGACCATGCCGATGCGCAGCGGTGGCTTCCCCGTTTCCGCCCCTTCGGACGCTTGCGGCTGTGCCATTCGGTAGTCCTCCTCGTCGTCGTGGCGGGCGGGGCGGTCCCCGCCCGGTGGGCTGGTCAGGCCCGTGGGGCGGGGCTCCTCACTTGAAGCCGGTGGGCATGTACTGGTCGACGTTGTCCTTGTCGACGACGGCCGAGTAGCAGGTCACCGACGAGGGGATCTCGAATTCGGCCAGGCCGCCGATGCCCTTGCCCTGGCCGAGGGCTCGGGCGAGGTCGATCGCGGAGGCGGCCATCGTCGGCGGGTACAGCACCGTGGCCTTCAGGACACCGTTGTCGGCCTTGATGGCCTCGAAGGCGGAGAGCGCGCCGGCGCCGCCCACCATCAGGAAGTCGTCGCGCCCTGCCTGCTCGATGGCGCGCAGGGCGCCCACGCCCTGGTCGTCGTCGTGGTTCCACAGCGCGTCGAACCGCGACTGGGCCTGGAGCAGCTGCGCCATCTTGGCCTGGCCGGACTCGACGGTGAACTCGGCCGCCTGGCGGGCCACCTTGCGGATGTTCGGGTAGTTCTTCAGGGCGTCGTCGAAGCCCTGGGTGCGCTGCTTGGTCAGCTCCAGGTTGTCCAGGCCGGCCAGTTCGATCACCTTGGCGTCCTGCTTGCCCTTGAGCTTCTCGCCGATGTAGTGACCGGCGTTGAGGCCCATGCCGTAGTTGTCGCCGCCGACCCAGCAGCGGTACGCCTGCGGGGTGTTGAAGATGCGGTCGAGGTTGACGACGGGGATGCCGGCGCGCATCGCCTTCAGCCCGACCTGGGTGAGGGCCTTGCCGTCGGCCGGGAGGATCACCAGGACGTCGACCTTCTTGTTGATGAGGGTCTCGATCTGGCCGATCTGCTGGGCGGTGTCGTTGGAGCCCTCGGTGATCTCCAGGGTGACGTCGGAGTACTTCTCGGCGCGCTTCTTGGCGTTGTCGTTGATGGCGTTGAGCCAGCCGTGGTCGGCCTGCGGTCCGGCGAAGCCGATGGTGACCTGCTTGCCCGGCTTGTCGTCGGCGGCCGGCTGGTTGTTCGCGGCCGGCTCGTCGCCGCCGCTGGGCTCGTTGCTGGTGCAGCCGGTGACGAGGGCGCCGGCGGAGACGGCGGCGGCTCCGAAGAGGAGCCCTCTGCGGCTGGTGAACGTCGGCTCTGGCATGGCGGTGAACCCTTCCCTCAGGTCGTGCTCGCGGTACGCCGCTGGACCAGCACGGCGGCGACGATGATCGCGCCCTTGGCGATCTGCTGGACGTCGGTCTGCAGGTTGTTCAGGGCGAAGATGTTGGTGATGGTGGTGAAGATCAGGACGCCGAGGACGGAGCCGACGATGGTGCCGCGGCCCCCGGTGAGCAGGGTGCCGCCGATGATCGCGGCGGCGATGGCGTCGAGTTCGTAGAGGTTGCCGTTGGTGTTCTGTCCCGAGCCGGACAGAACGATCAGCAGGAAGGCGGCGATGCCGCAGCACAGCCCGGACAGCAGGTACAGGTAGAGACGCTGGCGGCGCACGTCGATGCCGGCCAGGCGGGCGGCCTCCGCGTTGCCGCCGACGGCGACGGAGCGGCGGCCGAAGGTGGTGCGGTTGAGCACCAGCCAGCCGACGACGGTGACCGCGGCGAACACCAGCACCAGCGGGGGGATGCCCAGCACGTAGGCGTCGCGCTCGCCGAGGTCGAGGACGCTGTCGACGGTGACGATCTGGGTGCGCCCGTCGGTGATCTGGAGGGCGAGACCGCGGGCGGAGGCGAGCATGGCGAGGGTGGCGATGAACGGCACCATCCCGCCGTACGCGATGAGCACCCCGTTGACCAGGCCGCAGCCGAGTCCGACCAGGACGGCGGTGAAGAGGATGCCGGCGAAGCCGTACTCCTGGGTGGCGACGGTGGTCGCCCACACCGAGGCGAGGGCGACGATCGCGCCGACGGACAGGTCGATGCCGCCGGAGATGATGACGAAGGTCATGCCGACGGTGACGACGCCGATGACGGACGCCTGGGTGAGGACCAGCTGGAGGTTGCGGGTGTCCAGGAACTGGTCCGGCTTGGTGAGGCCGCCGATCAGGATCAGTACGGCGAGCACGCCGAGCAGGGACAGGGTGCGCACGTCGGCGCGGAACAACACGGCCCGCCAGGCGGGCGTTTCGGCGGCCGACGGCACCTTGCCGGTGCTGTCCCGCGGCGGGGAGACGGGCTGCGTCATGACGCCGGGCTTCCTTCCATGACCAGATCGAGTACACGGTGTTCGTCGAGTTCGCGGGCGGGCGCCGTGTGGACGACGGAGCCCTCGCGCAGCACCAGGACGCGGTCGGCGAGGCCGAGGACCTCGGGCACCTCGCTGGAGACCAGCAGCACGGCGAGCCCTTCGTCCGCCAGCCGCCGTACGACGGCGTACAGTTCGGCCCGCGCGCCGACGTCGACGCCGCGGGTGGGTTCGTCGAGCAGCAGCACCCGGCAGCCGCGCAGCAGCCAGCGGGCGAGGACGGCCTTCTGCTGGTTGCCGCCGGACAGGGTGCGCACGGGCACGTCGGGGTTGTCGGGCCGCAGGGACAGCTCCCGGACCGCCGCGCGCGCCGCCCCCAGTTCGGCGCCGCGGTCGATCCATCCGGCCCGCGCGAAGCGGGACATCGAGGAGACGGACACGTTGCGGGTGACCGACTCCAGCATCAGCAGGGCCTGCGCCTTGCGTTCCTCGGGGGCGAGACCGAGTCCGGCGCGCACGGCCGCGCGGACGCTGCCGGGGCGCAGGGGTTTCCCGTCGACGAGGACGCGGCCGGTGTCGGGCTTGCGGGCGCCGTAGATCGTCTCGAGGATCTCCGACCGCCCGGACCCGACGAGTCCGGCGAGACCGACGATCTCGCCGGGACGCACCTGGAGGTCGAGGGGGGCGAACTCACCCTGCCGGGACAGGTTTTCCACGGTGAGGACCGGTTCGCCGACGGCCGGCGGGGCGGCGGGCCGGGGCGGGAAGACGTACTCGACGTTGCGGCCCGTCATCAGCGACACCACCTCGCTGGTGGGCGTCGACTTCGCGGGCAGCCCGCGGGCCACGGCGCGGCCGTCCTTCAGCACGGTCACGCGGTCGCCGATGCGGCGGATCTCCTCCAGGCGGTGGGAGATGTAGACGACGGCGACGCCGGCGGCGGTCAGGTCGCCGACGATGCGGAAGAGGTTGTCGACCTCGTCCGGGTCGAGCGCGGCGGACGGCTCGTCCATCACGATGAGCCGCACGTCGTGGGAGAGGGCGCGGGCCATGGACACGATCTGCTGGTGTGCGGCGGAGAGGTCGCCGACCAGGCGGCCGGGGTCGATCTCGGGGTGTCCGAGGCGCTTCAGCAGGTCGGCGGTGGAGGCCTTGGCCGCCCGGCCGCGGACGACGAAGCCCGCGGCGGTGGGTTCGTGGCCGAGGTGGACGTTCTCCGCGACCGACAGGTGTTCCACCAGGTCGAGTTCCTGGTAGATGGTGGCGATGCCGAGGCGCATGGCGGCGATCGGCGAGCGCAGCGTGACGTCGTCGCCGCGCCAGCGGATCGTGCCCGTGTCGGGCTGGTGGGCGCCGGCCAGCACCTTGATGAGCGTGCTTTTCCCGGCGCCGTTCTGGCCGAGCAGGCAGTGCACCTCGCCGGCCTGGACGTCGAGATCGACCCCGTCCAGGGCCCGGACTCCCGGGAACGACTTGGTGATGCCGGACATGCTGAGCAGCGGTGGTTCTGATGCCATGCGGATTCCCCTCGGCGGGCGTGGGCCGACGGCCCCTCGCGGGGCAAGAGTTTTCGGGCAGGGCGGAGCGGAGCGGCGGCGGTGGGGTGGTGTTCGGGGCGGGTGGTGCGGGGCGGGCCCCGCGTCCACGGTGGTGCGTCTCTCTGCCGGGACGGGCGGCTTCCGCCCCGGCGGACCGTGCGGACGGCGTCCGCACCGGCACGGTGGTGCTCGCGCGTCGGCGACGGGGTGGCGTCCGCGCCGGCGGGTGGTGCTGTGCGCGCCGGAAGCGGGCGGCTTCCGCACCGGCGGTGCGGGCTCCCGATGCCGATACGACTGGCGGTCGTCCAGCACGGTGGTGCCTCGCACGCCGGAACGGGCGGCTTCCGCACCGGCGGGTCGTGTTCCGTGCCGGTGCGGCTGGCGGTCGCACCGGCGCTGTGCCTTGGGCGCCGGTGCGGGTGGGCCCCGTACCGGCGGTGGTGCTGTTCGGGTCGGTGCGGGCGGGCCCGCGCCGGGGCGGTGCTGGTCGGGCCGGTCCGGTGGCGGCCGTACCGGCGTGGTCCTACGCGGGTGAGAACAGGTGGTCGCTGATGAGGCGGGCCGCGCCGATGACTCCGGCGGTGGGGCCCAGCTCGCCCAGGACGATGGGCAGGTTGCCCGTCGCCAGGGGCAGCGACCCTCGGTAGACCTGGGTGCGGATCGCGGCGAGCAGGGTGTGGCCGAGGCCGGTCACCCCGCCGCCGATCACCACCAGGCCCGGGTTGAAGAAGCTGACCAGGCCGGCGATGACCTGCCCGGTGCGGTTCCCTCCCTCGCGGATCAGGTCGAGGGCGGTGGCGTCACCCGCGGCCGCCGCGGCGGCGACGTCGACGGCGCTGAGCGTGCCGTTCGCCTCCAGCCGGGCGGCGAGTTCGGGCGAGAGCTGCTGCTCGGCGGCCTCCGTCGCGTCCCGCGCGAGGGCCGCGCCGGAGAAGTGCGCCTCGAGACAGCCCCGGTTGCCGCAGGCGCACGGGCGTCCGTCGGGCACGGCCTGGATGTGCCCGATGTCGCCCGCGCTGCCCGTCGTACCGCGGTACACCTCACCGCCGACGACGATGCCGCAGCCGATGCCGGTGCCGATCTTGACGCAGAGGAAGTCGGCGACGGTGCGGGCGACGCCCGCGTGCTGCTCCCCCAGCGCCATGAGGTTCACGTCGTTGTCGACCATGACCGGGCAGCCGAGTTCCTGGCTGAGCGCCTCCCGCACGGGGAAGCCGTCCCAGCCGGGCATGATCGGCGGCGCGACCGGAACGCCCTCGGGGAAGCGGACCGGCCCGGGGACGCCGATGCCGGCGCCGTCGAACCCCTCCGCGAGCCCGGTGGCCCTCAGCTTGGCGGCCATGGCCAGCACCTGCTCGAAGACCGCGACCGGTCCCTCGCGCACGTCCATCGGCTGGTTGATGTGCCCGAGGATCTCCAGCTCGGCGTTGGTGACGGCGACGTCGACCGAGGTCGCGCCGATGTCGACGCCGAGGAAGCGCAGGTGCGGGTTGAGACGGATGTTGTGGGAGCGGCGCCCGCCGCGCGAGGCGGCGAGTCCGTCGGCCACGACGAGTTCCGTCTCCAGCAGCCGGTCCACCTCCACGGCCAGCTTCGACCGGGACAGGTCGACCTGGTCGCCCAGCTGGGCACGGGAGTTGGGTCCGCCGTCGCGCAACAGCCTGAGCAGTCGTGCCTGATGGGCGTTCGCGGGTCGCGCAGTCATGCGTCTCACGAGCCCCTCCCCGCCTCGTCGGCTGTGCGCGCCGGATTCCGGCCACGTGTGTGGCGTGCTTTCGGATGGGAAAGTAGCAGCGCCTGCCGGAGGTGGGAAGAAGTCGCGCAGGAATTGGCCCCTACTTTTTCCACTCTCAGGACAAAGAGGGGGGTGCGGGGCCCCGGACGACCCCGCTCAGGCCGGACGAAAGCCCCTCAGGAGTCCTCCCGCGCGTGGTACGACCGCCGGGTGTGCTCGGTGTGCTCGCGCATCAGACGTGTGGCCGACTGCTCGTCCCGGGCGGCGATGGCGGAGATCAGCTCTCGGTGCTCGATCCAGGACTGCTCGCCGCGCTGCCGGGCCACCGGCGTGTAGTACCAGCGCACCCGCCGGTCCACCTGGGCGGCCAGCTCGGCGAGGACCGTGTTGCCCGCGAGTTCCATCACCTTGGCGTGGAAACGGGCGTTGAGCGCCACCGCGGCGTCCACGTCGTCCGCCTCGACGGCCTTGAGCCCTTCGGCGAGGATCTCCTCCAGCGCCTGGACGCCCTTGCTGCCTGCGTTGCCCGCGGCGAGCCGGGCCGCCTCCGCCTCCAGCAGCGTGCGGACGGTGAGGAGCTGGTCGGCCTCCTCCTCCGTCGGCTCGTGCACGAACGCGCCCTGGGCGGGCCGCAGATCGACCCACCCCTCGGTGTTGAGTCGCTGGAGCGCCTCGCGCACCGGCTGACGGGAGACGCCGAGGTGGCCGGCGAGTTCGCTCTCGACGAGGTGCTGGCCCGGCTGGAGGGCGCGGGTGGTGATGAGTTCGAGCAGTGCCTCGTAGACGCGGTCGCGCAGCGGGCCCGGCCGCTCGAGCCGGGGCACCGCCCCGTGGGGCAGTCCTGTCGACAACATCGGTCCCCCTCTCCGGCGGCGCCGCGCGTCCGTGGTGAACGCCGGTGACACCGCAGACGTCCTGGGTGATTGTCTTTCGTCTACAGTCTACGGCGCGCCGCCGCACCCCGTTCCGGTTGCCCTCGTCACACCCGCGCCATGGGACGCGCCGTCAGGGGCACCGCACGACCTGCCCCGCGTACGACAGGTTGCCGCCGAAGCCGAACAGCAGCACCGGGTCCCCGCTCGACACCGCGCCCTGCTCGACGAGCTTGGAGAAGGCGAGCGGAATGCTCGCGGCCGAGGTGTTGCCGGAGTCGACGACGTCCCGCGCGACGACGGCGTTGACGGCGCCTATCCGGCGCGCGAGAGGTTCCACGATCCGCAGGTTGGCCTGGTGCAGCACGACCGCGGCGAGGTCCTCGGGCGCCAGCCCCGCCTTCTCGCAGGCGCGGCGGGCGAACTCCGGCAGCCGGGTGGTCGCCCAGCGGTAGACGCTCTGTCCCTCCTGCGCGAACCGCGGCGGAGTCCCCTCGATCCGCACCGCGTTGCCCATCTCCGGCACCGAGCCCCACAGCACCGGACCGATGCCGTCCGCCGCGCCCGGCCCCGCCGCCTCCACCACGGCCGCACCCGCCCCGTCGCCGACCAGGACGCAGGTGGTGCGGTCGGTCCAGTCGGTGACGTCGGACATCTTGTCGGCGCCGACGACCAGCACCCGGTGCGCCCCGCCGGCCCGCACGGCGTGGTCGGCGGTGGCGAGGGCGTGGGTGAAGCCGGCGCAGACCACGTTGATGTCCATGACGGCGGGGCCCGGCATGCCGAGGCGGGCGGCGACGCGGGCCGCCATGTTGGGCGAGCGGTCGGTCGCGGTGGAGGTGGCGACCAGGACCAGGTCGATCTCGTCGGGCGTCCGGCCGGCCGCGGCGAGCGCCTTGGCGGCGGCGTGCGCGGCCAGTTCGTCGACGGGCTCGTCGGGCCCGGCGATATGACGGGTACGGATGCCCACCCGGCTCGTGATCCACGCGTCGCTGGTGTCGACCATGCCCGCCAGGTCCTCGTTGGTCAGGACCCGGGCGGGCTGGTAGTGGCCGACGGCGGTGATGCGTGAGCCGCTCATGGTGATCCCCTCGTGATCCGGTTGCGGGATGCACCAGTCTGATCAGTGACTCACGGGTACGAGTGCAGGTGGAGCGACAGGAAACGGGCGCGAGGCTTGTCGCCTTCCGTCAGCCCCCGGCGGGCCGCGTCAGGCGTCCCCGCGCCCGTCCTGTCCATGAGCACGCGCATGAACCGCCGGATCACCCGGTGAACAGCTGCGTCGCCTTCCGCACCAGCTCGTACAGGCCGTAGGCGAGCGGGAGGCCCACCCACAGCCAGGCGAAGGCGATCAGCGCGCGGCGCGCGGGCTCAGGCGGACTCGGGCTGCTCTCGCCGGTCATCGGCGGCCTCCTTCGATGCGACGGCCGGGGCGTCGGCGCCCGGTTCGTGGTGACGCGGATGGACGGGGCGGACCAGTTCGTTGGCGACGAAGCCGACGGCCAGCAGCCCGATCATGACGACCAGGGAGACGCCGTACAGGGACGGGCCGTGCTTGCCGGCCTCCTCCTGCCGGTCGGCGACCCAGTTGACGATGAGCGGTCCGAGGACGCCGGCGGTGGACCAGGCGGTGAGCAGCCGGCCGTGGATGGCGCCCACCTGGTAGGTCCCGAAGAGATCCTTGAGGTAGGCGGGGACGGTCGCGAAGCCGCCCCCGTAGAAGGAGAGGATGACGAGCGCGGCCAGCACGAACAGCGGCTTGGAGGAGTCGCCGAGCGACCAGATGAGGGCGTACATCAGCGCGCCGACGCCGAGGTAGACGCGGTAGATGTTCTTCCGGCCGATGAGGTCGGAGGTGGTGGACCAGCCGAGGCGTCCGGCCATGTTGGCGGCGGACAGCAGGGCGACGAACCCGGCGGCGGCCGTGGCGGACACCGGCGCGGAGCTGTCCGCGAAGAAGTCGGTGATCATCGGCGCGGCCTTCTCCAGAATGCCGATCCCGGCGGTCACGTTCATGCAGAGCACGATCCACAGCAGCCAGAACTGCGGGGTGCGCACGGCGGACCGGGCGGAGACCTGCGGCCCGGCGGTGACGGCGGGCGCGTCGGCCGCCGGCCGCGCGGGGGGCGGCACGCGCACCAGGAGCACGCCGAGCAGCATGAACACGGCGTACGTCAGCCCGTGCACCAGGAAGGCGTACGCGATGCCGACGTTGTCGGTGCCGAAGGACTGGAGCATCTGCGCCGACCAGGGGGAGGCGATCAGCGCGCCGCCGCCGAAGCCCATGATGGCGATGCCGGTGGCCATGCCGGGCCGGTCCGGGAACCACTTGATGAGCGTGGAGACGGGCGAGATGTAGCCGATGCCCAGGCCGATGCCGCCGACGAAGCCGTAGCCGAGGACGATCAGCCAGTACTGCTCGGTGGCGGCGCCCAGCGCGGAGAGCAGGAAGCCGGAGGAGAAGCAGATCAGGGCGACGGTCATCGCCCAGCGCGGGCCCCGGCGTTCGACGAGGGTGCCGCCGAAGGCGGCGGACAGACCGAGCATGACGATGCCGAGCTGGAAGGGCAGCGCGCTCTGGGTGCCGCTGAGGTCGAGCGCGGACTCCAGCGGCGGCTTGAACACGCTCCACGCGTAGGCCTGGCCGATGGAGAGGTGTACGGCGAGTGCGGCGGGCGGGACGAGCCAGCGGCTCCAGCCCGGCGGTGCGACGGGGGGACTCATGGGTCCCCCACCGTAGGGAGCGGCCCGCCCGTTGAGAAGACGGTTGAGCGGACAACCACCGGTACTGCACAAAGCCTTGTCGGCCCCCTCTCCATACTGTAGACAATATTTCGTCGACAGAGATTCGGCGATTCTCCCGGTTCTTCGGTGTCCCTCGACCGGACGGAGCTCCCTCGCCATGAAAGTCGCAGTCCTCGGCGCCGGTGCGATCGGCGCCTACGTGGGCGCCGCGCTCCACCGCGCGGGCGCCGACGTGCATCTCATCGCCCGTGGACCGCATCTCGCGGCCATGCGGCAGGACGGAGTACGGGTGCGCAGCCCGCGCGGCGACTTCACCGCGCGTCCCCACGCCACCGACGACCCGGCCGACGTCGGCCCCGCCGACTACGTGTTCCTGGGCCTGAAGGCCACCTCGTACGCGGCGTGCGGGCCGCTGATCGAGCCGCTGCTGCACGACACGACGGCCGTCGTGGCCGCCCAGAACGGCATCCCCTGGTGGTACTTCCACCGGCACGGCGGCCCGTACGACGGACGCCGGCTGGAGAGCGTGGACCCCGGCGGCGCGGTCAGCGCGGTGCTCGCGCCCGAACGGGCCGTCGGCTGTGTGGTGTACGCGGCCACCGAACTCGAACGGCCCGGTGTCGTCCGCCATGTGGAAGGCACCCGCTTCTCGGTCGGCGAACCCGGCCGCGGCGTCTCCGCGCGCTGTCTCGCCCTGAGCGAGGTGATGCGGGCGGGCGGTCTGAAGTGCCCGGTCGAGCCGGACCTGCGCAACGACATCTGGCTCAAGCTGCTGGGCAACATCTCCTTCAACCCGATCAGCGCCCTGGTGCGCGCCACCATGCGGCAGATGTGCCTGCACGGCGGCACCCGCCGGGTCATCGGGACGATGATGTCCGAGACCCTGGCGGTCGCCCACGCGCTCGGCTGCGAGGTCGGCGTCTCCATCGAACGGCGGCTGGCCGGCGCCGAGAGGGTCGGCGACCACCGCACCTCCACGCTGCAGGACCTGGAACGCGGCAAGCCGCTGGAGCTCGACGTGCTGCTCGCGGCCGTGGTCGAGCTGGCGGAGATCACCGGCGTCCCCGTGCCCACCCTGCGCACCGTGCACGCCCTGTCCGACCTGCTCGCGCTGAGGAGCGCCGCATGAGGAAACGCGACCGGACCCCGAAGACCTACACCCGCCTCACCCATCCCCTCGTCCGGGACGCACGCGGCGAGCCGCTGCGCCGGGCGGCCTGGGACGAGGCGCTGGACCGCACCGCGCGCGAACTGGAGGCGGCGCGCGGCGCGTTCGGCATGTTCTCCTGCTCCCGCGCCACCAACGAGACGAACTACGTGGCGCAGAAGTTCGCCCGGGTCGTCATGGGCACCAACAACGTCGACTCCTGCAACCGCACCTGTCACGCGCCCTCGGTGGCAGGGCTGTCCGCCGCGTTCGGCTCGGGCGGCGGCACGTCGTCGTACGAGGAGGTGGAGCACACCGACGTCATCGTGATGTGGGGCTCCAACGCACGTTTCGCCCACCCGATCTTCTTCCAGCACGTCCTCAAGGGCATCCGGGGCGGGGCCCGGATGTACGCCGTCGACCCGCGCCGGACGTCCACCGCCGAGTGGGCGGAGAGCTGGCTCGGGCTCGACGTCGGCACGGACATCGCGATGGCGCACGCGATCGGCCGCGAGATCATCCACGCGGGCCTGGTCAACGAGGCTTTCGTCCGGCGCGCCACCACCGGCTTCGAGGAGTACAGGGAACTCGTCGAGCCCTGGACGCCGTCCCTCGCCTCGAAGGTGACCGGCGTCCCGGCCGCCGCGATACGGGAGCTGGCGCACGCCTACGCCCGCGCCGAACGCGCCCAGCTGTGCTGGACGCTGGGCATCACCGAGCACCACAACGGCACCGACAACGTGCGCGCCCTGATCAATCTCGCGCTGCTGACCGGTCACGTCGGCCGCTACGGCTCGGGGCTCCAGCCGCTGCGCGGGCAGAACAACGTGCAGGGCGGCGGCGACATGGGCGCGATCCCCAACCGGCTGCCCGGCTTCCAGGACCTCCTCGACGCGGACGTGCGCGCCGCGTTCGAGGCCGCCTGGGACACCGTCGTCCAGCCCCGGTACGGGATGACGCTGACGGAGATGTTCGAGGCGATGGAGGACCGGTCGCTGCGCGCCGTCTACTGCATCGGCGAGAACCCGGCCCAGTCGGAGGCGGACGGCGACCGGGCCGTGCGCCGGCTGAAGGAGCTGGACTTCCTCGTGGTGCAGGACATCTTCCTGACGAAGACCGCGGAACTGGCCGACGTGGTGCTGCCCGCGACCGCCGGCTGGGCCGAGACCGAGGGCACCACCACCAACAGCGAACGCCGGGTGCAGCGCGTGCGCCGGGCCGTGACCCCGCCCGGCGAGGCCCGCGAGGACATCGACATCCTCTGCGACCTCGCCGGACGCCTGGGCCACGACTGGAAGTACGACGGCGCCGAGGCCGTGTGGAACGAGCTGCGCGCGGTCTCGCCGGACCACCGCGGCATGACGTACGCCCGCCTCGAGGAGCACCAGGGCATCCAGTGGCCCTGTCCGAGCACGGACCGGCTGGAACCGCCGTACCTGCACGGCCGGCTGTGGGAGAAGGACCCGGAACGCCGGGGCCGCCCGGCGCCGTTCGGGATCGTGCGGCACGACCCGCCGGTGGACCTCACCGACGAGCGGTACCCGGTCCGGCTCACCACGGGACGGCGCCTGGACTCCTACAACACCGGTGTGCAGAGCGGCAGTTACGCCTCCCCCTTGCGGCGCGGCGAGTACGTCGAGCTGAGCCCGGAGGACGCCGAGCGGTACGGGGTCGTGGTCGGCGAGGAGGTGCTGGTGACCTCGCGGCGCGGGTCCGTGCGGGCGCCGGTGTGGGTGGACCCCGCGCTGCGGCCGGGGCTCGCGTTCATGACGTTCCACTTTCCCGACGAGGTGGACACCAACCGGCTGACGATCGAGGCGAACTGCCCGATCGCGGGGACGGCGGAGTTCAAGGCGTCGGCGATCCGGATCGAGAAGCTCCCGGCTCCGGCAGACTTGAGGTGAGCGAGCGTGGACCTGCGTTTCGGCGACAGCGAACCGACGGACGAGGAGCGAGCCGCCGTCGACGCCCTGCTCGGGCCGCCCGAGTCGTCCTGGGAGGGCGCCGGCCGCTCCGACGCGGATCTGAGGTGGGCGCACGGCGGACGGGCCGCGCGTGACCGCCGCGACCTGCTGCTGCCGGGGCTGCACGCGCTCAACGACCGGGTCGGCTGGATCAGCGACGGCGGGCTGGACTACCTGTGCCGCCGGCTGACGGTCCCCCCGTCCGAGGCGTACGGGGTGGCGACGTTCTACGCCATGTTCTCCGTCCGCCCGCGCCCGGCCACGGTGCTGCACGTGTGCACGGACCTGGCCTGCGCGGCGGCGGGCGCGCCGAAGCTGTGCGAGGCGGTGGAGGCGCGCCTGGGCCCGGAGTCGGGGGTGCGGGTGGAGCGCAGCCCGTGTCTGGGCCTGTGCGAGCGGGCCCCGGCGGCGCTGGTGGTGCGGGCCGGGGAGGACGCCGCCCGTGCGGTGACCGACGGCGGGACGCCACGGGCCACCGCCGTGTCCGCCCCCGCCACCCCCGGCGCCGTGGTCCGGGCGGCGCTCACCCCCGAGAACGCCTCTGAGGAGCCACCGGCCGCCCTGGCGGTCCCCCAGGCGCCCGACCCCGGGCTCCTCCTGCTGGGCCGCGTCGGCACGGTGGACCCCGCCGACCTGGACGACTACCGGGCGCACGGCGGGTACACCGCGCTGCGCCGCGCCTTCGCGCTCGGCCCCGCCGGGGTGATCCGGGAGGTGACCGACTCCGGGCTGCTGGGCCGCGGCGGGGCGGCCTTCCCGACCGGCCGCAAGTGGCAGGCCACCGCCTCCCAGCCGGACCGCCCGCACCACCTGGTGTGCAACGCCGACGAGTCCGAGCCGGGCACGTTCAAGGACCGCGTGCTGATGGAGGGCGACCCGTACGCGCTGGTCGAGGCCATGACGATCGCGGCGTACGCGACCGGCGCCCGGCACGGGTACCTGTATCTGCGCGGCGAGTACCCGCGCGCCCTGGTCCGCATGGAGCACGCGATCGCGCAGGCCCGCGCCCGCGGTCTGCTCGGCGACGACATCCTGGGCCAGGGGTTCTCCTTCGACATCGAGATCCGGCGCGGCGCGGGCGCCTACATCTGCGGCGAGGAGACCGCGCTGTTCAACTCGATCGAGGGCTTCCGGGGCGAGCCCCGCTCCAAGCCGCCGTTCCCGGTGGAGAAGGGCCTGTTCGGCAAGCCGACGGCCGCGAACAACGTGGAGACGCTGGTCAACGTCCTGCCGGTGCTCACGCTGGGCGCGCAGGCGTACGCGGCGATCGGCACCGGCGCGTCCGCCGGCCCCAAGCTGTTCTGCGTCTCGGGCAGCGTGGAGCGGCCCGGCGTCTACGAGCTGCCGTTCGGCGCCACGCTCGGGGAGCTGCTGGCGCTCGCCGGGGTGCGCGACTCCCTCAGGGCGGTGCTGCTCGGCGGGGCCGCCGGCGGGTTCGTCCGCCCCGACGAGCTGGACATCCCGCTCACCTTCGAGGGCGCCCGGGCGGCGGGCACCACCCTCGGCTCGGGTGTCGTCATGGCCTTCGACGACACCGTCCCGCTCCCCCGTCTGCTGCTGCGCATCGCGGAGTTCTTCCGTGACGAGTCCTGCGGGCAGTGCGTGCCGTGCCGGGTCGGCACCGTACGCCAGGAGGAGGCGCTGCACCGGATCGCGGAGCGCACCGGTGCGGACGCCGCCGCCGACATCGCCCTGCTGCGCGAGGTGGGGCGCGCGATGCGGGACGCCTCGATCTGCGGTCTGGGCCAGACCGCGTGGAACGCCGTGGAATCCGCCATCGACCGTCTGGGGGCGTACGAATGACCGTGACACCGCTGGGGATCCCCCGCCGTCTGCTGGAGTTCACCCTGGACGGGGAGCCGGTCCGGGCGCCCGAGGGGTCGACGATCCTGGACGCCTGCCGGGCCGCCGGCAAGGACGTCCCGACGCTGTGCGAGGGCGACACGCTCACGCCGAAGAACGCCTGCCGCGTCTGTGTGGTCGAGGTCGAAGGTTCGCGCACCCTGGTCCCGGCCTGCTCGCGCAAGGCCGAGGCGGGCATGGAGGTGCGCACCGGCACCGAGCGGGCCCGGCACAGCCGCAAGGTCGTCCTGGAACTGCTCGCCTCCTCGGTCGACCTGTCGACGACGCCGCGGGTCGCCGAGTGGCTGAAGGAGTACGGGGCGAAGCCGGACCGCTTCGGCCCGGACGCGGCCCGTGTGAACGAGGAGCCGCGCGTCGACAACGGCCTCTACGTGCGCGACTACGGCAAGTGCATCCTCTGCTACAAGTGCGTGGACGCGTGCGGTGACCAGTGGCAGAACACCTTCGCGATCTCCGTCGCCGGGCGCGGCTTCGACGCCCGGGTCGCGGTGGAGCACGACGCCCCGCTGACCGATTCGGCGTGCGTGTACTGCGGCAACTGCATCGAGGTGTGCCCGACGGGGGCGCTGTCGTTCACATCCGAGTTCGACATGCGGGGGGCGGGTACGTGGGACGAGTCGCGGCAGACGCGCACGACGACCGTGTGCGCCTACTGCGGCGTGGGCTGCAACCTGACGCTCCATGTGCAGGACAATGAGATCGTGAAGGTCACGTCGCCGCACGACAACCCGGTGACCCACGGCAACCTGTGCATCAAGGGCCGGTTCGGCTACCAGCACGTGCAGAACCGGGACTGAACGGAACGGACAGGGACATGGGACGAGTCACGGAACGACGCAAGGTGATCCGCATCCGGGACGGGGCGGTCTCCACCCGCCCGGACACGCTCGTCGCCGAGGAACCCCTGGAGATCCGGCTCAACGGCAAGCCCCTGGCGATCACCATGCGCACCCCGGGCGACGACTTCGCGCTGGCGGCCGGCTTCCTGGTCAGCGAGGGCGTCCTGGCGGCCGCGTCGGACCTCCGCAACATCGTCTACTGCGCCGGGGCCACGGCCGACGGGTCGAACACCTACAACGTGGTCGACGTGACGACCGCGCCCGGGGTGTCCGTCCCCGACATCACGCTGGAGCGCAACGTCTACACCACCTCGTCCTGCGGGCTGTGCGGCAAGGCCAGTCTGGACGCGGTGCGCACCACGACCCGGCACCCGATCGCCGACACCCCGCCGCTGCGGGTGACGCCGGAGCTGCTGGCCGGGCTGCCGGACCGGCTGCGGGCGGCCCAGCGGGTCTTCGACCGGACCGGCGGACTGCACGCGGCGGCCCTGTTCGACGAGCACGGCGGACTGCTCGACGTACGGGAGGACGTGGGCCGGCACAACGCGGTCGACAAGCTGGTCGGCCGCGCCCTGCAGAGCGGGGACCTGCCGCTGTCCCGGACGGTCCTCATGGTGTCCGGGCGGGCCTCGTTCGAGCTGGCGCAGAAGGCGGTCATGGCCGGCATCCCGGTGCTGGCGGCGGTCTCGGCGCCGTCCTCGCTCGCCGTGGACCTGGCGGCGGAGACCGGCATGACCCTGGTGGGCTTCCTGCGGGGCAGCTCCATGAACGTGTACGCGGGTGAGGAGCGGATCGCCCTGCGGGCCGCGGCCGTCCGGGCCTGACCGCATCCCCTCGCTGCACGGCGGCGGGGTCCCGACGGCGGGGAGCGCCCCCTGCGCCGCGGGGCCCCGCCTCGGCCGAGGCCCCGTGGACCCGGGCCCGTACGGCCGCTAACGTCACCCGGCGTGCCCGGCGACACCGTGCGAGTACGGCGGCTGACGGGGGCCGGGACCGCGGCGGCGCTGGTCCTGGTCCTCGGGGCCGTGCTGGTCACGGGGCGGTCGGAGGACGACGGCGGCCGCGAGGGGTGTCCGCCCCGCACGGTCGTCTCCTGGGCGCCCGAGCCCGGGCTCACCTCCGCCTTCGCCCGCTACGGCGACGACGACACCCGCACCGACGACTGGACCGGCGGGGACGGCACGCACTCGGTGCGGCTGCCGGACGGGCGGCTGCTGTGGCTGTTCTCCGACACCTTTCTGGGCCGGGTGCACCGGCCGCCCAACCCGGCGGGCGAGGCGTACGCCTGGCGGGACGGCGGCGCGCCGCTGGTGCGCAACTCGGCGGTGGTGATGCGCGGCGGCCGGCCCGAGGCCACCCTTCCGGCCCCGCTCTTCCCCGACCCGGCCCCGGGGAGCTGGCGCTGGCCGGTCGCCGCCCGCGTCGAACCGCGCTCCCCCGGCGCGGCGGAGCGCGTGCTGAGGGTGCTGCTGTGGGTGCGGCGGCACGGCGCCCCTCCGTGGATCTACGGGGAGCCCCTGGCCACCGAGGTCGCCACGCTCTCCCTGCCCGCCCTGCGCCTGGAGTCGGTGACCACGGTGCTGGACGAGCGGCGGACCGGCGACCTCTCCCGCCGCGTCCTGTTCGGCACCACGCTGGTCGCGGAGGACGGCTGGACGTACGTGTACGGCGGTGACGACGGGCGCCCCGCGTCCCGCCCGGCCTCGCACGCCTATGTGGCCCGGGTGCCCGAGGGAGGTCTCGGCGACCCGGCCGCCTGGGAGTACTGGGACGGCTCGGGCTGGCGGTCGCGCGCGCGTCCGGCGCCGGTGCTGGGCGACGGGCGGCGCACGGGGGTGGGCAGCGCCTTCACGGTGACGCGCGACGACCGGACGTATGTGCTGTTCACCATGGCGGCGGGGGCGGAGGGGCTGGCCACGGTGACGGCGTACTGGGCGTGTTCCCCGGCCGGGCCGTGGCACGGTCCGGCGGGCGCGTTCACCCCCGCGCTGCCCGCGCCGGGCACCGCCGCCTACAACCCGCAGGCGCATCCCGGGCTGGGCCGGGACGGGCGGCTGGTGCTGAGCCACGACGTGAACTGGCTGGACACGTCCACGGCGGCGGGGATGCTCAGCCGGAACGTGTCGCTGTACCGGCCTCGGTTCGTGACGGTGCGGCTCGGTCCTCCGGAGTGACCTCCGGGACGGGGTCCTTGGAGCGGCGCTTGGCGATGACCGCGCACACCATGAGCTGCATCTGGTGGAAGAGCATCAGGGGCAGCACGGCCAGCGAGGCGTGCGCCCCGAACAGCACGCTCGCCATGGGCAGTCCGGCGGCCAGCGACTTCTTCGACCCGGCGAACTGGATGGCGATCCGGTCCTCCCGGCCGAAGCCGAGGCCCTTGGCGCCGTACCAGGTGAGCGCCAGCATCACGGCGAGCAGCACGGCCTCGACGACGAGCAGTCCGCCGAGCCGGGCGGGGCTCACCTGGCTCCAGACGCCCTGCACCATGCCCTCGCTGAACGCGGTGTAGACGACGAGCAGGATGGAGCCGCGGTCCACAAGACCCAGCACCTTGCGGTGGCGGGCGACGAAGCCGCCGGTCCAGCGGCGGGTGAACTGCCCGGCGAGGAACGGCACCAGCAGCTGGAGCACGATCTTCACCACCGAGTCCCCGGAGAAGCCGCCCACGCTGCCGCCGAGCAGCGCCGCCGCGAGCAGCGGGGTGACGACGATGCCGGCCAGCGAGGAGAACGACCCGGCGCAGATCGCGGCGGGCACGTTGCCGCGGGCGATCGAGGTGAACGCGATCGACGACTGGATGGTGGAGGGGACCAGGGTGCAGAACAGCAGCCCCTGGTACAGGGGGTCGGTGAGGAACACCGGGACCAGGCCCCGGGTGGCCAGGCCCAGCAGCGGGAAGACGATGAAGGTGCAGGCCAGGACGGTGACGTGGAGCCGCCAGTGCTTGAGACCGTCGAGCGCCTCACGGGTGGACAGGCGGGCGCCGTAGAGGAAGAAGAGGAACGCGATCGCGGCGGTGGAGGCGCCGGACGCGACGTCCGCGCCGGCGCCCCGGGCGGGCAGCAGCGCGGCCACGCCCACCGTGCCGAGCAGGAGCGTGATGTACGGGTCGATCGGCAGCCGGCGCGGCCAGTGCAGGCGTTTCACGGTGCTCCACGTGCTCGGGTGGGTGTGCTCGGCGGTGCGGTTCCCCGGAGCGGGTGCCCCGGGCTGCCGGGGACAAGGGGTCCCCGCTCCATCCTGCTCCCCCGTTCCGTGATCGGGAATCCCGCACACCGCTCTCACTGTGATCGTGATGCGCGATGACCGGGGTAGGCTGCCGGGCATGTACGAGCCGGTCCACCTGCGGACCTTCCTGTCCGTGGCGCAGACGCTGAGCTTCACGCAGGCGGCGCGGCGGCTCGGGCTGCGCCAGTCGACGGTGAGCCAGCATGTGCGGCGGCTTGAGGAGGCCACCGGGCGGCAGCTGTTCACCCGGGACACCCACTCGGTGGAGCTGACCGAGGACGGCGAGGCGATGCTCGGCTTCGCGCGCCGCATCCTGGACGTGCACGAGCAGGCGGCGCAGTTCTTCACCGGCACCCGGCTGCGCGGACGGCTGCGGTTCGGGGCGTCCGAGGACTTCGTGCTGACCCGGCTGCCGGAGATCCTCGAACGGTTCCGGCACGAGCACCCGGAGGTCGACCTGGAGCTGACGGTCGAACTGTCGGGCACCCTGCACGAGCAGCTCGCCGCGGGCCGGCTCGACCTGGTGCTGGCCAAGCGGCGGCCGGAGGATCCGCGCCCGGACCCGCACCGGCTGGTGTGGCAGGACGAGCTGGTGTGGATCGGCGCGCCGGGTCTGCGGCTCGACCCGCACCGCCCGGTGCCGCTGATCGTCTACCCGCCGCCGGGCATCACCCGGGCCCTCGCGCTGCGGGCGCTGGAGCGTGAGGGCCGGCAGTGGCGGATCGTGTGCAGCAGCGGCAGCCTCAACGGTCTGCTCGCGGCGGCGCGGGCGGGGCTCGGGGTGATGGTGCACGCGCGCGGGCTGATCCCGCCGGGGCTGGTGAGGATGCCGGAGCGGGCCGGGCTGCCGGAGCCGGGCTCGGTGGACTTCGTGGTGGTGCACGGCCGGCGGCGGCCCTCGGCGCAGGGCGCGGCGGACGCGCTCGCGGCGGCGATCCTGGCGGGCGGCGACCGGCTGCACCGCGGCGGACAGGGGTGACGGCCGGGCGGGGGTGACGGTCCGGGCCGCCCGTGCGCTGAGCTGGGTGAGGGCCGTCGCGCCGCCCAAGGGCCGGTCATGGGGTCGTACAGATTCCGTGGAGATTACGGCACCGAAACTTACTCCACCGTCAGGAATGTGCCCGGACCTTACCCACTTGCGCGGTTTCTCCTTCACCGGTCGCCGATGGCGCGCCCTTTTCGCGGATTTCGTCCCCCTCCCGCCCCCGGATCCCGTGGGGTAGCTTTCACGGCGCTGTGCGGGACGACGGTGTTGCCGCACCGGTCCGGGCGCCAGGAAGCGGGGAGCGGGATTGCGCGAGTTCACCAACCCTCCGTTGTCACAGGCGCCCGCGGCGGGCGGTCTGGCCGACGTGGTGTTCCGGTACGCGGAGGAGGAGCCGCTGCGGGTGGCGCTCGGGCGCAAGGACGAGGGCGGCCGGTGGCGCGACGTGACCTGCGCCGAGTTCCGTGACGAGGTGCTCGCCCTGGCGAAGGGCCTGCTGGCGAGCGGGATCCGGTTCGGCGACCGGGTCGCGATCATGTCCCGCACCCGCTACGAGTGGACCCTGTTCGACTTCGCGCTGTGGTCGGTCGGCGCGCAGGTCGTCCCCGTCTACCCGACGTCGTCGGCGGAGCAGTGCTCGTGGATGCTGCACGACGCGGAGGTGACGGCGGCGATCGTGGAGCACGAGGACCACGCGATGACCATCGCGACGGTCATCGACCGGCTGCCGCGGATGCGCAGGCTGTGGCAGCTCGACGCGGGCGCGGTGCAGGAGCTGTACGACGCGGGCGCGCACCTCGAGGACGACGTGGTGCACCGGCACCGCCGGGCGGTCACCCCCGACTCGGTGGCGACGGTCATCTACACCTCGGGCACCACCGGCCGCCCCAAGGGCTGCGTCCTCTCCCACGGCAACTTCATGTACGAGGCGGACACCGTCATCGAGCGCTGGGAGCCGGTGTTCCATTCCAAGCGGGGCGACGAGGCGTCGACGCTGCTGTTCCTGCCGCTGGCGCACGTCTTCGGACGGATGGTGGAGGTCGCGGCGATCCGCGGCAAGGTGAAGTTCGGCCACCAGCCGCAGCTCAACGCGGCCGCGCTGATGCCCGACCTGGCCGCGTTCCGGCCGACGTTCATCCTGGCCGTGCCGTACATCTTCGAGAAGGTGTTCAACGCGGCGCGGCGCAAGGCCGAGCGGGAGGGACGCGCGGGGCCGTTCGAGAAGGCGGTCGACGTGGCCGTCCGGTACGCCGACGCGGTGGAGGTGAAGGCCTGGGGCACCGGCCCGGGTCCTTCGGCGTCGCTGCGGATGCAGCACCAGCTGTTCGAGAAGCTCGTGTACTCCAAGATCCGGACGGCGATGGGCGGCAGGATCCGGCACGCCATGTCGGGCGGCTCCGCGATGGACCGGCGCCTCGGCCTGTTCTTCGCGGGCGCGGGCGTGCACATCTACGAGGGGTACGGGCTGACGGAGTCGACCGCGGCGGCCACCGCCAACCCGCCCGAGCGCACGCGCTACGGCACCGTCGGGCAGCCGATCCCCGGGGTGGGCGTGCACATCGCGGACGACGGCGAGATCTGGCTGCACGGCGAGAACGTCTTCCAGGGCTACCTCAACAACCCCAAGGCCACCGACGAGACGCTGCACGACGGCTGGCTCGCCACCGGCGACCTGGGCTCGCTGGACGAGGACGGCTATCTGACCATCACCGGGCGGAAGAAGGAGATCCTGGTGACGTCCGGCGGCAAGAGCGTCTCGCCGGGCGTGCTGGAGGAGCGGGTGCGCGACCATCCGCTGGTCAACCAGTGCATCGTGGTCGGCAACGACCGGCCGTACGTGGCCGCGCTGGTCACCCTGGACCAGGAGGCGGTCGAGCACTGGCTGGCGATGCGGGACAAGCCGCGGCTCTCCCCGGCCGAACTGGTGCGCGACCCGGATCTCGAGACGGAGGTGCGGCGCGCGGTGGTCACGGCCAACACGCTGGTCTCGCAGGCCGAGTCGATCCGCACCTTCCGCATCCTGGCGCAGCCGTTCACCGAGGAGCACGGGCTGCTCACCCCGTCGCTGAAGCTGAAGCGCAGGGCCATCGAGAAGACGTACGCCGAAGAGGTCGAGGCGCTGTACCGGGCGTGAATTGCGCGGTCAGGAATGCGGCGCGGGCCGTGATCGTCGACGATGGGGGTAACACTGGTAATACCTGACCACAACCTAAGGATCGAGAGCTCGTGAGCAAGGTCCCCCCGATCACCCTGAACAACGGCGTCGAGATGCCCCAGCTCGGGTTCGGCGTCTGGCAGGTACCGGACGCGGAGGCCGAAACGGCCGTGGCGGCGGCGCTGGAGGCCGGCTACCGCAGCATCGACACGGCGGCGATCTACGGCAACGAGAAGGGCACCGGCAGGGCCGTCGCACGGTCGGGCGTCCCCCGTGAGGACATCTTCGTCACCACCAAGCTGTGGAACAGCGACCAGGGTTACGACGCCACCCTCAAGGCCTTCGACACCTCGCTGGCCAAGCTCGGCCTCGACTACGTCGACCTGTACCTCATCCACTGGCCCACCCCGGCCCGCGACCTGTACGTCGACACGTACAAGGCGTTCGAAAAGCTGCTGTCCGACGGGCGGGTGCGCGCGATCGGCGTGTCCAACTTCCTGCCGGAGCACCTGGAGCGGCTGATCGAGGCGACCTCGGTCGTCCCGGCGGTCAACCAGATCGAGCTGCACCCGCATCTGCAGCAGGCCGCCGCGCGGGAGTACCACGCGGAGCGGGGCATCGCCACCGAGGCGTACTCCCCGCTCGGCTCCGGCAAGGGCATCCTGGAGATCCCGGCGATCGTGGCCATCGCGCAGAAGCACGGCCGCACGCCCGCCCAGGTGGTGCTGCGCTGGCACCTCCAGCTCGGCAACGTCGTCATCCCCAAGTCGGTGACGCCGTCCCGGATCGAGGAGAACATCGACGTCTTCGGGTTCACCCTGGACGCCGAGGACCTGGCGGCGATCAGCGCGCTGAACGAGGACCGGCGGGTGGGTCTGAACCCCGCGGAGTTCAACCAGGGCTGACGGCACGGACGCCGGCGGCCGGCCCCCGCGGTGACGGGGCGCCGGCCACCGGCGTGTCCGGCCGGGTCAGTTGGGCTGCCCCACCGGCCGGACGACCACGGTGTTCACGTCCACCCCCTCCGGCTGGCCGAGCGCCCACACCACCGACCCGGCGATCTGCTCGGCGGTGAGCATGTGCCCCAGTGACGTCACGTACCGGCCGTCCCAGAACGGGGTCTCCACCCGGCCCGGCGCGATCAGCGTGACCCCGACGCCCCACTCGGTGACCTGCCGCCGGGTGTTCTCGGCGAGCCCGGTCACCGCGTACTTGGTGGCCCCGTACAGATTGCCGGGCGTGGGCACGAACCCGGCGACGCTGCCCACCAGCACGATCCGCCCGCGGCTGCGCCTGAGCGCGTCGACGGAGGCCCGGATCAGCAGGGCGGGGCCCAGCACGTTGGTGAGCACCATGTCGGTCCACCCGGCGGGGTCGCCGTCGGCCACGGTGTCGTGCGTGGCGAACCCGGCGTTGGCGACGACGGCGTCCAGCCGCCCGAACCGCGCCAGCGCGGCGTCGACGGCTCCGCTCACGTCGGCGTAGTCGGCCGCGTTCCCGGGAATCGTCAACAGCCGCTCGGGCTCCCCGAGTTCCTTGGCGAACGCGTGCAGCCGCTCCTCCCGCCGCCCGGTGACGGCGACCGCCTCCCCCGCCTCCAGCAGCCGCCGCGCCACGGCGGCGCCGATCCCCGTACCGCCTCCGGTGACGAGCGTGACCCGCAGGTCGTCGGTCATGGGAACTCCCCTGTGTCTCGATGCGTGCCGGGGAGTCCATCACTTGGAGCGCTCTTCAGGTCAAGGGGTCACACCGGCCGGACCCCCGAATGGACCGTGTGGGCCGCCAGGACGAAGACGTCCGGGCGGTGGTGGACGCTCGCCGGGTCGTCCGGGTCGACGAGGCGGTCCAGGGTGGCGCGGTCGTCGGGGTCCAGGTGCTCGCCGAGCATGTCGCGGGTGCGGGTGAGGGACTCGACGACGTAGGCGCGGGCGCGGTCCGGGACCGGGGAGGGAAGGTCGAGGAGGAAGGTGCGCGAGCGGGTGTGGTGCAGTCCGGCCGCGGTGAGCAGCGCGGGCCAGTCCTCCACCTGGGCCACCGAGCCGGGCAGGTCCTCGCGCATGCGGATGAACCGCTCCTCCTCCACGGCGTCGATGCGGGCGTGGAGGCCGGGGCGGCCGAAGCCGATGTCGCGGGGCAGGAAACGGGCGGGCAGTCCGCCTTCCATCACGGCGAGCGTGCCGCCGGGCGCGAGGCGTTCGACGCAGGCCGCGAGGGCGGCGCCCTGGTCGCCGAGGTGGTGGATGCTGCGGCTGGCCCACAGCAGGTCGGCCGGGTAGTCCAGTTCGGCCAGCACGCCGGGCATGTCGCCGGTCAGGGTGTCGAAGCGGTCGCCGGCGCCGAGGCGTTCGGCACGGGCGCGGGCCCGCTCCAGCAGCGGTTCGGAGCCGTCCACGGCCACGATCCGGGCGCCCGGGAAGGTCTCGGCGAACAGCCCCGAGATCACGCCGGGCCCGCTGCCCGCGTCCACGATCAGTCCCGGTTCGGTGACCTCCTTGGCCAGCCAGGCCAGGGCCCTCTCGTACAGCGGGGTGAACAGTTCCGCCTGGCTCTCCAGCAGGGGAGCCAGCTCGGCCCAGTCGAGGTGCTCGTGGTCGTGTCCGTGGCCGTCGTGCTCGTGGCGGTGCTCGTCGTGCCCGGGTGCGTGGTGGTGGTGCGCCATGGTGGTCAGCCTCTCCGCTCGGATGCGGCCAGCGTGCGACGACGCACCGGGGACGGGCAAACCGTGTTGCCGGTCCAGCAAAACGCCGGACCGGAGGGACAGGGGTCCGCCGGACCCGGGCCCCTGAGGGGTCCGGGTCCGGCGGACGCGGGTCATCCCGTCACGACAGGGGCGGGTAGGCGTTCCTCATCAGCTCCTGGAACTGGGCGGAGAACCAGTGCCCGGAGATCGGGGCGTCGGGGAGCGCTCCCGACATGTTGTTGTCGTTCCGCGGGTTGCCGGTGTACGTGGGGTCGCACATCCGGTCGAAGCCCTTGCCCTCGTCGTTGTCGATGGCCTTGCTCGCGCCGTCGGACTCCCCCGGCGGCTTCATCCACACGTAGGCGTCGATGCCGGGCTCCGGGGACGCCTGGGGCCGCTCACCCAGTCCGGCTCCGGACTGGTTGCACCAGTTGCCGGTGTTGAAGCGGCGGTCGTAGCGGCCACCGTCGACGTAGGTGTCCACGCTGGTGGTCGCGCCGGGCCCGGTGGGCCGGTTCGCCCCGCCCCAGCCGTTGCGGGAGGTGTCGATCAGCATGCCGATCTTCGAGTCGAAGCCGAGCGAGACCAGCTTCTCGCGCAGCGCCTGGGCGTACGACAGCTCGTCGACGTAGCGGTTCCAGCTGACCCACTTGGACTCGCGCACGGACTTGCCGGCCACCGTGTCGTTGATGGAGAAGTGGTCCTCCTTCAGCGCGCTGTAGTTGGCCGTGTTGGCGATGAAGCCGTGCACGTCGGCGACGGTCGCGCCCTCGGCGGTCGCGGCCTGCTTGAACATCTCGGCGGAGGCGCCGAAGTTGTCGTCCCAGCCCAGCCAGCCGTGGTGCCCGGCGTCCACGTAGTTGTAGACGTTGGGCACGTCACCCAGCTTGTTCAGGGCGTAGCCGACGCCCTTCACGTAGTTGCCGTTGGCCTTCATCACGTCGCAGTTCGGCGTGGCGGTCGCCCGCGGCGAGACGTTGGTGACCAGGTTGGGCAGGGAGTCGATCTCGACCGTGGTGACGATCCGCAGCGAGGCGTACTTGGAGTCGGAGAGGATCTCCGCGATCGGGTCGATGTACTCGCTCTTGTAGCGGTCGATCTCCGTCGGGCCGAGCTCGCCGTTCGAGGCGAGGGCGGCGCAGTCACGGCCCGGCAGGTTGTAGATGACCAGCTGGACGACGAGCTCGCCGGAGCCCTTCTGTTCCAGGGCCTCGTCGAGGTGGTCCCGCAGACCCATCTTGCCGCCCGCCCCGTTGATGGCGGCGGTGCGGTCCAGCCAGACGCCGGTGGGCTCGTTCGCGATGCGGCTGCCGCCCGGCTCGGCGGCGGCGTTCGCGGACCACTCGGGGTTCACGTAGACCTTGGCGCCGTCGTAGGGGTTGTCGACGCGGTTGCCCGGAGGCGGATCCGTCGGGTCCGGCGGGTCGGTCGGTCCGCCGCCGCCGTCGACGTTGCAGGTCACGCCGTCGAGGGTGAAGGTGGCGGGGACGGCGTTGGTGCCGCTGTAGCTGCCCTGGAAGCCGAAGGTGGCGGAGCCTCCGCTGGCGAGCGTGGCGTTGTACGACTCGTTGGCCGCGGTGACGTTCGCGCCGGACTGGGTGATCCTGGCGTTCCAGCCGCTGGTCACCTTCTGGTTGCCGGCGTAGCTCCACTTCACCGCCCACGACGACTTCGCGGCGCCGTGGTTGGTGACCGTCACGGACGCGGTGAAGCCGGTGTCCCACTGGTTCTGCACCTTGTAGTCCACGGTGCAGGGGACGGCGGCCGCGCCGGCGTCGCCCGGGACGGCGGCGATCGCCGACCCGGTGGCGCCGGCGACCAACGCCATGGCGGCGAGGAGCGCGGTTCTGGTGCGACTCATGGTGCGGGTTTCCTATCCGTAGGGGGCTTGCCTTCGTGGCCGCGCGCAGCCGTGCGCGGCCTGGTGCCTTACGGGGTGGGGGATGCCGTCCCGGATCCGCACGGGCGGGTCCGTGATGCCGGCCGGACGTCTCCGGGCAGCACGACGGCACAGGGATCCCACGCTGATGAGCGCCCCCGCGTCAGGTGCTCCACACGTGCACGGGGGTGGCTAAAAGTACTGAACGCGGGGGGTGGCTCATCGAGCGACTCCTTGCAGTTCGGACGCGTCGTGACCGGCGCGTCGACTGATGGAACCGCTCCCACTGGTGCCCAAGAAGCTAGCGCCAAGTGACGATGAAGAACAGAGGGTGTGCGGACATTGACGTTTCTCGGGCTGTCGAATGTTTTCGATTCGCACCAAGGGTTGACCGGTCACCACCCCGTCCCCACTATGGGAGCGCTCCCACTGGTTCAAGCCTTGACATGTCGAGTCGCAGGAAGGACCAGCACCATGCATCCCCCACCCCGCAGACGCGGTGGCGTGCGCCGACTCTTAGCGATCGCCGTGACCGCTCTCGCACTGCCCCTGACGATGCTGTCGACGGGTACCACCCCCGCCCGGGCGGCGACCGTCCAGTGCAGCGTGGACTACAAAACGAACGACTGGGGGTCGGGCTTCACCACCGACCTGACCGTCACCAACCGCGGTGCGGACGTCATCGACGGCTGGACCCTGACGTACGCCTACACGGGCAACCAGCGCCTGGTGAACGGCTGGAACGGCAGCTGGTCCCAGTCCGGCTCCACCGTCACGGTGAAGAACGCCGGGCACAACGGCCGGATCGCGGCCGGCGCCGCCGTCACCACCGGCGCCCAGTTCTCCTACAGCGGCACCAACACCGCGCCCACCTCCTTCTCGGTCAACGGCACCGCCTGTGTGGGCGCCCACCAGCCGCCGATCGCCGTGCTGACCAGCCCGGCGGCCGGCTCGGTCTACACGCAGGGCGAGACCGTGCCGCTCGCGGCCACGGCCGCCGCGGCCGACCAGGCCACCATCACCAAGGTGGAGTTCTACGACGACACCGAACTGCTGGGGACGGACACCTCCGCGCCGTTCACGCTGTCGGTCGGCGGCCTCGCCGTCGGCGCCCACTCGCTGGTCGCGAAGGCGTACGACAGCCTGGGCGCCTCCGCCTCCTCCACCCCGGTCGGCATCACGGTCGCCTCGGGTCCGGCCGTGGTCGCGAGCCCGTCCCAACTGGGCGTGCGCCAGGGTGAGTCGGGCACGTTCGAGGTGAAGCTGTCCAAGCAGCCGAGCGCGAACGTCACCGTCACGACGGCACGGGCGAGCGGCAACACGGGTCTGTCGGTGTCCTCCGGCGCGACCCTCACCTTCACGCCGTCCAACTGGAGCACCGCGCAGCGGGTGACCGTCGCCGCCGACTCCTCCGGCACCGGCTCGGCGGTCTTCGAGTCCACCGCGCCCGGCCACGCCAAGGCCGCGGTGACCGTGACCCAGCTGGGCGCGACCAAGTCGTACGAGGGCCGCTTCCTGGAGCTCTACGACAAGATCACCGACCCGGCGAACGGCTACTTCTCCCCCGAGGGCATCCCGTACCACTCGGTCGAGACGCTGATCGTCGAGGCGCCCGACCACGGTCACGAGACCACCTCGGAGGCGTACAGCTACCTGCTGTGGCTGCAGGCGATGTACGGCAGGATCACCGGTGACTGGACGCGGTTCAACGACGCCTGGGAGACGATGGAGCAGTACGCCATCCCGACCCACGCCGACCAGCCGACGACCTCCTTCTACGACCCCTCGAAGCCGGCGACGTACGCGCCCGAGCACGACACCCCGAACGAGTACCCGTCGCAGCTCGACTCCGGCGTCTCCGTCGGCCGTGACCCGATCGCGGCCGAGCTGAAGTCCGCGTACGGCACGGACGACGTGTACGGCATGCACTGGATCCAGGACGTGGACAACGTCTACGGCTACGGCAACTCGCCGGGCAAGTGCGAGGCCGGACCGTCCGACACCGGCCCGTCCTACATCAACACCTTCCAGCGCGGCCCGCAGGAGTCGGTGTGGGAGACCGTCACCCAGCCCACCTGCGACGCCTTCAAGTACGGCGGCGCCAACGGCTATCTGGACCTGTTCACCAAGGACGCGTCCTACGCCAAGCAGTGGAAGTTCACCAACGCCCCCGACGCCGACGCGCGCGCGGTGCAGGCGGCCTACTGGGCCGACCTGTGGGCGAAGGAGCAGGGCAAGGGCGGTGAGGTCGCCGGGACCGTCGCCAAGGCCGCCAAGATGGGCGACTACCTGCGCTACGCGATGTACGACAAGTACTTCAAGAAGATCGGCAACTGCACCAGCACGTCCTGCCCGGCCGGCACCGGCAAGGACGCCTCGCACTACCTGCTCTCCTGGTACTACGCCTGGGGCGGCGCCACCGACACCTCGGCGGGCTGGTCCTGGCGCATCGGCTCCAGCCACGCGCACGGCGGGTACCAGAACCCGCTCGCCGCGTACGCCCTGGCCAACTACGCGCCGCTGAAGCCGAAGTCGGCGACGGGCGCGGGGGACTGGGCCAAGTCCTTCGAGCGGCAGCTGGAGTTCTACCGCTGGCTGCAGTCCGACGAGGGCGCCATCGCGGGCGGCGCGACCAACAGCTGGGCGGGCCGCTACACCACCCCGCCGTCCGGCACACCGACCTTCTACGGCATGTTCTACGACGAGAAGCCGGTGTACCACGACCCGCCGTCGAACCAGTGGTTCGGCTTCCAGGCGTGGTCGCTGGAGCGGGTGGCCGAGGTCTACCAGCAGACGGGCAACGCGCAGGCCAAGGCGGTCCTCGACAAGTGGGTCGACTGGGCGCTGTCCGAGACCACGGTCAACCCGGACGGTTCGTTCCTCTTCCCGTCCACGCTGAAGTGGTCCGGCAAGCCCGACACCTGGAACCCGTCGTCGCCGGGCGCCAACAGCGGGCTGCACGTCGAGGTCGTCGACTACACCAACGACGTCGGCGTGGCCGGCGCCTACGCCAAGATCCTGACGTACTACGCCGCCCGCTCCGGTGACACCGAGGCGGCGGACACGGCGAAGGCGCTGCTGGACGGCATGTGGGAGAACCACCAGGACGACCTCGGCATCGCCGTCCCGGAGACCCGCGCCGACTACCAGCGCTTCGACGACCCGGTGTACATCCCGTCCGGCTGGACCGGCACCATGCCGAACGGCGACCGGATCGACTCCTCGTCGACGTTCGTCTCGATCCGCTCCTTCTACAAGGACGACCCGGCCTGGTCGAAGATCGAGAGCTATCTGAAGGGCGGCGCCGCGCCGGTCTTCACGTACCACCGGTTCTGGGCCCAGGCGGACATCGCCACGGCCATGGGCGCGTACGCGGAGCTTCTCGAATAGTCCCCGCCGACGCTCCGTGTACCGGCCCCGGCACCTGACGCCGGGGCCCAGCGGGCCGGGCGGTCCCCTCGCGCACGGGGGACCGCCCGGTCCTCGCACGCTCCCGCTTCTCTCCCCCCATGAGGAAGGACACCCCCACCGTGCGAAGAACCCGCGTCCTCACGGCCGTGCTCGCCCTGGCGGCCGGACTGCTCGCCGGCGGGCCGCCCGCCCTGGCCGCCGACGCCCCGGCCCCCGCCCCCGCCGCCGTTTCCAAGGCCGCCGACACCTACACCTGGCGCAACGCGCGCATCGACGGCGGCGGTTTTGTGCCCGGCATCGTCTTCAACCGCGGCGAACCGGACCTGGCGTACGCCCGCACCGACATCGGCGGCGCCTACCGCTGGCAGGAGTCGACACGGAGCTGGATCCCCCTGCTGGACTCGGTCGGCTGGGACGACTGGGGCCACACGGGAGTGGTCAGCATCGCCTCCGACTCGGCCGACCCCGACCGGGTGTACGCGGCGGTCGGCACGTACACCAACGACTGGGACCCGGGCAACGGCGCGGTGATGCGCTCGGCCGACCGGGGCGCGAGCTGGCGGAAGACCGCGCTGCCGTTCAAGCTGGGCGGCAACATGCCCGGCCGGGGCATGGGCGAACGGCTGGCGGTCGACCCGCACGACAACGACGTGCTGTACCTGGGCGCGCCCAGCGGCCACGGGCTCTGGCGGTCGACGGACGCCGGCGTCACCTGGTCGCAGGTGACGTCCTTCCCCAACCCGGGGAACTACGCCGAGGACCCCGACGACGAGAGCGGGTACGCCTCGGACAACCAGGGCGTCGTCTGGGTGACGTTCGACGAGTCGACGGGGACCGCGGGGTCGCCGACAAGGACCGTGTACGTCGGCGTCGCCGACAAGGAGAACGCCGTCTACCGCTCGACGGACGCGGGCGCGACCTGGGAGCGGCTGGCCGGCCAGCCCACCGGGTATCTCGCCCACAAGGGCGTCCTCGACGCGGAGAACGGCCACCTCTATCTCGCGTACAGCGACACCGGCGGGCCCTACGACGGGGGCAAGGGCCGGCTGTACCGGTACGCCACGGCGACCGGCACCTGGACGGACATCAGCCCGGTGGCGGAGGCCGACACCTACTTCGGCTTCAGCGGGCTCACCCTGGACCGGCAGAACCCGGGCACGGTGATGGCGACCGCGTACAGCTCCTGGTGGCCCGACACGCAGATCTTCCGCTCCACGGACAGCGGCGCCACCTGGACCCAGGCGTGGCGCTACACGTCCTACCCGGAGCGGGAGAACCGCTATGTCATGGACGTCTCCTCGTCACCGTGGCTGACCTGGGGAGCCAACCCGTCGCCGCCCGAACAGACGCCGAAACTCGGGTGGATGACGGAGGCGCTGGAGATCGACCCGTTCGACCCGGACCGGATGATGTACGGCACGGGCGCGACGGTCTACGGCACCGAGGAGCTGACGAACTGGGACGACGACACCCCGTTCACCATCCGGCCGATGGTGCGCGGGCTGGAGGAGACCGCGGTCCTCGACCTGGCCTCTCCCCCGTCGGGCGCCCCGCTGCTCAGTGCGCTCGGCGACATCGGCGGATTCCGGCACACGGACCTGACGAAGGTGCCGTCGATGATGTTCACCCAGCCGAACTTCACCTCCACGACGAGCCTGGACTTCGCGGAAGCCGACCCCGGCACGGTGGTCCGCGTGGGTCATGCCGACTCCGGTCCGCACGTGGCGTTCTCCACCGACAACGGCGCCAACTGGACCGCCGGGACGGACCCTTCGGGGGTCAGCGGCGGCGGGACGGTCGCCGCGTCGGCGGACGGCGGCCGCTTCGTGTGGAGCCCGGAGGGCGCGGGCGTCCACCACACCACGGGCTTCGGCACCTCCTGGTCGGCGTCGCAGGGCATCCCGGCCGGCGCGGTCGTGGAGTCGGACCGGGAGGACCCGGAGACCTTCTACGGCTTCAAGTCCGGGCGCTTCTACGTCAGCAGGGACGGCGGGGCGACCTTCGAGGCGTCGCAGGCGACCGGGCTGCCGGCCGGTGACAGCGTGCGGTTCAAGGCGCTGCCGGGCACGGCGGGCGAGATCTGGCTGGCGGGCGGGGCGAGCGACGGGCCGTACGGGCTGTGGCACTCCACCGACTTCGGGGAGACGTTCACCAAGCTGCCGGGCGTCGAGGAGGCGGACACCGTCGGCTTCGGCAAGGCGGCGCCGGGGGCGTCGTACCGGACGCTGTTCACCAGCGCGCGGATCGACGGGGTGCGCGGCATCTACCGCTCCACGGACGCGGGCGCGAGCTGGGTGCGGATCAACGACGACGCGCACCAGTGGGGCTGGACCGGCGCGGCCATCACCGGCGACCCGCGGGTGTTCGGCCGGGTCTACGTGGCGACCAACGGCCGGGGCGTCGTCTACGGCGACCCGACGGACACGGGCGGCGGTCCCGGCCCGGACCCGTCGGGCAAGTGCGAGGTGACGTACCGGGTCACGAACGCATGGGGCGACGGCTTCCAGGCGGACGTCCGCCTGACCAACACGGGCCCGACACCGTGGGACGGCTGGTCCCTGACCTGGTCCTTCACGGACGGCGAGCGGATCACCCAGCTCTGGAACGGCGCCCACACCCAGGCCGGCCCGACGGTGACGGTCCGCAACGCCGACTGGAACCGCGCGGTGGCCCCGGGCGCGACGGTCGCCTTCGGCTTCACGGCGAGCGGTCCGCCGGCGGACACCCGCCCGACGGCGTTCACGCTGGGCGGTCAGACCTGCGCGGCGCGGTGAAGAGCGCCGGTGGGGGATGATGGCCCCGCCCCCACCGGCGTCCCCGAAGGAGCCCCGATGTACGGACGGATCATCTTCCTCAACGGCACGTCCAGTTCGGGGAAGTCCAGCATCGCCAGGGAGTTGCTGCACGTCCTGGACGAGCCGTACTTCCACATGCCCGTGGACGCCTTCCACCGGATGCGGACGGGCCGGGAGATCGGGGCCGACCGGCTGCCCGACGTGCTGCACCGGACCTGGCGTGGGTATCACCGGGCGGTCGCGGGGATGGCCGCGGCGGGGAACAACGTGGTGGTCGACCATGTGCTGAGCGAGGAGTGGCGGCTGGCCGACTGTCTCGGGCTGTTCGAGCCGCGGGAGGTCGTCCTGGTGGGCGTGCGCTGCTCACCGGAGGAGACCGAGCGGCGTGAGCGGGAGCGGGGTGACCGTCCGGCGGGGCTCGCCGCCCGGCAGTACGGGCAGGTGCACGCGCACGGTGTGTACGACCTCGAGTGCGACACGACCACGACGAGCGCGGCGGACTGCGCCCGTGCCATCGCCGCGTTCCTGCCCCACCGCCCCTCCCCCACCGCCTTCGAACGGCTCCGCGCGACGGCGGAGGCGAGCGGCCGATGAGCCGGCTCGCGCTGCTCGGGGGCGGCTTCTCCACCGACGAGGACGGGCTGCTGGACGACTGGGTGCTGGGGCATGCGCGCTCCCCGCGCCCGAAGGTGTGCTTCCTGCCCACGGCCAGCGGGGACGCGCCCGCCTACGTCGAGAGGTTCCTCGACGCGTTCCGGGTACGGGACTGCGAGCCGTCCGTGCTGCCGCTGTTCCGGCGGGAGCTGGACGACGCGGCGCTGCGGGACGTCCTGCTCGCGCAGGACGTCGTGTACGTCGGCGGCGGCAACACCGCGAACCTGCTGGCCGTCTGGCGGGTTCACGGCGTCGACCGGCTGCTGCGGGAGGCGTACGCCGGCGGGACGCTGCTGTGCGGGATCAGCGCCGGGGCCAACTGCTGGGCCGAGGGGTCGCACACCGACTCCTTCGGCCCCTTGACCCATCTGCCCGACGGGCTGGGGCTGCTGCCCGGGTCGGTGTGCCCGCACCACGACAGCGAGCCCGGACGCCGGTCCTCCTACCGGGCGGCCGTGGCGCGCGGTGCGCTGCCCGCCGGGTGGGCGGTGGAGGACGGCGCGGCGGCGCTCTTCACGGACGGGCGGCTGACCGAGGCGGTGACGCGGTCGCCGTACGCCCGCCTGTACCGGGTGCGGACGGACGGGGAGGCGGGGGCCGTCGAGGAGCCGGTGCCCTGCCGGCTGCTCGGCGCGTGACCTTACGCCGCCTTGCGGAACGCCCTGAGCGTGAAGACCGGGTCCGGGCGGGGGCGGTCCTGGTCGGGGAGGGCCGAGAGGCGGGCGGCGAACTCCTCCACGAGGGGGTGGCCGGGCGGGAGGGTGACGAACCAGCCGCGCCGCAGGTCGTCCATGGTGCGGCGGGGGCTGCGCCCCTGACCGTGGCCCCGGAAGCGGGCCTCCCCCGCCGGGGCCAGTCCGTGCCCGGCCGCGCAGGCCGCGACCGTCGTGGGGTCGTCGGGCACGGGGCTCGGCGGGCGGCCGGCGAGCACGGCGTCGATGTCGCTGCCCACGTTGTGCGACAGCCCCTTGTGCACGGTGGTGACGTACACCCCGCCGGGCCGCAGCACCCGCGCGCACTCGGCGACGACGGCGCGCACGTCGGCGGGGTCGGTCAGCAGGTGCAGCAGCCACACGCTGACCACCGCGTCGAAGCAGGCGTCCCGGAAGGGCAGCAGGCGGCTGTCGGCGCGCACCACGGCCCCCGGGAGCCGGGCGGCGGCCCGCAGGGCCATGGACGAGGACAGGTCCACGCCCGTCACCCGCAGTGCGGGGCGGGACGCGGGGAGCCTCCGGGTCACGATGCCGGTGCCGCAGGCCACGTCCAGCAGGCGCCGCGCCCGGCGTGGGACGAGGCTCAGGACGGCCTCGGCGGCGGCCGCCGCGCGGGGTTCACCGCCGCGCAGCGTGTCGTAGCGCTCCGCTTCCTCGTCGTAGTCCAGCACGCGCCTCAGTGTGCCCCGTGGGCGGACGCCAGGTCCTCCACCCTGCGGGCGAGCTCGAAGTCCTTCGCGGTGACGGCGCCGCCCGCGCTGTGCGTCTGCACGGACAGGGACACCGTGTTGTAGCCGAGGGTGAGGTCGGAGTGGTGGTCCAGCTCGTCCTGCACCCGGGCGATGTGGACGGTCATGGCGGCCGCCGCGACGTGCGAGTCCAGCCGGTAGGCGCGGGTGAGGCGGTCCCCGGCGAGCGTCCAGCCCGGCAGCTCGGCGAGCCGGGCCTCGATCTCCGTCCGGGACAGCGGTTCGACGGGCATGCGCGGTGCTCCTTCGCCGGGTCGGCTCTCGTGGCGGGTCCAGGCTGCCACAGAAGCCCGGGCCGTGCCCGGGCCGGACGGCGGGCGGCTCCCCCGCACGGCCGCTCCTCGACTACCGTCCTGGCATGACCACTGTCACCTCCGGTACCGCCTCCCGCACCGAGGGCGTGGGGACGCTGCTGCGCGCCTGGCGGCAGCAGCGGCGGGTCAGCCAGCTGGAGCTGGCCCTGCGCGCCGACTCCTCCGCCCGGCACATCAGCTTCATCGAGACCGGCCGCTCCCGGCCCAGCGAGGAGATGGTGCTGCGGCTGGCCGAGCACCTGGACGTGCCGATGCGGGAGCGCAACGCGCTGCTCCTCGCGGCCGGCTACGCGCCCCGCTACCCGGAGACCCCGCTGGACGACCCCGCGCTGGAGGTCGTGCGCACCGGCATCGAACGGCTGATCGCCGGGTTCGAGCCGTACCCGGCGCTGGTGGTGGACGCGACGTACGACGTGGTGGCGGCCAACCGGGGGGTCCTGGCGCTGTTCGACGGCATCCCGGAGGCGCTGCTGACGCCGCCGCTGAACGCGGTGCGGCTCACCCTGCACCCGCGGGGGCTGGCGCCGCGGATCCGGAACCTGCGGGAGTGGCGCGGGCACCTGCTGGAGCAGATGCGCCGGAACATCGCCCTGCGCCGCTCGGAACGGCTGCGGGCGCTGTACGACGAGGTGGCGGCGTACCCCGTGCCGGACACCGCCGGACGCGCGGAGGAACCGGACGAGCCGGTGGCGTACTTCGCGCTGCCGATGGTGGTCGGGCACCGGGGGCGGACGCTGTCGTTCGTGTCGTCCATCTCCACGTTCAACACTCCGATGGACGTGACCGTCGCCGAGCTGGCCGTGGAGACGCTGCTCCCGGCGGACCCGGCGACGGCCGCGTACCTTCAGACCTGGCTGGACTGACGTGCCTTCAGCGCCCTGTGCTGCATCAGGGTGAGGCCCGCCACGGCGAGGGCCTGGAGCACGGTCCACACCGCGCCCGCGGTGGTCGGCGAGAGCCACAGCGCGAGCGCCAGGAGACTCGCCGCCGTCCAGGCGAGGTTGGCCTCCACGACGAGCCGCACTCCGGTCGCCGGCGGGTGCGGGCGGGCGGCCAGCAGGCCCACGCCGGCCGCGTACCCGGCGAGGAACGCGCCGAGCCCGAGCAGCAGTCCGGAACCGATCCCGAGGAACCGGCCGAGCGGTCCGGACAGGGCGAGGTAGGCCAGGGCGTTGGCGCCGGTCATCACGGCGTCGAGGACCAGCAGGCGGCGCAGCGCTTCTCCGGTCCGGGCGGGTGCGGCGAGCGAGGTCGTGGACATGGGGCGTCATCCTCCGTCGGGAAGCGGTGCGGGACTCGGTGCGTCCACGATCCCGCGCGTCACGTGGCCGGGTCGATTACGTCCGGGGTAATGCGGCGGGCGGCGGTGAAACAGGGCGGTCACCTGCGGCTCGTGAGAGCCTCGGAGGGACATGACAGGATGAGCGCATGCCCGAGCACGTTGGGGAGGCGTGGCGTTGAGTGAACGGCGGGCCGCACCCACCGTGGGCCAGGTGGTCCTCGGACGGCGGCTGTACGAGTTGCGGGAGGCCGCGGGCCTCTCACGGGAGGAGGCCGCCCGGATCCTGCGGGTGGCGCCGGCGACCGTCCGCCGGATGGAGACCGCCGAGGTCGCCCTGAAGATCCCGTACGTCCAGATGCTGCTGACCGCGTACGGGGTGCCCGACAGCGAGGCCGACACGTTCGTCACGCTCGCCGAGGACGCCAACCGGCCGGGCTGGTGGCAGCGGTACCACGACGTGCTGCCCGAGTGGTTCAGCCTGTACGTCAGCCTGGAGGGCGCCGCCCGGATCATCCGCTCCTACGAGCCGCACTTCGTCCCCGGACTGCTCCAGACGGAGGACTACGCGCGTGCCGTGCTGGAGGCCGGCACGATCGGCACGGCGGGCCCGGAGACGGTCGAGCGGCATGTGGCGCTGCGGATGGAGCGGCAGCGGCTGCTGGAGCGCCCGGACCCGCCGCACCTGTGGGTGCTCATGGAGGAGACCGTGCTGCGGCGCCCGGTGAGCGGGGACAGCCGGGTGATGCGCGACCAGCTCGACAAGCTGCTGGAGTACGCCGCGCGGGACCGGGTCACGCTGCAGGTCGCCGAGTTCGCCGACGGGCCGCACCCGGGGACGTACGCGCCGTTCTCGCTGTTCCGGTTCGCCGAGCCGGAGCTGCCGGACATGGTGTTCACCGAGTACCTGACCGGCGCGCTGTACCTGGACTCCCGCAAGGAGGTCTCGGTGCACCTGGAGGTGCTGGACCACATGACGGCCCGTGCGGCCTCGGCCCAGCGCACCGAGAAGCTGCTGCGGGAGTGCCGCGAGCGCCTGTGAGGCGCCCGCGGCCTCAGGCCGCGCCCTCCTGGCGGCCGCCGGTGTTCTTGTCGTCGTCGACGATCTCCGCGTCGACGACGTCGTCGTCCCCCTGGGACGCCTCGCCGCCGTCCGCGGTGCCGGGCCCGGTTGTTCCGCCCCCGGTGGCGGCGCCGGTCCGCTCGTACATCGCCTGGCCCATGCGCTGGCTGACGGTGGCGACCTTCTCCACGGCGGTGCGCAGCTCGGCGGTGTCGGGCGACTCCTGCGCCAGGAGCCGCTTGACGTCGGCGACGGCCGACTCCACCTCGGACGTGGCGTCGCCGGGCACCTTGTCGCCGTTCTCGGTCAGGAACTTCTCGGTCTGGTAGACGAGTTGCTCGGCCTGGTTGCGGGTCTCGGCCGCCTCCCGGCGCCTGCGGTCCTCCTCCGCGTACTGCTCGGCCTCCCGCATCATGCGGTCGATCGCCTCCTTCGGGAGGGCCGAGCCGCCGGTGACGGTCATCTTCTGTTCCTTGCCGGTGCCGAGGTCCTTCGCGGAGACATGCATGATGCCGTTGGCGTCGATGTCGAACGCCACTTCGATCTGCGGCACCCCCCGCGGCGCAGGGGGCAGGCCGGTCAGGTCGAACGTGCCGAGCTTCTTGTTGTACGCGGCGATCTCGCGTTCACCCTGGTAGACCTGGATGCCGACCGACGGCTGGTTGTCGGCGGCGGTGGTGAAGATCTCCGAACGCCGGGTGGGAATCGTGGTGTTGCGCTCGATCAGCTTCGTCATGATGCCGCCCTTGGTCTCGATGCCGAGGGACAACGGAGTGACGTCGAGCAGCAGCACGTCCTTGACGTCGCCGCGGATGACGCCCGCCTGGAGGGCGGCGCCGAGGGCCACCACCTCGTCGGGGTTGACGCCCTTGTGCGGTTCCTTGCCGGTGAGTTCGCGGACCAGGTCGGTCACGGCGGGCATCCGGGTGGAACCGCCGACGAGGATGACGTGGTCGATGTCGGACAGCCGCACGCCGGCGTCCTCGACCGCCTGGTGGAAGGGCTTCTTGCAGCGGTCCAGCAGATCCTGGGTGAGTTCCTGGAACTGGGCCCGGGTGAGCTTCTCGTCCAGGTGCAGCGGGCCTTCCGCGGAGGCGGTGATGTACGGCAGGTTGACGGTGGTCTCGCTGGACGACGACAGCTCGATCTTCGCCTTCTCGGCGGACTCCCGCAGCCGCTGCACGGCCATCCGGTCCTGCGCCAGGTCGACGCCGTACTGGCCCTTGAAGCGCTTGGCGAGCCAGTCCACGATCCGCTGGTCCCAGTCGTCGCCGCCGAGGTGGGTGTCTCCGTTGGTGGCCTTCACCTCGATGACGCCCTCGCCCATCTCCAGCAGCGACACGTCGAAGGTGCCGCCACCGAGGTCGAACACCAGGACGGTCTGGTCGTTCTCCTTGTCCAGCCCGTAGGCGAGCGCCGCGGCCGTGGGCTCGTTGATGATGCGCAGCACGTTGAGCCCGGCGATCTCGCCGGCCTCCTTGGTGGCCTGCCGCTGGGTGTCGTCGAAGTACGCCGGCACGGTGATGACCGCGTCGGTGACGTCCTCGCCGAGGTAGGACTCGGCGTCCCTGCGCAGCTTCTGCAGCACACGGGAGGACAGTTCCTGCGCCCGGTAGCGGGTGCCGTCGACGGAGCCCTGCTCGGGGAACCGCCACTGGGCGTCGCCCATGTGCCGCTTGACCGAGCGGGCGGTGCGGTCGACGTTGGTGACGGCCTGCCGCTTGGCGACCTCTCCGACGAGCACCTCGCCGTTCTTGGCGAAGGCCACGACCGAGGGGGTGGTGCGGGCGCCTTCCGCGTTGGCGATGACAGTGGGCTCACCGCCCTCGAGCACGGCGACCACCGAGTTCGTGGTTCCCAGATCGATTCCGACGGCACGTCCCATCGCTGCAACCCCTTCCGCCAGGGCACCTCTCCGGTCTTCCAACACATCCAGCACAAAACTTGAGCGGCCTGTTGTCAAGCGTGCGGGCGGGGGACGTCAGCGGGCGCGTGCGCCGTCCGGGTGGTCGCGCAGCGTCACCGCGCGGCGCGGACGGTCGGTGACCAGGACGTCCACGCGCGGGTCGTCGAGGAAGACGCGCAGCGCCGCGTCGTCGTTCACCGTCCACACCATCGTGAACAGACCGCCGCGGGCGGCTTCGCGCAGCACGGTGGCGCGGGCCAGCCGCTGGTGCACGGCGACCCCGTGGGCGCCGCAGGCGCGGACGCGGCGCAGCGGCAGCAGTTCGCCGACCCGGGTGCGCACCAGCCGGCGCCTCCCCAGGCCCCGGCCGTCGCGGCCGAGGGACAGCAGGGTGCGCACCCGCGGGCGGGCGGCGGTGAGCGCGGCGACGGAGCGGTCCTCCAGCGTGGTGGCGACGACCCCGTCCTCCCCCAGCAGGGCGACCGCCCGGTCCAGCAGCTCCCGCTCGTAGCCGGTCTCCTTCAGGTCCAGATGAGCGACGAGCCTCCCCGCGATCAGCTCCATCACGTCGTCCACGACCGGCACCGGGTGTCCCGCGCGGGCGTCCAGCTCGGCGCGGGTGAGCGTGGAGAGCAGGGGTCCGGTGCCGCCCACCCGGGCGTCGTGGTGGACGACGAGGACGCCGTCCGCGGTGCGCCGTACGTCGAACTCGACGTACTCGGCGCCGGAGGCGAGCGCGTCCTGGTACGCCTCCCAGGTGGCGGGGGCGGCGCGCTCGGCGCCTCCGCGGTGGGCCGAGACGGCGGGGCGTGACGTCATGGCGGTGGCTTTCGGTCGCGGACGCGGCGCAGGCCGCCCCGGCGGGGGCGGCCTGCGGTGGCCCTGCGGGATGTCGGGTCAGGCGAGCTTCGCCGTCAGGGTGATCTCGGTGCCCTTGAGCGCCTGGCTGACCGGGCAGTTCACCTTGGCGTCCTCGGCGGCGGCGACGAAGCCGGCCTCGTCGAGGCCGGGGACCGTGCCCTCGACCGTGAGGTGGATCCCGGTGATCCCCGTGCCCGGCACGAAGGTGACCTCGGCGTTGGTGGTCAGCCGGGTGGGCGGGGTGCCCGCCTTGTCGAGGCCGTTGGACAGGGCCATCGAGAAGCAGCTGGAGTGCGCGGCGGCGATCAGCTCCTCGGGGCTGGTCTTCCCGTTCGCGTCCTCGGCGCGCGAGGCCCAGGTGACCGGCTGCTCGGAGATGGCGCCCGAGGAGTCGAAGGCGACGACCCCGCTGCCCTTGAAGAGGCTGCCTTCCCAAACGGTGTGTGCGGAGCGCGTGGTTGCCATGACGCATCCTTTCGAAAAAAGTCCGGCCGGGTGACCGGCGGTGCTCGGTCCGGACGCCCGGATCACCGGGCGTCCTGCTCCATCCGATCACATCACGGCTCAACTCACCCGGAAGACGGGCCCTCTCGGGGCGAACGGCAGGCCGGCGCCCTGCGGGATCAGGTAGGCGTGCTCGCGCCGCACCCGCAGCACGTCGCACCAGCCGTCGGTGATGACCAGCACGGGCGCGCCGCGCGGGAAGTCGTCGGCGCGCTCCAGCAGGTCGACGCCCGGCTGGAGGACGGTGCCGCCCCGGCCGCGCACCCGCACCCTCCCGGCGATCTCGGTGACCGGGACGAAGCCCGCGTCGTGCGGCGCGGCGTCGCAGAACACCACGCGCGCGGCCGGCACGTCGCGGGACTGCGCGTAGGAGGCGATGGCGCCGAGCGCCTTGCCGAGCAGGATCCGGTTCATGGAACCGGACGTGTCGAGGACGACGCCGAAGGTGCAGCGGGCGACCTCCTCGGGCGGGTACCAGCGGCCCGCTCGCGGAATGTCCGGGGTGGACGCCTGACGCCGGGAGGGACGGGCGAACGACCGCAGCGGCTCGGGGCGGGGCACGAACTCGTCGAACCAGCGGGCGAGCCTGGCGTCCCAGGGCAGCGGCGGATGACTGAGGGCGCGGATCTCCTCGACCAGGCCGGCCGGGAGCAGACCGCGCTCCTGGCGGTCGTGCAGGTCCAGCCCCTGGGCGAGGCCCCGGCGGTAGAAGCCGTCGAGGTCGACGCAGTCGCGGGGCGGGCCGAGCGGGGCGCCGAGGACGTCCCCGAGGCCCTTGCCGCGCGGGGTGGCCAGGCGGCGGGAGCGGCGCTCGCCGGCGATGCGGTCGTAGACCTCCTCGGCGGACAGTCCGGCGAGGTCCTTGTCGTACAGCAGGCCCGCGGGGATCGTGCCGATCTCCATCTCGACGAGCCAGCCGTTGATGACGAAGTCGCAGGCGACGTTGAAGAGGAACGGGTCGCGGGGGCCGCAGCGGTCGCCGTGGCGCAGGGCGGCGTGCAGCATCTCGTGCGCCAGCACGAACCGCCACTCGTCGTCCTCCAGGACCCGCAGCGGGTTGACGTAGATCTCGCCGGCCTCGGCGTTGACGGCGGCGACGGAGATGCCGTGGGCGCGCGCCAGTGCGGCGTCGGCGACCAGGGTCATGCCGGAGGCGATGCCGCCGAGCAGCGGGTAGGAGGAGACGAACCAGCTCAGCGCCTTGTGCCAGGGGCGGCGCGGGGCGGGAGCGCCGTCCAGGCTGTCCCTGCGGCCGCCCGCGACGTCCATCGCCGCGGCCACGGTGCGGGTGAGGGCGGAGGCGAACGCGAGCTGGTGGTCGGGCGGCTGCCCGTACCAGCCGTTCCAGCCGGTCAGGTGCAGGTCGGGCTCGCCGCCCGCGGTGCCGCAGCGCCGGTAGGCCTCCGGGACGCCGGTGCGCCGCCAGGCGGCGGCGAGGCGCTCCTCGTCCCCGTCGGGGTAGGCGGCGGGCAGCTCCTCGGGCGGCCGGCCGACGGGCGAGCCCAGCAGGAAGCGGTCGACGACGACGCAGCGGGCGACCAGCTCACAGGCGTCCGGCTGGGTGCGGGGCCCCGGGGCGGCGGGGACGTGGCCGAAGCCGAGGTGCAGGACGGCGTGCGCGAGGGCCCACGCCCAGGTCTCCGGGTCGGCCGTGCGGTCGGGGTGGACGTGCAGCACGGCGTCGGAGTCGACGCGCACCAGGCCGTCGCGAGGCGACAGTTCGCAGTCCTCCCGGCGGCACACGTCGACGTCGACGGCGGCCAGCGCAGGGTTGGCCCGCATGATCCGCAGGCCCTCGGTGAACGCCTCCGCCGCGAGGTCGCGTTTGCGGCGCTGCGTGTCGCCCTTGGGGTGCGGGCCCTTGCCGCGGGCGCGGCTCACCGGCGCGCCTCCACCAGCCGGGGCATGTCGCGGGCCGCCTCGACGAGGAACCACGACGGCAGCACCGGGTTGCCGTCGGCGTCGGGGGCGATGACGGTCTGCGCGACCTCGACGGAGATCTCCGCGAGCTGCACCAGCAGCGCCTTGGCGCGGTACGCGATCTGCCGGCCGGCCGCCGACATGTGCTCCTTGGACGCGGGCAGCTCCTTCACCAGCCGGCCGCGGAAGGACTCGGCGAGGTAGTAGAGCAGGTCGCGGTCCTCGGGCCGGTGCGGCCAGCGGGCGTCGCCCTTGAGCACGGCGTCGATGCCGAAACGGCTGCGCACGATCTTGACGTAGCCGCAGAAGGCGGTGGCGTGCGCGGGGGTGAGCGTGCCGTGGGCGAGGACCTTCAGGGTCTCCTCGTCGAGGTCGCGGCCGAAGGAGTGCAGCGCGTCGGAGAGCATGTGCCAGGAGCGGGGCGTGGAGAACGGCTCCTCGGTCTTGGGCGGCTTGGACCACAGGTGGTCGGGGCGGTCGGTGAGGTGGTCGGTGATCCACGGGTGGATGCCATTGTTCGCCGCCCACACCAGCCAGTCCTTCGGGGACGCCTCCAGGTGGACGTGGGCGAGGCGGTTGACCAGCGCGGAGGCGAGCGGGCGGGCGAGCGCGTTGTCGGTGGCGCGGTTGCCGGCGCCGATGACGACGGAGCCCTTGGGCAGCTCGTAGTCGCCGATGCGGCGGTCCAGGATCAGCGAGTAGAACGCCTTCTGCACGTCCGGGGTGGCCGCGTTCAGCTCGTCCAGGAACAGGCAGTACGGCTCGTCGCGGGCGATCGACGCGGGCGGGCAGAACACCGAGCGGCCGTCACGGATCTGCGGCACGCCGATCAGGTCCTCGGGGGCGAGCTGGGTGCCCAGCAGACTCACGCACTCCAGCCCCAGGCTCTCGGCGAACTCCCTGACCAGGGAGGACTTCCCGATGCCGGGCGCACCCCAGAGGAACACGGGCCGCACGGTCGCCAGCCCGAGCAGCAGCTCCGGGACACGGGCGGGGGTGACGGTGACGGCTGCCTGCACGCGGAAACTCCTGGTGGCGTGGGGTCGGAAGGGGCGCGCGTCGTCGGCGTCGGTCCCGGGCGCATCGGGGCACGACGGGCGCCGGGCCCAGTCAACGCCGTCACGCTCAGGCGGGGCAACGCGTTTTCAGCGGGACCGGGCGCGCCCCAGGGTCTCGGGCACCCAGTCGTGGAACACCAGCCGGGGGAAGAGGCGCCCCTCGGTGCGGAAGGGGAACGTGAAGCCGAGCGTCCCCCGCACGTCCTGGTGTGCCAGGCGGACGTGGGCGCGGGTGTCGGGAACGAAGCGGGGGGCGCCGAAGGGTCCGATCCGGTTGATCCTCGCGTGGACGCGGTCGCCGTACACCAGGGCGGCGCAGCCGCGTTCCCGTGCCCTCTCCCAGGGGACCGCGTCGACCCAGCGGTGCAGCTCGTCGAGGTATCCGTGCCGGGAGAGCTCCCGCAGACCGGTCCGCTCCGTCCGGGCGCCCCCGTGACCGTCGAGGGACACCAGCAGTTGGGGCACCCCCCGGCCTCGGCTCCAGTGGGCGGGCAGGTCGTCGACGACTTGGTCCAGGACGCGCAGGACGTCCGTGCGCACCGCCGGGTCCAGCGCCCGCAGTGTGTCCAGCGTGTACGTGGCCTCCCTGTTCACCACGCCATCATCGGGGGCCGTCGGCGGCGGGACAACGGCCCTTCAGGCCGCCCGTTCGCGGTGGTCCGGGAGAGGGCGGGTGCCGGACTCCTCGGACTCGGTGAGCCAGCGGCGCAGGACGTGGTGGACCTGTTCGGCGCCGGCCGGCTCCGTGCCGTCGGGGACCGGCGCGGACAGGACCAGCGGGGAGAGCAGGAAGGGGCGGGACTGGTCGCCGCCGAGGCCGCCGTGGGAGCCGATCTGCTCCTCGAACGCGAGGACCTCGCCGTCCGCCGGGTCGTAGAAGGAGTTGACCATGATGTCGGCGGTGTGCGGGAAGGTGTGGGTGCGGCGCACGACGTCGGCGGCGCCGGGTCCGAACGGGGCCAGCGGGCCCGGGTTGTCGTCGAGTTCGTCCAGCGGGATCTCCGCGCCGTACGCGCCGAGCACGACCCCGCCGTGGCGTTCGCTGCGGACCAGCAGGAAGCCGACGCCGGGGTGGTTGGCGAGGGTCGGCAGCAGCGCGGGGTGCCGGGCGTCGATCTCCTCCTTGGTCATCCGGTGCGGCACGTCCGGGAAGGACACCAGGCCCAGGTTGCCGGAGGCGAGCACGACCGGCTCCGAACCGCGGGAGGGCCGGTAGTGCTCGGCGCCCTCCTCGACGGGCCGGCGCAGCGCGGCGCGGACGGCCGCGCGGGCCTCGGCGCCGCTGTGGGTGCGCCGGGCGCGGCGCGGCACGGGCAGCCCGCAGCCGGCCCGCACCAGGTCGCCGAGGGTGAGGCCGTAGCGGGAGCGGAAGGTCTCGCCGGGGCTCTGCCCGTGGTCGGACAGCACGACGATGCGGTACGGGCGGGGCGCGTGCTCGGCGACGTTCTCGATGAGGGCGAGGGCGCGGTCGAGGCGGCGCAGGACCTGTTCGGTGTCGCGGCTCGTCGGCCCGGAGTGGTGGGCGACCTCGTCGTAGGCGACCAGGTCGGCGTAGACGGCGCTGCGTCCCGCCAGCAGGTCGCCCATCACGGCGGCGGTGACGACGTCCCGCTCGACGACGGTGGCGAAGGCGCGCACCAGGGGGTACAGCCCGCCGCGGGAGACGCGCGGGCGCCGGCCGCGTATCCGGGCGCGCACGGACTGGCCAATCTCCCGGCCCACCTCGGCGACGAAGGACAGGGCGGTACGCACGGCGTTGGCCGGGTCGGAGAAGTACGCGAAGTAGCCGGCGCGGGAGCGGGCGGCCGGGCCCCTGCGGCGGGCGGCGATGGACAGCACCAGCGCCTGCTCCTCGGCGCCGCCGCCGAACAGGTTGCCCCGGCTGGCGCCGTCCCGGGCGAGCAGTCCCGCGTGGCCGGAGTGCTCGATGGCGCGGGCCTGGAGCTCGGCGGCGCTGGTGGGCCGGTTGCAGACCATCACCTCGCGGCGGGCCTTCTCGTACCAGCGGAAGGCGGGGACGTCGAAGTTGCTGCCGTGCAGGATGCCGAGCTGGCTGGCCCCGGTCTGGCTGGACCAGTCGGTGCGCCAGGGGGTGAGGCGGTGGGTGGGCCGGTCGCCGCCCGTGCCCAGCCAGCGGGCGACGGTGGGCATCAGGCCCTTGTCGACGGCGGCCAGCAGGACGTCGTGGCCGACGCCGTCGAGCTGGACGAACACCGTGCCGGGGGTGGCCGGAACGGGCCGGCCGGAGCGCCGTCTTCGGTCCGCGAGCCGGTAGAGGCGCCGGCGGTAGGCGTCGTCGTCGCGGACGGCGAGGGCGCCCCCGGTGGCGGAGGCGACGGCGGACATCACGGCGGCGACCACCACGGCCGTCTCGGGGGCCGCCGAGCCGCGCTCGACCGGGTTGACGCGCAGCGCCACCCACAGCAGGGCGCCGTTGAGGAAGAACACCAGCAGACCGAGGACGAGCGCCGGCACGAGCAGCAGCAGCCGCACCAGGAGCGGCCAGACCAGGGCGGACAGCAGACCGAAGGCCCCCGCGCCGAGGGCGGCGGTGACCGCGATGTCGGTGGCGCTGCTGCCGTCGGCCGACCGCAGCCGGAAGTCGGGCAGGATGCCCGCGAGGACCAGCATCGTGAGCGTGGAGACCGCCCACACGGTGACACTCCGCCCGATCTGACTGGCGACCCGTCGCCATCGCCCGCCACCCACGCCGCGCACACCTCACGTTCCCCGGTCCCTGGCCCGCCTCCACCCTGTCACAACGTCCCGACGAGGCGTTTCGTCCCCCGGCCCGCTCGGCGCACCCGCGGCCGGGGGCGCCTCAGCGGCCGTCGTAGCCGGCGGTCGGCATGGACAGCCTGCGGTGCACCCGGGCCTTCATCGCCGCGTCGTACGACGGCTCCGCGCGGCCCACCGTCTCCACCCGCACCCCGCGCCGCGCGCACTCCGCCGCGAACTCGGCCACGGACGACAGCGCCCGCTCCAGCACCCTCCGGCTGGGCGCCACGAAGAGGTCGGCGCCGGGGCGCACCCCGTCCCAGAGCAGCGCGTGGTCGGGGCGCAGGCCGCGCACCAGCAGTTCGCGGGCCACCACGTACCCGTGCTCGGCGGCCCAGCGCGCGCACATCGTGTGCTGGCCGCGGGAGTCCACCAGGAACGGATCGGCGTCCAGCTCCTCCAGCGGCGTCAGGCTCGCGATGGTCGTCACCCGCACCGGCGCCATGGCGTCCCCCTCACCTCGGGCTCACCTCGGGTTTTCGCCGACGACCCTACTCCTGCGCGTAGGCTTCGGGGAGTCGCGCGAAGGAGGCGAAGAGGTGCCGGTGGAGGTCACGTGGTGGGGGCACGCCACCTGCACGCTGGAGGACTCGCACACGCGCGTCCTCACCGACCCCCTGTTCGCACGCCGGCTGGCGCATCTGCGGCGCAGGCGCGGCGCGGTGCCGCCGCCGGAGGCGCTGCGCGCGGACGTGGCGGTGGTCTCCCATCTGCACGCCGACCACCTCCATCTGCCGTCGCTGGCCCGGCTCGCCCCGGGGACCCGGCTGCTGGTGCCCTGCGGCGCGCTCCGCGCCGTGCCCGGGCTGCGCAGGCTCACCGCGCTCGACATCACGGAGATGGCGCCCGGTGACGTGACGTCCGTCGGGGCCCTCGCGGTGCGGGCGGTGCCCGCGCTGCACGACGGGCGGCGGCTGCCCGTGGGCCGGCGCCGCGCGCCCGCCCTCGGCTACGTGGTGGAGGGAGAGGCGCGCACCTACTTCGCCGGGGACACCGGCCTGTTCGAGGACATGGCCAAGGAGGTCGGACCGGTCGACACCGCGCTGCTGCCGGTGGGCGGTTGGGGGCCGTACCTGGGCGACGGGCACCTGGACGCGGGGCGCGCGGCGCGGGCGCTGGCGCTGCTGGGCGCGGCCCGCGCGGTGCCGGTGCACTACGGCACGTACTGGCCGATCGGGATGGACGCCGTGCGCCCCCACGAGTTCCACGCGCCGGGGCACGAGTTCGAGCGGCTGGCGGCGCGGCACGCGCCGGAGGCGGTGGTGCACCGGCTCGACCACGGAGGAAGCGTGCGCCTGGGGGGCGCGCGGTGATATCCCCCGCCGCCCTCGTGCAGGCGGCCGGCGGCCTGGTGACACCGGCGGCCGTGGCGCCCGATTCCACCCAGCAGGCCATCGGGTACCCGTCGCTGTTCCTGCTGGTGCTCATCGGGGCGCTGGTGCCGGTGGTGCCGACCGGCGCGCTGGTCAGTTCGGCGGCCGTGGTCGCCTTCCACCGGACCGCGCCGTTCTCCATGGCGCTGGTGTTCGTGACGGCGTCGCTGGCCGCCTTCCTCGGCGACGTGGCGCTGTACTGGCTGGGGCGGCGCGGGATGACGTCGAGGAACGGCTCACGCTGGCTGGAGGCGATCCGGGAGCGGGCCCCCGAGGAGCGGCTGGCTCAGGCCCAGGAGAAGCTCGCAGGACACGGGGTGGCGGTGCTCGTGCTGTCCCGGCTGGTGCCGGCCGGGCGGCTCCCGGTGATGCTGGCCTGCCTGGTCGCGAAGTGGCCGCTGCGGCGGTTCGTGCGCGGCAACCTGCCGGCCTGTCTGGCGTGGGCGGCCACCTACCAACTCATCGGCGTCCTCGGCGGCTCGCTGTTCCCCGAACCCTGGCAGGGCGTGCTCGCGGCGGTCTCGCTGACCGTGCTGATCAGCGTGGCCCCGAGCCTGTGGCGGCGGGTGCGCCGCACGCCGGCCGGCTGACGCCGGTCACCCGGGTCACGCGAGCACCCGCGACCCGCCGATCGGAAGGTCCCACAGCCGGTCCCGGGGCAGCCCGGCGGCCTCCCAGGCGGCGCGGACCCGGATGAGCGGCTCCAGCACCGGCTCCGCGGACAGCACGAACGTGCCCCAGTGCATGGGCGCCATGTGCCGCGCCCCCAGGTCCTGGGCGGCGCGCACCGCCTCCTCCGGGTCGCAGTGCACGTCGGCCAGCCACCAGCGCGGGTCGTAGGCGCCGATCGGCATCAGGGTCAGGTCGATGCCCGGGTAGCGGCGGCCGATGCGGGAGAACCAGTGGCCGTAGCCGGTGTCGCCGGCGAAGTGCACCCGGTGACCGTCCGGCGCGGTGAGCACCCAGCCGCCCCACAGCGAGCGGCAGGTGTCGGTGAGGGTGCGCTTGGACCAGTGGTGGGCCGGCACGAAGTCGAAGCGGACGCCGTCCAGTTCGGCCGCCTCCCACCAGTCCAGCTCGGTGACCCGGGTGAACCGGCGGCGGTGGAACCAGCGGCCGAGGCCGGCCGGCACGAACATCGGGGTGTCGCGCGGCAGCCGCCGCAGGGTGGGGGCGTCCAGATGGTCGTAGTGGTTGTGGCTGATGACGACCGCGTCCACACGGGGCAGCGCCTCCCAGGCCACGCCGACGGGCGTGACGCGCGCGGGCGTGCCGAGGATGCGCCGGGACCACACCGGGTCGGTGAGAACGGTGAGCCCCCCGATCCGCACCACCCAGCTGGCGTGGCCCGCCCAGGTCACGGCGAGCGTGCGGGCGTCCACGTCGGGCACCGCGCCCGGCGCGTACGGCAGGTCGGGGATGCCGGCGAGGCCCTCGGGGCCGGGCCGCACCGCGCCCTCGCGGGCGAAGCGGGCGAAGGCCTTGAGGCCGGGCAGCGGGGCGGTCAGCCGGTCGTGGAAGGCGCGGGGCCACACCCGGCGCTCGGCGAGCGGACGCGGTTCGGCGAGCGGGGGGCAGGGGCTGTCGTCGCGGGCCGGGGGGCCGGCGCCCGGTGCCGTGGTCGTCGTTCTGGCCGACTCGTGCCGCTGCGTCATCGAGTGGACTCCCATCGCCGAGCGTCGTCACGGAGATCGCCGAAGACCGATGTCAGATGGTTCAACGCGCGTCCCACCCGTGGCAGTTCCGCCGGTTCGTCCGCGTCCAGGCACGCGGCGCGCTCCTCGGGCGTGTCCCCCAGCAGGGGCGCGGTGCACAGCCGTACGCGCGGTGTCTCCAGATCGTCGCCGAACCGGTGGCCGCCCGCCGCGGGCATGCCCAGCCGGCCGGTGAGGAAGTCCTCCAGCTCCTGGGCGTCGCCGACGCCGTGCGCGGCGAGCGCGGGCGCCAGCGGGGAGAGGTCGACGTAGAGGTGCCGGCCGCACTGCGGGGGCCGGGCCAGGGCGCCCGCCGCGACGACGGCCCGGTGCGCGGCGGCGGCCACCCGCGCGTGCGTCCGTACGACCGCGGCGACACGGGCGGCGACCGGCTCGGGCTCGGACAGCGCGTACCCGGCGGCCGCGGCGACGGGGGCCGCCACGCGCGCGTCGAGGGCGGTGAGCACGTCGAGGACGCGTGCGTGCAGCGCGCCGCCCTCGTCGCCCGCGGGGAAGCGGGCGACGGCGGCGGGCCAGCCGGGCGGGAGCAGGGAGCCGGCGAGGTCGGTGACGACGGTGACCCGGTCGGGCAGCATCTCGGCGGGGCTGAGCAGCACCGTGCCGTGCGGGTCGTGCAGCGTGTCGCGCCAGGTCTCGTCGCTGACCAGGTGCAGCCCCTCCCCGTACGCGGCCTCCAGCGTCTCGTGGAGCAGCTCGGGCGGGGCGACCGTCGCGGTGGGGTCGTCGGCCACGGACAGCACCAGCAGCCGCGGGTCGCGGCCCTCGGCGCGCATCCGGCGCACGGTCTCCAGCAGCGCGTACGGGTCGGGGACGCCGCCGCTCTCGGCGGGGGTCGGCACATGGAAGACGGGTCTGCCGAGCAGCCGCGCGTACGGCGCCCACCAGGAGGCGCACGGCCTCGGCACCAGGACGTCGCCGTCGATGGCGGCGGTCAGGGCGGTCAGCAGGGCGGGCGCGCCGGGGGCGAGGGCCGTGCGGTCGGGAGCGGCCGGCAGTCCGCGCCGCTCGCCGTGGCCGCAGGCCGCGTCGCGCAGGGCGGGGCCGCCGCCGACCGGTTCGGGGCCGGCCCGGGAGGCGGCCGCCGCCAGCACTCCGGCCAGCTCGGGCAGCACCGGCAGCCCGTCCTCGGGGAGCGGCGGCCCGAAGCGGACCGGGCCGTGGCCTTCCGGATCCGTCCGCATCGCCACCTCCGCGCAGTTGCCAGTGCCCGGCGCCGTGTCCCGGCGTCCGTCCGTGCCGCCCTCGGCGAAGTCAGTACCCCGAGACCCGCCCGTCATGAGCGCGGTGCCGGATCGGGTGCGCCGCCGCACCGGCACGGCCGCCCGGCGGGGACGTCAGAGACGCGTCCCGCCGGTGCGCCTGCGGAGCAGACGGTGTGCGCCGGCGCCGAACGCGCCCGCGAGCAGCAGACCGCCCGCGACCTGGGCGGGCACGGAGTCGGTGAAGGCGCCGCCGCCGCCCGCCTGGACGCCCTGGTGGGCGGGCGGCGACGGGCAGGGCGTCGACGTCGGCCTGTGCGAGGGGGTCGGCTTGTGGGTGGGGGCGGGCTTGTGGGTGGGCGTGTGGGAGGCGGACGGCGAGGCCGTGGGCGGAGCGGTCCGGAGCGGGGCCGCTTCCGGGCCGCCGGCCCCGGGGTCCGCCGCCGTGCGGGGAGCGGCCTTGTGGTCCATGGCGCCGGGGTCCGCGGCGTAGGGATCGGCGGCCTGGGGGTCCGTGCCGTACGGGTCTGCGGCGTAGGGGTCCGTGCCGTAGGTGCCGTACGGGTCGGCCGCACCGGGGTCCGCCGCCGTGCCGGGTGCGCCCTCCGTGCCCGGGACGCCGGCGCGCTCCTCGGCGCCGGCGTCGGGGATCAGCTCCTCAAGACCGGCGGGCGGCTCCTGAGCCAGTTCGGGCGCGAGCGGGTCGGTCTCCGCCGGCTCCTCGGGTGCGAGGCCCTCGGCGGTGTCGAGGGACGTCGCGCCGTAGAGATCGGCCTCGGTGAACTCCTCCACCAGGGTCTCCGACGGGTACTCCTCGGCCTCGTGCGCGCCCGGCGCCACGGGGGTCGGCGTCGCACTGCGGGACGCGTGCCCCTGCCGTCCGTGTCCGGCGGTCGGGGACGCGCACGGGGAGGGGGACGTCCAGGCGCCCACGCTGCCGGGGGCCGTCAGGGCGGACGCGGCCGGTGCGAGCGCGCCGAGGACGGTGCCGGCGACGGCGGCGACGGACAGGGCACGGGCGGTGCGGCGCATGGTGCGGGCTCCTTCGGCGACGGCTGGGGCGCGGCGGTCGCCCCGGTGCCATCACAGCCCGCCCGCCCCGGCCTCGCGCGCGGCCGGACACCATTCGCGGGACCGGGCGCGCCCGTGCGGGTGAAGCGACCCCCTACGCGTCGTCGGCGCCGCCCATCACCTGGTCGCGCACCCGGCCGCAGCTGCGGCTGATCAGCCGGGAGACGTGCATCTGGGAGAGGCCCAGCTCCTGCGCGATGCTGTTCTGCGTCATGTCGTCGAAGAAGCGCATGTAGAGGATCGCCCGCTCACGCTCGGGCAGCTCAGCCAGCCGTTCCTTGACCGCCTCGCGGTCGACCACGGTGTCCAGCGCGGGGTCGGGCCCGCCCAGGGCGTCGCCCAGGGACCAGCCGTCGTCGCTGCCGGGCATCTCGGCGTCCAGGGACAGGGCGCTGAAGCTCTCCGCCGCGGCCTGGCCGGTGCGCACCTCGTCCTCGCTCAGCCCGGCGCACGCGGCGATCTCGGCGACGGTGGCGGTGCGGCCCTGGACGGTCTGGGAGAGGTCCTGCGAGGCGTGCCGGACGCGGTTGCGCAGCTCCTGGACGCGGCGCGGGACGTGCAGGGTCCACATGTGGTCGCGGAAGTGCCGCTTGATCTCGCCGGTGACGGTCGGCACGGCGTAGCTCTCGAAGGCGTTGCCGAGGTCCGGGTCGTACCGGTCGACGGCCTTGACCAGCCCCAGGGCGGCGACCTGGCACAGGTCGTCGTAGCTCTCGCCGCGGCTGCGGAACCGGGAGGCGAGGCGGTGGGCCATGGGGAGCCAGGCCCGTACGAGTTCGTCGCGGAGCGCGTCGCGCTCGGGTCCGTCGGGCAGGGCGGCGAGCCTGCGGAAGGCCTCCGCGGTGTCGGGCGCGTCGTGATGGGGGTGCGTCTGGGCACCTGTTCGGCTCGGCATGGTGCGTCGCAACTCCCTGGGAGGTGCTCGGGGACGGACGGTCACCGTGGAGGACGCACCCGTCGGGACAGGGACGTCCGGGGCGGGGTATGCCGCCGCCACGGACGTGCCTCCTGTCCGAAGCACTGCCCGTCCGGGTGCCCCCGTGTCAGCGGCTCAAACCTCCTGCAGGCCGGTCGCCTGGTTCCGGTTCCACCTCGTGGGGCGGCAGGACGAATTCCTCGTAGCGGCCCAGCATCAGGATCACGCCGAGCATGAGGGACGGGACGAGCAGGGCGAGCACCACCATGGCCGGTCCTTCCGGAAGCCGCGTGGGGGGCGTGCCGTCCGGGTCTCCCCCGGTCCTGGGGCCAAACCCGGCGGGCGCGGAGCCGCCCTCCGGATCCGGCCCGGATCGCCACCCGTGACCCGGTGTCGGCCCGCGCTCCTCGGGTACGCGGGTCGCACCCCCGAAGGATCTGGAGGGAGACATGCAGCGAGGCAGTGACCGGCTCAGCGTCCACCGTGACGACGAGATGAAGCACGAACTGCAGGGCCTGCTGCGGTCCGGACATCCCACCCGCACCGAGGAGTGGCACGACCCGGAGCCGTTCGCCGACGACGACCCCGAGGTGGCGCGCGGACCCGTGACGCCGGGCCGGGACCCGTCGTCGCTGGAGACGGTGCGACTGGAACTGGCCCGGAACCTGGGCCGCGGGGACTTTCCCGCGGGCCCCCGAGAACTGATGCGTGCCCTGGACCGGCGGTACGCCCCCGACGCGCTCGTCGAGGCGCTGGAGCGGCTGCCCCGCAAGGACCGCTACCACAGCCTCCAGGAGCTGGCCCAGGCGCTGACCCGGGTCCGGGAGACCGAGACGGCATGACCGGAAGGGAGGCCCGCCGGCCATGGCCGAGTTCGTGAAGGACGTCATGACCCCCGGCGTGGTCGCGGTCCGTCCGGACGCCTCGGTCGTCGAGGCCGCGCGGCTGATGCGCGGCCAGAACATCGGCGACGTGGTGGTGGCGGACGGACAGCGCGTCGTGGGGGTGGTCACCGACCGGGACATCACCGTGCGGGCGGTGGCCGAGGGCCGGGACCCGTACGCGGTGAGCGTCGGGTCGGTGTGCACGCCGCACCCGCTGACGCTGGCCCCGGACGAGCCGGTGGCGTCGGCCGTCGCCCTGATGCGGGAGCACGCGGTACGCCGGATCCCCGTGGTGGAGGGCGGGCTGCCCGTCGGTCTGGTGACCCTCGGCGACCTCGCCGAGGCCCGGGACCCCGGGTCGGCCCTCGCCGACATCAGCCGCGCGGAACCCGACACCACCCGGTGACGGACGAGGACGAGACAAAACGATGGACCACGAACGACGAAGGGACGTAGCGCCATCATGCGCATCGCATTTCTGACCGCACCCGAGGGCGTCGAGCAGGTGGAGCTGACCGAGCCCTGGAAGGCCGCCGAGCAGGCGGGCCACGAGCCCGTGCTGGTGTCGACGCAGTCCGGGGAGGTCCAGGCGTTCCACCACCTCGACAAGGCGGACACCTTCCCCGTGCAGGAGGTCGTCGGCGACACCTCGGCGGACTCCTTCGACGGGCTGGTGCTGCCCGGCGGGGTCGCCAACCCGGACTTCCTGCGGATGGACGACAAGGCCGTCGGCTTCGTCCGGGACTTCTTCGAACAGGGCCGGCCGGTGGCCGCGATCTGTCACGCGCCGTGGACCCTCATCGAGGCGGACGTCGTGCGCGGCCGGGTGCTGACGAGCTGGCCCAGCCTGCGGACCGACCTCGGCAACGCGGGGGCCACGTGGGTGGACGAGCAGGTCAAGGTCTGCGACCACGGGTCGAACAAGCTGGTCACCAGTCGTAAGCCGGACGACCTCAAGGCGTTCTGCGAGACCTTCCTGGAGGTGTTCGCGGCGGAGCGCGCCTCGTAGCGGAGACGGTGTGAACGACGGGAGCCCCGCATGAGCGGGGCTCCCGTCGTTCAGGTGCCCGAGGCGGTCGGCGTCACGGAGTCCGAGGCGGTCCGCTCCCGGGCGCCCTCGCGGGTGCGGCCCGATGCGACGGGGCGGCGCGGGTTGCGCCGCAGGTACTCGCCCTCCAGCTGCGCCATGCGCTCGTTGTGGACCCGCAGTGCGTCGTTGGACCCGTACAGCAGCGTGTCGTGGCGCGTGCGGTGGATGGTCTCCAGCTCCTTCATGAGCTGCTGGTCGTCCAGGCGGTTCGGGTCGACTCCGGTCATCGTGGTGCCCCGCTCGTCGTGTGCGTTCATGCGCCCCGGGTACCCGCGCCGCGCCTGCGCCACCACTCGTCAGCGCGCGCGTTCCACCCGTCGTTCGTCCCAGACCGGTTCCGGGGTCTCGCGGACCCGGCCGTCGCTGCCGAAGACCAGGAACCGGTCGAAGGAGCGGGCGAACCAGCGGTCGTGCGTGACGGCGAGGACAGTGCCCTCGAAGCCCTCCAGGCCCTCCTGGAGGGCTTCCGCCGATTCCAGGTCGAGGTTGTCGGTGGGCTCGTCGAGCAGCAGGGCGGTGACGCCCTGGAGCTCGAGGAGCAGGATCTGGAAGCGGGCCTGCTGCCCGCCGGAGAGCCGGTCGAAGGTGCGCTCCGCCTGCTGGGTCAGCTCGTAGCGGCGCAGCCGGGACATGGCGGCGCCCCGGTCCTGGGCGTGCTCGGTCCACAGGATGTCGAGCAGGGTGCGGCCGGTCAGCTCGGGGTGGGCGTGGGTCTGCGCGAAGTGTCCGGGCACCACGCGCGCGCCGAGCCGCCGGACGCCGGTGTGCGCGACGTCCTCACCCGCGAGCAGGCGCAGGAAGTGCGACTTGCCGGAGCCGTTGGAGCCGAGCACCGCGACCCGCTCGCCGTAGAACACCTCCAGGTCGAACGGCTTCATCAGGCCGGTCAGCTCGAGCCGCTCGCAGGTGACGGCGCGGACGCCGGTGCGGCCGCCCTTGAGGCGCATCCGGATGTCCTGCTCACGCGGCGGCTCCGGCGGGGGTCCCGCCTCCTCGAACTTGCGCAGCCGGGTCTGCGCGGCGCGGTAGCGGGACGCCATGTCCGGACTGTTCTCGGCGGCCTGCCGCAGGGTCAGCACCAGCTTCTTGAGCTGGGCGTGCTTCTCGTCCCAGCGACGGCGCAGCTCCTCGAAGCGGGCGAAGCGCTCGCGCCGCGCCTCGTGGAAGGTGGCGAAGCCGCCGCCGTGCACCCAGGCGTCGGCCCCGGCGGGGCCCGGTTCCAGGGAGACGATCTTCTCGGCGGCGCGGGAGAGGAGTTCCCGGTCGTGGGAGACGAAGAGGACCGTCTTGCGGGTCTCGGCGAGGCGCTCCTCCAGCCAGCGTTTGCCGGGCACGTCCAGGTAGTTGTCGGGCTCGTCGAGCAGCAGCACCGCGTCGGGGCCGCGCAGCAGCGCCTCCAGCACCAGCCGTTTCTGCTCGCCGCCGGAGAGCGTGCTCACCTGCCGCCACTGGGCCTTCTCGTAGGGGACGCCCATCGCGGCCGTGGTGCAGATGTCCCACAGCGTCTCGGCCTCGTAGCCCTGGGCCTCGGCCCAGTCGGCGAGGGCCTGCGCATACCGCATCTGGGCGGCCTCGTCGTCGACCGTCATGAGGGCGTGCTCGGCGGCGTCCACCGCGCGGGCGGCCTCGCGGATCCGGGGCGGCGCCACGGACACCAGCAGGTCGCGCACGGTGGTGTCGTCCCGTACGGAGCCGACGAACTGGCGCATCACGCCGAGGCCGCCGGTGACGGCGACGCTGCCGCCGTGCGGGGCGAGTTCGCCGGAGAGGATGCGCAGGAGGGTCGTCTTGCCGGCGCCGTTGGGCCCCACGAGGGCCATGACGGCCCCCTCCCCCACCCGGAACGACACATCGCCCAGGAGGGTCCTCCCGTCGGGGAGGTGGTACTCGAGGTGCGCTGCTTCCAGGTGTCCCATGGGCGCGATTCTGCGGGGCGCCGGGAACGCCTGGCAAACGGGTTTTGCCGAGCCCTGTCCCGTCGTCGGGCGTCCCAATATATGAAACCGCTATCTCATCATGCGGCCGACGCGCGTAACGTGGGCGCCCTCACGACAAGGGGAAGGGGGTGGCCCCGCCATGCCGCACGCACGGGAGACCGCCGTCTACACGCACGGGCACCACGAGTCGGTGCTGCGGTCGCACACCTGGCGCACCGCGCGGAACTCGGCCGCGTATCTGCTCGGGGCGCTGAAGCCCCACATGCGGATCCTGGACATCGGCTGCGGGCCCGGCACCATCACCGCCGACCTGGCCGCCCTGGTGCCCGACGGCCATGTCACGGGGCTCGACCGGGAGCCGGGCATCCTGGAGCGGGCGCGCGCGGTGGCCGACGAGCGGGGGCTGACGAACGCGGACTTCGTGACGGGGGACGTGCACGCGCTGGACTTCCCCGACGACACCTTCTGCGTGGTGCACGCCCACCAGGTGCTCCAGCACGTGGGCGACCCCGTGGCCGCGCTGCGCGAGATGCGGCGGGTGACGAAACCGGGCGGGTACGTCGCCGTCCGGGACGCGGACTACGCGGCGATGACCTGGTATCCGGAGTCGGCGGGCCTCGACGACTGGCTGAACCTCTACCGGCGCGTGGCACGGGCCAACGGGGGCGAGCCGGACGCGGGCCGGCGGCTGAAGGCGTGGGCCCTGGAGGCGGGTTTCACGGACGTCACCGCGACGACGGGGACCTGGACGTACTCCACGGCCGAGGAGCGCGCCTGGTGGAGCGGGCTGTGGGCGGACCGCACGGTGGCGTCCGCCTACGCGGAACGGGCCGTGGCGGGCGGGCACGCCACCCGCGAGCGGCTGGAGGCGGCGGCCGCCGCGTGGCGGGAGTGGGGCGCCCGGGAGGACGGCTGGTTCGCCGTGCTGCACGGCGAGATCCTCTGCCGCGAGGGCGCCTGACCGGCAGGACGGGGCCGGCGCCCCGGGACTCAGTCCCGGGGCAGCAGCGGCCCGAGCGGGCCGAGGTCGAGGTTGAGGTCCTCGGGGCGCAGCCCGTAGCGGTTGCGCAGCTCGGCCATCCGGTCCTCGAGCAGCATGAGGGTCAGCCCGACCCGCTCCTCCTGCTCCTCGGTGAGGTCGCCCTCGTCGAAGCGGCGCACCGCCTGGCGCTCCATGAGCTGGCGGAGCAGTTCCACCACGGTCAGCACCAGCTTCACCAGATCGCGTTCGACCGTGTCCGGCTCCAGGTCGAGCCGCCGGCGGGGCTTGGGGCGCGGTCCGGCGGGGCGGGCGGCGGGCTCCGGGTCCGCGTCGAAGGACGCCTCCGGGTCCAGGGGCGACCGGCCCTCGAAGAGGTCGGCGTCGGTCACCGTGACGGGGTCCGGCGCGCCCGGCGCGGGGTGCCGCGGGTCGTCGGTCACGAAAGCTCCTCGAAGGGCGAGGGGACGTTCTGGTTCACGGAGCTGATCAGCGCGTTGAGGTCGATGCGGACCAGGTCGACGTCCGCGATCCGCAGCGTGATGTCGCCCGTGATCACCACACCGCCGGCCAGCAGCCGGTCGAGCAGGTCGACCAGGGCGATCTCACGCCGTTCGACGACGGTCACGCGATCCCCTCCCCCGCGGTCTCCCCGTCAGCGGTGTCCTCGCCGGCGAACGAGTAGGCGGCCCACGGCCCGGTGAGCTCCACCCGCAGCCCCGGGGAGTCGTCCTTCGTACGCTCCACCTGCTCCACGAACGCCTCCGACTGGCCGCGCGGCACCAGATAGGCCGCGTTGAGCACGTTGCGGCCGCGGGCTCCGGACAGGGCAGGGTTCTGCGGCGCGTGCAGCCGGGAGTCCTCGGCGAAGCCCGTCAGGGTCTCGTGCAGCCGGGTCGCGAAGGTCTCGGCCCGCTGCCACTGGTCCTCCCGCGACCGCGTCTGCTCCCGGCGCCGGCGCAGATAGTCCCGCCCGGACATCGCCGCGGGCTGCGGCGCGGGCTGTTCGGGGGCTTGCTCCGGCTCGGACTCCAGGAACACCTTGACGCCCCACTCGACCCGGCCCTCCAGCCGGTCCAGCCGGCGCAGGAAGTTCTCCTCGCGCGCCTCGATCATCGACCGTACGCCGCTGTCGTCGCGGAACACGGTGCCGAGCCGCAGCGGCAGCGGGGTGGTGACGGTGGTGAGCGCGTCGATCACCCCCTGGTGGGCCCGCGCGACCGCGGTCAGCCAGTCCAGGTCCTCCAGATGGGCCCGCAGCGGCTCCTCCGCGAAGTCCGCCTCGGGCACATGGCTGACCACGGCCACCAGGTCGTGGTGCGGGACCAGCCGGGGCGGGTCGCCGCCCACGCCCGTGAGCTGGGCCTGGAGCGGTGTGCCGAAGGGGCGGCAGACCGCGTAGACGTAGCGCAGTCCCGTCACGGGGCCTCCTCCTCGGCGCGGCGCGGCTCCAGCTCCTCGAGCCGGGCCAGGCGCTCGCGCAACTCGGCGTTCTCGCGGGCCAGTTCGTCACGCCGGGCGCGTGAGGACAGCGCCGGGTCGGACTCCCACCAGTCGATCCCCATCTCCTTGGCCTTGTCCACGGAGGCGACGACGAGGCGCAGCTTGATGGTGAGCAGTTCGATGTCGAGCAGGTTGATCTTGATGTCGCCCGCGATCACCACGCCCTTGTCCAGCACCCTTTCCAGGATGTCGGCGAGGTTGGCGCCGCCGCCCTGGCCGTAGGGGTCGGGGAGTCGGCTGGGAGTGGTCATCGGCGGCTCCGGCCCTCGGATTCCTCAGGAGCGGCCTCGTCGGCCGGCTCGTCGTCCTCGTACTCCTCGTCCTCGTCCTCGTACTCCTCCTCCGGAGGGACACCCTCCTCGTACTCCTCGTCGTCCTCGTCGCCGGCGGCTTCCTCGTCCTCGTCCTCGTACGGGTCCTCGGGCTCGGCGCCCTCCTCGTCCTCGTACGCGTCCTCGGGCCCGGCGCCCTCCTCGTCCTCCTCGCCCTCGTACTCCTCGTCCTCGTCGTACGCGTCCTCCGGAGCGCCTTCCTCCTCGGCCTCCCCGGCCTCAGCGTCCTCGTGCTCGCCCTCGGGGCCGCCCTGCTCCTCCTCTTCCTCGGCCAGGGCGTCCTCGTGGCTGCGGACGACCTCGCCGTCGCGGATCTCGCCGCGCCAGCTGTCCTCGGCCTCGCCCTTGATCGTGATGAAGCGGGCGAAGTTCTTCAGGTCGAGCCGGGCGCGGCGGCCCTGGGCGCGCCAGATGTTGCCGGTCTTCTCGAAGAAGCCCGAGGGGTAGTACTCGATGACCAGCAGGACCCGGGTCAGGTTGTCGGCCAGCTTGTGGAACGAGACGACGCCCTTGGTGGTGCCCTTGGCGCCCTCCGAGCTCCAGGCGATCCGGTCGTCGGGCACCTGCTCGGTGGTCGTCGCCTTCCAGCTGCGGTTGGACCACCAGATCTTCGCCTGCCAGTCCGACGTGGTGTCGTCGGCCTTGTTGGCGCTCTTCACGCCCTTGGCGAAGGTGCTGAAGTCCTGGTACTGCGTCCACTGGTCGTACGCGGTGCGCAGCGGCACGCCGACGTCGATGTGCTCGATGATGACGGTCGGCTTGTTGCCGGACGACTTCTTGCGCTTGCCCTTGCCGCCGCCGAGGTTCTTCAGGGCGCCCTTGACGCTGTCCTTCGCCCGGCCGGCGCCGAGTTCCACGGCGGTGCGCAGCGGGCCCTTGCCCTCGGCGAGTTTCCTGCCGCCGTCGACGGCGAGCTTGGCGAAGCCGGGGCTGTTGCCCTCGGCGATGTCGTTCAGCTTGCCGGTGGTCTCGCCCAGCTTGTGGCCGACGCCGGTCAGCAGCCGGGTGGCCTGGGCGGCGAGGTAGTCCTGCAGCTCGGCCTTGAGCCGGTCCGCGGCCTCGCTGTGGGCCAGGTCGGACAGCGGGTTGCCGGCGGCGCCTTCCGCACCGTCGCGTGCGGCGGACGTGGCCCGCCCGACGGTCTCGGTCATCGCTCACCGCCTCCCTTCGAGGAACGGGTACGGCCGCCGCGGGAGGCGGACGCGGTCTTCTTCGCGGCCGTCTTCTTGGCGGCTGCCTTCTTCGCGGGCGCGGTCCCACCGGCTGCGCGCTTGGCCGGTGCGGCCTTCTTCGCCGCGGGACCCTTCTTGGCCGGGGCCTTCTTGGCGGCCTTCTTCGCCGTCCGCGCGGCGTCCGGTTCGCGCCCGCCGTCGTCCTGGTCCTCGGCGGCGTCGTCCGGTTCGCGGTCGCGCGTCTCCTCGTCGTGCGGCTCCTCGCCGGAGTCCTCGTCCTCCTCGTCCCGGCCCTCGGCGCCGTTGCCGTTGCCGGCCAGCTGACCGCGCACCTCGGCGGTGCGGCCGTGCAGCCGGTCGGCGAGCGAGCTGATCTGCCGTTCGACCAGCGCGCCGGAGGCCGCCTTGCCGGCGCCGCGCAGGTCACCGCGGAGCTGGTCGCCCAGCTCCTTGAACTGCGGGTTGTCCCGGAGCTGCTGCGACACCAGGTCGGCGACCGCCCGCGGGCTGAGGTTGAGCTTCTTGCCCGCGACCAGCCCGCCGACGGCCAGCGCCATCTTCAGCTTCTTGGTCCGTCCGAGGAGATATCCGGCCCCTATGGCGAGGCCCAGTCCCGTTCGATTCATCGTTGTGCCGTCCCGTCCCCATTACCCGCGCCTGTGCGCGTCGCGATCTCCAGCCGGTCCAGGAGTGCGTCCTCCTGCTCGTCGAACTCCTCCTCGGTGATCTCCCCGGCCTCCAGCAGCTCCTCCAGCCGGGCCAGCTCGGCACGGATGGTCGCGGGGTCGTAGTAGATGCGTTCCGCTTCCTGCAGGACCTGCCGGATGGCCCAGGCGCCGCCACGCGCCGGTGCGAGCGGCAGCAGCAGCACCTCCGAGATCAGGCCCATGTCGTCACCCCGCTCCGGTTTCCGCCCCGCCGGCCGTGGTGCCCGCGGGCTCGGCGGGGCCGGGCTCGACGAAGCTGTACGGCGGCAGCGGGCCGTTCAGACGTATCTCCAGGTGGGGCATGTCCGTGCGGACCTGCTCCACCGCGGCCAGGAACTCCTCCGCCGTCGCGCGCTTCACCAGGTACGAGACGTTGGCGAGCCAGCCGGTGGACTCCGGGCCCACGCTCTCGGCGTCGGCGATGCCGCGCAGCGCGTTCTCCAGCGCGGCGCCGTCCTCGGCCTCCCGGGCCTTGACGGCTTCGGCGACCATCTCGCCGAGGCGGATCTTGTCGTCGTAACTGCCGCCGCCGGACTGCCGGTTGGCCTCCGCGAGGGCGCGGATCTCCGGGTTGAGGGCCATCACGTGGTGGAGGACCGCCTCTTCCACGTGGTTGGCCTTGACGTTGTACTCGACGCGGTCGTCGAGGGCGCGCAGCCGCTCCAGGTAGTGGTCGGCGCGCTCGGCGAGGACCGAGGTGACGGCGTCGTCGTCGGGGGCGACGCTGCCGAACCGCATGGGCAGCACGCAGCCGCCCGCGCCGATCTCGCTGAGCACGTTCTGGTGGGCGAGCAGCTCCCGCCGCTTGGGGCGCAGGCCCTCGGGGGCGTCGCTGACGACGGCCGCCAGCTCGCCCTGGGTCAGCACGCGCAGCGGGCGCGCCGGGTCGCCGACGCCGCCCATCCCCTCGGGCAGGGAGGGGTGCGAGGCTGCGGTGATGCCGTAGACGTACGTGCTCACTCCTGCTCCTCCTTGCGCCGCGACGTGGTCTTACGGGCCCGGGGCCGCGACTCGGTCTCGCCCTCGCGCCCCTGCTTGAAGGCGTCCGAGATGGTCTCGGCGGCGCCGGAGAGGGCGCCCTTGGACTTGCCGCGGGCGCCGGACTCGGTCACCTCGCCGACGATCTCGGGCAGGCCCGGACTCTTGCGGGGGCCGGCCTCCAGGTCGAGGCGGTTGCACGCCTCCGCGAAGCGGAGGTAGGTGTCGACGCTCGCGACGACGACACGGACGTCGATCTTGAGGATCTCGATGCCGACCAGGGACACGCGCACGAATGCGTCGATGACGAGCCCCCTGTCCAGGACAAGCTCGAGCACGTCGTAGAGGCCGCTGCTGCCGCCTCCGCCGCCGGACTGCTGTGCCGGTACGACTGTCATGCCGGCCGTTCCTCCTTATGTCGGGGATGTGGGATGTGGGGATGTGCTTGCGGTCGTGCGGCCTAGCCGCCGTGCCTGCGCGAGTCGGCGCGTCCGCGCTCGTAGCGGCGGACCCTCCGGTACCCGGTGAGGTCCCCGTCGGGGTCCAGCTCCACCTGGTAGCTCGCCATCAGGCTCATCGTGTCGGGCACCCGCTCCAGCTCCAGGACCTCGACCTCCAGCACCCAGCCCTCCGAGGTCTGCTCGAAGGACGACACGGACTCGGCCTCCATGCCGGTGAGCTCCGCGAGCTGTGCGCGCGCCTCGCGCAGCACCTCCATGGGCTTCGGCTTCTTCCGTGCCGTGGTGCTCTCGGTCGTGTCGCCGTCCTTCTCGGTCCGCCTGCGGGGTGCGGTCTGTTTACGGGTGGTGCGCGGGCTCGGGGCCTCCTGGGAGTCCCGGCCCTCACGGGAGTCCGTGGATTCCTGTGAATCTTGTGACTCTTCGGTGTTTTTCGTGTTCGACATGGCCACCTCTCCCTTCGTGTGGCCGTAAGCGTGTTCGCCAAACCTCCGCGGACTCACCCGTTCGCTCAGGCGGGTCAGCCGCGCAGCGCGGCGAGCCTCCGGCGGGCCGGGGCGAGGGAGCGGCCCTTGCGGAACAGACCCGCCCACGGGCTCGCACCGGCCTGCTCGGCGGCGTTCTCCACCGTCCAGCGGCGGGCGTGCAGGTCCGGGTCGTCGAGCTGCTCCCAGGTGACCGGGGCGGCGACGGGCGCGCCGGGCAGGGCGCGGACCGTCCAGGGGGCGACCGCGGTCTGCGCGTAGGCGTTGCGCTGCACGTCCAGGTACAGCCGGTCGCCGCGGTCCTTCTTGCGGGCCGCGGTGGTGAGCTTGTCCGGGTGGGCGTCCGCCAGCGTGTCGGCGACGTCGCGGGCGAACTTCCGTACGGTGTCGAAGTCCTGGCCGCCGTCGAGCGGCACGACCACGTGCAGGCCCCGGGACCCGGTCGTCATCAGGGCGGAGGGCAGGGCGAGTTCGTCCAGCAGCTCCCCCAGCAGCCGGGCGGCCTCCCGCACCGCCTCGAAGTCGTCGCCGGACGGGTCGAGGTCGAAGACCAGCCGGTCCGGGCGGTCGGCGTCGTCGGCGCGGGAGAGCCAGCGGTGCAGCGTGATGCTCGCCTGGTCGACCAGGTACAGGAGGGTGGCGGTGTCGTCGCACACGGTGTGCGTGACGGTTCCGCCCTCCTTGCCGACCTCGGCCCGGGTGATCCAGTCCGGATAGCTGTCGGGGGTGTTCTTCTGCATGAACGCCGGGCCGTCGAGGCCGTCGGGCCGCCGGTCCAGCATCAGCGGCCGGCCCCGCAGGTGCGGCAGCATGTGGCGGGCGACGGCCCGGTGGTAGTCGACGAGATCGCCCTTGGTGTACCCGCGGGCGCCGTCGCCGCCCGGGAGGAGCACCTTGTCCGGGCGGCGGATCTCCACCCGGCGGCGGCCGGCCCGTACGGTGCGCGAGCCGCCGTCGCTCACGACACGATCGCCTCCCCCACCAGCAGCCGGCAGGCCGTGGCGATCGAGTCGGCGTCGATGCCGGCGGCGTGCAGCTGCTCCGCGGGGGAGGCCGAGCCCGGCATGTTCCGCACGGCGAGCCGCACCAGCCGCGGCACGGGACGCCCGTCGCCGAACGCCTCGGCGACCGCGTCGCCGAGCCCGCCCTCGGGGTGGTGGTCCTCCACCGTCATCAGACAGCCGGTCTCCTCGGCGGCGGTGCGCAGGGTCTCCACGTCGACCGGCTTCACCGAGTACAGGTCGACGACCCGTACGGCGATGCCCGCGTCCGCGAGGGCGTCGGCCGCGGCCAGCGCCTCGGGCACGGTGACGCCGGCGGCGACCAGGGTGAGCCGGTCCTGGCCGGACGAGCGCAGCACCTTGCTGCCGCCGACGGGGAACTCCTCGTCGGGGCCGTAGATCACGGGGCTCCCGCCGCGCGAGGTGCGCAGGTAGCGGATGCCCTCCAGGCCGGCCATGGCGGCGACCAGGCGGGCCGTCTGGTTGGCGTCGCACGGGTACAGCACGGTGGAGCCGTGCACCGCCCGCATCATCGCCAGGTCCTCCAGGCCCATCTGGCTGGGGCCGTCCTGGCCGATGGCGACGCCCGCGTGCGACCCGACGAGGTTCAGTCCGGAGCCGCTGACCGACGCCATGCGGACGAAGTCGTGGGCGCGGGTGAGGAAGGCCGCGAAGGTGGACGCGAACGGCAGCCAGCCGCGCGCGGCGAACCCGACGGCGTCCGCGACCATCTGCTGCTCGGCGATGTAGCACTCGACGTAGCGCTCGGGGTGCTCCTTGGCGAAGAACTCCAGGCGGGTGGAGTCGCCGACCTCGCCGTCCAGGGCCACGACGTCGTCGCGCGCGGAGCCGAGGGCGGCCAGCGCCTCGCCGAAGGCGTCGCGGGTGGCCACGTCCTCGCCCCGTTCCCAGCGCGGCAGCTCGGGCGTGGTGATCCGCCGGGCGGGGGTCCCGCCGTCGGCGGGCGGCGCCTGGACGGTGATGCGCAGGTCGCGCCGGCCGCCCAGTTCGGCGATCGCGTCCTCCGCCTCCGGCAGCGGCTTGCCGTGCAGGCCCTCCCGGTCCTGCACGGACTCCACGCCCTTGCCCTTGAGGGTGCGGGCGAGGATCGCGGTCGGCTGGCCCCGGGTGGACAGCGCCTCTCCGTAGGCGCGGTCCACCGCGTCCACGTCGTGCCCGTCCACCTCGACGGTGTGCCAGCCGAACGCCTGGAAGCGGCGGGCGTAGGCGTCCAGGTCGTGGCCGTGCCGGGTGGGGCCGCGCTGGCCGAGCCTATTGACGTCCACGATCGCGGTCAGGTTGTCCAGGTTCTCGTACGCGGCCTGCTCGGCCGCCTCCCACACCGACCCCTCGGCCAGCTCGCTGTCGCCGCACAGCACCCACACCCGGTGATCGGTGTGGTCAAGACGCTTCCCGGCGAGCGCGATGCCGACGCCGACGGGCAGGCCCTGCCCGAGGGAGCCGGTCGCCGTCTCCACCCAGGGGAGCTTGCGGGGCGTGGGGTGTCCCTCCATGCGGCTGCCGTTCTCGCGGAAGGTGAGCAGCTCCTCGTCGCCGATGACGCCGGCCGCCTTGTAGGTGGCGTACATCAGCGGGGAGGCGTGGCCCTTGGACAGGACGAAGCGGTCGTTGGCGGGGTGGTCGGGGCGCTCGAAGTCGTAGCGCAGGTGGTGGGCGAAGAGGACGGCCATGAGATCGGCCGCGGACATCGACGACGTGGGGTGCCCGGAGCCCGCGGCGGCCGCCGCCCGGACACTGTCCACCCGCAACTGTTGTCCGAGTTCGGCGAGTTCACCGGTGTTCATGCGTCTCCTTCGGTAAATCGGTCGGTGCGCCGGACGGGCCCGGGCGCCACGTCGGGGCCGGGCCCCGGCTGGTCGGGCGGCGGTGCGACGTCGGAAGCCCCAGCGGTGGGCTGGTTCTTGGCCGGTTCGCCGCCCGGCTGGTTCTTGGCCGGTTCACCACCGGGCCGGGTCTTCGCGGGCTCGCCCTCCGGCCGGCCCGGGACGCGTGCCACCTCGGGGGACGCGGTGTCCAGCGGCACCGACCAGGACCGTACGAGCCCCAACTGCACGGCCTGGCGCGGCAGTACGGCGTCCAGCAGCCAGTCGGCGGCCACCCGCACCCGGTTGCCGGGCATCGCGGCCAGGTGGTAGCCGCGGGTCACCGCGCCGGCCGCCACCCCGGAGAGGTTGACGCCCAGCGGGTTGGCGGCGGCCTTCACACCGCCGAGGTCCACCACGAACCCCAGGTCCTTGTGCCGGTACGCGCGCCGCTCCCCGTCACCGAAGGACGCGGCGATGTTGTGGGCGCAGACCTTGCCCTGCCGCCAGGCGTGCTGGGCGGTCATCGGGGTGTAGGAGCCCGGTTTCTCCAGGTCGGGCACCGCGGCCGCGTCACCGCAGGCGAACACCTCGGGCCGGCCGGGGACCTGCAGATGCGGGTCCACCAGCAGCCGGCCCCGTTCCAGGGGCAGCCCGAGGGACTCGGCGAGCGGGTCGGGGCGTACGCCCACGCACCACACCAGGGTGCGGGTCTCCACGAACTCCCCGTCGGTCAGCAGCACCCCGTCGGGGGTGGCCTCCTTCACGGAGGTGCCCATCCGCACGTCCACGCCCCGCTCCCGCAGCACCGTGTCGGCGGTGCGGGAGAGCCGTTCGTCCAGCTCGGGCAGGACCCGGTCGGCGATGTCCAGCAGGATCCAGCGGGGCCGCATGCCGGTGCGCAGCGGCTGCTTCGCCACCTGCGCGTCGGTGAAGAGCTGCCCGTGCGCGGCGACCTCGGTGCCGGTGTAGCCGGCGCCCACGACGACGAAGGTGCACCGCGACGAGCAGCGCTTCGGGTCGTCCGTGGCGGCGGCCAGCTCCACCTGCCGGGTCACGTGGTCGCGCAGGTACAGCGCCTCGGGGAGGCCGCGGAAGCCGTGCGCGTGCTCGGCGACGCCCGGGATCGGAAGCAGCTTGTTGACGCTGCCGGCGGCGAGCACCAGCCGGTCGTAGGAGAGCGTGCCGCCCTCGCCCTCGGGGCCGGTGTAGTGGACCTGGCGGGCGTCGAGGTCGATGCGGCCGGCCTCGCCCAGCACCAGCCTGACGTGCGGCAGCGTCCCGGAGAGGGACACGGTGACCCGGCGCGGCTCGAGGACGCCGGCCGCGACCTGGGGCAGCAGGGGCAGGTACAGGAAGTAGTCGGTCGGGTTGAGCAGGACGATCTCGGCCCGGCCCCTGGCCGTACGGGACAGGGTCTGGGCCGTGCGGTACCCGGCGAAGCCGGCACCGACGATCACAATGCGGGGTCGACTCACGGTTCGCCTCCGGCGCGGTCGCGTACGTCGGGAGACTTCCGCGTCCCCCTGTGCGGGACCGCCAAACGTCGGGCGGTTCCCGCGGTCCCGGGCCGGGTACCCGGCGCGGGACCCGGACGCCCCATGTCAGGGAGGCACCTCATGCCCCAGTACGGCTACTTCCTCTCGTGCGAGCAGTACGGTCCCGCGGAGCTGGTCGAGCAGGCGCGGATGGCCGAGCAGGCCGGCTTCGAGGCGCTGTGGATCTCGGACCACTACCACCCGTGGAACGACGAGCAGGGGCAGAGTCCTTTCGTGTGGTCGGTGATCGGCGCGCTGTCGGAGGCGGTGTCGCTGCCGGTGGGCACGGCGGTGACCTGCCCGACCGTGCGTACGCACCCGACGGTGGTGGCGCAGGCCGCGGCGACCGCGGCGGTGATGTCGCCGGGCGGGTTCCGGCTGGGCGTGGGCACGGGCGAGGCGCTGAACGAGCACGTCGTCGGCGGGCCCTGGCCGCCCGCCCATGTGCGCCTGGAGATGCTGGAGGAGGCCGTGCAGATCATGCGCCGGCTGTTCTCCGGCGAGGAGGTCAACCATCGCGGCACCCACTACACCGTCGAGAACGCCCGGCTCTACACGCTGCCCGACGAGCCCGTGCCCATCGACGTCTCCGGCTTCGGCCCGGCGGCCACCAAGCTCGCGGCACGGGTCGGCGACGGCTACATCACGATGATGCCGGACGCCTCCATGGTCGAGCAGTACCGCAAGGGCGGGGGCGGCCAGAAGCTCGTGAGCGGCGGCACGAAGGTCTGTTACGGCACCGACCGCGAGGAGTGCGTGCGTACGGTGCACCGGCTGTGGGCGAACGAGCAGCTGCCGGGCGAGCTGGGGCAGGTGCTGCCCTCGCCGAAACACTTCGAGCAGGCGCAGACCCTGGTCACCGAGGACATGGTCCGGGAGAACCGGGTCTGCGGCGACGACGCGGACGAGCACGTCGCCGCACTGCGCGCCTTCGCCGACGCGGGCTTCGACCGGATCTACGTGAACCAGATCGGTCCCGACCTGCGCGGCTTCTTCGACTTCTACCGCACGAAGGTGCTGCCGCAGGTGCAGCGGGGCGACTAGTCGCGCTGTCCGGGGAGGCGGCCGGTGCCGACCGTCGGCGGGGCGGACGGCACCGGGGGGACGGGGGCGGATCCCGCGGCGTTCGTCGCGCCGGTCGCGCTGGGGGCGGCCGGTGCGGCCGGGCGGGCCGCCGTGCGCAGGGCGAAGGCGACCGCGGTGAGGAGCGCCGCGGTGATCAGCGCCGCCGCCCAGCCCGGCAGGACCAGGTCGAGGGCGAGGCCCACGGCGAGGGCGACGGCCGCGCCGGCGTACAGCGCGGCGGCGCCGGACCCGGCGTAGAGGGCCGCCTTCCGGCGCTGTCCCCGCGTCTGCTCGCGCAGTTCGGCGCGCACGGACTCCCGGGCCACGAGGGCCAGTTCGTCCACCAGGTGCTTGTCGAGATGCTGCATGTGCTCCAAGCGCTGCATGGCGCCCGGGTACCCGTGCCCGGGACCCGGTAACTCGCCCGCCGTCCAGGGCGTCCAACTACGCTCGGACGCATGGAGATTCTGGGTGCCACACTGCGCGTCTGCGTCGACGACATCGAGACCGCCATCCCCTTCTACGAGCGCCTGGCGGGCGGGAAGGCCCTGCGGTTCGCACGGGAAGGCGTCGAGGTCGCCGCGGTGGGCTGCTTCCTGCTGATGAGCGGCCCCGAAGCAGAACTGGACGTGCTGCGCAAGGTCGCCGCGACCATCGCGGTCACGGACGTCGACGAGACCCGCCGGGTGCTGGAGGAGATGGGCGCGGCCGTCCTCGCCGGACCGCTGCCCACCCCCGTCGGCCGCAACCTGATCGCACGCCACCCGGACGGGGCGGTCTACGAGTACGCGGACCGCCGCGCCTGACCGCCCGTCACGGCGTGGGCCGCATCCGGAAGTCGTACCGCTCCGGCAGCGGCTCGTCCGTGAGCCGCGCCCACAGCCGCCCGATGACCTCGTCGCCCTCACGCAGGTCGGCGACCTCGAAGCCCGCGTCGAACACGGCGCGGGCCTCCTCCTGCCGTCCCTCGGCGAGCAGCAGCCCCGCCTCGATCAGCCGGAAGCGTCCGCGCGCCCGGGTGGCGGGCGCCAGCCGCTCCCACACCGACCGGGCGTCGGCCGTGCGCCCCACCGCGAGCAGCGCCTCGATCGCCTCCCGCCCGAGCGCGGCCACGACGGCGGTCCACTCCCCCGCCGTCCCGCCGCCCGCCTCCCCGGCCTCGCGGCACAGGTCGTCGAAGGCCAGCGCATAGCGGTCGGCGGCGCGTTCCGGGTGACGCTCCTCCCGGTCGGCGACGGCGAGGCAGCGCAGGACCGGCCAGGACGGGCCGTCGTGCGCCAGCCCCCGCTCCCAGCTGCGCACCGCCTGCGCCCGGTCGCCGCCGTGCCACTGGGCGACGCCCAGGTGGTACTCGGTGAGCCCGGTCGCGGGCGCCGTCTCCAGCATGTCCCGCCAGTGCCGGGCGACCAGCGTCCCGCCGGGCGGCCGCCGGGCCGGCGGCTCGGGGAAGGAACCGGCGCGCAGCAGATGCAGCCAGGGCTGCTGCTCCTCGCCCAGGGTGCTCTCGTCGAAGGGCGTGCCGGGCAGCTTCCAGCCGGTCCGCAGCACTTCGAGCGCGCCCCACCCGGACCCGGCGGCCAGCCGCTCGCCGGGGTCGGTGTCGGCGTACGGCAGCCAGGCCGCGTACGCCGCGTCGACGTCCGCGCGCGGCAGCACGCCCTCCAGCCGGGCCTCCGCCTCGTCCAGGACGGCGCCCCAGTCCCCTTCGCGCCGGGCTTCGAAGGGCCCGTACGCCTCCAGCCAGGACACCTCGCTCTCCGGTTCCAGGCGGACGTGCTCCAGCTGGGTGCGGGCGAGTCCGGCCTGGATCTCGCAGTAGCCGCCGGTGCCGGGCTCGGTGAGCCACTGCTGCCAGCTCCGTCCGCCGGGCCCGCGGCCCCACACGAACAGCTTGCGGCCGCGCAGGGTGTCGGTGGAGGTCTGCACGAGCCCGTGACCGTCGCCGTCCAGCGCGGCGATCCAGCGCCGGCGCGCCTCGGGGACCTCGTAGAAGTAGTCGGCGGCGTAGGTGCTGTTCGGGGGGTAGGTGCGGTCGACGCCGTCGTACTCGGGGACGGGGACGCGGCGCAGGCGCTGCTCGTAGCCGAAGTGGTAGGCCTCCTCGGCTGGGGCGAGGACGCGGCAGTCCTCGGGGACGGCGATGTTGGACCACCAGTACGTCGGCGCCTGCCTCTCGTGCGGATTGCGGATCCGCACGCCGACGTGGAGGAAGTCGGAGCCGTCCGGCAGCCACAGATCGACCTGGAAGGGCAGGTCGCGCAGCCGCTCCCACTCCCACAGGCGCAGCATCTCCCCGCCGTCCGGGGCGGGGACACGGGCCGCGTGCACGGGCGAGCAGGACAGGGTGGTGTGGCCGGTCGCGCCGATGTTCCACTCGATGCCGCCGGAGAACCAGGCGCCGTTGAGCGCGAAGTTGGCCGGCTGGAACACCGGATTCGCATAGAGCAGTTCACGGCCGGTGGGCTTGTGGACGAGGGAGGCGATCCGGCCGCCGAGACCGGGCAGGACGGTGGCGCGCAGCCGGTCGTTCTCGATGACCAGGGCGTCGAGGGACCGGGGCGCGCGGTCCCGGTCGTAGCCGTCGCGGACCGGGACCGGCAGCAGGCTGTGCAGCGGGGCGTAGCCGATCTGCCGGGCCATGTCGCGCGGCAGGTCCTTCTTGTCGCGGTCTTCGATGCGGTGCATCTCGTCGAGGGGACGCAGGGCGGGCAGCGGGTTGTCGGGGCCGAGGTGCGCGGCCGGCAGCGTGAGTACCTCATGTCGGATCGTCGTCACGATCTCCATGGAAGCCCTCGGACGCCCGCCTGAACAGAGGCCCGCGCCTGCGGTTCTCGGGGCGCGGTCAGTCGTCCCCGGTCAGCATCTCGCTGGTGAGCGCCCAGCGTTCGTGGTCGCGCCAGGCGCCGTCGATGTAGAGCATCTTCGGTGAGAAGCCCTCCTTGCGGAAGCCGCAGGCGCGGGCGAGGGCGAGGGAGGCGGCGTTGCCCGGCTGCACGTTGATCTCCAGCCGGTGCAGCCGCATCGGTCCGAAGGCGTACCGCACGACCAGGTCCAGCGCCTCGCGCATCAGCCCGCGTCCGGCCGCGTGGGCGAAGGCTCCGTAGCCCAGGGCGCCGCAGAGGAACCCGCCCTCGACGATGTTGTTGATGTTGACGAAGCCGGCGAGGGCGCCGTCCGCCTCCTTCTCGCAGACCAGGAAACCCGCCTTGGCGGGGTCCTCGATCAGCCGCTGAGCGTAGGCGGCGTAGGCGGCCGGGGTGTCCGGCGGGAACAGCCAGGGGTGGTGCAGGTCCTTGCTCTCCCGGGCCCGCGCGGTGAACTCGGCGGCGTCGTCGTAGGTGAAATGGCGCAGGCCCACGCGGCGGCCTTCGGTGAGGTAACGGGAAGCGGTGTGCGGCACCCTGTCACCCTACGACGCCTGCCCGGCGCCGCCGCGTTCAGCTCAGCGCCGGTTCGTCCAGCGTCAGCGTGCCCGCGTCCGCGTCCAGTTCGGCCGCGACGCCGAACGGCAGCGTGAGCGCGTCGTCGCAGTGGCCGAAGCCGAACTGCTCGGCCACCGGCACCCCCAGCCCGCCGAGCCGGTCCACGAGCAGCGTCCGCACCGTGTCGTACGGGTCGCACTCCGCCCAGGAGCCCAGCAGCAGCCCGGCCACGCCGTCGAGCATCCCGGCGCGCAGCAGCTGGGTCAGGTAGCGGTCGAGGCGGTAGGTCTCCTCCCCCACGTCCTCCAGGCACAGCAGTCCGCCGCGCGCGGAGTCGCGGGTGTGCGGGGTGCCGATGCCGCCGGCGATCAGGGAGAGACAGCCGCCGAGCGTCACCCCGCGGGCGCGTCCCGGGACCAGCGCGGTGCCGTCGGAGCGGATCGTGCGCACCGACTCGGGGTCGAACAGGGTGGCCCGCAGATGCTCCTGGGCTCGCGCGCTCTTGACGAAGTCGGCGCCCGCGGCCATCGGCCCGTGCAGCGTGACCAGGCCGAGCCGCACCGCGAACGCCTCGTGCAGCGTGGTGATGTCGCTGAACCCGACGAACACCTTGGGCCCCGCCGCCCGCATCGCCTCCCAGTCGAGGGCGTCGGCCATGCGCTGTGCGCCGTAGCCGCCGCGCGCGCAGATGACCGCGTCGACGTCCGGGTCGCACCAGGCGCGCTGCAGATCGGCGGCACGGTCGGCGTCGGCGCCGGCCAGGTACCCCAGCTCGCCGTGCCGGTCGAGGACGTGCGGGGCGGCCACGGGGTCGAGGCCCCAGCCGCGCAGCACGTCGAGCCCGGCCGCGAGCCGCTCCTCGGGAATGGGTCCGCTGGGGGCGACCACGGCCACCCGGGCGCCGGGGGCGAGGCGGGGCGGCCGCCGCAGCGGAGTCAGGGTGCTCACGGCTTCAGCTCCAGGACCGGGATGCCGGGCGTCTTCAGCCCGAACACCTGCGCGTACAGGGACAGCTCGGCCTCCAGGGCGCGCACCATGGTCTCCGCGCGGCGGAAGCCGTGGCCCTCGCCCTCGAAGGTGAGGTAGGCGTGCGGGACGCCCCGGCCGGCCAGCCGGTCCAGGAACCGCTCGCACTGCACGGGCGGGCAGATCACATCGTCCAGGCCCTGGAGCAGCAGGAACGGCGCGCCGAGCCGGTCGGCGTGGGTGACGGGCGAGCGCTCCTCGTACCGCTCGGGCACCTCGGCGCGCGGCCCGATCAGCGTCTCGAGGTACTGCGACTCGAAGTCGTGGGTCTCCCCGGTGCCCCAGCCGGTGAGGTCGAGCACCGGGTAGACGATCGTGCCGCAGGCGTAGACGTCGGTGGTGGTGAGGGAGGCCGCGGTGGTCCAGCCGCCGGCGCTGCCGCCGCGGACCGCGAGCCGGTCCGGGTCGGCGGTGCCCTCCTCGGCGAGGGCCCGCGCGACGGCGGCGCAGTCCTCGACGTCGACCACGCCCCACTGGCCGCGCAGCCGGTTGCGGTACGCGCGGCCGTAGCCGGTGGAGCCGCCGTAGTTGACCTCGGCGACGCCGATGCCGCGCGAGGTGAAGTAGGCGATCTCCAGGTCGAGGACCAGCGGGAAGCGGCCGGTGGGGCCGCCGTGCGCCCAGATCACGTACGGGGGCAGCTCACCGTCGGGGCCGGCGCAGTCCGGGTTGCGCGGCGGGTACACCTGGGCGTGGATGTCCCGGCCGCCGGGTCCGGTGAAGGTGCGCACCTCGGGCTCGGGGTAGCAGGCGGGGTCCACGGCGTCGCGGTGGGCGGCGCCGATCACGCGGGCCCGGCCGGTGCGGGTGTCCAGCTCCACCACCTCGTGGGAGCTGTGCGGGCTCGCACCGACGGCGACGACCCGCTCGCCGAGCGCGGCGAGGGTGGGGCCGAACTCGCTCCACGGTCCTGCGGCGTCGACGACCTCGCAGGTCTCCGGGTCGAGCACGCCGAGCCGCTGGGCGCCCTTGCCGTGCAGGACGGCGACCAGCCCGCCGTCCAGCGGGGCGAACCAGCGCTGGCCCAGCTTCCACAGCGGCCCGGCGAACTCCTCGGGGCGCGGGCAGACCGGCTCGCCGTCCCGGTAGAGGTTCCACCAGCCGGTGCGGTCGCTCGCGTACAGCAGGCGGTTGTCGTGGGTCCAGTCGGCCTGGGGGACGGACTCCTCGGGCCCGCCGGCCACGGTGCGGGCGCCGGTCAGGGTGCCGTCCGCGGCGACGTCGGCGACGATCAGCTCGGTGCCGTCCCACGGCATGCGGGGGTGGTCCCAGCCGATCCAGGCGGCGCGCGTCCCGTCGGGCGAGAGCCGCGGTCCCGTGACGAACCGGTGCCGCTCCCCGGTCAGCTCGCGTACCGCGCCCCGGTCCTCGGCGGCGGACCCGTCGAGGGGCACGGCGGCGAGCACCCGGCGCACGTCGCTCGGGCCGTCGCCGGTGAACTCCTCCAGGACGCACCACACCTCGCCGCGCTCCGGCAGCACGACGGGCTCGGCCCAGCGGAGCCCCGGCCCGACCGGGGACACCGGGGTGAGCGGGCGCGGCTCGGCGCCCGGCTCCCAGCGGTAGAGGCGCTGGTCGGGGAAGTGCGCGAACACCACGAGCGGCACGCCGTCGCGCACGGCGCCGGCCCAGGGGTGGCCGCCGTACTCGATGACGCGGCTGCGGACGTTCCACGGCGCGGGCAGGACGGACTCCTCGGTGCCGTCCGGGTGCCGCCGCACCAGGGTGCGCCGGCCCGCCTCGGCGGGCCGGGGCTCGGTCCACCACACCTCGTCGCCGACGAAGCCCACGTACTCGGGGCTGCCGTCGTGGGCCGCGGCCGTCGCCGCGTCGACGGGCGAGGGCCACTCGCCGTACGCCAGGGTCTGCACTGTCTCCCCCACTCGCTCAGGCCGACCGCAGGAACCGGTCGAGCACCTGGACACCGAACTGGAGCGCCTCGACCGGCACGCGCTCGTCCACGCCGTGGAAGAGGGCCTGGTAGTCGAAGCCCTCGGGCAGCTTCAGCGGCGCGAAGCCGTACCCGGTGATGCCGAGCCGGGCGAACTGCTTGGCGTCCGTGCCTCCGGACATGCAGTACGGCACCGTGTACGCCTCGGGCGCGAACGCCTGCACGGCCTCCCGCATCGCGGCGAACGTCGGGGAGTCCACCGGCGCCTGGAGGGCGATCTCGCGGTGGGCGAACTCCCAGTCGACGTCGGGGCCGGTGAGCCGGTCCATGGTGGCCCGGAACTCGTCCTCGGTGTCCGGCAGGAACCGCCCGTCGACGTGCGCGACGGCCTCGCCGGGGATCACGTTGACCTTGTAGCCGGCGTCGAGCATCGTCGGGTTGCTGCTGTTGCGGACGGTGGCCTCGACGAGCTTGGCCGCCCCGCCGAGCTTGTCCAGCAGGGCGTCCACGTCGGACAGGTCGGTCTCGATGCCGTACACGGCGGCGATCTCGGTCAGCGCGGCGCGCACCGTCGGCGTGAGCCGCAGCGGCCACTCGTGCTCGCCGATGCGGGTGACGGCGGCGGCGAGGCGGGTGACCGCGTTCTCCCGGTTGACCTTGGAGCCGTGTCCGGCCCGGCCGCGGGCGGTGAGCCGCATCCAGCCGGTGCCGCGCTCGCCGGCCCCTATGGGGTAGAACTGCCGGCCCTGCCCGTCGTGGAAGGTGTACGCGCCGGACTCGCTGACGCCTTCGGTGCAGCCCTCGAAGAGGTGCGGGTGCCGGTCGGCGAGGAACCCCGCGCCGTCCGCGGCGCTGGCCTCCTCGTCGGCGGTGAACGCGATGACGATGTCCCGGCGCGGCCGCACGCCCTCGCGGGCCCAGGAGCGCACGACGGACAGGATCATCGCGTCCATGTTCTTCATGTCGACGGCGCCGCGTCCCCAGACCACGCCGTCGCGGATCTCCCCGGAGAAGGGGTGCACGCTCCAGTCGGCGGGCTCGGCCGGGACGACGTCCAGGTGACCGTGGAGCAGCAGCGCGTCGGCCGACGGGTCGGTGCCCTCCAGCCGCGCCACGACGTTGGTCCGGCCCAGGGTGCGCTCCAGCATGACCGGCTCCAGGCCGGCCTCGGCGAGCCGCGCCGCCGCGTATTCGGCGGCGGGACGCTCCTGGCAGTCGCCCCCGCCCCGGTTCGTCGTGTCGATCCTGATGAGGTCGGACGTGAAGGTCACGACCTCGTCCAGGGCGAGCTGGTCAGCCATACTGCTCCTCCACCGCGGCCGAGGCGATCGTGGTGACCGCCTTGAAGGTGCGGATTGCGTCGTACATGGTCTCGCTGGTGTAGATCACCTTGCGCTCGCCGCTCCGGGTCACGCCCGGCACGACGGTGACGGCGCCGGCCAGGTGCTCGGCGTCGAACTCCACCGCCACGGCGAAGGGGCCGCCCCGGACCGGCTCCCGGCGCACCGCCAGCGCGGCCGCCTCCTCGGCCGCCGCGCGGATGTCGGCGGCCGTCCTGGACGGGGTGCGGCACACGGCGGCGTACCGCGACACATGGTCCTTCACGGCGACCTTCAGCGCCTCGGGCGCGTACCCCAAGGCGTCCTCGCAGGCCACGTCGTCGCCGGTGACGAGGATCACCGGGACTCCGTACTCGGCGGCCACGTGCGCGTTGAGCAGGCCCTCGCTGGCGCGCACGTCGTTGAGCCACACGCCGGTGATGGAGTTGGCGAGGAAGGTGTGCGCGAGGACGCCTTCCATGCCGGCGCCCGCGTGGTAGCCGACGAAGGCGACGCCGTCGACGTCGCCGTGCTGCACGCCCTCCACCATGGACAGCGCCTTGTGCCGGCCGGTGAGCATCTCGGCGCGCTCGTCGAGCCGCTCCAGCAGCAGGTTGCGCATGGTCCAGTGGGCCTCGTTGATCAGCACCTCGTCGGCGCCGCCGTCGAAGAAGCCCCGTACGGCGGCGTCCACGTCGGAGGTGAACATCGACCGGCAGCGCTCCCACTGGGGCGTCCCCGGCAGGACGTCGGCCGGCCAGGTGACACCGGTGGCGCCCTCCATGTCGGCGCTGATGAGGATCTTCATGGCGCACACGCTACGTGGTCCCGTATCGCTCGGGCCACCCTGTGGACGACTTCACTGGTCCAGACCACTGACGCCCTAGTTGCGCCTCGGACCACACCGCCCGACCTGCGCGGATGCCGGGCCGGACCTACGGTGAACGGGACGAACGCCCGCCACGGAGCACAGGAGCGTCGCATGCCGGAGACCCCGAACCCGCTGGACGGAAGGACCGCCGTCGTCACCGGCGCGGCCCGCGGACTGGGCGCGGCGATGGCCCGCGAGCTGTCCTCGCGGGGCATGAAGGTGGCACTGCTCGGGCGGGAGGAGCGGACGCTGCGGCAGGTGCGGGACGAACTGCCGGGCGAGGGCGGCTGCTGGGAGGTCGACGTCACGGACGACCGGGGTCTCGCGGAGACCGGGGCGGACATCCGGGCCCGTCTTGGGCCGCCGTCCGTCGTCGTCGCCAACGCGGGGGTGGCCGAGGGCGGGCCGTTCGCCGAGTCCGACCCGGCGGTGTGGCGGCGGGTGATCGAGGTTAACCTGATCGGCAGCGCGGCCACCGCCCGCACGTTCATCGGCGATCTGACCGTCACCGGCGGCTACTTCCTCCAGGTGGCGTCGCTGGCGTCGATCGGCTCGGCGCCGATGATGAGCGCGTACTGCGCGTCCAAGGCGGGCGTCGAGTCGTTCGCGCACTCGCTGCGGGCGGAGATGGCGCACCGTCATGTGGCCGTGGGCATCGCCTACATCAACTGGACCGACACCGACATGATCCGCGGTGTGGACGAGCACGCGGTGCTGCGCGAACTGCGCGGCCACATGCCGCCGCCCGCGCGGAAGGTGTACCCGGCGGAGCATGTCGCGCGGCGGCTGTCGGACGCGGTGCAGCGGCGGCGCCCGTCGGTGTACGTGCCCGGGTGGCTGCGCGCGACCCAGCTGGTGCGGGGGGCGATGCCGCCGGTGGTGACGGCGCTGTCCCGGCGTGAACTGCCGCGGCTGGCCGCCGCCGAGCCGTTCGAGGCGACCGGACTGCTGGGCGCGGGGGGTCTCGCGGACCAGGCCGCCGCCCGGAACCGCCGGACGCCCTGACCGGCCCGCCCTCCTCCACACGCTTCCCTTCCTCGCGTCGCAACGACGTGTGCAGACACCACGGTTGAGCGGTGTCACGTGTGTGCGAGCCACATTGTGGCCGGATCTGACCGGGATCACACTTCCGGTTACCGCTCAGCGCACAGTGATCACCCGTGACGGATCGTGCCGCTGGCGTCGTCCGCCGTCGCACCGAGGAGCCGTACGGTCATGCGTAGACCCCTTTTCCTGTCCGCCGCCGTGGCCCTGCTCGCCACCGCCCTCACCGCCGGCTGCTCCAGTCCCGGCAGCGGCACCGCCTCCGGCGCCGAGGAGGTGAAGGTGGCCCTCATCACCTCCACCAGCGGCCCGCTGGCCTCGTACGGCGAGCAGTACCTGCGCGGCTTCGAGGCCGGGCTCGACCACGCGACCGACGGCACCGGCGCCGTCGACGGCGTCGAGATCACCGTGCTGAAGGACGACGACGGCGGCGACCCGGCCAAGGGCGTCTCCCTGGCCAAGAAGCGCATCGGGCAGGGCGTGCCGATCATCGCGGGCTCCGTCGTCTCCGGTGTGGCCACGCAGATCGCGCCCGTCGCGGCGCAGAACAAGACCCTGTACATCAGCGGTCCGGCCGCCACCGACGCGCTGACCGGCGTCAACCGCTACACCTTCCGCTCAGGCCGGCAGACCTACCAGGACGTGCTGACCGCGAAGAACATCCTGGGCGGCTCGAAGGGCAAGAAGGTCGTGGTGCTGGCCCAGGACAACGCCTTCGGCCAGGCCAACGCCGCCGCGGTGACGTCCGTGCTCGGCACCGGCGGCACCACGGTGAGCGAGGTGCTGGCGCCGCCCGCCGCCACCGATCTGACCCCGGTGGCGAGCAAGGTGAAGGCGGCCCGGCCGGACATGGTGTTCGTCGCGTGGGCCGGGGACACCGCCCAGTCGATGTGGTCCACCCTCGACCAGCAGGGCGTGCTGGACGCCGCCACCGTCGTCACCGGCCTGGACAGCAGGGCGAGTTACCCGGTCTTCGGCAAGGCGCGGGAGAAGGTCACGCTCCTCGCGCACTACGTGCCGGGCGCCGCGGACACCCCGGAGGCCGAGGCGATGCGGACGTACTTCAAGGCGAAGAAGTGGGAGGAGGACCTGTTCACCCCGGACGGGTTCAACGCGGCGCAGATGGTCGTCGAGGCGGTCCGCGCGGGCGGCGCGAAGGGGGACACCGACGCCATGGTGAAGGCGCTGGAGGGCTTCTCGTTCTCCGGTGTGAAGGGGCCGAACACCGTGCGGGCCGCCGACCACGCGCTGCTCCAGCCCACGTTCCAGGCGCAGTTCACCGCCGAGGGCGCGCCGCGGGTGGCGCGGACCTTCCCGGCCGAGCAGGTCGCCCCCGCCGAGACGAGGATCGGCTGAGCATGACGCCCGTACTGCAACTGGACCGGCTGCGCTGGTCGGTGGGGGGCGCCGACATCGTCGACGGGGTGTCGCTCGCCGTGCGCGAGGGTGAACTCCTCGCCGTGATCGGCCCCAACGGGGCGGGCAAGACCTCCCTGTTCAACCTGATCACCGGGCTGACCCGGCCGACCGGCGGCGCCGTCCTGCTCGACGGCCACGACATCACCGCCCTGCCCCCGCACCGCCGGGTGCGCCGGGGCGTCGGGCGGACCTTCCAGTCGTCCTCGGTGTTCGCCACGATGACGGTCGCCGAGCACGTCGACCTGGCCGCCCGGTCCGCCGGGGTGCGCCGGGTCGGCGCGGGGGACGTCACCGGCGTGCTGGAGCGGGTCAGGCTGGCGCACCGCGCCGGGGATCCGGCGGCCGGCCTCTCGCACGGCGACAAGCGCAAGCTGGAGCTGGCGATGCTGCTCGCGCCCACCCTCGGCAGGGGCTCGGCCGGGGCGCGGCTGATGCTGCTGGACGAGCCGATGGCCGGGGTGGCCTCGGAGGAGACCGCCGAACTCACCGACCTCATCCGGTCGTTGCACCGCGACGAGGGCCGCACCGTGCTGCTGGTCGAGCACCACATGGACGTGGTCCTCGGCCTCGCCGACCGGGTCGCCGTGATGCACCACGGGCGGCTGCTCGCCGCCGCGAGCCCCGCCGAGGTGATGGCGGACGCCACCGTCCAGCAGGCCTATCTGGGAGACGAGCTGTGACCGCGCCACCGATCCTGCGCGTCGAGGGTCTCGACGTGGACATCGCCGGGTCCCGCATCCTCACCGGCGTCACCTTCGACGTGCCCGCCGCCGGCGTGACCGCGCTGCTGGGCCGCAACGGCGTCGGCAAGACCACGACCATCCGCGCGGTGCTGGGGCTGCTGCCCGACGGCGGCCGGGTCACCGCGGGCCGCGTCACCTTCGCCGGCGACGACATCACCCACGAGCCCACCCACCGCACCGTGCGCCGCGGCATCGGCTACGCCCCCGAGGACCGCGGGGTGTTCGCCGGGCTCACCGTCGCCGAGAACCTCGCCCTGGCCGAACGCCCGGGCCACGCCCACCGCTACGACCTGGTGCACGACCTCTTCCCGGAGCTCGCCGCCCGCCGCGACCAGCGCGCCGGCACCCTGTCCGGCGGCCAGCAGCAGATGGTCGCCCTCGCCCGGACCCTGCTCAACGACAACACCCTCGTCGTCGTGGACGAACCCACCAAGGGCCTCGCGCCCCGGGTGGTCACCGAGGCCGCCGAGGTGCTGGAACGGGCCGCCGAGCGCGTGCCGCTGCTGCTGGTCGAGCAGAACCTCGCCGTGGTGCGCAGGCTGGCGCGCAGCGCGGTGGTGCTGGACGCCGGCCAGGTGGTGCACACCGGCGACGCCCGCGACCTGCTCGCCGACACCGCCCGTACGACCGCGCTGCTGGGTGTCGGCAGCCGCCCCGACCACGGAGCCGCCTGATGGACACCCTCGTCCTGCTCACCCTGACCGGACTGGGCCTGGGAGCCCTGTACTTCCTCATCGCCTCCGGACTCGCCCTGATCTTCGGGCTGATGGACGTGCTGAACTTCGCGCACGGCGCGTTCCTCACCGTCTCCGTCTACACCGCCTGGCGCACCGCCGAGACGGTCGGGGGGATGCCGGGGCTGCTGCTCGCCGCGGTCGTGGGCACCCTCACCGGGCTGCTGCTGGCGGCCGTGGTCGAACTGGTCCTGATCCGGCGGCTGTACGGCCGGGTGAAGGAGCAGATCCTGGTGACCGTCGGCCTGTCGCTCGCCGTCCCCGCCCTCGTGCAGACCGTCTGGGGCGCCGACGCCCGGCCCTTCCCGGTGCCCGACGCGCTCGCGGGCACCGTGGGCGTCATGGGCGCGCGCGTGCCGGTGAACCGGTTCCTGCTGATCGCGGTGGCGCTGCTGGTGCTCGCCGGCATCCACCTCTTCCTGTCCCGCACCCGCTACGGGCTGATCGTCCGCGCCGGGGTCGAGGACCGGGCGATGGTCACGGCGCTCGGCATCGACGTCACCCGTGCCTTCACCCTGGTCTTCGCGCTCGGCGGCGCCCTCGCGGGCCTGGCCGGCGTGCTCGGCGGCCTCTACTTCGGCTCCCTCTCCCCGCATCAGGGGACCTCGATGCTGGTGTTCGCGTTCGTCGTGGTGATCATCGGCGGACTCGTCTCGATCACCAGCGTCGCGCTGTCCGCGCTCACCGTGGGCCTGGTGCAGCAGTACGCCAACTACTACGCGGGCGGCTACGGCGACCTGGCCGTCGTGGTCCTGCTGGCCGCGGTGGTGCTGTCCCGGCCGGCCGCCGGGACCGGGTCGCCGCTGACGCGGCTGCGCCGCGCGCTCACCGCACCCCGCACCCGATCCGCAGGAGGCACGGCATGACCGCCACCCGCACCCCGCGGGCCACCCCCGCCGCCCCGGCGCCGGCCGTGAAGGACGCGCCGGGCACGCGGCACGGGCTGCTGCGCCGGCTGCGCCCGGCGACCGTCCCGGTGGCGGTGCTGCTGGTCCTCGCGCTGCTGCCGTACTCGGCGCTGGACATCCCGGTGCTGCTCGACGGACCGGTCAACTCCCCCGGCTCGCTCCAGCTGTTCGCGCTCTGCCTGGTCTTCGGCGCGCTCGCGCTCGGCTACGACCTGATGTTCGGCCGCACCGGGCTGCTGTCCTTCGGGCACGCCCTCTACATCGCCGGCGGCAGCTACGGCACCCAGCTCGCGATGACCGAGCTGGGCCTGGGCCTGCTGCCCGCCGCACTGCTCACCCTGGTGCTCGGGGCACTGGCCGCCCTCGTCCTGGGCGCCGTGTCGCTGCGCACCCTCGCCCTCGGCAGCGTCGGGTTCGCCATGGTCACCCTGGCCTTCGCGCAGGCGGGCTCCATCTACGTGGAGCGCAACCCGGGCGGCCTCACCGGCGGCGAGGAGGGCCTGCCGCTGTACGTCGACGGGGTGCCGGACGCCCTGGTCGGGGTGCAGAACACCGCGAACGTGTACTGGCTGGCGCTCGCCTACCTGGCCCTGGTGGCGGGCGTGGTGTGGACGGTGACCGCGCGCCCGGCCGGCCGGGTCTGGCAGGCGATCCGGGACAACGAGCAGCGGGTGGCCGTCCTCGGCCGCAGCCCGTTCGCCCACAAGCTGGGCGCGTTCGTGCTGGCGTCGTCCCTGGCCGTGCTCGGCGGGGTGCTGCACCTGCTGGTCACCGCGGGCGCCACCCCGCACACCTCCACGCCCGAGTTCACCCTCACCCTGCTGGTGATGGTGGTGCTGGGCGGCAGCGGCACCCGCTGGGGGCCGGTCGTGGGCGGGGTGCTGTTCACCTACCTCGACCAGCGGCTCGGCGGCTGGGACCTGGGGGTGGAACCGATGCTGATCCTGGGCAGCCTCTTCGTCCTGGCCGTTTATCTGGCCCCCGGCGGCATCACCGCCCTCGGCCGAAGGAGAAGCACATGACCACGTCCGGCTCCGCCCTCGCGCGGGACCTCACCGCCCCCGTCCGGGGCGGCCGGCTCGCCGTCACCCACTGGCCGGGCGACGGCCCGCCCGCCGTCGCCCTGCACGGCATCACCGCCAACTCGCTCGCCTTCGCCGCCCTGGCCGACGCCCTGCCCGGCGTCGATCTCCACGCCCCCGACCTGCGGGGCCGGGCCGGGAGCGCGGGGCTGCCGGGACCGTTCGGGCTGGGCGCGCATGTCGACGACACGGTGGCGCTGCTCGACCACCTGGGGCTGGAACGGGCGGTGCTGGTGGGCCACTCGATGGGGGCGTTCGTCGCCGCGCTGGCCGCCGCCCGGCACCCGGACCGCTTCCCCCGCGTGGTGCTGGTCGACGGCGGGCTGGGCTTCCCGCCGCCCGAGGGCACCGACATCGACGCGCTGCTGAAGGCGGTGATCGGCCCGGCGATGGACCGGCTGTCGATGACGTTCGGGAGCTCGGAGGACTATCTCGCGTTCTTCCGCGCCCACCCGGCGCTCGGCCCGCACTGGGGTCCGCACGTGGCCGGCTATGTGACACGGGACCTCACGGGCCGGGCGCCCGAGCTGCGCAGCAGCTGTGTGCTGGACGCGGTGCGCGCGGACGGCGCGGACGTGCTCGGCGACGAGGAGACGCTGGCCGCGGTGCACCGGCCGCAGGTGCGCGGCGAACTGCTGTGGGCGGAGCGGGGGTTGCTCGACGAGCCGCGGGCGCTGTACGACGCCGGACGGATCGCCGCGGCGGCCCTGGACCCGGCGCGGATGCCGGCCCGCCGGATCGACGGGACCAACCACTACTCGATCCTCTTCCCGCCGGCCGTGGAGGAGGTCGCCTCAGCGGTGCGTGACGCTCTGGCCGGGGGGTGACAGCCGTGGACCGGAGCCGCGGAGGGGGGCGGCTCCGGTCCAGCGGTGCGGGGGCGCGGTCAGTCCTCGTGCCCCAGCTGGAGGTCGCGTTCGGTGCGGCCCCCGCCGGCCACCTGGAGCACGGTGGCGACCGGCGGATAGCCGGCGGCGATGACCGTGTACTCGCCGGAGGACAGGTCGACGAAGCGGAAGGTGCCGTCGGGTCCGGTGGTGAGGGTGTCGACGACGTTGCCCGCCGCGTCGAGCAGCGTGACCCGCGCGTCCTCCACCGGCCGTCCGCCGCCGGCCCGCACGGTGCCGCGGAGCACGGCGCCGCCCGCCAGCTCGACGTCCTGGCGGGTCTCGCGGGCGGCCTGCACGGTGACCGGCAGGGCGGCCGGGCGGAAGGCGGGGGCGCTGGCGGCGAGGGTGTACTCCCCCGCGACGAGTTCGGTGATGACGTAGCCGCCCTCGCGGCCGCTGCGGGTGCTGGCGACGACCTCGCCGTGCACGTTGGTGAGGGTGACGGCGGCGTCCCGGACGGGCGTGCCGTCGGCGGTGACGACGCTGCCCGCGAGCCGGCCCGCGCCGCCGAGGACGACGTCGAGTTCGACGGGCCGCTCGCCGACGGTCACGGAGACCGCCTGCGGCTGGTGACCGCCCGCGGCGGCGATCAGGACGTACGAGCCCGGTCCAGGGGTGGCCAGCGCGTACCGCCCGTCGGCGCCGCTCGCGCCGCGTCCGGTCTGCTGCCCCTGGATGTCGATGAGGGTGAGCGCCGCGCGGGGCACGGGGGTGCCGTCGGGGTGCTGGACGGTGCCGCAGACGGGGATGCCGCCGCTCTGCGCGGAGCGCGCCTGGGGGACGCGCGTCTCGAAGTGCGGTGCTTCCTGGGCCGGGTCGGCGGTGGGGGTGTGGTGGGACACCAGTGGTTTCTCCTTGAGGAAGAAGGCGATGAGCAGGCCGAGGACGAGCACCGGCACGAGGTAGAGGAAGATGCGCGGCATGGCGTCCGCGTAGGCCTGGACGTAGGCGTCGCGCAGCTCGGGCGGCAGGGCGTGCACGAGCTCGGGGGTGATCGACTCGGCGTCGGCCGGCGCGCCGGCGGGAAGGCGGTCGGCGAGCGCGTCGGTGAGCCGGTCGGCGAACAGGGTGCCGAAGACGGCGGCGCCGACGCTCCCGCCGATCTGCCGGAAGTAGTTGTTGGCGCTGGTGGCGGTGCCGAGGTCCGCGGGGCGCACGGAGTTCTGCACGGCGAGGACGAGGACCGGCATCACCATGCCGATGCCGGCGCCGAGGACGAACATCCAGACGCTGTAGTGCAGCCGGGGCGTGCCGGTGTCCATGCGGGACAGCAGCCACATGCCGGCGGCGGACAGGGCGGTGCCCACGATGGGGTGGCTCCGGTAGCGGCCGGAGCGGCTGATCATCTGTCCGGAGACGATGGAGGTGCCGACGATGCCGCCCATCATGGGCAGCATCAGCAGGCCCGACTCGGTCGCCGAGACCCCGTCCACCATCTGGAGGTAGGTGGGCAGATAGCTGGCGGCGCCGAACAGGGCGACGCCGACGACCAGGCCCACCAGCCCGGTGACGTTGAAGACCGAGTCGCGGAACAGCCGCAGCGGGATGAGCGGTTCGGCGGCGAACCGCTCGACGGCCAGGAAGAGGGCGGTGGACGCGACGGCGCCCGCGCCGAGGCCCAGCACGACGCGGGAGTCCCAGGCGTACTCGGTGCCGCCCCAGCTGGTCAGCAGGACCAGGCAGGTGGAGGCGGCGGTCAGCAGCAGCGTGCCGAGCACGTCGAAGCGGCGCCGGCCCGTCGGCTTGGGCAGTTTCAGCACCAGGGCGACGACGACCATGGTGACCAGGCCGAAGGGCACGTTGATGTAGAAGCACCAGCGCCAGGACAGATGGTCGGTGAAGTAGCCGCCGAGCAGCGGTCCGGCGACCGACGCGAGTCCGAAGGCGGCGCCGATCAGCCCCATGAAGCGGCCGCGCTGCCGGGCGGGCACGATGTCCGCGATGATCGCCTGGACGCCGATCATCAGGCCGCCCGCGCCGACGCCCTGCACCGCGCGGTAGGCGATCAGCTGGTCCATCGTCGTGGCGCGGCCGGCCAGCGCGGAGCCGACGACGAAAACGAGGATGGCGAACTGGAAGACGCCCTTGCGGCCGAGCTGGTCGCCGAGCTTGCCGTACACCGGCAGTCCGACGGTGGCGGTGAGCAGATAGGCGGTGATCGCCCAGGACATCGTGTCCAGGCCGTGCAGCTCGCCGACGATCCTCGGCAGCGCCGTGGCGACGATCATCTGCTCGAGCGCGGCGAGCAACAGCGCCAGCATGAGCGCGAGGAAGACGAGCCGGACCCGGCCGGGGCTCAGGTCCGGCCCGCTCCGCGGGGCCGGGGACGGAGGGTCCCCGGCCGGTGGCACGGGGGGCGGCGGCTCCCCGGCCGATGGAGCCGTGACCGGCTCGTCCTGCGTCAGAGTGATCCCGCCCACGTGCCGCTCCCCTCGTCGCACTGCTGGACAATTCCCGCGTAAAAGCGACAACTACGAGCAAGCACGACGAGTTACGGCACGGAGTCGGTCCGCCGAGAGATCACCCGAACAGGTGACGGAAGCGCCAACTCCATTTGAGCCGAACGGAGTTGGCGCGATCGGACCTACTGCTTCCCGACCTCGGCGTCCAGCCGGGCCAGCACCGCGTCGTAGATGCGGGCGAGACCCTTGGGGGCGAAGGTGCGCTCGAAGAAGCCGCCGATGCCGCCCGCGCCGTTCCACACGGTGGTCACGACGACCCGGGCGCGGCCCTCGCCGGCCGGGGTGACCCGCCAGGTGGTGACCATGGAGGAGTTGCGGTCCTTCTCGACCAGCTCACCGTCGGTGGGCTCGGTGACCTCCAGGAGGCAGTCGCGCACCCGCTTGCTGGTGGCCTGGAGCTTCCAGTGCACGAGAGTGCCCTCGCCGTCGCCGCCCTCGCGGACCTCGTACTCGCTGAACTGCTCGGGCAGCAGCTTGGCGCGGGTGCCGCTGTAATCGGCGAGGGCGTCGAACACCGTGTCCGCGTCCGCCGCGACGATCCGCTCCGTAGTGGCCTCGACCTGCGCCATCGCATTCCTCCAGGGCTGGGTTCTCCAGGGTCGGGGCAAGCCAACCACCCCCGTACCCGGCCACCCAAATCGGGGTTCCGGAACTGACCGAAGATGTCGCTCGCACGATCAAGGGAACATGTGTTCTATTCTGTGCCCAGCGACACCGAGGAGGCGTCATGCGCTGGGAGAATCTCTCACCGGACTCCGAACACGGCCGTGCCGACGCCGCGCTGTTCGGCGCGGAGGCGGTCACGACCCGCACCTTCGACACGCCCGAGTTCCGCGGGATCACCTTCCACGAGGTCCGGGCCCGCTCCATCGTCAACCGGGTGCCGGGCGCCTCCCGCATGCCGTTCGAATGGACGGTGAACCCCTACCGGGGCTGCACCCACGCCTGCGTCTACTGCTTCGCCCGCAAGACCCACAGCTATCTCGACCTCGACACGGGGCTCGGCTTCGACAGCCAGATCGTGGTCAAGGTGAACGCGCCCGAGCTGCTGCGCCACCGGCTGGCCTCCCGCTCCTGGCACGGCGAGCACATAGCCATGGGCACCAACGTCGACTGCTACCAGCGGGCGGAGGGCCGCTACCGGCTGATGCCCGGCATCGTCGAGGCGCTGCGCGACCACGCGAACCCCTTCTCGATCCTGACCAAGGGCACGCTGATCCTGCGCGACCTGCCCCTGCTGCGGCAGGCCGCCGACGTGACCGACGTCGGCGTCTCGGTGTCGGTGGGCTTCACCGACGAGGAGCTGTGGCGCACGGTCGAGCCGGGCACCCCGGCGCCCGAGCGGCGGCTGGACGTGGTGCGCGCCTTCACCGACGCCGGCATCGGCTGCGGGGTGCTGATGGCGCCGGTGATCCCGTTCCTGGGCGACCGGCCGGAGCAGCTGAGGGCGACCGTGCGGGCCGTCGCGGCGTCGGGCGCCACCTCGGTCACGCCGCTGGTGCTGCATCTGCGGCCCGGCGCCCGCGAGTGGTTCATGTCCTGGCTGGCCCGGCACCACCCGCATCTGGTCGCCCGCTACGAGCGGCTGTACGCGGAGGGCGCCTACGCGCCCCGCTGGTACCAGCGCCGGATCACGCGTCAGGTGCACGACCTGGCCCGGGAGTACGGCATCGGCCCGGCCGGCGCGGACGCCCCGCGCCGTGTCCCGGCCCCGGCGCCCGAGGAGGCGGAGGCGGAGCTGCCGACCCAGCTGACGCTGCTCTGAGGGCATCCGGGCGCATCCGGCGGCCCGATTGGGTCAACAACCGGCGTATCGCGTTCGGATAGGGCGCCACATCGGGACGATGCCGCGTGAACCGTGAGCCTCGCGGTCCGCGCCACCTCGTCCTGGGAGAAGCATGAAGAAACGCGCAGCCGTGCTGTGCGGCGCCGCCGCCGTCGTCGCCTCGGGCCTCACGGCCGTGCCCGCCGAGGCCGGCGCCCCGCACGCGCCGGAGACGTTCCGCGCCTCCGCGCCGGCCTGGAAGAAGTGCGGCACCGACGACTACCCGACGCTGCAGTGCGCGTCCGTCGAGGTGCCGCTGGACCACGCCGAGCCCTCCGGGCGCACGATCACGCTGGCGCTGTCCCGCATCCCGCACACGGCGAAGAAGTACCAGGGCCCGCTGCTGGTGAACCCGGGCGGGCCGGGCGGCAGCGGACTGACGCTCGCCGGGTTCGTGGCCGCGTCGCTCCCGAAGCGGGTCGCCGCCGAGTACGACGTCGTCGGCTTCGACCCGCGCGGCGTGGGCGACAGCCGCCCGGCGCTGGACTGCGCGCCGGGCCACTTCGACGCCGTGCGCCCCGACCCGGTGCCCACCTCGCCCGAGGTGGAGCGGGCCAACCTCGACCGCGCGAAGTCCTTCGCCGAGGCGTGCGGCCGCAAGTACGGGGACCTGCTGCCGCACATGACCACCACGGCCGCCGCGCGCGACCTGGACGTGATCCGGCAGGCGCTGGGCGCGGAGCGGATCAACTACTTCGGCTACTCCTACGGCACCTACCTCGGCACCGTGTACGCCAAGCTGCACCCGCAGCGGGTGCGGCGGCTGGTGCTGGACTCCGTGGTCGACCCCACCGGCGTCTGGTACGACGCCAACCTCGACCAGAACCAGGCGTTCAACGCCCGCCACCGCGCCTTCATGGACTGGGTGGCCAAGCACGACGCGACCTACCGCCTGGGCACCGACGCGGAGGAGATCGAGGCCTCCTGGTACGCGATGCGCTCCGCGCTGACGGAGAACCCGGCCGGCGGGAAGGTCGGCCCGGCCGAGCTGGAGGACACCTTCGTCCCGGGCGGCTACTACAACGGCTACTGGCCCTACCTGGCCGAGGCGTTCGCCGCGTACGTCAACGAGAAGGACGGCGGGCCGCTGGTCGAGGCGTACGAGAACTTCGGCGCGACCGACGCCGCCGGGGACAACGGCTACAGCGTCTACACGGCGATCGAGTGCCGGGACGCCGTCTGGCCGCGGGACTGGGCACAGTGGCGCAAGGACAACTGGGAGATGTACGAGCGGGCGCCGTTCCTGTCGTGGAACAACGCCTGGTACAACGCACCGTGCGCGTACTGGCCGGTCGCGTCGCAGCGGCCGGAGCGGATCAACACCACGAGCCAGGTGCCGCCCGCGCTGCTGTTCCAGGCCACGGACGACGCGGCCACCCCGTACCAGGGCGCCGTCACCGTGCACCGCAGGCTGGAGCGGTCCAGCCTGGTGGTCGAGTCGGGCGGCGGCAACCACGGCATCACGCTGAGCGGGAACGCCTGCCTGGACCGGCACCTGGCGGCCTACCTGGCCGACGGCACGGTGCCGCGCGGCAGCCACGGGGACGCCGACGCGGTGTGCGCGGCGCAGCCCGACCCGAAGCCGCTGACGTCGAAAGCGGCCCCCGGCACGGCCCGCGGCTCGGTCCTCCACGGCCTCCTCGGCTCCCGTATCTGACCCGGCGGAAACGCGGCGGCGGACGCGCGGCACGGTGGGCCATGATGACCCGCATGGCCCCTCTCCCCCGCGCGTCCGCCCCCGGGCGCGTCCGTATCCGCCCCATGACCGCCGACGACAGCGACGAGGTCGCCGCGATGCGGGTGAGGGGGTGGCAGCACGCGTACCGCGGGATGATCCCGCAGGCGTATCTGGACGCGATGGACGTCGCGGCGGAGGCCGGGAAGCAGCGGGCCCGGCTCGCCGCCGGGGACGGCAGCGTGGTGAACCTGGTCGCCGAGGCGGCGGACGGCACGCTCGCCGGGTGGGCCGTGTACGGGCCGTACCGGGACGGCGAGGTGCGCACCGGGGACGGCGAGCTGTACGCGCTGTACCTTCCGCCCGAGCGGATCGGTCAGGGGGTGGGGCGCGCCCTGCTGACCGAGGTGACCGGCCGCTGCGCGGCGGCCGGACTCCCTCGGATGTTCCTGTGGGTGCTCAGGGAGAACGCGCGCGCCCGCCGCTTCTACGAGGCGGCGGGCTTCATGGCGGACGGCGCCGAGGAGCCCTTCGAGGTGGGCGGGGCCACGGTGCCGGAGGTGCGGTACGTGCGGGCTCTCACCGGCTGACGCCGGGTACGACAGCGAGGCGACGGCCCGTCATCGCTCAGCGTTGCCCCGGGATCCGCCCCCGGGCGCTCCCCTGGTGCGGGATGCGGGCCAGGGCGTGCACCGCCGCCTCCGCCAGCGCGGGGTGGGCGAGCGCCTCGTTCAGGACGGACTCCGCGCGGGGGTCGCCGAGTTCGCCCAGCCCCTCCACGCACGCGAGCGCGACCCGGCGGTAGGGATCGTGCGGGCGCAGCCGGCGGCGGAGGGTGGTGATCAGGGCCGGGACCGCCTCGGGGGCGCGCAGCTCGGCGAGCAGGCGGACCGGATGCAGGGCGTAGGCGACGCGCAGTTCGTTGGTGGCGAGGGCGGCCGCGGCGCGGGCGGTGCGCGGGTCGCCGAGCCGGGCCAGGGCGTGCGCGGCGGCGGCGCAGCGCGGCGGATCGCGGTGGTTGAGGAGGAGCACCAGCGCCTCGAACGCCCGCCGGTCGCCCGCCGTCCCGAGCCGGAACGCGGCCAGTTCACGCGCCCACAGCGGCTGTCCGGGGGCGGTGAGGACGCCGGCCAGGAGGTCGTGGTCGTCCGTGGCGGCCAGCCGCTCGAACGCGGCCGTGCCGCCGGACTCCGCCCGTAAGCGCTCCGTGAGCGTTCGCAACTCTTCGTCCATGCGACGAGGTTAGGGGGATCACACCGGGGACGGGAGCCACCTCACAAATCCAGGGGCTGGCGCGCTCGTTACCCGCGGGTTAAGCTCAGACGAGCGAGTTACCCACTCGCACCCTCCTCACGGCGGTCTGGTGACGCGGCCGCAGTGAGTCGCAGTCGGTTCGGTACCCCGTGTACCGCAGTACGGCTCGGCCCCGGGACAGGGCCGGTCGGATCCGCCGCCGCTCGCCGGCGGTCCGGGCGTGTGCGCTCGCAGCCCGGCCAACACCCGCATCCAGCACGCCCCCTGGTGCGCCGCTCGGCGCACCTGGGCGCGGCTTCCGTCGTCACCCTCATTCCTGGAGTCCCGCGATGGCCACTCCCCTGTCCGACACCCCCTTGTCCCCGCTCCGGACCGTCGCCGTGGTCGGCCTCGGCACGATGGGCACCGGCATCACCGAGGTCCTGGCCGCCGCCGGCCGCGACGTGATCGGCATCGACGTCAGCGAGACCCAGGCCGCGCGGTGCGTCGCCGCCCTGGAGGCCTCCACCGCCCGCGCCGTCGAGCGCGGCCGGCTGACCGGTCAGCAGCGCGCGGAGCTCCTCGCCCGCGTCACCACCGGGACCGACCTCTCGGCCGCGGCGGCCGCCGACCTGGTGATCGAGGTCGCCCCGGAGTCGTACGAGATCAAGCAGCAGATCTTCCGGGAGCTGGACGGCATCGTGCGGCCGGAGACCGTCCTGGCCACCGGCACCAACGCACTGTCGGTGACCCGGCTCGCCGCCGACTCCGCCCACCCGGAGCGCGTGCTGGGCATGCACTTCTTCAACCCGGCGCCCGCGATGAAGCTGGTCGAGGTGGTCTCCAGCGTGCTGACCGCGCCCGCCGCCGTCACCGCCGTCACCAACCTCGCCCTGGACCTGGGCAAGGAGCCGGTGGCGGTCGGCGACCGGCCCGGGTTCGTCGCCGACGGGCTGCTGTTCGGGTATCTGAACCAGGCCGCCGCGATGTACGAGGCCAACTACGCCTCCCGTGAGGACATCGACGCCGCGATGCGGCTGGGCTGCGGTCTGCCGATGGGCCCGCTGGCGCTGCTGGACCTGATCGGCGTCGACACCGCCCGCACGGTCCTGGAGGCCATGTACACCGCCTCCCGCGACCGGCTGCACGCCCCCGCGCCGATCCTCAAGCAGCTCAGCGAGGCGGGCCTGACCGGCCGCAAGGCGGGCCGCGGCTTCTACACCTACGAGGCGCCCGGCAGCGGCACGGTCGTGGAGGACGCCCTCACCCCGCGCGAGGACGGCCCCTCGGCCGCCGGCCGCCCGGTGCGCTCGGTGGGCGTGGCCGGCTCGGGCACGATGGCGTCCGGGATCGCCGAGGTCTTCGCCAAGGCGGGCTTCGAGGTCGTCCTGGCCGCCCGCAGCGAGGAGAAGGCGCAGGCGGCGAAGGCCCGTATCGGCAAGTCGCTGTCCCGGTCTGTCGACAAGGGCCGGATGACCGCCGAGGCCGCGGCGAGCACCCTGGACCTGATCCGTGCGACGGGCACCTACGACGACTTCGCCGACGTCGATCTCGCGGTCGAGGCGGTCGCCGAGGACCTGGAGGTCAAGCGGCAGCTGTTCGCCACGCTGGACAAGGTCTGCAAGCCGGGGGCGGTGCTCGCCACCACCACGTCCTCCCTCCCGGTCGTCGCCTGCGCCCGCGCCACCTCGCGCCCGCAGGACGTGATCGGCATGCACTTCTTCAACCCGGCGCCGGCCATGAAGCTGGTCGAGGTGGTGCGCACGGTCCTGACCGCCGACGACGTCCACGCCACCGTGCGGGAGGTCTGCGCGAAGATCCGCAAGCACGCCGTGGACTGCGGCGACCGGGCCGGGTTCATCGTGAACGCGCTGCTGTTCCCGTACCTGAACAACGCGGTGAAGATGGTGCAGGAGCACTACGCCACCCTCGACGACATCGACGCCGCGATGAAGCTGGGCGGCGGCTACCCGATGGGCCCGTTCGAGCTGCTGGACGTCGTCGGGCTGGACGTCTCGCTGGCCATCGAGAAGGTGCTGCACCGCGAGTTCCGCGACCCGGGTCTGGCCCCGGCGCCCCTGCTGGAGCACCTGGTGGCCGCGGGCTGCCTCGGCCGCAAGACCGGCCGAGGCTTCCGCGAATATGCCAAGCGCTGAGCGGCACCCCGGCGAGCCGCTCCAGGGCGGCGCCGAGTGGGGCGGGCTGCTGGACCCCGACCGGTTCCCGCCGCCCGCCCGCACCGCCCCTCCCCCGCCCCCCGGGGGCGGGGGAACCCCCGGTCACGCGCACCGAGCTGCGCGCATGCAGTACGTTCAGGGCATGTCCCAGCCCGCCAAGTCCGTACGTACGCCGGCCACGACCGAGCAGCCGGAGTCCACCGCCGGCTCGCGTGCCGCCGCCCAGCGCCTCAAGATGCGCCGGGAACTGGCGGCCGCCGCGATGGAGCTGTTCGCGACCAAGGGGTACGAGGCGACCACCGTCGACGAGATCGCGGCCGCCGCCGGGGTGGCCCGCCGCACGTTCTTCCGCCACTTCCGCTCCAAGGAAGAGGCGATCTTCCCCGACCACGACGACACCCTGGTCCGCGCCGAGGCGGTGCTCAACGCCGCGCCCGCGCACGAGCATCCGCTCGACACGGTGTGCCGGGGCATCAAAGAGGTCATGAAGATGTACGCGGCGCGGCCGGACATCTCGGTCGCCCGCTACAAGCTGACCCGTGAGGTGCCCACCCTGCGGGAGGCGGAGATCGCCTCGGTGGCCCGCTACGAGCGGCTGTTCACCCGCTATCTGCTGGGCCACTTCGACGAGCACGCCCATGACGACGACGCCAACGACGACCCGCTGCTGGCGGAGGTCGCCGCGTCCGCCGTGGTCACGGCGCACAACCACGTGCTGCGGCGCTGGCTGCGGGCGGGCGGCCAGGGCGACGTGGAGGCGCAGCTGGACCACGCCTTCGCGATCGTGCGGAAGACGTTCGGCTCGGGGATCATGGCGGGCCGGCGCACCGCCGCCCCGCCCCGGCCGGCCGCGGCCACGGTGTCCGCGCACGACGAGGTGCTGGTGACCGTCGCCCGGACCGACGCCCCGCTGGACGAGGTCATGCGGGCCATCGAGCAGGCGCTCAAGGAGCGCTGAACCTCGCGCTGAACCGCCCTTCACCGCTGTGATGACGGCCACCCCACGGGGTGGCCGTTTTGCCATGTCAGGGCCGGTTTTCACCCGCGTTTCCAGGCCGATTCGATCGATCATCGCTCATCTGATGCGTAAAGATTTCACCTGAGCCCAAGTTCTGGCACGCAGTGCCTTGCCGACTGACACGGCGTGCCATACGTTGAAGGAGTCCGGGCGGGTCCCGGCGGGTCCACCACCCGCACGTCCGGACGCCTGCGTCACAGGCAACCTCCCGCGCAACCACGCGCTGCCGAAGCACCACCCGCCGAACCGACGGCACCCCCAACCCTCAGCAGCACACCGACGTAACCCTCAGCGCCCCTCCCTCAGGGCGCCCTTCGCCGGAGGCAACACCGTGACCGTCAAGGACATCCTGGCCGCCATCCAGTCGCCCGACTCCACGTCGGAGGACTTCGCCGCCCTGCCGCTCCCCGAGTCGTACCGCGCGATCACCGTGCACAAGGACGAGACGGAGATGTTCGCGGGCCTCGCCACCCGCGACAAGGACCCCCGTAAGTCGATCCACCTGGACGACGTGCCGCTGCCCGAGCTGGGCCCGGGCGAGGCCCTGGTCGCCGTGATGGCCTCCTCGGTCAACTACAACTCGGTGTGGACCTCGATCTTCGAGCCGCTGTCCACCTTCGGGTTCCTCGAGCGCTACGGCCGCACCAGCGAGCTGGCCAAGCGCCACGACCTGCCGTACCACATCATCGGCTCCGACCTCGCGGGCGTCGTGCTGCGCACCGGTCCCGGCGTGAACTCCTGGAAGCCCGGCGACGAGGTCGTCGCGCACTGTCTGTCCGTCGAGCTGGAGTCGTCCGACGGCCACAACGACACGATGCTCGACCCCGAGCAGCGCATCTGGGGCTTCGAGACCAACTTCGGCGGCCTCGCCGAGATCGCGCTGGTGAAGTCCAACCAGCTGATGCCGAAGCCCGACCACCTCAGCTGGGAGGAGGCCGCCGCGCCGGGCCTGGTGAACTCCACCGCCTACCGGCAGCTGGTCTCCCGCAACGGCGCCGGCATGAAGCAGGGCGACAACGTCCTCATCTGGGGCGCGAGCGGCGGCCTCGGCTCCTATGCCACCCAGTTCGCGCTGGCCGGCGGCGCCAACCCGATCTGCGTCGTCTCCAGCGACCAGAAGGCGGAGATCTGCCGCTCGATGGGCGCCGAGGCGATCATCGACCGCAACGCCGAGGGCTACAAGTTCTGGAAGGACGAGAACACCCAGGACCCCAAGGAGTGGAAGCGCTTCGGCAAGCGCATCCGCGAGCTCACCGGCGGCGAGGACATCGACATCGTCTTCGAGCACCCCGGCCGCGAGACCTTCGGCGCCTCGGTCTACGTCACCCGCAAGGGCGGCACCATCACCACCTGCGCCTCGACCTCGGGCTACATGCACCAGTACGACAACCGCTACCTGTGGATGTCGCTGAAGCGCATCATCGGCTCGCACTTCGCCAACTACCGCGAGGCCTGGGAGGCCAACCGGCTGATCGCGAAGGGCAAGATCCACCCGACCCTGTCGAAGGTGTACTCCCTCGAGGACACCGGCCAGGCCGCCTACGACGTGCACCGCAACCTCCACCAGGGCAAGGTCGGCGTGCTGTGCATGGCGCCCGAGGAGGGTCTCGGCGTGCGCGACCACGAGAAGCGGGCCAAGCACATCGACGCCATCAACCGCTTCCGGAACGTCTGAGGGCGGGCACAGCCATGACAGAGCGTCAGAAGGACCGTCCGTGGCTCATGCGGACGTACGCCGGCCACTCGACCGCCGAGGCGTCCAACGAGCTGTACCGGCGCAACCTCGCCAAGGGCCAGACGGGTCTGTCGGTCGCCTTCGACCTGCCGACCCAGACCGGCTACGACCCCGACCACGTCCTCGCCCGCGGCGAGGTCGGCCGGGTCGGGGTGCCGGTCTCGCACCTCGGCGACATGCGCCGGCTGTTCCAGGACATCCCCCTGGAGCAGATGAACACCTCGATGACGATCAACGCCACCGCCATGTGGCTGCTGGCGCTCTACCAGGTCGTCGCCGAGGAGCAGGGCGCGGACATCACCAAGCTCCAGGGCACGACCCAGAACGACATCGTCAAGGAGTACCTGTCCCGCGGGACGCACGTGTTCCCGCCGGGGCCGTCGCTCCGCCTGACGACCGACATGATCGCGTACACGGTCTCCCGCATCCCGAAGTGGAACCCGATCAACATCTGCAGCTACCACCTGCAGGAGGCCGGGGCCACGCCGGTGCAGGAGATCGCGTACGCGATGTCCACCGCGATCGCCGTGCTCGACGCGGTGCGCGACAGCGGCCAGGTGCCGCAGGAGCGCATGGGCGACGTGGTCGGCCGTATCTCCTTCTTCGTGAACGCGGGCGTCCGCTTCATCGAGGAGATGTGCAAGATGCGCGCGTTCGGGCGCATCTGGGACACCCTCACCCGTGAGCGGTACGGCATCGAGAACCCCAAGCACCGCCGCTTCCGCTACGGCGTCCAGGTCAACTCGCTCGGGCTGACCGAGGCGCAGCCGGAGAACAACGTCCAGCGGATCGTGCTGGAGATGCTGGCCGTCACCCTCTCCAAGGACGCCCGTGCGCGTGCCGTGCAGCTGCCCGCCTGGAACGAGGCGCTCGGCCTGCCCCGCCCCTGGGACCAGCAGTGGTCGCTGCGCATCCAGCAGGTCCTCGCCTACGAGAGCGACCTGCTGGAGTACGAGGACATCTTCGAGGGCTCGAAGGTGATCGAGGCCAAGGTCGAGGAGCTGGTCGCCGAGGCGACCGCGGAGATCGAGCGGATCCAGGAGATGGGCGGCGCGATGGCCGCCGTGGAGTCCGGCTACCTCAAGTCCCAGCTGGTCTCCTCGCACGCCGCGCGCCGCGCCCGGATCGAGTCCGGCGACGAGAAGATCATCGGGGTCAACGCCTTCGAGTCCACCGAGCCCAACCCGCTCACCGCCGATCTGGACACCGCCATCCAGACCGTCGACCCCGCGGTCGAGGCGCGGGTGATCGCCTCGCTGCAGAACTGGCGCGACACCCGCTACCAGCCGCCCTTCAACCACCCGCGCCCCTGCAAGGCGCTGGAGAAGCTGAAGGAGGCCGCGCGCGGCACCGACAACCTCATGGAGGCCACCTTGGAGTGCGCCCGGGCGGGCGTCACCACCGGCGAGTGGGCCGGCGCGCTGCGCGAGGTGTTCGGCGAGTTCCGGGCGCCGACCGGGGTCTCCTCGGCCCCCGTCGCGGTCCCCGCCGAGCAGGGCTCCGCCCTGTCGGAGGTCCGCCGGAAGGTGGAACTCACCGCGAAGGACCTCGGCGTGGGCAAGCTGCGCTTCCTGGTCGGCAAGCCCGGCCTGGACGGTCACTCCAACGGCGCCGAGCAGATCGCCGTGCGGGCCCGCGACGCCGGGTTCGAGGTGGTCTACCAGGGCATCCGGCTCACCCCTGAGCAGATCGTGGACGCCGCGCTGGCGGAGGACGTCCACGCGGTGGGCCTGTCGATCCTCTCCGGATCGCACGCCCAGCTGGTGCCGGACGTACTCGAACGGCTCCGTGTGGCCGGCGCCACGGACATTCCCGTGATCGCCGGTGGCATCATCCCCAGCGGTGACGCCGAACAGCTGCGGGCCGCGGGAGTCGCCGCGGTCTTCACCCCGAAGGACTTCGACATCACCGGGATCATCGGCCGCATCGTCGACGAGATCCGCACCGCGAACAAGCTCGACCCCCTGGAGGTCCCCGCATGACAACCGTCAATCGCCTTCGCCCCCGCCGCTCCTGTCTGGCGGTCCCGGGAAGCAACCCGCGCTTCCTGGAGAAGGCCCAGGGCCTCCCGGCGGACCAGGTCTTCCTGGACCTCGAGGACGCCTGCGCCCCGCTCGCCAAGCCCGAGGCGCGGCACACCATCGTGAAGTTCCTCAACGAGGGCGACTGGACCGGCAAGACCCGCGTGGTGCGCGTCAACGACTGGACCACCGAGTGGACGTACCGGGACGTCGTGACGGTCGTCGAGGGCGCGGGCCCGAACCTCGACTGCATCATGCTGCCGAAGGTGCAGGACGCCCAGCAGGTCGTCGCCCTGGACCTGCTGCTCACTCAGATCGAGAAGACCATGGGCTTCGAGGTCGGCCGGATCGGCATCGAGGCGCAGATCGAGAACGCGCAGGGCCTCAACAACGTCAACGAGATCGCCCAGGCCTCCCCGCGCATCGAGACCATCATCTTCGGCCCGGCCGACTTCATGGCGTCCATCAACATGAAGTCGCTGGTCGTGGGCGAGCAGCCGCCCGGCTACCCGGCGGACGCCTACCACTACATCCTGATGAAGATCCTGATGGCCGCCCGCGCCAACAACCTCCAGGCGATCGACGGTCCCTACCTGCAGATCCGCAACGTGGACGGCTTCCGCGAGGTGGCCGGCCGCGCCGCCGCGCTCGGCTTCGACGGCAAGTGGGTGCTGCACCCCGGCCAGGTCGACGCCGCCAACGAGGTCTTCTCCCCCTCGCAGGAGGACTACGACCACGCCGAGCTGATCCTGGACGCGTACGACTACTACACGTCCGAGGCGGGCGGCAAGAAGGGCTCCGCGATGCTCGGCGACGAGATGATCGACGAGGCCAGCCGCAAGATGGCCCTGGTCATCGCGGGCAAGGGGCGTGCGGCCGGCATGCGGCGCACGTCGACGTTCGAGATCCCGGAGGCCTGACCGTCATGCAGTTCGGACGCACCTACGAGGAGTTCGAGGTCGGGGCGACGTACAAGCACTGGCCGGGGAAGACGGTCACCGAGTACGACGACCACCTGTTCTGTCTCCTCACCATGAACCACCACCCGCTCCACATGGACGTCAACTATGCGGAGAAGACGACGGACTTCGGCAAGAACGTCGTCGTCGGGAACTACATCTACTCGCTGCTGCTCGGCATGAGCGTGCCGGACATCTCCGGCAAGGCCATCGCCAACCTGGAGATCGAGTCGCTCAAGCACGTGGCCCCGACCTTCCACGGCGACACGGTCTACGGGCAGACGACCGTCCTGGACAAGTGGCCGTCGAAGTCGAAGAACGACCGCGGCATCGTGTACGTCGAGACCAAGGGCTACAAGCAGGACGGAACGCTGGTCTGCGTGTTCCGCCGCAAGGTGATGGTGCCGACCGAGACGTACATCAAGGAGCGCGGCGGCGAGCAGCCCGGCCGCCCCGAGCTGAAGGAACAGGGGAAGTAAGCGATGGCCCGTCTCGCCCAGACCGCCGGTCTGACCGACGTCCAGCAGGAGATCCTCTCCACCGTCCGGGACTTCGTGGACAAGGAGATCATCCCGGTCGCGACCGAGCTGGAGCACCGCGACGAGTACCCGCAGCAGATCGTCGACGGGCTGAAGGAATTGGGCCTGTTCGGCCTGATGATCCCCGAGGAGTACGGCGGCCTGGGCGAGTCCCTCCTCACGTACGCGCTGTGCGTGGAGGAGATCGCCCGCGGCTGGATGTCAGTGTCCGGCATCATCAACACGCACTTCATCGTGGCGTACATGCTCAAGCAGCACGGCACGCAGGAGCAGAAGGAGCACTTCCTTCCGCGGATGGCGGCCGGCGACGTCCGGGGCGCCTTCTCGATGTCGGAGCCGGGTCTCGGCTCCGACGTGTCGGCCATCACGTCCAAGGCGGTCAAGGACGGCGACGAGTACGTCCTCAACGGCCAGAAGATGTGGCTGACGAACGGCGGAACCTCGTCGCTGGTGGCCGTTCTGGTGCGGAGTGACGAAGGACACTCCCCTGAAGAGGCAGCCGCCAAGCCGCACAAGTCGATGACCACCTTCCTGGTGGAGAAGGAGCCGGGCTTCGGCGAGGTCCGTCCGGGCCTGACCATCCCCGGCAAGATCGACAAGATGGGCTACAAGGGCGTCGACACGACCGAGCTCATCATGGACGACCTGCGCGTTCCCGCCGATCGGGTGCTCGGCGGCGTCACCGGCCGAGGTTTTTACCAAATGATGGACGGCGTCGAGGTCGGCCGTGTGAACGTCGCGGCGCGTGGCTGCGGCGTCGCGCAGCGTGCCTTCGAGCTGGGCGTCCGGTACGCCCAGCAGCGTCACACTTTCGGCAAGCCGATCGCCCAGCACCAGGCCATCCAGTTCAAGCTGGCGGAGATGGCTACCAAGGTGGAGGCCGCGCATGCCATGATGGTCAACGCAGCGCGCAAAAAGGATTCCGGGGAACGAAACGACCTTGAGGCTGGGATGGCGAAGTACCTCGCCTCCGAGTACTGCAAGGAGGTCGTGGAGGACGCCTTCCGGATCCACGGCGGCTACGGCTTCTCGAAGGAGTACGAGATCGAGCGCCTCTACCGGGAGGCCCCGATGCTGCTGATCGGTGAGGGCACCGCTGAGATCCAGAAAATGATCATCGGCCGTCGACTGCTCGAAGAGTATCGATTCCAAGGCTGAGCAGGGTCAGATGTCCGGATACGGGGTGTTTTCTTGAGGAAGAGGATCACACCCCGTATGCGTTCTTCGGCCGCCGACTTGGTTGCCTGGCTTACCCAGTTGCGGCCGGGAGCCGCTACGATCGCCGGAAAGCCGCCGTCCCCCGCAGTTGCGCGGCATCATCCGCTACGAAGGTCATCCATGCCCCACAGCCAAACCTCTGCACACCGCGACAGCCTCGCCGGCGTACGCCTCGCGCGCGGAGCATCGCCGTGGCTTCTGCCGACCGTCGCCACCGCAGCCGTGAGCCTGCTCCGCGCCCGCCGCTCGGGCGCCGCCAAGGCCGTCGCCGTCCCCGCCACCGCTCTCGCGGCGGGGATGCTGTGGTTCTTCCGCGACCCCGAGCGCGAGATCGCCCAGGGCCGGGTCATCTCGCCCGCCGACGGTGTGGTGCAGAGCATCATGCCCTGGAAGGACGGACGCACCCGCGTCGCGATCTTCATGAGCCCGCTCAACGTCCACGTGAACCGCGCCCCCCTGGCCGGCACCGTGACGTCGGTCGAGCACATCCCCGGTGGCTTCGTTCCCGCCTTCAACAAGGAGAGCGAGAACAACGAGCGCGTGGTGTGGCACTTCGACACCGAGCTCGGCGACATCGAGATGATCCAGATCGCCGGCGCGGTGGCCCGCCGCATCGTCCCCTACGTGCCCCAGGGCACCAAGGTCGAGCAGGGCGAGCGCATCGGCCTCATCCGCTTCGGCTCGCGCGTCGACATCTACCTGCCCGAGGGCGTGGAGGTCGATGTCGAAGTGGGTCAGAAGACCGTGGCTGGGGTGACTCGCATTGACCGTGGTTGATCCCGAGACACAGGCCGGCTGGGTGCCGGAGGCCGACGAGGACGACGACGAGGAGATGCCTCTGTCGCTGCGTCTGTCGATAGCGGACACCCTCACGCTGGGCAACGCCACGTGCGGCTTCATGGCGGTGTACTTCACCACCACCGGCATCCTGATCCCGCATCTGCAGGGCAGCCAGGAGTCCGGCATGGCCCGCCACAGCGCGGCCACCGCGGTCATCCTGATGCTGTGCGCGGCGGTGTTCGACCTCTTCGACGGCCTGGTGGCGCGCAAACTGCGCTCCTCGCCGATGGGCGCCGAGCTGGACAACCTCTCGGACCTGATCAGCTTCGGCCTGGCCCCGGCGTACTTCGTCCTCGTCTACGGCATGGTCGCGGACGACGCGCACCAGAGGGTGGCCGCGGTCGGGGCGATCGTGGTGCTGCTGGCGGTGGTGCTGAGACTGGCGCGCTTCTCCTGCGTCACGGTGAAGGACGGCACCTTCCAGGGCATGCCGTCGCCCTTCGGGGCGCTGACGGTCGTGTCGATCGTGCTCCTTGAGCTGCCGTTCGTGGCGACGCTGCTGGCGATCATCGGCACGGCGTGGCTGATGGTGAGCCGCGTCGAGTACCCGAAGCCGCGGGGGCGCCTCGCCGTGGCGATGCTGTCGTGGATCGTGCTGTCGATGGGGCTGCTGGCGGCATGGGCCTTCGACGCGCCGAGCGGACAGCTGCTGCTGCAGACGGGGTGTGCGCTGCAGCTGGTCATGGGGGCGGTCATTCCGCTGTTCGCCACGGCGCGGCGGGTGAACAACTTCCGCGACAACCGCCGCGAGGCGCGGGCGGCGCAGTTGCCGTAGCGCGGCCACAGGCTGTGGTGTGGGCCCCGGACCCGGGAAGGGTTCCGGGGCCCTCGTGCGTGCGGCGCCTTCGTGCGTGCGCCTCACAGGACCTGCTCGTCCTCCTCGGGCGTCTTGCGCTTCCGGTGCGCCATCACTTCCCAGAAGGCGTGCAGCTCCCGCACGGGGATGCTCACCCAGGAGGCGGTGCGCCGGGTGAGGGCCGGCAGGTGCCAGCGACGGTGGCTGTGCAGGAGAGCCTGCTGCTGCCGGCAGAACGGCTCCTCGATCTCCTTCTGCGTCCTCGCGGCCTTGGGCGGATAGGGGCACAGGCGGAACGTGCAGGTCGGCAGGCAGGTGGAGCCCGGCTCGTCCCGGTCGTCGCGCCCCACGCTCCGCTCGGGGTGGAGCGGGGTGCGGTCGTGGGTGACGCAGGGCGGGAGGTCGCTGCGGTCGGTGAGTTCCAGGCGTTCCTCGATGGCGTCCGGGCTGCCGTCCCGCTCCGTGAGGTTCAGCATGATCAGGACGTCGGCGAGGAGCCGCTGCGCCCGGGGATGCAGGCTGGTCCACCCGGACGACGGGGCGATCCACAGATTGTGCTTGCGGTAGCGCTCCGGGTCCGCCGGGGTGGACCCGACGCTGTTGACGGCGCCGTGCTCGTCGATCCAGAGGAACTGCTCGGGATGCCCCGTCTCCAGGGCCAGGGTCACCAGGTCCGCGGCCTCGGCGACGAACGGGTGGAGCATCGCGCGCGGCCCGCCTCCGTCTCCCCCGCCACGGCGCGCGCTCCCCGCGATGGCGAGCCAGCGGGCGACCGCGCGCACGGGCTCGACGGACGCGTCCTTCCCGGCGGGGGCGTCCTGCCGCCCGGCCGTGTCGGGCAGTTCCCACAGGCACAGGGCGTGCAGCAGACTCAGCTGCGCGTACCAGGAGCGGCTGGAGGCGAGCATCCGCTCGGCATGCCTGGTCAGGAACGCCCGGCTCTCCTCGTACACATCCGGATGACGCCTGCGCCGGTTCGCGGCGTTCTTGAAGCCCTGGGTCATGGCGATCTCCAGGGACAGCGGCAGGTCGGGCTCCACCGGTCCCGTGGACGGCGCCGGCGCGCCGTTCCGGCCGCTCGGGACGGTGAGGTGCCGCAGCCAGAGATCGAGGCGTTCCTCGGCCTCGTCGCGGTACCTCGCGGAGACGGACCCGAGGAACATGGGGACCAGCCAGGCCCGCAGGGCGAAGTGACGCCACTGTTCGGTGCGGCGCCGCTCGTGCTCCCGTACGAACCGGGCGTACCGCTGCTCCCTGCGCTGCGCCGTCCCCGGGTCGGCCGGCCGGCCCGACTCCGTGTCCTCGAGCCAGGCGGTGTAGTCCTCGTTGAGCTTCCGTCTGGCCTCCCGCGTCTGATGCAGGTACTGCCGCACCGGATCGGTGTCGAGGGGGAACAGTTCCCGCAGGGCGCGGAAGGCGGCGTCCCCGCCGGCGGCGATCTGGTGGGCGATCGCGGTCCGGACGGCGTGGGAGGGCTCGTGCGTGCCGATACTGAGCAGCCGCTCGTACGGCAGTGGAGGCGGCGCCGCGGCCGCCCCCGGAGGCGGCCCGGCCTCGTTCCCGCGCCTCTCCCGTTCGCGCAGCGCCGCGCCGAAGCGCCGCACCAGCCCGAGCTTGGCGTCCTCCACGGTGCGCTGGTCGGACCTGATGACCAGCCCCTCCCACTGTTCGTCGAGGCTGCGGGCCAGCTCGTCCTGGATCGGCTCCGGGTCGATGCTGTCGATCTCCAGGGCGGCGGCGTACAGGTCGAAGTACTTCGCGTCGTGCCGGTTCGCGGCGGCGTCGCGGAGCAGTTCGCTCGTCCTCGGGGCCCTCCTGCCGTCGCGCGGCCCTGACGGGCGGGGCGCGACGGTGGTGGCCCGGTGGCGGGAGAGCAGCACCAGGGCGATGAGGAGTTCCCGGGACGGGCCGGGGCCGCGCAGGGCGGGTCCGACGACGGCGGCCATCTCGTCGGCGGGCACCTCGGTCAGCAGCCGGTGCCCCAGGTAGGCCTGGACGATGCTGTGGGGGAAGAGGACCTTGTTCTCGGAACCCCGCACGAGCCCCAGGTGCTGTCCGTTGGCGGCGTACCGGGCGAGCTCGGCGTAGCACTCGGTCGGGGCGTCCAGCGGGTTGATCCAGGACGACGACTCGCCGACCGTGCGGGCCAGCACGTTCCAGACCACCTCGCGCTGGACCGGCGAGACGGAGGAACGGACCGCCTCCCGCCACGATCCGGCCGACGGCTCCTCGGGCAGGTCCCCGGAGCGGCGGCGCTCCCGCAGGTCGTCCAGGTAGGCGCCGACGAAGTCGTCGAAGGACACCTCCAGGCTGTCCTGCAGCAGGCCGAAACAGGCCAGGGCCGACACGACCCACAGGGTCTCCCTGCGTTCCCTGCGGTCCATCACCAGCTTGTCGCGGATGAGCCCGTCCTCCATGGCCCGGCGGTAGCTGTCGAGCAGCCACAGCCTGATCGTGGAGCAGTCGTTGCTGCGGGTATTCAGCCGCCCGTCGTTCTCGCGGAGCGTCAGGTGCTCCAGCAGTCCGCGCTGTTGGAGGGCGCGTGCGATGCGCAGATAGATCGGCGAGTCGGAGACCTCGGCGGTCTCCACCACCCAGTCCAGCCGGCGTTCGTCCCCCTCGCCGGGTTCCCGGACCAGGTACTCCAGGGCCGCCTCCTCGCTGAGCGGTTCCAGGTCGGCGATGGCGGCCCTGGTGCCTTCCAGCGGCGCGTGCGGACGCGAGGCGATGACGAGGGGCAGCTGCTGACGGTCCGCCCGGTCGATGGCCCGCCGGATGATGTTGTCGCGGTCCTCCCGGTACCGCTCGTCGAGGAGGGCCTCCTCCAGACCGTCGGCGATGACCACGGCCTTGTCGTCGAGCCGCAGTTGCCGCCATGCCTTGTCGATGTTCCCGGCGGCGAAGACGCCCTGGTCGGCCTCCTCGGCGAAGCGGCGCCGTGCCATCTGCTCGAAGTCGAACTCCCCGTCCATGTCGCGCAGGCGCAGGGGCACCGGTACGGCGGACTGCTGCGCGAGCATGCGGGTCAGCTCCACGAGGACGGCGGTCTTGCCGACGCCCACGCCGCCGACCAGCAGATAGGGACGGCGCGTCTTGCGGTTGCGGAGCGTCTGGGCCATCACCTGGGCCAGTTCGCGGCGCCCGACGATCCGGTCGACGAGCGTCCCTGCCGTGGGGACCAGTTCGTGCGGGCGGGTGCGCGCCTTCCTCACCAGCGGCCTCTTGGCCTTGTGGTACCAGTACAGGAGGAAGACCGCGAGGAGGAGGGCGCCGGTCAGCACGGGGCTCACGAAGGACAGCACGGTGCTGAACCAGGCGTCGTTCTTCAGTTCGTCGTACCACGAGCGCGCCTGCTGCGAGGAGTCGTACGCCGCGAGCGCGATCCAGCCGAGCAGCAGCGCGGTTCCGACGAAGGCGAACACACGCAGCAGCCGGCCGAGCGAGACCCGCCAGGGGTGCCACCTGCGGTTGGGGACGATGCTCCGGCGGGCCTCCCGGCCGGTCCGGTAGGACCGCCAGCGCCGCCCCACCGCTCGCACGGCCCGGAGTGTCCAGCGTCTCGGGTACAGCGTGAACCAGGCGGCGTCACGCGGCCGCTGCTTGCCCTCCGGGCTGCGGATGACCTTGGTGGGCATGGCGTCGTTCCCTCCGTGCTGCGCCTTCCGGCGAGACGTCACGGAACGCCGGGAGGCGCAGCGGCCGGTGACGCCGCCGCTCCGTGCGGGCGAGGACGTCGGGGACGTCCACCTGCACGTTTGCCTTCATGTCCATGGAACCACTGATGAGGAGGATCGCAACACGGTCCCGTCGGGCGCTCGGGCCCCTGTCATGACGCGCGGTGAGACGGTGTCAGGTCCCCCCCAAGGGGGACCTGACCCGGGGCCCGGCTCAGGTGAGGTAGTCGCGGGCGATGCGTTCCGCCGTGCGTTCCAGGATCGGCCCCGCCTCCGCGATGCACACCGCCGCGTCCGGTTCCAGGTCCGTCAGGGCGTACGCCCGCCGGATACCGGCCCGCCCCAGCACCTCCGGCGCCAGCGCCAGCCGCCCGCACACCGCGACCACGTCCTTCCCGGCCGCCCGCGCCGCCGCGGCGACGCCCGCCGGGGCCTTCCCGTGCAGCGTCTGCTCGTCCAGCGACCCCTCCCCCGTGATCACCAGATCCGCCCGCTCCAGCGCGGACGCGAACCCCAGCACGTCCAGCATCACCTCGATGCCCGGCCGGAACCGCGCCCCCACCAGCAGCGCCCCGAACCCGATACCTCCCGCGGCCCCCGCCCCCGGCGACGCCGCGAGCGCGGAGGCGCCCAGCACCTTCACGAGGTGCGCCAGCGCGGCGTCCAGCCGCTCCACGTCCTCCGGCGAGGCGCCCTTCTGCGGCCCGTACACCGCCGCCGCGCCCTTCGGCCCGGTCAGCGGGTTGTCGACGTCGCTCGCGAGCACGAACTCGACCGACCGCAGCCGCGGGTCGAGACCGGACAGGTCCGCGGTCGCCAGCTCCGCCAGCGCGGCGCCGCCCGGCCGGACCGGCTCGCCCGACGCCGTCAGGAACCGCGCGCCCAGCGCCGCCAGCATCCCGGCCCCGCCGTCCGTGGTCGCGCTGCCGCCGACGCCGAACACGATGCTGCGCGCGCCCGCGTCCAGCGCGGCCCGCAGCAGCTCACCGGAGCCGTACGTCGACGCCGTGAGCGGCGCGAAGACGCCCTCCGGCAGCCACTGCAACCCGCTGGCCTCCGCCATCTCCACGACGGCGGTGCCGTCCCGCAGCGCGTAGGCCGCGGTCACCTCGTCGCCGAGGGGTCCGGAGACCCGTACCTCGTGCCGTTCGAACCCGGCCGCGACGGCCGCCGCGACGGTGCCGTCGCCGCCGTCGGCCACCGGCAGCGCCTCGGCCCGGAGGTCCGGCCGGACCCGGCGCAGTCCGGCGATGACCCGCTCGGCGACCTCCACGGCCGTCAGCGACCCCTTGAACTTGTCCGCGGCGACCAGCACCCGCTGGGCCGACGGCGTCGTACGCGTACCGCTTCGTGCAGCGTCCGCCACTTGGCTTCCCCTCGTTCATCGGGCCCCGCGCGCGTGCCGGGGCCTGTCGCGCCGCTGCGACCCTAACCGCCGGGCGCCGTGCCCGTCATGCACCGACCGGCCCGTGGACCGGTACGGAACCGCCTGGAAACGGGTAGACCGGTCCCATGACCGCCACGACCGGAACGACCACCGCGACCGGGCTCGCCGACCGCATCCTGGGCGGCTGGCTGGGCCGGATCGCCGGCAACATGCTGGGCAAGCCGGTGGAGCAGGGCGAGGTGTGGACGCGGGACCGCATCGACCGCTACCTGCGGGCGACGGACGCGCTGCCTCTGACCGACTACCTGCCGGGACCGCCGACGGAGGACGAGGAGCGGGCGCTGCGCCCGGAGTGGCGGTACTGCGTCCGCGGCCGGGTGCACGGCAGCTGCCGGGACGACGACGTCGACTACGCGATCCTCGGCCTGCACCTGCTGGAGACGCACGGGTTCGGCTTCAGCACCGAACAGGTCGGCGACCTGTGGCTGCTGCGGCTGCCGTACCTCCAGACGTTCACCGCGGAGCGGGCGGCGTACCGGAACCTGGCGAACGGGCTGCGGCCGCCGCTGACGGCGACGTACGACAACCCGTACCAGGAGTGGATCGGCGCGCTGATCCGTGCCGATGTGCACGGCTGGGTCTCGCCGGGCGCCCCGCGCCGGGCCGCCGCGCTGGCCCGCAAGGACGCGGTGCTGTCGCACACCGGCAACGGGGTGTACGGCGCGATGTGGGCGGCGGCGCTGGTCGCGGCGGCGTTCACGGCGCCGACGCCGCGGGAGGCGGTGGACGAGGCGCTGACGGTGATCCCGGCGGGCAGCAGGCTGGCGCGCACGGTGCGCCGGGTGACGTCGCTGCACGAGAGCGGCCTGCCGTGGGAGGACACGCTGGCCACGCTGGAGGAGGAGACAGCCGGGCTCGGCTGGATCCACACGATCCCGAACGCGGCCGTGATCACCGCGGGGCTGCTGTACGGCGACGGCGACTTCTCCCGGAGTGTCGCGCTGACGGTGCGGGGCGGTCTGGACACGGACTCGTGCGGCGCGACGGCCGGGTCGGTGGCGGGGGTGATGTGCGGCGCGGCGGCCGTTCCGGACCAGTGGAAGGAGCCGCTGGAGGACACGGTGCGCAGTGCGGTGTTCGGGTTCGACGGAGTGCGGATCAGCGAGCTGGCGGAGCGGACGCTGCGGCTGGCGCAGGCGGAGGTCTGAGCCCGTGGCCAGGGCGGAGGCCGGCCGCCCGTACCGCCGTCGGCCGTGCTCCGGCGTGTGCGCCCGCCGTGTCGGTCAGGGGACGGCGCGTGCTGCCGTGCGCCGGGCGGGCGGGTCCGCGACGGCCCCGGCGGGGCGCTCGGCCGCCGCTACCCTTCCCGCATGACCACCACGCAGGACACCCAGGACTTCGCCGCCTACGTCGCCTCCCTCCCTCGTGTCCTCGCCGGGGCCGCCGCCCTCTTCCGGGACGTCCGGGGGCGCGTGCTGCTCGTCGAGCCGAACTACCGGGAGGGGTGGGCGCTGCCCGGCGGCACGATCGAGTCGGACGAGGGGGAGAGCCCGCGCGAGGGGGCGCGGCGGGAGACGGCCGAGGAGATCGGCCTGGACCGCCCGCTGGGCCGGCTGCTCGCCGTGGACTGGGTGCGGACGCAGGGCGTGCCGCCGCTGGTGGCGTACCTCTACGACGGCGGTGTGCTCGGCGAGGACGAGCTGAGGGCGATCCGGCTCCAGGAGGAGGAGCTGCTGTCGTGGCGCCTTGTGGAGCGCGAGGAGATCACCGCGCACCTGCCCGGTGCCCTGGGCCTCCGGGTGCTCGCCGCGCTGGACGTCCTCGCGGACGGCTCGGGCACGGCGGAGCTGGAGAACGGCCGCCGGGTGCACTGACGGGCCGGACCGACCGGCCCGATATCCGCTCGCCGGGCGCGCCTTCTCCGCCCTACCCTCGCCGCATGAGCAAGCCCCTCGTCGCCCTCCTGACCGGCGCCGGCGTCAGCACGGACTCCGGCATCCCCGACTACCGCGGACCGGCCGGGCTGTGGCGCCGCGACCCCGACGCCGAGAAGCTCGTGACGTACGAGTACTACATGGCCGACCCGGAGATCCGCCGCCGGTCGTGGCGGATGCGGCGGGAGACCGTCGCCGCGCTGCCCGAGCCGAACGCCGCGCATCGTGCCGTGGCCGAGCTGGAGCGGTCCGGGACGGCGGTGCGGGTGATCACCCAGAACGTGGACGGTCTGCACCAGCTCGGCGGCATGCCGGACCGCAAGGTGCTGGAGCTGCACGGAACGGCGCGCACGGTCGTCTGCACCAAGTGTCACGCGCGGACCCCGATGGAGGACGCGCTGGCCCGTCTGACGGCCGGCGAGGACGACCCGCCCTGCGCCGACTGCGGCGGCGTCCTCAAGCCGGCGACGGTGATGTTCGGCGAGGCGCTGGACCCCATGGTGCTCGGCGAGGCGGTGGCGATCACGAAGGCCTGCACCCTCTTCATCGCCGCCGGCACCAGCCTCCAGGTCCACCCCGCGGCGGGACTCGCCCAGGTGGCCGCCGACCACGGCGCCCGCCTGATCATCGTCAACGCCGAACCGACCCCGTACGACGACCTGGCGGACGAGGTCGTCCGGGAACCGATCGGCACGGCGCTGCCGGCGTTGCTGCGGCGGATCGCCGCCTCGAGCACCGCCTAGAACAGGGCCGTTCCGCGTTCGAAGTCCAGCAGGCGTCGTTTGCGGGGCAGGCCGCCGCCGTAGCCGGTGAGGTCGCCGGTGGAGCCGATGACGCGGTGGCAGGGGACGATGACGCCGACCGGGTTGCGGCCGTTGGCGAGGCCGACGGCGCGGGACGCCCTGGGGTTGCCGAGGAGACCGGCGAGCTGTCCGTAGGTGCGGGTCTCGCCGTAGGGGATGCGCCGGAGCTGTTCCCACACCCGGAGCTGGAACGGGGTGCCGTGCAGGCGCAGGGGGACGGTGAACTCCTTCAGGTCGCCCGCGAAGTAGGCGGCCAGCTGTTCCTTCGCCGCGGTGAAAGGGCTGTCGTCGGGGACGCCGAAGGTCTCCTCCGGCGGGCGGTGGCGCTGGTCGGTCATGTACAGGCCGCAGAGGACGCCGTCGTCGGCGACGAGGGTCAGGGGGCCGTACGGGCTGTCGGTCACGGTGTGCTGTCTCATGGGTCCTCCCCTGCCGGTCAGGACGGCAGGACGTTGATCGGGTGGCTGTCGGTCGCCCAGAGGTACTGCACCGCGTAGGCGCGCCAGGGGCGCCAGGCCGCGGCTCGGGTCGTGAGGGCCGACGGGGTGGAGGGGAGGCCCAGGGCGCGGGCGGCGCGGCGGACGCCCAGGTCGGTGGGGAGGAAGGCGTCGGGGTCGCCGAGGGCGCGCATGGCGATGACGTCGGCGGTCCAGGGGCCGAAGCCCGGGAGGGCGAGCAGCGCGGCGCGGGTCTCCGTCCAGTCGCTGTCGGCGCCCAGGCGGAGGTCGCCGTCCGCGAGCCTGCGGACCAGGGTGGTGAGGGTGGTGCGGCGGGTGCGGGGCATGGCGAGGGCGTCCGGGTCGAGCGCGGCCAGCTCCTCCGGTGCCGGGAAGAGGTGGGTGAGGCCGCCCTCCGGGTCGTCGACGGGGGTGCCGTGCGCGGTGACCAGGCGCGCCGCGTGGGTGCGGGCGGCGGCGGTGGACACCTGCTGTCCGAGGACCGCGCGGACGGCGAACTCCGCCTCGTCGACCGTGCGCGGCACCCGTCGGCCGGGGGCCTTGTCGACCAGGGGCGTGAGCGCCGGGTCGGCCCGCAGCTGCTCGTCGACGGCGACCGGGTCGGCGTCGAGGTCGAGCAGGCGGCGGCAGCGGCTGATGGCGACGGTGAGGTCCCGGGGGTCGCTCAGGGCGAGCCGGCAGGCGATGTGGTCGGGGCGGGGTGACAGGGCCACGATGCCGTGGCCGTACGGGAGCCGCAGCGTGCGGCGGTAGGCGCCGTCCCGCCATTCCTCCACGCCGGGTACGGCGGTGGCGGCGAGGTGGCCGAAGAGGTTGTCGGGGTGGAGCGGGGCGCGGAACGGCAGGCGCAGCGTGATCACGCCAGGGGTGCCGGCGGCCGCGTGCTTCGGCGCCCGGGTGCGCAGGTCGCTCGGGGAGAGCGCGAACACCTCGCGCACGGTGTCGTTGAAGGTGCGCACGGAGGAGAAGCCGGCCGCGAAGGCGACGTCCGCCATCGGCAGGTCCGTCGTCTCGACGAGCAGCCGCGCGGTCTGCGCCCGCTGCGCGCGGGCCAGGGCAAGGGGGCCCGCGCCCAGTTCGGCGAGCAGCTGGCGTTCGATCTGCCGGGTGCTGTAGCCGAGGCGGGCGGCGAGGCCGGTGACGCCCTCGCGGTCCACCACGCCGTCGGCGATCAGCCGCATGGCGCGGGCGACGAGGTCGGCGCGCACGTTCCACTGCGGGGAGCCGGGGCTGGTGTCGGGGCGGCAGCGTTTGCACGCCCGGTACCCGTCCTGCTGGCAGGCGGCCGCGCTGGGGTGGAAGACCATGTGCTCGGGCTTGGGCGGGACGGCGGGGCAGCTGGGCCGGCAGTAGATGCCGGTGGTGAGGACGGCGGTGTAGAACCAGCCGTCGAACCGCGCGTCCTTCGACTGCACGGCGCGCACGCAGCGCTCGGTGTCGGTGTGCATCCCTCGGTGCATGCCTCAAGGATCGGGCACGGGGAGTGAGGGAGTCCGGCGGAAATCCGACATCAACGTCCCGTGTCCTGCGGCTCGGCGGATCGCCCCGGCGGTGGGGTCAGGAGGCCCCGCATCGTCTCCGCCGCCCGCACCGCCGCGTCGCCGCAGCAGTTGTTGAACAGGACGTGCAGCTCGTCCGTCTCCTGTGCCGCGCGGCGCAGGCGCGGCACCCAGGCGGCGAGCTCCGTCACGTCGTAGTCGTGACGGAAGCGGTCCTCCTTGCTGCCCCTCCCCCACGCGCCGCTGCGGCCGTGGAACCGTACGACGGCCAGGGCGGGGCGGGTGACGGGGACCAGGGGCGGCAGGGAGGCGGTGAGGCCCTGGGCCATGTCGGTGCCGACCGCCGACATGCCCAGGGAGGTCAGCAACTCCCGTGTCTCGTCGGCGCGTTCCGCCTGCCACCAGGACGGGTGGCGGAACTCCACGGCGAGCGGCCAGCCCTTGGCGCGTTCCGCGCAGTCCTCGAGGCGGCGTTCGGCCGGGGCGCCGGGGGTGAACCACGGCGGGAACTGGAACAGCACGGCCCCGAGCCGTCCGGCCGTGCGCAGGGGGTCGACCGCCTCCGCGAAACGGCCCCAGACCTCGTCCAGCAGTGCCGGGTCCGCCCGCCCTCGTGCGGGCACCCGGTCGCGCAGGTCCGCCGGGAGCGCCTCGGGGCGTGTCGGGTGACCCGTGAGCAGGGAGAACGCCTTGACGTCGAAGCGGAAGCCGTCCGGGGTGCGTTCCACCCACAGTTCACTGTTGCGGCGGCGCGGCAACGCGTAGTAGCCGGAGTCCACTTCGACGACCGGCAACCGCTCCGCGTAGTGGCGCAGCCGCCCTTCGGCGTCGCGCCGTCCGCGCGGATACCAGCCGCTCGCGACGAGTTGGCGGTCCGTCCATGAACAGGCGCCGACCAGGATGTCACCCATGGGAGCCCGGTTACCCCGGGCTCCCCCGAGTGTGCCGGGCTATTCGACCGCGGTGGGCCGGCGGGAGAGGGCGAGCGCCCGGTCCACGTCGGTGAGCGGGCGCAGCCGGTAGGTGTAGGCGTAGTCGCGGTCCGCGAACAGCTTGAACTCGTCGTGGGTGTGCGCGCCCCAGCTGTCGTCGCCGCCCACGCCCATCTGCCGGTGGTTGACCCGCAGCACCACCGCGTCGCGCGGGGTGAGCTGGTAGTCGTGCCGGACGCCGGCGGACAGGTCCTCGGGGGTGAAGTGCGAGGCGTTGATCTCGACGAGGGGTTCGCCCGTCACCAGCAGTCCGCGTCCGCCTGCGTCGGTCAGCGCGGCCCAGCGCACGTCGGTCTTGTTGCCGTTCTCCTGCGGGCGGATGTACGGCGTCCACTGCTCGGCCACGGTCGAGGACCAACGGCCCACGTCGGTGCCGGTGTTGCGGTCCCAGTGGTTCTCCTCGGGGCCGCGCCCGTACCAGTGCAGCCGGTCCAGGCGGCGGGGCAGGAACAGCAGCGAGCCGACCTCGGGGAGGTACGGCAGGCTCGCGGAGCCCGGGTGGAGGGTGTGGTCCACCTTGATCTCGCCGTTGCCGAAAACGGTGTACGTCGTGGAGTACGCGGACTCGGCCGTGGTGGGCAGGGTGCCGGTGACGCGGACCTCGACGGCGCGGTCGCCGAGCGGCCGCACGGTGACGCCGGTGACCGCGCGGCGGGCGCCCGCGTCGCGCCAGGTCTGGTTGCGCAGGTGCTGGCCGTTGCCGCGGTCGTTGTCGGTGGGCGCCCGCCAGAAGTTGGGCGCCGGTCCCGAGGTGAGCAGGCGGGCGCCGTCCGCCTCGTAGTCGGTGAGGAGGCCGGTGCCCCGGTCGACGGTGACCGAGAACCCCTTGCCGGTGACGTGGATGTCCCCGTCGCGCACCTCGTGCCGCAGCGCCGGGACCCGGGACAGCGGCACGGGCGCCACCGCCGGGGTGTCCGTGCCGAGCGGGAGCTGGTGGCGTGCCACCTCGAAGCCGGCCTCCGCCCAGGGCGCGCGCTCCCGTGTCGTGAAGGACAGCTGGAGGAAGAACTCCGTGCCCGGGGACGGGTTCCTGGGCAGGCGCACGGGCAGGTCGACGCGCCTCTCGGTCAGCGGCGCCACGTCCAGCTGGTCCCGGGTGAGCCGTCCGCCGCCGATCACCTCGCCGTCCGCGACAAGCTCCCAACGCCCGTCGAACTCGCGGAGGTCGGTGAAGAGGTACTCGTTGGTGAGGGTGACCGCGCCCGGTCCGCCGCCCGGCGTGCGGACGGCGCCGACGGCCTGGTGGACGCGCTTGATCTCGGCCGCCTTGCCGCCGGGCCTGCGGTCGGCGGTGACGATGCCGTCGGCGACGAACGCCCCGTCGTTGGGGTTGTCGCCCCAGTCCCCGCCGTACGCGAGGAAGGTCCTGGCCGCGGGGCGTTTCCGCTCCGTCCTCACGGTGGCGGCGTCGAACCAGAAGCGCACGCCGTCGTCGCCGGGCGCCCGGTCCTCGGAGGCCAGTTCGGCCGTGGTGAGGGCACGGGCGTAAACGCGGGCGCGGCGGATCGTGCCGTCGAACTCCCGGGTCTGGTTGTCCGCGTCGGAGGCGAGGGACAGCGGGGCGGTGTTGCTGGTGGGCCGGCGGTCGGTGGCGCGGGTGGCGCGGACCGCGCCGTCGACGTACAGGGTGAGGGTGCCGGCGTCGGCGTCGAAGACGCCCGCGACATGGTGTTCCCTGCCGCTCCAGTCGTCCGGGACGGGCCAGTTGACGGCGATCCACCGGCCGTCGGAGCAGATGAAGAACTCCACCCTGCGATCGGTCTGTTTGAGCGCGTACTGGGTGTCGCCCTTGGCGACGATCGGCTGGTGGTAGCCGGGCACGCCCGGGGTGAACCACGCCTCCAGGGTGAGGGATCCGGTGAGATCGAGGCTGTCGTGGCGGGCGAAGACGGTGATGCCGGACAGGCCCTTGTCGCGGTCGAGGCGGCCGCGGGTGGCGAGGATCTCGCCGCGCAGCGCGGCCGGTCCGGACTCGGTGAGCAGGGTGCGCTCCGGCACGGGCGTGTGGAGGGACTGGTCGGCGAAGTCCCAGATCCAGCCGCCCTGCAGGACGTCGTGCCGGCGCACGACGTCCCAGTACTTCCGGAAGTTGCCGTTGGAGTTCCCCATCGCGTGGGAGTACTCGATCATCACGTACGGCCGGGTGTCGGCGGTGTCGCGGGCGCGCTGCTCGACACGGGCGGGGCTCTCGTACATGCGGGAGCGGATGTCGCTGACGCCGGGCCGGTCGTCGCCCTCGTACTGGATGACGCGGGTGGTGTCGTAGGAGCGGATCCAGTCGTGCATGGCGGTGAAGGTGGAGCCGCCGCCGGCCTCGTTGCCGAGCGACCAGATGACCACCGAGGGGTGGTTCTTGTCGCGGTGGACCATGTTCTGCGCGCGGGCGACGCAGGCGGCGGTCCAGTCGGGGTGGTCGCCCGGGTAGCGGTCGCGGATGCCGTGGGTCTCGAGGTTGGTCTCGTCGACGAGGTAGAGGCCGTAGGCGTCGGCGAGTTCGTACCAGAGGGGGTTGTCCGGGTAGTGGGAGGTGCGGACCGAGTTCATGTTGAGCCGCTTGACGATCGTGATGTCCCGGACCATGTCCTCACGGGTGAGGGCGGTGCCGCGGGCCGGGTGCATCTCGTGGCGGTTGGTGCCGCGGAAGGAGACGGGGCGGCCGTTGATCCGCATCAGCCCGTCCTTGAGCGCGAACTCGCGGATGCCCACCCGGTGGGAGAGCGTCTCGACGACCGTCCCGGACGGGTCGCGGAGCCGGAGGACGGCCGTGTAGAGGTACGGGTCCTCCGCCGACCACAGCCGTGGGCCGGGCACGGCTCGCGACGCCCGTACGGTGACGTCCCGGCCGGCCTCCACCGAACCGAGGTCGGCGGTCCGCAGCAGCGGCCGCGACCAGACGGCGTGGCCGCGCGCGTCGTACAGCTGCGTCTCGACGGTGTACCGGCCGTCTCCCGCGTCGTCGCCGTACGCCCGTACGTGTGCGGTGACGTTCAGCCCGGCGGCGGTGTACGTGTCGTTCAGCGGCGTCTCCAGCTTGAAGTCGCGCAGGTGCACGGGCGGGGTGGAGTACAGGTAGACCGAGCGGAAGATGCCGCTCAGCCGGATCATGTCCTGGTCCTCCAGCCAGTCGCCGTCGGAGTAGCGGTACACCTCGACCGCGATCTGGTTGGCGCCGGGACGCAGCTGCTCGGTGACGTCGTACTCCGACGGCGTGTAGGAGTCCTCGTCGTAGCCGACGAGTTCGCCGTTGATCCACACGTAGTGCGCGGACTTGACGCCCTCGAAGTGCAGGAAGACGCGGCGGCCGCGCCAGTCGCGCGGCACGGTGAAGGTGCGGCGGTACTGGCCCACCGGGTTGTAGCGGGTGGGCGCGGCGGGCGGCTGGGGTTCCTCGCCGCGGCCGTTGGGGCCCCAGTAGGGGTAGGTGATGTTCAGGTAGATCGGGAAGTCGTGGCCGTGCAGCTGCCACACCGACGGGACGGGGATGGTGTCCCAGCCGCGGTCGTCGGTGTCGGTGCGGTGGAAGTCGGGGTCGCGGTCCTCGGGCCGGTCCGCGTAGGCGAACTTCCAGGTGCCGTCGAGGTCCAGCCGGTACGGCGAGCGGGTGCGGTCGGCGGCGAGCGCCTGCGGCAGGCCGGCGTACGGCATGAGGGTGGTGTGCGGAGGTTCGGTGCCGAGGCGGAAGACGCCGAAGTCGTTCCACTCCGGGGGTCCGTCGTCGGACTGCGGGCGCGGGCCTGCCGCGTGCGCGGCGCCGGACGGGGCGGACAGGGCGAGGGCGCCGAGCACGGCGGCGCCGGACTCCAGGAGACGGCGGCGGCTGACGACCGGACGGACGGGGCGGGTGGGAGCTGCGGCGGGAGACACGTGCGGGTGCGGCATGACCGTGGCCTTCCTCGGTGCGACAGGGCACTGCACGGACTGAGGGCACGCCGGATCCCCCGGCGGCGCGGCGTCACGGCGGCGACGTCACGCCGGAGGAGGATCACGACGGGTGGTGACGGTGCGACTACTGAGCCCGCCACACCCTAGGACTCGCACACAAACGAAGCAATGATGCCGTCGGACTCTGTGCGGTCGTGGTGGTTCCGCGCGGAGTCCCACCCGGGGACGGGTCACGTGGGACGCCGGCGGGCCGTCAGCCACCCGTGGTGGTGCCTTCCGGTTCCGGCGCACCGATTTCGCCGAGCCAGCGGGCGAGCTTGCCGCGCCGGCCGATGGCGCGCAGCCGGCGTTCGGCGTCCTCGCGGGTCTCCGGGGTGGCGATGAGCAGGAGTTCGTCCCCGGCGCGCAGCACGGTGTCGCGGTCCGGCACCAGCGTGGCGCCCTCGCGGACGATCAGGGTGACGACGGCCGGGGGCGGCAGCCGCAGTTCGAAGACGGCCACGCCGTGCAGCTGGGAGCCCTCCGGGATGCTCACGGTGAGCAGGTCGGCGTCCAGGACGTCGAGGGGCGCGGTCTCCACCTGGATCTCGCGCAGCGCGTCGGTGCGCACCAGGCCGAGGCGGCGGGCGACGGCGGGCAGGGTGGGGCCCTGGAGCAGGGTGAACAGGGCCACCAGCACGAACACGATGTTGAGGATCTCGCGGGCGTGCGGCACGTCCTCCACCACCGGGAAGGTGGTGAGCACGATGGGGACCGCGCCGCGCAGCCCCGCCCAGGAGATGAACGCCTGCTGCCGCCAGGGGGTGCGGAACGGCAGCAGGCACAGCAGTACGGACACGGGGCGGGCGACGAGCAGCAGCACCAGGCCGACGACGAGGGCGGGCAGGACCGCGCCGGACAGCTCGCTGGGGTCGACGAGCAGTCCGAGCATGACGAACAGGCCGATCTGCGCCAGCCAGCCCGCGCCCTCAGCGAAGGAGCGGGTGGCGGCGCGGTGCGGCAGCTGGGAGTTGCCGAGGACCAGTCCGGACAGATAGGCGGCGATGATGCCGCTCGCGCCGGCCGCGCCGGCGGCGGCGAAGGCGGTGATGCCGAAGCCGACCGTGGCCAGCGGGTAGAGACCCGTGGCGGGCAGCGCGATGTGGCGCAGCGCGACCGCGCCGAGGAGGCCGGTCAGCACACCGAGCGCGCCGCCGACGGCCAGCTGGAACAGCAGACTGCCGAGGAGCGGCCCGATCGCCGGGACGTCGGAGGTGGTGGTGGAGAAGACCAGCACGAGGATGATCGTGGGCGCGTCGTTGAAGCCGGACTCGGCCTCGACCAGTCCGGTCAGCTTCCGGGGCAGGGGCAGCGCCCGCAGCACGGAGAACACGGCGGCGGAGTCGGTCGAGGAGACGATCGCCCCGAGCAGCAGCGCCACGTTCCAGTCGAGCCCGAGCAGCCAGTGCGCGCCCGAGGCGGTGACCAGGACGGACAGGAACACGCCCACGGTGGCCAGGACGCCGGCGGGCGCCACCAGCCGCCGGACGTCGCTCCACCGGGTGGTCAGACCGCCTTCCACGAGGATCACGGCCAGGGCCGCGGTGCCGAGCGCCTGGGCGAGCTGGACGTCGTCGAACCGCAGGCCGAGGCCGTCCTCGCCCGCCACGATCCCCACCGCGAGGAACAGCAGCAGACTGGGCAGACCCACCCGGTGAGCGGTACGGGCGGCGGCGATGCTGGCCAGCAGCACCGTGCCCGCGATGAGCAGCGTCACGTACAGCTCGGGCAGGGTCATCGATCAGGTCCTCGTACCGTCCTCAGCCGTCCGTCGGTCGCCGGCGTCCCCGTCCCGTCCGACGACGCCGTGCATCACGATCACACCGGGCGGGGTGGGACAGGCGCACATACACACCCGGCGGGCACCGGCGTCCACGGGATCAAGGGGCTGTTCGAAGCCTCACCCGGCGGGACGGGCGAGCGCCATCGGGGTCATCACCCAATGGGAGGCGTATCGGACATGTACGGCGGGAATGCTCGGTGCACGGATCTCGGCATCCGGGCCGTGGCTGGGTAACGTGGTGGCAAAGGTGCCGGCTCCCCCTCGCGTGCCGGCCGGCGCCGGCCAAGCCCTCCACCGCAGGTGAGAAGAGGCGCGACATGGACACCTGGCTGATCTGGCTGATCGTCGCGGCCGCCCTGGCCGTCGCGGAGATCCTCACCGTCACCGCCGCCCTCGGCATGCTGAGCGTGGCCGCGCTGGTCACGGCGGGGGTCGCGGCGGCCGGGCTGCCGCTGTGGGTCCAGCTGGTCGCGTACTCCGTCCTCGCCGCCGTGACGCTGCTGTTCGTACGGCCCCTCGCCCTGCGCCACCTCCAGCGCCCGCAGGGTCAGCGCTTCGGTGTGGACGCGCTGGTGGGCAAGCCCGCGCAGGTGCTGACGGCGGTGTCGGGCACCGGGGGCAGGGTCCGTATCGACGGCGAGGAGTGGACCGCCCGCAGCTACGACGAAACACTGGTGATCTCGCCCGGAACGACTGTCGACGTCATCGAGATCAGTGGCGCCACCGCGATCGTCTACCCACGGGACTGAAGCCATGGACATCTCCGCCTCCCTCGTCGCCGGGCTGCTGATCGCGCTGCTCGCGATCTTCACGGTGATCCGCGCGGTGCGCATCGTGCCTCAGGCGCGCGCTCGCAACGTGGAGCGGCTGGGCCGCTACCACAAGACCCTGACCCCCGGTCTCAACCTCGTCATCCCGTACATCGACCGGGTGCACCCGCAGATCGACCTGCGCGAACAAGTCGTCTCCTTCAAGCCGCAGCCGGTCATCACCGAGGACAACCTGGTCGTCGAGATCGACACCGTGCTGTACTTCCAGGTCACCGACCCGCGTGCGGCCTTCTACGAGATCGCCAGCTTCCTCCAGGCGGTGGAGCAGCTGACCGTCACCACGCTGCGCAACGTGGTCGGGTCCATGGACCTGGAGAAGACGCTCACCTCACGGGACACCATCAACAGCCAGCTGCGCGGGGTGCTCGACGAGGCGACCGGCAAGTGGGGGCTGCGGGTCAACCGCGTGGAGATCAAGGCCATCGACCCGCCGCAGTCCATCAAGGAGGCCATGCAGAAGCAGATGCGCGCCGAGCGGGACAAGCGGGCGGCGATCCTGGGCGCCGAGGGACAGCGCCAGTCGCAGATCCTCACGGCGGAGGGCGACAAGCAGGCGGCCGTGCTGCGCGCGGAGGGCAACCGGACCGCCGCGATCCTGGAGGCCGAGGGCCAGTCGCGCGCCATCGACGAGGTGTTCCAGGCGATCCACCGCAACGATCCCGACCCGAAGCTGCTCGCCTACCAGTACCTCCAGGCGCTGCCCCAGCTCGCGCAGGGGCAGGGCAACAACTTCTGGGTGATCCCCAGCGAGATCACCACGGCGCTCCAGGGCGTGTCGAAGGCGTTCAGCGAGTCGCTCCCGCCGTCACCGGCCACCCGGGCCAAGCCCACGGCCGACGACGCGGCCGCGGCCAAGGCCGCCGACGACACGGCGGAGGCGGCCCAGGCGGCGGCGGAGGCGGTGGCCGACGCGGCGGAGGCGGACCGGCGCCCGCGGGGGCTCTGAGGTTCACGTCGTGGCCGGGGCGGCGACCGGACGACGCGGCGGCACGTCCGGCACGACGGGCACGACGGGCGCGAAGGACGGCATGTCCGGCACGGACCGCGTGGTCGGCCGGAGGGGCGAGGGCGTCAGGTGACGGCGGGAGGGAGCCCGGCGCGCCCCGTCAGCCGGCCGCCGCCGCGAACGCCTTGTACGCCCGTTCGTCGAACAGGACGAAGGTGATCTCCTCGACCGCGGTGTCCGTCGCGCGGACCGTCTCCACGGCGATGCGGGCCGCGTCGTCCAGCGGCCAGCGGTAGACGCCCGTCGAGATCGCGGGGAACGCGACCGTGCGGGCGCCCAGTTCGTCGGCGACGCGCAGGGACTCGCGGTAGCAGGAGGCGAGGAGCGCGGAGCGGTCCTCGGTGGCGCTGTGCACCGGGCCGACCGTGTGGATCACCCAGCGCGCGTCCAGCCGGCCCGCGGTGGTGGCGACCGCCTGCCCCGTGGGCAGCCCCCCGCCGTACCGGGAGGCGCGCAGGGCGCGGCACTCGGCGAGGATCTCCGGGCCGCCCCGCCGGTGGATCGCGCCGTCGACGCCGCCCCCGCCGAGCAGGGACGAGTTGGCCGCGTTGACGAGGGCGTCGGCGCTCTGCCGGGTGATGTCGCCCTGGACGAGGGTGAGCCTGGGGGTCATGTCTGGCGGAGCCTCCTCCATACCGCCTTGGCGGCGTTGTGGCCGGGCATGCCGTGCACGCCGGGGCCGGGCGGGGTGGCCTGCGAGCAGATGAACACGGCGGGGTGCGGTGTCGTGTACGGGAACAGCGACAGCTTGGGGCGCAGCAGCGTCTGGAGTCCGGAGACCGCGCCGGTGGCGATGTCGCCGCCGATGTAGTTGGCGTTGCGCGCGGCCAGTTCGGGCGGTCCCGCGGTGGCGCGGGCCAGCACCCGGTCGCGGAAGCCGGGCGCGAACCGCTCCAGCTGGCGTTCGATCGCGTCGGTGAGGTCGCCGTTCCAGCCGTGCGGGACGTGTCCGTAGACCCAGAAGACGTGCTTCCCGTCGGGGGCCCGGGTGGGGTCGACGACGGAGGGCTGCACCGTGATGAGGAACGGCGCGTCGGGGGCGCGGTTCTCCCGGGACGCGGCGCGCAGGGCGGCGCCGATCTCCGCGCTGTCCGCGCCGATCTGCACGGTCCCGGCCCTGCGCGCCTCGGGGGCGGTCCACGGGACGGGCCCGTCCAGCGCGTAGTCGATCTTGAAGACGCCGGGGCCGTAGCGGTAGCGGGCGTAGTGGTCGCCGAAGCCGGCGATACGGGCCAGCGCGGTGGGCGAGGTGTCGAAGACGTACGCCCGCGCCGGGGGCAGGTCGTCGAGCCGCTTGACCTCGTAGTCGGTGTGCACGGTGCCGCCGAGTTCGCGCAGGTGGGCGGCGAGGGCGTCGGAGATCGCCTGGGAGCCGCCGCGGGCGACGGGCCAGCCGCGGGTGTGCGCGGCGAGGGCGAAGACCAGGCCTATGGCCGAGGTGGCGAAGCCGTTGAGCGGGGCCATCACATGGGCGACGAGACCGGCGAAGAGGGTGCGGGCGCGCTCGTCGCGGAAGCGGCGGGCCAGCCAGGTCGACGGGGGCAGGCCGACGAGGCCGAACCGGGCGAGGGTGACGGGGTCGCGGGGCAGCGCGGTCAGCGGCAGCGACATGAAGTCGCGGACCAGGGTGTCCCAGCGGTGCAGGAAGGGCGTCACGAGCCGCCGGTACGCGCCGGCGTCGCGCGGCCCGAAGGAGGCGGCCGTCTCCCCGACCGAGCGGGCCAGCACGGCCGCCGTGCCGTCCGGGAAGGGGTGGGCCATGGGCAGCTCGGGGTGCAGCCACTGAAGGCCGTGCCGCTCCAGCGGCAGGCCGCGGAAGGCGGGCGAGCTGACGGCGAGGGGGTGGGCGGCGGAGCAGGGGTCGTGCCGGAAGCCGGGAAGGGTCAGCTCCTCGGTGCGGGCGCCGCCGCCGACGGTCCCCTTGGCCTCGAAGAGGGCCACCGAGAAGCCGCGCCGGGCCAGTTCCACGGCGGCGGTCAGCCCGTTCGGCCCCGCCCCCACCACGACCGCATCGAGCATCGACGGCACCTTCGGACTCCTTCGTCAGCCGACGGCCACAGAGGATCAGGATATGCCGGGCCGCGGACGGCGCCGGACGGCGTCCGGACACCCGCCCCGCACCGCCCGGCGGTCCGCGCCTCAGACGGCCGCGGACAGCAGCTCCACCACCCGTCGCGCGGTGGCCTCGTCCCGCGCCGCGGTGAACGGCAGCGTGTTGCCGCCGCGGATCGCGAACGGGATGCCCGCGCGGGTGAGCTGGGCGCCGCCCGCCTCCTCCACCAGCAGCAGACCGGCCGCGTGGTCCCAGGCCAGCTCCCAGTTGAACGCGGTCGCGTCCAGCTCGCCGCGGGCCACCGCCAGGTACTCGAGCCCGGCCGAACCGCAGGGGCGCGGGGACACGCCGTCGGCGCGCAGGCCGAGGAGGGCGCGCTTCTGCTCGTCGGTGGTGAAGTCCGGGTGGGAGGTGGCGACGCGGAGGTCCCGGCCGGGCTCCGGGGAACCGGAGCGCAGCGGCTCGCCCTCGAGGCGGGCGCCCTGTCCGCGGACGGCGGTGGCCAGCAGGCCGAGGGCCGGGGCGTACGTCCAGGAGGCCCGCACCACGCCGCGCACGGCGAGCGCGACCAGGGTGCAGTAGCCGGTCTCGCCGCGCACGAACTGGCGGGTGCCGTCGACGGGGTCGACGATCCACACCGGCGCGTCCCCGCCTATCGCCTCGTACGACGACGGGTCGGCGTGCACGCCCTCCTCGCCGACCACCACGGAGCCGGGCAGCAGGCGGGGCAGCTCCGCCGTGAGGCGCCGCTCGGCCTCGCGGTCGGCGTCGGTCACCAGGTCGTGCGGTCCGCTCTTGCGGTCCACCTCGTGGGCGGCGAGACGGCGCCAGCGCGGCACGATCTCCCGCGCGGCGGCCTCGCGGACGGCGGCCTCCACGTCGGGGGCGTGCCGGGTGAGGAACTGGTCGATGCTCGCGTCGGTCTCGATCACTCCTCCATGAGAGCACGCCGCACCGACAGCCCCGCCCCGGCCCGGGACGGTCTCGGGTGCGGGCGCCGCGGAAATGGGCTGCCCGCACCCGCGGGGATGGGCTCAGCGGCCCACCGCGTACCCCTGCTGGCCGCGCGGGTTGGCGGCCGCCGAGAGGACGCCGGTGTCCGGGTCGCGGGCGACCGCGCACAGCCGTCCCTCGGACCAGGCGTCGCCGACGGTGACGTCGTGGCCGCGGCGGCGCAGCTCCTCGACCACCTCCGGGTCGGTGCGGGACTCGACGGTGACGCTGCCGGGCCGCATGCCGCGGGGGTAGAAGGAGCCGGGGAAGCTGTCGTTGTGCCAGTTCGGGGCGTCGACGGCGCCCTGGAGGTCGAGCCCGCCGCGCACCTTCGCGCGCAGGGCGACGGCGAGGAAGAAGTGCAGCTGCCACTGGTCCTGCTGGTCGCCGCCGGGCGTGCCGAACGCCATGACCGGCACGCCGTCGCGCAGGGCGAGGGACGGGGTGAGCGTGGTGCGGGGGCGGCGGCCCGGGGTGAGGCTGTTGGGCAGGCCCTCCTCCAGCCAGGTCATCTGGAGCCGGGTGCCGAGCGGGAAGCCCAGCTCGGGCACGACGGGGTTGGACTGGAGCCAGCCGCCGCTGGGCGTGGCGGAGATCATGTTGCCCCAGCGGTCGACGACGTCGAGGTGACAGGTGTCGCCGCGGGTACCGCCGTCGGCGGAGACCTCCGGTTCGCCGGGCACCGGAGAGGTGGGGCTCTTGGCGACGGTCGGCTCACCGGCGCCCATGGGGCTGAAGCCCGGCTCGTCGGTGGCCACGACGCGCGCGTGGGCGGCGAGCCGGGGGGTGCGGCCGCCGGGGCTGCCGGGGCGCAGCTCGTGGGAGGCGCGCGGGCCGGCCAGGGTGCGCCGCTCGGCGTTGTACGCGGCGGACAGCAGGTCGTCGAGCGGCACCTCGGCGGCGTCGCCGTACCAGGCCTCGCGGTCGGCCATGGCGAGCTTGCAGTTCTCGATCAGCAGGTGCAGATAGGCGGCCGAGCCGTAGGGCGGCAACTCGTCGGGGAGCAGGGCGAGTTGCTGGAGGAGCACCGGGCCCTGGCTCCACGGTCCCGCCTTGCACACGGTCCAGCCGCCGAAGTCGTAGGTGACCGGGTCCTCGTAGGTGGCGGACCAGGCGGCGAGGTCGTCGGCGGTGAGGGTGCCGGTGTGGCGCCTGCCGCTGGTGTCGAGGGTGGGGCGGGCGGCCTGCCGGACCAGCGCCTCGGCGACGAAGCCGGTGCGCCACACCTCGCGGGCGGCCTCGATCTGCGCCTCCCGGTCGCCGGCGCCGGCCACCTCGGCGAGCAGCCGCTTCCAGGTGGCGGCGAGGGCGGGGTTGCGGAACAGCTCGCCGGGGCGCGGCGGGCGTCCGCCGGGCAGGTAGACCTCGGCGGAGCTGGTCCACTCCGTCTCGAACAGCTCGCGCACGGTCTCCACGGTGTCGCCGACCCGCTCCACGGGCGGGTGGCCGTCCTCGGCGTAGCCGATGGCGTAGGTGAGGACGTCGGCGAGGGACTTGGTGCCGTGGTCGCGCAGCAGGAGCATCCAGGCGTCGAAGGCGCCGGGCACGGCGGCGGCGAGCGGGCCGGTGCCGGGGACGAGGTCGAGGCCGAGCCCCTTGTAGTGGGCGACGGTCGCGCCGGCGGGGGCGACGCCCTGCCCGCACAGCACGCGTACCTCCCCGCCGGCCGGGGCGAGGATCATCGGCACTTCGCCGGCCGGGCCGTTGAGGTGGGGTTCGACGACGTGCAGCACGAAGGCTCCGGCCACGGCCGCGTCGTAGGCGTTGCCGCCGTCCTCGAGGACGGCCATGGCGGACTGGGAGGCCAGCCAGTGGGTGGAGGACACCATGCCGAAGGTGCCCTGGAGGGTCGGTCGGGTGGTGAACTGCATCCCCTGCCCCAGGTGTTCGCGTCGTCCGGCCCTGCGCACCACCCGCTCCGGGCCGGCGGCCTCGGCCACTGCCGCCCGCAGGGTAAGCGCGTACTGCGGGACGACGCCACCCTCGGCGGCGCCCGCGGCACCGGGCGCCGCTGCCGTGACGGGAACAATCCGGGCGGGCCCGGCGTTGGTGCACGCGGCTGGACGAAAGGCGGAGTCGTGCACGGTGAGTACAAGGTTCCCGGCGGCAAGCTCGTCGTGGTGGACGTGGACGTGGTGGACGGGGTGCTGCGTCACGCGCGCGTGGCGGGGGACTTCTTCCTGGAGCCCGACGAGGCGCTGGACGCCGTGAACGGCGCCCTGGAGGGCGCCCCGGCCGACACCGACGCGGCCGGTCTGGCCGCGCGGATCGAGGCCGCCCTGCCCGAGGGGACCGTGATGTACGGGCTCACCGCGGAGGGTGTCGGCATCGCGGTGCGCCGTGCGCTGGCGCACGCCACGGACTGGACCGACTACGACTGGCAGCTGGTGCACGAGGGCCCGCAGCCGCCCGCGCTGCACATGGCCCTGGACGAGGTGCTGACCGCCGAGGTGGCCGCCGGGCGGCGTCCGCCGACGCTGCGGGTGTGGGAGTGGGCCTCCCCCGCCGTGATCATCGGCAGCTTCCAGTCGCTGCGCAACGAGGTGGACCCCGAGGGGGCCCGCCGGCACGGCGTGGACGTGGTGCGCCGGATCTCCGGCGGCGGCGCGATGTTCGTGGAGCCGGGCAACACCATCACCTACTCGCTGTCGGTGCCGGAGGCGCTGGTGCAGGGCCTGTCCTTCCAGGACAGCTACGCCTACCTCGACGACTGGGTGCTCGGCGCGCTCGGCGACATGGGGATCCGCGCCTGGTACCAGCCGCTGAACGACATCGCCACCGACCAGGGCAAGATCGCGGGCGCGGCGCAGAAGCGGATCGTGGGCCCCGACGGCGCGCCCGGCGCGGTGCTGCACCACGTGACGATGGCGTACGACATCGACGCGGACAAGATGCTCGAGGTGCTGCGCATCGGCAAGGAGAAGCTGTCGGACAAGGGCACGAAGAGCGCGAAGAAGCGGGTGGACCCGCTGCGCCGGCAGACGGGGCTGCCGCGCGAGGCGGTCATCGGGCGGATGGTCGACTCCTTCCGCGCCCGGTACGGGCTGACGCAGGGCAAGGTGACGGACGAGGAACTGGCCCGCGCCCAGGAACTCGTGGGGACGAAGTTCACCGCACCGGAATGGGTCGCCCGGGTGCCGTGACGCTCAAATCCCCCTATTCGCAGAGGAAAAGCGGCAAGCGGCCGCCGATGCGGAACCGCCCCGTCACCGCGCGCCTACGGAGCGAGTTGAACCCTTCCGCACCTTGACGAAGCGTGTGACACTGGCGTCCCGTCCGCAGTGCGGACCACCTCCGCACCATCCCCCACGAGAAGTGCGCCGTGCGTTCCTTTCCTCTGCCGATCGCCCTGACCGCCCGTCTGTCGCCGGTGGTCGTCCTCGCCGCGGCCGGATGGGCGCTGTCCTCCGGACCGCTGGCCGCGCCCGAGACCTCCGAGGACAAGCCGACCGGGAAGACCGCCTCGCAGCAGTCCCCCACCGCCCCGTCCGAGACGCAGGCGGTGAAGACGTACGCCGCGGCGCCCGAACCGTGCGACGCGCTGTCCGCCAAGACCGTCAAGTCCCTTGTGCCGGGCGCGAAGACGGCCGGCAAGGAGATACCGTCCACGGACTCCGACCTGCGCCGCACCTGCTCGTGGAACGCCCTCAAGGGCTACGACTACCGCTGGCTCGACGTGTCCTTCGAGGTGCTGGACTCCGACGAGGCCGCGGAGAAGTCGTACGACGGGCGGCTGGCGGAGAAGAGCGGCGGGGGCGCCGTCCCGGGGGTCGGGGACGCGGCGTACTCGGTCGTGAACCTCACCACCGAGGACAAGCAGGACACACGTGAGGGTGTCGTGGTGGCGCGGGCCGCCAACGCGCTGGTGATCGTCACGTACAACGGCAGCGACTTCGAGTCGAAGAAGGCGCCGAGCACGGAGGAGATCAACAAGGGCGCGATCAAGGCCGCCAAGGAAGCGGTGGCCGCGCTGCAGAAGACGCGAGGCTGATCCGGAACTGATGGTTCCGTGACATCTGTCACAGCCTGTTACCGATCTGACCGGGTCGCTTAGTAGACGGGGCCGCGGCGACATGGGGGACTTGTCCGTCTTGACGGGAAAGCGGACCGGGCCCGCACAGGTGGCGGGCCGGCCGCGATCCGGGTGACCCCGCTTGGTCGCCGCATGGGGCTTTCTGACGTGACGGCAGACGGCCCCGGCACCCTCCCGAGAGCCGGTCGGCACGCTCTCCCGGCCGTCGCAAGACCCCTCGGGTCCTACGAAGCCGGGTCGTAGATGAGCCCTTTGCGTCCCGCGCCGGGCCGTCCCAAGAATGACCAGCCTCCGCACACCCAGGGGTGAGGTCACGTATGGGAATCCATCGCCAGCAGAAGAAGTACCGGCGGACGGTCGTCACCGCCGTCGCCGTCGGCGTCATAGGCATACCCTCGGTCGCCATGGCCTGTACCGACTGGCCGGAGGGCGGGCAGCGGGAGGACCGCGCCACCTCGGTGCCGTCCGTCGGCGAGGACCGCTGGGACGGCCCCGGCTGGTACAGCCGCTGGAGCAGCCAGCACGAGGGCGACCCGTCGCCGGTGGCCTCCGACTCCCCCAGCGCCTCCGCGAGCCCTTCCGAGGACGCCCGCAGGCACCACGGCGGCAAGCCCTCGCAGAAGCCGAAGAAGAAGGCGGCCAGGACCGCCACCGCGGCCCCCTCCACCACCACGGCGGCCCCGAAGCCCACCACGGCGGCCCCGAAGCCCTCGACGGCCGCTCCCGCGCCCTCCACCACCGCGCCGAAGCCGACCACCGCGGCCCCGCAGCCGACCACCGCCGCGCCGAAGCCCACCGCCACGGCCTCCGGCGCCGTCGCCCGGGTCGTGGAACTGGTCAACGCGGAGCGCGCCGAGGCCGGCTGCGCCCCGGTGACGGCCAACTCCACGCTGAACACGGCCGCCCAGCGGCACAGCGAGGACATGGCGTCGACCGGCACCATGTCCCACACCGGCTCCGACGGCTCCGACCCCGGTGAGCGCATCACCCGCGCCGGGTACGCCTGGAGCACCTACGGCGAGAACGTCGCCTACGGGTACTCCACCCCGGAGCAGGTGATGCAGGGCTGGATGACCAGCCCCGGCCACAAGGCGAACATCCTCAACTGCTCGTTCAAGGAGATCGGCGTCGGCCTGTCCGGCACCTACTGGACGCAGGACTTCGGCACCGCCCGCTGAGGCCGCCGAGGCGCCGCGGGGACACGGCGGCGGGTCCTCACACCCGCCGCCGCGTGCCCGCCGTCAGCGCGAGGTACACGACGAGCGAGGCCGCGAGGCCGACCGCCCAGCCGTAGTCCGCGAGGGGCTTCAGGAACGGGATCAGCCCGTCCTCGGGGAAAGGCCCCTTGCCGGGGGCCGAGTGGGAGCCGCCCACCGCGAGCACCCCGCCGGTCAGGAAGGCGACGACGGCGTGCGGGTTCCAGCCGGACGTGTACCAGTACCGTCCGCCCGGGGTGTACAGGTCGGTCAGGTCCAGCCGGGTGCGGCGCACGATCCAGTAGTCGGCGACGAGGATGCCGGCGACCGTGCCGAGCAGCCCGCCGACCAGCCCGAGCCAGGTGAAGATGTACAGCTCCGGCGTCTCGGTCAGCTTCCACGGCATGATGACCACGCCGACCACCCCGGTGATCAGCGCCCCGGTGCGGAAGGTGATGAACTTCGGCGCCAGGTTGGCCAGGTCGTACGCCGGTGACACCACGTTCGCCGCGATGTTCACGGAGATGGTGGCGACGAGCACGGTGATCAGCGCGAAGAGCAGCCCGAAGACGTTGTCGGTCTTGGCGGCCAGCTCCACCGGGTCCCAGATCGCCGCCCCGTAGACGGCCTGCGAGCCGGAGGTGACGAACACCGACAGCAGCGCGAACAGGGTCATGGTGGTGGGCAGTCCGAGCGTCTGCCCCCAGACCTGGGCGCGCTGTCCCGCGCCGAAGCGGGTGAAGTCGGGGATGTTCAGGCTGAGCGTCGACCAGAAGGCGATCATGCCCATCAGGGACGGGAAGAACACCGGCCAGAAGTCGGCTCCCCAGCCCAGCCGGGACGGCTGGTCGAGCAGCGGCCCGAGACCGCCGGCCTTGTTCGCGATCCATGCCAGCAGCACCAGCGCGCCGACGATGACGAACGGCGCGGCCCAGTTCTCGAACCGGCGCAGCGCCTCCATCCCCCGGTAGATGATGGCCAGTTCGAGCGCCCAGAAGAGGACGAAGCACACCCACAGGGTCCACGGCTGGCCGCCCACCTCGGACGCCTCGGCCCAGCCGCCGAAGAGCTTGCCCAGCAGCACGAAGACGCCCTGGCCGCCGATCCAGGTCTGGATGCCGAACCAGGCGCAGGCGACCGCGGCCCGGATCATGGCGGGCAGGTTGGCGCCGCGCAGCCCGAAGGAGGCGCGGGCCAGCACCGGGAAGGGGATGCCGTACTTGGGTCCCGCGTGACCCGTCAGCAGCATCGGCGCGAGCACGATGACGTTGGCCAGCGCGATGGTGAAGACGGCCTGCTTCCAGTCCATGCCGAGCGCGACCAGGCCGGACGCGAGCAGCCAGGAGGGGATGTTGTGCGCCATCCCCACCCACAGGGCGGTGAAGTTGTACGTGGTCCAGCGGCGGCGGGCCAGCGGGACCGGCAGCAGGTCGTCGTTGACGAAGCGGGCGTCGGTGAGGACGGCGCCCGGCGGGAGCTCGACGCGTCCCGCCGGGTCGGGTATCGGGTTCTCAGAGGGCGCGGGCGGGACGGTCGCGGTCATGGGCGTGCCTTTCGCAGTGGTACCGGTTCAGTCGCCGAGTGCCGGGATGATCTCCGCGCCGTACGCGTCGATCGTCGTTTCCTGCGCGTCGTGCATGTCGTACACCGCGAACTGGTCGACGCCCAGGTCGCGCAGTGCGCGGAGCTTCTCGATGTGCGCCTCGGGCGGACCGAGCAGGCAGAAGCGGTCCACGATCTCGTCGGGGACGAAGTCCGTGGACGGGTTGCCGGCCCGTCCGTGGTGGCTGTAGTCGTAGCCCTCGCGGCCCTTGATGTAGTCGGTGAGCGCCTCGGGGACCATGCCGGAGTGCTCGCCGTAGCGGGAGACCAGGTCGGCGACGTGGTTGCCGACCATCCCGCCGAACCAGCGGCACTGCTCGCGGGCGTGCGCCAGGTCGTCGCCGACGTACGCGGGGGCGGCGACGCAGACGGTGATCGCGTCGGGGTCGCGTCCCGCCTCGGCGGCGGCGTTCCGCACGGCCTTCACCATCCACTCGGTGAGGAACGGGTCGGCGAGCTGGAGGATGAACCCGTCGGCCCTCTGGCCGGTCAGGGCGAGCGCCTTGGGCCCGTAGGCGGCCATCCACACCGGGAGTTCGCCGTCGCGGACCCACGGCAGGCGGATCCGCTGTCCGTCGACCTCGGCCTCGCGTCCCTCGGCGAGGTCGCGGATCGCGTCGATCGCCTCGCCGAGCCGGGCGAGGGTGTTGGGCTTGCGTCCGGCGACGCGCATCGCGGAGTCGCCCCGGCCGATGCCGCACACGGTGCGGTTGCCGAACATGTCGTTGAGGGTGGCGAAGGTGGAGGCGGTCACCTCCCAGGTGCGGGTGCCCGGGTTGGTGACCATCGGGCCGACCTTGAGGGTCGTGGTGTTCGCCAGGATCTGGCTGTAGACGACGAAGGGTTCCTGCCACAGCACCGCCGAGTCGAAGGTCCACCCGTGGGTGAACCCGTTGCGCTCGGCGCGCTTCATCAGGCTGATCACCCGCGACGCCGGCGGGTCGGTCTGCAGGACGAGGCCGAAGTCCATGCGCTCCACTCCTAGTTGAGGTACTGACAGGTGGATCGCGGGGTGTAGACGCCGTGTCCGGCGTGTCCGGTGTACTCCCGGTCGGTGACGACCGGGACCCCGCGCGAGAACACGGTCTCGACGCGGCCGGTGACCCGCTTGCCCTCGTACGCCGAGTAGTCCACGTTCATGTGGTGGGTGTCGGCGGACATGACCTGCTCGGCCGCCGGGTCGTAGATCACGACGTCGGCGTCGGCGCCCGGCGCGATGGTGCCCTTCTTCGGGTACAGGCCGAACATCCGCGCCGGGGTGGCGCAGGCGATCTCGATCCAGCGGCGGCGGGTGAGGTGGCCGTCCAGGACGGCCTGGTGGAGGAGGTCCATGCGGTTCTCCACGCCCGGCAGACCGTTGGGAATCCTGGAGAAGTCGCCGCGGCCGAGTTCCTTCTGGCCGGTGAAGCAGAACGGGCAGTGGTCCGTGGAGACCACCTGGAGATCATTGGTGCGCAGGCCCCGCCACAGCGCCGCCTGGTGCTCCTTGGGCCGCAGGGGCGTGCTGCACACGTACTTGGCGCCCTCGAAGTCCGGCTCGGCGAGGTTGTCGGTGGACAGGAACAGGTACTGGGGGCAGGTCTCGCCGAAGACGGGCAGTCCGTCGTCGCGGGCCCGGGCCAGTTCCGCGACCGCCTCGGTGGCGGAGACGTGCACCACGTACAGCGGGGCGCCGGCCACCTGGGCGAGCCGGATGGCGCGGTGGGTGGCCTCCGCCTCCAGGAGTGCCTTGCGGACCTCGCCGTGGTAGCGGGGGTCGGTCTCGCCGCGGGCGAGGGCCTGCTCGACGAGGACGTCGATGGCGATGCCGTTCTCGGCGTGCATCATGATCAGGCCGCCGTTGTCGGCGGAGCGTTGCATGGCGCGGAGGATCTGTCCGTCGTCGGAGTAGAAGACCCCGGGGTACGCCATGAACTGCTTGAACGACGTCACCCCTTCCTCCACGAGAAGGTCCATCTCCTTCAGCGTCTCGTCGTTCACGTCCGAGACGATCATGTGGAAGGCGTAGTCGATCGCGCAGGTGCCCTCCGCCTTCGCGTGCCAGGCGTCCAGGCCCTCGCGCAGGGTGTGCCCGACGCTCTGCACGGCGAAGTCGACGATCGTGGTGGTGCCGCCCCAGGCGGCGGCACGGGTGCCGGTCTCGAAGGTGTCGGAGGCGAAGGTGCCGCCGAACGGCAGCTCCATGTGGGTGTGCGCGTCCACGCCGCCAGGGATGACGTACTTCCCGGTGGCGTCGACGGTCCGCTCGGCGGTGAGCGCCTCGGCGGCGGGGGTGCCGGAGGCGGCGAGGGCCGCGATGCGGCCGTCCTCCATGAGGACGTCTGCGTGTGTTTCGTCGGAGGCGGTGATGACGAGTCCGCCGCGGATGACTGTGCGGGTGCTCATGTCCGGGTCGCTCCTCCTGGTGGGTACGTGCGGGTCGTTCGTGGTTTCTCGCGCAGTTCCCCGCGCCCCTGAAGGGTGTCGGTGTTCAGGGAGTTGTCAGGGGGCCGTAGGCTCCGGGGTTCCTGTCGCGGTAGAACTGCCAGCGGTCGCGGACCTCGCGGAGCTTGGCCAGGTCCAGGTCGCGGACGACCAGTTCCGTCTCCTTGTCGCCGGCGACCTCGCCGACGAAGCGGGCCTCGGGGTCGACGAAGTAGCTCGTGCCGTAGAAGTCGTTGTCGCCGTACTCCTCGACGCCCACCCGGTTGATCGCGCCCACGAAGTACTCGTTGGCGACGGCCGCCGCCGGCTGCTCCAGCTGCCACAGGTAGCCGGACAGGCCGCGCGAGGTGGCGGACGGGTTGAACACCACCTCCGCGCCCGCGAGTCCGAGCGCGCGCCAGCCCTCCGGGAAGTGGCGGTCGTAGCAGATGTAGACGCCGATCCGGCCGGCCCGGGTGTCGAAGACGGGCCAGCCGCTGTTGCCGGGGCGGAAGTAGAACTTCTCCCAGAACCCCTTGACCTGCGGGATGTGGGTCTTGCGGTACTTGCCCAGGTAGGAGCCGTCGGCGTCGATCACGGCGGCGGTGTTGTAGAGGACGCCGGGCTGCTCCTCCTCGTACATCGGGAGCACCAGGACGATGTTCAGCTCCCGGGCGAGGCGCCGGAAGCGCTCGACGATCGGGCCGTCGGGGATGCGTTCGGCGTAGGCGTAGAAGGCCGGGTCCTGGACCTGGCAGAAGTACGGTCCGTAGAACAGCTCCTGGAAGCAGAGCACGTGAGCGCCCTGCGCGGCCGCGTCGCGGGCGGCCTGCTCGTGGACCTGGATCATCGACTCCTTGTCGCCCGTCCAGGCGGTCTGGAAGACGGCGGCTCGGATCACTCGGCTCATCGGGACCTCCGGTCGCTCGGTGTGCAGTGAGCCTAGGAAGCGGACGAGCGCGCTTTGAGTGGCAAGGTGTCACGTCCGGCGGGGTGCGGCGTGTCACCGTGTCATCCGCGGACGATCCCATGTGTCACCGCCGTTGCCGCAGGTGGTCGCTCGTTTCAGCGTTGTTGCGCGTCGTGCGCGAGGAGTGCGATGTGCAGCGAGGCGGCCTGTTCGAAGTCGTCCAGGTCCACCCCCAGCCGTATCTGTATCGCCTCGAGACGGCGGTACAGCGCGGGCCGGGAGACGTGGTGCAGCTGCGCGGTACGGGACTTGTTGCGGCCGGTCGCCAGGTACGTGCGCAGCACCGGGAGCAGGTCCTCGCCGGGGTCGCACAGCAGCCCCGACAGCTCCCGTTCGGCGAACGACTGCACCTGCGGGTCGTCACGCAACAGCCGGACCAGGCCCCGTAGATGGACGTCCCGAAGCCGCACCACGGGCGGCAGGTCCAGGGCGGCGGCGGAGTCCGCGACCGCGTCCGCGACGAGCCGGGCCTCGCGCAGCCCGGCGGGCACGTCGTCGAAGGACGTGCGGGCGGCGGCGGCCGCCACCACGACGTCGGCGTCGGCCGGTTCGGCGCGCAGCCGGGCCGCGAAGTGCGCGGTGAGCGCCTCGGCGTCCTGGTCGCGGGCGAGGCTGAGCAGCACGGCGGTCGCGGTCCCGGACAGTTCGCCCGCGATGCCGGGCAGACCCAGCAGCCGCAGCGTCCGGTCGAGCGGGGCGGCCCGGCGTCCGCGTACCACGAGCGGCACGAACGTGCGCCGGTTGACCGGCAGTCCGGCGGCACGGGCGCGGGGCAGCAGGTGCCGGGCCGGTACGGCGCCGCCGACCAGGTCGGTGAGCAGGCTCAGCGCGGACTGCTCCTCCCACGAGCAGTCGGCGCCGCCGAGCATGCGGTGCAGGACGAGGGCCTCGGCGGCACGGTCGGCGAGCAGCCGCCCGGTCTCGGTGTCGCCGCGGTAGCCGCACAGCACAAGCCGGCCCCAGGGCTCGCCCCGCCCGCCCAGCTCCGCGCGGATCCAGCCGTCGCCGTCGCCGCGGCCGGCCTGGCGGGCGATGCGCTCCCAGTCGCGCAGGACGTCGTCGACGGCGGACCGCTCCCCCGCCGTGCCGAGGACGCGGTGGGCGAGGTTGGTGACGACGACGGGGCAGCCGCTGTGCCGGGCGATCTCGTCGAGCAGCCGCCGCAGCGGGGCGCCGCCGGTGATCAGCGCGGTGAGTTCGGTGCGGACCGCCTCGGAGAGGCTGACCGCGGCGAACTTGCGGCGCACCAGCCGGGACTGCACCTCCTCGGTCAACTGGGCGAAGGGGAAAGGACGGTGGAGCACCACGAGGGGAAGCTGGCAGCGCTCCGCCGCCCGCCGCATCGCCTCCGGCGGGGACGGGAACGCCCGGCCGAGGCCGAGGACCACGGCGGACGCCTCGGCGCGGTGCAGGGAGCGGACGTACTCGGTCTGCTTGTGCTCGTCGCCGGCGAGCAGCACTCCGGTGGTGAGCACCATCTCCCCGCCGCTGAGCATCACGCCGACGTCTGCCGCCTCGGCGACGTGCACCCAGCGCACCGGCCGGTCCAGCCGGCCGGCGCCGGCCACCACCTCGGGCTCCCCGGCGAGGACCCGCTCCAGGGCGAGGACCTGCCGGACCGAGAGGGCCGGTACCGGTGGCTCCCAGGTGGTCATGGCGGCGTCCTCCGGTGGGTGTCGGGCTACTGGATGCTCCTCAGGGCGTCCTCGAGGATCGCGGCGCCCTCCTCGGCCTCCGCGACGTTCAGGGACAGCGGCGGGGCGATGCGCAGGGCGCTGGTGTCGTGGCCGCCGCCCTTGCCGATGAGCAGGCCGCCCTCGCGGGCCGCCTCCAGGACGGCGGACGCGGCGGCCGGGTCGGCCTCGTCGGTGCCGGGCCTGGTCAGCTCGATGCCGATCATCAGGCCGCGTCCGCGCACCTCCCGTACGGCGGGCACATGGGCGGCGGCGGCCCGCAGCCGCTCGATGAGCAGGCCGCCGACCCGGCGCGCGTTGCCCTGGAGGTCGTGCTCCAGCAGGTAGGTGAGGTTGGCGAGGCCCGCCGCCATGGTGATCTGGGTGCCGCCGAACGTGGAGATGCTGTTCGAATCCAGGCAGTTCATGATCTCCGCGCGGGCGACGACCCCGCCGATGGACATGCCGTTGCCGATGCCCTTGGCGAAGGTCAGCATGTCGGGCGGGCCGCTGCGGGCGTGCGCCTGCCAGCCCCAGAAGTGCTCGCCGGTGCGGCCCCAGCCGGTCTGCACCTCGTCGGAGATCCACAGCACGCCCCGCTCGTGCAGCACCTCGCGGAACGCGGCGTAGAGGCCGTCGGGCGGCGAGGTGAAGCCGCCGACGCCCTGGATCGGCTCGGCGATCAGCGCGGCGGGCGGACGGCTGTGGCCGAGGAGGTCCTTGAGGTCGTCGACGCAGGCGGCGACGAAGTCGTAGTCGTCGAGGCCGGCGAACGGGCCCCGGGTGCGCACCCCGCCGTGCACGTACAGCGTCTGCAGCGGGGAGAGCGAGGTCGGGGACCAGCCGCGGTTGCCGGTGACGCCGACGGCGCTGAAGGAGCGGCCGTGGTAGCTGTTGCGCATCGCCAGGACGGTGTTGCTGCGCCGGTATGCGGTGGCGAGCAGCAGGGCGGTGTCGTTGGCCTCGGTGCCGGAGGTGGTGAAGAAGACCCGGGCGTCCGGGATGCCGCTGAGCTTGGCGATGCGTTCGGCGAGGTCCACCATCGGCCGGTTGAGGTAGAGGGTGGAGGAGTGGATGATCCGCCCGGCCTGTTCGGTCACCGCCTTGGTGACCTCGGGCAGGGCGTGGGCGGTCATGGTGGTGAGGATGCCGCCGAAGAAGTCCAGGTAGCGGTTGCCGTCGGAGTCCCAGACGTGGCGTCCCTCGCCGTGGGTGATCTCGATGGGGTGTTCGTAGTAGAGGGCGAGCCAGTCGGGGAGGACGGCGCGGTGGCGGCTCAGCAGGTCGTCGTTCACGGCCGCACCAGCCCCTCGTAGGCGTCGGGGCGGCGGTCGCGGTAGAAGGCCCACTGCTGCCGCACCTCGTCGATGAGGTCGAAGTCGAGGTCCCGGACCACCAGTTCCTCCTCGCTGTCGCCGGCCACGTCGCCGACGAACCGTCCGCGCGGGTCGACGAAGTAGCTCGTGCCGTAGAAGTCGTTGTCGCCGTACTCCTCGACGCCGACCCGGTTGATGGCGGCGACGAAGTACTCGTTGGCGACGGCCGCGGCGGGCTGTTCCAGCTGCCACAGGTACGCCGAAAGACCCCGGTGCGTGGCCGACGGGTTGTACACCAACTGGGCGCCGTTGAGTCCGAGTTGCCGCCAGCCCTCGGGGAAGTGGCGGTCGTAGCAGATGTAGACGCCGACCTTGCCGACGGCGGTGTCGAAGACGGGCCAGCCGAGGTTGCCCGGACGGAAGTAGAACTTCTCCCAGAACCCCTTGACCTGCGGGATGTGGTGCTTGCGGTACTTGCCGAGGTAGGCGCCGTCGGCGTCGATCACGGCGGCGGTGTTGTAGTAGTGGCCGGACTGCTCGACCTCGAAGACGGGGGCGACGACGACCATGCCGGTCTCGCGGGCCAGGTCCCGCATCCGGCGCACGGTCGGACCGTCGGGGACCTCCTCGGCCCAGCGGTAGTGCTCGGCGTCCTGGACCTGGCAGAAGTAGGGGGCGTTGAACACCTCCTGGAACCCGATGACCTTCGCGCCCCGCCGGGCCGCCTCGCGGGCGTGCTCCTCGTGTTTCGCCAGCATGGACTCGGTGTCGCCGGTCCAGGTGGCCTGGACCAGGGCGGCGGTTACGACGTTGGGCATGAGCTGCTGCTCCTTCGACGCGACGTCAGCGCCTCTACGCCCGTAGAGACGGCCGTAGAGGGACGAACGTAAGCCTCTCGGACGGCCTTGCCAAGACCATCGTCGTGCGGCCCGTGGAGTCGATCGTGATTGACACCCCTGTGGGTGAGCGGGCCGGGCCGCCGGCCCCCGGTCAGGCGGCCAGTCCCGCGACGCGCAGGGCGTGCAGGACGTCCCAGTGCCGTTCCTCCGACACGGCACGGGCGGCCGTCAGGAGCAGCGGCACCAGGCGCCCCGGGTCCGGTGCGGCCGTGCGGGCGGCGTCCTGCGGGGTACGCATCCGCACGCAGGCGTCGAGCAGGGCGCGCAGCTCGCGGTGGCGGGTGCCGTCGGCCAGGGCGAGGGCGGCGTGCCCGATCTCGTCGGCCGGGCGTACGACGCCCTGCCGCAGGATCTGCTCGCCGTCCTCCGCACGGCCCGCCGCGGTGAGCGCGTCGGCGGCGGCGACGAGACGCTCGGCGGGCAGCGTCGCCGCCGCCTCCCACAGCAGGGTGGCCCAGTCGGCGGCGTGCCCGGCCCGCTCCATGTCGGCCGCGAGCAGCGGGAACCGTACGGCGGGCCAGTACGCGGCCTCGTTCAGCAGGACGTGCGCCTCGCCGCTGCGGCCCTCGCGGCGCAGGCGCGTCAGGGTCCGCACGAGGCGGGCGACCTCGCGGAGGTCGTCCGCGCCGATCCGCTCCTTCGGCCCCGGCTCGGCGGGGCCCGCCTCCGCGGCGGCCCCGGCGAACCGCGCGCCGCGGGCGGCGGTGGCGGCGACGGGCAGCTCAGGCGCGGCGGCGGGCGGGGTGACCACGGAGGCCGACCCGTCGTCCTCCATCCCGGCGAAGCGGGCGCCGCCGCGGCGGCGCCGGCGGGGCGGGGCGGGGTGTGTCTCCTCGGCGGGCGCGGGCGGGGGCACGTGCTGTTGCGCCCCGCGCAGCTCCGGGGGGACGGGGTCGGGGGCCGGAGCCTGTGCGGCGTCCGGCACCGGGCGGGAGGCGAAGCGGCCCTGGGCGTGCGGGGGTCCCGCCCTCCGGCCGTGCCCGTCGAGGGCGGTCATCCGGGCGGTGAGTTCCGCGCAGCGGGCGGTCGCGCGGCGGTGGTCGTCCTCGGCCCAGGCGAGGTCGTTGCCGAGGGCCTCCGCCTCCTCGCGGTTCGCGGCGGCGGCGAGCCGGCGCGTCAGGCCGGCCCGGCGGTCCGCCGCGTACCGCTGCTCGCGGAGCATCACGTCGAGGCGGTCGCTCAGCGTCTGCCGGGCGCCGGGCCGCGCGTCGAACACGGCCGTCGCCTCGGCGTGCAGTGCACGGGCCCGCGGCAGCTCCGCCTCGGCGGCCGCGGGGCCGTGCACGGCGGCGAGGTCCTGGAGCAGCGACTCCACCACGTCCCACGGCGGCGGTTCCCGCCCTTCGAGACACGCCCGCATGCCGTCGGGGTCGCGCTGCCAGAACACCAGGCACCAGCCCGCGTACCGGTCCAGACGCGCCAGCAGACCCCGCAGATGGTCCGTGAACTCCCGGACGGCGTCCGGGAGTTGCTCCGCAGCCATAGCCAACTCCCGCCAGTCCCGGAGTACTCGACTCCGTAGATAACACCCGGCGTGTTACGGCGACGCTACGGAGACTTTTCCGGCGGGGTGCGGGAGCCCGGCGGGGACGCGCTAGGCGGCGATCGACGCGTCCGGGGTGTCCGGCACGTCCGGGGTCTCCGGCGCGCAGCGTCCGATCAGCTCGTCCATGGACAGGCCGAGCGCCCCGGCCAGCGCGGCCACGGTGAAGAACGCCGGGGTCGGCGCCCGGCCCGTCTCGATCTTGCGGAGCGTCTCCGCGGAGATGCCGGCGCTCGCGGCGACGTCCGTCATGCTGCGGACTCCGCGCGCCTCGCGCAGCAGCCTGCCGAGCCGCTCGCCGCGTTCGCGCTCTTCGGGGGTCAAGGGGGTGCGCACCATGAGACCCATTCTAATACCGGTATAGTAATTGGCATGGTGGAGCTGAAGACCGACGCATCGATCGATGCCATGCACAAGACGGGCCAGGTCGTGGCCCAGGCGCTGACGGCCGTACGGAAGGCCGCCGACGTGGGCGTTTCCCTGCTGGAGCTGGACGGGGTGGCGAGGGAGGTGCTGAACGCGGCCGGCGCGACGTCGCCGTTCCTGGGCTATCGGCCCTCGTTCGCACCGACGCCGTTCCCCGCCGTGATCTGCGCGTCGGTGAACGACGCGATCGTGCACGGCATCCCGACCACGCACCGGCTGCGCGACGGGGACCTCGTGTCCATCGACTGCGGCGCCCAGCTGGGCGGCTGGGCGGGCGACTCGGCGATCAGTTTCGTCGTGGGCACGGCGCGCCCGGCGGACACGCGGCTGATCGGGACGGCCGAGCGGGCGCTCGCGGCGGGCATCGAGGCGGCCGTGGTCGGCAACCGCATGGGCGACATCGCGCACGCCATCGGCACGGTGTGCCGCGAGGCGGGCTACGGGATCATGGAGGACTACGGCGGCCACGGCATCGGCCGTCGCATGCACGAGGACCCGCCGGTGCCGAACGAGGGCCGGCCGGGACGCGGGATGCCGCTGCGGCACGGCATGGTCCTGGCGATCGAGCCGATGCTGATCGCCGGCGGCGGCGACGCCTACCGCACCGACCAGGACGGCTGGACCCTCCGCACCACGGACGGCTCCCGCGCGGCCCACACGGAACACACGGTCGCGATCACGGAGAACGGCCCCCGTGTGCTGACGGCCCGATCCCTCGCGTGAGCCCACGCACCTCGCCCTTCGCCCGCACAGGCGGAGGATGTCGTGTTGCGCGACGGAGGGGCGGCATGCGCGCCGGACGCCCCCTCCGCGCCCCTGCGCGGACCGGCGTACCGAGCAGAGGACCGTGACCTCTCGGTCGAGGTGCAAACGATTCTTCGCGCACGCGTTCCCTCGAGGCGCGGCTCTCCCCTCGGCAGTCAGGGCCGAGTGGAGCCCACTCCACAAGGCACGCCGCGCGTAATTCACGCATCATCGGACTTTTGCATCCCTTCTTGCCCTTCCGGGCCTTTCCGCCGCTAGCTGGATACCGCGGCGCTCCCCGCTCCGGCTCCCGATGAGCCCGGAGCGCGTCGACAGGGGGGCGAGCCGCGCCATCAGCACGCGAGGAGAGTCATGAAGAAGGCATACGAAGCGCCGACCCTCGTCCGTCTCGGAACGTTCCGCAAGGAGACCGGGCTCCTGGGCAAGCACGGCAACGACCGGCTGATCCTGAGCAAGAACTGACGGACGACGGTTCCGACCCGACGTCATGACACCACTGCACACATGTGCGGGGACGGGCCCCGGCGAGGCGCACTTCGCGGTCTTCACCGACCACGAGGAGGCGGCCGCCGCGGCCCGCTCCTTCCCCCTCCCCGGCTGCCGGACCGTACGCCACCCTTCTGGCCGGCCCTGGCTGGCCGGCCACTGGCGCGACGACGAGGCCGTCACCGTACGGGCCGGAGGGGCCGCCCTGGCGGTCATCGGCTGCTGCCCGGTGGAGGCGGACGAGCTGCGCCACAGGGCGGCCCGGCTGCGCGACCTCGCGGAGGTCGACGCGCTGGCCCGGTCCCTGCCGGGCAGCTTCCACCTGGTGGCCGCCCTTGACGGGCACACCCGGGTCCAGGGCACGGCCTCCGGCCTCCGGCTGGTCTTCCACGCGGAGATCGCCGGTACGCGCGTCGTCGCCACCCGGGCGGACGTGCTCGCGGACGCCCTCGGCCTCGACCCGGATCCCGCGGAACTGGCCGTCCGGCTGCTGTGGCCCGCCCCGTATCCGCTCTTCGAGACATCGCTGTGGCCCGCCGTCACCGCGGTGCCCCCGCAGGACGCGGTGGTCGTCGCGGCGGACGGGCGCGGCTGGCGGCACACCCGCTGGTGGACGCCGCCCGAACCGGTCGTGCCGCTGGCGGAGGCGGCCGCCCCGGTCCGCGTCGCGCTCCAGGAAGCCGTCGGCGCGCGGACCCGGCAGGGCGGCGTGGTCAGCTGCGACCTGTCCGGCGGGCTGGACTCCACCTCCGTCTGCTTCCTCGCCGACCGCTCACCGGCACGCGTGGTGGCCGGCACCTGGCCCGGACGCGACCCGGCGGACACCGATCTGCACTGGGCCGAGCTGGCGGCCGGGCATCTCCCGGACGTCGAGCACGTGGTGTGGGACGCCGACGCCTCACCGCTGGTGTACGACGGACTGCTGGCCATCGACGACCTGCTGGACGAGCCCACCATCGGCGTGATGGACCGCGCCCGTGCCCTGCACCACCTGCCGGAACTCGCCGAGCGGGGCAGCCGCGTGCACCTGACCGGCATCGGCGGCGACCATGTGGCCTGGTGTTCCGAGGCGTACTACCACCGTCTGCTGCGCACCCGCCCCGTGCACGCGCTGCGGCAACTGCGCGGCTTCCGGGCCCTGTGGCAATGGCCGCTCGGCGGCACGATCCGCGCCCTGGCCGACTCACGGCCGTACGGGACGTGGCTCGCCGACTCCGCGAACCTGCTGCGCCGGCCGGCCGCTTCGTCGTCCGTCGGCACCGGACTCGGCTGGGGCATGGCCCCGCGCCTCCTCGACTGGGTGACCGCCGACGCCGAGCGACTGGCGCGCCGGGCACTGCTCGACGCCGCGGCGACGGCGACTCCCCTGCATCCCGACCGGGGCATGCACGCGGACCTGGAGCAGATCCGCTCCACGACGCGTGTCATCAGGCAGTGGGACCACATGGCGGCCCGCGCCGGTCTGCCGATGGCCTCGCCGTTCTTCGACGACCGGGTCATCGAGGCGTGCCTCGCCGTGCGTCCGGGCGAACGCGTCACGCCGTTCCGCTACAAACCCGTGCTCACCGCCGCCATGGCCGGGGTGGTGCCGGAACCGTGTCTGCGCCGCACCACCAAGGCCACGGCCTCCATGGACGCCTCCAACGGGCTGCGCGAGAACCGCGCCGAGCTGCTGGCCCTGTGGGAGGACTCCCGGCTGGAACGCCTCGGTCTGGTGGACGGGGCCGAGCTGCGCCGTCTCGCCCGCCGGCCGGCCTCCCCCGGGCTGTCCGACGCCGTCCTGTACTCGACGATCGCCGCCGAGGTGTGGCTGCGCGGGCGCTCCCGCAGCCGCGGCGGCTCCCGTACCTGTGCCCCGTAACCCCGTGCGTGCCACGAGGCCGCCCTGTCCCACGGTAGCGAAAGGCGATGACATGCCCCTGCGTTTCGACGCCCACGTCTCCACGGCCGAGACCGACTACGGCACCGTGCTGCTGGACGAACGCGGTGGAACCTACTGGGAGTTGAACCCCACCGCCACGCTGGTGGTACGTGCGCTGCTGGACGGCGGTGAGGCCGCCGACGCGGCCGCCGCCCTCGTCCGGGAGTTCGACATCGAGCCGACGCGCGCCCTGCGGGACGTCGAGGCACTCGTCGGTGACCTGCGCGCGGCGGGGCTGGCCTCATGACGACGCCCAGCGCGCTGGAGCGGCCCACGGGTGTGCCGCTCGGGCTACGGCTGGCCGCCCGGCTGGTCCTGGTGCCCGCCGCGTTGCTCGCCCTGCTGCCGCCGCGCCGCATCCGCGCCGTGCTGCGCGTCCTCCGGCGCGGGGCGGCGCCCGCCACCGCCGTCCAGGCGCAGGCCGCGCGCGACGCCCTGTGCGCCGTCAGCCTGCGCTGCACCGGACCCAAGGGATGTCTGCCGCGCTCCCTGGGGGCCGCGCTGCTGTGCCGGCTCCGGGGGACGTGGCCGACCTGGTGCGCGGGCGTCCGCGTGGTACCGCCCTTCACCGCCCATGCGTGGATCGAGGCGGAGGGCAGCCTGGTCGGCGAAGGCGTGCCCGACGGCTACTTCGCCCGACTGGTCACCGTGGAGCCCTCCGCCCGATGACCGACCCCGTTCTCCCCGCCGGCTCCACACCGGCACACGCGGCCTCCGGGACTCCCGCCCCGGCGGCCCCGCACGACATCCACCCCCCGGCCGGCACTCCGGCCCCGGACGCCCGGCGACGGGGCGGGTCCGCCGATGACCCGGCCGGGGGGCGGTCCACCCGGGCGGCGCTGCGCACGCTCTTCCGGCTCACCGCCGGACACCGGCGGGCCATGGGGGTGGCCGTGCTGCTCACTCTCGCCGGCTCCGGTCTCGGGCTGGCCCAGCCGCTCGTGGCGCGGCAGGCCGTGGACGCGAGCGGCCGCGGGCAGGTCGTCTGGCCGTTCCTGGGACTGCTCGGCGCGCTGTTCCTCGCCGAGGCCGTCACCGGGTCGGTGGGCCGCTTCCTCCTGGAGCGGATGGGCGAGGGGGTCGTACGACAGCTCCGCCTCGGCCTGGTCGACCGGCTGCTCCGGCTGGAGATGCGCGTCTACGACCGTCAGCGCGGCGGCGACCTCGTCTCGCGCGTCACCGCCGACACGACGCTGCTGCGCGAGGTCGTGTCCCAGTCCCTGGTCGATCTGGTGACCGGAAGCATCGTCGCCGCCGGCGCACTCGTGCTGATGGCGTGGCTCGACCCGCTGCTGCTGCTCCTCGTCGTCCTGACCGTGGCCGTGGCGGCCGGTGTCGTCACCTCGCTGTTCAAGGCGCTCCGCTCCGCCTCGGAGCAGATGCAGCAAGCGGTCGGCGCCATCGCCGCCGATCTGGAGCGGGCGCTGGGCGCCCTGCCCATGGTCCGGGTGCACCGCGCCGAGTCGCGGGAGTCCGCCCGTGTGGGGGCCCGGGTGGCCGAGGCGCACGACGCGGGCGTGCGCACCGCGAAACTCGCCTCCGTGATGAGCCCCGCCGTCGAACTCGCCGTCCAGGGCTCGTTCCTCCTCGTCCTCGTCGTCGGCGGCCTGCGCGTCGGGGGTCGGTCCGGCTCTCTGGGCGATCTCGTCGCCTTCCTGCTGTACGCCTCGTACCTCGTCCTGCCCCTGTCCTCCGTGTTCCAGGCGGTGGGACAGGTCCAGCGCGGCATGGGCGCCCATCAGCGGATCGAGCAGGCCATGCGTCTGCCCGTCGAGCACACCGGGCCGGCCGCGACGCCCGCCCGGCGCGTGCTCCGCGCCGGGGCACCGGGCTCCGGCGAGCGGCCGCCGCTCGCCCTGGACGACGTCCACTTCGGCTACGCACCGCACCGGCCCGTGCTGCGCGGGGTGTCCTTCACCGTCGACGCGCACCGCCAGGTCGCCCTGGTGGGCCCCTCGGGCGCCGGGAAGAGCACGGTCTTCGCCCTGATCGCGGGCTTCTACGAGCCGGACTCGGGCGCCGTGCTCTTCGACGGCCGTCCGGCCGCCGAACTGGGCCGCGACGCGTGCCGGCGCCGCATCGCGGTCGTGGACCAGAACACGCACGTCGTGCACGGCACGCTGCGGGAGAACATCGCCTACGCCGTGCCCGACGCCCCGGCGGCGGAGCTTCGGCGCGTGGTGGAACTGGCCAGGCTCGGCGAGCTCGTGGACCGGCTGCCCGGCGGCCTGGACGCCGTCGTCGGCGAACGCGGAAGCACCCTCTCCGGCGGCGAGCGCCAACGCGTGACACTGGCCCGGGCCCTGCTCGCCCGCCCTTCCCTCCTGCTGCTCGACGAGCCCACCTCGCACCTGGACGCGATCAACGAAGCCGCGCTGACCACGGTCATGCGGGAGGCGGCCCGGGAGTGCGCCGTGCTGGTCGTGGCCCACCGCCTGTCCACGGTGCGGCACGCCGACCGGATCGTCGTCCTGGACGGGGGCCGCACGGTCGGGCAGGGACGGCACGAGGAGCTGCTGGCGGCGAACCCCCTCTACCGGAAGCTGGCCGCGAGCCAGCTGCTGCGTCCGGGCGACCGTCCTTCCGCGGGCCGTGCTCCGTCGGCTTCCTGACATGCCCGCCCCCGCCGAACGTGTCATCGTGGGCATGAGCGCGCCCCGACCGGGTTACCCGGGCCCGGCACGTCGACCCAGCGAAGGAACGGATGACGATGACGAATGGTTTCGTCGGCCCGGAGGGTGACCCGTTCGCAGAATTCCTCGCCCGCTTCTTCGGCGGACAGCGCCCCCGCCAGATCGACATCGGCAGGCTTCTCAGCCAGCCCGCCCGTGAACTCGTGCGCGGCGCCGCCCAGTACGCGGCCGAGCACGGCAGCCGTGACCTGGACACCCAGCACCTGCTGCGTGCCGCGCTCTCCGCCGAGCCGACCCGGAGTCTGCTCAGCCGCGCGGGCGCGGACCCGGACTCGCTGGCGTCCCAGATCGACGACCGGTCGGGGCCCGTGCAGCACGGCCCGGGCGAGGCCCCGCCGCCGACGTCGCTGTCCCTGACGCCCGCCGTCAAACGGGCGCTGCTGGACGCGCACGAGATGGCCCGGGCGAGCGGCGCCGGATACATCGGCCCGGAGCATGTGCTCAGCGCGCTCGCCGCCAACCCGGACTCGGCCGCCGGGCACATCCTGAACGCGGCCCGGTTCGCCCCGTCCGGCCCGCAGGAGGCGCCGGAGGCGCAGCAGCCCCGTGCCGAGCGTCCGCGGCCGCCGACGGGCACCCCGACCCTGGACAAGTACGGCCGTGACCTGACGGCGCTGGCCCGCGAGGGCCGGATCGACCCGGTGATCGGGCGGGACACGGAGATCGAGCAGACCGTCGAGGTGCTGTCCCGCCGCGGCAAGAACAACCCCGTGCTGATCGGCGACGCGGGCGTCGGCAAGACCGCCGTGGTGGAGGGGCTGGCCCAGCGGATCGCGGAGGGGGACGTGCCCGACATCCTGCTGGGCCGCCGCGTGGTCGCCCTCGACCTGACCGGCGTCGTCGCCGGCACCCGCTACCGGGGCGACTTCGAGGAGCGGATGAACAACCTCGTCGACGAGATCCGCGCCCACTCCGACCAGCTGATCGTCTTCATCGACGAACTGCACACCGTGGTCGGCGCGGGAGGCGGCGGCGAGGGCGGCTCGATGGACGCGGGCAACATCCTCAAGCCGGCCCTGGCGCGCGGCGAGCTGAACATCGTCGGCGCGACGACCCTGGAGGAGTACCGGCGGATCGAGAAGGACGCGGCCCTGGCCCGCCGCTTCCAGCCGATCATGGTGCCGGAGCCGACGCCCGCCGACGCGATCGAGATCCTGCGCGGTCTGCGCGACCGCTACGAGGCGCACCACCAGGTCCGCTACACCGACGAGGCGCTGGTGGCGGCCGTGGAGCTGTCCGACCGCTATCTCAGCGACCGCAGGCTGCCGGACAAGGCGATCGACCTGATCGACCAGGCGGGCGCGCGGGTGCGGCTGCGGGCGCGCACCAAGGGCACCGACGTCCGCGCGATGGAGCGTGAGGTCGAGCAGCTGACCTGCGACAAGGACCAGGCGGTCGCGGACGAGCAGTACGAGCAGGCCACGCAGCTGAGGGACCGCATCACGGAGCTGAAGACGCGCATCGCGCAGGCCGGCGGCGAGGACGAGGTCGACGAGGGCCAGAGCCTGTGGGTGGACGCCGAGGCGATCGCCGAGGTGGTGGCCCGGCAGACGGGCATCCCGGTCAGCCGGCTCACCGAGGAGGAGAAGGACCGCCTGCTGGGTCTGGAGCAGCACCTGCACCAGCGCGTGGTGGGCCAGGAGGAGGCCGTGCGGGTCGTCTCGGACGCCGTGCTGCGCTCCCGCGCCGGGCTCTCCAGCCCGGACCGGCCGATCGGCAGCTTCCTGTTCCTCGGCCCGACGGGCGTCGGCAAGACGGAGCTGGCGCGGGCGCTCGCCGAGGCGCTGTTCGGCAGCGAGGACCGGATGGTGCGCCTCGACATGAGCGAGTACCAGGAACGGCACACGGTGAGCCGCCTGGTGGGCGCCCCGCCCGGCTACGTGGGGCACGAGGAGGCCGGGCAGCTCACCGAGGTGGTGCGCCGGCACCCGTACTCGCTGCTGCTGCTCGACGAGGTGGAGAAGGCCCACCCGGACGTCTTCAACATCCTGCTGCAGGTGCTGGACGACGGCCGGCTGACCGACGCGCAGGGCCGCACGGTGGACTTCACCAACAGCGTGATCGTGATGACCAGCAACCTCGGCTCCGAGGCCATCACCCGGCGCGGCGCCACCCTGGGTTTCGCGAGCGGTGGCACGGAGGCCGACGAGGAGGCGCGGCGGGAGCAGATCCTGCGGCCGCTGCGGGACCACTTCCGGCCCGAGTTCCTCAACCGGATCGACGAGATCGTGGTGTTCCGCCAGCTCACCCCCGAGGAGCTGCGGCAGATCACCGACCTGCTGCTGGAGAGCACCCGGCGTCGGCTGAAGGGGCAGGACATCACGGCGGAGTTCACCGACGCGGCCGTGGACTGGCTCGCCGAGCGCGGCTACGAACCGGAGTACGGCGCGCGGCCGTTGCGCCGCACCATCCAGCGGGAGGTCGACAACCAGCTCTCCCGGCTGCTGCTGGACGGCCGTGTGAAGGAGGGCGGCCGGGTGACGGTGGACGCGGAGGACGGACGCCTGGTCTTCCGCACGCAGGAGACGCCGACGCCGGAGTTGTGACGTCCGTACGGCGGTCGGCCCGGCACCCCCTCGCAGGGGAGCCGGGCCGACTGCTGTGAGGGGCGTGAAGCGTCTACCGCCTCGGGTGGACGACCATCGCCGAGCCGCCGCCCCGGCGGACCTTCTCCGCCGCGGCGAGCCAGGCGCCGCCCGGCAGCCGCTGCACGCCGGTGGTCGCGCCGATCTCCGGGTTCTCCCGGAAGGAGTGCCCGATCGCCTCCAGCCGCTGCCTCAGCTCGCTGTCGTACAGGCCGGGTTCGAGGTCGGTCTGTGCGGCGTTGCGCTGGCTGGCGCGGGGGGCGGCGATCGCGTCGACGAGGGGCAGGCCGCGGTCGAGGAAGCCGGTGAGGGTCTGCAGCACGGTGGTGATGATGGTCGCGCCGCCGGGCGAGCCGAGCGCCACCACCGGCCGGTCGTGCCGGTCGAGGACGATCGTCGGCGCCATGGACGAGCGGGGCCGCTTGCCGGGGCCGGGCAGGTTCGGGTCGTGGACGGCCGGGTTCGCCGGGGCGAAGGAGAAGTCCGTCAGCTCGTTGTTGAGCAGGAAGCCGCGCCCGGGCACGGTGATGCCGCTGCCGCCGGTCTGCTCGATGGTGAGCGTGTAGGCGACTACGTTGCCCCACCGGTCGGCGGTGGTGAGATGCGTGGTGCTCTCGCCCTCGTACGTCGTCGGCGCGGCCGTACCGCCCTCGGCGCACGGCGCGGGCTCGCGGGGGTCGCCGGGGGCGAGCGGGCTGGCGAGGACGGCATCGTCCCTGATCAGGCAGGCGCGGGAGTCCGCGAACCGCTGCGACAGCAGCTCCTTCGTCGGTACGTCCTCGAAGGCGGGGTCACCGACCCAGCGGCCCCGGTCCGCGAACGCGATCCGGCTCGCCTCGATGAACCGGTGCAGATAGCGCACGTCGCTCGCTTTGGACAGGTCGGTGCGCTCCAGGATGTTGAGCGCCTCGCCGACCGTCGTGCCGCCGGAGGACGAGGGCGCCATGGAGTAGACGTCGAGACCGCGGTAGGAGGTCTTCGACGGCGCCTGGAGCTTCGTGCGGTAGGCGGCGAGGTCGCGCGGGGTCAGATCGCCGGGGCGGGCGTTCCAGCCGGACGCCGGGTCCACGGGCGGCTTGTTGACGGTGTCGACGATGTCGCGGGCGATGTCCCCCCGGTACAGGGCGTCGACGCCCTTGCTGCTCAGCTCGCGGTAGGTGCGGGCCAGGTCGGGGTTCTTGAAGGTGGAGCCGACGGCGGGGAGTTCGCCGCCCGGCAGGAACAGCTCGGCGGTGTCGGGGAAGTACCGGAAGCGGGCCTCGTTGGCGGCGGTCTGCGCGCGGAAGGTCTCGTCGACGGTGAAGCCGTCGCGGGCGAGGCGCTCGGCGGGCCGGAGGACCGTGCCGAGACTTCTCTTGCCCCAGCTGTCGAGCGCGCGCTGCCAGGTGGCGGGGGTGCCGGGCGTGCCGACGGAGAGTCCGCTGCTGACCGCCTCGGCGGACGGGATGGGCGCGCCGTTCTCCAGGAAGAGGCCGGAGTCGGCGCTGAGCGGGGCGGTCTCGCGGCCGTCGAGGGTGTGCACGGTACGGGACCGGGCGTCGTAGTAGACGAAGTAGCCGCCTCCGCCGATGCCGGCCGAGTAGGGCTCGGTGACGCCGAGCGCGGCGGCGGTGGCCACCGCGGCGTCGACGGCGTTGCCTCCCTTGCGCAGCACCTCGATGCCGGCGGCGGTGGCGTCGGGGTCGACGCTGGAGACGGCGCCGCCGTGGCCGACGGCCACCGGTGTCTTGGGCGCCGGGCGGGTGTGGGGGGCTTTTTCGCCGTGGGGGGTGGGCGGCGCGGCCGCTCCCACCGAGACGACGGCGGTGGTGACCGCGAGGACCGCGAATTTCCGTGCGACAGGGCGACGCATCCGCACCTCCAGTAAAGGGCCGTCCGGGCAGCTTAGTTCGCCGCCATGCCCGCGTCAGGGAGGTGGTACGGGCGTGCCGCCGGGCGGTGCGGGGTCGTCGGGTCACGCGGGGTGTCGAACACGGGTGCGCTCGGGACCGCTAGCATGCCCGCCCATGAATGACGACGTGCGCAACATCGTGCTGGGCCTGGTGGCCGCGGGCATCAGCGCCGCCCTGGGCTGGATCGCCCGCACCTATCTCTGGAATCGCAAGCTCCGCCGCAAGCAGGCGTTCTTCGGACTGCCGGAGAACGCCGAGTCGTTGCTCGTCGTCAACCGCGACCCGGCGACGGCGGAACCGGCGGTGCACCGCTTCGACGTGTTCGCGCTGCTCGAACTGTCCGCGCTGGTCAAGGACTGCGGGGCGCACGTCCAGGTGGTCACCCAGGACGCGGCGCACCAGGGGTTCGGCGAGCGGACCGAGTTCTGCGTGGGCGGGCCGGGGTCGAACCGGCGGATGGTCGCCCACATGGCGGCCATGCTGCCCGGGGTGCGGGTCAACATCGACCCGGAGCCGGGGCCGGACCGCGGCGCCTTCCGGATAGGTTCGGAGGTCTACCGCATGGAGCCGGGCGTTTCCGAGTACGTGCTGCTGGCGCGGCTCACGGCGGGCGAACGGCGGGAGACGCGGCCGGTGTTCCTGTTCTGCGGCCAGCGGGCGATCACCAACCAGGCGGCGACCCGCTACCTCGCCCGCAACCACGAGCGGCTGGCCCGCAAGTACGGGTCGGGATCCTTCGTGCTGCTGCTGAAGGTCGTCAACTCGCAGGCGTACGGGCCTGATGTGGTGGAACTGGTCGCGGACGTCACCAGGCCGGCGCAGAGTCCGCTGCCCGCTCCGGAGCCGGCGGCGCAGAAGAAGTCGCATCGGGCGGACTGACGTGGCTGTCCGGCGGGCGCGGGCGTCCGCGGGACACGCGGCGCGCCCCGGACACAGAAGTGGCCGTCGTGGGTGCCTGGGTGGCACCACCCGTCCGGCGCGCAGCTGACCTTCTCCTCACCTGCGGGCGACCGTGGCTCGGTCGCTGCCGCCGGGAGCAGTGATCTCCGGCTGCCGCCGGACGGGACCGGCCTGTGTGATCCGCCGCCCCGGCTGGGCGGGCGGTCCCCTCCCGGCGGCGGCGTCCCCGCTTACGCCGCGAAGTCTCCTCCCCCACCGGGACGGAGGGAACATCGTAGTCGAGGTCCGGGCGGACAGGTTTCCGTACGTCATGGTGACCGCCGCAACGTATCCGGGCAAGATCGCCGGAACGACGCGACACGCACTTTCCGGGCATAAGCCGTATTTACGGCGGGTGATGGGGCGTGCGAGGGGGCGCGTACGTCAGCCTTCCGCGACCTCGGCGTAGAGCTGCGACAGTTCGGGCGCGCCGTCGGCCGCCCACCGGTGTCCCGCGTCGACGACGTCGAACTCCCGTCCGCCGACGAGCCGTACGACCGGCTGTCCGTCGGGGCGGAGGTCCCAGGCGGCGCCCTCGACGGTGCGGACGATCACGGTGCCCAGGTACAACCCGGCGTCGTTCCCCAGCCAGTCGGAGGTGTCCTCGTCGTCCCGCCAGCGCGGAACCAGCTGGTCGAGGGCCTCCAGCGAGGCCGGGCCGTCGTCCAGCCGGACCCCTTCCCGGTCCGCCTGGGAGCGCAACAGCGCGCACTCGGCGAGGAGTTCGGCGAGCCCCTCCGGGCCGGGGAGTTCGTCCTTCCGGCGCCGCTTGCCCAGGAACGGGATCCTCATACTGCCAGCCTGTCATTCGAACCGCCCCGCGCACCACAGGCGCGCGGGGTCCGCCGACGCCGGGCCGGCCCCTGTCACACGTCCAGGTCGACCACGACCGGTGCGTGGTCCGAGGCGCCCTTGCCCTTGCGCTCCTCACGGTCGACGTAGGAGTCGGTGACGGCCTTGGCGAACGGCTCGTTGCCGTAGACCAGGTCGATGCGCATGCCGCGGTTCTTGGGGAAGCAGAGCTGGCGGTAGTCCCAGTACGTGTACGGGTGGTCGTACTTGAGGGGGCGCGGGACGACGTCGGCCAGGCCGGCCTCACGCAGGGAGGCGAGGGCGGCGCGCTCGGCCGGGGTGACGTGGGTGGAGCCCTCGAAGGCGGCCCGGTCGTACACGTCGTCGTCGGTCGGCGCGATGTTGTAGTCGCCGAGGACCGCGAACGGGCGGTCGCCCGCCGCGTCGCCCGCGACCGCCGCCTTCAGCGCCTCCAGCCACTGGAGCTTGTACGCGTAGTGCGGGTGCTCCACCTCTCGGCCGTTCGGCACGTAGACCGACCAGACGCGCACCGGGCCGCAGGTCGCGGAGAGGGCGCGGGGCTCGACGGAGCCGTCGTACCCCGGGTCGCCCGGGAGGCCCTTGACGACGTCCTCCAGGCCGACGCGGGAGAGCACCGCCACGCCGTTCCACCGGCCGGTGGCGTGCACCGCCGACTCGTATCCCAGCTCACGCAGCTGCTCCACCGGGAACTGGGCCTCGGCGATCTTGGCCTCCTGGAGGCACAGCACGTCCGTGCCGCTGCTCTCCAGCCAGGCCAGGAGCCTCGGCAGGCGGGCGGTGATCGAGTTCACGTTCCAGGTCGCGATGCGCATGCTGCCCAACCTACCCGCCGCCTCCGACAACGCACGGCCTGCGGCCGTGGCCCGGGGACGGCCGCCGACGGCCGCCGCCCGCGGTCAGAGCTGGACCGCGTCCCTGGGGGCCAGCCGCAGGTGCTCGGAACCGCCGAGGGCGCCGATCTGGCGGTCGTAGATCGGGCGGGCGAGGTCGGTGAGCAGGGCGTCGTGGATGTCGTAGGCGCGCCGCGGGCGGACCTCGCGGACGTAGTCGATCACCTCGGAGATCTTGTTCCAGGGCGCCATGACGGGCAGCATCAGCGTCTCGACCGGGAGGCCGGGGACGGTGAGCGCGTCGCCCGGGTGGAACAGCTTGCCGCCGTCGACGAGGTAACCGACGTTGGTGATGCGCGGGATGTCCGGGTGGATCACCGCGTGCAGCTCACCGTGCACCTGGACGTCGAAACCGGCGGCGGTGAAGGCGTCGCCGTGGCCGACGGTGTGCACGCGGCCCGGGAAGGCGGCGGAGACCTGGTCCGCGACCGCCTTCAGCGTCCAGATCTCGGCCGCGGGGTTGGCCTCCATGGCGGTGCGCAGCCGGCCCCCGTCGAAGTGGTCCGGGTGCTCGTGGGTGACCAGCACGGCGTCCGCGCCGACTGCGGCGTCCTCCTCGCTGAACCCTCCGGGGTCGACGACGAGGACGCGTCCGTCCTTCTCCAGCCGGACGCAGGAGTGCGACATCTTGATGAGCTTCATGACTCCATCCTGCATCCGGGGCGCGGGGCGGCATGCCGGGGGCGGGGACGGGGGCGTCCGCGCGGGGCGGCCCGGGGCCGTCCGCGCGGTGTGGGCTCACTCCGGCGGGGTGGTCTCCTCGCGGATGACCTGCTGAGCGACGCGGAAGGCGCCGCTGGCGGCCGGGACGCCGCAGTAGACGGCCGCCTGGAGCAGCACCTCCTTGATCTCGTCCGGGGTGAGCCCGTTGCGCAGGGCGGCACGGGTGTGCACGGCGAGTTCGTCGAGGTGACCGCCCGCGACGAGGGCGGTGAGGGTGACGCAGCTGCGGGTGCGGCGGTCGAGCCCGGGGCGGTTCCAGACCTCGCCCCAGGCGTACCGCGTGACGAGCTCCTGGAAGTCCTCCGTGAAGGCGTCGGTCTGCTCCAGGATCCGGTCGACGTGCGCGTCGCCCAGCACCTCCCGGCGGACCTTGATACCGGAGTCGTACGTGTCCGGGACGCCCTGCGCCTGCGGGGGCACGGCGGCCGGGGCGATCTCGGCGACGGGGGCGGGCTGCGGCGGGGCGGCGGCCGGCATCACGGGCGGCCGGGGCGCGGCGGCGGGCAGGACGACGTGGCCGGTGGCGTATTCGGGGAGGGGCTGCCAGGCGGTGGAGAAGTGCCGGACCAGCAGGTCGGTGACGGCGGCGGGCTGCTCCACCGGCACCAGGTGGCTGGCGCCGGGCACGACGGCGAGCCGGGCGTCGGGGATGCCGGCGACCAGGGTGCGGGCCTCGGCGGGCCCGGTGACCTGGTCCTCGGAGCCGACGAGCACGAGGGTCGGCACGCCGACGCTGCCGAGCCCCGCCCGGACGTCGAAGGAGGCGAGCGCCTCGCAGGCGGCGATGTAGCAGCCGGGGTCGGTGGTGCGCACCATCTGCACGGCCCACTCGGTGATCGCGGGCTGGGCGGCGGCGAACCCGCCGGTGAACCAGCGCTCGGGCGCCGAGCGGGCGATCGGGTCGAGGCCGTTGGTACGCACGATCACGCCGCGCTGGCGGAACTCGTCGGCGGTGCCGAAGCGCGGCGAGGCGGCGATCAGCGCGAGGGACGCGAGGCGCTCCGGGTGACGCAGGGCCAGCTCGATGCCGACGGCGCCGCCGAGCGCGCAGCCGGCGTACCCGAAGCGGTGCACGCCGAGGCCCTCGAGGGTGGCGAGCAGCCGCGCGGTGAGGTCGGTGACGGAGGCGGCGGGGTGGGCGAGGGCGCCGCCGTGTCCGGGGAGGTCGAAGCGGAACACCCGCCACTGCTTCGTCAGTTCGGGGATCTGCCGGTCCCACATGTGCCAGGTGGTGCCCAGTGAGGGACCGAGGATCAGGACCGGGGCCTCTTCCGGCCCGTCGAAGCGGTATTGCAGGGTGTTCGGCGGTGTCTCACTCACGCCCCGCACCCTCTCACGTCTCACGGACGCCGCTGTAATGCGGGGCGTGGGAGACCGGTCCGACCGGGTTGAAGACCTCGCGGGCGGCGTATCGCTCGGGGCATCGGATGATTACGCGTCGGGTCTTGCCCTCCTGGGTGCGGCGTTCCTAGTACGCCTGGGTGCGCGGGTCGTGGCGTAGCCGGGTGAAGACGATGCGGTGCAGGGCTGCGTTGGCCTGCCGGTCGCCGCCGTGGTTGAGCCGGCGCGTGCGCCGTCGGCCGGAGGAGTACTCGACGGGGCTGACTCCGCAGGCCGGCCTGGACACCGATGTACCGACGCCCGGGGTCCCGCCGCAGCGGGAACCGGGCGAGCCAGGGGCGGCCGTGCCGGCGGATGCGGCAGCCGTGGGGCGGGAGGCCGTGACCGGAGTGCTGTCGCTCCGGCCACGGCCCGGTGCCGTGTCGCTCACGCGCGGGTCCACTTCTGGTTGGCCTGGCCGTTGCAGGTCCACAGCACCAGCGGGGTCCCGTTGGCGGTGCCGGCCCCGTTGGCGTCGAGGCACAGTCCGGAGTGGACGTTGCGGATCGAGCCGTCGGAGCCGACGGTCCACTTCTGGTTGTTCTGGCCGTTGCAGGGCCAGGTGATGACACGGGTGCCGTTGGCGGTGCCCTGGTCGTAGGCGTCCAGGCACTTGTCGCCGTAGACGCGGATCTCGCCGCCCGCCCATGTGGTCCACAGCTGGTTGGCGGCCGTGTGGCAGTCCCACAGCAGAGTCGCGGCTCCGGCGGCCGTGGAGGCGTTGTCCACGTCCACGCAGCGGCCGGAGGCGTTGCCCCGCAGGCGTGAGGTGGTGGCGGCCAGCGGGCTGCCGCCGCTCACCCGGTACGCGGCGACACCGTGCGCGGGGACGCTGGCCGAGATCTGCCCGGACGTGCTCGACGTGCCGCCGGTCCACAGGTCGGTGAGGGTGAACGGCCCTCCGCCCAGGCCGATCTGGGCGGCCGTCGTGGTGACCGTCGCCGCGCTCCCGCCCCGGTTGAACAGCCCCACCGCGACCGAACCGTCCGCCAGGGGCTTGGCGAACACCTCGATGGCGCCGTCGTCGCGCACCCTGCGTCCGCCGGCGCCCAGGGGGTCCTGGTTCACCGCCAGCAGGCGCGGGTTGCGCAGGATCGCGCTGACGTCGGCGGACATCGTGCGGATGTCGTTGCCGGCCATCAGCGGGGCGCTCATCAGCGCCCACAGGGCGAAGTGGGAGCGGGACTCGGTCAGCGACAGTCCGGGGCGGCCGACGACCAGCATGTCGGGGTCGTTCCAGTGCCCCGGGCCGGACTGTGCGGCCAGCGGCGCGTTGACGTCCAGGACGTTGCCGACGCCCATCGGGTAGCTGTTGGTGTTGCCGTTCTGCCAGATGTCGAGCAGGTCCTCGGTCGTCCGCCACAGGTCGGCGACCTCGCCCCAGTTGTACGTGGAGCCCGTGATGGCGTGGAAGCTGTTGGGGTTGATGCTGTAGACGATCGGCCGGCCGGTGGCGCGCAGAGCGTCACGCATCAGCGTGAACCGCGCGACCTGCTCGTCCCGCGTACCGCTCGAGGAACACCAGTCGTACTTGAGGTAGTCGACCCCCCACGAGGCGAACGTGCGGGCGTCCTGGACCTCGTGGCCCCTGCTGCCCGTGGAGCCGGGGTAGGTGCCCACCGTCTGCGCGCAGGTGCGCTCGCCCGGCACCTGGTAGATGCCGAACTTCAGGCCCTTGCCGTGGATGTAGTCCCCGAGGGCCTTCATCCCGCTCGGGAACTTCGTCGGGTTGGCCCGCAGGTTGCCCTGCGCGTCGCGCTGCGGGTCGAACCAGCAGTCGTCGACCACCACGTACCGGTAGCCGGCGTCCCGCATGCCCGAGGACACCATGGCGTCAGCGGCCTGGCGGACCTGGGCCTCGGTGATCCCGCACCCGAAGCTGTTCCAGCTGTTCCACCCCAGCGGCGGGGTGAGCGCCGGACTGCCCGGCGCGGCCGTGGCGGTGGACTGCGCCGAGGCCGTCACGGACGCGGTCACCGTCAGCGCGGCGGCCGTGAGGAGACGGAACAGTCGTCCGCGTAATCGTCTGGGCACCGGGACTCCTTCGGCAGGGAAGGGCGGAGGGAAAGGTTCGAAATTTCGATCGCCGTTCGGAAAATTCGGACGCCCCACGGATACTAGAGAGGCGGCCGGTCATGTCAACACCTCCCCGAGAAGCGCGATGTGTCGCGTGATCGGCATGAGGACAGGGCAGCACGACTTACGGGAGAGGGGTTGACGGCGTACGCCACCCTCCTATCATCCAGAATGCTCGACACCTCGCACCACGTTCGATATCTCGAATGCGACAGAGTCACTCCGACCGACGAACTCGAGGTGAGCACCTCCATGGATCTGTCATGGTTACATCAACCCCTCACTCGACGCCGCACCCTCGCGGCCGCCACCGGCCTGGCCGCCGGCGCCCTCCTCCCCCATGGGCCCGCCCTCGCGGCCGCGACCCAGTACACGAACCCGGTGATCTGGCAGGACTTCGCGGACATCGACATCATGCGCGTCGGCGACACCTACTACGCCTCGGCATCGACGATGCACTACTCGCCCGGCGCGCCCGTTCTGCGGTCGTACGACCTGGTGAACTGGGAGATCGCCGGCCATGCGGTACCCGTCCTCGACTTCGGCGCCAAGTACGACCTGAACGGCGCCCGCGGCTATGTCAGGGGAATCTGGGCATCGTCACTGGCCTACCGGCCCAGCAACAGGACCTTCTACTGGCTCGGCCAGATCGACTTCGCCCGGACGTACCTCTACACCGCCACCGCGGTGGAGGGGCCGTGGAGCAGGCTGACGACGATCAGCACCCCCTACTACGACGCCGGCCTGCTCGTCGACACCGACGACACCCTCTACGTGGCGTACGGCAACACCACCATCAGCGTGGCCCAGCTCTCACCCGACGGCCGCAACCAGGTCCGTACGCAGGAGGTGTTCAGGACACCGTCCAGCGTCGGCACCTTGGAGGGCGCCCGCTTCTACAAGATCAACGGGCAGTACTACATCTTCCTGACCCGCCCCGCGAACGGTCAGTACATCCTCAAGTCCTCGAGCGGCCCCTTCGGCCCGTACACGATGCGGCAGGTCCTCCTCGACCTGCGCGGACCGATCCCCGGCGGCGGCGTCCCCCACCAGGGCGGGCTGGTGCGGACGCAGAGCGGCGCCTGGTACTACATGGCCTTCGTCGACGCCTACCCCGGCGGCCGCATGCCCGCCCTGGCGCCGGTCACCTGGACCGCGGACGGCTGGCCCGTCGTACAGCTCGTCAACGGCGCGTGGGGCACCACATATCCCAGTCCGGCCGTGCCCACTCCGCCCCGCCAGGTCACCCCCATGACCGGCGTCGACACCTTCGACGGTACGAGCCTGAAACCGCGATGGGAGTGGAATCACAACCCCGACAACACCAAATGGTCGGTCGGCAACGGCCTGACGCTGCGAACCGCGACCGTCACCCACGACCTCTACTGGGCCCGCAACACCCTCACGCACCGCATCCAGGGCCCCACTTCCACCGCCACGGTCCAGCTCGACCACTCCGCGATGCGGGACGGCGACCGCGCCGGGCTCGCGCTGCTGCGTGACTCCTCCGCCTGGATCGGCCTCAAGCGCGACGGCGGTGCGACGCGGGTGGTGATGGTCACCGGGCTGACCATGGACGGCAACTGGAACACCACGGGCACCGGCACCGAGATCGCGAGCGCGCCCGTCTCCGGCGGCCGCATCTGGCTGCGCGCGAACGCGGACATCCGCCCCGGCGCACCGCGCCCCGGGACCTTCTCCTACAGCACCGACGGCATCACGTTCACCCGTCTCGGACCCGCCTTCTCCATGGGCAACGACTGGCGGTTCTTCATGGGTTACCGCTTCGCCCTCTTCAACCACGCCACTCAGGCCCTCGGCGGCGCGGTCCGTGTCACCCGGTTCGAGGTGTCCACGCCCTGAACCGATCCATCGACCGCACCGCCCGGCCCTCGCCCCGACCAGGAGAACCGTGAGCCCCCTGAAACGGCTCGGTCCCCTGACCGGCTCCCCCCGGGCGCCCGGCGCCGCGTCGGAAGTGACTCGTTCGGGCCGGGGCCCGCCCCTCCGGACGGTGAGGAGTCAGGCGCTGGCCCGGACCGTCAGGCGGGTGGGGAGGACCAGCGGGGTGGGGTCCTGCCCGTTGACGAGCGCGACGAGCATGCGCGCCATCTCCCGCCCGAGGGCCTCCACAGGCTGATGGACGGTGGTGAGCGGCGGATCGGCGATCTGGGCGGCCATCAGGTCGTCGAAGCCGACCACGGCGACGTCGGCGGGGACCCGTCGGCCGGCCTCGCGCACGGTACGCAGCGCTCCCGCCGCCATGTTGTCGTTGGCGGCGAACACTCCGTCCACGTCGGGGTGTCCGGCCAGCAGCGCGGCCATGGCGGCGGCTCCGCTGCGCTCCGTGAAGTCCCCCTCCAGCGGCGGGTACGGATCGAGACCGGCGCCCAGCATGGCGTCCCGGTAGCCGCGGTACCGGGCGCGCCCGACCTCGGTGTCCAGACGCCCGCAGATCACGGCCACACGCCTCCGGCCGAGTGAGATCAGATGCTCGGTCGCCTCGCGCGCTCCGCCGACGTTGTCCACGTCCACGTACCACCGGGGAGCCGAACCCACCGGGCGCCCGCCGAACACGACGGGCATCTGCGCCTCGTCGGCCATGCGGGTCAGCGGATCGTCCTCGCGCAGCGCCATCAGCATCACACCGTCAGCACCCCTGGACCGCATGAGCTCCTCGACCCGCTTGCGGCCCCGGTCGGAAGCGGCCAGGCACAGCATCAGATGCAGGTCCGCCTCGTCCAGGGCGGCCGACGCCCCCACGATCACCCGGGCGAAGAACGGATCGGCGAAGATCGACGGATCCTCTCCCGAGACGACCAGGGCGGCCGCTCCCGTCTGGCGGGTGGCCAGCGCGCGGGCGGTCGGATTGGGCACGTATCCGAGTTGCCGCACGGCCCGTTCGACGGCCTCGCGCTTGGCGCGGCTGACGTGCGGGGCGTTGTTGAGGGCGCGGGAGGCCACGGAGCGGGACACGCCGGCGCGTTCGGCCACCTCGTCGAGCGTCGGATGCCGACGCGGCGCTGCTTCTGCCATGGCTCGTGAGTCTTTCACACGCGGGAGGGGCGCTCACGGACGCACGAGATGGGACCGCTTCCAAACAAGTGCTCACAGTGCGCCGACTATTGACAGTTCATCAGCCCGCCCACACGATTGGGACCGCTTCCAGTGGGAGCGCTCCCAAGCACGCCTCCTCCGAATCGAGGTACTGTCTTGAGCCGCAGACTCCGCACCCTGATGGCAGCACTCTGTGCCCTGCCGCTGGCGTTCGCCGCCGCACCCTCCGCCCACGCGGCCGACCCCACCACCATGACCAGCGGGTTCTACGTGGACCCCGACTCCAGCGCGAAGAGGTGGGTGGCCGCCAACCCCGGCGACGGCCGGGCCGCCGCGATCAACGCCTCCATCGCCAACACCCCGATGGCCCGCTGGTTCGGCTCCTGGAGCGGAACCATCGGCACCGCCACAGGCGCCTACGTCGGGGCGGCGGACCAGCGGGACAAGCTGCCGATCCTCGTCGCCTACAACATCTACAACCGCGACTACTGCGGCGGCCACTCCGCGGGCGGAGCCGCCTCGCCGTCCGCCTACGCCAACTGGATCGCCCAGTTCGCCGGCGGGATCGCGGGCCGCCCGGCCGTCGTCATCCTCGAACCGGACTCCCTCGGGGACTACGGCTGCATGACCCAGGCCCAGATCGACGAACGCGAGGCCATGCTCACCGGCGCCCTCGCCGAGTTCAACCGCCAGGCCCCCAACACCTGGGTCTACATGGACGCCGGGAACCCGCGCTGGGCCGACGCGGCGACCATGGCCCGGCGTCTCCACGAAGCCGGTCTCCGACAGGCCCACGGCTTCTCGCTCAACGTCTCCAACTACATCACCACCGCCGAGAACACCGCCTACGGCAACGCCGTCAACAACGAACTGGCCGCCCGCTACGGCTACACCAAGCCGTTCGTCGTGGACACCAGCCGCAACGGCAACGGCACCAACGGCCAGTGGTGCAACCCCTCCGGCCGCCGCATCGGTACGCCCACCCAGAAGGGCGGAGGCGCCGAGATGCTCCTGTGGATCAAGACGCCGGGCGAGTCCGACGGCAACTGCGGTGTCGGAACCGGCTCGACGGCCGGCCAGTTCCTCCCCGAGGTCGCCTACAAGATGATCTACGGCTACTGATCCAGGACTCCCGCCGCCCGCACAGGCGACCGACAGCCCGCCGGGGCGGCGGGCACTCCTCAGGCCGGAGCCGTGTCGTAGGTCCAGCGCAGGAGGGCGCCCAGGCCGCCTGTCGGGATGTCCGTGGCGTCCGCACCGTCCTCGTCCGCCGGGGGGACGACCAGGACGTCGGCGGCGGTGACGGCGGCTGCGCGCAGCAGTGCGTCGTCCGCGCGCACCGGCGTAGGATCGCTCTCCCCCAGGGTCCGGGCGTCGCTCCGGCGTGCCGCTACCTGGTCGGGCCGGGCGCCCACCCAGGTCTCACGGTCCAGTTCCGGGCCGTCGGGCCGGACGAGCAGCGTGTCGATGCGGTGTTCCCGGGCCGCTTCCACCAGCGCCGGGATGCCTTCCACCGCTTCCGTGGGCCGGTCGGCGCCCACGCGGCCGGCGCGGAAGCGGTCGAGCGCCTCCTCGACACGGTGACGCGTGTGCCGCCGCCGGGCCTGCTCGATGGCCTCCTCCAGCGCGGGGGAGGCGGACCCGGCGGCGCGACCGCCGTGTTCGGTCTCCGTCGTGACCCGGCGGACCGCTTCGGAGAGCTTCTCGTGCACGGCCGGCCGCTCGCGGGGGTCACCGACCAGGACGACCAGGTCGGCACCGGACTCCTCGTAGGCCGCGTTCAGCGCTTCGGCGATCTCACCGGCGTTGTGCTCCCAGGTGTTCTCGACCTTGAGCTGGAAGTGCCGCTCGGACCAGTCGGACGAAGCCGTGCGGTGCACGGGGTGTTGCTCCCCCTCGACCTGTCCCGCGGGCCGCGGACCGGCCGCCCCGCGCAGTTCGAGGTCGGCGCCCGTCCGGTCGATGTACGCCACGAGGCAAACGGGGTCCTGACCCGCCAGTTCCAGCAGCGGCGTCAGCCGGGGCAGCGGAGCCCAGCAGCTGATCTGCCGCCGCGGGGGGCGGGAGAGCCGGTGGCTGAGCACCACCTCGCCCCCGGCCGCGAAGACCACACGGCCCGCCGGGTCCTCCGCGGGCCCGATCCGCAGCAGAGCGTCACGCACCGCTTCCGTGGTGGCGGCGTCGGCACCCTCCTCCTCGAGCGTCCGGCACGCTTCGCGCACGGACAGCTCACGCCGCTTGGCACCCGACTCGTCGTTCTGCAGGGGGTCGAAGTACACGGTGGCCCACGGGCCCGGGCGGTCGAAGAGCGGTTGCAGGAAAGACAGCTGCACTTTTCCTCCTTCGGTCCGTTGCCGGCCGGGTGCCCGAAGCGGAGCGGGAGACACACGGGAACCCGGTGACGAGAAAGCGGGGAGGGAGCCGTTACCAGCCGTAGCGCTTGGGAACCCACGTCGCATCCGCTCAATCGCCGCCCCCGGCCCGCGTGCGGGAGGCGGCACACCCAAGAAGGGAAGTCCATGACCAAGGCGCGAGACATCATGACCGGCGGAGCCGAATGCGTCGGCGCCGAGGAGACGGTGCTGGACGCGGCACGCAAGATGAAGGACCTCGGGGTCGGCGCCCTGCCGATCTGCGGCACCGACAACAGGCTGAAGGGTGTCCTGACCGACCGGGACATCGTGGTGAAGGTCCTGGGCGCCGGCAAGGACCCGGCCACCTGCCCGGCCGGCGAACTGGCCCAGGGCAAGGCCGTCACCATCGGTGCCGACGACGACGTGCGGGAGATCCTGCGCACGATGTCCGCGCACAAGGTGCGCCGCCTGCCGGTGATCGACGGGCACGACCTGGTCGGCATGGTCGCTCAGGCCGATGTCGCCCGCTCCCTGCCCGACCCCCAGGTCGGTGATCTGCTGCAGGCGCTGTCCACCGGCTGACGCCGTCCCTGTCCCGGGCCCCGTCCGTCCTCGTCCCGCACGACGTGGGACTGCGGGCCGGGCTCGGGGCCCACCTGCTGCCCGCCGCGGCGTGCTCGCCCAGTGCCGGGGCGGGCCGGGCGCCGGGCTGTGGGAGCTGGGGAACCGTTGAGAGGTCCGACCGGGCCGGACCACCCGCTGACTCGAGCCGCACGACCCGTGGCGCGCGAGCTGACGTCAAGGCCCCGGCGCGCGTCGGCGCAGCCCGCGTCAGGGCAGGAGTGGTCCCGTGGTGAGGGGGAGGACGGCCCCGCCCGCGATGCCGAGGAGGAGGGAGGCGGCGCCCGCGGTGTAGGCGGTGGCCGCGGACCAGCGGCCGGAGACGGCGAAGGCCCTGGCCGACGGCTCGGCGGGGGTGAGCCGGAACAAGGGAGCGAGCCAGCGCAGGTAGTAGAAGAGGGAAGCGACGGTGTTGGCGACGGCGAGCGCGGCGAGCCAGGTGAGGCCGCCGTCGACGGCTGCGCTGAAGATCACCAGTTTCCCCAGGAAGACGCCGGTGGGCGGGGTGCCGACCAGGCCGAGGAGACAGACGACGAGGACGGCGGCGAGACCGGGGTGGCGGCGGGCGAGGCCGCGGTAGTCGTCGAGGGTGCGGGCGTACGGGAGTTCGGTGACGACGGCGAAGGCGGCGAGGTTGGTGGCGGCGTAGGCGGCGAGATAGAACAGCAGGCTCTTCTGGGCGAGGTCGGTCCGGGTGGCGACGGCCAGGGCCATCAGGAGGTAGCCGACCTGGCTGATGGTGGAGTACGCAAGCAGGCGCGTGACGGAGCTCTGGAAGAACGCGGCCAGATTGCCCAGTGTCATGGTGACGGCGGCGATGACGGCCAGGAGCAGGGGCCAGTTGACGTCGGTGCCGGGCAGGGCCTGGTGGAGCAGGCGGAAGCCGGCGATCAGGCCGCCGATCTTGGGCAGGGTGGTGACGTAGGCGGCGACGGGGGTGGGGGCGCCCTCGGTGACGTCGGGGACCCAGAAGTGCGCGGGTGCCGCCCCCGCCTTGAACAGGAGGCCGGCCAGGACGCCGACGAGCCCGACGGCGACCAGCCCGTAGGCGGTGGCGGGCAGCGCGCTGTTCAGTTCGCGGTAGAGGGTGGCGTGGCCGGCCGCGTACAGGAGAGCGGTGCCGGCGAGCATGGCGGTGCCGAGCAGGGCGCCCATCAGGTAGTACTTCAGGGCGGCTTCGGTGCCGCGTGCGTCCTTGGCGTAGGCGGCGAGGGCGTAGGCGGGAATGCTGGCGAGCAGGTAGGCGGCGAACAGCGTCAGCAGGTCGTTCGCGCCGATCAGGGCCAGGGTGCCGGCCCCGGTGAGCAGGAGCAGCACCCAGTATTCGGTTTCGCGCTTGTGGCCGTGGACGGTTTCCACGGACATGCCGACGATCAGGAGCAGGGCGCCGAGGACGGTCAGGCGGCCGAAGCCGGTGGCGGTGTCGACGGCGAACACGTCGGCGAAGACGGTCTGTTCACGGTCGGTGGCCATGGTGACGCCGGTGGCGACCAGACCGGCCGCGCAGGCGGCTGCCGCCAGGACGGCGATGATCCACTGCCGTCGGCGGGGCAGCCAGGAACCGGCGAGCAGGCCGATGACGGCGGTGCCGAGCAGGGCGAGTTCGGGGACGAGGGCGGCGAGGTTCTCGTTCACCGGGCCACCAGTTCGATCACCGTGCGGCTGGCGGGCTCGATGACATCCAGGAGCCAGCGCGGCATGACGCCGATCACCAGGGCCACCGCCAGCAGCGTCACCGTCGGGAGGGTCTCGGTGCGTTCGAGGTCGCTGATACCGGCGGTGGGGATGGTGCTCGGCAGTCGCGGGACGCCGAGGAACATCGCGCGCAGGGCGCGCAGGAACAGGGCGGCGGTGATCAGGATGCCGGTCAGGGCGACGGCGGTGGCGACCGTCCGGGAGGCCAGGGAGCCGGTGAAGATCTGGAACTCGGCGATGAACCCGGAGAAGCCGGGAATGCCGATACTGGCGAACGCCGCGACGGCCGTGACGCCGGCGAACCGCGGGGCGTGCGCGGCCAGACCGGAGTAGGCGTCGATCGCGTAGGTCCGCCCCCGGTCGTGGAGCACGCCGGACAGCAGGAACAGCGCGCCGGTGATCAGCCCGTGGCTGACCATCTGGGTGACCGCCCCGGTGACCGCGAGGGAGCGGGCCTGGGCGTCGGTGCCGGCCAGCGTCCCGGCGGCGCCGACGGCGAGGACGACGTACCCCATGTGGTTGACCGAGGTGTAGGCGATCATCCGTTTGAAGTCGGTCTGCGCCAGGGCGACCAGCGCCCCGTAGACCACGGAGACGGCGCCGACGACGACGAAGACCAGGGCGTACCGGCGCCAGCTGCCCGGCAGCAGGGGCATGGCGATGCGGACGAATCCGTAGGTGCCCATCTTCAGCAGGATCCCGGCGAGGATCGCCGAGCCGGCGGCGGGGGCGTCGGTGTGGGCGGGCGGCAGCCAGGTGTGGAACGGCACGGTCGGGGTCTTGACCGCCAGCCCGACGCCGATGGCCAGCAGCACGAGACCGGCGTACGGGCCGCGGCCGGCGAGCGGGTTGGCGCGGGTGAGGTCGACGAGGTCGAAGGTGTGGGGTTCGGCGGCGAGGTACAGGCCGATGAAGCCGAGCAGCAGCGCGAGCGAGCCGATGAAGGTGTAGAGGAAGAACTTCAGCGCCGCCGCCCTGCCCCGCTCACCGTGGCCCCATCCGGCGATCACGAAGAACATGCCGACGATGGACAGGTCGAAGAAGACGAAGAACAGGATCAGGTCCTGCGCGACGAACAGGCCCAGGCTGACGGTCTGCAGGAACAGGAACAGACACACGTAACTGCGCACCCGCTGCCGCTCCTTGAGGGAGTACACGGCGACGGCGAGGAACAGCAGGCAGGTCAGCGCGACCAGGGGCAGGGACAGGCCGTCGACACCGACGTGGTAGCCGACCCCGGCGCCGGGGATCCACGGCACCCGCTGCCGGTACTGCATCCCCTCCCCCGGGTCGAAACCGCTCCATACGGCGACGACCAGGGCGAGGTCGACGGCGGCCGTGGCGATCCACACCCGGATGTACGCCTGGTCCGAGAGCGCCCGCGGCAGGAGCAGCAGGAGCACGCAGACCAGCAGGGGCAGGAACGTGACGACACTCAGCACAGGGCTACCTCACCAACAGCACGATCAGGACGAGTACGGCGAAGCCCACGGCGGCCTGGGCGTAGTACTGGTGCAGCAGCCCGGTCTGCGGCCGGCGTGCCGCCCGGCCCAGACCGCGGGCGCCGGCGGCGACCGCGTCCACGGCGGCGTCGATGCCGCCGTCGTCCACCCGCCGGGCGAGCCGGGCGCCGGCGAGCCCGCCGCGGACGGTGTGCCGTACCGCGGCGTCGATGCCGTCGTCGTCCACCCGGCCGGCGATCCTGGCCGTGGCGAGCCCGCCGCGCCCGATCTGGCGCACCGCGCCGTCGACGACGCGGTCGTCGAAGACGGCCAGTGCCCGCGCCAGCCCCAGGACGGGCCGTACCACCACCGCGTGCGCGGCCCGCTCCAGGTGCAGCCATCCCCGCGCCCATCGCACCACCGGACGCGGCACGGGCGCCGGACGGGAGGCCCACCACCAGGCCAAGCCCGCGGCGGCGAACGCGACTCCGGCGCTCAGGCCCACCTCCCACGGCTTCGGCGAGGGCTCGTCCGGCGCCCCGACCAGCCGTTTCAGCCAGGACGCCGGTCCGGGCAGGGCCAGCACCCCCAGCACGGCGGCGGCGAAGGTGAGAGCGAGCAGCGGGGCAGGGGTGGTGCGGGCGGTACGCCGGGTGCCGTCCCGCTCGGTGTCGTAGCCGGCCTCCGGGTCGTCGGGCAGCGGCCGGGTGACGTACCACAGAGCCTTGATGCTGTACACGGCGGCGACGGCGGCCGCCGCCAGCCCCACGGCGTACAGGCCGGTGCTCTCGGCGTACGCGGAGGCGAGCACCTCGTCCTTGGCCGCCCACAGCGACAGCGGCGGCAGTCCGGCGAGTGTCAGCGCGCCGACGGCGAAGGCGGTGCCGACCAGGCGGTGGGTGCGGGCGGCGCCGCGCAGGGCCGGCAGGTGCTTGGTGCCGAGCGCGGTCAGCCAGGCGCCGGCGGCGAGGAACAGCCCCGACTTCGTGGCGGCGTGCGCGACGAGCTGGGTGGTGCCGGCGGCGATGCCGCCGCTGCCCGCCGCCAGCACCATGAACCCGAGCTGGGAGGAGGTGGACGCCGCGAGCAGTTGCTTCAGGTCCCGTTGCGCTACGGCGACCACGCCGAGGAGGAGCGCGGTGACGGCGCCGGTCCAGGCCACCAGCGGGCCGGCCCAGCCGGTGGCGGCCAGCAGTGGATGCAGGCGCAGCAGCAGGTAGGCGCCGGCGGCGACCATGGTCGCCGAGTGCAGCAGCGCCGACACCGGACTCGGGCCCTGCATGGCCCGCGACAGCCAGAACGAGAACGGCAGTTGCGCCGACTTGCCCAGCGCGGCCACGACCACTCCTCCGGTGATCACGTGCAGCCATGGCGAGGTCGCGTCCGGGAGGGCCCGAAGGTCCAGCGAGCCGACACCGCCGGCGATCGCCGCGCCGGCGGCCAGGTACAGGCCGAGGTCGGCGGCACGGGTGGTGAGGAACGCGGTGTCCGCTGCCCGTACCCGCTCCGGCCGGCGCCACCAGTAGCCGATCAGCGCCCAGCTGGTGGCGCCCATCACCTCCCAGGCCATCAGCAGCAGCGGCAGCGTGGTCGCCGTGACCGTGGCCAGCATGGACCCGGAGAAGACCAGCATCAGGCCGAAGAGCCGTCCCCGGTTCTCGTCCGGTCCGAACTCGCCTGCGGCGAAAAGCAGGACGGCGGTGGTGACCGCCGCCACCGTGACCACCATGAACGCCGACAGCCCGTCCACCGCCAGACCCGCCCGCAGCCCGGCGAACAGCGGCGCGCTCGAGCGAGGCCGGGCCACCGAGACGGCGACCGCCACACCGAGCGTCGCCACGGCCACCGCCACACCGAGAGCGGGAACGTGCCGGTCGTAGCGAACTCCCGTCACGCCCAGGACCGCTCCGGCGCCGAGGGGGAGGGAGATCAGCAGCCAGATCACCGCGCTCATCCCTTCAGCTCGTCGGCCATGTCGGTCACGTCGACCTGACGGGCGCGGTAGATCGCGGTGGTCACGGCGAAGCCCATGGCCATCTCCACCGCCATCGCGACCACGGCCGCCACGATCACCACCTGGCCGCTCGGCGCCCCGGGAGCGAGGAAGTGCCAGAAGTCGGCGGCCGCGACGATGACGCCGCCGATCATCAGCTCGATCCCCATCATGATCATGACGATGGACTGCTGGGACAGCGCACCGAAGAGGCCGGTGGAGAACAGGCCCGCGGCCAGCACCAGGATCAGTTCGAAGGTCACCGGCCCACCCCTCCGCCGGCCGGGTCCTCGGCCGGCCGCTGGTCGAGGTCGTCGCCGAAGCGGTCGTAACGGCCCCGGTGCGTGGCGAGGACGGTGGCGCCGACCATGGTGGCCAGCAGCACGAACCCCAGGATGACCATGGTCAGCATGTGTTCGGTCATCAGCGCGCTGCCGACCTGGAAGGTCGTGTCCCGGGGCCGGGACGCGGTGCGGTCCGGCCAGGGCACGAGGAAGATCCCGGCGACCAGCGCCGCGAAGACGGCGCCGCTGACGGCGAGCGCGCCGCGCTTGTTGTGCAGCATCGACATCGGCATCAGACCGGCCGGGTTCATCATGTAGGCGATCATGAACACGGCCATGATCACCATCTCCATGACCATCATCAGCACGATGACCACGCCCAGGTAGGGCAGGCCGAGTACGGCCGTGACGCCGCCGACGCAGACCAGGGACGCCAGCAGCGAGAAGGTGACCCGGGCCATCGAGTTCAGCGTGAACACCAGCACGCCGAAGACCGGGGCGAGCACCCCGAGAGCCACCAGCAGCACGGTGTCGGTCGTGCCCATGACGCGGCCCCTCCCTCTGTCCTATCGGTGGAGATTCACCAGAGCCGGCACCAGGGCCTGCGCGATTGTCAGCGGGATGAGCACCACCCAGGCGAACTCCACGTACCGATCCGCGCGGACCACCGGCAGCCGCCGCGCCACCCACACCAGGAGACCGAGTACCAGCAGCGTCTTGACCAGCGACCATGCCCAGGACGGCAAGCCCGGCCCGGCCCCACCTCCCAGGAACAGCGGCACGGCCATGGCCGCGCCGGACGCCAGCCACAGCCACCGGCCGGCCTGGAGCAGCAACCGGTCCGCCCCGGACACCTCGCCCAGGACACCGCCGGCCAGGTCGCGGCCCGCCGGATAGGCGAACGGGCCCAGGAAGCTGAACGCCAGCACACCGGCCAGATAGGCGGCGAAGGCGACCGGCATCCACACCGCGTACCACAGCCCGTCCTGCGCGGCGGCGATGTCACCCACCCGCAGCGACTCGGCACCGGTGGCCGCGGAGATCAGCGCGAACATCAGCGGCAGCTCGTAGGCCAGGCCCTGAGCGAGGAACCGGTACCCACCGATCAGGGAGAACGCGGCGTCGGGCCCCCAGCCGGCCAGCCACAGCCCGGCCCAGGTCAGCACCTCCATGGCGTTGAACCACACGACCCCGACCGACGGGTCGGCGACCACACGGCCACCGAAAGGGACGACCAGCGTCGACAGCACCGCCGCCACCGGCACGGTCACCACACCCGTCCGCCACAGCAGCCGGTCCTGGGCGGGCAGCCGCCGCGGCTGTGTCACCAGCGCCCGTGGCACACCCAGGAACGGTCGGACCGCGCCGGCGACGCCGACGGGCCGGCCCGCGTCCCTCGCGTCCAGCACCGCGTTCCCGGCCACCGCCAGCGCCGCCAGGACGACCAGCAGTCCCGGAGCGGCCAGCAGCGTCCACCACGCCCCCGCCTCAACCACGCGCCACCTCCACCACGCCGCGGGAGACCAACTCGTCCGGGTCGGGGTCGAGACTGGCCACGACGAGGCGGGCGGCAGCCAGCTCGGCCCCCTCCAGCAACCGGGGCAGCAGCGCGATCAGAGCGGCCGACGGCGGATGTTCGGCACTCCAGGGACCGCGCGGGCTGTCCTCCACCGCCACATCCAGAGGCGCGGGGTCCTCCAGCCGCGGCAGGTCGTGCCGGATGTCGGCGAGCCACTGCCGGTAGCGGGAGGTCACATCCCCGCCGGCCCGCGCCGCCGGACCCCCCACCCCGGCCTCCCGCGCCTTCTGCGCCGTGACGACGCCGATGCCGCGGGTCAGCCACGCCAGGGTGCGGGACCTGCCGACCCTGCGGGTGAAGCGCTCCAGCCGAGGGGCGACCGCGGCACGAGGCGCGCCGGACAGCAGGTCGTCCCGCAGCCGCCGCGCCCGGACCGCCTCGGCGGGCCAGCCCGCCACCGCCAACAGCCGCCCCAGGCTGTCGAGATGCGCTGCCGCGCGCCGGCGCACCGCCTCCCCCACGGGCACCGGCTCACCCGAGGCCGCCCGGAGCCACGGCTGCACCCAGAAGGCTTCGGCCGCCGCGTCGTCAGAGGGCCTTGCCGGTTCGTCGACGTCGACCCGCTGGACCACGTCGCCCTGCAGCACCAGGCGGACCGTCAGGCCCGCGGGCCAGTCGGCCAGGAACGGCCCCAGCGGCAGATGCAGTTGGTCCAGCGTCAGGCCGTCACGGTCCGCCCCTTGCCCGGCCATCGGCAACCCGCCCGGCATTTCCGTCTGTCCGCCGCTGTGACCGCCGTGTCCTCCGTGGTCGCCGTGACCGTCGTGACCGTCGTGACCGTCGTGGCCGGGAGTCTGGTCATCGTGCCGCTCCCGTGCGCCGTGATCTCCCTCCCGGTGTCCGCCCGCGTCGGCCGGGGGCGCGGCCGACGCGTGCCGGACGGCCGGTGGACCGAGGAGGGCACGGCCGGCGTTCAGCGCGTCCTCCACCTCGTCAGCCGTGCGGGCGTGCACCCGGGCGCGCGGTGCGGGCATGTCCCGCCACAGCCGCTCCAGTGGCGTCCGCAGCTCGGGGAGGTCGGGACCGGCCACGAGGAGGAGATCGGCCTGCGCCGGAGTGGACGCCTGCGGCCAGTCGCGCGCTCTCAGCAGTCGCTCGGCGGCCAGCCGGACCGCTGTTCCGCCCGGCACGGCCGCCAGCAGCACGTGCGGTCGCGCCGCGGCGACACGCAGGGTCAGGCCGGTCAGGTCCATCGCAGCGCGCCCTCCCGCCACGCGTAGACGACCCCGCTGACGAGGACGGCGAGGAAGACGAACATCTCGATCACCGCGCTCGGCCCCATGGCGGAGATCACGCGCGTCCACGGGTACATGAAGACCATCTCCATGTCGAAGGCGAGAAACAGCATCGTCACCGTGTACCAGCGCACATGAAACCGGCTCACCGCGTGTTCCGTGGGCTCCAGCCCCGACCCGAACGGCGCCGCGTCCGCCGCCCCGGAACCGATCCGCGCCGCCCACGCCGCCCCGTACACACCGACGACGGCGATCAGGGCGATGCCGAGCAGTGACAGCGCCGCTGTCGTCCCGCTCACACGCCCTCACCCGGCCGGGCGGCGACCGAACGGCCGGGCCGCCCCGGCAGGATCAGGTTGCCGCGCGCCGCTTCGGCTGACGTCCTCTCACTCATGGCCATGTGATGCCTCCTTGTGGCATGACTCGCGCGCCGCGTACCCCTGGGGTGTGGGGTGCACCGGGCATTCCTTCCAGGGCCATCCGGCCGCTCACGAGCCGGCCCGCGGGCGATCGGGGCGGCCGCGACCGGGAGTGAGGGGTGGTGTGTCGGTCCGGGGAACCGGTCAGGGCGTCACACGCGTCGCCCGGATCGGCGGAACAGGTATCGAGCGAGCCTTGACAGCAGTGGCCACGACGGAAGCCTCCAGCGGTGTCCAGCGACGGCCCATGCCGTCCACGTAGGGGTAACACCGCGCCGGACGCCGCAAACCGCCGAGCGCTCCGTCGACACCGCTCGGCCTCGGCCGTCGTCGGGGGGCGGTGAACCATCGGCGGGACACGCGCAGGCGCGCCTGCGCGTGTCCCGCGCGGCACCATGGGTACCCGAGGAGCACCACATCCCAGTACCAGTGAACGCGCTCCGTTCGAAGGGATGATCCGGATGCTCATACTCGGACTGCTCCTCCTCGCAGCCGCAGGAGCCTTCACCGGCCTGGTGATCGCCGACAATCTCCCCGGTGGCCCCGAGTACACCGTGTCCGTACTCGGCCAGGACATCGCGACCATGAACACGCTGGCGATTTTCTGCTCCGGCCTGGCCCTCGCGCTCATCTTCTGCGCGGGCCTGAGCGCGGTGGCGAGCACGGCGGCCCACCGTCGCCGGCAGCGCCCCCGCACGCACGCGTCTCACCCCGATGGCCCCGGCCGGTGAGACGGGCTCGGCCGGTCGCCTGGTCCACGCGGCCCGGTGACGGGAGCCCTTGACGGGGCTCAGCCGCAGTCGCGGGCTTCCGTGACGCCGTCGGTGTGGAGCAGAAGCCGCTCACCCGGCGCGAAGCTCACCCGCCGCCCCCGGAGGCTCCCGGCGGCGGGATGCGCTCCCCGCTTCGAGATGCCCGGTCACACACCTACAGCCTCCGCGCAAGCGGTGGCGGGGAGGCCGTGGGCGGCGCAGCTGACCCGCGCGGTTCTCAGCGGGTCGCCAGGCCCTCCAGCGCGTGCACCGTGTCGGCCAGGCCGTGGGGGCGTGCCGTGCCGGGGACGGGGCGGCCCGACCAGCCGGGGCCGAGGGTGAGGACCAGGGGGCTGCGGCGGGCGCCTCGTACGCCCCATTCCATGGAGGCCACGTGCTGGGCCAGGGGGCGGCTCGCCGTCGTGCGGGACTGGGCCCACAGGGCCACCGCCGCCGGGCCGGTCCTGCGGACCGCCGCGAGCAGTGACTCCACCGGGAGCGCGCCGCCGAACATCCTGACCGGAATCCCTCGTTCGGTCAGTGCGGCGGACAGCACCTCCAGGGCGAGCGTGTGGTGGTCCCCCGGTACGCACGCCAGCACCACGGTCGCGCCGGGGCGGTCGGGGACCGTGTCCGGTGCGGCGCGGCGGAGGGCGCCGGAGACATGCCAGGAGAGGAAGTGCTCCACCTCGACGTACCGCTCCCCCGACGACTCCCACTTGCGTCCCACGGCCTGCAGCGTCGGCACGAACACCTCCGTCCAGGCGGCGACCAGGCCGTGTTCCCGGATCGCGTCGATCAGCAGCCGGTCGAGTGCGGCCGCGTCGAGGCGGAGGGCGGCGCGGGCGATGCCCTTGCACTCCTGGCGTGCGTCACCCAGGCGGAGGCCGCTTCCCGCGCGGGAGGGACGGGCGGGGGTGTCCGGCGTCGCCGGGCCGGCCGGGGGCTCGGCGGCCCGCGTCTCGTCGCGGGCCAGGCGTGCCGCCTCCGCAGGGGGGATCCCGGTCGCCGTCAGCGCGCACATCCGCTCCAGGCGCGCCACGTCCGCCGGGGTCCAGCGCCGGTGCCGGCCGCCGGTGTGCCGGTCGGGGCCGAGGCCGTAGCGGTGGTCCCATGTGCGGACCGTGGTCGGGGCGACGCCCAGGCGGCGCGCCACCTCGCCGGTGGTCAGCCCGCCGCCGGGTCCGGCCGGTTCCGTGCTCTCGCTCATGTCTCCACCGTACGCCTTACGACGCACAAACGACGCATGTTGTCTGCGTCGATTTGCCGCATCAACACTGGGGCCAGTTCCGCAGTGAGCGGTACTCCTTCGAAAGGGATGGTCCCCATGCGCACCCGTTTCCCCGTCGCCGTCGTCGCCTCCACCGGCGCCTGCGCGCTCGCGCTCGGCGTCGCCGCACCCGCCGTGGCGGCCCCCACCGCCGATCAGGACATGGCGACGGTCTCCGTCGTCCACGGCATCCCCGACATGACGGTCGACGTGTACGCCAACGGCGACGAACTGCTCTCCGACTTCGAGCCCGGCACCGTGACCGACCCGCAGTCCCTCAAGGCCGGCACCTACGACATCCAGATCTTCGAGGCGGGCCAGGGTCCCGACGGCACCCCGGCCCTGGAGAAGAAGGTCGAGGTCGGCGAGGGCGACACCGCCACGGTCGCCGCCCATCTCAGCGCCGACGGCAAGCCCCAGCTGACCGCGTTCGCCGACGACGTCTCCAAGGTCGACGCGGGCAAGGGCCGGCTGACCGTCCGCCACATCGCGGCCGCGCCGGCGGTGGACGTACGGGCCGGCGGTGAACCCGTCTTCACCGGTCTGACGAACCCGAACGAGGACAGCGCCGTGGTCGACGCGGGCACCGTCGAAGCCGACGTGGTCCTCGCCGGCACCGACACCGTGGCCCTCGGCCCGGCCGAGCTGAACGTGGCGGAGGGCGCCAGCACCGTCGTCTACGCCTGGGGCAGCGCCGAGGACGACAACCTCGCCCTGGCCACGCAGAAGTTCAGCGGCATGGACTCCATGCCGAAGGCCGTGCACGCGGGCGGCGACGGCACCGCCGTCTCTGCCAACTCCACCGAGTGGGGCGCGGGTTGGATCGCCCTCGGCGGTGCGGCCGCCGTGGCCGGTGTGCTGGCCGCCCGCCGCTTCGCGGGCAGGCGTGGCTGACATCTCGCGGCGGCGCGGGGGACGGGTCGTGGCGGTCGCCGTTCTTGCGGCCGTCACGGCGGTCGTCCTCGGTGTGCTGTGGCTGGCGCAGGGGCGGCACCAGGCCGCCCCGCCCGCCGACTTCGGCGCCGTGCCCTCGACGGCCGCCGGCGCTGCCGGCGGGCCCTCCGGCACCGCGCCGCCGCTCCCTGCGACCGAGCAGGCGGCCAGGACGGACGCCGCGCCCGAGCGCGTCGTCGTGCCCGGTGTCGGGCTCGACGCCCGGGTCGAAGGTGTCGGCGTGACCGAGCGCGGGGACATGACCGTGCCGGACGACCCGGCCGTGGCCGGCTGGTACCGGTACGGTGCCGCTCCCGGCAGCGCCGAGGGTTCGGCCGTGCTGGTGGGACACCTCGACAGCGAGACGGGTGACCTGGGCGAGTTCGCCGCGCTCAGGGACGTAGGGGCCGGGGACACCGTGGAGGTGCGGCGAGCGGGGGCCGAGCCCGTCGCCTACCGGGTCACCGCACGCGCCACCGTCCCGAAGGACGAGCTGCCGCCGTCCGCCTTCCGCCGCACCGGGCCCCCGGTGCTCACGCTGATCACCTGCGCGCCGCCGTTCGAGCCGGAGCGCGGCGGCTACACCGCCAACCTCGTCGTGACGGCGGAGCCGATGGACACCCGCTGAGCTTGCGACGGGGCGAGTCACCTGATCGTGTCTGTCGCTGTCCGTTCGTTCGGCACTTTTTCGAACTGGCCGCGACCAAACAGTCGTTCCTCACGCAAGCATTCGATCATCACAGATCATCCATGAAAACCCCCGCACTCCGACACGTTCCGTCCGCCTACCGTTCGAGCGCGGCCAGGGATGGAAGGGCTGCCCCTTGAGGCCGCCGCGACCACGTAACGACTGGAGAGGGAGACGCCCGTGGCAACTGTGGAAGTGTCGATGAAGGACATGATGACCAGCGTCGAGGGGGCCCTGGGTGCGGCCGTCGTCGACTACTCGAGCGGCATGGCGCTGGGGACGCTGGGAGGGGGGAAGGACCTGGACCTGACCGTCGCGGCGGCCGGCAACACCGATGTGATCCGCGCCAAGGTGCGCACGATGGAACTGCTGGGCCTCACCGGGCAGATCGAGGACATCCTCATCACCCTGGAGTCCCAGTACCACCTGATCCGGCTGGTCACCGGCCGCAGCGGCAACGGCCTGTTCCTGTACCTCGTGCTGGACAAGTCCCGTTCGAACCTGGCGATGGCCCGCCACCAGCTCAAGCGGGTCGAGGAACAGCTGGAAGTGTGAACCGCCCCGGACCCCGGCCGACGCGCGCCCATGATGTGAAGACTTCTTCAAGTCGCGACATGAACATGGTCCCAAGCCGTGGGCGCGCGTCACGCCGGGCCACAAGGATCGGCGGCGAAGGACGGCACATCGTGCGGCGGCGCCCGCCCAGGGCGCCGCCGCGTTCCGGAGAACATCCCCGACGCGGCAGGGAGCGCGCACCCATGCAAGTCCCCCTCTACCAGGCCAAGGCAGAGTTCTTCCGGATGCTGGGGCACCCGGTGCGCATCCGGGTGCTGGAGCTGTTGCAGCACGGGCCGGTGCCGGTGCGGGACCTGCTCGCCGACATCGACATCGAACCGTCCAGCCTCTCCCAGCAGTTGGCGGTACTGCGCCGGTCCGGCATCGTCGTCTCCATACGGGAGGGATCCACCGTGACGTACGCCCTCGCCGGCGGCGACGTCGCCGAGCTGCTCCGCGCGGCCCGGCGGATCCTCACGGAGCTGCTGGCCGGGCAGAGCGAACTCCTCGCGGAGCTACGGCAGGTGGACGTGCCGGTGCCGTCGGCGCCCGGGGGCGGGCAGGAGTAGAGCGGGCGCCTCCCGGGCGGACCGCGTCAGTCGTGCGCCGTGGGGTCGAACCCCTCCGGCGCCCGGTCGAGGAAGGCGGAGACCGCGCGGATCCGGCCGCCCTCGTCGAACTCGATCACATCGGTGCCGGTGGCGAAGGACATGCCGGCTCCGGTGAGGATCTCCCACCGGAGCCGGGCCCGCCCGTGGTGCACCTCGGGCTCCTCCCGGCGGCGGACCCTCGCGGGGCCCACGTGGGACACGAACTGGTCCCGGAAGTCCGCGAGGGCCGCCGCGCCGCGGAGGAACCCGACGAGGGCGCGGTACTCGACCTCGCCGGTGAAGACCGCCGAGGCCAGGCGGTCCCGCTCTTCCCCGGGGCCGGTGTTCCAGAAGCGCGTGTAGCGCTCCAGCTGGGCGAACTCGGCCGCGGTCGTGGCGTCGGTCATGACAGTTCCCTTCGTCCGGCGCGGCGCCGTGCGGCGGACCGCGCTCCTGTCTTCCGACTGTGCGGGGGCGAGGGGCGCGGAGTCGATGACCTGCGAGGTCATTGCCGTCGTGCGCCCGGCCCGGCAGCCTGGGCCTCATGACGACGACCACCGCACCGGTCGGGGCGCTGCTACGGCGCTGGCGTGAGCGCCGCCGCCGCTCCCAGCTCGACGTGGCGCTCGCGGCCGAACTGTCCACCCGCCATCTGAGCTGCGTCGAGACCGGACGCGCGCATCCGAGCCGGGACATGATCCGGCGGCTGTGCGACGAGCTGGACGTGCCGCTGCGGGAGCGCAACCCGATCTATCTGGCCGCGGGCTTCGCGCCCGTGCACCGGGAGCGCCCCTTCGACGACCTGGGGGCGGCGCGGGCGGCTGTGGAGGCGGTGCTGACCGGGCACGAGCCGAACCCGGCCCTCGCGGTGAATGTGCGCTGGGAGCTGCTGGCCGCGAACCGTGCCATGGGCCTGTTCCTCGGGGACGTGCGGCGGGGGCCGTCGGACCCGCCGTTCAACGTGCTGAAGGCGACCCTGGGCCCCGACGGCATGGCGGGCCGCGTCCTCAATCCGGCGCAGTGGCGCGGGCACGTCCTGCGCCGGGTCCGGCGTCAGCTGGAGCGGACGGCCGACGCCGGTCTCGCGGAGCTGCTCGCCGAGCTGGAGAGCTACCCGGCACCGGACGGGGCGGACGCGCCCGGCCCGTCCGGGGAGGCGCAGGACCTGGTGGTTCCGCTGCACCTGGCGTCCGAGTACGGGGACCTGGCGCTGCTGTACACGACGACTGTGTTCGGTTCGCCGCGGGACGTGACGCTCGACGAGATCGCCATCGAGACCTTCTTCCCTGCGGACCGGCGCACGGCCGAGCTGATGCGGGGCCTGGCCGGCTGAGGCCGGGGTGCGCGGGGTGCGTACCGTCAGGCGTCGCCGAGGGTGTCCAGGCCGGTGAGCGCGCCGACCGGATCGGGGTCGGGGGTGCCGCGCGGCCACCAGTCGTCCTGGCCGGGCTCCGACTCGTACGCGTACCAGAGGTGGTCGCGGCCGAGACGGAGCTGGACATGGCCGCGGGGGTGGGTGAGGCGGTTGCGCCACGGCCGGAAGGCGGGGAGGTCCGCCGCGAGCAGCAGCGGGCGGGCGCGGTCGAAGCGGCCGGCCGGCGGGTCCCACGGCTCCTCCAGTACGGCCAGTCCGCCCGGGCCGCCCTGCCGCCACGCGGCGACCGCGCGCGCCAGGTCGCCGGGCGTACGGCCGGCCGCCCGGGCGAGGGACGCGTACAGCGCGCGGCTGCCCGCGGTCAGCCCCGAGCCGGGGCGGGCGGCGGCCAGACGCACCGCGTCGTGCCACAGGGAGAGCGGGCCGACCGGGTCACGGCCCGTGGTGAGCAGGGCGTGCGCGCGGGCCGCCGCGTCGGTGGCGAGCTGGTCCAGCGCGAACGGGTCCGGGCCGCCCGGGGACGCCGGATGGACGGGCGGCTGCTCCGGGTGGGCGGGAGGCGGCAACGGCGCGGGCAGCGGCGGGAGGCCTGGACCGCGGCGGGACGCGGCGTCGGTGGCGCGTATGCCGGGCAGCGGCTCCGGCTCCCGTCCCTGGGCGGCCCGTGCGGCGCGGGCCGCGCTGAGACGGGACAGCGCGTCGATCACCTCGCGCTCGCCGCGACCTCGCAGCAGGAGCAGCACGAACGGGTCGGCGTCCAGCAGACGGGCCGTCTGGTAGCAGAGGGCTGCCGCGTGCTTGCACGGGTGACCCGAGTCGGGGCAGCTGCAGCGGGGGGCGAGGTCGCCCGGGCCGGGCAGCAGGGGGACGCCGCAGTCGGCGAGGGACTGCGGCATCTCCTTGTCCAGCAGGGCCGCGATGTGACCCGGGCGGTCGGCCGCGGCGTCCAGGAACCGGTCCCAGTCCTCGTCGTCGAACGTCCGCAGGCGCACCTGTACGCGGTAGGGCCGGGGGCGGCTGCCCTGCACGTACGCCAGGACCAGGCCCGGCGTGACGGTGATGGCGTCCACATGCCCCTGCTCGGCGTAGCCGCGTCCGCGGGCGAGGCGGGCGGGGTCCAGCGCGCCGTCCTCCAGCGCGGTGACCCACGCCCTCCCCCACCAGGTCTCGGCGAAGGGTTCCCCGTCACCGGAGGGGCGGGGCGGGAACGGCGGGAAGGTACGGCGATGGTCGCCGTCGCGCGCGGGGGCGCCCATCGACGACGGCGCGACCGCCACCTGCTTTGCGGCGGCGTGCGCGCGTCGGGGGTGTCGCGGGGCGGAGGGGGAGGGAGAGGGAGACGTGGGCGCCGGTTCCTGGTCGGCGGCCGGAGTCGGTTCGGGCGACGTGAGGGTGTCAGGGTGCTCGGTGGCGGGGGCGTGGCTCGGGGTGCCTGCGGGCAGGGCGGCGTCCGCGTCGGCGGAAGCAGGGGGCGTCGTGTCGGGCATGCGGAAGGCGTCGGCGAGGGCCTCCCGGATCTCGCGGGCACGGCGGTCGGCGGCGCGGTCGCCTCGGGTGGTGCGCGGCACGCGGGGCGCCGGGTCGCGACGGGGTCGCGTCGCCCCTTCCACCTGCTCGCGGGCGCGGGCCCGTGCGCGTTCCTCGCGGGCGGCGCGCAACGCCTCGCGTGCGAGGTCTCCGGGGCGGGAGGACGCGCGGGGCTCCTCGTGGCCGTCCGGGGCGGGGGGCGACGTCCGGTCTGCGGCTCCCGTGGCGGCAACCGACGCGTCGCCGCCGCAGGTGGTCCCCTCGGGGCACGGCGCGCCGGTCGGGGCCTCGTTCGACGCCGACGCGGCCACGTTCGCCGCGTCGGGCGCTTCTCCCCCGGCGGGCACGACCTCGCTCACCGAGGACGGTGACGCCTCACCCACCGCCTCTCCGGAGGAGGGGATGGGCGCGGAGCGTGCCTGCTCCGCGTCCCGCGGCCAGTCGCCCGCCGCTCCCCCGGCGGCCGTGTCCGAGGTCGCCGGGAGACGACCGGCGTCCGCACCGGACGAGTCCGCCGCAACCCCGCGCCGCTCCCGCAGCGCGCGGTGCAGTGCCTCCCGCGCCGCGTCGGACGGGCGGGGCGTCCGGTCGGCCGGGGGCGCCGCACCCGTCGGCTCCTCCGCGGACCCCCCGTCCCGGGACGGGGACACCTCTCCTCCCGGCACCCGCTCCCGCGCCGCGCGCAGCGCCTCCCGCACGTCGGCCGCCGACCCCGTCGGCTCCCCCGGAGCCCCCGCCTCCCCGGCGGGAGACACCGCGCCCCGGGACGGGGACCCCTCCCGCGCCGCCCGCAGCGCCTCGCGCGCCTCCTCCGACGGACGGGGCGTCATGTCGTCCTCCTGAGGGACACCAGGTCGGACAGCTCGCGGTCGGTGAGTTCCGTGAGGGCGGACTCGCCCGAGCCGAGGATCGCGTCGGCGAGGGCCCGCTTGGACTGGAGCATCTCGGCGATGCGGTCCTCCACCGTTCCCTCGGTGACCAGCCGGTGGACCTGGACGGGCTGGGTCTGGCCGATGCGGTACGCGCGGTCGGTGGCCTGTTCCTCCACCGCCGGGTTCCACCAGCGGTCGAAGTGGACGACGTGCCCCGCGCGGGTGAGGTTGAGGCCGGTGCCGGCCGCCTTGAGGGACAGCACGAGCACCGGGACCGCGCCGCTCTGGAAGCGGTCCACCATCCGCTCCCGCTCGGGCACCGGCGTCCCGCCGTGCAGCAGGTCGACCGGGACGGCGCGCTCGGCGAGGTGGCGGGTGATCAGGCGGGCCATGCCCACGTACTGGGTGAAGACGAGGGCCGAGTTGTCCTCGGCGAGCACCGTGTCCAGCAGCTCGTCGAGCAGGGCGAGTTTGCCGGAGCGGGCGGCGAGGCGGTCGCCGGCCGGGGCGTGCTCCTCCTTGAGGTACAGCGCGGGGTGGTCGCAGATCTGCTTCAGCGAGGTCAGCAGCTTCAGCACCAGGCCGCGGCGCCCCATCCCCTGCGCGGTCTCGATGGCGGTCATCGACTCGCGCACCACCGCCTCGTACAGCGCGGCCTGTTCACGGGTGAGCGGCACCGGGTGGTCCGTCTCCGTCTTGGGCGGCAGCTCAGGGACGATTCCCGGGTCGGACTTCTTGCGGCGGAGCAGGAACGGGCGGACCAGGCGGGCCAGCCGCTCGACCGCCTGCTCGTCCTCGCCGGTCTCCACCGCACGCGCGTGGCGGGCGCGGAAGGACTTGAGGGGGCCGAGGAGGCCGGGGGTGGTCCAGTCGAGGAGGGCCCACAGCTCGGAGAGGTTGTTCTCCACGGGCGTGCCGGTGAGGGCCACCCGGGCCGGCGCGGGGATGGTGCGCAGGGCCTTGGCGGTCGCCGAGTGCGGGTTCTTCACGTGCTGCGCCTCGTCGGCGACGACCATGCCCCACCGCTGCTCCGCCAGGGTGGGCGCGGCGGAGCGCATGGTGCCGTAGGTGGTGAGGACGAAGCCGCCGTCCAGCCCGTCGAGGGTGCGGTCGGGGCCGTGGAAGCGGCGTACGGGCACGCCGGGGGCGAACCGGGTGATCTCCCGCTGCCAGTTGCCGAGCAGGGAGGCGGGGCAGACCACCAGGGTGGGTTCGCGGCGGGCCCGCTCGAGATGCAGGGCGATGAGGGTGACGGTCTTGCCGAGGCCCATGTCGTCGGCGAGGCAGCCGCCCAGGCCGAGGGAGGTCATGAGGTCCAGCCAGGCCAGACCGCGGAGCTGGTAGTCGCGCAGGGTGGCGTCGAGGCCGGGCGGGGGCGCGGCGGGCCGCACGCCGGCGGTCAGGCGGTCGCGAAGGACGGCCAGCGCCCCGGCGGGCACCGCCTCCACCGTCTCGCCGTCGACCTCCGCCTCCCCGGTGAGGGCGACGGACAGCGCGTCGACGGGGTCGAGCAGCCCCAGGTCGCGTTTGCGGGCCTTGCGGACGAGGGCGGGGTCGACCAGCACCCACTGGTCGCGCAGCCGGACGACCGGGCGGTGCGCCTCGGCCAGGGCGTCCATCTCGGCCTCGGTCAGCGGGTCGCCGCCCAGGGCGATCTGCCAGCCGAACCGCAGCAGGTCCTCGCTCTCGAAGAAGCCGGTGCCGTCGGTCGCCGAGCCGGGGGCGGGCCGGACGACGGCCGTGGCGGTGAGGTCCTGGGCGAGGTCGCGCGGCCAGTGCACGGCGACCCCGGCCGCAGCGAGCCGGGTGGCCGCCACGCCGAGCAGGTCGCTCAACTCGTCCTCGGACAGCGCCAGTACGTCCGGCACGTCCTGGTCGGCGAGCCGGTCGAGCGGGGGCCAGACGCGGGCGGCGCGGCGCACGGCCAGGGCGGCGTCCACGCGCGCGCGGGGCCCGAAGCCGTGGTCCGCCTCGCCCGACCACAGGGCCGCCGCGTCGGCCACGAGCGTCGGGTCGGACAGGCTGTGCACCTGCACGATCGCGGCGCCCGCGCCCCGCGCGCCGCCGCCTTCGCCGCCCGCGGTGCCCCCGGTGTCGAAGAGGTCGTGCGCGGACAGGTCCAGGCGGAGCGAGATCCGTACGCCCGCGTCCATGCCGGCGGCGACCTCGGCGGCCCAGTCCCGGGCGTCCGGAAGCCGTTGGGGCCGCCGCGCGGCGAACGCCGGCCCGGAGGCGTAGGGCGCGGCGGGCGTGCGGGGCAGGGTGTCGGCGACCGCGTCCAGGAAGGCGCGGACCAGCGCCTCCGGCTGGGGCAGGCGCAGGGGGCCCGGGCCGGGCAGCGGCACCGCGTGTCCCTCGTACGGGAGGGCGGCGGCCACCGCGCGCAGGTGTCCCACGTCGTCCGGTTCGAGCGGGCCGGCGCGCCAGGCGTCGTAGCCCTCGGCGGTGAGGCCGGGCAGCAGGCGGCCCCGGGCGGTGAGCCGCAGGGCGTGCAGGGCGGCGGCGCCCCAGCAGGCGGTGGCCGGGTGGGCCGCCGGATCGTGCCGGGCGCGGACCAGCAGGGGCAGGGCCTCATCCACGGGCAGGGACAGCGCGGGGACGGTACGGCGGCGCACGCCCGCGCCGTGGGGGCGTACGACGGTGAGGTCCGTGCGCCGGGCGCCCGCGGCCTCCGGGGGGATGTCCGCGCCCTCGGGGTCGTAGAAGGCGATCCTCCCGTCGCGTGGCAGGGGCGCGGGCAGGAACACGGCCGGCAGCGACGACGCGACGAGCCCGTCGGCCGTCACGGCGCCCTCGGCCGTCACCGTCGCCTCGCCCATACGCCTTGTCACCTCCCCGCCCGTCCGTCGGACCAGTCGTCTTCGACTCTACGGGCGGGGTCCGACAATCGGCTCCGGCGGCCGGGTCAGGGCACGGTGCGGGCCACGACGTACACGCGCGGGTAGCCGGGTTTGTCGTGGTTGACGACGACGTCGTGCGTGGGCGCGGGGTTCTTCTGCTCGTGCACCAGACCGGACCAGGTGCCGGGGCCGTCGAAGGTCCAGCCGGTGACGTCGCGGTCGCGCTCGCCGATGGGGAGGCGGTCCTTCTTCAGGTCCTTCTCCGACATGCCCATGCTGGTGAGGAAGGCGGTCAGGCCCGCGTCGCTGGTCTCGAACTCGACGTAGAGGCGGCTGGTCTTCCAGTTGTTCGTCTCGTACGAGGCGACCCACCAGGCCGGGTGGGGCACCGGCACCTGGTAGATGCGGCGCTGGAGCTTGGACGGCCAGCCCTCGGTGAGGCCGGTCGCCGAGTACTTCGCCTCCTTGTCCTTGCCGCTGGCCCGGCTCTGGTTGGCGGAGATCACCAGGTAGCCGGCCGGGACGCCGATGAGCAGGACGATGATCAGCAGGGTGAGGGCGCGGCGGCGGATCATGTGCCGCCGGTCCTCACCGGGGTGCGCCCCGCCCTGCCCGTCGGGGCGGCCGGGGTCGGTCGTCAGCGGAGGAAGCTCGTCCGTCACAGCGACTCCGAGGTGGAACGGCGGGCCCCCGCGAACCGCTCGTAGCGTTCGTACCGCTCGACCCGGCGGCGCTTGGCGCGGCGGAAGCGGCGGGCGACCAGCCGGGCCAGGTCGGCGGCGCCGACCATGCCGGCCTCGGGGCCGAGCTGGGCGCGCACGACGCGGGCCTCCGGGCGGTAACCGCGCCCGGTGAGGTGCCGCTTGAAGGCGTCCCGGGCGGGGCCGATGAGCAGGTCGTCGGCCGCGGAGACGCCGCCGCCGATAACGAAGCAGGAGGGGTCGAGGGCGGCGGCCAGGTTGGCGATGCCGACGCCGAGCCACTGGCCGATGTCCTGGAGCAGCTCGATGCACATGGCGTCGCCCTCGCGGGCCAGCTCGGTGATCATCGGGCCGCTGATGTCGCCGATGTTGCCCTTGACGTGCTCGATGATCCCGTAGGCGACCGGGGAGTCGGCGGCGGCCAGTTCGCGCGCCTCGCGCACCAGCGCGTTGCCGGAGCTGTACTGCTCCCAGCAGCCGCGGTTGCCGCACGGGCAGCGGTGTCCGCCGGGGACGACCTGCATGTGGCCGAACTCGCCGGCGACGCCGTACTTGCCGCGCTTGACCTGGCCGTCCTCGAGGATGGCGCCGCCGATGCCGGTGCCGAGGGTGATCATGACGAGGTTGTCCTCGCCGCGTCCGGCGCCGAAGCGCCATTCGGCCCAGGCGGCGGAGTTCGCGTCGTTGTCGACGAGGACCGGGACGGCGAGGCGGCCGGCGAGACGGTCGCGCAGGGGTTCGTTGCGCCAGGACAGGTGGGGGGCGAAGAGCACCCGGTTGCGGTCGGCGTCGACCCAGCCGGCCGCGCCGATGCCGACGGCGTGGACGTCGTGCCGGTCGGACAGGTCCAGCACGAGCTCCACGATGGTGTCCTCGACGACCTTCGGGCTCTTGGACTTGTCGGGGGTCTCCGTGCGGAGCTTCTCCAGGATGTTGCCGTCGGCGTCCACGACGCCCGCCATCACTTTGGTGCCGCCGATGTCGATGCCCACGGTCGGCACCCGGGGCGCCGACAGGTGGGAGCGGCGCTCCCGCGTACCGACCGTTCTCAGGACGGTCGCGCGCCGGGAGCCGATGGGGGCGGTGAAGTCGCGGTAGGTGCTCATCGGGTGCGATTGTGCCGCACGGGTGCCCCGATCGCGGTACCGGGCAGGTGACGGCGTTCGTCGGATCCGGCGCCGGACGCGGGTGGAGGCGAGCCCTCCGCCGTTCGCGTCCGCACCGGTCGCCGTGCTCCCACCGTACGCCCGCGGACCGCGTCACATTGTCCGGACAATGCGACGACCGGGCGTCGGCGGCACGGCGGACCGGGCGTGCGAGGCGCGGCTCGGTCGGGCAATCCGGGGCGCGGCTCAGTTCCGTACGAGCAACTGGAACTCGAAGGAGTACCGCGAGGGCCGGTAGGTGTGCGTGCCGTACTCCACCGCGCGGCCGGTGTCGTCGAAGGTGACCCGCTGCATGGTGAGCAGCGGGGCGCCGGGCTGTTCGCGCAGCCGCTCGGCCTCGACGGCGGTGGCGGCCCGCGCGCCGATGGTCTGGCGGGCGCTGTGCAGGGTGATCCCGGCGGCCCGCATCAGCCGGTACAGGCCGGTGGCCTCGAGCTGGCCGGTGTCCAGGTCGAGCAGGCCGGACGGGAGGTAGTTGCACAGGTACGCGATGGGCTCGCCGTGCGCGGAGCGCAGCCGCTCGATGCGGTGCACCTCGCCGCCCTCGGTCACCCCGAGCGCGGCGGCGACCTCGGCGGACGCGGCGACCACGGTGTTGACCAGCACGGTCGTGGTGGGGCGCTGGCCGGCGGACTCCAGGTCGTCGTAGAGGCTGCTCAGCTCCAGCGGGCGTCTGACCTTGCTGTGCACGACCTGGGTGCCGACGCCCCGGCGGCGCACCAGCAGGCCCTTGTCGACGAGCGACTGGATGGCCTGGCGGACGGTCGGCCGGGACAGGCCGAGGCGCGCGGCCAGCTCGATCTCGTTGCCCAGCAGGGTGCCGGGGGTGAGGGTGCCGTGCTCGATGGCGGACTCCAGCTGCTGGGCCAGCTGGAAGTACAACGGCACGGGGGAGCCGCGGTCCACGCTCAGGTCCAGCCGCACGGTCGGGTCCACTTCTGGTTTCGGCACGGTGCGAGCGTATCCGCGTGGGCTGTTGACGGGAAGTCGTGTAGTTCGGTTGTCCGGACATACGCATTGACAGGGAGCGGCGCGAGCCCCACTTTGTTTCCATGCGCATCGGGGTCATCGGTACGGGCCGTATCGGCACCATTCACGCCCACACACTCAGCAGGCACCACGAGGTCGGATCCCTGATTCTCACGGACGTCGATCCGGCGCGGGCCCAGGCCCTCGCCCACCGGCTCGGCGAGACGGCGGCGCCGGGGGTGGACGAGATCTACACCTGGGGCGTCGACGCCGTGGTGATCACCACGGCCACCTCCGCCCACGCGGACCTGATCGCGCGGGCGGCGCGCGCGGGTCTGCCGGTCTTCTGCGAGAAGCCCATCGCCCTGGACGTGGCGGGCACGTTACAGGCGATCACGGAGGTGGAGACCGCCGGGACGGTGCTGCAGATGGGCTTCCAGCGGCGGTTCGACCGGGGCTACACGGGCGCCCGTGAGGCGGTACGGGCGGGCAGGCTGGGACGGCTGCACACGGTGCGGGCGACGACCAGCGAGGCGGAGCCGCCGGACCCCGCTCACCTGGCGCAGTCGGGCGGGCTGTACCGGGACACGCTCATCCACGACTTCGACATCCTGCGCTGGGTGACCGGCCGGGAGGTCGTCGACGTGTACGCCACCGGGTCGGACGCGGGGCCCCAGATGTTCCGCGAGGCGGGCGACGTCGACACCGGCGCGGTGCTGCTCACCCTCGACGACGGCACCCTCGCCACCGTCACCGGGACCCGGATGAACGGCGCCGGCTACGACGTGCGCATGGAACTCGCCGGGGAGCGCGACCAGATCGTGGTCGGCCTCGACGACCGTACGCCCATCGCGTCCACCGAGCCGACGGGGCCGCCCGCCGCGGACAAGCCGTGGACCGGCTTCCTGGAACGGTTCGGACCCGCCTACGAGGCAGAACTGATCGCGTTCGTCGAGGTGGTGCGGGGCGAGCGGCCCAACCCCTGCGACGGCCGTGAGGCCCTGCGGGCGCTGGTGATCGCGGAGGCGTGCGAGAGGTCGCGGCGCGAACGCAGACCCGTCCGGCCTGCGGAAATTCTGGGCGGCGCCCAGGAGGCGCTGACGTGAGACTCGGGGGGTGTCGGGTGACACCCCCCTGATGACGTGATGCCGTCCTTGTGGCGTCCTTATGGCGTCCGGGCCGTCACCGGAAGGACGGTTCCCTGTGCCACCGCGCACAGCGTCTCCTCGTCGTCCTCCGTCACCGTGAGGAGGTCGCAGCGGGTGACGGCCTGGCGTCTGCCCGCGTGGACGACGGTCGCACGGGCGCGGAGGGTGCGGCCGGTGGCCGGACGCAGGTACTGGACGGAGAAGCCGCCGGTCAGCACCGACGGGCCGAGGACCGCACCGGCGGCGAAGGTGAGCGCGTTGTCGGCGGCGTAGGCGAGGACGCCGCCGTGCAGGAAGCCGTTCTGCTGGTGCAGTTCCTCCCGGATGTCGATCTCCAGGGTCGCCCCGCCGCCACCGAACGCGGTGAGCCGGGCGCCCAGGAGCCTGCTGAAGGGCTGGGCGTCGAGCAGCTTCCGGGCGGCGGCGAGGTCGAGCACGGGCGGCGGGGTCATACGGCGGGCCTCCTCGAAGTGACCGGCGGACGTCAGAGGGTGTCGGTGCCCTCCAGCAGCCCCGCGTCATGGGCGAGCAGCGCGATCTGGACGCGGTTGTTGAGGCCGAGCTTGGCAAGGATGCGCGAGACGTGCGTCTTCACGGTGGCCACGCTCATGTACAGCCATGCGGCGATCTCCGCGTTGGCGAGACCCCGGCCGACGGCCACGGCGACCTCGCGTTCGCGGTCGTTGAGGGCGGCGACGCGGTCGCGGGCGCGGGCCCGCCGGGTGTCTCCCGGACCGCCGGCCGCGTGCGCCATCAGCTGCCGGGTGACCGCGGGCGAGAGCACCGGGTCGCCGGCCGCGACCCGGCGCACCGCGGCGACGATCTCGGCGGGCGGGGTGTCCTTCAGCACGAACCCGGCCGCGCCCGCGCGGAGCGCGCGCAGCACCTGGTCGTCGGCGTGGAAGGTGGTGAGCACGACGACCTGCGGGGCGTCCTCGCGGCGGCGCAGCGCCTCGGTGGCGGTGAGGCCGTCGACGGAGGGCATGCGGATGTCCATGAGGACGACGTCCGGGCGGGTGCGGTCGACGAGCGCCGTGACCTCGGCGCCGTCGGCGGCCTCTCCGACGATCTCGATGTCCTCGGCGCCGCCGAGCATGAAGGAGAGGCCGGCGCGGACGAGGGGGTCGTCGTCGACGAGGAGCACTTTGATGGCGGTCATGGGGGGTACGTAATCATGCACCGGGGTCGGTGCGGGGCGGGGGTGTCTGCGCTACTCGGCGCTTGCGAGGTGCCGCCGCGCCCACCCGTGCCGCCCTTGGCGGCACGATTGCCCGCGGCTCGTGCGGCCTTCACTGCCATGGCAAGCGCGCCCTCACCTCGAAGCCGCCTTCCGGGGTCGGCCCGTGTTCCAGGGTGCCGCCCGTCAGCGTGGCCCGCTCCGTGAGGCCGATCAGGCCCTGGCCCGCGCCGGGCACGGGCGGGACGTCGGCTTCCGGGGCGGGGTTGTGGACGGTCACGGTGAGGTCCTCCCCCGGGCCGCCGGCGACGGAGACGGTGACCTCCGTGCCGGGGGCGTGCTTGCGGGCGTTGGTCAGGCCCTCCTGGGCGATCCGGTAGGCGGTGCGGCCGACGGAGGCGGGGACGGAGCCGGCGTCGGTGACCCGCTGCTCCAGGGTCACCTTCATGCCCGCCTGGAGGGACTCGGCGACGAGGGCGTCGAGCGCCGCAAGGGTCGGCTGTGGGCGGCCGGCGTCCTCGCTGTCGCCGGCCCGCAGCACCCCGATGATCTCCCGTAGGTCCTGGAGCGCCTCGTGGGCGCTCTCCCGGATCACGCCGGCCGCCCGCGCGATCTCGTCGCGCGGGGCGTCGGGCCGGAACTCCAGCGCGCCCGCGTGCACGCTGAGCAGCGTCAGCCGGTGCGCGAGCACGTCGTGCATCTCCCGCGCGATGGCCTCGCGGGCGAGCCGCTGCGCCTGCTCGGCCCGCAGCCGCGCCTCCGTCTCGGCGCGCCGGGCCCGGTCCCGCAGGCTGAGCATGAGCTGCCGCTTGGACCGCACGAACATGCCCCAGCCGACCGTGGCGCCCGTCAGCACGAGGACGAGGACGACGGCGGCGGCGTACGGCAGGTCGGGGTCGGGGCGCCACCAGAAGTACAGCGGCGCGAGCACCAGCTGCGCGCCGGCCACCCAGGCCACGTACCGGAACGGCCGGTGCACGGCGAGCGTGAACAGGGCGATGACCGCGACCCCGCCGGAGGTCTCGGAGAGGAAGCTGACCGGCAGCATGGCGACGGCCAGGCCGAACGGCCACCGGCGGCGCAGCCAGACCGCGGCGCAGGACAGCGCGCCGAGCATCTGGTCGGCGGCGCTCAGCGCCCTCGGGAGGTCGGAGTTCTGCAGCGTGTCGGCGCCGACCAGTCCGATCAGCACGGCGAGCAGGAAGCAGGAGAAGTCGACGACCCAGTCGCGGGCGGTGCGCCGGGGGCGGCGGCCGGAGCGGCCGGCGTCGGGGTCGAGCTCGTGGATGAGGGCGGACGGGAAGAACCACCTGGGCCCCGTGTACACGGGGGCGGTCCTCGCCGCCTTGTCATCAGTCACAGCCGACGAATCTACGCAGGGGACGCCCGGTGCGGTCCCTCGCGGGCGGAATCGTCGACCGAAGTCGTGCGGCCTCAGACTTTCGGCGACCCGGTGGAGGAGGGCCGCCCCCTTCGGTCGGAAAGGCCTCGCCCCGCGGCCGATGTGGGTGGGGGGTCCGCGGGGCGAGAGTCGGGGGCATGAAGAAGCTGCTGGAGATCGTGGGGTTCGTGGCCGTGCTGCAGGGCGTGGCCGGTCTGGTGACGGAGTTCACCGACTGGCACTGGGGCCTGGTGCGGCGGGCCGGATTCCTCGACGGCTACGAGATCTACGCGAGCGTCGCCCTGCTGGTGCTGGGCATCGCCCTGTTCGCCCTCGCGGAGACCCGGAAGCCGGGCGACTGAGCCGCCGGCCGGCCAGGAGCCGCCGGTCGGTCAGCAGGAGTGGTCGACCAGGTCGAACGAGGCGTAGTGGTCGGCGGTGTAGTAGTCCTCCTGGTACTCCTCACCGGTGACGATCCGGCGGGCGCCACGGGTGGGGGAACCGGGCGTGATCACCGTGTACTCGTGGTAGTAGCCGGTCTCCTGGCCGGGGAGGATGCCCTCCCGGTTCTGGAAGACCGTGCCGTCCTGCTCGAACGGGAAGGGGCCGCCCTGTTCGATCAGGTCGAGGGTGTCGTGCGCCTCGGACGGCAGGTCGCTGGAGCAGATGTCGCCGACCGCCAGGACGGACGGCGCGGCGGACGCGGTGACGGGGAGGGCGGGGGCGGCCTGCGCCGCCGGGGCGGAGAGCGCTCCGCCGCCGCCCAGCAGAAGGACGGACAGAAGGGCTGCTGCGGCTCCGGACCGGGCCGCGCGTGGGGGGAATCGCATGCCCCATGATGACGCGCGTAGACGCTGGCATGTCAATGTCAAGTACATGGATTTTTCGGTGTGGTCCGATGAGTTTCCCGTGACGTGACACGGGGGCGCGGGCGGCCGGCTGACGGTACGGCAGGTCGACGTCCGATCGCCGCCAGCACCGTGCGGTCCCGGCCGCTGAGATGGACGCATGACCACACAGATGACGGAGAAGACCCTGCTCGGCCGGACGGCACTGGTGACCGGCGGCAGCCGCGGCATCGGCGCCGCGGCTGCGCTACGGCTCGCCCAGGAGGGCGCGGACGTCGCGGTGACGTATGTGAACGGAAAGGAGGCGGCGGAGGACGTCGTACGGGCCGTCGAGGCGCTGGGGCGCCGAGCGGTGGCCCTGCGCGCGGACGCCGGCGACCCGGAGGAGGCCGCCTCGGCGGTGACCGCGGCCGTCCGGCACCTGGGCCGGCTGGACGTGCTGGTGAACAACGCGGGCGTGGGCGTGATGGGCCCGCTGGAGTCCCTCTCCCCCGCCGACGTCGACCGGGTGCTCGCGGTGAACGTGCGCGGTGTCTTCCTCACGTCGCGTGCGGCGGCCGCGGTGATGCCGCGCGGGGGCCGGATCATCACCGTGGGCTCGTGCCTGACGCAGCGGGCGCCGGGTACCGGCGGGACCCTCTACGCGATGAGCAAGGCGGCGCTGGTGGGGCTGACCAAGGCGCTGGCGCGGGAGCTGGGCGAGCGCGGGATCACCGCGAACATCGTCCACCCGGGGCCGACCGACACGGACATGAACCCGGCGGACGGCCCCTACGCGGCCGGCCAGGCGGCGGTCACCGCGCTGGGCCGGTTCGGCACGGCGCGGGAGGTGGCGGAGACGATCGTCCACCTCGCGGGCGCGGCGTACATGACCGGGGCGGAGGTGGCGGTGGACGGCGGTCACGCGGCCTGAAGCCGGTCGCCGAGGGCGCTCGACGGTCCCTTCCGGGGTCGGGCGCCCTCGGCGCGTCAGCCCCCGAGTTCCTGCCTCCGTGCCTCCAGCACGGACGTCCCCTGGTCCGTCAGGGAGCCGAAGAGGCGCAGGCGGGAGATGCCGCCGTCGGGGTGGATGTCCACGCGCGCGTGGGTGCCCACCGCCGGGTCCGGGAGGACGAAGCGGTGGTTGGTGTCGGGCTGGAGGCGGGTGCGGGGCAGGACCTCCCGCCAGTCGCCGTCCTCGCCGTCGCGCACCGACACCGACGCCCACCCGGCCGCGTTGCCCTTCAGGTAGGCGGTGTCGATCTCCAGGGCGCGGATCCGGGCCTGGGCGACCAGGCGGTACGTGATCCAGTCGTGGCCGTGGTCGCGGCGGCGCCGGGTCTCCCAGCCGTCGTCCATCTTCTGGGAGCGGCCGGGCCGGATGGTGTTGGCGGCGGGCGAGTAGAAGCGGTCGGAGGCGTCCTCGACCCGGCCGCCGTTCTCCAGGGCGACGACGTCGAAGGTGCCGAGCGCGGTGAGCCACGCCAGGTCCGGGACGACCTCGCCGTGGACCCGCAGGCGGGCGATGCCGCCGTCGGGGTGCTGGTTGAGGCGCAGGTGGGTGAAGCGCTGTTCGGCGGTGACGGCGAAGCCGTTGGCCGCGTGGCCGCCGATCCGGGTGCGCGGGACCAGCGTCGTCCACTTCACGTCGCCGGAGAGCAGTTCCGCGGGCGACGGGGAGCCGTCGACGGCGGTGCCCTCGACGGAGACCGCCTGCGGGTAGTTGCCCCGGAAGTGGGCGGTGTCGACGACGACGCCGCGGACGACGCCGGGCGTGCCGAGGCGGATCAGCGCCCAGTCGTGGTCGTCGTCGGCCGGCCAGGGGTGTTCGGCCGAGGCACCGCGCCGCCGGCGGGTCTCCCAGCCGTCCATGATCTTGCCCTTGTGGCCGAAGCGTTCGGGGTCGAAGACGGCGCGGCCGGGCAGCAGGAGGTTCTCGCGCTGGGCGAAGAACTCGTCGTTGGCGGCGATGACTCCGGCGCCGAGCCGGCGGTCGGCGAGGTCGGCGAGGTGGGTGAAGGGGAAGTCGGCGGTGCGGTAGTCCGCGTACGGGTCGCCGCCGCCGTAGGGGCTCGCGTCGCCGGTGAAGGTCTCGATCGCCGTCACGGTGATGTGGTCCTGCCTTTCGGGTGTCGGATCAGGGTCGGGTGAGCAGGCGGCCCTTCGGCGCGGTGAACTCCCCGTCGGCCATGACGCGTTCGCCGCGCAGCCAGGTGGACCTCACGACGCCGTGCAGGGTGCGTCCGGCGTAGGCGGTCACGCGGTTGCGGTGCTGGAGCGCGGCCGGGTCGACGGTGAAGGTCTCGTCGGGGGCCAGCACGGCGAAGTCGGCGTCGTGGCCGGGCGCGATGGCGCCCTTGCGCGCCTCGAGGCCGGCCAGCCGGGCCGTGCGCGTCGCCGTCCAGCGGACCACGTCCTCCAGGGCGTGCCCGCGTCTGCGGGCCTCGGTCCATACGGCCGGGAGGCTGAGCTGGAGGCCGGAGATGCCGCCCCAGGCGGTCGCGAAGTCGTCCGTCTTGAGGTCGGCGGTGGACGGGGAGTGGTCGGTGACGACGCAGTCGATCGTGCCGTCCGCCAGGGCCTGCCACAGCTGGTCCTGGTTGGCGGCCTCGCGGATGGGCGGGCAGCACTTGAACGCGCTGGCGCCGTCCGGGACTTCCTCCGCGGTGAGGGTGAGGTAGTGGGGGCAGGTCTCGACGGTGACGCGGACGCCGTCCGCCTTGGCCTCGGCGAGCAGGGGCAGCGCGTCGGCGGAGGAGAGGTGGAGGACGTGCACGCGGGCGTCGAACCGCCGGGCCTGCTCCAGGAGTCGCGCGATGGCGGTGTCCTCGGCGCGGCGGGGCCGGGAGGCGAGGAAGTCGGCGTAGCGGGGGCCGCCGCGCTGCGGGGCGCCGGCGAGCTGCCCCGGGTCCTCGGCGTGCACGATCAGCAGGCCGTCGAAGGACGCGATCTCGCGCAGCGCGCGGGCGAGTCGCCGCTCGTCGAGGTGGGGGAACTCGTCGACGCCGGAAGGCGACAGGAACGCCTTGAAGCCGAAGACCCCCGCCTCGTGCAGCGGGCGCAGGTCGGCCACGTTGCCGGGCAGGGCGCCGCCCCAGAAGCCGACGTCGATGTGGGCCTTGTCGGCGGCGGTCTTCCGCTTGACGCGCAGGTGGTCGACCGTCGTGGTCGGCGGCAGGGAGTTGAGCGGCATGTCGATCAGCGTGGTGATGCCGCCGGCGGCGGCCGCGCGGGTGGCGGTCCAGAAGCCTTCCCACTCGGTGCGGCCGGGGTCGTTGACGTGCACGTGGGTGTCGACCAGGCCGGGCAGCAGGACGTCGTCGCCGAGGTCTTCCAGGCGGGCGCCGCCGGGGACGGGCGCGTCGTGCGGCAGGACGGCCGTGACGGTGCCGCCGGCCACGGCGACGGACGCGGCGCGCGTCCCCTCGGGGGTGATGACGCGGGTCGAGCGCAGCACCAGTTCGACGTCGGGCACCCGGAGCCTCCTGCAGGTCCGCCGGAAATTTCAACGTTCTGTTGAAGGAGTGTTGCCCTCGGGGCTCCACCGCGTCAAGGGTGCTCCTGCCGCCGCGGCGGCGCGATCGCCACCTCTGGACGTTTCCACAGAGCGGAATGAGAATTCCGGCACACAGAACGCAGCTCCGTACAAGCGGGCCGCCGGCCGGCCGCCGGGTAGGCTTCTGACCTCCTGACAGCCTCGAAAGGAACGCGCCGTGCCGACGTCCAGCGCCAGCACCACCGACTCCGCCCGGCCCGCCGCCAGTGGCGGCGTGCAGTCCCTCGAGCGCGCCTTCGACCTGCTGGAGCGGATGGCGGACGCGGGCGGCGAGGTCGGTCTGAGCGAGCTGTCGGCCGGCAGCGGCCTGCCGCTGCCGACGATCCACCGTCTGATGCGCACGCTCGTCGCCTGCGGTTACGTACGCCAGCAGCCCAACCGGCGGTACGCGCTCGGCCCGCGCCTGATCCGCCTCGGCGAGTCGGCGTCCCGGCTGCTGGGCACCTGGGCGCGGCCGCACCTGGCGCGACTGGTGCAGGAGACCGGCGAGACGGCGAACATGGCCCTGCTGGACGGGGACGAGATCGTGTACGTGGCGCAGGTGCCGTCCAAGCACTCGATGCGGATGTTCACCGAGGTGGGGCGGCGGGTGCTGCCGCACTCCACCGGGGTGGGCAAGGCGCTGCTGGCCGGGTTCCCGCCGGAGGAGGTGCGGGCGCTGCTGGGCCGCACCGGCATGCCGGCGGCCACGGAGAAGACCATCACCACCCCCGAGGGCTTCCTCGCCGCGCTGGAGGAGGTGCGCCGGCAGGGGTACGCCATCGACGACAACGAGCAGGAGATCGGCGTGCGCTGCCTGGCGGTTCCGGTGCCGGACGCGCCCACGGCGGCGGCCATCTCCATCTCGGGCCCGGCGGGCCGCGTCACGGAGGCGGCGACGGAGAGGATCGTCCCGGTGCTGCAGGAGATCGCGCGCGAGCTGTCCGACGCGCTGGCGAACCCGGGCGGCCCGGGGGCCTGAGGACGCGTCGCGGTGGCGCCGGGTGCGGGGCGCGCCGCGGTCACTCCGGGTCGAGGCGCGCCGCACAGACCACCCGCGAGGACGACACCCCGAACGCCCGTACGTCACGCCCGCGGTGACACGCCGAAGAGGTCGACCGCCTCCCGGAGTTGACGCAGGCCGTCCCCCAGCGCGCTCACCGAGCCGATGGCTCCGGCGACGAGCAGCAGGGAGCGGCGCAGCATCGGGATGTCGGGGCGGTCGGCGGCGGCCAGTCCGGCCAGCGTGGCGAGCGCCTCCTCCGCGATGCCCCGGTCCCGGAAATCAGCACGGTGTGCGGCCAGTTGGCGGCGTAACCGGGACACGGCGGAGCGCAGCTCCGTCACCCGCGGATCCACCTGGCTGCCGGGCACACACCTCTGGTCCACGCCTCGCACCACAGTCCTCCCCCTGGCGGGTCGTCGTGCGCCTCCCCTGACCGGTCCCACGCGCCCCCGCGGACCGGTGCGCGCCAGTAAACGCCACCACGGGGCCTTTGCGCCAGTCCGCTGCGTCATCGACTTGTTCCACAGCGTGACACCGTGGCCCGAGGCACCGTTCCGCCGGGCGCCCGGACGGGCGGTCGCGGGTGGGGTATGCAGGACGCATGACGGACGACGAGAACGGGGTGGCCGGCCTGTTGCTGGCGGCGGGCGGCGGACGCCGGCTCGGCGGGCGGCCCAAGGCCCTGCTCCCCCACCGGGGACGGCTCCTCGTGGAGCACGCGGCGGAGGTGCTGCGCGTGGGCGGCTGCGCGCGCGTGCACGTGGTGCTGGGAGCGCGCGCCGAGGAGGTGCGCGCCCGCGCCGCGCTGCCGGACTGCGTGCTCGTGGACAACCCGGAGTGGGAGCAGGGCATGGGCACGTCCCTGCGGACCGGACTGGACTCGCTGGCCGGCACGGGTGCGCGGGCCGCGCTGGTGCTGCTGGTGGACCAGCCGGGGATCGGCCCGGAAGCGGTCGCCCGGGTGCGGCGCGCGTACCGGTCGCCGCGCTCGCTGGTCTCGGCGGCGTACGACGGCGCACGCGGCCATCCGGTGCTGTTCGGCGCCGCGCACTGGGCCGGCATCGCCGCGACCGCCACCGGCGACCGGGGAGCCCGCGCCTATCTCAAGGACCACGCGGACGCCGTGGAACTGGTCGAGTGCGGCGACGTCGCGGAGACGTACGACATCGACACGGAGGCCGATCTGACGCACCTCGAGTGAGCCGGGGCGCCCCCGGCGCGCGGGTCGGGCACCGCGCGCCGGGCTCCCTCGACCCGGAGATTCTCGACATCAACAAAACATTGAACTTCCACCATGAGGAAACTAGTATCCACTGATCAGAAGCCCCCTGCCCGCCGAAGGAAGTGACAGCTGATGTCCGCACCAGCGCCGTCCCCGCTGGCCATCGTCGACGCCGAGCCCCTGCCGCGGCAGGAGGAGGTCCTCTCCGAGACGGCACTCGCCTTCGTGGCCGCACTGCACCGGCGGTTCACGCCCCGGCGTGACGAACTGCTCGCCCGGCGCGCGGAGCGCCGCGCCGAGATCGCCCGCACCTCCACCCTCGACTTCCTCCTTGAGACGGCCGCGATCCGCGCCGACGACTCCTGGCAGGTGGCCCCGGCCCCGCCGGCCCTGGAGGACCGCCGCGTCGAGATCACCGGCCCGACCGACCGCAAGATGACCATCAACGCGCTCAACTCCGGCGCGAAGGTGTGGCTCGCGGACTTCGAGGACGCGTCCGCGCCCACCTGGGAGAACGTGGTCACCGGCCAGCTCAGCCTGATCGACGCGTACACCCGGAGCATCGACTTCACCGACGAGCGCACCGGCAAGACGTACGCGCTGCGGCCGGACGAGGAGCTGGCGACGGTCGTGATGCGCCCGCGCGGCTGGCACCTGGACGAGCGCCACCTCACCGACGCCGACGGCACCCCGGTGCCCGGCGCGCTCGTCGACTTCGGCCTGTACTTCTTCCACAACGCCAAGCGGTTGCTCGAGCTCGGCAAGGGCCCGTACTTCTACCTGCCGAAGACGGAGTCGCACCTCGAGGCGCGGCTGTGGAACGACGTCTTCGTGTTCGCACAGGATTACCTGGGCATCCCGCAGGGCACCGTCCGCGCCACGGTCCTCATCGAGACGATCACGGCCGCGTACGAGATGGAGGAGATCCTCTACGAGCTGCGCGACCACGCCTCCGGGCTGAACGCGGGCCGCTGGGACTACCTGTTCTCGATCGTCAAGAACTTCCGTGACGGCGGGCCGAGGTTCGTGCTGCCGGACCGCAACGCGGTGACGATGACCGCCCCGTTCATGCGCGCCTACACCGAACTCCTCGTCCGCTCCTGCCACAAGCGCGGCGCGCACGCCATCGGCGGCATGGCGGCGTTCATCCCGTCCCGGCGGGACCAGGAGGTCAACAAGGTCGCCTTCGAGAAGGTGAAGGCGGACAAGGACCGCGAGGCGAACGACGGCTTCGACGGCTCGTGGGTCGCCCACCCGGACCTGGTGCCGATCGCCATGGAGTCCTTCGACAGGGTGCTCGGCGACAGGCCGAACCAGAAGGACCGGCTGCGCGAGGACGTCGACGTCAAGGCCGAGGACCTGATCGCGATCGACTCGCTCGACGCCAGGCCGACGTACGCGGGTCTGGTCAACGCCGTGCAGGTCGGCATCCGTTACATCGAGGCGTGGCTGCGCGGCCTGGGCGCGGTCGCCATCTTCAACCTGATGGAGGACGCGGCCACCGCGGAGATCTCACGCTCGCAGATCTGGCAGTGGATCAACGCGGGTGTGGTGCTGGACAACGGCGAGCGGGTCACCGCCGAGCTGGCCCGCAAGGTCGCCGCCGAGGAGCTGGCGGACATCCGCGCGGAGGTCGGCGAGGAGGCCTTCGCGGCTGGCAACTGGCAGCAGGCGCACGACCTGCTGCTGAAGGTCGCCCTCGACGAGGACTACGCGGACTTCCTGACGCTGCCGGCGTACGAGCAGCTCAAGGGCTGACGCGGCCGTTCGGGCGGTTCGCTTCCCCGGGCCGCCCGTCAGCGCAGGTGCACCGTCCCGTCCTGTTCCACCGCCGGCCGGCCGTGCAGGTCGGGCACCTGCTTGAGCCAGTCCGGGCGGCCCTGTTGCGTCCGTGCCGCACGGACGGCGTTCTCCGCGGCGATCTCCTCGGCCGTGGGGAAGTCGAGGGGCAGCCACGCAGCGGAGGCCCGTGCCCGCGCGAGCAGATGGCTCACGTAGGCCGCGCGGACCGCCTCCGGTGAGCCGAACCCCGGCTCGCCGGCCAGCCAGGCGTCGGGCACCTGCGCCACGACGGACCGCAGCAGGTCCTCGGTCACCCGGGGCGCGAGCTCCGCGTCGGCGGCGCGCACGTCGGGCCCGTACCGGCCGAGGGCGTGGTGCCGGACGTCGTACGCCCTCGTCGGGTCGCCGGCGTCCCAGCGGTGGTGGAAGACGAGCGCGGCGCCGTGGTCGATCAGCCACAGCCGGGGCGGTGCGACGCCGAGGGTCGGCCACAGGAGCAGGTTGGAGCTGTGCACGGTGCGGTCGACGTTCGCGGTCAGCGCGTCGAGCCACACGATCCGCCCGGCCTCCAGCGGATCGACGGCGAACCCCTCGGCCGCCTCGGGGGTGAAGTCCCGCGCTCCCGGAAGGTAGTCCATGCCGAGATTGACCCCGGCGCTGGAGGCGTGCAGTTCGCGGACCTCCTGGTGGGGTTCGGCGTCGGCGATCGCCGGGTCGAAGTGCACCAGCACCAGTTCCGGGAAGCGCAGTCCGAGCGCCCGCGCCAGTTCGCCGACGATCACCTCGGCGACCAGTGCCTTGCGGCCCTGCGCGGAGCCGGTGAACTTCACGACGTAGACGCCCAGGTCGTCCGCCTCGACGACGCCCGGCACGGAGCCCCCGGAGTGCAGGGGCTCGACGTAGCGGGTGGCGGTGACCTGCTTCAGCATGCTCCGGGCCACCCCATCCTCGTACGACGTCGGACAGGCATCCTAACCGCGCGCGGACGGGCGACGGCGGGGCCGGTCAGGCGGACGGGCCGGCCTCCTTCTCGCGTTCCTCCGTCCGCCGCTCCCGGTCCTCCGCCCGCGGGCGGAGGGTGTCCGCCGGGACCATCTCGGGGACGTAGTCCACGCAGTCCGGGTTGTGGCAGGGGCCCGCCCGCCAGTGGGGGACGTTGATGCCCATGGTCTTGTGCCGGGTGACGACGGTCTCCACCGGCCGGCCGCACGAGCCGCACAGCAATTCGGTGGTCCGGGTCCTGTCGCGCTTGCGGTCGCTGCTCATGCTTCCACTTTACGCCCGCTTTACACAGGTTTGTCCTCCTCTGCCGGTGGTCGCAGCACGCTCACCGTGATCGACACGGCCAGGACGACGACGATGACGGCCAGGCTGACCAGGGACGGGATCTCGGGGATGGCGGTGCTGACCGTCTTGTGGGCCGCCTGGAGGACGAGCTTGACGCCGATGAAGCCGAGGATCAGCGCCAGTCCGACGCTGAGGTAGTGGAAGCGGTCGAGCAGGCCGGCCAGCATGAAGTACAGGGCGCGCAGGCCGAGGATGGCGAAGGCGTTGCTGGTGTAGACGATGAACACGTCGCTGCTGACGGCGAGGACCGCGGGCACGCTGTCGACGGCGAAGACGAGGTCGGCGGCCTCGATGGCGGCGACGACCGCGAGCAGCGGGGTCGCCACCCGCTTGCCCGCCTCCTTGACGAAGAAGTGCGGGCCCGCGTACTCGTCCCTGACCGGGATGACCTTGCGCAGCAGCCGGACCGCGACGCTCTTCCCCGGGTCGAAGCTTTCGTCCTCCCCCTTGAGGATCTTGTAGGAGCTCCAGAAGAGGATCGCCGCGAAGACGAACAGCACGGCCGTGAAGCGGCTGACCACGGCCACGCCGGCCGCCAGGAACAGACCGCGGAAGACCAGGGCGCCCAGGACGCCCAGGAACAGCACGTGGTGCTGGTAGGCGCGCGGCACCTGGAAGTAGCTGAAGATCAGGGCGAAGACGAAGAGGTTGTCGACGGACAGGCTCTTCTCCAGCAGCCACGCCGTGGTGTACTCCACGCCCGCGTCGGTGCCGACGACGAAGAAGACGACGACGCCGAAGAGCACGGCCAGGGAGATCCACGCGGCGCTCCAGAGGGTCGCCTCGCGGAAGCCGATGACGTGGGCCGTGCGATGCGCGAACAGGTCGACCGCGAGGGACGCCACGACGACGACGACGAACACGATCCACAGCCAGAACGGCACGTCATGCACGGTCCCGCCTCCTCTGGGCGCGGTCGGACGGCGGTCCCCCGGGGGGCTTTGGCCCTCGTCCCGAGTCTGGGGCATCCGGTCGGCCGTCGCCTCTCGTCGGGGCCCGCCCGGGATGCGGTCACCGGTCGGGCGGCCCGGCGGCCAGCGGGTTGGGCAGCGGCCGGTAACGGGCGTCGGCGCCGTCGGCGGCGGTCCAGCGCAGCAGGAGGTTGGTCTTGGCGGGCAGGGTCGGCGCGGTCAGCAGGGCGGGGATCTCGGGGAGGGCGTGGCGGGCCAGTTCGCGGCGGACCGCGGGCCAGGGGTCGAGGCCGGGGTGGTGGTCGGCGAGGGCGGCGGCGATCTCCATGAGGTGGTTGACGACCAGGCAGTACACCAGCCGCTCCCACCCGGCCTCCCGCGTCACCGTCGGCGGGCCGTCCGCGCGGTGCGGGGAGGCGAGCAGCTTCACGCCCTCCGCGTCGCGGTAGAGCGCCTGCACCGGCATGCCCGCGCCGTCGACGGCGATCAGCGTGTTCTGCAGATGCGCCTCCAGGACGACGCCGTGCCGCTGGAAGGCGGTGAGCGCCGGGGGCACCACCCGGGCCAGGTACGCCTCCCACCAGGCGGCGGGCCGGCCGGCGGCGGTGAGCGGGTCGCCGTCGAAGCCCTCGACCAGGGCGGCGGCCAGGCAGGGGGTGGCGCCCGGGACCAGACGGCCGCGGAACCCGTCGCGGACCACCACGGCCAGCTGCTCGACGGCGAAGTCCGCGGTGCGGTGCCCCCGGTCGCTCAGCCAGGCCCCGCCCGCCGGGCCGCCTGCGGCGAAGGCGGCCCGCACGGCCGTGTCGGTGGCGCGCAGGCGCGACAGGTCGTGCCGCCACAGCCGCCGGACGTCGTTGGTGATGCGCACGTCGAGGCTGAACTTCAGGAAGAGGTCCTCGCCGGGCGCGTACACGGTGCGGACGGCCGCGGTGGGCCATACCGGCCAGGGCGTCTCGCCGAGCCGGACCAGACGGCCGTCGGCGAACGCGGGGGCGAGATCGTCGGCGGCGAGGTCGAGCTGCCAGGGGTGGGCGGGCAGCAGGCGGTAGCCGGGCGGGGCGGTGCCGAGGCGGTCCAGGGCGGCGGTGTCGCCCTCGTCCACCAGGGTGTCCTCGCGCACGCCCAGCAGGGTCAGCGGGAAGCGGGCGTACGCCTCGGGCGCGTACGGCAGCCAGGCCGCCGCGGGGCCGCCGCCGCGGGCCTTGGGGGCGGGGTGGTGGGTGTGTCCGGTGAGCAGGGACTGCTCGGAGCGCAGATAGAGGTCGTCGGGCGGGTCGGCGCGGTCACGGGCGGCGAGCAGGGCGGCGACGGCGTCGCGGCTGTCGAGCATCTCGGCGGGCAGTTCGTGGTTGGAGCGGCCGGTGTGCCGGCGGAGCTCCTCGGCGACGAGTTTGACCAGTTCGGTGTGGGTGAGGCGGCGCCAGGACCCGGCGGTGTGCACCTCGGGCGCGGTGGGGCGGCGGGCGCCGCGCACGCGCAGCAGCCGCCGGCTGTGGGGCAGTCGGTAGATCCGCGGGCCGTCCGGGCGGGCGGGCCCGGGCAGGGGTTCGGCCACTTCGCGCAGCAGGCAGTTCAGCAGCGGCACGGCCGCGTGGGTGTCGGCGCGCCCGGCCAGGCCGGCGGGGCTCGCCGCGTCGTCGTCTGCGGGCGGGGGCATGAGGTCCACGCGTTCTGGTTCCCTACGGTCTGTCCGGCGGAGACGATCAGTATGTCTGGCATCGTCCCCCCGTACGTCCCACCTTTCCGCCGATCCGAGGAGTGTGCCCGTGCCGCGTCCCCCCACCGCCGAGGCCGGGATCGCCGAGGAGTTGGCCGTCGTACGGCCCGCTCTGCTGCCGGCGTACACGGGGGCGCTGCCCGGCGCGCGGGCGGCGGTGCTGGCCCGGCTGTGGCGGGGGCTGACGCACGACCCGCTGCCGTGGATCACCGGGCGGGAGGACACCCGGTCGGGGGCGGTGCTGCGGCTGGCGGACGGGCGGCGGCTGGAGGGCCCGCCCGCGGACCCCTACGCGACGGACGCCCGCGTGACCGCCGTACGGCTGGACGGGACGGAGTACGACGATCCGGCGCGGCTGATGACGGACCTGGCGGTGCCGCACTCGGCCGCGTTCGCCGCCGAACTGGGGCACTCCACGGCGTCGCTGGCGCTGTCGCGGGCGGGGCAGCGGGGCGTCGGGGACGCGGCGCCGGTGCGGGACTGGGAGTGGGAGCAGCGGGTGGTCGACGGGCACCCCTTCCATCCGAACTGCCGTTCCCGTCCCGGCTTCTCGGCGGCCGAGCAGCTCGCGTACGGCCCCGAGCACCGGCCGGTGGTGGAGCTGGTGCTGCTTCCGGTGCCGGCCGGGGAGTGCCTGGTGTCGGGCGTGTGGCCGGAGTGGCTGCGGGACGGGGACCGGGTGCTGGTGCCGGTGCATCCCTGGCAGGCGGCGCATGTGCTGAAGCGGCCGGGCGAGGGGGCGCTCGCGGCGCATCCGCTGATGGCGCTGCGTACCCTCGCGCTGCCGGACGGGCCGCACGTCAAGACGGCGCTGAGCGCCCGGCTGACGTCCTCGGTGCGGGACATCTCGCTGGGGTCCGTCGCCGCGTCGGCGGTCCTGTCGGACTTCGGGCAGGCGGTGGCGGAGCGCACGGACGGGCTGCTGCGCATCACCCGCACGCTGGGCGCGGTGGCGGCCGGTTCGCCCGATCTGGCGGCGCTGCTGCGCGAGTCGCCCGAGGAGTACGCGGGCCCCGGGGAGCGGGTGGTGCCGGTGGCGGCGCTGGCCGGCACGGACCTGTCCCGCTCCCCCGCGCGGCTGGCCCGGCTCGCCCGGCTGGCGCTCACCGCCGGGCTGCGGCTGCTGGACATGGGGGTGTCCCTGGAGGCGCACGGACAGAACCTGCTCGTGGTGATGTCCCCGGACGGGGAGCCGGTACGGCTGGTCTACCGGGACCTGGCCGATCTGCGGGTCTCACCGGCCCGTCTCGCCCGGCACGGCATCCCGGTGCCGGACGTGCCGGACCGCATGGTCACGGACGACGCCCTGGCGCTGCGCCGCAAGCTGTTCGGCTCGCTGGTGGCGGGCGCGCTGGCCGGGACGGCCGGGTCCGGCGCGGCGCTGCGGGCGGCCCTGGAGGACGCCGTCCGGGATCTGCCGCGAACCCCGGACCTGGCGGCGCTGCTCGGCGGACCGCTGCCGGCGAAGGCGCTGACGCTGATGCGGCTGTCGCCGGGCACGGCGGGTGATCAGTGGGCGGACCTGCCCAATCCCCTGCGGTCCGGGTCCGGGTGACGGACCGTTTTGGAGTGGGGTGCCTCTGATCAATAGGATCCGCCGATGATCAGAAGAACACGGCCGGTGGCAGGCGCCCTAGCCCTGCTCGCCGCCCTGACGGCCGGGATCGCCTTCCCGGCCGGGGCGGCCGCCGGTGAACCCACGGGCCAGGACGCGCCCAAGGTCGATCTCGTCCTCGACGTGAGCGGCTCGATGCGCGCCAGGGACATCGACGGCCAGTCCCGGATGGCGGCGGCGAAGCAGGCGTTCAACGAGGTGCTGGACGCGACGCCGGAGGAGGTGCAGCTCGGCATCCGCACCCTCGGCGCGGACTACGCCGGCGACGACCGCAAGGAGGGCTGCAAGGACACCGCGCAGCTCTACCCGGTCGGCCCGCTGGACCGCACCGAGGCGAAGACGGCGGTGGCGACCCTCGCCCCGACCGGCTGGACCCCCATCGGACCGGCGCTGCTCCAGGCGGCCGACGACCTCGACGGCGGCGACGGCTCCAAGCGGATCGTGCTGATCAGCGACGGCGAGGACACCTGCGCCCCGCTCGACCCGTGCGAGGTGGCCCGCGAGATCGCGGCCAAGGGCATCGGCCTGACCATCGACACACTGGGCCTGGTGCCGAACGCCAAGCTGAGCCGGCAGCTCAGCTGTATCGCCGAGGCGACCGGCGGCACGTACACCTCCATCGAGCACCAGGATGAACTCACCGACCGCGTCACCGAGTTGGTCGACCGTGCCGCCGAGCCGGTGGTGACTCCGGTGGCCACCGAGGGCGCCGGCTCGTGCGACAAGGCGCCCGTGCTGCGGTCCGGTCTCTACACCGACCGCGAGGAGTTCGGCCAGCAGCGCTGGCACCGCGTGGAGCTGCTCGCCGGGCAGGAGCTGCGCGCCTCGGTGAGCGTCGCCGCGGACCGCGCCGTGCGCGCCGACCACGGCGTGCTGATGCGCGCGGTCACCGTGCGCGGCCGGGAGATCGTGCGCGGCGAGGCCACGGGCAGCGGCCGTACGGACGTGGCGTCCACGGGCCTGCGCTACCCGAAGCCGGAGATCGACGACGACGACAGCGGCAAGCCCGCGGCGGAGACGGTGTGCCTCGGGGTGACCACCTCCTTCTCGGCGGACGCCGGCGTGAAGACCACGCCCGGACTCCCGCTGGAACTGACGGTCGACGTCGTGGACGGCCCCGACGACGCGGCCGACGTCGCCTCCTTCGGCCTCGGCCGGGGCTGGTGGCTGCTCGGCGCCCTGATCGTGACCGGCTTCCTCGCCGGTCTCGTCTGGGGCTGGCTGTCCCGCTGGCGGGTCGCTGTCTGGAGGACCAACTGATGCGCGCCGTACGAGTACTCAGTGCCGCCCTGCTGACGCTGGGCCTGGCCGCCGCGCCCGCCGCGGCGGACTCGTCACCGTCCCCGGAGGCTTCGGGCGACAGCGGCGGGCCCACCCGCGCGGGGACGTCGTTCCGCACCGCGACGGAGGTCGAGCAGGGGCAGACCGCCACGGCACGGGCCTCCACGGGTGACTACCTCTACTGGTCGTTCCCCGCGGACGCCGGGCAGCGGCCCACCGTCCGCGCGACGGTGAAGCTGCCGGAGAGCCACGCCGCCGAGACATGGCAGGTCGACGTGTACGACGGGCTGCGCCGCCGCCAGGCCTGCCAGTACGGCGCGCAGACCCGCACCGCCGGGCCGGGCACGACGAGCGTGGAACTGGCGTGCGTGCTGCGCACGGTCCGCGCCTGGTCGGAGCCGTGGGCCAACGACCCGCTGCCCGGCACGTACTACGTGCGCCTGACGGCGCTGAAGCTGTCGGCCGACGACCTGGGCCAGCCGGTCGACGCCGAACTGCGCGTCGAGTCGAAGGACATGGGCGGCGCGGCGGCGGTCGACGGCTCGCTGTCGGAGCCGTTGGTGCCGGGCATCGCATCCCGTCCGGAGGAGGAGTCGGACGACTCCTCCTCCGCCGTCCTGGCGGGCCTCGAGCCGGAGGACGGCTGGACGTCCGGCTGGTGGTCCGACCGCTGGATCTGGACGGCGGCCGGCGGAGCGCTGGCCGCCCTCGCGGGCGTCTTCGGCTACCGCCTGACGCGCGGGCCGGGACGGCCCCGGCAGGTCCCGCCGGGGGCGTGAGCCCGTTTCGCGTTCGGTCCGGTCGCGTTCGGTTCGGAAGGCCCGCCTTGTGCGGGCCTTCCGGAGCCCCGGCCTCACGCCTCCCTGAGCTGCTTGGCGAGCGGGCTGTCGCCGGTGACCTCGACGTGGCCGTTTCGGACCGCCTCCGGGAGGGACAGGTCGCCTCGGCTGAGGGCGATGCAGGTGGGGGTGTCGAGGGTGAGGACCGCGTCGGGGTCGGCGGGGGCCGGGCCGTCGCCGTAGACGGGGCCTTCGCTCGCGCCGGCGTGGACGTGGAAGCGGCCTTCGTCGAGGCGTACTTCGACGAGGCCGTCCCCCTCCAGCGCCCGCAGCAGCGGCAGGGCGAACCAGTGGGCGCGTACCGCGTCGGTCGGGCGGCGCTCGCCCAGCTCCGCCCGGCCCCAGGTGCCGAGCGCCTGGAGGACGGGCAGCAGCTCACGCCCCCGCGGGGTGAGTTCGTAGACGTAGGCCGCGCCGGGCGGGGGGAGGCGGCGGCGGGTGGTGAGGCCGTCGCGTTCCATGTCCTTCAGCCGTGAGGCCAGTACGTCCGTGCTGACGCCCGGCAGGTCCGCGTGCAGGTCGGTGTAGCGGCGCGGCCCTGCCAGCAGTTCCCGGACGATCAGCAGGGTCCAGCGGTCGCCGACGACGTCGAGCGCACGGGCGGCGGAGCAGTACTGGTCGTAGCTTCGGCGAGGTGGCATGCCCCGCAGTCTAGACATGTCGTTGGACTTTCCAAGCACCCACTTGGTAAAACCAAGTAACACCAGAAACCGGAGGGGCGCATGGAGTTCCGGCAGTCGAGCAAGCTCAGCGAGGTCTGTTACGAGATCCGCGGTCCGGTGATCGAGCACGCCAACGCGCTGGAGGAGGCGGGGCACAGCGTGCTGCGCCTGAACACCGGCAACCCGGCCCTGTTCGGTTTCGAGGCGCCGGAGGAGATCCTCCAGGACATGATCCGGATGCTCCCCCAGGCGCACGGCTACACCGACTCGCGCGGCATCCTCTCCGCCCGCCGCGCGGTGGCCCAGCGCTACCAGACGCTCGGCCTGGAGGTGGACGTCGACGACGTCTTCCTCGGCAACGGCGTCTCCGAGCTGGTGTCCATGGCGGTGCAGGCCCTGCTGGAGGACGGCGACGAGATCCTCATCCCGGCCCCGGACTTCCCGCTGTGGACGGCGGTGACCACCCTGTCCGGCGGCAAGGCCGTCCACTACCTGTGCGACGAGCAGGCCGACTGGTACCCGGACCTCGACGACATGGCCGCGAAGATCACCGACCGCACCAAGGCCGTCGTCCTCATCAACCCGAACAACCCGACGGGCGCGGTGTATCCGAAGGAGGTCGTCGAGGGCATCCTCGACCTGGCCCGCCGCCACGGCCTGATGGTCTTCGCCGACGAGATCTACGACCAGATCCTGTACGACGACGCCGTGCACCACTCGGCCGCCGCGCTCGCCCCCGACCTGGTCGTGCTGACCTTCTGCGGCCTGTCCAAGACGTACCGCGTGGCGGGTTTCCGCTCCGGCTGGCTGGTGGTCACCGGTCCGAAGCAGCACGCGAAGGACTACCTCGAGGGTCTGACCATGCTGGCGTCGATGCGGCTGTGCGCCAACGCGCCCGCGCAGTACGCCATCCAGGCCGCGCTGGGCGGCCGGCAGTCCATCCGCGACCTCACCGCCCCGGGCGGCAGGCTGCGCGAACAGCGGGACGTGGCCTGGGAGAAGCTGAACGAGATCCCGGGCGTGAGCTGTGTGAAGCCGCAGGGCGCGCTGTACGCGTTCCCGCGTCTCGACCCGAAGGTGCACAAGATCCACGACGACGAGAGGTTCGTCCTGGACCTGCTGCTCCGGGAGAAGATCCAGGTGGTCCAGGGCACCGGCTTCAACTGGCCCTCCCCCGACCACTTCCGCATCCTCACCCTGCCCCACGCGGAGGACCTGGAGGCGGCGATCGGCCGCATCGGCCGCTTCCTCGGCGGCTACCGGCAGTAGGCGACCCCGGCCGGGAGAATCCACGGAAGAACGCCGTGTACGGGTGCCGAGGAACCGCCCGCGCGGTGATCGCGTCGGATCAGGGCATGAGGGAACACACACGCGGCTGTTCCGGCCTGCTCCTGGCGTTCGTGGGGGCCGTCACCGCCGTCCTGGCCTGGGCGCCGAGGGCAAGGGTCAGCGTCCAGGGCGGGTTCGAGGGCCTGCACCGCGACCTCAGCGTCCTCTACGTGGACCTGCCCCTCATCGCTGCCGGAGGTGCGCTCCTGCCCACGGCGGTCTGGCTCCTCGCCCTCCGTGTGCTGGGTCGCCCCTGGCTCGCGGTCGTGCCGGCGGTGGCCGCCCTCGCGCTCGGTGTATGGGGCGTGCTGAGCTGGTGGACGCCGTACCGGCCGCCGGAGGTCGTGTACTAGCGGCCACTGCCGGTCCGCCGGATCACGACGCCGAAGTGAAGAACCGCATCGGGGAGTTGGGCCGGAAGCCGATACGGGGGTAGACAGGCGCTCCGGCGGCGGTCGCGTGCAGGGTGGCGCGGGTCGCTCCCGTGGCGCGGGCGCCCTCGTACAGGGCCTTGCGCGTCACCGCCTCGCCGTAACCCCGGCGCTGCCACTCCGGGTCGGTCGCGACGAGCAGGACGAAGAGGCGGCCCCGCGCCTCCACCGTGGCGGCGCAGGCCACGGGGGCGCCGTCGCGTAGCCCCAGGTAGGCGTGCACCCGGTCCTTCCACAGCGTGGAGCGGGCGAGGCCGTCACGGCCGTCCTCGAGCGGGAAGCCGTAGGCGCGTGAGTTGAGGTCCGCGTAGGCCCGCAGGTGCTCCTCGGAGGTCACCCGCTCGAACGTCAGGTCGGGGTGGCGCGGTTCGGGGAGGGGCGGCAGGTCGACCGCCATACCGGTACCGGGGAAGGCGTACGCGAGGCCGGCCTGCTCGGCGGCCGCGTCCAGCGCGGCGCGCGCCCCGTCGTCGAGGAGGCTCTCGAAGACCCACAGGAAACCGGGCCGGCTCTTCGCCCGCATGATCTCCGCCGCGTTCCTCAGGCGACGCTCCAGGAGACCGGCGCCCGTGCCGACGTCGGTCAGGGTGACGCCGTTCCAGAAGGCGAACCGGCAGTCGGCCCACCGGACGGCGATGCCCGGCAGGTCCCGGACGTCCGCGTCCGGGTCGCGGTCGAGCACCACGGTCCGCCAGACGGCGGCAAGCTGTTCCATCGACTCGACCGAGTCCGCGAGATCGTGCACAGGTGTTCCCCTCCAGTCGCTAGGTGTACGGGCCCTCCGGGCGGTACGAGTTGTACACGCCCGCCGCCGCGCGGGGGGCCCGCCGGCCCGGCTCCGGCGCGCCGTGTCGCCCCGCGCGCCCCGCGTCACCCGGTCGTCGGGGAGCCTTGTCGCATACCGGGCCGGCACAGACGGTCCTTGGCCCGGCGAGGCGCTGGACTGCTTCGTCGACGCGTACACCAGCGCCTACGGTGCCCTAGACAGCCCGCGGTTCCGTCGCGGACTGGCCCGGCAGCTCGCGGTCGATCCGCGGATCGACCGGTACTGGGAGCTGGTGGCCGAGCTCGTCACCGAGCCGGGCCGGCGTGCGGAACCGACACCCGGCACCGCCCATGACTGGCTGCTCTCCGCCCTGGCCGCACAGACGGGAACTCCGCCGCCGACGTCCGGGTGACGACGTCCCGCGTGCGTACGAAAACTCCCGTGCGCCGGTTCGTACACCTCTGCGATCATCCCCGGATGACGCACGGTCTCGCATCACTGGTCATCCGGCACACCCACCGCGTCCCCGCCCCTGAGGGCTCCGCCGGGGAAGGCGCCGTCGCCGCGCGGCAGTTCGACGCGGCGTTGATGTCCGTGGGCTTCAAGCTCTCGGCGGAGCTGCTGGAGCGGCTGTCCGGACTGTCCGAGGGCGCGGTCGTGCACACCGCCCGGCGAACCCTGCGCACGGTGGGCGAGATGGTGGGCGACCACGTCCGGCACAACGCGTACTTCATCGATTTCCCGGCCCATGTGCCGGACACCGAGGAGTTCTGGATCAGTTGTGTGAGGAAGGCGCTCGACGACGACGCGTCGCGCGGGAGCGTGCTGACGCAGCTGTCGCGCGGGGTGCTGAACCTGCTCACCCTCCCCGCGTACGGCCGCTACCAGCACACCTACGAGCAGCTGCTCGCGGCGCAGGAGGAGCTGATCGCCTCGGCGGGCGACCGGGTGACCGTCCTGCACCTCGGAAGGAGCCTGGACGACGAACTCACCGGTCTGTACCTGGCCCTGGCGGGCAGCACGACGCCGCTGGGCGAGGAACACCTGAGCGATCTCAAGACCCTCGCCCACCGGTGCGCGCTCGGACCGCAGCCCGAGTCGATCCCGGTCCGGGAGAACCGGGCGGTCGTCAACGAGGCACGTCTCATGGCGGGAGCGGACCTCCTGCTCGACACCGTCACCGACGTGCTGCGCCTCGCCTGCGCCCTGTCGGGCGGCGACGTGACGCTTCAGGAGCCGACCCGGTTCCGGGCCCTGCCGCGGCCGGTCCGCCGTGCCCTGCTCGCCGGTCTCGACGCCGTGGTCGCGGCGAACCCCGCCAAGCTGGCCGACGTGCACGCGCACCGCGAGCCCTTCAAGCGGCTCGGTGAGCGGCTCCATCCGCACGAGTACCCTCGCTGGCCGCACGCGGCCGAGGTGTTCGCCGTGGCCCGTGGGGAGAAGGAGGCGCGGTCCTTCGAGAGCCGTCTCGAGAGGCTGCTCGACGCGTACGACATTCGCGGTGCGGTACGGCTGCTGGAGTCCGCCCCCGGCAAGCTGTTCCGGGCCCTGGACCTTCTGCTGCGTATCGCCTCCGGCCAGGAGGAGAGGGACGCGGTGGTGGCCGCGGCGGTGCGGGTCGCTCCGCGGGTCTCCGGCCGGGTCGTGCTGTCGGTCCGTGAGCACCTGCAGAACCGGGAACGGGAGACCGGCGAGCCGCGGATCTTCGTCAACCGGCGGGGCCGTGGCTGGGTCGTTCCCGACGCCCGGCCGCCGGTGCCCGCGGCCGACCGCGACCGTCTCGTCGCCGCCCTCGACGCCGAGATACGCCGCAGGCTCCCGGCGCCGGGCCGGCTGCTGCTCGACCCCGACGTCCTCGACGTGGCGCTCCCGCTCAGCGGCAGGGCGGCCGCGGCTGGACTCGGGGTGCTGCCGCGGGGCTCGGTCTCGGCGGTCGACGGGGAGCGGCTGCGCTTCTTCGTGTACTGGAAGGAGGCCGCGAAGCGGACCGACTACGACCTGTCGGCGCTGCTCCTCCACACCGACTACAGCACCGACTCCTGGCTGTCCTACACCTCGCTCAAGACTGTCGGGGGCGTGCACTCGGGAGATGTCACCGAGGCGCCCGACGGGGCGTCGGAATTCATCGAGCTGTCGCTGGGCCGGGTACGCAGCACCTTCGTCGTTCCGCAGGTCAACATCTACTCCGGCGAGGGCTTCGACGAGGTCGAGGAGTCGTTCTTCGGTTTCATGCTGCGCGACGGCGAGCAGAAGGGCCGGCCGTTCGAGCCGCGCACGGTGCGCATGAAGTCGGATCTGCGCGGCACGGGCCGGGTGGCCCTGCCGCTGGTGTTCCGGCGGGAGGACGACGGCCGGTGGCGCGCGAAGTGGCTCCACCTGTACCTGAGAGGCATCTCCTCGGCCAACCGGGTCGAGGAGAACCAGATGTCGGTGTCCAAGGTGGTTCGCGCCGTCGTGGAACGCGAGTACCTGACGGTGCGGTACCTGACCGGCCTGATGGCCGGCCGAGGCACCGCCGTGGACGTGTGGGACGGCGGGCCCGTCCCGGACGAGCCCGTGACGTACATCGGCCTCGAACGTCCTGAGGGGCTGCACCCGGACTCCGTCGTCGTCACCCTTGAAAACCTGCGCGACGTGATCCCGGACTGAGTGCTAGCGTGACGCACGGCAAGGCCATGAAAGGACTTCCTTCTCAACTCCTTCTGACAACGAGTTCTTTCGCTTTCCTTGCCCTCGACGTCGCTCCGGGCGGCGCCCGCGTCACCGTGCGGGCGCCGCCCGGAGTCGTTCCCCCAGGCCGTTTCCTTCGGATCACCTCGCCGACCAGATGAAGATGGCGGCGAGGTGCAGTCCGGCGGCGGTGAGGCCCGTTCGGTCGCCTCGTTCTCCAGCTGGCCGGTGTGCTTAGCGACTCTACGCATTTCGAGTGACGTGACCCCTGCCGCGTTGTGCCATCTTCTTGGAGACGTGACCCAGGTGCCGACGTACCCGGGCGCTGGTATCGGAGGAGCGGGAATGAGAGTGGACGGACTGCGGCGAGTCCAGGTTGTCGTGGTGGCGCTTACCGCGGTGGCCCTGCTGGCCGGCTGCGGAAGCGGTGACGAAGCACCCGGAGACGGCGGAAGCGGCGCCGTGACCGAGGACTCGGCAAAGGGGACGGCGGCGGGAAGATCGAACGACGGCCCGCTGGACGCTGCCGGCCTCGAGAACGCGGCGGTCACCGAAGCGGACCTGCCCGAATACACCTTCACCGTCTTCAAGCAGGGCACCGTCCTCGGCAGCAAGGGGAAGCCGGCCGAACCGGCGGCCTGCCAGCCCATGGAAGACATCCGGCTGCGCTCCCCCGAACCGGCACCGACCGTCGCGGCAGCCCGCTCCGTCCACCCGAAGACGGACACGAAGGCCACCGACATCACGCTGTACGCCTACGCCAAGGCGGCCGACGCCGAGGAACTCCTCACCCGCGTCCGTGACGCGGCGAAGAACTGCGACGGGTACGAGGACGACATGGGCCTCAACCCGACCGTCACGGCCCTTCCTGTCCCCGACCCGGGTCCGGCCGATGAGGCGTTCGCCTTCAAGCGGGAGTCGTCGGGAACAGCGCACTGGTACCAGGTGGTGCGTAGCGGCTCCAATGTAGCCGTCTTCAGCTGGCAGAGCCTGGTCGCGCACAAGAACGCGGGCGAGGCCCCGGACGAGGTGATCACCGCCCAGCTTGAGAAGCTGACGGAGACAGCGGGCACGGGCTGAGCTTCTCCGCAGTCGGAAGAGCTTGAAGTACATGCGGCCGCGCTGATTGCCGGGGTGGCACCGCAGGGGATCGCTCCTTGTCGAAGGCTGGTGGCCGTCCGCCGCGTGAGCCTTTACGCAGGCGGGCGGCCTGGCTGTCGGTCTTCTCCGGGATGGTGCGCCGGATGCCCCGCCGTCGCAGGTGATCACGGCATGGCCTGGTGCGGGGCCGGTGGTGGGTCGGTGCGGGCGCCGGCCGCATGCTGGTGCGCGCGGACGATGGTGGAGTCGACCGGGCAGATCGCGCCACTGCACCCCGGTCCGCACCCGGTGCAGGATCCCGTCGATCACCTGCCGGTGATCCCGCCACCTGCCCCACCGTCCATTGCTGACTGGCAGGAACGGCCGCAGCCTTTCCCACTCGGCATCGCTCTAGCTAGGCGTCCAGGCCCGGCGCCGGGTGGAAGTTGATGCGTTCGCGGACGACCGGGAAGCCGGCCTTGGCGAAGCACGCGGCCATGGGAACGTTGCCCCGGTCCGTCGCCGCGCTGACGAACTCCGCTCCCTGCTCGACCAGGTGACGCGTGCATTCCACGAGCAGGTCGTAGGCGTAGCCGTGGCCGCGGTGTTCCGGGACCACCCCGATGAAGCCGATGGTGGGGCCGGAGGGGTTGTGGGCCGGGATGTGGATGCCGGCCAGGTCGCCGTCCGGGGTGTGCGCGGTCCGCCACCACTCGCGCGGGGACGGGCACCAGTGGAAGAAGTCGAGTTCCTCCTGCGCGGCCCGGTCGAGGCCGCCCTGCTGGACGGCCTTGAGCGCGTGGGCGTCCAGGGTCACGGAGTGGATGCGGCGCAGCGCGTCGAAGAAGACGGTGTCGTCGCCTTCGGCGCGGAAGCTCAGGCGTCCAGGGCGCTCGGGCAGGCCGCTCTCCGGGGTCCAGCGGTACAGGAAGCGTTCCACCAGGAGTTCGTAGCCGGCGGCGCGTGCGGCGGTGAAGCGCGCCTCGGCGGCCGCGCATAGGACGGGGTCGTCCCGCCAGCCGCCGGGCAGGTTGATCTCGAGTTCGACCTGCCGGAGCGCGGAGCGCAGCAGCTCGGCTCCCGCCTCCTCCTCGCCCTCCGCCACGTCGAACCAGTTGATGTTGACGGGCTCCGGGTCGTCGGGCCCGCCCCACCACGCCCCGCGTGCCACGACCTCGCCGTCGCGCAGGGCGACGCGCTTCCAGTCGGGACGGAACCGGGTGCGCCGGTGGGCCTCACGGGCGCCCAGCGGGTCGGGGAGCGCGTCGAAAAGATGGGCGTCGCTCGCGGAGAGCGTGCGGATGACCAGACCGGTCATGGGATCCTCCAGGATGCGTGCAGCAGGCTCGCTTGCTGCTGCTCGGAGCGCTCCCGGTCAGAACTCGTCGCGCACGCCGGGACGGTGGGAAAGGGAGCGCTGGAAAGGTGTGCACGGCACGGCACTCGCCTCCTTCCGTCCGAGTCAGGGCGTGGGAGCACACGCTACGGGGGCGTCCACGGTTCGTCCACGGGTTTTGAGGGCTTCCAGGGCCGCCGTCGAGGGCGAGCCCGGTTCCGCCGTGAAGGTGACCAGGGACTGGTGCGGCTCCTTCGGGACGTCGAACGTCTGCTGGGTGACGGTCAGTTCGCCGACGGCCGGATGGGCGAGGGTGTGCACGTCGCGGCCACAGGGGGCGACGGTGTGGGCGTCCCACATGCTCCTGAACTCCGCACTCCGCGCCGCCAGTTCGGCGATCAGCGCGGCGAGGTGGGTGTCGCCCGGGTTGCGGGCGGTCAGGATACGGAGGTTGCCGACCACCGCACGCGCCTTCGCCGGCCAGTCGCGGTGGAGGGCGCGGGTGGGGGCGTCCAGGAAGACCATGCGGGACAGGTTGGGGCGGCCGCCGGGATCGTCGGGCGCGGCGAAGTCGAGGTGGGGGGCGAGGAGGGCGTGGCCGGTGCGGTTCCAGGCCAGTACGTCGTTACGGCGGCCGACGACCAGGGCGGGCACGTGGGCGGCCATCGTGGTCAGCAACGTGCGCAGGTCGGCGGACACCCTCTCGTCATCACCGGATACCGCCGGGCGGTGACCGGTCGTCGAGGACAGGTCGTACAGGTGGTCCCGCTCGGCCGGGGACAGGTGCAACGCCCGTGCCAGCGCGTCGAGGACCTCCGGTGAGGCGTTGGCCTGCCTGCCCTGTTCGAGCCGCGTGTAGTACCCGGCGCTGACGCCCGCGAGCAGCGCGACCTCCTCCCGGCGCAACCCGGGGACGCGCCGCCGGTCCCCGTACCGGGGCAGGCCGACGTCGTCGGGGCTCAGCCGCGCCCGCCGCGCCTTCAGGAACGCTCCGAGCGGTGATGTGCGGTCCATGCGCCCAGTATGCGCGGGGGTGGTGTCCCGCAGCCTGCACCTGTCAGGGGTAGGCAGGGGCGGGGCTGGTCCCGCGAGGCGGAGGGCCGCAGAGTCGGTCGTACGGCCGCCCCGCCCTCCGCGGAAGCGGTCCGCCACCCTGCCCCTGCCCCGTACGAGGGAGACCCATGCCCACCGCCCGCACAGCGTCACCCCAGGTCACCACGCTCCGTCTCGGAGACGTCGAGATCACCCGGGTGATCGAGTTCTCCGACATCTCCCCGATGACGACCGACGTCTTCTTCCCCGGCAGCACGCCGGAGGAGTGGCGGCGGCACGCCGCGCTGCTGGACCCGGACCACTGGGACGCCCGTACCGATCTCACCCGGGTCGCCACCCAGTCGTGGGTGCTGCGCAGCGAGGGCCGGGTCGTCGTGATCGACACGGGGGCGGGGAACGGCAAGTACCGTCCCCTGCAACCGATCTGGTCGTACCTGGACACCGGCTACCTGGCCAGCCTCGCCGCCGCCGGCGTCCGCCGGGAGGACGTCGACCTCGTCGTCAACACCCATCTGCACGACGACCACGTCGGCTGGAACACGTACCTCGACGGCCGCGACTGGGTGCCCACCTTCCCCAACGCCACGTATCTGATGCCGGCGATCGACGTGACGTACTGGCATCCCGACAACCTGCACCGCACGCAGTTCGGGCGGGGCAACCAGAACGTGTACGAGGACAGCGTCCAGCCCGTGATCGACGCGGGGCTCGTCACGACGTGGGAGGACTCCTTCGTCATCGACGGCAACCTCCGGCTCGAGCCCGCCCCCGGCCACACCCCGGGTTCGGCGGTCGTCCACCTGGAGTCCGGGGGCGAGCGTGCGGTGTTCGCCGGGGACCTGCTGCACGGCGCGATCCAGGTCCACGAGCCGCATCTGAACAGCTGCTTCGAGGAGGACGAGGAGGGCGCCCGCGCCAGCCGCGCACGGATGTTCGCGTACGCGGCCGACCACCGCGCCCTGGTGTTCCCCGCCCATCTGCCGGGGCAGGGCGCCTTCGAGATCCGGCGGGAGGGCAGCGGTTTTGGACTCGCCCGGTGGGCGCCGTTCCCACGCACCTGACCGTCGATCAGTGGCCGCGTCGCAGCGGCTCACTGCACGCTGGTGCGGGCCACGGCCTCCAGCTGGTCGGGGTTCACCGGTTGATTGAGGTAGACATCGCGACCCGGCAATCGGTCGAGCACGCCGTGTTGTCCAGCTCCCGGACGTCCGCGCCGGCCGCGACGGCGACCCGGGCGAGGGCGAGCGATGTGGACCCGACGCGGGGCCGTCGTGCAGCGCCACGTTGACGGTGACCAGCATGGCTGGGGCACGACGAGGGCGGCGCGGGCGAGCCGGGTGACGGTCGCAGGGTCGAGGCTGACCCGGCGCAGGGCCTTGAAGGTGACCTTCAGCCCGCGCCGTCAGCTCGCCTCACCGAGATCGCCGCCGAGTGGCGAGAGACTCTCCGCGCCCGCCGGCCGGTTCTTGGTGAGCTGGGCCAGGTGCGCTTCGAGGACGGCGAGCTGCTCGGCTCCGATCTGCGCCGCCCAGCGGTCACGCACCTCGGTGAAGAGCGTCGCGCCGAGAGCCATCATGTCGTGGCCGCGGGCCGTGACGCGAAGTCGCTTGACCCGTGCGTCGCTCGGGTCGGTCTCCCGCTCGACGTATCCGAGTCGCTCGAGGGCGGCGATCGTCTTGGCGGCGGCCTGCTTGGACACCGACAACCGGCGGCCGAGTTCCGCGGCCGTGTCCGCTCCCTCCTCGATGGCGCGCAGGGCGAACTCGTGGGATGCACGCACGCCTTCATGTCCGCGGCTCGCCAGTTCGCCGACCACGTCGTCCACCATCGACTGGAAGCCGCCGAGCAGCAGCAGCGCAAGCTCAGCGCCTGGTGACCGTGTCATGAGACGCATCATACGAGAATCCCTCCAGGGTGGACAACCCGGTTGTCTATCCATAGGCTGACAACCAAGTTGTCGATCACATGGAGGAAAACAATGGCTCCCACGATCCCCGGCGCCACCCTTCCCGCCCTCGAACACCACCGCGTCAGCCTCAACGGCACAGAGCTTCACTACGTCTCGGCGGGAACCACCGGATCCCCCGTCATGCTGGTCCACGGCTTCCCGGAGACCTGGTGGGTCTTCCACAAGCTGATCCCCCTGCTCAGCGCGCACCACCGCGTGTTCGCTCCCGACCTGCGCGGTTTCGGCGACTCCGCCACCGCCACCGGAGAGCACGACAGCGCCACCGCAGCCCGAGACCTGAGCGAGCTGATCACCCTGCTCGACGTCGGCCCCGTTCACTTGACGGGCCAGGACATCAGCGGTCCCACCACCTTCCGTGTCGCGGCCACACACCCCGACCTGGTGCGCAGCTACACGGGGATCGAGACCGGCCTGCCCGGGTTCGGCCTGGAAATGCTCGCGGACGTCACCCGCGGCGGTGCCTGGCACATCGGCGTCCTCGCCGCCCCCGGCGTTCCGGAGATGCTGCTCGCCGGACGAGAGCGCGCATTCCTCTCCGAATACGCCCTGCCCACCCTCAGCGCCACCCCTGACGCGTTCACCGACCAGGACATCGACGAGCTCGCCCGCTCCTACACGCGACCCGACGCGTTCAAGGGCGCGGCCGGGCTCTACCGGTCCATGCTCCGCGAAGGCGAGGAGATCCGAGAACTGGCCGCCGGGCAGCTCACCATGCCCGTACTCGCCATCGGCGGCGGGTCGGGAGACTTCACGCCGGCGACGCTGCGCCAAGTCGCCAAGGACGTGAGTTCCGCATCGCTCGACGGCATCGGCCACTACGCGGCGATGGAAGCACCCGAACGGCTCGCGAACGCCCTCCTCGCTTTCTACCGGAAGATCGACAGCCCGGAGTAGACCCCGGGCCCAGCCCTTGAGCACGGAACAGCGCGCCTACAGAGGCGGAGCGTCCTTCATCGTGCGGCGCTTGCGCAGGTCGCGCCGGAGTCCGCAGGGGTCACCCCAGCGGGACTTCGCACCACACCGTCTTCGTGTACGGGTCCCCCGCCGTCGCGCCCCAGTGGGTGGACAGGGACTCGACCAGGAGCAGGCCCCGGCCCGACTCCGTGTCGGGGTCGGCGGGCGTGAGCGTGCCGGGGAGCGGGGGGCTGTGGTCCGGGCGGGCGTCCGTCACCTCGATACGCAGCGTGGCGTCTTCCGCGTACAGGGTCAGGCGCAGGGCGAAGTCCCGGCCCCGTACCTGCCCGTGACGTACCGCGTTCGCGGCCAGCTCGGCCACCAGCAGGGACGCCGTGCGGTTGCCCTCGGAGTCGTACGGCCAGCCCCATGTGGTCAGTTGCTCCGCCGTGAGGTGCCGGGCCAGCCGGGCGCCCCTGGCCGTCGCCGACAGGCGGATGCGGAAGTGACGGGCGGGGCCGATGTGTTCGTCCACCGGGGCGATCTCGACGTTCATGTCACTCAGCGTGGTCAGCCGGCTCCTCCGTGAAAAGTCCCGGCGGCCGGACCCGCGGCCGCCGTACGGAAGCTGTCCGGGCCTGTCCGGGTCGCGACGCGTGACATCCCGCACCCTCCGTGAGTTGAGCACCCGGAGGTGTGGGGACATGAGCGTGGAGCCTTACGGGGCGGACGAGGAGTCGGCGGCCGTGCTGCGGACCGTCGGCCGCGTCATCAAGATGTGCCGCGAGCGGGCGGGGCTGACACAGGCCGCCCTCGGCGCGCAAATCGGGTACAGCGAGGAGCAGGTCTCCTCCGTCGAGCGGGGGCGGCGGGCGCCGATGGAGGAGTTCCTCGACGCCGCCGACCGGGTCCTGGAGGCCCACGGCCTCATCAGCGCCCTCAGGGGCGACGTGGAGAAGGCCCGCTTCCCGAAGAAGGTGCGGGACCTGGCCAAGCTGGAGGCGCAGGCGGTCGAACTGTGCGCCTACGCCAACCATGTCGTGCATGGCCTGTTGCAGACACCTGAGTACGCAAGGGCGCTGTACAGGATGCGGCGGCCGCCCTATACCGACGAACAGGTCGACGAACTCGTCGAGGCTCGCCTGGTGCGCCAGCGCGTCTTCGCCGAGCAGCCCGCACCGATGTTCAACTTCGTCCAGGAAGAGGTCACGCTGCGCAGGCCGCTCGGGGGCAAAATGGTCATGCGCAAGCAGCTCGAACATCTGTTGGAGGTTGGTCGACGGCGGAACGTGGAGATTCAGGTGCTGCCCACAGATCGAGAGGACCACGCGGGCCTGGCAGGGGCGCTCCAGCTGCTGCGACTCAAGGAGGGGCTCACCGTGGGGCACGTCGAGGTTCAACTGCTCAACCGGCTGATCTCCGACCCGAAGGAGATCCAGATCCTGGAGATCCGCTATGGCATCATCCGGGCGCAGGCCCTCACACCCCGTGAGTCGCTGGCCTTCATCGAGAAAGTGCTGGGAGAGACATGACCGCGAAGTCCCGCACGGAACTGACCTGGTTCAAGAGCAGCTACAGCACGAACGACGGCCCCGAGTGCGTGGAGGTCGCCCTCGCACCTGCCGCCGTCCACGTACGCGACTCGAAGCGGATACCGGGCCCCCACCTCACCTTCACCCCCACCCAGTGGACCGCCTTCCTCCCCTACGCGTCCGGACGCCGATGACCCGACCGCTCACCGCCGCCCAGCGCCGGCTGATCGAGGCCGCCGATCCCGGGACCGGGCGTCTCAAGGGGACCGAGGCCCTGCTCACCGCGCTGGTGAAGCGTGGCCTCGCCTTCCGGCATCCGCGGCCCCCGCACGACCACTTCCTCACCCCCGCCGGGCACCGGGCGCGCGAGGCCCGGAACGAGCCACCTCGACAGGCCGAGGTGGAGGCGCCCGCCTCCAGCACCGGCGTCTTCGCCGCCCGCGCGGGCGGGGAGCCCGTACCCCCCGCCGCCGAAGGGCCCGCCCGCACGCGGGAGGTCGGAAGCGCATGGCAGGGCATGCTCGAACTGCGCCGCATGACCAACCCCGACGCGTCGACGGAGCGGCCTTGCGCGTGGGAGCGCACGCACCTCGTGCAGGCCGCCGCGCTCGCGCTGGAGGCGGCCGGGCACCGGCCGGCGGGGGCGGACGGCGAGGACGGCTACCGGGTGCGGGACACCCCGCAGCCGGACGCCGTCGCCGTGTACGCGCCGGACGCCGCCGTGCTGCGGGCCTGCGCGGAGACGCTGGAGGGGGCGGGCTGGCAGGCCGGGGAGTACACGGAGCCGAGGACGCGGAGGCGTTACGTCCTGGCCTCTCCGCGCCGTGTCTGAGGGGCGTGCCAGGATCGGTGGATCGGGCGACGAACCGAACCGGCGTGAAGGGGACGCAGTGAGCAAGCCGTATTCCGTCCGCGTGATCGTGCGCGGATACGAGACCGACGTGCAGGGCCATCTGAACCAGGCCGTGTATCTGAACTACGCGGAGCACGCGCGCTGGTCGCTGCTCCAGGAGGCCGGGATCACCCAGTCGCGTCTTCAGGCCCACGGGGTGGGGCCGGTGGCCCTGGAGACCACCATCCGCTACCGGCGGGAGCTGCTCGCCGGTGACGAGGTGGACGTGAGCTGCGTCTTCGTCTGGGGCGGGGGCAAGACCTTCACCATCGAGCAGACCGTCACGAAGACGGACGGCACGGTCGCGGCGGAGGTCAGCGCCGTGGGCGGTCTGCTGGACCTGGAGAAGCGCAAGCTGGTGCCGAACCCGCAGGAGGTGTTCCGCGAGCTGACGAAGGACACCGCTCTCTTCGGGCTGTAAGGCTCTGTCGCGTCGTCAGAGGACGGCCCTCCGACCGGGTTCCGGGACACCGGAGCCCGGTTTCCTGCTTTCATCCGATGAAACTTTCCTCCGTTCGGCTCCCAAGTTTCCTGGCCATCCACTCCTACAGTGGACCAGACCACCAGAGGAGCAAGGAGACTCTTTACACGCTGTGAATCTACGTGCGTAACTAATGACGCGCGCACGTCAAACAAGCACGGAACTGCCCAGGTGGCAGCGGCCGACGTCACCTCCTTCTCATCCCCACATGTGTCAGGAGGCAAGTCCATGCACGTACTCCCCCTCGTCTCCCGCCTCGGGAGACGCACGGCCACCGCGCTCGGCGTCCTCGGCGCCGCCCTCGCGCTCACGGCCACGTCCGCCGCCGGCGCGGGCGCCGCACCGCAGCCCGACCCGCAGCCCCTCACCATCAAGCCCGGCCAGGCCTACATGGGCGTCGGCGCCCGCATCCACGAGGGCGTCCCCGCCGCCGAGGAGCCGTCGCGCGGGCTGCTCGCGCCCACCGACGGCGTGCAGGGCATCGACGTCTCGCACTGGCAGGGCAGCATCAACTGGACCTCCGTGCGCAACGCGGGCATCCAGTTCGCCTGGATCAAGGCGACCGAGGGCACCACCTACAAGGACGACCGCTTCAACACCAACTACGTCGCCGCGTACAACGCGGGCGTGATCCGCGGCGCGTACCACTTCGCGCTCCCCAACGCCTCCAGCGGGGCGACGCAGGCGGCCTACTTCGCCGGCAACGGCGGCGCCTGGTCGCGCGACAATCTCACGCTGCCCGGCGTGCTGGACATCGAGCACAACCCGTACGGGGCGATGTGCTACGGCCTGTCCACCACCCAGATGCGCACGTGGATCAACGACTTCTACACCGCCTACAAGTCGCGCACGGGCCGGGACGTCGTCATCTACACGACGGCGAGCTGGTGGAACACCTGCACCGGCAGCTGGACCGGCATGTCGACCAAGAGCCCGCTGTGGGTGGCGCACTGGACCACCGCCTCGTCGCCGACCATCCCCGCCGGCTTCCCCACCTGGACGGTGTGGCAGTACACCTCGACCGGATCGGTCTCCGGCGTCTCGGGCAACGTGGACCGCAACAAGTTCAACGGGTCCCGCGACCGGCTCCTGGCCCTCGCCAACAACACGTGACGCACTGACAGGCCCGTACGCACGCGGCCACGCGGAGGGGCCGGACGTCCTCGGACGCCGGCCCCTCCCCGCTTTCCCCCACACCCCCTCTCCCGAGGAGTGATCGTGCATCCCAGCAACCGCTTCCGCCGCCGTCTCCTGCTCGCCGGCGCGGCCGGGCTCGCCGCCGGCGCCGTGCCGGGTGTCGCGCACGCGCGCGGCGCCGCCGTGCAGCCGGACATCGACGGCACGAAGGTGTGGGGCGCCCGGCCCCCGCAGGGGACCGTCAGCGTCCTGCAGTACCGGCCCAGCCGGATCGTGGTCCACCACACCGTGTCCGCCAACTCGACCGACTACTCCCGCGCCCAGGCGCACTCCCACGCCCACTGGGTGCAGGACCTGCACATGGACGACAACGGGTGGGTGGACACCGGCTACCACTTCCTGGTGAGCCGCGGCGGCTGGATCACCGAGGGCCGCACCGGCAGCCTCACGGCGCTCACCGGCGGACGGACCTTCGTGCTCGGCGCCCATACCTCCGGGCAGAACTCCCAGGCCCTCGGCATCGCCTGCGAGGGCGCGTACCACGCGGGCGCGCAGCCGCCGCAGGCGCAGTGGGAGGTCCTGGTGACGCTGTGCGCGTACGCCTGCGACCAGTACGGGATCGCGTCCACGCAGATCTACGGGCACAAGGACTACGGCACGACCCAGTGCCCGGGCGTCTACCACGACATGCTGCCGCAGCTGCGCGCGGAGGTGGCGGCGGCCCGGTCCTGACCGGGCCGCCGGACCGTCAGGAGGCCGCCGGCGCCTTTCCCGTGGGGGCGGCGAGGTCCTCGCCCGTCTCCATCGGGTGGGTGACGTCGGCGGCCTCGCGGCCGCCCCGGCCCAGGTGGTTGAAGACGAGGTTCAGCAGGACCGCGACCACGCAGCCGGTGGAGATGCCGGAGTCCAGGACGATACGGGCCGTCTCCGGGAAGGCGTGGTAGAACTCGGGCGCGCTGATCGGGATGACGCCGACCGCGAGCGACACGGCGACGACGAGGACGTTGTTGTCCTTGTCCAGGCCCGCCTTGGCGAGGGTCTGGATGCCGCTGGCGGCGACCGACCCGAAGAGCACCACCCCGGCGCCGCCGAGCACCGGGCGCGGCACGACGGCGATCAGCGAGGCGGCGACCGGACACAGGCCCATGAGGACGAGGAAGCCGCCGCCGGTGGCGACGACGAACCGGCTGCGGATCCGCGTCATGGCGACGAGCCCGATGTTCTGGGCGAACGCGCTGCACATGAAGCCGTTGAACAGCGGGGCGATCGCCGAGCCGAGGGTGTCGGCGCGCAGCCCGGCCGCGATGGTCCTCTCGTCCGCCGGACGTTCGACGATCTCGCCGAGGGCCAGCATGTCGGCGGTCGACTCGGTCATCGACACGACCATCACCACGCACAGCGAGAGGATCGCGGCGAGCTGGAACTGCGGGGCGCCGAAGTGGAACGGCGTGGGGAAGCCGATCAGGTCCGCGTCGGCGACCGGGGAGAAGTCGGTGACGCCGAACGGGACGGCGATCAGGGTGCCGGCGACCATGCCGAGCAGCACGGCGATCTGTTTGACGAAGCCGCGGGTGAAGCGGCGCAGCAGCAGCACGACGAGCAGGGTGACCGCGGCGAGACCCAGGTTGACGGCCGAGCCGTAGTCGTCCGCGTCGGGGCTCGCTCCCTGCGCCCAGCCGAAGGCGACGGGCAGCAGGGAGACGCCTATCAGGGTGATGACGGTGCCGGTGACCACGGGCGGGAAGAAGCGGACCGCCTTGCTGAAGAAGGGCGCGGCGAGGAAGCCGAGCAGCCCGGCGACGATGACCGCGCCGAAGATGACCGGCAGGGCGTCCTTCTTGTCGTCGGTGGAGGCGACGATGGCGGTCATGGGGGCGACGCCGGCGAAGGTGACGCCGTTGACGAACGGCAGCCGGGCGCCGATCTTCCAGACGCCGACGGTCTGGAGGAACGTGGCGAGGCCCGCGGTGAACAGGCAGGCGCCGGTGAGGAAGGTGAGCTCGGCGGGGGTGAGACCGACGGCCGCGCCGACGATCAGGGGCGGGGCGACGACGCCCGCGTACATGGCGGCCACGTGCTGCAGGCCGGTCGTCGCCATCTTCGGCGCGGGCAGTTTCTCGTCTACGGGATGGTCGGCCACTGCGGTGTTCCTCCGGTCGGTTGCACGCCGGGGCCGGCGTGGTTGTCAGGGAGGTGCGGGCGGGCGTGGGGTACCTCCCGCTCGAGTGCGGCCGAGCGTGGGGAGGGAGGGTGACGTCCGGTGGTGGAGCGGGGGTGCGTGCCGTTCCCGGGGCGCGCCTGGGCGCGCCCCGGAGACGGCCTCCGCGGATCCCGTACGGGGTCCGCGGTCTCCGGGCCGGGAGCCGTCCCTCCCGGCCCGGAGACGTGCGGGGGTCAGACCTGGCCGGCGGTCCGGGCGAGGCGCCGCGCCTCGGCGCGGGTGGTGCGGGCGACGGCGTCCTCGTCGGCGGTGAGCAGCCGGCCGTTCTCGACGATCTGACGGCCGTTCACGAAGGACGCGGTGACCGGGGCGGCGGCGCCGAACACCAGGGCGGTGACCGGGTCGGCGATGGAGGCGTGGGCGAGGGTGTCCATCCGCCAGAGCACCAGGTCGGCGAGCTTGCCCGGCTCCAGGGAGCCGATCTCGTCCGCCCGGCCCAGCACGCGCGCGCCGCCGTGGGTGCCGAGGCGCAGTGCCTGGCGTGCCGTCAGGGCCTTCTCGCGGTGGGCGCCGAGGCGGTTGATCAGCAGGGCGTTGCGCAGTTCGGTGTGGAGCTCGCCGGACTCGTTGGAGGCGGTGCCGTCCACGCCGAGGCCGACGGGGACGCCGGCCGCGAGCATGTCGGGGACGCGGGCGATGCCGGCGGCGAGGCGGGCGTTGGAGGACGGGCAGTGGGCGACGCCGGTGCCGGTGCGGGCGAAGGCGGCGATGTCGGAGTCGTTCATGTGGACGCAGTGCGCCATCCACACGTCCTCGCCGAGCCAGCCGGTGGACGCGAAGTAGTCGGTCGGGCCCATGCCGAACAGTTCGTGGCAGAACTTCTCCTCCTCCACGGTCTCCGAGCCGTGGGTGTGCAGCCGTACGCCGAGGCGTCGGGCCAACTCGGCGCCCTGGCGCATGAGTTCGGTGGAGACGGAGAACGGGGAGCAGGGGGCGACGGCGATCTGGGTCATCGCGCCGGGCGAGGTGTCGTGGTGGCGGCGCACCGTCTCCTCGGTGGCGGCGAGCGTGTCGTCGAGGGTCTCCACCGCGAAGTCCGGGGGCAGTCCGCCGTCCGACTCGCCGCGGTCCATGGAGCCGCGGGCGAGGGTGAAGCGGACGCCCATGTCGCGGGCGGCGGTGATGATCGCGTCGGACAGGTCGCCGGAGCCCCGCGGGAAGACGTAGTGGTGGTCCATGGCGGTGGTGACGCCGCCGCGGGCCATCATGGCGAGGGACCCCTGGGCCGCCGCGTGCACCATCGCCTCGTCGATGCGCGCCCAGGTCGGGTAGAGCGCGACGAGCCAGTCGAAGAGGTTGTGGTCGGTGGCAAGACCCCGGGTGAGCCACTGGTAGAAGTGGTGGTGGGTGTTGACCAGGCCGGGGGTCGCGAGATGGCCGGTGGCGTCGATCCGGCGGATGACGTTCTCCAGGCCCTCGGGGGCCGGTCCGGGGCCGAGCGACTCGATGCGGTCGCCTGCGAGGACGAGGTGTCCGGTGGCGTACTCGGTGTCCGCCACGTCGACGGTGGCGATCGCGCAGTTCTCGATGACGGTGCGCCGGTCTGCTGCCATGGTGCGTCCTTGTCGCGTACGGGGAGGAGGGCACGGCAGGACCCTGGGGTTTGAGTGCCGTGGCCGGGCGGGTGCGGGGCCCGGGTACCCGGCCACGGGTGCCGATGTGGGGGTGCGGTCAGAGGTTGGTGAGGTCCACCGGGATCCGTGCCTCGCAGCCGTCGCGCAGGACCGTGGCCTCGATCAGGCCGTAGGGGCGGTCGGCGGCGAAGTACACCGCTCCGTCGGGGGTGTCGTTCTTCAGGCCGAACGGCTCCAGGTCGACCAGGAAGTGGTGGCTGTTGGGGAGGGAGAAGCGGATCTCGTCGACCTCGGCGCACTCCTCGATGACGCGGGAGCCCATCTGGTAGAGCGTCTGCTGGAGCGAGAGGGAGTAGGTCTCGGCGAAGGCCCGCAGCATGTGCTGCTTGACCTGGGCGTACGAGGTGTCCCAGTCGGGCGTCGGCTGCGCGTCGTCGGTCCAGTTGAACCGCCAGCGGGAGGAGACCGAGGTGGCGAGGATCCGGTCGTGGGCCTCCTTCAGCGTGGTGTAGCGGTCCTTGACGTAGCCCCAGAACTCCGAGTCGGTGGAGTTCATGACGGTGAGGTCCTTCAGACCGGAGACGACCTCCCAGCTCTCGCCGTCGTAGGTGACCTGGGTGAGCCGGGTCTCCTGGCCCGTGCGGACGAAGGAGTGTTTGGCCTCGCCGGACGTCTCGATGCGCTCCCAGGCGTACTCCTCGACGCGTATGCGCGCCCGGTGGATGGGCTCCTGCGAGGTGACGAAGTGGCGGGCGAGGTGGATGCCGAACTGCTCGGCGGACTCGATGCCGTGCTCCTTGGCGAAGGCGAACACCGTGTTCTTGGTGGTGTCGGTCGGCAGGACGTTCGCGTTGGAGCCGTTGTAGTGGACGTCGTCCATGTCGCCGGACAGGGCGACGGAGACGTTGAGGTCCTTGATGTGGTGGGTGGCGCCGTCCCGCGTGATCTTGACGACTCGGTTCTCGGCCTTGCCGTACTGGTTCTGTCCCAGGATCGTGGGCATGGGTGTCAGCTCCCTCGGTAAACGGAGTAGCCGAACGGGTTGAGCAGCAGCGGTACGTGGTAGTGCTCGCCGGCCGTGACGGCGAAGGTGATCGCCACCTCGGGGAAGAACACGGCACCGCTGTCCCGATGCGCGGGGGCGTCCTGCTGAGCCTCGGCCTTCTTCTTCAGGAAGTACGGCTCCACCTCGAAGTCGAGCCGTACCTGGGTGGTTCCCTCCGGCAGGGCCGGCAGGTCCTTGCACCGCCCGTCCGCGTCGGTCGCGGACCCGCCGAGCTCCTGCCAGGCGGCGTGCCGGCCGGGGCGGGCGGAGAGGCGTACGGCGACGCCCTCGGCGGGGCGGCCCGCGCTGGTGTCCAGGATGTGCGTGGACACGGAGGCGGTGGTGTCGGTGCTCATGCGACGTCAGTCCTCTTCGACGAGTCGGGTCAGCCGGATGCGGTTGATCTTCCCCAGTTCGGTGCGGACGATCTCGCGTTCCTTCTCCGGCGGGTTGCCGAGGCGCTCGCGCACGGCGTCGCGCATCTCCTCGGCGGTGCGGCCGGTGGCGCAGATCAGGAACACATGGCCGAACCTCTCCTGGTAGGCGAGGTTCAGTTCCAGCATCTCGGCCCGCAGCCCGTCGGGTGCCCCGGCCATGCCGCGCTGTTCCCGCGCCGAGGTGGGGTCCCCCGGCCTGGGGCGGCCGATCGGCGGGTGCCCGGCCATCGCCTCCGCCAGGTCGGCCTCGGTGAGCGCGTTCATGGCGGCGTCGCTCGCGGCGTACAGCGCGTCGGGGTCCGCGTACGGGCGGGCGGCGAGCAGCCGCCGCGCCCAGGCGGTGGAGGCGCAGACCTCGAGGAGCGCGGTGTGCGCCGCCTGCTCCTCCAGGACGTTGAACCGGGCCAGGCCCGGGGGCGTTGCTGTCGACGTCACGTGAGCCTCCGTGGCCGCGAACGGCCGTGTGCTGCGAACGGGCGTGCCGACAGTGAACGCCGTCACGCCCCAGGCGTCAACAGTTTGTTGAAAATTCCGTGTGACGTTCGGGTGCGGGGTCCGAACCGGGCTCGTGAGGGCGACCGCGCCTCGGCTCAGGCGCCCTTCTCACGGTTGAGGTAGTTGTACACGGTGAAGCGGCTGACGCCGAGCGCGCTCGCCACGGTCTCCACGCCGTGCCGTACGGCGAACGCCCCGCGCGCCTCCAGACTGCGCACGATCTCCTGCTTCGCCTTGCGGTCCAGCTCCGCGAGCGGCATGCCCCTGCGCCGCTCCAGCGCGGCCAGGATGTGGTCGAGGGAGTCCGCGAGCTGCGGCAGCCGTACGGCGACGGCGGCGGCGCCCTCCCAGGAGAGCACCACGTCGTCGGGGCCGGCCTCGTCCGGCGGGATCATCTCCCCGCCCATCGCGTCGACCAGCGGCTTCACGGCCGCGATGAAGGCGCCCTGGCCGGTCGCGCTCACCGGTCGCCCTCCTCGACCACCTTGATCTGGAGGGAGACGCGGGTGGCGCCGGCGGCCAGGGTGCGGCGCAGCAGGGTGCCCACGGCGGCCAGCACCGCGTCGGCGCCGCCCTCGGCGGTGTTGCCGAAGGGCCCGACGTCCACCTCGTCCAGGCCGGCCGTCTCGATGACCTCGCGCGCCACGACGGCGTGCCCGGGCGCCTCGTCGAGGTCGAAGGGCTCGGTCGTGAACTCCACTCGCAATCGCACGGGGCCAACCTACCGACCTCTTGACAGCCCTTCACCGGTACGGGCAGTCTTCCAACAAGCAGAAAGTTAATTCCGCCATACGGAAACTATACGGAAAACAAGGAGAAGGGAGCGCGGCCCGATGGGATTCACAGACCAGCGCTTCACCGTCAACCTGTCGATCCTCTTCACCGAGCTCCCGCTCCTGGAGCGCCCGGCCGCCGCCGCCGAGGCCGGTTTCGGCGCGGTCGAGCTGTGGTGGCCGTGGGTCGACTCCCCCGAGCCCGCGCAGTCCGAGCTCGACGCGCTGCGCACGGCGATCGAGGACGCGGGGGTGCGGCTCACCGGCCTGAACTTCTACGCCGGGCGGCTGCCAGGACCCGACCGGGGCGCGCTGTCCGTACCGGGCGAGGAGTCCGCCCGTTTCCGGGCGAACGTCGAGGTCGCGGCCGGTTTCGCCGAATCCCTCGGCTGCCGCGCGCTGAACGCGCTGTACGGCAACCGGGTCGACGGCGCGGACCCGGCCGAGCAGGACGCGCTCGCGCTGGAGAACCTCGTCCTCGCCGCGCGGGCCGCCCACCGGATCGGCGCGGTCCTGCTGATCGAAGCGCTCAACCAACCCGAGTCGCCGCACTACCCGCTGGTGTCGGCGCCGGCCGCCGTCGGCGTCGTCGACCGGGTGAACGCGGCCACCGGACTGGACAACGCGCGCTTCCTGATGGACCTGTACCACCTGGCCATGAACGGCGAGGACCTGCCGGCGGTCATCGACCGCCACGCCGGCCGGACCGGGCATGTGCAGATCGCCGACAGCCCGGGACGCGGCGCCCCCGGCACCGGGTCGCTCCCGCTGGAGGAGCTGCTGGACCGGCTGCGCAAGGCCGGTTACGACGGCCGGGTCGGCCTGGAGTACAAGCCGGGCGACCGCCCGAGCGCGGAGGCCTTCGACTGGCTGCCGCGGGAGGCCCGCCGAGGCGCTTCCCGCTGACGCACCCGATTTCGAAACGTACCGAGTCGTACCGAGAGGCACCCTCATGAGCACCCTTCCCAAGGTCGCCTGGATCGGTCTCGGCATCATGGGCTCCCCCATGTCCGAGAACCTGGTCAAGGCGGGCTACGACGTCACCGGCCACACCCTGGAGCGGGAGAAGCTGGACCGGCTGACCGCCGCGGGCGGCACCGCGGCCGCCTCCGTCGCCGAGGCCGTGCGGGACGCCGACGTGATCGTCACGATGGTCCCCGCCTCCCCGCAGGTCGAGGCCGTCGCGTACGGACCCGACGGCATCCTGGAGAACGCCCGGCGCGGCGCCCTGCTGATCGACATGTCCTCGATCACCCCGCAGACCTCCGTCGGCCTGGCCGCCGCCGCGAAGGAGAAGGGCATCCGGGTGCTCGACGCGCCCGTGTCCGGCGGCGAGGCCGGGGCGATCGAGGCGGTGCTGTCCATCATGGTCGGCGGCGACCAGGCCGACTTCGACGAGGCGAAGCCGCTGTTCGAGGCGCTGGGGAAGACGATCGTGCGGTGCGGTCCGCACGGCTCCGGGCAGACGGTGAAGGCCGCCAACCAGCTGATCGTGGCCGTGAACATCCAGGCCTGCGCCGAGGCCGTGGTCTTCCTGGAGAAGTCCGGCGTCGACCTGGCCGCAGCGCTGGACGTCCTGGGCGGCGGGCTGGCGGGCTCGACCGTGCTGGCCCGCAAGAAGGACAACTTCCTGAAGCGGGACTTCACGCCGGGCTTCCGGATCGACCTGCACCACAAGGACATGGGCATCGTCACCGACGCCGCCCGCACCGTGGGCGCCGCGCTGCCCGTCGGCGCCGTGGTCGCCCAGCTGGTGGCGAGCCTGCGCGCCCAGGGCGACGGCGGGCTCGACCATTCCGCGCTGCTGCGGGCCGTCGAGCGGCTGTCCGGCGCGCGGGTCTGATCCGTTCCCTTCCCTGAGACCCCGGGCGGCGCCGGCGCCGACATCAGTCCCGTCGCGCCCGAGGCGGCGGCGCCGCCCGGAACCCACGGCCCGCACCGCGGCGCCGTACGGCCCGGATGACCCGGATGAGGGGTGGCCGTACGGCACGGCGGCGGTGCGGGCGGGGCGAGGGCGCCGCGGCGGCGCGCGAGCCAGTGCGGTGGTCAACGCCGCGGCCCGTCTCCTACGACCTGAGGGGAGACGTCCCGCGGTTGTCGCCGCCGCCGCGGTCCCGAGCCCACCGTCCTCCCGGATGCGGATCCGCCCGGTCCGCAGCAGCCTGGGGGCATGGCACATCCGACGGAGCATCCGCACATCGTGGTCCACGCGCCCGCCCTGGACGGCTCCCGGCGGGTCACCTCCGACGACGAGACGCTGGGGGTCGCCACGCACACCGACGACGTGGGCGAGATCCTGCGCCTGGCCGACCTGTACGTCACCGACGTCGAGGACGCGGACTTCATCGAGTGGCAGGGCGGCGGCCCGGACGACTGGCCGGGACTGTCCGAACACCACGAGTCGTGACGGCCGGCGTACGGCAACGTCCGTAGGGCGGCTACGGCACCCTCAAATGAACCTCTGAACACCGCCTCCCCAGGCTTCGGCGGGCCCCGCGCGCGGAACCATCCCCGCACACGGGGCCCGCCGGCACGGGGGCGGCGGGCTCCGTGCTCCGAGGGGGTGTCCTGTCATGGCCGACACCGCGCGCGTCCGGGAGACGCCGCACGAGATCGCCCTGCTGGCCGGGGGGCCGCGCGCCGCCGTCATCGTGACCGTCATCGGCCTGCACCTGCGCGGCGCCGTCGAACCCGGCGCCTCGCACACGGTGGTGGCGGTCGACAACGAGGCGGGACGCGCGCTGCCGCCGCTGCCGGCGCCGGAGGACGTCCCCACGCCGGAGGACGACGTCCCGGCGGAGCTGAGGGTGCCGTACCTGGAGAGCGCGGTGCACCGAAGGCTGCACAAGCCCTGCCGCGTAGGGGAGTTGCTGCGCGACCCGGACGTCCGCTGGGCGGTGGACACGCTGAAGACCGGGCTGGCCGAGACGGGCATGGTGAGTCCGCCGGCGCTGGGGACGACGCGGGCGGCACGCCGTCGCCTGGAGGTGCTGCGCACCGCGTATCCCGTCCCGGCGAGCCGGGACGGCCTCTCCGACGAGGAAAAGCTGCTGGCCGTCGCCCTGCACGGCCAGGCGGCCCTCCGCGTCGTCGTCCCCCGCTTCGCCCTCCGCGCGGGCCTCACGGCACGGGTCCGCCTGCGCCACAAGCGCGCCCTGCGCCGCTTCTCCGGCGCCTCCGGCAGTTCCGGCGGCTCCGGCGGCGGCTACAGCGGCCGCCTCTACTGCGGCGGCGCGGACGGCTGCGGAGGCGGGGGCGGATGCGGCGGAGGTTGCGGCGGAGGCGGCGGAGGCGGCGGCTCATGAGACGCCGAGGCGGTGAGCGCCGAGGGCGGGCGCGAAACCGCGGCACCGAGGGCCGGATCCGGCTGCCAGGGGATCGTCATGTGTGGGAGAGGGCGAAGGAGACCAGGAAGCCGCAGACGGTGACCAGGCCGATGGCCAGGTGAGCGTCATGGAACGCCTCGGGAATCATGGTGTCCGCGATCATCGCGAGAATCGCTCCGGCCGCGACGGCGGTCACGGCGGCGATCACCGCCGGGGAGAAACCGCCGACCACGGTGTAGCCCAGCACCGCGGAGAGGGTGCTCGCCGCGGCGATGGCCCCCCACACCCCGAAGACGTACGCCTTGCCGCGGCCGGCCTTCTTCATCCCCGCCGAACTGGACAGTCCCTCGGGGACATTGCTGATGAACACCGCCGCCACGGTCACCAGGCTCACCCTTCCGCCGTCGAGCAGACTCACGCCGATGACCGCCGACTCCGGAACACCGTCCAGCAGCGCCCCGAAGGCCAGCGCGAGACCCGAACCGCTCTGCTGCTCCTCGGAGGGCTGCTGCTGGCCCTCGTGGTGACCGGAGCGCTTGCGGTGCCGGGCGCCGCGTCGGGCCAGCCACACATTGCCCGCGGTATAGGCCGCGGCGCCCGCCAGCGTGCCGATGGCCGCCGGGACCAGACCGCCCTGCTCGTAGGCCTCCCCGACCAGCTCGAAACTGACCGCCGACAGCAGCACCCCCGCCCCGAACGCCATCACCGTCGCGATCACCTTCTGCGGCACCCGCAGCCCGAACCCCGCCACCGCCCCGACGAGCAGTGCCGAACCTGCCACCAGCCCCCACGCGCCCGCCTGCACGACCTCTGCCATGGCATCGTGAGTACCCGGCACCCGCCCACATCATCGGCGGCACGCCGTGACACCTCTCGCAACGCGACGGGCGGGGCGCGGCCCGGGGCACGCACGTGTGGGGGTGCCGCCGGGCCCGCCCCCGGCTCGCGTGGTCAGACCCGCAGGGGCCTGACCGCCGTCGGTGCGTGGCCCGGCTCCGTGGCCACGGGTTCGAACTCGGTCACGTCGCTGATGTCGTTCGTCACCGACATCGCGATGTCGGTGACGCGTTCCAGGATCGCCTCCACGATCACCGGGACGCGGTGTTCCGCCGCGAGTTTCTTCGCCTGCTCGAAGGCCGGACCCAGTTCGCCGGGGTCGGTGACGCGGATCGCCCTGCAGCCCAGGCCCTCGGCGACCTTGACGTGGTCGACGCCGTAGACGCCCAGTTCGGGGGTGTTGATGTTCTCGAACTCCAGGTTGACCTGGAAGTCGATGGCGAAGGCGCGCTGTGCCTGGCGGATCAGGCCCAGGTAGGCGTTGTTGACGAGGACGTGGACGTACGGGATGCGGTGCTGTGCGCCGACGGCCAGTTCCTCGATCATGAACTGGAAGTCGTAGTCGCCGGACAGGGCGACGACCTGGGCCTCCGGGTCGGCCTTGGCCACGCCCAGCGCCGCGGGGACGGTCCAGCCGAGGGGGCCGGCCTGGCCGCAGTTGATCCAGTGGCGCGGCCGGTAGACGTGCAGCAGCTGCGCGCCGGCGATCTGGGAGAGGCCGATCGTGGTGACGTACCGCGTCTCGGGCCCGAACGCCTTGTTCATCTCCTCGTAGACCCGCTGCGGCTTGATGGGGACGTCGTCGAAGTGGGTGCGGCGCTGCATCGTGGCGCGCCGTTCCTGCGCGGAGGCGGCCCACGCGGAGCGGTCGGGCAGCCGGCCCGCCGCCCGCATCTCCTCGGCGACCTCGACGAGGAGTCCGAGCGCGGCGCGGGCGTCGGAGGCGATGCCGTAGTCGGGGGCGAAGATGCGGCCGATCTGGGTGGGTTCGACGTCGATGTGCACGAAGGTGCGGCCGGCGGTGTAGACGTCGAGGCGGCCGGTGTGGCGGTTGGCCCAGCGGTTGCCGATGCCGAGGACGAAGTCGGACTCCAGGAAGGTCGCGTTGCCGTAGCGGTGCGAGGTCTGCAACCCGACCATGCCGGCGTTGAGTTCGTGGTCGTCGGGGAGGACGCCCCAGCCCATCAGCGTCGGCACGACGGGCGTGCCGGTCAGCTCCGCGAACCGGACGAGCAGGTCCGCCGCGTCGGCGTTGACCACACCGCCGCCCGCGACGATCAGCGGGCGCTCGGCGGCGTTGAGCATGCCGAGGGCCTTCTCGATCTGCGCGCGGGTCGCGGCGGGTTTGTAGACGGGGAGCGGCTCGTAGGTGTCGGGGTCGAACTCGATCTCCGTGAGCTGCACGTCGATCGGCAGGTCGATCAGCACGGGGCCGGGACGGCCGGAGCGCATCAGGTGGAACGCCTGCTGGAAGACACCGGGCACCTGCGCCGCCTCCAGCACGGTCACCGCCATCTTGGTGACCGGCCGGGCGATGGACGCGATGTCGACGGCCTGGAAGTCCTCCTTGTGGATCACCGCGGTCGGCGCCTGACCGGTGACGCAGAGAATCGGGATCGAGTCGCCGGACGCCGAGTACAGGCCGGTGATCATGTCGGTGCCGGCCGGTCCCGACGTGCCGACGCACACGCCGATGTTGCCGGGACGGGTGCGGGTGTAGCCCTCGGCCATGTGGGAGGCGCCCTCGACATGGCGGGCGAGGGTGTGGCTGATGCCGCCGGACTCCTTGAGCGCCGCGTAGAACGGGTTGATCGCCGCGCCGGGGACACCGAACGCGACGTCGACGCCCTCACGCTTGAGGATCTCGACCGCCGCGCGGGCAGCCGTCATTCGAGCCATGGAGTACTCCTGCTTCGGACTTCTCGGATTCGCACGCCCGTCGCGCCCGCGGTGAGCCGCTTCCGTTTATTCCGTATAGCGGAAAATAACTTCTGCTATCTGGAATGAATGTAAGAGCGGCGGAAGGAGGCCGTCAAGAGTGGCGCAACCGCGGGACACCGGCCGGCGGGAGGAGGACGATGGACCCCCGCCTCGAGACCAACGGGAGTGGACCGATGTCCGAGAGCCTCCCGGTGCGCTGTCCCGCCTGTCGGCGCTCGCACCGCTTCACGGCCCCGGCGTACCCCTGCGCCTGCGGTGCGCCCGTCGCCGCGCCGCTGGACCCTGACCGGGTGCCGGCCGCCGTCGGGCACCGCTCCTGGCGCGAGGAATGGGTGACCGTGCGCTGCGGCGGCTGCGGCACGCGCGGCGAGTGGCCGCAGCCCGAACTGAGCTGCCCCTGCGGGACGGTGCTGCGTATCCCGGTGACGGGCGAGCGGGCCGGGGCGCCGGCCGCCGGAGAGCCGCGGCGGCCCGCCGTCCCCACCGTGCCGATCCGCACCGCGCGCGACGCGGTCACGGCCGCCGTGCTGTATCTGCGCCGCCTCGGCCACGACGACATCCGGCGCGCGGACCAGCGGCCGGCGTCCGGCATCGGACTGGCCGGCCGGGGCGTGCTGGCCCAGCTCGACCCGTCGGCGCGGCCCGCGACCCCGCGGGACGTGGAGTGCCTGTGGCTGACCGCCATGACGGAGTCCGCGACCTGCCTGTACTTCTCCCTCACCGGCTACACCGAGGAGGCCGTCGCCCGCGCGGACGCCCTGGACGTCCCCCTGTTCGTCCTCGAGCCCTCGGGCGCCGCCCGCCCCGAGAACGCCCCCGCCGTGGCGCTGGACGCGGACGCGTCCTGAAACTCCGGCGACGTGCGCGCCGGGTGCGTCCGATACTCGTCGGATGCGCATCCGCCCCGCCGCCCCCGGTGAACTGCCCGCCCTCCAGGACGTCGAACGGGCCGCCGGCACGCCGTTCCGCGACCTCGGCATGGAGGAGATCGCCGACGACGACCCGCCCGCCCTGGACGAGTTGGAGCGCTACCGGAAGGCCGGCCGCTGCTGGGTCGCGGCGGACGAGGGGGACGACGAGCCCCTGGCGTATCTGATCGCCGAACCGGTCGACGGCGCCCTGCACGTGGAGCAGGTGTCCGTCCACCCGGACGCGGCCCGCCGGGGCGTGGGCCGCGCCCTGCTCGCGCACGCCGCGGACCGGGCCCGCGAGGAGGGCCTGACCGCCCTCACCCTGACCACGTTCGCCGAGGTCCCGTGGAACGCCCCGTACTACGCCCGCCTCGGCTTCCGCGTGCTGGACGGGAGCGGCCTCACGCCGGGGCTGAAGCGCATCCGCGCCGAGGAGTCCGCGCACGGCCTCGACCACTGGCCCCGCGTCTGCATGCGCCTGGAACTGGTGGGCCGAGCGCCGGTCAGCCCGTCGTGAACCGCTCGCGGAGTTCGATCTTGCGGACCTTGCCCGAGACCGTCATCGGGAAGGTCTCCAGGAGTTCCAGGCGGCTCGGGATCTTGTAGTGGGCCAGGCGGCCGTCGCAGAAGCTCCTCAGCTCGTCCAGGGTGAGCGGGTCGGCCGGGTCGCGGGGGATGACGCAGGCCAGGACCTCCTCGCCGTAGCGCTCGTGCGGGACGCCGACGACCTGGACGTCCGCGACCTTCGGGTGGCCGTGGAGGAACTCCTCGATCTCGCGCGGGTAGACGTTCTCGCCGCCCCGGATGATCATGTCCTTGATGCGGCCGACGATCTCCACGTAGCCGTCGTCCCGCATCATCGCGAGGTCGCCGGTGTGCATCCAGCGGCCCCGGTCGATCGCCTCGGCGGTCTTCTCCGGTTCGTCCCAGTAGCCGAGCATCACGCTGTAGCCGCGGGTGCACAGCTCGCCCGAGGTGCCGCGTGGGACGGTGACGCCGGTGGCCGGGTCGACGACCTTCACCTCGATGTGCGGCAGGACGCGGCCGACGGTGCCGGTGCGGTGCTCCAGGTCGTCCTCCATGCGGGTCTGGAGGGACACCGGGGAGGTCTCCGTCATGCCGTAGCAGATGGAGACCTGCTCCATGTGCATCTCGGCGACCACCCTCTTCATCACCTCCACCGGGCAGGGCGAGCCCGCCATGATGCCGGTGCGCAGCGAGGTGAGGTCGTAGGAGGCGAAGTCGGGCAGGTTCAGCTCGGCGATGAACATCGTCGGCACGCCGTACAGCGAGGTGCAGCGCTCCTGCTGGACCGCGCGCAGGGTGGCGGCCGGGTCGAAGGACGGGGCGGGGATGACGATGCAGGCGCCGTGCGAGGTGGCCGCGAGGTTGCCCATCACCATGCCGAAGCAGTGGTAGAACGGCACCGGGACGCACACCCGGTCCTGCTCGCTGTAGGCGATCAACTCCCCCACGAAGTATCCGTTGTTGAGGATGTTGTGGTGGGAGAGGGTGGCGCCCTTGGGGAAGCCGGTGGTGCCCGAGGTGTACTGGATGTTGACGGGGTCGTCGCAGGACAGCTCGGGGCGGGCCGGGTTCGGCGTGGCGCGGGCGACCAGGGCGTCCCAGCTCGGGTCGCCGATGTACACGACCTCCCGCAGCCCGGGGCACCTCCCGCGCACCTCCTCCGCCATGGCCCGGTAGTCGCTCGTCTTGTGGCCGAGGGAGGCGATCAGCAGCCGGACGCCGGACTGCTTGAGGACGTACTCCACCTCGTGCGTGCGGTACGCCGGGTTGATGTTCACCATGATCGCGCCGATGCGCGCGGTGGCGTACTGCGTGAACACCCACTCGGGACAGTTGACCGCCCAGATGCCGACCCGGTCGCCTTCGGTGACACCGGAGTCGAGCAGCGCGGACGCCAACTTCTCCACCTGCTCGCCGAATTCGGCGTAGGTCCAGCGCCGTCCGGACGGCACGTCGACGAGGGCCTCGCGGTCGGGCCAGGCGGCGACGGTGCGGTCCAGGCTGGCGCCGATGGTGTCACCGAGCAGGGTCGTGGCGCTGGTGCCGTGGCTGTAGGAGAGCGTGGTCACCGGAAGTCCTCCTCGCGGTACTCGGCGGTCGAACCGGACGCCGTGGCCTCGCGCAGTTCGATGCGGCGGATCTTGCCGGAGACGGTCTTGGGCAGCTCGCCGAACTCCAGTCGGCGGATGCGCTTGTAGGGGGCGAGCACCTCGCGGGAGTGCTCGAAGATCACCTTCGCCGTGTCGGGGTCGGGCTCCCACCCGTCGGCGAGCACGACGTACGCCTTCGGCACGGCAAGGCGCAGCGCGTCCGGCGCGGGCACCACGGCCGCCTCGGCGACCGCCTCGTGCTCCAGCAGCGCGCTCTCCAGCTCGAACGGGCTGATCTTGTAGTCGGACGCCTTGAACACGTCGTCCGCGCGCCCGACGTAGGTGATGTAGCCGTCCTCGTCGCGGGAGCCGATGTCGCCGGTGCGGTAGTAGCCGCCGGCCATCGCCTCCGCCGTGCGGTCCGGGTCGCCGTGGTACCCCGTCATCAGGCCCACGGGCCGCTCCGACAGGTCGAGCGCGATCTCGCCCTCGGTCGCGCCGGGCGCGCCGGAGACCGGGTCGAGCAGCTCCACGCGGTAGCCGGGGCTGGGGCGGCCCATGGAGCCGGTCTTGAGGACCTGGCCGGGGCTGTTGGACACCTGCACGGCGGTCTCGGTCTGCCCGAAGCCGTCCCGGATGGTGACGCCCCAGGCGCGCCGCACCTGCTCGATGACCTCCGGGTTGAGGGGCTCCCCGGCGGCGACGACCTCGCGGGGCGGGGTGCGCAGCCGGCCCAGGTCGGACTGGATGAGCATGCGCCACACGGTCGGCGGGGCGCAGAAGGTGGTGACGCCCGCCCTGTCCATCTCGGTCATCAGGCGGGGGGCGTCGAAGCGGGTGTAGTTGTGCAGGAAGACGGTCGCCTCGGCGTTCCACGGGGCGAAGAGGTTGGACCAGGCGTGCTTGGCCCAGCCGGGCGAGGAGATGTTGAGGTGCACGTCGCCGGGGCGCAGGCCGATCCAGTACATGGTCGCCAGGTGCCCGATCGGGTACGAGGTGTGGGTGTGCTCCACCAGCTTGGGGCGGGCGGTGGTGCCCGAGGTGAAGTACAGCATCAGCGGGTCGTCGGCGAGGGTCGGCCCGTCGGCGGCGAAGGCGTCGGACGCGCCGTGGGCGTCGGCGTACGGCAGCCAGTCCCCGCCGGGCTCCTCCCCCACCGCGATACGGGTGTAGTCGCCGGGCACCTCGTCGAACTTCGCGGCGTCGGCGGAGCGCACGACCACATGGCGGACCCGGCCGCGGTCGACGCGGTCGCGCAGGTCGGCGGGGCCGAGCAGCGGCGTGGCGGGGATGACCACGGCGCGCAGCTTCATCGCGGCCAGGGCGGTCTCCCACAGCTCGGCCTGGTTGCCGAGCATCACCAGCACCCGGTCCTCGGCGGCCACGCCCCGCTCCCGCAGCCAGTTCGCGACCCGGTCGGAGCGGCGCGACAGCTCGGCGAAGGACAGCCGGGTCTCGCCGCCGTCCTCCTCGACCAGGTGCAGGGCCGTGCGGTCGTTTCCGTCGGCGATCACGTCGAACCAGTCCAGGGCCCAGTTGAAACGCCCGGGCCGGGGCCAGGCGAAGTCCCGGTAGGCGGTGGCGTAGTCCTCACGGTGTTCCAGCAGGAAGTCCCGGGCCCTGCGGAACTGCTCCGTCGCCGTCGTCATGCGTCCTCCTCGGTGCCGGACCTTGCCGGGCGGCTCACCGCCATCGTGTAATCCGTGATGCAGGTCTCACTACCCCCGAACGGGGGTGTGCGCCCGCACAGGGCCGCGGTGGAGGGGCGAACAGGTGACAGCAGACCCGACGAGGACGGGCGAGGCGGTGGAGATCCGGGGTGCGCTGGCCCGGCTGCGGCGCGCGACGGGACTGCCGGTCGCGTTCGGCGGGCTGGTGGAGCCGGGGCGCCGGCACGTGCGGATCAGCGAGCTGAGCGGCACCGCCACCCCGGCGCTCAGCTCGCTCGCGGTGACCCCGGGCAACGGCCTGGGCGGCAAGGCGGTCGCGCTCGCCCGGCCGTGCGCGGTGACGGACTACTCCGTCTCCCGGCAGATCAGCCACGAGTACGACGTCCCGGTCGCCGCCGAGGGCCTGCGCGCCGTGGTGGCCGTGCCGGTCGTCGTACGGCGGCGGGTGCGGGCGGTGCTGTACGGGGCGCTGCGCACCGCACGGCCGCTGGGCGACCGCACGCTCGGGGAGGCGGTGCAGGTCGCGCGGGACGTGGAGCAGGCGCTGCTGGTGCGGGAGGAGGCGGCGGAGCTGCTGGCGGCCGCCGGCCCGGCGCCGAGAACGGGCGCGGAGTCGTGGCGGGAGCCCGGAGCGGGCGCCGAGCGGGAGCGGGTGCGGGAGGCGCACGCGGCGCTGCGGGCGCTGGCCCCGCGGATCGCCGACCCGGCGCTGCGGGCGGAGCTGCTGGACGCGTGCGCCCTGCTCACCCCGCGGGAGACGCCGTCCGGAGCGGTGCGGCTCGCGCCCCGGGAGGTGGACGTGCTGGCCTGTGTCGCGGCGGGGGCGACGAACGGGGCGGCGGCCGGCCGGCTGGGGCTGACGGCCGAAACGGTCAAGGCGTATCTGCGGTCCGCGATGCGGAAGCTGGGGGCGCGGACCCGGGGCGAGGCGGTGGTCGCCGCCCGCAGGGCCGGGTGGTTGCCGTAGATTTGCGGTGTTCTCCCACGGACGGCAATAGCACGAGTACACCTTTGATTAACAGTTGATCGGAACGTTGTCATTCACCTCACTCCACCGTCCGCCGGAATTGAGGACCCTGTTGCCTAATATTGGCCAGGACACGCCACACGGAGGGGAGCGGTGACCGTGCGACGGGACGACAAGGAGCCTGCCAGGTACCGCTCCGACCTGGTCATCGGCCGGGAGGAGCTGTTCGCCGACGCCAGGGCGCAGCTCGCGCGCGGCGGCAGCGTGCTGCTCCACGGCCCCGCCGGAATAGGAAAATCGACCGTGCTGCGGGCACTCGCGGCGGAAAACGCGGCGGCGACCTCGCGCGTGTTGCGCTGCTCGGCCACGGAGTCCGAATCCCATCTGCCGTTCCTCGCGCTGGCCGACCTGTTCGGTCTGGTGCTGGACGAGGTGGCCCCCCGGCTGCCCGCCGCCCAGCGCACCGCCCTGGAGTCGGCGCTCACCGGGCGCGGCGAGTCCACCCTCCAGCGGGACGGCCTGGCGCTGCGGCTCGCGGTCCTCTCCACGCTGCGCGCGCTGTCCGCCGAAGGCCCGGTCCTCGTGGTCGCCGACGATCTCCAGTGGCTCGACCCGGCCAGCGCCGAACTGCTCGGCTTCGCCGCCCGCCGGCTGGGCGACAGCCCGGTGCGCATGCTCTGCGCGGTGCGCACCGCGGGCGAGGAGTACGACCGTCATCTGCGCGCCTGCCCGCCGGACACGCTGGCCGTGCGGCTGGGCCCGTTCTCCCGCACCCAGGTGTCCGCGCTGCTCGACCACCGCGGCTACACCGCCCTGTCCCGCTCCACCGTCCGCGACATCCACCGCACCAGCGGCGGCAACCCGCTGTTCGCGCTGGAGCTGGGCCGCGCCCTCGCGGAGAGCCCCACCCGGCCCCGGCCCGGCGAGCCGCTGCCGGTGCCGACCTCGCTGCGGGCGCTGGTCCTCAGCCGCCTGGAGATGCTGTCCGACGAGGCCCGCCGCACCCTGCTGGTGGCCAGCGCGGGCGCCCGGCCCACCCTCGCCCTGCTGCACGCGGCCGGCCGGGACAACGCGGAGGCCGAGACCGCCCAGGCGGCCTCCCTCGGGCTGCTCATCACCGACCCCGAGGACCCGGCGCTGCGCTTCACGCACCCGCTGATCTCCGCCGCCCTCTACGCGGAGGCCCCCGCACAGGAGCGGCGCGCCGCCCACACGGCGCTGTCCACCGCGGCCTCCGACCCGATCGAACGCGCCCGGCACCTGGCGCTCGCCTCCACAGGACCCGACCCGGAGGTCGCGGCGCGGCTGGCCGAGGCCGCCGCGATGGCCCGCGACCGGGGCGCGCCGTCGGTCGCCGCCTCCCTCGGACTGCTCGCCGCCCGGCACACCCCCGCCGACGGCGCACCCGCCCCCGACGAGCGGCGGCTCCAGGCCGCCGAGGACGCCATCACCGCCGGCGAGGTCGACCTGGCCCGCGACATCGCCCGCGAGGTGCTGACCCGGGCGACCGTGCCGGCCGAGCGGGTCCGGGCGTGGATGGTGGTCATCGAGGCGGCCGGGCAGGCGCTCGGCGAGGTCGACGCCGTGTTCCCGCAGGTGCTCGCCGACGCCGGGGACGACCCCCGGCTGCTCGCCCTGGTCCACTACCAGCTCGCCTGGCGGGAGGTCGTCGTCAACGGCGACTTCGCGAAGTCCCGCCAGGAGGCCGCGCACGCGGCGGAGCTGGCCGCCCGCGGCGGGGACCGGCGCACCGAGCTGATGGCGCTCGCCTTCCAGTCGTCCACCGAGACCCTCATGGGCCACCCGGACGCCCCCGCCACCATCCGGCGCGCGCTGCAGGAGCCCCAGGACCCCGACGTCGCCAGCCACCACAACGGCGCCGCGATGTCCCGGTTCCGCTGGCTGCTGATGAGCGACCAGCTCCCCGAGGCCCGTACGGCCATCACGGCGCTGCTGCGGGAGGCGCGGCGGCGCGGCATGGTCGAGAGCGAGGTCCACTTCTCCCGGCTGCTCGCCGACACCGAGCTGCGCTTCGGGCACTGCGGGCGCGCCCTGGACCTGGCCGGGGAGAGCCTGCGGCTGGCCCGCGACTCCGGCATCGGCGAGAGCGCGTCCGCGATGCTCGCCTCCGTCGCGGAGGCGTCCGGCGGGGACGTGGACCGGGCGCTGGCCCTGGCCCGCGAGTCCGCCGACCACGCCGAGGTGGACGGCGACCAGCTGTACCTGTCCCTGGCCCTGGCGGCCCTGGGGTACGCCCAGCTGGTGTCCGGGGACGCGCAGGCGGCGGTGCGCTCGCTGCGCCGGGTGCGTGAGCTGGAGCAGGGCATGGGCATCACCGACCCGGCACGCGGCCGCTGGCAGGGCGACCTCGCCGAGGCGCTGGTGCGGATCGGCGAGCCCGGCGAGGCGCAGGAGCTGATCAACGTCACCCGGGTGCACGCGCTGCGGCTGAACCGGGCGAGCGTGCTGGCGGTCCTCGACCGCGCGGAGGCTCTGGTGCGCGCGGCGCGCGGGGAACACCAGGCCGCGGTCGCCCAGTTGACGTCGGCTCAGGAACGCCTGGCGAAGCTCGGTTACGGCCTGGAGGAGGCGCGGGCCGCCTTCGCCCGGGCCCGGCTGCGCTCCCGGGGTCCTGGTCCGGCCGGGTACGACGAGGCGGCGCGGCTGTTCCGGCGGTGCCGTGCGCTGCCGTGGCTGCGGCAGGTGGACGAGGCCGTGACGGCCGGACCGGCGGAGGCGGACCCGGTGCCCTCCGCGACGCCGGCCGCGCTGGACGGGCTGGCCTCGATGGAGCGTCAGGTCGCGGCGCTGGTCATGGAGGGGGCGACCAACCGGGAGATAGCCGGGCGGCTGTTCATCAGCGTCAAGACGGTCGAGGCGACCCTCACCCGGGTCTACCGCAAGCTGGGCATACGCTCCCGCGTGGACATCGTGCGGCTCGCGGCGGGGCGCCGGGCGCCGTAGGTGACCCGGGTCACGGGGCGTGCGTGACGCGTGCCACGATGGGTGCCCCTGCTTGTGCCGCAACGGCCCTCCGAGGGTGCCGTAATCGGCCGGCCTGGCCGGAAACCGGCGGCTCAGCCGCCGGTGACCGAGGGTTTTCCCTGGCCCGCTTCCCTTAGGGGGTTCCCTCATTGGGACGGCCCCGGGACCGGTTCTAGCGTGTGACACGTGCCGATCGCTCGGGCACATCGGGGCTCGCCCCGATGCCCGGCCCCCACCCCCGTGCGACCCCCACCGGCAACTGGAGGAGACCCATGTCAGGGCTCGCCCGCACCAGACGGTCCGCCCCCGGACGCGCCACCGCCGCCGCGACCGCTCCCGTCTCCTTCTGCGCCTCCCCCGTCCGCCCCGACGTCGTCCGGGGCTGACCCATGATTTCCTGAGCAACCCTCAGGTCACGACCAGGGGGCGTTGCGGGCTTCCACGAGCAGCCCGCAGCGCCCCCTCTCCAATGCCGGGGCCTGCTCAGGGTTCCCGCACCGTCCCGAAGCGGATGTCGTACGCCGTCCCCGGGTGCAGCACCCCGAGCATCCGCTCCGCCTCCTCCGTGATCTCCGCCCGCCGCGCCCGGTCGAGGCGTCCGAAGGGCTCGATCACGAGGGCGTCGTCGTCCAGGCGCCACAGTCCCGCCAGCACGCCGTCCACCAGCAGGGTGCGGTAGGCGATGTTCCCCTGCCAGTGCCGGCCCTTCAGTTCGGGCGGCACGACGCGGGTGCGGTCGGCGTGGGAGAGCAGCAGGTTGTCGAACTCGGGCAGGAAACGGGGCGGGGCCGGGGTGTCCGGGTCCGGGCGGGGCGCGTCGGGGAGGTCGAAGAGTTCGGTGCCGTTCTCGTCCCGGAAGGTGACGAGCCGGGGCCTCAGCCGTTCGAAGGCCTCACGGAGCCGGGTGAGTCCCGCCCAGGTCTGCATGTCCTTCACGGACGCGGGACCGAACGCGGCGAGGTAGCGCAGCACGGTGCCGTCCGGGCCGGGCACGGGCTCGGCGGGCCGGCCCAGCCAGCGCTCGGCGGTGGTCAGCCGGACCTGGCCGCTGCGGCCCCACAGCCCGCGCGGGGTGACCTGTACGAGCGGCAGTCTGCAGCGGGCGGCGACGGAGAGGGCCTGCGGGTCGGCGTCCGGCCAGTCCTCCAGAAGGGCCTCGCGCAGCTCCTTCATGGTGCGCGGCTCCTCCTCGACGAGGGCGCGGGCCCTGGTGGCGAGGCGGTCGAGGTCGACCCCGGCGAGCCCCGCGCGGAAGTGGTGCAGCTCGCGGTCGCGGGCGGCCTGCACCAGGGGCCGCAGGGTGAGGCAGTCGTCGGCGGTGTGGGTGTGGATGGTCGAGCGCAGGGTGACGATGCGGACCACCTCGCGGTCGGCCATCGGCCGGGACAGCGCGTGCGGGGTGAAGCCGTCGAGGCGGGCGGCGAGGGCGTAGTAGGGCGGCTTGACGTTCTGCGCCTGGAGGCCGACCAGGTGCTCGACGGCGGCCGTCGCGGACATTGGGGAGCGGCTCTGCAGGAGCTGCCGGGCCAGGGTCGCCCGGTTCAGCGCGCGGGGGCCGAGGACGGGCGGCGACGGCGGGGCGGCGGTGGTCCGCTTCGACTTCGTCATGGGGTCACGCTAGCGAGGATGTAGGACGGATACCGTCCTCTTTCTCCGTTCCGGACAGCTGCCTCTTTCCTGGACAAAACACGGCGGCATGTAACGCCGTGGCCGTCCGGCGGCGCTGAACGTCTGGGGCCGGACTCCGGCCCGGCCCCGTGCACGACATCCCCCCACGAAGGAAAGACCCCCATGACTTCCTCCGCCCCCTCCCCCGACGACCTCCCGGTCTACGACAGACTCGTGCGTGAGCGCGGTGATGTCGTGGCCGAGGTCCGCGAGGTGGCCGAGCGGACCCAGTTCGAGGTCCGCCAGGCGCTGGCGGGCACCGTCCGTGCCCGGCCGCCGCAGACGGGCCCGCGCCAGCAGCAGGGTCCCGGCGGCCCCCGCCACCCCCAGACCGGCCCGCGCCAGCCGCAGGGCGGACCCCGCCAGCAGCAGGGGCCGGGGCTGCCGCAGGGGCAGGGTCCTGGGCCGGCCCAGGGGCAGGGGCAGGGCCCAAGGCCCGAGCGGGGACAGGGCCCGGGGCAGGGGCACAGGCAGGAGCCCGAGCAGGCACAGGGCCGGGGGCAGGGGCCCGGGCACCCGCACAGCCCGGCCCAGGGGCAGGGGCAGGGGCAGGGGCAGGCACAGGCACAGGGCCCGGAGCACGCGCACGGGCAGCCGCACGGGCCGGGGTCCGGGCAGCCGCACGGCGGTCAGCGGCCGCCGCAGGGGCTCGGCCTGCCCCAGAGGCCCGGGCAGCCGCAGGGTGCCGGCCCGCAGGGTCCCGGCCCGCGTCCGCAGGAGGGTCAGGACGGCCCCCGGCAGGACGGCGCCGGGAGCCAGGAGGAGCCGCGGCGTCCGGACGGCGACTGATCCCTGGTCCCTGATCCCTCATCCCGCGCGCGCCGATTGCCGACCCGCCGGGAGGGGCACTCGGTGCGCCGTGCAAGAGCAACGTCGAAAAGCACCGCGCAGGGTCCTGCTGACCGGATGGTTCAGCTTCCGCGACGGGGAGGCGACCGCCGGGGACGTGCTGGCCCTGCACCGGGTCGAGACGGTCCTGCGCGGGTCCGGCACGCCGTACGACATCGCGTGGAGCCCCGGCTTCCGGCCGGACGCGCTGCACCTCGAGGCCGTGCGGTCCCACGACTACTCGCACCTCGTGTTCGTGTGCGGGCCGCTGCACGGGCCGCAGGTGGAGGAGCTGCACCGGCGCTTCGCGCACTGCGTGCGGATCGCCGTGGGGACGTCGGTGATCGACCCGGACGAGCCGGCGGTCACCGGGTTCCACCGGGTGCTGGCCCGGGACGCGCCCGGCCGCGCGCCCACCGAGGACCTGGCGGCCCGCGCCCCCGCCGTGCCGCCGCGGCCGGTGGTCGGGGTGGTCCTCACCCACGGGCAGCACGAGTACGGGGCGCAGCGACGGCACGGGGAGGTCGCCGAGCGGGTGACGCACTGGCTGGCCGGGAAGGACTGCGCGCGGCTGGAGCTGGAGACGCGGCTGGACACCCGGGACTGGCATCTGAACGCGACGCCGGCGCAGGTGCAGTCGGTGCTGGCGCGGCTCGACCTGGTCGTCACCGACCGGCTGCACGGGCTGGTGCTGGCCCTGCGGGTCGGCACGCCGGTGATCGCGATCGACCCGGTGGCGGGCGGCGCGAAGGTGACGGCGCAGGCGCGGGCCTGCAAGTGGCCTGCGCTGCTGCCGGCGGAACAGGTGGACGAGCGGCGTCTCGAGCGGTGGTGGGACTGGTGTCTGACCTCGGGCCGGGTGGCCGCGCGGCAGGCCCGTGAGACGTTCCGCGAGGGCCGACTGCCGGACGGCGCGGACCGTCTGCTGGAGGCGCTGACGTCCCGCGCGGGCGCCGGTTAGGGCGCATGTCCGCCGGGCACCCGGAAGCACGTCCACCCTGGCGGTCGTTGGAGGAGAGACGGTGTCCCTCGGTCGGCTCCCTGAACACGAACAGCACATCCTCGACGAGATCGAGCGGTCGCTGCGGCGCGACCGCCGCCTCAACCGACTGCTGCGGGCCGGCCGGACCCGGCGCGGCCCCGATCCGAAGCGGTTCGCGGCCCGCGTGGCCCGCTGCGCCCCGCGCGGCCGGACGGTCGCCCTTCTGGTCGTGGTGTCGGTGGCCCTGATGGTGACCGGTCTCGTCACGGGGGCGCCGTGGGCGATCTGGGCGTTCGCCACGGTGTGGCCGGTGGCCGTGTTCCTGGGGTTCCGGCTGCTGTCCCGGTGGTCGGGCGACGCAGGGCCGGGAGGACCGCCGGACGGGCGGTGAGGAGCCGCCCCGGGCCGCGGAGCAGCACGCCGCGGGCGCGGCGGGGTCAGCCCGTGTAGCGGCGGGCCTTCGACGCGCGTTGGGCCGGTTCCAGCAGGCGGAGGCGGGTTTCGACCTCCGCCGGGAGTACCCGGCGTTCACGGAGGATCCACGGGAGGGCGGCCGCCGCCTCCGTGAAGGCGAGGAGCGACGTCGTGTCGCGCGGGACCGTGCGGGCCAGGTTCAGGGTGCGGCGCAGGGCCGGGCCGACCGGGCGGCGGAGCCAGGTGAACCACAGGGTGTTGCGGATGCCGTGGCGGCGGCGCAGGGTCGCGTCGCGGGCCTGAGAGGCGTGGTGGTGGATCGTGAGGTGGTCGGCGTAGACGAGCCACCAGCCGTCGGCGGCGAGGTCGACGGCGAGCAGCTCCTCCTCCCCGCCGAGCCACAGCTTGGGGTGGAAGCCGCCCGCCTTCCGGAAGGCGTCGGCGCGCAGCACGGTCGCGGCGGCGAGGAAGGAGCCGAGGGCCGGACCGGGCAGCCACGGCGGCCCCGGCACGGGCGACTCCCGCAGCTCGCGGACGATCGGGTCCTCCGTGCCGTGCGGCTCGACGACGATGCGGGCGGTGACGGAGACGACGGCCGGGTGACGGTCGAGCAGGTCGGCCGCGCCGGTGAGGGAGCCGGGCGCCCACCAGGAGTCGTCGTCGCAGAAGGCGACGTACGGGGTGGTGACCTCGCGGACCGCGAGGTTGCGGCCGACCGCGCCGAGGTTGCGGCCGGGGCGCAGCAGCCGGACCTCCGGGTGGTGGCGGGCGACCGCGTCGGCGGTGCCGTCGGTGGAGCCGTTGTCGGTGACGATCACCTCGGGCCGTTCGGGGAGTTCGGCGAGCCGGTCGAGGGTCCGCAGCAGTTCCCGGCGGCGGTTGTGGGTGATGACGACGACGGTCGTGCGGAGGTCGGTCATGCGATCGCCCCTTCCAGGTCCAGCAGCCGGGCGGCGCGTTCCACGTGCGGGGGCAGCGGGCGGCGGGCGCGCAGGGCGGCGGGCAGCAGGGCGAACGTCTGGCGCAGGGCGCGCCGGGCCGTCGTGTCGGCGCGGGCCTCGGCGGCGAGGGCGCCGGTGCGGGCGAGGGCGTGGCGGACGGGGCGGCGCAGCCACGCGGTGAGCACCTCGTTGCGGCGCTGCTGGACGGGCCGGCCGGGGCGGCCCGAGGTGGCCGGGTGGTGGTGGGCGACGACGTCGGGGCAGTGGGTGACGCCCCAGCCGCGGGCGGCGAGGTCGTAGGCGAGGCAGGTCTCCTCGCCGCCGAAGAACAGCACCCGGTGGAAGCCGCCCGCGTCGAGGTAGGCGGTGCGGCGGACGACGGAGGCGCAGGCGAGGAAGCCGAGCACCTGGACGCCGGGGAGGTCGGTGGCGGTGCCGAGCGGGGAGCGGGCGAGGAGGTCGTTGAGGGGGTCGGGGGCGTTGTCGGGGCCGACGAGGGTGCGCGCGGCGATCAGTCCGAGCCGGGGGTGGGCGTCGAACAGGTCCGCGGCGCGGGCCAGCGCGCCGGGCGCCCACCAGGAGTCGTCGTCGCTGAACGCGACGTACGGGGTGTCCAGGGCGCGGGCGCCGTGATTGCGGGCGAGGGCGCCGTGGTTGCGGCTGAGGGCGAGGACCCGTACGTGGGGGAAGTCCCGGGCGACCATGGCGCGGGTGCCGTCGGTGGAGGCGTTGTCGGCGACGAGGATCTCCGGCCGTTCGGGCAGGCCGCCGAGGTGCCGCAGGGTGACCGCGAGGCGGTCGCGGCGGTCACGGGTGGCGATGACGACGCCGACGCGGCGGTGGCCGGTCATGAGGCGGGCTCCTCGGGTGCGGGAAGGCGGTGCAGGGCGTCCAGCACCTCGCCGGGGGTGATGCGCAGCAGCGCCGGGTCGGGGCGGCGGGCGTGCGGGTCGCCCTCGGGGCCGTGCCACAGGGCGATGTGGCGGGGGTGCGCGGGCGGGCCCCAGTGGCTCGGCGGGACGGGACCGAACAGGGTGACGGTGGGCGTGGCGTGGGCGACCGCGAGGTGGGCGACGCCGGTGTCGCCGCTGACGACCGCGCGGGCGCCGGCGACGAGGGCGGACAGCCGGCGGAAGGGCAGGCCGCCGGAGAAGACGTCGGTGTCGGGCAGCCGGGCCTCCTTCGCGAGCCGGGCCACGAGGTCCGGCTCGTGCGCGCCGCCGGTGACGACGACCCGCAGCCCGCGCGTCCGCAGGGCGGCGGCGACGGCCGCGTACCGCTCGACGGGCCAGCAGCGCGCGGGCGCTCCCGCGCCGGGGTGCAGGACGACCGCGCCGGGGGCGGGCGAGGGGGTGTGCGGGCGGGGCAGCCGCAGGTCGGCCGGGTCGGCGTCGAGGCCGTAGAAGCGCAGCAGCCGGCACCAGCGGTCCCGTTCGTGTTCGTCGCGGTACCAGGGCGGGCCCTCGATTCCGGGGGTGTCCGGGTGCGCGAAGGCGAACAGCCGCACGGGGCGCAGGGATTGCAGCAGGCGGTGGCTGGGCGGGCCGTTGCCGTGCAGGTCGACGGCGACGTCCGGGGGCGGCCCGGTCCAGTCGAGTGCGCGGGGGACGGCCCGGCCGGGCGCGGAGGCGGGCAGCAGCCGGTCGACGGCCCCAGTCGCCTCGGCGACGGGGGCGAGTCCTGCGGGCGCGGCCAGCACCGTCTCGTGGTCCGGGAACCCCCGCCGCAGCGCCCGCAGCGCGGGCACCGCGGCGAGCAGGTCCCCGAGTCCGAGCGCCCGCAGCACGAGCACCCGGGGGGACCTCATCGGGTGACCTCCTTGAGGAGACGTTCCCAGTCGTCGAGGAAGCGGGGCAGGCCGTGGCGGGCGAGGGCGGCGGCGCGGGCGAGCTCGCCGGTGCGGCGGGCGCTCAGCGGGTCGGCTACGAAGTCCCGTACGGCGTCGGTGAGGACGTCGATCCGGTTGGAGACGACGCCCGCGCCGGGCGGCACCGCCTCGGTGACCTCGGTGGTGGCGAGGGCGACGACGGGCATGCCGAGGTGCATGGCCTCCAGCAGGGACAGGCCGAGGGAGGTCCAGCGCACCGGGTGGACGTAGACGCGGCGGCGGGCCATCTCGGCGTGCAGGCGGGCCTGGGTCAGCTCATGGGAGCGGCACCGGTCGGCGGGCAGGCCGAGGTGCCCGGCGAGTCCCTCGGTGCCCATGCCGAACACGTCCAGGGGCGCGGCGGCGGCGAACACCGGCAGCAGGTCGGTGCCGGTCGTACGGCCGCGCCGCACCGGCTCGTTGACGACGACGGCGGCGTGCGGCAGCTCGCCCGTCCACAGCGGGCCGGGGTCGACGATCCCGTGCTCGATCACCGTCGTGGGGGTGGAACCGGCGTCCCACATCAGCCGGTTGAAGTGGGTGACGTGCACGAGGGTCACGCCGGGGACGTCCGCCGCGGGGTGCCGGGTGTCGGGGACGTCGCCGTGCGGGGCGTTGTGCTCCAGGTAGACCAGCGGCGGGCGGCGGCGCAGCAGGCGGTCCACCAGGCCGAGCTCGTGCGGGCGTTGCAGCACGACCACGTCGATGTCCTGCTCGGCCAGGTGTTCCGGCGGCACCTCGACGACCGAGTCGGGCCAGTCGAAGGTGCGGGCGCGGCCGAGTCCGTCGGGTCCGCGGTCCGGGGTGACGGGGACGACGTAGGTGTGCGGTCCCTGCACGAAGGCCGTGGTCCACGACCCGTGCACATGCCACAGCAGGATCCTCATGCCACCTCCACGAGCTTGTCGACCGCGGCGACGACGTCGAGCGCGGTCACGGTGTCCAGGCAGGGATGGCCCGGTACGGGGCAGCGCCGGGCGCGGCTTCCGGCGCACGGGGCGTCCTGGTCGCCGAGCAGCAGGTGGGGCACGCCGTAGGGGCGCCACCGCTCGGCGGGGACGACCGGCGCGAACAGCGACACCACGGGGGTGCCGACGGCGGCGGCCAGATGGGCGGGTCCTGTGTTGCCCACGACCACGCAGTCGGCCGCGGCGAGCACCCCGGCGAGCCGCGCGGCGTCGGTGCGGCCGCCCAGGTCGACGGCCCGGCCGCCGGCGACGTACGCGGTGAGGTCGCGTTCCCCCGCGCCGCCGGTGACGACGACGCGCCGTCCGGCCGCGGTCAGTTCGCGCACCGCCTGGGCGCAGCGTCCTGGGCTCCAGGCGCGGGCGGGCACGCTGGCGCCGGGGTGGACGACGACGTACGGCCCGTCGCCGGTCAGCCCGTCGGCGGCGGGCGGCGGGAGGACCCGCAGCCGGCCGTCGTCGACGCGGGGGTAGCCGGCCGCCTCGGCGAGGTCGAGGGCGGCTTCGGCCTCGTGGGCGTGCGGGGCGCGGTGGTGGCGCACGTCGAGGAGGCTGCCGGGGTGGTCCTCGCTGTCGGCGGCGACGAAGGACACGCCGGCCAGCCGCAGCAGCAGCGCGGTGGGCAGCGGCGACTGGTGGTAGGAGGTGAGGACGAGCGCGGCGTCGGCGTCGACGGACGCGACGAGCTTCTCGATGTCGTCCCGGTCGACGGGCGGCGGCCGGAACCCGGTCCACGGGGAGTCCCAGACGAGCACCTCGTCCACCCCGGGCAGCAGCCGCGCCGCGGGCTCGCCGTGCGGTCCGCACAGCAGGGTGACGTGGTCGGCGCGGGCGGCGACGGCCCGTACGGCGGGCCCGGCGAGCAGCACGTCGCCGAAGCTGTCGAGCCGGGTGACGAGGGCTCTCACAGGTACCTCCCGGTCCGGTGCGGCGCCGCGTCCGGGCCGGCCGGCAGGCGTCGCGCACGCCCGGACGCCACCCGGGCGTGTTCGGCCCCGGCGTACAGCCCCAGCGCGGGGGCGCCGCCCGGGGCCTCCCACGGAGGGCCGTCGAGGATCAGCCGGACGGCGGCGGGCAGGTCCCGCGCCACGTGCGGGGCGGCGGCGGTCTCCTCGGGGCGGGTGACGGACGTGGGGACGAGGACGGCGTGCGCGCCGGCCCGGCAGGCGGCCTCGACGTCGGAGCCGATGTCGCCGACGACGACGCAGTCCGCGGGGTCCGCGCCCAGCCGCCCGGCGGCGTCCAGGATCATGCCGGGCCGGGGCTTGCGGCAGGGGCAGCCGTCGGCGGGGCCGTGCGGGCAGAAGGCCCAGACGTCGAACGGGCCGAGGAGTTCCTCGACGCGCCGGTTGACCTGACGGACGTCGGTCTCGGTGAGCAGGCCGCGGGCGACGCCGGACTGGTTGGTGACGACACCGGTGCGGATGCCGTGGGCGCGCAGCGCGTCGAGCGCCTCGCGCGCCCCTTCGACGGGGCGCACACGCTCCGGGGCGGCGTTGTAGGGCACGTCGTGCACCAGGGTGCCGTCGCGGTCGAACAGTACCGCCCGCACGGGGCTCATCGGGCCACCTCCGGCCAGGCTCGGGCGTGCCGGTGGCGCCAGGCGCCGGCCAGGCGGTGCCAGGTGGCGGCGGGCGGGATGACCACGCTGGTGGCGAGCACGGTCGCTACCTCCTCGGGGGTGCGCGGCCCGGGCGCGATCCGGGCACGGGCGAACTCGGCGGTGCCGGCCGCCCATCCCGCCGCGCAGGCCGCGGCGGCTCTGCGGTGTCCGGTGACGGCGAGCGCGCACGCGGCGGCGCCGGCGGCGGTGATCGCGGCGTGCCGGCGGATGCGGCCGCGCGGCGAGACCGTCCTCTCCCACCAGTCGGGGCCGTGCAGCCGCCGCATCAGGGCGTCGTCGGCGTGGCCGCGCTGCCGGCGGACCGACGCCCAGCGGGAGGCGGCGCGCACGGGGTGCAGGGTGGTGCGGCAACCCCGGCGGATGCGCCAGCCGGCGTCGAGGAGCCGCAGCGCGAGGTCGGCGTCCTCGCGGTGCGCGCGGGGGAAGCGTTCGTCGAAGCCTCCGGCCCGGTGGAGCACCTCGGTGCGGTAGGCCATGTCGGCGGTGATCCAGCGGGCGCGGGCCAGTACCGCGGTGCCGCGTTCCCAGTCGGTGGGGCGGCGTCCGCCGGGCAGCGGCACGGTGATGACGCCCGGCACGCCCGCGGTGTCGGGCGTCGCCTCGTCCAGGTCCCGCTGGAGCTGGGCGCACCAGTGCGGCCCGACCTGGACGTCGTCGTCGACGAACACCACCCAGGGCTCGGTGACGGCGCGCAGTCCGGTGTTGCGGGCGGCGGCGGGGCCGCGGGCCTCTCCCGGCAGCACGGTGGTGCGGGCGCGCAGGTCGCCGAGGACGCTCAGCGCGTGCTCCAGGGGCTCCGGGTCGGGGACGGGCGTGGCGGGACGGTCGTCGACGAGGACGATGCGCTCGGGGCGCGGTCCGTACGCGGCGGCCAGCGCGGCGAGACAGTCGGCGAGGGTGTCCCGCACCAGGGTGGGGATCACGACGGCGTACGGCGTCGTCACGGCGCCCTCCCTCCGCGCCCGGCGCACGGCCCGCTCGGACGCCGGCCCGCGGGGGCGGGGCGGCGCTCGGGGAACGGGGCGTGGTCACCGGGGTCGTGCATGGGGAGTGGGCTCCGTCCCTGTGTCGGGCGAGTACTGCGGAGAGCGGGTGCCGCACCCGATCTGCGTCAAACCGTTGGACACGGCCTGTCCCGTTCCGTGTGGATATGCGGTTCTCCGCACCAGCGTGCACCGAGTCGGAGGTCGGCGCAGGTCGGAGGGCGGGGCGGGCCGGGGGGTTGCCCAGCGGCCCGGTGACAACTCTCACAGGGCGCGATCACCCGTTCGGAGGCACGCGACAGCGGACTATACACACGATGTATAGACCGTGTGTACAGTCCGCGCATGCCTTTTCCGACCAGGAAGACGACGAGAACAGGGGCCGCGTTCCGCGCCCTTGCGGCCGGAGCCGCGGTGGCCGCGCTGGCGCCGGCGCTGACCGGGTGCGCGCGCGTGGAGTCGACCGCGCCCAGCACCGTCCGCGCCACCGACGTGCAGGCCCGGTTCGGCACCGTGGACTGCCGCGAGGCCAAGTGCATAGCGCTGACGTTCGACGCGGGGCCGAGCGAGCACTCCGCCCGGCTCCTCGACATCCTCGAGGAGGAGCGGGTCCCGGCGACCTTCTTCCTCCTCGGCAAGCGGCACATCGACACGTACCCGGAACTGGTGCGGCGGATGGCCGACGAGGGTCACGAAGTGGCGAGCCACACCTGGACCCACCGCATCCTCACGGAGCTGGAACCGGACGCGATACGTGAGGAGCTGGAGCGCACCAACGACGAGATAGCACGCCTCACCGGCCGCCGCCCCACCCTGATGCGCCCGCCGCAGGGCCGCACGAACGACACGGTGCACGAGATCAGCCGTGAGCTGGGGCTGTCGGAGGTGCTGTGGAGCGTCACGGCGAAGGACTACAGGACCACCGACTCCGACCTGATCACGCGCCGGGTGCTGGCCCAGTCCTCCCGCGACGGCATCATCCTGCTCCACGACCTCTACGACGGGACCGTGCCCGCCGTGCCGGGCATCATCGACGCGTTGAAGAAGCGGGGGTACGTCTTCGTGACGGTCCCGCAACTGCTGGCGCCGGGGAAGGCGGAGCCGGGGGCGGTGTATCGCTGAGGGCGGGAGCGGCGAGCGACTCCTAGGATCGGGGCGTGGCCACCTTCGAGCTCCAGCGCACCGTGTCCCTGCCCCCCGCCGAGGCCTGGCGGCGGGTCACGACGTGGCCCCGGCACGGTGAGGTGGTCCCGCTGACCCGGATCACCGTCACCACTCCCCCGCCCACCGGCGAGGGCACCCTGTTCGTCGCCCGCACGGGCGCGGGTCCGCTCGGCTTCGACGACCCGATGGAGGTCACGGCGTGGCGGCCCCCGGCGGGCGACTCCCCCGGGTTCTGCCGGCTGGAGAAGCACGGGCGGACGGTCCTGGGGTGGGCGGAGATCGAGGTGCACGCGCGTCCCGGCGGACGGTGCCGGGTGGTGTGGCGGGAGGACGTCCGTGTGCGTTTCCTCCCCGCCGCGTGCGACGGGCTGCTGGCGCGGGCGGGGCGCGTGATGTTCGGGCGGGCGATGGACCGACTGCTGCGGCGGGGCTGACGTCCGCGGCCGCCGCTCAGGCGACCGGGCCGGTGCGGCGGGCCGGACTCCGCGCGTCGTGGTGGATGGGGGTCTCCGCGCCCGTGAGGGCGATGCCGGTGCCGCCTCGGCGCTCGGCGACGATCTCCGCCGCGATGGAGAGGGCCGTCTCCTCCGGGGTGCGGGCGCCCAGGTCGAGGCCGATGGGGGACCTGAGCCGGGCCAGCTCCCGCTCGGTGAGGCCGGCCTCGCGCAGGCGGGCGTCGCGGTCCAGGTGGGTGCGGCGGGAGCCCATCGCGCCGACGTAGGCCACCGGGAGGCGCAGCGCCAGCTTCAGCAGCGGTACGTCGAACTTGGCGTCGTGGGTGAGGACGCACAGCACCGTGCGGGCGTCGACCGCCGTACGGGCCAGGTATGCGTGCGGCCACTCCACGACGACCTCGTCCGCCTCGGGGAAGCGGGCCCGGGTCGCGAACACGGGCCGCGCGTCGCACACGGTGACGTGATGGCCGAGGAACTTGCCGACCCGTACCAGCGCCGCCGCGAAGTCGATCGCGCCGAACACGATCATCCGGGGCGGCGGCACCGACGTCTCCACCAGCACGGTGACCGGCGCCCCGCAGCGCGAGCCCGCCTCCCCCGTCTCCACGGTGCCGGTGCGGCCCGCGTCCAGGAAGGCGCCCGCCTCGGCGGCGACCGTGCGGTCCAGGTCCGGGTGCGCGCCGAAGCCGCCCTCGTACGCACCGTCGGGGCCGACGGTGAGCGCGCGGCCGCGCAGGTGCTCGGGGCCCTCGACGACGCGGGCGAGCGCCGCCGCCCGCCCGCCGGCCGCCGCCGCGAGCGCGGAGGCCAGCACGGGCCGGACGGGGTCGGAGGCTCGTACCGGGGTGACCAGGACGTCGATGATCCCGCCGCAGGTGAGGCCGACGGCGAAGGCGTCCTCGTCGCTGTAGCCGAAGCGCTCGAGGACGGTCACGCCGTCCTCGAGCGCCCGCACGCACAGCTCGTACACCGCGCCCTCCACGCACCCGCCGGAGACCGAGCCGACCGCCGTGCCGTCGGCGTCGACCGCGAGCGCGGCGCCGGCCCCGCGGGGCGCGCTGCCGCCGACGGCCACCACGGTGGCGACGGCGAAGTCACGGCCCTCGGCGACCCACCGATCCAGCTCCTCGGCGATGTCCAGCATGTCGCTCTCCTCACCTGCGGTGACGTGAATAGCAGGAGACCGGGCTCAGCGCACGCCCAGCCAGCTCTCGATCGGGGCGAGGGCGAAGAACACCAGGAAGACCAGGGCCAGCCCCCACATGAACGGTCCGACCTCCCGCGCCCGGCCCTGGCCGGCCTTGATCGCGACGTACGAGACGACGCCGGCGGCCACGCCCGCGGTGATCGAGTAGGTGAACGGCATGACCACCACGGTCAGGAACACCGGGATCGCGGTGGCGCGGTCGGCCCAGTCGACATGGCGGGCGTTCGACATCATCATCGCGCCGATCACCACCAGGGCCGCGGCGGCGACCTCGCCCGGGACGATCGCCGTCAGCGGGGTGAAGAACAGGCACGCGGCGAAGAACAGCCCGGTGACGACGGAGGACAGGCCGGTACGGGCGCCCTCGCCCACCCCGGTCGCGGACTCGACGAACACCGTCTGGCCGGAGGCGCCCGCGACGCCGCCGATCGCGCCGCCGGCGCCGTCGATGAACAGCGCCTTCGACAGGCCCGGCATCCTGCCCTTGTCGTCGGCGAGCTTCGCCTCCGTGCCGACGCCGATGATGGTCGCCATCGCGTCGAAGAACCCGGCCAGGACGAGGGTGAAGACGATCATCCCGACGGTCATCGCGCCGACCTCGCCCCAGCCGCCGAACTCCACGTGCCCGAACAGCGAGAAGTCCGGCATCGACACCGCGCCGCCCTTCAGCTCGGGCGGTCCGCTCGCCCACTGCTTCGGGTCGACCACGCCGAACGCGTTGAGCACGACGGCGAGTACGGTGCCGCCGACGATCCCGATGAGGATGGCCCCGGGGACCCCTCGGGCTTGCAGCACGAAGACGGCGAGCAGCGTCATCGCGAACAACAGCACGGGCCAGCCCGCGAGTTCACCCGACGGGCCGAGGGTGACCGGGGTGGACTCGCCCTGGTGGACGAAACCGGCCTTGTAGAAGCCGATCAGGGCGATGAACAGCCCGATGCCCATGGTGATCGCGTGCTTCAGGGCGAGCGGGATGGCGTTCATGATCATCTCGCGGAGGCCGGTGACGACCAGCAGCATGATGACCACGCCGTACATCACGCACATGCCCATCGCCTGCGGCCAGGTCATCTCCGGGGCGACCTGGGAGGCGAGGACGCCGGACACGGAGAGGCCGGCGGCGAGGGCGAGGGGTGCCTTGCCGAAGAAGCCCATGAGGAGCGTGGAGAGGGCGGCGGCGAAGGCGGTGGCGGTGATGAGGGCGGTGGGGGTGAGGGTGTTCCCGGCGGCGTCCTCGCCCGAGAGGATCAGGGGGTTGAGGAGGAGGATGTACGCCATCGCCATGAAGGTGGTGGTGCCGCCTCGTACCTCGCGGGCGAGGGTCGATCCTCTGTGGGTGATGTGGAAGTAGCGGTCGAGCCAGGACCGTCCTGACGGGACGCGGGATCCTGTTCCCGCGTCCTCGGCGGTGGTCGTCGGTTGCAGTGACTGTTGGGTCATGTGGGCCTGCTCCCAAGGTTCATAGGGGCACCCGGTGCCCACCGTGGGCGGTGGGGACGGGATTTGGGGAGGTGCACGACCCGGGGGACGGCCCGAGACGAACGAGGTGGGTGGTACCGGGGGGATGGTCACCTGCCCCGGCGTCGGGGGTGCCGCTGCGCCCACCCGTGCCGCCCTAAGCGGCACGAATGCCCGCAGCGGCGGCGGAAGCGCCCTGAGGGGCGCGGGGAACTGCGCGACCAGCCACGGACCACCCGCACCCGGCGTTGCAAGCCAGGGCGTTACGACATGCCCGTCAGATGTTCCGGCCGGACCGGCGTTCTGTTCAACTCCAGCCCCGTCGCCGCCCGGATCGCCGCCAGCACCGCCGACGTCGAGGACAGCGTCGGGGCCTCGCCGACGCCCCGGAGGCCGTACGGTGCGTGGTCGTCGGCCAGTTCCAGGACGTCGACCGGGATGGTCGGGGTGTCGAGGATCGTCGGGATGAGGTAGTCCGTGAAGGACGGGTTCCGTACCTTCGCCGTCCGCGGGTCGACCAGGATCTCCTCCATGACCGCGACGCCCAGGCCCTGGGTGGTTCCGCCCTGGATCTGGCCCACGACCGACAGCGGGTTCAGCGCCTTGCCGACGTCCTGGGCGCAGGCCAGCTCGATCACCTTCACCAGGCCGAGTTCGGTGTCGACCTCGACGACGGCGCGGTGCGCGGCGAAGGAGTACTGGACGTGTCCGTTGCCCTGGCCGGTGCGCAGGTCGAAGGGTTCGGTCGGCCGGTGCCGCCACTCCTCCTCGACCTCGACGGCCTCGTCGCCGAGGACGTCCACCAGGTCGGCGAGGACCTCCCCGCCGTCGGTGACGACCTTGCCGCCCTCCAGCAGGAGTTCGGCGTGCGCCCAGGCGGGGTGGTAGGTGCCCAGCTTGCGCCGGCCGAGGTCGAGGACCTTCTCGCGGACCAGCTCGCAGGCGTGTCGGATCGCGCCGCCGGTGACGTACGTCTGGCGGGACGCGGACGTCGAACCGGCCGAGCCGACACGGGTGTCGGCCGGGTGGATGGTCACCTGGGCGACGCCCAGCTCGGTACGGGCGATCTGGGCGTGGACGGTGACGCCGCCCTGGCCGACCTCCGCCATCGCGGTGTGCACGGTGGCGACCGGTTCGCCGCCGACGACCTCCATGCGGACGCGGGCGGTGGAGTAGTCGTCGAAGCCCTCGGAGAAGCCGACGTTCTTGATGCCGACCGCGTAGCCGACGCCGCGGACGACGCCCTCGCCGTGCGTGGTGTTGGACAGGCCGCCGGGGAGCTGGCGCACGTCGGCGCCCTCGCTGGACTCCCACTGGCGCTCGGGCGGCAGGGGCATCGCCTTGACGCGGCGCAGGAGTTCGGCGACCGGCGCCGGGGAGTCGACGGGCTGCCCGGTGGGCAGGAGGGTGCCCTGCTCCATGGCGTTGCGCCGGCGCAGCTCCACCGGGTCCATGCCGAGCCGCGCCGCCAGCTTGTCCATCTGCGCCTCGTAGGCGAAACACGCCTGGACCGCGCCGAAGCCGCGCATCGCGCCGCAGGGCGGGTTGTTGGTGTAGAGGGCGATCGCCTCGATGTCGACGTCGTCCACGGCGTACGGTCCGACGCCGAGCGAGGAGGCGTTGCCGACCACGGCCGGCGAGGCGGAGGCGTAGGCGCCGCCGTCGAGGACGATGCGCGCCTTGACGTGCGTCAGCGTGCCGTCCGCGGTGGCGCCGTGTTCGTAGTACAGCTTGGCGGGGTGGCGGTGGACATGGCCGAAGAAGGACTCGAAGCGGTTGTAGACGATCTTGACGGGCTTCCCGGTGCGCAGGGCGAGCAGGCAGGCGTGGATCTGCATGGACAGGTCCTCGCGCCCGCCGAACGCGCCGCCGACGCCGGCCAGGGTCATGCGCACCTTGTCCTCGGGGAGGCCGAGCACGGGCGCGATCTGGCGCAGGTCGGAGTGGAGCCACTGGGTGGCGATGTAGAGGTGGACGCCGCCGTCCTCCTCGGGCACGGCGAGCCCGGACTCGGGGCCGAGGAAGGCCTGGTCCTGCATGCCGAAGGTGTACTCGCCCTCGACGACGACGTCGGCGCGCTCCCGGGCCGCCGCGACGTCGCCGCGCACGATGGGCTGGCGGTGCACGATGTTGGGGTGCGGGACGTGCCCGGCGTGGTGGTCGTCGCGGTGCTCGTGGACGAGGACCGCGTCCGGTGCGGTCGCGGAGGCCTCGTCGGTGATCACCGGCAGCTCGCGGTACTCCACCTTGATCTTCGCGGCGGCGCGGCGGGCCGTCTCGGGGTGGTCGGCGGCGACGATCGCGACGGGCTCGCCGTGGTGGCGGACCTTGCCGTGGGCGAGGACCGGGGTGTCCTGGATCTCCAGCCCGTAGTGCTTCACCTCGGTGGGCAGGTCGTCGTACGTCATGACGGCGTACACGCCCGGGGTGGCGAGGGCCTCGGCGGTGTCGACGGAGACGATCTCGGCGTGGGCGACGGTGGAGCGCAGGATCTGGCCCCAGAGCATGTCCTCGTGCCACATGTCGGAGGAGTACGCGAACTCGCCGGTGACCTTGAGCGTGCCGTCGGGGCGGAGGGTGGACTCGCCGATGCCGCCCTTGGTGCCGGAGCCTTGTGTGATCTTCGTGGGAACGCCGTTCGTGGGCATGCTCAGACCCCCTCGGACTGGCGGGCGGCGGCGAGGCGGACCGCGTCCATGATCTTCTCGTAGCCGGTGCAGCGGCACAGGTTGCCGGAGAGCGCCTCGCGGATGTCCGCGTCGGACGGGTCGGGGTTGCGCTCCAGCATCTCGTCGGCGGCGACCAGCAGCCCGGGTGTGCAGAAGCCGCACTGGACGGCGCCGGCGTCGATGAACGCCTGCTGCACGGGCGAGAGTCCGGCGCCCTCGCCGGTCTGCGCGTCGGCGCCGTCGGCCCGCCACCCCTTGGCCTCGTCGAGGGAGGTGCCGCAGGCGCCGCCGGTGTCACCGCTGTCGCGGGCGCGCTGCCGGGCGTACTCGGCGAGGCCCTCCACGGTGACGACCTCGCGGCCCTCGGCCTGTCCGGCGGCGACCAGGCAGGAGCACACGGGCACGCCGTCGAGCCGTACCGTGCAGGAGCCGCACTCGCCCTGTTCGCAGGCGTTCTTGGAGCCGGGCAGGCCGAGGCGCTCACGCAGGACGTAGAGCAGGGACTCGCCCTCCCAGACGTCGTCGGCCTGCTGGGGGCGTCCGTTGACGGTGAAGTTGACGCGCATCAGGCGACTCCCTCCGTGGTGCGGTGGGCGCCTCGGTACGACTCCCAGGTCCAGGTCAGCGTGCGGCGGGCCATCACGCCGACCGCGTGACGGCGGTAGCTCGCGGTGCCGCGCACGTCGTCGATGGGGTTGCAGGCGGCGGCGCACAGATCGGCGAACCGCTTCGCCACGGACGGGGTGATGATCTTCCCGTTGTCCCAGAAGCCGCCCTCCTCCAGGGCCGCGTTCAGGAAGTCCTCGGCGGCCCTGGCCCGGATCGGGGTCGGGGCGGCCGAGCCGATGCCGGTGCGGACCGTGCGGGTGCCGGGGTGCAGGGCGAGACCGAAGGCGCAGACGGCGATGACCATGGCGTTGCGGGTGCCGACCTTGGAGTACTGCTGCGGTCCGTCGGCCTTGTCGATGTGGACGGCGCGGATCAGCTCGTCGGGCGCGAGCGCGTTGCGCTTCACGCCGGTGTAGAAGTCGTCGATGGGGATGCGGCGGGACCCGCGTACGGACTCCACCTCGACCTCGGCGCCGGCCGCGAGCAGGGCGGGGTGGGCGTCGCCGGCCGGGGAGGCGGTGCCGAGGTTGCCGCCGACGCCGCCCCGGTTGCGGATCTGCGGGGAGGCCACGGTGTGGGAGGCGAGGGCGAGGCCCGGCAGCTCGGGGCGCAGCCGCTCCATGATCGTCGCGTAGGGGACGGAGGCGCCGAGCCGTACGGTGTCCTGGCCCACCTCCCATGCGGAGAGTTCACCGATGCGGGTGAGGTCCATCAGGTAGTCGGGACGGCGATGGTCGAAGTTGATCTCGACCATCACGTCGGTGCCGCCCGCGATCGGCACAGCGGTGGGGTGCTCGGCCTTCGCGGCGAGCGCCTCCTCCCAGCTGGCGGGGCGAAGGAAGTCCATGACCGGCTCTCTTCTTCGTCTCGTGAGGGGCGTACAGATTGAGCCAATCCGTGTGCGGCGGGCCCGGCTCGTTCCTGCGGTGTTCACGTGGAGTGCGCCCAGTACACCGCCGCCTGCTCCACCCGGGTCAGTCACGGAAACCATGAAGGAGTTGGCTGGCCACTGCGGGCATCTTGTAGATTCGTATGAACGGAGAGCCCCTGTAACCTTCCGGTCTTCCTCCAGCAACGCGGGAGGCGATCGGGAGCGGACCACGTATGTCCGCAGGCCAGTCCCACGGGCCCCTCCCGACCATTCTTCACCCTCCTCACGGGTACCGAGACAAGGAACGGCGGCGACGAGAATGCGGCTGCGCGCACTGCTGGACACCGACGCGCTGGGCCTGAAGCTGCTCGGCGGGGAGGACGAGCTGGACCGCGGTGTGCGCGGGGTGATGACCACCGACCTGCGCGACCCCAGCCGCTATCTGTCCGGCGGCGAGCTGGTGCTGACCGGTCTGGCCTGGCGCCGCGACGCCGCCGACTCCGAGCCTTTCGTACGGATCCTGGTGCAGGCCGGGGTGGCCGCGCTGGCAGCGGGCGAGGCGGAGCTGGGGGACGTCCCCGACGACCTGGTCGTGGCGTGCGCGCGGCACCGGCTGCCGCTGTTCGCGGTGCACGAGTCGGTGGCCTTCGCGACCATCACCGAGCACGTCGTGCGCCAGGTCTCCGGCGAGCGCGCCGGGGACCTGGCGGCCGTGGTCGACCGGCACCGGCGGATGATGACCTCGGGACCGGCGGGCGGCGGCCCCGACGTGGTGCTCGACCTGCTCGGCTCCGACCTGGACCTGCGCGCCTGGGTGCTTTCCCCCACCGGCCGGCTGATCGCGGCGCCCAAGGAGACCACGGGGGCGCGCGGCACCGTGCCCGCGCTGGACCCCGAGGCGTGCGCGCGGCTCGCGGCGGAGCATCTGGCGGCCGTGCGGACCGGGCGGCGCGGTCCGCACCGGGTGGTGCTGGACCGGACGACGTACAGCCTCTTTCCGGTGTGGGGCAGCGGGCACGGTCCGTCCTCGGAGCCGGGGGACCCGCGCGGGACGATGCTGTCGGACTGGCTGCTGGCGGTCGAGGCGGACGCCGGGGACTGGGCCGAGGAGCGGCTGGATCTGCTCCAGGGCGTCACCCAGCTGATCGCCGTCGAGCGGGACCGGCGGGACGCGGCGCGCACGGTGCGGCGGCGGCTCGCGCAGGAGGTGCTGGAGCTGGTGCAGACGGGCGCCGCGCCCGCGGAGATCGCGGCGCGCCTGCGGGTGGCCGCCCCGGTACTGCTGCCCGGTCTCGGCTCCGCGCCGCACTGGCAGGTCGTGGTCGCCCGGGTCGAGTGGGAGGACGGGCGCGGCGACGGCGGCCCGGTCACGCAGTCGCTGCTCGAGGAGATCCTGGTCGACCCGGCGTCGACCGGGCCCGAGCCGTCCGACCGGATCGCGGTGGCGCACACCGGCGACGAGGCGATCGCGCTGGTCCCGCTGCCCTCGGTGACCGACGAGCACGACGAGGCCGGCCCGGGCGTGCAGGCCGACGCGCTGCTGGAGTCCGTGCGCGGGCCCCTGACGGCGGGCCTCGACGGCGACGGACGGCTCACCGTCGGCGTGTCCGCCGCGGTGCACTCGGCCGAGGGGCTGCGCGGCGCGCTGGAGGAGGCGCGGCACGCCCGGCGGGTCGCCGCGGCACGCCCCGGCCGGGTCTGCGCGGCCGGACACCAGGAGCTGGCCTCGCACGTGCTGCTGCTGCCGTTCGTCCCGGACGACGTGCGGCGCGCGTTCACCGCCCGACTGCTGGACCCGCTGCGCGAGTACGACCGCCGGCACCGCGCCGAGCTGATCCCCACCCTGGAGGCGTTCCTCGACTGCGACGGCTCCTGGACCCGCTGCGCCACCCGCCTCCACCTGCACGTCAACACGCTGCGCTACCGGGTCGGCCGCATCGAGCAGCTGACGGGCCGTGACCTGTCGCGCCTGGAGGACAAGCTGGACTTCTTCCTGGCGCTGCGGATGAGCTGAGCGCCGTCCGGCCCGCGACCGGGCCTGCCAGGAGTGCAACACCCCCAGGGGCGCGAGGCCCGCCGCCGAGGCACCCCGCCGACCGCAGGTGCAACACCCCCAGGGGCGCGGGGAACTGCGCGACCAGCCACAACCGACCCGCACCCGGCACACGACGGATCCAGCCGCGCAGGTGCCGCCCTCCCCAACCCGGCCACAGGCCGGACTCCCCCGTTCCGTCCCGCTCCCCATGACTTTGTGAAATCCTTCACCCGCCCTCTTGGCCGGGCCGGGTGGTTCGTGCTGAGATGCGGCCACCACTCAACAGCTCGATGGCGTGCTCGGGGAGGGCAACGTGGCGCATACCGCCATGTCCGGTGACGGAACGACCGCCGAAGACGATCCCCTCCAGACGGCGGTGTGGCGGCTTCGCTCCCGCGCCTGCTGGGTGGACGCGGCCGCACTGCTCACCCCCGCCACCCCTCAGGCGGCCCTGCAACGGGCGTCGCTGCTGGTGGAGCGGTGCCTGTACACCGAGACGGGGTGGGAGGACGCGGAGGACGCGCTGCGCACGGCCGAGGCGCTGGCGCACACCGACGACGAGCGGGGCGCCGCCGCTTGTGAACGCGGGTACTTGGCCTACGCCGCCACGCTGTTCCAGGTCCGGGACCGGGCCGACGAGGCGCGTGCCGCGCTGGGCCGGGCCGCCGCGCTGATCGCGCCGGGCGCGAAGGGGCGGCCGCTGCTGGACTTCCGGCGCGGGCTGATCGCGGAGAACCTCACCGGCTCCCCGCAGGCCGCCCGCGCCGCCTACCGGCGGGCCCACGCGGGCGCCACCGCCCACGCCGACCCGCTGCTGCTCTCCGCCACCTGGCGCCACCTCGCCGGACTCGCCCTGCGCGAGGGCGAGCTGACGGAGGCCCGGCACGGGTTCGCGGAGTCGCTGCGGATCCGGGAGGAGCTGGGCTACCTGGTCGGCACGGCGCCCGCGCTGGTGTCCCTCGCGGACACGGAGACCGAACCGGAGGCCTCCCGCCTGCGCGAGGAGGCCAGCCGCCTGTTCCGCCTCCTGGGCGGAGTCCCCACCTGGCTCGCCCACCGCCTGACTCCCCCGGAGACGGACGCGGCGACGGCGTGAGGCACGGTGCGGGTACCTCGTTCGGGTGAACCGGGGGTTCGGGGGCGCGTGCGGATCTTCCGGGGCTCAGGGCACCCGGAGGGTGTCGGAGGGGACGCCCCTGCTACTCCGCCCCGTTGAAGTGCTCCCCCACCAGCGCCCGCACCACGTCCAGGTCGCCCGCGACCAGCGCGTCCAGCAGGGCCGTGTGTTCGTGGGCGTCGGCGACGAGTTCGGCGCGGGTGCCGCCGCCGGGGGCGCCGCCGCCCACCAGGGGCCACTGCGCGCGCCGGTGCAACTCCTCCGCCACGCCGACCAGTTGCTGGTTCCCGGCGAGGGCGAGGACCGCGCTGTGGAAGGCGCGGTCGGCCTCGGCGTACGTGGCGCGGCAGCCGGAGGACGCGGCGCGGACGGTGGCCTCGGCGAGCGGGCGCAGTCCGGCCCACCGCTCGGGCGGCACCGTACGGGCCAGCCGCAGCATCACCGGCACCTCGATCAGGGCGCGCACCTCCGCCAGCTCCGCCAGCTCGCGCGCACTGCGCTCGACGACCCGGAAGCCCCGGTTGGGCACGACCTCGACCGCGCCCTCCTGGGCGAGCTGCTGCATGGCCTCGCGGACGGGCGTGGCGGAGACGCCGAAACGTTCGGCCAGTACGGGCGCCGAGTGGACCTCGCCGGGCCGCAGGTCTCCGGTGACCAGCGCGGTGCGCAGGGCGGCGAGGACCTGACCGCGTACGGACGGCCGCTGGACGGCGGGCCGGGGCCGGGGAAGGACGGGCTCGCCGTGGGTGTGCTCGCCGCGCGCGGAACTCTCGCGACCGCCGCCGGCGTCACGGCGGCGGTCCGCCTCCCCGGCGGCCGGCTGGGCGGGCACCCGGTAGCGGCTCCCCGCGGTCCTGGCGGCGGCCTCGGCGGCCGCTGCCGCCTCGCCCGTCGTCGTCCCTGCGGAGCCCTGCGTGCCCTGCTTCACAAGGTCCTCCTGCGGACGTGTCGGTACTTGGGGTCATTACGGCGGGTTGGCACCTGTGCGTCAAGCACCATAAGCGCATCGGACGCCAGTTCACATCTCCGCGATGTTGGGTAAGGTGAGGCTTACCTTTTATTGCCCGGCTCCACGAGACGTGAAGGGGTGGTCCCATGGCCGTGCCCGGTTCGGCCGTCGCGGACGCGTACGCCCGTCTGGCGGAGGCCTTCCCCGCCCTCGCCGTCACCGAACTCGGCGCCGGAGAGGCGGCCCCCCGGGGCGGCGGCTGGGTCGCCGCCGCCGACCTCGCCGCAGGCGGGGACGGACTGGACGACTTCCTCGCCTGGGACGACACACAGGTGCGGCGGGACTACGGACAGCAGGGCCGCCCGGACGTCATCGCCAGCTTCGGTCTGCACCGCTACGCCTGGCCGGCCTGTCTGCTGATCACCGTGCCGTGGTTCCTGCACCGCCGGGTCCCTCGCTACCCCGTGACGCACGTCTCGTTCGACCGCACCGCCGCCGGGCTCGCCGTCGGCCGCATGGCCGTACGCCCGGCCGGCTTCGCCTGCCTGCCGGACGACCCGGCCGCCGCCCTGCCCGGAGCGCTCGTCGTGCACGGCGAGGAGGCGCTGCGGGCGGAGGTCCGCGCGGCGGTCGCCGAACACCTGGAGCCCGTGCTGGCCGGATTCGGCCCCCGGATGCGCCGGCGCGGCCGGGCCCTGTGGGGCATGGCGACCGACGAGATCGTCGAGAGCCTCTGGTACGTCGCCCAGCTGCTCGGCGAGGAGGAGCGGGCCCTGCGCGAGCTGGAGCTGCTGCTGCCGGGCGCGACGAAGCCGTACGTCGGCGCGGCGGCGTTCCGCAGGCCGTCCGGGCCCGGCGGGGAGCCGGCCGCCGCCACCCGGGACCGGGTGAGCTGCTGCATGTTCTACACCCTGCGCCCGGCGGACATCTGCGCCACCTGCCCGCGCACCTGCGCCAAGGAGCAGACCGCGGCACGGACCCACGAGCGGGAGAAGGAGCTGGTCGGGCAGGCTAGTTGACGCTGCGTGGGACAGGGCGGGGCGGCCGGACGAGGTAAGATCGTCCGGCCGCCCCGCCGTTGTGCGCGCCGGGGACGCGCGCCGCGCGGGGCCGTGAGGTCACGAGCACTTCACAATTTCCCCACCGCACGCGGGAAGTGTCCGCGGAACCACCCGTACGGGTAGTCTTATTCGAACTCAACTCCCGCCCCTCATGCGGCAGTTCGAGCAGAAAGCCGCCCAGGGCACCCCCCTCGCACTGTATTGGCGGCCTCTTGCCCCGAAACCCCCTGAGGGACGCCGGGATTGGGCCACTATGGCGGGCGTTACGCCCTATCCCAATGCAAGGGACCCCTAGATGAGACTGACCGACATATCGCTGAACTGGCTGCTTCCGGGCGCCGTGCTGCTCCTGGGCATGCTGGCGGCGGTGGCGGTGCTGGCGCGCGGCAAGCGCTCCTCGGTCAAGGACACGAGCGCCGACGACTCGTGGGAGCGCAGCGAGGAGCGCCGCAGGCGCAAGGAAGCCCTCTACGGCACCGTCTCCTACGTGCTGCTGTTCTGCTGTGCGGCGGTGGCCGCCGCCCTGTCCTTCCACGGCCTGGTCGGCTTCGGTGAGCAGAACCTCGGCCTGTCCGGCGGGTGGCAGTACCTCGTGCCCTTCGGCCTGGACGGCGCGGCGATGTTCTGCTCGGTGCTCGCCGTGCGCGAGGCCAGCCACGGTGACGCGGCCCTCGGCTCGCGCATACTCGTGTGGACGTTCGCCTTCGCCGCGGCGTGGTTCAACTGGGTCCACGCGCCGCGCGGCGCCGGCCACGCGGGCGCCCCGCACTTCTTCGCGGGCATGTCCCTGTCCGCCGCGGTGCTCTTCGACCGCGCGCTGAAGCAGACCCGCCGCGCCGCGCTGCGGGAACAGGGCCTGGTGCCACGCCCGTTGCCGCAGATCCGCATGGTCCGCTGGCTGCGCGCGCCCCGGGAGACCTACCGCGCCTGGTCGCTGATGCTGCTGGAGGGCGTGCGCAGCCTCGACGAGGCGGTCGAGGAGGTCCGCGAGGACAAGCTCCGCAAGGAGCAGGAGAGGCGGCGCCGTCGCGAGCAGGAGCGCATGGAGCGGGCCCGCCTGAAGGCGATCAGCCGCGGTCACCGGGGCTTCGGCGGCCGGGGCGGCGGACGCGAGCTGGAGGCCACGGTGGAGCGGGACTCCGACGTGGTCGCCGCGGAGCCTGCCATAGCGACGCCGGAGGCCCTGCCCGCCCCCGCCCCGCGTCCCTCCCTGCAGCCGGTCCGCCGCTCCGGCGGTGAGGCGCGGACGGTCGATCTCACGGCCGAGGACGACACCCAGGCGCTGCCGCGTCTGGACAGCCTCGAGCGCAAACTCAAGGAGATGGAGCAGCAGTTCGGCTGACGTCCGTACGACTCGGCCGGCGCCCGTACGACGGCGCGACGCGGCGTGAGGGACGCGGTGGAAAACCGCGTCCCTCACGCCGCGTCGGCGTCCGCCTCCGTTTCCGGGCCGAGCGCGAACCAGACGGACTTGCCCACGCCGTGTCTCCTGACGCCCCAGGCGTCGGCCAGGGACTCCACCAGCACCAGACCCCGCCCGTTCGTGGTGTCGTTGCCCGTCTGCGGGCGCGGCCGGGGCTCGCGGGCGGTGAAGTCCCGTACCTCCACGCGCAGTCCCCAGGGGCCGACGTCCGCCGTGAGGACCGCGTCGCGGTCGGTGTGGACGAGGGCGTTGGTCACGAGTTCGCTGGTGAGCAGCTCCGCGACCGCGGACCGCTCCGGATCGCACCGGTGGCGTAACAGCTCGCGCAAGGCGCGGCGGGACTCGGCCACCGCCCGCAGATCCGCACGCCCCAGTGTGCGCCTCAGCCGATCCGCCGAAGCCTGACTTCTCATGACCCCCGCCCGCGTGCCGATGCCGATTCCCCCACCTGCTCGAACACCTACAGGGAATGCTTGCCCGGTCGGTCACACGGCAGTCATACGGAGCGGCCGTGAGCCGTTGTTGGCCGAAGTGCAACGGCCACACACCCGTGTGCGGGGCCGTCCTCCCGACCCCCGTGGCGAGAGGACGACCCCGGCTCTCACACGGTGGTCGCGAGACTCAGGAACCTCAGTAGAGCTTGGTGACCGCCTTCTTCGCGGTCTTCTTGAACGCGGCGAGCGGGGCGTCGTCGAAGTCGCCCATCTGCCCCCAGCCGACGACGGTCACGGTACGGCCGTCACGCCCCACGGACAGCAGGTTGACGTCCGTGGCGCCGTACGACGTCTCGGTGTGCAGGCCGTGCACCGTCGCCCCCTCCTCGACGGGCAGCGTGCCGAAGTACCGGCCCTCGGCCTCGATCTCCGGGTACAGCCGCTCCAGCCGGGCCGCGCAGGTGCGGATCTCCTTGTTCAGCCGGTCCGCCAGCGCCTTGCCCTTCGCGGCGGACCCGGTCACGACGGTGACCTGCACGGCGCTGGTGTCCAGCTCGGTGTGGAACAGGCGGTGCCGGTAGTCGTAGGCGGGCACGCCCTCGCCCAGGCAGTACGCGAGCTGCTCCGGGAAGCCGTCGGTGACCGGACCCGCGGTCCAGCCGGTCGGGTGCGGGGGCAGCTCGGACGCCGCCAGGAACCTGGGGGCGGCCGCCTTCTTCGGTGCGGACGCGTTCTTCTGTACGGACGCGTTCTTCTGCGCGGTGCCGCCCGGCGCGGCGCCGGCCTGTGCGGTGGCGGCCGCGCCCACGGCGAGCGCGGCGGCGGTGAGCGCGGCGAGTGCCGCGACACGGGTGCGGATGGGCATGGGTGTCCCCCGTGGGATGTGCGTGGTGGAATGACGACACGTGCACCGCGACGGCCGGGATGGTCCGTCCGGGACGTCGGGGCGGTTCGCCGTGGTCAGAGCATCCGCCGCCGCGGGCGACCGGCGCAAGCGTCGCCGCCCGATTCCCCGGCATGGAACCATCCCAGCCCCTCCGACGTGCAGTGATACAGGGTGCCTGGGATGCCCTGGGACGCCCGGTCGAGGCGGACTCGGACGAGTGACGGGGAGACGGAGCCGGTGTCGGCACAGGACGAGGTGACGGAGTTCGCGGCGCTGCTGCGGAAGCTGAAGGGACGCACGGACCGCAGCTACGGCCAACTGGCCCGCCGTCTCGACATGAACACCTCGACCCTGCACCGCTACTGCGCCGGCGACGCGGTCCCCGTGGACTTCGCCCCCGTCGAACGCTTCGCCGCCCTCTGCGGCGCGACGGACGCGGAACGCCTCGAACTCCACCGCCTGTGGCTCCGGGCGGCAGAGGCGCGGCGCCGGCCCCGGGGCGGGGCGGCATCGGACGCGTCCGATGCGCCACCCGGCACGGCCGGCCAACGGCCGGACGCCCCGCGCCCCGGAGCCGCGTCGGGGGATGCGCGTCCACCGCACGACGACCGGTCGGCCGCCGCCGAGCAGGCGAACGATTTCAGCCACGCCGTGGAACCGAGTGAGCACGACACGCATGTCGTGAGCGGGCCCGTGGGTCACAGCCACAGGCCCACGCAACGGCGCTGGCGGCGCAAGCGCGTGGCCGTGGCCGCCGCTGTCGCGTGTGCGTTGCTCGCCACTGTCGGGAGTCTGTCGTTCCTGCCGGAAGACCGGCGGACGGCCGCCGGGAGCGGGGCCGTCGGGGAGACCGGGACCGCCGGGGACGGTGCCGGGGCCGCGCGGTCCGTCGCGCCCTCGACGTCGCCCTCGGCCCCGCCGTCCGCCTCCCCTTCCCCCTCACGATCCCCCTCCGCCCGTCACGGCGGGAACGGCGCCGCGTCCAAGGCGCCGCGTCCCACCGGCTCCGCCACCGCACCGGACCACGCGCCCGCGGGGCCCCCGCCCCTCACCTGGTCGGTGAACGACCACGCCTGGGCGTACGGCTGCGGGCACGACTACGTGGTGGCGAAGCCTCCCGCCCAGGTGCCTCCGCCGCCCGCCCCGCAGGACGCCCGGACCTGGGCGGCCACGCAGGGCGCCGTGCACGGTGGGGAGACGCTGGTGGAGCTGTCGGTCCAGGGGACGTCCGACACCGCCGTCGTCCTCACGGCGCTGCGCGTCCGGGTGGCCGGCCGTTCGGAGCCGGCGCCCGGCAACGCGTACGCGATGGACCAGGGCTGCGGCGGCGCGCTGACCCCCCGCTTCTTCGACGTGGACCTGGACAAGGACCGGCCGATCGCCCGCGCGGTCGCCGGGAACGACGCGGGCACGCCGATCCCGGCGGTGCGGATGCCGTACCGGGTGTCCGCGTCCGACCCCGAGGTGCTGATGATCACCGCCCGCACCGAGGGCTGCGACTGCCGCTGGTACCTGGAGCTGGACTGGTCCTCGCAGGGCCGCACCGGCACGGTGCGGATCGACGACCGGGGCCGCCCCTTCCGCACCAGCGCCGTCGAGGGCCTGCCGCACTACGAGTACGACACCCTGAACCGCTCCTGGCGGACCGGGAACAGCTGAACCCGCCTACGGGCGCGGCACGTTCCGCAGGTTGGAGCGGGCCATCTGGACCATCCGGCCGACCCCGCCGTCCAGCACGATCTTGGAGGCGGACAGGGCGAACCCGGTCACCATCTCCTTGCTGATCTTCGGCGGGATGGACAGCGCGTTGGGGTCGGTCACGACGTCCACCAGCGCCGGCCCCTTGTGCTTGAAGGCCGCCTTCAGCGCGCCCGCCAGCTCCTTCGGTTTCTCCACCCGCACCCCGTAGGCCCCGCAGGCGCGGGCCACGGCGGCGAAGTCGGGGTTCTTCATCGTGGTGCCGTACGAGGGCAGTCCGGCGACCAGCATCTCCAACTCCACCATGCTCAGCGAGGAGTTGTTGAAGAGAATCACCTTCACCGGCAGGTCGTACTGCACGAGCGTGAGGAAGTCGCCCATCATCATGGTGAATCCGCCGTCGCCTGACATCGACACGACCTGCCGGTGCCGGTCGGTGAACTGCGCCCCGATCGCCATCGGCAGCGCGTTGGCCATCGAGCCGTGGGAGAACGAACCGATGATCCTGCGGCGGCCGTTGGGCGAGATGTAGCGCGCGGCCCAGACGTTGCACATGCCGGTGTCGACGGTGAAGACGGCGTCGTCGTCGGCCATGTCGTCCAGGACGGACGCCACGTACTCGGGATGGATCGGCACATGCTTCTCCACCTTGCGGGTGTACGCCTTCACCACCCCCTCCAGCGCCTCCGCGTGCTTCTTCAGCATCCGGTCGAGGAACTTGCGGTTGTCCTTGGTGCGCACCCGGGGCGTGAGACAGCGCAGCGTCTCCTTCACGTCGCCCCACACCGCGAGGTCCAGCTTGGAGCGCCGCCCGATGATCTCGGGCCGCACGTCCACCTGGACGATCTTCACGTCGTCACCGGGCAGGAAGGCGTTGTACGGGAAGTCGGTGCCGAGCAGGATCAGCAGATCGCACTCGTGCGTCGCCTCGTACGCGGCGCCGTAGCCGAGCAGCCCGCTCATGCCGACGTCGTACGGATTGTCGTACTGGATCCATTCCTTGCCGCGCAGGGCGTGCCCCACCGGCGCCTTGATCTTCCCGGCGAACTCCATCACCTCGGCGTGCGCGCCCTTGGTGCCGGCGCCGCAGAACAGGGTGACCTTCTCGGCGCGGTCGATCATGTCGACGAGCTTGTCGATCTCGTCGTCGCCGGGGCGGACCGTGGGCCTGGAGGTGACCAGCGCGGTCTCGGGCGCCTGGTCGGGGGCGGGTTCGTCGGCGAGGTCGCCGGGCAGCGAGACGACGCTGACGCCGGAACGGCCGACCGCGTGCTGGATGGCGGTGTCCAGCAGCCGGGGCATCTGCCGGGGGCTGGAGATCAGCTCGCAGTAGTGGCTGCACTCCCGGAACAGCCGGTCCGGGTGGGTCTCCTGGAAGTAGCCGAGGCCGATCTCGCTGGACGGGATGTGGGAGGCGAGGGCGAGGACGGGCGCCATGGAGCGGTGGGCGTCGTAGAGGCCGTTGATGAGGTGGAGATTGCCGGGCCCGCAGGAGCCGGCGCAGGCGGCGAGCCGGCCGGTGACCTGCGCCTCGGCGCCTGCCGCGAACGCGGCGGTCTCCTCGTGCCGGACATGGATCCAGTCGATGGCGGAGTTGCGGCGCACGGCGTCCACGACCGGGTTGAGGCTGTCACCGACCACGCCGTACAGGCGTTTGACTCCCGCGCGGACGAGGATGTCGACGAACTGTTCCGCGATGTTCTGCTTGGCCATGGTGTCCGTCTGCCCCTCGGGTGCCGGAGATGCCTGACGGGTTCCATGAATTCACACCGGGCGTGCTCACGCCTCCCAGACGGCCACGGCCGTACGGTCGTCGGCGTACCCCTTCACCCGTACCTGGGTGTCGGCCAGATACGCCGTCAGCCCCGGGGGCTCGGGACCGGACCACCGGTCGGCGAGGTGGGCGCGCAGTCCGGGCTCGCCGCGCAGCGGTTCGGCGAAGCCCGTGCCGCACATCAGCAGCACATCACCCGGGCGGGCTACGGAGGTACGGAAACGGAAGGGCTCGCGGGGCGGTTCGGGGGCCGGCTCGTACGGGCTCGGGGGCGTGGGGATGCCGAGGTCCATGGTGAGGCGGTCGCCGTCCGGCGTCTCGTGCGGCGGCGAGCCGAAGCCGAGCACCGGCTCGCCCTTCACCTCCGTCACCTCCGGCTCGATGTCCTGCCACTCGCGGTCCCGCAGCCGGAACAGCCCTCCGGGGCCGACCCCGAAGAACACCCGGGTGCGGCACTCGGGGTCGCCGGACAGCAGCAGGCAGCGCAGGGTGGCGGCGTAGTCGTCGGGGTCGAGGCCCTGCTCGGTCGCGGCGGCGCGCAGCTTGCCGAGGCCGCGGTCGGTCAGGCGGTGCAGGCCGGCCTTGAGGTCGGCGCGGCGGGCGGCCCGGATGTCGGCGGTGAGCCGCTCGTGGCTGCGGCCCACCGCCGCGCCGATCCAGCGGCACACCTCGGCGGCGGCCAGGTGCGCCCCCGGGGCGGTCCGCACACCGGTCGCCAGCGCCACCAGCACCAGGGCCCGCTCCCCCGCCCCGAACCGCGCGGTCAGCAGCGCGTCGCGGCGGGGCTCGCCCCGGTACCGGGCGGAGTCTCCGCGCACGGAGACGGACCGCAGGGTGCAGGCGCCGTACCGGGCCCCGTCCAGCACGGTGTCCGGGACGAGCGCGTCCAGGTCGTCGGGGTCGGCGGCGGGGAGGGCGGTGGGTTCCGCGTCGTAGGTGGGCGGGCGGGTGCCGACGTAGGCGCGGGAGGGGAGCGGCGGCGGGAGCGGCCCGAGTCCGGACGTGCGGGCGGCGGCCGCCTCGTCCTCCGGTTCGTCACCGGCCGGGGTGAAGGGCTCGGGCGCGACGGGGGTCCAGGCGCCGTAGGCGGGGGCGGCGGTGGGACCGGAGGGGGTGGTGGGGGTGGCGGTCGCCGCGTCGGGACGCGGGGGGTCCGAGGGCGGCTCCGGCGCGGGAGGGGAGCCGGTCGGGGCGCCGGTGCCGGACGACGGGGTGGGCGGCGCGGCCTCCGGTGTCGGCGGCGGGGTCCGGCGCTGGGTGGGGAGCACCGGGGTGCCGGGGGCGTCCCGGGGGTCGGGGGCCGGCGGGGGCTGCGGCGCGTCGGCCCCCGGCCCGCCCGCGTTCACCGCTCCCGCCGCCGAGGCGAAACGGTCGTCCAGGGAGTCGGCCGCGGGCGCCGGCCCCGTGTCGTCGGAGGCGTCGTCGTACAGCTGACCCCACCAGTCGTCCTCGGGACCGGGACCGGTGGGCCCGGTGGGCCTTCCCCCCTGCTGACTCATGCCCTCAATTGTCCACCGGACGGGCCGGATGAAAACGGGGCATCGGGAAAATCGCCGCCCCGCGCGGCAGTCGCCGCGCCGCCGATCTGCGCCGTCCCCCGCCCTCCTGCACCCTGGACAGATGGGAGCGTGGGACCTCCTGCTCACCGGACTGGTGCTCCTGTTCGGTCTGTGCGGAGTGCTGGTGCCCGGGGTGCCCGGGTCCTGGCTGGTGTGGGCCGCGGTCCTGTGGTGGGCGCTGAAGGACCCGCAGGCGGTCGCGTGGTGGGTGCTGGTGGGGGCGACCGTGGTGCTGTTCCTGTCGCAGGTGATCCGCTGGGCGCTGCCGCCCCGCAGACTCCGGGAGGGCGGCGTGGACGCCCGGCTGCTGACGTACGCGGGCGGCGGCTCGTTCGCGGGTTTCGTGCTGCTGCCGGTGATCGGCGCGGTCCCCGGCTTCCTCGCCGGGGTGTACGTCCACGAGCGGATCCGGCTCGGCCGCCGCGGGGAGGCGAAGGCCGCGGTGCGCACGGTGATGCGGTCAGGCGGGTGGAGCCTGCTGACGGAGCTGTTCACCTGCCAGCTGATCGCCGCGGCGTGGATCGGCGCGGTGTTCTGGGGCTGAGCGGGCTTCCCTCACGGGGTCAGGCGCGGGGCAGCACGCCCTCGTGGGTGAGCAGCCGCACCTTGCGTTCCAGTCCTCCGGCGTACCCCGTGAGGGAGCCGTCGGCGCCGATGACGCGGTGGCAGGGGCGGACGATGAGCAGCGGGTTCGCGCCGATCGCGCCGCCGACGGCCCGCACGGCGGCGCGGGGCGCCCCGACGCGCGCGGCGATCTCCCCATAGGTGACGGTCCCGCCGTACGGCACGTCGTCCAGGGCGGCCCACACCTTCTCCCGGAAGGGGGTGCCGACGGCCCGCGTCGGCAGCCGGAACTCCTTGAGGTCGCCGGCGAAGTACGCGGCGAGCTGCCGTTCCGCCTCCCGGAAGGGCCCGGGGTCGTGCGTCCAGTCGTCCCGCACCACGGTCGCCTTCTTCTGCCCGGGCACGGTGAGCGAGGTCAGCTCGCCGGTCGGGGCGGCGGTGAGCAGCAGCGGCCCGAGCGGGCTGTCCACGTGGGTCCAGTACGTCGTCGTCATGAGGGTCACTCCAACTCCCCTGCGGCTCGCAGGTGGTTCAGGGCGTACGAGCGCCAGGGGCGCCAGCTGTCGGGGGCGTCGAGGCCGGGCGGGGCCACGTCGGGGTCGCCGAGCGCACGGGTGCGGATGGCGGCGATCGTAGGGTCGTCGAGGCCGGGGACGGCGGCGAGGGCGTCCCGCGCCGCGTCCCGGTCGGCGCCGGGGCCGAGCCGTACGGCGCCGTCGGCGAGGGCGGCGGTGAGCGCGCCCAGGGTGCCGTCGGGCTCGGCGCCGGCGAGGACGGCGGCCTCCGGGAACAGGTGGGTCAGCGCGCCGCAGGGCACGTCGAGGCGTTTGCCGTAGCGGCGGACCAGCTCGGCGGCCGTGTCGCGGCCCACGAGCGCCCGCACGGCGACCTCGTCGGGGTCGGCGGCGCCGGGCGAGCGCAGTCCGGGGCGGGCGGCGACCAGCGGGGCGAGCCGGACGTCGGCGCCGAGGCGCTCGTCGACGGCGTAGGGGTCGGCGTCCAGGTCGAACAGCCGGCGCAGCCGCTGCACCGCGGTGGTCAGGTCGCGCAGGTCGGTGAGGTGGACGCGGGCGTCGAGCCAGCCGCCGGGGCGGGCGCCGGTGCCGGTGTGCGGGCGCTCCTCGACGGCGGCGATGCCGGTGCCGTAGGGCAGGCGCAGGGTGCGCCGGTAGGTGCGCGCGCCGGGCGTCCCGGTGATCTCCTCGACGCCGGGGACGGCCTCCCGTTCCAGCAGGTCGAAGACGGGGCGCGCCTGGTAGGGGCCCCGGTGGGCGAGCCGCAGCGGCACGCCGGCGGTGGGGGTGCCGGGGCGGGCGCGGCCCCTGCGGGGCGCGGCGGCGCGCAGTCCGGTGGGCGTAGTGGCGTACACGGCGCGGACGGTGTCGTTGAACTGCCGCACGCTGGCGAACCCGGCGGCGAACGCGATCTCGGTGACCGGCAGGCCGGTGGTCTGGAGCAGGACGCGCGCGGTGTGGGCGCGCTGGGCGCGGGCCAGGGCGACCGGTCCGGCGCCCAGCTCCGCGGTGAGCTGCCGCTGCACCTGGCGGGGGCTGTAGCCGAGGCGCGTGGCGAGTCCGGCGACGCCCTCGCGGTCGACGACGCCGTCGGCGATGAGGCGCATGGCGCGGCCCACGGCGTCGGCCCGTACGTTCCACTCGGCGGAGCTGGGCACGGCGTCGGGGCGGCAGCGCCGGCAGGCCCGGAAGCCCGCGCCCTGCGCCGCGGCGGCGGTCGGGAAGAAGCGCACATGGGCGCGTTTGGGGGTGACCGCGGGGCAGCTGGGCCGGCAGTAGATGCCGGTGGTCTCGACGGCGAAGAAGAACGCGCCGTCGAACCGGGCGTCCCGGCTGCGCACCGCCTCGTACCTGCTGTCCTCGTCCGTCATAGGGTCCAGTGTCCCCTGGCGGGGAAGGCCGGGCTGGCGGGAATCGGACATGGAACCTCAGGGGGTCTCCCCCGGGTTCTTGACCTTGACACGGTGAGAAGGTCTTCACTGGCGGGCCTGGAGGTGCTCCGATGACCACGCCCAAGGCGGAGACGATGACATCACGGGTGCTCGCGGGACTGCGGCACGACGATTCCTCGGTGCGGCTGCGCGCGGCGCTGGCGGCCGGGTCGGACCCGGACCCCGGGTTCGTGGGGCCGCTGGTGGAGCGGTGCGGGGTGGAATCCGTGTTCCATGTGCGGGACATGCTGACGTGGGCCCTGACCCGGCACCCGGAGACGGTGACGGTGCCGCGGGTCGTGGCCGAGCTGCGGTCGCCCAACGCCCGGGCGCGGAGCCAGGCGCTGCACACCCTGTCCAAGATCGGGGACCGGAGCGTGTGGCCGGCGATCCCCCGGTCGCTGCTGACCGACCCGGACGACGAGGTGGCGCGGACCGCCTGGCGGACGGCGGTGCTGCTGGCGCCGGAGGGGGAGGCGGCGGAGCTGGCGGAGGTGCTGGTGTCGCAGCTCGGGCGGGGCGGGCGGGAGACGCAGATGAGTCTCAGCCGGGCGCTGATCGAGCTGGGCGAGGCGGCGGTCCCGCCGGTGCGGGCCGCGGCGGACCATACGGACCCGCGGGTACGGGGCCACGCGCTGGCGACGGAGCAGTTGCGGCGCGACCCCGAGGCGGGGTTCGCGTACGCGGTGGAGGAGGCGAAGCGCGTGGTGTCGCTGGGGCCCGACGGACCTGGCGGTGCGGAGGGGTGAGGCAGGGGTGCTGATCGGTGAGGTGGCGCGGCGGTCCGGGGTGAGCCCCCGGATGCTGCGGCACTACGAGTCGCTGGGCCTGGTGCGGCCCACGGGCCGTACGGCGGCCGGGTACCGCGCGTACACGGAGGAGGACATCCGGCGGATCTTCCACGTGGAGAGCCTGCGGTCGCTGGGGTTGTCGCTGCGGGACGCGGGCCGTGCCCTGGACGACCCCGGCTTCACCCCGTCCGGTCTCGTCGCGGACCTGGCCCGGCGGACGCGGGAGCGCATCGCGCGGGAGACGGAGCTGCTGACCCGACTCCAGCGGATCGACGCGGCGGAACCCGCCGACTGGCAGGACGTCCTCCAGGTCGTCGCGTTGCTGCGGAACCTGCGGTCGGGGGACGCGGGGATGCGGCAGCGGGCCGCCCTGTCGTCGGTGGACACGGCGCCGGTGCCGGTGGAGGCGCTGGTGGAGGCGGTGCTGAGCGAGACGGACCCGCATGTCGCCGGCGCCCTGCGGTGGGCGCTGGCGCAGGCGGGCGAGCGGGGCCCGGAGCTGCTGGCGGCGGGGCTGGGGTCGGCGCTGCCGGAGGTGCGGGGGCGGGCGGTGCGGTGCCTGGCGGAGATTCCGGGCGAGCGGGCGACGGCGCTGCTGCGGGACGCCCTCGGGGACCCGGACCCGTCCGTGCGCCGGACCGCGGCCCTGGAGCTGGGGGCGCGCGGGGTGGCGGACGCGATGCCGGAACTGGTCGGCATGGTCGTCGAGGAGGCGAACGACGTCGACGCGGCGGACGCGCTGGGCACGCTGGCGGGTGACGTGGCGGTGGCGGACCGTATCGGGGCGGAACTGGCGGACCGCCTCGCCGATGCCGCCCTCGGCCCGTCCGCGCGCCGCCGTCTGACGCAGGCCCTGGCCGAGATCCCGGGGCCGGCGGCCACGGACACGCTGAGGTCGCTGACCGGGGACGGGGACCGGGCGGTGGCGCTGACGGCGCGGTACGTGCTGGAGCTACGGGAGTCGGGCTGACCCTGTTCCGCCCCGCCGGGTGCCCGCTGAGGGCACCCGGCGGAACAGGGGTGTCAGCGCATCCGCCCCCGCTTGGCCTCCATGGCCGCCTTGCCGATGGCGCCCTTGCGCTTCCAGTCCTTGCGGAGCTCGGCGCGGACGCGGGCGTCGGTCTTGGCGACGATGTACTGGTTCTCGCGGAGCAGCTTGCGGTAGCTGTCCAGGCGGCGCTGCGGCAGCTCACCGGCCTCGATGGCGTCGAGGACGGCACAGCCCGGCTCGCTCTCGTGGGCGCAGTCGTGGAACCGGCAGTTCTCGGCGAGATCCTGGATCTCGGAGAACACCTGGCCGACACCGGTGCCGGCGTCCCACAGGCCGACGCCCCGCAGACCGGGGGTGTCGATGAGGACTCCCCCGCCGGGCAGCAGGAGCAGGTTGCGGGTCGTGGTGGTGTGGCGGCCCTTGCCGTCGACGTCCCGGGTGGCCTGGACGTCCATGACGTCCTCGCCGAGGAGGGCGTTGGCCAGGGTGGACTTGCCCGCGCCGGACTGCCCGAGCAGGACGGAGGTCCCGCCGGACACGACCGCGGCGAGCACGTCGAGCCCTTCGCCGTCCTGCGCGCTGACGGTGACGACGGGCACGCCCGGCGCGGTCGTCTCGACGTCCTGCACGAGGTACGCCCGGGTCACCGCGTCCGGCACGAGGTCGGCCTTGGTGAGCACCACGACCGGCTGCGCCCCGGACTCCCACGCCAGCGCGAGGAACCGCTCGATCCGGGCGAGGTCCAGCTCGACGGCGAGCGACACGGCGACGACCGCGTGGTCGACGTTGGCGGCGAGGATCTGCCCCTCGGACCGCTTGGAGGAGGTGGACCGCACGAACGCGGTACGGCGCGGCAGCAGCGTCCGCACGTAACGGGGGCGGGCGCCCTCCGGGTCGACGGCGGCCCAGTCGCCCGTGCAGACGACCTTCATCGGATCGCGGGGGACGACGTACTCGGTGTCGGCGCGGATCACGCCGTCCGGGGTGGCCAGGTCGCACAGCCCCCGGTCGACCCGGACCACCCGGCCCGGCACCAGCCCTTGCGCGGCGTACGGAGCGAAGGCGTCCGCCCACTCCTCGTCCCAGCCGTAGGGAGCGAGGGCGTGCGAGGAGGCGGAAAGAGAGGAGAGATTCAAGGGAAACCCTTCGAAGGGCGGCCCCGGCGGCACGCGTTCAGGAACGCGCGAGAAGAGGAGAGGTCAGCCGGTGGCCACGGAGGTGAACGAAACGATCGACTGAATGCGGGCACGGCCCATCACAGAGACAGCCATCGGTCACACCTCCCAAGAACCTCGTCATGAACAGCGCCCGTGGGCGCCTTGCCGACTCGGCACAGACTAGAGGGCCTGGCGGCGGCCCGCCAGCGAATTTCCCGGCGTATCCGCATGGGGCGCGCCAGGTGGGCGGGGTCGCCGTCCCACCGCCCCGCTTCTGGTACTTGGCACTTCCCAACCGTTCATCAGGCACGTCGATTGCCGGATGAAGGGCTGTCGGGTCTTGCGTCGCCGATCTTCAGCCGACTGTCGTCGTCGCCAGTGACGGTCGGATGTTCCGTGCGCCGATACATCCTGGCAATGGCTGCGCACTGAAGTGCCATGGCCAGCGCCATGGCCAGACAGATTCCGGGCAGCCCCCAACCCGACAGGCTGTATGCGAGTGCGAGTTGGAGCGCCGTGCCGCACACCGTGATCCGCGCAAGGGCGGCGCTGCCACCGCTGCCCTCGAACACCCCGCCCAGTGCGATGAAGCAAGCGAGAAGCACCAGGTACGGCCCCAGACAACGCAGATAGAGTGCGCCTGCCCCGGCCACCTCTCCCTCACTGCCGAAGACCCACATGATCCACGGCCCGGCGGCGAGCAGTATCAGCAGAGCCGCGAACCCCAGCGATCCGGCGACGAGCAACACCTGTCGTCCGATGGCGCGCCGCTCGTCGCGTCCGGCACCGAGCAGATGGGCGGTGCGGATGGCCGCAGCCTGGCGTACCGCGTAGAAGGCCATGGTCGCGACGTACATCGCCTTCGTCGCGATCCCGTATGCGGCGACCTCGCTGACGCCGATCCGGGCGACGACGGCGACGAGCGCGAGCGCCCCCGCCATGCGTGCGACGAAGTCGGCCGACATGGGAAGCCCGGTCGCAGCGGTCTTGCGCGCATCGGCGCTGAGCGAACCGGCCCGGTACGGGGCCGCCTGAGCTGCCTGCCGCAGTACGCCGTTGCGGTGCAGCGCCACGAACCCGCAGATGAGCGCGACTGTCCGGCCCAGCACTGTGGCGATCGCCGCTCCGCGCACCCCGAGGTCGAATCCCAGGATGAACAGGGGATCCAGCCCGAGGATCAGGCCGTTCGCGAGGATCGCCAGCTTCATCGGGGTGCGGGTGTCACCCGCACCCTTGAGGATGCCGTCGACGACGTTGGTGGCGAAGAACACCGCGATTCCTGGCAACGCGATCGAGAAATAGCCAGTGGCGAGGGGCAGCGAGTCGCCGCTGCTGCCGCCGAGTACGAGGTGGGCGAGCGGTTCGCGGCACAGGTACCCGCCGATGGCGACCACGGGTGTGACGAGTGCCCACAGGACCCATCCGCCGCGCACGGCGGAGCCCATCGCCACCGGATCCCCCGCTCCTCTGGCTCGTGCGACGAGCACCGTCGTGCCCGAGCCGGCGACGAGGATGACGCCGAGCAGCAGGTTCTCGACATTCGTGGCGACAGCCACCGCGGCAACAGCGCTCCCGCCGAGCCGGGCCACCCAGACCATGTTGATGATCCCGGCCGTGACCCCGGCGAGTAGCTCGAAGTAGACCGGATACGCGAGCGACACCAACCTGCGCCGGTGTTCTGCTGCCCCCATGACCGCACCCCTCTTTTCGCTGTACCTCTAATCGAGGTACAGCGAAAAGAGATAGCATGGCAGGGTGGAGCGAGCAAGCGCGCCGACAGGCGCAGGAAGGAGCTCGGGGCGTGCTGGAGCTGTCAATTCTGGGTTTCCTCTTCGAGGAGCCCCTGCATGGATACGAGTTGAAAGCCCGCATCCAGGGCCTCAGCGGCCACATCCGCCCAGTGAGCGACGGAGCGCTCTATCCGGCCATCTCCAGGCTCGTGAAAGCGGGTCTGATCGAGCAGCGCACCGAGCCCGGAAGCGGTGCCGCGCCCCGCCGGATCCTGTCCCTCACCGAGGCGGGCCGCGCCGAACTGCTCGCCCGGTTGCGGCACCCCAAGGAGGCCGACATTACCGATGGGCAGCGCTTCTTCACTCTGCTTGCCTTCCTGCACCATCTCCCGGACCGTGCCGAGCAGGCTGCGGTGCTGCGCCGGCGGCAGGCCTTCCTCAACATCCCGGCGAGCTTCTTCTACCGCGACGGGGAGCCCGTGCGAGCCGAGGAATCGCCCAGCCTCTTCCGGCAGGGCATGCTGCGCATCGCTCGCGCAACCGGCACCGAGGAAAAGAAGTGGCTGGCCGAGGCCATCGGCAGCCTGGAGGGTTGAGCACGGCCCGACGGCGAAGCCCATCCCGCCGCATGGCGTGGTGGACGCCGTCGCCTCTGAGGCGGCGGCCACGCAGCGGGCGAGAGTTGCAGCGGGTGACCGGCCACCCGGAGGCCGCCGTGCGGTTCAGCCTCGGGCGACGGCCAGGAGGGTGAAGGCCGCGGCGATCAGGGCGAGGCGGCCGTAGTGGTAGCGGGCCCAGCGGTTGAGCTGTTCCCTCCAGTCGGCGGGGCGGTTCTCGGGCGTCCAGGTCTTGTTGCGGTTGTTGATCGGGACGAGCAGCAGCAGCGACATGATCACGCTGAGGACGAGCAGTGCGGCGGCGCTCACGAGGAGACCGGTGCCGGGGCCGGGGTCGCCCCGTCCCGCGACGGCCCATACGGCGACGAGGACGAGCGAGCCGATGTACCAGACCGGCATCACCGCACCGAGCATGCGGCCGCCATGGGCATGTGCCTGCTGGGCGCTGTCCTCGGGCAGTGCGTCGATCACGCGGTTCAGGACGAAGGCGACGGAGAATTCCACGCCGACCATCAGGCCGACGATCACGACGGTGGCGACTTCGAGCGTGCTGAGCATGCGATCTCCCTGATTTTCTAGCATTGCTAGATGATGGGTCAACGCTAGACCTGTCGGTGCTTGATTGTCTAGCAGTGCTAGGATCGGTCTATGTCGGTACAGGAACGCAAGCAGCGGGAGCGGGCGGAGCGGGAGCGGCTCATCGTCGCCACGGCGCGGCAACTCGCCGAGGAGCAAGGGTGGGACGCGGTCACGACCCGGCGGCTCGCCGAGCGCATCGAGTACAGCCAGCCTGTGCTGTACAGCCACTTCCGCGGGAAGCGGGAGATCATCGGCGCCGTGGCCCTGGAGGGGGCTGCCGAGCTGGCGGCGGAGTTGCGGGCCGCGTCCAGGTCCGCGTCGGCGGAGGGGACGCGAGGGCGGGTCACCGCCCTGGCCCGGGCGTATCTGGACTTCGCCGAGCGGAATCCTGCTGTCTACGACGCGATGTTCCAGCTGGACGGTGGGCTGGTGTTCGCGGCGGAGGAGACGCCGGAGGCGTTGAAGGACGGGTTCGCCGCGTTGTTGGAGACGCTGAAGGATGTGGCGGGGGAGGGTGTCGAGGCGGGGTTGCTCACCGAGGTGTTCTGGGCGTCGTTGCACGGGTTGGTGACGTTGAGCCGTGCGGGGCGGTTGCCGGTGGGTGATGCGGAGCGGAGGGTTTGGCTGTTGGTCAGCCGTCTTGCCGTTGTCTGAGCATCTTGTGTCTGAGCATCTTGGCGGGTCGCTGCGTCACCCGTGTCGCAGTGGGCCGGGGGGTGTGGCGCAGCCCGGCGCCGACGGGGTGCCGCCGCGCCCACCCGTGCCGCCCTGGGGGTACCTCCCAGGCCCTGAGGCACTGGGGGAGGCACGAATGCCCGCTAGTTGCGGAGCGCGCGGCCGCGCGGGCGTCGGTGCTGCCGGGGTGCTCAGAGCGCCCGCCCCCCTCACGCCACCGCGCAGGCCCGGCCGTTGAGCGTGAAGTCGGATGCCTGGGTGTCCGAGCCCTGTCGGGCCGTGAGGTAGCCGAAGGCCAGGCGGCTGCCTGCCGAGACCTTGGCGTTGTAGTCGGCCGCGGCAGCGGTCACCCGTGTGTCCGTCTGGTGCACCGACGCATCCCACATGTGGGTGACGCGGTGGCCCTCGGGGACGGTGAAGGCGACGCGCCAGCCGTCCAGGGCGTGGCGGGTCGTCACGGTGACGGCGGCCTGGTAGCCGTCCGGCCACTGGTTGAGCACGTCGTAGTCGACCACGCACGCGGCAGGCGAGTCGTCCCCCGGCGTGGCGGCGGCGCCCGAGGACGTGCCCTGCGGTTCCGGGTCGGGCTCGGGCGTCGGGTCCGCCGTACGGGAGGGCGGGGCGGCGGCGCTGCTCGGCGGGGAGCTGGGGGTCGGGGGTTCCGACGGATCCGCGCCCGCGGAACCGGACGGCGCCGTGCCCACCGGCGGCAGGGAGGGCGCGGGCGCGGCCACGGGGCCGCCGCGGTCGTTGTCGGCGGCGGGCGTACCCGGGTCCCCGCCGTCCCCGAACGGCATCAGCGACACCGCGAGCGCGAGCAGGGAGACGACGACGGCCGCGGCCATGGGCCCGTGCCGGACGACCCGCGCCTTGCGGTCCCGTCCGTCCGCCGGGTCGTCGTGGTCCGCGTCGGGCCCGTCCGGGCGCCCCGCGCCCAGCCGGACCTCGGCGGCGCGTCGGCGGCGCTCCAGGTAGGCGAGGCCGCCCCAGCCGATGACGCCGCCGGCCAGCGCGCCGGGCAGGGTGCCGCCGTGCAGGCGCAGACAGGCGGCGGCCTCCGCGCACTGGCGGCAGGTGGCGAGGTGCCGGGACAGGTCCTCGGGGGTGTCCGCGGCGGGCGAGCGGGTGACGGCGTCGAGCAGCCGGGCGTAGCTGCGGCACTCGGCGTCCATCGGCGAGTCGAGGTGGTTGCGGTGGCAGCGGTCCCGGAACAGGCGGCCGACCTGGGCGAGTTCGTCGGCCGTGGTGGCGGGGTCGAGGCCCAGCCGGCGGGCCACGAGGGGCAGCGGGAGCGCCTCCGCCTCGGCCAGCCACAGCAGTTCGGCGTCCGCCTGCTGGAGGTCGCGCAGCCCCCGCAGCGCGATGGGCCGTTCGAGCGGCGGGCCGGTGTAGCGGGCGGCCTCGTCCGAGTGCAGCCACAGCCGCAGTTCGGGCTCGAGCTTGTGGCCCTGCCCCTCCTTCTCCCACGCGGCGGCCGTGTTGCGCACGGCGGTCAGCAGCAGCGGGATGCGGGGCAGCCGGGAGGAGCGGCGGCCGGTCCCGCGCACGCTTCCCGACTCGGCCGCGCGCAGTTCCCGTATGCCCTCGGCGAAGGCCTCGCGGGCCAGTTCCGCGGCGGCGCTCGAGCCCGCCGTGCACAGGTCGGCGTAGGAGAGCACCGCGTCCCAGCATTCGGTGAACAGGGCCGCCTCGGTGGCGTCCTGAGGGCTCGGCAGGTCGGGCATGAGACTCCTGCATCCACAAGCGAGGTCAACTCGCCATACCGGCGGGTGGAGTTGAAGGGAACCTCGCGGCAGTGGACGAGAGCTTTGCACGTCTCCGACACAACTGACAAGCGCTGTCTTCACTTTGTGTGGCGGTGCCGCGACCCCTCGCAGGGACCATACGCGGAGAAGGCCGGAACGTCTCGGTTCCGGCCTTTCCCGAACGCCTCGACGGGCTCCTAGACGGGCTCCTCCACGGGCTCCGTGGCGGGCAGGCTGTCCATGAAGGAGCTCACGGAGAACACCGCGCGGCCGGGTCCGGGCGGGCCGTAGCCGGGGGGCGAGGCGAGACCGAAGTCCTCCATCGTCTGCCGGTACGCCTGGAGCAGCCGGATGTGGTACTCCAGCGGCGCGCCCTGCGGGTTGGCCTTGCCGAGCGGGGTGGTCGGCTCCGGGCACCAGGTGGTGAAGCGGGGCGTGATCCCCTTCGACATGAAGAAGCGCAGGCCCTCCGTGGTGGACGCGATCGCCTCGTCGACGGTCTTGAACCCGAACGGCTCGGCCATCTCCACGCCGGCCACGAAGTTGGGGATGACGTTGCGCGCGCCGAAGATCTCCGCGGAGTCGAGGATGCGGCGGTGCCACTCGTCGCGGCCGACGTACCGCTCCTTGCCGGGGCAGTACATCTTGAACAGGTACTCGTCCCACACCTCGTAGTTGGGGTGGTAGATCTGCACGCCGTAGTCCTTGAAGCGCTGCACGTCGTCCTTGGGCAGCGCCTGGGCGACGACCTTGCCGATCCAGCGGCCGGGGAAGCGCTCCTCGATGGCCTTGGCGTAGTGACCGTAGAAGTCGGCCTCGTCACGGCCGGAGACGGTCTTGGTGATGGCGCCGCCGGTGAGGGTGTAGGCGGTGGACGCCTTCGCCGTGTCGTACCGGTCGATGATCTCCAGGGCCTCGAGGACCTCCTCGACGTCCTTCACCCCGGTGTAGGGCCGGCCGGCGGCCTTGTGCTGGCGCCAGTTGTGGTTGATGTCGCAGTACTGGCACTCCTCCTTGGCGCCGAAGTACTGGCAGACCCGGAAGACCGTCAGATAGATCAGGTAACCCCACTGGATGGTGGGGGCGACCTCCATCACCGACTTCCCGTTGGACAGCTTGTGCCGGTAGTACTCCGGCATCGGCGGCACGCCGACGTCGGAGATCCGCTTGCCGTCCAGGTAGAGGCCGAGCATGCCGTGCTCGTCGGCGGCGACCCGGTACGGGGACGACGGGTTCACCCGGACGGACACGACCGTGCGGCGCAGGTCGTACGGTCCTCCGGTGAGGATGATCTCCTCCGGCGGGCGGCGCAGCGCGGCCTCGCCCAGCTCCGGCAGGGTGCCGTGGTCGAAGGAGAAGATGAAGTACGACTTCGGTTTGACCTCGCCGCCCTCGTTGTCGCTGAGCGCGGAGGGGTCGAAGGCCACACCGCCGCGCAGCAGGTCCTCCTTGAAGACGGCCTCGCGCGGAACGTGCGGGAACCGCTCCATCAGATCCTCGACCAGCGCGGTACGGCTGCCCATCGCGTGTTCTCCTCCCGGTGCCGACGTACGACTCCTCACGGTATGCCCCCGGCCGGGCATCCTGGGCGCCGGGTCCCCCCACATGGCGTGGGTCACTCCCGAGGTAGGTTCCGTCGGGGCCCTTCCGCGGGTCCGCAGGCGGGAAGGACGAGGGATGACCGAGAGCGTGACCAACTGGGCCGGCAACATCACGTACGCCGCCAAGGAGCTGCACCGGCCGCGCACGACGGACGCGCTGCGCGCGCTGGTGGCGGACTCCGCGCGGGTGCGGGTGCTGGGCAGCGGCCACTCCTTCAACGACATCGCCGACGCCGGCGAGGACGGCGTCCTGCTGTCCCTGGCCGCGCTGCCCCCGGTGATCGAGGTGGACGCGGAGTCGCGCACGGTGCGGGTCGGCGGCGGGGTCCGGTACGCGGAGCTGGCCCGCGAGGTGCACCGGCACGGTCTTGCGCTGGCGAACATGGCGTCGCTCCCGCACATCTCGGTCGCCGGGTCGGTCGCCACCGGCACGCACGGCTCCGGGGTCGGCAACGGGCCGCTCAGCTCGTCGGTGCGCGCGGTGGAGCTGGTCACGGCGGACGGCTCGACGCTCACCCTGGAGCGCGGCGACGAGCGGTTCGGCGGCGCGGTCACCGCGCTGGGCGCGCTCGGCGTGGTCACCGCGCTCACCCTGGACCTGGAGCCGGCGTACGAGGTGGAGCAGCGGGTGTTCACCGAGCTGCCGCTCGACGTGCTGGACGCGGGCACGTTCGACGCGGTGATGTCGGCGGCGTACAGCGTGAGCCTGTTCACCGACTGGCGGGAGCCCGGCTTCCGGCAGGTGTGGGTGAAGCACCGCACCGACCGGCCGCGCACCGGCTTCCCGTGGGCGGCGCCCGCGACGCAGAAGATGCACCCGGTGCCGGGGATGCCGGGGGTGAACTGCACCGAGCAGTTCGGGGCGCCGGGCCCCTGGCACGAGCGGCTGCCTCACTTCCGGGCGGAGTTCACCCCGAGCAGCGGGGCGGAGCTCCAGTCGGAGTACCTGCTGCCCCGGGAGACCGCGGTGGACGCGCTGCGTGCCCTGGACGCCGTCCGGGAGACGGTCGCGCCGGTGCTGCAGACCTGCGAGGTGCGCACGGTGGCCGCCGACGACCAGTGGATGAGCCCGGCGTACGGCAGGGACACGGTGGCCCTGCACTTCACCTGGATCGAGGACACGGCGACGGTGCTGCCGGTGGTGCGGCGGGTGGAGGAGGCGCTCGCGCCGTTCGCGCCGCGCCCGCACTGGGGCAAGGTGTTCGCCACCCCGCCGGCCGAACTGCGGTCCCGCTACCCGCGCCTGCACGACTTCCGCGCCCTGGTCCGCGAGCTGGACCCGGAGGGCGTGTTCGGCAACGCGTTCGTGCGGAGTGTGCTGGGCGGCTGACCGGGGCACGGGGGCCTGCCCGGCCCCCACGCCCCGGCCTGCTTCAGCGGGTTCAGTGGTCGGCGCAGCAGGGTGTCGGGTCCGGCGCCTCGAAGGGCACCAGCGTGTCCCCCAGGGCCGGGGTGGCGGCGAGGACCAGGGCGCCGCCCTGCCACTGGGGCCGTACATGGTCGCGGGTCACCATGCGGGTGTCCGGCTCCGGCGGCAGGGGTGAGCCCAGCACCGTCACCCGGTCGATCGCGGAGCGTTCCAGCACCTCCGCGACCGTCAGGGTGCCCGTGAGCCGGGACGCCCCCGGGTAGAGCACCGCGCGCCCCGACGGGTCCGGCAGTCCCGCCGAGACGGCGCCGTACTCCCCCGCCGCGAGCCGCTCCCGCACGGTGTCCAGGAGCGGCGCCGAGGGCAGGGACAGCGACACCACGACTCGCGGGCGCCCGTCCCGCACCAGGTGGGTGCAGCCGACGGTGTCCCCGGGCAGGGCGAGCCGGTCCGCCAGCGCGTGGAGCAGATGGTCCGCCGCCCGCAGGTCCCGTGCGCCCGCGTCCACGGTGAGCGCGTACGCCGTCACGACGGCAGCACCCACACGGGGTTGGAGTAGAACCACAGGTCGCGCCAGGGGTCGGCGTCGCCGACGACGTCCAGGGCGGGACCGGCCGGGTCGACCTCGGCGCCCATGACGCCGACGGCGGACCGGTTGCCGTCGGTGCCGCGCAGCCGCAGGTACACCGGCCGGTCGACCCGCCCCAGGTCGAAGGTGAGCCGCACGCTGCCCGTGGACTTCCTGACGTCGTACGACCGGACGACGGCCGCCGTGGGCGCGGTGAACGTGTCCTTGTCGGCGACCGGGCCGGTGACGTCGCCCCGGATGACGTCGACGCGGGCCAGTTCGGGCGTGAAACCGGCCCAGTTGGGGCCGCCGGCCAGGGTCACGTCGGCGGTCAGCGTGACCCTGGCGCCCTTGCGGACGTGCAGGGCGCCGCCGAGGGTGGCCCAGCGGCCGCCGCCGGAGACGCGGACGTCGAGGCCGGAGATCAGCTGCCCGTGGTCGACCCAGATGCGGCCGGCGCGGATGCCGTCCATGACGGCGGCGTAGGAGAAGCGGTCGGCGCCGACGTGGGTACGGCTGTACTGGCCGGGCCAGAAGTCGCCCTGCCGGGTGTCGATCTTCCCGGCGTAGACGGGGTCGCCGTAGCGGCCGTCGGCGGCGAAGTCGCCGGCGCCGCGGGCGGTGGTGTCGGCGTACACCTGGTGGGAGTCGGAGTTGGCGGTGATCCACCAGGGGCGGCCCTCGGCGAGGAGGCTGTCCCACAGGCCGCCGACGGTGGCGGTCATCCAGTCGAAGCCGCCCCAGGTGCGGTAGCTCTCCAGCGGGTAGCCGGGGAAGGAGTTCGGGCCGGGGCTGCCGTCGTAGATGCCGCGGGCGCCGCCCGGGCCGAGCGGGCCGGGCAGTCCGGCGGCCTGGTGGCCCGGGGCGCCCTCGAAGCCGACGGCGATCTGCCGGTCCCGGCCGGTGGCGTCGCGCCAGGCACGGATCTCGTGCGGGGAGTCGATACCCTTGCGGGAGGGGTGGTTGGCGAGCATCAGCGCGTCCTCGACCTTGCGGCGCCTGACCTGCTCGGCGAGGAACCGGAGACCGGCGACCGCGAGGGCCTCGTTGGCGGGGGTGGAGTCGCCCGCGCCCTTCACGCCGCCGTCGTAGTCGTTCTCGAACTGCTTGAGGACGGCGACCTCGTTGCGTCCGGGGTGGACGAACACGGTGCCGTGCTCGGCGGCCGGGATGTTCCACTCCAGGCCCTGGAAGACGAGGGTGTCCCGGTGGGCGGCGCGTGCCTGCTTGATGTCGGGGTTGACCTTCTCCACGCCGATCCTGGCGTGCGTGGCGCTGCCGTGGTCGGTGATGACCAGCCAGTCCATGCCGTGCCGGGCGCCCTGGCGCACCTGGTCGACGACGCGGTACTTGCCGTCGCTGCTGTAGTGGGTGTGGATGTGGTGGTCGCCGGCCAGCCAGAGGTACCCGCCGCGCGGGGTTCTGCTGTCTCCTCCGCGGTCGTCCGCCGCGGCGGTGCTTCCGGTGAGCACGGTGCCGGCGGCCAGGCCCGCGCCCAGCAGGCCTGTGCGGCGCAGGAGGGCGCGGCGGGACGCCTGTTCGGGGGTCAGTGCCTCGTCGGGCACGGAGGTGTCGAAGGCGGCGGGCAGGGAGGCGGGGGCGGTCGCGCCGTGCGCGTGGTCGTGGTTGTGGCCCATGGGGGGAGGATCCGGGGGGTGCGTGAATCGAGGGCGGCGGTGGGGTGGCCGGTGGGTGCCGTCGTCACGACAGGTGCGGGCCGTCGGGGGCTGGTCGCGCAGTTCCCCGCGCCCCTGGGGGCGCCCCGAAGGGCCGTCGGGAACCGCGGGCGAGCCGCGTGCCGCCCACGTCGGCTACATTCACGTGTCCCGAACCCCGCCCGCCCGACCGCCGGAGGCCCGCATCCCCCGCGCCGGACTCACCGCCGACCGCCTCGTCGCGGCCGCCGCCGACCTCGCCGACGAGGCCGGCTACGAGAACGTCACCCTGTCCGCGCTGGCCCGGCGTTTCGACGTCAAGGACGCGAGCCTGTACGCGCATGTGCGCGGGCTGCGGGACCTGCGCACCCGGATGGCGCTGCTGGCGGGCGGCGAGATGATCGACCGGATCGCGGCGGCGGTCGAGGGCCGCACCGGCAAGGAGGCGCTGGCCGCCTTCGCCGGCGCGTACCGGGGCTACGCTCTCGCCCACCCCGGACGGTACGCCGCCACCCAGATCCCCCTGGACGAGGCCACGGTGACGGACTCCCCCGCGCTGCGCCGCACCGCCGAGGTCACCTACGGTCTGCTCCGTGCGTACGGCCTGGAGGAGCCCGATCTCACCGACGCGGTACGGCTGTTGCGCAGCTCCTTCCACGGCTACTGCGCCCTGGAGTCCGCCGGCGCGTTCGGCGCCCCGCGCGACCTGGAGGCGTCCTGGGACCGGATGATCGACGCGCTGCACCTCACCTTGCGGAACTGGCCCCGCAGAGCGGCGGACTGACCCCCACGGGCGTCAGCCCACGAACTCCTGCACCTCCCGGTACGACGGCACCGTGCCCTCCGCCGCCGTCCGCCCCTCCCGCACCGCGACCACCGCGTCCAGCGCCGCGCCGAGCGCCCGCCGGTACAGCAGCGAGCCGAGACTGACGCGCCGCACGCCGAGGCCGGCGAGCCGGGCGAGGGACGGCCCGCCGGGCGCGTACAGGACGTTGAGGGGGCACCCCTCCAGGGCGCGCACCAGGACGGCGATCCCGTCCGGGTCGGTGAGACCCGGCACGAACACGCCGTCCGCACCGGCATCCCGGTACGCCCGCACCCGCTCCAGGGCGCCCTCACCGTCACCGAGCCAGTACGTGTCCGTCCGGGCGTTGACGAAGAGACCGGGCGCGGCGGCGCGCACGGCCCGGATCTTCGCCACGTGCCGGTCGACCGGCCCGAGCCCGTCCTCGAGGTTGATCCCGACCGCGCCGCGCGCCCGCAACTCCGCCGCGAAGGCGCCCACTTCGCCGGGATCGTCGCTGAAGCCGTCCTCCGCGTCGACGGAGAGGAGACACGGCAGCGACCCGAGGGCGCCGGCGAGGCGCAGGGTCTCCTCGCGGGTGGCCCGGGCCCCGTCGGGCAGCCCGGCCGCCGCGGCGACGCCCAGGCTGGTCGTGCCGACGGCGGGGAAGCCGTGGGTGTGGAGGAGGGCCGCGGAGGCGTGGTCCCAGGCGTTGGGCAGCAGCAGGGGCGTGTCCTGGTGGTGGAGCGCGGCGAAGGTCTCCGCGCGCACGGCGTGGTCGTCGGTCATGCGGGCCACGCTAGGCCCTTGACGCTTCGGCGCCCGCCGAACCGTCGGCGGGGTGCGCGGCCGGCTCACTCCGGCGCGAACGTGTGCATCTCGTCGCCCTCCGCCTGCACCACCCCGTACGAGCTCTCCGGGACCTCGTTCCAGGCGCCGGGCAGGTCGCCGAGGGGTTCGGAGACGATGAGGCGGGCGTCGTCCGCGATGTCGCGCAGGAACGCCACGTCCGGGTGGAGGGACTTCAGCGTCTCGCCGCGGGTGCTGTAGAAGAGGGAGCGCGACTGACGCCGGGTGGAGTAGCGGAACGCCCACAGCCGTACCCCGTCGGTGACCGCGACCGTCATCTGTACGGGATGGTCGACGCCGTGCCGGCGGCCGGTGCGCTCGACGAGGCCGGCCATGCGGGCGACGGCGCCGCGCGGGTCGTCCTCCAGTCCGAAGGTGAGCGCCAGGTAGAACATCATCTCGGAGTCCGTGGACCCCTCGATGTACGGGAACAGGTCCGGGCGGACGGCCAGGGCGAGGTCGCGCCGCAGCAGGGGGAAGCCCTCGATGGCCCCGTTGTGCATCCACATCCAGCGGCCGTGCCGGAAGGGGTGGCAGTTGGTCTGCTGCACCGCCGTACCGGTGGAGGCGCGGATGTGGGCGAAGAACAGCGGGGAGACGACGTGCCCGGCGATCTCCCGCAGATTACGGTCGCTCCAGGCCGGCCCGATGTCCCTGAACACGGCGGGGCTGTCCTTGTCCGGCATGTACCAGCCGATGCCGAAGCCGTCGCCGTTGGTGGTCTCCACGCCCATCCGGGCGTGCAGGCTCTGGTCGATCAGGGAGTGGACCGGCCGGTAGAGCAGGTTCTCGAGCAGGATCGGCGTGCCCGAATAGGCGAGCCAACGGCACATGTCCACCGCCTTCCCAGTGGGGACGGACCCCGTGTACGCACCGGCGGGCGTGAGCCGCAGGGCCCACGCCCGCCCGGGACACCGCACGCCGCACCGGGTACCCATCGCGCCGGACGGGACGCGTCCGGCGTCAGGTGCGGGAGCGGCCGCCCACGCACAGCGCCCAGATGACGAAGCCGGAGAAGGCGATCATCACCACGGACCAGACCGGGTAGTACGGCAGGGACAGGAAGTTCGCGATGACGATGAACCCCGCGATCACCACGCCGGAGACGCGGGCCCACAGGGCTCCCCGGCCGAGGCCGAGGCCGACGAGCACCGCGATCGCGCCGAGCACGAGGTGGGTCCAGCCCCAGGCCGTCAGGTCGAACTTGAAGACGTAGTCCTGTGTCGTCACGAAGACGTCGTCCTCGGCGATGCCCATGATCCCGCGGAAGATGTCCAGCACCCCCACGAGCATCAGGGTGACGGCGGCGAAGACGGTCAGGCCGCCCGCCCACTCGCGCTTCGCCGACGGCGCGTGCGCCCCGTGTGTCGGATGTGTGGCTGTCATGACTGTGCCTCGGTTCCGTGTCGTGTCCGCGGCGTGGCGGACGGTGTCCCCCGCGCGGGCGGGCGGGGCGTCCCGGTCACGAGTGGGGCCCGTGGCCGCTCAGGACCAGCTCCTTGGCCCTGCGGAACTCGTCGTCCGAGATGTCCCCGCGCGCCTTGATCTCGGAGAGCCGGGCCAGTTCGTCCACGCTGCTGGTCCGCTCCCCCGTCCCCTTCGCCGTCTCCCGGATGTAGCTGTCGAGCGCCTCCTGCTGGGCGCGCGCCTGGGCCATCTCCCGGCTGCCCATGTTCCTGCCGCGGGCGATCACGTAGACGAAGACGCCCAGGAAGGGCAGGACGATCGTGAAGACCAGCCAGCCCGTCTTGGCCCAGCCGCTGAGGGAGTCGTCGCGGACGATGTCGACGATCACCCGGAAGAGCAGGATGAACCACATGATCCACAGGAAGAACACCACCATCGTCAGCAGTGCGCTGAGCAGCGGGTAGTCGTACGCGAGATACGTCATGCCGGTCATCTCCTCCTCGCTCGCGGGCCCTCTGCGCCCGCCCGCGCCACGCCGGCGCGTCGTGCCGGTCTCAGCGTGGCCCGTACGGCGTCCCGGCCGCCTCACCCGGCGCGGGTGATCCGGCGGGCGGGTCGCACGGGGTGGGATGGACGGCGTGGAGTCGTGGTCATGCGCGACGGGAGGACGGCGATGGCGGTACCGGACGTGTTCGACGCCTCCCTCTCCCCGGCCGCGCGGGCCTCGTACGGCAGGCGGGCGCGTGGCCGTGCGCCCCGCTCGTCCCATGCCGGGTTCGCTCCGGCCCCTGGACGGCCGGACCCCGTGGACGTGCTGGAACGGCAGTCCGCGACCCGGCTGCCCGAGCTGGTGCCGGTCCGCTACGGGCGGATGCTGGAGTCGCCGTTCCGTTTCTACCGGGGCGCCGCCGCGATCATGGCGGCGGACCTCGCGCCGCTCCCGGACGCCGGGCTCGTCGTGCAGCTGTGCGGGGACGCGCATCTGCTGAACTTCCGGCTGCTGGCCTCCCCCGAGCGGCATCTCGTCTTCGACATCAACGACTTCGACGAGACCCATGCCGGCCCCTTCGAATGGGACGTCAAGCGGCTCGCGGCCAGCTTCGCCATCGCCGGGCGCGCGAACGGCTTCACCGTGGCGGAGCAGAGCGACGCGGTGCGGGCCTGCGTCGCCGCGTACCGGCTGCGCATGCGGGAGTTCGCCGGGATGCGGACGCTGGACATCTGGTACGCGCAGGACGACGCCGACCGGCTGCCCGAGGCGGCGGCCTCCGCCCTGACCTCCGAGGCCCGGCGGCGTACGGCCGAGGCGGCCCGCAAGGCGCGTACCCGCACGCATCTCCAGGCGTACGCGAAGCTCACCCGTGCCACGCCGCAGGGGCGGCGCATCGCGGCGGACCCGCCGCTGATCACCCCGCTGCGGGATCTGCTGGACGGCGCGTCGGCCGAGGAGAAGGGCCTGCGCGCGGTGCTGGACGGCTACGCGCGGTCGCTGGCGTCGGACCGCCGGCATCTGCTGAGCCGTTACCACCTCGTGGACATGGCCCGGAAGGTGGTGGGGGTCGGCAGTGTCGGCACCCGCTGCTGGATCGTGCTGCTGCTCGGCCGGGACGACGACGATCCGCTGCTGCTCCAGGCCAAGGAGGCGCAGGAGTCGGTGCTCGCCCCGTACACGGACGGCGAGGAGACCGGCCACCAGGGCCGGCGGGTCGTGGAGGGGCAGCGGCTGATCCAGACGACCAGCGACATCCTGCTCGGCTGGACGCACGCGACGGGCCTCGACGGCAGGCCCCGCGACTTCTACGTACGGCAGCTGCGGGACTGGAAGGGCATCGCCCGGCCCGAGACGATGGACCCCGGTCTGCTGCGCCAGTTCGCCCGCCTGTGCGGGGCGAGCCTGGCGCGGGCCCACGCGCGGTCCGGCGACCCGGTCGCGATCGCCGCCTACCTGGGGCGCGGCGACCGCTTCGACCGGGCGCTCGCGACGTTCGCGCAGGACTACGCCGACCGCAACGAACGCGACTTCGCGGCGCTGGGCGAGGCGGTGGGGTCCGGCCGGGTGCGCGCCGAGGGGCATCCCTGACCTCCGGCGTCCCTGACCTCCGGCGTCCCGCCGGGTGGCTCACTGGGGCATCTGGCGCAGCTCCAGGACCCGCAGGCCGAGGGACTGGCAGCGGGCCAGCAGCCCGTAGAGGTGCGCCTCGTCGACCACCTGCCCGAACAGCAGGGTCTGCCCGGACATCGTCACGTGGTCGAGCTCCGGGAACATGCGGATCAGCGGTTCCGACAGCTGCCCCTCGACGCGGATCTCGTAGCGCATGAGCCGCTCCCCGGGTGGTGCCTGAACCGGGCGGACCACGCCCGCACCTTCCGATGGTCCAGCCCTCGGCGGCGACGCGGCTCACCCCGGGCAGGTGAGAGCGGCGCCCCGGGGCGCGCTCAGTGTTGCTCAGTGTTTCAGCCACAGTTTGCTCGCCAGGATGACCAGTCCCAGGACGAGATTGACCAGCGCCGACAGCACCAGCAGCCGCCCCGGCGCGCCCGCCTGCCGGGCCGCGGCCACGGACCATCCCACCTGCCCCGCCACGGCGACGGACAGCGCGAACCACTGGCCGCCCTGCACACCGAGACCCAGCACGGGCCCGACCCCCACCGCGACCGCAGGCGGCACCGCCGCCTTGACGATCGTCCACTCCTCCCGGCACACCCGCCGCACGACGGCGCGGTCCGGCGGACGCTGCGCCAGCCGCGCCCCGAACAGGTGGGCGTGCACATGGGCGATCCAGAACACGACGCCGGTGAGCAGCAGCAGGAGCACGAGTTCGAGCCGCGGGAAGGACCCGAGCGTGCCGGCACCGACGATCACCGAGGCGGCGAGCATGGATCCGTAGACACCGCCGGTGTAGTCGGCGTGGGGGCGGCGGGGTGCGGACGCGTCGTCCGCCACCGTCGCGGAGTCGCGCGCGTCCGCCGGGCTCCGCGCGGGACGCCCGGGCCGGCCGGGTGGCCGCGGGGTCCGTTCGCCGGTCATGGCCGTCGTCGCCTCACAGGAGGCCCAGTTCCCGGGCTCGGCGTACCGCCTCGCTGCGGCGGCCCACCGACAGCTTGCGGTAGGCGTTCTTCAGGTGCGTCTTCACCGTGTTCACCGAGACGTACAGATCGGCGGCGATCTCCTCGGTGGACATCGCCAGGGCGAGCCGCCGCAGCACGTCCCGTTCGCGGCCGCTCAGTTCCTCGACCGGCGGGGGCGGGCTGCCGGCCGGGCGGGGCGCGGCGGGGCGGCGGTGGCGTGGGGTGGGCGTCAGGTAGGGGCGGATCCATGACCCCGCCTCGGTGAGGGGCCGTCGCAGTCCTTCCCGGTGGGCCTCCGTCACCGCGTGCGCGACCAGGCGGCGGGCCGCGGCGGCGTCCCCCGCCCGGTCGGCCGCCCGTGCCCGTACCAGCGCGGCCCGTACGGTCACGGCCGGGCCGGCGTGCTCGTCGACGGCCGCCCGGTCGAGCAGCCGTACGGCCGCCTCGGGCCGTCCGGCGGCGAGCAGCACCCGGGCGGCGCCGACCGCGCACGCCGGCTGGTCGGGAGGCACCTCGGGCAGCAGCGCGGCGGCGTCCTGCGGCCGTCCCTCCGCAAGGTCGGCGGCCGCCGCGACCAGGGCCGTCTCGCCCCGCGCCCACGGTGAGACGGCGTCGGCCGGCACGCCGGTCTCCACCGCCTTCCGCGCCGCACCGGGCTCGCCCCGCGCCAGGTGCAGACGCGCGGCGACCAGGGCGCGCCCGGCCTCCAGGACGGGGTCCCGCAGCGCGGGGTGCGACTCGCCCGCCGTGCCGAGCAGCGCCCGCGCCTGCCCCAGCTCCTCGCGCTCCACGGCCACGGCGGCGAGGACGAGCCGTTCCACGCCGGAGGCGGCGGGCCGGGCGAGCCCGGACCGTTCGGTCTCCGCGAGGGCCTCGCGTGCCGTGCGTTCGGCGCGGCCCGGCCAGCCGTGCAGGACGTCCAGGAGGGCGAGCCGGGCCAGCGCGTCCTCACGCGGCAGGGCGGTGACGGCCGCGCCGGGGCCGGTTGCCGCCGCCCGTGTCAGCGCGGCCCGCGCCCCCGTGAAGTCCCCGGCCCACAGCCGGGCGGACCCCAGGTGGTCCAGCAGCAGCGCGAACAGCTCGGGGTGCCGGTCCAGCAGTTCGGCGGGAAGCAGGTCCCGCAGCTCCTCGGCCTCGCGTACGGCGTCCTCCGCGCGGCCGGGCGCGCCTTCCAGCCGGGCGACGAGGGCGTCCAGGAGGGCGCAGCCCATCCGGACGGCCGCCGTGTCGGGCTCGCCCGCCGGGCCGTCGTACCGCGCCATACGCTGCCGTGCCCGGCGCAGCCGCACGGCGCCTCCGGCGAGGTCGCCGCGGGACAGCCGGGCGGCGGCCCGCACGAGTTCCGGCGCGGGGCCGTCGCCGCCCCGCGGCCCCATCCGGGAGATCAGCGCGGCGAGCGTGTCGGCGCGGGGGCCGGTGAAGAACTGGCCGAGGGCGAGGTCGTCGACCAGGGCGGAGGCGGTGAACTCCCAGTCGTCGGCGGCGGCGCCGTGCCCGAGCGCCGCCGGGAGCGCCCCGGACGTACGGAGGCAGACGGCGGCCCGCCGGTGCAGTTCGGGTTCCAGTCCGGGCCGGCGCATCCGCAGATGGGCGCGGAGGATCTCCGCGAACAGGGGGTGCAGCCGGTACACGCCGTGGCCGACGTGCTGGACGAAGGCGTTGCTCCGGTGCAGCCGGGCCAGCGTGTCCTCGGCGTCCGCGCGTCCCGTGACCGCGTCGGCGAGCCGCGGGCCGAACCGGTCGAGGACGCTGACCCGCAGCAGCAGTTCCTGCGTCTCTGCGTCCTGCCGCTTGAGCACCTCGGCCAGCAGGAAGTCGGCGACGGCGCTCCGGTCGGCCTCGAACTCCTTGAGGCAGAGCTCGGGGTCCGGGGCCTCCTCGGCCGCCAGCGCGCACAGCCGCAGTCCGGCGGCCCACCCCCGGGTCCGCTCCACGACCCCGCGCACCGCGGCCGGGGACAGCCGCAGGCCGTGCGCCTCCATCAGCCGGGCCGCCTCGCCGGGCGTGAAGGCGAGTTCCGCGTCGCGGATCTCGGTCAGTTCGCCGGCGGCGCGGTAGCGGTGCAGGGGCAGCAGCGGCTCGGTACGGGTGACGAGGACCAGCCGCAGCCCCGGCGCGGAGTGGCGCAGCAGGAAGTCGAGCTGAGCGGCGATCTCCGGGGCGGTGACCCGGTCGAACTCGTCCAGCACCAGGACCACCGGCCGGTCCCGCTCGCCGAGGAGGGCGGCGAGCCGGACCGGCAGGGCGTCGCCCACCCGGTTCGCGTCGGCCGGGGAGGCGATGTCCCCGGGCAGCGGCACGCCGGAGGTGCGCAGCGCCTGGAGGAGGTACGCCCAGAACACGCCGGCGCCCTGCCCGTCGGCGTCGGTGGTGAGCCAGGCGACGGGCAGCTCGGGGTGCCCGGCCACCCAGTCCGCGACCAGCAGCGTCTTCCCCGCGCCGGCGGAGCCGTTCACCATGGTCAGGGGGGTGCGCAGGGCGCCGTCGAGGTGCCCGGCCAGCCGCTCCCTGCGCAGGAACGTGTCCGGCGGCGCGGGGACGGCGAAGCGGGTGCGCAGGAACGGGTCGCCGCGCGGGTCGCACGGCCCGCCCTGCGGATCTTGGGGGCCGTCGTGTCTCTCCACGGCTGGGCGGTCGTCGCCCTGATGTGCGGTCGTCACGGCACTCACCGCCCTGGTCGGGCCACACTTGCTTTCAGCATCCCAGCAGCCGGGCCGGGGGGCGCGCCGAGGCCGGGGCCTCGGTTAACGTCACCGTATGAGCACCACGGAGTCCCTCGCCGCGGCCCTGGCGGACGGCGCGGTCGTCCTGGACGGCGGCATGTCCAACCAGCTCACGGCGGCCGGTCACGACCTGAGCGACGAGCTGTGGTCGGCGCGGCTGCTCGCGGACGAGCCGGAGGCGGTCACGGCGGCGCATCTCGCGTACTTCGAGGCGGGCGCGGACGTGGCGATCACGGCGAGCTACCAGGCGACGTTCGAGGGGTTCGCGCGGCGCGGCGTCGGCCGGGAGCGGGCCGCGGAGCTGCTGGCGCTGAGCGTGGAGTGCGCCCGTACGGCGGCCCGGCGCGCCCGGGGTCCGGGCCGCCCGCGATGGGTGGCGGCCTCCGTCGGCCCGTACGGCGCGATGCTCGCGGACGGATCCGAGTACCGGGGCCGCTACGGGCTGTCCGTGGCGGAGCTGGAGCGGTTCCACCGCCCGAGGATGGAGGTCCTGGCGTCCGCCTCCCCGGACGTCCTCGCGCTGGAGACGATCCCCGACACGGACGAGGCCGAGGCGCTGCTGCGCGCGGTGCGCGGGCTGGGGGTGCCCGCCTGGCTGTCGTACTCGGCGGCCGGCGGCCGCACCCGGGCGGGCCAGCCGCTGGAGGACGCGTTCGCGCTGGCCGCGCGGGCGGACGAGGTGATCGCGGTCGGCGTCAACTGCTGCACGCCGCAGGACGCGGACCACGCGGTCGCCGTCGCCGCGCGGGTGACGGACAAGCCGGTGGTGGTGTACCCGAACAGCGGCGAACGGTGGGACGCCCGGGCCCGCGCCTGGACCGGCGAGCCCACGTTCTCGGCGTCCCGGGTGACGGCCTGGCGGGATGCGGGGGCGCGGCTGGTCGGGGGGTGCTGCCGGGTGGGGCCGGAGGCGATCACGTCGATCGCGCGGACGCTGCGGGGGTCGTAGGGGCTGTCGTCGGACTCCCGCCTGCCCGCGGGACCCTCTTGTCCCGGGTCCGCCCCGTGGTACGGTGCCATGAGTGCCGTGCAGCGCCCGTCGGGCGCCGGGCCGGTCTCCACCGCCGACATCATCGTCGGTTCGGCTTCTCTCTCAGCCGTCACGTCGGCTCTCGCACCGCCCGCGTACGGCTTTCCCCCACGGTCGCACGGCGACCGCAGCGAGGTTCCCACCGCTGTGAGGCGCGGACGCGCCCTCCCGAAGACCGCGGTTCCCCCCTTCCTTGCCGTTCCGCTCTTCTTCTTTTCGTCCTTCGAAAGGACCGACCACATGACCACCGCTCTCGACCGCCCCGGCCGTCGGACATCAGGCCGTCAGCAGCCGCAGTCCGTGACCGTCACCGGTGTCCTCGACACCGACGCGACCGGGAAGGGCTACCTGCGCGGCGCCGGCCTCGTGGCCGGCTCGTCCGACCCCGTCGTCTCCTCCGCCCTGGTGCGCCGGCACGGCCTGCGCAAGGGCGACCTGGTGGAGGGCGTCCTCGGCGACCGGCGCGCGCTCACCGACATCGCCCGCGTCGACGGGCGCACGCCCGGCTCGCTCGCGGGCCGTCCCGACTTCCGCGACCTGACCCCGGTCCACCCTCACCGCCGGCTGCGCCTCGAACACCGGGCCTCCGGGCTCGCCGGCCGCGTCGTCGACCTGCTGGCGCCGGTGGGCAAGGGACAGCGCGGACTGCTCGTGGCGCCGCCCAAGACCGGCAAGACGGTGCTCATCCAGCAGCTCGCGGCGGCCGTCGCGGGCAATCACCCCGAGTGCCGGCTGATGGTGGTGCTGCTCGACGAGCGCCCCGAAGAGGTCACCGACATGCGGCGCTCGGTGCACGGCGAGGTGTACTCCTCGACGTTCGACCGGCCCGCCAAGCAGCACATCGCGCTCGCCGAGCTGGTCGTGGAGCGGGCCAAGCGGCTCGCGGAGGCGGGCGAGGACGTGGTGATCCTGCTGGACTCGCTGACCCGGCTGTGCAGGGCGTACAACAACGCGGCGGGTCCCGGCGGCCGCACCCTCAGCGGCGGCGTGGACGCCGGTGCGCTGACCGGCCCGAAGCGGTTCTTCGGCGCCGCCCGCCAGACGGAGGAGGGCGGTTCGCTGACGATCCTCGCCTCCGCGCTGGTGGACACCGGTTCGCGTGCGGACGAGTTCTTCTTCGAGGAGCTCAAGGGCACGGGCAACATGGAGCTGCGGCTGCACCGCGAGTCGGCGTCACGGCGGCTGTTCCCGGCGGTGGACATCACCACCTCGGGCACCCGCCGCGAGGAACTCCTCTTCACTCCGGAGGAGCTGACGGCCACCCAGGGCCTGCGCCGCGCCCTGACCTCCCGCGACTCGGCGACCGACCTGGAGACCCTGCTGACACGCCTGCGGGAGACCCCGGACAACGCGACGTTCCTCCGCCAGGTCCGCCCGACCCTGCCGAACACCTGACGCTCACCGGAGGGTTACAGCTGCTCCCCCGGGGTCGGTATGTCCGGCGGGTGCACCCCGCCGCCGTCCTTCATGTCGTCCTCGCAGGTCCGCCGGTCGTGTTCCGACTGGTCGTTGGGGATCAGCAGGACCTCGGCGACCTGTTCGGGGCGGTCGACCGCGAGGTAGTAGTCACCCGTGTAGGGGCCCTTCGGGCCGAACACCTCGGCCGAGTAGACCGTCTGACAGCCCAGCACCACGCGCTTGTCGTCCACCGCGCAGGCGTCGACCGCGGGTTCGCTTCCCTGCCCGGCCCCCTCGAAGCGGATCTGGAAGTGGATCTCATCGCCGTCCGCGGGCACCTGCGGGTGAGGTTCCCTGCGCCAGCCGGGCACCTCGGCGGTGACGCCGACGGGCCGGCCGCTCTCGTCCACGATGTCCACCCGCACACCCGCCTCCCCGCGCTCCGCGGTCGTGTCGGTGCAGCTCCACAGCATGCCGCAGCCGGACAGGGTGAGCATCGCCAGGGCCGAACCGGCTCCGGCGACCATCCGTGCGATGACCACTCGGGTGACCTCCCGTCAGACGAAGCGGGGAGTCTATGCCCTACCGGGGAGCGAGGGATGCCTCAGCCCCGGGGCGTCAGGATCTCCAGGGTCCCCGTCTCCGTGTCGAAGCTGCGCAGGGTGGTGAGGCGGGCCGACAGCGGGGGCGGCGGGAGGATGCCGGGGATGCGGCGGCTGGTGAAGGCGCCGGGGCGGCGGGTGCGGCCGAGGGTGATGTGCGGGCTCCAGCCGCTCGGTGCGTGGAAGGGGTTGAGGGTCTCGGGCCGGTAATCCGAGGTCACCGCGTCCCACACCTTCCGGTGCAGGTCGGCCAGCGCGGCGTCGAGCGCCAGCGACCAGGCCAGGACGGACGTGGGCCGCTCGAAGCGGATCAGGCCGGCGAAGCGGACCGGCAGGGGCAACGCGGCTGCCGCCTCGGCCAGTTCCCAGCGGATCGGGGCCGTCAGCTCCGGGCAGGCGGCCAGGGTGAGATGCGGGCTGTTGGTCGGTGAACGGTGGCGCGCCTGACTCGGCAGTCCGGCGTCCGCCAGCCGCCGCCAGGCCTCCCGTACCGCCGACTCCGCCGCCTCGTCCAACAACAGTTCCACCGTGCGCACCGCAGCAGCCTACGTGTGCGCCGGTGCGCCTCCCTCCGCATCGAACAGCGCGTTGCGGGTGGGTCAAGTCCGCGACCACACGCGCGTCCGCGGAAACGGCGGTCGGCGGGGACGAGGTCGAGATGGTCGCGCCGGTCCACGGGTCGGGCTACCGCATCGCCGGATGCTCCGGGGGCGGCAGCGTCACGTCGCGGGGCGGCGGAGGCGTACGGCTCCGGTGCGGTGAGGGGCCCGCGGCGACCCTGGACGACGCCATGCGCCTCACGGTCGTCGAGGTGCGGGGCACGACCGCCGTGCTCCATGTCGCGCCCGCCTCCTGAGCGGCCGCCGGGAGCGGCGAAAACCATTGGCGGCCGGGACCGTCACGGTCGAGCATGGGCCGCATGACCGACGCACCCGCGCGATGGACCCAGGCCACCGTCTACCCCGACATGTGGACCGACCCGGACGACGACCCCCGGAACAACGAGGGGCCAGGGCCCGACGGTGAGCTGCCGACGCTCAAGGACGTCCTCCACAACTACCGGCTGACGCTGCTCATGAAGTGCGAGGGGCTCACCCCGGAGGAGCTGGCGCGGCGGTCGGTGCCGCCGTCGACGATGTCGCTGCTCGGGCTGGTGCGGCACGTCGCCGAGGACGAGCGGGACTGGCGGAACTGGATCACCCACGGCGAGCCGCTGCCGAAGCTGTACGGGCGGCGGGACGCGGACTTCGACGAGGCCGTCGGCGAGCAGGCCGTGGTCGACGCCGCGTACGCGGACCTGAAGCGGGAGCAGGAGGCCACCGACGCCGTCCTGGACGCGCATCCGGACCTCGGCGAACGCATCGGGCGGGAGAGCATCGCCGTGCGCGAGCTGCTCGTGCACCGGATCGAGGAGTACGCCCGCCACTGCGGCCACGCCGACCTGCTCCGGGAGTGCGTCGACGGCCGCGTGGGGCAGTGAGCGAGGCGCCGCGGTAGCGGGGCCGTCGCCCCGGCAGCACCCGGGTCCGCCCGCGCGCGACGGCATGCCGATGGCGTACCAATGGGGGAAATGACCGCTTTGCCCGTGTCATGCTGTGGCTTTGGTCGAGCACGGGCGTGTCGGGAGGCCGGGTGTACCCCTCGCGTGGAGGGCTGGATGGGCGGACCAGCCGTGGCCGGCGTGCGGCTGCCGCCGGGGCGTCGCCGAGGGGGACGCGTTGAGCGAGCAGGAAGGGGAGCGGGAGGGGCACGGTCCCGCGCCGCAGCCTCCCCAGGACCCCGGCCTCCGGCTCCGCCTGGACGGCGAGCTGGAACGGATCGGCACCCAGCTGCGGGCCCTGGCCGACGCCAAGGACCGGCTGCAGGGGCTGCTCAACGCAGCCCTCGCCATCAGCAGCGAGCTGGACCTGCCCGCCGTGCTGCGGCGCATCGTCACCACCGCGATGGACCTCGTCGGCGCCCGCTACGGCGCCCTGGGCGTGCTCCACGAGTCCGGCGAGTACCTGAGTGAGTTCATCACCGCGGGCCTGAGCGAGGAGGAGCGCGCCGCGCTCTCCGGTGTGCCCTTCCCGCACGGCCGCGGTGTGCTGGGGCTGCTGATCAACGACCCGGAGCCGCTGCGCGTCGAGAACATCCCCGCGCATCCCTCCTCCGCGGGGTTCCCGCCCGGCCATCCGCCGATGCGGACGCTTCTCGGCGTGGCCATCAGCGTCCGCGGCGAGATCTACGGCGACCTGTACCTCTCGGAGCGCCACGACGGCCGGCCGTTCGACCGGGAGGACGAGGACATCGTCGTCGCCCTGGCCGGCGCGGCCGGCATCGCCATCGAGAACGCCCGCCTGTTCGGGCACGTCCGGGAGAGCGCCGAGCGCTTCCAGCGGCTGCTGCTGCCCACCCTCCCCGACCTCAGCCCCTTCGAGGCGGCCACCGTGTACCGGCCGGCCGCCCGGCCGAACCAGCTCGGCGGCGACTGGTACGACGCCATGGTGCTGCCCGACGACACGGTCGGCGTGGCGATCGGGGACGTCGCCGGCCACGATCTGGACGCGGCCGCCGCCATGGCCCGTATCCACAGCATGCTGCGCGCTCTGCACTACGACCGCCGCACTCCGCCCAGCCAGGTCCTCGTCCAGCTGGACCGCACCCTGCAGGCCACCGCGGACATCCCCGTCACCACCGTCTGCCTGGCCCGTGTCGAGCCGCACGAGACCGGCTGGGTGCTGCGCTGGAGCACCGCGGGGCACTTCCCGCCGCTGTTGATCACGCCGGACCTGGAGACGGCGTACCTGGAGGCCGAGCCGGGCGTGCCGCTCGGGGTGAGCACCGGGATCGAGCGGCCCGACCACACGCGCGAACTGCCCGCAGGCTCGCTCCTGCTCTTCTTCACCGACGGGCTGGTCGAGCACCACGCGCGCTCCATCGACGAGGGCCTGACCGCGCTCGCCGGTCTCGCCGCAACCCACGCGGAACGGCCGCTGAAGGAGTTCGTGCGGGTGCTGGCGGACCACCACCCGAGCGACGGCCAGGACGACATGGCGCTGCTCGCACTGCGCATCCCGGCCGGCACGCGCCGCCCGGAGCCGGATCCACCGGGGGACCCGGCTGTCTGAGCGGTACCCCTGGGGGGTGGGCCTCAGCCGCGGCGCAGCGCCCCGCTGCGGCGGAGCCGGCGGATCACCGAGCGGAGTTCCGGCGGCTGCGGTGTGCGCGCGGCCCGCTCGGCGTCGGGGGCGCTCCACAGGGCCAGTTCGCGGTCGCGGGGGCCGTGCACGACGTGCGGGACGCCGTCGCCGTACACCTGGACCGGGTGGTGCGGGCCCCACGGCTCCCAGCCGGGGGCGCCGTCGGTGGCGAACCGTACCCACGCCCCGTGCAGGGCGTCCGCCAGTTCTTGCGGTGCTCCCTCGCCCGCGAGCTTGCGCGCGTCGGGGCTGTCGCCGCTGTCGAAGACGAAGCCCAGCTCCAGGGCGTGGCAGGCGCCCATGCCGGGGCGGCGGGAGGGCCAGGCGAACTCGTAGACGTACGAGGGTTCCGCGCGGCCGTCGGACAGACGGTGCAGGGGGCCGCGCAGGAGGTGGTCGGTGACCATCTGGCCGACGGTCTCGGCGATGCCCGCGTCGGGGTGCAGGGCGCGGTAGCCGCGCGGGACCTCGCTGCCGCAGCGGCAGCGCGCCATCGCCCCGGCCAGGGCGACCGCGCCGAGGCGGTCGATGCGTTCCGTGAGACCGCCCGGGACCAGCCAGAGGCGGTACTCGTCGCGGGTCCAGCCGGTCATCAGGGTGACACCGGGGGCCGCGCCGTCGGTGAGGGCCTCCAGGGGGTCGCGCGGGACGAGGTCGCCGTCGACGACGATGCCGAAGGCGGGGCCGCCGAGCACCGGGCCGCCGAGCCGGCCGACGTCGGCCTGGGCGCGCAGCAGCTGCCGGCGGTCGACGGCGGCGAAGGCCTCGGCGGTGGCGGGCACCTTGAGGCGGGTGGCCATCCGGCGGACCATGCGCCGCACCTTGTCCCGCTCCAGGGACTCGGGCGGTCCGCTCTGCAGGACGGCCTGCCGCACCAGCCCCTGGGACTGCGGTGCGGCGACCAGCGCGCCCGCGCTGATGGCTCCGGCGGACTGCCCGGCCAGGGTGACCCGGCCGGGGTCGCCGCCGAACGCGGCTATGGACTCGTGCACCCACCGGAGCGCGGCGAGCTGGTCGCGCAGGCCGGGGTTGGCGGGGGCGTCCGGGAAGAGGCCGTATCCCTCGACGCCGAGGCGGTAGTTGAGGGAGACGAAGACGACGCCGTCGCGGGCGAAGGTGCTGCCGTCGTACACCGGGACCGCGGAGGAGCCTCTGGTCAGCGCGCCGCCGTGCAGCCACACCAGGACGGGCAGCCGGGCGCCCGGGGCCGGGTCGGGGGTCCAGACGTTCAGGTTGAGACAGTCGTCGCCCTCGATGTCGGGGTCGGAGAGGTACTCGGCGAAGGCCGGGGAGTACGGGGGTTTCGGGGCCGTGGGCCCGAAGGCACCCGCGTCCCGCACGCCGTCCCAGGGCTCCGGGGGGACGGGCGGCCGGAAGCGGCGCGGCCCGAAGGGGGGCGCCGCGTAGGGGATGCCGCGGAACACGGCGACACCCCTCTCCCACCGCCCCCGCACGGCACCGTACGCCGTCGTGACCACGGGCTTCTCCCGCTCCGCCGGCACTGTCATACGCCCACCGCCCTTCACCCCGCGCGTACGCCCGCGCCGCACGCGCTCCGTGCACCTCGGCCGCTGAGGGCCGGCGCCACGGACCGAACCCGCCGGTAACAACAAGAGCACCACACCGCCCACCGCTTTTCCTGCCGGAACAGGACGCGGCCCGGGGCCGCATGACGGGGTTCTTCCCGCCCCGCGGCCGCGGATCTACAGTAGGAAGCGCTTTCTATCCGGCGGGAGAGGTGGGTGGGCCCGATGGGCCGAACGGGGCGTGCGCGGACGGCGGCCGGGCCGACCCTGGCGGTGGTGGCCCGCGAAGCGGGCGTCTCCGTGCCGACGGCGTCCAAGGTCGTCAACGGCCGCGAGGACGTCGCCCCCGAGACCCGCCGCCGCGTCACGGAGGCCCTGGACCGGCTCGGTTACGTCCGCCGCCACCGGTTCGACGGGGCAGGGGCGACCCCCCTGGTGGACCTGGTGGTCGACACCCTGGACGACTCCGCCTCCGGCGCCGTCCTGCACGGCGCCGAGACGGCCGCGCACGACGCCGGCCTCGAAGTCGTCGTGTGCGCCGCCCGCACCCGCACCGGATCGGAGCGGCCCGGCCGCGCCTGGCTGGAGCGGCTCGTGCTGCGCGGTTCGGCGGGCGTCCTGTTCCACCTCGCCGAGCCGAGCCCGGCGCAGTGCGTCCGGCTGGAGCAGCACCGCGTGCCGTTCGCGCTGATCGACCCGGCCTGCGAACCGCCGTCCGGCGCGGTCTCGGTCGGCGGGGCGAACTGGCAGGGCGGGGTGACGGCGACCGAGCATCTGCTGGCGCTGGGCCACGAGCGCGTCGCCGTCCTCGCCGGTCCCCCCGGACGCACGCTGTCCGGCCGCGCACGCCTCGCCGGTTACCGCTCGGCGCTCGCCTCCGCCGGGGTGCGTCACCGCCCCGAGTACGTGCGCCACGCGGACGGGACGGACGACGCCGCGGCGGGCCGCGTCATGCGTGAGCTGCTCGGCCTGCCGGAACCGCCGACGGCGGTCTTCCTCTGCTCCGACCGGATGGCGCCCGGCGTGTACGGGGCGTTGGCCGAGCGCGGCCTGCGGGTGCCGGAGGACATGAGCGTGGTGGGTTTCGACGATCTGCCCGAGGCCCGCTGGCTCTTCCCGCCGCTCACGACGGTCCGCCAGCCGCTCGCCGAGATGGCGGCCACCGCCCTGCACCTGCTGCTGCGCATGCGGGAGGGGCACCGCCCGGAGAGCACCCGCACCGAGCTGTCGACCCGGCTGGTGGAGCGCGCCAGCACGGCCCCTCCCCCGGCGCCGCCGCCCGGCCGTCCGGCCGCCGTGCTGCTCGGCGGTGCTGCGCCGTGGCGCGAGGTCAGCGGGCCGCGGCCCAGGTGATCCCGCCGCGCAGATGGGCGCGGAAGAGCGGGTCGTCGTAGGCCTCGACGGTGTGGCCGAGGGCGGTGTAGAAGACGCGGCCCGCGCCCTGTGCGCGGCACCAGGCCAGGGGGTGGTCGTCGCCCATCGTGCCGCCGGTGTACGACGACTCGTCGGCGCGGAGCAGGACGTGCGCCGTCCGCCGCGGGCAGGCGCGGAAGTCGTACCACTCGTCGGTCACCTCCCAGACGGGAGGCAGGTGCCGGGTCGCCGGGTGGTCGCGGTCCTCCACGAGGACGCGCCCTGGCTGGACCGGGGGGTGCCCGGCGAAGCGGGCGCCGAGGAGGTCGCCGTAGTAGGGCCAGTCGTCCTCGGTGCAGGCCGCCGCGTGCACGCCGACGAAGCCGCCGCCGCCCTCGACGTACGCCGCTAGGCGCTCGCGCCCGGCCGGGGTGAGCACCTCGCCGCTGGTGGAGAGGAACACGACCGCCGCGTACCGGTCGAGCGGCTCCTCCAGCGCCGCCGGGTCCTCGTGGGCGTGGACCTCGAAGCCGCCGAGGGCGCGCAGGGCGGCGACGCCGGCCGGGATGGAGTCGTGCCGGTAGCCGGTGGTGCGGGTGTAGACGAGGAGCGCGGGATCGGCCATGCGCCGGAGCCTACGCGCGCGTGCGCGGACCCCGGCCGCGGGGGCCCCGCGCCTACGATGGCGGTCAGCGCGACCGCATCACGGGAAAGGGGACGCCGGAGCCGATGAGCCTGCGCCAGTACGAGTACGCCCTGGCCGTCGCCGAGGAGGGCTCGGTGACCGCGGCCGCCGAGCGGCTGCGCGTGGCCCAGCCGTCGGTGTCCCAGCAGATCCGCGGCCTGGAGCGGGAACTCGGGGTGAAGCTGTTCGCCCGCACCCCGACCGGGCTGGTGCCCACCACGGTCGGCCGGGCGTTCCTGCGGGAGGCGGAGGTCGCCGTCAGCGCGTCCCGGCGGGCACGGGCGACCGCCCGGGCCGGCGCCGAGGACCTGGTGGGCGAGCTGGTGGTCGCCGTGCAGATGGGTTTCGGCACCCGTCAGCTGCCCCGCGCCCTGGGCGAACTGCGCCGTCGGCACCCCCGGTTGGAGATCACGGTCTTCGAGGAGCCGAGCGCGGCCGAGCTGGACCGGCTGTGCCGCCGGGGCGCGCTGGACTTCGCGCTGATGGCGGCCTGCGACCGCACCCCCTCCGACGCCCACCGCCTGGGCGACGAGGAGCTGGTCGTGGTGCTGGGCGAAGGACATCCGCGACTGGAGTCGGAGCGGGTGGAGCTGAGCGAGCTGAAGGATGAGCCGTGGGTGCGGTTCGACCGGGACAGCACGCTCGACGCCGTCCTGGTGGAAGTGCTCAAGGACCACGGACCGATGCCGGCCACCGCCGCCCGGGTGTCCCAGGCGGCGACGGCCGTGCGCTGGGCCGCCGAAGGGCTGGGCGTGACGCTGCTGCCCGCGTCGGCGGTGCCGCCCGGTCACGGGCATGTCGTCCGCCCGGTGTCCCCGGCCCTGTCCCGGCCGGTCATCGCCGTGCTCCGGCAGGACGCGGGCCCGGCGGAGAGGACGCTGCTCGCGCTTCTGCGGAAGGAGAAGTGGTCGGGGTCCGCGCCGGAGACCGTGCCGCTTTCTCAGCGTTTCTGAGGCGGCCGGCCGGGAAAGGACCGGGAATCGCACCACGGTAACTCATCGCAGGAATTCATCGCGGGAATTCCCCGCCGTCCACCACGAGATTCGTGCCGGTGACCCAGCTCGCCCGGTCGGAGACCAGGTACAGCACCGCGTGGGCGATGTCGTCCGGCAGGCCCTCGCGGCCGAGCGGCGGGGTCGCCGTGGCGCCGGTGGTGTCGCTCAGGGCGGCCCACTGCCTGCGCGTCTCCTCGCCGCCGGGGGTGGCGGTGCGGCCCGGGGTCACGACGTTGACCCGGACGCCGTCGGGGGCCAGCTCGGCGGCCAGACCGCGGCTGTAGTTCTCCAGGGCCGCCTTGGCCGCCGTGTAGTGCAGGAACAGCGGACCGGGAACCGGCACCACGGCCGACGACACGTGCACGATCGCCCCCGCGCGCCGCTCCCGCATCCCCGGCGCGAGCAGCGCGTCCAGCCGCACCGCCGACAGGTAGTTGAGGTCCAGCGCGTCCTGCCATTCCGCGTCCGGGATGGCCAGCGCGCCGGGGTGCGGGGTGGCGCCGCCCGCGTTGTGGACGACGATGTCCACGCCGCCGAGCCCGTCCCGCACGGCCTCCGCGAGCGCCTCCGCGCCCTCGCGGGTCCGCACGTCGGCCGCCGTGAACCGGGCCCCTTCCGGCACGGTGCCGGAGGCCGAGCGGGCGGTGGTGAGCACATCGGCGCCCGCGTCGAGGAGCCGGCGCACGACGGCCGCCCCGATGCCGCGGGTGCCGCCCGTGACCAGGGCCCGCTTTCCGGTGAGCTCGGGCGTTCCGGCGGCCGTTTCGTTCCGCGGTGCGGTGGACATGCGAAGGTCCTTTCCTCGAAGGGGGAATTCCGCGGAGGTGGACGATTCCGCGGAATGAGAAGACCGTACGCGCGCCGCGAAACGAGAATCAAAGACGAAAAGTGAGCGGAGGGTATAGGCGGCGCCTATACCCTCCGCCGGGCCCCGTGTCCGATTCGTTCAAGACACCCCGGCCGCCCCCGCCCTACCGTCGGCCGCATGAGCACACGATTCGATGCCATCGGAATGGTCGTCTCGGACATGGCCGCCTCCGTCGCCTTCTACCGGCGGCTCGGTCCTGCGTTCCCGGAAGGGGCCGAGGCGGAGGGACATGTGGAGGCGGAACTGCCGGGCGGGATGCGGTTGATGCTGGACACCGAGGAGACGGTCCGGTCGTTCCACCCGGGGTGGTGGCCGCCGTCGGACGGGGGCCGCACCTCCCTGGCCGTGCGGTGCGACAGCCCCGCGGAGGTCGACGCGCTGTTCGCGGAGCTGGTGGAGTCCGGCGCCCGTGCCGAGCTGAAACCGTGGGACGCGGTGTGGGGGCAGCGGTACGCCGTCGTGCTCGACCCGGACGGCAACGGGGTGGACCTGTTCGCCCCGCTCCCCGCGGGCGACTAGGGTCTTTCGTTTGGATCAGGCTGGCGGTGAGGCGCGGTGCGTCTTCGGCCGACCCGAGCGGGGTCCGGTGCGTGCAGCTGCAAGGCGGAGGAGGGCGTCAACGCGGAGCGTTGGCAACCGACGACAACGCCGCTGGGGGTGCCCCCACGCCCGTTCAGGGCAGTGGGGGAGTGCGTGCCAGACCCCGCGACGACGGGATGATCCAAACGAGAGACCCTAGGGGCAGGCCCGGCGGACCGGCGGACCGGGCGGCACGAGCTCCCGCAGCGCCACCCCCGTCAAGCTCCGTACCTCGCGTGACAGATGGGGCTGGTCCGCGTAGCCGACGCGGATCGCGGTCTCGGCGAAGGGGACGCCCGAGCGGGCCAGGGCCAGGGCGCGGCGCATCCGGAGGATGCGGGCCAGGGTCTTCGGGCCGTAGCCGAACGCGGTGAGCGAACGGCGGTGCAACTGGCGTGCTCCCAGACCGAGTTCGTCGGCGGTCCCGGCGACCGGGCGGCCCGCGTCGAGGGCCGCGACCAGGCGGGTCAGCAGCGGGTCGGGCGGGGCGGCCGACGCGGCCAGGCGGAGGGCGACGTCCTCCAGACCGCGCGCCGGGTGGTGCGCCGCGTGCACGCGGGCGGTCGCGTGCCGCACCTCCGCCGCCGGCCACAGGTCGGCCAGCTCCACGCGGCGGTCACGCAGTGCGTGGGCGGGCACGCCCAGCAGGGTGGGCGCGGTGCCGGGGTGGAAACGGATCCCTGCCCAGGGGCCGGCCGCTCCCCCGTCGACGTGGGCGTGGGTGTCGGGGCCCGCGACCAGCAGGCGGCCGTCGTGCCACAGCAGGTCCATGCAGCCGTCGGGCAGCACCCGGCCCGGCCCGTCGTCGCCGGAGGGGGTGCTGGTCCACACGGCCGCGCCCGGCAGCCGTGACGCGCGCTCCCTGTACACGGGGTCCAGGCTACGCGGCGGCCCGGTTCCGCCACTCCTGCGGACTGACGCCGTAGGCCCGTTTGAACGCCGTGGAGAGGGCGAAGGCGCTGCTGTAGCCGACCTGGCGGGCGAGGGCGGCGAGGGTGTCGTCGGTGTCGCGCAGCCGGTCGGCGGCGAGGGCGAGCCGCCAGCCGGTGAGGTAGGACATCGGGGGTTCGCCGACGAGCCGGGTGAAGCGGCGGGCGAGGGCGGCCCGGGAGACGCCGGCCTTCTCGGCGAGCCCGGCGACGGTCCAGGGGCGGGCCGGGTCGTCCTGGAGGAGCCGCAGCACCGGGCCGACGACCGGGTCGGACAGGGCCTCGTACCAGGCGGGCGGCTCCGCCTCGGGGCGTGCGAACCAGGCCCGCAGGGCGGCGATGACGAGAAGGTCGAGCAGCCGGTCCAGGACGACCTCCTGGCCGGGTGCGTCCCGCGTGACCTCCTGCGTCAGCAGCGGGGTGAGCGGGCACTCCCACACGTCGGCGCCGAGGGAGAGCAGCGGCGGCAGCGCGTCCAGCAGCCGGCCGCCGATCTCGCCGCGCATCTGGTAGGCGCCGATGAGCAGCACGGTCTCGCCGTCGGGCCGGTCGCCCCAGGTGCGGACGCCGAGGTCCATCGAGCCGTTGAGGGGCCGTCCGTCGGGATAGTGGCAGTCGCCGCCGGGCAGGATCAGCGCCTGCGGCGGGGTGCCGGGGGCGTCGGCGCAGGTGTAGGGGTCGGGGCCGCGGGCGACGGCGAGGTCGCCGGCGCGCAGCCGGATCCGTTCGCCCCGGTCGGGCAGCAGCCAGGCGTCGCCACGAACGACGAGCATCACCGTCAGCGGGGCGCGGTCCTCCACCCGCACCGCCCACGGCGGGTCGAAGCACGCCCGGATCATGAACGCGCCGCGGGCGCGGGGACCCTCCAGCAGGCCGGTGAGTGCGTCCATGGGGCCAGCGTAGACGCGGGCGTATGCGGGCGCGCCGTTCGACGATGGTTCCGGGCGTGGAACGGCAGTTGACTCGGAGGCATGAACGGGACGACACGTACGAACGACATGACACTGGTGGTCACCGGGGCCTCGGGGCGGACCGGGAGCCGGGTGGCGCGGGCCGCTCGGGCGGCCGGGATGACGGTGCGTCCCGCGTCGCGGGCGACCGGCTTCGACTGGGCGGACCGCGCGACGTGGGAGGGCGCGCTGCGCGGGGCCGACGCGGCCTATCTGGTGCACCCGGCCGACGTGGGCGCGCCGGGGACGGCCGAGGCGGTCGGCGAGCTGGCGGCGGCCGCCCTGGGCGTGGGGGTGCGGCGGCTGGTGCTGCTGTCCGCGCGGGGGGAGGACCAGGCGCTGCCCACGGAGGAGGCGCTGCGGGCGTCCGGCGCGGACTGGACGGTGGTGCGGTCGGCGTGGTTCGCGCAGAACTTCGGCGAGGGACCGCTGGCCGGGGAGCTGCGCCGCGGGGAGCTGGTGTTCCCGGCGGGCGAGGTGGCGGAGCCGTTCGTCGACGTGCGGGACGTCGCGGACGTGGTGGTGGCCGCGCTGGCCGGCGGGGAGCGGTACGCGGGGCGGACGCTGACCGTGACCGGACCGCGGCTGCTCACCTGGGCGGAGGCGGTGGCCGAGGTCTCGGAGGCGACGGGACGTGCGCTGACGTACCGGGCGGTGCGGGCGGACGCCTACCGGGAGACGCTGACCGGGTTCGGGGTGCCGGACGAGGAGGCCGCGTTCCTCGTCGAGGTGTTCGCGACCCTGCTCGACGGGCGCAACGCGCGCGTGGAGGACGGGGTGCGGCGGGTGCTGGGCCGGGAGCCGCGGGACTTCTCCGACGTCGTGCGGGAGGCCGCGGCGGACGGGGCCTGGAAGGAGTGACCTCCCGGAGGTCCGCCCCCCCGGCAGGTCAGTCGCGGCGCTTGTCGTCGTGACCCGGCCCGTCCCCGTTCCCGTTCACGTCGCGGGGCTGGACGGACTTGGAGTGGGTGCGGAGGCGGGCCGTGACGTCCTCGGGGGGCAGGAAGCGCGACCAGCGTTCGGGGAACTCGGAGGGCATGTCGGGGTCCGCGTCCCCGGACGCCGTGGTGCGGGCGACGTACTCGGCGACCTGCGCCTGCCGCTGCCGCTCGTTGGCCTCGCGGGCCGCGGCGGTGGCGGCGGCCGGCCACACCCGGTCGATGGCCGCGTTGACGGCCGCGCCGACGAGCACGGCGAACGCGGACACGCCGATCCACAGCAGCACGGCCACGGGCGCCGCGAGGGAGCCGTAGATGGTGGGGCCCTCGACGGTGTTGGTGAGGTAGATGCGCAGCAGGAAGCTGCCGAGCACCCACATGGCGAGGGCGACCAGCGCGCCCGGCACGTCCTCGATCCACGGGGACCGCACGGGCACGGACACGTGGTAGAGCGTGGTCAGGAAGGCCACGGAGAGCAGGATGACGACCGGCCAGTAGAGGATCTGCACGAGCGTCGTCGACCAGGGCACGACGTCCACCACCGCGTCCGGTCCCGCGACCATCAGCGGCAGCGCGACCGAGCCGATCAGCAGGGCCACGATGAACAGCAGGAAGGAGAGCAGCCGGGTCCTGACGATGCCCCGGACGCCGTCGAGGCCGTACATGACGGTGATGGTGTCGATGAAGACGTTCACGGCGCGGGACCCGGACCAGACGGCGATCAGGAAGCCGAGGGAGATCACGTCGGGCCGGCCGCCCTTGGTGACGTCTCTGAGGATCGGCTCGGCGATCTCCGTGACGCCCCGGTCGGACAGCACCGTGCGGGAGGCGTCCAGGAGGTTGCGCTGCACGCTCTGGATGGTGTCCGCGCCGGTCCAGGCGTCGACGTAGCCGAGCAGGCCGATCAGGCTGAGCAGCAGCGGGGGCACCGACAGCAGCGTGAAGAACGCCGCCTCGGCCGCCAGGCCCAGGATGCGGTACTCCATGCACGAGTTGACGGTGTCCTTGAGCAGCAGCCAGGCCGTCCTGCGTTTGGACACGTTCCGGTACAGGGCACGGGCCCGGTGGAGGCGACCGGAGGGCGCGTCTGGGGAATCACTTGCTGGCTGCACGAACCAAAGGTATCCGCCACGCACGGCGCCACTCACCCACAGGCCCGGTCCTCGCGTGAGGCGGGGCGGGGGGCGGGGTAGGTTCGCCTCATGGCAGGCATCACGCACACCGTGACCAACCAGGTTCCGCCGCTCGTCCAGTACGACGTGTTCGGCTCGGACCGGGCCCTGGCGGAGGCGGTCGAGCGGCACCTGACGGCCGAGGCCCGGGAGGACGGGCTCGCGGAGCTGTCGGCGCTGGGGCACACGTGCGGGTCCGCGCAGGTGCAGGAGTGGGGGGTGCAGGCGAACGAGAACCCGCCGCGGCTGCGCACCCACGACCGGTACGGCCACCGGATCGACGAGGTCGACTTCCACCCGGCCTGGCACCGGCTGCTCGGCAAGGGCGTCTCGGCGGGCCTGACGGCGGCCTGGGGCCGGCCCGGCGGGCATGTGCGCCGGGCGGCGGCCTTCCTGATGTGGACGCAGGTGGAGGCGGGCAACTGCTGCCCGCTGTCGATGACGCACGCGGCGGTGCCCGCGCTGCGCACCGACCCGGAGCTGGCCGCCGTGTGGGAGCCCCGGCTGACGTCGATGGTCTACGACCGCGCCCTGCGGCCCGCCGGTCAGAAGCCCGGCGCGCTCTTCGGGATGGGGATGACCGAGAAGCAGGGCGGCAGCGACGTCCGGGCGAACACGACGGCCGCGCGGCCGCTGGCCGAGGACGGGACGTACGCGCTGACCGGGCACAAGTGGTTCTGCTCGGCGCCGATGTCGGACGCCTTCCTGGTGCTGGCGCAGGCGCCCGGCGGGCTGACGTGTTTCCTGGTGCCGCGGGTGCTGGAGGACGGCAGCCGCAACGTGTTCGCCCTGCAGCGGCTCAAGGACAAGCTGGGCAACCGTTCCAACGCCTCCGCCGAGGTCGAGTTCGACGGCACGTGGGCGCGCCGGGTCGGCGAGGAGGGGCGCGGGGTGCGCACCATCATCGGGATGGTGGCGGCCACGCGGCTGGACTGCGTGCTGGGCTCGGCGGGGCTGATGCGGCAGGCCGTGGCGCAGGCGGTGCACCACTGCGCGCACCGGGCGGCGTTCGGCGGGAAGCTGCTGGACAAGCCGCTGATGCGCAACGTGCTGGCCGATCTGGCGCTGGAGTCGGAGGCGGCGACGACGCTGGCGCTGCGGCTGGCGGCGGCGTACGACGACGGCGGCGAGCAGGAGCGGGCGCTGCTGCGGATCGCGGTGCCGGCGGCGAAGTACTGGGTGACGAAGCGGTGCGCGCCGGTCGCGGTGGAGGCGGCGGAGTGCCTCGGCGGCAACGGCTACGTGGAGGAGTCGGGGATGCCCCGGCTGGTGCGGGAGTCGCCGCTGAACTCGGTCTGGGAGGGCGCGGGCAATGTGCAGGCGCTCGACGTGCTGCGGGCGCTGCGGGACCCGGCGACGCTGGACGCCTATCTGCGGGAGGTCGGCCGGGCGCGCGGGGCGGACCACCGGCTGGACGCGGCGATCAAGGACCTGCTGACCGACCTGGCGGACCTGGAGGGCGTCGAGGGGCGGGCGCGGCGGCTGACGGAGCGGCTGGCGCTGGTGCTGCAGGGGTCGCTGCTGGTGCGGCACGCGCCGCCGGAGGTCGCGGACGCGTTCTGCGCGGGGCGGCTGGGCGGCGACGCGGGCGCCGCGTTCGGGACACTGCCGCCCACGCTGGACCTGACGTCGGTCGTGGAGCGCGCCCGCCCGGTGTCCTGAGGCCCTTGACCCGAGCGCCCAAGGGGCGCGGGGAACTGCGCGACCAGCCACGACGGACGCGCACCCGCCGACGCGCATCAAGCCGCACCCCGTGCCGCGCACCGCCCAGCTGCCGCAGGCATGCCGCGGGGGTGGTGCTGCGCCGACACGGCACCACCCCCGCCGCCACGGACTCCCGAAGAGCCGTGCACGCCGCTCGGGACGGCGTCGTTCGAGTTTCGGACAGTGAGCGCTTCTGTCACCAGAGTTGCAGGGGGTTGCAACGTGCTGTCCCCGTGCCGGTACTGAGCGTCCTCATCGGGGGCAGACGGCAGTATTGGGGTCCGACAGGTTTACTCCCGGGAGGTCCGGTGGCGCTCTCGCCGATGGACGTGTCGCATCTGGCCGCCGTCGACACCGTGCGCGCGGCGCGCGTGCTCGACGAGGTCCGTTCCGCCGCGCTGTCGGGGCGGCCCGCGCCCGTTCCTCCCCGCCCGGTGATCGGGCAGTCCTGGGAGCGGGTGCTGCGCAGCGGGGTGGACCCGGACCACGGCCGGCGCAGCGGGCTGCTGTCGATGGACGAGGTGCGCCGGCGCCGGGAGGCCTCGCCGCTGAGGCATGTGCTGCCGGTGCTGCGCGAGGGGCTGTTGTCGGTCGCGGACGTCGCCCGCCACATCATGGTGGTGGCCGACGACGAGGGCCGGGTGCTGTGGCGGGAGGGCAGCGCGCCGGTGCTGCGCAAGGCGGACGGGCTGGGCTTCGAGGTCGGCGCGGACTGGCGGGAGGACGTCGTCGGCACCAACGGGGTGGGCACGCCCGCGGTGACCGGACGCCCCGTGCAGGTCTTCGCCTCCGAGCACTTCGTACGGTCGCACGCCACCTGGACCTGCTCGGGCGCGCCCGTCACCGACCCGCGGGACGGGCGGCTGATCGGCGTGGTCGACGTGAGCGGCCCGCTGGAGACCATGCACCCGGCGACGCTGGCGTGGGTGGACTCGGTGGCGAAGCTGGCCGAGGCGCGGCTGCGGGAGATGCACGTGCGGTCGCTGGAGAGGCTGCGGGCGGTGGCGGCGCCGGTGCTGTCCCGGACCGACGGACGGGCGCTGGTCGTCGACCGGCACGGGTGGACGGCGGCGGTGACCGGGATGCCGTACACGGAGCGGCTGGCGCTGCCCAAGTCGGTGTCCGCGGGCCAGCGGTGGCTGCCGGCGCTGGGGCGGTGCACGCTGGAACCGCTCGCCGGGGGCTGGCTGGTGCGGGCGGCGGACGAGCCGTCGCCGCGTCCCGCCGCGCGGATCGTGCTGGACCTGGGCGGGCCGGGCCGGCGGTCGGTGCGGGTGTCCGACGGGGCCGGCTCGTGGACCCGTGAACTGAGCCCTCGGCACGCCGAGTTGCTGTATCTGCTGGCCGTGCACCGTGCGGGCCGCAGCGCCGCCGATCTGGCCCGTGACGTGTTCGGCGACCCGGCCCGCACGGTGACGGTCCGCGCGGAGATGTCCCGCGTACGGCGTTATCTGGGGGCGCTGCTGGAGCACCGGCCGTACCGCTTCACGGAGTCCGCCGAGGTGGAGGTGGTGCTGCCGGACAGTCCCGGGGACCTCTTCCCGCGCACGGGGTCCGCCCCGGGCCTGGTGCGCGGCCCGCGCTGAGGATCTGGCCGGAAACCGCCGCGCCGACGGGGTACATCTGTACGTGGGTACGTGCCCTCGGGCGGTCCGCGCGTGAAATTGCAGGGTCTTCGTCCCGTACGGTGTCCGGCTGTCGTAGCATCCGGGGACGGGCCGTCCCATCTGCTCCACGGTCAACCCGGGGATCACCGGACGCAGTTGGTTTGCTCGGGAGGACGTCATGAAGCATCGCGGCAGACATCGCCGGCGCCGCAGAGGCAGGGCGCTGCGCGCCACGCTGGCCGGTACGGCCCTGGCGCTCACCGCGGCCGCCACCATGATCAGCACCTCGCAGGCCACCGACGCCGACGACCCCGGCGCCCTGAAGCCGCTCACCGCGGCCGCCGACACCGCGCCGCTGCGGCTGACCGAACACGCCGTCCCCGGCGCCGAACTGAACCGTCTCGCCGCGTCGATGGGCCCCGCCGTGGGCGTGGGCGCCGTGCTCGCCGACCCGGACGGGGCGCTGAAGGACGCCGACGACTGCACGGACGACGACCGGCGGGCGCTGCCCGTCGAGCCGGCCGTGACCACGGCGTACTGCTGGCCCGAGCGGGACACCGACGGCTGGCGGGCCGGCGCGGTCACCACCTCCGGGGACGCCGACGAGGACGGCCGCTGGGGCCCGCACCGGGTGATCCTCTCCGGGTGGACCCGCAGCTCCGGCACGCCCGCCGAACAGGGGCTCGCGCGGATCGCCTTCGTGGCCGCCGACGACGACCGGGCGCCGCGCTACACCTGGGCGCTGCTCGCCGTGCCGGAGGACGGCGGACGGGACTTCCGCGGGCTGGGCTCCGACGTGTCGGGCATGGTCTGGTACCAGGACAAGCTGCTCGTCACCGCGGGCCGGGGCGAGGGCGGCGCACTGTACGTGTACGACCTGGACCGGGTGCAGCGGGCCTCGGTGGACGCCCGGGCCGTGGGGCGGGTGCCCGGCGGCTGGTCGGCGGCGGGCGCCCGGTACGTCCTGCCGGCGGTCGCCTCCTACGGGACGGCGGGCGCCGGCGCGCCGCGGCCCGGCGGGATCGCCCTGGACCGCAGCACCGCGCCCGACAGCCTGGTGGCGCACGAGGCGACGGCCCCCGGCGAGGAGGGCCCGACCCGGCTGTGGCGGTACGCGTTCGGTCCCCGCCCGGAGCGCGGCGCGCTGCTGCGGACGGATCCGGTCGAGGTGTACGCGACCGAACTGACGGACGTGCGCGGGGTGCTGGCGCACCGCTCGGACTGGTACGTCAGCCGTGCCGCGGGCGCGCCGGAGGAGCGCGGCACGCTGTGGCGGCAGGACGCGAAGGGCGCGAGCCCGGTGCGCTGCGGCGCGGACGAGACGTACCGCTGCTGGAGCGGTCCCGCGACGTCCCTGTCGTACTGGCAGGCGACCGGGGACGTGTGGGCGCAGTCGGGGCGGATGCTGTTCGCGCTGCCGCTCGCCGCGGTCGACGAGGCGCTGGAGCGGTAGCGGACCCACGGGTGTCCGGCCTGTGGGCAGGCGTTCGACACGGACGGGCGGCGGATGGTTGTCTTTCGGACATGACGACCCTCTCCGTGACCACCTGGTCCCTGGAGCAGACCGCGCCCACCGATCTCCGTCCGGCCGCCGTGCCCGAGGGGGACGTGCGCGTGGTCCGCTCCGAGGTGCCCTCCCCCGAGTTCAGCCGGTTCCTGTACGCGTCGGTGGGCGGCGACATCCGCTGGACCGACCGGCTGGGCTGGACGTACGCGCGGTGGCAGGAGCATCTGGAGCGGCCCGGCGTGGAGACGTGGGTCGCCTACGACCGCGGCACCCCGGCCGGGTACGTGGAGTTGGAGGCGCAGGACGAGGGGGTCGTGGAGATCCTCTACTTCGGGCTGCTGCCCGCCTTCCGCGGCCGGCGCATCGGCGGTCATCTGCTGTCGTACGGCGTGGCGCGCGCCTGGGACCTGGCGGACCGCCGGCCGGAGGTGAAGCCGACCGCGCGGGTGTGGCTGCACACCTGCAGCAAGGACGGCGAGCACGCCCTGGACAACTATCTGCGGCGGGGTTTCCGGCTGTTCGACACCACGGTGGAGGACGAGCCGGAGGTGGCCACGCCGGGCCCGTGGCCGGGGGCCTACTCCGCCTGAGCGGCTCCGGCAAGACGGCTCGCACCGCGTGTGACCAAGGACACCCTTGTCTCGTATAACGAGACAAGGGTGTCCACATTTCGGATGACGGTGGACTGCCTCCATTTCGCCGTGCCACGCTTCCGTCATGCCTGGAACTGGAATCGCCTTGGTGAGTCGGCGGCACGTCGACCTCGGCCGCATGTCCAGCGCCATCTGTCCGGCGCGCTGAGAGCACCCAGCAGCGCCCGACACCCCTCTCCCTTCCTTTGCTGCGCAAGGACGCGCACAACTCTGCCCGCGTGCGCGTAAGCGCAGGTCAGAGCCGCTCCGCCGGCATGGCGCCTCGCGCCGAGAGACCATCCACCGCTGTCCCGAAGGACGTATCAACCATGGCCGCCACCCCGCAGAAGCCTGCCGCCGCGCAGCAGCCTGCCACCGCGACCCCCCGCCGCAGGGCGAGCCGTCACCGCGGAGAGGGACAGTGGGCCGCGGGGCACTTCACCCCGCTCAACGGCAACGAGCAGGTCAAGAAGGACGACGACGGTCTCAATGTGCGGACACGCATTGAGACGATCTACTCCAAGCGGGGCTTCGACTCGATCGATCCCAGCGACCTGCGCGGCCGCATGCGGTGGTGGGGCCTCTACACCCAGCGCAAGCCCGGGATCGACGGCGGCAAGACCGCGGTCCTGGAGCCGGAGGAGCTGGACGACACGTACTTCATGCTGCGGGTGCGCATCGACGGCGGCGCGCTGACCACGCGGCAGCTGCGCGTCGTCGGCGAGATCTCGCAGGAGTTCGCGCGCGGCACCGCGGACATCACGGACCGTCAGAACGTCCAGTACCACTGGATCCGCATCGAGGACGTGCCCGAGATCTGGGACCGCCTGGAGGCCGTCGGCCTGTCCACGGTCACCGCCTGCGGCGACACGCCCCGCGTGATGATCGGCTCTCCCGTCGCGGGCATCGCCGAGGACGAGATCATCGACGGCACCCCGGCGCTGGAGGAGATGAAGCGCCGCGTCCTGGGCAACAAGGCGTACTCGAACCTGCCCCGCAAGTTCAAGACGGCCATCTCCGGCTCGCCGGTGCTCGACGTGGTGCACGAGATCAACGACGTGGCGTTCGTCGGCGTCCGCCACCCCGAGCACGGGCCCGGTTTCGACCTGTGGGTCGGCGGCGGCCTGTCCACCAACCCCAAGCTGGGCGTGCGGCTCGGCGCCTGGGTGCCCGTCGAGGACGTGCCCGACGTCTACGAGGGCGTCCTGTCCATCTTCCGCGACTACGGCTACCGCCGGCTGCGCAACCGGGCGCGACTGAAGTTCCTGGTCGCCGACTGGGGCGCGGAGAAGTTCCGTCAGGTGCTGGAGGACGAGTACCTGAAGCGCAGGCTGACCGACGGTCCGGCGCCCGCCGAGCCGGTGTCGCGGTGGCGCGACCACATCGGGGTGCACCGCCAGAAGGACGGCCGCTACTACGTCGGCTTCGCGCCGCGCGTCGGCCGGGTCGACGGCGCCACCCTCACCAAGATCGCGGACATCGCCGAGGCGCACGGCTCGGGCCGGGTGCGCACCACCGTCGAACAGAAGATGATCATTCTCGACGTCGAGGAGTCCCAGGTCGACTCCCTGGTGGAGTCCCTGGAGGCGCTGGACCTCAGCGCCCGCCCCTCGCCGTTCCGGCGCGGCACCATGGCCTGCACCGGCATCGAGTTCTGCAAGCTCGCCATCGTCGAGACCAAGGCGCGCGGCGCCTCGCTGATCGACGAACTGGAGCGGCGCATGCCGGAGTTCGACGAGCCGATCACCATCAACCTCAACGGCTGCCCCAACGCCTGCGCCCGTATCCAGGTGGCGGACATCGGTCTCAAGGGCCAGCTCGTGCTGAACGACAAGGGCGAGCAGGTCGAGGGCTACCAGGTGCACCTCGGCGGCGCGCTCGGCCTGGAGGCCGGCTTCGGCCGCAAGGTGCGCGGCCTGAAGGTCACCGCGGACGAACTGCCGGACTACGTGGAGCGGGTGCTGAAGCGTTTCCAGGAGGAGCGCGAGGACGGCGAGCGATTCGCGTCCTGGGCCACCCGCGCCTCCGAGGAGGCCCTGTCGTGAGCGAGCGCGCGGCGCCGTTCTACTGCCCCTACTGCGGCGACGAGGACCTCCGCCCCAGTGAGGAAGGGCACGGCGCCTGGGAGTGCGCGGCCTGCAACCGCGCCTTCCGGCTGACGTTCCTCGGGCTGCTGGCCCGGGGTCTGGACCGATCCGACACGGGAGGGGACCCGGCATGACGGCCGTTCCGGACGAGCGCGGCACCGTCGAGTTGCGGGAACTGGCCGAGCAGGCGGGCCGGGACCTGGAGGACGCCTCCGCGCCGGAGATCCTCACCTGGGCCGCCGAGACCTTCGGCAGGCGCTTCTGCGTGACCTCCTCCATGGAGGACGCGGTGGTCGCCCACCTCGCCTCCCGGGCGCTGCCCGGGGTGGACGTGGTGTTCCTCGACACCGGCTACCACTTCCCCGAGACCATCGGCACCCGGGACGCCGTGGAGGCCGTGATGGACGTCAACGTCATCACGCTCACCCCCCGGCAGACGGTCGCCGAACAGGACGCCGAGTACGGGCCGAGGCTCCACGACCGCGACCCCGACCTGTGCTGCAGGCTCCGCAAGGTGCGGCCGCTGGAGGAGGGCCTGAAGGACTATCTGGCCTGGGCGACCGGCCTGCGCCGCGACGAGTCCCCGACCCGGGCGGACACCCCCGTCGTCGGCTGGGACGAGAAGCGCCGGAAGGTGAAGATCTCCCCCATCGCCCGGTGGACCCAGGACGACGTGGACGCCTACGTCGCCGAACACGGCGTCCTCACCAACCCGCTGCTGACGGACGGCTACGCCTCCGTGGGGTGCGCCCCCTGCACCCGCCGCGTGCTGGAGGGCGAGGACGCCCGCGCCGGCCGCTGGGCGGGCCGCGCCAAGACCGAGTGCGGACTGCACGGCTGACCCCCATGACCGCGCCTTCGACGAACCAGGAGAACCACGTGACGACCGGAGCCACCGTCTGGCTCACGGGTCTGCCGAGTGCGGGCAAGACCACCATCGCGCACGAACTCGCCGCCCGGCTGCGCGAACAGGGCCGGCCGGCCGAGGTGCTCGACGGCGACGAGATCCGCGAGTTCCTCTCGGCGGGCCTCGGCTTCAGCCGCGAGGACCGGCACACCAACGTGCAGCGCATCGGCTTCGTCGCCGAACTGCTCGCCCGCAACGGCGTGCTGGCGCTCGTCCCGGTGATCGCCCCCTACGCCGACAGCCGCGAGGCCGTCCGGGCCCGGCACGAGGCGAACGGCACCCCGTACGTCGAGGTGCACGTGGCGACGCCGGTGGAGGTGTGCTCCGTCCGCGACGTGAAGGGCCTGTACGCCAAGCAGGCCGCGGGCGAGCTGTCCGGGCTCACCGGCGTCGACGACCCGTACGAGGAGCCCGAGAAGCCCGATCTGCGCATCGAGTCGCAGCACCAGACCGTGCAGGAGTCCGCGGCGGCCGTTCACGCCGTGCTCAGCGAAAGGGGACTGGCATGACGACCGCCGCCACCACCGTCGAGGAGGGTACGGACAGCCCGTACGCCCTCTCCCACCTGGACGCCCTCGAGTCCGAGGCCGTGCACATCTTCCGCGAGGTGGCGGGTGAGTTCGAGAAGCCGGTGATCCTGTTCTCCGGCGGCAAGGACTCCATCGTCATGCTGCACCTGGCGCTGAAGGCGTTCGCGCCCGCGCCGGTGCCGTTCGCGCTGCTCCACGTGGACACCGGGCACAACTTCCCCGAGGTCCTCGACTACCGCGACCGCACGGTCGCCGAGCACGGGCTGCGGCTGCACGTCGCCTCCGTGCAGGACTACCTCGACCGCGGCGTCCTCAAGGAGCGCCCGGACGGCACCCGCAACCCGCTGCAGACGGTGCCGCTCACGGACACCATCCGCGAGCAGGGCTTCGACGCGGTGTTCGGCGGCGGCCGGCGCGACGAGGAGAAGGCCCGCGCCAAGGAGCGGGTGTTCTCGCTGCGCGACGAGTTCTCCCAGTGGGACCCGCGCCGCCAGCGCCCCGAGCTGTGGAACCTGTACAACGGCCGGCACGCCCCCGGCGAGCACGTGCGCGTGTTCCCGCTGTCCAACTGGACCGAGCTGGACGTGTGGCAGTACATCGCCCGCGAGAACATCGAACTGCCCGAGATCTACTACGCGCACGAGCGCGAGGTCTTCCAGCGCGGCGGCATGTGGCTCACCGCCGGCGAGTGGGGCGGCCCCAAGGACGGCGAGACGGTCGAGAAGCGCCTGGTGCGCTACCGCACCGTCGGCGACATGTCCTGCACCGGCGCGGTCGACTCCGACGCCGACACCATCGAGAAGGTGATCACGGAGATCGCCGCCTCCCGGCTCACCGAACGCGGCGCCACCCGCGCCGACGACAAGCTGTCCGAGGCCGCGATGGAAGACCGCAAGCGCGAGGGGTACTTCTAAGCATGAGCACGATCACGACCGAGGAGCTCTCGGCCACCACCCTGCTGCGGTTCGCCACCGCCGGCTCCGTCGACGACGGCAAGTCCACCCTGGTGGGCCGGCTGCTGCACGACTCCAAGTCGGTGCTCGCCGACCAGCTGGAGGCGGTCGAGCGGGTCTCCGCCAGCCGTGGCCAGGACGCCCCCGACCTCGCGCTGCTCACCGACGGCCTGCGCGCCGAGCGGGAACAGGGCATCACGATCGACGTGGCGTACCGTTACTTCGCCACGCCCCGGCGGCGGTTCATCCTCGCCGACACCCCCGGCCATGTGCAGTACACGCGGAACATGGTCACCGGCGCCTCGACCGCCGAGCTGACGGTGATCCTGGTCGACGCCCGCAACGGCGTGGTCGAGCAGACCCGCCGGCACGCGGCGATCGCCGCGCTGCTGCGGGTGCCGCACGTGGTGCTCGCCGTGAACAAGATGGACCTGGCCGGCTACCAGGAGCCGGTGTTCGCCGCGATCGCCGAGGAGTTCACCGCCTACGCCACCGAGCTGGGCGTCCCCGAGGTGACCGCCATCCCGATCTCGGCGCTGGTCGGCGACAACGTGGTGGACCCGTCCGCGCACATGGACTGGTACGGCGGCCCCACCGTGCTGGAGCACCTGGAGACCGTGCCGGTCAGCCACGACCTGACCCGCTGCCACGCCCGGCTGCCCGTGCAGTACGTGATCCGGCCGCAGAGCACCGAGCACCCCGACTACCGCGGCTACGCCGGGCAGATCGCCGCCGGCACCTTCCGGGTCGGCGACGAGATCACCGTGCTGCCCTCGGGCCGCTCGACCACGATCACCGGCATCGACCTGCTCGGCAAGCCCGTCGACGTCGCCTGGACGCCGCAGTCGGTGACGCTGCTGCTCGCCGACGACATCGACATCTCCCGCGGCGACCTGATCGTCCCGGCCAAGGACGCCCCGGCCACCACGCAGGACCTGGAGGCGACCGTCTGCCACGTCGCCGACGAGCCGCTGAGGGTCGGCCACCGCGTGCTGCTCAAGCACGGCACCCGCACGGTCAAGGCGATCGTCAAGGACATCCCGTCCCGGCTCACGCTGGACGATCTGTCCCTGCACCCGCACCCGGGCCGGCTCTCCGCCAACGACATCGGCCGCGTCACCCTCCGCACCGCCGAACCGCTGCCCGCCGACACCTACGCCGACTCCCGCCGCACCGGGTCGTTCATCCTGATCGACCCCAACGACGGGACCACGCTGACCGCGGGCATGGTCGGCGAGTCCTTCGCCTCCCCCGACCCGGTCGACGACGAGGCGGACGACGACGGGTGGGACTTCTGACCGCCCGCCGGCCCCGCCCCGCACCTGTACAGCTCTGAACCCGCCGACGGCCCGGCCGCGCACCGACCGCGCGTGACCGCCGGGCCGCCACCGAGAGGAACGTCTCCCTTGCCTGCCACGACCGCCCTGCGCCGCGCCCTCGCGGCGCTGGCCGTGCTGCCGTTGCCGGCCCTGGCCGCCTGCGGTTACGGGTCCCAGGCCAAGGACACGGACCCCGCGCGGGTCGTCTCGGGCGCCAGGACCGACGGTCTGGACGCCGTCCGGATCGGCTACTTCGGCAACCTCACCCACGGCACCGCCCTGGTCGGCGCCCAGAAGGGGTTCTTCCAGAAGGAACTCGGGGGCACCGAGGCGAAGTACGCGGTGTTCAACGCGGGCCCCTCGGCGATCGAGGCGCTCAACTCCGGTTCCCTGGACATCGGTTTCCTCGGCCCCTCCCCCGCGGTCAACGGCTGGGCCAAGGCGGACGGCAAGAATCTGCGCATCGTGGCCGGTTCGGCGTCCGGCGGGGTGAAGCTGGTCGTGAACCCGGACAAGGTGAGGTCGCTCGAGGACGTCGAGGGGAAGCGGATCGCGACCCCGCAGCTCGGCAACACCCAGGACGTGGCGTTCCTCAACTGGGCCGCCCGGCAGGGCTGGAAGGTCGACCCGCAGAGCGGCAAGGGCGACGTCACCGTCGTCCGCAGCGACAACAAGGTCACCCCGGACGCGTTCAGGTCCGGGTCGGTCGACGGGGCCTGGGTGCCGGAGCCGACCGCGTCGCGGCTGGTCGCGCAGGGCGGCAAGGTGCTGCTGGACGAGGCGTCGCTGTGGCCGGACGGCAAGTTCGTGATCACCAACGTCGTCGTCCGCCAGGAGTTCCTCGACAAGCACCCCAAGGCCGTCGAGGCCGTGCTGCGGGCGTCCGTCGCGTCCAACCGGTGGATCAACGCCCACCCGGAGGAGGCCAAGGAGGCCGCCAACGCGCGGCTCGCGGCCGACACCGGCAAGCCGCTGCCCGCGGAGGTGCTCGACCCGGCCTGGAAGTCGATCACCTTCCTGGACGACCCGCTGGCCGCCACCCTCAGGACGCAGGCGCGTCACGCCGTCGAGGCGGGCCTGCTGGAGCAGCCGGACCTGAAGGGCATCTACGACCTCTCCCTGCTCCGCAAGGTCCTCCAGGCGGCCGGCCGGCCCGCCGTCGACGACGCCGGACTCGGCGTCCGGTCCTGACCCGCACGCATCCCAGGAGGTGACGACCATGGCCACGACCCTCGCCAAGGCCGCCGACGGCACGCAGTCGGCCACGCACGCGGCCCGTGTCGAGCACGTCTCGAAGTCCTTCGCGGGCCCCGCCGGGCGGCAGCTCGTGCTGGACGACATCAGCCTCGACGTCGCCCCCGGCGAGTTCGTCACCCTCCTCGGCGCCTCCGGCTGCGGCAAGTCCACCCTGCTCAACCTGGTCGCCGGCCTCGACCGGCCCACCGCCGGAGCCATCACCACCGACGGCCGGCCCGCCCTGATGTTCCAGGAACACGCCCTGTTCCCCTGGCTCACCGCCGGCAAGAACATCGAACTCGCCCTCAAACTGCGCGGCACCCCCAAGAGCGAACGCCGCGAGCGCGCCGAACAGCTCCTGGAGCTGGTCCGCCTCAAGGGCGCCCACGGCAAGCGCGTCCACGAGCTGTCCGGCGGCATGCGCCAGCGCGTCGCCCTCGCGCGCGCCCTCGCCCAGGAGAGCCGGCTGCTGCTGATGGACGAGCCGTTCGCCGCGCTCGACGCCATCACCCGCGACGTCCTCCACGACGAACTCACCCGCATCTGGCGCGAGACCGGCCTGTCCGTCCTCTTCGTCACCCACAACGTCCGCGAGGCCGTCCGTCTCGCCCAGCGCGTCGTCCTGCTGTCCTCCCGCCCCGGCCGCATCGCCCGGCAGTGGACCGTGGACATCCCGCACCCGCGCCGCATCGAGGACACCGCCGTAGCCGAGCTGTCCGTCGAGATCACCGAGCAACTCCGTGGGGAGATCCGCCGACATGGCCAGCACTGACACCACCTCCAAGGACGCCGGCGACCTCGCCGGACTGGAAGCGGGCCTGGACGCGCTCGAGACCGTCCAGACCACCCGCACGCCGCTGCGGCAGACCCTCACCCAGAAGATCCTCCCGCCGGTCGTCGCCGTCGCGCTCGTGCTGACCGTGTGGCAGTCGCTGATCACCTTCAGGATCGTCGACGACCCCACCAAGCTGCCCGCGCCCGCCGACGTCTGGCACGTGCTGGAGAAGGCCTGGCTCCAGGGGGAACTCCTCGGCTACATCTGGACCTCCGTCTCCCGCGGCCTGCTCGGCTTCTGCCTCGCCCTCGTCATCGCCACCCCCCTCGGCCTGCTCCTCGCCCGCGTCAAACTGATCCGGGCGGCGATCGGCCCCATCCTGTCGGGCCTGCAGTCCCTGCCCTCGGTCGCCTGGGTCCCGCCCGCCGTCATCTGGCTCGGCCTGAACAACCAGATGATGTACGCGGTCATCCTCCTGGGCGCCGTGCCCTCCATCGCCAACGGACTGCTCTCCGGCGTCGACCAGGTTCCGCCGCTGTTCCAGCGCGCCGGACGCACCCTCGGCGCCACCGGCCTCAAGGCCACCTGGCACATCACCCTGCCCGCCGCCCTCCCCGGCTACGTCGCCGGCCTCAAGCAGGGCTGGGCCTTCTCCTGGCGCTCCTTGATGGCCGCCGAGATCATCGCCTCCTTCCCCGACCTCGGCGTCGGCCTCGGACAGCTCCTGGAGAACGGCCGCAACGCCAGCGACATGGCGATGGTCTTCGAGGCGATCCTGCTCATCCTCACCGTCGGCATCGCCGTCGACCTGCTGATCTTCAGCCCGCTCGAACGCCGGGTCCTGCGCACCCGCGGACTCCTGGTGAAGAGCTGAGGTGCGTGTGATGCGTCGTCCCGTCCTGCTCGTCGTCGCCCACGGCAGCCGCGATCCGCGGCACGCCGCGACCGTCCACGACCTGGTGCGCCGGGTGCGCGCCCAGCGCCCCGGACTGCGGGTGGAGACCGGGTTCCTGGACTTCAACGTGCCGTCCGTCGGCGCGGTACTGCGGTCCCTGGACGCGGAGGGGGTGCGCGACGTGGTCGCGCTGCCGCTCCTGCTCACCCGGGCCTTCCACGCCAAGGCGGACATCCCCGCGGTGCTGGCCGAGGCGCCGCCGCGGCTGCGGATCCGCCAGGCGGACGTGCTGGGCCCGTCCCCGCTGCTGCTGGCGGCCCTGGAGCGCCGGCTCCACGAGGCGGGCCTGACGCCCGCCGACCGGTCCTCGACCGGGGTCGTGCTGGCCTCGGCGGGGTCCTCCGACCCGGAGGCGATCGCAGTGATCGCAGACGTCGCGCGGGAGTGGCGGCACACCGGTTGGTGCGCCGTGCGGCCTGCGTTCGCCTCCGCATCCCTTCCCCGCACCGAGGACGCGGTGCGGGAGCTGCGGGAGCTCGGCTGCGCCCGCGTCGCCGTCGCCCCGTACGTCCTGGCGCCGGGCCGGCTGCCCGACCGGATCGCCCGGGGCGCGGCCGGGGCGGACGTCCTGGCGGACGTGCTGGGCCCGTCCCCGGAGGTCGCCCAGGTCCTCCTGGAGCGCTACGACGCGGCCCGGACGCCGCTGCTGACGGCGCTGGGCGCCTGAGCCGGGGCTCAGTCCGCGGTCATCTCCACCAGCTTGCGCACCGTGTTCCAGTTGCGGCTGGTGGCGACGACGCCTCGGGCCAGGCGGGGCTTCGACAGATGCTCGGCGAGCTTGGAGCGGCCGAGGCCGTCGGGGACGTACAGGTAGAGGGCGCGGTCGCCGAGGCGGAAATCCTCGGGGAGGTAGGTCTCGCGGTCGATCTCCGCGAACCGGTCCTCGGTGACGGGTGCGGAGTAGTAGGTGACGTGGAGCTGCTTCGGCTCCAGATCGCCGGCCGGGAAGGGGCAGGCCTCGACCACGCCCCTCAGATAGGCGTGGTCGCGGACGATCACGTCCACGTCGAGGCCGAAGCGGCCGGCGAGCGCCCCGGACAGGTCGACGGCCAGCGACTCCTCGCCGCCGTGTCCCGCGGTGAACGCGGCCTGGCCGCTCTGCAGATACGTGCGGACGTCCCGGAGGCCGAGGCTCTCGAGCAGGCCCCGCAGCTCGGCCATCGGAACCTTCTTGCCGCCGCCCACGTTGATGCCGCGCAGCAGCGCCGCGTATCTCGTCGCCATGGCCCCGACTGTAGTGCGGCCGTCGTGCCCCGTGGGGGCGGGCACGACGGCCGGGGCGCCCGCGCGCGGCGGGCCTCGCAACTCTGACCGACGGGCGGGGCCCGGAGCAACCTGAACACACAGCTGTGACTTGTTCAACAAGGTTGCGGAATGGCTGTGCCCGGTTTCCGTCCCCCGCCCCCCGACCCTGATCCACCGTGCCGGTGTCCCGGACATGTGTAGGGGGCCACGGTCCTCCCCTGTGCGGAGAAGGGGCGCACCACAGGGATGACCACGGGCCCGGCAGCTTCACCGGGCAGCACGACGAGACGCGCTCACACCGCCCCTACCGTCGAAACGTCAGGTGGCGGCAGGGGGTCGCCGCCGCGGACGAGGGAGCGGACCCGTCATGGGGAACGGAGACACGCGGGTACGGGGGCTCGCCGCCCGCGCCGGCGGCTGGAGCGCCCGGCACCGCTGGGCGGCCGTCGGCATCTGGGTGCTGTTCGTGGTGCTGGCGATGGGGCTCGGCTCGGCCGCGGGCCGGGTCGACGTCGAGGACAGTGAACAGCTCAAGGGGGAGACCGGCACCGCGGCCCGCATCATCGAGGAGGCCGGGATCGAGGAGCCGGCTTCCGAGACCGTGCTCGTCCAGGCGAAGGACGCCGGGCTCACCTCCGCCGACGCGGAGTTCCGCTCCGCGGTCGCCGCGGTGATGACGGCCGTGGAGCGGACCGGCGAGGTCACGGACGTCACCTCGCCGTACGACAGCGGCACGGTGTCGAAGGACGGGCGCAGCGCGCTGGTCCAGTTCGATGTGCGGGGCGACCCGCAGACGGCCGGTGAGCGGATCGAGCCGGTGCTGGACGCGGTGGCGGACGTCCAGAAGGAGCACGGGTCGCTGCGGATCGAAGAGATCGGCGGCGCCAGCATGATGAAGACGTTCGACGACGCGTTCGGCGACGACTTCAAGAAGGCCGAGTACTCGGCGGTGCCGGTCGCCCTCGGCATTCTGCTGATCGCGTTCGGCGCGCTGGTGGCGGCGCTGCTGCCGGTCGCCCTGGCGATCACCGCGATCATGGCGACGATGGGCCTGATGGGGCTCGTCAGCCACCTCCAGCCGATGAGCGACACCGCCAACTCGGTGATGCTGCTGGTGGGTCTGGCCGTCGGCGTCGACTACTGCCTCTTCTACCTGCGCCGTGAGCGCGAGGAGCGGGAGGCGGGCCGGGACGCGCGGACCGCGCTGCGGATCGCCGCCGCGACCAGCGGCCGGGCGATCGTCGTCTCCGGTGTCACGGTGTGCGTGGCGATGGCGGGCATGCTGTTCACCGGGATCGCCGAGTTCGAGGCGATGGGCCTGGCCTCGCTGATGGTGGTGGCCGTCGCCATGGTCGGCTCCGTGACCGTGCTGCCCGCGCTGCTGTCGCTGCTGGGCGAGCGGGTCGAGAAGGGCAAGGTGCCGTTCCTGCGCCGGCGGACGAGCGGCGGCAACGACAGCCGGTTCTGGTCGGCGGTGCTGAAGAGGGTCCTCGCCCGGCCGGTGCTGTCGGTGGCGGTGGCGACCGGTGCGCTGCTCGCGGTGGCCGCGCCCGCGCTCGGCATGAAGACCGAGAACCTCACGCTGGACCAGGAGTTCGGCGACTCTCTGCCGATCGTGCAGACGTACAACCGGGTCAACGAGGCGTTCCCGGGCGGTTCGGAGCCGGCCGAGGTGGTCGTCAAGGCGGACGACATCAACGCGCCGGAGGTGAAGGCGGCGCTGGCCGACTTCCGTGAGCAGGCGGTCAGTTCGGGCGCCTCGCGCGGCCCGGTCGAGATCAAGCTGCACGACCAGCAGAACCTGGCGTTCGTCTACGTGCCGCTGGTGGGCGGCTCCGACCAGGACGCGGCGGGCGCCAGCCTGGAGAAGCTGCGCGACGAGGTGCGGCCCGCGACGCTCGGCGAGGTCGACGGGGTCGAGGCGCCGATCACCGGTCAGGTGGCGGGCAACAAGGACTTCAACGACCAGCTGGTCGGCTCGGTGGTCCCGGTGTTCGCGTTCGTGGTGGTGTTCGCCTTCCTGCTGATGCTGCTGTCGTTCCGCTCACTGACGGTCGCGGTCACCTCGATCGTGCTGAACCTGCTGTCGGTGGGCGCCGCGTACGGCATCCTCGTGGCGGTCTTCCAGCACGGCTGGGGCGCGTCCCTGGTGGGCGCGGAGGGCGTGGGCGCCATCATCACCTGGCTGCCGCTGTTCCTCTTCGTGATCCTGTTCGGCCTGTCGATGGACTACCACGTGTTCGTGGTGTCCCGGATCCGTGAGGCGCGGGCGCGCGGGCTCCAGACGCGGGACGCGATCCGGCACGGGGTGGTCACCACGGCCGGCGTGGTCACCAGCGCCGCGGTCATCATGGTCGCCGTGTTCGCGATCTTCGGGACGCTGTCCATGCAGTCCATGAAGCAGATGGGCGTGGGCCTGGCGGCGGCGGTGCTGATCGACGCCACGGTCATCCGGGGCGTGCTGCTGCCGGCGGTGATGGCGCTGCTGGGCGAGCGCAACTGGTACTTCCCGAAGTGGCTGCACCGGCTGCCCGACCTGACGCACGACGAGGCGCCCGCGGCCGTCACGCCGAAGGCGCGGGACGACGAGGGCGAGAAGGTACCGGTCTGACCGGCACGGACGGCACGGCCCAGGGCCCGGCGGCTGCCACCGCCGGGCCCTTCCCGTGCCGTCGGGCCCGGGAACGGCGGGCGTGTGCCTCAGCCGTGGGCGGGGAGTTCCGCCTCGATCAAGTCGGCGGCCCTGCGGGTGCCGCCCTCCTCGGCCATGTCCGCCTGGACGGCCTTGAGGCGGCGGGCGACCTCCGGGTCGTCGACCAGGGCGAGGGCCGCGGTGCGCAGCGCGTCGGCCGTCGCCTCCTGGGCGGGCAGGTGCCGGGCCACCCCGAGCGCCTGGAGCATGTCCGCGTTGCCGAACTGGTCCACGGCCTGCGGCACGGCGATCATCGGGGTGGCGGTGGCCAGTCCCTCCTGGCTGCCGCCCGCACCCGCGTGGGTGACGAACAGGTCGGCCTGCTTGAGGACCGCGAGCTGCGGCACCCAGGACCGCACCTCGACGTTGGACGGAACGTCGTCGACCCCGCCGAGCTCGGCGGGGTCGACGTGCTTGCCGATCTGCAGCACCAGATGCCAGCCGGGCAGCCCGGCGAACGCCTCGACGCACGCCCGGTAGAAGGCCGGCTGCTTGGTGAAGGAGGAGCCGAGCGACACCAGGACGACCTTCTCCGCCCCGGCCGGCCGCTGCCAGTCCCCCTCGGCGCCGCGGTCACCCTGACAGGCGCCCACGAAGGAGTACACGCGCTCGTCGACCCGGTCGGCGTTCGGCTGGAGCGCCTTCGGGATGAGCACGAGGGAGCGGTCCGGACGGCCGGCGAAGTCGTCGGGGTGCAGGGAGATCCCGTTCTCCTCCAGCCAGGCCTGGAAGCGGGCGTAGTACGCCTTGCCGCGTGCGGTCTTCTTGGGCTCCTCCCACATCGGCTCGGCGATCTCCTTCTCGTAGCCCTCCCAGGCGACGAGGTTCGGCGAGAGGGAGACGGCGGGCACGCCCCAGCGGTGGGCCAGCACGCGGGCCGGGTAGGCGGTGATGTCGTGCAGCACGAGGTCGGGGGTGTCGCCCTCGTACGCCTCGAGGAGCTGCGGGAGCGCCTGCACGGCGTCCGCGAGGAAGGGCTCGACGTTGTCGAGGAGGGTGGTGCCCCAGGCCTCGGGGTCGTCGTCGGGGCCGGGCAGGGTGGAGTTCCACAGCTTGGGCTCGGCGCCGGTCTCGGCGACCTTGTCGGCGAACAGGGGCGGGATCGCGTACGTCACCCGGTGCCCGCGCGCCACCAGCTCGCGGATCACCTCGAGGCTGGGGTTCACGTGCCCGTGGGCGGCGATGGAGAACATGGCGATGTGCGCGGGAGCGGTCATGCGACGACCTTAAGCGAGACGAGACGTCTCGTACAACTCGATAACGCGCGCACTGCTCACCGCTGGTACCGGGCGAGGACCAGGTTGCCGTCCTTCTCCAGCCTCTTCCGCAGCTCGTCGAGGCCGATCGCGCCGCTGTAGTACTCCTGGAGCGCCGGGGTGGCGACCTTGTCCTTCCACTCCGGGTAGCCCCGTACGGACTGCGCGGGCGCCGGGCGCAGACGGGCGGCCAGCGCCGTGCCGGTGGCCCACCCGTGTTCGGGGGTGCGCAGGGCCGGGTCGGCGAGGGCCTGGCGGCCGGTGGGCAGCATCCAGTCGCCGAGCGCCAGGCGCACCATGTTCCGCGGCTGGAGCAGGAAGTCGAGGAAGGCCACGGCCTCCTTCTTGTGCGGGCAGTCCTCGGCGACGGACAGCGTCTGCGGGCTGACGCCCTGGGCGAGTCCGCCGGCCCCGGCCGGTGCGGGCAGCACCTGCCACTCGAAGCCCTCCGGCGCCTGCTGGACGATCTGCTGGCGGTACGAGAAGCCGAGCGGCACCATCGCGTACGTGCCCGCGAAGAGGCCGGGCAGGGTGTCGGAGCCGCCGCTGCCGAGGGTGGTCGGCGAGGCGCTGCGGTCGGTGTTCACCTGCTCGTGGATGGTGCGCGGGACGACCTCGTCGCCCTCCTCGAACCGCACGGTGACCTTCCCGCCGGCGTCGCGGTGGAAGAGCCGGCCGCCCGCGGAGAGGGACAGGTTGAGGGTCGCGGACACCGGCTCCTTGAGCGGCCAGGCCACCCCGTAGCGGCCGTCGCCGGACAGCTCCTTCGTCACCTCGCGGAACTCGTCCCAGCTCCAGGGGTGTTCGGGCGTCGGGACGCGGACGCCCGACTCCCTCAGGCGGGCGGCGTCGGCGATGAGGACGCGCGGCTCCTGGAGGAAGGGCACGCCGTAGACGCCGTCGTCGAAGGTGACGGACTGCCAGGCGAGCGCCGGGATGTCGGAGGTGAGCCGCTCGGGCAGCAGCTCCGTGAGGTCGGCGAGGTGGCCTCCGTACGCGAAGTCGGCGAGGTCGTCGGAGGCGTCGTGGACGATGTCGGGCGCCTCGCCGCCCTCGAAGGAGGTGAGGAGCTGGTCGTGGACGCTGTCCCAGCTGCCCTGGACGTACTCCACGCGGACGTCCGGGTGGAGGGCGTTCCACTCGTCGACCAGTTCCTTGGTGGCCTCGACCGACTCCTGCTGCCAGGCCAGGGACTGGAAGCGCAGGGTGACCCGGCCGTCGTCACGGGTGGGTCCTGAGGAGCAGCCCGCGAGGAGCAGGGCCGACGCGAGGATCCCGACGAGCATCCTGGTGCGGGTCATGCGGGTCGTGCGGCTCATGCGGGTCATCAGCCCTTCACCGCCCCGGCGAGGAGGGAGCCGGTGATGCGGCGCTGGATGAGCGCGAACACCAGCAGGGAGGGAAGCGTCGCGAGGAACGCGGCGGCGGCCAGCGGGCCGAGGTCGGCGACCCCCTCGGCGCCGATGAAGCGGGTGAGGAGCACCGGCAGCGTCTGCTGTTCCGGCGTCTTCAGCAGCACGAGGGCGAAGAAGAACTCGTTCCACGCGGTGACGAAGGCGAACAGCGCGGTCGCCGCGATGCCCGGCGCGAGCAGCGGCGCGGTCACCGACACCAGGGTGCGCAGCCGCCCCGCGCGCCGTCCACGGCCGCCGCCTCCTCCAGCTCGGCCGGCACGGCACGGACGTACCCGGTGAGCATCCACAGGGCGAAGGGCAGCGACCAGACGACGTAGACCAGCACCAGGCCGGGCAGCGAGTCGATGAGCCGCAGGTTCTTCAGCACCAGGAACAGCGGGATGATCAGCAGCACGAACGGGAACGCCTGGCTGACCACCACCCAGCCGGTCGCCGCCCGCGCCAGGGCGCCGCGGTGGCGGGCCATGACGTACGCCGTCGGGGTGGCCACGGCGACCGCGACGAGGGCCGCGGCGGACGCGGTGAGCAGGGAGTTGAGGGCGGCGCGCAGCAGCGGCTGCTCGTCGAAGGCCTGACGGAAGTTGGCCAGGGTGGGGTCCCGCGGGATCCAGGTGGGGTGCAGCCCGGCGAGCTCGGTGGCCGGCTTGAACGCGGTGGACACCAGCCAGACGAACGGGAAGGCCAGGAAGACGAGGTACGCGAGCAGGGCGGCGTACTGGCCGGCGCGGGCGGCGGGACGGGTCCTCAACGCTCGTCGCCTCCCCTCAGCCGGCCCACGAGGAACACGGCGAGCAGCACCGAGATCACGGCGACCATCACACAGCCCATGGCGGCCGCGTAGCCGAACTGCCCGTACCGGAAGGCCTCTTCGTAGGCGAACAGCATGGGCAGCCGGGTGCGTCCGCCGGGGCCGCCGTTGGTGAGCACATAGACCAGGGCGAAGGAGTTGACGTTCCAGATCAGGTTGAGCGCCGTGATGGCGAGGGCCACGGGCCGCAGCGCGGGCCAGGTGACCGTGCGGAAGCGGCGCCAGGCTCCCGCGCCGTCCACGGCCGCGGCCTCGTGCAGTTCGCGTGGGGTGTTCTGGAGTCCGGCGAGCAGCGCCACCGTGGTCTGCGGCATGCCCGCCCACACGCCGACGACGATCACCGCGGGCAGAGCGGTGGCGAGGCCGCTCAGCCAGTCTCGGTCGCCGCCGAACCCGAGGTCGCGCAGCGTCTCGTTGAGGATGCCGGCGTCCGGGTTGTAGGTGATGCGCCACATGATGCCGACGACCACCTCGGGCATCGCCCAGGGCACGATCGCCAGGGCGCGGGCCGCCCAGCGCAGCCGCAGGTCCTGGTCGAGCAGCAGGGCCAGGCCGAGCGCCAGCAGGAACTGCGGGACCGTCACGCCGACCGCCCACACCAGCCCGATGCGGAACGACTCCCAGAACAGGGTGTCCCGCAGCAGGTCCTGGAAGTTCAGCGCGCCGATCCAGCGGGTCGGCTCGGTACGGCCGGACTGGGCGTCGGTGAAGGACAGCAGGATGCCGTAGAGCAGCGGGCCGACGCTGAGCACCAGGATCGGGATCAGCGCGGGCAGCACCAGGAACCACGGGCCGTGATCGACGGCACGCCGTCCCGGGCGGCTCGGGCCGGGCGCGCGGGGCTCGGATCTCCTCGCCTCGGTGACCGACGTCACGGCATCAGCCCCTTCGCACGGTGAGGGGTGTGGCCCCGGTCATGGTCGTGAACACGACACCGCACGTCAAGGGCCCGCGCACACCACCCGACCTGTGCGAATGCGAGACTGACCGGCGAACGGCCGGACGGAGGCGCCCGGCGGGGCCGGCGGGCCCGGTACGGACACGGAGGCGGAAGCGATGGACGAGGCGCGGGCGCGGGAGGTTCTGGAGGCCGCGGGGGTGCTGCCCCAGGACGCCGGGGACGTACGGCTGCTGGCGCTCGGGGAGAACGCGGTGTTCGCCGCCGGGGACCTGGTGGTCAAGGTGGGCCGGGACGCGGAGTTGAGGGAGCGGGCCCGCCGCGAGCTGGCCGTCGCCGGATGGCTGGCCGAGCGGGGCGTGCCCGCCGTGCGGCCTGCCGTGTCCGAGGCGCTGCTGGTGGAGGGGCACCCGGTGACCGTGTGGCACCGGCTGCCCGACCCGGTGCGGCCCACCGAGCCGAAGGACCTCGCCGCGCTGCTGCGGCAGGTGCACGCGCTGCCCCCTCCCCCCTTCACCCTGCCGCCCCGCGCGCTGCTGGACGGCGTCGAGCGCTGGCTGCGGCTCGCGGGCGACGCGATCGACCCGGCGGACGCGGCGTATCTGCGCGAGCGGCGCGACGGGTTCGCGGCGGCGGCCGCCGCGCTGACGCCCCGGCTGCCGCGCGGGCCGATCCACGGCGACGCGCTGCCGCGCAACGTGCACGTCGGCCCGGACGGTCCCGTGCTGATCGACCTGGAGACCTTCTCGTCGGACCTGCGCGAGCACGACCTGGTGGTGATGGCCCTCTCCCACGACCGCTACGGGCTGCCGGACGAGGCCTACGACTCCTTCACCGAGACCTACGGCTGGGACGTGCGCGAGTGGGAGGGGTGCTCCGTGCTGCGCGGGGCGCGGGAGACCGCCAGCTGTGCCTGGGTCGCCCAGCACGCCCCGGGCAACCCCAAGGCCCTGGCCGAGTTCCGCCGCCGGGTGGCGTCGCTGCGGGACGGGGACGAGACCGTGCGCTGGTACCCGTTCTGAGCGGGGCGCGTCAGAGGGCGGGCCGCAGGGGCTGCTCCGCCGGTTCGCGCAGCGGCCAGGTGCTGTCGACCACGGCGGCCGGGTCGCCCTTGCGGCGCAGGAAGTCCTGGAAGTCCGCCGCCCAGGCCGCGTACCACTCGATCTGACGGCGGTGCAGCTCCGCCGGGCCGAGGGCCGCGACCTTCGGGTGGCGGTCGGCTATCGCGCAGGCCAGGCGCGCGGCGGCGAGGGCGTCGGCCGTCGCGTCGTGCGCCGCGTCGAGGGGGACCCCGTACTCCGCGCAGACCGCCTCCAGGGTGCGCTTGCCACGGCGGTAGCGGTCGACGGCGCGGTCGATGGTGTACGGGTCGATGACCGGGGCCGGGTCGGCGCCGAGGCGGTCGCGCAGGGACGGCAGTCCGTACCGCCGCAGCTCGGCGGAGAGCAGGCTCAGGTCGAACGAGGCGTTGTAGGCGACGACCGGGACGCCGGTCTTCCAGTAGGCGGCGAGAACACCGGCGATGGCGTCGGCCACCTGGTCGGCGGGGCGGCCCTCGGCGGCCGCGCGCTCGTTGCTGATGCCGTGGACCGCCACCGCGTCGGCGGGGATCGGCACGCCCGGGTCGGCCAGCCACTCCCGGCGCCCCAGCGTCCCCCCCGCCCGGAGCTCGATCACGGCTCCTGTGACGATCCGCGCCTCGCGCGGGTCCGTCCCCGTCGTCTCCAGGTCGAAGCCGATCAGCAGCTCCCGGTGCCAGCCCATGGGCTGCCCCCCTTCTGTGCGGTGCGTTCCCCCAGTGGCTTTCACCCTCGCACGCGCCACTGACAACCAGAGGATCGCATTCCGTTTGCCGGGCGGACCGGGCGGCCCCGGAACACACGCGGACCTGGAGGTTCAGGACACCGGCCGTGAATCCGCCCACATCTGCTCGAACTCCTCGCGGTAGGTGGGGAAGAGACCGCCCTCCTCCGTCTCGCCCGGCTTGACCACCTTCGCCCCGTTGCGCAGGACCAGCACCGGCGCCTCCATGCCGCGGGTGCGGCGCAGATGGTTCTGCACCACGGCGATGCCGTCCGAGCCGTCGCCGTCGACCAGGTAGGCCGTGCAGCGCGGCGTCTCGTCGTAGACCTGGATCTCGAAGGCGCCCGGGTCACGCAGCCGGGACCGCACGCGGCGCATGTGGAGGATGTTCATCTCCACGGACCGGCCCAGCTCGCCCCGTTTGATGCCCAGTTCGCGCTCGCGCCGCTTGACCGCGCTGGAGGCCGGGTTGAGGAACAGCAGCCGCACCCGGCAGCCGGACTCGGCGAGCCGCACCAGGCGGCGCCCCGAGAAGTTCTGCACGAGCAGGTTCAGACCGATGCCGATGGCGTCGAGCCGCCGGGCCCCGCCGAACATGTCCTCGGCCGGGAACTGGCGCAGCAGCCGCACCCGGTCCGGATGCACGGCGACCACGTCCGCGTACCGGTCGCCGACCAGGTCCTCGACCGCGTCCACCGGCAGCCGGCGCGCCGAGGGCACGTCGCCGCCCGCGCCGAGCATCTCGAGGAGCCGCGCGGAGGCCCGCTCGGCCTGGTTCAGCACCGCCTCGGACAGCGCCCGGTTGCGGGAGACCACGTTCCGGGTGACCTCCAGCTCGTCCAGTGCCAGCTCGACGTCCCGGCGGTCGTCGAAGTACGGCTCGAAGCAGGGCCAGTGCTGCACCATCAGCTCGCGCAGCTGCGGCAGGGTGAGGAACGACAGCACGTTGTCGTCGGCCGGATCGAGCAGATAGCCCTTGCGGCGGCTGACCTCGCGCACGGCGACCGCCCGCTGCACCCACTCCTGTCCGGCGGGTCCCGCGGCGGCGACCACCCAGTCGTCGCCGTGCACGGGCTCGTAGACCGGCCGCAGCACGGCGGCGACGACCGCGCGCAGCCGCTGCTCGACCAGGTTCAGCCAGATGTAGGCCCGGCCGGCCCGCTGCGCGCGCGTGCGCACCTCGCGCCACGCGTCCGCGCCCCAGTCCAGCTCCGGTCCGATCGAACCCGCGTCCATCGGCCGTGCCAGGGACACCGCACCGGGCGGGACGTCCGTGGAGCCGCTCCCCTCGTGACCCTCGTCACCAGGGGGCAGTTCCAGCCCTCCCGAGCCCACCCGCGCACCGCCTTCCAGTCCCCCGAGCACTCCCCGTCCAACGATCAAGGAGAGTACTCCGCATGCGGTGCGCGATGCAGCCCGATGGACAGGGTCGTTTCCCAACTTCCCCCGTCCAAGCGACCGTTCCGTTCCGCGCGGGCCGGCGAGTGAGCATGTTCATAGCGGGAATCACAGGAGGTGCGGTCCGCGGCGGCCGGGGCATGGGTAGGAAGGTGGACCCGCCCTCGATCCCGCCCGTTCGGGGAGACACGGGGACACTCGGAGCCCAGGCGTCCCCACCGGCGCCGTACACCTGAAAGAGTCGTGTCCATGCAGGTCTGGCCTGGCGAGGCGTATCCGCTCGGTGCCACGTACGACGGCGCCGGAACGAATTTCGCGGTCTTCACGGAGGCCGCGGACCGAGTAGAGCTGTGTCTGCTGCACGACGACGGCTCCGAAACCGCGGTCGAACTGCGGGAGAGCGACGCGTTCGTGCGGCACGCGTACCTGCCCGGGGTGATGCCCGGGCAGCGGTACGGCTTCCGTGTGCACGGGCCGTACGCCCCCGAGCGGGGGCTGCTCTGCAACTCCGCGAAACTGCTGCTCGATCCGTACGCGCGTGCGATCAGCGGCTCGGTCCAGTGGGGCGAGGAGGTCTACGGCTACCACTTCGACGACCCCGGACGGCGCAACGACCTGGACTCGGCGCCGCACACGATGACGTCGGTCGTGGTCAACCCGTACTTCGACTGGGGGGACGACCGCAGCCCCCGGACGGAGTACCACCACACGGTGATCTACGAGGCCCACGTCAAGGGCCTCACCATGCGTCACCCGGGGCTGCCCGAGGAGCTGCGCGGCACCTACGCGGGCCTGGCGCACCCGGCGATCATCGAGCACCTGACCGCACTGGGCGTCACCGCGCTGGAGCTGATGCCGGTGCACCAGTTCGTGAACGACCACCGGCTGGTCGACATGGGGCTGAACAACTACTGGGGCTACAACACCATCGGCTTCTTCGCCCCGCACAACGCCTACGCGTCCTGGGGCGACCGGGGCCAGCAGGTGCTGGAGTTCAAGTCGGCGGTCAAGGCGCTGCACGAGGCCGGGATCGAGGTGATCCTCGACGTGGTCTACAACCACACCGCCGAGGGCAATCACCTGGGTCCCACGCTGTCCTTCAAGGGCCTGGACAACCCCTCCTACTACCGGCTGACCGAGGACCCCCGGTACTACATGGACACGACGGGCACCGGGAACTCGCTGCTGATGCGGTCCCCGCACGTGCTCCAGATGATCATGGACTCGCTGCGGTACTGGGTCACCGAGATGCATGTCGACGGGTTCCGTTTCGACCTGGCGGCCACCCTGGCCCGGCAGTTCCACGAGGTGGACCGGCTGTCGTCGTTCTTCGACCTGGTGCAGCAGGACCCGGTGGTCTCGCAGGTGAAGCTGATCGCGGAGCCCTGGGACGTCGGCGAGGGCGGCTACCAGGTGGGCAACTTCCCGCCGCTGTGGACCGAGTGGAACGGCAAGTACCGGGACACCGTGCGGGACCTGTGGCGGGGCGAGCCGCGCACGCTCGCGGAGTTCGCGTCCCGGCTGACCGGCTCCTCCGACCTCTACCAGGACGACGGGCGGCGCCCGCTCGCCTCGATCAACTTCGTCACCTGCCACGACGGCTTCACCCTGCACGACCTGGTGTCGTACAACGAGAAGCACAACGAGGCCAACGGGGAGGACAACCGGGACGGCGAGAGCCACAACCGGTCCTGGAACTGCGGGGCCGAGGGCGACACCGACGACCCGGACGTGCTGCGGCTGCGGGCCCGGCAGATGCGGAACTTCATCGCCACGCTGATGCTCTCCCAGGGCGTGCCGATGATCAGCCACGGCGACGAGCTGGCCCGCACCCAGCGCGGCAACAACAACGCCTACTGCCAGGACGACGAGCTGGCCTGGGTGGACTGGCCCGACGGGGAGGAGGGTGCGGGCGAGGGGGCCGGGGAAGACGTCCGGCGGCAGCTGCTGGAGTTCACGCGCGCGATGGTGTGGCTGCGCAAGGACCACCCCGTCTTCCGCCGCCGCCGCTTCTTCCACGGCCGCCCCGTGGAGGGCACCCACGACGACCTCTCCGACATCGCCTGGTTCACCCCCGAGGGCGCGGAGATGACCCAGCGGGACTGGGAGTCGGCGCGGGCGTCGGCGCTGACCGTGTTCCTCAACGGCAACGCCATCTCCGAGCCCGGACAGCGCGGGGAGCGGATCACCGACGACTCGTTCCTGCTGATGTTCAACGCCTCCCCCAAGCCGCTGGACTTCGTGGTGCCCGTGGACCACGGCGCGCAGTGGCAGGTGGTGGTCGACACCGCCCGCGCGGACGGCGTCCCCCCGGGTACGGGTCCGAAGGTGTCGGCGGGCACCCGGCTGACGCTGGCCGACCGGAGCATGACGGTGCTGCAACGGCCGGCGTGACCGCGCCTCCCGGGGGGCGCTGCCCCCCCCCCGGACCCCCGCTCCTCGAACGCCGGAGGGGCCGGAAAGCAACCCCCGAACGGAGCAGCGAGGGCACGAGACGCGGCCACGCGGGTACGTACGTCCCATGACCACCCCTGAGCGTCCTGACCCGGCGGTGCCCACGGCGACCTACCGGCTCCAGCTCCAGCCCGGCTTCCCGTTCGCGGCGGCGGCCGAGGCCGTGCCGTACCTGGCCTCGCTCGGCGTGTCCCATCTGCATCTGTCGCCGGTCCTGGAGGCGGTGCCCGGCTCCCCGCACGGCTACGACGTGGTGGACCCCGCGCGCGTACGGGAGGAGCTGGGCGGCGAGGAGGGGCTGCGGGAGCTGTCCCGCACCGCGCGGCGGCACGGGCTCGGGCTGGTGGTGGACATCGTCCCGAACCACATGGCGATGTCCCCGCGCCACAACCCGGCGCTGTGGGAGGTGCTGCGCGACGGCCCGTCCTCGCGCCGTGCCCGCTGGTTCGACATCGACTGGGAGGCGCAGGGCGGGCAGGTGCTGCTGCCGGTGCTCGGCGGGCCGCTCGGCGAGGAGGCGGACCGGCTGAAGACCGACGGGGACGTGCTGCGCTACTACGACCACGTCTTCCCGCTGCGCGAGGGCACGGCCTCCCTGCCGCTGCCGCAGCTGCTGGACGCCCAGTGGTACCGGCCGGTGTGGTGGCGGCTGGCCCGCACCGAGCTGAACTACCGGCGGTTCTTCAGCATCTCCGAGCTGATCGGGGTGCGGGTGGAGGACCCCGAGGTGTTCGAGGCGACGCACGCGAAGATCCTGGAGCTGCTGCACGAGGGCGTGGTCGACGGGCTGCGCGTCGACCACCCGGACGGGCTCGCCGACCCCGGCGGCTATCTGCGGCGGCTGCACGAGGCGACGGGCGGCCGCTGGACGGTGGTGGAGAAGATCCTCGCCGACGGCGAGGGGCTGCCCGCCTCCTGGCCGGTCGCCGGCACCACCGGTTACGACGCCCTGCGCCACGTCGACGGGCTGTTCATGGACCCGGACGGGTTCGGGGAGCTGCAGGGCCGCTACCGGGCGTACGCGGCCCCTCAGACGGACCGGGGCGGCGACTGGGACGCCACCGTGCGGCGGGCCGCGTACAAGGTGCTCACGCACGAGCTGGCCGCCGAGACCGAGCGGCTCACCCGGGTGGCGAGCCGGCTGTGCGCGACCGCCCCCGAGACCGCGCTGCGGGACCGCGCGCCGTGGGCGCTGCGCACCGCGCTGACGGAGCTGCTGGTGCGGCTGGAGGTGTACCGGCCCTACTCCCCCGAGGACGCGGCCACGGTGGTGACCGAGGAGGCCGCGGCCGAGGCCCGGCGCGCGTTCGCCGTCCCGGAGGAGGCGGGCGCGGTGGACGTCGTGCGGGACCTGCTGCTGGGGCGGTACGGGGACGGGCCCGCGCACGTGGAGTTCCGTACGCGGTTCGCGCAGACGGCGTCGGCGCTGCGGGCCAAGTCCGTGGAGGACACGGCGTTCTACCGCTACGTGCCGCTGCTGTCGGCGACGGAGGTGGGCGGCGAGCCGGGCGGCCCTGCGGTGGCCCCGGACCGCTTCCACGCGTACTGCGCGCGCGTGCAGCGCGACTGGCCGGCCACGGGGACGGTGCTGTCCACGCACGACGCCAAGCGCAGCGCGGACGTGCGGGCGGCGCTGCACGTGCTCACCGAGTGCCCGGAGCGCTGGGCGGACGTCCTCACGGAGGTGTCCCGCGCCGGGCAGGCCGTGCCCGACGGGCAGACGGCGTGGGCGGCCTGGCAGACGGTGTTCGGGCTGGGCCCGGCCGAGGAGGAGCGGGTGCAGGCGGCGCTGCTGAAGCATGTGCGGGAGGCGGGCCTGTTCACCAGCTGGACCGAGCAGGAGCCGCCGTACGAGGAGGCGGTGGCGCGCTTCGTGACGGCGGGGCCGTGCGGGGTGCCGGGGCGGAAGGTCGCGGAGCTGCGGGAGGCGCTGGAGCCGCACATCCGGGCGAACGTGCTGGGGGCGGCGCTGGTGCACCTGACGATGCCGGGCGTGCCCGACCTGTACCAGGGCACGGAGCACGAGTACCGGGCGCTGGTCGACCCGGACAACCGGCGCCCCCCGCGGCTCGGCGAGGGCGGCGGCGACAAGGAGGCGGTGACCCGGGCGGCGCTGGCGCTGCGGGCGCGACGGCCGGAGGTCTTCGGCACGACGGCGTCGTACGAGCCGCTGACCGCGGTGGGGGCCGCGGCGGACCACTGCCTGGCGTTCGCCCGCTCCGGCGAGGTGGTCACCGCGGTGACCCGCCTCTCGCTGCGCCTCGCGGAGTCGGGCGGCTGGGGCGACACCCGGCTGCCGCTGCCGCGGGGGCGGTGGGCCGATGTCCGGGAGCCGGGGCGGGAGTTCTCAGGAGAGGCGCGGGTGGCGGAGCTGTTCGCCGCGTCGCCGGTGGCGCTGTTGGAGCGGGTGCCGGAGTGACGGTGGTTCCCTCGGTGGGGGCGCTGTGCGGAGTCGGTGCGCGGTCGGCGCACGGCCGGTGCGGACCCGTGGGGGACGCGCGGCGGGCGCGGGACGGCCGACGTGCGGGAAGAGGGCCGTGGTGTGCCTCCGAGCGCCCCCTGGCGGCTCCCCCGCGCCGCCCTTGACACCGTCTCGCGGCCGTGGGGTACTGCGCAGTGCGAGTGCGGGCGGTGACGGGGGGTGGGTCCGCTGCGGGAGTCGCGCTATCCGACGGTGGCCGAGCTGGTCTTCTCCGCCCGGGCACTGACCGTCCAGTGGCCGGGTCTGTGTGTGCTGCGGCAGGTGGGGGTGTCCCGTGGCGGACGGCCGCTGCACCTGCTGTCCGTGGGACGCGCCCGGCACGCCGTCCTGGTCGTGGCGGGCGCCCACGCCAACGAGCCGGCGGGCAACGGGACGCTGCTCGCGCTGGCCCGGCGCGCCCTGCTCGAGCGGGAGCTGCGGGACGGCGTCTCCTGGCACTTCCTGCTGTGCGCGGACCCCGACGGGGCGAGCCTGCACGTCACCCCGGCGCCGCGCAGCCTGTACGACTACCACCTGGGCTTCTTCCGCCCGGCCGGGCCCGAGCAGCCGGAGTGGGCGCCCTCGGTGCTGCCCGCCGACCGGCTGCCCCCGGAGACGCGGGCGCTGACCGGGGTGATCGACGAGCTGCGGCCCTTCCTCCAGGTGTCCCTGCACGGCACCGATCTGGGCGGCAGCTGGGTGCAGTTGACGCGAGACGTGCCCGGACTGGCGGAACCGTTCGCCAAGTCCGCGGCGGAGCTGCACATCCCGGTGGAGACGGGCGCCTCGGACGCGGCGGGCTGGCCCGCGTCGGGGCCCGGCGTGCATGTGATGCCCGCGCCGGAGGCCGCCCCGGCCTACCCGAGCCTGACCGACGACGCCCGGCACAGCACCTGGTACCACGCGCACCGGTACGGCGGTCTGACCGCGGTGGTCGAGGTGCCGATGTGGGCGAGCGACCTGGTCGACGACCCGGCCCCGCACCCGGCGCCCGACACGGCGATGCACGCGCTCGCGGAACGCCTGCTGCGGGACGCGGGCGAGGTGCGGCACGTGCTGGAGGGCGTACGGCCCGGACCGCCGTCCGCCGAGGCCGGCGGTCCGCTGCTGCGGGCGGCCACCTGGGCGCTGGAGCTGGTGCCGGGGCTGGCCGCCGACCTGGTCCGCACCCCGCCCGCCGACGGCACCCGCGCCTACGTCGGCAGCGTGGACGCCTTCGCGCGCCGGGTGCCGCTGCGGGCGGCGGCGATGCTGCGGCGCGCGCTGCGCGACACCGACGCCGAGGCGGCGGCCCGCCTGGACCGCCTGGTCGCCCACTGGAGCGACGCCTTCGCCGCCCGCTTCCGCGCCCGCTGGGTCCCGGTCCGCCACCAGGTGGAACACCAGTCCCGCACGGTGGTGGCGGCCGCACGGCAGGCGCGGGTGGGGCTGAGGTGAGGGGGGTTCAGGTCCCGTCCAGTGCGAACAGCGCCCCCGTGCGGGCCCGCAGCGCGCAGGCGTTCGGGAAGGTTTCCTTCCAGGTGACCGGGCGGTCGCGCCACATGCCCTCCGCGTGGGCCGTGACCGGGGCGTAGATCATCGGGCAGAGCGCGTCCTGCGCGGGGAGGGCGGTGATGCGGCCGTCGGCGGCCGACAGCTGTGCGCAGGCCTCCTCCGCGTGGGGGTGGCCGCCGCCGGGCGGGTCGCAGCGCAGCAGGGTGCCGTCCTCCGCGCCGGCCGGGGCGTCCCCGTGGCTCACGCCGAGCATCAGCCAGTTCCCGGGCTCCGGCGCGGTGTCCGCGCGGGCCGCGGGCGTCGCGCCGGCGAGCAGGAGCAGGGCGGCGGCGGACAGCCCCGCCCCTACCGTCTTCACTGAGGTGTGCGTCATTCCCGGTGCATCGGCACGGTGGGCCCGGGACCCCAGCCCGGCTCACCCGAACGGGAGGCTCCGGGTGTCCTCCGTACCGCCACCGTCATGTGTCAACGGCAGCGGGCACCAGGTCAGTTGGCGGCGAGACGGTAGGTGATCCGGCCGAAGCCCACCTGGTCGCCGTCGCGGACCACGGCCGCGCCGACGACCCGGCGGCCGTTCACCGTCGTGCCGTTGGTGGAGCCGAGGTCGCGCAGCACCCACAGGCCGCCCTGGTGGGTGAGTTCGGCGTGCACGCGGGACACCGTCTCGTGCGTGAGCCGCAGCCCGTTGGCGGGGTCGCGCCCTATCCGCAGCGGATGCCCGTGCGCGGGGTGCGGCAGCAGCAGCTTCGGCAGCTTCTCGGCCCGCCAGGCACGGCGCAGCCGGACGGTGAACCCGGAGACGGCCTCGACCGTGCCGAACACCGCGCGCGAGAGGCGGCTCTCGCGCGGGAGGTCGGCGGTGAGCGCGGCGAGTTCGTCGGCGCGCCGCGCCACGAGCGCCAGCTCCATGCGCCGGATGAACGTGTCGTGGGACAGGCGGCCCTTGGCGACGCCGTCCCGCAGCACGCTCAGCGCCTTGTCACGCTCCGCGTCGGAGAGCCGCGCGGGGTACGTGGAGAACTCGAAGGACGACGTCACGCGGTGATTGTCGGTCAGCCGGGGGCGAGCTGTCCAGAAACCCCGTGAACGGAAGACCCGTCCCCGTCCGTGCCGGCCGCACGGCACGCGTACTTCGGGCGACACCCGCCGCAAAACGGCGGATCCCCCGTCGCATTGATCTCCGATGCCGCACGATGGAGGCGCTTCATCACGGTGAGCAGACGAAGGGGAACCGTCCGTGCAGTTCGAGGTGTGGGCACCACAGGCCGGCCGAGTGACGCTCCGGTGCGACGGCGTCACGCGGGCGTTGGAGCGCGATCCCGAGCGGGAAGGGTGGTGGCGGGGGGAGGCCGAGGCGCACGACGGCTCCCGGTACGGCTTCGCGCTGGACGACGGACCGGTGCTGCCCGACCCCCGGTCGCGCCGCCAGCCCGACGGCCCCGACGGGCTCAGCGCCGTCGTCGACCACGACCGCTTCGAGTGGAGCGCCGAGTGGACCGGGCGCCCGCTGCCCGGCGCGGTGCTGTACGAGACGCACGTCGGCACCTACACCCGCGAGGGCACCTTCGACGCCGCCGCCGAACGGCTCGGGCATCTCGCCGACCTGGGCGTGACGCACGTGGAGTTGATGCCGGTGTGCCCGTTCCCCGGCCGGCACGGCTGGGGGTACGAGGGCGTCTCGCTGTGGGCGGTGCACGAGCCGTACGGCGGTCCCGAGGGGCTGAAACGGTTCGTCGACCGGGCGCACGCGCTGGGGCTCGGCGTCGTCCTGGACGTGGTGCACAACCACCTGGGCCCGTCGGGGAACTACCTGCCGCAGTTCGGCCCGTACTTCACCGACACGCATCACACGCCGTGGGGCGCGGCGGTCAATCTGGACGCGCCCGGCTCGGACGAGGTGCGCGCGTACCTCGTGGACAGCGCGCTGGCGTGGCTGCGCGACTACCGGATCGACGGGCTGCGCCTGGACGCGGTGCACGCACTCGCGGACACCCGCGCCCGCCACTTCCTGGAGGAGCTGTCGGAGGCCGTCGACGAGCTGGCCGCCGACACCGGCAGGCCGCTGTTCCTGATCGCCGAGTCCGACCTCAACGACCCGCGTGTCATCACCTCGCGCGAGAACGGCGGCCTCGGCATCCACGCGCAGTGGAACGACGACTTCCACCACGCCCTGCACACCGCCCTGACCGGTGAGTCGCAGGGCTACTACGCCGACTTCGCCCGGGCCCCGCTGACGGCCGTGGCCAAGACGCTGACCGGCGGCTTCTTCCATGACGGCACGTACTCCAGCTTCCGGGGCCGCCACCACGGGCGGCCGCTCGACCGCACGCGCGTGGCCGCGCACCGGCTGCTCGGCTACAGCCAGACGCACGACCAGATCGGCAACCGCGCGCAGGGCGACCGGCTGGCCGCGCTGGTCTCCCCCGGGCTGCTGGCCTGCGCGGCCGCGCTGACGCTGACCGCGCCGTTCACGCCGATGCTGTTCATGGGCGAGGAGTGGGCGGCCGGCACGCCGTGGCAGTTCTTCACCGACCACACCGACCCGGAGCTGGCGAAGGCGGTCAGCGAGGGGCGGCGCCGGGAGTTCGCGGCGCACGGGTGGGCGGAGCAGGACGTGCCCGACCCGCAGGACCCGGCCACCCGTGACCGTTCCTGCCTGGACTGGTCCGAGCCGGAGCGGGAGCCGCACGCGCGGATGCTGGCGTGGTACCGGCAGCTCCTCGCCCTCCGCCGCGACCAGCCGGACCTCACCGACCCGGACCTCGCCGACACCAAGGTGGCCTACGACGAGGACCGGCGCTGGCTGGCCTTCCGCCGCGGCGACGTCCGCGTGGCGGTGAACCTGGGCGCCGGCCCGGCCGACATCCCCCTGGGCTCCCGCGAGGCCCGCGTCCTGGCGGCGTGGGAACCGGTGGACGTCCCGGGCCGGGACGGTCTGCTGCGTCTGCCGGGGGAGTCGGCGGTGGTGCTGCTGCAGGAGTGAGGGGGGCGGAGGGCGAGCGCGGGGCGGCACGGCGCCGCTTCTACGGGGCCGCGTCGCTGTCCCGCAGGTCGGTGACGCGCTCCAGCATGATCGGCTCCCAGGCCCGGCGGAGGCGCGTGCGGAGCAGGGGCAGGGACGCCGTGGCGTGGTGGACGAGCGCCTCGGCGAGGTGGATGACGCAGTCGCAGCGGGCCAGCCACAGGCCGCGCAGGCAGGGGCGTGCGCCGTAGCCCGCCAGCGTGGCCGCGCGGACCGCGGCGGGGGCTCCGACGGCGCGGGCCAGGCCCGCGATGTCCTCGGCCGGATCGCCGACCACCGCCGTGTCCCAGCCGAGCACCCCCCGCACCCGGCCGTCCGCGCCGACCACCAGATTCCCGCCCGTGAGGGCGTGGTGCACCAGCACCGCCGAACCCGCCTGCGCGGCGAGCTGCACCGTCGCGGCCTGGGTGAACTGGCGCAGTCGCGCCGCCTCGAACTCGTCGGCCTTGTCGAGCAGTTCGACGGCCTCCGCGGCGGCCCGCCGCAGGGTCTCCAGCGATCGCGGAGGCACACGGGGCACGCCCAGTGACTCGGCCTGCCGTACCGGCACCTGGTGCAGCCCGGTGAGCAGGCCCGCCAGGTCCGTCTCGCCGACGGCGGACACCGTGTTCTCCTCCGCCGTGCCGCCGGACAGCCGGGTGTCCAGCGAGCACAGCAGGCCGGGCGCCCACTCCCCCTGCGCCACCCCGACGGGCAGCGCGACGGGCACGTGCGGGCGCACCACCTCGCGCAGCCGAAGCGCGCGGCGCCACCGCACGCCGGTCGCGCGGTCCGGGGCGAGGTGCAGCACGTACCGGGTGCCCACCAGCCAGGTGGTGGGGTCGGCGCCCTCGCCGGCGGGCCGCACGTCGGGGGCGGCGGCGGACGCGCCGCCCCCGTGTCCGCTGTCCTTGAGCAGGGACCGGGCCAGTCGGCGGACGGTGTCAACGGTGGGTGTCGGTGCCTGGGTCATGGTCGCGCCATCGCCGTTCGGAGAGAGGCAGGGTGGGGACGGGGCGGAAGGGCCGGACGGTGCCGCTCAGTCGACTGTCACCATCCCCCGCTCCGTGTCGTTCAGCCGCCGTCCGCCGTCCTCCGTGACGGTCACGATGTCCTCGATCCGCACCCCGAACCTCCCCGGCAGATAGACGCCCGGCTCGACGGAGAAGCACATGCCGGGGACGAGCGGCTGCTCCTCGCCCTCGATCATGTACGGCGGCTCGTGGGTAGTGACGCCGATGCCGTGTCCGGTGCGGTGGATGAAGTACTCGCCGTACCCGGCGTCGGCGATGACCGCGCGGGCCGCCCGGTCGACGTCCTGGCAGGCCGCGCCCGGCCGCACCGCGCGGAAGCCGGCCTCCTGCGCCTCGCGCACCAGGTCGTGCACCCGGCGCTCCTCCTCGGTGGGTTCGCCGACGTGCACCGTGCGGGAGGTGTCGGAGCCGTAGCCGTCCCGGAGGCCGCCGAAGTCGAGGACGACCATGTCGCCGCGCTCGATCCGGCGGTCGCCGGCCTCGTGGTGCGGGTTGGCGCCGTTGGGGCCGGAGGCGACGATGGTGAAGTCGACCTGGGAGTGGCCGAAGCGGCGCAGCAGCGCGGCGAGGTCGGCGGCCACCTCGGACTCCCGGCGGCCGGAGAAGCGGACGTTCCTGATCTCTTCGAACGCGGCGTCGGCGGCGGCGCCGGCCGCGGCGAGCCGCTCCAGCTCCGCGGCGTCCTTCACGGCGCGCAGCATCGGCAGCGCCTCGGTGAGGGAGACGTACGAGGTGCCGGGGAGCGTCTTCTGGAGTCCGAGCAGGTGCAGCGCCCAGGCGTTGTCGCTGACGCCGAACCGCCCCTGGGCGTCGAGCAGGGCGGCGGTGAGGGCGTAGGGGTCCTTGCCGTCGGTCCAGTCGCGCAGGGCGAGGGCGGGCGCGCCGGTGGCCTTCTCGGCGTCCGGGGCCTCCAGGGTGGGGACGACGAGGACGGGTTCCCGCCCGGCGGCCAGGACCAGCAGGGTGAGCCGCTCGGTGACGGCGGGCGGTGCGTATCCGGTGAGCCACACCAGGTCCGGGCCGGGGGCGACGAGCAGCCCGGCGAGTCCGGCGTCGGCGGCCTGCCGCGCCGCCCGGTCCATACGGGCCTTGTAGTCGTCGGCGGTGAAGGGCACGGGCGCGGTGCCGGTCATCCGGATGCCTCCCAGGGCGGACGTCGGGGCTACGGGCAGCATCCTGCCCGCCGAACGGGTACGGCGCGAGCCGGTTGCGGGGGGTTGCCCCCTCCGGGGGGCGGAATCTCCGGCTCCGCCCCGCCCCGCCCCGCTCCGCTCCGCTCCGAGCGTCCGGGCGTTCGTTCGACCGCGCGCCCTCGCACACCTCCTCACGTGAGGATCCCGGGAACCGCCGTCAGCTGCTGGTAGCCGCCCGTGGGGTGCCGGACGGTCAGGCGGATCTTCGTGCCCGGCGGGGTGCGGGACACCGCGTGGGCCAGGTCCGCGGCCGTGTCGACGCGGGTCGTGCCGACGGCGAGCAGCAGGTCGCCCTTCCGGAGGCCGGCCGTGAAGCCGGGGCCGGGGTTCTGCACGCCGACCACCAGGGCCCCCGGCCGGCCGTCGTCGGTCACCTCCACCCCGAGCCGGGCGGAGAGGGCCGGCGCGGGCACCGGGACCGGGCCCGCCGGTGCGGTGACCAGTACGCCCAGGCCGGCTCCGGCCGGCAGCAGCACGAGTGCCGCCGCCGTGCCCAGCAGCGCGGCCGTCCGCCGGCCCCTCGGGCGCCCGGAGGGCGGCGTCCCCGGGGCGGCGGGCACGGGTTCCGGCCGGGTGCCGGCGCGGTCGCCGGGCATCGGCCGGGGGCGGAGCGCGGGAGGTTCCATGGCGGCCGGCCGTCAGACGAGGACCGGGAGTGCCGGGGACCGGTGCGGCAGGAAGCCGTGCACGCGCCGGGACAGGTACTCGTCCTTGTACCGGTCCACGCTGCGGTGCCAGTTGAGGATGCCCGCCATCCAGTTCTGCAGGTCGGCCACATAGCCCCGCATGACCGCCCGCGCCTCCTCCGACAGCTGGAAGTCGTCGTAGACCACGGGCAGTTCGTGCGCGACGACATGCTCGAACTGCCGCATGCGCTGGTTCATCAGGTCCGCGACGACGGGCAGCGCGGTCGCGTAGTCGACGCCGAAGAAGTTCTGCACGACGAGGACAGCGTTGTGCATCTCCCCCTCGAACTCGATCTCCTTCTGGTACGAGAACACGTCGTTGAGCAGGCACGCGAAGTCGATCGCCGCGTTCTCCAGGGAGTGGACGGGACCCGTGCGGTAGACCTCGGGCGGGACCGCGGGGCCGTGTCCGGCGCGGCACAGCCCGAGCGTGAGGTCGGAGCCGAAGGTGGCGCGGCGCATCTCCAGGTAGTCCACCGGGTCCGGGACGCGGTTCTGGATCTGGTTGGACAGCTCCCACACCCACGACTCGGTCATCGTGTCGACGGCCGTCCTGAGGGGGCGGCGCTGCTCGGGTGTCATCCCGGCCGTCGTGCGGGCCCACAGGTCGATGAGGGCCCGTTCCATCGCGTTGGCGGGCGGCGGGACCTCCTCGCCGTCCAGCGGCATGCAGGCCGACAGCCGGGCCGTGGTCAGCCGGGCGGCGGCCAGGTCGCGGCGGTGGCCGTGGACCAGCGGGTAGTAGTCGTCGCCGTAGGTGCCGAAGGCCAGCCAGCCGGAGGCGAGGTCGAGCTGCTCCTGGGTGGCGTCCGGGTCCAGGCCGGCCGCGCACAGGGGCAGGTCGCAGCCGGCGAGCCTGTCCTCGTCCCAGACGCCCTCGCTGAGGATGCCCATGCGGTGCGACCACTCCAGCAGATGGAGCCGGGAGCCTTCGAGGGCCGGGCTGAGGGACAGCGGGAACGGCATCCGGATCTCCGGGACGACCGAAGGCCCGACCTTCTGGTACGGCACGTGCCGGTAGGGGCGCAGCCGCTCCGAGGCGGCGCGGGCGAGCAGCGCGCCGGCGTCGGCGGCGGACGTGCCGGGGCCGGTCAGGGTCTGCCAGGCGGGGCCGGGGCGGGCGTTCTCGTTCATGTAGCGGCTGGAGCGCAGGTGCCATTCGTGGCCGCCGGCCTGCCAGTCCTGCAGCCCCTTGGCGTACGCGGCGACGGCGGCCGTCCCGGCCGGGGTGAGCCCCTGCTCCAGGGCGACGGCGGGCACCTCGGTGAACGCGGTGTGCTCGAACTGGTGCAGCCGGGAGGTGAGGACGTCGTTGACCAGGTCGGCGGCCTCCTGGGTGGTGCAGCCGAAGAAGGTCTCCAGGACGAGGACCCCGTTGCTGAGCTCGCCCTCGTCCTCGACCTCCCGCTGGTAGGAGAACAGGTCGTTGCGCAGGTGCACGGCGTCGGAGAACGTCTCCATGAGCACCCGCAGCGGGCGGGTCCCGGCGACGGCGGCCGGCACCTCGGCGGTGGCGTACTCCACGAGCCCGGCCGACCAGGGGGCGCCGCCCACCTTGCGGCGCATCTCGATGTACTCGACGGGGTTGGCGATCCGCCCCTCGTTGATGTTGGACAGCTCCCACAATGACTCGTTGAGGAGGTGCTCGGTGGCGACGGCGAACCTGCGGCGCCAGTCGGCTGACATGGCCGGCACGGTGCGCGCCCACAGATCGGCGAGGCCCGCCTCGACCGGGTTCTCCGGCTCGGGGACGGGCGTCCCCGGCTCCAGGGGCATGAACAGCGGCAGCCGGTCCAGGTGGGCCTTGCCGCCGGCGCGGTCCTGGGTGCGCTTGTACTTTTCCAGGAAGTGGTCGTCGAAGAAGAACACCCACACGTACCAGTCGGTGATCAGGGACAGCGCGGGGCCGTCGCAGTCGGGGTGCGTATAGGCGCAGAGCAGGCCGTAGTCGTGCGCGTCGAGGTCGGCCCGCTCCCAGACCCCGCTGCCCTCCAGCATGCCCATCTCGCGCGCCCAGGCCGCGGAGTGGGCCCGGGCCTGGTCCACGTGCGGATTGAGGCGCGCGGGGTGCGGCATGTAGAAGTGCGGGAGTGCGAAGGGCTGCGTCATGGCCGGGGGCTACCCGTGCCGGTCCGGCGGCATCCGCCGGCCGCTTGGTGATCACACCTTCGCGTGAAACCTGCACCAAAACGGGAGTTGAGGGCTCAGGTCCGTACCTGGATCAGCGCGTGGGTGCCGCTGGTGCGCCAGCGCCCGCCCTCCTCCGCGTCCAGCGCCGCCTCCGTCCCGGGGTCCAGTCCGGTGATCACGTCGGACTTCAGGGTGCGCAGGGCGGCGACAGGTCCCGGGAAGTAGGCGGTGACGTCGGCGAACGAGGTGGTCGGGGGCCAGTACCGGTCGCCCACCAGGCGGCGGTAGTTGAGGTCGCCCTTGAGGACGGTGAGCGTCGCCGCGGCGAAGTCGGCGCGCAGGTCGTCCGGCATGTCGGCGTACGGCAGGGGCGCGCAGGAGAACGGGTGGGTGCGCAGTGCGAGCCGCCCGTCGGTGAGGGCGGCGCGCAGGCGGTGTCCGTACGCCCCGGCGGCGCCCTTGGCGGCGGTGAGGCGGCGCACGGCGTCGAGGACGTCGGCGGTGGTGGCGTCGGAGACGTAGTACGGGTGCGGCTTGACGTGCAGAACGGCGCGGGCGATATGGCCGTGGGCCAGCAGATGGGCGATCAGCAGCAGATCGGGGACGAGTTCACGGCCCGCGTTGTCGGCGACCAGGCAGAGGGCGCCGGCCGGGGAGCCGTCGAGCAGGGACCACAGGCGCTCGCTGTCGTCGGCGACGAGGGCGGGGACGGCGGCGGTCTCCTCGGCGCCCTCGGCGGACATGCGGAAGCCCAGGTCGGCGCGGTTGCCCCAGAGGGAGCCGTGCAGCAGGGCCCGGGCGCGCGCGTCCTCGGGCACGTCCTCGAGGGCGTCCAGCGCGGCGAGTTCCTCGTCCGTGGCGGGTGCGTCGAGCTCGGCGAGCTTCGCGGGGCGGAAGGGGTCGACGCCCTGCCAGGGGCCGGGCTCGAAGTAGCGGACGGCGTGCAGCAGTTGGCGGTAGAACCAGCTCTCGGACCACAGCCAGGGCACGTCGTGCCAGGAGCGGCCGGCGTGGGCGTCCATGCCCCAGGCGGCCCAGCGGTCACGGTCGTGGGCGCCGGCCGGCAGGGGTGTGACGGCGCCCTCGGTGCAGTTCACCAGCAGGGCGTCGAGCGCGCGGCGCTGCTCCGGGCCGTAGGGGGTGTCCTCGGCGACCTGGCGGAGGATCGCGGGGTGCCGCTCGGCCAGCACGCCGTACGGGAAGGTGCCGGGCTCGTCGGCGACGATCACGGGGGCGGCGGGGGTGTCGGGCATGGGGCTCACCGTAACCCGCCGGGCGCCCGCGCGCCGGGCGTCACAGCGGGGCGGTCTCCCGTTCCAGCCGTGCGGCGAGGGAGAGGTAGCGGGCGCGGCGGGTGACGGGGACGAGGCCGCGGAGGAGGAGCTGCCACATCTCGGCGGTGCGCCGGGGCTGGCGGGTGACGGGTTCGCGGGTGCGGCCGACGACCCGGGTGCCGACGAAGAAGCAGACCAGGGAGTGGGCGACGACGTCGATGTCGGTGTCCGGATGGATGTCGGACTCCTCGACGGCGGCCGCCAGCCGGGCCCAGACGATGTCGAGCCACTCGGTGAAGGGGTGGCTGAGCGGCGGGCGCGGCCGGGTGGCGCCGGTGGCCAGCCGCAGGCCGGCCCGCAGCACGGGGTCCTCGGCGAACATGCGGGCCATGCAGAAGGTGAGGCGCATCAGCGCCTCCAGGGACGTGCGGCCGCGCGCTCCGGTGTCGCGGGCGAGCCGGCGGCAGGTCGCGGACTGGAGTTCCAGGATGGCGTGGGCGAGGTCCTCCTTGGCGGCGAAGTGGAAGTACAGGGCCCCTTTGGTGACCCGGGCGTGCTCGACGATGTCGCTGAGACTGGTCGCTTCGTAGCCCTGCCGGTCGAAGAGGTCCGCGGCGGCCGTGATGATCGTCGCGCGGGTCTTCTCGGCGCGTACCTGCCTTGCCATCGACTGCACTCCTATGGCCGGAAAGCGACGGGCCATGCCGTTTGTTTCTCACGCCCCGTACACGATAACTCACCGTGTGATGACGTTCATCACCCCGGCGGGCGGGCCGAGTTGACCATACAGGGCATACAGGGCGTACGCCGCGAGGTGAAACAGCGCGCGAGGTATCCATGTGCGCGCCCCCTCATGCCGTACGGAGCCTGCAGTTCCGCTTCCCACGTTCTCACGGTTCATCACAATGCGGCAGCGGCACCTCACTTCGCGTGGCTGTTCACTTGACGACCAGTGGTTCCACGCGATTGGCTCCGGCCAGCGAGAGTCACCCGGATGGCCGCACGCCGCGGTGGCCCGAATCCGTCGGTGTCTCTCCCCCGCACTTAGCTCTGCCGCACAGCGAGGTCCGCGCTCCTCATGAACACTCGTCCCCGCCGCATCCCGAGACGCCGAACGGCGGTCCTGGCGGCCGCGATCGGTCTGCTGGTGGCGGGCTGCTCCTCCGGCACGGACGAGAGGGCCGACGGCGCGGGCGCCGCGCGCGGCTCCGGTGACCTGCGGGTCGCGCTGGTCACCCACGGCAGCGAGGGCGACGAGTTCTGGGACCGGGTGCGCAAGGGCGCCGAGACCGCGGCCGCCAAGGACGGCGTCGAACTGACCTACCTCAGCGACCCGGACGGGGCCGGACAGGCCGACCTGGTGCGCCAGGCGATCAGGGACGGCGTCGACGGCATCGCGCTCACCCTGGCCAAGCCGCAGGCCATGAAGGACCCGGTGAACGAGGCGCGGGCCGCGGGCATCCCCGTGGTCGGCCTCAACTCGGGTGTGGACGCCTGGAAGAAGGCCGGGCTGCTGGCCTTCTTCGGCCAGGACGAGAGCCTGGCGGGCCGCGCCGTCGGCGAGAAGCTGAACGACCTGAAGGCCCGGCACACGCTGTGCCTCGTGCACGAACGCGGCAACGTCGGCCTCGAGGCCCGCTGCGCCGGCGTGAAGAAGACGTTCCGCGGCACGACCGAGAACCTGTACGTCGACGGCACCGACGAGCGGGCCGTCTCCGGCATCCTCACGGCCCGGCTGCGCCAGGACCCCTCCATCGACCAAGTGGTCACCAACGGGGCCGACTTCGCGCTCGCCGCGGTGGATGCGGCGGCCGAGGCGGACAGCGACGCCGACGTGGCCACCTTCGACCTGAACGAGGAACTGCTGGACGCCGTGCGCGGCGGCAACGTCCGGTTCGCCGTCGACCAGCAGCCCTACCTCCAGGGCTACCTCGCCGTGGACGCGCTGTGGCTGTACCGGACCAACGGCAACGTCAGCGGCGGCGGGGCCGCGCCCGTCCTCACCGGGCCGGCGTTCGTCACCAAGACGGAGGCGGACTCGGTCGCCGGGTTCGCCGCCGCCGGAACCCGCTGACGGCCGCCGTGCGTACCGTCCCGACCACCCGACAGCTCTAGGACCACGATGTCTCCACGGACAGGTGCCCGGCGCCGTCTCGGCTCCATACGCCTCTCGCTGATCCTGCTCGCCCTGGTGCCCTGCGTCGCCCTCGCCGGGCTGTGGGGCGTGACCACGATCCGCATGTTCTCGGAAGGCCTGGAGCTGCGGTCGCAGACCCAGCTGAGCCGGTCCACCGGCGCGATGGGCACGCACGCCGCGCTCGACCTCCAGCGGGAGCGGGCGCTGACCGCCGACTGGCTGTCCGCACCGGACGGTTCACGGTCCGCGCTGGACACCCAGCGGCGCGCCACCGACCGGTCCGTGGCCCGGCTCATGGGGCAGGCGGACGCGATAGCCGAGGCGCCGGCGCGCATCTCGGACCGGCTGTACTCGGTGCTCGGCTCGGTGGGCAGCCTGGAGTACTACCGCGCCCAGATCGACAACCCCCGCGACATCACCGCCGAGGAGGCGCTGGAGCAGTACACGTCGGTCATCGACGACCAGATCCACGCCTTCCAGGAGCTGTCCCAGGTCGACGACGGCGACCTCACCTCCCAGGCGCAGCCGCTGGTGTCCCTGGAGCACGCGGCGGAGCTGGTGTCCCAGGAGGACGCGCTGCTCACCCTCGCCTGGCCGTCCGGGCGCCTGGACGCCGAAAGCTGGCAGGAGTTCGCCGAGCTGGTGCACACCCGGCGCTGGCTGGTCGCCGACCAGATCAAGCCGTCGCTGAGCGGCGACCTGAAGACGCAGACCGAGCGGATCCTGTCGAGCCCCGAGTGGCGCGCGCTGGAGGCGGTGGAGGACCAGGTGCTGGCCACCCCGGCCGAGGGGGAGGCCCGTGAGGTCGAACTGCCGGACCTGCGGGACCGGTGGGCCGAGGCCATGGACAAGGTCACCCCGCAGTACAGCGCCATGATCCGGCAGCAGACCGACGCGCTGCTCACCCGCAGCGCCGACGAGGCGCGCAGCCTGCTGGTGACCGCCGCGTCGCTGAGCGCCGCGGGGCTGCTCGCGCTGCTGCTGTGCGTGGGCCTGTCCTGGCGCATCACCCGCTCGCTCTCCCGCCGGCTGCGCGGACTGCGGCTGGCCACCCTCGGCCTGGCGCAGGAGCGGCTGCCGGACGTGGTGGCCCGGCTGGAGCGCGGCGAGAAGGTCGACCCCGAGTCGGCGACCACGCCCCTGGACTACGGCGACGACGAACTCGGTCAGGTGGCGCAGGCGTTCAACACCGCGCAGCGCACCGCCGTGCACACCGCCGTCGAACTCGCCGACACCCGGCGCGGCTTCCAGAAGATCATCCTGGGCATCGCGCGGCAGAGCCAGAACCTGGTCAACCTCCAGCTCAGCAAGCTCGACGCGCTGGAACGCCGGCACACCGACCCCGAGGTCCTCAAGGGCCTGTACGAACTCGACTCCGCGGCCAGCCAGTTGCGCCGGTACGAGGAGAACCTGGTCATCGTCAGCGGGGAGCGCCCCGGCCGCAGCTGGAGCGAACCGGTCGCGCTGATCGACATCCTGCGCAGCGCGGTGGGCGAGGTCGCCGAGTACCAGCGGGTGGAGGTGTTCGCCGACGAGGAGGTGTCGCTCGCTCCGCCCGCGGTGGCCGACGTGATCCATCTGCTCGCCGAGCTGATCGACAACGCGACGGTGTACTCGCCGGCGCCGAGCCCGGTCACGGTGCGGGCGGCGATGGTCGCCAAGGGCCTCGCCGTCGAGGTCGAGGACCGGGGGCTCGGCATGTCCGAGGAGGACTACGCCTCCCTGAACGCCCAGTTGGCCCAGGAGCCGCAGTTCGACGTGGTGGCCCTCGCCGACGATCTGCGGCTCGGAATGTTCGTGATCTCCCAGCTCGCGCACCGCCACGGCATCGCGGTCACCCTGCGCCCGTCGCCGTACGGCGGGACGACGGCGATCGTGCTGCTCCCGCACGAGGTGGTCGTCGTGACCGACGAGCCGTCGGACGCCGGGCGGGAGGCGTCCGCCTCAGGCTCCTCCCCGCAGGACGCCTCCTCCTCGCCGCGCCCCCTCCCGGCCCGTGACCGCTCGGGCACGGCGCGCGGGGGTTCCGGCGCCGCGGCCGAGGACGCTTCCGCGGGCCGGGACGAAGCCACGGACGGCCCCGGGGCCGCCGGGGAGGGGTCCGCGACCGACCGGGACGACGCGGCTGCCTCGGAGGCCGGTCCCGCGGCCACGCGGGCCGGCTCCCGTCCCGCACGGGGCGTTTCCGGCTCGGCACGGGCGGAATCCGCGTCCGGGGACGGAGACACCGCGACTCCGCGGGCCGGCTCCGCGACCCCGCCGGACGGCGCCGGCACCCCGCGGAAGGCCGCCGCGCCCGAGCCGGACGACGGCGGCGCCCGTAAGGGCGGGCTGGCGCCCCTCCCCCGGCGGGTGCCGCAGACCAGCCTCGCCGCCGAGCTGCTCGAGGAGCCCGCGGCCGCCGACCCGTGCGACGACGAGTTCACCGCCGAGCACGCCGCCTCCTCCCTGGCCTGTTTCCAGCAGGGCACGCTCCGGGCGCGGGACGCCGTCGGCGACGTGCCCGAGGGCGGGCCGCCCCGCGTGCCCGCGCCCGCCTCCGGGCACCCGACCGCCGAAGCCGACCGCTGACCGCCGACCGCTGACGAAGGAACACCTCCATGACACGCCCCCTGCCCGCCACCCACACCCAGCTGGACCAGCTGCTGACCGGACTCGTGGAACGGGTCGCCGACGTGAACCAGGCCGTCGTGCTCTCCGAGGACGGCCTGGTGGTCAGCAAGTCCACCGGCTTCCTGCGCGACGACGCCGAGCGTCTGGCCGCGACCGCGTCCGGCCTGATGAGTCTGAGCAAGGGCGTCAGCATGGACTTCCGCGGCGGCCCGGTGCGCCAGGCGCTCATCGAGATGGCGCACAGCTACCTGATCCTCACCTCGGCGGGACCCGGCGCCCATCTGGTGGTGCTGACCGGCCCGAAGGCGGACGTCGGCGTGGTGGCGTACCAGATGAACATGCTGGTGAAGAAGATCGGCGAGCATCTCAGCGCGGCCCCGCGGGACGCCGGCGGTCCCGCCGAAGACCCAGGCGTGTGAGGTGGGCGGCAGCGACTCGGCGGGCCGGCTGGTACGGCCGTTCACCCTGACCGGGGGCCGCACCCGGCCGAGCCGCGCCGACTTCACGCTCATCACGACGGTGACGGCGGCGGACCCGCAGCCCGAGACGGCCGCCCGGCCGCAGCCCGAGCACACGCGGATCCTGCGGCTGTGCGCCCGCCCGATGGCGGTCGCGGAACTGGCCGCGCGGCTCGACCTGCCGGTGAGCGTGGTCGTCATCATGCTCTGCGACCTGCTGGAGGCGGGCCGGATCACCGTCCGTCCACCGCGTTCCGTCACCACCCCGGATCCGGACCTGCTGCAGAAAGTGAGGGAAGGCCTTGGCCGGCTCTGACACCGACGCCCGGGCGTCCGCCGACGGCGGCGCGCCCGACACGGTCAAGATCCTGATCGCCGGCGGTTTCGGCGTGGGCAAGACGACCTTGGTCGGCTCGGTCAGCGAGATCAGGCCGCTGCGCACCGAGGAGCCGCTGACCATGGCGGGCCTGGACGTCGACGATCTGGACGGCGTCGAGGAGAAACGTGTCACCACGGTGGCCATGGACTTCGGCCGGATCACCGTGTCCGACGATCTGGTGCTGTACCTGTTCGGCACGCCGGGGCAGCAGCGGTTCTGGTTCATGTGGAACGACCTGGCCCTCGGCGCGCTGGGCGCCGTGGTCCTGGTCGACGTGCGGCGGCCGAAGTCGAGCTTCGCCGCGATCGACTTCTTCGAGCGGCGGGGCATCCCGTTCGTGGTGGCCGTCAACGGCTTCCACGGCGAGCACCCGTACCCGGTGGAGGACATCCGGGAGGCGCTGACGCTGCCGGCGGAGGTGCCCGTGCTGCTGTGCGACGCACGGGAGCGGGAGTCCTCGCGGGACGTGCTGATCGCGCTGATCGACCTGCTGATCGCGCAGGCGGCGGCCGCCGCGGGATGAGCACGCGGGGTGCGGCGAAACGATCCGCCGCACCCCCCGGCGGGTCTCAGCCGAGACCGGCGGACTTCAGCCAGGCCTTGGCCACGTCCAGCGGGTCCTTCTTCTCCAGCTGCACCTGGGCGTCCAGGTCGAGCAGCGTCTTGGTGTCCAGCTTCGCGGAGACCGCGTTCAGCGCCTCGACGCCCTTCTGCGGCAGCCCGTCCTTGCGGACCAGCGGGGTGACGTTGGCGAACCCGAAGAGGTTCTCCGGGTCCTTCAGGACGACGAACTTCTCCTTCACGATGGTCGGGTCCGTGGTGAACACGTCCGCCGCCTGCACCTCGTTCTGCGCCAGGGCCGCCTGGGTCAGGGGGCCGCCCGCGTCCAGCGCCTTGAAGGCCTTGAACTTCAGCCCGTAGACCGCCTCCAGGCCCTTGAGGCCCTGCTGCCGGGTCTGGAACTCGGGCGAGCCGCCGATGACCAGCTCGGGCGCGACGTCCTTGAGGTCGGCGAGCGTGGACTCGGCGGTGAGGCCGTGCTTCTTCGCCGTCGCCGCGTTGAGGGCGACCGAGTCCTTGTCCTCGGCCGGCGACGACTCCAGCAGCGTGAGCTGCTGGTCCAGCTTCGCCTTGACCGCCTCGTCGACCGCGTCGGCGGAGGTCTGCTCCGCCTTCGGGTCGAGGTAGGCGAGGAGGGAGCCGTTGTACTCCGGGAGGACCGTCACCGAGCCGTTCTTCATCAGGCCGTACGTGGTCTCACGGCTGCCGATGTTGTGCTTGTAGGTGACCTTGAGGCCCTTGGCGCGCAGCGCCTCGCCGTAGATGTCGGCGAGCAGGGTGGATTCGGCGAAGTTGTTCGAGCCGACGACGACCGTGCCCGCCTCGGCCTTGTCGCCGTCGAGCGGATTGTCCGAGGTGTCCCCGGAGGAGCACCCCGTGAGCAGCGCCGCCGCGGCGGCGAGCGCGACCGCCGCCGCCCCGTGGTGCCTCGTCCTCGATCTGCTGCTTCTCGCCGTAGAAGTCATTCACCGATCCAATCCAGCCGTCTCACGCCCGGTCAAGAACGTCAGGGTCACATTTGTCGTACAACTGATCGAATGTCAGCGGCGGCGCACTCCGGGCGACACCACGAGCCGTCCGACGCCCCAGAAGAGCACGAGGGTGATCAGGGAGAGGACCGCCACCAGCGTCGCGCCGCCGACCACCTTCTCGTAATTGCGCTGGTAGAGCCCGTCGATGATGTACCGGCCCAGCCCGCCGAGGCTGACGTAGGCGGCGATGGTGGCCGTGGACACGATCTGGAGGGCGGCGGTCCGCAGGCCGCTGAGGATCAGCGGGAGCGCCACCGGCACCTCCACCCGGAACAAGACCCGGAACTCCCGCATGCCCATCCCGCGGGCCGCGTCGACCGGAGCGGGGTCGACGGCGCGGACCGCCTCGTAGGTGGTCACCAGGACGGGCGGCACGGCGAGCACGACCAGCGGGATCATCACGGGCAGCAGGCCGAAGCCGATGAGCAGCACGGCCAGCACCAGCAGGCCGAAACTGGGCAGCGCGCGGGCGGCGTTGGCGACGACGGCGATCGCGTTGCCGCCGCGTCCGGTGTGCCCGGTCAGCAGTCCGACGGGCAGGCCGATCGCCGCGGCGATCGCGAGGGCGAGCAGCGAGTACTGGACGTGTTCCAGGAAGCGGGACGGGATGCCGTCGTAGCCCTGCCAGTGGGCGCTGTCGCTGAAGAACGCCTGGACGAAGCTGAGGACGTTCACCGGGCGGCGCCCTTCGTGAGGAGCTCCTCGCGCGGGGCGGCGGTCCGCTTCCGTCCGGAGCGGGGCATCCAGGGCGTCAGCACGCGGCGCAGGGCGACCAGCGCGGCGTCGCACACGATCGCGAGGACCGCCGTCGTCAGCACCGCGTTCGCCGCGAGTTCGGGCCGGTCGTACTTCTGCGCGGCGGCCATCAGATTGCCGAGGGCGCCCTGGTTGCCGATGAGGGCGCCGACGCTGACCAGGGAGATGCTGGACGCGGTGGCGACCCGCAGGCCCGCGATGACGGCGGGCGCGGCGATCGGCAACTGCACCTGGAGATACCGCCGTACGGTGCCGAAGCCCATGGCGGTGGCGGCCGAAAGGGTCTCGTCCGGCACCGAGCGCACGCCGTCGGCGATCGCCGGGACCAGCACCACCAGGCTGTACAGGGCCAGCGGGATCATCACGGTCAGCTCGGTCTGGCCGGTCCAGTCGATGAGCACGACGAAGAAGGCGAGGGACGGCACCGCGTAGAGCACGGTCGTCACCCCGAGCACCGGCGGGTACAGCCAGCGGAACCGGTTGCACAGCAGCGCCAGCGGCAGCGCGAGCAGCAGCCCGGCGGCCACCGGCAGCAGGGCCTCGCGCAGATGCACCCCGATCAGGCCGGCCCAGCTGTGCTGGAGGTCGCTGGGGATGTCGAAGAAGCCGTTCATCCGGCGACCTTCTCGTCCTCGCCGCGCGCCGGGGCGGAGTGCGCGCCGGCCGCGGTGTGGGCCGAGCGGATCGCCTCGCCGATGGTCTGCTGGGAGACCACGCCGGTCACCCGGCCGTCCGCGTCGACGGCGACCGCCCAGCCGGTGGGCGAGAGGACCGCGCAGTCCAGCGCGGCCCGCAGCGAGTCCGTCCCGGGGCGGAACGGCCGCCCGTACGGCAGCAGTCGCTCCGTGCCGCCGGTGCTCCCCCGTTCCCTCCAGCCGAGCGGGCGGCCGTCGGCGTCGGTCACCAGCAGATACGGCACCCCGGCGGCGGTGAGGCGTTCGGCGGGCGCGTCGGCCGGGACCACCGCGTCGGTGGTGAGTTCCAGCGCGTCGGAGGCGAAGAAGGACAGCCGGCGGATGCCCCGGTCGGCGCCGAGGAAGTCCTCGACGAAGGCGTCCGCGGGGTCCGACAGCAGCTCGGCGGGCGGGGCGTACTGGGCGAGCCGCCCGCCCTCGCGCAGCACGGCGACCATGGTGCCGAGCTTGATGGCCTCGTCGATGTCGTGGGTGACGAAGACGATGGTCTTGCCCAGCTCGTCCTGGATGCGCAGCAGTTCGTCCTGGAGCCCTTTGCGCACCACCGGGTCGACGGCCGAGAACGGCTCGTCCATCAGCAGCACCGGCGGGTCCGCGGCGAGCGCCCGCGCCACGCCGACGCGCTGCTGCTGGCCGCCGGACAGCTGGTACGGGTACCGCTTGGCCAGGGAGGCGTCGAGCCCCACCCGTTCCATCAGCTCCGCCGCGCGCTCCCGGGCGCGCTGCTTGCCCCAGCCGAGCATGCGGGGCACCGTCGCGATGTTGTCGGCGATGGTGCGGTGCTGGAACAGGCCCGCGTTCTGGATGACGTAGCCCATGCCGCGGCGCAGGGCGGTCACCGGCCGGCGCTGGACGTCCTCGCCGTCGAGGAGGATCCTGCCCTCGGTGGGCTCGACCATCCGGTTGATCATGCGCAGGGTGGTCGTCTTGCCGCAGCCCGAGGGGCCGACGAGGACGGTGATCGAGCGGTCGGGGATCTCCAGCGACAGCCGGTCGACCGCCACCGTGCCGTCCGGGTACCGCTTCGTGACTGAGTCGATCCGTATCAAGACGCCGCTTGCCCTTCGGGTGGCAGAAGATGGTCGGCCGAGGTCGCCCGCGCCGTGTGCCGGTCGAGTGTAGACGTCGGCACCGACGAGGCCCCGGGAAAAACACGGGACCCCGGCGTCGGGGCGGCCGGGGGCCACGCCGCCACCTGCCCGGATCCCGGCGGGCCAAACCACCTGCCGCGACCGGACCGTGTGGGGGACGGCTGCCGGCTTCCTGTCGTTTCGCTGTCGATCGGGTTCCGGTCGTGCAGCGGCCTCGGGCGGGAGGGGCGCGGTGACGCAGTATGGGCGGGTGGACAGAGTGCGACTGCTCGTGGTGGACGACGACCCTCCGATAGCCGACCTGGTGGCGACGGTCGCCCGGTACGAGGGGTGGGAGGCGGTCACCGCCCACACCGGCGCGGAGGCGCTGCGCCGCGCCGACGCGTTCCGCCCGGACATCGTCGTGCTCGACCTGATGCTGCCGGACGTCGACGGCTTCGGGGTGCTGGACGGGCTGCGCCGCTCCGGGCGGATGGTGCCGGTGGTGTTCCTCACCGCGCGGGACGGGGTCGCCGACCGGGTGGCGGGGCTGACCCGGGGCGGGGACGACTACCTGGTCAAGCCGTTCGCGGTCGAGGAGCTGATGGCGCGGCTGCGGACGGTGCTGCGGCGCAGCTCGGGCCCGGACGTCGCCCGGTCGGTGCTGCGGGTGGGCGACCTGACGATGGACGAGGACACCCGGGAGGTGCGGCGCGGCGAGCATCCGCTGGCGCTCACCCCGACCGAGTACGAGGTGCTGCGGTATCTGATGCGCCGCTCCCCCACCGTGCTGACGAAGGCCCAGATCCTCGACCACGTGTGGGAGTACGGCTTCGGCGGCCGGTCCAACGTGGTGGAGCTGGTGGTCAGCCGGCTGCGGCGCAAGCTGGACGCCACCGGCGCGCCGCTGATCCGGACCGTGCGGGGCTTCGGGTACGTGATCCGGCAGGCGGCGGAGTGAGGACCGCCGCCCGGCGGCTGCGGGACACCTACCGGCGGATGCGGCTCGGCACCCGACTGGCGCTGGGCCTCGGGGTGCTGTCGCTCGCGGTGTTCGCGGTCGTCGGCACGGCGCTCACCGCGTACATGCGGGACTATCTCGAACAGCAGCTCGGCGAGCAGCTGAAGCTCATCCAGACCGTGCAGGCCAAGGACGCGGCGGCGCACGGCACGGTGCGGCGCAAGCCGTACTACGGCTGGTACACGGCGGTGTACGACGTCAGCGGCGGCTCGGTCTCGCTGCGCCGGCCCGCCGACGTGCCGGACGACACCCGGCCGCTGGCCGATCTGGCGCGGGCGATGGCGCACTCCGACACCGAGCTGATGCGCACCGCGCGGATCGACGGGGAGGGCACGTACCGGCTGCGCGGCTGCGAGGTCGAGCCGGGGGTGGTGCTGGTGAGCGCGGCCCCGGTGGAGGACGTGGAGGAGACCGTCGAGCGGCTGGTCACCGTGCAGGTGGTGGTGTTCGCGCTGGCGCTGACGGCGCTGGTGGTGTTCGGACGGCGGATGCTGCGGCGCGGTCTCAAGCCGCTGAGCGACATGGCGCACACCGCGCACGGCATCACCTCGCACGACCTGACCGAGGCGGCGGCCCGGCTGCCGCTGCGCGCGGACGGACGCGACGGCGGACGTGAAGTGGCCGAGTTGCGCACCGCGTTCAACACGATGCTGGAGCACATCGACGACTCCCTCGCGGTCCGTGCGGAGGCGGAGCTGCGGCTGCGCCGCTTCGTCGCGGACGCCTCGCACGAACTGCGCACCCCGCTGATGTCGGTGCGCGGCTACGCGGACCTGTTCCAGTACGCCGCCGCGAACGAACCGGCCGAGCGGGAGCGGCACCTGGCGCGGCTGCGGGCCGAGGCGGCGCGCATGGGGATCCTGCTGGACGACCTGCTGCTGCTCGCCCGGCTGGACGCGGCGGAGGCGGAGACGCCGCTGCGGACGGCGGACACCGACCTGACGGAGCTGGTGCAGCAGGCGGCGGACGCGTTCCGTGCGGGCCGTCCGGCCCATCCGCTCACGGTGACCACGCGCACCACCGGCCCGCTGGTCCTACGCCTCGACCCGCAGCGGATACGGCAGGTGCTGGACAATCTGCTCGCCAACGCCGCCGTGCACACCCCGCCCGGCACCCCGGTGACCGTCGAACTCGCCGCCGGCGCCGGCACGGCCCTGGTGCGGGTCGCCGACGCGGGCCCCGGCATCCCGGCGGACCACCGGGACCGGGTCTTCGACCGCTTCTACCGCGTCGACAAGGCCCGCACCCGCGACCGCGGCGGCAGCGGACTCGGCCTTGCGGTCGCCCGCTCCCTGGTCCGCGCCCACGGCGGCGACATCGACCTGACGAGCGGACCGGGCGCGACGGTGTTCACGGTGCGGCTGCCGTTCCGGGGTCTTACGGAGGTGTGACGTGCCGGGCGCCAGGCCGCGTCCCAAGCGGGCGCGGGCTTAGCGTGAGGGCATGCGTGTGCTGGTCACCGGCGGTGCCGGGTTCATCGGGTCCCATGTCGTGACGGCGTTGCGGGAGCGCGGGCACGAGCCCGTCGTGTTCGACGTCCGCGGCGACCCGGCGGCGGACGTGCGCGCGCCGGACGCGGTGCGGGCGGCGCTCGACGGCGTGGACGCGGTCTGCCACCAGGCGGCCATGGTCGGCCTCGGCACCGGTTTCGCCGACGCGCCCGAGTACGTCTCCCGCAACGACCTCGGCACGGCCGTCCTGCTGACCGCGATGGCCGACGCGGGCGTACGACGGCTGGTGCTGGCCGGCTCGATGGTGGTGTACGGCGAGGGCCGCTACGAGTGTGCCGGGCACGGGGTCGTACGGCCGGGCCCGCGCGCCGAGGAGGACCTGGCGGCCGGGCGGTTCGAACCGCCGTGCCCGGTGTGCGGCGCCGCCCTCGCCCCGGGCCTGGTCGCCGAGGACGCCCCCGCCGACCCGCGCAACGTGTACGCCACGACCAAGCTGGCGCAGGAACACCTGGCCGCCGCGTGGGCGCGCGCGACGGGCGGCTCGGCGGTGTCGCTGCGCTACCACAACGTGTACGGTCCGGGCATGCCCCGGGACACCCCGTACGCCGGGGTCGCGTCCTTCTTCCGCTCCGCCCTGGCCCGCGGGGAGGCCCCGCGCGTCTTCGAGGACGGCGACCAGCGCCGGGACTTCGTGCACGTCCGGGATGTCGCCTCGGCCAACGTGGCGACCCTGGAGGCGGATCCGCCGGCCGGCGCCCTCACCGCGTACAACACGGGCAGCGGCACGCCGCACACGGTCGGCGAGATGGCCCGCGCCCTGGCCGAGGCCCACGGCGGCCCGTCCCCCGTCGTCACCGGCGACTACCGCCTGGGCGACGTCCGCCACATCACCGCGGACTCCACCCGTCTACGAGCCGACCTCGGCTGGAAGCCGGAGGTCACCTTCGAGGCAGGAATGAGAGAGTTCGCAAGCGCCCTCTAGGGGCGCGGGGAACTGCGCGACCAGCCCCCACCGGCCCGCGCCGAACCCTCAACCGCACGCCCCCAAAACCCTCACCCCGCCACAGGCAACGTCACCTCGAACCGGCACCCGCCGGAAACGTTCCGCACCGTCGCCCTCCCCCGATGCGCCTCCACGATCCCCCGCACGATCGCCAGCCCCAGCCCCGCCCCCGCCGGAGGCGTCCTCGCATGGCTCCCCCGCCACCCCGTGTCGAAGACACGGTGCAGGTCCTCCTCGGGAATCCCCCCGCACCCGTCCGTCACGGACAGCACCACCCCCTCCCCCGCCCGCCGCGCGGACACCGCGACCGTGCCGTCCGCCGGCGTCCGCCGGATCGCGTTGACCAGCAGATTCCCCAGCACCCGGCTCATCTCCCGCCCGTCCACCTCCACCGGCACCGGTTCCACCCCGTCCCCGACGAGCCGCACCCCGTGCTCACGAGCGAGCGGATCCGCCCCCGCGAGGGCGTCGCCGACGAGGTCGTAGACGCTCATCCGGGCCGGCGACAGCGACAACGCCCCCGCGTGGATCCGGGACAGCTCGAAGAGGTCCCCGACCATCTCGTTCAGCCGCTCCACCTCCGTGCGGATCTGCCGGAGATAGCGGTCGGGATCGGCGGCCACCCCGTCCTCCAGCGCCTCGGCCATCGCGCGCAGTCCGGCGAGCGGGGTCCGCAGGTCGTGCGAGATCCAGGCGACGAGCTCCCGCCGGGAGGTCTCCAGGGCCCGCTCCCGGTCCCGCGACTCCGCGAGCCTCACACTCGTGGCCTGCAACTCCCGGCTCAGCGCCGCGAACTCGGCCGCGGCGGGCCCGTCAGGCGCGGCGAAGTCCCCACCGTCCCCGAACGACCGTGCGGCCAGCGTGAGTTCATGGCTCCGGGCGACGACCCACCGCCCCAGCAACAACGCGGTGACCAGCGAGACCACCGCGGCCATGGCGACGACGGTCGTCACCACGCTCAGATCGTGCGCCGAAAGGAACATCGCGCGGGCGACGGCCAGCGTCCCCGCCAGCATCGCCGCGACCGCGACGGCGGCGACGACCGCGAGGTGCGCGGTCAGCGACCACCGCCGGATCAGCAGCAGGACGCCCGCGCCGAGCACACCGGCCGCGGTGGCGCCGAGGAACGCGAACAGGGCGATGAGCAGAGCGTCGCGCACCGTCTCACCCCTCCTCGGTCGTCGCGGGGTCGAAGCGGTAGCCGACGCCCCACACGGTGCGGATGAGCCGGGGCCGCGCCGGGTCGTCCTCGACCTTGCCGCGCAGCCGCCGCACATGGACGGTCACGGTGGACAGGTCGCCGAAGTCCCAGCCCCACACCTCCCGCATCAGCTCCTCCCGCGCGAACGCCCGTCCGGGGTGTGCGAGGAAGAACGCGAGGAGGTCGAACTCCCTCACCGTCAGCGCCAGTTCGGCCCCGTTCTTGACGGCCCGCCGGGCCTCCGGGTCGACGGTGAGCCCGGCCGCCCGCAGCACACCGGAACCGGCGCCGGGACCGGACGCGTCCCCCGCCGGCCGCGCGCGGCGCAGCACGGACCCCACCCGCAGCACCAGTTCACGCGGGCTGAACGGCTTGGTGACGTAGTCGTCGGCGCCGACCTCCAGGCCGAGGATGCGGTCGTCCTCGTCGCCCCGCGCGGTGAGCATGATGACCGGCACCGGCCCCTGCCCGCGCATCCTGCGGCACACCTCGAGGCCGTCCATGCCGGGCAGCATGAGGTCGAGGACGACCAGGTCGGGCCGGTGGGCGGCCGCGCGGGCGAGGGCGTCGGGGCCGTCGCCGGCCCGGTCGACGACGTACCCGGCGCGGTCGAGGTAGCCCGTGACGATCTCGGCGACGGTGGGGTCGTCGTCGACGACGAGGACCCGGGCTCCGGCCCCGCCGCCGGTGGGTGGCTGCTCCATGCCGTCCAGCCTCGCACCCCGTGCGCGCGAACCGTCGGGGCGGGCGGCGACGTCCGAGTTTCGTAAGGAGCCGATGCCCGGTATGCCCGTTTCGCGTTCGTAGGGTGAGAGCCGTGACCACCTCCCCCTCCTCCCCGGAACCACCGCCGGGCGGCCCGGCCCTGTCCGTGGACGTCGTCCTGCCCTGTCTCGACGAGGCCGCGGCGCTGCCGTGGGTGCTGCGGCGGATCCCGCCCGGCTGGCGGGCGCTCGTCGTGGACAACGGCTCCACCGACGGCTCCGACCGCGTCGCCGGCGAACTCGGCGCCACCGTCGTGCGCGAGGCGCGGCGCGGCTTCGGCGCCGCCTGCCACGCCGGACTGACCGCGGCCACGGCCGAGATCGTCTGCTTCTGCGACTGCGACGCCTCGCTGGACCCGGCGGACCTGGTGCCGTTCGTCGACGAGATCCGCTCCGGCGCCGCCGACCTGGTACTGGGCCGGCGCCGTCCGCGGGGGCGGGGCGCCTGGCCGCCGCACGCCCGAGCGGGCAACGCGGCCCTCGCCCTGCTGCTGCGCCGCCGCACCGGACTGCGGCTGCGCGACCTCGGCCCGCTGCGGGCGGCCCGGCGCGCGGAGCTGCTCGCGCTCGGCCTCGCCGACCGGCGCAGCGGCTACCCGCTGGAGATGGTGGTGCGCGCCGCCGACGCCGGCTGGCGGATCACCGAGCACGACGTGCCGTACACCCCGCGCACCGGCGCCTCCAAGGTGACCGGCACCTGGCGCGGCACCTGGCACGCCGTACGGGACATGAGCCGGGTGCTGCGGGAGCCGTCCGCACGCGAGGGGGTGACGCCGTGACAGTGCCGGAGCTGACGCTGCTGGTCATCGCGAAGGAGCCGCGGCCGGGCCGGGTGAAGACGCGGCTGACCCCGCCGTTCACGCCGGAGGAGGCGGCGGCGCTCGCCGAGGCCGCGCTCGCCGACACGCTCGACGCGGTGGCGCGCACGCCCGCGCGACGCCGGGTGCTGGTGCTGGACGGGTCGCCGGGTCGGTGGCTGCCGGCCGGTGTGGAGGTCGTGCCGCAGTGCGCGGGCGGCCTCGACGAGCGGCTGGCCGGCGCGTTCGCCGGGTGCGACGGCCCCGCCCTGCTCATCGGCATGGACACCCCGCAGGTGACGCCGGAGCTGCTCACGGTGGACTTCGCGGACTGCGACGCCTGGTTCGGCCCGGCCGCGGACGGCGGCTTCTGGGCGCTGGGCCTGGCCGACCCCGACCCGGACCTGCTGCGCGGGGTGCCCATGTCGACGCCGCACACGGGGGCCGCGCAACGGCGGCGGCTGGACGGGCTGCGGGTACGGGACCTGCCGCTGCTGCGGGACGTGGACACGGCCCGGGACGCGGCGGCTGTCGCGGGTGCGGCGCCTGACGGACGGTTCGCCGCGCGGCTGGCCCGGCTGACGGCGGGCCGCCGGTGAGCGGGGCACGGGCGACGGCCGCGCCCCGCCTCGGAACGCAGCGCGCCCCCGGCCGTCCGCTCCCGGCCGCGGACCCCGCCTGGTCGGCCGACCCGTACGCCGACGCCCTGCGCGCGGGACGGGGTCCGCTGTTCCTGCGCCGCACCGACGGATGGCTGCTGCCGCTGGACGTGGAACGCTGGTGCGCGGAGCCGGACCCGGCCGACCTCGAGGTGCTGGGGCGCTGCGAGGGCGCGGTGCTGGACGTGGGCTGCGGACCCGGCCGGCTGGTGGCCGCGCTCGCCGGGCAGGGGCGCCGGGCGCTCGGCGTCGACGTCAGCGAGGCCGCGGTGGCGCACACCGTCCGGCGCGGCGGACGGGCTGTGCGGGCCTCGGTGTTCGACCCGCTGCCCGGCGCCGGGCGCTGGGGCACGGCGCTGCTGATGGACGGCAACATCGGCATCGGCGGCGACCCGCACGCCCTGCTGACCCGGCTGGCGGGGCTGCTCACCGCGGACGGCCTGCTCCTCGTGGAGACGGCGCCGCACCCGGACGTCGACGAGCGCCTCACGGTCCAGCTCACCGGCCCCCGCACCACCCCGGGCGCCCCCTTCCCGTGGGCCCGCCTCGGCGCCCCGGCCCTGCTGAGCCGCGCCCGCGCGTGCGGCTGGCGCGTGGCGGACCAGTGGTCCGCGCACACCCGCACCTTTGCGGCCCTGCGGGCGCCCGCCGCGGAGGGCGGGCCGGGGTCCGCCTGACCCCGGCCCGCTTCCGGCGCCCGGGGACTCATCCCGCCCCCGGCCGCCGCCTTCCGACACGCACCGCGAACAGCACCGCCGACCCCCCGAACAGCGCCGCCGTGATCAGCAGCCAGCGGGCCGCGAAGCCGTCGGCGGAGAGGGCGGTGACGGCCGCGTAGCGCTGCGACACCCGGCCGGAGATCAGCGGGAACCACACCAGGAGCAGCAGCCCGGACAGGGCGGCCGGGACGCGGACGTGGTTCACCCAGGCCGCGCGCCCGGCCGTGACGGTGACCAGGGCGCGGTCGGCCGCCGCGTACAGCGGCAGCAGCACCAGGTCGTGGACCAGCGCCGCGCCCACGAACCACAGGGTGATCATCGGCCAGTCGCCGTCGAGCAGCCGCACCCCCGCGTACGCGCACAGGGCGAACGAGCACAGCAGCACCAGGAGAGGGAAGGGGCTGCCCGGCACCGGCCGGGGCATCCGCTCGGGCACCGGACGTCTCCTCACAGTTCGCCGAAGGTCAGCCGCGCGACCCACTTGGTGTTCAGCACGCCGGGCGCGGCCGGGACGATGACGCGGGCCGGGTGGCCGTGGTCCGGGGTCAGATCCGCGCCGTTGACGGACAGGGCCAGCAGTGAGCGCGCGTCGGCGACCTGACCGGCGCTCAGGGCGGCGTGCCGCCAGGTGCCGCGCGACTGCAGCGACTCCACGTACACGTCGGCCGGGTCGTCGTGCCCCACCAGCGCGGCGAGGTCCCGCAGCCGGACGCCCCGCCAGGCCTGGTCGGAGGTGGACCAGCCCTCGACGCAGGCGATGGGCAGCGCGGCGTCGTGCTGGTCCATGGCGAGCAGGTCGGCCCTGCTGAGCCGCACGGTGCCGGTGCGGCCGGCGACGGTCAGCCGCCAGGCCTCCTCGGTCGTGTCGTCGGGGCGGATCCCGGCGTACTCGGCCGTCTTGTTGACCTGGAAGGCGCCCGGCCCGCTGCCCGGTTCGGACCCGCCGTGCGGGGAGAGGACGGCGGTGTGGCGCAGCGGTCCGTCGAAGCTGCGCCCGGCGGAGGTGGCGACGAGCAGCAGGGAGCCCCCGCCGACCAGGCCGAGCGCCCCGCGCCGGGACACGGTCGGCGGGCCGGGCCGCGCCGCGGCCAGTTCCTGGTCCGGCTCCTCGCCCTCCCCGCGCCGCATCCCACGCAGGTTCCGGAAGGCGGCCGGCGCCTTGAGCGCCACGTGCGCGAGGAACGCCCCGAAGAAGACCCACGCGCCGTAGAAGTGCAGCGGGTAGAACGAGCCCGGGAAGACGTAGTCCAGCTGGATGTTGAGGATGCCGGTGACGAACTGGAACAGCGCGCCGCCGACCAGCAGGAGCAGCGAGATCCGCTCCAGGGCGTGGGTGACCGAGCGGGCCGGCGGCAGGGTGAACAGCTTCGGCACGACCGACCACAGCTTGGCCAGCAGCACCGGTACGAGCCCCAGGCCGAGGGTGACGTGGACGCCCTGGGTGAGCCGGTAGAGCCACGGCGGGTCGGTGGGCCAGGAGAACAGGTAGAAGCCGAGGATCCCCTTGCCGGGGGTGCGGTCGTTCACCGGTGACAGATCCGGGTTGTACGCCGCGTACGACACCAGGCCCGTCACGAACAGGATCGTGATGCCGGCGAGCAGCACCACGCCGAGCACCGAGGTGAACCATGTGCCGCGCAGCGGGCTGCGCCAGAAGTCCGGCGAGAAGGGGCCGCGCGGGAGGCGGCCGGGGAGGGAAGACCGTGCCATGTGCCGACGGTAGGTCGGCACGGCGCCCGGAAGGGGTCCGCGACCGGTGACGAAATGCTGACGTCGCCGCTCGTCAGCCGCTTGCCGCAGGCCGGGCGGCCTAGCGTGTGACGACGTGAAGCGCACTCCTCCCCGCACGGATCTCCGTGACCCGGCCGTCCGCCCCGGCGGCGCGGCGGCCGACGCGTACGCCGTGGCCGCCGCCGGGCTGCTGGTCCTGGCCGCCGCCCTGGTCGGCACGCACCTCCAGAACCGCTACGGCACCCTTCGCGTCGGATGGCCGCCCCTGGTGGGCGGCTGGATGCCGCACGCCGGCCCGGGCACCCCGGCCGCGCTCGCGGTCGCCGTGGCGGTGGTGGCGTACGGTCCGTCGCTCACGGTCCGGCTGCCGTGGCGGCCGCTGCTGCTCGCCGTGTGGGGCGGGGCGCTCGTCTGGACATGGTCGCTGGCGCTGGTCGACGGCTGGCAGCGGGGCGTCGCCGGGCGGCTGACCACCCGGCACGAGTACCTCCAGGTGATCGACCGCTTCCAGGACGTCCCGGAGACTCTGCGGGACTTCCACGCGCACATCCTCATCGGCGCCCCCGACAACTGGCCGGCGCACGTGGCGGGGCATCCGCCGGGCGCCACCCTCACGTTCGTGCTGCTGGACCGGATCGGGCTGGGCGGTGGAGCGTGGGCCGGGGCGTTCGTCGTCACGGCCGGCACCACGGCGGCCGTCGCCGTCCTGGTCACGGTGCGGCGGCTGGCCGGCGAGGACCTCGCCCGCCGGGCCGCGCCCTTCCTCGTCCTGGCCCCCGCGGCCGTGTGGACGGGCACCTCCGCCGACGGCTGGTTCGCGGCGGTCGCCGCATGGGCGCTCGCCCTGCTGGCCCTCGCCGTCACCGGCCGCCGCCCGGCCTGGACGGGCCTGGGCGCCGGGCTGCTGTTCGGGGTGACGGTGTACCTGTCGTACGGGCTGACGCTGGTCGCGGTGATCGCCGCGGCGGTGCTGCTGCTCGGCGCCCGCCGGCTGCGGCCGCTGCCGTACGTGGCCGCCGGGTTCCTGGTCGTGCCGGCCGTGTTCACGGCGCTGGGCTTCGACTGGTGGGAGGCGTACCGGCTGCTGGTGACCCGCTACTACCAGGGCGCGGGCGGTGTGCGCCCGTACGGCTACTGGGTCTGGGCGAACCTGGCGTGCACGGTGCTGGTCGTGGGCCCCGCGACGGTGGCGGGGCTGCGCAGGGGCGGCGGCGTGCTGCTCGGGACCGCCCGGGCGGCCCTCCTGCGGGGTCCCGCGCCCCGGCTGGCGCTGCTGGCGGGCTCCGCGCTGCTGGCCCTGCTGATCGCCGACCTGTCCGGGATGAGCAAGGCGGAGACGGAGCGGATCTGGCTGCCGTTCGCGCTGTGGCTGCTGCCCGCCTGCTCCTTCCTGCCCGGTCCGCGCGGCTGGCTCGCCGGGCAGGCGGCACTGGCCCTGCTCCTCAACCACCTGGTGCTGACCGGGTGGTGAGGAGCGGGCGTCGGATCAGGAATCGGCGGGCTGCAGGCTCAGCGAGATGCTGTTGATGCAGTACCGCTGGTCGGTGGGCGTCGGATAACCCTCACCCTTGAACACGTGCCCGAGATGTGAGCCGCAGCGGGCGCAGCGCACCTCGGTGCGCACCATGCCGTGCGAGCGGTCCTCGACCAGCTCCACGGCGTCGGTGTCCTTCGGGTCGAAGAACGACGGCCAGCCGCAGTGCGACTCGAACTTGGTGTCCGAGGTGAACAGCTCGGCGCCACAGGCGCGACAGGAGTACACGCCCTCGGTCTTGGTGTCGGTGTACTCACCGGTGAAGGCGGGTTCCGTCGCCGCCTGGCGCAGAACCGCGTACTCGGACGGCGACAGCTCCGCGCGCCACTGCTCGTCCGGCTTCTCCACGTCGTACGGCATGAGGTTCCAGCCCCTTAGTTCGACAGACGGTCCAGGATGCGCGGGCCGAGGTCGGTGACGTCGCCCGCTCCCATGGTGAGAACCAGATCGCCGGGCTTGGCCATTCCCGCCACCGCCGCGGGGACCTCCGCCGCGTCGTGGACGGCCGTCACGTCCGCGCCGGCCGCGCGGGCCGCCTCGATGATCAGCTCGCTGGTGACGCCGGGGATCGGGTCCTCGCGGGCCGGGTAGATGTCGAGGACCAGCGAGGCGTCGGCGAGGGCGAGGGCGTGGCCCATCTCCTTGCCCAGCTCGCGGGTGCGGGAGAACAGGTGGGGCTGGAAGACGACGAGGATGCGGGAGTCCCCGGCGGCGGAGCGCATCGCCTCGAGGTCCGCGGTCATCTCGGTGGGGTGGTGCGCGTAGGAGTCGATCACCTGGACGCCGGCGGCCTCGCCCTTGAGCTGGAGGCGGCGCTTGACGCCGGTGTACGCGGCCAGCGCCGGGGCCAGCTCGGCGGCCGGGACGCCCAGCGCGACGCCGGCGGCGAGCGCGGCGACCGCGTTGTGGGCGTAGTGCTTGCCCGGCACCGACACGGTGAAGGTGAGCGGGGCGCCGTCCAGCTCGACGGTCACCTCGCTCTTCAGCCCCTGCGGGACGACCGACAGCACCCGCACGTCGGCGTCCGCGGACTCGCCGTACGTCACGGTCCGCACCGAGCCGTCCAGGCGGCGGGTCAGCTCGCGGGCGCCCTCGTGGTCGGCGGAGATCACCAGGGTGCCGCCGGGGACGATCCGGCCGACGAACGTCTCGAAGGACTCGTGGATCTCCTCCATCGACGCGTAGTTGGCGTGGTGGTCCAGCTCCACGTTGAGGATGATCGCGACCTCGGGCGCGTACCTGTGGAAGCTGCGGTCGGACTCGTCGGCCTCGGCGACGAAGATCTCGCCCGCGCCGTGCAGCGCGTTGGAGCCGGGGGCGTCGAGGTCACCGCCGATGGCGTACGACGGCCCGCGGCCCAGCTCGGTGAGGGCGACCGCCAGCATGGAGGTGGTGGTGGTCTTGCCGTGGGTGCCGGCCACGGCGATCGGGCGCAGGCCGTCCATCAGGGCGGCGAGGGCGTCGGAGCGGTGCACCACGGGGATGCCCAGCTCGGCGGCGCGCCGCAGCTCCGGGTTGTCCTCGCGGATCGCGGAGGAGACCACGACGCAGCTCGCGTCGTCGGCGAGGTGCGCGGCGGCGTGCCCGAGGTGCACGGTGACGCCCAGGCCGCGCAGGGCCTGGGCGGTCGCCGAGTCCTTGGCGTCGCTGCCGGCCACCCGGGCGCCGCGCTGGGCGAGGATCTTGGCGATGCCCGACATCCCGGCGCCGCCGATGCCGATGAAGTGCGGTCGGTCCATGGCGGTAGGAAGGCCGGGTGCCATGCGTGTTCTCCCAGTGGTGCGACGAGCGGGACGACGGTCTTCGCGCCCTCGCGTGCCGAGCCGGAAGAGCGCGGCCCCAGCCTATGCCTTGCTGTGGGAGAAGAGTTTCAGCACCGGCACCCCGACCTTGTGGCGGGCCCGGGAGGCCCAGTCGCGGTGGAAGAACTCCTCCACGTAGTGCGGATCGGTCAGGACGATCACCTCGTCCGCGCCGACCTCCTCGACCATCGTCCTCAGCGCGTCCAGCGGGTGGTCCTCGACGAGGCGGCCCTCGGCGGTGTCGCCGGTCGCGCGCAGCGCCTGGAGGGAGACCGCGAGCGCCCGTTCGCCCGTGGAGCGGGCCTCGTCGCCCTCGGGGGTCTCGCCCTCGCGCACGGCCTCGTCGAGCTCGCCCAGCGCGACGTCGTCGATGGCTCTCAGCAGCCGGTCGGCCTGTTCGCCGCGTGGCTGGAGCAGGACGTGGAAGGCGACCGGCTCGTCGCCGTGCAGGGTGGTGACGAACTCCACGTCGGCGGACGTCAGGGCCTTCTCGATCATCAGTACGCTTGTGAACACCAGGCGCCCCTTACTCCTCGGAGGACCTGTGGGCCCTCGCTGCTCCGTGGGCCGAGCCAGGCCCCCGGAGATGATCCTTCCCCGTGCGGGCGCGAGTACGGCCGGATTCAGTCTTGCCCGTCACCGCGCGGGACGGGCGGATGGTTCCGCCGATCGCCGGACCGGCGGCGGCGTCGTCGTACCGGTTGTCCTCCCTCCGGCGGTTCCACACCCGGCCGGGCCGGTCAGGCCCTCCGGTAGCGCGTGAACAGGAATCCGTCCTCCTCCAACACCGACGACAGCGTCATGCGCCGCGGAAGTGTCACTGAGGGCCCACCAGCGATGCGCTGAGCGTCACCGGCCGTGACCATCGGCGCGACGGTGAGGCAGAGCTCGTCCAGCACGTCGGCGGCGATCAGCCGGCCCAGCAGCCGGGGCCCGCCCTCGGTCAGCAGCCGGGTGTGCCCCAGCTCGGCGAGGGATCGTACGGCCCGCCCGGGGTCCACCCCGGCGCCCTCCCCGGCGACGACCACGCGGGCGCCCGCCTTCTCGGCGGCCGCCCTGCGCTGCGGGTCGGCGGCGGCGCCGGTGAGGACCAGGGTGGGCACCAGCGGGGAGGTGAACAGGGGCAGCGAGAAGTCCAGGTCCAGGCTCGCCGAGACCACCGCGATCGCGGGCGCCGGGCCCTGTCCTGCGGCCTCCCGCGCCGCGGCGAACTCGGCGCGGGCGCGGGCCGGGCGGTAGCCCTCCCGCCGTACCGTTTCCGCACCGACCACGACCACGTCCGCGAGGGCCCGCAGCACACCGAAGATCCGCATGTCGGCCGGGCAGGAGATGGGCTGCGAGCGGCCCTCGTGCTGGGCGGCGCCGTCGAGGGTGGAGACCATGTTGCCGCGCAGCCAGGGCGTGGGGCCCTCCGGACCGGGCTCGGGGTAGGCGTAGGCGGCGGCCAGCTCGGCCAGGCTCCACTCCCGGCCGGCCGGGCCGCCGGCGGCTGCCGTCTCGTCGGTCACATCGGTCACGGGGAACAGGCGTCGCATGTCAGGCAGTCTTCCACGCCCCGTACGATGGGGGACCGTGTCGTCCTCCGCAGCCTCCCGCCCCGGTCCCATAGCCGACGTGGCCCCGCTCTCGCTGTGCGCCCGCGAGCCGCACGTCCCCGCGGACCGGCTCGTCGCCGAGATGGTGCCGCCGCCGCGGTTCGACGCCGTCCGCTTCGGCACGTACATCCCCGACCCGAACCAGCCGAGCCAGACCGAGGCCGTGCGCGTCCTCGAGGGCTTCGCGGCGGGTCTCGACGGGTCGCCGGCCGGGGAGCCAGGCCGGCGCCGGCTGTTCGGCTTCGGCAAGGCGCCGAAGAAGGCCCCGTCCGGGCCGCGCGGCGTCTACCTGGACGGCGGCTACGGCGTCGGCAAGACGCACCTGCTGGCCTCGCTGTGGCACGCCACCCCGGCCGAGCCGGCGCTCAAGGCGTTCGGCACGTTCGTGGAGCTGACCAACCTGGTGGGCGCGCTCGGCTTCCAGCAGACCGTGAAGACGCTCTCCGGGCACCGGCTGCTGTGCATCGACGAGTTCGAGCTGGACGACCCGGGCGACACCGTGCTGGTCTCCACCCTGCTCGGCAAGCTGGTCGAGGCGGGCGTCGCGCTCGCCGCCACCTCCAACACGCTGCCGGGCAAGCTCGGCGAGGGCCGGTTCGCGGCGGCGGACTTCCTGCGCGAGATCCAGGGCCTGTCGGCGCACTTCCGGGCGCTGAGGATCGACGGCGAGGACTACCGGCACCGGGGGCTGCCCGAGGCGCCGCCGCCGTACTCCGACGACGTGGTGACCCGGGTGGCGCACGCCACCGAGGGCGCGTCGCTGGACGCCTTCCCCGATCTGCTGGACCACCTCGCGCGGGTCCACCCCAGCCGCTACGGCGCCCTCACCGACGGCGTCGGCGCGGTGTGCCTCACCGGGGTGCGGCCGGTGCCGGACCAGTCGACCGCGCTGCGGCTCGTGGTCCTCGCGGACCGGCTGTACGACCGCGAGGTGCCGGTGCTCGCGTCGGGGATGCCGTTCGACCAGCTGTTCAGCGAGGAGATGCTGAAGGGCGGCTACCGCAAGAAGTACTTCCGCGCGATCTCACGCCTCACCGCTCTGGCCAGGGACGCCAAACGGCTCGCGGACACCGTCTGACCCAGGCGTCGAGGGCCCGCCGCACGGACGTTCCCCCTTCGATCGGATCACCGGTGACGACGGGAGCGTTCGCGCCATCCCACCCGTCCTTTTCGGGCTCTCTCCGGCGTGGCTCACCGATGTGACCCTGCAAACAGCCACGCGGGGTTACGGTGTTTCTTGACCAACCGTTGACCAAACGTATGCCTGCACCTTGAGGTGCGAACCACCGTCGCAGGTACGCGTGTTGCGAGGTCGGGCGACCGGCGGCCACACCCCGGCCCTTGCCGTCGCTTTACCTCCGCCGCGCCCGCCCGCGGACCCTGCGGACTTTGCACCCGCTCATACGGTCCGTCAAGCGCGGGCCATGGATCAGCGGACCGGTCCCCGTCATGCCCGTCCGACGCGTCCCCACACGCGCCAGGAGGAAACAGATGCACCGCCCTTTCGCCGACCGCCGCCGTACGTCCGGCCGACGCCCTGACCCGAGGGCCCGCCGCGCCGGGGACCGGCTCCCCGGCGCCGTCCTCCCTTCCGCACCCCCCTCCGCACTCCCCTCCGCCGACGTCGCGCGCGCCGCCACCGGCACGCGCCGCACCCGGTGAGGGCGCGCGTGCTCCGCTTACCTCATCTGCGGCAGGACGTCGCCGCCTCGCTCGTGGTCTTCCTCGTCGCCGTCCCGCTGTGCCTGGGCGTCGCCGTCGCCTCCGGGGCCCCCGCCGAACTCGGCCTGATCACCGGGATCGTGGGCGGCCTGGTCGCCGGACTGCTGCCGGGCAGCAGCCTCCAGGTGTCCGGCCCGGCCGCCGGCCTGACCGTGCTGGTCTACGAGGCGGTGGACACCTACGGACTGCCCGCGCTCGGCGTGATCGTGCTCTCCGCGGGACTGCTTCAGCTCCTCATGGGCGCCCTGCGGCTCGGGCGCTGGTTCCGGGCGATGTCGTTGTCGGTGATCGAGGGCATGCTGGCCGGCATCGGCCTGGTGCTCATCGCCGGCCAGCTCTACACGGCGGCCGGGCTGACGGCGCCCGCGGGCGGCGTCGACAAGCTTCTCGGACTGCCGGGGGCCGCCGCGGAGGTGCTCGCCGACGAAGAGGCGCTCGCCTCGCTGGCCGTCGGCGTGGGCACGGTCGTGGTGATGGTGCTGTGGCGGCGGCTGCCGGGACCGGCCGGGGCCGTACCGGGGGCGCTCGCCGCGGTGCTGCTGGCGACGGCGGTCACCGCGGCGTTCGGCGTACCGGCCGCGACCGTCGAGGTGCGGGGGCTCGTCGACGCGGTCCAGCCGCCCGGCGCGGACGCTTTCGGGACGCTCGCGGACATCGGGATGCTCGGCACGGTCGTGGCCTTCGCCCTCATCGCCTCCGCCGAGAGCCTGTTCAGCGCGGCCGCGGTGGACCGGATGCACACCGGTCCGCGCACCCGGTACAACAAGGAGCTCATGGCGCAGGGCGCGGGCAACACGGTGTGCGGGCTGCTCGGCGCGCTGCCCATGACCGCGGTCATCGTGCGCAGCTCGGCCAACGTCCAGGCGGGCGCGAGGACCAAGGCGTCCCGGGTGCTGCACGGGGTGTGGCTGCTGATGTTCGCGGCGCTGCTGCCGTCCGCCCTCGCGCTGATCCCGCTGCCCGCGCTGGCCGGCATCCTGATCCACGCCGGCTGGAAGCTGATCCCCTTCCGGGGGCTGGTCTCGCTGTGGCGCGGCCAGCGGGGCGAGGCCCTGGTCCTGGTCGTCACGGCCGTGTCGATCGTCATGGTGAACATGTTCGAGGGGGTGCTGATCGGGCTGGCCCTGTCGGTGGTGAAGACGGCCTGGGAGTCCTCGAAGGTCAAGCTGGAGGTCATGGACAAGGGCGCGGGCCCCATCCAGGTCCACCTTTCCGGCAACGCGACGTTCCTGCGCCTGCCGAAGATCCTGGACACCCTGGAGTCCCTCCCCGAGGACCGCCCGGTCGAACTCGACCTCACGGCCCTCCACCACCTGGACCACGCCTGCAGCACGGCGTTGCACCACTGGGCGGAACGGCACAGCGGGGCGGACACACCGCCGGTGCGGCTGACGATGCGGTGAGGGTGCCCCCTGGGGGCACCGGTTCGGGCTGCCCGGCCCTGGGCCGGGCCCGCGCCGCGGTCAGCCGGACGGCCGGACCGGCACCCGGTGGCAGCGTGGCCGACGACGCCCCGTGGGTCCACGCGGGCGGGCCCGCCCGGCGGGACACGGGCGGTCTGCGTGGTTCACGGGATCGGCGGCAGGTGATAGACACGGCGGGGTCACAGTTCCTGTCCGCCAGCAGGAAGGTTTCCCCATGTCAGAAAACGGGTCCCCCCACGGCTCCACGGCAACAACCCGACGCCAGATGCTCGCCCGTTCCGGCGCCGTCGGTGCCGGCATCGCCTTCACCGGCGCCCTCTCCGAACTGTTCGCCGGCACCTCCGCCGCGCAGAACCTCGGCCACCACGGCTACGGCGACCTGGTCCCCGACCCCGACGGACTGCTCGACCTGCCCAAGGGCTTCCGCTACACCGTGCTCTCCAGGGAGGGCGACCAGCTCCGCTCCGGTGAGGGCCCCGTCCCCTCCAACCACGACGGCATGGCCGCCTTCGCCGGCCGGCAGGGCCGTACCCACCTGGTCCGCAACCATGAGAACCGCGCCACCGGCAGAGTCCCGGTCCCGGTGATCGACGGGCTGACGTACGACCCGCAGGGCAAGGGCGGCTGTACCGCGCTCACCCTCGACCGGAGCGGCCGCGTGGTCGACGAGCGGGTGGCGATCGCCGGCACGGCCGTCAACTGCGCGGGCGGGCCCACCCCGTGGAAGACGTGGCTGACCTGCGAGGAGACCGAGGACAAGGCCGGCACCAACGGCTACACCAAAGACCACGGGTTCATCTTCGAGGTGGACGGCGCCGACCCCCGCCGCACCGGCGCCGTACCGCTGACCGCGATGGGCCGCTTCGCGCACGAGGCGATCGCGGTGGACCCGCAGCGGGGCGTGGTCTACGAGACGGAGGACGCCTTCCAGCGCCCCTTCGGCCTGTTCTACCGCTTCCTGCCGAAGAAGCCGCTCGGCGGCACGGGCTCGCTGCGCGCGGGCGGCAAGCTCCAGGCGATGCGGGTGCCCGGCGTGCCGGACCTCTCCTCGATCCAGGAGATCGGCGCCCGATTCGACGGCATCGAGTGGGTGGACGTCCCCGACCCGCTGGCCGTCGAGACGCCCATCCGTCTCCAGGACTTCGGCCCGAAGGGCATCACCCACGCGCAGAAGCTGGAGGGCTGCTACTGGGGCGGCCGCTCCGTCTACTTCGTGTCGTCCTTCGCCCGCGCCTCGGACGGTTCGGCCGCCGACCACTACGGACAGATCTGGCGCTACGACCCGGACCGCCGCCGCCTCACCCTGGTCGTCGTCTTCGGTCCGGACACCGACATCCAGCTGCCCGGAGAGTCCCCGGACAACATCTGCCTCGCCCCCAGCGGCGGTCTGATGGTGTGCGAGGACGGCGGCGGCGCCCAGCACGTCTACGGCGTCACCCGGCACGGCGACGTCTATCCGATGGCCCGCAACCGCCAGAACACGGGTACGGAGGACAAGCCGGACTGGGGCGAGTTCGCCGGCGTCGCGTTCTCCCCGGACGGCCGGACGATGTACGTCAACGTCTACGACCCGGGCACGACGTTCGCCGTGACCGGCCCCTGGCGCCGATGACACCGGGGCGGGGAGGACGGGCGCGGCACGCCCGTCCTCCCCGCCCGAGCCGCTTCAGCCCTCCAGCAGCGCGTCCATCTGGCCGACGGCCTGGCTCATGCCCTCGGCCATGCCCATCTCGGCCAGCCGCTCCATCTGCTCCCGGGTGTCGAACACGGACCGCAGTTCCATCCGCGTCCCGCCCTCGCCCCCGGTGAGGGTCATCCGGACCGTGGTGACCGGCATCTCCGGGTCCGGCCGCCCGTCCTGGTCGGCGAAACCGTCGGTGAACTCGAGGGACGTCGGCGGCATGACCGACGAGACCCGCCACCAGCCGCCGTACTTCTCGCCCTCCGGCCCGGTCATGTAGTACTTCACGCCTCCGCCGGGGGTGAGGTCGTGCTCCTCGACGGTCGCCGGGAATCCGGGCGGGCCCCACCAGCGCTCCAGCAGCCGCGGGTCGGCCCACAGCCGCCAGACCCGCTCCACCGGTGCGGTGAAATCCGCGACGAGGGTGAGCGTGAGGGTGTCGACGTCCTTGTCGACACGGGTGACAGTCATCCGTCCGGTCCTTTCCTGTCGCTTCCCTTCGCGGGCCCCCGGCCGGTGTCTGGGCCGTCCTCCTCCTCGGAGAGCAGGCCGGACATCCGGTCCACGCGGGCCCGCCAGGCCGACTCCAGCGCGTCGAGCGCCTGCCGCGCGCGGGCCACCGCCTCGGGGTCGGTGCGCACGAGCTGCTCCCGTCCGCGCCGCTCCTTGGTGACCAGCCCCGCCCGCTCCAGCACCGTGACGTGTTTCTGCACCGCGGCGAAGCTCATCGGGTACGCGGCGGCCAGCCGTGACACGGACAGCTCACCGCGGACACAGCGGCGCAGCATGTCGCGCCGCGTCGCGTCGGCGAGCGCGTGGAACAGCCGGTCCACGGCCCGGTCGGCCTCGTCGATCCCATCTACAACCATTTGGTTGTACGTTATCCCCGCGCCCCCACGCCCGCAACCGCACACCGCCGTGAAGCCTCCGCGCCGGGGTACCCGCCCCCGCATGACGGAGAAGCAGCACTCGGGTGACTCGTACTGGCTGAACACCGCGCCCGGCGGGGAGCGCCGCCCCGCACTGGCCGACGACCTCGACGTCGACGTGGCGGTGGTCGGCGGCGGGATCGCCGGTCTGTGCACGGCGTGGGAGCTGGCCCGGGCGGGGCGCAGTGTCGCCGTGCTGGAGGCGGGCCGGATCGCGGCGGGCGTCACCGGGCACACCACCGCCAAGGTCACCGCGCTGCACTCGCTGGTCTACGACAAGCTGCGCCGCACCCGCGGCGGCGAGGGCGCGCGGCTGTACGCCAGGTCGCAGGCGGAGGCGATCGAGCGGACCGCCGGGGTGGTGGAGGAGCTGGGCGTCGACTGCGAGTGGGAGCGGCGCGGCTCGTACACGTACGTCACGGACGCGGACCGGGTGGACGAGGTGCGCGCGGAGGCGCGGGCCGCGCGGGAGGCGGGCCTGCCCGCGTCGTTCGTGACGGAGACGGGGCTGCCGTTCCCGGTGGCGGGCGCGGTGGAGGTGCCGGACCAGGCGCAGTTCCATCCGCGCAAGTACCTGCTGGCGCTCGCCGACGACATCGAGGCGTACGGCGGCCGTCTGTACGAGGACACGACCGTGCTGGGGCTGGAGGAGGGCGAGCCCTGCCGGCTGTCGACGTCGGCCGGGGCGTTCGTGACGGCCCGGGACGTCGTGGTCGCCACGCACTACCCCGTCTTCGACCGCGCGCTGCTGTTCACCCGCCTCTCCCCGCGCCGCGAGCTGGTGGTGGCGGGACCGGTGCCGGCCGAGCTGGACCCGGAGGGGATGTACATCACCCCGTACGGCGGCTCCCGCTCGGTGCGCACCGCGCCCTACGGCGACGACGCCTCCCGCCGGCTGCTGGTGGTGACCGGCGAGCACTTCACCCCGGGCACCGGCGACACCCGCGCCCGCTTCGACCGGCTGGCGCAGTGGGCCCGCCGGCACTTCCCGGGCGTGGAGCTGACGCACTTCTGGGCCACGCAGGACAACGACCCCACCGACACGGTGCCGCTGGTGGGGCCGCTGCACCCGGGCGCCCGGCACACCTACGTGGCCACCGGCTTCGGCGGCTGGGGCATGAGCGGCGGCATGATGGCGGGCCGGCTGCTCACCGCGCAGATCACGGGCGGGGAGTGCGCGTGGGCCGGTCTGTACGACCCGCGGCGCCTGGCCTCGGCCGTGCGGGAGGCGCCGGCCTTCCTCAAGCACCAGGCGCAGGTCGCGGGGCACTTCGTCGGCGACCGGCTGCGCCCGTCGCCCCCGGTGGAGGCGCTGCCGCCGGGCGAGGGAGCGGTGGTGCGCACGGAGAGCGGCCGGCTGGCGGTGTACCGGGACGACGAGGGCGCCCTGCACGCGGTGTCCGCCCGCTGCACGCACATGGGCTGTCTGGTCGGCTTCAACGCGGCCGAGCGCGCGTGGGAGTGCCCGTGCCACGGGTCCCGCTTCGACACCGACGGGAAGGTCGTGCAGGGGCCGGCGACCAAGCCGCTGGAGCGACGGGACATCTGAGTTCGCCCCGGCCGGAGCGGCGGCGCCTCCGACCGGGTGAGCGCGCCGCCCCCTCCGACCGAGCCGCGACGGTCACCGCCGACCGTCGCCCTATTTTCATACGGTGATCACATTTTCACGTCGTGTTATCGCCGTCTGTGCCCTCGCCTCCGCTCTCACCGCGTGCGGCGCCTCCGCCGGTCCCGCCGCACGGCCACCCGCGCCCGCGCCCTCCCCCGCCGTCCCGTCGGCGCCGCCCACGCTCGCCGCGGGCCCCGCGGGGCTCACCCCGGTCTTCGAGCACGGTCCCCGGGCCGCCGGGAAGGCCGTCGCCCTCACCTTCGACGCCGACATGACCGCCGACCAGGGCCCGCGGGCCGCGGCGGGCGAGCACTTCGACCACCCGCGGCTGATCGGGACGCTGCGGGCGCTGAAGGTGCCGGCGACGGTGTTCATGACGGGCCGATGGGCCGAGGAGTACCCGGACCAGGCCCGCGCCATCGGCCGGGACCCGCTCTTCGAGGTCGCCAACCACTCGTACAGCCACTACGCCTTCACCGCCGACTGCTACGGCCTGCCCACGGTGCCGAAGGAGCGGATGCGGGCCGACGTGGAGCGGGCGTACCAGGCGTTCCGCGCGGTGGGCGTGCCCGACCCGATGCCGTACTTCCGCTTCCCGGGGGGCTGTTACGACCGGCGGGCCCTCGAGGCGCTCACCCCGGCCGGCGTCACGGCCGTGCAGTGGGACGTCGTCGGCGGCGACGCCTTCGCCACCGACGCGGACGCGGTGGCCCGGCAGGTGCTGGACGGGGTGCGGCCCGGCTCGGTGGTGGTCCTGCACTGCACCCGCAGCGCCGCCCCGACGACGGAGGAGGCGGTGCGGAGCATCGTCCCGGAGCTGCGCCGGCAGGGATACCGCTTCGTGAAGGTCTCCGAGCTGATCGGCGCGGCGAACGGACGCGGCTGACCGTCCTACGCTGGTGTCATGAGCGACGACGTGACCGACCGCGACTACTGCCTCGTCGGCACGGGCCGACCGCCGAAGGCGGACGGCCCGCCGTACGCGGCGTGCGTCCAGTGCCAGGAGCCCACGGAGTACCCGGAGGCGTACAGGGGCATCACGCTGTGCCCGGTCTGCGAATGGCGCGAGGCGGAACGCACGGCCTGCTCCGGCTGACCGGCGCCGTCGGGCGGGGCCCGCCGCCCACGCCGCTACCGTCGCCTCGGTTCCCCGCGAGCGGACTGGAACGCCTCGGCGACCGTCTCCGCGGCGCCGGACAGCAGCCCCTTGGCCGCCCCCTTGGAGCCCGACTCGCGCATCTTGTCGGGCAGTTCGGTCAGCCCGGCGGGCTTGCGCGGCCCGGACTCCAGGTCCAGCCGGTTGCACGCCTCGGCGAAGCGCAAGTAGGTGTCGACGCTCGCCACCACGATACGAATGTCGATCTTGAGTATCTCGATCCCGACCAGCGACACCCGCACGAACGCGTCGATCACCAGCCCTCGGTCGAGGATCAGCTCCAGCACGTCGTAGAGACCGCTCGAGCCTCCTCCGCCACGCTGCGGCACCGCCTGAGTCATCGCGCATCAGCCCCTTCCCTCCACCCTGGTGCCCCCTCGGCGCCCCTTGATGTCCGTCGGTGCCGCCCGGCGCCGTCCCCGTCCCGCTTGGCACACTGGGCGGGTGAACGACGACCGGACGACACCCGCCCCCGACAGCCCCTTCCGACCCGACCCGGGCGACCGCGACGCGGCGCCGCAGTTCGTGCTGCCGCTGGTGGTCCGTATCGAGCGCGGCTCGCCGCCCGCGCGGACGGACGCGCTGGAGACGGCGGCCCGCGCGGTGCTGGTGATGCTGACCGACGAGCGGTCGGTGGGCGACGGCGCGTGGGCGCGGGCGATGCGCGACTGGCAGGACGCCCGGATCCGCAAGGTGGTGCGGCGGGCGCGCGGCGCGGAGTGGCGGCGCGCGGAGGCGCTTCCCGGGATCACCGTGACCGGGAAGACGGCCGAGGTGCGGGTCTTCCCGCCGGTGCCGCTGGACGGCTGGCCCAAGGACCTGGCCCGGCTCCAGGTGTCCGGCACCGACCTCGACGACCCGGACCCGGTGCCGCCGGCGGACCCCGGCGTGCCTGTGCTCTGGATGAATCCGGACCTGGAGATGTCGGCCGGCAAGGCGATGGCCCAGGCCGGGCACGGCGCCCAGCTCGCCTGGTGGGAGCTGCCGGACGCGGCTCGCGAGGCCTGGCACGCGGCCGGTTTCCCGCTCGCCGTGCGCACCGCCGACCCGGCCGGCTGGCCGGCCCTGACCGGAGGCGGCCTGCCGACGGTGCGCGACGCGGGCTTCACGGAGATCGCCCCCGGCTCGTGCACCGTGGTGGCGGACCACCCCGCGCTGCGCTGACCCGGCGTCATGCGCGCACGACTCTTGCCGTGTTCATGACGGCCGGTGTACCAATGAGGCACGGAACTTGAATGTTGTTCATGTTTCTTCGCCGGGGGCCGGCCGAGCCTGAGGAGCAGCGTATGACCGCGGAACGTCGTCCCTTGCGCAGCCGCCGGACCGTCCTGAGGGCGGGCGCCGTCACCGGCCTGGGTCTCGCGGGCGCCCGTCTGGTCGCCCCGGGCGCCGCGGCCGCCGCCCCGGGAAGCGGCGGAGGATATCTGGTCGGCCGGGGGATCTCCGACGCCACCGGCGAGGTCGCCGAGGTCGGCATGATGGGGTACGGCCGCTTCGACCAGCAGGCGGCCGGTCTGCACACCCGGCTGCGGGCGCGGGCGTTCGTCGTGGCCGAGCAGGCGGGCGGGCGCCGTGTGCTGCTGATCGTCGCCGACTCCCCCATGATCTTCGAGAGTGTGCACCGGGCGGTGCTGCGGCGGCTGAGGCAGGCGTACGGCGATCTGTACACCGAGCGGAACGTCCTCATCACCGCCACCCACACCCACGCGGGCCCCGGCGGCTACTCGCACCATCTCCTCTACAACACCACGACGTTCGGTTTCCACCGGGCGACCTTCGAGGCGGTGGCGGACGGCCTGTTCGAGGCGGCGCGCAACGCGCACGAGGACCTCGCCCCGTCCGAACTGCTTCTCAGCCACGGCACGTTGACCGGCGCGAGCGTCAACCGCTCACGGACCGCCTTCGACCGCAACCCGAAGGCCGACCGCGACCACTTCCCGGACGGCGTGGACACCCTGACCACCCTGCTGCGGGTGGAGCGGGAGGGCCGCACGGTCGGGGCGGTCAACTGGTTCCCGGTGCACGGCACCAGCATGTCCGGCGACAACCGTCTGATCAGCGCCGACAACAAGGGCTACGCGGCCTACCACTGGGAGCGCGAGGTCCACGGAGTGGACTATCTCGCCGACGGCGAACCGGAGTTCGTGTCGGCGTTCGCCCAGACCAACAGCGGCGACATGTCGCCCAATCTGGACCTGGTGCCGCCCACGACGCCCGCCGACTTCGAGGCCACCCGCACCAGCGGGCTGCGGCAGTACGAGGCGGCCGCGGCGCAGGCGGACAAGCCGGGCGTGCGGCTGTCCGGGCCGGTCGACTCGCGGCTGGTGTACGTGGACCTCTCCGACGTCACCGTGCGCCCGGAGTTCACCGGTGACGGGAAGACCCACCGCACGTCGAAACCGTGCGTGGGCGCGGCGATGGCGGCGGGCAGCCTGGAGGACGGGCCCGCCTTCCCCGGCTTCGACGAGGGCGACAACCCCTTCTGGGACGCCATTTCGGACTCGGTCGTCTACACCGTCTCCCCCGAGCTGAAGCAGGCACAGGCGCCGAAGGACGTCTTCGTGCCGATCGGGGAGATGAACCGGATCTACCCGTGGGTGCAGGAGCGGGTGCCGGTGATGCTGGTGCGCATCGGCGGCCTGTACCTCATCGGCATCCCCGGCGAGGTCACCGTCTGCGCGGGGCTGCGGCTGCGGCGCACGGTCGCCGGGATCGTCGGCGCGGACCTCGACGACGTGCTGGTCGCCGGGTACAGCAACGCCTACTTCCACTACGTGACCACGCCGGAGGAGTACGACGCCCAGCAGTACGAGGGCGGCAGCACCCTCTTCGGGCGCTGGCAGCTCCCGGCGCTCCAGCAGACCGCGGCCGAGCTGGCGGTCTCCCTGCGCGACGGCACGGACCTGCCGCTCGGGCCCGAGCCGCCGGACCTGACCGGCAAGGCGCTCTCGCTCCAGCCGGGCGTGGTGCTGGACGCGCCGCCCCTGTTCCGGAGGTTCGGCGACGTGCTGGTGCCGCCGAGGGAGAACTACCGGGCCGGGGAACGCGTCGAGGTCGTCTTCGCCGGCGCCCACCCGGGCAACGATCTGCACCGTGGCGACACGTATCTGCGGATCGAGCGGCGGGACTCCGGCGGCGCGTGGCGCACCGTCGCCGACGACGGCGACTGGGCGACCCGCTTCCACTGGGCCCGCGACGGCATCGCCGCGTCCAAGGTCACCATCACCTGGGACATCCCCCAGGGCACCCCCTCGGGCACCTACCGCGTCGTCTATCACGGCGACGCGAAGAGCCTGGACGGGAAGGTCTCGTCGATCGAGGGTGTGTCGACGGCGTTCCAGGTGCGGTGAGCCCGTCCGAGCCGACGGGGGCGTCGGCTCAGCCGGTGATCGAGAAGAAGATCGTGTCCTGGTCGTACCAGTCGATGGCCTTCGTCGCGTACTCCCACTCGTCGTGCTCACGCTCCAGCAGGACCACGAACCCGTACACCTCGCTGCGGAAGTCCGGTGACACGGCCTCGTACGCCGCGCGGTAGGCGTCCGCGGCAGGCTTGGCCTTGGCCAGCGGGAACATGCCGATGTGCGGGCCGTCCACCGCGTGCGGGAAGAAGAACGGCATCTCCTTCGGCGGGCCCGAGAACACGTGCGGGTACAGCAGCAGGTCCTCGCTCACCCCGACGCGGCGGAGTTCCTCGTCCAGGGCGAGGAAGAAGGTGGCGGGCTTGGAGTAGACGCCCAGCTCGTACGGGTCGGACCCGTTGATGTCGATGATGCACTGCAGGGCCGTGGCGTAGGCGCCGGCCGCGTAGTGCGCGGTCGAGTCCGCGCGGCCGTCGAGGAGATGGCCGAGGGCCTCCGGTATCGCCGGCCCCCAGTCGACGCGCTGTGCGTCCAGGTCCCGCTGGGCGGCCTCGGCCCGCTCCCGCACCATGCCGAGGACGCGGTGCTGCTCGGCCGTGAGCTTCCCGCCCGCTCCGAGGTACGACAGGACGTCGGCCTTCGCAGCCGTGTTGTACGTGATCACGCGACTCATGATCCTCATCCTGCCGCACCCCACTGACAGGGCATCAGGCGCTCGTGCCCCGGAAGCGCTCCCCCAACCTCAAATGTTCCTCTGAAGGCGGCCGGAGGACGGTTCGGGCGCGGCGCCGTGGGTCATATCCCCGGCACGTCCGGAACGCCCGTGCGGACGGATCGGGGGCCGGGCGGGAACGCCGGGGTGAGGGAGGGGACGGGGATGACGACGGTGCGGCTGGAGACCGGGATCGGGTGGCGTCCGGAGATCGCGGACGCGGTGGAGGCCATGCCGGGCATCGACTGGGTCGAGGTGGTGGCGGAGAACGTCTGCCCCGGACATCTGCCCGCGTCGCTGACGCGGCTGCGCGAGCGCGGCGTGACCGTCGTGCCGCACGGCGTCTCCCTGGGGCTCGGCGGTGCCGCACGCCCCGACGAGCGGCGGCTCACCGCGCTCGCCGAGCGGGCCGCGGCGCTCGGATCGCCCCTGGTCACCGAGCACATCGCGTTCGTGCGGGCGGGCGGTCCGCTGACCGCGTCCCCCGGCATCGAGGCCGGGCACCTGCTGCCGGTGCCGCGCACCCGCGACGCCCTCGACGTGCTGTGCGAGAACGTCCGCATCGCCCAGGACGCGCTTCCGGTGCCGCTCGCCGTGGAGAACATCGCCGCGCTGTTCTCCTGGCCCGGCGAGGAGATGACCGAGGGGCAGTTCCTGTACGAGCTGGCCGACCGCACCGGGGTCCGGCTGCTCGTCGACGTCGCCAATCTGCACACCAACCACGTCAACCGCGGCGAGGACCCGGCCAAGGCGCTCGCCGAACTCCCCCTCGAGGCCCTCGCGTACGTCCATGTCGCGGGCGGGTTCGAGCGGGACGGCGTCTGGCACGACAGCCACGCCCACCCGGTGCCGCGTCCGGTGCTGGACATCCTCACGGACCTCGCCTCCCAGGTGTCGCCCCCGGGCGTGCTGCTGGAGCGGGACGAGAACTTCCCGCCCCCGGCGGAGCTGGAGCACGAACTGGGCGCGGTCCGCGGGGCGCTGGAGGCGGGCGCCCGGGCCCGCGGGACGGCCCCGGCTCCGGAGCGGCTACGGGAGCCGGTCGCCGTGGAGGCCGCCCCCGGGGCCACCCGGGAACGGCTGGCGCTCGCACAGACCGCGGTGCTGTCGTCGCTGGTCGCGGGGACGCCGGTGCCGGAGGGGTTCGACCGGACGCGGATGCGGGTGCAGGCGCGGGCGCTGACCGCCAAGCGGGCGGACGTCGTGGCGAAGGTGGCCCCCGAGCTGCCGGAGATCCTCGGCGACGCCTACCGCCCGGCCTTCCTCGCGTACGCCCAGACCCGCCCGATGACCGGCGGGTACCGGCAGGACGCGATGACCTTCGTGGAGCAGCTCCTGCGACCCGGCCGCCTCGAGGACCCCCGGACGCGCCGCGATCTGCGCGAGTGGCACCACGACCGCTCGGGCCCCCGCCCCCGGTCCCACCGCCCGGCGATCCGCCTCGCCCGCGCCACCCGCCGGGCACTGCTGCGCCGCTGACGCCGTCCGGAACGCCCGCCGGGGATGTCTCCCGGGAGGTCACCTCCCCACGACGCTGTGTCCGGATCGTGAACAAGGCATGGTGTTCGTGCGACCGTGTCCCTTACAAACAACTCATGTTCTGGGTTCCTCTCCTGCTGCTGGCCTGGGCGATCGCCGGGATCGCGGGGTTGCGGCTGTGTCGTGCCGCGGTGCGTGAGGCGGCGGCTGCCGGTGACGGTGCGGGAGGGCGGCGGGGGCTGACGCTGTACGAGGCGGCGTTCCTGTCCGGCGGACCCGCCCGGGTCGCCGATCTCACGCTCGTCGCGATGGCCCGTCAGCGGCGGCTGCTGCTGGCCCACACCGGCTGGGCCACCGTCGTCGATCCGCGGGGGCGGGACGACATGGAGCGCACGGTGATAGGGGCGATCGGACCGGAGGGTCAGTCGCCCATAGCTCCGGTGCGGAAGGCCGCGGCGACCGCGGAGGCGGTGCGCGCGCTGGCGGAACGGCTGGTGCGCGCCGGCCTCGCGGTGCGCGAGGGCGACGGCCGGACCGTCGCCCGGGCGCTGCGCCGGATGCGGCTCGCGGTGCCGGCCGTGGCCGGTCTCGCCGCCGTGGCGCTGCTCATGCCTGTGCCGTCACCGGTGCCGCGCCCGCTGGTCGCGCTGTGGTTCGCGCTGCCGCTGGCGTTCACGCTGGGCTGCCTGGTCATCGCCCGCTTCGAGCTGAGCCCCGCCTCGCCCTGGGCGTCCCCGGCGGGGCAGCGGCTGCTGGCCTCCGCGCGCCGGGCGGCGGCCGGCGACACCGACGACGACCGCGCGTACCTCACCTCGGTCGCCGTGCGCGGGGTGCACGCGGTGGGCGAACCGCAGGTGCGCGCGGCCTTCGCGCACCGGGAGCCGCGCGTGGAGTGGTGACAGGGCGATCCCGGAGGCGGTGAACCGGTCGCCGACACCCGGCGGACGGTCCTTGCCCGGCACCACGCCTGCCGAAAACATCCCTTTTGTCGCCGCAGCGCACCGAAGGGATCACCTCACCGATGAGAACCGCCGCCGCCCTCGTGGCCGCCGGGTCCTTGCTCCTCGCCACCCCGTCAGCCGCCGCCCGCACCCCCGTGTCCGCGCCCGCGTCCGAGGCGCACGGCACCGCGGTGGCCGCCGCGCGCGCCGCGTCCGAGGGGATCGACTTCGGCCGGTGCTCCGCGGAGCAGGACCTGCCGCCCGCCGTGGAGTGCGGCACGCTGCGCGTCCCGCTCGACTACGCCCGCCCGGACGGCGAGCAGATCCTGCTGACCGTCAGCCGCTCCCGGGCCACCGGGGAGGACCCCGCGACCGGGCGCGCGGTGCCCCGGCAGGGCTCCCTGGTGAACAACCCGGGCGGGCCGGGGGTCAGCGGCATGTACTTCCCGATGCTGGGCGTGGTCCCGGGCTGGAAGCGGCTGGCCGCGGCGTACGACCTGGTCGGCTACGCGCCGCGCGGGGTAGGCCGGTCCGCCCCGCTGTCGTGCGCCGACCCGAAGACCTTCCACCAGGGCCCCGCGCCGGCGCCCCGGCATCCGTCGGCGCGGGTCAAGCGGGAGCGCGCGGCCCGCGCCGCGGCGTACGCGCGGGGGTGCGCCGAGCGGGCCGGCGACGCGCTGCGGCACTACACCTCGCCGAACAACGCCCGCGACCTGGACGTGCTGCGCGCCGCGCTGGGCGAGACCCGGCTGACGTTCCTCGGCTCGTCGTACGGCACGTACATCGGGGCGCTGTACGCGACGCTGTTCCCCTCGCACGTGCGGCGGATGGTGTTCGACTCGGCGGTGAATCCGGCCCCGGAGCGGATCTGGTACCGCAACAACCTCGCCCAGTCGGCCGCGTTCGAGGACCGCTGGGCGGACTTCCGGGCCTGGGTCGCCCGCCACCACGACGTGTACGGTCTCGGCGACACCGCTCGGGAGGTGCGGGACAGCTACGACGTGGTGCGGGAGCGGCTGGCGGGGGAGCCGGCGGGCGGGAAGGTCGGTCCGGCGCAGCTGCACACGGCGATGCTGAAGGCCGCGTACTACGACGACCACTGGCCGCAGCGCGCGCACGCCCTGTCGGCGTATCTGAAGGGCGACCCCGGACCGCTGGTGGAGCAGGCGGAGGAGCATCCCGAGGCGGCGGCGGAGGCGGAGAACACGCGCGCGGTGTATCTGGCCGTGGAGTGCAACGACGCGCCCTGGCCGACGGACTTCGCGGTGTGGGACCGGGACAACACGCGGCTCGCGCGCCGGGCGCCGTTCGAGACGTGGGACAACGTGTGGACGAACCTGCCCTGCGCCTACTGGCCCGCGCCCCGGCTGAAGCCCTTGGACGTGCGCGCCGGGAAGGGCGAGCTGCCGCCCACGCTGATCCTGGCGGCCGAGCGGGACGCGGCCACCCCGTACGACGGGGCGCTGGAGCTGCACCGGCGGCTGGCCGGGTCCACCCTGGTGACGGAGCGGGACGCCGGCAGCCACGGCCTCGCGGGCGGCGCCAACGCGTGCGTGAACGCGCACCTGACGGCGTATCTGCTGGAGGGCCGGGTGCCGGGGCGGCGCGCGTCCTGCGCACCGCACCCGGCGCCCGAGCCCACCGCCTGAGAGATCAGGCCAGTCCGGCGACCAGGTCGGCGACGTCCTTGCGGCGGCCCGTGAAGAACGGGACCTCCTCACGGACGTGCATACGGGCCTCCGAGCCGCGCAGGTGACGCATCAGGTCGACGATGCGGTGCAGCTCGTCGGCCTCGAACGCGAGGATCCACTCGTAGTCGCCGAGGGAGAACGAGGCGACCGTGTTGGCGCGCACGTCCGGGTAGCCGCGGGCCATCTTGCCGTGGTCCGCGAGCATCCGGCGGCGGTCCTCGTCGGGCAGCAGGTACCAGTCGTAGGAGCGCACGAACGGGTAGACGCTCACGTAGTCGCGGGGCGTCTCGTCGGCGAGGAACGCCGGGATGTGCGAGCGGTTGAACTCGGCGGGGCGGTGCAGCGCCATGTTCGACCAGACCGGCTCCAGCGCGCGGCCCAGCCTGGTGCGGCGGAAGAGGTTGTAGGCGTCCTGGAGCTGGTCGGCGGTCTCGGCGTGCCACCAGATCATGAGGTCGGCGTCCGCGCGCAGGCCCGACAGGTCGTAGGTGCCGCGGATCGTGACGTCCTTGGCGGCGAGCTGGTCGAACAGCTCCTGGACCTCGTCGGCGTAGCCGGCGCGGTCCTCCGGCAGGACGTCCTTCAGCTTGAACACGGACCACAGGGTGTAGCGGATGACCTCGTTGAGGTCCTTGGCCAGCTTGCCCTTGTTGGGGATCCGGTCGGGCGCGGGGGTGGTGGCGTCGTCACTCATGTCCCTTATTCTCCTGCTCCTCCGTGAAGGCTTTGCACCGGGTGCGCGGTGAGCTCCTCCACACCGCGCAGGTCACCCTGGATCTGGTCGGCCGCGGCGTACGCGCTCGCGATGCAGGCGGGGACGCCGACGCCGTCGTAGGCGGCGCCGCACACGGCCAGCCCGGACAGGCCCGCGAGGTGGGCGCGGACGCGGGCCACGCGCGCGTGGTGGCCGACCGGGTACTGCGGCAGGCCGTCGTCCCAGCGGGTCACGCGGGCGGCGACCGGGGCGGCGTCCAGGCCGGTGGCCGCCTTCAGGTCGTGCCGGGACAGCTCCACCAGCTCGTCGTCGTCGCGGCGCAGGATCTCCGTCTCGCCGTGGCGGCCCACCGAGGTGCGCACGACGGTCAGGTCCGGGTTCTCCTCGGCGATCCAGCCCCACTTGCGGGAGGCGAACGTGGACGCCTTGATGTCGCGGCCCTCGACGGGTGGCACCAGGAACCCGCTGCCCTCGGGCAGCCGCGCCTCGTCGCGCCGGTAGGCGAGGGTGATCAGCGCCATCGAGGCGTACTCGACGGCGGACAGCTCGGCGGCGGCGCCCGGCGCCTCGGCGCGCAGCAGGTGGGCGGCGGCCGGAGCGGGCACGGCGACGACGACCGCGTCGGCGTGCAGCACCTCGCCGCCGGCGACGAGCCGCCAGCCGTCGCCGGGTTCACGGCGCAGTTCGGTGACCGGGGTGCCGGTGAGGATGCGGGCGCCCCGGGAGCGCAGGGAGTCGGCGACCGCGAGCGGCAGGGTGCCCACGCCGCCCGCGACGCCCGTGAAGACGGGCCCGGTCTGCCGGGCGGCGGCGGTCTGCGCCTGGACTGCGCGGACCGCCTCGGTCAGGGTGGCGTGCGCGCGGGCGGCCTCGAACAGCTGCGGGACGGCCGAGCGCATCGAGATGCGGTACGCGTCCCCCGCGTACACCCCGCCGAGCAGCGGCTCCACCAGCCGGTCGACGACCTCCCGCCCGAACCGCTCGGCGACGTACTCGCCGATGGCGACGTCGTCGCCGATCTCGGTGGGCGGCAGCTCGGCGTCCCGCCCGATCCGGGCGAGGCCCTCGTCGGACAGCACCCCGGCGAGGGCGGCGGCGGTGCCGGGCACGCCCATGACGTGCCCCTTCGGCATGGGGCGCAGGGCGCCGCGGGTCCACAGCGCGGCGGAGGCGGTGGCGGGCGGCTGGAGCCGGTCGGCCAGTCCCACCGCGCGGGCGAGTCCGACCGCCTCGGGGCGGCGGGCCAGCAGCGACTCGGCGCCGAGGTCGACGCGGGCGCCCGCGATCTCGCCGGGCAGCAGCTTGCCGCCGACCCGTTCCGAGGCCTCCAGCACGGTGACCCGCGCCCCGTGCTCCAGCAGCCGGTGCGCGGCCGCCAGCCCGGCGATGCCCGCTCCGACGACGACGGCGTGCCGGCCGCCGTCCCTGTGTGATCCGCTCATGCCCTCCACCTTCTCAAATGCCGCACGCCGGTCCGCCAGGGCCGTGTGGCCCTGCCGAGTCCCTACCGTGACCCCATCGCGACCGTACGGCCCGAACGCCCGCCCCCCTCACGGCGTCTGAGGAGCGTCAGCCGTCAGGTCACGAGGGGGAGCCCCGCATGCGCACACGACGAACCGTACGATCCGCCCACGCCCTGGCCGGGACCCTGCTGGCGGCGGCCCTCCTGGTCACGGGGTGCAGCGGGGCCGGCGACAGCGCCGACAGCAAGGCCGGAGCGGGGGTGGCCGCGGACGAGAGGGCGGACGCCCAGGCGGGGCCCGAGTCCGCGAAGCAGGGCGCGCCCGGCGGCACGGCGGACCGGTCCGCCCCGTCGACGCCCCGGATCGCGGCGGAGCACATCATCCGCACCGCGTCCCTGACGGTGCGCGTCAAGGACGTGCCGACGGCCCTCGACGAGGCCCGCACCGCGATCACCGGCGCGGGCGGCTACGTCGGCGACGAGACCACCCGCCGGGACAGCCAGGGGCATGAGCGCACGCGCGTGGTGCTGCGCGTCCCCGTCGACGCGTACGACAGGGTGCTGGCCGCGCTGGAGGGCACGGGCACCCTGGTCGAGCGCAACGCGAGCGCGGTGGACGTCACCGACCAGGTGGTCGACGTGGAGAGCCGGATCCGGTCGCAGCGGGCGAGCGTGGCGCGGATCCGTGAGCTGATGGACCGGGCGACCCGGCTCAGCGACGTGGTGACGCTGGAGGGCGAGCTGAGCAGCCGCCAGGCGGACCTGGAGTCGCTGCTCGCCCGGCAGGCGTCCCTGAAGGACCGCACCAGCCTCGCCACCATCACGCTCACGCTGTCCGAGACGCCGGTGAAGAAGGCGGCGAAGGCTGACGACGACCCCGGTTTCCTGGACGCGCTCGCAGGCGGCTGGGGCGTCTTCCTGACCCTGCTGCGCTGGCTGATGCTGGCGCTGGGCGCGATCCTGCCGTTCGCGGCCGTGGCGGCGCTGGTGGTCCTGGTGTGGAGCAGGCTGATCGGCCCCCGGCTGCCGCGCCGCCCGCGGCCGTCCCCGGACGCCGGCAACGGCGACGCCTGACCGACCGCCCTCTGCCCCTCCCCCGTAGCGTGGCGTCATGAACATGAGCGCTGCGCACGGGGCGAGGGAACGGCTGGTCGTGATCGGCGGCGACGCCGCGGGCATGTCCGCGGCGTCGCAGGCCCGGCGGATGAGGGGCCCGGACGAGCTGGAGATCGTGGCGTTCGAACGCGGCAACTTCACCTCCTACTCCGCCTGCGGCATCCCCTACTGGGTGGGCGGCGACGTCGAGGACCGGGACCGGCTGATCGCCCGCACCCCGGAGGAGCACCGCGCGCGGGACATCGACGTGCGGCTGCGCACCGAGGTCACGGAGATCGACGTGGCCCGGGGCCGGGTGCGCGCCCGCGACCTGGAGTCGGGCGCCGAGTCCTGGACGTCGTACGACAAGCTGGTGATCGCGACCGGTGCGCGGCCGGTCCGCCCGGACCTGCCCGGGATCGACGCGTCCGGGGTGCACGGGGTGCAGACCCTGGACGACGGGCAGGCGCTGCTGGACACGCTGGCCCGTACGGGAGGGCGCCGCGCGGTGGTGGTGGGGGCGGGCTACATCGGCGTGGAGATGGCCGAGGCGCTGATCAGACGCGGCTACGAGGTGACGGTCGTCAACCGGGGCCGGGAGCCGATGGCGACGCTCGACCCCGACATGGGCCGGCTGGTGCACGAGGCCATGACCGGACTGGGCATCACGATGGTCGACGACGCCGAGGTGACCGCGTTGCCCACCGGCGCCGACGGCCGGGTGCGGGCGGTCGCCACCGCGGACGCCGAGTACCCCGCCGACGTCGTCGTCCTGGGCATCGGCGTACGGCCCGAGACCACCCTCGCGCGGGACGCCGGGCTGCCCCTCGGCGACCACGGCGGACTGCTCACCGACCGGTCGCTGCGGGTGCGCGGTCAGGAGAACGTGTGGGCGGGCGGCGACTGCGTGGAGGTCCTCGACCTGGTCTCCGGGCAGTTGCGGCACATCCCGCTCGGCACCCACGCCAACAAGCACGGGCAGATCATCGGCACGAACGCCGGCGGCGGTTACGCGACCTTCCCGGGCGTGGTCGGCACGGCGGTCAGCAAGGTGTGCGACCTGGAGATCGCGCGCACCGGACTGCGGGAGAAGGACGCCCACCGCGTGGGCCTGCGCTTCGAGGCGGTGACGATCGAGTCGACCAGCCGCGCGGGCTACTACCCGAACGCCGCGCCCATGACGGTGAAGATGCTGGCCGAACTGGGCACGGGCCGCCTCCTCGGCGTGCAGATCGTCGGCCGCGAGGGCGCGGGCAAGCGCGTGGACATCGCGGCGGTGGCCCTCACGGCGGGCATGACGGTCCACCAGGTCGCGGCCCTGGACCTGGGCTACGCCCCGCCGTTCTCCCCGGTGTGGGACCCGATCCAGGTGGCGGCCCGGAAGGCGGCGGCGAAGGTGAGGGCGACGGGCTGAGCGCCCTCCACGCTCCCGGCAGGCCGGTGCGGTCGGCGGGGCAGTGCCCGGCTCCCGACGACACGACGCGGCTGACGGCCACGGGCGAGCGCCCGAGGGTCAGGGCCGCCTGCGGGGCGCCCCGCAGGGGACCGAGCGGACCGGGCCCCGCGGGGTGCCGGGCCCGCATCCGGCCGGGGCGGCTCACGCCCGTCGTGCGGATCCACCCCCGCCGCCCGGCCCGTGGCCCCGGAACGTCGCACCGGCCGGCGGCCCGGCGGAACGAGCCCGGCGCACGGCACGCCTGAGCCTGGGCCGCGCCCCGGCCGCGCAAGGCCCCGGGCCCGCACCCGGCCGGGGCGGCTCACGCCCGTCGTGCGGATCCACCCCCGCCGCCCGGCCCGTGCCCCGGGACGTCGTACCGGCCGGCGGCCCGGCGGAACGAGCCCGACGCGCGGCCGCCGTGCGGGACACCGCGCGTGCGCACCCCGCCCCCGCTCGACGGGACGGCGTCACGCCGTCCCGTTGATCCGTTCGATCGCCTGGCGGGCCTGTTCCGCCGGCGGGCGGGACGGGAGGGAGGAGACCGAGCCGGCCGTCGGGGTGGCGGAGGCGGTGGCCGGCGGGACGGCGGGCGGCTGTTCGCCGGCCGTCGGGCGGGCGTGCGCGGCGGTGGCGCGCACGGACCGCAGGCGGTGGCCGACCGCCTCGTCCAGCGTCACCGGCCGCTGCATCTGCGAGGCGAGCCGCCCCGCCTCCTGGCCGAGCCGGGCGACGTCCTCCCAGGGGAGGCGGACCACGAGCGTCAGCTCGGCCTCGCCGTCGGGCAGCGCGTGCACGGGGACGGTCACTCGGTCGTTCATCGCCTGTGTCCTCACGTCGGCCCCGCGGCGCCTTCCCCGCGCCGCGGGCGGTTGAGGAGACATACGCACGGCGGACGGGCGGCGTTCAGGGGCCCCTTGATTGACCGGCGGCCGTCCGGGCACCAGTGGGATGTGGTCATCCCCGTCCATGACGTGAACCCCGCGCGCCGCACTCCCTGGGTGACGTACGCGCTGATCATCGCCAACATCGTCGTCTTCGTGGCGCTCACGCCCGGTGTCGTCGGCTCCCTGACCGGGGGCGGCGGCAGCCTGGCGGACCTGTGCCACCTCCAGGCGTTCCTGGAGCGGTGGGCGGTGGTGCCCAGGGAGCTGATCCACCATCAGTTGCCGAACCTGGTGCCCACCGGCGCCACCGGCGTGGGCCCGCAGGGCGCCGGGTGCGTGATCGGCCCGGCCCGCTACGACAAGTCGCCCGAACTGAGCGTGGTGACGGCGATGTTCCTGCACGGCGGCTGGCTGCACCTGCTGGGCAACATGCTGTTCCTGTGGATCTTCGGCAACAACGTCGAGGACCGCATGGGCCACGTCCGCTTCCTGCTGTTCTACCTGGTCTGCGGCTACGCGGCCGCGTACGGCTTCGCGGTGCTGAACGCCGGCTCGGGCGAACCGCTGATCGGCGCGTCCGGCGCCGTCGCCGGCGTCCTGGGCGCGTACCTGGTCCTCTATCCGCGGGCCCGGGTCTGGGTGCTGGTGCCGTTCCTGATCTTCCTGCCGCTGCGGCTGCCCGCGTGGACCGTGCTGGGCCTGTGGTTCGGGCTGCAGGCGGTGTACTCGGCCGGCCAGGGCGTCACGGACGCGGGCACGGTGGCGTACGCGGCGCACGTCGTCGGCTTCGTGGTCGGCATGCTGCTGGCGTGGCCGCTGAAGCCGGGCACTCCCCCGCCGCCCGAGCCGCGCGGCGTCCTCTTCGGCAGGCGGGCGCGGCCCGGCCGGTAGACGGCCGGGCCGCCCGATCGGCCGCCCGCTTGATCGTCCGCGGGCCTAGACTCCCCCCAGCGGCCCGCCGTTCGATGGGGAGGACCATGTTCGACCACACGTACGACAATCCGGTGATCAGCGGTTTCCACCCCGACCCGAGCGTGTGCCGGGTCGGCGACGACTACTACCTGGTGTGCTCCAGCTTCGAGTACGTCCCCGGGCTGCCCCTCTTCCACAGCCGGGACCTCGTGCACTGGGAGCAGATCGGCAACGTGCTCGACCGCCCCGCCCAACTGCCGCTGCCGCTTCCCGGCTCGAAGGCGTCCGGCGGCCTCTACGCCCCGACGATCCGTCACCACGACGGCCGCTTCTATGTCGTCAACACCAACGTGGACGGCGGCGGCAACTTCGTCGTCACGGCCGAGCGGCCCGAGGGGCCGTGGAGCGACCCGGTCTGGATCGGCCTGGAAGGGATCGACCCCGACCTGGCGTGGGAGGAGGACGGCACCTGCTGGTGCGCCTTCTCCGGTCCCGCGGGCGGCGTCAACCTGGCGCGGATCGACCCGGTCGGGGGCGCGGTGCTGGAGGGGCCCTTCCCCACCTGGTCGGGCAGCGGCCTCAAGTACCCCGAGGCGCCGCACCTGTACCGCATTGGCGACTGGTGGTACCTGCTGATCGCCGAGGGCGGCACGGAGCGCGGCCACGCCGTGTCGGTGGCCCGGGCCCGTTCCCCGCGCGGCCCCTGGGAGGCCGCGCCCGGCAATCCGCTGCTGTCCCACAGCGGCACCGGCCGCGCGATCCAGAACACCGGCCACGCCGACCTGGTGCGGGCGCCCGACGGGAGCTGGTGGATGGTGCTGCTCGGCGTCCGTCCGCGCGGATTCACGCCCGATGTGCACGTCCTGGGCCGGGAGACGTTCCTGACGCCCGTGGAGTGGGACGAGGACGGCTGGCCGGTCGTCGCGCCCGTACCCGAGCGTCATCCGGCGCCGGGCGGCGCCTGGCACCCCGTACCGGCCCCGCCCGCCCGCGACGACTTCGACGGGACCGTCCTCGCACCGCACTGGATCTCGCCGTTCACCCGCCCGGAGGGCTCCTGGTCGCTCACGGAGCGCCCCGGATCGCTGGTGCTGCACGCCACCGGCCCCACCCTGGACACCCCCGGCTACACCTTCGTCGGCCGCCGCCAGCAGCACCACGACTGCCGCGTCACCGCCCTGGTCGACCCGGGCACGGGACGCGGCGGGATCTGCGTACGGCTGGACGAGGCCCATCACTACGAGGTGGAGGCCGGCGACGGGGAGGTCCGCGTCGTGGCGCGGATCGGGCCGCTGAGCGAGACCGTGGCCCAGCGGTCCGCCCCGCCCGGTCCGCTGGTCCTCGGGGTGACCGTCCGCACCTCGGACCTGGTGCCCGCGTCGCCCCTGCTCACCGACGGCCACGCCACAGGACCCGACACCCTCGCCTTCTGGCTGGGCGACCCCACGGCCCCGGGCGCCCACCCGCTCGCCGAACTGGACGGGCGCTACCTGTCCACCGAGGTCGCCGGCGGCTTCACCGGCCGCGTCATCGGCATGTACGCCACGGAGGGTTCGGTCGCCTTCGACTGGTTCGAGTACGTCCCGGCGCCCGCCGTGTGAGGGGCGGCGCGCGGCCGGAGGGCCGCCGCGCCGGTTCGGCTAACCTGTCCCCCATGCCACCCCGACCAGCCGGAACGCGCCCCACCCTGTCCCTGGTCGCCAAGACCGCCGGCACGAGCGTGCCGACCGTGTCGAAGGTGCTGCGCGGCGGGACGGACGTCTCGGCGGAGACCCGCGCGCGGGTCATGGAGGCCGTGCGGGCCGTCGGCTACACCCGCAGGGCCGGGGGCAGGAGCGAGGGCGTGCGGGACGAGAACGGCTGGTCGCACGTCCTCGACCTGGTGGTCACCCACTTCGAGGGGTCGTGGGCGAACCTCCTCGTCGCCGGGGTCGGCCGCGAGGCCGCCGCGGCGGGGCTCGACGTCGTGCTGACGCTCGCCGAGCCGCACGGCGACTGGGTGTCGCGGGTGCTGCGCAGGCGCACCCTCGGCGTGGTCGGCACGCTGGTCGACCCCGCCTCGCCGCAGTTCGGCGCGCTGTTCGCGGCGGGCGTCCCGGTGGTGCTGATCGACCCGATGACCACACCGCCGGCGGGCGTGACGAGCGTCGGCGTGGCGAACTGGGAGGGCGGCCGCATGGCCGCCGAGCATCTACTGTCCCTCGGCCACGAGCGGTTGGGCGTGGTCGCCGGGCACGCCCGCCATCTGTTCAGCCGGGCGCGCGTGGACGGCTTCCGCGGCGCGGCCGACACGGAGACCGGGGGGCGGGCCACGGTGACGGTGACCCACGGCGGCTGGAACCGCGCCAAGGCGGCGGCCGCCACCCACGCGCTGCTCGACGAGGATCCGGGCGTCACGGCGGTCTTCGCCTGCGCCGACTCGATGGCGCTCGGCGTCTACGACGCGCTGGGCGAGCGGGGCCTGCGGGTCCCCGGCGACATCAGCGTCATCGGGTTCGACGACCTGCCGGAGGCGCAGTACATCACCCCCGGTCTGACGACCGTCCGCCAGCCCAGCACCGAACTGGGCGCCGCGGCGGTCAAGCTGCTGCTCGACCTCTCGCGGGGCGAGGACGGCGGGAGCCGGCCCCCGGCCCGGATGAAGCTGGCGACCGAACTGGTCGTCCGCGCCTCGACCGGCCCCGTGTCACGCCGGTGACGTGACGACGTCGAGGACGAGCCGGCTCGGGTGGCCGGGTCCCAGCAGGACTGTGTGCTCCGCCACGACGGGCTGGGCGAACTCCCCGTCCGGTGCGAAGGCGTTGACGCCCACGTCCCAGCGCGGTGACGAACTCGGCGCGATGTCGACGCGTATCCGGTGGCCCGGCGGGAAGGCGTGCGCGGTCGACCAGAGGTCCACGGTGATCTCGTACACCCGGCCCGGCTCCAGCGGCCCCCTCTCGCCCCGGCCCGTCACCGGGTCGACGGACCGCGCCGACCCCCGCCGCACGCCGTCGGCGACGACACGGCTGGTGCCGTCGGGGTGTTCGTCGCACAGCCGGACCACCACGTCCGCGTCCGTGCCGGTGGTGCTGAGATGGACGACGGCGTGGACCGCGCCCATCACCGTGAGGTCCTTCTCCAGCGGCTCGGTGCGCCACGAGACGACGTCCGGCCGCGCCTCGACCGCCGTCTGATCGGCGGGGCCCGCCCCGAACGGCGCGAACAGCAGGACCGCCCCGCCGCACGTCGGCACCGGGGACGCCGGATCGCTGACGAACCGCAGGCTTCCGCTCCCCGCCGGCTCGGGCGCGAGGGCGCCGCCGGCGTGCAGGTACAGCTCGAACGTCCGCGCGTCGCGGGGCGGGAACCCGTCCGTCTCGACCCAGCGGCCGGCTCCCATCAGGAACACCCGGACCGGCGCCGGACCGAGCGCGCGCCCGCGCAGCATCGCGTCGAACCAGCGCAGGTGCAGTCCGGTGAGGTCCGCGGCGTCGGCGGACGCCTCCGGCCCGAAGTCCAGGCCCGCCGCCCGGCCTGACAGGTCGTCGTGCGTCCACGGGCCCACGACCAGCCGGGGCGCCGGCCCGCCCGTGTCCTCCGCGCGGCGCCGCAGCCGCCGGTACAGCTCCAGGGTCGGCCCGAGGAACACGTCGAACCAGCCGCCGGTCAGCAGCACGGGCACGTCGACCGCGTCGATCCGGTCGACGATCTTCCCTTCGCGGTGACGCGGCGAGTCCAGTGGCTCGCGCAGGCGGTCCAGCCCCCACCGGACGCTCCCCTCGGCGTCCCGTCCCGCGTGCAGGGCCCCGGCGCCGTACGCCTCGCCCGTCGTGATCGCGCGCTCGGTCGCCTCCCAGCGCCGGCGCTCGGTCTCCCGTTCGCGGGCGGAGGCGGCACGGGCGATGGCGTCCGGGGCGATGGCGTAGTGCGTCCACGCCAGGGTGCTGCCGAGCTCCGGCACGCCGCCGCGGAACCGGAACCCGTCGAGCGCCGACAGCGCCGGCGTCATGGCCGGGGCGAGCGCCCGCAGCGCCGGGGCGCCGCCGAGCAGCGCGGCGAACTGGGTGTCGGAGGCGTAGGACGCGCCCCACATGCCCACGGTGCCGTCGCACTCGGGGCGTCCCGCGAGCCAGGCCACGGCGTCGGCGCCGTCCGCCTCCTCCTGGGCGCACGGTTCGAAGACGCCCTCGGAGCCGAAGCGGCCCCGCACGTCCTGGAGCGCGACCAGGTAGCCGGCGGCGACGAGGCGCCGGACGTCCAGGTGGCCGTCGTCCTCCTCGCGGGTCACGTCGTAGGGATGGCGGGTGAGCAGGGCCGGCCAGGGTCCGGCGCCGTGCGGGAGGAGCAGGAGGGTCCGCAGCCGGGTTCCGTCGCGCAACGGGCAGGTCACCTCCCGGCGTTCGGCGACCGGGTCCGGTGTCGGCCGGGAGGTGACGGGCACGGCCGCGGTTCCTTCCCTCAGCCCTTCACCGCGCCGGTGAGACCGCCGACGATGCGCTTCTCGAAGACCGAGAAGAACACCAGGGCGGGCAGCATGGCGAGCGAGGTGAAGGCGAGCACCTTCGCGGTGTCCGTGGAGTACTGCGAGGAGAACACCTGCACGCCCAGCGGCAGGGTGAAGTTGGCCTGCGAGTTGAGGACGTACAGGGGCAGCAGGTAGTTGTTCCAGCTGCCGACGAAGGCGAGGATGCCGACGGTGACGACGCCGGGCAGCGACAGCGGGACCACCATGCGGAAGAAGAACCCGAGCCGGCTCAGCCCGTCGAGCGCGGCGGCCTCCTCGATCTCGTCCGGGACGGCCCGCAGGAACGGCACCAGGATGATGACCGTCGTCGGCAGGCCGAAGGCGATCTGCGGGACGATCACGCCGAGCAGGTTGTCGACGAGACCGAGGTCCTTGATCACCAGGTACAGCGGGGTGATCGCGATGACCATCGGGAACATCAGGCCCGCCGCGAACAGGGAGTACATCGCGCCCTTGAACCGGAAGTCGTAGCGGGCGATGACGAAGCTGACCATCAGCCCGAGCGCGACGATGCCGGCCGTGCTGGCGAGCGCGACGATCAGGGAGTTGGCGAACTCGCCCCAGAAGACGGACGACTTGAGGACGCCGAGGTAGTTGGCGCTGACCCAGGGGTCGGGCAGCGCGGCCGGGTCGGTGGTGATCTGGGCGTTGGTGCGGAAGCCCCCGAGCACGATGTACAGCACCGGAGCGACGCAGACGCCGACGAAGAGCAGCGCGACGAAGTAGGTGACCGGGCCGCCGTCGCGCCCCGTGGGCTTCCGGGAGACGGTGGTCGTCGCGCTCATCACACGGTCCTTTCGGTGACGGCGCCCCGGAGGTCGCGGCGCAGGACGAAGCGCTGGTAGATCAGCGCGACGACCAGCGAGATCACGAACATCACGACGGCGACGGCGCTTCCGTAGCCGTAGTTGCCCGCGTTGCGGCCCTGGGCGAGCATGTAGATCGCCATGGTGGAAGTCCCGGCGGTGCCTGAGACGTACTGGCCCCAGATGATGTAGACGAGGTCGAACAGCTGCAGCGAGCCGATGATCGACAGGAACGCCCAGATGCGGATCGTCGGTCCCAGCAGCGGCACGGTGATCCGGCGCTGGATCTGCCAGTAGGAGGCGCCGTCGATCTGCGCGGCCTCGAAGATCTCGTCCGGGATGGACTGCAGGCCGGCGAGCATCAGGATCACCGCGAAGCCGAGGTACTTCCAGGTGATGACGGCCATCAGGGTCCAGAGGGCCAGGCCCGGGTCGGAGATCCAGTCGGCCTCCAGCGAGCCCAGGCCGATCGCGCGCAGCAGGCCGTTGACGGCGCCGTCGCTCTGCAGCATCAGGCTCCACCCGGTGCCGACGATCACCTCGGAGATGATGTACGGCACGAAGACCAGGACGCGGATCGCCGAGCGGCCGCGGATCCGCCGGTTGAGCAGCAGGGCGAGACCGATGGCGAGCGGCCCCTGGACGACCAGGGACAGCACCAGGATCAGGCCGTTGTGCCACAGGACGTCGTGGAAGGCGGGGTCGGTGAGGATCAGCCGGTAGTTGTTCAGGCCGACCCAGTCGGTGGGCTCTCCGTAGCCCTTCCACCGGTAGAAGCCGTAGTAGGCGGCGAGGGCGACCGGGAAGATCACGAACGCCAGGAACACGATGACCGCCGGTGCGGACAGGACGGCGATCTCCAGTCGCGTCCTGCCCCGGCGGCGTGCGGCCGCGCGCCGCGGGGCGAGGGTGTCGCTCATGTCTGCCTGGTCAGCCCTTCTCCGCGGCGGCCTTGACGTCCTTGACGATGTCGGCCGCGGAGCCCTTGCCGGCCAGCAGGTTCACGACGGCGATGTTCATGGCGTTGCCGACGTTCTGGCCGTACACGGTGTCGAGGAACTGCATGGAGTAGGCGGCCTTGTTGAAGGCCTGGAGCGCCGAGATGTTGTACGGCTCGGTGACGACGCCCTGGGCCGCCTTGTTCACCGGGATGGTGTCGAACGCCTCGGCGTAGGCCACCTGTTGGTCCTTGGTCACCACGAACTGGAGGAAGCCGAGGGCCTCTTCGGGCGCGTTCTTGGACAGGGAGTAGCCGCCGGCGCCGCCCATGATGGCGGTGGGGTCGCCCTTGCCGCCGGGGACGGCCGGGAAGGGGAACCAGCCGAGGTCGGGCAGCGGCTTCTTGTCCGGGGTGAGGTCGGCGATGACACCGGGGTTCCAGTTCCCCATGAGCTCCATGCCGGCCTTGTGGTTGGCCATCAGGCCGGCCGACGATCCGGCGCCCTGCTGCGAGGTGGCCGTGAGGAAGCCCTTCTGGAAGGGGTCGGCGCCCAGCAGGTCCGCGAGGTCCTCACCGGCCTTCGTCCAGCAGGGGTCGTCGAAGGTGAGCGACTTGGCCGACTCCTGCATGGTCTCCTGGCTGCACTCGCGCAGGGCGAAGTTGTAGTACCAGTGCGCGGCGGGCCAGGCGTCCTTGGCGCCGACCGCGATGGGCGCGACCTTGATCGCCTTCAGCTTGGCGACGGCGTCCTTGAGCTCGTCCAGCGTCGTCGGCGGCGCGTCGATGCCGGCCTTCGCGAAGAGGTCCTTGCTGTAGTAGATGCCCTCGGGCTGGGTGTCGAGCGGCATGGCGTAGACCTTGCCGTCGAGGGAGGAACCCTCGAGGGCCGCCTCGCCCACGTTGGCCCGGTCGGTGTCGGTGAGCGCCAGTTCCCTGATCTGGCCTGCGTCGACCATGGCCTGCATCTTGCCGCCGCCGCGCTGGAGGAAGACGTCCGGCGCCGAGCCCGAGTTGAGGGCGTTCTGCAGCTTGCCGTCGAGGTCCTCGTTCTGCACAGACTGGATCTTGATCGTGACGTCGGGGTGCAGCTTCCGGTACTCCTTCGCGGCGTTCTGCCAGAACACCAGGCCGCGCCCCTCCATCGCGTTGGTCCAGACGGTCACCGTCGCCTCGCCGCCGCCGGATGCGCCGTCGTCGCCGCCACCGGCGCATCCGGCGGCGGCGAGCGCGAGGCAGCACAGGCCGATCGCGGCAGCCGTCGCGCTGCGGGTCTTCCTCGTCATCGGGCGCTCCTGATCTGTCGTCAGTGATCCAAACGGTGATGAGTTTGCGCAAACTAACGAGCCGTCCGCGAAGTTGGGCAAGGTCTATCGCCGAAAATGTCGGTGCGGCAACAGAAAGTTTTCGCAAGATGCCCAATCGTTACCGACATAGCGACCGCCGTTCGGAATGCCGAACAAGGCAAGGGAGAGTCGGTTCGGTGGGTGCCCGGGAACGCGAAAGGCCGGTGCCTCGCGCGGGGGCGCGCGGCACCGGCCTCGGCGAAGGTCAGCCGTATACGGTCAGCGGGCGGAAGCCGTGTGGACGTACTCCACCAGCCGGGTCAGGGCGTCCGGGTCGGTGGACGGCATGACGCCGTGGCCGAGGTTGAAGACGTGGCCCTCCAGGCCGACGGCCGCGTCCAGGACCTCCTGCGCCTTGGCCTCGACGGCCTCGCGGCCGGCGAACAGCACGGTCGGGTCCAGATTGCCCTGGAGCGCCTTGCCGGGGCCGACGCGGCGGGCCGCCTCGTCCAGCGGGACGCGCCAGTCGACGCCGACGACGTCCGCGCCGGCCTCGCCCATCAGCCCGAGCAGCTCGCCGGTGCCGACGCCGAAGTGGATGCGCGGCACCTCGTAGGAGGCCACCGCGTCGAACACCTTCGCCGACGCGGGCAGCACCGAGCGGCGGTAGTCGGCGGGGGCGAGCGCGCCGGCCCAGGAGTCGAAGAGCTGGACGGCCGAGGCGCCGGCCTCGATCTGCACCTTCAGGAAGGCGGCCGTGATGTCCGCGAGCCGGTCCAGCAGGTCCGCCCACAGCTCCGGGTCGCCGTACATCATCGCCTTGGCGTTCTCGTACGTGCGGGACGGACCGCCCTCGACGAGATAGCTGGCGAGGGTGAAGGGGGCGCCCGCGAAGCCGATCAGCGGGGTGGCGCCCAGCTCCCGGGTCAGCATCCCGATCGCCTCGGTGACGTACGGGACGTCCTCGGGGGTCAGGTCGCGCAGCCGGTCGAGGTCGGCGCGGGTGCGTACCGGCCGCTCGACGACGGGCCCGACGCCCGGCTTGATGTCGAGGTCGATGCCGATGGCCTTGAGGGGCACGACGATGTCGCTGAAGAAGATGGCCGCGTCGACCTGGTGGCGGCGCACCGGCTGGAGCGTGATCTCGGTGACCAGGTCGGGGCGCATGCAGGAGTCGAGCATGCCGATGCCCTCGCGCACCTTGCGGTACTCCGGCAGGGAGCGCCCGGCCTGCCGCATGAACCACACCGGGGTGTGCGGCACCGGCTCACGCCGGCACGCCTTGAGGAAGGCACTGTCGTACGTCGAAGTCGGCTGGCTGCCCGTCGGGCTCACGTTGGCGCTCACACCGGCCAGTCTCGCATGTCGCCGGAACCGTCCCGGCCGCCGGGATCCAGGGGCGCGGGGAGCGGCGGCGCGCGGCGGGGGTACGGCGTGATCCGGACACCCCCGGACGGCACGGGTGTCCCTCCCTGCGCCGACGGCCCGTTCCGCTTAATCTTCCCCGCATGGCTGCGGCTCAGGGACGACTGTCGGACGGCGCTGGCGAAATGGACGAACCGAAGGGGGCAGGGGACACCACCGGACCCGGGGGTACGCCCCCGCTGCCCTTCCGGGCCGCTGTCGACGCGCTGCGCGGCGCACGGCTGCGGCCGCAGATCGAGGTCGATCCCACCCCCGCGCCGAAACGCCTCGCGCCGTACGCGTACGCGCTGGAGGCGGCGGTCGTGGACGACGAGGAGGACCTCGCCGACGGCCGGCTGGTGCTGCTGCACGACCCGGCCGGGCACGACGCCTGGCGCGGCACGTTCCGCCTGGTGACCCTGGTCCGCGCGGAGCTGGAGCCGGAGATGGCGGCGGACCCGCTGCTGCCTGACGTGTGCTGGTCCTGGCTGACGGGTGCGCTCACCGCGCGCGGGCTGGCGTTCGGCGAGCCGAGCGGGACGGTGACACGGGCCAGCTCCCACTACTTCGGCGGACTGTCCGAGCGGCCGGCCGCCTCGCAGATCGAGATTCGCGCTTCCTGGACGCCGCGGGAAGGGCTGGGCGGGGTTCCGGACACGGCGACCCATCTGGTCGCCTGGTGCGATCTGCTCGCGCAGGTGGCGGGGCTGCCGCCGGCCGCGCCCGGGGACGCGTCGGTGGTGACGCTGCCGCAGCGGCGGGGGCCGCAGTCGCGCTGAGGTTCGCCGGCCGGCCGGATGCCGCACGCATGCCGCTTGCATGCCGCATTGGCCGTCTCTTTGTCGATACGGCCACATTCGGAAGCGTTGCGACGCAGACCGAAACCGTTCGATCTTCGAATGATCGATCGTGCGTCCGAATTGCCCGGATTGTTACTCACCAGATCGTGATCATTTCCTAAAGGACATCAGGTTTGCTGCCGAAGACGACTGTGACCTTGAAAGCACGGTTCGTCCCGGCTTCACCCCCACGAGCCGGCCCCGTCCCGCACCCCAGGAGGCCTGGTGTCCGTTCTCCTCGAGCAGCCCTCAAGCCTGGTCGCCTACCGCCCGAACAAGCCGACCGCCATGGTGGTCGTGGCCGACCCCCGCGTCCGTTCCACCGTCACCCGCCATCTGTGGGCCCTCGGTGTGCGCGACGTGATCGAGGCCTCGTCCGTCGCGGAGGCTCGTCCCCGCATCGGCAACCCCCGCGACATCTGCGTCGCCGAAGTCCACCTGCCGGATGGTTCCGGCCTCACCCTCCTCTCCGAGACCCGCGCCGCGGGCTGGCCCAACGGCCTCGCCCTCTCGGCCGCCGACGACATCGGCGCCGTGCGCAACGCCCTCGCCGGCGGCGTGAAGGGCTACGTCGTCACCGGCACCCGCACCAACCTCGGGCTCCCCACCCGTCCCGGTGCGGCCCCCATCGGCGCGGCGGCCGCGCGCCTGCACCGTCGTCCCCCGGGTGCCCCGAGCCACCCGGGTGGCTACCGCGAGCTGTCCGGCCGTGAGGTCGAGGTGCTGCGGCTGGTTGCGGAGGGCCAGTCGAACAAGGCGATCGGCGTCTCGATGGGCCTGTCCGCCCTGACCGTGAAGAGCCATCTCGCCCGCATCGCCCGCAAGCTCGGCACGGGCGACCGCGCCGGAATGGTGGCGGTGGCCCTGCGCACCGGCATCATCCACTGATCCCTCCTTCCCCACTGTCTGATCCCTCCTTCCCCACCGTCCCCGGACCCGTCCCGACCGTCCCTGCCCGCGCCCGCCGATGCCCCCGCGTCGGCGGGCGCTCCCGCGCGCACGCCCGCACGAGGGACCTCACAGGACCCGGAGCGGCCTGTTCTCGCTGGTCGGCGGGGTCACCGGGCGGAGGGGAGGGCCGGGTACCGGCCCGTACGGATACTCTTGACAGGTGACCGACGCCCACGACACCGCAGCAGACAGTTCACTGCGCACCACCGGAGGCGCCCCTCCGGACGACGGCGGATCCTCTGCTGCACAGGCGCCGATCCCCTTGCTGGAGCCCCGCGAGGGCATCCCGCCCGTGGTGGCCGACGAAGCCGCCCTCGCCGAGGTGGTCGCCGCCTTCGCCGCGGGCCGCGGACCCGTCGCCGTGGACGCCGAGCGCGCCTCGGGCTACCGGTACGGACAGCGCGCCTACCTCGTCCAGCTCCGGCGCGAGGGCGCGGGCACGGCGCTGATCGACCCGGTCGCCTGCCCGGATCTGTCGTCCCTCGGCGAGGCGCTGTCCGGCGTGGAGTGGGTGCTGCACGCCGCCACCCAGGACCTGCCCTGCCTGCGCGAGATAGGCATGGTGCCGACGCGGCTCTTCGACACCGAGCTGGCGGGCCGGCTGGCCGGGTTCCCCCGGGTCGGCCTCGGCGCGATGGTCGAGAGCGTGCTCGGCTATCTGCTGGAGAAGGGGCACTCCGCCGTCGACTGGTCCACCCGCCCGCTGCCCGAGCCGTGGCTGCGGTACGCCGCCCTCGACGTCGAGCTGCTGGTCGACCTGCGGGACGCGCTGGAGAAGGAGCTGGACCGGCAGGGCAAACTGGACTGGGCGTGGCAGGAGTTCGACGCGATCGCCTCGGCGCCGCCGCCGGAGCCCCGCAAGGACCCGTGGCGCCGCACCTCCGGCATGCACAAGATCCGCCGCCGCCGGCAGATGGCCGTCGTACGGGAGCTGTGGCAGACCCGGGACCGGATCGCGCGGCGCCGTGACGTCTCCCCCGGCAAGGTGCTGTCCGACGCGGCGATCGTCGAGGCCGCCCTCGCCATGCCGTCCGGCCCTCAGGCCCTGGCCGCGCTGAACGGCTTCGGTCAGCGGGTGGGCCGCCGCCAGCTCGAGCAGTGGCAGGCGGCGGTCGACCGGGCGAAGGCGCTGAGCGAGGACCGACTGCCCCAGCCGGGCCAGCCGGTGACCGGTCCCCCGCCGCCGCGCGCCTGGGCCGACAAGGACCCGGCGGCCGCGGCCCGGCTGACGGCCGCGCGGGCGGGCGTGACCGCGCTCGCGGAGCGGCTGAACATGCCCGCGGAGAACCTGATCACGCCGGACACCGTGCGCAGGGTCTGCTGGGAGCCCCCGGCCCCGGCCACGGCCGAGTCGGTCGCCGCGGCCCTGACCGCCCACGGCGCCCGCGCCTGGCAGGTCGAGCAGGTCACGCCGGTGCTGATGGCCGCGCTCACCGCCTGAACACCCCTCCACCCCGGGCCCGGCACAGGGCACACCGCAACCGGGGTGAGCGGTGCCGGGCGGGCCGCCGGTGGGCGTGCCACGATGCAGGCATGCGGGTCGTCGTGGTGGGTGCGGGCCAGGTCGGTCACACCGTGGTCAAGTCGCTCGCCGAGGCGCACGAGTGCACGGTGATCGACATCGACCGGACACGTCTTGACGCCCTGTCGCACGCCTACGACGTACGGACGGCGCACGGCAGCGGCACCCGCCGCGAGACGCTCCTGGACGCCGGCGTGGCCGGCGCGGACCTCGTCCTGGCGTGCACCTCGCGGGACGAGGTCAACCTGGTCACCGCCATGCTCGCCCGCCGGCTGTCGTCGGCGCGGACGGTGGTGCGGGCCACCGGGACGGACTACCTGGACGCCTGGCGTGCGGGTGACCTCGACGTGGACCTGCTCGTCTCGACCGCGTTCGAGACGGCGAGCGCCGTCGAACGCGTCCTGCACGTGCCGGGCGCACGGCACGTGGACTTCTTCGCCCGCGGTGAGGTCGTCGTGCTCGGCGTCGACGTCCGCGGGACGGCGTCACCGCGGCTGGCCGGCCGCCCGCTGCGCGAGGCGGGGCTGCCCGCCGCGTCGCGGGTGGTCGCCCTCGTGCGCGAGGGCACCTGGACCGTGCCGGCCGCGCACGAGGTGGTGCTCCCCGACGACTGGATCATCGCAATGGCGTCCCCCTCGGCGGCGCGTGCCTGGAGCCGTCTGGTCACCGGGGCAGATCCCGTCGACGACGTGGTGGTGTTCGGCGCCGGGCGCATGGGCCGGGCCGTGGCCCAGGTGCTGCTCGACCGGGGCGTCCTGGTGCGGATCGTCGAACCGGACGCGGCCCGGGCACGCGCGGCGGCCGCCGCGCTCGACCGTGCACGGGTGTTCCGGGCGTCGGGTCTGGACCCGGCGTTCCTGAGCCGGGAGCGTATCGGCACGGCGGGGGCGGCGGTGCTCGCCGGCGGGGACGACTCGCGCAACCTGCACGCGGCCGTGCTCGCGAGGCTGCACGGGATCGGGCTGACGATGGCGGTGCTCGAAGACCCCGCCGCCGCCCGGGTCTTCGAGGCCGCCGGCACCGATGTGACGATCGACCCGGGTGACGAGACAGCCGAGAAGATGGCCCGCTTCACGTTCGACGAGCGCACTCGCCAGATGGCGATGCTGGGGGACGACCGCTTCGAGGTGCTGGACGTCACCGTGCGGCCGGGCAGCCGGTTCGCGTACGGTCCCGTCGACGCGCTGCCCGGCGCCGGTGTGGGCGCGATCGTGCGGGACGGCACCGTGCTCTTTCCCGACGGGCGGGACGAACTGCTGCCCGGCGACCGGGTGGTCGTCCTCACCGAACCCGCCCGCGTCCCGTCGATCGAGCACGACCTGTGAGGCGGCCGCGTCCGTCGCCGGTCCGGCGCCGGTGGAGCCCACGCGGACGGACCGGCGTCGACGTGCGGACCGCGCTCGGGGTCGTCGGCGCCCTGCTCACCTGGTTCGCCTTCGCGTTCACCGCTCCGGCGGCCGTCGCGCTGGCGGCAGGCGAGCCCCCGTGGCCCTTCCTCGTCACCGCGGCGGCCGTGGCCGTGACCGGCGCGGTCCTCAGGCGCCTGACGGGCAGCCGGCCCCCGTTGGGCGTCCGGGAGGGGTTCCTCGTCGTCGTCGCCGTCTGGCTGCTCGTGCCCGCGTTCGGCGCGATGCCGTTCCTGATCGGTGACGTCCCGCAGCTCGATCACCCGGCCGATGCCTGGTTCGAGGCGATGTCGGGGTTCACCGCCACCGGTGCGACGGTGCTGACGGACGTGGACGCGCTGAGGCCCGACATGCTGTTCTGGCGCCAGTTCACCCACTGGCTGGGGGGCGCCGGGATCATCGTGCTCGCGCTCGCGGTGCTGCCCCGGCTGCGCATCGGAGGGCGCGAGCTGCTGCGCTCCGAGCTGCCGGGCCCCATCGAGACGGAGCCGCTCGGCGCGACCGTCCGCGGGACCGCCCGCCGGCTGTGGAAGGTCTACCTCGCGGTGACGGCGGCCGGCGTCCTGGTGCTGGCCGCGCTGGGGTGGGCCGGGCTGGACCGGCGGATGGGCCTCTTCGACGCCTTCTCCTACGCGACGTCCGCCGTGGCGCTCGGCGGGTTCACGCCGGACGACGACTCGGCGCGGAACCTCGCCCCGGTGACGCAATGGGCGCTGTGCGGGCTGATGGCCGTGGCCGGGCTTAACCTGCTGCGACTGTACCGCCTGGCCGTGCTGCGCCAGGTCAGGGCCGTCTCCCGCGACGAGGAACTGCGCCTCTACCTCGGCCTGCTGCTCGTGGCGTCGTGCGTCGTGGCGGCCGAGCTGTTCGCCGCGGGCACCGTCACCGGGCTCGCCGGTGTGCGGCACGGCGCCTTCCAGGCGGTCTCGGTGATGACCACCACCGGCTTCGCGACGCTTGACTGGTCGGACTGGGGAGCCCTCGCGACGCTGACGCTCCTGACGCTGATGTTCGCCGGGGCCTGTGCCGGTTCGGCGAGCGGTTCGATCAAGGTCGTCCGCCATCTCGTCCTCTTCCGTTTCGCCCGCCGCGAGCTGGAACAGGCAGTGCATCCGGACGCCGTCCTGCCGGTGCGGGTGAGCGGCCGGGTGGTCGGCACCCCCGTGCTCCGCTCGGTCCTGCTCTTCGTCCTCCTCTACCTGTTCGCCCTCGCGCTCGGCACACTGGGCCTCGCCCTGGACGCGGGGGCCGAGAAGGGAGGCACCAGTGCGTTCACCGCGCTCGGCGCCGCCGCGGCCTGCCTGGGAAACGTCGGCCCGGCCTTCGGCGAGCTCGGCCCGTTCGGCTCCTACGCACCGCTCGGGCAGGCGTCGAAGGTGCTGCTGACCGCCCTGATGCTGCTCGGCCGCATCGAGATCGTGCCCCTGGCGGTGCTGCTCCGGCGCGGCTACTGGCGGGCGTAGGCGCGCCCGGCACAACGGGCCCTCACTTCGTCGCCCCCCGCATGAAGCCGTTGTAGATGAACCGCTGGAGGAACAGGAAGACGACCAGCGTGGGCAGGATGACCAGGATCGCGCCCGCCGAGATCGTCTCCCAGTGCGCCCCGAAGGGGCCCTTGAAGCGGAACAGGGACGTCGAGATCACGCCAAGGTCCTCGGACGGCATGTAGAGGAAGGGGATGTAGAAGTCGTTGTAGACGTTGATCCCCTTCACGATGACCACCGTGGCGATCGCCGGCTTCAGCAGCGGCAGGATGACCTTGCGGTAGACGGTGAAGGCGTTCGCGCCGTCCAGGCGCGCCGCCTCGTCCAGGGAGACCGGGATGGAGCGGATGAACTGCAGGAAGATGTAGATCGACACGATGTCCGTGCCCATGTAGAGGGCGATGGGCGCCCACAGGCTGTCGAACATGCCGAGGCTGTCGACGATCTGGAAGGTCGCCACCTGGGTGGTCACCCCGGGCACCAGCGCGGCCAGCAGGAACAGCGCCACCACAAGCTTCCGGAAGCGGAAGCGGAAGCGGTCGATGGCGTACGCGGTCATCGAGCCGATGAGGATGGTGCCGCCGACCGCGACGACGAGGACGACCGCCGTGTTGGCGAAGGCGGACAGCATCTGGCCGTCCCGGAACGCGGTCACGTAGTTGGCGACGTTCAGCGGGTCGTCGGGCAGGGCGAGCGCCCCGCTGCCGTCCGCCATCTCGCGGGGGGTCTTCAGCGAGGTCAGCAGGACCACGGCGAGCGGCAGCAGCACCACCAGGGTGGCGGCGGTCAGCGACAGGTACACCAGGGCGCGGGCCACGGTACGGCGGGTCATACCAGGTCCACCTTCTCGTCGGGGACGATGCGCCGCTGCACCCAGGTGACCGCCAGGACGATCAGCAGCAGCACGACGGCGGCCGCGGAGGCGAGCCCCGTCTTGTTGAACTGGAAGGCCAGCTTCACGGTCTGGATGACGAACGTCTCCGTGCCCGTGGCGCCGCCGGTCATGATGTACGGGATCTCGAAGACCGACAGCGAGCCGGAGACGGACAGGATCACGCTGAGGCTCAGCACGGGCCGGATGCCGGGCGCGATGATGTGGCGGAACTGCTGCCAGCGGCTCGCCCCGTCGATCTCGGCCGCCTCGTACAGCTCGCCGGGGATGGACTGGATGGCGCCCAGGAACAGCACGAAGTTGAGGCCGAGGTAGCGCCAGACGGAGACGCCGGCCAGCGAGGTGTTCGCGGAGAACGGCGTGCCCAGCCAGGCGTGGTCGGTCTCCACGCCGAGCAGGCGCAGCACGGAGTCGAGGGTGCCGCCGTCCTGGAAGAAGTAGAGGAAGACGAAGCCGATCGCCACCCCGTTGATCAGGTACGGGAAGAACAGCACGCCCTTGAAGAAGTTCCGGAAGCGGACGTTGAAGCTGAGGACCGTGGCGAAGTACAGGGCGAGGACGATCTGCACCACCGACGCGACCAGGTAGTAGCCGCTGACCAGGAACACCTCGAACAGCTCGGAGCGGGTGAGGAGTTCGGTGTAGTTCTCGGCGCCGGTCCAGTTCAGATCCGGGCTCACCCCGTCCCAGTCGGTGAAGCTGTACGCGGCCATGTTGGCGATCGGCGCGTAGGTGAAGGTCAGCAGCAGGGCGAGCGGGACGGCGAGGAACAGCCAGGGGGTGACGCCGGCGCGGGCCCGCCGCCGGGTGCGGCGGGCGGCGGGCGCCGCGTGCCCGGGGGCCGGGGGCGCGGCCGGCGCTTCCGGCCGCGCCCCCTTGCGGGTGGTGTCGGTCATCACGACCCCAGCGCGTCGCGTGCCTCGGCCCAGCGCTCGCCGAGGCCCGCGAGGTAGTCGTCGAGGCTGCCCTTGCGGGCGCCGCGGGCGAGGTCGACGAGGTCCTGGCGGTAGTCGGGCTTGAAGATGCCGACCTCCGAGGAGTTGTCGATGGACTTGACCTCGGCGCCCTTGCTGTCGTCGAGGTCGAGCAGCTTCACGCCCGCCTCCCGGTAGGGCGCGAGGACGTCGGGCAGCGGGGCGTCCTTGAGCGGGGACAGCGCCAGATTGGCCTGCGCGTAGCCGGACTTGTCGGTGAACCAGTCGATCCAGGCGCGTGCCGCCTGCTTGTTGTCGGAGTTGACGTTCACGGCCTGCTGGTAGTCGGGGGACGTCACCGCGCAGAAGACGCCGTTCTTCTGGACGGGGAACGGCATGAGGCCGATGTCGGCCGGGTCGGCGCCGGCCTGCTCCGCGGCGTCCCGCATCTGCACGACGGCCCAGGAGCCCAGCCACATGGTGGCGATCTCGCCCTTGGCGAGGCGGGGCTTGGACGCCTCCCAGTTGGTGGTCGTCGGGTCCTTCTCCGCGAGTCCGCCGCGCACGATGTCGTGGAGCAGGGTGTCGCCCACGCGCAGGTCGGCGCCCTCGGCCCACGGGTCGCCCTCGGCGAGCCTGGTGGTGGCCCGGGTGTCGCAGCTGACGGAGCCGTTGACGTTGGTCCACTGGGTCAGCGGCCACATGTCCTTGAAGTTGGTGTAGTACGGCACCGCGTCGGTCTTCGCCCGGATCGCCTTGAGGGCGTCGAGGAACTCGCCGGGCGTGGTGGGCCAGTCGGTGACGCCGGCCCGGCTCCAGACCTTCTTGTTGTAGAGGAAGCCGGGGACGACGCCGAGGGGACTCTGGCCGTAGACCTTGCCGCCGACGGTGGAGTAGTCGGTGAAGCGGTACTTGGCGGAGCGCTCCTGTCGTGTGCCGAGCGAGGCGAAGAACTTGGGGTAGTCCTTCTTCTCGATGACCGCCGGGATCATCAGGACGTCGCCGTAGTTCTCCGTGTTCATACGGATCTTGACCTCGCCCTCGTAGTCGGTGAGGCCCTCGAACTCCACCGTCACGCCGGGGTAGGTCTTCCGGAACTCGGCCGCGTACTTCTTCATGGTGCCGTCCTGCACCAGATCGGTGCGGTGGGTGAGGACGGTGATGGAGCCCTTGACCTTGGACGGGTCGTCGGGGGCCTCGGCGTCCGCGCCCGTCGTGGAACCTCCCGACCCGGTGCAGGCGGAGGCCAGCAGGGCGACGACGACGGCGATCGATCCGGCGAGTGCTGTGCGGCGGTTCATGTGCACCAGCTCCGTTCACGGGGCGGACGAGCACGGGTGGGTTGGCTGGTTCGGCACTCTGACAGCCCCTCACTGAACCGGTAAAGTCTCAATTGCGCCAACGATACGAAAACGTTGCCCGCCCAGGGCTCAACCGGTTTAGGGAGTGTGCATGCGTCAGGTCACACCGCTCACCGACGGATGGATCCTGCGGCACCCGGACGGCACGGGGGAGGCGCTCCCCGCCTCGGTGCCGGGGTGTGTGCACACCGACCTGCTGGCGGCCGGCCTGATCCCCGACCCGTTCCTCGGGCGGGGCGAGACCGAGGTGGCGTGGGTGGGCCGCCGCGCGTGGACCTACGAACGGGACCTGGCCGCGGGCGACCCTGCGCACGAGCGGACGGACCTGGTGTTCGACGGCCTCGACACGGTCGCCGAGATCCTGCTCGACGGCCGCCCGCTGGGCCGGGTGCGGAACATGCACCGCTCGTACCGCTTCGACGTGACGGGGCTGAGCGGGCGGCTGACGGTGCGGTTCGCGTCCGCCTACGACGAGGCGGAGGCGGTGCGGGCCGCGGTGGGCGACCGTCCGGGGGCGTACGCCGAGCCGTACCAGTACGTGCGCAAGATGGCCTGCTCGTTCGGCTGGGACTGGGGGCCCACCCTGGTCACCGCCGGGATCTGGCGGCCGGTGCGCCTGGAGCACTGGTCGACGGCCCGGATCGCCCGGGTGCGTCCGCTGGTCGCCGTGGAGGACGGCACGGGCGTGGTCGACCTGGCCGTCGACGTCGGGCGCACCGAGGGCGGGGCGCCGCTCGAGGTCGAGGCGTCCGTCGGCGGCGTGCGCGCCCGCGCCCGGATCGGGGGGACGGCCGGGACGGTACGCCTGCGGGTGCCGGACGCCCGCCTGTGGTGGCCCCGCGGCTACGGCGAACAGCCGCTGTACGACGTGGAGGTGCGTCTGCTGCACGACGGCGAGGCGGTGGACTCCTGGCGGCGGCGGATCGGCTTCCGGACGGTGGAGCTGGACACCTCGGCCGACGCGCACGGCACCGGGTTCACCCTGGTGGTCAACGGGGAGCGGTTGTTCGCGCGGGGGGTCAACTGGATCCCGGACGACGCCTTCCCCTCCCGGATCACCCGTGACCGCTACCGCCGGCGGCTGGAGCAGGCGGCCGCGGCGGGCGTGGACCTGGTGCGGGTGTGGGGCGGCGGGATCTACGAGAGCGAGGACTTCTACGACGCCTGCGACGAGCTGGGCCTGCTGGTCTGGCAGGACTTCCCGTTCGCCTGCGCCGCCTACCCCGAGGAGCAGCCGCTGCGCGGCGAGGTGGAGGCGGAGGCCCGGGAGAACGTCGTACGGCTGATGCCGCACCCCTCGCTGGTGCTGTGGAACGGCAACAACGAGAACCTGTGGGGCTTCCGGGACTGGGACTGGGAGCCCGCGCTGGCCGGGGACTCCTGGGGCGAGGGCTACTACCTGGGCCTGCTGCCGCGCGTGGTGGCCGAGGTGGACCCGACGCGGCCGTACACGGCGGGCAGCCCGTGGTCCGGGTCCTGGCTGCGTCACCCCAACGACCCGGCGCACGGCACGCACCACTCCTGGGAGGTGTGGAACCGCAGGGACTACGCCGACTACCGCCTCGACGTGCCGCGTTTCGTCGCCGAGTTCGGCTGGCAGGCGCCACCCGCGTACGCCACGCTGCGGCGGGCGCTGCCCGGGGAGGAGCTGGCGCCGGACTCCCCCGGCGTGCTGCACCACCAGAAGGCGGAGGACGGCAACGGCAAGCTGGAGCGCGGTCTCGCCCGGCACTTCGCCCTGCCCGAGGGGGATTTCGACCGCTGGCACTATCTGACGCAGCTCAACCAGGCGCGTGCGGTGGCGGCCGGGATCGAGCACTGGCGCTCGCACTGGCCGGTGTGCGCGGGAACGGTGGTGTGGCAGCTCAACGACTGCTGGCCGGTGACCTCGTGGGCCGCGATCGACGGCGACGGCCGGGAGAAGCCGCTGTACCACGAGCTGCGCAGACTGTACGCGGACCGGCTGCTGACCGTGCGGACGGACGGGGATCGGCCGGTCGTCGCGGCGGTGAACCAGGCCGCCGAGGAGTGGCGGACCTCCCTGCGGCTGCGGCGGATGACGGTGGACGGCGCGGTGCTCGCCGAGGCGGAACCGGAGCTCGCCGCGGACGCGCGGACCGTGGCGCTCGTCGAGGTCCCGGCCGGGCTGGTCCCGGCCGGTCCCGAGGAGTTCCTGGTCGCCGACGCCGCGGACCCCTGCGCACAGGAGCCGCTGCGGGCGCTGCACTTCCCGGCGGCGGACCGCGACATCCCCTACCCGCGCCCGGAGTTCGAGGTGGCGCTCGCGCCCGAGGGCGTGACGGTCACCGCGCGCACCCTGGTGCGGGACCTGCTGCTCCAGGCCGACCGGCTGGATCCGGAGGCGGCCGCCGACCGGGGACGGGTGACGCTGCTGCCCGGGGAGCGGGTGACCATCGGGGTGCGGGGCTGGAAGACTCCTGACCCCGAGACCGCCCGCACCGCCCTGTACTGCGTGGAGCCCACTCGATGACGGCAACGCCGACCCCTCGCGTCACCATCAAGGACGTCGCCGCACGCGCCGGCGTGTCCAAGGGGGCCGTGTCCCTCGCGTTCAACCGGAAACCCGGACTGTCCGAGGCGACCCGGGACCGGATCTTCGCGGCGGCGCGCGAGCTGGGCTGGTCGCCGAGCACGACCGCGCGGACGCTGGCCGGGTCCCGGGTGGACGTGGTGGGGCTCGCGGTGTGCCGGCCCGCCCGGCTGCTCGGCCTGGAGCCCTTCTACATGGAGTTCATCTCCGGGGTGGAGAGCGTCCTGGTCGAGCGGTCCTGCGCGCTGCTGCTGCGGCTGGTGCGCAGCCCCGAGGAGGAGGTGGGGCTGCTGGAGTCGTGGTGGCGGGGGCGGCAGATCGGCGGCTCGATCCTGGTGGATTTCCGCGCCGACGACCCCCGCCCGGCGGTGGCGCGGCGGCTGGGGCTGCCCGTGGTGGCCGTGGGGCACCCTTCGCTGACCGGCGGGCTGACGTCGGTGTGGACGGACGACGCGACGGCGGTGGCGGAGGCGGTGCGGTACCTGGCGGCGCTGGGGCACCGCGGGATCGCCCGGGTGGGCGGCGCGGCGGAGCTCGGGCACACGTCGATCCGCACGGCCGCGTTCGACGAGGCGGTGGGGGCGCTGGAGCCGGCCGCGCGGGCCTGGCAGGTGGCGACGGACTTCTCCGGGGACGCGGGCGCCCGCGCCACCCGGACGCTGCTGGCCGCGCCGGCCGGGGAGCGGCCGACCGCGATCGTGTACGACAACGACATCATGGCGGTGGCGGGGCTGTCGGTGGCGGCCGAGATGGGGCTGCGGGTGCCGCAGGACGTGTCGCTGCTGGCGTGGGACGACTCACAGCTGTGCCGGCTGACCCGGCCCACCCTGTCGGCGATGAGCCATGACGTGCACGGCTTCGGCGCGGAGGTGGCGCGTACTCTGTTCGGAACGCTCACCGGGGACGGTCCGGGCTCGCACCCGGTGCCGACGCCGGTCCTCACCCCGCGGGGCTCCACGGCCCCGCCGTGACCCGGACCGGGGACGGCGCCGGCCGCGCGGTGAAGTGCGCTGTCACCGGGGTCACTTGAACCCGCATTCCGGCGCGCTGTCCGCATGCGCCGCGGGTGAGCGGGAATACGCGGAACGAGGCACAGGTCGGCCTCTCGCTCCGCGGCGGGGACATGGGTTAGCCTCGTCCCGGCTGCTCTTCCTGCGAAAACGCCCGCACCCCACGTCGGAGGAGTTTCCTGCGGAGCGGCCCGAACTCCGAACGGAAAATCTCTGACAGGAACAAGGGGCACCATTTCATGGAACCCACCCAGGTCCGCCCGGCCAACCCGCAGCATTCGGACACACTCCCCCACACGTCCGAAAACTACAGGACAGCGACGATCCGCACGCCCGAGATACGTGTGGAGAAATACGGCAACTGGGAGATCGAGTACGAGTTCACGCCCGCTGCGGGCGATCACGGCAACCTGCTCGTGGTGTTTTCCTCCGTGGGCTCGAAGTACGGATTCGGCGCCGCCCTTTCGGGCGTCCAGTGCAACGTGCTGAGAATCCGCGACCGGTTCGACGGGGGCCCGTCGTACTACGTGGCGCGGGCGATGGACTTCTCCGTTTCGGACGCGGTCGAGGAACTGATTACCCATTATCGGGAAAAGCTGGGCCTGGCCCGGGAGACGGTGGTTCTCGCCGGTTCCTCGAAGGGCGGCAGCGCCGCCATTTTCTACGCGCTGAAGTACGGCTACCGGCACATCGTCGCCTCCACGCCGCAGTACTTCATCGGCAGCTACTCCCAGGGGCACGGCGTGCTCGGCGAGTGGGTCCTCGGCGAGGGCCAGCCGCAGGAGAACGTGGACCGGCTCGACTCGGTGCTCCCGGAGCTGCTGGCCGAGACCACCGACCTGGACCGCAACATCTACCTGTTCTCCTCGACGAAGGACTACCAGTACGAGGAACACGTCGTCCATTTCCTCCCGGCTCTGCGGAAGTACTCCAACTTCAACTTCTTCATGGTGGAATCGCCCGCCCTGGTGAAGCACGCGGAGGTGACGCGGCAGGGTCTCTCGGTGATCCTCAGCGTCATCTACGCGCTGACCGAGGGGACGGTGCCGCGGTTCGGCGAGGTGCAGGTCGGCTCCAACGAGGTGGACGGAGCCGCCGCCGGCGAGCACCTGGCGGAGTTGCGGGCGCGGGACACCGCGGCGGGCGTGCTGACCGCCGCGCAGCTCACCCCCGAGCGGGCCACGCTGTCCGGGCACGCCTTCCTGCCCGGCGTCTCCGCCGAGCAGGGCGAGGAGGCCGGCGCGCGGGAGACCAAGCAGCTCGTGCTGGTCCGCGACGACCAGGCGTGGGTGGCCGACGCGGAGACCGTGCCGGTGGACCAGCTGTACCTGAAGTACTTCGACACGCACTTCGCGTCCTACAAGGACGGCGGCTTCACCTGCGAGGCGCGGGAGCTTCTCGACGCGCTGCCCGACGGCGTGTACGACGTGTTCGCCCGGGTGACCAGCGAGAACGAGGACATCGACCGCAGGGTGCCGCTGGTCGCCTACCGGCCGCTCGACCGCCGCGCCGCCTCCGCGGGGCGCGAGGTGGTCCTCAGGGGCGACGCGAAGAGCGTCCGGGTGATCAAGCGCGACCTCACGTCGGCCGGCCCCGGCGGGTCCGTGTTCGCGCTGAAGCGGTTCGCGATGGAGGGCCCGAGGCTCCGGGTGTACGGCGTCCTCTTCCTCCCCGGCCGCAACGCGGACCGCGCCACCCACTCGACGTACTACCTCACGCTGCGCGGCGCGGACAGCACGCACACCGTCGCCCTCAAGGCGGTGAAGCGGGAGGACAAGGTGCGCCCGCACATGGCGCCGGGCGACTTCGGGTCGTACTCCTTCGGGTACTTCACCTCGGTGGACAAGGAGGGCGTGGACCTCTCCGACGTGCCGCCCGGGACGTACACGGCTCAGATCGCGATGAGCACCGGCGGCGGGCTGTTCACGCACCAGGCCGGTGAGCTGGAGGTGCGGGAGAACCGGGCCGCCTCGGTGGCCCGCCGGATCTCCGGCCGCAACGAGCGGATCTCCACCCGGGCGCGGCTGCGGCGGGGCCTGCGCAGGCGGCTCTGGCGGTCGTAGCACCGCCCGCGGCATCACACGGCCGGCCCCCGTTCGCGGGGGCCGGTCGTGTGATGTTCGCCGCTCCGGCCGACGGGGGTGTGCAGTGACGTTACCCGCAAGTAGCATGGGCCGTAAGCAAGCGCTCAGCATCCCGTACCTGGAGGAGAGCCATCGTGCCTCGTACCGTCAGGGACGTCGTCTTCGTCGACGGCGTCCGTACCCCGTTCGGCAAGGCGGGCCCGAAGGGCATCTACCACGAGACCCGTGCCGACGACCTGGTCGTCAAGGCGATCCGGGAGCTGCTGCGCCGCAACCCGGGTCTCGACCCGAAGAAGATCGACGAGGTCGCCATCGCCGCGACCACGCAGATCGGCGACCAGGGCCTGACCATCGGCCGCACGGCGGGCATCCTCGCGGGCCTGCCGCAGTCCGTGCCGGGTTACTCCATCGACCGCATGTGCGCCGGCGCGCTGACCGCCGTCACCACGGTGGCCGGCTCCGTCGCCTTCGGCGCGTACGACGTCGCCATCGCGGGCGGTGTCGAGCACATGGGCCGCCACCCGATGGGCGAGGGCGTGGACCCGAACCCGCGGTTCGTCTCCGAGAAGCTGGTCGACGAGTCCGCCCTGTTCATGGGCATGACCGCGGAGAACCTGCACGACCGTTACCCGTCGATCACCAAGCAGCGCGCCGACGAGTACGCGGTGCGCTCCCAGGAGAAGGCCGCCAAGGCGTACGCCAACGGCAAGATCCAGGCCGACCTGGTGCCGATCTCCGTGCGCCGCACCTCGCCCGAGGGCGGCGAGACCGGCTGGGGCCTGGTCACCGCCGACGAGCCGATGCGTCCGGGCACCACGCTGGAGAACCTGGCGGGCCTGAAGACGCCGTTCCGCGTGCACGGCCGGGTCACCGCGGGCAACGCGGCCGGTCTGAACGACGGCGCCACCGCCTCGGTCATCGCCTCCGAGGACTTCGCCCGCGAGAACGGGCTGCCGGTCAAGATGCGCCTCGTCTCCTACTCCTTCGCCGGCGTGGAGCCCGAGGTCATGGGCTACGGCCCGATCCCGGCCACGGAGAAGGCGCTCGCGCAGGCGGGCCTGTCCATCTCCGACATCGGCCTGTTCGAGATCAACGAGGCCTTCGCCGTCCAGGTCCTCGCGTTCCTGGAGCACTACGGCATCGCCGACGACGACGCCCGCGTCAACCAGTACGGCGGCGCCATCGCGTTCGGCCACCCGCTGGCCTCCTCCGGCGTCCGCCTGATGACGCAGCTGGCCCGCCAGTTCGAGGAGCAGCCGCACGTCCGCTACGGCCTGACCACCATGTGCGTCGGTTTCGGCATGGGCGCGACGGTCATCTGGGAGAACCCGCACTTCGAGGGGGACAAGTGAGCACCACCGCTGAGCTTTTGAAGGGTGCGGCCGAGCTGTTCCCGGGTGAGGTCGTCACGCAGGCGCACGTGCGCCACTTCGACCTGCCGCTGGGTGCCGGGCGCTTCGCCCTGATCACCCTGGACAACGGCCACGACCACACCAAGCCGACCACCCTCGGCCCGCAGTCGCTGGCGAACATCGACGCCGCGATCGACCAGGTCGAGAAGGAGGCCGCGGACGGCGAGATCGTCGGCGTCGGCGTCACCGGCAAGCCGTTCATCTTCGCGGTCGGCGCCGACCTCAAGGGTGTCGAGCTGCTGAAGCGCCACGAGGACGCGCTGGCCATCGGCAAGGGCGGCCACGACGTCTTCAAGCGGCTGGCGAAGCTGGCCGTGCCGACCTTCGCGTACTACAACGGCGCCGCCATGGGCGGTGGCGTGGAGATCGGTCTGCACTGCACCTACCGCACGGTGTCCGCGGCGCTGCCCGCGTTCTCCCTGCCCGAGGTCTTCCTCGGCCTGGTGCCCGGCTGGGGCGGCTGCACCCTGCTGCCGAACCTGATCGGCGCCGAGAAGGCCGTCTCGGTGATCATCGAGAACAGCCTCAACCAGAACAAGCAGCTCAAGGGCAAGCAGGTCTACGAACTCGGCATCGCGGACGCGCTGTTCGAGGGCGCGGACTTCCTGGAGCAGTCGCTGATCTGGACCGCGTCCGTCCTCAAGGGCGAGATCACGGTCGAGCGCCCGGCGGTCGACCGCGGCGAGGCCTGGGACCAGGCCGTCGCCAAGGGCCGCTTCGTCGCGGACTCCAAGGTGCACGGCGCGGCCCCGGCCGCCTACCGCGCCCTGGAGATCATCGCCGCCGCCAAGGACGGCGACCTGCAGAAGGGCTACGACGCCGAGGACCAGGCGCTCGCCGACCTGATCATGGGCGGTGAACTGCGCGCCGGCATCTACGCGTTCAACCTGGTGCAGAAGCGCGGCAAGCGTCCCGCGGGCGCCCCGGACAAGAACCTGGCGCGCCCGGTCACCAAGGTCGGCGTCGTCGGCGCCGGTCTGATGGCCTCGCAGCTCGCGCTGCTGTTCCTGCGCCGCCTCGAGGTGCCGGTCGTCCTCACGGACATCGACCAGGAGCGCATCGACAAGGGTGTGGGCTACGTCCACGCCGAGATCGACAAGCTGCTCGGCAAGGGCCGCGTCAACCAGGACAAGGCCAACCGCCTGAAGGCGCTGGTCACCGGCGTGCTGGACAAGGCCGAGGGCTTCGCGGACGCGGACTTCATCATCGAAGCCGTGTTCGAGGAGATGGGCGTCAAGCAGCAGGTGTTCGCGGAGGTCGAGGCGGTCGCCCCGGCGCACGCGATCCTCGCCACGAACACGTCGTCCCTCTCGGTGACCGAGATGGCGTCGAAGCTGCGGCACCCCGAGCGGGTCGTCGGCTTCCACTTCTTCAACCCGGTCGCGGTCCTCCCCCTGCTGGAGATCGTGCGCGGCGAGAAGACCGACGACGCGTCGCTGGCCACGGCCTTCGGCGTCGCCAAGAAGCTGAAGAAGACCGCGGTGCTGGTGAAGGACGCCCCGGCGTTCGTCGTCAACCGCATCCTGACCCGCTTCATGGGCGAGATCCAGAACGTCATCGACGAGGGCACGCCCGTCGAGGTCGCGGAGAAGGCGGTCGAGCCGCTCGGCCTGCCGATGTCCCCGCTGGTCCTCCTCGAGCTGGTCGGCCCCGCGATCGGCCTGCACGTCTCCGAGACGCTCAACCGGGCGTTCCCGGACCGCTTCACCGTCTCCCCGAACCTGAAGGCGGTCGTCGAGGCCGGCAAGCGCGGCTTCTACGTCTACGACTCCGGCAAGCCCGAGCTCGACCCCGAGGTCGCGGCGCTGCTGAAGCAGGGCGACACCGTCCTCACGGAGGAGCAGGTCCGCGACCGGGTGCTGGACGCGGTGGCCCAGGAGATCGGCCTGATGCTCGACGAGGGCGTCGTCGCCGAGGCCCAGGACATCGACCTGTGCCTGATCACCGGCGCCGGCTGGCCCTTCCACCTGGGCGGCATCACCCCGTACCTGGACCGCGAGGGCGTCTCCGAGCGGGTGACCGGGAAGCGGTTCCTGGAGCCGGGGGTGGCTTCGGTTCCGGCGTGACGCGCCCGTGACCGGTCATCGACGGAAGGCCCCGACACCTCGCGGTGTCGGGGCCTTCCCCCGTTACGGCTCGACGCGCGGCCGGCGCCTGGTACCGAGCGTGCGGCCGTTCACCAATTCCCGGCGAACGGCAGGTGCTCGCACTTCTCGCCGCACGGTTCGCGCGAGGAGACGGAGGTCCTGATCCAGCTGTCGTCCGGCAGGCCGTGGATCCGCAGGGTCAGCCGGGCCGGCCGGGAGTGGAGGGCGCTGAACACCGAGACGAACTCCACCTCGTACCGCCCGGGCTTCCAGTCGTGGGGGTGGCGCACGCTCCATGTGCCGTCGTCCCGCACCGGCGCCTCGGCGATCAGACGGCCGCCCTCCAGCACCATGACCTTGGAGACGTCGGGGCCGGCGGTCCCGGAGAAGCGGGGTCGCGGGCCGCTCCACGCGCCCTCGCGCGGGCCTAGCACCACCGGCGGTTCGACGTGGTCGCGGACGGTGAAGGGCACGCCGGCCGCCGCCGTCACACCGGTGTCGGTGATGCCGACCACGCGCAGGAAGTGCTCCCCGCCCGGCCAGGCGACCGCGCGCCGCCACAGCCAGCGGCCCTCCTGGTTGACGGAGGTGCCGCCCAGGTAGGTGTCGCCCTCGAAGAACAGCAGGTACGACGTCCCGGGCGGGGCCTCGCCGGAGAACTTCTGCAGCGGGCTCACGGTTGTCGACGGGGCGGGCGACGTGACGGCCGGGGGGCCCGCGACGGGGTCGCCGTAGAGCGCCGACTCCGGGTTCGTGACGGTGAACTCCAGCTGCACGGGCGGGTACACGCCGTGCCGCTGCAGCGTCTCGGGGGCCACCACCCCGGGCGGCAGGCCCGGCAGCCCGTGCAGCGCCGAGGCGAAGATCCGCGCCACCTCACGTGCGCCCGCCTCGTTGAAGTGGGTCGAGTCGACGATGCCGTCCGGGTGGTTCGGGTGTTCGCCCGCGTCCGTCCACCGGTAGAAGCCGCGGGCCCGCGTGGGACCCAGTTCCTGGAGCAGCCGCGTCGTGTAGTGGTTCAGGTCCACCAGCGGGGCCCCCGTGGCGGCCGCGACGTCGCGGATCAGCGCGGGAAAGCCGTCGTGCGAGTCCATGACGGCGCCGTGCACGTCGAAGGTGCAGCGTGCGGTGGGTGTCACCAGTACCGGTACCGCTCCTTCGGCGCTGATCGCCTCCACGTAGGCCGTCAGGAACTCGGTGAACTCCCGTGGGCTGTGGTAGCGGAGGGGCACATTGATCCGCTGTTCCACCGCACCGAAGTCGATGGCCACCACGTCACCCGGTCCGAGCATGTTCAGCAGCTTGATCAGCCGCTCGGTGTAGTAGGCGCGGGCGGTCATGGCGTCACGGGCGAAGTTCTTCAGCTCGTAGCGGTCGCCGAGGAAGTCCGGGAGGTACTGCCCCCAGCCGGCCAGCGGGGCTTCGGCCGGGGTCCGCGACGTCGCCACGGAGTTGCCGATGATGCAGAACGTGTTCATGGTCTCCTGGACTTCCCTCACAACGGCCACGCGGGCAGTCGCCCCGCGTGGAACAGCTGGTTGCGGGGGGAGCCTGCTTCGAACTGGCTGGCGATCGGGAAGTAGCTGGGCAGGAACGCGGCGAGCGTGGCGTCCTGTTCGTCCTCCGAGATGTCTCCGTCGTGGAAGTCGTTGAGACAGAAGACGTCGTTGGAGCGGGACGCGAGCAGGTGGTTGAGGTTCTTGACCTGCTCGCTCAGACCCACGTTGACGAACCCGCTGGTGATGCTGCCCGGCACACTGCGGCCCGTGTAGTAGCCGAAGTAGTGGTGCAGCGACGAGGCGACCGACACGTCGGTGCTGTCCCGGAGCTGGTTGTGCGCGGTGGCGCGCAGGGCGTCCGGGAAGTACTTCTCCAGGTCGTACATGACGCTGCGGCGCAGCGGATGCGGTGCGTGGATGAAGGAGTTCACGAGCGTCCGGCCGAACATGCCGGACACGAGCGCGCGGTTGTTCTTCGCCGCCATCCGGCTGAACTCGTCCAGGCTCGAGACGGGGCTCATCGGGATGGCGTTGGACGACATGAAGTGCTTGGACTGCCCGTTGCCGAGGAAGAAGAGGCTCGGCAGGACGGCCCGGGCCGCGAACACGTCGTCGTTGAAGTACAGGAAGTGTTCGGCCAGACCCTCGATGTGGTGCAGCCGGCTCTCGATGGCGTGCGAGTTGTAGGTGGGCAGCGCACCCTCGCTGCCGAAGATCTCGGTGTGGTCCACCACGCGGACGCGCGGGTGCGAGACGTCCAGCCACTGCGGCACCTGGCGGTCCGTCACCACGTAGATGTTCCGGATCCACGGGGCGTACATGTCCAGCGACCTGAACGAGTAGCGCAGCTCGTCGCGGTTGCGGAAGCGGGCGGCGCTGGTCGCCGCGTCCTCGGTCTCGACGCCCTTGGCGGCGAGCACCGCGTTCTTGCGTTCCAGCCAGGCGACGTCGGCTCCGTCGACCCAGGTGTAGACGGCGTCGACGGGAAAGTCGACGTCGTGGTGGAGCGTCTGGTTGAACGCCTGGAGCGTGGGGTAGCGGCGCCCGCCGAGGACCGTCGGCTCGCGCAGCAGCGCGGACTTGGGGATGCGGCTGCCGATGAGCGTGCGGTAGGAGGAGACGATGCACTCGTCGTCGTCGGGGTCGTCGTCCCAGAAGGCCACGGTGCAGCCGTAGGCCGCGCCCAGCCGGAGGGTGCGGGACTGCGTGACCGCGCTCTGGTACACGCGGACGCCGGGGCAGGCGGTCCGCAGGTGGTCGGTCGCGAAGCCGGCGAGCGTGGTGGCGACGGCCTGGTCCGCGCCGTTCAGCACCGCCATGTACACGGCCTGGTCCCGGCAGCTCTCCGCCAGGCTCTTGAGCGTCTCCTCCCGCAGGCTCGCGTGCACGGCGACGGTGTGACGCACCTTGTTCGTCCGGCTGACGAAGTACGGGATGCGGGCCGCCTCGAGCGCGTCGGCCACGATGCGGAGATTGGCGTGGACGATGTCGAACGGCGTCTCCGCCTGGACGACGCGGCACACCTGCCCGCCGGCCCGCGCCAGCGAGGCGTCCCGCTTCAGCAGGCGCTCCTCGGCCGTCGCCAGCTTCCGGGTGTGCTGCGTGCTCTGGGGTACGGCGGTGGCGACGGAGGCCGCCCCGCCGAAGACGCCGGACACGAGTGCGTGGGCGGCCACCCGTCGTGCCCTCTCCTCGGCGCGCCGTCCCGAGCGCCGGTCGGCGTCCAGGGCGGTGAAGAGGTCGTCCCAGGGCGCGGGACGGCGGAACCGCTCCGCCGCCTCGACCGCGGCGTCGCCCATCGCCGCGCGCATCTCGCTGTTGTCGATCATGTGCAGCAGCGCGGAGGCCAGCGCCTCGGTGTCGCCGGTCGCGGTCAGCAGGCCGGTCCGGCCCTCGGCCACCACCTCACGTACGGCGTTGGGGCTGTCGTAGGCGACCACGGGCACGCCCGCGGCCTGTGCCTCCATCAGCGACAGGCCGACGGCGTCCTCCTCCGCGGTGCTCAGGGCGATGCTGGCCTTCGCCCACTCCTCGGCGACGACGGCGGGCGCCTCCCCGACGAACTGGACACTGCCCTGCAGCGCCATCTGGTCGCGCTTGCCCACCAGGTTCCGGGCCAGCGGGCCGTCCCCGATGATCCGCAGGGTCCAGGTCGGCCGGTGCTCCAGCACCCTGGCCCAGGCGGACAGCGCCTCGGCGACGCCGGACTGCTTCTCCAGCCGCGCGACGAGCAGCACCATGCGCGTCTGGAGCGTGGACCGGGGGCGGAACCCGTCGTCCAGGAAGGGCGGGGCGTCGACCAGGGGCGGGACCCCCTGGCCGAAGGTCTCCGTGAACCACTCCCGGCTGCGGGCGCGGGGCAGGGCGACGGCGTCGCACCGGGTGATGTGCCGCAGCAGCGGCTCGACCCGGGGCCCGCCCGTTTCCGGCGCGGTCATGCCGTAGTACACGGTCATCGTCTGCGGGGGCGCGAAGCGTGCCGCGTAGGCGAGCAGCGCCGGCGAGGTCACGACCAGGACGTCGGCGTCCAGGCCCCGCAGGGCGTACTCCACCTCGATGTCGGCGAGCCGGTGGAAACGGTCGTCCCACCGGCGCTCGACCACCTCGCTGGGCAGCACGGCGAGGGCGGCGCCGGCGGCCGCGTCCGGGCCCTCCCGGCGTACCGCCCTGGACTGCAGGGACTCGACGAGGAAGCTGACGGCGACCCGCGGACCGGGCGCCGTGAACCGACGCCGGCGTGCCTTGAAGACACTGACGACCTGAACCTCGTGCCGCGTCGCGAGCTCCGACGCGTGCTGGAACAGCGCCCGTTCGGCGTCGCCCATGACATCGGCCTCGGTCAGCAGGAATGCGACCTTCATCTGTTCCTCACTCGGCCCCGGACCCGCGTCCGCAGGTGAACCGGAAGTTGCCCGCCGGCGTGTACCGGGGCTGGATCGTCATGAGCGTGCCGCGCACCGGGGACACCTGGATCTTCCGCATGGCGAAGACCCGTTCCGGCGTCCGCACGTCGTGCAGCCTGCGGGCCAGGCGCAGCGGCGGGTGGCCGTCCGTGTGGACCATGACGTTCCAGTGCTCGGCACGGTCGGTGGACGGGAGCATCTCGGCCAGCGGCGCCCTCAGCCGCCACACGCCGGGCTCCACCTCGGTCAGCGGGCACTCCACGCTGCGCCCGGCGGCGACGAGTTCGGCCCAGGGCCGGCCGGCGTCGGTGCCCAGCACGCGCAGGTCGACCTCGATGCGCGCGTGCTCGAGGTACACGTTGACCACCTCGGCGGCCGGTTCCGCCTCGACGCAGACGAGGCGCGCGTCACCGCGCAGCGTGCGCCCGAGGCGGTAGCGGTCGGCCGTCAGCGGGGCGTACTTCATGGGGCCCGTGCTCCCGCGGACCGGAGTGGTGTGCTCCACCAGCAGCAGCGGAAGGGTCCGGCTGCCACGCCCCGAACGCACCCGGAGCCTCATCTTCCAGCGTCCGGGGGTGACGGACGCGCCGCCGACGGCGGCGCCGAGGAGCACTGCGGCGCTCATCAGCAGACGCCCCTCCCGGTCCGTGTGGATCCGGGCGGGGACCTGGAACGTACGGCTGCGCCGGCCGAGAAGGATCTCCGCCTCCCGCACGTCCCGCACAGTGGCGGGCAGTTCGGCGTGGAGGTTGACGGTCTGTCCGTCGAGCACGGCCGCGTAGTCGAGGCGTGCCGTGGTGCCGACGCGCCGGGGGATGAAGAAGCGGGTCATCAGGCGGGAGCGCGCCGCCACGAGCCGGGCTCCGGCACGCCGGCGCATCCGCCTCAGCTGCTTGCGTCGAGGGATCATGCCTGTGCCGTCTCCAGCTCTGTGGGGCGGCGTGCGGCCGCGTGGTCGGGTCGCGGTCCCTCGTAGGGGCTCGGGACGGGGAAGTAGGCGTCCAGGAAGTCCGCGACCATCCGGGACTGGGCCGCCTTGTCGGCGACGGGGACCGTGTCGTTCATGCAGAAGGTGTCGAAGTCGCGCCGGGCGAGCAGGTTGTCGAGCCGGCGCCGGGCCGTGTCGGCGGCCAGGTCGACGTAGACGTAGCGGATGTCGCCGACCGTGGCGCGGGCCGAGTGGTAGGCGTAGTAGTGGTGCAGCGACGAGGCGATGGGCACGTCGTGCGGCGAGCGGAACCGGGAGTGCTGGGTGACCCGGTGCGCCTTGGCGTAGACCTGCTCGATCTCCGCGAGCACGCTGCGCCGCAGGGCGTGCGGGGTGTGCTTCATCTTCTGGGAGATGACGGTGCCGAAGTGCTGGGCGACCAGGCCGCGGCTGTTCTTTCCCGCCGCGTCGACGGGCAGGTCCGCGGTGCTGGCGCGGCCGGACGGGATGAGCGCCTTGGACGGGAAGAACTTGGTCAGGCCGTTGGCGTGGAAGAACTGGCCGGGGTGCGCGGGACGGCCGAAGAACACGTCGTCGTTCAGGTAGAGGAAGTGCTCGGCGAGTTCGGGTATGTGGTGCAGCTGGCTCTCGATCGCGTGGGAGTTGAACGTGGGCAGCGCGCCCGGGTCCGAGAAGATCTCGCGGTGGTCCACGACCCGCAGGCCGGGGAAGTCGGTGCTGAGCCAGGAGGGCACCTGTCCGGCGGTGACCAGGAAGATGTTCCGCACCCACGGGGCGTACTGGTGGATCGAGCGCAGGGAGTACCGCAGTTCGTCGCGGCTGGTGTAGCGGGAGTCGTTGGCCGCCAGGTCGTGCAGGCCGCCGCCGGGGACGCCGGTGAGCCGTGCGCGGGCGGCGTCCCGGCTCGCCCGCCAGCGCGGGTCGGAGTCGTCGACCCAGGTGTAGACGACGTCGATCGGGAAGGTGTGGTCCTCGGGCAGCGTCGCCGCGAACTCGGGCAGGGTGCGGGCGTGGCCGGTGTTGTAGACGGCCGGAATGACGCTGAAACGATTCTGTTCCGCCCAGCACCGCCCCGCGTCCACCGGGACCTCGGTCACCACCTTGTTGGGGCGGGGGGCGACCAGCCGGCCGTCCCGCTCCGCCCAGAACTCGATGTCGCAGCCGTCGTCGGGGCCGAAGACCAGACGTCCCGTGGGGTCGCAGACCACCCAGGTCATGCGCAGCACGCGCTGTCCTCGCAGGGCGCGCCAGGAGCCCTGCGCCGAGGCGGGCCGCGGCTGCCCCCGGGAGGGCAGGCTCACATAGCCGGGGTGCTCCGCGCAGGTGACGCGCAGCAGGTCCTCGACGTCCGCCCGCCACCGTGCGGGCACGGCCACGCTGGGCGTCCGGGAGCCGTTGCCCCGTACGCAGAAGTAGTCGATCCCGGCCTCTTCCAGGAGGGCGACGAGGATGTGCAGATTGCGGGCGCGGGCGGCCCAGGCGGTCGCCCCGGGCACCTCGACGGCGCGCAGGTGACGCCCCGCCAGGCGGACGACCCGCACACACGGTTCGGCTTCCTGCTTGCCCGCCTTGCGGGCGCCGCCCAGCGCCCGGACGACCACGGCCGAACGCACGGCGTCGGCCGAGGCGAGCGAGCGTTTCACCGAATTGCGTACCGGCCCCGGCACCCGACGGACGATCCGGCGCCTCGCCCCTACGGGCACCAAAGATCGATATGTCGATACGAGCGCGCTCGCCTCGGGGTTGTTGAGGCTCACCAGACTTCCGCACCATTCACATCAAGGCCGGAGCTGATCGCTCCGGGAAATGACCCCACCCTGGCCGGCGTGCCCACCCGCGGCGTGCTGTGTACGGGGACCGGCTCGAACCGGTCTGTTCACCGTCAGCACCACCAGTTGTCACGCACTGCTCACCGACCTGGCGGAATGTTTACATTACAAACACTGCATGTCTACCGATGATCACGCTCGCCGACGATCTGTCAGACATGCCACATCGCTACAACCTTTTCGGCTGCTGCCGTATCCGCGTGCGAGCGTCACGGCGACATCCGCAGCCAGTCCGTGAACGACAGCCCCGGGCCGTCGCCCTGCCGCGCCACCCAGAGCTCCCCGCCGGAACCGAGGGCGGCGAGCACGGCCCTGCCCCGGGCGTCGTGCGCCAGCGCCGGGTCGCCCACACAGGCCCGCCCGGTGTCCCCCCACCACAGTCCCGACGCCTCGGCCTCCGTCCCGCAGACGCCGACGAGCACGGTGCCGGTACGGCCGCGGTGGGCGATGACCGTGCAGTCGTACCCGTCGAGCGTCTGACGCAGCAGCACATTGGCCCCGTCCGAGGGGGTGCCGCTCAGCGGCACGGCCCACGAGCCGGGCCGCAGACAGACCAGACCGGCGCCGGCCGGGTCGGTCCAGAACCAGGTGAGCCGGCCGGGCGCGGTCTCCAGTGCGGCGGCCGATCCCGGCAGCGCACCGGGCCGCACGTCGGGGAACCGCCGTGGCACGGCGCCGGGTTCCTGCTGGCCCCAGGTCAGCGTGACGCCGCCGGCCGGGGCGAACACCTCCACCCGTCCGGCCGCGGCGGTCGCGGTCAGGCCGTCCCGCAGACCGGCCCCCCTGAGGTCGGCCCAGGGCTCCCACCGGCCGCCCCGCCCCTCCCTGCGCATCATCAGCCCGCCGCCCGCGTTGCGTGCGAAGACATGGACGTCGCCGGACGGGGCGACCGCCGCCGCCGGCGGCCCGAACTGCGCGGCGCGCTCGGACGTGCGGTGCGGATTGCCCAGGGAGCGCCACTCGGTGAGGGGCCGTCCGGTCTGGTACTGCACCGCGTGCACCACGTCGACCTGGACCGCGCCGTCGGCCTGCCGCTCGCGGCGGCCCAGGAGGTGCACATAGGTGTCGGCGCCCTGGGCCACGGTCAGGTGGGTGAGGTCGTCGACGGGGAAGAAGGCGGGTTCCGACCAGTCGGGGCCGCCCGGCCGGTGCTCGGTCCAGCGCAGCAGGCCGCCTTCGCAGGGCGCGTAGGCGGTGAGCCGGCCGTCCTTGCCGCGGACCAGCCAGGACCCGGTCGCCGTGCCGGTCACCGGCGGGCGGACGGACGCCGCGGCGGCTCCGCCGGCACGGCCGCGGCGCGGCGTGCGCGCGGACCGATCCCGTATCGCCATGTCGGACTCCCTGGAACGTTCACCCGATATGGACACGGGAGCTGGAACGGACACATGATATGCACACTGCATACATGTATCGGACACCCAGAGGCGGCCGCGCCGGTCCGTGACGGACGAGAGCCGCTCGCCCCGCCACACCCCCGCCGCCGACGACTTCCGTGATGTGGATCACTGTCGTACAACGCCCGGGCGGGGTCGTGGGTCTGTCCGTTCGCCCGAGCAGCCGCGTGCCGGGCACCCCCGCGCCCGGCGCCACCGCCCGGCCGAACCCCTGCAGTTGTCGCATCACCCGCACCGGCACCATGCGCCGCGCACAGACGAGGACACCCATCGGATGACGACCCCAGCCACCGACACCCCGAGCACGTCGCGCCGCCGGCGCGGGCAGGAGGCGCCCCGCCGGCGGCGCACCGGCCGGTGGATCCTGCTGACGCTGGCCGTTCTCCTCGTCGCGGGCGCCGGCGCCGCGTACTGGCTCTGGAGCGATCTCGACGGCAACATCAACGGCGTCGACATCAACGAGGCCATCGGTGACGACCGCCCGGAGAAGCTGCCCACCTCCGGCCAGAACGTCCTGATCCTCGGCTCCGACTCCCGCGCGGGCGACAACGCGGAACTGAAGACCGGCAAGATCGCCGGCGCCCGCTCCGACACCGCGCTCGTGATGCACATACCCGAGGGCCGCACCCAGGCCGTCGCCGTCAGCATCCCGCGCGACACCCTGGTGACCCGGCCCGAGTGCAAGGACGCGGACGGCTCCACCGTGGCCGCCGCGGAGCGCGTGATGTTCAACTCCATCTACTCGCAGGTCGGTCCGGCCTGCGTGGTCAAGACGGTGGAGAAGATGTCCGGCGTCCGCATGGACCACTACGTCGAGATCGACTTCGCCGGCTTCAAGGACCTGGTGGACGCCATCGGCGGCGTCGAGGTCACCGTCGACCAGGACATCCGCGACACGTCCAGCGGCCTCGACCTGACCGCCGGCACCCACCGCCTGGACGGCACCGAGTCCCTGCAGTTCGTCCGCACCCGGCACGGCATCGGCGACGGCAGCGACCTCGGCCGCATCGGTCTCCAGCAGGAGTTCATGGTCGCCCTGCTCGGCGAGATCAAGAAGCAGGACCTGCTGGGCAGCCCCGCCAAGACCTACGAGATCGCGGACACCCTGACCGCGGCGCTCACCACCGACTCCGAGCTCGCCTCCCTCACCGCGCTCGCCGAGTTCGGGCGCAGCATGAACGGGGTCGACCCGGGCTCCATGGAGACGATCATGCTGCCGGTGGCGTACGACACGAAGGACCCCAACCGTGTGGTGGCCGCCGAACCGCAGGCGTCCACGCTGTGGAAGGCCATCCGCAGCGACCAGGAGATCCCGGAGTCGGCCAAGAAGTCCCCGGCGACCGGGGGCGGTTCCTGACCTCGCGGCCGGAGCCGGGAGACGCCGGCTCCGGCGTCTCCCGGCTCCGGTCTCAGACCTCCCGCCACCCCTCCAGCGCCAGCCCCGCCTCCTCCTTGCGCCGGGTGACGCGGAGGGTGGCCGTCGTGGGGTCGAGGGTGGCGGCGACCAGGGCGCCCTGGGCGTCGACCGCCAGGGCGACCTCGGCGGCGGACGGGAGGGGCGGGCCGGACTCGGTCCACCAGGCGCCCGCCTGCTCCTGCTCCGTGGGGTACGCCGCGAACGCCACCCGGCCGCTCGCCGAGCGCTGCGCCAGCACCGTGCAGTCGTGCCCGTCTATCTCGCAGCGCACCGCCGCGACCGGGCCGGGGCCCGCCGCCTGAAGCAGCGGCACCGGCTTGCCGCCGGGGCGCCAGGCGCACAACTCCCCGTCCTGGCCGGTGAAGAAGAGGGTGGTCCGCTCGGCGGACGTGCGCAGCGCGCGCAGGGTGCCGGGGCGGGCGGCCACGTCCGCCGTCTCGTCGCGCGTGGGCGTCCTGCCGGGCTCCTCCTGACGCCAGTGCAGAATCCGGTCGGGCGTGGACGCGTAGACCTCGACCAGGCCGGACTCCCGGCTGGCGGCGACGAGTTGGTCCTGGACGCCGGATCCCTTGAGGTCCCGCCACGGGTACCAGCCGCCCCGCTCCTTCTGCACCAGCAGGCTGACCCCGCCGCCCGCGTTGCGCACGAAGACGTACGCGCGCCTGCGGTCGTCCACGGCCACCGCCGGCGTGCCCGTGCGGTCGCCCTTGCCGTTGGGGTGGCCGACCGGGGACCAGTCCAGCGGGGCGAGCAGCGGACGGAAGTGCGTGGAGTGCACCAGCCGGGACTCCCCCGGCCCGGCCTGCCGCCACGCCGCCAGATGGGCGTACCCGTCGGCGCCCTGCCCCACGGCCGCGGGTCCCTGCCGGAGCCCCAGGTCGCCGCCGACCCGGCGGAAGGGCTCCCAGGGGCCGCCGGGGGCGAGTTCCGCGCGGCACAGGACGGCGTCGTCCGATTGCAGATAGACGGTGAGGCGGCCGTCGCGGCCGCGGAGAAGCCAGTCGCCGTTCACCTGTTCACCTTACGCACTGCGGTCCGTGCCGCGGGCGCGGGGATCCTGTCGTACGGCCTGACCCGCGGGTGGATTGCCCGGGCTTGCGTGGGACCCTGACCGTATGGAAGACGCCGGTTCCCTGCTCGTGATCGTCGACGCCGCGAACGTCGTGGGGTCGGTGCCCGACAGGTGGTGGCGGGACCGCAGGGGCGCCGCCGAGCGGCTGCGGGACCACCTCGCGGCGCAGGGGGTGCCCGGGCATGAGGGTCCCGTGGACATCGTGCTCGTGGTGGAGGGCGCGGCCCGGGGTGTGGAGCCGGCCCCGGGGGTCCGGGTGGCGGCCGCGCCCGGCAGCGGGGACGACCACATGGTCGCCCTGGTGGCCGAGGCGGGCGACCGCCCGGTCCTGGTCGTCACGGCCGACCGGGAGCTGCGCCGCCGGGTCGAGGAGCTGGGCGCCGACGTCGCCGGGCCGCGTGCCGTACGGCCCGCCCCGCGCCGGGGCTGAGCCCCGGTCACGGCGCGGCCCCGCGCCCCCGGACGGGCCGGGGGCGCGGGGCCGCGGGGCCGTGCGGCGGGTCAGGACGCCGGCGGCGCCGGCGAGGTGTCCTTCTCGCGGGCCATCCGGCTGTGCGTACGGCTGTACAGGAAGTACACGACGATGCCGATCGCCATCCAGATGCCGAACCGGACCCAGGTCTCGGCGGGCAGGTTGAGCATCAGCCACAGCGAGGCGCCCACCGACACGATCGGCAGCACCGGCACCCACGGGGTGCGGAACGCGCGGTGCAGGTCGGGGCGGGTGCGGCGGAGGATGATCACGCTGATCGCGACGATGACGAAGGCGAACAGCGTGCCGATGTTCACCAGCGCGGCCAGTTCGTTGAGCGGGGTGAAGCCGGCCAGCACCGCGATGACGACGCCGAGCAGGATGGTCGGCCGGTGCGGGGTCCGGAAGCGCGGGTGGACCCGGGAGAAGAAGGTGGGCAGCAGACCGTCGCGGCTCATCGCGAAGAAGACGCGGGTCTGGCCGAGCAGCAGGATCATGCAGACGGTCGTCAGGCCGACGGCGGCGCCGAAGCTGATGAAGCCGGCGAACCAGGGATGCCCGGTGGCCTTGAACGCGTCCGCGAGCGGGGCGTCCACGGACAGTTCGGAGTAGTGCTGCATTCCGGTGACGACGAGCGACACCAGGACGTACAGCACGGTGCAGATGAACAGCGACCCGAGGATGCCGCGGGGCATGTCGCGCTGCGGGTTGCGGGTCTCCTCGGCGGCCGTGGCGACGATGTCGAAGCCGATGAACGCGAAGAACACCACCGAGGCGGCGGTGAAGATGCCCATCACGCCGAAGTTGGCCGGGGCCCAGCCGAACATGAGCTGGATCAGGGGCGAGTCGAGGCTTTCACCGGCCGGCACGGGCTGGGATTCCGGGATGAACGGGTCGTAGTTGTCGGCGGTGATGAAGAAGGCGCCGGCGATGATCACGACCAGGACGACGGTCACCTTGATGGCGACGACGACCGAGGTGACCCGGGCGGACAGCTTCATGCCGAGGACGAGGATGCCGGTGAGCACCAGGACCAGGACGGCGGCGAGGATGTCGAAGCCGAAGACGTCGGAGCCCTCGCGGCTGCCGAGGGCGGCGGGCATCTCCCACCCGGCGTTCTCCATGAGCGACTGGATGTAACCCGACCAGCCGACGGCCACCACCGCCGTGCCGAGCGCGAACTCCAGGACCAGGTCCCAGCCGATGATCCAGGCCGGCAGCTCGCCCAGGGAGGCGTACGAGAACGTGTACGCGGAGCCCGCCACGGGGACGGTCGAGGCGAACTCGGCGTAGCAGAGCGCGGCGAGCGCGCAGACGACACCGGCCACCACGAAGGCCAGGGCGGTGGCCGGGCCCGCGTTGTCCTTGGCGACCGTGCCGGTGAGGACGAAGATGCCGGTGCCGATGATGACACCGACACCGAAGACGGTCAGGTCCAGCGCGGACAGGGATTTCTTGAGGGCGTGCTCGGGCTCCTCGGTGTCGCGGATGGACTGTTCTACCTTCTTCGTCCGGAAGAGGGGGCTTGTCACGGGTACCTCCCACGCTTGTCGTCCTCGACATGATCGAGAGGGGGCGTGGTTCGTATGCCCCGGCGCGGGCGCCTTCACGCGAACGGGCCGCGCGCGCCACACTTCACAGTGGCACGCGCGGCCCGTTCGGACCACGTGCGCGCGGCCGGACCGGTGACGGCGGTTCGCGCGCGGACGGCGTCAGTCCCGGGCGGGCTCCACCGAGTCGACGGCGTCCGCGGAGGAGCGCTCGTACTTTCCGTCCAGCTTGGCCACCAGGCCGGTGACCTGGCGGGCGACGTCCGGGGCGGTCAGCCCGATCTCCGCCATGACCTCGGCGCGCGAGGCGTGGTCGAGGAAGCGCGGCGGAATGCCGAAGTCGCGCAGCGGCATGTCCACCCCGGCGTCGCGCAGCGCCTGGGCGATCGCGGAGCCGACGCCGCCGACGCGCGAGTTGTCCTCGACGGTGACGACGACGCGGTGCTTCGCGGCGAGCGGGGCCATGGCCTCGTCGACGGGCTTGACCCAGCGCGGGTCGACGACGGTGGTGGAGATGCCCTGCCGGTCCAGCAGCGAGGCGATCTCCAGGCACATCGGTGCGAGCGCTCCCACGGAGACCAGCAGCACGTCGGGGGTGTCGGTGCCGGGCTCGCGCAGGACGTCCATGCCGCCGACGCGGCCCACGGCGGGCACGGCGGGGCCGACGGCGCCCTTGGAGAAGCGCACCACGGTGGGGGCGTCCTCGACCGCGACGGCCTCGCGGAGCTGGGCGCGGACCTGGTCGGCGTCGCGCGGGGCGGCGAGCCGCAGACCGGGCACGACCTGGAGGATCGACATGTCCCACATGCCGTTGTGGGAGGCGCCGTCGGTGCCGGTGACGCCGGCCCGGTCGAGCACGAACGTCACGCCGCACCTGTGCAGGGCCACGTCCATGAGCACCTGGTCGAAGGCGCGGTTCAGGAAGGTGGCGTACACGGCGAAGACGGGGTGCACGCCCGCGTGGGCGAGGCCGGCGGCGGAGACGGCGCCGTGCTGCTCGGCGATGCCGACGTCGTAGACGCGGTCGGGGAAGCGCTTGGCGAACTTGTCCAGGCCGACCGGCTGGAGCATGGCGGCGGTGATGGCGACGACGTCCTCGCGCTCCTCGCCGAGCTTGACCATCTCCTCGCCGAAGACGGACGTCCAGTCGGCGCCGGAGGTGGCGATCGGCAGGCCCGTGTCGGGGTGGATCTTGCCGACGGCGTGGAAGCGGTCCGCCTCGTCCTGGAGGGCGGGCTGGTAGCCGCGGCCCTTCTCGGTGATGCAGTGGACGATCACCGGCCCGTTGAACCGCTTGGCGCGGGCCAGCGCGGACTCCAGGGCCTCGATGTCGTGGCCGTCGATGGGGCCGACGTACTTCAGACCGAGGTCCTCGAACATGCCCTGCGGGGCGATGAAGTCCTTCAGGCCCTTCTTCGCGCCGTGCAGGGTGTCGTAGAGGGCCTGGCCGACGACCGGGGTGCGCTCCAGGAGGTCCTTGGTGCGGGTCAGGAAGCGCTCGTAGCCGTCGGTGGTGCGCAGGGTCGCCAGGTGGTTCGCCAGGCCGCCGATGGTGGGCGAGTAGGAGCGCTCGTTGTCGTTGACGACGATGACCAGCGGGCGGTCCTTGGCGTCGGCGATGTTGTTGAGCGCCTCCCAGGCCATGCCGCCGGTGAGGGCGCCGTCGCCGATGACCGCGACGACGTGGCTGTCGTCCCGCCTCATCAGCTGGTTGGCCTTGGCGATGCCGTCGGCCCAGCCCAGCACCGTGGAGGCGTGGCTGTTCTCGATGACGTCGTGCTCGGACTCCGCCTGCGAGGGGTAGCCGGACAGGCCGCCCTTCATCTTCAGCTTGGAGAAGTCCTGCCGGCCGGTCAGCAGCTTGTGCACGTAGGACTGGTGGCCGGTGTCCCAGAGGACCTTGTCCTTCGGGGACTCGAAGACCCGGTGCAGGGCGATGGTGAGCTCCACCACACCGAGGTTGGGGCCGAGGTGGCCGCCGGTCTTGGAGACCGCGTCGACGAGGAAGGTCCGGATCTCCCCGGCCAGCTGGTCGAGCTCCTCGAGGGTGAGCCGGTCCAGATCGCGCGGTCCCCTGATGCGGGTCAGCAGCGGCACCCGTGCCTCCTTGCAGTAGAGCTGATCGAGCTGTTGCCGGGCGGGTCGAGTCTAATCTTCCGCTCAACCGATCGTTCCCGGGGCGGTGCGTCGTACATCACCCGTTCGGCAGTACCCCCGTACGACGCCCTCACGACACGACTGTGCCCGGCACCTGAAAGGCGCCGGGCACAGTCACACCCCCGAAAGGGGCGCGGGACCGTATGAGGCCTAAGCCCGCCCCGCGGTCTTCTGCGTCTTCCGGGTGACGGCGTCGATGACGACCGTCGCCAGCAGCACACCACCGGTGATCATGTACTGCACCGGCGAGGCGATGCCTTCCAGCGCCAGCCCGTACTGGATGGACACGATGACCATCACACCGAGCAGCGCGTCCCACGTGCGGCCACGTCCGCCGAAGAGCGAGGTACCGCCGATCACCGCGGCCGCGATGACGTTCATCAGGAACTCACCGGTACCGGCGCCCTGGTTCGCGGAGGCGATCTTCGACGCCACGAACAGACCGCCCATCGCGGCGAACGTACCGGCGATCGCGAAGACCGAGATCCGGATCAGCTCGACGTTGATGCCCGCACGGCGGGACGCCTCGACGCTGCCGCCGAGCGCGAACACCTTGCGGCCGTACGAGGTGCGGCGCAGCACGAAGTCCGTGAGGACCAGGAAGGCCAGGAAGATCACCACGGCCAGCGGCAGGCCCTTGTACTGGTTGAACACGATCGCGACGGCGAAGGCCAGGATCGCGAGCAGCGCCGTCCGGACGATGATCTCGTTCAGCGGGCGGGAGGGCACCCCGGCGGCCTCACGGCGGCGGTTGTCGAAGAACGACGCCAGGAAGTACGCCACGGTCGCGAACAGCGCCAGACCGTACGCGGCGGCCACGTCGCTGAAGTAGTAGCTGGTCAGCTTGACGACCAGGCCCTCGGAGTCCAGGTTGATGGTGCCGTTGTCACCGAGGATCTGGAGCATGAAGCCCTGCCAGAACAGCAGGCCGGCCAGGGTGACGGCGAAGGCGGGCACGCCGATCCGGGCGAAGATGAAGCCGTGGATCGCGCCGGCGACCGTGCCGGTGAGGATCGCCAGTACGAGGGCGAGTATCTCGTTCATGCCGTGCGTGATGTTCAGCACGGCGAAGGTGGCGCCCGCGACACCGCTGACGGAACCGACCGACAGGTCGATCTCGCCGAGCAGCAGGACGAAGACGATGCCGACGGCGATCATGCCGGTGCCGACCATGGCGACGGACATGTCGGAGAAGTTGCCGGCGGTGAGGAAGTTGCCGTTCAGGCTGGTGAAGATCGCCCAGATGACCAGCAGGCCGACCACCACGGGGATGGAGCCGAGGTCACCCGCCTTCATCTTCCGCTTGAACTCGTTCCAGTAGCCCATCAGGCCCTGTTCGCGCACCAGCAGCCGGGGGTCGACCGCGGTGACCGCCTTGGCGGCCGCGTCGGGGTTCGCCACGGAGTGTTCCTCGGCGGTGGGGGTGGAGGTCTTCTCGGTGCTCACTTCGTGATCTCCCCATTGGTGCGCGCCGCACGACGGGTCACGGCGTTGTCCGTGGCGCCCGTGATGGCGGAGATGATTTCTTCCTGCGAGGTCGACTTGACCTCGAAGACGCCGTTGTTGCGCCCGAGGCGCAGGACGGCGACCTTGTCCGCCACGGCCTTCACGTCCGCCATGTTGTGGCTGATGAGGATGACCGCGTGGCCGCGCTCGCGCAACCGCTCGACCAGGTCGAGGACCTGCGCGGTCTGCTCGACGCCGAGGGCCGCGGTGGGCTCGTCCAGGATGACCAGCTTGGGCTCGCCGAGCATGGACCGGGCGATGGCGACCACCTGGCGCTGACCACCGGACAGCGAGGCGATCGGGATACGGACGCTGGGGATGCGGATCGACAGGGTGTCGAGGAGCTCGCGGGAGCGGCGCTCCATCTCCACCTCGTCCAGGACGCCGCGCCTGCGCAGCTCCCGGCCCAGGTAGAGGTTGCCGACGACGTCGATGTTGTCGCACAGCGCGAGGTCCTGGTACACCGTCGCGATGCCCAGGTTCTGGGCGTCGTGCGGCCTGTTGATCTGGACGGCCTTGCCGTCCCACTCGATGACGCCCTCATCGATGGGGTGCACGCCGGCGATCGTCTTGACCAGCGTGGACTTTCCGGCGCCGTTGTCGCCCACCAGGGCGACCACTTCACCGGCGTGGACCTCAAGCTCGACGTCGGTGAGCGCCTGGACGGCACCGAACCGCTTGGAGACCCCGCGCAACGCCAGCACGGGCGTAGCGGACACGTGAACCATCTCCTTCGCCGCCTGACCCGGCGGGAGGTTGTGCAAGGGATTGGGGGGTGTTCCGTCCGGCGCCCCGCGTAGCTTGCGGGGCTGGTGTGTGCGGGGCGCCGGCGGAAGCGTGTGGCAGTCGTCCCGTCGGGGAGTCCGGGTCTGCGGACTCCCCTTGAGTCACGGGATGGGGGACTGCTTACTTGAGGCCGATCTTGTCGCAGGCGGCCTTGTACTTGCCGGTGCAGATCTCCTGGACGGTGTAGATGCCGTCCTTGATCACGGTGTCGTTGATGTTGTCCTTGGTCAGCGAGACGACCGGGACGATCACCGAGGGGATGCCCTTGGTGGTGGGGCTGTCGACCTTGTCCTTGGCGAGGGAGTCCAGCGACTTGCCCTGGGCCAGCGCGACGGCCATCTCCGCGGCGACGTTCGCCTCCTGCGGGTACGGCTTGTAGACGCTCATGTACTGCTCACCGGTCACGATGCGCTGCACGCCCGCGAGCTCGGCGTCCTGGCCGGTGACCGGGATGTTCTTCAGGCCGGCGGCCTTGAGGGCGGTGATGATGCCGCCCGCCATGCCGTCGTTGGCGGAGTAGACGCCGACGATCTTGTCCTTGCCGAGGGCGGAGATGGCGCCCTCCATGTTGGCGTTGGCGTTCTCGGGCTTCCACTCCTTGGTGTCGTACTCGCGCCCGATCTTGACCTTGCCGTCGAGGACGGAGTGCGCGCCCTCCTTGAACATGGCGGCGTTCGGGTCGGTGGAGGAGCCGTTCATCATGACGATCTGGCCGCTCTTGGCCTTGTCGCCCAGCGCCTCGAGCAGGGCCTCGCCCTGCGTCTTGCCGACGGTCACGTTGTCGAACGACGTGTAGGCGTCGATCGGACCCTCGGCGAGGCGGTCGTAGGCCACGACCGGGATGCCCGCGTCCTTGGCCTTCTTCACGGAGCCGGCGATGGCCTTGGAGTCCACCGCGTCCACGATGAGCACGTCGACCTTGTTGGTCACCATCGTGTCGACCTGCTGGTTCTGCAGGCTGGCGTCCTGCTTGGCGTTGGCGTAGACGACCTCGCCCTTGTTGTTCGTGAGCTCCTTGACCTTCTTCTCGATCAAGGGCTTGTCGAGCTTCTCGTACCGCGCGGTCTGGTTCTCCGGCAGGAGCAGACCGACCTTGATGTTGTCGCCCTTGGCGGCGGAGTCGCCCGAGTCGCTCTTCTTGTCGCCGGACTCGGCGGCGCTGCCACAGGCGGCGAGCGAGACGGCCATCGCACCCGCGGCGATGGCGAAGGCGGCACGACGCATACGCGTGTTCACTTCTACAAACCTCCCTGACGAGGCCGCGTCGTTGCGGCCGAGGTGGCTGGAAGTCAACTCGGCCGCACGTGCGACGTCAAGAAGTAAATCCTTAACGAGATGGCAACGGTGCCATCCGTTCTCTAAGTGAAGGCAGGGGTGGAGGCGGCGAGGGACCCCGTCGCAGTTCCGTCCAGAAGGGTCGAATCGCCCATTTCGCTCAGCGCCAGCGCGAGGGCGCCCAGCACCTCCGCGCGGCCCCCAAGTGCCCCTGGAAGCACGGAGAGTTGGCGCGCGGCGCTGGGTATGGCGTAGCGTCCCACGGACTCTCTTATGGGGCCCAGGACCAGCTCCCCGGCCTCCGCGAGATCACCGCCGAGCACGACCCGGCTCGGGTTCAGGAGGTTGCAGAGATTGGCGACACCGCTGCCGATGTGGCGGCCCACGTCGGCGATCACCCGGCGGCATCCCGGGTCGCCGTCCCGGGCCATCCGCACCACGCTCTCCATGGTCAAGTCCGTGCCGTGACTGGGCTGGAGCAGCGGCAGCACATAGCGCGCGGCCGTGAAGGTCTCCAGGCAGCCCCGGTTGCCGCAGCGGCAGACCGGGCCGGACTCGTCGAGGGTGATGTGCCCTATCTCGCCGGCGGTGCCGCCCGGGCCGCGGTAGATCTTCCCGCTGATCACCAGACCCGCGCCGACACCGCTGGCGACCTTGATGTACGCCAGGTCGCGCACGCCCCGGCCGCTGCCCCAGACCATCTCGCCGAGGGCGCCGAGGTTGGCGTCGTTGTCCACGTGCACCGGCACGCCGAGCCGCCCCCGCAGCTCCTCGGCGGGGCGGGTCCCGGACCAGCCGGGCAGGATCGCGGTGGACCCGAGGGTGCCGGACTCCACGTCGATCGGTCCCGGCACACCGAGCCCGACGCCCGCGACCTTGGACCGGTCCACTCCGGTGGCCTCGATCAGCCGGTTGACCAGCTGTTCCGCCCGGTCGAAGCCCTGCGAGGACGAGGCGTCCACGTCCAGCGGCTCGGACTCCTCCGCGAGCACCTGGTGGGCCAGGTTGCCCACCGCGACCCGCAGGTGGGTGTGGCCGAAGTCGACGCCGATCACGATGCCGGCGTCCCCGCTGAGCGAGACGCTGCGGGCCCGGCGTCCCCCCGCCGACGTGGGGGTCACCTCGACCGTGCCGCCGTCCTTCAGCTCCCGGACGATGTTGGAGACCGTGGCCGCGGACAGTCCGGTCGTCCTCGCGATCTCCGCCTGGGTCAGGGACCCCGCCAGACGTACTGCTCGGACGACCCGCTCCAGGTTGGCTCGGTGCAGCGACGACTGCGACCCCGGAGTCTCCATTGACTCTCACCCTCATCCCTGGGCCCGCGTCACCTTGGGGCGACGGGACCTTGTACAAGTTATGAAGTCCAAACTCCGCTGAATCGCCCAGTGCCGTCAAGACCTTGACAGAAATCGGTTCCAGCCTGTGTCCGGCCGACTACCCGGGGTGCGCCACAGGGGTCCGGCCCCGGAGAGCTGTCTCTCCGGGGCCGGACCCCTGCGTACGACGGGTGGAGCGGCGGTGTGCGTCAGCGGAAGGTGCCCTGCGACACCGAACCGGCGATCCGCCGCTGGAAGACGCAGTACACGATCAGTACGGGCACCACCGTGATCACGATCGCCGCGAACAGCGCGCCGTAGTCGATGTCGTAGACCTGCGAGGACGCGTAGGCGGCCATGCCCTGGGTGAGGACCCACATGTCCTGGTCGGTGTTGAGCGCCACCGGCAGCAGGAACTGGTTCCACAGGCCCAGGAAGTTGAAGATCGCCACTGCCGCCATGCCCGGACGGGCCATCGGCAGCATCACCTGGAAGAACGCCCGCCAGTCCCCGGCGCCGTCGATCAGCGCGGCCTCGTACACGTCGTGCGGAAGGGACCGGAAGAACGAATAGAGGAAGAACATCGTGAACGGCAGCGCGAACGCGACATAGGTGAGGATCAGTCCGGGACGCGTGTTCAGCAGCCCGAAATTCTGCAGCTGGAAGAAAAGCGGAACGATCGCCAGGAAGACCGGGAACGTCAGGCCGGCGAGCATGACGTAGTAGATCAGCCGGCGGCCGGGGAACTCGAACCGGGCGAGAATGTAGGCGCACATCGCGCCGAGCAGCATCACCAGGATCAGTGCCGAGACCACGACGATCACGGAATTCAGGAAATACCTTCCGATGTTCGCGTCGGTCCACGCGTTCGCGTAGTTCTCGATCCTCCAGTGGTCCGGCAGCGAGAACGGCGACGAAAGGATCTCGCCGGTCGATTTGAACGACGACATCAGCACCCACAGCATGGGCACGATCACGATCACGGACCACAGGATCAGCAGGGCGTGCGAGATCGCCGCGAATCTGCGGTCGCTGCTCGCGGCGACGCGCGTCAGCTTCCGGTCCCTCGCCGGTTCACGTTCACCGGCCGTCTTCGGGTCGGCGGCGATGACGCTCACCCGGCACCTCCCTCGGCTGCGGCACGCCGAGCCTTGGACCCAGGTGCCTTCTTCTTGCTCTCGCCCTCGCCGCCGCCCGTGAGGCGGTTGACGAGGAACACCAGCGCCGCGAACACCAGGGTGACGACGGCGAGGACGACGCCCATCGCGGTGGCGTAGCCGAACTGCTGTTTGGCGAAAGCGACGTTGAACAGACGCTGGCTGATCGTCAGGGTCGAGTTGTCCGGGCCGCCGTTCGGCACCATCGCCTGGACGTAGACGAACGCGTCGAGGGCGGCGATGCCCAGGTAGATGTACGCCGTCTGCACGCTGTCCCGGATCGCCGGCAGGGTGATCGACACCGTGGTGCGCAGCCGGCCGGCCCCGTCGATCCTCGCCGCCTCGTACAGCTCGGCGGGGACGCCCTTGATCGCGGCGATGAAGAGCACCGCGTAGAACCCGACGAGTCCCCAGATGATGACGAACATCACGGCCGGCATCGCCGTCGCCTTCTCGCCCAGCCACGCGAACGTGTCGAACCGGTCGAGGCCGAGGCCCGTGAGGACGCCGTTGAGCAGCCCGGCGTTCGGGTCGTACATCTGCGCCCAGATCAGACCGACGATGATCGCCGGTACGACGTAGGGGAAGAATGAGACGATCCGGTAGAACGACGCTCCCCGGATCCCTCGGACGGGGCCCTTGCCGGGCCCTCCCAGGGTGATGGCCACGGCAACCCCGAGGGCGAGCGTCAGCGTCACCAGCGGCACGAAGACCGCGAGGAGGGCGACGTTGCGCAACGCCTTCAGGAAGATGTCGTCCTGGAACATCTTCGTGAAGTTGTCGAAGCCGACGAAGTTGTAGTCCGGGCTGAAGCCGCGCCAGTCGGTCATCGCCCAGAAGATCGCCTGGCCGAACGGGATCAGGACGAAGATCACGAAGATGGCCAGCGGGACACCGAGGAACGCGAGGAAGAACGTCACCCGGTCGAAGGTGAGCTTGCGGCGCCGTGGCCGCCCACCGCGAGCGGCCGGCTCGGGCCGGCGGCTCGCGGTCTCGGCAGTGGGGATCGTGTCCTTCATCGCGGTGCTAGCTGACCTTGACCTTGTCGACGGAGTCGTCCTCCCGGACCTTGTCGGAGATCTTCTGCAGGGCCGAGGTCAGCCCCTTGGCGTCGAGGTCACCGGCGAGGAACGAGTTCCACGGCACCAACTGGTCGGTGTTCATCCCGTAGGTCTCGACGAACATGTAGTTGAAGATGTTGGTGCCCGCGGCCTCCAGCATCGTCGTCTGCGAGACGAGGGCCGTCGATCCGTAACCGTCGGCGGGCACGGTGCCCTTGACGATCGTCGGGGCCAGCTTCGTCTTGGAGAAGTTGGCGGCCGCCTTCTCCGACAGCATCGCCCGCAGCACCTCCTTGGCGCCGGCCGGGTTCTTGCCCTGCCGGGGCACGATGAACGGCTCGCCGGCGGCCGCGCGGAGCGACTCCCAGGGCAGCGCCGGCTTGTCGGTGAGCGTCATCGACGGGAAGCCGGTCATCTGGAAGTCGGCCTTCGTGGCCTTCTTCATCTCGTTCTCGATCCAGCCGCCGGACGGGTAGAGCAGCGCCTTCTGGTCGTTGCTCCAGATCGCCTGCGCCTTCTGGAACTGGGTGCCGGAGCCGCCGGGGACGAACATCTTCTGCTTGACCATGGTCTCCATGACCTTGATCACGCCCTGGACGGCCGGGTGCGACCAGCAGCCCTTCTCCAGGTTCTCCAGGGCCAGCCGGACCTCGTCGCCGCCCTCCTTGATCGCCGAGTCGATCAGGAGCGTGCGGTAGTAGGTCGCCGCCTCCTTGCCGTGGACGAAGAGGTACTTGCCCTTCTTCTTCGCCTTCTGGCCGAGGTCGAGCGCCTCGTCCCAGGTCTTCGGCGGGGTCCAGCCGTTCTGCTCGAAGAGGGTCTTCGAGTACCAGACGCCGTACACGGTCATCACGTAGTTGAGCGCGACGAACTTGTCCTTGAACGTGCCGGGGGCCTTGACGCCGGGGTAGACGATGTCGGCGATCTTCTTGCCCTCGTAGGTGTTGGCCTCGAAGAGGTCGTCGAGTTCCTCCAACTGGTCGAGGATGCCCAGGAAGCCGATCTGGTCCTCGCCGGAGTTGTCGATGAGGTCCGGCGGGTTGCCGCCGACGAAGCGGGGCTGGAGCTGGGGGGCGATGTCGACGACCGGCTCGACCTGGACCTTGAGGCCCTTGACCTGGCTGCCGAGCACCTGGTTGGTGTAGTCGACGTAGTCGGTGCCGTAGCCGCCGTCGAAGATGGCCGCCTCGACCGTGGAGTTCGCGGCGACGCCGAACGGGTTCGTGGCGCTCTTCTCGCCCTTCGGGCCGCCGTCGCCGTCGCTGTCCTTGCTGGAGGGAGAGCTGCACGCTACCGCGAACGAGCCCATCGCCGCGGTGGCGATGGCCCCGCGCAGGAGCGTCCGCCTGTCAAGAGAGCCGGCACGAATGGTCATCTGCATCCTCACTGATCGATGGGCTCTGTACGGGTGTGCTGCGTGTGCGCCCGCCGTGGCCGGACCGGTCCTGAGCCGGCCGCACGGGGGGCGTTGTCGCCGTCGTCTCGGAGCCGCGGTGCGGCGCCGATGATCAGCTGAGCGATGCCGGCACCACAGTCGCCGGGGCCGGAGCGGCGGTCGCACTCCGCCTGATCGGATCGCGGTGGCCTACGCCGGAAGTGGATCCCATGCTCAAGTCCTCGCCTTCTCCAGGACTCAGGCGGTGAACCGGATCCTTCCCGGCACCGCGTTCGGGTCACGCTGGGTCGTGCAGGAGGTGCGGCTGGTACTGGTCGGGAGCGGTGAAGACTGTCCCGGAGTGCCGACAGGTATAGTCCACTTCACGCCGACGGAGCAAGATCGAATGCAAGGTTCCCCTTACGTCTTTTCCGAGTTGAGACCTCGCGGAAATAGGAGCCTCGGGCACCTTGCGCCACGGGAAAGCCCCCGCCATCGCTCCTGAATGCCACAATCAACCCCTTGACATCACAGTCCCCTTGACCCACTACTGTTCCTTGCGCACTGCAATTGACAACGTTGTCCAGGGCAGGGAGGGTGCTCGCGCATGCAACAGAGAGTTCGGCACAGATGGGGAACGGCGGTCGTCGCGACGACCGCCTTCGCTTTGGCCGCGGGCTCACAGGGCGTCGCCGTGGCGCTCCCCGAGGCGCCGCCGGGAACCGACCGGGAGTTCTCCTCGTCGTTCGAGTCCGGGGACCCCGCCCCGGACTGGCAGAACACCGTCGACACCACGCGGGGCGGCGAGAAGCGCGCCTCGGGCGTGGACGGCGGCTACAGCTCGGGCATCCCGGGCAACGTCACCGACCATGTCACGGACGTCCGCGCCAGCGCGGAGAACACCGGCGGCGGGGAGGTGAAGGAGAACCTCGTCGACGGCGAACCCGGCAGCAAGTGGCTGGCGTTCGAATCCACCGGCTGGGTGGAGTTCGACCTGGACGCCCCCGTGAAGGTGCTCCGTTACGCCCTCACGTCCGCCAACGACGCCGCCGAGCGCGACCCGAGGGACTGGACCCTCAAGGGCTCCACCGACGGCGAGAACTGGCAGACCCTCGACACCCGCTCGGGCGAGACGTTCACGCAGCGCTTCCAGACCAAGCTCTACGACATCGACGCCTCCTCCGTCGCCGAGTACCAGCACTTCCGGCTGGAGATCACCAAGAACGGCAGCGGCGGCATAGTCCAGCTCGCCGACGTCCAGTTCTCCACGGGTGACGACGAGGCGCCGATACCGCAGGACATGCTCTCGCTGGTCGACCGCGGCCCCACCGGCTCGCCGACGGCCAAGGCGGGCGCCGGGTTCACCGGCAAGCGCGCCCTGCGCTACGCCGGCCGGCACACCAGCGACGGGCGGGCGTACTCGTACAACAAGGTGTTCGACGTCAACACGAAGGTCGAGCGGGACACCGAACTGTCGTACCGTATCTTCCCGTCGATGGCGGACGGCGACCTCGACTACGACTCCACCAACGTCTCCGTCGACCTCGCCTTCACCGACGGCACCTATCTGAGCGACCTGCGCGCCACCGACCAGCACGGATTCCCGCTCACCCCGCAGGGGCAGGGCGCGTCGAAGATCCTCTACGTCAACCAGTGGAACAACGTGGTCTCCCGGATCGGCTCGGTGGCCAGGGGCAAGACCGTCGACCGGATCCTGGTGGCGTACGACTCCCCCAAGGGCGAGACCAAGTTCCGCGGCTGGCTCGACGACGTGTCGCTGAAGCCGGTCAAGCCCGAGCGGCCGAAGGCCCATCTCTCCGACTACGCGGTGACGACCCGGGGCACCAACTCCAGCGGCAGCTTCTCGCGCGGCAACAACTTCCCCGCGACGGCCGTGCCGCACGGGTTCAACTTCTGGACCCCGGTCACCAACGCCGGTTCGCTGAGCTGGCTGTACGACTACGCACGCGGCAACAACGCGGACAACCTGCCGACGATCCAGGCGTTCAGCGCGAGCCACGAGCCGAGCCCCTGGATGGGCGACCGGCAGACCTTCCAGGTGATGCCGTCCGCCGCCTCCGGCACCCCGGACCTGGGCCGTGAGGAGCGCGAACTGGCGTTCCGGCACGAGAACGAGACCGCTCGGCCGTACTACTACGGGGTGCGGTTCGAGAACGGCCTGAAGGCCGAGATGGCACCGACCGACCACGCGGCGGCGATGCGCTTCACCTTCCCCGGCGACGACGCGAGCGTGCTCTTCGACAACGTCACCGACCAGGCCGGCCTGACCCTCGACGAGGAGAACGGCACCTTCACGGGCTACTCGGACGTCAAGTCCGGGCTGTCCACGGGCGCGACCCGGCTGTTCGTCTACGGCGAGTTCGACAAGAAGGTCGTCGAGGGCGACGCGAGCGGCGTCAAGGGATATCTGCGCTTCGACGCGGGCGAGGACCGCACGGTCACCCTGCGCCTGGCCACCTCGCTGATCAGCGTGGACCAGGCGAAGGACAACCTGCGCCAGGAGATCGGCCCCAAGACCTCCTTCGAGAAGGTCAAGCGGGACGCGCGGAAGCAGTGGGACAAGATCCTCGGCAAGGTCGAGGTCGAGGGCGCCACGCCGGACCAGCTGACCACGCTCTACTCCAGCCTGTACCGGCTGTACCTGTACCCGAACTCGGGCTTCGAGAAGGTCGACGGTAAGTACAAGTACGCCTCGCCGTTCTCGCGGATGCCGGAGCCGGACACGCCGACCCACACGGGCGCGAAGGTCGTGGACGGCAAGGTGTACGTCAACAACGGCTTCTGGGACACCTACCGGACGACCTGGCCGGCGTACTCCTTCCTCACCCCGACCAAGGCCGGTGAGCTGGTCGACGGGTTCGTGCAGCACTACAAGGACGGCGGCTGGACCTCCCGCTGGTCCTCCCCCGGCTACGCGGACCTGATGACCGGCACCTCCTCGGACGTCGCCTTCGCGGACGCCTACGTCAAGGGCGTCGACGGCTTCGACGCGAAGGCCGCGTACGACGCGGCGGTGAAGAACGCCACGGTGGTGCCCCCGTCGTCCGGTGTGGGCCGCAAGGGCATGGCGACCTCGCCGTTCCTCGGCTACACCAGCACCGAGACCCACGAGGGCCTGTCCTGGGCCCTGGAGGGCTACCTCAACGACTACGGCATCGCCAAGATGGGCGAGGCGCTGTACCGGAAGACCGGCGACAAGCGCTACCAGGAGGAGTCGGCGTACTTCCTCGACCGGGCGCAGGACTACGTCAACCTGTTCGACTCCGAGGCGGGCTTCTTCCAGGGCCGTGACCTCAAGGGCGACTGGCGGGTGAAGTCCTCCGCGTACGACCCCCGGGTGTGGGGCTACGACTACACGGAGACCAACGGCTGGGGCTACGCGTTCACCGCCGCCCAGGACAGCCGGGGCCTCGCCAATCTGTACGGCGGGCGCAAGGGCCTCGCCGAGAAGCTGGACGAGTACCTCTCCACGCCCGAGACGGCCTCCCCGGACCTCAAGGGCTCCTACGGCGGCGTCATCCACGAGATGATCGAGGCGCGCGACGTCCGGATGGGCATGTACGGCCACTCCAACCAGGTGGCCCACCACGCCCTGTACATGTACGACGCGGCCGGGCAGCCCTGGAAGACGCAGAAGAACGTGCGCGAGGTGCTGTCCCGCCTCTACACCGGCAGCGAGATCGGGCAGGGCTACCACGGCGACGAGGACAACGGCGAGCAGTCCGCCTGGTACCTGTTCTCCTCGCTCGGCTTCTACCCGCTGGTGATGGGCAGCGGCGAGTACGCCATCGGCTCCCCGCTGTTCACGAAGGTCACCGTGCACCTGGAGAACGGCCGCGAGCTGGTCGTCAAGGCGCCGAGGAACAGCGCGAAGAACGTGTACGTGCAGGGGCTGAAGGTCAACGGCAAGCGGTGGAACTCCACGGCGCTGCCGCACGCGGCCATCGCCAAGGGCGGCGTGCTGGAGTTCGACATGGGTCCGCGTCCGTCGTCGTGGGGCACCGGCAAGAACGCGGCGCCGGTGTCGATCACCCAGGACGACGAGGTGCCGGCGCCCCGCAAGGACGCCCTGAAGGGCGAGGGCGAGCTGTTCGACAACACGTCGGCGACCGGTGCCACGGTGTCCACCGTGGAGCTGCCCGTCACCGGGGACACCAAGGCGGTGCAGTACACGCTGACGTCCTCGGACCACACCAAGGCGCCCAAGGGCTGGGTGCTGCAGGGTTCGGCCGACGGGGAGCGGTGGACGGACCTGGACAAGCGGACGGACGAGTCCTTCCGCTGGGACCGGCAGCTGCGTGCCTTCTCCATCGACGCGCCGAAGGCCTACGGGCACTACCGGCTGGTGCTGACCGGTGAGGCGGCGCTGACGGAGGTGGAACTGCTGAGCTGACCGCCGGCGCACAGGGGGGTCCGGGCATCACCCGGGCCCCCCTTCTCAGTGGATGGTCCGTCCCCGCTCGTCCGGCACCCCGGACTTGCGCAGGAAGTAGCTGTTGATCTGGTCGCGCCACTCACGGGCGCTGCGCAGCTGCTCCTCGAACCGCTCGGCCACGCGGGCGTGACGTGCCGGTTCCACCAGGTCCGCGAGGCCCGCCCACACCCGGCGGGCCTCCTCGGCCTCCTCGACACCCTCGAAGTGGGTGTCGTAGATGTGCTGGATCACCGTCTTCCCGCCGGCCAGCACATGGCCGTACGGCACATGGTGGAAGAACAGCAGCAGCTCCTCCGGGCAGGTGTCCGGGAACTCGTACACCTCGGCCCACGGTGTGGCGTACTGCCCGGTGTACCCGGTGCCGGTCGCCGTGGAGCGGTCGACGCCGACGCCGTCCCGGTCGGCGAAGTGGTAGGTGCCCCAGGGGCTGTACTCGTAGCCGTCGACGCTCGGCCCGTAGTGGTGGCCGGGCTGCACCATGAAGCCCACGCCGAGCGGCGCGGTGTACTTCTCGTACGTCGCCCAGGAGCCGTCCAGCACCGCGTGCAGCCCCTCGGCCAGCCGCTCCGGTGCCCCAGGGTGGGTCAGCGCGATCCACTCGTCGAGGACGGCCCGTGGATCCGCCGCCGGGTCCCAGGCCAGCCGTCCGAAGGTGTAGAGGTTGGCCTGGGCGAGCGGGTGGCCGGTCCAGAACGGGTCGTCGCCCGCGTTGGACACGGCCACCAGCCCGTCCGCCAGCCGCCCGGTGCTCACCTCGCCGTCCGGCCGGAACCGCAGCACCTCGCTCCACATCGGTCCCAGCCAGCACACGTGCCGCTGCTGTCCGGTGTACTCCTGCGTGATCTGCAACTCCACCGCGAGCCGCGTGTCCGGCATGGCGCCGATCAGCGGGGAGACCGGCTCACGCACCTGGAAGTCCATCGGCCCGTGCTTGACCTGGAGCACCGCGTTGGGCGCGAACGCGCCGTCCAGCGGGGTGAAGTGGTCGTACGCGGCCCGTGCGCGGTCGGTCGTGCGGTCCCGCCAGTCCTGGTGGTGGTCGTAGACGAAGGCCCGCCAGTGCACCGTGCCGCCGTACGGCTCCAGCGCGGCGGCCAGCATGTTGGCGCCGTCGGCGTGCGAGCGGCCGTAGGCGAAGGGGCCGGGCTGCCCCTCCGAGTCGGCCTTCACGACGTACCCGCCGAAGTCGCCGATCTCCTCGTACACCCGGCGGGTCGCCTCCGCCCACCAGTCCCGGACGGCCTCGTCCAGCGGGTCGGCGGTGGGCAGGCCGCCCAGCACCGTCGGCGCCGCGAAGGTGACCGACAGATGGGTGCGGATGCCGTAGGGACGCAGCACGTCGGCGATCGCGGCCACGTCACCGATCCGGTCGGTGAGCAGACGCGCCTCGGTCGCGTGCACGTTCACGTTGTTGACGGCGAGGGCGTTGATCCCGCACGCGGCGAGCAGTCTGCCGTACGCCCGCACCCGGTCCAGGTCGCCGCGCGCCCTGCCGTCCGCCCAGAACAGCGAACCGCCCGCGTAGCCGCGTTCGACCTGGCCCATGACGGGGTGCACGGCGACGTTGTCCCAGTGGTCGAGCATGCGCGTGGCGTACGCCGGCCGGTGCTCCTCGCGAGCCCGTTCACCGGCGAAGGCGTCCTCGCCGAGCCGTACGACGTGGAACAGGCCGTACAGCAGCCCGCGTCCGCCGGACGCGGTGACGGTGGTGACGCCGTCCCGGCGTTCGAGCGTGAAGCTCTCGTCGTCCGGTGCGTCGGCCGCTTCGAGGACCAACTCGGCGTCCTCGCCGCCGTCCCTCACGACCCGGCCGCCGAACCGCTCACAGGCGCCATTCAGTTCGCGGTGGACCGTGTCGGTCCACAGCCCGTCGCCGGCGCGGATCAGCGTGCGCCGGCTGCCGACCGCCCGGAACGCGGCCGGCGGCAGCCAGGCCGCGTCGAAGTCCCCCGAGTACGTCGTCCCGGTCATGCGGTGAACTCCTCCCGGGTCTCGGTGATCAACGGGCGGCCGGCGCGCAGCAGGGAGAGCAGCAGCGGGGCGGCGAGGAGGGCGGGCAGCGCCTCGGTGAGCAGGGCGGTGCCGGCGGCCGTCAGGATCAGCAGCGAGAGGGCGCCGAGAGTGGCACGGGGGTGCCTGAACAGGAAGTACGCGGCGAGGCGTGCGGTGTCCCGGGCGCGGAACGCGAACAGGGCGGTCAGCACCAGCGCGTGGGCGCCCCACAGCAGACTTCCCACGCCGGTCACGGCGAGCAGGAACGCCCACCAGCCGGGCAGTCCGGTGGCCGGGAAGTGGGTGAGGGTGAACGCGATGACCGTGAGCCAGCCGAGCAGCGGCGCCCACAGCTTCAGCGCGGGCCCGGCGCCCAGCCGCCAGCCGCGCAGGAAGACACGGGACGGGCGGAGTTCGGTGAGGTCGCCGCCGCGGTGGTGCAGGGCGTAGAGGGCCGCGGCGGCGGACGGGCCGAGGGGCAGCAGGCAGAGGGCCGCGAGCGGCAGGTTTGCGGGGTCGGGGGCGAGCAGGAAGAGGCCGGCGAGGCCCGGTGCCGCGGTGAGCAGCAGCAGGGCCTCGACGGTGACGAGGGTGTGGATCAGCGCGGCGGCCCGGGAGAGCGGGCCGGCGCCGAAGGCGTCGGCGCGTACGGTGCTCACGCCGCCTCCCCGCCGAGCAGCCGCCGCTCGTCCCACCAGGGCGGGGTCTCGTCGTCCACCGGGGTCAGCTCCACGAGGGTGATCTCGTGGCGGGCCAGGGTGAGGACGAGGTCCGTCCGGCCGTCCTCGACGGGCAGCCGGCCGTGGCCGCGGGCGGGCTCGGACGCCTCGTGCAGCAGGTCGAGCTGCCCGGGGCGCGGGGAGCGGGGGGACCCCATGTGCCGCCAGGCGGTGTACGCGTTGCCGCGCTCCTCGTCGACGGAGGAGCGGCGCACGAACACCTCGCCGCGCCCTCCGCCGCCGACCGGGAGGGACAGGCGCAGGGTGTGCCGGTCCGGGCCGGGAGTCTCTCCCGTGGGGTCGACGGGGGCCCAGGCGAGGACGGTGATCCGGCCGTCCGCGTGCCGGGTGACCAAATGGTCGTCGCCGCGCGTCAGTCGCTCCTCCCCCATCCGCGCCATGAACGCGTACAGATGGTAGGTCGGCTTGCGGATCTGGCGGTGGGTGAGCAGGCCGAAGCCGCCGTGGAACAGGGCGGTGGGGATGCCGGTCTCCTCGAAGACGTCGCTGAACGTCCAGTAGGAGAAGGAGTCGGCGTGGTCGCCGCCCGCCGCCACCACCGGGGCGAGGTAGGCGGCGTGGAACGCGGTGTCGTGGATCAGGTTGTCGGGCCGGTAGGAGGAGTTGAACTCGGTGATGTGGACGGGCAGTCCGGCCAGGCGGGTGCCCGCGAGGGCCTTCCGCGGCTGGGCGAACTGGTCGAGCAGGGTGCTCGCCGGCGCGAGGGTCTGGTGGGTGCCGAAGGGGACGGGCTGCGCGGGCCCAGAGGCGTAGGCGTGCCGGGACACGAAGTCCACGGGCACGTCACGGCGTTCGGCGAACGCGGCGAACCGCTCCAGCCAGCCGTCCGCGGCCGGCGACAGCGCGGGCCCGCCGACCGCCAGCTCCGCGTCCACCTCCTTCACGGTGTGCGCCGTCGCCTCGTACAGCCGGTGGTAAGCCGCCTCGTCGGCGTCCTTCCAGAAGGGAGGCAGGTCCGGCTCGTTCCACACCTCGACGGGCCAGGTGCGCACCTCGTCGAGGCCGTAGCGGTCGATCAGGTGGGTGAGGAGCGCGCGCACCAGGCGCGTCCACTCCTTCTCGTCGGCGGGCGGGGTGACGTTGCCCTCCCACCAGAACACCGTCTGCGTGCCCGACGCCATCTCCCGTGGCATGAAGCCGAGTTCGAGGAAGGGGCGGATGCCGGTGGCGAGGAGGGCGTCGAGCACCTGGTCGAGGTAGGTGAACGAGTGGTGGGTGCGGCGGGCGCCCTGCCACTCGTAGGGGCGGTGGACGCCCATGCCGTCGCTGAGCAGACCGTGGCCGCGCAGACGGCGGAAGCCGATCTCGCGCTGGAGCAGGGCGAGGGAGTCCTGGTAGTCGCGGCGCAGGGCCAGGTCGAGGCGGCCGGTGCCGACGCAGGCGCGCCAGGCCTCGGACAGCCGGCCGGCCGGTTCCGCGGGCACGCGGATCACGCGTTCTCCTTCTTGAACCGCTCGTACGCCTGGTTGTGCAGCTCGATGTAGCGGTCCATGTTCTTGGCCTTGAGCTCCTTGACGTAGTCGTCCCACTCGGAGAGAGGGCGCTTGCCGAGGACGAAGCGCAGGGCGTTCTGCGTGACGTGGTCCTTCAGCGGGGTGTCCCAGAGGGTGGCCTGCTCCTGCTCCTCGGCGCGCAGCGGGTGCGGCGGGTCGGTGGGCAGCTCCTTGCGGGCGGCCATCGCGTCGGTGAACTTCCTCTCGTCGGGGCCGAACGAGGAGGACACCAGCCTCCAGCTGCCGCCGTAGGTGAACACGCCGTTGTGGAACCCGAAGTCCTTCTGCAGGTCCTTCGGGGCGTCCGGGTCGGAGCCCATGAGGGAGATGCCGGGCTCGAGCCGGTAGCCCGCGCCGCCGGACCGGGTGAACGTGGTGTTCTCCACACCCCACTTGCAGAACTCCTGGCCGGCGTCGGAGTACCAGAGCCAGTCCACGAACTGCATCAGGGCGACGAAGTCGTCCCGCTCCAGCGCCTTGCTGGAGATCATCATGCCGTTCTCCAGGCGCCCGCCGCCCATGACGACCGGGCCTGCCGGCCCGAGCGGCACCGGGATCATCTCGATGGTGGCGCCCTTGACCTGCCGCTGGAGGTTGTAGCGGTAGTTCTGCACCAGCTCCTGCGCGTTGGCGCTGATCGCGAAGGCCCTCTCCCCCAGCAGCTTCCTGACCGCCTCCTCGTCGGTCTGGGTGAAGCTCTCCGGGTCCATCAGCTTCTCCGCGACCAGCTTGCGCAGGTACTCCACGACCTGGCGGAAGGCGTCGGTGGCGCCGGTGAAGACGAACGTCTCCGCCGTGGCGTCCCAGGTGGTGTTCAGGTACGACCAGCCGGCGCGGACGCCGTGCGCCTGGCCGAGATACTGGAACAACGCGCCTGCGGGAAAAGGGGTGTTGGTGCTCCAGCGGTCGGTGAGCGGATAGCGGTCCGGGTACTCCTCACGGAGCGCCTTGAGGGTCGTATACACCTCGTCCCAGGTGGTGGGGAGGGCGAGGCCGTGCTTGTCCAGGATGTCGGTGCGGAAGGACAGCGAGTACTGCTGGCGGACCTTCTCGTGCAGGCCGGGGAGCAGATAGGAGCGGCCGTCGGACTGGCGCAGCGAGTCGACCTCCGGCTGGAGGTTCCATCTCCTGACCTTCTCCCGGAAGTTGGGCATCAGGTCGATGTACTCGCTGACCGGCAGGATGGCGCCGGAGGAGACGAAGGCGGTCTCGGCGCCCGGGTAGGTCTTGGGGATCAGCAGCGGGGCGTCGCCCGCGCCGATGAGAAGGCTGCGCTTCTTCTCGTAGTCGCTCAGCGGGACCGGGGTGGCGTCCAGGGTGACGCCGGTGCGCCGGGTGAGCTCCTTCCAGAACAGCCAGCTCTCCTTCATCGGGTAGTTGGGGTTGTCGTTGTGCAGGACGGTGAAGGTGAGCGGCTGGGTGGCCTTGAACTGCTGTCCGGCGCGGTAGTTCTTCATGGCGCCCGTGCGCTTCTTCGACAGGTCCTTGGCGTCCTCGCCGTCGCCGCTGCCGCAGCCGGTGAGGGCGGCGAGGCCGATGAAGCCCGCGGCGGCGAGTATCTGGCGCCGGGAGAGCTGTCCGGTGTTCTTCACGGGGACTCCTGTGACGTGGGGGTGGACTGCGGGGTTGGGGGGAGCGCCGGCGGTCGTCAGCCCTTGACCGCGCCGAGCATCACGCCGGAGACGAAGTAGCGCTGCACGAACGGGTACACGCAGAGGATGGGCAGCGAGGTGAGCACGATCGTCACCGCCTGGATGTTGGCGTTGACCTGGGTGAGGTTCTCGGTGGTGGCGCCGGCGCCGGTGCCTCCGGTGGCGCCCGCGAGGAGGTTGCGCAGATACACCGTGACCGGCATCAGCTCGGTGCGGTCCATGTAGAGGAACGCCGAGAACCAGGAGTTCCAGAAGGACACCGAGTAGAACAGCACCATGGTCGCGACGACCGCCTTGGACAGCGGCAGCACGATCCGCAGCAGGACGCCGTAGGTGCTCAGGCCGTCGATCTGGGCGGCCTCCTCCAGCTCCGACGGCAGGCTCTCGAAGAAGGCCTTCATCACCAGCAGGTTGAAGACGCTGATCGCGTTCGGCAGGGCGATGGCCCACACGCTGTTCTTCAGCCCGAGGCTGGTGATCAGGACGTAGTTCGGGATGAGGCCGCCGGTGAAGAACATGGTGAACACGGCGATCCCGACCAGCGCGCCGCGGCCCTTGAGGTGGTGCTTGGACAGGACGTAGGCGTAGCAGGTGGTCAGCACCATGGCGACGGCGGTGGCGACCACCGTGTAGAGGACGGTGTTGCCGTAGTTCCGCCAGAACATCGAGTCGGAGAAGACGATCTCGTACGTGGTGAGGTCGAAGCCCTTGGGCCACAGCGTCACGTCACCGGCGCGGATCTCCTTCTCGCCGCTGAACGAGCGGGCGACGATGTTGACGAACGGATACAGCGTGATCAGCACGACGAGGGTGAGGATGACGCCGTTGACGCCCTGGAAGACGCGGTACCCCCGGGAGGGGCGGATCGTGCTCACCACAGGCTCGTCCCGACCGTGCGGCGCGACAGCTGGTTGGCCGAGGTGATCAGCACCAGGCCGATGACCGCCTCGAACAGGCCGATGGCGGCGGCGTAGCTGAAGCTGTTGGACTCCACACCCGTGCGGTAGAGATACGTGGAGATCACGTCGGCGGTGGGATACGTCAGCGGGTTGTACAGCAACAGGACCTTCTCGAAGCCGACGGCCAGGAACGTGCCGATGTTGAGGATCAGCAGCGTGATCATGGTGGGGCGGATGCCGGGCAGGGTGACGTGCCAGATCTGCCGCCAGCGGTTCGCGCCGTCGATCCGGGCGGCCTCGTACAGGTCCTCGTCGATGGTGGTGAGCGCGGCGAGGTAGAGGATCGTGCCCCAGCCGGCGGTCTGCCAGATCTCGGAGCCGACGTAGATGGTGCGGAACCAGTCGGGCTCCTGGATGAACCGGACCGGGTCGTGCCCGAACCAGCCGAGGACATGGTTGACCGGGCCGTCGGTGGCGAGCATCTGCATCGTGATGCCGGCGACGATCACGATGGACAGGAAGTGCGGCAGGTAGGACACCGACTGCACGAATCGTCTCAGTGACCTGCGGCGGACCTCGTTGAGCAGCAGGGCGAGCACGATCGGGACCGGGAAGCAGAACAGGAGCGTCAGTCCGCCGATCCACAGGGTGTTCCGGAAGACCTGCCAGAACGTCGGGTCGGACAGGAACATCTCGACGTAGCGCAGGCCCACCCAGTACTCGCCGAGGATCGAGCCGCCCGGCTCGAACCGGCGGAACGCGATCACGTTGCCGATCATCGGCAGATAGCGGAACACCAGGAAGAACAGCAGCGGCAGCACGGCCAGCGAGTAGAGCTGCCAGTCCTTGCGCAGCGCACGCCGCCAGCCGGTGGGCGAGGGCGAGCGGGTGCGCCGGCGGGGCGGGGGCGTCGGCGGCGGGTCCTGTGTGCCCGGAGGTGGAGCCGACGTGGTGGAGCTGCTCATTGCCCGGGCCTCCCGTGCCTCACACAGAACCGAAACTTTCGAGCGCCTACCGGTAACTCCGCGGCAACCTATGAGTGGTGGTAAGCGCTGTCAATGGGTGCCGCACGAGCGACTTTTGCCTGTACCGGAGGCGCACGGAAGTCCGGAACGAACCGCTGTTGGACCCGGCGAAGATCTGTTACCGTCCACCGAAATTTCCTGCGGCATGCCCGCAACGATCGGGGCTGCCGTCCGCCCGACTCTGCGAGGTGCCGCGTGCCCGCGTTCGACCTGCCCCCGGCCGGCCTGGAGCGCCATCGTCCCGATGTCGCCGAACCCTCGGACTTCGACGCCTTCTGGAAGCGCACGCTGGAGGAGGCGGCGGGCACGGGCGACGTCCTGCTCTCCGCCGGCCCGGTGGAGAACGGGCTGCGGCTGACCGAGACATGGGACGTGACGTTCCGCGGCTTCGCGGGCGACCCGGTGCGGGGGTGGTTCAGCCGTCCCGCGGGGACGGCCGCGGGGGCGGCCGAACCGCTCCCGGCGGTGGTGGAGTTCGCCGGGTACGGGCGCGGCCGGGGTCTCCCCCACGAGCGGCTGACCTGGGTCAACGCCGGGTACGCGCATCTGCTGATGGACAACCGGGGTCAGGGCGACCAGTACGGGTGCGGCGGGGACACCCCCGACCCGCACGCCGGCGCGCCCGGCGGCCCCGGGCCGGCCGCGCGGGGGCTGCTCGACCCGCACGACTACCACTACCGCCGGCTGATCACCGACGCGGTGCGCGCGGTGGACGCCGTCCGGGCGCTGCCCGGCGTGGACGCCTCCCGGGTCGCGGCGGTCGGCAACAGCCAGGGCGGGGGCGTCGCGCTGGCGGTCGCGGGACTGGTGCCGGACCTCGCGGCGGTCCTGGTCACCGCGCCCTTCCTGTGCGGGATCCGCCGCGCGCTGGACCTCACGGACGCCTCTCCGTACGGCGAGATCAGCGCGTATCTCGCCGTGCACCGGGGCGCGGAGGAGGCGGCCCACCGCACCCTGGCCTACGTCGAGGGCATCTCCTTCGCCCGCCGCGCTCAGGCGCCCGCCCACTTCGGGGTAGGGCTCCGCGACACGGTGTGCCCGCCGAGCGGAGCGTACGCGGCGTACAACCGGTACGCGGAACTGACGGGCGGGCAGGAGGAGAAGGTGCTGCACGCCTACCCGTTCAACGGGCACGAGGGCGGGGACGCGGTGCATGTGCGGCGACAACTGGACTGGCTGGGGAGGGTGTTGGGGGCTTGAGGGCGCCAGGGCCGGCGAGGCGGGGACGCGGTGCATGTGCGGCGGCGACTGGACCGGCTGGAAGCGGTGGTGGGAGCGTGAGGGAGCCAGGGCCGTCGGGACGGTGACGCGATGCACGTGCGGCGGCGACTGGAATGGGCCCGGGGGTCGGTGGGGGCGTGAGGGCTCGGACGCCGCGTGCCGCACGGCGGTGACCGGGGTCAACGGGCCTGGCATGACAGGGCGGTTCCCGCGTGAGCGGCTCGCCAGGGGGCGCGGGCGGCGGCCCGGAGGTCGCAGGCCGCGGGCATCACGCGCACGGCGTCGTCCGCGCGGTCCGAGGTGTCGAGGGCGGGCGTCGTGCCCGCACGGCAGAGCAGGCCGCGCAGTTCGGAGCGCGGCAGCGTGTCGGGGCGGGTGTGGGTGACGGCGCCCGAGGTCAGGGCTAGGCCGGCCGCCGGTACCGCGGCCAGGACGCAGACGAGGACGGCGAACAGGACCCTGTTGCCCTTGCGTCGGGGTGCCCTGGCGCCGACGTGGTCGCATGGTGACGTGATCATGACACTCCCGTCCGCGACTGTGGGGGCGGACGAGGTGGCGGCGCCCGGCGACGGGTTCCGGTCCGCCGCGCTCATGGGAGCGCTCCCACCTCGTCCGTGGAAGGGACGGTAGCGCCGGGGGACGGAGATGTAAACGGTTACCGCGCGTATCGGCACGGAGGGGAAGGGAACGCCGAGGGCCGCATCCCCGCGCGGGGATGCGGCCCTCGGTTTCCGCCCTGCCTGTCGCTTACTTGCGGATCAGGCTGCGCAGCACGTACTGCAGGATGCCGCCGTTGCGGTAGTAGTCGGCCTCACCGGGGGTGTCGATGCGGACGACCGCGTCGAACTCGACACCGGTGTCGGTGGTGACCTTCACCGTGCGGGGGGTGGTGCCGTCGTTCAGCTCGGTCACGCCGGAGACGGAGAAGGTCTCCTCACCGGTCAGTCCGAGGGACTCGGCGGTGTGGCCCTCGGGGAACTGCAGCGGCAGGACGCCCATGCCGATGAGGTTCGAGCGGTGGATGCGCTCGTACGACTCGGCGATGACGGCCTTGACGCCGAGGAGCGCGGTGCCCTTGGCCGCCCAGTCGCGGGACGAGCCGGAGCCGTACTCCTTGCCGGCCAGGACGACCAGCGGGATGCCGGCGGCCTGGTAGTTCTGCGAGGCGTCGTAGATGAAGGAGACCGGGCCGCCCTCCTGCGTGAAGTCACGCGTGTAGCCGCCCTCGGTGCCCGGCGCGATCTGGTTGCGCAGGCGGATGTTGGCGAACGTACCGCGGATCATGACCTCGTGGTTGCCGCGGCGGGAGCCGTAGCTGTTGAAGTCGCGGCGCTCGATGCCGTGCTCCGTGAGGTACTTGCCCGCCGGGGTGTCGGCCTTGATGGCGCCGGCCGGGGAGATGTGGTCGGTGGTGACCGAGTCGCCCAGCTTGGCCAGCACGCGGGCGCCGGTGATGTCCTCGACCGGGGCCGGCTCCATCTGCATGCCCTCGAAGTACGGGGGCTTGCGGACGTAGGTGGACTCGGCGTCCCACTCGAAGGTGTCGCCGGTCGGGATGGGCAGCGCCTGCCACTGGGCGTCGCCGGCGAAGACGTCGGCGTAGGACTTGGAGAACATGTCCTCGCCGATGGCGTTCGCCACGACGTCGTTGACCTCGGCCTCGGAGGGCCAGATGTCCTTCAGGAAGACCGGGTTGTTGTCCTGGTCGTAGCCGAGGGCCTCGCGGGTGATGTCCACCTTCATGCTACCGGCCAGCGCGTAGGCGACGACCAGCGGCGGGGACGCCAGGTAGTTCATCTTGACGTCCGGGTTGATCCGGCCCTCGAAGTTGCGGTTGCCGGACAGCACCGAGGTGACGGCCAGGTCATGCTCGTTGACGGCCTTGGAGACCTCCTCCGGCAGCGGGCCGGAGTTGCCGATGCAGGTGGTGCAGCCGTAACCGACCAGGTTGAAGCCGACCTTGTCGAGGTACGGGGTCAGGCCCGCCTTCTCGAAGTAGTCGGTGACGACCTTGGAGCCCGGGGCGAGGGTGGTCTTGACCCACGGCTTGCGGGTCAGGCCCTTCTCCACCGCCTTCTTGGCCACCAGCGCGGCGGCGACCATGACGTACGGGTTGGAGGTGTTGGTGCAGGAGGTGATGGCCGCGACCGTCACCGCGCCGTGGTCCAGGGTGTAGGTGGTGCCGTCGGGGGCGGTCACCTCGACCGGGTGGGAGGGGGCGCCGTTGGAGATGGCCGGGGCGTCGGAGGCCGGGAAGGACTCCTTGCTCGCCTCGTCGACGTCGCCGCCGTCCTTGACGTAGTTGCGCACGTCCTGGGCGAACTGGGCCTTGGCGTCGGCGAGGACGATGCGGTCCTGCGGGCGCTTCGGGCCGGCGATGGACGGGACGACCGTGGACAGGTCGAGCTCGAGCTTCTCGGAGAAGTCCGGCTCGGCCTTCGGGTCCAGCCAGAGGCCCTGCTCCTTGGCGTAGGCCTCGACCAGCGCGACCTGCTGCTCGGAGCGGCCGGTCAGACGCAGGTAGCTGAGGGTCTCGTCGTCGATCGGGAAGATCGCGGCGGTGGAGCCGAACTCCGGCGACATGTTGCCGATGGTGGCGCGGTTGGCGAGGCTCGTGGCGGCCACACCCTCGCCGTAGAACTCGACGAACTTGCCGACGACGCCGTGCTTGCGCAGCATCTCGGTGATGGTGAGCACCAGGTCGGTGGCGGTGGTGCCGGGCTGGAGCTCACCGGTGAGCTTGAAGCCGACGACGCGCGGGATCAGCATGGAGACCGGCTGGCCGAGCATGGCGGCCTCGGCCTCGATGCCGCCGACGCCCCAGCCGAGGACGCCCAGGCCGTTGACCATCGTGGTGTGCGAGTCGGTGCCGACCAGGGTGTCGGGGTACGCCTTGCCGTCGCGGATCATGACGACGCGGGCCAGGTGCTCGATGTTCACCTGGTGGACGATGCCGGTGCCGGGCGGGACGACCTTGAACTCGTCGAACGCGGTCTGGCCCCAGCGCAGGAACTGGTAGCGCTCCTTGTTGCGCCCGTACTCCAGGTCGACGTTCTGCTTGAAGGCGTCGTTGGTGCCGAACTTGTCGGCGATGACGGAGTGGTCGATGACCAGCTCGGCCGGGGCCAGCGGGTTGATCTTCGCCGGGTCGCCGCCGAGCTCCTTCACGGCCTCACGCATCGTGGCGAGGTCGACGACACAGGGCACGCCGGTGAAGTCCTGCATGATCACGCGGGCCGGCGTGAACTGGATCTCCTGCGACGGCTGCGCCTGGGAGTCCCAGCCGCCCAGGGCGCGGATGTGGTCGGCGGTGATGTTCGCGCCGTCCTCGGTGCGGAGGAGGTTCTCCAGCAGCACCTTCAGGCTGTAGGGAAGGCGCGCGGAGCCCTCGACCTTGTCCAGCCGGAAGATCTCGTACGACTCGTCGCCCACCTGCAGCGTGCTGCGGGCGTCGAAGCTGTTCGCCGACACGACAGTCTCCTTCATTGATGTGCGCGTACCACCGTCAATCGTGCCGCCACGCCGGCTTGGCCGTTCCGGTGAGGTCAGGCTAAGTTAGGTAGGCCTAACTCGCATGGCGACCGCGGTGCGCCTCGGCAGATATCTCGATGTCGAGATAACTCTAGTACACGGGCGCGCAATGGTCATGCCCGGGTTCCGTGTCCGCTGCCATCCAATCGAGGCGTTCGACAGCGAACCCGGGGGGACATCACTCCATCGACGCCAGAATGCGGCCGAGTGTCCGGCGCCCCATTCTGCTCATCGTCGGATTGCTCTCGGCGTAGTACCAGACAAGACCCATCGCCTGTTCGAACGCCCATGCCTTGCCGCGCTCCCACTCCAGATCGTCGCAGGCCAGTGTCCGCCGGAGCACTTCCCTTGGGCCCGGCTGCAACAGGTGCCAGCCGCTGACCAGGTCCAGCGCGGGGTCGGCCGGGCCGAAGCCGCCGGTGTCGAGTACGCCGCCGAGCCGGTCTCCCGTGACCAGTACGTTGCCGGGAATCAGGTCACCATGGCTCATCACGTCGGCACCCGTGCGTGGCAACTCCCGAAAATGGCTCCACACCTGGCGCAGCCGGGGCACGTCGAGCAGCCCCTCGCTCTCCTCGAAGCACTTCTCCATCCAGTCGTCGTGGTGAGCGAGAACGCCGCCACGGTTGTCGCCGCTGAAACGCCGCCCCCGCGTCTCGGCGTCCCGCAGGGCTGCGATGAAGGCCGCGAGGTCCTCGGCGAAAGCGTCCGACCCACTCGGGTCGGCGTCGAAGGCGACCGTTCCCGGCAGCCATGTCTGGACCGACCACGGCATGGGGTATCCCGCTCCAGGCTTTCCCAGGGCGACGGGTTCCGGCACAGGGAAGCGGGACACCTGTGCCAGCTCCGCGCTCGCCCGGGCTTCCCGCTCCAGAACCGCCAGCGTCTCCGTGGGATCGGTCAGACGCAGCGGGAATCGCGCGGAGAGGTCGTCCCCGATGCGGAATATGGCGTGGACCGTCCCGGTCGACGACAGCGGCTGGATCGCCTTGCCGCTCCACTGAGGGAACTGTTCTTGGATCAAGGTCGCAACGATGTCGGCGGTCACGTCCACTTGGTCATCGTGCATGGTCAATCTCGCAGGCCTTTCCACTGGTCCGGTTCGAAGCGACGGAAGCGAACACGACAGACAGCCTCCTCCACCCTCCCGCCGCGGAAGGCCCGGCGCCACGGCCGACACGGCCGGCGGCTGCCATGACGGCCGCGGACCGGGGTATCCGACTGAGGCACAGTCAGTCACGACAGGCCCGATCAGGGAGGCGAGGATGCCCCTCACGTTCCGTAAGAGTTTCCGGATCCTTCCGGGAGTGCGGCTGAACATCAACAAGAAGTCGTGGTCCATCACCACCGGCGGGAAGAACGGACCCCGGCACACTCGGAGCAGTACCGGACGTCGTACGACATCGATGGATTTGCCCGGACCTTTCGGGTGGCGGCACACCACCCGCAGCCGCCGGACCGGCGGATAGTCGGGGCACATTGACGTCACATCACCCGACTGTCACCCGAATGGACCCCCCAGGAGGTGCCATCTCATATCTGAGATAGCCTCAACCTCATGGCAGACGACTACCTCGTACGCATCGGCAAGCTCATCCGTGACGCCAGGCAGCACCGCGGCTGGACGCAGACCCAGCTCGCGGAGGCGCTCGGCACCAGCCAGAGCGCCGTCAACCGGATCGAGCGCGGCAACCAGAACATCAGCCTTGAGATGATCGCCCGTATCGGCGAGGCGCTGGACAGTGAGATCGTCTCCCTCGGCTACGCCGGACCGATGCATCTGCGTGTGGTCGGCGGCCGCCGGCTCTCCGGCGCCATCGACGTGAAGACGAGCAAGAACGCGTGCGTGGCACTGCTGTGCGCCTCGCTGCTCAACAGCGGGCGCACGGTGCTGCGCCGCGTCGCCCGCATCGAGGAGGTGTACCGCCTCCTGGAGGTGCTGAACTCCATCGGCGTGCGCACCCGCTGGATCAACGACGGCGTCGACCTGGAGATCGTGCCGCCGGCCGAGCTGGACCTCGCGGCGATCGACGCGGACGCGGCCCGCCGCACCCGCTCCATCATCATGTTCCTCGGCCCGCTGCTGCACCGCCTGGACCGCTTCATGCTGCCGTACGCGGGCGGCTGCGACCTCGGCACGCGCACGGTGGAACCGCACATGATCGCGCTGCGCCGGTTCGGCCTGGACATCGCGGCGACGGAGGGCCAGTACCACGCGGTGGTCGACCGGAGCGCCGCCCCGGACCGCCCGATCGTGCTGACCGAGCGCGGGGACACGGTCACCGAGAACGCGCTGCTGGCCGCCGCGCGGCACGACGGCACGACCGTCATCCGCAACGCGTCCTCCAACTACATGGTCCAGGACCTGTGCTTCTTCCTGGAGGCGCTGGGCGTCAAGGTCGACGGCATCGGCACCACGACGCTGACCGTGCACGGCGTGCCGAAGATCGACGTGGACGTCGACTACTCCCCCTCCGAGGACCCGGTCGAGGCGATGAGCCTGGTGGCGGCCGCGGTGGTGACGGAGTCGGAGCTGACGGTCCGCCGGGTGCCGATCGAGTTCCTGGAGATCGAGCTGGCGGTCCTCGAGGAGATGGGCCTCGACCACGACCGCTCGCCGGAGTACTTCGCGGACAACGGCCGCACCCGGCTGGTGGACCTGACGGTCCGGCCGTCCAAGCTGGAGGCGCCGATCGACAAGATCCACCCGATGCCGTTCCCCGGCCTGAACATCGACAACGTGCCGTTCTTCGCGGCCATCGCCGCGGTGGCTCAGGGCAAGACGCTGATCCACGACTGGGTCTACGACAACCGCGCCATCTACCTGACCGACCTCAACCGCCTCGGCGGACGGCTGCAGTTGCTGGACCCGCACCGTGTGCTGGTCGAGGGCCCGACCCGCTGGCGCGCGGCGGAGATGATGTGCCCGCCGGCCCTGCGCCCGGCCGTCGTCGTCCTGCTCGCCATGATGGCGGCGGAGGGGACGTCGGTGCTGCGCAACGTGTACGTCATCAACCGCGGTTACGAGGACCTGGCGGAGCGGCTGAACTCGATCGGGGCGCAGATCGAGATCTTCCGGGACATCTGACCAACGGCTGCCGTCGCGCCTTCTCTGATCCCACGCTGACGCGCACATGCGCGGAGGGGGCATGGCGGCACCTCCGGGGACGACGAGCGTAACCGCCGGCGCGCGCCCGCGCACGGACGCGACATCAATGACCGAGGTAGAGGAACCGTAGGTAACTCGCGTACGAGAGCCCGCGCTGCCTGAGCTTGGCGGCCTCGACGGAAGCACTCAGCGTTCCATGGAGCGCACTGTTCTGCTGCAGTTCGACCGCACGCCGACTGAGTTCCTGCCGCTGCCTCCGAGCCCGGTCACCCGCCTGCGCGTTTTCCCGGTTGAGCCGTTCCTGTGCTTCCTGCAGTTCCTTTCGTGCCTTGGCACGCAAGGCATCGGTCTCGGACTCCACTGCCTTGCGCTGGGTGGTGAGCTGGGACCGACGGCGGTCGATGCCCTGCCTGATCGACTGCCGCTCCGACGCGCTGAGCGCGGTCGGCTGGCGGGCTTCGGCGGAAGCGATGTGGCTTTTACGCCAGACCTCGAGAGCGATGGCCCTGGCCTCACCGATGCCGTGGACAGCGATGACTCGGCCGTTACTAAGCACGAGTTCGGCTCCGGTGCTAGTGAAACTGGTGTTCAGCACGGACCGGTAGCCCGTGAAGTCTGCTGCCGTCCGGATGCCCGCGTCCGCGAGGCGAGCGGCGAGTGTCGGCCCGATGCCGGGCGGCAGGGACTGGGCGATCAGCCGACGGCTGAGCTGGTCCCGCACGTATGCGGACTGCTTGTCGGCGAGTGCCTTACCCAAGGCCCTGCGCAGTTCCTCCGCGAGGCCGTCGATCTTCTTGTCGATGTCGCGCTGCCTGCGGACCTTGCGCTTCTCGGCCTCCTTCAGCTCGGCGTGGTACCGGGCTGTGAGCTTGTCCTGGGCGCGCGGGTGGGCTGCGATCCGCTTGGTCTCGGCAGCGTCGAGCTCTGCCCGGTCCTGGCGCAACTTCTCGGCTGCCTTGACCGGGTCCCCGAGCCGGGCGAGTTCGTTCGTCAGTTGAGCAAGAGCGGCCCGTGACTGTGCCCGCTCCGCCCGGCGGCTCCGGGCGAACGCGGTGAACAGGAGAGCAGCGGCAACGGGCACGCCCGGCCCGATCAGCGGCGCCCGGTATCCCGTGACGACGAGCAAGGCCGTCGCGGCCAACGCGAGGGGCCAGAGCATGGCCGTGACGACGTCCAGCAGGGTCCGGACGCGGAAGCCGTCCGGTGAGGTGACGGCGGGTTCGGTCGATGGCGGCGGGGCCGGCTGAGGGACGTGTCCCGCCATCCAGCCGGGCAGTCCGCCCGCAGCGGGGGCGGGGGCGGTGCCCGCGCCGGAAGCGGCCGCTCGCGTGGCCCCCGTCGCGGCGGTGCGCTGCCCGGGGACCGTCGCGGCCAGCGGAGGCAGCAGGTCCAGCGGCTGGAAGGCCAGCGACCTCACCTGGTCGGCGAGGCCGCTCACCATCCGGTCGGGGTGGGACAGCAGCGTCTGCAGCCCGGTGGAACCGCTCGGACTCTTGAAGTCCTCCTCGGCGAGCAACAGGAACTCGCCTTGCGGCTCGTGCAGCCGGTTCCAGAGTGCGGGGTCGGCGGCGATCGCCTTAAGCGACAGGAAGATGACCCACGCGGAGAAGCGGTCCAGGTTGTCCCCGAAGTCGTCGTTCCCCCGCAGGGGCGACTGGTAGTTGCGGTGTCCCCGCTCGGTACCGTTCAGACCGGCCAGTGCCGGCACATACATGCCGTCGTAGTCGACCAGGCGCAGGGTGTCGTCACTCGCGACGAGCAGGTTGCCGTGCTGGAGGTCACCGTGAGCTATCTGATTTGCCGTCAGGTCTCGGGTAAGTGCCTCGAACCGGTCGGCCAGCCGGCCGACGGCGAACCGGTCGGCGTGGTTGTCGTCGAGCCAGGAGGACAGCGTGACGGCCTCGCACCACTCCATCTTCAGGACCGGATAGCGCTCCTTCCCGACGCTGATCGCATCGGGAAGGTACTCGAAGCCGAGAGCCCACGGCTGGGATAGCTCGGCCGGGTCCAGCTGGGCAAGCCGGGAGCTGATGGCCTGGTAACGGCGTTCCTGGTCGGGAACGTGGCGGGTGAAGCATTTGACCGCGTACCGCTGGCCCGACGTTGCGGAGGTCAACGAGAACACGCTGGCGAAGGCGCCGGAGATGGCGCGGGGCAGACCGAGCTTGGTCAGTTCCGGCCGGGCACCTCTGAGTTCGGGATGCCGAAAGCACAGGTGCGTGTGCTGCAGTGCCTCCGCGTAGTCGCCGCCGCTGGGGAACTGCCTCTGCGGACCGGTGGTCGAGCCCATGTTCACCGTCCTTCGAAGTCGATCCGTACGACCGCCACGTCGTCGTTGCGCAGTTGTCCGCCGCCCCGCAGACCGTTCAGCCACTCCCTGAACCCGTCCAGGTCGTCGGGCCCGGCGAACTCCAGCAGTTGGCGCAGCGCGCCCTCCTGGTCCGGGGCCGACAGGAACCACGCGGCCAGGGCGTCGGTCATGAGGAGCAGCCGGTCGCCGGGCGCGCACCGGCCTTCGGTGAACCGCGTACGGCAGGCCAGCAGCGCCGCGTCGTGGTTGCGGCTGCCGAAGAGGTCAGGGGTGCTGCCGAACTCCTCGACGGCCTGTACCGGGAACGCCTGTACCAGCCGGTCGGCCCGCAGGTGGAAGAGGCAGCTGTCCCCCAGGGCTGCAGCCCGCCACCGCCACGCCGGTTCAGCTGCTTCGTGCTCGACAATGGAGTCCGGATCGACGCGCACCGTGAGCAGCGTCGCGTAGGCGCCTTCGGCCAGCTTGGTGTGTTCGTACCATTTCAGCGGCCGCCCTTCCGCGGTGCGCGCCTGTGTGTACTGCTCCAGCCAGGGATCCCACTGAGCCACCGCCGACGAAGCGAACTCCTCGTAGGCGGTTCCGCCGGCCAGGAAGTCCGGTCGCTGCAGAGCACTTTCGGCCGCCGCGCGGGACAGCAGCCGGGCCCAGTCCTTGGCCAGGGCGCTTTCCGTCGCACCGTCACAGACGCCCGCGGTGACGGGTTCGAGCAGCATGTCGTCGTGTGAGCGGCTGGGGAGCACGGCGACCGCGTCCTCGCATTCGTCCTCGGTACTCCCGTGCTTCGGGGCCACGAGGTGCGTCACGTACACGCAGGAGAGCGGAGTCGTCACCGCAGCTCGGTGGCTCGGGTGCCGATGTCGAGGAACTGCACGACCGTCGTGATGTCCGCGTTGTAGACGAAGCCGCGGGTCGTCTCGCTGACCCGCTGGCCCTGGGAGGCGGCGTACGAGCGCATGTGGCTGGGCAGCGGGCTCGACATGGAGAAGAGGGTGCGGGCGTAGGCGTCGGGAAGTCCGTCGGCGGTGTCGGGGAAGGCGGTGGGGGTTCCCCCCGCTGCGGAGACGTGCAGGTTGAACAGGAGCGCCGCGCCGTCGGCGGTGGCGTGCGAGGTGATGGCCTCGGCGGCGGCGGTGGGGTCGCCGTCGGTCGACTCGCCGTCCGTCAGGTTGATGACGATGGGCGGGAAGCCGGCCGGGTAGCGCTCCGTCCAGCCGGCGACGAGGTTCTCGGCGTACTGGAGGGCCCGGTTCATCGGGGTCCCGCCATGGGCGACCGGGTCCATCCACAGCGGGAAGTTGACCACGGTCTCCACCAGGCCGCCGGCGCCGTCGGGCACCTTCTTGCTCCGCTCGTCGACGCGGGCCGGATTGTCCGCCACCTCGCTGAGCGGGACGATGTCACGGCCGGCGAGCGAGCCCGCGAACGCCGAGCCCACCGTGGCGCCGTATCCGATGACGGCGATGTGGAAGTAGTCCCGCACGCCCTCTTCCTTGGCGCACTTGACCGAGAGTTCCGTCAGGAGGCGGTTGATGGCGTCGGCGACGACGTCCGCCTTCTGCTGGGGGACCTCCCCGCCGATGGGGTCGCTCATGGAGGTCGACTGATCGACGAGGAAGATGATGCTCGTCGGATTGCTGCGGCTGATCTCGGCCGTGTACGGCACGGGGCGCTCCTGGCTGGCTGCTGAGGGTCTCGGTCATGCGGAGGAGCTCACACGGCACGCCGAGTTCCGGCTCTCGGCGCGCACGCCGGGACGCCGAGATCCCCCCGGTCACATCGTAGGTCGAGCGGTTCGGTGCCGGTGTCGAAGTGGTCAAAATGCGCCTCGACGGGGTCACGCGTCCTCGGAGCGGTTGCCCGGCGTTCCGGCCGGGTGCGGAGGCCCGCCGGCCGCGGTCTCACCGTCTGCTGCACCTCGCGGACGAGGAGCCTACGGTTCGGGCGTCCGATGCCCGGCTGCTCGCGGCGGAGCGTCCTCTCCCCTCGTCTCCTGGTCCACCGTCCGGGACGTACCCGCTGTCGGCGGCCACGACTAGGATTCACCGGGTCCGCGACGTAGTGGAAACGGTGCGAAAGGCCGGGAGACCAGGAGCGGACGCCCACTGGAGTCGGAGTGCAAGAGGCGGGGACGGCGCATGCGGGAAGGCCGGTGGACCACGGTCACCGAGTCCGAGTTCGACCATGAGCACCGTGGCCTGGAAGCCATCCGGGAGCAGCTGCCGGACGCCGATCCGTGGCGGGCCTGGTCGAACTTCACCTTCACCGCTCACACCGGTCACGTCCGCGAGGTGGACCTTCTCGTCGTCGCCCCCGGCGGCGTCCACATGATCGATCGGGCTGTCGGCGACCGTCGGGAATCCACAGCATCTGCTCACCTGGCTGCAGGGGTCCGGTGCCGGCCGGCGTCCGGGCCGGGTCGTCGCCCCGGACCTCACGGCGCCCTCGCAGACGGCACCGGCAGGAGCGCCCGCGAAGGTCACGGCCGGTCCCCCGCCAGGAGAAGTCGAACTCGACTACGTCGGCTCCCTGTCCAATGCCGCCAAGGTCATCGCGGCCCTGCACAAGGGCGAGAAACGACTGGTGTTCCGCGACTCCCGGCGGCAGGTCGAGGAACTGGGCGCGGCACTTCGGACACGCGACGTCACCGTGGTCCTCTCCCACGCGTCCCTCTCGGCCGACGAACGAGTCCGGTCCGAGCAGGCGTTCGCCGAGGCGCGCGACTGCGTCATCGTGGCCACATCCACCCTGGAACTGGGCATCGACGTCGGTGACCTCGACCGAGTCATCCAGATCGACGCCCCTGGCACCGTCGCCTCGTTCCTCCAGCGCATCGGCCGGACGGGGCGCCGCGCCGGAAGCACCCGGAACTGCCTGTTCCTGGCCACCCAGAGGGACACCCTGTTGCAGGCCGCCGGGCTGCTGCTCCTGTGGAGCCGCGGCTGGGTCGAACCGGTCGTCCCACCTCCCGAGCCACGCCACCTCGTCGCGCAGCAACTGCTGGCCGCCGTGCTGCAGGAACACAAGCTGGGCGATCGGACGTGGCCCGCGCAGTGGAACGGTCTGGCACCCTTCGACCGTTCGGCCGCTACCATCCTCCGCCATCTGACAGACGAAGGCTTCCTCGACACCGACGGGGGCATGCTGTTCATCGGCCCCGAGGCGGAACGCCGCTTCGGACGGCGCCACTTCATCGAGCTGACCGCGTCCTTCACCGCACCACCGCAGTTCACCGTCCTGTCCGGCCGCACCGAGATCGGACGGATGGATCCGTCCGTTCTCACCGAGGAACGCCAGGGTCCGCGCCGGCTGCTGCTGGCGGGCCGCAGCTGGCAGGTGACGTTCATCGACTGGGGGCGCAAGCGGGTCTTCGTCGAGCCGGTCGAAGGCGGCGGGATCGCCAAATGGTCCGGAGGCACGATCGCCGGACTGTCGTACGCGCTCACCCGGGCCATGCGCGAGGTCCTCCTGGGCGCCGACCCGAACGTCTCGATCACCCGGCGAGCCCAGCTCTGCCTCCAGGAGTGGCGTGACGGGGACGCCCCTCACCTCGTCCACCCGGGCGGGACACTGATCGCACGACGCGGGAATGACGTCCGCTGGTGGACGTGGGCGGGGTACCGGGCCAACGCGACGCTGGGCGCGACTCTGCCGTCGGTCGCCGACCCGGTACAACGACCCACGGACTGCTACCTGCGGCTCCGGGAGGATCTGAGCCCGGACATGTGGCACGCCGCGCTGGACGCCGTACCCGACGGGCCGACACTCGTCCTGCCCGATGTCGACCAGCGGGCAGTGCGCGGTCTGAAGTTCTCGGCGTCGCTCCCCCAACGACTGGCCGTGGCCACCCTGTCGGCGCGGCTCGCCGACTTCGACGGTGCCGGCGCCGTTCTGGCGGAGCCGAAGCGCTTCTCGAACGTCCAGTGACGCAGGCCTTGCCACCCCCTCCGGGTTCCTCTTCCCCGCCATGGTCGCTCGGCAGCCGCGGGTCACCCCTGCCGTAGGACATTTGCAAGCTACAACCATCCTGCTCATGACGACTCATGAGCAGGATGAAGCAAGGTAGCCGCACCCTGCGGATCGGACGCGCTACCCCCTGCCCAAGGGCGAGCACTGATAGCGCACCCCCCGGCTGACCATTCTGAAGCGGTCGCGCCCCTGGGCCGAGAACGGGTTCGGTAGGTCGAACACGCGGCGTTCCTCCGGGACGAGGGCCGCAGTGATCAGCAGGATGCGGTAGCGGTTGCTCCGGGCATGGCGGCGGGCCGCGTCCACCTCGGACGGTCCGAGCTCGAACTCCACCCGCTCGGCGGCCGGGTCACTCAACGCCTTCACCTCGTACAGCCGGGTGGTGCCCCGCCAGGTGACCTCGAAGTCGTAGCCCAGGGAGTCGGACGCCTCGTCGTCGCCGTTGACGACGGCCGCGTAGCCCGAAACCCACCGCACGTCGGGGTAGTGGCGCTGGAGCCAGGCACGCGCGGCCACCTCCCCGACGAGGCCGATGGCAGATCGCTGGTCCTCGGTGGTCCGCTTCGTCTTCGCGACGACGATGCGCGACTTGGCGGAGGAACTGCCTCCATTTCGTGACCGGGGCACGCCGGCCACCGTGTCCAGGCGCACTCTGCCCGACTGCGTGAGGAAGGCCTCGTCGAGGGTCTTCGAGGCGATGTCCGCGATGGTGGACAGCTGGTCGCTTCCGACCCTGACTTCGGCGTCCCCGATTTTGATCGTGCGCGGGGCGACGGTCGTAGAACCGCCGGAGCCCAGGGGCCGTGGCGCCGTCTGCGCGAAGTCCTTCTCGGTGAGGCCCAGGGCCGCGGGATCCGTGGCGTGCGGCATTCCGTCGGGCCATCCCACGGCGCGTTCCACCGCGTCGAGCAGCTGTTCTTCGTTCAGCGGCAGCAGGTCGCCCAGCCCGGTCCCGTCGATGTGGCTCCTGCATTCCATCAGCACCGCTCCGTGCCATCCGGCGGGCACCTGGACGCCGTGACGGCGGCACCAGGCGGTCACCAGGGGGGTCAGCGCCGGGACGAGCGCGTCGAGTGCGGCCGTGTTGCATGCGCGGAGCCGGTCGACGGGATCGAGTTCGGTGGGCCGTTCGAGGTCGTCGTCGGCTCCATGCGCCCGAAGCCATTGCCGCACCCTGTCGCGCATCTCCTCTTCGGGCGGGGTGATGAAGCGGGGAAGCCAGTCCGGGTCCGGCTGGAGATCGTGAAGACCGCGGGCCGCCGCGTAACCGGAGATGTCCTCGCCCTGCTGTGCGGCGACGGCGTATCGCTCGCGGAGTCGGTCCAGCAGGATACCGGAACGGGCGCGCACGAAGTCGCCGAAGACCTGTTCGTGACGGTCAGGATAGTGGTCCGGGGTGTATCCGGGGCCGAGGGCGGCCAGTGCGGCGTTGAACTGCTGGAAGTCGAGCCCCAGTTCGTCCCTGAGCTCCGCCGGTTTCGTACAGGAGCGGGCCAGGGCCACCAGCTCCGTCGACGGCAGCGGCAGATCGTTGGCGAGTCGGTCGAGTATCCCGGCGAGTTCGCGCTCACCGGCCGCACGGCCGAGGAGGTGAGCGGCCTCCTCGTTCCAGGCGTCGGCGGCCAGGCACGCCAGTACCGGGCGGAGCAGTCTCACCGCGTCCTGCACGTCACCGGTGAGGTTGCGCCGGATCTCGGCGACCTTGGCCTCGGTCGTGTCCAGCGCCGCGGCGAGGACGCTGTCGTCGACAAGTGTCGGGCTGCCACCGCCGAAGCTCCGCTCAAGTTTGACCAGGACCAGTTCCAGCGCGTCCTGCAACCACGGCCTGCCCAGCAGTTGCGCGACGGCGGGCGTCGCCGCCTGCAGCTCGTCCCAGCCCTCGTCGCTCCTCCAGACGACTACCGTGGGGTGCTCGTCGTCCGGCAGCGGCAGGGCGCGCGTCGACGACGGTGGTTCGGCCGGCGTCCCGGAGATGGTGATCTCCACGTCGTCGGCGTGTACGACGCGGAGGGCGCGGAGGCGTTCGAGCGCTGCACGGGCACCGCGCTCGCTGCGGCGCACGAACGCCCCGGACTTGAGTTCCATGGCGAGCGCGACCACGGTGACCAGCCACTCCCGCCCTCTAGTGAACGGCGCCGCCTGTCCCGACGGCATGATGGGGGCGCCGTCGCGATGACGCACCTGCACGTGCGTGGCCGACGTGCGCTGCGTCCTCAGCCCGTTCGCCGCGGCCAGGCGGACGACGGCGTCACCGGACTCCGCCGCGGCGACGAGGACGGGATGCCCCGCCGGCTCGATGAGCGCCTCCTTCAAGGGGTCCGTCTCATCGCAGACGATGACCGGTGCTTCGTCGGCCGACGGCGTGAAGGTGCCGAGCGTATGGGCGCGGCTGACCACGAGACGGACTTTTTCACCTGGTGCCCAGGGCCACCGGCCCGTCCGTGCGATGCTCGACCACGCCCGCTCGTAGTGCCGTTTGAAGGAGACACTGAGATACTCGGGCACCTCGCCCTTGTCGAGCACGTCAGCGAGCTGTTTCACCGCCGCCCCGGCGTGCTGCGGATCGTCCCACCTGCGGAGACCGAGCCGGAGCATCCGCTCGACGACGCCCCTGTCGCTGAGCAGGCGTCGCGTCGACAGGGGCAGCGCGGGCACGAAGGCCGGGAGCTCACCGTCGGTGCTGAACCAGGCTCGACGGGGCTCCACGAAGGACGGGCCGTCCGGCTCCTCCACGGGGAGCCAGGCAAGGCTTCGGAGATAGGAAGCCAGAGGAGTGGGCCAGATATGCGCGTCCTTGAAGGGGTACAGGGGCCTGTGCACCGTGACGGTGAGAACCTCCTCGCCCCAGGTGCGGAGCCCGTGCATCAGCAGTTCGGCGAACTCGCGCCGAGCGGCGAAGCCGAGCCCGGCAACCTCGGTTGCTCCGGCCAGGTGGGCCGGAGCCTTCGTGAACTCGTACGGCGTGTACGGATGTGCGAACTTGGTCCACCTGCTCCTGACGTCGTCGGACCATGCTTCGGCAAGAGCATCCTCCAGTCCAAGGCGCACGGCGAGGCCCGAGGGCCGCAGTTCATAGCCTTGGCAAGCCCCGAGGCGTTCCCCGACGGCTCCCGGCCTCAAGCCGTCGCACACGCCGAGGGCCTCCAGGAACTCGGCGTAGGCCCTCCGGTCCCGGATCTGCGCGGGCCAGTCGTCGGGGCCGCTGATCCACTGGTCCCGCTGCGCGGCCAGGGCGGGGATCCGGGATCCCCCCTCGGCGAGGAAGCGCTCCAGCCGCCGCGCCCCCTCGGTGCCCCAGGCGGGCGAGAAGGAGCAGTGTGAGGCTCTGCCCCACCGGCCGGTGTCGGCCAGCGGCAACCGGAAGGGGATACGGGCCAGCCGACGACGCTGGGCCTGGGTGAGCAGGGGGTACTGCCGGAAGGCGAAGGTGAGGGCGTCGCGACTGAGCGCCTCCGAAGGATGGTCGGAAAGCAGGTCGTTCAGCGCGTCAAAGACGCGGTCCAGTTGGTAGGGGCGCACCAGTTCATTGCGCTCGAGGAATCCGCGTCCGGCAATGTCCCAGGTGATTGCCGGGTGGGTGAAGGAGATACGGCGCCGGAGTGCCTTGAGGTCGCCCGGGACCCGGGTGACGGCATCGGCGTCCGCGATGTCGTCGGGTTCGGGGTGGAAGAAGACGGTCGCGTTCTGCCTGCCGGCCCCGGCCCGGCTGCCGAGGGTGCTTCTCAGCTGGCTGTCCTGGGTGAGGATGATGCGCCGGCCCCGCAGCACGCCCTGGTCTCGGGCGAACGCATGGGACAGGTCGCTGTAGAAGTCCGCCCATACCTGTCCTGCCGGTTCCGTACCGTCGAGTAGTGACTGGGCCACAGTCTCGGCCCACTCGGCGGCGAGCAGCGCCGGCGGACGGAAGGGCCTGGAGAGGACGGCTCGGCACAGTTTGTCCAGACGCGTGTGGCGGACCGGGCCGACGGACGGGGTCAGCAGGTCGCCTCCGGCCTTTGTGAGTGCATCGGTAGTGAGAACACGCCAGGAGCGCTTGCCGTCGGGCCGCCATCCGTAGGAGTCCTGCAGCGAGCCCCACGCCTCCCGGCCGTGCAGGGGCACGATCGATTCGGCGGCGAGCTTCCCGTCCAGGGCGGCGTTCAGCCGGTCGGGAACGTCCCAGCACATGAGGTCGAGTACGAGGTCCGCGGCGCGCAGGTGCGGAGTCTGCGAGCGGATGCGCCTGCCCAGTTCCACCGTCAGTAGAGCGAGTTGATCGAGGAGGAAGGCGTTCAGAGCCACCGTTTCGCTGATGTCGAGGCGGGCCAGCTTGGTGAAGAACGGCGCGTGGGCGTGACCGGGAAACGGGGCGTGGACGCCTTCGGCCATCGGCAGGAAGGTGTACATGCGCCCGTGGGTGAGCGGCTCGTCCAGTCGCAGCGCGACCGCCACCCATGCCTCGGCGTTCCAGCTCTCCCAGGCTGCGTCGATCTCGCGCGCCCGGACACTGCGGCTGACCGCTGCGCTCAGAGCCTCCGCATCGAGTGTGCGGCGCGCCAGCAGGTAGCGGCCCGCCCCGGCCAGGTCGACCTCCCGTACCCAGTCGTTCTCGCATGCGGTGACCAGTTCCGATGCACACTCGGCACGCGAGAGGACTTGTCGGAAGCCGGTGTCGGAGCCTTCGCGCACCTCGACGAGGAGTTCGGCCACCCGGTCGAGGAAGAGCAGGAGCGGCGCCTCGCCGTTCACCATGTCCTCCGCCTGCGCCACAACGAGTCCCCAGGCGTGCCGGTCGCGCAGTGGCAGCCGTACAACCGTGGAGTAGCCGTCCTCGGCGAGTTCCTTGAGCACGGGGTCGGTGACGTCGGCCGGTACCGGTAGTGCCAACGGAGAGATGTCCTCGATCACCCGGGCCGCGAGTGCCGGGTCGTCCACCAGGGCGCGCACGTCCTCGGGCCTGGCGAAGCGGAAGCAATAGCCGTCGAACACCCGGGAGTCGGGTGAGGACTTCGAGTAGATCTCCGGCCAGTCCGTCAGTTGGAGCACGCTGCGGAAACCGAGGCCCTTGTTGCCGATCCCCTCACCCGCCGCCTTGCTCGACAGGGCCAGCTCAGTGATGGCGCGGAAGTTCTCCTCGGTGAACACCGCCCCCTCGTTGGCGACGTAGAGGACGCCGCCGTCCTCCCGGGTGACCGCCAGGACGGCGATCCTTCCCGGGGCGGCTTGACCGAGCGCGTCGTGACCGTTCTGGACGAGTTCAAGGATCGTGCGGCCCTCGTACTCCTGGGCGGTGTCCTCGCTGACGGACTTCAGGCTCTCGGCGAACCGCCATGTCCTGCCGGCGTCCCTGTAGATCTCGACTCGCCGCCGGGTCAGGGCGCGTACAACCGCCCGGAACCCGTCACCCTCCGCGGAATTCCACATCGATGTCATGACTGCTCCCCCTCGTTCGTGCACAGCCTGCGCCTGCGCCTGCGCCCGCCAGAAGCCTCCTGGCAGTGCCATCCAACCGAATCAGGGGGCATGAGATCTGGTGAATTGCACATGGCGCACAGGTACCCGGCCGCCCTCACCGTCCCACTCGCATTCAAGCGCGCTGCTTCATCGCCTTCGCCGAGGTCACGGACCACGAGCGAACGCAATTCCCTTGGTGTGCGGCTCCTGCACCAGCCTGCAGCTCGCACGGACATCAGGCCGTTCGCTGTCAGCCATCGGAACGCGCCTCCGCCCTGTGGAACCGCGCCACCCGACGCCTGCCGCCGAAAGCGCGGTGCCGGGCGGATACCGCCTGGTCGCCACTATCTGTATACGCCGGGTCGTCGAGATGACGGCCATGCCGAAAGTAGAAGCGGCTGGCCTCGGTGACCTCCGCACACACATTCCCACCACGGCGCCTGACGCTCAGAAGCCCACGGTTGCATAGAGCATAGGCCAACCGCCAGTCACCCGGATCCCAGGCCGCGGGATCTTCACCAGCCGCGAGCGGTTCGAGAAGCACGTGCTGCAGTTCGTTCAGGGCGGACCACCGATGCACAGACACCAGCCCACACCGCGCCCAAAGCCCTGCATGGAACCGAAAAATGGCTGCGGGTAGTGGGAGTTTTCTGGGACTTTTCTGGGACTTTCGGCTGCATCAACGGATACGAGCGTGAAACCTCCGAAAGGCCATTTGCCAGGTCAGCGGCCCACGACCGTCCATAGCAGCAGGTCACGGAACTGGCCGGTCTCTTCCGGGACATCTGATCGTCGTGGTGTCGTGCCCCTTGGAGGCAAGGGGCACGACACCTCAACATGTTCCCGGTCGATCGTGTCGGCGGCCCGGGCTCACATGGTGGGCAGCCTCAGCAGGCGGCAGGCGCACTCCCTCGTTCTGGATCAGCCGATCGCCACAGCCCGACCGCAGAGCGATCCGGAGCCTCTCCTTCCTGGCGTGGAACAGTTTCGGACAGCGAGCGGGAGGGTCGCTTTCGTTGAGTTTCGGAAGCGACACCCTGCGGGAGCGCCGATAACCGGTAACCATCTCCCGCATCGCCGGCTCCCGCTTCGGATTTCGTTGGTATTTCGTAGCTCCTCACGCTCCACTCAAGAGCGACCTATTCGAACGTCGCCTCAGAGCCGCGCAAAAGGTGACCGTAAGGCGCCACATCCCGCGATTGACACCCCGTCAGCCTCACCCTACTCTCCGTTCAGGCCGACGAACATTGAACGATATACCGAACAAACAATTGCTCACATCGGTTCCAGCGTCGGTCAAGAGCCGCCCCCGACACGGCTGGACTCCGGACCGTGGTCCAACAGCACGCGTCGCCCGCCCGTACCTCCACTGATCGCCGCCTTCCGCACGTCAGCGCCAGCGCGAACACAGAAGAGGAATCCCATGGGTAGCATCACACGCCGTCACACGATGCCATCGCCGCCCGGACCGCGCACGCGGCCAACGTGGCGCGTCATGGCGCTCTCCACCTCGTCGGCGCCGCCGGCGCACGGGGTCCGGCGTACACCGGCTTCACCGGCCGGACCATGACCGTCGGCCTCTGGAACGTCCAGCCCGATACGGCTGCCGGCTTGTGAGAGCAGACGCGATCGCCGGGCGGCTCCGCTCTCCGTTGGTGGAAGCCGGCGCATTCCCACCGACGGGGCTTCAACCGCGGGCCCGCGGGCCCGCTCGCCTCCTGGCAGACCCGCCGCCCCGGAACTCCCCTGTCCACCCACACCATCCGACAAGGAGCACACCATGGCCATGAACAGGCGTACCTTCCTGGGACTGGGCGCAGCCGGAGCCGTGGCCGCCGTCCATGCGTACGGCACCACCGCGGCAACGGCATCCTCGCTCGCCCCGGCAGCCGCGCCGACCCAGCGCTTCGCCATCGGGGTGAGGGAGTACGCCTGGAGCCGCGGCAGCCGTCGGCTGACCACCCGGATCTTCTACCCCGCCACCGGCACACCGGGCGGCAATCCCGTCGTCAACGCCCCCATCGCGGACGGCGTCTTCCCCATCTGCGAGTTCAGCCACGGCCTCGGCGGCAACCCGGAGAGCTACGCGCCGCTGGTCCGGCCCCTGGCCGAGGCCGGATTCGTCGTCCCCGCACCCGTCTTCCCCACGACCTCCAGCGGTACCCAGGGCAACGTCCAGGACGTCTACAACGGCAACCAGTCCATGGACGTCTCCCAGGTCATCACCAACACCCTCGCCCTCAACACCACGGCCGGCGACCCGCTCGCCGGGCACCTCGACACCACCACCGGCGTCGGCGTCGCGGGCCATTCGCTGGGCGGCATGACCACCCACGGGCTGCTGACGGCCTGGCCGGACAGCCGGATAGCCGCCGCCGTCCCCTTCGCCTGTGTCGACATGGGCAACCCCAACAGCACGGTCGCCGCCAAGGTCCTCTTCGTCCACGGCGATCAGGACACCCTCACCCAGTACTCCTCCGCCCGCCAGGCGTACGGGGAACTGCCCGCGCCCAAGGCGTTCCTCACCCACCGCGGCACGGGCCACGACCAGTACATATGGAGCGGCTACAACCACACCCAGACCGTCGCCACCTACGTGGACTGGATGCGCTGGAGTCTCTACGCGGACACCGCCGCCCGCGACCGCCTCCCCGCCGACGCCACCTCCAACACCAGCACCACCACCTGGGAAGCCGTCCTCACCCCCCTCCCCACCGGGCGGATCGTCAGCCTGCGCTCCCGGGCCACCAACCAGTACGTCTGCGCGGAGAACGCCGGAGCCGACCCGCTCATCGCCAACCGCACCGCCATCGGCGACTGGGAACGATTCGACCTGCTCGACCTCGGCGGAGGCGCCGTCGCACTGCGCGCCCGCGTCAACGGCCGATACGTCTGCGCCGAGAACGCCGGTGCCAACGCGCTCATCGCCAACCGCACCGCCGTCGGCCCCTGGGAGACCTTCCAGCGCGTGAACAACTCCGACGGCACCACCAGCCTGCGCGCACAGGCCAACAACCTGTACGTCAGCGCCGGAAACGCCGGAACCGCCCCGCTCATCGCCAACGGCACAACGATCGGCCCCTCCGAGTCGTTCGACCTCATCAGCGTCTGACCGGCCGCGGACGAGGAGCGCGAACCCTGCGGGCGATCCGTCATACACATGCTTCGCCCTGAGGGGCACCGTCATCATGCTGATCCCCGCACACCATCAGCCCGAGGCCGCTTCGAGGGCTTGGGCGAGCTGCTGACGGGAGTGCACGCCCGTCTTCTGGAGGGCTCGGGCGACGTGCTGCTCCACGGTGCGGGGCGAAAGGTGGAGCGTGGTGGCGATCTCCCGGTTGGACATGCCCGCAGCGGCCAGTTCGGCGACCTCCGCCTCGCGGGGCGAGAGCATGTCGCCGTACCGGGGGCGGCCGGGCTGCCGACGTTCCCCGGCCGGCTGGTACCGGCGCAGTTCGGCACGGACACGGGCGGCGTCCCAGGTCGCGCCGAGCACGTCGAAGACGGCTGCGCGGTCGGTGAGCGCGGTGACGGCGGAATCCCTCTTCTCTCCCAGGGTGAGCGCGCACCGGGCGGCGCCCACCGTGGTGAGGGCCTCGTGGTAGGGCCGGGGAAGCTCCCGGTAGGCGGCGGCACTCGACTCGTAGAGAAGGGCTGCTTCGGCCGTGCCGTCCGTGTGCTCGGCCAGGACGGCCCGTGTCCATTCGAGGGCGGCCTCCGCCGACGGCGCGTCGCGGCCCTCCAGTCCGGCGGCGAACTCCTCCGTCATCGAGCCGGCGGTGACCGTCTCCCCGGCGCGCAGGGCCGCTTCCACGGCCCAGGGCGCGAGCTCCGCGGCCCAGGACCAGTTCCCCTTGGCGCGCAGGCGCTTCCACGCGGCCGCGGCCTCCTCGGTCGCGGCCGCGATGTCGTCGTGGGCGAGGGCCAGTCTGATCAGTGCCCCGGAGACGGTCGCCGAGATCGGCACGGGGCCGGTGTCGAGGTCGGCGGCCTGGGGACCACGCAGGTGGGTGACCGCGTCGGCCCATTCGCCGCGTGAGAGGGCCAGCAGACCGAGCACCATCCGGGCGTCGGAGACGAGGTAGGGCATGGTGCCGGCCTCTTCGACGAAGGCGCGGGCCCGTTCGGCGAGACCTGCCCACCGCCCGGTCGCCCAGTCGAGGACGAGCGCGCAGCCACGCCCGGTCCTTTCCGCGTACGCGGCTCCGCTGCGCGCGGCCAGGGCGACGCCCTCGGCCAGCAGCTCCCGCGACTTCTCGTAGTGCCCGAGCCAGACCGCCGCGTCCGCCGCGTTGCACAGGCCGCGGGCGGTCTGCTGACGGCAGCCGGCCAGGTCGCTCTCCCGGGGCAGGCGGTCGATCAGCTCCCAGGCGGCCGGATCGCCTCCGTTGAGCAGCACACTCACCCGGTTCGCCGCGACCGCCGTCTGGACCACCGGGTCGCCCGACTCGTCCGCGACCGCCACGGCCCGCTCGATCCACGCGGCGTTCTCGGCGAGCGAGAACCCCGGCCCGTAAGGCATCGCGAGGGCGGACAGGGCGCGGGCCAGCGGCACCGGCCGTCCCTCCAGCTCGCCCACCGCGCGGGTGAGCTCGGCCAGGCCTTCGGCCACCGCACCCACCTGGTTGCACTGGAGCAGGCCCAGGTCCAGGCGGATCTCGCCGCGTACGCCGACGGGGAGCCCGGGGTCGGCCACGATGTGCCGCAGCACCCGCAGAGTCTGGTCGGAGCGCAGGCCCACCACGGCACAGCGGGCCAGCAGCGTGGCGAGCCGGGAGCGGGCCTGCCGCGGTACCAGGTCCGTGGCCAGCGCCGACTCCAGCAAGGGCACCGCCCGCTGTTGCTCACCGTCCTCCTCGAAGCTCTGGGCCGCGCGCTCGACGGCGTGCAGCCACCCCCGCTCGTCACCGCAGGCGAGACGATGCCCGGCCACGCGTTCCCAGTCGACGGGCTGGCGGGCGGCGAGCAGCCGGGCGGCACGCCGGTGCAGGACCTCCAGTGCGGGCCCCGTGGCGGCGCGGCGGGCGGCGGCCGCGGCGAGCGGCGAGGTGAAGCCGTAGCGGCCGTCGCCGCGTGCCTCGAGGACCCCGGCCCGGCACGCCGCGACCAGGGCGTGGTGGAACGGCTGTCCCCGGAGGCCCGCCACGGCGGCGAGGTCGCGCGAGGGGGCGGGCTCGTCCAGCACGGCGGCGGCGAAGACGACCGCGCGGTGCTCCTCGGGCACGGCGGCGGTACGCCGCAGGACCAGGGCCTCGAGTCGCGGAGGCGTACCCGTCCGGTGGGCCACGGAGTACGGCTGACCGGGGACCGGCGGCCGGGCGGCCAGATCGTCGAGCAGGTCGGCGACGGTCTGCGCGACACCGCCGGAGGCCCGGTACAGACCGTCGACCAGGTCGGCCGTGCAGTGGTCCGCTCCGAGCGCGTCCTCGGCCATCCCGCGGACCGCCGTGACGTCGAGCGGCCCGAGGACGTGCCGCACGACGGTGAGCGTGGCCGGGAACTCGGTCGCGGGCCCCAGTACCAGCCCCGGCACGGCCAGTTCCTCAGGGCGGTAGCTCAGGACGCAGGCGAGAGGGGCACGCGGCTCGGCAAGCAGACGGAGCAGGCGCGCGACGACCCCGGGCCGCGCGCGGTGGACGTCCTCGACGACGGTGAGCACAGGCCCCGAGTCGGGCGGCGGCTCCTCGGGCGTCATGCGACGCACGGTAGGGGGCAGAGCCGCCGTCAGCCGGTGGACCAGGTAGCTCTTGCCCGTCCCGGCCGCGCCCTCGACGAGCAGCAGCAAGGGCCGTCCCGCGCCTTCCGGAGCGAGAGCGGCTTCGAGTCGTCTCCGCAGCGCGACCTCGGTCTCACCCGTCGTCGCGTCGGTTCCCGCCGTAGCTGTCACGGACCCTCACGCGCCTCATCGTTGTTTGCGTATACGTAGTCAGTCTGCCCTGATTGCCCCGCGCCGGAGACGGCGGGCACCGTGGACCCGTAAGGCCTCGTCGTCTCCAGGATTCGCGGGGCCCGACGCCGGCACAGTCGGCTGCCTGGCAGGAGTCCCGCGTGAAAAAGGTGATGTGTCCGAGCCGCGGGGGGCCGATCGCGAGCGAGCAGGAGCCGCGGAGGACCGAGTGCCCCCGGACCGGCGCGGCGCGCGCCCTGGCCGTGGCCACCCTCCCGGCCTGTCCCCGGGCCGTGTCCCGCCTGCGCCGTCTGATGGCGGCGGTGGCGCTCAGCCACCGCTTGCCCGCGGCCGCCGAGGAGGCGCTCGCCGTGATCGTCAGCGAGCTGGCGACCAACGTGGTCCTGCACAGCGGCAGCCCGGACCTGACGGTGACGCTCACAGCCGACTGTCACTCGCTGACTCTGGAGGTGCGTGACCAGGGGCGGTGGCGAGACCGGTCCGCACCCCGCTGCGAGGCGACCGACATGGACGCGGAATTCGGACGCGGACTGGCCCTGGTCGACGCGTACGCCGTGGACAGGTCCGTACGGCGCGACGCCGGGGGCACGCTGGTGCGGGCCGTGGTCGCCCTGTGACCGCGGACGCGGGCGGCCTCCGCCGTCAGTGGCACGCCGCCTGAGGACGGTCGCCCGGTCCGGCCGCCGACGGGCCGGGCGTCCGGTGTCTCGGTGCGTCGCCGCTTCGATCCGGTGCGCCCGTCCCGCCGCGGAACTGTTCACGGGATGGCCCGCACGGCCTGCGACAGGCATGGATCAACCGCTCCGTCCATGGGGGTCGGCGGCGGCCCGGCCCCGACAGGCCCGTCCTGTCGCCCCGCGACGTCCGCGGCGGGCAGCGGCGGTCGCCCTCCACCGCACGGACCGGGAACACGGCGCGGGTCCTGAGGGCCGGGGCCGCCGCGGTGAGTGTGGTCGGCCCTCGGGGAAGTCGTCATACCGGCGATGCTGCAACTCCCGAATCGGTCAGGCCCGCCGGATGCGGAGGCACCGGCGGGCCCTGTGGTGCGGGGTGATGTGAAGGGGTCAGAAGGTGAGGCTCCAGGAGTCGATGTAGCCCGTGTCGCCCGCGTAGGCGTCCGTGACGCGCAGCTTCCAGGTACCGCTCGCGACCACGCCGGAGGCGTCGACCGTGTAGGTGGCGATGACGTTGTCGGCGCTGTCGCTGGTGCTGGTGTTCTTGAGGACGGCCGCGGCACCGTTCGGGGCGACGATCTCGATCTTCAGGTCACCGCGGTAGGTGTGCTTGATGTCGACGCCGATCTTGAGGGACGCCGGGGCGTTACCGCTGATGCCGGTCACCGCGATGGAGGAGGCGACCGTGGTGTTGTCCGGGATGTTCACGTTGGTGGAGTTGGTGAACACGGTGCCCGTGGGTGGCTGGGTGGAACCGCCGAGGGTGGCCGCGGCGTCCGCGAGGCCGGCGCCACAGCCGCCGGAGCAGTATCCGGGCAGGGGACGGGCGTTGCTCTTGATCGACGACTCGACCTGGGCCGGGGTGATCGACGGGTTCGCCTCGTACATCAGCGCGGCGAGGCCCGCGATGTGCGGGGCGGCCATGCTGGTGCCCTGGTACGCCTCGTAGTTCTCGCTCGCCGGGCTCCGCGTGCCGCTGTTGAGCGTGGACCAGATGCCGTTGGCGGAGCTGACCGCCGTCTCGCCGCCGGGAGCGGTGATGTCGACGATGCTGCCGTAGTTGGAGTACGAGGCGCGGTTGCCCTCACGGTCGGAGGCGGCGACCGTGATGACGTTGGAGCAGTTGGCCGGGTTGAAGCCGGCCGCGTCGGCGTTGCTGTTGCCGGCCGCGACGACGACCGACGCGCCACGGTTCACGGCGCCGTTGATGGCGCTCTGGGTGCCCGCGTCGCAGGCGCCGCTGCCGCCGAGGCTCATGTTGAGGACGTCGGCGGGGTTCGGGTTGGACGGGACTCCCGGAACGTAGCCGCCGGACGCCCAGGTGATGGCGTCCATGATGTCCGCCGTGGTGCCACCGCACTTGCCGAGCACGCGGACCGGCTGGACGGTCGCGTTGTACGCGATGCCCGCGATGCCCTTGCCGTTGTCGGTGGTGGCGGCGATGGTGCCCGCGACGTGGGTACCGTGCCAGGAGCTGGTGGTGTCGTACTCGGGGTAGTTGTTGCCGCACTCGCCGCGGAGCATCCAGTCGCCCGGGTCGGAGGCGTTGCTGTCGCGGCCGCCTCCGTCGTTGGCGATGAACGGGTCGGAGATGAAGTCGTATCCCGCGACGACGTTGGCGGTGAGGTCCGAGTGGGAGACGTAGCCGGTGTCTATGACGGCGACCTTGACGCCCGCGCCCGTGGCCTTGCCCCACGCGTCCGGTACGTTCATTCCCGCCGTGGCCTCGAAGAGGTCCCACTGGCGGTTGTACTCCGCGTCGTTCGGCGTCACGGCGGTGGCGTACATCCGCTTGTCCGGGACCACGAAGGCGACGTCCGGGTCGGCGCGGAAGGCGGCCATGACGTCCGCCGCGTCCTTCTTGCCGAGTTCGGCTCCGAGGTCGACCAGCACCGCCCCGGTGCCCAGTCTGCGGTCGAAGTCGAGGGACTCGCCGGTCCTTCGGCCCTTGTTCTTGGCGTCCTCGGTGGCAGCGGAGTCGGACTTCGCCTCCGCGGCCTGGGACGTGTATCCGACGATCAGGCGCTCGACCGGCTGACCGGCCGTGGCGGCGGGAACGGCCGCCTTCACGGGGGAGCCGACGGTCGCCGCGGGGTCGGCGACGGCGACGGCCGTGCCGGTTCCGAGCAGCGCTGCCGTGGTCAGGGCGACGAGGGACATGCCGAGCGGTCTGTGCTTCAAGGTGTTTCCTTTCGCTGTCCCACGACCTGTCCACCACGACTCATTGAGCCGGGTCATGACAAGTCGCTCTCCTGGGGCGCCGCAGGAGCAAGGGGCTGGGGAGTGCGGCCCGGCCGCACGGGCGTCGGGTGTGGGGCCCCGGCGCCCGTGCGGCTCCGGTCCGGCGCGGATGTGAGGAGGCGGTCCGCACCGTCGACGTCATGCGTCGCGACCGGTGGCTGGAACCTACGGGCGCACCGACCGCGCGCCTATCCGGGCGGCTGCCTCACGGATACTCGAATTATTGGGGTCCCCGGACGAGTTGTGCGTCCGCCCGCCGACCCTCGGGACGCATCGCAGGAAAGCCGACGACAGGCCTCACCGGGGACCGGTCGGCCGGCCCGGTGGACGACGACGCGGTCGCGCCGATCGCCGTGCCACCCGAGGTGCCACGACGGCCCCGCCCTCGGACCCGGCGAACACGGTCAGCGTCGCCCCGGAGCGGGCGCCGCCGGCGGCGCGTTGTCCGCCGCACGCCGCCGGCCGGCGTGTGGCGGACGGAAGGGGCTCGGCCCCAGCCCCGTGAAGTGCACCGCTGGGAAGCGGGGGGCGATCACGCGACGACCCGCTCGCCTCCCTCGGCTGCCGCTCGGGCAACCGGGTCGGGCTTCGCCGGGCGACGTTTCGCCCGTACCGGCCCGGTTACCCATGAAGCGTCTCACCCCCGCGCCTCCCTGTGCACACCTGGACGCCGGGGGCAGTCGTTCGTCGGCGGGATCGGAAAGGGAGTGCGCATGGCCGGCACGAAGGTGGCCGACTACATCCTCCAGCGGCTGCGCGAGTGGGATGTGGACCACGTGTTCGCCTACGCGGGCGACGGCATCAACGGGCTGCTGGCGGCCTGGGGGCGGGCGGACAACAAGCCGAAGTTCGTCCAGGCCCGCCACGAGGAGATGTCCGCGTTCCAGGCCGTCGGCTACGCCAAGTTCTCCGGCAAGGTGGGCGTGTGCGCGGCGACCTCAGGCCCCGGCGCGATCCACCTGCTGAACGGCCTCTACGACGCCAAGCTGGACCACGTCCCCGTCGTGGCGCTGGTGGGGCAGACCAACCGCAGTGCCATGGGCGGCTCCTACCAGCAGGAAGTGGACCTCGCGAGTCTGTACAAGGATGTCGCCTCCGACTTCTGCGAGACGGCGACGGTGCCCGAGCAACTGCCGAACCTCATCGACCGCGCGTTCCGCACCGCCTACGCCAAGCGCACCGTGACGGCGATCATCCTGCCCGGTGACGTGCAGGAGCTGGACTACAGCCCGCCCACGCACGCCTTCAAGATGGTGCCGTCCAGCCTGGGGCTGGGACGGTACGCGCCGGTGCCGGCCGACGAGGACATCCAGCGGGCCGCCGACGTGCTGAACGCGGGCGAGAAGGTCGCCGTGCTGATCGGACAGGGCGCGCGCGGCGCCCGCGAGGAGGTCGAGCGGCTGGCGGACGTGCTCGGTGCCGGGGTGGCCAAGGCGCTGCTCGGCAAGGACGCCCTGCCCGACGACCTGCCCTACGTGACCGGCTCCATCGGGTTGCTGGGCACCCGCCCCTCCTACGAGCTGATGCGGGAGTGCGACACCCTGCTGATGATCGGCTCCAGTTTCCCGTACACGCAGTTCATGCCGGAACTGGACCAGGCGCGGGCCGTGCAGATCGACATCGATCCGCACATGATCGGCCTGCGCTACCCCAACGAGGTCAATCTCGTCGGCGACGCCCGGGAGACGCTGCGCCGCCTGCTGCCCAAGCTGCACCGCAAGCAGGACCGGACGTGGCGGGAGCGGGTCGAGAAGAACGTCGCCCGCTGGTGGGAGGTCATGCAGCGCCGCGCCGCCGTCAGCGCCGACCCCGTCAATCCGGAGTACGTCGTCCATGCCCTGGACGGCAAGCTGCCCGACGACGTGATCCTCGCCGCCGACTCCGGCTCGGCCGCCAACTGGTACGCCCGGCACCTGCGGCTGCGCGGCCGCATGCGCGGCTCCCTGTCCGGCACCCTGGCCACGATGGGCCCCGGTGTGCCGTACGCCATCGGGGCGAAGTTCGCCCATCCCGACCGGCCGGCGATCGCCCTGGTCGGGGACGGGGCGATGCAGATGAACGGCATGATGGAGATGGTCACCGCCGCGAAGTACTACCGCGAGTGGTCCGACCCCCGGCTGATCGTCGCGGTGCTGAACAACGGCGACCTCAACCAGGTGACCTGGGAGATGCGCGCCATGTCCGGCGCCCCTCAGTTCGAGGAGTCCCAGCACATCCCCGACCTGCCGTACGCGGACATCGCCCAGCGCATCGGCCTGGACGGCGTGCGGGTGGAGAAGCCCAAGCAGGTCGAGGCCGCCTGGGACCGGGCCCTCGCCGCGGACCGGCCGTTCGTCATCGACTTCCGCACCGACCCGGCCGTGCCGCCGATCCCGCCGCACGCCTCGCTGGATCAGATCGAGGCAGCGGCCGCCGCGGTCCTCAAGGGCGACAGCGACCGCGGCTCCATGGTGAAACAGGGCCTGAAGGCCAAGGTGCAGGAGATGCTGCCCGGCAGCCGTCGCCGCGACGACCGCCCGGGCGCCGGCCGGCACGACAGCACCGAAGAGAGCAAGTGACCCAAGAGGCGCCGCACCTGCACATGCGGCTGCTGGGCGCGGCCCGTCGTCAGCCACCGCACCGCCGCTCTCCCCTGCGCCGGCCGCCGCCCCCTGACCCGGTCCCTATGCACATGCCGCGATGTTCGTGACGAGACGGGGAAGGAGCGACGGGGAACGAGGAGGCTGTGGTGACGAGCGACCGTATGGTATTGGCCGATGTCCTGGCCGCGGCGGAGGATGCCGCCCCGGTGGCGTCCCTGGACGTGGTGGCACACCATCTCAGGGACCGGTTCGGCGCACGATACGTGTCGTTCCTCTTCGTCGACGTCGTCGGCCGCCAGATGGTACGGGTCAGTGAGGAGGCGACCTCCCGACAGGAGCGCAAGGCCGAGCAGATCCCGCTGGCGGACAGCGTGTACGAGAGGGTCCTGCGCACCCAGGAGCTCATCCGTGCTCACAGCGACGGCCCCGGACAGCGGGTGCTGGCCCCTGTCACCAACCGGGGGGACACGATCGGCGTTCTGGAGCTGCACCTGCCCGAGGCGTCGACCGAGACTCTGGAGCAGGTGGGGAAGGCGGCACACGCGCTGGCGTACATCCTCGTCACCGACCGCCGCTTCACCGACCTCTACCACTGGGGCCAGCGCACCACTCCGGTCACCCTGGCCGCCGAGATCCAGCGCCAGCTGCTGCCGTCGGCTCCCTCCTGCGAGGCCGCTCAGTTCGCTCTGGCCGGTGCGCTGGTCCCGGCCGACGACATCGCCGGCGACAGTTACGACTACGCCCTCGACCACGACACCCTGCACGTGTCCATCACCGACGCCATGGGCCACGACGTCAACGCTTCCTTGATGGCCACCCTCGTCGTCAACGCCTCCCGAGGCGCCCGCCGGGCCGGAGCGGACATCGCCGAACAGGCCCGCCAGATGCACCAGGCCCTCCTCCACCACGGCCGCCGCACCTTCGCCACCGGCCAGCTGCTGCGCATCGCCCTGGACGGCAGCAGCGCGCAGTTCGTCAACGCCGGCCATCTGTGGCCGCTGCGGCTGCGCAAGGGCACCGTCGAGGAGATCCGCCCTCACATCAACCTCCCCTTCGGGGTCCCGGTCCAGGGCCCCTACCGGGTGGAGCACCTCGACCTGCGTCCCGGCGACCGTCTGCTGTTCTACACGGACGGCATGCAGGAACGGCACGCGTCGGGCGTCGATCTGGCCGGGCTGCTCCGCGACACCGCCGACGACCATCCCCGCGAAGTCGTCCGCACCCTGGCCACCGCGGTCACCGAGGCGAGTCGCGGACAACTGCAGGACGACGCCACCGTGCTCTGCCTGCAATGGCACGGCCCCACCACCGCAAGCCGCCGGACCCGGGCCGGAGCGGACGTCTGAACCGGTCCGCCCCACCGCCGCTCCCAGTTCGTTCCAGGAAACCCTGACAGCCTGGCACACGGCTCCCCTACCGTCGTTCCGCGCCCGGAGAAGACCACCGAACAGGAGCCCGCCGTGCCACCCACCCATGCCGTCGACCACCCCGGCGTGATCGAACTGCGCCAGTACACGCTGCGTCCCGGCCGGCGCGACGAGCTCATCGAGCTGTTCGACCGGGAGTTCGTGGAGACCCAGGAGGAGACCGGGATGGTGGTGCTCGGTCAGTTCCGGGACCTCGACGACCCCAACCGCTTCGTCTGGCTACGGGGTTTCCGGGACATGACGGCGCGCCACCACGCGCTGACGGCGTTCTACGGCGGCCCGGTCTGGGCCGAGCACGGCCCCCGGGCCAACGCCACCATGATCGACTCCGACGACGTGCTCCTGCTGCGACCGCTGTCGGCCGGGACCGGCTTCGCCGTCTCCCCCGCCGAGCGGCCTCGGCCCGGCGCCCCGGAACCGGAGCGTTTCGTGGCCGCCACGCTGTGGTCCTTCCCGCCCGGACGGCACGACGGCCTCGACCTGGTCCGGGACGGTCTCCTCCCGGTGTTCCGCGAGACGGGACCCGCGCCGCTCGCCGCCCTGGCCACCGAGTCCGCTCCCAACACGTTCCCCAGGCTGCCGGTCCGCACCGGTGAGAACGTGGCCGTGGTCCTGACGTCGTACCCGGACGAGAGCGGCCACCGACGGCACCTGGCCGGCGTGCGCGACCACCCCCTCGTCCGGGACGGGCTCCTGACCGCCGTCGAGGGGGCGCGGACGGCCGCCCCCAGGACACTGCGGCTGGCTCCCACGGGCCGCTCGCTGATCCGCTGACGGACGCCCGCCGGGAGGGCCTCGTCCCCGCGCGGGATCTGCTCGGCGCTCGCGCCGTCGGCGCCTCCCCGCGCAGGCGGTTCAGGACCTCGCGGTGTCAGGCGCCTCCCCGGCCCGCCCGGTGGCGCTGGAGGTTCGCGCAGGCCGACGGGTAGGTGTCGCAGTAGCTCTCGTACTGGCGCGCGGAGGTGGCCGCGAGCATGGCGTGGGCGACCGCACGGCTGACGGTGTCGGCCGCGGCGGCGCCGATCCGGGCGAGGGCAGGGACGTCGTCCGGATCGTTGTTGGCCAGTCTGCGGCCGGTGCCGGTGGCCACCGCGAAGACGGTGTCCCCGTCGTGGAGCGTGTGGGCGGGGTTGATCGCCCGGGCCAGACCGTCCTGTGCCGCCGCGGCCATCCTGGTCGCCGCCGCGTTCTCCACGCTCGCGCTGGTGGCCACGACCGCGATCGTGGTGTTGCGGTCCTGGGCCGTTCCCCCGAGCGGCCCGCACTCGGCGGGTGAGGGCTTGCGCAGCCCGGCGAACTCCTGACCGAGGCCCAGTTCGGCGCCGTACAGCGTGCAGTCCTTCGGGTTCACCGTGGAGCCCAGGGCGTTGACCACGACCAGTGCTCCGACGACGGTCCCGTCGTCCAGCTCGACGCTGGCCGTGCCCACGCCGCCCTTCAGGGTCCCGTTCCCGGTGAGGGCTCCCGTCCCGGCGCCCACGGTGCCCTGACGGACCGGTCCGTCCTTGGCCGCGTCCATCGCCCGGTAGCCCCAGTCCGCCGTGGGACGGGCCGTGTCGTCCCCGCCCCGGCCGATGTCGTAGATCACCGCTCCCGGCACGATGGGGATGTCGACGCCCTTGCGGTCCTCCAGCCAGTGCATCGCGCCGACGCCGACGTCCATGCCCCAGGCGCTGCCCCCGGTGAGCACGATGGCGTCCGTCCCCGGATTGGCGTTGGCGGGGCTGAGCATGTCCGTCATCCACGTGCCCGGGGCGCCGCCCCGCACATCGACACCGGCGACCGGTTCGTCCGGGGTGTACACCACGGTCGAACCGGTGAGATAGGGCGGTTCGGTCGACTGCACCTGTCCGACCAGGATGCCCGGGACGTCGGTGATGGCGTTCAATCGGCCCGGCACGCCGTCGCCGCCCCCCTTCGGCGCCGTCCGGGCCGAGGCATGGGTGCCGCCCAGGGCGAGGCAGGCCCAGGTCGAGGCGAGGACCAGCCCGGATGCCAGCAGACGGATGGATCGTGACGTCATGGAACCTCTTCCCTGCGACGCGCTGACGGGTCCGCCGTTCGGCCCGGCGGCAGCCGGTCGGACGCTATCGACCGGGACGGTGCGCCCCGTGGCGACAGGCGGCGTGCTGCTCCGAACGAGGGTCACCGAACGCGGCGGGTCACCGGGTGCGGCAGCGATCCGGTCGTGCCGCCGGTGTCCTGCCGCTTCCGCCGACGTCCGAGCCCGCCCCGGTGCGGTTCGATGGGGAGGAGGACTCCGGCCGGACGCGAGGGAAACGAGGTGCGCACGATGGACGCAGCGGACTGGGACGAGCGGTACCGCGGCAGCGAACTGGTCTGGAGGGCCGAGCCCAACCGTTTCGTCGAACAGGAGCTCGCCGGTCTGGAGCCGCCCGGCCGGGCGGTGGACATCGCCGCCGGCGAGGGCCGCAACGCGGTCTGGCTCGCGGAACGGGGCTGGGAGGTGGACGCCGTCGACTTCTCCGCGGTGGCCCTCGGGAAGGCCGCGCGGCTGGCCGCCGAACGGGGCGTGCGCGTGCGCACCGTCCAGGCCGATCTGGTGGACTGGGCGCCCCCGGCCGCGTCGTACGACCTGGCGCTGATCGCGTATCTGCAGGTGCCGTGGCCGCAGTTGGCCGAGGTGCTGTCCCGGGCCGCCACCGCCGTGCGGACGGGCGGGACGCTGCTGCTCGTCGGCCACGACGCCGCCAACCTCGAGCACGGCCACGGCGGCCCGCGGGACCCGGGCGTGCTCTGCACCGCCGAACAGGTCGCCGGTGTCTGGCGGCCTTACGCCGACATCGTGCGGGCCGGGACGGTCACCCGGCCGGTGACCGACGCCGAGGGCCGCGCCCGCACCGCTCTGGACGCGCTCGTCCGCGCCGTACGGAGATGACGCACGGTGTCGGCGCCGCGACCGACGGGCCCGTGCGCGCCGGGAACAACGCGGCCGTGCGGGGCGCTGTTCCTGGTGCCCCACGGGGCGGGGAAGCCACGGCGAGACCCGCCGGGGGATCGGCACCGACCCGGCAAGGAGCGTGAGAGCGATGAGGACGGCAGGAACCGAACGGCACCCCGCCAGTGGCGGCGCGGGCATCGTGACGACCTGTGGACGCAGGATCGCCGTGCGGCGGCTGCGGCTCGCGACCGCGGACCGGCCCATCAGCCGGATCGCCCTGGACGTGGGCCCGGACCGGGGCGGTGAACCGGGCACGTGGGCGGCGCTCACCGCGGGAGAGGCGCGTGACCTGGCGGACCTGCTCCTCCGGCACGCGGGCCAGGCCGAGCGGGGTGCCGAGCCGGCCGGGCCGGCCCGTGAGGCCGCCCCCTGAGCGTGCGGCTGCCCCCTGAGCATGCGGCTGCCCGCACCGGCCAGGCGCCGCCCCGCACACCACGGGGAGGGTAGCGAACCGCGACGGGCGCGCATCAGAGCCGAACGGCCCCCGTCGAGGCCCGTCGGCCCCTCACGGCGCACCGCCCCCGGTGGTCGACTGGTACACGGGGACCGACACCAGCGAAGGGGGCCGGCCATGACCGGCAGCACACCACAGACCCTCGGCACGGACCGCCCGCAGCCCGTGGACGTGCACCGTCTCGAGGTCACTCACGTCGAGCAGGACGCCTACACGGTGGACGTCCGTGGACACCGCCTCCGGGTCGACCAGCCGCTGGAGGCGGGAGGCACGGACTCCGCGCCGACCCCCACGGAGCTCTTCGCGGCCTCCCTGGCCACCTGCGTGGCCTTCTACGCGGGCCGTTACCTGCACCGGCACGGCCTGCCCCGCACCGGACTGCGGGTCCGCACCGAGTTCACCATGGCCACCGACCGGCCGGCCAGGGTGTCGGCCCTGCGCCTCGTGATCGACCCGCCGCCGGAGCTGCCCGAGCAGCGGCGCGCGGGTCTGCTGGCCGTGGCCTCGCACTGCACGGTCCACAACACCCTGCACCAGCCGCCCGAGATCGCCGTCGAACTGGCCCAGTGACGTTCTTGCCGCCGCGTGCGCAGGAAGGATCATGAACGTCATCGAATGGTCCTCCCCGGCAGACGACCGCGAGCGACCCGGTGAGGGTGCCGGGGCGGTCCGCCGAGCGCGAGGACGTGGCTGAGTGTTCCGCGCTTCCCTGCGTTCCTGGCTGGTCCTCGCCGTGCCCGTCGTGGGCGTGCTGGTACTGACGTACTCCGCCACATCGCCCGAGCCACGCGCGGACGGGGACTGGCAGGTCGCCGCCGAGCCGTTGCGGGACGGTCCGCTCCCCTCCGGCGGTACGGCCCAGCTCTCCAGATGCGGGGTGGACGAATGGCCGCGCCCCGAACCCCGGGGCAGAGCCGAGCGGAGCGAGGACCCACGACTGGCGCTCACCAGCTGGGGCTACCACGACCCGGGGTCGAAGATGCCGGGCGAACCCCGCTTCACCGTCCACGCCGCGATCCGCACGGGCGACCGCCCGCTGGTACTGGACGCACCGGTGGCCGCGGGCCGGGTCACGCTCGACTTCTACGGCCCCCACGGTGAAGGCGTCCGCGCGTCCGCCCGCGGTCTCACCGCGACCGTCGTGGACGGCGGTTACCCGGGCAAGCCGGTGGACGTCCCGGCGTCCGGCCGTTTCCGCGTCGATCCCGGCGAGGAGCTGCTCCTGGAGGTGGAGCTGCCCGCCGGGGCCGTGTGTCCGGGCCACAGCCTGCGCGACGTCAGCACGTGCCTCCCCGAGGGCACCAACGACGCCGCGGACTGCCCGATGCTGACGCTCACCCTCAGCGATCCGGCGATCCGTGCGTACCGCGCCGGGACGGCGGACGACAGCACCGCCCGCTTCTTCAGCGACCGGCTCGTCGCGGTCTTCCTGGAGCCGGACGTCTCCCGAGTGTGAGCAGGGGCCCGCTCGGGGCCGGCCGCTGATGCCGGCGGGCCCTGAGCGATGAGTTCGGGGCGGAGAGGACTCGGCGGTGCGGATCACCCCCGGACCGGGCCCGCGCCGGATCCCGCACCGCACCTCCGCCTCCCGCACACGCCATGCGATCTGCTCTCACTGCCTCGGCCGGCTCAGCCGTCGGGCAGGCTTCGCACGACGTACGTCATGTGCTGGAGATATCCCGCTCGCAGCCACTCCCTGAATCCGCCCGTTCCTCTGCCGGTCGTCCGTGGACCGTGCGCGCAGTCGCTCAGCCATGCCTCGCCGTGCCCGGCCGCCCGGGCGCCCCGGAATTCGGGCAGTTCGGTGATCCGGCGGGCCGCGGCGCGGGTGACGTCTATCCGGTCCGGCCCTTTCGTCAGCGTCCTGACGATGAAGTAGGACCTGTCGGTGGTGTACCGGAGCGTTCCCCAGGACGGGCCGCCCTTCCTGGGTGCCAAGGGCTGCGCGAGGGCGGCAGGGTGCTGCACGCCGTAATCGCCGTAGCCGATCCGCGAGGCGTAGGTCCGGTCCGTCGCTCGCACCTCGTGCCACATGCGCCACTCCCCCCGCGGCACCTCGACCGGTCCGTCCTCCAGCAGGTCGTTGCTGACCGGTGGCAGGCCGCCTCCGATCAGGACGGCGCTTCGCCAGGCCGTCATCGGCATCAGCGTGTCGAGGGCCCGCAGGGCTTCCTTCCCCGCGTCGGTCCGGTCATCGAGGACCGCTCCCATGTCGAGCAGCAGATCGAGAGGCATCTCCGGTCCGGTCTGCGCCAGCAGGCCCCTCACGCCCTCCCAGAGGCGGGCGTCCCACTCCCCCGTGACCTGCACCCGCACGCCCAGGCCGCACGAGCAATGGCGAGCCGTCCCCACCGCCATCGCCTGCTGCTCCGCGGTCCTCTCCGGTCCGGTGACCGGTTTCAGTTGCCCGAATCTGCAGCGGGCGGCGAGTGCTTCAGCGAAGGCAGGCGTCAGGGCCTCCGTCCCGAAGGGAGCGTCGATCCATCCGCCGTGGCGGCTCACGGCGCTCGCTCGGCCGACGCACGTGTCGACCACCGTGCCCAGTGTCTCCTGGGCCACTTTGTGCAAGGGCGGCAGGTTCCACAGCGGTCTGACCGCGGACCGGACGTCCGGCCGCAAGCGTGGAAAGACCTCGGCCGCATGCTGTTTCGTGGGCAGAACGGGAACATAGAGCGGTCCGGACATCGCGGCTCCCCCCTCGAGACCGTCCGTGCGCTTCCCTTCCCGTCAGGGTCGGTTCATCCCTGAACACTTGAAAAGGAGGCCATTTCGGCCCGTGTGGCCCATACGGCAAGGCGGGGGCAGGACGGGCGTATGTCCCGCAACGTCCACGTCGCCTAGACACTGGACGCCGCCGTCCGGGCGGCCGAGCTCGCCGTCGGGGACGGGCCGGGGCGCGTCTACGTCGTCGAGCCGACCGGCGCTCTCGAGGACGCTCCCAACGTCACCGACAAGAAGCTGCCCGGCAATCCGACCCGTTCCTACCGCACCGGCGCCCCCGTGCGCGTCATCTCGGAGCTGACGGACCGGGCCGGTCACTCCCCCGAGCAGATCCAGGCCGTGCGGGACGGTCCGGAGGGGCTCCGTCGCCGGGGTGTCGCCGTGATCCTGGACTGACACGCGGGCGGTGCGGTGCTCCGGCACCGTCCCCCGCGGGTGCGATTGGGCACGGGAACAATCCCCCGCCCGCGCCCCCTCCACCCCTGGTTGACTCCACGGCCTCCCGTATCGGCGTGATCGACGTAAGTGAGTGGAGTTGTCGTGGAGTTTCACGAAGCGGAGCGTGCGCGGCTGGGGGTGGGGCTGCGGGTCGGCGTGCGGATCGCCGTCGTGTGGCTGGTGTACGTGGCGGGCGCCGCGCTGGTGCCTGGGGTGTACGGCACCGCCGTCCTCGGGGGCGTGAGTGTCGGGGCGTTGGCCGCCCTGGTGCCGCTCGGGGTCGGGCTGCACGGGGTGGTCGTGTACGGGCGGCGGGCCGACCAGGTCGGCGCGGCGAACGACGCGGACGACCGGAGGTGGGCGTGACCTCGTTGCTCGACTCCTCCTCACGGTCGCTCGTCTTCGCCGTGTTCTCCGTGTTCGTGGTCATCTGCCTGATGCTGTGCGTCATCACCGGCGCCGACGAGGACGACCGCGCTCTCGTGCGGTCCGACAGCCGGCGGCTGCGGTCGTGGCAGCAGGGCATCGCGATGGGAGGTGACACCACGACCGTCGCGACCGTCACCGTGCTGGTGGGCATGGTCGCCACGACCGGGTTCGACGGGCTCGGCGTCATGCTGGGCAGCCTCGTCGGTGTGCTCCTCTTCCTCGTGCTCGTCGTCGAGCCGTTGCGGGCGCATGCCTCGCTGACCGCGCCGGATCTGCTGGACGCGCGCGGCAGCGGCGGGTCCGCCGTGCGGGTGGCGTGGGGTGTGGTGACGCTGCTGGTCTGTTTCCCTTTGCTGGTCGTGCAGTTGGTGGTGGTCGGGAACGTGGCCGCCGCGCTGCTCGGGCAGCCCGGGGCCCGTACCGGGTGCATCGTCGTCATCGGGTGTGCGATGACCGCGCTGGCCGTCAGCGGCGGGATCCGGGGCACGGGTGTCGTGATGATCGCCAAGTCGGCGATCGCGCTGCCCGTGCTGGTGGTCGCCGCCGTCCTCGTCCTGCACCGCTTCGGCGGCGACCTCGGACGGCTGCTCGACGCGGCCGCGCTCGGGTCGGGGACGGGTGAGGCGTTCCTGCGGCCGGGGGGCTACACGGGTGACGGGTGGGTCGGGGCGGTGAACCGGGTCGGGCAGACCTTCGGCATGACCATGGCCACGCTCGCCATGCCCGCCGTACTGATCCGGGCCATCGCGACCAAGAGCCCGCGCGGGGCGCGGACCGTCGGCCGCTGGATGCTCGGTGAGCTGGTCCTGCTGTACGGGGCTCTCGCCGTCGTCGGTGTGGGTGCGGCTGCGCTGGTCGGCGGGGTGCTGCGGGAGGCCGGTCCGTCGGGGCAGGTGTTCACGCCGCTGCTGCTGGGGCGGGCGCTGGACGGCGGCGGCCTGCTGGTCGCGGCGCTCGCCTGCGTCCTCTTCCTCACCGCGCTGGCCGCCGTCGTGGACGTCACCCTCGCCGCCGGGATCACCCTCGGCCGGGACGTGCTGGCCGCTTCCGGTGACCGGCCGGCCGGGCGGCTCGACGGCACCGCGTCACGCTGGTCGGCCGCGCTGACCGGGCTGGCCGCCGCGGCCGTGGCCGTCGTCTGCGCCGACTGGAACCTGGTCGTCGTCTCCACGCTCTGGCTCGCCCTCTGCGGCGCCGCCCTCGCGCCGGTTCTGCTGTACGCCCTGTACTGGCCCGGGTTCACCGCCCGCGGCGCGCTGTGGTGCCTGTGGGGAGCGACGGCGGTGAGCGTGGCCGCGCTCGTGGTGTCGCCGTACGTGTCGGGCACGCCGACGTCGATCCTGCCGGGGCACGACTTCCGGCTGTGGGACGTGACGATCCCGGGGGTGGTGACGGTGCCGGCCGGGTTCCTGCTGGGCTGGCTGGGCAGCGTCACGGATCGCCGGCGGCGGACGGGCGGGGCGGGACGGCCGTCCGGAGTCATTCCTTCGCGCGCCGTCCGGCGATGAGTTCCGGGGACTGCCACGGTCATCACCAGTACACGGACCGACAGCACAGGAGGACCCCATGTCCCGCAAGATCGTGGCCAGCGTGTTCATCTCGCTCGACGGCGTCGTCGAGGCGCCCGACCAGTGGCACTTCCCGTATTTCAACGACGAGATGGGCGCGGCCGTGGGCGCGGGTCTGAGCAACGCCGACACCATGCTCTTCGGCCGCGTGACGTACGACAGCTTCGCCGGCGCCTGGCCGGAACGGGAGACCGCGGGCGGGGAGGACGCGGGCTTCGCCAAGCAGCTCGGCGACATGCGGAAGATCGTGTTCTCGCGCAGCCCTCTCGACTTCCAGTGGCGCAACTCCGAGCAGGCGCAGGGCGACGTGGCCGAGGTGGCCGCCGCGCTGAAGCGGGAGCCGGGCGGCGACATCGGGCTGAGCGGCTCGATCTCGATCATCCGGCAGCTCCTCGCCGCCGGGCTGCTGGACGAGCTGCAGCTCCTTGTGCACCCGATCGCCGTGCGCAAGGGCATGCGCCTCTTCGACGAGGGGGAGCCCTCGATCCCGCTGAAGCTGCTGAAGTCGGAGACGTTCGGCACGGGGGTGCTGAATCTGGTGTACGGGCCGGACACGGCGCCGCCGACGGGCGGGTACGAGGAGGCGGTGGCGTCGCTCGGGGAGTAGGGGGAGCCGCGCTGAGGGCGTGCCGTCCGCCTCTCCAGCGGACCGCACGCCCTCAAGTCCGCTCAGCACTCCGACGCGAACCGTACGAACCGCCCCCGGCCTTCGCGGCCGACGGCGAAGGACGGGCGGGTTACGTCCTTGGAGTCCCGTACGTGGACGGCCTGTTCGGCGCTGCCGCTGTAGCTGGACTTGAACCAGGCCCGCGATATCCGGAATCTTCGGCCGCGATCGACGAGGCAGCGGCAGGGCCAGTCGCGTTGCTTGACCCGACACACCGCTCTACCGCATCCCGGGCGACGCCCCCGGCCGCCTCCGCGCTACGCGCCGGGGCGGACGCCGGCCGCGAGGCTGTGCAGGTGTGCGGTGGTGCCGTTGCGTCGCGCGCGACGCAGTCCCTGTTTGGCCAGCAGGCCGTTGGCCACGGTCATGACCGTCCTGCTGGGCGGCGCTGCCATGCCGACCGATGTGTGGGGGGCGTACAACGCCTCTCCGTTGTCGACGGTCAGCCAGCCGGTGACGGTGCGCATGCTCACACCGACGCACTGCGGCCGGAACGCGTGGGCGAGGAATCCCGCTCGGCGTCCGCCTGGTGGCAGGAGTTCGGGCGGTGCGCCGAGGCGCAGCCCGGTCTCGTCGTGTCCGGTGACCGTCACTGGGAGGATGACGGGGCTGCCGTCGGCGCCCTCGTACGCCAGCAGACGATGCGGAAGTGCGGCGATCCGCCGGGCGAGTGTGGAGACGGGTATCCGGGGTGTCGTGCCGTTCTTCGGGGGTCGCTGTTCGACGGGGTGCTGGGGCCAGGACGGGCCGGTCACGGTTGCCGGTCCGTGTGCCGAGAGGTGGGGCCAGGTGGTGATGCGTTCCAGGCCGACGTCGACGAAGACGCGCTCTCGGTGATATTCGCGCAGCAGCCAGTCCCACACTCTTCCGTGCTTGGTCTTCCCGAGGAACGGCTCTGTGGCGTCCATCAGCTCATCCAGCCGCTGTGCTGAGGGCTGAAGGTCCACCGATGCCTTGCCTTGGGCGAGGACGTACTGACTGTGGGCGGCGAATCCGTGCAGGCGCGTGTGATAGGCGAGGGCGACGCGGGGGTTGTTCAGGATGCGTTCCAGTTTCTTCGGGAAGCCCAGCGAGGTGGTGAAGCTGACCTGGTTGGCTGCCCGGTTCGCGAGCCCGACCGGTGAGACGCTGGTGACCACCGCCCCTCCGGCGGGGGTGAGGTAGGCGACCGCGACGGTCAGGTCGCCCGTGAACGCCTCGTACGCCGTGTCCGGCCAGGTCAGGTGTGTGTCCGTCACGAGCCGGTACCTCGCAGCACGCGCAGGTCGGCGGCGGCCTGGTCGCGCAGGGCGGGCAGCAGCGACTTCATCGCCGGCGGCATGTTCACGAATATCGACTCCACCTCGGCCGGTGTGCCCACCTCGTCGAGGAGGCCGATCATCAGATGCCCGGCCACCGGGGGCGTGGTGGCGATGACTCGTTGGGCGAACTCCGCCCACTGCGCGGGCGTGATGTGCTCCCGCAGGGCGGGGAAAAGAACTGGTTCCTCGTGGTCCAGGTGGTCGCGCACGCTGTCGCGCACCGCGACCGCCGCCTCGCGCAGTGCGTGCCGTTCGTCTTCGTTCAGATGGTCGCCGTCATGGTCTTTAGCGCCGGTGAGGCCGATGTCGGCGAGGCGGTCGAGCGCGAGGTCCAACCGTTCGTGTTCTTCGCTCAGGTCGTCGAGGGCGCGCTTCACTTCGGGCGCCGCGGTCAGGATGAGCGGCCACAGCCACTCGTCCTCGGTCTCGTGGTGGTGACGCAGGTTCACCACGAGGAAGTCCCGTAACTGCGCGAGCGCTTGGCGAGGCACGGAGGGGCGGCCGACGGCGTCCACGAGCAGCCCGGTGGCCAGTCTGTGTGTCTCATGGGTGAGCCGCGTTTCCACGACGGCTTGTGAGTCACGCCCGGCGTTCATGTCCATAGGTGCGGAACCTTCGGGTTGAGGGGTGCATGGTGCATGGTCTTCCCGTCCGGAAGAGAAGTCCCATTTTGAAGTTACAGCATCTGCAATGAATACGCCTGCCCTTACCTCGGGGTAAGGTGAAGGCATGTCCGCACCGACCCGCAGTTACCGATCGCCACGGCGTGAGCGGGGCGCGGCTCAGACCCGGCAGGACATCCTGGCGGCCGCGCGTGAGCTCTTCATCGCGCAGGGCTACGCACAGGTGACGATGGGGCACATCGCTCGCGCGGCCGGCGTCGCGACCAAGACGCTGTACGCGAGCGTGGGGACCAAGACGGAGCTCCTGCACGCCCTTCTGGCCACAGATGTGGCGGACTCGCGGACCACCGGGATCCTTGAGGAAGTGGGCCGGACCGAGGACCTTGCCTCGGCGGTCGCATGCCTGGCGCATGGCATCCGCGACAACACCGAACGCTTCGCTCCGTCCATCGACCTGCTCTACTCCTCCATGACGAGCGACGCCAAGGCGCGGGAGGTGTGGGACTACGTTGTCACGCAGTACCGCCAGGCGCTTCGCGAAGCCGCGGAGCACCTGGTCTCCATCGGCGCAGTGGCTCCGCATCTCGACGTGAACGGTGCGGCGGACCGTCTGTGGCTGTGCTTCGGGCTGTCGGCATGGCGGTCGCTCGTTGTCGACTGCGGCTGGAGCTACGACGCGGCGGAGCGCCTGCTCTCCCGCCAGGCCCTGAACATGCTGGGAGACCCTGTCCCGGCATAGGCGAGGGGGGCGTTCCCTTCACGCGCCTCCACCACGCGGCGCGGACGGCAGTCCGCTTCGGTGGTGACGGGGGGTGGCGTCATCCCACTCCCCCTCCCCCGCCACCGTAACCGCCCGCACACCGCCGGCTCCCCCCCATCCCCGACCGCGCCTATCCGCCGCCCCTTCCCTCGCCTCCGCCGGAACCCGCCGGCGCCAGTCACCACGCGGCGACGACCGGTGCGTCGCTTCCGTGCCGCCGCCAGGCCTCGTCCAGACGCACGAGCCGGTCCGCGGCGGCGATGCCGCACAGGGACGCGACCCTGCCGTCCCGGACGTCGAACACCACGGTGCCGACGACCCGGTCGTCGACCACGGCCAGGACCGCCGGGGAGCCGTTGAGCACCGCGATGTGGAACACGGGCGAGCCGCCGGCCAGCCGCCGCTTCACCGGCGTGGGCCTGAACCCCGCCCGTACGTAGGAGGCGACGCGCTCGCGCGTCGTGAGCCGCAGCAGCCGCCTGGCCCGCCCCGCACCGTCCGAGACCGCCGTCACGTCGTCGGTGAGCAGCGCCACCAGCCGCTCGGTGCGCCCCGATGTGGCGGCGGCGAGGAACTCCTCGACGACCCGGCGCGCGGACGCGAGGTCCACCTCCTCGCTGCCGCGGCGTCGCTCGGCGGCGACCCGGACCCGGGCCCGGTGGGCATGCTGCTGGCTCGCGGACTCGGTGACGTCGAGGATCCGGGCGATCTCGGCATGGCTGTACGAGAAGGCCTCGCGCAGCACGTAGACGGCCCGCTCGACCGGTGAGAGGCGCTCCATGAGGGTCAGTACGGCCAGGGACACCGATTCGCGCTGCTCGACGGTGTCGGCGGGGCCGAGCATCGGGTCGCCCTCCAGGAGCGGCTCGGGCAGCCAGGCGCCGGCCGCGCGCTCGTGGCGCGCCTGCGCCGAGCGGAGCCGGTCGAGGCAGAGATGGGTGACGACCTTGGTCAGCCACGCCTCCGGTACCTCGATCCGTTCGCGGTCCGCCGCCTGCCAGCGCAGGAACGTGTCCTGCACGACGTCCTCGGCGTCGGCGGCCGAACCGAGCAGACGGTACGCGAGCGAGGCCAGCCGGCCCCGGCCGGCCTCGAAGCGTTCGACGGCTGCGCTGTCCATGTGCGGCAGCCTAGGCGGTGGTCCTCGCGCCGGCGCGGTCGGGCGCACCGGCCGGGTCGGGCACGGTGGTCAGTCGGCGCCTGCGCTTCGGCATGCCGAAGGTCGGGTGGGCGACACCCCACCCGGCCCCCTTGAGCACGCCCGCCTTGAGCCGCGCGGCGGTCCTGCCGCCCAGGTACCAGGACTTCGCCCGGACGTCCCCGTCCACCATCTGGAAGATCGCGTCCCGCCGCCCGAGGCTGATGTGGTTCCCGTAGTACTTCAACTCGGTGGCCGGGACCTCGCCGCCCGTCAGGCGCGCGACGATCGCGGCGGTCGCCTGCATGTTGGTGAGGCCGGCCGAGGCGCAGGACATCGGCAGCGGTCGGCCGTTCTCACCGATCGCGTAGGCGCAGTCACCGGCGGCGTAGACGTCCGGGTGCGAGAGGGAGCGCATGGTGCGGTCGACGACGATCTGACCGGTCTCGGCCACCTCCAGGCCGCTGGCGGCTGCGACGGGGTGCACGGCGAACCCGGCGGACCACACGGTCACATCGGCCGGGAGGGACGTGCCGTCGGCGGCGACCGCCCGTGTCGGCTCGACGGCTTCGACGGCGGTGTGCTCGTGGACGGTGATGCCGAACCGGTCGAAGGCCCGGCGCAGGTGCCGGCGGGCCTTCGGGGAGAGCCAGGCGCCCAGTTCGCCGCGGGCGGCGAGCGCGACCGAGAGGTCGGGCCGGGACTCGGCGAACTCGGTGGCGGTCTCGATGCCGGTCAGCCCCTCGCCGACGACCAGCACGGTGCTGCCCCTGTCCAGGCCGGCCAGGCGCTCGCGCAGACGCAGCGCCGAGGACAGGCCGGTCACGTCGAAGGCGTGCTCGGCCACGCCGGGGACGCCGTGGTGGGCCACGGAGCTGCCGAGCGCGTAGAGAAGGGTGTCGTACGCGAGCTCGCCGTCGCCGTCCTCGCCGGTCACGGAGACGGTCCTGCGCTCGGGGGCGACGCCGGTGACGCGCGCCAGACGCAGCCGCACCCCGGTGCCCGCGAACACGTCGGCGAGCCTGCGGAACGTGAGGTCCTGGCCGGCCGCGAGCTGGTGGAGCCGCATCCTCTCGACGAACTCGGGCGCGGCGTTGACGACGGTGATCTCGGTGTCCGCGGGGGAGAGCCGGCGGGCCAGGTTCCCGGCGGCGAAAGCCCCGGCGTATCCGGCACCGAGTACGACGATGCGGTGCTTCATGGCGATGCTCCTGTCTCGTTCGCGTGCCCCTTGAACGAGACGGCGCCCCGGTTCCTGACAGCATCCGGGTGTGACGTGGGTCACCTGATCGGAGCGGGTGACCGGACCCCGGACGGACGCCCGGGGCCCGTTCCGTTCCGGGCGGTCACGACGGGGCGACGGCCGATCACGGGTCGAGAGGACCCGCCCCCGTCGCCACCATCCCTGCGCTCCCCGCCCGACGCCGCGGAAGACCCGGCGCACCGTCGACCCGTCGCATCCGTACGCTCACTCAGCGCACGGAGCGCGGCACTCGGCCCCAGCCCGCACCGGACCGCCACTCCGACGCCACCACTGGGACCGCGTCCCCTACCCGCCCCAGGGCAAGACGGTCCGGGCGGTGCTCACAGGGCCGGCCTCCGCGGTCTCGCAACCCCGCTGACCGGCACAACAGGCGTGCCCCGAGGCCCGGTTGGGGCGTAGGGTCGTATTCCCTGAGGGAACGCGAAAGGGGAGACGCGTGGAACCCGTGGCGGCGGACCTTCTCATGGCTCTGGCGAGCGGGACCGCCGGCGCCGCGGGGCAGAACCTCTGGGAGCGGCTGCGTGCCCTCGTGCAGCGGTCCCCCGACCGGCAGCCCGATGCCGTGCAGGACGACGGCGAACCGGAGGTGGGCGCGTTGGTGGGGGCCCTGGACGACGACGCCTCCGACGAGCAGCGAGCCGCCCGGCTGGCGGAGGGTCTCGCCCTGCGTGCCCGCCAGGACCCCGCGTTCGCCGAGGCCCTCGCCCGGTGGCGACGGGAGGCGGAGCAGCTGTCCGGCGCGTCGGCCGGCGGCGGCACCCAGCACCAGGAGATCTCCGGAGGCACCCAGCACAACGTCGTCTTCACCCGCGACGTCCACGGTTCGATCAACCTGGGCTGACGGAGGAGGGGCGGGGGCGTGGCGAGCGGCGGCGACGGCCTGCACCAGGAGATCTCCGGGGGAACCCAGCGGAACGTCGTCTTCGCGCAGGTCGTCGAGAACGTCTCCCTGCACGGGGACGGCGACCTGTACGCGGGGCACGGCGTCGGCGCTCCCGGCGACCGCGGTCCCGGTGAGGCCGTCCTGCCGTACGCCGTCGGTCTGCTCGGGGTGGTCCTGCTTCTCGCCCGGCCCGAACTCCCGCTTCCCGCGCGGCTCGACCCGGGTCCGGTGGTCGGCGGCGGGCTGCTCCTCGTGGGCGCCCTCGGGCTGTCCCGGTGGTCCCGGCTGCGCAGGAAATGGGCCCGCCGGCGCCGGGCCGCCTGGCGCACGCGGCGCACCCTCGACCGCGTCGCCGAGGCGCTCGCGGAGAGCCTGGTCGTCCGCTACGACGAGGACGAACGTCTGCGGCGGCTCAACGATCCGTACCCGCTGGACGTGGCGTGGACGACCCTGACGCCGCAGGCTGAGGACGGCGCCGAGGAGGAACGCCCGTCGGCGCGCCCCGACCCGCCGGACATCGCCGACTACTACACCGCCCTCCCCACACGTCGCCTGGTCGTCCTCGGCGGCGCCGGCGCCGGCAAGTCCGTGCTCGTCCTGCGCCTGGCCCACGCCTTGCTGCACCGGCGGGCCCGCGGCTCCGGCGACCCGGTGCCGTTGATCGTGTCGCTGGCCTCCTGGGACCCGGACCAGGGGCTGTTGCTCTGGATGGCGGAACAGCTCGCCGACGCGCACCCGGAGGCGTGCACCCTGGTGCGCGACGTCCCCCCGGCGGAGGTCGCCTTCCATCTCCTCCTCACCGGCAGGGTCCTGCCGATGCTCGACGGTTTCGACGAACTCCCCGAGCACCGGCGGGCCGCCGCCCTCCGCCAGATCGGCGAGACCCTGCGCGGCAGCCGGCCCTTCGTGCTGGCCGGCCGCGAGCCCGAGTACCGCCGGCATGTCTCCGACCAGCTCGACTTCGAACGCACCGAAATCCGCCTGAGGCCGCTCGGCGACGCGACCGTACGGGCGTACCTCAGCCCCGGTCCGGCCCCCACCCGCTGGACACCGGTCCTGGATCGGATCGCCGGCCGCTCCGCCGCGCCGCCCGAGGTACGGCGGCTTCGACAGGTGCTGTCCGTCCCGCTGATGGTGGGACTGGCCCGGGTCGCGTACGCCCGCGCCGACGCCGATCCCTCGGAGCTGCTCGCGCCGGATGCGTTCAGATCCCGCGCCGACATCGAAAGCCATCTGTACGACGCCTTCCTGGACACCGTCTACAGCTCCTCGTACGACATCCAGGCCGCGCACGGCGGCTGGTCACCGCAGCAGGCGCGCGCCTGGATCGGTTTCCTCGCCGCGCAGATGAAGGCGGAGAACGAACAGGACTTCGCCTGGTGGCGACTGGACCGGGCCGTGCCCCGGCTCGTCTCCGGGCTCGTCATGGCGCCGGCACTTCTGGTCGGCTGGCTGTCGGTGGCGGGCCTCGCCTTCGGGCTGCCGTGGTGGCGGCAATGGCTGCCGCTGCCGTCCATGGCCGGGGCCTACGCGATGCTCTGCGGGCTGGCCTTCCTGGCGCAGGCAGCCGCGCCGGCCGCCGGGCGTCATGTGCCGCCGCGCAGGCTGCACAGGCCCCGGCGGGGGGACGTCCGGGGAGCGTTCGTCCCGTGGCGGGATCGAGGGCTGGCCGTTCTGGCCGCCCTCACGATCGGCGCCACGGTGACGGCCGTCGTCCGCTGGGACGGCCCGGTGTTTCTCTGCCTGTGGCTCTCCGGCGTAGTGGTGTGGTGGTACGGGCGCCGGGCCCTCAGGCATGTGTGGCGCGACGCCGATCCGGCCAGGGCGGACAGCCCGGCCGCCCTGCTGCGGACGGACCGGCGCAGCGTGCTCCGCGTGGGCTGGTTCGCCCCGGTGCGGCTGGGCGGCGACGCGACACCGCTGCGGCATGTGCTCCACCTGCCGCCCATGCTGCTGCTCGCCTGGCAGTCCAATGGAGGCGGCAGGGACGTCGTCACCGTTCGCGACTGGGTGCTGATGGCCGTCGCGACGCCGGTGTGCTGGCTGCTGTTCGCCTTCGGCTCCTCCGCGTGGGGCGGGTTCACGACGGCCCGCCTGTACTTCCGGGCCACGGGCCGGCTTCCCTGGCGGCTCCTGCCCTTCCTGGAGGACGCGCATGCCCGCGGGGTGCTGCGGCAGGCCGGCGGCGTCTACCGGTTCCGGCACATCGAGCTGCGGAACCGTCTTGCCCTCGGGGTGCCGGCCGAGGCGGGCGCGCGGTCCCGGACCGCGCCCGCGCGGGTTCGCCGAGCCCTGGCCGCGGCGCTCGCCGTCGCGGTCTCGGGCGGGCAACTGGTGGTGGGCTCCGGTGCCGTGGTCGGCGAGCGGGTGCCGGGGCCGGTCCGCTCGCTGCCCACCGCCTGCGCACTGCTCGACGCGGCGGACGTGGCCCGGCTGATGCGGGATCCGGTCCAGGTGGCCGCGGACGACGGTGCCTCGTGCTCGGCGGGAGAGCAGGCGCCGTTCAGCCGCAACGTGTCCCTCGGCGTCAGCTGGGACCTGCTCGCCGGCGACGGCATCGGCGTCAGCGGAACCGAGTGGGCCCATGCCCGCTACGGGCAGCTTCGCGCCGGCGCACCGAACTTCGAAGAAGATGTGCCGGCCTGGGGATTCCACCGGGATCTCAGCGGCCTCGGCCACGAGGCCTACCTGTCCGTCTGGCGCGGTTCGGGCGGCAGCTCCTACCGTGTCGAGGCGTCGAGGACGGCCAGGGTCGGCGTGCGGGTCGGCAATGCCGTGGTCCAGTTCGACTACAGCGAGGAATTCGCCTCCTCCGACCGCGTGGCCGACATCGCCCAGATCCTGGTCCGCACGGCGCTCCGCCGGGCCGGTCTCGCCGGGACACGTCCCCGCGAGGGGGATCCGAAGCCTCTGACCCGGGGCGCCACCGTGCCGGCCGTCGACCGGCCGCTCAGCTCCGTCACCCCGCCGCCGCCCGTGCCCGCCCAGGACAACCGCCTCGCGTACTACAACCGGCGGGCCACCGGTTCGGTGCGGGGCGCGACCTGGCGGGGCGACGAGCGTTCCTACGTCTGGGAGCTGTCCGGCGTCCATTTCGTCTTCCGCGCGCCCAAGCAGATGGACTGTGAGAGCGCCTCCGGCGGCCCTGGCTCGTACACGTGCACGGCGGTGCCCGACGCCGTCGAGGCCGGGCTGCTCCCCGACCTGCGCCTGGAGATCAGGAGCGAACTGTGCGGGGCCTACTGCAGCGACCAGGAGACGGCCGCCTTTCTGCGCACCGTCCCCGACAACGCCACGACCCCGTGGACGAAGCACAACGAGGCCACCTACCACACGGCCGGCGTGGTGGGTGACGGCCGCTACCGCATGGCCATGAAGCGGTACTGGGCCTGGCGGTACAAGGACAGCGGGGCCCAGCAGGCTCACCTGATGTGGGCACGCGTCGAGGTTCCGTCCGGGCACCGTGTCCTGGCTCAGAAGATCGTCAACGACATGTACGCGCAGACGGGCGCCGACGAGATCGTTCTTGTCGGCTGATCCCGCCGGGGTCGGACGGGTCGTCGTCCCTGCGTGACCCGCCTGACCAGCCCCTCGAACGGGCCCCTGCGGCCTCACGAGCAGCGTTGTCAGTGGCGGCTGCCACCATCGGCGCATGGACGACAACGGGTTCGACTGGGGGACGTTCCTGCGGCGTTGGCAGGACGAGTGGGTGCCGAGCGAGGACGAGGCGATGGAGCTGGAGGAGGGGGAGACGACCCTCGCCGATCTGGCGCTCGCGGCTCCGCCGGCGTCCGAGGGCGAGGTGGCCGACGCCGAGCGGCGCCTGGGGACCCGGCTGCCGCCGTCGTACCGGGGGTTCCTCCTGGCGAGCAACGGCTGGGCTCTGCGGGACGACTCGATATACCAGCTCGGCGCGGCGCACGAGATCGGCTGGTTCGGGGATCCGTTCTCCATGACGCCGATGTACCGGGAGAGCCTGGACGAGCGGGCGACCGAGCAGCAGGTACTGCTCGCCGGGATGTGGGAGCGCGCGCTGCAGCTGGAGACCGACTCCGACATGTCCTACGCGCTGCTGGACCCGGGCGACACCGACGAGGACGGCGAGTGGGCGCTGTACGTCTACAAAGGCTGGAGCGGTGAGTACCCGACCCGGTATCCGTCGTTCCGTGCCTATATGCAGCGCCGGTACGAGTCCTTCCACGCGGAACGGGCGCAGCTGCCGGAGTTCGTCAACGACACCACCCGCGCCCGGGACGCCGACGTCGCGCGGGCGCGGGAGGAGGCGCTGAGCGGGAGGTGGGAGGCCGCCCGGGAGCTGCTGGCCGTCGCACGGCGCTACGGGCGGCCGGGGGCCTGGGGGATGCTGGGGCAGCTCGACGTCCTGGCACAGGGCGTCGGGCACGGTGGCGCGACCTTCGGGGGGCTCGTCGCCGATCCGCGCTGCACGGACGAGCTGGTGCCCGTGCTGGCCCTGGCCCGGGCGCGGGACAGCCGCCCCCACCTCGGCGCCCACCGGTTCCCGCTGGGCGTCGAGACCGACGACGCCATCCAGGCGGCCGCCGACGCGATACTCGCCCGGGTGCGCGACGGTTCCTACCGCTACGCACCGGACGGTGACTTCGGGCGGGCCGTCGCCGAGGCGCGGGAGGCCGCGCGGTGGGGTGACACGGACGGCGCGTGGCGGGTGATCCGTGCCGCGCTGCCCTCCTGGTCGCCGCCCGCACCGGCCTTGCTGGCGCCGCTCGGCCTGCTGGCCGACCCGGTTCTCGGGCCGGTGGTCACGCGGGAGCGGGGGCGGGAGCTGCTGGCGACGCCCCGGGCCGGACGGACGGGCACGGCGCCCGAGCGGGTGCCGGACCTGGACCCGCCGGGGCTGAGCTGGCTGGCGGAGTCCCAGCGGTGGAACGCCCCGTTCGGCTCGTACCGGTGTCTGTGGGTGGAGGGCGTGGAGCCGGAGGCGCTGCCGGGTCTGGTCGGGCAGGACGAGGGTGCGGGCCTGACCGCCCCGCCCGTCCGTCCCGCCGGGTGGTTCCCCCACGACGTCAGGCAGCGGCGGGACGGCGAGGAGCCGTGGGAGGACCGGGCCGTGGTGGCGGTGGGCCGGACGGGCTCAGGGTGGGCGTTCGGCTTCGATCCGGCCGCGCGGACACGGGGGCCCGGGCGCCTCTTCGTCTCCCCCGCCGCCGATGCCTCCCGCGGCGGACGCGCCGTGGTGCTGTGGGTATGCCGCGGGCGCGACGACATGCCAAGGGTCTTCCACCTCTCGGTCGCCGAGCGGGGCGAGGAGCTGTACGCGTACACGCTGCGCGGCACGGACGTCGAGCGCTCGGGGGAGGTGCCCGCGGCCCTCGACCCGGAGCGGGTGCTGAGCGGGGTCGGCGACGCGGACCGCGAGCGGCGTCTGCTGGCCGCGGTGGAAGGCGAGTTCGGCCTCTCCCTGCCCCGGCACGCCCTGGCCGAGGGCATCCTGCCGGAGCTGACCACCCGGTCCTGGAACCGCGCGCCCCGGGAGGGCGAGGCCTTCGCCTACGCCACGGTCACCGTCAGCCCGCGATGACCCCGGCCCGGGACAGCCCCGGCCGGGGACGGCCCTGGCAGGGGGCGGTTCAGGCGGCCTCGTGGATCACCAGCTTGAACTCCGCCAGGACGATCTTGCGGGCCACGCTGTCGTCGTGGGTGGCGCGTACCGCGAGGGGGACGGACGGGTCGACGAAGATCCCCCAGCTCTTGGTCCAGCACTGCATGCCGGGGCTGGGCGGGCGGTGTTCCGTGGCCGTGGTGTCGTTGGGGTTGGGGGTGAGGCCGAGGGGGTCGCGGACGAACTGGTCGCGGAGTTCGTCGTAGCCGCCGGCCTCCCACTGGATCATCGCGTAGAGCGTGCCCCAGCCGGCCACGCTGGGCCATATCAGGCCGGAGCGGGGGTCGTTGTCCCAGTCGGTGATCACATAGCCGTCGGGCTGGTCGACCTGGTGCATGGTGAAACGGTCGCTGGACTCGGCGGATCCGAAGGGGAACCGGATGACCGTGTAGGGGGCGTTGGCCGGGATCGTCTGCGGGGTGTCCCGTTTGAGGGAGCAGACCTGGACTCCTGCGGCGGCCGTCGTGTGAGTGGACATGGTCCGGTTCTTCCCTGCCTGCGGGGCGGTGAGTCGGGCGGGGGCCGCTTCCGTGCGTGTTCTCCCGGTGAACTTGCTTTTGCCATACAACCGTTCGAGTTGTTCGGTCGTCTGACATGACGACCGGACCGGTCGCTTGACAAGGAGATCGTCATTTTTGCGTTGCGCAAGACCCTGACCACCACCGCCGTCGCCGGCATGGTCCTCGCCGGCACCGCCGCCTGCGGCACGGTGGAGAACCTGTCCGCCGGACAGAAGCTGGACAACGCCTTCGACAAGCTCGGTGAGGAGCGCTCGCTCGCCTTCGAGCTGGACCTCGACACCGACGCGGCCTCGCTGAAGGCGCTGGACGCCGAGCAGTCGGAGCCGGGCGAGGAGATGCCCGCCGAGATCGCCGAGCTGCTCAGCGAGGGGACGATCAGCGTCTCCATGCACTCGAAGAAGCCGATCAAGGACTCCGGGGAGAAGGACTTCACCGCGATGGCGATGAAGCTCAGCGGTCCGGACGGCGCCCTTCTCGAGTACCGGCTGGTCGGGGACTGGATCTACGCCCGTGTCGACGCCGCGACGCTCGGCGAGATGTCGGGCAGCCCGCTGCCGCCGGCCAGTGAACTGCCGCCCGAGGCAGGGGCGTTCAAGAAGCTCCTCGAAGGCGGGTGGATCAAGCTCTCCAAGAAGGAGATGGAGAAGACCGGCAAGAACATGTCCGGGGCGGAGGGCCTCGGTGGCGAGGAGCCGTCCGCGGAGCCCAGCCTCGACGCCAAGACGCAGAAGAAGCTGACGGACGCGCTGAAGAAAGCCGTCGCCGAGAACGTCGACCTCACCACCTCCGGCGGTTCGGACGGCACCGAGCACATCAAGGCGACCGCGCCGTTCCGCACGCTGCTGACCGAGCTGTTCGACGCGCTGAAGCCGCTGCAGAACGACCTGCCGATCGGGGACGAGCTGCCCACCGCCAAGGACTTCGCGGACGCCCCGAACAAGAAGGTCAGCGCCGACTTCACGCTGAAGAACGGCGAGCTGACCGAGGTGTCCGTCGATCTCGCCAAGCTGGCGGAGACGGCGAAGGTCAAGAAGTTCGCGCTGGTGCTGCGCGTGAGCGAGGGCGAGAAGCCCGAGGCGCCCGCCGGGGCGACCGAGCTGAACATCGAGGAACTGATGACCAGCATGCTCTCCGGCGCCTTCGGCTCGCCCGCCGCCGACGAGATGTCCGGGGACGCCTCGTTCGAGGAGGGGGACCTCGCGGGCGACGTCCAGATGTGGTGACCGGTTCTCCGGGAGGCGGGGCCGGGCCGCCCGGGCCTCAGCCCGCGGCCACCGCCTCCCAGGGGACCGTACGGTCGCACCAGCGGTTCAGCAGGACGCGGTCGTGGCCGACCGACAGCAGGCCCGCGCCCGTCGACGCGCGGTAGTCCTCCACGGCCCGCACCAGCGCGGCCGTGGTCGACGCGTCGAGCATCGCCGTCATCTCGTCGCACACCAGCCAGCGGGGCTTCAGGGCCAACGCCCTTGCCAGACAGGCGCGTTGCAGCTGGCCGTCGCTCACCTCGTGAGGGCGGCGGCCGAGCAGGTCCGGGGTGAGGCCCACGGTGTCGGCCAGCTCCGCCACGCGGTCGGCGGCCGAGGCGCGCCGGCCCGTCGCCCGCAGGGGTTCCGCGATCAGGTCGGCGAGGCGCAGCCGGGGGTCGGCGGCGAGGCGCGGCTGCTGGAAGACCACGCCGATCGCGGTGCGCTGCTCGCGGGGGGCGCGATGCCGGAAGCCGCGGACGGGCGTGCCGTCGAGGACGACCTCACCGGCGTCCGGGCGGTGCAGCAGGGCGGCGACCCGGGCGAGGGTCGACTTGCCGCAGCCGCTCGGGCCGAGCAGGCCCACCGCCTCGCCCGGGGTGACCGTGAGGTGCGCGTCGCGGACGACGGGGGCGCGGCGGTCGTAGCCGGCGGTGACGGCGCGCAGCTCAAGCACGGGTGTCCTCCGGGGTCCGGGTCGCGTGGGACGTGCCGGCCGGGGCCGGTACCGGGTGGTGGCAGGCGACGGTGTTCTCCAGGTACGGGAGCGCGCGGCAGATGTCCGTCGCGCGGTCGCAGCGGGGGGCGAAGGCGCAGCCCTCGGGGAGGCTGCCCAGTTCGGGCGGCAGGCCGGGGACGGGGGTGAAGGACCGCTCGGGGAGGGCCTCCAGCAGGCCGCGGCTGTAGGGGTGGCGGGGGCCCGGGGAGCCGAAGAAGGGTGCCGCGTCGCTGAGTTCGACGATGCGGCCCGCGTACATGACGGCGACGCGGTCGGCGATGCGCTCGGCGGCGGCCAGGTCGTGCGTGATCATCAGCAGGGCGTGACCGTCGTCCACGTGCCGGCGCAGTTCGTCGACCGTGCGGTCCACCAGGTCGCGGTCCAGGCCGGTGGTGGGTTCGTCCGCGAGCAGCAGCGGAGCGTCGCCGATCAGCGCGAGGGCGGTCGCGGCGCGCTGGGCCAACCCGCCGGACAGTTCGTGCGGGTGACGGTCGAGGTGGTCGAGGGGGAACTCGGCGCGCGACGACGCCTGTTCGGCCGCCTTCCGGCGGGCGGTGCGGCCGCGGACGCCGGTGAGGCGGGCGACCGTCTCCTCGATGTGCGAGCGGATCGTCCGCACCGGGGTCAGATGCGCTGCCGGGGACTGCGGGACCAGGCCGATACGGCGGCCGCGTACGGTGCGGGCGAGGGTGCGTTCGCCGGCCGTCAGCAGGTCGAGATCGCCCAGGTGGGCGTGGCCGGCGGTGCGGGCGTTGGCCGGGAGCAGCCCGAGCAGGGCGGACGCCAGCACGGACTTGCCGCAGCCGCTCTCCCCGATGAGGGCGAGGCACTCCCCCGGCGCGACGTCGAACGACGCGTCCGACACGGCGGCGACGCGGCGCCCTCCGGGGAGCAGGAAGCGGACGGACAGGTCGCGTACCGAGAGCAGGGGCGCGGGCGTCACAGCATCAGCTCCGATCGGCGGCGGGGATTGATCCGTTCGCGCCAGGCGCCCGCCAGGCCGGCGACCGCGAGGGTGGGGAGGATCAGGAACAGGCCGGGGAAGAGGGTGGGCCACCACTGGCCGGCGAGGAGGGAGCCGCGGGCGCCCTGGATGAGCGTGCCGAGGCTCGCGGTGTGGGTGGGCAGGCCCAGGCCCAGGAAGGACAGGGCCGACTCGTGCCACATGGCGTGCGGGACCATCAGGACGGCGGCGAGACCCGCCTGGGGCAGCACGCCCGGCAGCAGGTGGCGTACCGTCACCCGCCACCGGCTCGCCCCGCCGGAGACGGCCGCGTCGACGAACGGCCGGGACCGCAGCGACAGCACCTCCGCGCGGACGATGCGCGCGGTGGACAGCCAGTGCGTGAGGGCGACGGAGATCACCACCGGCCAGACGCCCGGCCGGAACATGGCCACGATGAAGATGCCGAGCAGCAGGTGCGGGACGGACGACAGGGTGTCGACCAGACGCATGACCAGACGGTCGGCCCAGCCGCCGAGGGCGCCGGCGGCGGCTCCCACGGCGGTGCCGATCACCGTGGCGGTGAGCGCGGCCACCACGCCCACGAGCAGGGACACCCGCAGTCCGTAGACGCAGCGCAGCAGCAGGTCGCGGCCCACGTCGTCGGTGCCGAACGGGTGCGCCCAGCTGGGCGGTTCGAGTTTGGCGGCCAGGTCGACGGCCTGCTGGTCGAGCTGGACCAGCGGCGGGACGAGCAGCACGGCCAGCACGGTCACGGCGACCAGGGCGGCGGAGACGCGCAGCCGCAGGACGTGCGTGGAGCGGCGGGCGGCGTCGTGCGCTCGCCACTCGGGAGCCGCCGGGCCGGCGGCGGTATCGGCCTCGGTCGTCACATCTCCTCCAGCTTCACCCTCGGGTCGATCAGCCCGTAGAGCAGGTCGGCGAGCAGGTTGCCGGCGAGGACGGCGGCGGTGGCGAGGGTGGTCAGCGCGGCCAGCAGCGGGAAGTCGACCGCCGTGGCCGCCTCCACCGTGGCCGAGGCGATGCCGGGCCAGCTGAAGACGGTCTCCACCAGCAGCGCCCCGGTGATGAGTTCCGGCACCCGGGAGCCGATGAGCGTGAGCACCGGCAGCAGTCCGGAGCGCAGGGCATGGCCGAGCAGCACGGTGCGTTCGCTCAGGCCGCGCGCCCTCGCCCCGCGCACGGGGTCCTCCGCGAGGGCGTCGCCGACGCCCTGACGGACGTACAGCGTGAACCAGGGCAGTTGGGAGACGGCGAGGACGCCGGCGGGGAGCACCAGGTGCTGGACCAGGCCGCCGAAGGTCACCCGGTCGCTGCCGGTGTCGGTGAGGCCGCCCGCCGGGAGGACGTCCAGCTGGAGGGCGAACAGCCAGACGGCGAGCAGGGCGATCCAGAAGACCGGGGCGGCCTCCAGGACGTACGCGGCGGAGGTGACCGCACGGTCCACGAGGGAGCCGGGGCGGCGGGCGGCGAGCACGCCGAGCACCGTGCCGAGCAGCACGGCCGCGGCGAACGCGACGGCGCACAACAGCGTGGACCACACCAGGCGTTCGCCGATGACCTCGGCCACCGGCTGGCGCATCACCGCCGAGAGGCCGAGGTCGCCGCCGAGGGCGGAGGTCAGCCAGTCCCACCAGCGGGCGGTGAACGGCCGGTCCACGCCGAGGTTGTCCCGCAGCCGGTCCAGGGTCTCCTGGTCGGCGCCGAGCGCGGCGGTGCCCGCGTACGCCTTCACCGGGTCGAAGGGGGACGCGGCGGCCACGGCGAAGACGCCGAAGGTGACGACGAGGAGCACCGGCACGGCGTACAGCGCGCGGCGCGCCGTGAGCCGTGCCATGGCGCGCCAGGGGGCGTGGGTCATGGCGTGGGCTGCCAGTCCTCGACGTTCCACCAGGGTCCGGCGGCGAAGCCGTGCTCGTGCGGCTCGGTCTGGGTGGTGAGGCCCTTCCAGCGGTCGGCGAGCACGTACAGGTGGTCGATGTGGGTGAGGAAGGTGTAGCCGGGGTTCTTGACGAGGGCGCGCTGGAGGGCGGCGTAGGCGGCCTTGCGGGCCTCGGGGTCCTGGGTGCGGCGGCCGGTCTCCAGGGCGCGGTCGACGGCCGGGTTGTCGTAGTGGGCCATGTTGTTGAAGCCGTCGCCGGCGAGGGAGGAGTGCAGCATCGTGTAGAGCCCGAAGTCGGGGTCGCCGGTGCTGCCGAAGCCCGCGAGGACGGCGTCCCGGTGCATGCGGGGCTCGATGACCTCCCAGGTGGCGCTCTCCACCCGGACGTCGATGCCGGCCTTCTTGGCGTCGGAGGCGTAGGCGAGGGCGTGGTCCTGGCGGACCTTGTCGCCGGAGGGGTAGTACAGCGTGAAGCGGGCGGGGCGGCCGTCCTTGGCGCGGACGCCGTCCTCGCCCTTCGTCCAGCCGGCGGCGTCGAGGACGCGGCCGGCCTCGGCGAGGTCGCGCGGGCGCTCGACGTCCTCGGCGAACCAGGGGTCGTCGACGGGCAGCGGGCCGTAGGCGGGGCGGCCGGCGCCGTCGAGGATCTTGTCGACCATGGCCTGCCGGTCGACGGCGAGGTCGAGGGCGCGGCGGATCGCGGTGTCGCCGGTGACGGGGTTGCCGCTGGGGAGGGTGACGACGCGGACGTCGTAGGAGGTGGCCCGGTACGTCTTCTTGTCGTCGTCGCCCTTGAAGGTGGCGGCGAGGTTGGGCGGGAGGACCGCGCCGTCGAGGTCGCCGGAGCGGAGCCGGGTGGCGCGGACGTCGTCGTCGGGGACGATCGCCATGGTGAGTTTCTTCACCTTCGGGGCGCCGCCCCAGTAGTGCGGGTTGGCCTTGAAGGTGAGCTTCTCGCCCTTGCGCCAGTCGGCGAGGACGTACGGTCCGGTGCCGACCGGCTTGGTGTTGAAGGGGCCGGTGTTGGGGTCCTGCCCGCCGGCGACGTGCTCGGGGACGATCGGCAGCACCGTGCGGGCGGCGAACGGCGCGTAGGGGTGGTGGAGGGTGAAGACGACCGTGTCGTCGCCCACCGCCCGGACGTCCTTGACGGCCGCGAGTTCGCTCTTGGCGGTGTTGTTGGTGTCGTCGTCGAGCACCGTGCGGTACGTGAAGACGACGTCCCGCGCGGTCAGCGGCTTGCCGTCGCTGAACCTGACGCCCTTGCGCAGGGTGTAGGTGTAGGTGCGTCCGCCGTCCGTGATCCGCGGAAGTGCCGTGGCCAGGGCGGGTTCGAGGGTCATGTCGGCGGTGCGGGCGAGGAGGCCGTCGAAGAGCTTGGAGTTGCCGTCCTTGCCGTAGCCGAGGAGCGGGCTGAGGGTGTCGGGCTCGGTGGAGACGCCGATCACCACGGACTCGCCGGCCGCCGCGCCGTCCGCGCCGCCGGAGCCCGGTGCCGAGCAGGCGGCGACCGCCGCGGCCGTCGCCAGCACGGCGGCGGCGCCCCGTATGCGTCGTCGGGTCGTCATCGAACCTCACATCCCTGTTGCTGGAAAATCGCTCTTGCATATTAGTTGCAGGAAGACCTTGCCCAGGACGGCGGCCCCCCAGTCACCCCGGTCGCCGGGCTGCCCGAACGCGCAGGTGTGCGCCGGGTCCCGAGCCGCCGGGCGCCCTCCGCGCGCCCCCGTCGCCGCTTGTCACCGGACCGCGACGGGGACTACTGTCACCACGCCTTGGTGACGGGAAATCGGTGCGATACCGGTGCGGCCCTCGCCACTGTGATCGGGAAGTCCGGCTCCGGCCCTCACGGGCAGCCACTGGGTTCTTCGGGACCCGGGAAGGCGGAGCACGGGCGGTGGTACCCGTCAGCCAGGAGACCGGCCAAGGCGCGTCAACCATCCACGAGGTGCTGGAGAGGGTGTGCTGAGCCATGCACATTGCCGAGGGTTTCCTGCCTCCGGCGCACGCGGTCGCCTGGGGCGTCGTATCCGCGCCCTTCGTCGTCCACGGAGCCCGGTCGCTCGTCCGTGACGTCAGAGAACATCCCGAGAGCACGCTGCTGCTGGGCGCGTCGGGAGCGTTCACCTTCGTCCTGTCCGCGCTGAAACTGCCCTCGGTGACCGGGAGTTGCTCCCACCCCACCGGCACCGGGCTGGGCGCGATCCTGTTCCGGCCGCCGGTCATGGCGGTGCTCGGGACCATCACCCTGCTGTTCCAGGCGCTGCTGCTCGCCCACGGCGGGCTCACCACGCTCGGCGCCAACGTCTTCTCCCTGGCGGTCGTCGGCCCCTGGGCGGGGTACGGCGTCTACCGGCTGCTGCGCCGGTACGGCGTGCCGCTGATGGGCGCGGTGTTCTGCGGCGCGTTCGTCGCCGACCTGTCGACGTACTGCGTGACCAGCGTCCAGCTGGCGCTGGCGTTCCCCGACCCGGGCAGCGGATTCCTGGGCGCGCTGGGGAAGTTCGGCTCCATCTTCGCCGTCACGCAGATTCCGCTCGCGGTCAGCGAGGGGCTGCTGACCGTGCTGGTGATGCGTCTGCTGGTGCAGTCCAGCAAGGGCGAGCTGACCCGGCTCGGGGTGCTGGTCACCTCGGCGGCCGGCGGCAAGCGGGCCGAGTCGGCCGGGGCGGTGGCCCGGTGAGGCGCAACGCGAGGATCAACACCCTGCTCCTGCTGCTCGTCGCGGCCCTCGCCGTGATCCCGCTGGCGCTCGGGCTCGGCGACCACAAGGAGGAGCCGTTCACCGGGGCGGACGGCGAGGCGGAGACCGCGATCACCGAGATCGACCCGGACTACGAGCCGTGGTTCTCGCCGCTGTACGAACCGCCGTCCGGGGAGGTCGAGTCGGCGCTGTTCGCCCTCCAGGCCGCGATCGGCGCGGGCGTCCTGGCGTACTACTTCGGGCTGCGGCGCGGGCGCCGGCAGGGCGAGGCGCGGGCCCGTGAGCGGTCCGTCGCGGGGGACACGGACGCGGGGGCACGCACCGGCGCCGACGGCGGACGGGACTGACGGATCCGTGCTGCCGATCGACGCGGCGGCGCACAGCAGCCGCTGGCGCCGCCGACATCCCGTGGACAAGGCCGTCCTCGGCCTCGGCCTCACCGTCCTCGCGGTCTCGCTGCCCCCGTGGCCGGGCGCCGCGCTGGTGCTGGTCACCGCGCTGGTGCTGCTGCTCGGCCCGGCGGGGGTGCCGGCCGGGCGGCTGTGGCGGGCGTACCGGGTGCCGCTGGGGTTCTGCGTCACCGGGGCGCTGACCCTGCTGGTGCGGGTGGGCGGACCCGGCGGTTTCGTGTCGCCGGCCGAGGACGGACCGCTGCGTGCCGGGGAGTTGCTGCTGCGCACCTCGGCGGCCTCGCTGGGCGTGCTGCTGTTCGCGTTCACCACACCGATGTCGGACCTGCTGCCGCGGCTGGTGCGCGCCGGGGTGCCCGCGCCGCTCGTGGACGTGGCGCTGGTGACGTACCGGATGAGCTTTCTGCTGCTGGACTCGGTGCGCCGGGTGCACCGGGCGCAGGCGGCGCGGCTCGGGCACACCACCCGTGCGGCGGCCTGGCGTTCGCTCGGCGGGCTCGGCGCGACCGCGTTCGTCCGGTCCTTCGACCGGGCGGCGCGGCTGCAGACCGGGCTCGCGGGCCGCGGCTACGACGGCGCCCTGCGCGTGCTGGTGCCCGAGGCCCGGGTGTCCGCCCGGTTCACGGCCGCGAGCGGCGCGCTCCTGGCGGCGCTGGCCGCCCTCACCTTCGTACTGGAAAGGCCCCTGTCGTGAGCGGATCCGTGCTGGTGGCACTGCGGGACGTGTCGTTCGCGTACGAGGACGGGCCGCCGGTGTTCACCGGGCTCGACTTCGAGGTGCGCGAGGGACGGGCGCTGGCGCTGCTGGGCCGCAACGGCAGCGGCAAGACCACGCTGATGCGGCTGCTGAGCGGCGGACTGCGGCCCCACGGCGGGGAGTTGCTGCTGTCGGGCCGTGCGGTGCGGCACGACCGGAAGGGTCTGACGGTGCTGCGCACCACCGTGCAGCTGGTGGTGCAGGACCCGGACGACCAGTTGTTCGCCGCGTCCGTGGGGCAGGACGTGTCGTTCGGGCCGCTGAACCTCGGGCTGCCCGACGCGGAAGTGCGCGCGCGGGTCGCGGAGGCGCTGGAGGCGCTGGACATCGCCGCGCTCGCCGACCGGCCCACCCATCTGCTGTCGTACGGGCAGCGCAAGCGGACGGCGATCGCGGGCGCGGTCGCGATGCGGCCGCGGGTGCTGATCCTGGACGAGCCGACGGCGGGTCTCGATCCCGACGGCCAGGAACGGCTGCTGGCCACCCTCGACGGTCTGCGGGCGAGCGGCACGACGGTGGTGATGGCCACGCACGACGTGGATCTCGCCCTGCGCTGGGCCGACGACGCGGCGCTGCTCACCCCGGCGGGCGCCCACACCGGCCCGGCCCCGCAGATGCTGTCCCGCCGGGACCTTCTCACGGCGGCGGGGCTCAGGCTGCCGTGGGGCGTGGCGGCCGGGCTGTTCCTGCGGGCGCGGGGGCCGGCCGGCGGCACGGACGCCGGTCCCCGCACCCCGGAGGAGCTGGCGGCGCTGGCCGCCCTGCCGGAGTACGGGGACCGGAGGTCCGGCTGAGACCTCCGACGCGAGGTCAGCAGCCGCCGCAGTTGTAGTACGTGACGTCCCAGTGGTTGCCCTCGTCGGCGTAGACGTTGCCGGAGCCGGACCGCCACTGCGGGGCTCCGTCGCCGCGCACGCCGATGTAGGTGAAGGTGTTCTTGATGTAGTTCCCGACGCAGGTGGTCTTGGAGAAGTCGAGCTTGTAGCCGTTCCAGTGCGAGTACGTGCCGGAGGCGTGCCCGGTCTCGGTGCCGCCCGTGATGTTCAGGGCGCAGCCGGTGGCCCGCTTCAGGGTCTGGGCGCCCTGGGCCGTGGCCAGGTTGAGCTGGTCGAAGGACGTGCAGGTGGAGACATAGCGGTCGGAGCAGCCTCCGGACGACGACCAGGTGATGCCGACCTCGCGGAACATGGACGTCGCGGTGGCATGGCTGATCTTGGTGACGGCGAACGCCTCGCCGGCGGTGCCCACCACGGCGGCGCCCGGGGCGACGACGAGGGCGAGGGCGGTCAGGACGGAGCGGAGCTTCGGCGCCTTGAGGGTCTTCATGTGGGGGCCTTCCTGCTGTCGGGGCCAGGGTGCGTGGGGGACGGCTGTGCAGGCGGAGCAGACCGATGATGCCCGTGGTCTACGCGCGTCCGCCAGAGGACAAAGCGGAATGCTGCCGCCTGCGTGCGCCGGTGACGTCCCGTCAGACCGCCGAGCGGAAGGCGGGCAGGTAGCCGCCCGACTGGCCGACGGCCTTCGGGTGGTAGGAGTTGCCGATCGGGAAGGTGACGCTGTGCAGCCAGGCGTCGCCCGAGCAGAGTTCGTGTCCGGTGAACTCGTCCACCACGCTGGAGTAGGCGAAGCCGGCGTTGGCGGCCCGCTTGGCGATCACCCCGTTCAGCACGTCACCGGCGTTGTTGATCGCGGAGCGCTCGGTCTCGCTCAGGCCCGCGATGCAGCTGCCCGACAGCTTGTAGAAACGCGGGTAGCCGAGGACGACCACGCGTGCCTGCGGGGAGCGGGACCGGATGCCGGAGTACAGCGAGTCGAGCTTGCCCGGGAGGGTGTTCTGCATCTGCGAGACGGCGGTGTCGACCCGGGAGACGCAGGTGGCCTCGCTCTGCAGCACGCAGGTCTGCATGACGTCCGCGAAGCCGACGTCGTTGCCGCCCGCGGTGACGCTCACGAGGGTCGTGGAGGAGGACAGTGCGCCCAGCTGGGTGGAGGACACACTCGTCGTCGTCGCGCCCGAGCAGGCGACGAACCTGAACGACGCGGGGGCGTTGGCGTTCTTCCAGAGCTGGGGGTAGGCGGCGGTGCTGCGCTTGCAGTCACCGCTCTCGGAGGTGTAGCTGCCGGCGCCCACGCCGGAGGAGTAGGAGTCGCCGAGCGCCACGTAGTTGTGGCCGGCGGCGGTGGCGGGCTGGGCGAGGCCGAGTACGGTCGCCACACCCAGGACGAGGGTGGCGAGAGTTGTTCCCAGGGAGCGCGTTGACACGTGTATCCGCCCTTCACGACGAAACTCGCGACGGTAGTTGAGGGAGCAACATGGGTTGTAGCAGGGCCGAATACCGCTCGGTAACTACCGGTCGGAAAGTCTTCCGTAATGACCCGAATACTGATTTCGCCGAACCAGCTCCGCGCGTAGATAAACTCCAGATAGGCCATGTTCACGTCAAGTTGATGGCGTGAAACCGATGCCGGGTCACGCCTCGCGTGATCCGGCTCGGTGTCCTCGGCCTGCCCCGTTCAGCCGTCGTCCCCCTGCCGGGGCGGGGGCGTGAGAAGGCGCCGGGAGCCGGCCGCGCGGGTGATCGCCGACTCGACCGCCGCGATGCGGTCGCCGAGCAGGGCGAGGGCGGACACCGCGCGGGCGAGGGCGTCGTCGTCGGGACCGCCCAGGGTGAGCGTGCGGACGTGAGCCGCCTTCACCTCCGCCCAGCGGGACGCCTGTTCCAATGTGAGCGTGCCCCGCAGCTCGGCGAGCTTCAGCAGGTTCGCCTCGGCGCCGGTGGTGAGGGTCTGGGCCTCGGCCGTGTAGTGGTCCTCGACGACGGCGGACAGCTCCGCGTCGTTCATCACGGGCTGGATCCGCTGCGCGATCTTGTTCATGTTGCGGTACGAGCCCTGGAGCAGGAACGGCGGCTCGGTGCGGGCGTGGTCGGAGCGGGCCGCGGACGCGATGTAGGCCGCGTTGACCGCGAGGACCGTACGACGGGCGGTGAGCAGATGCCGCAACACCGCCAGCACGCGGTCGAGTTCGGTCGGCGCGTACGGGTGGAGCAGGCGGTCCGGGCGGGCCGTCGGGTCGTCCGAGGCGAGCCGGATCAGCAGGTCCAGGTCGGCGCGGTCGCGTCCGGCGAGCGGCGCCAGCACCGGGTTCGCGGTGAGCGCGTTCTCGACGAAGCTGAGCGCGAAGACCTCCTCCTTGCCGGTGAGGACGTCCCCGAGGTTCCACACGTCGGCCCGGTTGGCGAGCATGTCGGGGATGCGGAAGACCTCGCCGGACTCGGTGTAGGGGTTGCCGGCCATGCACACCGCGAACCGCTTGCCGCGCAGGTCGTAGGTGCGCGGTTCGCCCTGCCACACGCCCTCCACCCGGCGGGTGGCGTCGCACAGCGGAATGAACTTCTGGAGCAGTCCGGGCGAGGTGTGCTGGATGTCGTCCAGGTACAGCAGGGTGTTGCTGCCCGCCGCCAGCGCGAAGTTGATCTTCTCGATCTCCTGGCGGGCGGTGGCGTCCGGGGCCTCGGCCGGGTCGAGCGAGGTGACGCCGTGGCCGAGCGCGGGGCCGCTGATCCGCACCAGCACCAGGCCGAGGCGGTGGGCGACGTACTCCACCAGGGTCGTCTTGCCGTAGCCGGGCGGGGACAGGAGCAGCAGCAGACCGCCGGCGCCGGTGCGGGCGGACTCGCCCGTGGTGCCGAGCTGCTTGGCGAGGCTGTCGCCGATCAGCGGCAGGTACACCTCGTCGACCAGCCGGTTGCGGACGAACGACGCCGGCACCCGCGGCCGGTGGTCGTCCAGGCGCAGCCGGGTCCGCTCGACGGTGACAAGGGCCGCGCGGCGCCGCTGGAAGGCGCGGAAGGCGGGCGCCTCGCGCGCCCGGAACTCCCCGGTGCGGGCGAGGAACTCGTCCAGGCGGAGGGTGAGCCGGCGGTCGGTGACGCGCGGGTGCGTGGAGACCAGGCCCTCGACGGTGACGCTGAGGGGCGCGTCCGACGCGTGGCGGGGCACGTCCGGGCACAGCTCGGCGGCCGCGGCCTCCGCGAGGTCCCCGGGGTCCGCCTCCTCCCCGGACGCCCGCGTGTACGCGGTGAGCCACGCCTCGACGAGCTGCCTGCGCGCGCCCAGGTCGCCGAGGGCCGTGAGGTCCTCGTCGTACCCCTCACCGGCGACCGTGCGGCGGAAGGTGTCGAGCAGGGAGCGCGCACGGGCGCTGATCACGAACCCCTCGGGGCCGGTGGTGAGTTCGTCGAAGAGGTACGCGGCGCACGCCTCCGGGCGGACCGGCGCGTCCGGGTCCCACTCCCCCACCGCGCGGGCGAGTTCGTCCCGCAGCGCGTCCAGCGCGGGCGGCGCCCCGAAGGCGTCCCGGACCCGGGCCAGCGAACGGGAGCGGGTCGTCCACTCGGCGCGCTCCTGCTCCGTCGTGCCGTGCGCCCAGAACAGCAGGGCGTGGGCGCGGGCCGCGGAGGCGTGGCGCAGGGTGCCGGCGCCGTCGGACAGCGGGAGCAGGGCGGTGAGGATCGCGGTGGCGTCGTGGTCGTGCACACCCCGCTCGTAGCCCTCGTCGTACGCCTCCTCGGCGGCCGTGCGGACCAGGGCGGGGAGGTCGTCGGCCCCGGCGAGCGCGTCCGGGCCGTGCTCGTGCAGCAGCCGAGCGGCGAGGTGTTCGGCACGGGCGACCCGCGGCGACTCGGACGGCAGGCGCCGGTCCCACAGCGGGCGGTCGGCGAGCAGGGCGGGGTCGGTGACGGGGGCGCGGTAGTCGGTGCCGGTGAGGGCGAGGGCGAGGCCGTCGTCGTGCGGGACGACGGTGAGGTCGAAGGGCTGGGTGGAGACGGCGAAGCGGTGGGCGCCCAGACGGATGGCGCGGCCGCCGTCGGCGTAGAGGTCGGTGCGGTCGCGCAGGGCGCGGGCGGCCTCCTCGCGGGCGGAGCGCAGCTTGCCGTCGAGCTCCTCGGCGCGCACCCGGTCGCCGAGGGAGCGCAGCTCGTCGGCGCTGCGGCGGACCTTGGCGACCAGCGGGTCGGAGGCGAAGTAGGTGCTCACCGCGTCGGCGTCGGCGAGCCCGACGCTGCGGCGGGCGACCGTCTCCAGCACCCGCTCGGCGGCGGACGCGAGCTGTCCGGCGCGCCGGGCGCGGGCGTCGGTGAGGCTCTGCTTGCGGGCGGAGAACGCGTCGTAGATGTCGGTGCGCCGGTCGGCGAGTTCGCCGAGGACGTCGTCGAACTCCGCGTACCTGGACTCCAGTTCCTCGAGCTGGGCGAGGACGCGGGCGAGCTGGTCGTCGCAGGCGTCCGGGTCGCCGGCCGCGGCGAGGGCGCCGGTGACGGTCTGGCCGAGCAGGGTCAGCTCGGCGGCGAGCCCGGCGCGCGCCTCCCGGTCGCGCAGGGCCCGGCACCGGGCGTCGAGGGTGGCGCGGGCGCGGTTGACGCCGCCGAGGGCGTCGGCGACGCGCTCCAGGACGCCGGTGCGGACGGTGGCGTCGGCGATGTCGAGCCCGGCGACCACCTCGGTCACCGTGCGCAGCCCGTCGGCGAGTTCGTCGAGCCGGGCGGTGAGCGGGGCGGCCTGGGCGGTGGTGGTGACCGCCTCGATGGCGGCGTGCAGCCTCTCCAGGCCGGTGTGGTGGGCGGCGAAGGCGTCCTCGCGGCTCAGGAACGCTACGGCGCGCTGCCCGAAGGACGCGAGGTCGCTCTCGGCCTCGGCGGCGAGCGCGTCGATGCGCGCGTGGTCCGCGTACCGCATCTCCTTCAGGGTCAGCAGGTGGCCCTGGGCCTGGCGGAGTTCGGTGAGGCCGCGCACCCAGGCGGCGGCCTCGCGGGGCTGTTCGCCTCGCAGCCGGCGCACCACGGCGGCGATCCGTTCGGCGGCCTCGTCGAGCGCCCCGGCCGCCCGGCGGGTGAGGTCGGTGACCGTCTCGAACTCGGCGAGCACCTGCGCGGCGGTGGCGCGCACCTCCTCCAGCGGGGTGCGCAGGTCGCCGACCTCGGGGTCGCCCAGCCAGTGGTGGGTGTCCAGGGCGCGCACGCAGGCGGCGGCGAGGGTCGCGTAGATCTCGGCGGTGGGGGCGGTCTCGGCGGCGGCGCGGGCCAGCGACAGGCAGTCGGAGACGCCGCGCACCAGGTCGGCGTTGCCCACCCGGGCCAGCGGCCCCTCCCCCACGGGCCGCGCGGCGGCGCGGGCGTCGGACAGGTACGGCGTGTCCCACTGCCGCACGGGGTGCACGCGGGCGGGTTCGTCGCCCTCGGGGCGCAGCAGGGTGAGGCGCCCGTCGTCGAAGAGGGCCCAGCCGTGGCAGGCCATCGGGGTGGCTACGGCCTCGCGGATCTGGTTGTAGGAGAGCAGCAGGGCGCGTCCGCGCGCGGGCGCGTGGAAGGCGTAGAGCACGTCCTCGCCGTACGGGGAGCGCACCTCCCGCTCGAACTCCATGCCCTCGGTGTCGAGGTCGTAGGTCTTGTGGCTGCCTGCGGCGAGGCAGTAGCCGCCGGGGAAGACGATGCCCTGGTCCTCGGGCAGCCGGCGGCAGCCCTGGCCGATGCCGTCGAGGCGGACGACGGTGCGGGTGAGGGTGTTGATGACCAGATGGCGGTGTGCGGTCTCCTTGTAGGGGAGGATCCGCAGCAGGATCAGCGGGCCGACGCGGGCATGGGCGATGTCGGCGTCGGCGAGGGACTGCAGAGGCTCGTCGACGGGTTCGCTGTGGATGCCGTCGGGCGTGCCGGTGTCGTTCTCCGCCTTGACGGTGAGGGTGCCGCCGAGGGTGTCGACGAACACCTCGCCCCCCACGGAGACGTGCGGGTGGCGGCCGAGGACGTGGTCCTCGCGGGTGGCGGGCGTCCACGTGAGGCCGGCGGGCGGGACGCGCGCGTGGTCGCGTTCGCCGCGGGCGTCGAGGAAGGCGGCCTGGCCGTCCTCGGAGACCGTCCAGCGCAGGACGCGGATGTCGCCGGGCTTCTCGCCGGTCTGGAAGACGGCGAGCAGCGTGCCCTCGACGCGGCGCAGCCGCAGCAGGCGGGCCTGCCGGTAGTAGCGGTGCAGGGCGGCGAACTCCCGCTGGAACGCGGGGTCGTCGAGCAGGCCGGGCACGGCGTCCTCGGGCAGCCGGTTCAGGTCGCGGTCGTGTGCGGCGAGGACGTCGCCCACGGTGGTGTCCCGCTCCGGGCGGGGGCGGGTCTCGTAGCCGAAGAGCAGCACGTCGCCGACGGCGACGACGTCGCGGGGCACGGCGGTGCGCCCGGTGCGCAGCCGCTCGGTGCCGGTGAGGCGCAGCTCGGGCGCGCCGAACTCCTCGGCCCGGCGCCGGTTCAGCGCCTCGGCGCGGCGGGCGAGTTCACGGGCGCGGTCGGTGAGGCGGTCGCGCAGCACCTGGTAGGCGCCGCCGTCGACCGCCGCGCCGGGCCGCCGCGGAGCCGTGTCCGCGGCGGACGCGTCCGGGGCGGCGCCGGGGCGGGCGCCGTCGTGGATGGGCTCGTGGGTGCCGGTGGTCATGGCTGCCTCTCGGAAGGGAGCCGGCCGGGAGCCGCCGTCCCCTGTGCGGCGGCTCCCGGCCGGGTGGTGGTCAGGCCCTGGTGCGGCCGTTCAGCACGGCCAGCGGAGTGTCCGCCAGACCCAACTCACCCGCCTTGTCGAGCAGTTGCTTGACCTGCCCGGTGTTCTCGCCGCCCTGCCTCATCAGCTTCGTCAGCAGCGCGGACACCGTGAGGTTCCGCACGTCGGAGGTGGAGACGGAGCCGAGCATCCGGCTCAGGTCGTCGGTGAAGCTCGCGGATCCGTCCAGCCAGGGCCCGGCGAGGGCCTGCGCGGTCTCGGAGTGCTTCATGAAGCCGTCCACGCCCTTGCCGAGCGAGATGGACGACACCAGGCGGTCGAAGAACACCGAGTCCCCGCCGACGATGTGGATGTCCGCGTTCTCCAGGCCCGTGGCGAGCACGGTGGCCTGCGCCTCCGCGACCTGCCGCTGCACGTCCAGTCCGGCCAGCCGGACGTCCTTCTCGGCCTCAAGGCGCAGGCGGTACTCCTCGTGACCGCGGGACGCCTCGTCGAGCGCGGCCATCGCCGCGGCCTTCTCGGTGAGGCCGGCCGCCTCGGCGCGCAGCCTGCCGGAGATGGCCTCCGCCTCGGCGACCGCCTTGGCGCGGGCGCCCTCGGCCTCCGCGCGCAGCCGGGCCTCGGTGGCCCCGGCCTCGGCGCGGCCGGCCTTCTCGATGACCTCGGCCTCCTTGTCGCGCACCTGGACGGCGGCGAGACCCTCGGCCGCGGACTCCGCCTGGACGCCCTCCGCGAGGCGCAGCTTGGCCTTGGCGTCCAGGTCGGCCGTCTTCAACCGGGCCTCGGCGAGGGTGAGTTCCTCGGCGGCGCGGTGCGCGGCGGCCTGTTCGGCGGCCTCGGCGGCCTTGATGTCCTTGACCAGCTTCTCCTGCGCCTCGGCCTCCGCCGCGATGATCACGGCCTGACGCCGGCGCTCCGCCTCCTCGACGGCCCGCAGCTTCTTGATGGACTCCTCCTGCTCGGCGACCGTACGGTCCACCGCGACGCGCTCGCGGACGACCTCGGCGATCTCCCGCTTCTCCGCCTCGACCTCCTTGTCGGCGGCGATGCGGGTCAACGAGGTCTCCCGCTCCCGGGCGATGACCTCCAGCAGGCGGTCCTTCTCGATGCGCTCGCTCTCCACCGCGATGACCCGCTCGCGGTTCTTGGCGGCGACGGCGACCTCGCGGGCCTGGTTCTCCCGCTGCACCCCGAGCTGTTCCTCGGTGCGCAGGAAGGCGCTCTGCGCCCGCAGCCGCTCCTCCTCGACCACCCGCGCGGTCTCCGCCTCCTCGCGGGCCCGCACGGTCTCGATCTCCCGCCTCTGCTTGATCTCCGCGTCGGCCTGCCGGCGCTGGAGCTCCAGGATCGCCTCGCGTGCGTCGACGTCCTGTCGGGTGATCTCCTTCTCCTCGTTGCGCTGCGCCTCGTTGGTGCGGACGTGCTCCACCGCGGTCAGCTCGGTGATCTTGCGGATGCCCTGGGCGTCGAGGACGTTGCCGGGGTCGAGCTGGGTGAGCGGCGTCTGCTCCAGGTAGTCGATCGCGGCGTCCTCGAGGTGGTAGCCGTTCAGGTCGACGCCGATGACCTCGATGATGCGGTACCGCAGTTCCTCGCGCTTGGTGTAGAGGTCGGTGAAGTCCAGCTGCTTGCCGACGGTCTTCAGCGCCTCGGAGAACTTGGCGTGGAACAGCTCCTGGAGCGTGTCGCGGTCGCTGGCGCGGGCGGTGCCGACGGCCTGGGCGACCTTGATGACGTCCTCGACGGTCTTGCTGACCTTGACGAAGAACGTGATGCGGATGTCCGCGCGGATGTTGTCCCGGCAGATCAGTCCTTCCTTGCCGGCGCGGGTGATCTCGATGGTCTTCACCGAGATGTCCATCACCTCGGCCTTGTGCAGCACGGGCAGCACGACCGAGCCGGTGAAGGTCACGTCGACCTTGCGGAGCTTGGAGACGATCAGCGCCTTGCCCTGTTCCACCTTGCGGAACAGTTTGGTGACGAGCAGCAGACCGATGAGCACGAGCAACAGGGCGGCGCCGACGAGTACGGCGATGCCCACGGTGGCGGCATCCATGGGACACGTCCTTCTGGGCTGGCTTACGGGCAGAAGTCGGATGTGTGCGGCGTCTCGCGGGCGAGGGCCTCAAAGCGGTGGGGGCCTCGCGCCGGGCGAGGCGGTGACGTCGGATCCCGTCGTCGCGTGCGACGGCCGATGCCGTCGGGCGGCACTGCTCCCCTCCGGTTCCGGTGCCGGACGCCTGCCGGTGTCCGGCACCGGAACCTCCGCAGTGCTCCCCGCGAGCCATGCTGCACGGCCCGCCCCGCACCGCGCATTGCCGGATTCCGGCAAAGTTCACTAGGGTCTGCATGCCGGTGAGCCGCCATGAACGCATCAGGACCGCGTCAGGGAGTCGAGGGGACGACGTGTCGGAACGAAAGATTCCGGAGCAGTATCTGGAGGGCTACACCCGGATACTGACCGAGGTCGCCGCCACGGGCAGGCGCCTCACCCGCGACGAGCTCGCGTCCCGCCGCGCCCTCGGCGAACAGGCCGCGGAGGCCGGCTTCGGACTGCGCTCCCTCGTCATCGCCCACCTCGCCGCCGCCCGCGGAGCGTGGCCGACCCGGGGCACGGACGCGGCCGACGGCGCGCTCGCGGCCGTGCAGCAGGTGGTGGACGCGTTCGCCGAAGGGTACGAGCGGGCACAACGGCTGGCGGTCCGTCAGGAGGAGGCAGCGCGGCGTGAGTTCATCGACGACCTGCTCTACGGGCGCAGCGACCTGGGCCGGCTGGCCGAGCGCGCCGAACGGTTCGGGCTGCGGCTGTCCCACGAGCACGCCGTCGCCGTCGCCCGGGGCCCCGTCGCCTACGAGGAGGGCGACCCGGTGCCCCGTCAGGTGGAGCGCGCCCTGATCGCCCGGTTCGGCGACCGCAGCATCCTGCTCACCACCAAGGACGGACGGCTGCTGTGCATCGCGCCCGGACACCAACAGGACGTGCTCACCCACTTCGCCAAGCAGGCGCACGCCGCCACGGACGGCGGCCAAGTGGCCGTCGGACGTCCGCAGCCGGGGCCGGGCGGGGTGGTCCAGTCGTACGAGGAGGCGCTGAACGCGCTGGAGATCGCCGAGCGGCTGGACCTGGACGACCCGGTGCTGCGCGCCTCCGACCTGCTGGTCTACCCGGTGCTGGCCCGTGACCGGCAGGCCATGGCCGACCTGGTGCACAACACCCTGGGCCCGCTGACCGAGGCGCGCGGCGGGGCCGGGCCGCTGCTGGACACGCTCACCGCCTACTTCGACTCGGGATGTGTCGCCGCCGAGGCGGCCCGGCGGCTGTCGCTGAGCGTGCGGGCGCTGACGTACCGGCTGGAGCGGATCCACCGGCTGACCGGCGCCGACCCCGGTGACCCGGCGCACCGTTACATGCTGCAGACGGCGGTCATCGGAGCCCGGCTGCTGGACTGGCCGGGCTCGGCGGCGTAGGGACTACCGGTACCGGGGCCGGGCCGCGGGTCAGCCGTCGACGAGGGTGACGTCGTGGTGGCCGGCCGCGTGCGGGACGGGGACGATCAGGATGCCGCTGCCGCGCAGCTCCAGCAGCGTGGCCTCCACCTTGGTCGGGCCCGCTGTCAGGGCGTTCCGCGGGGCCTTGCCGCTGTTCTGCCAGCGGTGCTCCGCTCCGTCGCACACCGCGACGGAGCCGCCGATGCCGTAGTTGACGTGGGGCGTGCTCTGGTTGACCGAGGAGCTGACGTAGACCGGTCCGGTGCCGGCGTCACAGCGGTAGGTGCCGGTGAGGGTGACGGTGCCGTCGGCGGCGATCCGGCCCTCCGGGTCGACGGTGACGTACTCCGCGGGGTCGGACGGCGCGGCCGCCGCCGAGGGGGCCGCCGCGGCGGCGCCGAGCAGCAGCAGCGCGGCGCAGGACGCCGTGCCGAGGAGGGGGCGTACGGGCATGAGGGGGACCTCCGAGGTGAGCGGAAGGGGGACCTCCAGCAGTACCCGCCGCACGGGGGCGCGGCCACTCAGCGTCACCCTTCGGTGGCGGAGCCGCATCGGCCGTCGGGGAACCGTCCCTGCCGTGTCCGGGGACTGTCACGTTTCCCACCGGGCCGTTCCAGCGGGCGGTGCGGGCGGCGCATGGTCGTGGGGTACGACGTGTTCGGCTCGTTCCACCGATGTGGAGGTGCGCCATGTGTGCCCACCGGACGTCCTGCCGGCAGACCGACTCCCCCGCCCCGCACGTGGTGGCCGCCCACCCGGAGCAGGGCTGGACCCTGCTGTGCGACGGCGCGATCGTCTTCGACGACACGGGTGAGTTGCGACCTGACGGTCGCGTCATCGCCCCGCACCGGCTGCCGACGCAGGGCCTGTCAGTCGCCGCCTGACCGCGCCCCCCTCGCTGCCGCGGTCGCGGTCGCGGCCCATCGGCAGACGGCCGCGCCTCGACCGACCGGGTCGCCGTCCGCCCTGCCGGCTGCGCACCCTGCGCTGAGGTGACCGTGCGCGCAGTTCCCCGCGCCCCTGAAGGGGCGCGGGGAACTGCGCGATCAGCCCCCACCGGACCGCGGACGCTCGTCGGCGCTGCCCCCGCACCACGGTGCGCCCGGCCGTGGCGAGCCAGGCGGTCCGGTCAGCCCTGCGCCACGAACCACCGCAGCAGCGACGCCAGCCGTTGCGGGCGGTCCTCCGCGATCAGCGTTCGCGTGTTCCTCAGCTCCACCAACCGCCCTTGCGGCAGCAACTCCGCCAGCATGCGGCCGTGCTCGCGCGGCATCATCAGATCCTCCGTCGCCCAGACGACCAGCGCGGGGCGGTCGAAGCGCCGCAACCCCTGAGCCGCCTCGAGGAGTTCCGTACGCCGAACGTGCGTGTTGTAGTGGCGGAAGTCCCGGCGGATCGCGGGGTCCGTCCGCAGCGGGCGAAGCCAGCGATCGACCAGCTCGTCGGGCAACGGCCGCTTCGTGAGGGCGCCGAAGCCGACCGGAAGCCGGCGCAACGGCTTCCGGCCCAGCACGCGGACCAGCAGCGGAACACCGCCCGGCACACGGCACGCGAGGCCGATCATCCTGCCGGGAAGACCCGGCGGGTAGTTGTCGAAGGCCTCGCAGGAGATCAGCACCAGCCGGGCCAGCCGTTCGGGGTGCCGGGCGGCGACCGTCTGGGCGCGGCCGCAGTCGCTCTCGACGAGGGTGACATCCCTGAGGTCCAGCCGGTCGAGGAACTCGGCGACCAGCTCGTTGACCAGGTCCGGCGTGGGCGGCCGGGTCATCGGCGTGCGGTGCGCCCCGTACGGGAGGGTCGGCGCGACGAGACGGTGGTCGGTGCGCAGTTCGGCGACGACGTGGCGCCAGACGGAGGCGTCGTGCAGCAGACCGTGCAGAAGCACGACCACCGGCCCCTCGCCGCCCGTGTCCTCGTACGCGACGGTCCCCGCGCTCAACTCGATCTCCGGCATCGCTCCAGGCTAGGAGGAGCGGGCGGGCTGCGCCCGGCGGCTCACGGCAGTACCGCGCATCCGTCGAGTTCGACCATCGCCTCCTCGTCCCACAGCCGGACCACCTCCACGACCGCCATCGCCGGATAGTCCCGCCCCGCCAAGCTTCGCCAGATCCGCCCGAGTTCGCGCGCATGCTCGCGGTACGCGGCGACGTCGGTGGCGTAGACGGTGACGCGGGCCAGGTCGGCGGGGGCGCCCCCGGCGGCGCGGAGGGCGGTGAGGAGGTTGGTGAGGGCGCGGGTGAACTGCTCGGGGAGCGTGTCGCCGACGACCTTCCCGTCGCCGTCGAGGGCGGTCTGCCCGGCCAGGAACACCACGCGGGAGCCGGTGGCGACGACGGCGTGCGAGAAGCCGGCGGGCGGGGACAGGTCGGACGGGTTGACGCGCTCGGCGGTCACCGGGCCTCCAGGGTCTTGTACAGCTCCTTGGCGATGATGCCGCGCTGGACCTCGCTCGCCCCCTCGTAGATGCGGGGCGCGCGGACCTCTCGGTAGAGGTGTTCGAGCAGATGGCCCCGGCACAGGGCGCGCGCCCCGTGCAGCTGGACGGCGGTGTCGACGACGTACTGGGCGGTCTCGGTGGCCAGCAGCTTCGCCATCGCGGAGCGACGGGGCACATCCCGCGCGCCCTCGTCGTACGCGGTGGCCGCCGCGTAGACCATCAGGCGGGCCGCCTCCGTGCGGACGGACATCTCGGCGACCTGGTGGGCGACGGCCTGGAGGTCCCCCAGCCGGCCGCCGAACGCGGCGCGCCGGGCGGTGTGGGCGACGGTCGCGTCGAGGGCGGCCTGGGCCATGCCGACGGCGAAGGCGCCGACGCTGGGGCGGAACAGGTTGAGGGTGTCCATGGCGACCCGGAAGCCGGCGTCGGGTTCGCCGAGGACGTCGGCGCCGGTGACCGGCACGCCGTCGAAGCGCAGGGTCCCGACGGCGTGCGGGGCGATCATGTCGAGGCGGCTGCCGGTGAGGCCGGGCCGGTCGGCGGGCACCAGGAAGGCGGTCACGCCGCGCGCGCCGGCGCCGGGGGTGGTGCGGGCGAAGACGGTGTAGAGGTCGGCGTCGGGGGCGTTGGAGATCCAGCACTTCTCGCCGGTCAGCCGCCACCCGTCCGGGCCGTCGCGCTCCGCGCCCAGGGACAGCGCGGCCGCGTCGGATCCTGCGCCCGGTTCGGACAGGGCGAAGGCCGCGACGGCCGTCCCGTCACTCACCCGGGGGAGCCAGTGGTCCCTCTGTGCGGAGGTGCCGTGGGCGTGCACGGGGTGGGCGCCGAGGCCCTGGAGGGCGAGGGCGGTCTCCGCCTCCGTACACGCCTGGGCGAGCGACTCGCGCATCAGGCACAGGTCCAGCGCACCGGAGGCGAAGAGCCGGGAGAGGAGTCCGAGGGCGCCCAACTCGGCGACGAGGGCGCGGTTGACGCGGCCCGGCTCGCCCTTCTCGGCGAGCGGTCCGAGCCGTTCGGCGGCCAGGGCGCGCAGCTCCGCGCACCAGGCGAGTTGTGCCGGTTCGAGCGAGAATGCGGTCATCGCCGGTCCCTTCCCTCGCCGGTGGGCCATCCCGAGGTTATCGCGAACCGTTGACTGCCGTCACCAACACGATACGCTCCTGATGCGAGCCCACCACGCCAAGGGGGCGCATCGACATGAGTCCACGGTTCACCGCGCACGTCGACACCTTCGCCCGTGACCATCTCCCGCCGCCGGACGAGTGGCCCGAACTCCGCTTCGACCTGCCGGAGCTGCGCTACCCCGAGCGGCTGAACTGCGCCGCCGAACTGCTGCACGGCCGGCCCGGCGACCGGCCCGCGTTCCGCACGCCCGACGGCGGGGTCTGGACGTACGGCGAGCTGCGCGCCCGGGTGGACCGGCTGGCCCATCTGCTCACCACGGACCTCGGCGTGGTGCCCGGCAACCGGGTGCTGCTGCGCGGGCCCACCACTCCCTGGCTGGCCGCCTGCTGGCTGGCCGTGCTGAAGGCGGGCGCGGTCGCCGTCACCGTGCTGGCCCAGCAGCGGCCGCACGAGCTGGCCACCGTCTGCGCGCTCGCCGAGGTCCGGCACGCCCTGTGCGACGTGCGCTCCCTCGACGACCTCGTGAAGGCCGAGGTCCCGGACCTGCGCATCGCCACCTTCGGCGGCGGCTCCCGTGACGACCTGCTGCACCGTCCCGCGCCCGACGGGGCGTTCGACGCGGTGCCGACCGCCGCCGACGACGTCGCCCTGATCGCCTTCACCTCCGGCACGACCGGGAAGCCGAAGGGCTGTGCGCACTTCCACCGGGACGTCCTGGCCATCGCCGACACCTTCTCCCGGCACATCCTCAAGCCGGTCGCCGACGACGTGTTCGCGGGCAGCCCCCCGCTGGGCTTCACCTTCGGCCTCGGCGGTCTGGTGGTGTTCCCGCTGCGCGCGGGCGCGAGCGCCCTGCTGCTCGAACAGGCGCACCCCTCCCAGCTGTTGGCGGCGGTCGAGGAGCACCGGGTGTCGGTGCTGTTCACCGCGCCCACCGCCTACCGGGCGATGCTGGCGGAGGCGGAAGGACACGACCTCTCCAGCCTGCGCCGCTGCGTCTCGGCGGGCGAGAACCTGCCCGCCGCGACCTGGCAGGCCTGGCACGACCGCACCGGGCTGCGCATCATCAACGGCATCGGCGCCACCGAGCTGCTGCACATCTTCATCTCCGCCGCGGACGACGCCGTCCGCCCCGGCGCCACCGGCGTCCCGGTGCCGGGCTGGGAGGCGCGCGTGCAGGACGCGGACGGCGTCCCGGTGCCCGACGGGCAGCCCGGACTGCTCGCCGTGCGCGGCCCCGTCGGCTGCCGCTACCTGGCCGACCCGCGCCAGCGGGACTACGTGCGGGACGGCTGGAACGTCACCGGCGACACCTACGTCCGCGACCCCGACGGCTACTTCCGGTACGTGGCCCGCGCCGACGACATGATCATCTCGGCCGGGTACAACATCGCGGGCCCCGAGGTCGAGGACGCCCTGCTGCGCCATCCGGACGTGGTGGAGGCGGCGGTGGTCGGGCGTCCCGACGAGGCGCGCGGCCAGGTCGTGGTGGCGTACACGGTCCTCAAGGAGGGCGCGGAGCGCGACGCGGAGGCGCTGCGGGCCTTCGTGAAGACGGAGCTGGCGCCGTACAAGTGCCCGCGCGAGATCGTCTTCCTGGACACGCTGCCGCGCACGGCCACCGGCAAGCTCCAGCGGTTCCGGCTGCGCACCGGCGCCGGCACCGGAGACGACCAGGGCTGATGCCGGGGCAGCGGGCCGGCGGACACGACCTAAGATGATCAACGTGTCCGACCAGCATGCTCCACGGTCTCTCATCGTCACGCTCTACGGCGCCTACGGCCGGTTCGTGCCGGGCCCGGTGCCCGTCGCGGAGTTGATCCGCCTGCTGGGCGCGGTCGGCGTGGACGCCCCGTCCGTGCGTTCCTCGGTGTCCCGGCTCAAGCGCCGCGGACTGCTGCTCCCGGCCCGCACCGCCCAGGGCGCGGCCGGCTACGAACTGTCCCCGGAAGCACGCCAGTTGCTGGAGGACGGTGACCGGCGCATCTACGCCACCGCGCCGCCCGGCGACGAGGGCTGGGTGCTCGCGGTGTTCTCGGTCCCGGAGTCGGAGCGGCAGAAGCGGCATCTGCTGCGCTCCCGGCTGGCCGGTCTCGGCTTCGGCACGGCGGCGCCCGGCGTGTGGATCGCCCCGGCCCGGCTGTACGAGGAGACCCGGCACACCCTGGAGCGGCTGCGGCTGGACGCGTACGTCGACCTGTTCCGCGGCGAGCACCTCGGGTTCACGGCCACGGCGGAGGCGGTGGCCCGCTGGTGGGACCTGAAGGCGATCGCGGAGCGGCACCGGGCGTTCCTGGAACGGCACGCGCCGGTGCTGCGCGCCTGGGAGCAGCGCGCGGACACCCCGCCCGAGGAGGCGTACCGCGACTACCTCCTGGCCCTGGACGACTGGCGCCACCTGCCCTACACCGACCCGGGCCTGCCCGCCGGGCTGCTGCCGGCGGACTGGCCCGGCACCCGCTCGGCGTCCGTCTTCCGGGCCCTGCACGAGCGGCTGCGGGACGCGGGGGCGGAGTTCGCGAGCCCCTCGGCGGATTCCGAAGCGGACTGAGGAGGGTCCGGCGGGGTCACGCGCCGGGCGCCGGTGTCTCCGCGAGCGGCAGGTCGGACAGGGTGAGCCGGGGCTTGGGGGCGTCGGTGCGGCCGGTGCGGGGCGGGCGGCTGCCCGCGCGGTACTGCGGCGGCCAGACGACGCCCGGACCCTCGTAGCCCTGCTCGGCGGCCGCGTGCAGCGTCCAGTGCGGGTCGTACAGATGCGGGCGGGCCAGCGCGCACAGATCCGTACGCCCGGCCAGGATCAGGGAGTTGACGTCGTCCCAGGAGGAGATCGCGCCGACCGCGATCACCGGGACGCGAGCCTCGTTGCGCACCCGGTCGGCGAACGGCGTCTGGTACGAGCGGCCGAACTCCGGTTCCTCGTCGGCCACCACCTGCCCGGTGGACACGTCGATCGCGTCGGCACCGTGGTCGGCGAAGGCACGGGCGATCGCGACCGCGTCCTGTGCCGTGGTGCCGCCCTCCGCCCAGTCGGTCGCGGAGATCCGCACGGTCATCGGCCGGTCCTCCGGCCACACCGCCCGCACCGCGTCGAACACCTCCAGCGGGAAGCGCAGCCGCTTCTCCAGCGAGCCGCCGTAGGCGTCGGTGCGCCGGTTGGTCAGCGGGGACAGGAAGCCGGAGAGCAGGTAGCCGTGCGCGCAGTGCAGTTCGAGCAGGTCGAACCCGGCCCGCGCGGCCCGCACCGCGGCTGCCGTGAACTGCTCGCGCAGATCGGTGAGCTGCGCGCGGGACAGCTCGCGGGGGGTCCGGCTCCCCGGCCGGTACGGCAGCGGGGACGCGGCGACCAGGGGCCAGTTGCCCTCGTCGAGGGGCTCGTCCATGCCCTCCCACATCAGCTTGGTCGAGCCCTTGCGGCCGCTGTGGCCGAGCTGCACGCCGATGGCCGTGCCCGGCGCGCGGGTGTGCACGAAGTCGGTGATCCGCCGCCACGCCTCCGCCTGCCGTCCGCTCCACAGCCCCGCGCAGCCGGGGGTGATGCGGCCCTCCGGGCTGACGCAGACCATCTCCGTCATCACCAGCCCGGCGCCGCCCAGCGCGCGGGCGCCGAGGTGGACGAGGTGGAAGTCGCCGGGCAGGCCGTCGGCCGCCGAGTACATGTCCATCGGTGAGACGACGACCCGGTTGCGCAGGGTGAGTCCGCGCAGCCGGAACGGGGTGAACATCGGCGGTGTGCCGGGCGGGCAGCCGAAGCCGCGCTCCACCGCCTCGGTGAAGCGGGCGTCGCGCAGCCGCAGGTTGTCGTGGGTGACGCGGCGGCTGCGGGTGAGCAGGTTGAAGGCGAACTGGCGCGGCGGCTGGCGCAGGTACAGGGCGAGGTTCTCGAACCACTCCAGGCTGGCGCGGGCCGCGCGCTGGGTGGAGGCGACGACGGGCCGCCGTTCCGTCTCGTAGGCGTCGAGGGCGTCGGTGAGCGTGGGCTGCTCGCTCAGGCAGGCGGCGAGGGCGAGGGCGTCCTCCACGGCGAGCTTGGTGCCGGAGCCGATGGAGAAGTGGGCGGTGTGGGCGGCGTCGCCGAGCAGCACGACGTTGCCGTGCGACCAGCGCTCGTTGACGACCGTGCGGAAGGTGGTCCAGGCGGAGTTGTTGGAGCGCAGGGGGCGTCCGCCGAGCGCGTCCGCGAAGATCTTGGCGCAGCGCTCGAGGGACTCGGCCTCGTCGAGCTCGTCGAACCCGGCGGCCCGCCACACCTCTTCGCGCATCTCCACGATCACGGTGGAGGCGTCGGCGGAGAACGGGTAGCCGTGCAGCTGCATCACGCCGTGCTCGGTCTCGGCGATCTCGAAGCGGAAGGCGTCGAAGGGGAAGTCGGCGGCCAGCCAGATGTAGCGGCAGCGGTGCGCGGTGATGTGCGGGCGGAACACGTCCGCGAAGGCGGTGCGGGTGGTGCTGTGCACGCCGTCGGCGGCGATGACCAGGTCGTGGGTCTCCGCGAGGCGGGCCGGGTCGGGGGCCTCCGCGCGGAAGCGGAGTTCCACTCCCAGGGAGCGGCAGCGGTGGTGGAGGATCTCCAGGAGGCGACGGCGGCCGAGGGCGGCGAAGCCGTGTCCTCCGGAGGTGTGGCGGGTGTTTCTGTGGACGATGTCGATGTCGTCCCAGCGGACGAATTCGGCCTTGAGGGCGGTGTAGACCTCGGGGTCGGCGTGTTCGATGCCGCCGAGGGTTTCGTCGGAGAGGACGACGCCGAAGCCGAAGGTGTCGTGGGGGGCGTTGCGTTCCCACACGGTGATGTTCCTGGACGGGTCCAGGCGTTTGAGGAGGGCGGCGGCGTAGAGGCCGCCGGGGCCTCCGCCCACGACGGCCACGCTCAGGTGCGGCGCCGTGGGGGCTGGTCGCGCAGTTCCCCGCGCCCCTGAGGGGGTCATCGTCCCCTCCATTTCGGAGCGCGCTTCTCCGTGAAGGCCGCGTGGAACTCGGCGTAGTCCTCGCCGGTCATCAGGAGGGCCTGGGTGGAGGCGTCCAGTTCGACCGACGCCGCGAGCGGCATGTCCAGTTCGGCCGTGAGCAGGGCCTTGGTCTGGGCGTGGGCGAGGGCGGGGCCGTCGGCGAGGCGGCGGGCCAATTCGCGGGCCGCCGTGTCCGCGCCGCCCTCGTCGGCGAGCGCGCTGATCAGCCCGATCCGCTCGGCCTCCGGGGCGCGCACCGGCTCGCCCAGCATCAGCAGCCGGGTGGCGTGGCCGAGGCCGACGACCCGGGGCAGCAGGTAGGCGGCGCCCATGTCGCCGCCGGACAGGCCGACCCGGGTGAACAGGAAGGCGAAGCGGGCGGTGGGGTCGGCGACCCGGAAGTCCGCGGCCAGCGCGAGGACCGCGCCGGCGCCCGCGGCCACCCCGTGCACCGCGGCGATCACCGGGAACGGGCACTCCCGCACCGCGCGGACGACCTGGCCGGTCATCCGGTTGAAGTCGAGGAGCTGGGCGGTGTCCATGGAGAGGGTGGCGCCGATGATCTCGTCCACGTCGCCGCCGGAGCAGAAGCCGCGGCCCTCGCCGCCCAGCACCAGGGCGCGGACGGCCCGCTCCCGGGACAGCTCGGCGAGCAGGTCGCGCAGGTCGGCGTAGGCGCCGAAGGTGAGCGCGTTCAGCTTGTCGGGGCGGGCGAGGGTGACGTGGGCGACGCCGTCGGCGAGCTCGACGCGCAGATGCTCCCAGCGCGCGGTGCGGGTGGCGGAGCCGGTGAAAGGACTCATGAGGGCGGCCTCCTCGGGCGGGCACTGCGCGGCTCAGTGAGGTCTGCCACTCGAAGTTATCACCGGTTGGTGACTGTCGTCACGAGTACGCAATACGCCGTTCGGGCGCCGTCACGCGCGTCACGGAACATCGACACCCCGGTAACGGTGGGGGCGGGCGCGCGAGGCGGGGCCGCCGGGCGGGTAGGCCGCGGTTGCCGGGGCGCAGCGCCCCGGACGGCGCGCCCGGCAGGGCCCCGGTGTCACCCGGTCCCGGGGGCGGGGCCGGGTGAGGCGCGCCGTACCATGGGCACTCGAACACGGGAGCGCCCGCTCCATGAACGGAACCACTGTGCACGAACCCCCCGCCATCCCGACCTCCTGGCGCGTCGCACTGCCGCACACGACCGCGGCCGTGCCCGTCGCGCGTGCCCTGGTGCGCACGGCGCTCGCCGAACGGGATCACTCCGCCGACTGCGACACGGCGGAGCTGCTGACGGCGGAGCTGGTGGCGAACGCCGTGGAGCACACCTCCGGCGCCACCCCGATCGAGCTGGTCCTGCGGCTGCTGCCGACCGGCTTCCAGGTGGAGGTGCACGACGCCGACCCTGAGCCGCCCCGTGACCTCACCCGGCCCCACCTCGAGCTGCCCGACCCGTGGCAGGAGCACGGGCGCGGACTGCTGTTGATCCGCTCGCTCAGCTCGTCGTGCGGGCACCGCCCCACCGAGTCCGGCAAGGCGGTGTGGTTCCGGCTGCCGGGCCAGCGGCGCCCGGTCTGACCCGGCCCCTCAGCCGAGGGTGGCGACCAGGACCGCCTTGATGGTGTGCATACGGTTCTCGGCCTCGTCGAAGACCAGCGAGTGCGCCGACTCGAACACCTCGTCGGTCACCTCCAGCGACGTGAGGCCGTGCGCCTCGTACACGTCCCGCCCGACCGCGGTGCCCAGGTCGTGGAAGGCCGGCAGGCAGTGCAGGAAGCCGACGTCCGGGTTGCCGGTGGCGCGCAGCACGTCCATGGTCACCGCGTAGGGCGCGAGGGCGGCGATCCGCTCGCCCCAGACCTCCTTGGGCTCCCCCATGGACACCCAGACGTCGGTGGCGACGAAGTCGGCGCCCGCCACCCCCTCGGCGATCTCCTCGGTGAGCGTGATCCTGGCCCCGCTCGCCGCGGCCAGCTCCCGGGCGCGGTCGATCACGTCCTGCGCGGGCCAGTACGTCTTGGGGGCGACGATGCGGACGTCCATGCCCAGCAGGGCCGCGGTGACCAGGTAGGAGTTGCCCATGTTGAAACGGGCGTCGCCGAGGTAGGCGAAGGCGATCCCGGTGAGCGGCTTGTCGCTGTGCTCGGTCATGGTGAGCACGTCGGCGAGCATCTGGGTGGGGTGCCAGTCGTCGGTGAGCCCGTTGTAGACGGGCACGCCCGCGAAGGCGGCCAGCTCCTCGACCTTGGCCTGGCTGTCGCCCCGGTACTCGATCCCGTCGTACATCCGGCCGAGCACCCGCGCGGTGTCCTTCACGGACTCCTTGTGGCCCATCTGCGAGCCGGACGGGTCGAGGTAGGTCGTCGACGCGCCCTGGTCGGCGGCGGCGACCTCGAAGGCGCAGCGGGTGCGCGTCGAGGTCTTCTCGAAGACCAGCGCGATGTTCTTCCCGCGCAGGTACGGCGTCTCGGTCCCGGCCCGCTTGGCGGCCTTCAGCTCCGCGGCCAGCTCCAGCAGGCCGCGGAACTCCTCCGCGGTGAAGTCGACCTCCTTGAGGAAGTGACGGCCGGCGAGGGGGGTCGGGACTGTCGCCATGGGGGCGCTCCAGGACTGGGGGACACGAACCGTGGAAGTCTATACGACTAACCGCAATTCTATACAGCGCCACCCTTCTCCACAGCGTCCTACACGGCGTCCCGTTCGACCGGGCAGCTCATGCAGCGCGGCCCGCCCCGGCCCCGGCCCAGCTCGCTGCCGGGGATCTCTATCACCTCGATGCCCTGTTTCCGCAGATGGGTGTTGGTGGTGGCGTTGCGTTCGTAGGCGACGACCACGCCCGGTTCGACGGCCAGCACGTTGCAGCCGTCGTCCCACTGCTCCCGTTCGGCCGCGTGCACGTCCTGGGTGGCGGTCAGCACCCGGATCTCGCTCAGACCGAGCGCGGCGGCGATCGCCCGGTGCATGTGCTCCGGCGGATGGTCGGTGACCTTCAGCTCCTTCTCGTCGGCGCCCGGCTCGATGGTGTACGAGCGGAGCATGGGCAGGCCCGCGTACTGGGTGAAGGTGTCGCCGTCGACCATGGTCATCACGGTGTCGAGATGCATCAGGGCGCGTCTCTTCGGCATGTCGAGGGCGACGATGGTGCGCGCCGAGCCGGCCGCGAACAGCTTGTGCGCGAGCATCTCCACGGCCTGCGGGGTGGTGCGCTCGCTCATCCCGATCAGCACCGCGCCGTTGCCGATCACCAGGACGTCCCCGCCCTCGATGGTGGACGGGTAGTCGGCCTGCCCCTCCGACCACAGACGGAAGGACCCGTCCCGGAACATCGGGTGGTGCCGGTAGATCGCCTCGAAGTGCACGGTCTCGCGCTGCCGGGCCGGCCACCGCATGGCGTTGATGGCGACGCCGTCGTAGATCCAGGCGGAGGTGTCGCGGGTGAAGAGGTGGTTGGGCAGCGGGCGGAGCAGGAAGTCGTCCAGCTCCATCACATGGAAGCGCACGGAGACCGGCTCGGCGTGGGAGTCGAGGAACTCCCGCTTGGTCATCCCGCCGATCAGCGCCTCGGCCAGCTCCGGCGCGGGCAGGGTCTCGAACGCGGCGCGCAGGGGGTCGGTGGCCAGCGGGCCGTACTCCTTCTCGTCGAAGACCCGGTCCAGCACCAGCGCGCGCGCCTCGGGCAGCTCCAGCGTCTCGGTGAGCAGGTCCCCGAAGAGGTGGACGGTGACACCGCGGTCGCGCAGCACGTCCGCGAAGCCGTCGTGCTCCGCGCGCGCCCGGCGCACCCAGAGCACGTCGTCGAAGAGCAGCGCGTCCTTGTTGCTCGGGGTGAGCCTTTTGAGCTCGAGATCGGGCCGGTGCAGGATGACGCGGCGCAGCCGCCCGGCCTCGGAGTCGACGTGGTAGGTCATGCCTCCATCCTGACCGCCGCGGCCCGGGTTCACCCCTGCCCTCGCCGAATCCCGCCCGCCGCACGCGGGAAGCGGACGGGGCGCGGAGGAACGGGCCCTCCGCGCCCCGCGCGTCTCACAGGCGCGGGTCGACCGGCTCCGACTCCAGGGCGAGCACCGCGAACACCGGCTCGTGGACCCGCCACAGCGGCTCCCCGTCGGCGAGGCGGTCCAGGGCCTCCAGGCCGAGGGCGTACTCGCGCAGGGCGAGGGACTGCTTGTGGCCGAGGAAGCGGGACCGCAGCCGCGCCAGGTTCTCCGGCCGGGTGTAGTCGGGGCCGTAGATGATCCGCAGGTACTCCCGGCCACGGCACTTGATGCCCGGCTGCACCAGGCGTCCGGCGCCGTCGCGGGCCAGGGCGCCGACCGGCTTGACGACCATGCCCTCGCCGCCGCGTCCGGTCATCTCCAGCCACCAGTCCACGCCGGCCCGCACCGACTCGGGGTCGGCGGTGTCGACGTAGAGCCGGCGGGTGGTCTGCAGCAGGCCCGTCGGGTCGTGCTCGACCATGCGGTCGATCAGGGCGAGCTGCCGGTCGTGCGGCAGCGCGGCCAGGCTGCGGCCCCGGACGGCGAGGATCTGGAACGGCGCGAGACGCACGCCCTCCAGCCCGTCGGTGGTCCAGCAGTAGCGGCGGTACGCGTCGGTGAAGCCGGCCGCCGCGCCCGCCCGCTCACGCTGGCTCGTCAGCAGCTCGCCCACGTCGACCCCGCGGGCCGCGGCGCCCTCCAGGGCCGCGAGGGCGGACGGGAAGACCGCGCCGGCCGCGGCGCCGACCGCCGCGTACTGGGTGCGCAGCAGCCCGGACGCCTTCAGCGACCACGGCATCAGCTCGGCGTCCAGCAGCAGCCAGTCCGTGTCCAGCTCCTCCCAGAGCCCGGCCTCGCCGGCCGCTGTGCGCAGCCGGCCGAGGATCTCCTCGGTGATGTCCGCGTCGTCGAAGAACGGCCGTCCGGTCCGGGTGTACAGCGAACCGGTCTCGCCCCCGGCCGCGCCGAACCGGCGGGCCGCCACGCCCGCGTCACGGCACACCAGGGCGACCGCCCGCGACCCCATGTGCTTCTCCTCGCACACCACCCGGGCCACGCCGTCCTGCTCGTAGCGGGCGAACGCCTCCACCGGGTGCTCCAGGTAACCGTCGAGCCGCGAGGTGGCGGTGGGCGCCATGGTCGGCGGCAGGTACGGCAGCAGCCGCGGGTCGAGCGCGAACCGGCTCATCACCTCCAGCGCGGCCGCCGCGTTCTCCTCCCGTACGGCCACCCGGCCCATGTGCCGGGTCTCCACGACCCGCCGGCCGTGCACGTCCGCCAGGTCCAGTGGGCGCCCCTCGTGCCCGCCGGGCGCCTCGGTGCGCAGCGGCCGCACCGGCTCGTACCAGACCCGCTCGGCCGGTACGTCGACCAGCTCGCGCTCCGGCCAGCGCAGCGCGGTGAGCTTGCCGCCGAACACCGCGCCGGTGTCGAGGCAGATGGTGTTGTTGAGCCAGGTCGCCTCGGGGACGGGCGTGTGGCCGTAGACGACGGCGGCCCGGCCGCGGTAGTCCTCCGCCCACGGGTAGCGCACGGGCAGCCCGAACTCGTCGGTCTCGCCCGTGGTCTCGCCGTAGAGGGCGTGGCTGCGGACCCGGCCGGAGGTGCGGCCGTGGTACTTCTCGGGCAGACCGGCGTGGCACACCACCAGCCGGCCGCCGTCGAGGACGTAGTGGCTGACCAGTCCCTCGACGAACTCCCGCACCTCGGCGCGGAACTCCTCGCTCTCGCCCTCCATCTGCGCGACGGTCTCGGCGAGTCCGTGGGTGAGCTGCACGTTGCGGCCCTTGAGGTGACGGCCGAACTTGTTCTCGTGGTTGCCGGGCACGCACAGGGCGTTGCCCGACTTCACCATCGCCATCACACGGCGCAGCACGCCGGGGCTGTCGGGACCGCGGTCGACGAGGTCGCCGACGAACACGGCGGTGCGGCCCTCCGGGTGGACGCCGTCGACGTAGCCCAGCTTGCCGAGCAGCGCCTCCAGTTCGGAGGAGCAGCCGTGGACGTCGCCGATGACGTCGAAGGGTCCGGTGAGGTGGGTGAGGTCGTTGAAACGCTTCTCGGTGACGACGGTGGCGTGCTCGACCTCCTCCACGCCGCGCAGCACATGCACCTTGCGGAACCCCTCGCGCTCCAGGTGGCGCAGGCCCCGGCGGAGTTCGCGGATGTGGCGGCGGATGACCCGGCGGGGCATGTCGGCGCGGTCGGTGCGGGCCGCGTTGCGCTCGGCGCACACCTCCTCGGGCACGTCCAGCACGATGGCGATGGGCAGCACGTCGTGCTGCCTGGCCAGGTCGATCAGCTGCCGGCGGGCGTCCTGCTGGACGCTGGTGGCGTCGACGACGGTGCGGCGGCCCGCCGCGAGGCGCTTGCCCGCGATGTAGTGCAGCACGTCGAAGGCGTCACGGGAGGCGCTCTGGTCGTTCTCGTCGTCGGCGACCAGACCCCGGCAGAAGTCGGAGGAGATGACCTCCGTCGGCTTGAAGTGACGCCGCGCGAACGTGGACTTGCCCGAGCCGGAGGCGCCGATCAGCACGACCAGGGACAGGTCGGTGACCGGCAGGGCACGGCCGCGTGCGGCGGCGGTGGTCGTGTCGGTGGTGGTCATGCGGCCTTCGCCTCCTTCGGGGTGCCGAGCCGGAACACGGCCATCTGGGTGGGCGGGCCGACCTCGGGGTCGTCCGGCCCGACGGGCAGGAACTCCACGGCGTAGCCGTGCCGTTCGGCGACGGTGCGGGCCCAGCCGCGGAACTCCTCGCGGGTCCATTCGAAGCGGTGGTCGCCGTGCCGGACGTGCCCGGCCGGCAGGCTCTCCCAGCGCACGTTGTACTCGACGTTCGGGGTGGTCACGCACACCGTGCGGGGGCGGGCGGCGCCGAACACCGCGTACTCCAGGGCGGGCAGCCGCGGCAGGTCGAGGTGCTCGATCACCTCGCTGAGCACGGCGGCGTCGTAGCCCTTGAGACGCCTGTCGGTGTAGGCGAGGGAGCCCTGGAGGAGCGTGACGCGGGACGCCTGCCGCTCGCCCATGCGGTCCAGCTTCAAGCGGCGGGAGGCGATGGTGAGCGCCCGCATCGACACGTCCACGCCGACGATCTCGGTGAACGCCGGGTCCTTCAGCAGCGCCTGCACCAACTGGCCCTGGCCGCAGCCGAGGTCGAGCACCCGCGCGGCGCCCGACGCGCGCAGCACGCCGAGGACCGCCTCGCGGCGCTGCACGGCCAGCGGGGTCGGCTTCTCCTCCTCCTCGGCCTCCGGCGCGACGGCGTTGTCGAGGTCCTCGACCTCGCTGTCGTCCGCCTCGGCCAGCCGGACCAGCTCCAGCCGCTCCTTCGCCTGCCGGGTCAGCGACCAGCGGTGGGAGAGGTAGCGGCGGGTGATCAGCTCCCGCTCGGGGTGGCCGGCCAGCCAGCCGTCGCCGACGCGCAACAGCTTGTCGACCTCGTCCGGGGAGACCCAGTAGTGCTTGGCGTCGTCCAGGACAGGGAGCAGCACGTAGAGGTGGCGCAGCGCCTCGGCGAGGGTGAGGTCCGCGGCCTGAAGGGCCAGGCGTATGTAACGCGAGTCGCCCCACTCCGGGAACTCGGTGTCCAGCGGCACCGGTTCGGCGGTGACCGTCCAGCCGAGCGGCTCGAAGAGGCGGCGGACCAGGTCGGCGCCGCCGCGCGCGGGCAGCGCGGGCACCTCGACGCGCAGCGGCCGCGGGGCGTCCGGCAGCTCCGGACGGGCCGCGCACACACCGCGCATGGCGCTGGAGAAGACCGAGCCGAGGGCGACGGCGAGCAGCGAGGAGGCCGCGTACGGGCGGTCGTTGACGTACTGGGCGAGAGCGGCGTCGGGTGCGCCGCCGCGGCCCCTGCCCTTGCCGCGCCGGACCAGCGCCACCGCGTCCACCTCCAGCAGCAGCGCCGCCGTGCAGCGTTCGGCGTCCGCCTCGGGGTAGAGGACGTGCGCCGTTCCGTACGACGTGGAGAACGCCTGCGCCTTCTCGGGATGCTTGTGCAGCAGATAACCGAGGTCGGTCGCCGGGCGCTGCGCGGAGCCGGTGGTACTGATCGTCAGGAACACGGAGTCACACCTCGAGACACCTTCTGAGCTGGGGGTAGTCACCGGGATTCCGGTGTCGGCCCAACGTACAGGGAAGGTGTCGCGGGGGTCCGCGCATTTTTCGCGCGCACGGGGAGCGGGGCCGCCCCCGGTGGGACGGCCCCGCTCCGACGGTTGGGTCAGGACAGCTGGGACTGGACCTGGGAGGAGATCAGCTCCAGGTGGTCCAGGTCGGACAGGTCGAGCACCTGGAGGTAGATCCGCTGGGAGCCGGCCTCGGCGTAGCGGCCGATCTTGTCGACCACCTCGGCCGGGGAGCCCGCCAGACCGTTCGCCTTCAGCTCGTCGACCTCGCGGCCGATCGCGGCGGCCCGGCGCGCCACCTCCTGGTCGTCGCGGCCGACGCAGACGACGAGGGCGTTGGAGTAGACGAGGTCGCCGGGGTCGCGGCCGGCCTCACGGGCGGCGTCGCGGACCCGCTGGAACTGGGCCGCGGAGTCCTCGACGGACGCGAAGGGGATGTTGAACTCGTCGGCGAACCGGGCCGCGAGGCGCGGGGTCTGCCTGGCGCCGTGGCCGCCGATCAGCACGGGCACCTTGGACTGGGCCGGCTTGGGCAGCGCGGGCGACTTGGTGAGGTCGTAGTAGGTGCCGTGGAAGTCGAAGGTCTTGCCGACCTCGGTGGCCCACAAGCCGGTGACGATCTCCAGCTGCTCCTCGAGGCGGGCGAACCTCTCCTTGGGGAAGGGAATGCCGTACGCCTTGTGCTCCTCCTCGAACCAGCCCGCGCCCAGGCCGAGTTCGACGCGGCCGCCGGACATCTGGTCGACCTGCGCGACCTGGATCGCGAGCACGCCGGGGAGGCGGAAGGTGCCGGCCGTCATCAGCGTGCCGAGGCGGATGCGCTTGGTCTCGCGGGCGAGTCCGGCGAGGGTGATCCAGGCGTCGGTGGGGCCGGGCAGGCCGTCCCCCGATCCCATGCTCAGGTAGTGGTCGGAACGGAAGAAGGCGTCGAAGCCGAGGTCCTCGGTGGCCTTGGCGACGGTGAGCAAGGTGTCGTAGGTGGCCCCCTGCTGGGGCTCGGTGAAGATGCGAAGATCCATGCCTCTTATCCTGCACGCTCCCGGGGGCGGGGGCGCGCGAGGACCGTCGGCATGCCTCGTCGCACGCCGGTGGTACGGCCTGGTCGTGACCGGGGGACGGGAAGATCGTTGGCTCGTTCGGAGCCGGAGCGTCCGGCGCCCGCGCCGGCCCTGTGACGCCGGGGTGTCACCGTGTCGGCCCCCGGGCGGGGCCGTGGGCCGAGGGGACCGTCATGTCGGACGAGCGGAGCAGTGTGCCGCAGGCGGGTCTGCTGGCGCAGATGGACCTGCTGATGGCGGCGCTGAACGCGGACCTGTCCGCGCTGGACGCGAAGCTTCTGGACTCCGGCGGGAGGGGTGAGGCGCCCGGGGCGTCGGGCGGGGGGTGCGCGGCGGAGGCCCGGGCGTCCGCCGCGGAGGATGCGGGCGACGGCCCGGCAACCTGAGACGGCCTCCTCGTCCGGATCAGCCGATCGGAGCAACGGCCGGTCCGGCCGGTGGAGGGCCCGGCCCGCGCCGCAACCGCACCGCGAGGTCGCCCTCGACCGGCTCCAGCAGGTGCTCTGCCCCGTCCCGGGCGGGCGGGACGGAAGCGACGCGCCGCCGGAGTGCAGAAAGGCCTCCGGCCGGGCGGGGAGCGGGCGGGACGGAAGCGACCGCGCCGCCGGCGTCCGACCTCGCGCAGGAAGGCCACCCGCCAGGCGGGAAGCGGGCAGGACGGAAGCGACCGCGCCGCCGGCGTCCGACCTCGCGCAGGAAGGCCACCTGCAAGGCAAGAAACAGGCGGGACCGAGGCGACCGCGCCGCCGGCGTCCGACCTCGCGCGGGAAGGCCTCCGGCCGGGCGGGAAGCGGGCGGGACCAGGACGGTGCGCCGCCCGGTTCCGAGCTCGTGTGGGAAAGCCGCCGGCCAGGCGGTCAGCCGGCCTCCTGCCTGGGTAACGCCGCCTCCCTCTCCGCCAGCTTGCGCAGCATGTCCCGGACGCGGTCCCGGGCCTCGTCCGCCGCGTCGATGGCCTCGACGCAGCTCCAGTACGTCGCCTCGTCGTCGGCGGCGCAGGCGATGCCGACCAGGGCGATGCCGACGTCGCCGAGCAGGCCGCCGAGGTGCATCAGGCACGCGCGGGTCTCCCCCAGCTCGGTGAGCCGGGCCGCGCGCGGCTCGTCGGGGCCGGGCGGCGGCCGGTCGAGGACGCCGCAGCCTCGGCCGGCCAGATCGGCCAGCCCTGTGGCCTCGTCGCGCAGGGGAGGCGGGCCCACGAGGGCCAGGCGGCTCCCTATCGCCTGGGCCAGGGCCTGTGCCTGCCACACCTCGGTCAGCAGCTCCGGCACACCGCCGCCGGCGGCCAGGGCCCTCCTGCTCGTCACGATGAGCCGCACAGCGTCCATGCGCTGCCCCCGTCTGTCCGACGCGCTGCCCACGCGTCCGCATCCGTTGAACTGCTCTGTTCACTACCCAGAGTGAAGCTCTGTGAGACAAAAGGCCAGAGGAAGTCCGAAATCTGCGGACACCACTTGGTATAGGAACGCGTTTTCGACTACGGAGCGTGAGAACGGAAGGCGTGACTCCTAGGCGCGGGGCGGAGCACCGGACCGCTCCGGCCCCGGCACCGGGAACCTGTGCTCGTTCCGCTCGATCTTGTCCGCCAGGGCGGCCAGCGGGTCGACGCCGAGGACCTCGCAGAACTGGAGGAGGTAGGCGAGCACGTCGGCCACCTCGTCGGTGACTCGGTGCGCGGTGTCCGGGTCGTCCATCACCCGGGCGGACTCCTCCGGCGTCAGCCACTGGAAGATTTCCTGCAGTTCGGCGGCCTCCACACCGAGTGCGGCGACGAGGTTCTTGGGCGTGTGGTACGGCTGCCAGTTCCGCGCGGCGGCGAAGTCGGCGAGGCGGCGCTGGAGGGCGGGCAGGTCGGCGGGCCGGGACGCGTCGTCGCGCGGTTCAGTCACGCCTCAGGTGTACCACGGTCGCCCCGGGCACCCCGGCGGCCCAGGTGGCGTCGCTCACGGCGCCGACCAGGCGGATGTGCCCCCGCTCGCACATCCGCGCCGCCAGCGCCAGCAGGGCGGCGCGCTGGGCGGGATCCTGCGCCCGGTCCAGGCCGTCGGCGAGGACGGTGAGGCATCGCAGGGCGTCCGGCACCTCGCCCGGCACGTCGGCCTCCAGTACGCCGGGGCCGGTGAGCAGCACCAGCGCGAGGGCGGTGTAGCGCAGTTCGCCGTCGCCGAGCCGCCGCAGCGTGGTGCGGACGCCGTCGCCGCGGTCGAGCACGGCGCGCACCAGGCGTCCTCCGGCGCACGGTTCGGCGAGGAGGTCGTCGACGGGTCCGGCGCAGCCGACGCGTACCGCGTCCACGAGCAGCGCGTGGCGGCGGGTGCACTCGGAGCGGGTGCGCCACAGCACGTCGGCGAGGTTCTCGCAGTCCGGGAGCAGCCGGCCGGTGCCGGCCGGGACGGGGTCGCGCATCCGCTCGGGGCGGGGGTCGCAGGGGAAGACGGAGCGCAGCGCCACCAGCATCTGCTCGGCGGCGGCCAGCACCCGGAGCTGTCCGGCGGTCGTGCCGGCCACGCGCAGCGGCAGCAGCGCCGTGCCGAGACGGTCGTCGGGGAGGGGCGCGCGGGTGACGGCGGTGGCGCCCGCCGTGTGCCACGCGGCCTGCACGGCGCGGCGGCGGGGGTCGCGCAGCGCGGTCTCCATCAGGACCAGGCCGTCGGCGGACAACCGCTCCCCCACGATGCGCAGTTCGGGCTCCGCCTGGACGGCGACCTCCAGGCGGACCGGGCCCTCGGGGCCGTCGGCGGTGCAGCCGATGCGGAAGCCGCGGCGGCGCTGGGCGTCGGGCCGGGCCCGCTCCGGGACGCAGGCCGACGGGTCCGGGAACACCTCGCCCAGTTCGGCCCCGCCGCCGAGCCGGGCGAGCGCCTCGTACGCGCGCAGCGCGGTGGTCTTGCCGGTGCCGCTGGGGCCGGCGAGCAGGGTGAGGTCGCCCAGGCGGAACGTGCTGCCGCGGTGCCCGGCGAAGGCGGAGAGCAGCAGCTCGGTGACGCGCGGCAGCGTGGGCCGCCGGGCCCGCCCGGCGTCCACGGGCGCGTGCGCGGGGGGTTCGGCGGACTGCCGGGGTACGGTCGCGACCGGCTGGGGCGGGGGCGGCGGGGTCATGCGCCGGACGCTAAACGCTTCCCGTGCCGCCGAACCGTTCCTTCACGGGGCGTTTCCTACGAACGGACGGCGTGCCCGTCCGTACGCGCGGGGCGCGTGAAGCGTCACGCGCCCGGCGCCCCCAGGCCCTCCATCAGTCCGGTGACCTCCATGCCCTCCGGCGTCAGCAGGAAGACGTTGCGGTCGACGCGGTGCATGCCGCTGGCGAGGCCGAAGACGACGCCCGTGCTGAAGTCGAGGACGCGCTTGGCGACATCCGGTTCCGCGCCCGTCAGGTCGAGGAGGACGGGTATGCCCGACATCAGGGTCTCGGCGACCTCGCGGGCGTCCGCGAAGACGTTCACCCGCAGGACGACGAAGCGGCGCCGCGCCTCCGTCCTGGCCTCCGGCATGGCGCGGTGGCCGACCGAGGACGGCCACGCGTCGCGGCCCCGCAGCGGCACGACCTGGGCGAGCCCCTCCCACTGTTCGTCGGTGACATCGTGGCTGCTCACCGGCATGCTCCGTCCCCTGTCGCGCTGGCTGTCTGCATCGGCCAATTCTTACCCATGGTCACCCGTTCGGCCCAATAACGACACGCTCCGCCATGGTTCCGCCCGCAACACCCCGGCGGCGGGCGGCCGTTGACCTGGCCGTCGAACCCGGCTTGCATGGGCGCATGGCTGGTGGGACGGACGATGCGACAGGGCCGGTGCTGGGTTTCGGGACCCAGGAGGACTTCGAGGCGTGGCTGGAGGAGCACCAGGGGGACGCCGAGGGCCTCTGGCTGAAGATCCCGAGGAAGGGGTCCGGGCTGCCCGGCGTCGACTACGCCACGGCGCTGGAGTCCGCGCTGTGCTTCGGCTGGATCGACGGACACAAGAGGAGCCTGGACGAGACCCACTGGATCCAGCGGTTCACCCCGCGCCGTGCGCGCAGCAGGTGGTCCGCCGTCAACCGGCGGAAGGCGCTGGAGCTGATCGAGCGGGGTCGTATGCGGCCGGCCGGGCTGCGGGAGGTCGAGAGGGCCAAGGCGGACGGGCGGTGGGAGGCCGCGTACGCCAGTCCTCGGAGTGCGGTCGTTCCTGATGATCTGCGCGCCGCGCTGGACGCGGCGCCCGTGGGTGCGCGTGAGTTCTTCGACGCGCTGGACAGCCGTAACCGGTACGCGATCCTGCACCGGATCGAGGAGGCGAAGCGGGCGCAGACGCGGGCGGCGCGGATCGAGAAGTTCGTGGCCATGCTGGCGGCGGGCGAGAAGCTCCACCCATGACCGGGGGGTGTTCGCCCCCTCCGCCCCTTCCCGTCCCGACCCCGGGGCTCCGCCCCGGACCCCGCTCCTCAAACGCCGGAGGGGCTGTAATCAGCCACTCCGGCGTTCGGTCAGCCTGCCAGGACCGCCTCCGCCGCGGCCACGCCGCACACCCGTGCCGCCCCGTGGGTGGTGATGTGGACCGCCCCGCGCGGCGTGGACTGGGGGACGCCCATTTCCACGACCACCGTGTCCGGGCCGGCCGCGATCAGCGTGTCCAGGGCCGCCCCCATCCACGGGTGCCGGTGCTCGTCGCGGACCACGGCGACGACCCGCCGCCCGCCGGCCGCGCGCAGCGCCTCCGTGCCGGCGCCGGGGCCGGTGAAGTGGCCGGTGGCGGTGCCCGGGAGCAGCCGTTCCAGCTCCGCTCCGACGCCCCACGGCGTCTCGTCGCCGACCGCGATGTTCGGGGCGGGGCTGAACGTGGCGACGTAGACGGGCGCGGTGACCGGCGCGGGACCGGCGGCGCGGGTGACGGTCACGGCGCGGCGGGCGGCGGTCAGGCCGATCTCCGGCGCCGGGTCGCCGGCGGCGGAGGGCGAGTGGCGCATGCCGGTCGTCCACGCGGCCAGGGACCTGACCCGGGCGGCGGCGTCGGCGAGCCGCTCCTCGGGCAGTTCGCCGGAGCGCACGGCGGTGACCAGGGCGTCCTGGAGCCGCAGCACGGTGTCCTCGTCGGCGAGTCCGCCGCCCACGCAGATCGCGTCGGCGCCGGCCGCGATGGCCAGCACGACCCCGTGTTCGAGGCCGTAGGTGCCGGCGACGGCGCCCATCTCCATGCCGTCGGTGACGATGAGGCCGTCGTAGCCGAGCTCGTCGCGCAGCAGGCCGGTGAGGATGCGCGGGGAGAGGGTGGCGGGGCGGTCCGGGTCGAGCACGGGCACCCGGATGTGGGCGGTCATGACGGCGCGGGTGCCGGCCTCGATGGCGGCGCGGAACGGGCGCAGTTCACGCTCGTGCAGCGTGGTGGCGTCCAGGTCGATCTGCGGGAGCGCGTGGTGGGAGTCGACGCTGGTGTCGCCGTGGCCGGGGAAGTGCTTGGTGCAGGCGGCGACGCCGTGGGACTGCAGGCCCTCGACGTAGGCGGCGGTGTGCCGGGCGACCAGGGCGGGGTCGCGGCCGAAGGAGCGTACGCCGATCACCGGGTTGTCGGGGTTGGCGTTGACGTCGGCCGAGGGCGCCCAGTTGAGGTTGACGCCGCACGCGGCGAGCCGGCGGCCCAGTTCGCGGGCCACCCGCCGGGTGAGGGCGGGGTCGTCGACGGCGCCGAGGGCGTGGTTGCCGGGGAAGGAGGAGCCGGTGCGGACCTCGAGGCGGGTGACGTCGCCGGCCTCCTCGTCGATGGCCACCAACAGGTCGTCCCGTTCGGCCCGCAGCGCGGCGGTGAGGGCGGTGACCTGCTCGGGGTCGGCGACGTTGCGGCCGAACAGGGCGACGGAGACCAGGCCCTCGGCCAGTCTGCGCCGCACCCAGTCGGGTGCGGTGGTGCCGGTGAACCCCGGCTGGAGCACGGCGAGCGCGTCCCGGGTGAGGGTGCCGGCGCCGGTGGTGAATGTCGTCATCTGGTGGCGTTATCCCTTCACGGCGCCTGCGGTGAGGCCGCTGACGGCGCGGCGCTGCAGGAAGACGAAGAGGATCAGGATCGGCACGGCGAACAGGGAGGAGGCGGCCATGGTCGCGCCCCAGTCGTCGCCGAACTGGGTCTGGAAGCTGGACAGCCACAGCGGCAGGGTCTGCGCGCCGCCGGACTCCTTGCTGAGCACCAGGACGAGGGGGAACTCGTTCCAGGCGGTGATGAAGCCGAACATGGACGTGGACATCAGGCCGGGCGCGAGCAGCGGCAGGATGACCCGGCGGAACGCCTGGGCGCGGGTGCAGCCGTCGACCATCGCCGACTCCTCCAGTTCCTTCGGCACGGCGGCGACGAAGCCGCGCAGCGTCAGGATGGTGAAGGGCAGGATCATCATCATGTAGAACGCGGTCAGCGGCACCAGGCTGTTCAGCATGGAGGCGTCGCGCACGATCATGTAGATCGCGATGACCATGACCTCCCAGGGCGCCATCTGGGCCAGCATGAAGGCGATGACGAAGCCGCGCCGCCCCTTGAACCGCATCCGGGCCAGGGCGAACGAGCCGGCCAGCGCGATGATCAGGGAGAAGAGGACGGCCAGGCAGGTGACGGTGAGCGAGTTGCGGACGAACGTCCAGAAGTGCTCGGCGTCCGTCGCGGTCCCGAAGTGCTCGAACGTGATGTCCGTGGGGAACCACACCGGGTCCTCCGCGATGATGTCGCCGGTCGGCTTCAGCGCCGTGGCGAACATCCAGTACACGGGGAAGACGCAGGCGGCGAAGACGACGAGGGCGGTGGCGTTGGGCCAGACACGGCCGAAGAGCGAGCGCTTCACAGCTCGTCCTCCTCTTGCTTGAGCACGATCCTGAGGTAGTACGCGGTCAGGCCGAGCATGATCAGGATGGTCAGCACCGCGATCGCCGCGCCCATGCCGTAGTGCTGGTTGCCGACGCCCTCGATGTAGGCGTAGACGGGCAGGATCTCGGTGAGCCGGTCGGGGCCGCCGCCGTTGAAGGTGAAGACCTGGACGAACGCCTTGAAGATCCAGATGATCTCCAGGAACGTCGTGGCGTAGAGGAACGGCCGCAGGAACGGCAGGGTGACGGTGGTGAAGCCGCGCCAGGCGCCGGCGCCGTCGAGCGCGGCCGCCTCGTACAGCTCGCCGGGGATGGTGGTGGTCGCCGCGTAGAGGTTGATCGCGACGAACGGCACGGACATCCAGACGATGAGCAGGGTGACGACGAAGAACGTCGACATCTGGCTGCTGGTCCAGCTGTGGTCGGCCATGGAGTGCCAGCCGAGCTTGTCGAGGACCCAGTTGACGACGCCGAAGCGCTGCGCGAACAGCCACTGGTAGACGGTGGTGGCGGCGACCACGGGCATCGCCCAGGCCAGCACCAGGCCGATCATCAGGGTGAGCCGCATCCGCTTGCCGAGGCGGGCGAGCAGCAGACCGACGAGGGCGCCCAGCAGCATGGTGAGGGCGACGTTGACGGCCGTGAACAGGATGGAGCGGAGGGTGACCCGCCAGAAGTCCTCCCCGGTGAGGACCTCCTTGTAGTTGTCGATGCCGTTCCACTCGGTGACGTGCTGGATCAGCTGCGCCATGTTGAGGTTCTGGAACGACAGCAGCAGGTCCTTCAGCAGCGGCCAGCCGAGCAGCAGCACGGTGGCCGCGCAGGCGGGCAGCAGCAGGAGGTACGGGGCGAGCGCGCCGGCCCGCGACGCGGCTCTGGGTCGGGGCCCGGCGGGTGCGGGGTCGTCCGACTTGCGGACGTCCGCCGGTCCGGAGGGCGGCCGTTCGGTCTGCACGGTCATGCTCGCGATCTCTCTTCTCGGCGTGCTCAACGCGGGGCGGGGACCGTCCCGTCGGCCGGTCCCCGCTCCGGTCGGAGCGCGTGCGCTGTTACTGCTGCTGCGCCAGGCGCTTGTTGAACTCGCCCTCGACCTGCTTCGCGGCGGCGGCCGGGGACTTGCCGTTCAGGACGGCGGTCAGGTAGGTCTTGATCGGGTTGGGGTCGTTCTCGACGGCGGCCCACTCGGGGATGAGCGGGGTGGTGCCGCCGACGGCGGCGGCCGGTGCGGCGGCCTCGGCGGGCGCGTTGCCCTTGAGGTTGCTCTGCAGCGACTCCTTGTTGGGGATGACGCCGTTGAGCTTGGCAAGCCGGCCTTCGTACTTGTCGGAGAGGGCGAGCTTCAGGAACTCCTTGGCGAGCTCCTGCTTCTGGCTGCCCGCGGCGACGGCGAGGTTGGAGCCGCCGAGGAAGACGCCCTCGGGCTTGTCGGCGGTGGCGCCGGGGATGGTGAAGTAGCCGATCTGCTTCTCGATGGCCGGGTTGGCCTCGATGGCGATGCCGGCCTCCCAGCCCATGCCGATGAAGGCGCCGACGTTGCCCTTGGCGAAGACCTCGCCCTGCTGCGGGGTGGCCTCGTCCTTGTCCTTGGGGGCCTTGGACAGGGCCTGGAACTTCTTGTAGGTCTCGGCGGCCGCGGCGACCTTCGGGTCGTCGAGGTTGGAGACGTACGTGTCGCCGTCCTTCTTGACCAGCTCGCCGCCCTCGCCGATGACCAGGCCGACGAAGTGGTACCAGTTCTGGCCGGGGAGGTAGATCGGCTCGGCGTCGGTCTTCTCACCGATGGTCTTGAGCGCGGTGTAGAACTCGTCGCGGGTCTTGGGGGTGTCCTTGAGGCCGGCGTCGGCCCAGACCTTCTTGTTGTAGAGGACGACGCGGTTGGCGAAGTACCAGGGGGCGGCGTACTGCTTGCCCTCGTAGACGGAGGACTCGTTGAGGGACTCGGTCCAGTCGGCGCCGATCTCCTCCTTGAGGTCCGCGAGGTCGGCGAGGCCGCCGGTCTTGGCGTAGGCGGGGGTCTGGGTGTTGCCGATCTCGAAGACGTCCGGGGGGTTCTCCTCGGACAGGGCGGTGGTCAGCTTCTGCTGGATGCCGTTCCACTGCTGGACCTCGAACGTGACCTTCGCCTTGGTCTTCTTCTCGAACTCGGCGGCGAGGTCCTTCTGCCACTGGTCCGGTGAGGAGCCGTCCATGACCCAGACGGTGAGCGTCTGCCCGGCGTAGCCGTCCGCGCCGGCCTTCTCGCCGCTGTCACCGCCGTCGTCGCCACCGCACGCAGCGACCGAGAACAACATGCCCGCGACCCCGATCGCGGCTATCAGCTTGCGCTTCACGCGCCACCCCTCCTCAGGAATGCCTTGCACACCCACGCCCTCGCGGTGACCCTGACATCGGCGCAACAGCTCGGCGGGCTGGGACCCGGCTTCCGCTAAATGGTTTAGACCAGCAAGGGGAGCTTGGCCTAGACCTATGGTCGTGTCAAGGGTTGTCCGACTCACGGCTGGGTAACGGCAACGCCCCGTGCGCGGGGCGGAGATGTCCACCCAAAGGGGGACGGGACACAGGGTTGGACTAGACCAAAGCGAGAGCGCGCCGTTATAACGGGACCGCCGAGCGTGCGGCGCCGATCACCCGGCGGTCCGCCGACGTGCACCGCGGCCGGCCCCCGCCGTCCGCGCGCCGGACACCGCAGCCGGAAGGCAGGACATGAGCACGGACGTCAGCAGCGCCGCCCAGCCCGGCACGGAGGCGCCGGGCCGCCGGGAGCGGGTGCCGAAGTACTACCGCATCAAGCAGCGGCTGCTGCAGATGACCGACGAGCGCCCGCCGGGCTCCCCCATGCCGGCCGAGCGGCTGCTCGCCGTCGAGTTCGCCACGTCCCGCACGACGGTCCGCAAGGCGCTGCTGGAGCTGGTGAGCGAGGGGCGGCTGGACCGGATCCAGGGCAAGGGCACGTTCGTGGCCCGTCCGAAGGTGTACCGGACGCTCCAGCTCACCTCGTACACCGAGGACATGAGGGCGCAGGGCCTCAACCCCGCCTCCCAGGTGCTCGACATCGGCTACGTCACGGCCGACGAGGCGCTGGCGGCGCTGCTGGAGGTGGAGCCGGAGGACAGGGTGCTGCGCATCGAGCGGCTGCGGCTGGCGGGCGGCGAGCCGATGGCGATCGAGGCGACCCATCTCTCCGCCCGCCGCTTCCCCGGCCTGCGCCGCAACCTGACCCGCTACACCTCCCTCTACACCACGCTCGCCGAGGTGTACGGGGTGCGCCCTGCGGAGGCCGACGAGACCATCGAGACCTCCCCCGCGACCCCGCGCGAGGCGGGACTGCTCGGCACGGACGTGGGCCTGCCGATGCTGCTGCTGTCCCGCCACTCACGGGACGAGAACGGGACGCCGGTCGAGTGGGTGCGGTCGGTGTACCGGGGGTCCCGCTACAAGTTCACGGCCGTGCTGACGCGTCCGGCGCCGTGACATCGGTGTCGGTGGCCGCCAGCACGGCGACGCGGGTACGGGAGGGGTCGAGTACGGCGAGGCCCAGGTCGGCGGTGTCGTGGTGGAACCACGGGGTGGAGGCGACGAAGCGCACCCAGCGGTGATCGGCGGTTCGGCGCACCGCCTCCAGGAAGGGCACGTGGACGGGGAGGCCCATCAGGGCGTACAGGGCGTCCCAGGCGAACAGGCGGGCGTAGGCGCCGCCTTGCCCCTGCCCACCGACTCCGCCGTAATAGGCGGCGGAGAAGAGTTCGTCGAGCACGTCGTCGGGTGTCGTCACACAGGCAACGCGCGTCCCGTCTCCCCGCAGACAGTCCACAGAAAGCCGCTCGAGGAAGGACATGCCGAAGTCGCCGGGGTCGAGCGGCGCGGGCAGCGCGAAGAACCGCACCTCGGGGGTGCGGGCCCACCCGCCCGCGGTGAACGGCCGTGCGGCCGCCCGGACCCGGGTGTCGTCGGGTACGCCGACGGCCGACCGCCCGGCGGCCGCACCCGTGTCGCTCGGCGGGACCTCCGGGAACCGGGACCGAAGCTGCTGCGAGGTCTTGACCGACCCGAGCCCACGCACTCTCACCATGAACCGGTGCTCGATGTCGAGCCGGTTCTGGGGCAGCCGGGCCAGCGGGTGTTCCAGTTCGCGCAGCCTCTCCGCGTACATACGCAGTCGGCCTCGACCGGGGCCCGCCCCGGTCAGCGCGCCGAGCAGCGCGAGTTCCCCGAGGAGACAGGCCCGCGTCTCGACCTGAGGACTGTGGAGTCCTTCCGGTAGCTGCTCGAACAAGGGCTCGAGGTTGCGCAGAGGCTGAGCTTTGGCCAGCCTCGCGGCCACCGCACGCCGTATCCGATCCGTTTCCCCGTGAGCCGCGGCCTCCAAGGGCAGCAGACGGCCTGCGATGTCCGCGGCCTGTGCGGCACCGTCCCGTGAGCGCGTGTCGGCGAGCGCCTCGGCGATCCGCCCAAGGGTCCGCGCCACCGGGCCCGCTGCGGACCTCTCGCCGGTCGCCCCACCGCACAGCCTCTCGGCCGCTGCGAACAGCTCCTCCGGCCGCTGCCCTGCCAGGCGCGCCAACTCCTCCGGGCTCGCAGCTTCCCATCGCCGCCGCTCGGAGGCGTCGTCACCAGGTGTCTCTCGGTCGTGGCTCACCACACGAGTCTATGAGGGGAGAATCAAGTAACTTTGCCCAGGCACACGTTCCACGGGTGAAGCGTCGCAACGGGGGAAATCATGGGCCACCGGCCGAGTGATTGGCATGTTCTCGACCTGGACAAGGACCCGACGCCCGGTGACCCGGAGCGGGTGCGCCAGCTCGCGCGATTCCTGCACGACTTCGCCGACGACGTCTCCGACGCGTTGCGTCTGGTCAAGGGGATGGCCGGTGAGGGGACGCTGGCGGAGTGGGCGGGGAAGTCGGCGAAGGTGTTCAAGGAGGAGTTCTCCGGCGTTCCCAAGAACTTGAGGAAGTTGGAGAAGTCGTACGCGATGTGCGGGGACGCGCTCGCGGACTACTGGCCGAAGCTGGAGCGGGCGCAGGCGCTGGCGGACAAGGCGTTGGCGAAGGCGCGTGAGGCGCAGGCTGATCTGTCGTCGGCGAAGTCGAAGCTGGCGTCGGCGGAGTCGTGGGTGGGGCGGGCGACGAAGGAGGCCGACAAGTACAAGGACGACCCGACGGGGTCGAAGTCGGACGCGGACAAGCCGGACGAGGCGAAGGTGCGGGCCGCGACCCGTGATGTACGCAGTGCGAAGTCGGCGCAGGAGAAGGCGCAGTCGGACGTCACGTCCGCGCAGAGCGCGCTGGACGCGGCGAAGAAGATGGCCGCGGACGCGCGGAAGATGCGCGAGGAGGCGGCGCGGGACGCGAAGTCGAAGATCGACGAGGCCTCCGACGCGGGGATCCAGAACCGGTCCTGGTGGGAGGAGATCGGCGACTGGTTCACCGACAACTGGGACACCATCGTCGCCGCCTGCAAGATCGTGGTGGCGGTCGTCGGCATCGTCGCGATGATCATCGGCGGTCCGATCCTCGGCGCGATCGTCCTCATCGCCGCGCTCGTCGTCCTCGCCGACACGCTCTACAAATACAGCAAAGGCCAGGCGTCCCTATGGGACGTCGGACTGGCCGCGCTGGACTGCATACCGGGCGGCAAGGGGATCACCACCCTCGGCAAGCTCGCCGTAGGCGTGAAGGCCCTCGGCAAGGGCGGTCTCAAGGCCATGGCGAAAGGGCTCGGCCGAGGGCTGCGGAAGGGTGCGGACGACGCCGTCGGCAAGAGCAAGCCCGCCAAGGGACGCTGCAAGAACGGCGATCCCGTCGACATGGTCTCCGGTGAGATGCTCGTGGAGGAGACCGACGTCAGCCTTCCCGGGCTCCTCCCCCTCGTACTGCGGCGCACGCATCTGTCGACGTACCGCTGGGGCCGGTGGTTCGGTCCGTCCTGGGCATCGACGCTCGACGAGCGTCTCGAACTGGACGAGAAGGGAGCCGTCTTCGCGTCCGAGGACGGCATGATCCTCGTGTACCCCGTGCCCGCACCCGGCAGTTCGGTCATGCCTCTCGAAGGACCGCGCTGGCCCCTGGACTGGGACGGGGCCCCCGGCGCACCCATTCGCATCACCGATCCCGCATCGGGGCGCACCCGTCACTTCGCTCCGCCCGCCGCGCCCGTCGCCGCGCAGGAAGCGTTCACCCTTCCGCTGGCCGCGGTGACCGGCCGCGGCGGGCGGCGCATCGACTTCGACCGGGACGAACGCGGCGCTCCCACCGCCGTCCGTGACTCCGGCGGACGCCACCTGCACATCGACACCGAGGGCGACCGGATCGTCGGACTGCGGCTGCGCACCGAGGCGGAGGAGCCCGGAGGAACCACGCTGCTGCGTTACGCGTACAGCGCCGAAGGACATCTCACCGAGATCTACAACTCCAGTGGACTGCCACTCACGTTCACCTACGACGTGCAAGGACGCATCACGTCCTGGACGGACCGTAACGGATCCTGGTACCGCTTCACCTACGACGATCAGGACCGGTGCGTCCGAGGTGACGGCGTCGACGGAATCCTTTCCTGCGCGATCGCCTACGACCCTGACGCCCGCGAAACGCGCTACACGGACTCCCTGGGTCACACCACGGTGTACCGGTACAACGATCGCCGGCAGGTGGTCGCCCAGACCGACCCGCTCGGCAACACCACGCATGCCGAGTGGGACGCGTACAACCGGCTGCTCTCGCGGACCGACCCGCTGGGCCGTACATCCCGTTTCACCTACGACGAGCGCGGCAACCTCACCTCTGTGGTCCGGCCCGACGGTACGACGACGACCTGTGAGTACGACGACTCCGACCGCCCTCTGTGGATCACTCTGCCGACCGGCGCCAGACGTGGATTCGCCTACGACGAGCACGGCCACCCGACAGCGACGGTCGACGTCGACGGTGCCGTCACCTCCTACACCCATGACGCCTCCGGTGCGCTCCTGTCAGTGACCAACGCCCTGGGCGCGGCCCACCGCGTCGAGCCCGGACCGCTGGGCCTTCCCGACGCCGTCACGGCTCCACTGGGCGGGACCAACCGGGTCACCCGTGACGCCTTCGGGCGCATCGTCGAATCCGTCGACGTCACCGGTGGAACCACTCGCACCACCTGGACAGTGGAAGGGCTGCCGGCCGAGCGGGTCATGGCCGACGGCAGTAGCGAGAGCTGGTCCTACGACGGAGAAGGCAACGTCGTCCGCCACACCGGCACCGACGGACGGAGCACCACTCACACCATCACCCGCTTCGACCAGTTGCGGGCACGTACGGAGGCGGACGGCTCGACGACGTGGTTCGCGTACGACACGGAGCTGCGGCTCACCTCCGTGACGAGCGCCTCGGGTGCCGTATGGACCTACGAGTACGACCCCGCGGGCCGTCTCGTGAGCGAGACGGACTTCAACGGACGCACCGTCTCCTACGCCTATGACGCGGCGGGCCGCCTGGTCCGGCGCACCAACGGCGCGGGGCAGATCACCACGTACGTACGGGATGCGTGCGGACGGGTCGTGGAACGGCGTTCCAGCGAGCAAGTCGCCACCTTCGCCTACGACGCCACCGGCCAGCTGGTCACGGCGGTCACGCCCGACACCGTTCTCACACTCACACGCGATGCGGCGGGGCGTGTCGTCTCGGAGGAGTGTGACGGGCGCGCGCTGCACACCGCGTACGACGTTCTCGGCAGGCGGGTGGAGCGGAGGACTCCGTCGGGTGTCGTCAGTCGGTGGGAATGGGACGCGAACAACCGCCCCCTCCGGGTACGGCTGGCCGGGAACTCCCTGTCCTTCGGCTACGGGGCATCAGGACACGAGACCGAGCGAAGGCTCGGCGAGGCGGCGGTGCTCACCCAGGAGTGGGACGCCGGCCACCGCCTCACCGGCCAGACGGTGCTGATGGAAGCCGCCTCAGGCTCGGACACCTTGGACGGGGTGTTGCTCCACCGCTCCTACACGTACGGAGACGACGGCAGTCTGACGGCCGTCGGGGACCAGACCCATGGCGTCCGCAGGTTCACCCGTGACCGCCTCGGCCGGGTCGAGGCGGTCACCGCAGACGGCTGGTCCGAGCGTTACGCCTATGACGCGGCGGGCAACGTCAGCCGCGCCGACACGCCGGAAGGCGGCCCGCAAGGGAAGCGGATCCACGACGGGACCCTCATCCGCAGGGCCGGCCACGTCACCTACGTCCACGACCCGCAGGGGCGCCTCGTCCGGCAGACACGCAAGCTGCTGTCCGGAGGGACGAGGGAATGGACCTACACGTGGGACGCCGAGGACCGGCTCACTCAGGTCACGACCCCGGACGGTTGCCGCTGGGCATATGTGTACGACGGCCTCGGCCGACGTGTCGCCAAGCGCCGCCTGTCCGACGACGGACGGGTCGCAGAGGAAACCGTCTTCACCTGGGACGGTTCCCACCTGGTGGAACAGAGCGACTGTGCCGACGGCCCCACCAGGAGCTGGGAATGGGCTCCCGGCACCAACCGCGCGCTGGCGCAACTGGACCAGGACGAGGTCGACCGCCGCTTCTACGCCATCGTCACCGATGTGGTGGGCACCCCCACGGAACTGGTCGACGACGAGGGCCGGATCGCCTGGCGGGCGCGCACCACTCTGTGGGGCGCGCCCCTGGCCCGTACCTCGGACCCCGTCGACTGCCCTCTCCGCTTCCCGGGGCAGTACCTCGACCGCGAGACAGGCCTCCATTACAACTTCCGCCGCTACTACGACCCCGCCAACGCCCGCTACATCAGTCCGGATCCACTGGGCCTCTCCCCAGCGCCGAACCACCACGGGTACGTCCCCGACCCGCTTCGGTGGACCGATCCGTGGGGGCTGGTCAACTGCGAGAGCAGCAGGCACGGCATCACGGAGCAACGCGAGGCCCACATCGAGGGCCAGCACGGACCTGGTGCCCAGGACCGAGTGCGGGAGAACGCCGACCCGACCGGGCCGGAGCCCTCACTGCCTGGTGAGTTCTACGAGGACTTCTTCTGGGACGGCGACGACTTCGTCCTGGGCCGAAGGCTGCGGGAAGGCGTCGACGGAACCCCGGCGATCCCCAACCCCCGCGCCCGGGCGGGCCAGGACAGTCATCTGCACCGCTTCGACTACGGAGAGCCGGTAGGTGTGAACGGCAGCGGTCGAGAGACCAGTGTCGTCGAAGTCGTCATCCGTGACGGCCACATCCACACGGCGTACCCAGTCTGAGAGGGCGGTCGGGCCCTGGGCGTGGACACCGGGCTCGGCCGCCGACAGCCGTCAGGACTTCCCCGCCTGCCCTGCGGAACGGTCGCTTCAGCGGTTGGATCTCGGACATCCGTGGAACACACACGAAATCGTTCGACGGGGAGCCGTGGGTGCGATTCCGGTCCCGGGACCGGGCATCGTGAGGCGCTCGGAGCGCGGCGGGGGCGGTGAGCCCATGTGTACGTCATGTGTGCCCGGACCTCGGCCGTCGCCGGGTCGGCGGGGGCGCGGGGCGGACCGCGAGGCGGTGTCGGCGCGGGGCGTAAGTGTCATCAGGCTTTCGTACGACGGGAGTTGAGACGCCGGTGCGAGAGCTACGCGGACGGGTTCCGGACGGCGCATTCGGCCACGCCCCCTGAACACAATTTCCTCACACCCTCTCTTCTTACCGGCCCCGATGGTCTAGATTGACCCTGCTTCGGCTGTTCGGGCACGAGGCGACCGATTAAATGATCTTTAAGTCCGGCGCCGGGGGGAGGGGTTCGTCCACGGCGCCAGGCGTGGGGGTGATCACACCGCTGAGTCCCGGGGGGGCTCGGGTGCGGGGGCGCGCCCGAGGGGCCGGTCAGGTCCGCTCGGCTCCATGTGCCGGCGCGGCCGTGTGCCGCTGCCGCCGCGACAGGTTGTTCACGTTGTTCTTTGTCCGTCCGTAGCCGGCGTGCCGGCGCGGGAGGCGGGGGCCTCCCGTGGCGAGGAACAGCGCGGTCGGGGGTGGGGTCCCCCGGCAGAGACAGTGTCAGGCGCACACGTCGCATCACTGGGGACCTGGGGGGTTCTGTGCGGCAAGGGGGATTGGTCAGCCCGTTCCCGTCGGAGCGGGATCATCTGGCGGACGGGACGTACCACCGGGGGCCGGCCGACTGGGAGCACCGGTACCGCCGTACCGTGATCACGAGCGACACGGTGGCGACCGCCGTCGTGGTCGCGGGGATCGGCAACTTCTTCGGCGTCCGGGACGCCGCCGACTGGCACGAGAAGTGGGGCATCCTCGCCTTCGGCACCTGGTTACTGGTGCTCGGCGCGCTGGCGGTGAGCCGGTCGTGGGCGCCGACCGTGCTGGGCCAGGGCGCCGAGGAGTTCCGGCGGCTGGGCCGCTCGCTGTTCATGGCGACCGTCGTGCTCGCGCTCGGCGGGATCGCCCTGACCTCACGCAACATCAAACTCTGGATCTTCGTCGCGGTCCCCGCGATCGCGCTCGTCACCATGACGATGCGCTACCTGCTGCGCCTGTGGCTGCACCGGCAGCGCAAGGAGGGCCGCTGCCTGCGGCCCGTGCTCGCCGCCGGGAGCCCGGACACGGTGCGCGACCTGATCGCCCGCACCCGCAAGTACCCGCACCTGGGCTGGCGCGTGGACGCCGTGTGCACCACCGACGGTCCGGGACTCGACGGCGGCCGGCTGGACGGGGTGCCGGTGGTGGGCCGGCTGGCGGACGTCGCCGACCACGTCCGCCGCGACGGCTACCGCGTGGTCGCCGTCACCCCCGACCCGCACTGGTCGCCGGACCGGCTGCAGCGGCTGTCGTGGAACCTGGAGGGCTCCGACGCCGAGATGGTCGTCGCCCCGGTGCTGATGGAGGTGGCGGGGCCGCGGCTGCACGTCGACGCGGTCCTCGGCATACCGTTGCTGCGGGTCAGCATGCCGGCCTTCACCGGCGGCCGCCGCGCGGTCAAGGGCGTCGTCGACCGGCTCGGCGCGACGGTCCTGCTGGTGGTGTTCGCGCCGCTGATGCTGCTGGTCGCGCTGCTCGTGGCGACGGACAGCCGGGGCGGGGTGTTCTACCGGCAGCGCAGAGTCGGCAAGGACGGCCTCGAGTTCACCATCCTGAAGTTCCGCACCATGGTTCCCGACGCGGACCGCGCCCGCGCCGCGCTCACCGGCCTCAACGAGGGTGCCGGACCGCTGTTCAAGATGCGCCGCGACCCGCGGGTGACCCGGATCGGGGCGGTGCTGCGCCGCTACTCGCTGGACGAGCTGCCGCAGCTGTTCAACGTGCTCACCGGGTCGATGTCGCTGGTCGGTCCACGACCGCCGCTGCCGGAGGAGTGCGCCTCCTACGGCCCGGACATCCGGCGCCGGCTCAAGGTCAAGCCGGGGCTCACCGGACTGTGGCAGATCAGCGGACGCAGCGACCTGTCGTGGGAGGAGGCGGTCCGCCTGGACCTGCGGTACGTGGAGGACTGGTCCCTCGCCCTGGACACGGTGATCTTGTGGAAGACGCTGCGCGCCGTGATCCAGGGACAGGGGGCCTACTGATGCGCCGCGCCCGTGGGGCGGCCGGTGTGCGGACCGCAGGCCGACGGGGCCTGCCCGGGGGGAGGAACGGGTCATGAGAGTCAGCGTGTTCGGGCTCGGCTACGTGGGCTGCGTGTCGGCCGCGTGCCTGGCCGCCATGGGTCACGAGGTCGTCGGGGTGGACGTCAACCCGGTGAAGGTGGACCTGGTCAACGACGGCAAGGCGCCCGTCGTCGAGGAGCGGATCGGCGAGCTGATCGCCGAGGTCGTGGGCAGCGGGGCGCTGCGCGCGACCACCGACGTGCGCGAGGCGATCGAGGGCAGCGAGGTGTCCCTGGTCTGCGTGGGCACCCCGTCGGAGCCCAACGGCAGCCTGTGCACCACCTACTTGGAGCGGGTCACCGAGGAGATCGGCGCGGCGCTGGCCGAGCGGGGCGGGCGGCACACGGTGGTGTTCCGCTCCACGATGCTGCCGGGCACCTGCCTGGGCCTGCTGGTGCCGATCCTGGAGAAGCACGTCGGCGGCACCGCCGGCGTCGACATCGGTGTGGCGGTCAACCCGGAGTTCCTGCGCGAGGGCACCAGCGTGCGGGACTTCTTCGACCCGCCGAAGACCGTCATCGGCGAACTCGACACGGCGAGCGGCGACGTCGTCGCGGCGCTGTACGCGGACCTGCCCGGCGAGGTGTTCCGGGTGCCGGTGCCCACGGCCGAGGCGATCAAGTACGCGGACAACGCCTTCCACGGGCTGAAGATCGGCTTCGCCAACGAGCTGGGCGCGGTGTGCCGGGCGCTCGGGGTGGACTCGCACCAGGTGATGGACGTGTTCCTCGCCGACCGCAAGCTCAACATCAGCCCCGCCTATCTGCGTCCGGGCTTCGCCTTCGGCGGCTCCTGCCTGCCGAAGGACCTGCGCAGCCTGGTGCACGCGGCGCACCGGGCCGACGTGTCGGTGCCGATCCTCGCCCACGTCCTGCCGTCCAACGAGGAGCACCTGCAGCGGGCGGTGGAGCTGGTCGAGCGCACCGGGAGGCGCAAGGTCGGCCTGTTCGGGCTGTCGTTCAAGCCCGGCACCGACGACCTGCGCGAGAGCCCGCTGGTGGAACTGGCGGAGCGGCTCTTCGGCAAGGGGTACGACCTGCGGATCCACGACGCCAACGTCAGCCTGTCCCGGCTGCTCGGCGCCAACCGCGAGTACATCGAGACCCGGCTGCCGCACCTCGCGCAACTGCTCGCCGACTCCGTCGAGGACGTGCTGGACCACGCCGAGGTCGTCCTGGTGGGGACGAAGGACCCGGCCGTGCTGTCGGCGCTGCCGCACGGCGACGCCCCCGTGATCGTCGACCTCGTCCGCCTCCCCGACGCCGAGGCGCGCCGGGCCGAACCCGGGTACGTGGGCCTTGCTTGGTGAGCCGAAGGGCGCGCGGGGCCGCCGCGCGCTGATCCTGGTGGAGAACCTGTCGGTGCCGTTCGACCGGCGGGTGTGGCAGGAGTGCCGGACGCTCCGCGACGCGGGCTGGGAGGTCGACGTCATCTGCCCGCGGGGCGCCAAGCGGGACACCGAGCCGGAGGCCGTGATCGACGGGGTGCGGATCCACCGCTACCCGCTGCGCGCGGCCACCGGAGGACCGGCCGGCTACCTGAAGGAGTACGGCGCCGCGCTGTGGCACACGGCGCGGCTGGCCCGCAAGGTCGGCCCGGTCGACGTGGTGCACGCCTGCAACCCTCCGGACCTGCTGTTCCTGCCCGCGCTGCGGCTGAAGCGGCAGGGCGCGAGGTTCGTCTTCGACCAGCACGACCTGGTGCCGGAGCTGTACCTGTCCCGGTTCGGCCGGGGCAAGGACCTGCTCTACCGGGGCGTGTGCGCGCTGGAGCGGATGACGTACCGGGCGGCGGACGTGGTGCTCGCCACCAACGAGAGCTACAAGGACGTCGCCGTGCGCCGCGGCGGGCGGCGGCCCGAGGACGTGTTCGTGGTGCGCAGCGCGCCGGACACCGAGCGGTTCCACCCGGTGGAGCCGGAGCCGGAGCTGAGGCGCGGCAAGCCCCATCTGCTGTGCTACCTGGGCGTGATGGGCCCGCAGGACGGTGTCGACTACGCGCTGCGGGCGCTGGCGAAGCTCCGTGACGAGCAGGGCCGCACCGACTGGCACGCGGTGTTCGTCGGCGGGGGCGACACCTTCGACGCGATGGTGGCGCTGTCCCGGGAGCTGGGGCTCGCGGACCAGGTGGAGTTCACGGGACGGGTGCCGGACGCCGACCTGGTGCGCTACCTGTCCTCCGCGGACGTGTGCCTCTCCCCCGACCCGTGCAACCCGCTCAACGACGTGTCGACCATGAACAAGGTCCTGGAGTACATGGTGATGGGCCGGCCGATCGTCTCCTTCGACCTGAAGGAGGCGCGGGTCTCCGCCGGCGAGGCCGCCGTGTACGCGAAGGGCGACGACGAGGGCGAGTTCGCCGCGCTCATCGCCCGGCTGCTGGACGACCCCGAACAGCGCTCCCGCATGGGGAAGTCCGGGCAGGAACGGATCAACGGCCCGCTGGCCTGGCGCAACTCGCAGGCGGCGCTGCTGGCCGCCTACGAGGCCGCCGTCGCGGGCGGCACGGACGCGGGGGCGGCCCGGAACGGGCGGGAAAGAGGCACGTCCTTTGAACGATGACGCGATACGCCTGGTCACCATCGGGCGGATGCTCCGCAGGCGCGGCAGGCTGCTGACGGTCCTCGCCGTGCTGGGGGCGCTGACCGGGTTCGGCGCCTCCCTGGTGTTCCCGCCGCGCTACACCACCTCGGCGTCGGTGCTGCTGCCGGGCGCCTGGGAGGAGCGCGTGCTGCTGACCCAGGCGGAGATCGCCACCAGCACGGTGGTGACCGACCGCACGGCCGCCGAGCTCGGCTGGGGCGGGGTGGACGGCGAGGAACTGCGCGAGCGGGTGCGCGCCGAGGTCACCGACGGCAACATCATCGAGATCTCCGGCACCGCCGAGAGCCCCGCGAAGGCGCAGCGGCTCGCCGACGAACTGGCGCGGCAGTTCGTGGCGTTCTCCGCGCGGATCGTCGACGACACCGCCGACCCGACGGCGGCGGCCGGCCCCGACCGGCTGCGGCAGATGGTGCTCACCACCAGCCGCCGCATCACCGAGCTGGCCGACGCCGCCGACCCCGGCCGGACCGTGGAGAGCGTGCAGACCCGCACCGAGCTGGCGAAGCTGCGCACCGCGCTGCAGGAGGCGGTCGGGAAGCTGAGCCAGGCCGACTCGAACGCGGCCGGCTCCCGGCTGGTCGTGATGGGTCCGGCGGCCAGGCCGTCCGGTGAGGCCCCGCCGACGCGGGTGCAGCTGATCGCCGCCGGGGCGGTGCTGTTCTTCCTGCTGGCGGTCGTCGGGCATCTCGCCGCGGCCCGGGGGAACCGCCGGCCGCGCTCCGAGCGGGAGATCGCCGCCGCGCTCGGGTCCGGGCTGCTGGGCGGCGTCGACGTCGCCGCCCGGCGGGGCGGGCACCGGCCGGAGGGCGGCGGTGCCCGGCACCGGGTCCGCCGGCTGCTGGGCCTGGACACGCCGTGGAACGCACCGGCCCCGCCGGCTGCCGGGGACGAGGCGAGCCTGGGAATCCGGTACCGGCGGGTGTGCGGCCGGATCCGCGACCTGGTGCCGGGCGCGCGGCGTCTGCTGCTCGTCGTGGCCGACGACGACTCCGTCGCCCTGCGGGCCGCCGAGCGGCTGGCGGACGAGGCCGGGGGCGACCCGCTGCTGCGGGTGACGGTGGTCTCCGCCGAGGCGCCGCTGGTGCCGGACCGTGCGGAGGAGTCGGGCGTCCTGGTCGTGCTGAGCGCGGGCACCCGCACCGCCGCCGAGCTGGCCGGCGTCGCCGAGGCGTGCGCGGACGCGGGCCACGACGTCGTCGGCATCGTCCTGGCCGACGCGGTCCGGACCCGTCCGGCACGGTCCGCCGGCCCGCCGCGGGAGGCCGCCGCACCGGCGCTCGCCCTCGGCGACGGCGCCCGGGGAGGTGCGCGATGACGAGTGCCACGGCCGAGCCGACGGCCGCCGCTCCCCTGCTGGATCTGCAGGCCCTGACGGTGTCGGTGCGCAGACGCCGCCGCCTGTGGGGCTCCCTGGCGCTGCTGGGGCTGCTGATCGGGGTGGCGGTGGCGGTGCTGCTGCCCCCGCCGCCGACCGCCGTGACCAAGGTGCTGGTCGCCCACCAGGACGACCAGCCGAACGACCCCGGCACGCTGATCCGCACCGACGTGGCGCTGCTGCACACCACACGGATCGCCGACGCGGCCCTGACGTCCCTCGGCTCCTCGGTGAGCGCCGAAAACTTCATGGAGGACTACGAGGGCGCCGGCCTGACCAACAACCTGCTGGAGATCAAGGCCACGGGCGGGACCGGCGAGGAGGCGGTGGCCCGCGCCGGCGCGGTGGCCGAGGCGTTCGTCGCGGACCATGTGCGGCGGATCAAGCAGGCCGCGGCCGCCGACGCCTCGACCCTGCTCGCGCAGCGCGACCGCATGCAGAAGGAACTCGACGAGGTGAACGAGGCGATCGGCGACGGGCCGCCGGAGGGCAGCCCGGAGGAGTCGGCGAACCTGGAGACGCTGTTCGCCCGCCGCGCCGAACTCAGCTCCCGCATCAGCGACTTCTCGCAGCGGGCGGCGGAGGCCCGGGTGGGCACGCCCCGGCTGGTCGCCGGCACGCAGATCGTCGACGCCCCGCGCCTCCTGAAGCACTCGCTGCCGCCGGCCGTCGCCGCCAACGGCGGCATCGGGCTGGTCCTCGGCCTGGTGCTCGGCCTGGTGGTCGCCGCGGTCGCCTCGGTGGTGGGCGACCGCCCGGTGCTGCGCCGGGACGTCGCGCGCCATCTGGGCGCCTCGGTCACCGCCGAGCTGTCCGGTTCCGCGCTGCGGCCGGGCCTGCTGGGGCGGCGCCGGCGCAGGCGTGCGGCGCGGACCCGGCTCGCCTCGTCGCTGGCCCGTACGGTGCGCGCGTCCGCGGAGCCGCTGGCGCTGCTGGAGCTGGGCTGTCCGCGCGGCGCGGGCGTGATCGCCCTGGACCTGGCGCGGACGCTGGCGGCGGACGAGCCGGTGGCCGTGGTCGACGCCCTGCCCCGGCACGGTCTCGCCGGGCGCCGCGCCAAGCAGGGCGACCCGGAGGTGGTCGGGGTGGAGCGGGCCGCGGCCCTGCCGTCCGACCGGCGCCGGATCGGCGTGGCCTCGGTGGCGCCCGGCGCGGCCTGGTCCGACCTCCCCGGCCTGGCCGGCCGGGCCGTGCTGGTGGTGGCGGCCGGGCACGGCACCACCGCGTGGCTGCACACGGTGGCGCGGCAGCTCGCGGACCGGCGGGTGGAGGTGGCCGGCGTGGTGCTGGTCGACCCGGATCCGCGGGACCGGACGGACGGGACGCTGTGGGACGGGCCGTTCCCGGTGCCGCGCGTCCGTGAGGGGCGGCCGGCCCGGCAGCACGGCGGGAGCCCCACCGTCCAGGCCGTGGGCGAGGGTCCGCGGCGCACGGAAAGGCTGCCGATGTGGGCGGCGCGGGTCCCGGACAGCGACCAGGAGGCGCGGTAGCTCATGTGCGGCATCGCAGGCACGTACCGGTGGCCGGACGGCAAGGCGGTCACCGACCGGCTCACCGAGACCCTCGCCCACCGCGGCCCGGACGGGTCCGGCACCTACGCCCACGCCCTGGGCGACGGCGAGGTGCACCTCGGGCACCGCAGGCTGGCCATCCTCGACCTGTCCGGCACCGGCGCCCAGCCGATGGTGTCGGAGGGGCTGGCCCTGACGTACAACGGCGAGCTGTACAACGCGCCGGAGCTGCGGGCCGAGCTGGCGGGCGCCGGGGTGCGGTTCCGGGGCACCTCGGACACCGAGGTGCTGCTGGAGGCGTGGCGGCGCTGGGGCACGGACTGTCTGCCCCGGCTGCGCGGCATGTTCGCGTTCGCCGTGTTCGACGAGCGCACCGGTGAGCTGGTGCTGGTCCGCGACCAGCTCGGCATCAAGCCGCTGTTCCTGCTGCGGCGCGGCGAGGGGCTGGTGTTCGCCTCGGAGCTGAAGGCGCTGGCGGCGGTGACGGGCGGGTCGCTGGAGGTGGATCCGGCGGCGCTGGTGGCCTCGCTGCTGTACTACTGGGTGCCGGACTCGCGGTGCGCGTTCCGCGGGGCGGAGAAGCTGCCGCCGGGGACCTGGCTGCGGTGCCGCCCGGACGGTTCGGTGCAGCGGGGCCGGTTCTGGGATCTGCGGGAGGTCGCCGCCGAGGGGCAGGAGCGGGCCCGGTCCGGGGACGTGCCAGACCTGGCGGCCGTGGTGGAGGAGTCGACGCGGCTCCATCTGCTGTCCGACGTGCCGGTGGCGACGTTCCTGTCGGGCGGTCTCGACTCCAGCTATCTGACCGCGCTGGCGGCGCGCGACCGGCCCGGCATCCCCGCGTACACGATCGGGTTCCGGGCGGAGGACGCGCGGTTCGAGGCGATGCCGGACGACCTGCGCTACGCCCGCCGGGTGGCCGAGCGGTTCGGGGTGGACCTGCGGGAGATCGAGATCGCCCCGGACGTGCAGGACCTGCTGCCGCGGATGACGTACCACCTGGACGAGCCGGTCGGCGACCCCGCCGCGATCAACACCTTCCTCATCTGCGCGGCCGCCCGGGAGGCCGGGGTGAAGGTGATGCTGTCGGGGATGGGCGCCGACGAGCTGTTCGCCGGGTACCGCAAGCACCTGGCGAACCTGATCGCGGTGCGCTACCGGCGGGTGCCGGGGCCGGTGCGGCGCGGGGTCGCCGGGGCCGTGGACCGGCTGCCGGTCGCCACCCGCCGCCGCGGACTGCGGTCGGTGCGGTTCGCCAAACGGTTCCTGTCCTTCGCGGGCCTGCCGGAGGAGACCGCGTTCCGCCGCAGCTACACCCTGTACGACCGCGAGGAGCTGATCGGGCTGCTCGACCCGGACCTGGCCCCGGCGGTGGACGACGTGCTGACCGAGCACGCGGACGTCTACCGGGACAACGCCCTCGACGACTTCGTGAACCGCATGTGCCTGGCGGACGCCCGGATGTTCCTGCCGGGTCTCAACCTCGCCTACACCGACCGGTCGAGCATGGCCGCGTCGACCGAGGTGCGGGTGCCGTACGTGGACGTCGAGGTGGTCAGGGCGGCGTTCGCGGTCCCCGGCGCGCGCAAGATCGCCGGGCGGCAGGGCAAGGCGGTGCTCAAGGAGGCGGCCACGACGGTGCTGCCCCGGGAGATCGTGTACCGGCCCAAGGGCCTGTTCAGCGCCCCGCTGCGGGCCTGGATGAGCCGGGACCTCGCGCCGCTGGTGCGGGAGGTGGTGCACGACGGCCTGCTGGTCCGTTCCGGCTTCCTGCGCCGGGAGGCGCTGGCGCGCATGGTCGCCGAGGACGCCGCCGGGCAGCGGGACTTCTCCAAGCACCTCTGGCATGTGCTGACCCTCGAGCACTGGTACCGCGACGCGACCTCCAGGGCCGGCCACGACTCCCCCACCTCGACGGCGTAGAGACAAGAGGAACTCCGTGAAGCAGGTAGTGCAGAACTACAAGAGCGGTGAGCTGGCGCTGCTCGACGTGCCAGTGCCGGGCTGCAAGCCGGGCGGGGTGCTGGTGCGCAGCGCCTTCTCGCTGATCTCCACCGGCACCGAGCTGATGAAGGTGTCCGAGGCCGGCATGTCGATGCTGGGCAAGGCGCGGTCGCGGCCGGACCAGGTGGCGAAGGTCGTGCAGAGCGTCGCCGCCAACGGGGTGCCCGCCACGTACCGCAAGGTGATGGGCAAGCTCGACTCGTACACGCCGCTGGGCTATTCGCTGTGCGGGGTGGTGGAGCAGGTCGGCGCCGGGATCGACGACGTGAAGGTGGGCGACCTGGTGGCGTGCGCGGGCAACGAGCACGCGCTGCACGCCGAGCTGAACTGGGTGCCGAAGAACCTCTACGTCCCGGTCCCGGACGGGGTCGCGCCCCGGCACGCGGCCTTCGGCACGGTCGGGTCGATCGCGCTGCAAGGCGTGCGCCAGGGCGAGTCGCGGCTCGGCGAGGCGGCCCTCGTCATCGGTCTCGGGCTGATCGGGCAGCTGGTGGTGCAGCTGCTGAACGCCTCCGGGGTGCGGGTGGTCGGCGTGGACCCCGACCCGGCGCGCTGCGAGCTGGCCGAACGGCTGGGCGCGGCGGCCTGCGGGGACCCGGGCTCCGCGAGCGTGGAGAGCGCGGTCGCCGAACTCACCGGCGGCATGGGCGTGGACCAGGTGTATCTGGCGGCCGGCGGGAGCAGCAACCAGCCGGTGGAGCTGGCCGCGCGGCTGTGCCGGGACCGCGGCCGGGTGATCGACATCGGCAAGTGCCGGCTCGACCTGCCGTGGAACGCGTACTACGAGAAGGAACTCGACGTCCGCTTCTCCCGCAGCTACGGGCCCGGACGCTACGACCCCGAGTACGAACTCCAGGGCCGGGACTACCCGATCGGCTACGTCCGCTGGACCGAGCGCCGCAATCTGGCGTGCTTCCTCGACCTGGTCGCCCGGGGCCGTGTCGACGTGGAGCCGCTGGTGTCGCACGTCGCCGGCTTCGAGGACGCCGTGGAGACGTACCGGCGGCTCGAGGAGGGCGAACTCAAGGCGGTGGCGGTGCTGTTCCGGTACGCGTCGGCGCGCGAGGCGCCCGTCGTCGAGGCACCGGAGGTGACGGTGCCCGACGTGCGGCGGCGTCCCGGCCGGTCGGCGCCGTCGCGGCGGTCCGGCCCGGTGCGGCTGGCGTTCGTCGGCGCGGGGAACTACGCCTCGTCGATGCTGCTGCCGCATCTGACGGGCCGCGACGGCGTGGAGCTGTCCACGGTCGTCACCACCACGGCGCTGTCCGCGGCCAACGCCCGGCGGAAGTTCGGCTTCGGCAGGGCCACCACCGACCTGGACGGGGTGCTCGGCGACCCGGCCGTGGACGCGGTGTTCGTGGTGACCCGGCACAGCTCGCACGCCGAGCTGACCCGGCGGGCGCTGCTGGCGGGCAAGGCGGTGTTCGTGGAGAAGCCGCTGGCGCTCACCGAGGAGGAGCTGGCGGGGGTGCTGGCGGCGGTGGAGGAATCGGGCAACGACCGGATCCAGGTGGGCTTCAACCGCCGGTTCGCCCCGCTGCTGCGGGAGGCCCGGGAGCGGTTCGGCGTCCGCACCGGTCCGGCGAGCCTGCGCTACCTGGTCAACGCGGGCCGTCTCGATCACGGCAGCTGGTACCTGCGGCAGGACACCGAGGGGTCGCGGTTCGCCGGGGAGGGCGGGCACTTCGTCGACACCGCGAGCTGGCTGCTGGACGCCGACCCGGTGTCGGTGTACGCGGCCGCCCCGGCCGGCAACGAGGACCTGCAGATCGTGCTGGGCTACCCGGACGGGTCCACGGCGACGATCAGCTACGTCACCTCCGGTCCTTCGACCTTCCCGAAGGAGACGCTGGACCTCGTCGCGGACGGCAAGGTGCTGCGGCTGGACGACTTCACGCGGGCCGCCGTGTACGACGGCCGGCGCCGGCAGTGGGTCGGCTCGCGGCTGCCGAAGACGCGCGACAAGGGGCAGAACGCGGAGCTGGCGGCGTTCGTGAAGGCCGTGCGGACCGGCGGGCCGATGCCGGTGCCGCTGGAGTCGCTGGCGGCGACGACGACGGCCACGCTCGCCGTGCGCACGGCGCTGGCGAGCGGTGTCCCGGTCACCCTGGCGGGGGCGCGATGAGCATGGGCGCGGGGTGGTACCTGCGGCGGCTGTCCCGGATGGGGCCGCGGGAGGCCGGCGGCCGGGCGGCCGACGCGGTGCGCCGGCGGCGCTGGCGGTCGGCGCTGCCCGGGCGGCCGCCGGTGACGGGCGTCCGGTTCACGGCCGTGCTGCCCGGGGGCGCGCTCGCCAGGGTGGACCCGGACGCGGTGAAGCGCCTGGTCGCCGAGGCGGACCGGCTGATGGCGGGGCGGGCCGAGTTCTTCGGGGTGGTCCGCGACGACATGGCGGACCCGGACTGGCAGTTGGACCCGGGGACCGGGCGCCGCGCCCCGCTGGACCACGCCTTCGACGTGCCGTACCGCGACGAGGAGGCGGTCGGCGACATCAAGCAGATCTGGGAGCCGTCCCGGCACCAGTACCTGACCGTGCTGGCCGCCGCGTACGCGCTGACCGGGAACGACCGGTACGCGGAGCGCGTGGCCGCGCATCTGCGGTCGTGGTGGGAGGCCAACCCGCCGCTGCGGGGCGCGCACTGGGTCAGCGGCATCGAGCTGGGCATCCGGCTGCTGTCGTGGGTGTGGATCCGCCGCCTGCTCGACGGCTGGGCGGGCGCGCCCGCGCTGTTCGAGGAGAACCCGGTGGCGCTGGACCAGATCTGGCACCACCAGCGCTGGCTGGCCGCGTTCCCCAGCCGGGGGTCGTCGGCGAACAACCACGCGGTCGCCGAGGCCGCCGGGCAGCTCGCCGCGTCCTGCGCGTTCGGCTGGTTCCCGTACTCGCCGCGCCTGCGGGCGGACGCGCTGCGCGACCTGGACCGGCATCTGCGCGCCAACACCTTCCTGTCGGGGATCAACCGGGAGCTGGCGAGCGAGTACCACGGGCTGGTGCTGGAGCTGGGGCTGGCCGCGCTGGCCGAGGCGGACGCGGCGGGCGTGGCGGTGCCCGCGACGACGCGGCTGGTGCTGCTGCGGATGACGGACGCGCTCGCGGCCGTCGTCGACAACCGGCTGCGCCCGCCCCGTCAGGGGGACGCGGACGACGGGCACGGGCTGGTGCTGGACGGCCCGGACACCGACCGCTGGGGGTCGCTGCTGGCCACCGGGGAGGCGGTGTTCGGCCGGCTCGGCTGGTGGCCCGAGGTGCCCGGCGCCGACGTCCGCACCCCGCTGCTGGCCTCGCTGGTCGAGCCGTACGGCAGGGGCGTGGCGCGTCCGGAGAGCCGGCCCGCGCACTTCGCGGACGCGGGGCTCACCGTGCTGCGGGGGCCCGGGGAGATCTGGTGCCGCTGCGACGGCGGTCCACACGGCTTCCTGTCGATCGCCGCGCACGCCCACGCGGACGCGCTGTCCGTGGAGGTGCGGCACGACGGGGTCGACGTGCTGGCCGACCCGGGCACGTACTGCTACCACGGCCGGCCCGAGTGGCGGAGCTACTTCCGGTCCACGCTCGGGCACAACACGCTCGAGGCGGGCGGCCGGGACCAGTCCGTGTCGGGCGGCCCCTTCCTGTGGACGCGGCACGCCGGGACCCGGGTGCTGACGGTGGACGCCGACGGGGAGGAGACGGCGCGCTGGTGCGCCGAGCACGACGGCTACCGCCCGCTGGTCCACCGGCGGCAGGTCGAACTCGCCCACGAGCGCCGTGAGGTGCGGGTGACCGACACGGTGAGCGGCGACCGCCGGGAGGTGCGTCTGGCGTTCCACCTCGGCCCCTCGGTGACGGCGGAGCTGGAGGGGAGCCGGGCGCGGCTCACCTGGACGCGGGACGGCGAGGACCGCTCGGCGGTGCTCGACCTGCCGGCCGGGCTCACCTGGCGGGCCCACCGGGGCGAGAGCGGACCGCCGCTGGGCTGGTACTCCCCCGGGTTCGGGCGCAAGGTGCCGAGCACCACGCTGGTCGGCAGCGGATCCGTCGACGGGACGGCCGGGTTCACCACCGTCCTCCGGTTCGACGGCTAGGGGGCTGCGATGGGTCCGCGTGGAGGAGGCGTGCGCCGGTGGCGGCGCTGGGCGTCGGCGGCCGGGCTGGCGCTGGTCCTGGTGGCGACCGCCGGCTGCGAGAGCGAGCCCGAGCCTGCGAACAAGCCGGACGGGCGGTCGCGGGCGGACGCCCGCACACAGCCGGAGGACACCGGCGGGGCGCCGCGGCCGGTGGCCCGGGTGTGCGAGAAGCCGAAGCCCGGCCCGTCCGAGACGCCGTCCGGCGCGGTGACCGTGGACCCCTCGGTGCCCGGCGACCTCTCCGCGAAGACCGACGCCTCCCCCGCCGGCACCACGTTCTGGCTGAAGCCCGGCAGGCACCGGCTGGCCGGCGACCGGTACGCGCAGGTGGAGCCCAAGGACGGCAACACCTACATCGGCGCGCCCGGCGCGGTGCTCGACGGCCTCAGGACGAACCAGTACGCCTTCGGCGGCGGCGCGCGCGACGTGGCCGTCCGGCATCTGACCGTGCAGGGGTTCGTCGCGCCGCACGACGAGGGCGTCGTCAACCATGACTCGGCCGACGGCTGGGTGATCGAGCACTCCCGGATCCAGTTCAACTCCGGCGCCGGGCTGATGGCCGGCTCCCGCCAGCAGGTGCGGGCGAGCTGCCTGCGCGGCAACGGCCAGTACGGCATGAACGCCTACAAGGGGTCGGGCCCGCTGCGCGACCTGGTGCTGGAGGGCAACGAGATCACCGACAACAACCGGCACGACTGGGAGCGCAGGCGGCCCGGCTGCGGCTGCACCGGCGGCGTCAAGTTCTGGGCCGTCGACGGCGCGGACGTGCGCGGCAACTGGGTGCACGACAACCGCGGCACCGGCCTGTGGGCGGACACCAACAACAACGACTTCCTGATCGAGGGCAACGTCCTGGAGGACAACCACGGGGCCGCCCTGATGTACGAGACCAGCTACAACGCGGTGATCAGGAACAACACGATCCGGCGGAACAACTGGCTGGAGGGGAAGCGGTACGCCGAGCGCGGCGACACCTTCCCGTTCGCCACCGTCTACATCTCGGAGTCCGGCGGCGAGCCCCGGGTGAAGGCCCGCACCGACACGCTGGAGATCTCCGGCAACCTCTTCGAGGACAACTGGAACGCGATCACCCTGTGGGAGAACGCCGACCGGTTCTGCAACAGCCCCGCCAACACCTCCTCGGCCGACTGCACGCTGCTCGTCGAGGACATCGACCGCTGCGCCCGGCCCGGCATCACCAAGGCGCCGCTGTACACGGACTGCCGGTGGCGGACCCAGCGGGTGGACGTCCACCACAACCGGTTCCTGCTGGACCCGTCCGCGATGGACTGCGCGTCGATGTGCGGCCGTATGGCGGTCCTCGCCAACTACGGCACCTATCCGGACTGGTCGCCGTACATGGGCGAGAAGGTCGCCGACGCCGTCACGCTGAAGCAGCACAACCGCTGGCGCAGCAACGTCTACGAGGGGCCGTGGACGTTCGTCGCGCACGACCCGAGCGGGGAGCTGGACTTCCAGGAGTGGCAGGGCGCGCCGTACCGGCAGGACGCGGGCAGCACCTTCCGCGCCGGGGACGGTGGTTGACGTGCGGGTGGAGCACACGCCGAGGACGGTCCAGGCGGTGTGGGGGCTGCTGGTCCTCAACACCCTCGGCTCCACGGGCGCGGAGACCATCGTGCCGCTGCCCCGGTCGCTGATCCAGATGGTCACGATGGGCGCCCTGGTCGCCGCGTTCGCGCTGGCGCTCGCGCTCAACCCTCGGCTGCGGGTGCGGGCCGGCGCGTTCCTGCTGCTGCTCAGTCTGCTGCTGGTGCCGAGCCTGATCTCCAGCGTGGATCTGAGCGCCGGGTTCGGGGCGCTGTTCCGGTGCGGCCGGTTCGCGGTGTTCGTGGCCACGCTGTGGCTGCTCTCCCGCTGGTGGGACGGCTCCACCACGTTCGTGCGGTACCACATCCGCTGCTACTTCCTGGTGCTGTGCTCGGTCGCCGCCGGCCTGGTGCTGTCGCCGGGCGCCGCCCTGCCCGACCTCTACGGCGGCCGTCTGGTGGGCGCGCTGTGGCCGCTGACGCCGCCGCAGATCGGGCAGTACGCGGCGGTGGTCGTGGGGCTCACGGTGCTGCTGGTGCTGGGCCGCCGCACCGACCGGCGGAGCGCCGTGCTGGTGATCGTGCCGTCGCTGGCGCTGCTCGCCCTCACGCACACCCGGACGGCGACGATCGGGCTGCTCGCCGGTCTGGTGGTGGCGATCGGCTCCCTGGTGCTGACCAGCGCCGCCGCCCGCCGCTGGTTCGGCTGGGCGCTCGCGTGCGCGGCGGTCGCCGCGGTCGCGTTCGGGTCGCTGCTCCAGGCGTGGTTCCTGCGCGGGCAGACCGAGGAGAACTTCTCCACCCTCACCGGCCGCGCCAAGGTGTGGGAGGCGCTGCTGGACGCGCCCCGGTCGGGCGCGGAGCGGCTGTTCGGGGTGGGGCTCGGCGACAAGTCGTTCGACGGGCTGCCCATCGACAACAGCTGGCTGGCCGTCTACCACGAACAGGGTCTGCTGGGCGTGGCGCTGGTGGCGGGGTTCGTGCTGGTGCCGGCCACGGTCGCGCTGCTGCGGCCGCCGTCGCTCGCGCGGGCCTGCGCGCTGTTCCTGATCACCTACTGCGGGCTCGCCTCGTACACCGAGGCGGGTCTGGGCGACGCCTCGCCGTACCTGCTGCACCTGGCCCTGGCGGCCTCGCTGCTGGTGGCGCCCGCCGCCCCGCCCGCGCCCGGGGCCGGTCCGCCGGCGCCGGATCCCGTCCGACGGACCGTCGCGCGGCCGGTCCGCGGCAAGGAGGTGGCGTGAATGCACGTCATGGTGGTGCACAACCGCTACGCGTCGGCACAGCCGAGCGGGGAGAACAAGGTCGTCGACCAGGAGGTGGCGCTGCTGCGGGAGGCCGGCCACCGGGTCGGGGTGTTCGAGCGGCGCAGCGACGACATCGCCGCCCGCTCGCTGCCGGCCAAGGCGGCGATCCCGCTGCTGGTCCCGTGGAACCCGGCGGTGCGCGCCCGGCTGGCCGAGCGGCTGCGCGCCGAGCGTCCTGACGTGGTGCACCTCCACAACGTCTTCCCGCTGCTGTCGCCCGCGGTGATCGCCGCCTGCGCGGACGCCGGGGTGCCGGCCGTCGCCACGCTGCACAACTACACCCAGGTGTGTCCGCCGGGCACCCTGCACCGGGACGGCTCGCCGTGCACCGCGTGCGTGGGCCGGGCGCCGCTGCCCGCCGTCCGGCACGGCTGCTACCGGAACTCCCGGCTGGCGACGGTGCCGCTGGCGGTGAGCCTCTCGGTCAACCGGCGGCGCTGGTGGTCGGGCGTGGAGCGGTTCTTCTGCATCTCGGCGGCGCAGCGCGAGGTGCTGGCGGGCGCCGGGATGCCGGCCGGACGGCTCGTGGTGAAGCACAACTTCGTGCCGGAGACGGACGTGCGCCGCACCGGTCCGGGCGAGCACCTGCTGTTTCTGGGGCGGCTCGCGGAGGTGAAGGGCGTGCGGCCGCTGATGGCCGCGTGGGACGAGCTCGCCGCCGCCGGCGGGGTGGGCGTGCCGCTGGTGATCGCCGGCACGGGTCCGCTGGAGGCGGAGGTGGCGGCCTGGGCGGCGGGCCGGGACGACGTGCGCTACGCCGGCCTGTACGACCGGACGCGGTGCCGTGAGGCCGTCGCGCGGGCGGTGGCCGTGGTGGCCCCGTCGACGTGGAAGGAGGCGTTCGGGCTGGTGGTCGTGGAGGCGATGGCGGCGGGGGTGCCGGCCGTCGCCGCCGGGCACGGCGCCTTCACCGAGCTGGTGGAGGACGGGGTGACCGGGCTGCTGCACCGGCCGGACGACCCCGCGTCACTGGCCGCCGCGCTGCGCCGGATCACCGCGGACGGCGACGGCAACCGGGAGATGGGCCGGGCGGCCCGGCTCCGGTACGAGCGGGGCTTCAGCCCCGAGGTGGGGCTGGCCCGCCTGGAGGAGGGGTACCGCGCGGCGATCGCGGGACGCGGCGGGGCGGACCCGTCGCGAGGGGACACGCACACGAGCTCGCGCCGGGGGGACCTGCGCGAGCGGGATGGGGGAAGCAGATGACACGTTGCCGACTGTGCGGTTCGACGGCGCTGGAGAGCGTCGTCGACCTGGGGGCGACCCCGCCGTGCGAGAGCTTTCTCGCCGCGGAGCACCTGGACGCGCCGGAGCCGGCGTACCCGCTGCACCTGCGGGTGTGCACGGACTGCTGGCTGGCGCAGATCCCGCCGCTGATCACGCCGGAGGAGACGTTCAGCGAGTACGCGTACTTCTCGTCGTACTCCTCCTCCTGGGTGGAGCACGCGCGCGTGTTCGTCGAGGACGCGGCGGCGCGGCTGGGGCTCGGCGAGGACTCGTTCGTGGTGGAGGTGGCGAGCAACGACGGCTATCTGCTGCGGCACGTGCTCGACCGGGGCGTGCGCTGCCTGGGGGTCGAGCCGTCGGTGAACGTCGGCGCGGCGGCGCGGGAGGCGGGCGTGCCCACGCTCACCGCGTTCCTGAGCCCTGAGACGGGCGCGGCGGTGCGCGCCGAGCACGGGCCGGCCGACCTGGTGGTCGCCAACAACGTGTACGCGCACATCCCGGACGTCATCGGCTTCACGCAGGGGCTGCGCGCCCTGGTCGCCGACGACGGCTGGGTCTCGATCGAGGTGCAGCACCTGCTGACCCTGATCGAGGAGAACCAGTACGACACGATCTACCACGAGCACTTCCAGTACTACACGGTCGCCTCCGCGATCCGGGCGCTCGCGAGCGGCGGGCTGGCCCTGGTGGACGTGGAGCTGCTGCCCACGCACGGCGGTTCGCTCAGGCTCTGGGCGCGGCCCGAGGAGGCGGCCGGGGAGCCGGGCCCGCGGGTGGCCGACGTGCTCGCCCGGGAGAAGGCCGCCGGGCTCCAGGATCTGTCCGGGTACACCGAGTTCTCCGCCCGGGTGGCCAAGGTGCGCCGGGACCTGCTGCGGTTCCTGGTCGACGCGGCCGAGCGGGGCGAGACGGTCGTCGGGTACGGCGCGCCGGGCAAGGGCAACACGCTGCTCAACCACTGCGGGATCCGGCCCGACCTGCTGCCGTACACGGTGGACCGCAACCCGTACAAGCACGGCCGGTACACGCCGGGCACGCGCATCCCGATCCTGCCGCCCGACCGGATCGCCGCGGACCGGCCGGACTACGTGCTGGTGCTGCCGTGGAACCTGCGCGCCGAGCTGACCGAGCAGCTGGCGTACGTGCACGAGTGGGGCGGCCGGCTGGTCTTCCCCATCCCGGAACTGAGCATTGTCGAGGTCGAGCGATGAAGGTCGTACTGTTCTGCGGCGGTTACGGGCTGCGCATGCGCGCCGGGGCGAACGACGACATCCCCAAGCCCATGGCGATGGTCGGCCCGCGCCCGCTGATCTGGCACGTGATGCGCTACTACGCGCACTTCGGGCACAAGGAGTTCATCCTGTGCCTGGGCTACGGCGCCCACCACATCAAGGAGTTCTTCCTCACCTACGAGGAGACCACCTCCAACGACTTCGTGCTGCGCGGCGGCCGCACCGAGCTGCTGTCTACCGACATCGCGGACTGGACCATCACGTTCGCGCAGACCGGCATCGAGTCGCCCATCGGGGAGCGGCTGCGCCGGGTGCGGCACCATCTGGACGGCGACGAGATGTTCCTCGCCAACTACGCGGACGTGCTCACCGACGCCCCGCTGCCGGAGATGATCGAGAAGTTCTCCCGCCGGGACGCGGGCGCGTCGATGATGGTGGTGCCGCCGCAGTCGTCGTTCCACTGCGTGGAGCTGGGCCAGGACGGCCTGGTGGGCGGCATCACCGCGGTGAGCGAGCTGCCGCTGTGGGAGAACGGCGGCTACTTCGTGCTGCGCCAGGAGATCTTCGACCACATCCCCGAGAACGGGGATCTCGTCGCCGACGGGTGTGGCCAACTGGCCAAGCGGGGAAGGCTCGTCGCGCACCGGCACCGCGGTTTCTGGAAGCCGACCGACACTGTGAAGGAGCGTGCGGCGCTGGACGAGGCCTACGCCCGGGGGGACCGGCCGTGGGCCGTGTGGGAGCGGGAGCGTACGGGGACGGGGGTGAGCGCGTGATCCGGCTGGGAACCGGGCGTCTCGAGCGGGTCGTCGCGGTGGGCGCGCACTGCGACGACATCGCCATCGGCGCCGGCGGCACCCTGCTGACCCTGTGCCGGGCCCGCCCGGGCCTCAGGGTCGACGCGCTGGTGCTGTCCGGCGGCGGCACGGAGCGCGAGCAGGAGGAGCAGGAGGCGCTCGCCGCGTTCTGCCCGGGCGCCGACCTGCGGCTGACCGTCGACAAGATGCCCGACGGGCGGCTGCCCGCGCACTGGACGGAGGCCAAGGCCGCCGTCGAGGAGCTGCGCACCCGTACCGAGCCCGACCTGGTGCTCGCCCCGCGCACCGAGGACGCGCACCAGGACCACCGCGGTCTGGCGAAGCTGATGACCACCGCGTTCCGCGACCATCTCGTGCTCGGCTACGAGATCGTCAAATGGGACGGGGACCTGGGCCGTCCGGTGGTGTACCAGCCGCTGGCCCCGGACACGGCCGAGGACAAGGTGCGGCTGCTGCAGGAGCACTACCCCTCGCAGCGGCACCGGCCCTGGTACGACCGGGAGGCCTTCCTCGGGCTCGCCCGGATCCGGGGCATCGAAAGCAACGCGCGCTACGCCGAGGCGTTCGCCGTCACCAAACTCACTGTCGACCTGGGGGGTTGAAACCTTGCGCGTACTGCTCACCGGACACCAGGGCTATCTGGGCACCGTGATGGCCCCGGTGCTCACGGCCGCCGGACACGAGGTCGTCGGGCTGGACGCCGGCCTGTTCGCCGACTGCGTGCTGGGGCCGACGCCCGCGGACCCTCCGGGGACGCGGGTGGACCTGCGGGACGTCACGGCCGGCCATGTGGCCGGGGCGGACGCCGTGATCCACCTGGCCGCCCTGTCCAACGACCCGCTGGGGGCGCTGGCGCCGGAACTCACCTACGACATCAACCACCACGCGTCCGTGCGGCTGGCGAAGCTGGCCCGCGACGCGGGGGTGCGGCGCTTCCTGTACGCCTCGACCTGCTCGGTCTACGGCGCGGCGGGCGGTGACGAACTGGTGGCCGAGGACGCCCCGCTGCGCCCGGTGACGCCGTACGCCGAGTCCAAGGTGCGGGTGGAGGACGACCTGCACGAGCTGGCCGACGACGACTTCAGCCCGGTGTACATGCGCAACGCGACCGCCTTCGGGTACTCGCCGCGGCTGCGCGCCGACATCGTGCTGAACAACCTGGTCGGGCACGCCCTGCTGTCCGGCGAGGTGCTGGTGCTGTCCGACGGCACGCCGTGGCGCCCGCTGGTGCACGCCGCGGACATCGCCCGCGCGTTCACGGCCGCCCTCGAGGCGCCGCGGGAGGCGGTGCACGACCGGGCGTTCAACATCGGCAGCGAGACCAACAACGTCACGGTCGCGGAGATCGCCCAGCAGGTCGCGGACGCAGTGGACGGCTCGAAGGTGGTCATCACCGGGGAGACGGGCGCCGACCCGCGCTCCTACCGGGTGGACTTCTCCCGGTTCCGGGCGGCGATCCCCGGCTTCGCGTGCGAGTGGACGGTGAAGCGGGGCGCGCTGGAACTCGCCGACGCCTACCGGGCGCACGGGCTGACCCGGGAGGCGTTCGAGCAGCGGTTCACCCGGCTCGCCGTGCTGCGCGCCGCGTCCGACGCGGGCACGGTCGACGACACCCTGCGGTGGCGGTCGTGACCACGCCGGGCGAGGAGATGCACGCCCTGGTGGAGCGGATGTACCCGCTCTGCCGGAGCATCACGGGCGACGGGGTGCGCGCCACCCTGGACGTCGTCGGCGGGCATCTGCCGCTGGAGGTGCACGAGGTGCCCACCGGGACGCAGGTGCTGGACTGGACGGTGCCGCAGGAGTGGAACGTCCGGGAGGCGTGGATCGCCGACCCCTCCGGGCGGCGGGTCGTCGACCTCGCCGACTCCAGCCTGCACGTGCTCGGGTACAGCGTGCCGGTGGCGGCGCGGATGCCCCTGTCCGAGCTGCGCCCGCATCTGCACACGCTGCCCGAGCACCCGAAGTGGGTGCCGTACCGCACCAGTTACTACAAGCCGGACTGGGGGTTCTGTCTCGCGCAGGAGACCCTGGACGCGCTGCCGGACGGCGAGTACGAGGTGCGGATCGACTCCACCCTCGCGGACGGGCACCTCACCTACGCCGAGCACGTGGTGCCGGGGCAGGTGCCCGACGAGGTGATCGTCTCCAGTCACGTCTGCCACCCGTCGCTGGCCAACGACAACCTGGCCGGCATCGCGGTGGCGGTGTTCCTCGCCCGGTCGCTCGCCCGGGGCACGCCGTACTACACGTACCGGTTCCTGTTCGCGCCCGGCACCATCGGGGCGATCACCTGGCTGGCCCGCAACGCCGGCCGGGTGGAGCGGGTGAAGCACGGTCTTGTGCTGGCCTGCGCGGGTGACCGGGGCTCGCTGACCTACAAGCGCAGCAGGCGCGGGGACGCGGAGATCGACCGGGTGACGCGGTACGTGCTGGAGACCTCCGGACGCCCGCACGAGATACGGGAGTTCACCCCGTACGGCTACGACGAGCGGCAGTTCTGCTCGCCGGGCTTCGACCTCGGTGTGGGCTCGCTCAGCCGGACCCCGTACGCCGGCTACCCGGAGTACCACACCTCGGCGGACGACCTGGACTTCGTGACGCCGGAGGCGATGGAGGACACCCTCGCCGTCTGCCGGGAGGTGTGCGCCGTGCTCGACCGCAACCGGCGGTACGTCAACCTCAGCCCGTACGGGGAGCCGCAGCTGGGCCGGCGGGGGCTCTACGGGGCGCTCGGCGGCCGCAGCGACGCGCAGGAGGCCCAGATGGCGATGCTGTGGGTGCTCAGCCTCTCCGACGGCGAGCACGGTCTGCTGGACGTGGCCGAGCGGGCCGGTCTGCCGTTCGACACCGTCGTCGCGGCGGCCGACGCCCTGCACGGGGCCGGGCTGGTCAAGGCGTGACGCCGATGGCCACCGAGGGGGACAAGCCGCCTACGACAACGACGCCGGCGGCGCGCCCGGCCCGCACCGTCACGCGGGCCGTCGCGGGCCGCCTGTCGTGGGGGCTCGCCGACCAGGCGGCCTCCAGCCTGTCCAACTTCGCCGTGGGCGTGTACGTGGCGCGCTCGCTGGGACTGACCGCGTTCGGCGTGTTCAGCCTGGCCTGGGTGACCTACGGCGTGGTGCTCAGCGTCTCCCGCGGTCTGGCCACCGATCCGCTCGTGGTGCGGTTCAGCGGCGTGCCCGAGGCGTCCTGGCGGCCGGCGGTGTCCCGCTCCACGGGCACCTCGCTGGGCGTCGGCGCGGTCATCGGCACGCTGTGCGTGGCGTCCTGGCCGCTGCTCGGCGGCAGCGTGGGGGCCGCTTTCGCCTGCCTCGGCGTGGTGTTGCCCGGGCTGCTGCTCCAGGACGCCTGGCGGTACTCGTTCTTCGCGGCCGGCGTCGGCCGGAAGGCGTTCGTCAACGACGTGGTGTGGGGCGTGGCGCTGATCCCCGCCCTGGTCGTGGCGGCGCGGGCGGGCACCGTGCCCGCGTTCGTGCTCGCCTGGGGCGGCTCGGCCGCGGTGGCGGCGGCGTACGGCTGGGCGCAGTCCGGCATCCGGCCCCGGCTCACCGGGGCCCGGCTGTGGATCCGCGACCACCGTGACCTCGGCTACCGGTACCTGGTCGAGAACACCTGCGTGAGCGGCGCGGGCCAGCTGCGCGCGTACGGGCTCGGCGCCATCGTCGGCGTCGGCGCGGTCGGCGTCGTCCGGGGCGCCGAGCTGCTGCAGGGTCCGTTCCTGGCCGTGCTGATGGGGCTGACGCTGGTCACCGTGGCCGAGGCGGCGCGGATGCTGCGGCAGGCCCCGCACCGGCTCGGCCGGTTCTGTCTGCTGCTGGGCGGCGGTCAGGCGGTCGCCGCCCTGCTGTGGGGCGGTGTGCTGCTGCTGATGCCGGACCGGGCGGGCGAGCTGGTCCTCGGCGACGTCTGGCCCGCCGCCAAGGAACTCATCGTTCCGGCCACCCTCGGTGTCGCGGGGGCCGGTGTCGGTACCGGAGCGGCCGCCGGGCTGCGCGCGCTCGGCGCGGCCCGGCTCAGTCTCCGGTGCCAGATCTTCGCCTCCGTGTGCTACGTCGGCCTCGGCATCGGCGGTGCGGCCCTCGGCGGCACCGTCGGCTCGGCCTGGGGCGCCGCCGCCGCTTCCGTGTGCGGTTCGGCCGCGTGGTGGCTGCACCTGAGGATCGCACTGCGCGAGCACCACCGAGAACTCATCCGTGAAGTGAGGACGTCATGACCGCGCAACCACGGCTGAGCATCGGCCTTCCCGTGTACAACGGCGAGGAGTACCTCGCCGAGTCGCTGGAGGCCCTGCTCGGCCAGACGTACGAGGACTTCGAGTTGGTCATCACCGACAACGCGTCGACCGACGGGACCCAGGACATCTGCCGCCGCTACGCCGCGCGGGACTCCCGGATCCGGTACATCCGGCTGTCCCGGAACATCGGCGCCGCGCCGAACCACAACTACGTCTTCACCCAGTGCCGCGGCGAGCTGTTCAAGTGGGCCTCGCACGACGACCTGTACGCCCGTGACCTGCTGAAGCGCTGCGTGGAGGCGCTGGACGAGCGTCCTGACGTGATCCTCGCGCACAGCGACCAGGCCGTCATCGACGCCGACGGCACGATCAAGGTGCCCTACGCGTACACGCTGAACACCGGCTCGCCGCGCGCGCCCGAGCGCTTCCGCAGCCTGCTGTTCGAGCCCGGCGGCGACGACTTCTACGGCGTGATCCGCGCCGACGTGCTGCGCCGGGTCAGGCCCCACGACAGCTACCACCACGCGGACCGCACCTTCGTTGCCGAGATCACCCTGCACGGCCCCTTCCACCAGGTGCCCGAGCTGCTGTACTTCCGCCGCGACCACCCCACCCGCGCCGAGCGGGCCAACCCCTCCAAGCGCGCCCGCTGCGTCAACCTGGACCCGCGCCGCGCCGGCCCGCTGCACCCGACGCCCCGGCTGCTCGCCGAGTACGTGTGGGGGTTCGTCTCGGCCGTCCGGCGGGCGCCGCTGTCCCCGGCCGACCGGCGCGCCTGCTACCGGCATCTCGCCTCGTGGGCGACCAGCCGGGTCCGGCCGGGCGCCGGCGAGCGGGTCGAGGACCGGGCCCCGGTGGACCCGGCCGCGTCGGCCGTCTCGGTGGACGCCCTGGTCGCCGGCCGCGAGAGGGGTGGCGCGTGACGTCTCCCCGGGTGGGCCTCTTCGGTCTGTTCGGCTCCGGGAACGTCGGCAACGACGGCTCGCTGGTGGCCTTGCTGGACCATCTGCGCGCGGCCCGCCCGGGCGCGGAGGTGGACGCCCTGTGCGGCGGCCCCGAGACCGTGACGGCCCGGTACGGCATACCGGCGGCCCGGCTGCACTGGTTCCGCGGCGAGTACCGCACGGCCGCGGGCCCGGGCGACATCGCGGGCAAGGGCGTGGGCAAACTCGTGGACGCCTTCCGCATCGCCGCCTGGGTGCGCCGGCACGACGTGGTGATCGTGCCCGGCACCGGCATCCTGGAGAGCACCCTGCCGCTGCGGCCCTGGGGCATGCCGTACTCGCTGTTCCTGGTGTGCGCGGCCGGACGGCTGCTGCGCACCCCGGTCGCGCTGGTCGGCGTCGGGGCGTCCGAGACCGGCAGCCGGCCGGTGCGGGCGCTGACCCGCTGGGCGGCGCGGCTGGCCGCGTACCGGTCGTACCGGGACACGCTGTCGCGGGACGCGATACGGGCGATGGGCGTGGACACCCGGCGCGACGAGGTGTACGCGGACCTGGTGTTCACCCTGCCCACTCCCCCGCCGGGCGACTCCTCGGGGCCGCCCGGACCGGTGTGCGTGGGCGTCATGGACTTCGGCGGCAGCAACGACGAACGGGACCGGGCGGACGAACTGCGCCGCCGCTACCTGGACGGCATGACGCGGTTCGTGCGCGCGCTGGCCGCGGAGGGCAGGCCGGTGCGGCTGCTCACCGGCGACGACGTGGACCGGCCGGTGACCGAGGCGATCCTCGAGGCGGTGGACTCGCCGCTGGTCACCGCCGCCGCGACGGCGTCGCTGGGCGACCTGATGAAGGAGATGGCGGTCGCGGACACCGTGGTGGCGACCCGCTACCACAACCTGGTGTGCGCGCTGAAGGTCGGCACCCCGGCGCTCGCGGTGAGCTACGCGGCGAAGAGCGACCGGCTGATGGCCGACATGGGGCTGGGCGAGCACTGCCACCCGGCGCGGGAGATCGACGCGGGCCGGCTGCTGGAGCAGTTCCGCGCGCTGGAGCGGGACCGGGCGGCGGTCCGGCGGACCCTCACCGAACGCAACCCGGTGCTGGCCGAGCGCGTCCGCCGGCAGTTCGAGGCGCTGAACCCCCTGTTACCGGCGTCCGGCGCCGCCCCCGACCACGCACGACAGGAGACCCCATGAAGGTGACCGAGGTCCCGGCGATCGCCGGGGCGTTTCTGTTCGAGCCGACGCCGTTCACCGACGAACGCGGCTTCTTCTGCCGCACGTTCGACGCGGACGCGGTGCGTTCCGTGAGCCTCGACCCGGGCGCCTTCGTGCAGGACAGCCTCTCCCGTTCGGTGCGGGGCGTGGTGCGCGGCATGCATCTGCGCTCCGGCGAGGGCGAGGCCAAGCTGGTGCGCTGCTCCTACGGCCGGATCTTCGACGTGGTGGTGGACCTGCGGCCCGGCTCGCCGACGTATCTGGGCCGGGCCACGTTCGAGCTGTCCGGCGACACGCAGGCGACGTTGTACGTGCCGGCGGGCTGCGCGCACGGCTTCCAGGCGCTGACGGAGACCGCCGACACGTCGTACCGGATCGACCGCGAGCACGACCCCTCGGAGGACGTGACGATCGCCTTCGACGACCCCGGACTGGCCGTCCCCTGGCCGCTGCCGGTCACGGTGACGTCCGAACGGGACCGCAAGGCGCCGGGCCTGGCGGAGGTGCTGAGGACGCTGGAGGTGAGGACGCCATGAGCGGCGAGGAGCTGGAGCTTCCGCTGTCGCGGGCGGTGAACGAACGTCTGCACGCGGCGGTCCCCGGCGGGGCGCACACGTACGCCAAGGGCGACGACCAGTACCCGCAGGACCTGGCGCCGGTCATCAGCCACGGCCGCGGCGCCCATGTGTGGGACGTCGACGGCAACCGGTACGTCGAGTACGGCTCGGGCCTGCGGTCGGTGAGCCTCGGCCACGCCCATCCACGGGTGCTGGAGGCGGTGCGGCGGGAACTGGACCGGGGCAGCAACTTCGTGCGCCCGTCGGTGGTGGAGGCGGAAGCGGCGGAGCGGTTCCTCGCCACGGTGCCGACCGCCGAGATGGTGAAGTTCGCGAAGAACGGCTCCGACGCGACCACGGCGGCGGTGCGGCTGGCGCGCGCCGTCACCGGGCGCGCGCGGGTGGCGCTCTGCGCCGACCACCCGTTCTTCTCGGTGGACGACTGGTTCATCGGCACCACGCCGATGCCGGCGGGCATCCCGTCGGAGACCACGGACCTGACGGTGACGTTCCCCTACGGCGATCTGGCCGCGGTGGAGGCGCTGTTCGACCGGTACCCGGACGAGATCGCCTGCCTGATCCTGGAGCCGGCCACCGGGACGGAGCCGCCGCCCGGTTACCTCGCCGGGCTGCGCGACCTCGCCCACCGCCACGGCAGCGTGCTGGTCTTCGACGAGATGATCACCGGCTTCCGCTGGTCCGAGGCGGGCGCCCAGGGCCTGTACGGGGTGACCCCCGACCTCTCCACCTTCGGCAAGGCGCTGGGCAACGGCTTCGCGGTGTCCGCGCTGGCCGGGCGCCGCGAGCTGATGGAGCGGGGCGGGCTGCGCCACGACGCCGAGCGGGTGTTCCTGCTGTCCACCACGCACGGCGCGGAGACGCACGCCCTGGCGGCGGCGATGGCCGTGCAGACCACGTACGTGGAGGAGGGCGTCACCGCCCGCCTGCACGCCCTGGGCGAGCGGCTGGCCGCGGGCGTCCGGGACGCGGCGGCCGCGATGGGCGTCGCCGACCATGTGGTGGTCCGGGGCCGCGCCAGCAACCTGGTCTTCGCGACCCTTGACGCACAGGGGCGGCCGTCGCAGGAGTACCGGACGCTGTTCCTGCGCCGGCTGCTGACGGGCGGCATCCTGGCCCCGTCGTTCGTGGTGAGCAGCGCGCTGGAGGAGGCCGACGTCGACCGCACGGTGGACGTGGTCGGCCAGGCGTGCGCGGTGTACCGGAAGGCGCTGGACGCGGGCGATCCGACGCCGTGGCTGGGGGGCAGGCCGGTGCGGCCGGTGTTCCGGCGGAAGGTGTGAGGCGGGGGAGGCCGGCGACAGGCTGCTGCCGGCCTCCCGATGACCACCGCACGGGGACCGTCAGCCGCTCCCTCACCGTCGACGTCGCGAGGTCCACGTACCGTCAATGGATCACGAGCGCCCAGCGGCCCCTCGCACGACGGCGACCGGGCAGTGCGCATGATGCAGAACCGCCTGGCTGACCGACCCCAGCATGAGCCCGGCGAACCCACCACGGCCCCGGGCCCCGACCACCAGCAGCCGCGCCGAGCGACTGGCCTCGATCAGCGCCTCACGGGTCTGGCCGCGGAGCGCCCGGGACTCCACGCTCACCCCTGGATACCGCTCTCGGCACCCGGCCAGCGCCTCGGACACCAGCCGCTCCTCCGCCTCGGCGACTCCCTCCGGCATGGCCACATAGGTGTCCGCGCCCTCGTGCAACTCGGAAGGGGGCGCGTTCCACAGAGTCCAGGCATGAATCGCCCTCAGCGGCGCTCCACGCAGCGAGGCCTCGGCGAAGGCGAACTCGATCGCCCGCTCGCCCGCGGCGGAGCCGTCCACGCCCACCACCACGGGCCCCTTCTCGTCGCCCCCCTCACGCACGACCAGCACCGGACACCGGCCGTGCGCGGCGAGATGCACCGCCGTCGAGCCGATCAGCAGCCCGACGAACCCGCCCATGCCCCGCGACCCGACGACCACGAGATCCGCGGCCCGTGACTGCGCCTCCAGCACCGTCACCGGCTCACCCGTCACCACCACGTGCGAGACCTCCACCCCCGGCGCCGTGTCCCTGGCACGCGCCACTGCCTCAGCCACCAGGTGCTCGACCCTGTTGTGCGGCTCGCCCTCCGGCGGGCCGAGCGGCGAGCGACCCCGCGGCGCATGCATCGCAGGCCACAGGAACGCGTGCACCACACGCAGCCCGGCGCCGCGCCACCGTGCCTCGCGCGCCGCGGCCTCCACCGCCACGAGGCTTGACGGGGATCCGTCCACGCCCACGACCACCAGACCGCTCATCCCGACTCCTCGACACCGACCCAGCGCCTTCGTCGCCCAGCGTCCCTCCGATGCCTCGAAGCTGCCAGGAGAGCGGGACCGCCCCTGCCGCTCCGTCGCTTCACGCAAGGCCGGAGCCGGATCACCCGACTGCCGTGCGCGGACCGCCCCCGGGCGACCCGGCGGGGCGCCGGCGTGCGGCCGGAGGGGCGGGGTGGTCATGACGGGCGGTTGCCTTGACGACGGCGACGGGGCACTGGGCGTGGTGGAGCAGGGCCTGGCTGACCGAGCCGAGGAGCAGGCCGGCGAAGCCGCCGTGCCCCCGGGCGCCGACGACGAGGAACTGGGCGGTCCGGCTGGCGTCGATGAGCGCGGTGCGGGCTGTTCGCCGCACCGTGCGGCATACGACGTTCACGTCCGGGAAGTCGCCCCGCTGACCGGCGATCGCTTCCGACAGCAGGCATGCCTCGTGTTCGGCCAGCGCGCCGGGCGCGGCGGCGTGGGGCATGGTCCTGTCCGGTGGCGGCGGCATGGGGGCGCTCCAGGGTGTCCAGGCGTGCAGGGCCAGCAGGTCGGCCTTGCGCAGCGCGGCTTCGGTGAAAGCGAAGCCGCGCTGCCGCGGCACCGGCGTGAGATCCGTCGACCGCGAGCACGACGGGTCCCTTGCATGCGCCCCCTGCCCGCACGACCAGGAGGGGGCAGGCACCGTGGGCGGCCAGGTGGACGGCGGTGGAGCCCGCCATCAGCCCGGTGAGGCCGCCGAGGCCGCGCGAGCCGACCACCATCAGCCGGGCCGCGTAGGAGTGGGCGGTCAGCACAGCCGTCGGTTTGCCGCCGACCACGCCAGAGGTGACGGTCACGCCGGGAGCCGTCGTGCGGGCGCGGTCCTCGGCCTCGGCCCTCACGCGCGCCACCGAGGCGCGGGTGTCCTCGCCGGGCCGCAGGGGCAGGGTGGGCCGGCTGACTGCGTGCACCAGATGCAGGTCGGCCCCACGCAGGCTCGCTTCGCGTGCCGCCGCCTCCACAGCGGTCAGACTGGAACGGGAACCGTCGATCCCGGCCATGACCAGGTCACGCATCGCGGCCACCTCCCCGTGGGGCGCCGGCCGGTCCGGCCGCGGCAGCCGTCGCGGGCCCGGGCAGGCGCCCCCGGGCCCGGCGGCCGCCGAGCCCGCCCGACCGATCCTGATCGCCGGTGTGCTCGCGGGCGAGGGGCCGTGCGGCAGGCCCGGCGGGGTGCGGGCTGCGCCCGGGCAGGGATACCGGGCTGAGGATCATGTCGCAGGCGAGGCGCCGGGCGGCGCGGTCGATCCGGCCGGCGGGCAGGGCCCGGTAGGGGTTGGCCCGGGCGGGCACGACCAGCGCCGTGGTCCGCACCGGTCCGGCGCGTGCGATGGCGGGCAGCACCGTGGCGAGGATGGCGTCGGCGTCGGCCTGGACGCGCCGGTGGCGGGCGTGATGCAGCAGGGCGTTGATGCTGAAGCCGGTGGAGCGGACGACGGCCGCGGCGGTGACGGGGTGTCCGCCGCGGGCGAGGTCGGCGGCGCGGGCGGCCACGGCGTGGTCGGCGCGCGAGCCGGTGAACAGGGCCAGCACCGCGGCACCGGGCCGCGCGGAGCGACGGTACAGGTGGGCCTGTGCCGGGGCCCGGACATCGGCTGTCGGCGAGGGGAGACGGAGCGTGGTCATGGCGATTTCCTCACGTTGTGGGCCGTAGGGGCTGTGGACGGTGCGTCACCGGCTCGGATGCTGCCGTGTGGGGGACGTCACCTGCTGCCGGCCCCGGCGGCCGGGGTGCTTTCAGCGTCACCCGACCCCTTGATTCCCGTCAAGAGTTACGTGAAATTTTTTTCGCCAATAGTTTTTCGCGAAAAGGTCAGCGCCGCTGTTCCCCTGCTCCCCCGGGCTGCCGACGGCGGGTGTCGGCCACCCGGTCGACGACCCACGCCACCGTCGGCACCACGGCCAGCGCGGTGCAGCAGCCGCCCACCGTGTCGGTCGGGTAGTGCGCCCCGGTGGCGACCTGGGCCCAGCCCATGAGGGCGCCGGCGGCACAGGCGGCGCCGAGCGCGAGGACGGTGCCGGAGGTCGGACCGAGCCCGTACCGCCCCGCCGCGAGCAGCGCCAGGGCGAGGGCGAGGGCGAACGCGGCGAGGAAGGCGGTGTGGCCGCTCGGGAAGGCCAGGTTGTCGTCGCCGTTGATGGTGCGGGCGGCGAGCGGCTTGAGCAGCCGCGTCACACCGACGGTCAGCCCGGGACCGGCGAACAGCAGCACGGCGGCGCGCGGCCGGCGGACCGTCGGACAGCCGACGAGAACTGCCGTGAGCAGCAGCAGCGCGCCCGCCGGGTCCCCCAGGAAGTCCGTCGCGGAGGCGATGTGCCACCAGGGCGCCCCGACCCCGTACGCGGCCTCCCCGATCCGGGCGTCCGTCCGGCCGGGCCCGGCGTCACCGGCGTACCGGACGCCGAGCACGACGACCACGAGCGCGGCGAGCACGGCGACGACAGCGAGTCGCCCGCGCAGCACCACGGGCAGCACCGCCGCAGCGGTCACCTTGCCGTCCGTCACCGTCACCGTGCCGCCCACCCCCGCGCAACGCCCCTTGTCAGACTAACCGACTGCCCAGGCAGGCGAGTTGACGGGCGGATCAGCGACGAGGGGCGCGCCGTTCGCTCACGGCGCGCCCCTCGTGGGCCGGAGGACCCTCACTCCGGATGGTCCGGCTGCTGCTCCGGCGGCTTGCCGCCGCCCCGTCCGCCGCCCTTGTCGCCGCGGTCGGTGCCGTGCGCGCGGCCGCCCGCGCCGCGGCCGGGCTGGGACGCCTTGCGGGCCTCGCTGTCCTGCGGCGTGGCCGCGCCCTTGTCGCTGCGCCGCAGCTCGGGCTGTTGCGGGTTCGACATCGGCTTCCTCCTTACGTCCTTGCGTCGTGCGTCGCCTGCGCCTCGTGGCGCGCCTGCCGTGCACGGGTGTCTCGTGCGGGCGGGCCGAAACGCCCGGCCTCCCGGGTCAGTCGCGTGAGCCGTCGCCCGTGCCCGGTTCGGCGAGGCGTCGGTGGGCCGCCGCCTTCACGCCGTCGGGCAGGACCTTCCCGGCCAGCCCTTGCGCCTTGGTCAGCAGGGACCCGGTGACGGCCTTCTTCTCGCCCTTCACGATCGCCTCGAACGCCTGCTCGGCCACCTGCTCCGGAGGGTCCTTCTTCATGGAGCCCACGCGGGTGTCGTCCGCCATGTCCGCCCGGTCGAAGAACTCCGTCTCCGTCGGCCCCGGCATGAAGGCGGTGACCGTCACCCCGGAGTCCTTCACCTCCTCCGCCAGCGCCTGCGCGAAGGACTGCACGAACGACTTGGACGCGTTGTAGACCGGCTGGAAGGAGCCGGGCATCTGGGAGGCGACGGACGAGGTGAAGGCGAGCCGCCCCTCACCGCGCGCCACCATCGCCCGCAGCAGCGGCTTGGCCAGCCGTACGGTCGCGGTGACGTTGAGGTCGATGACCTCCTGGTCGTCGGTGAGGTCGGTGTCGACGAAGGCGCCGCCCCGGCCGACCCCGGCGTTGAGGACGGCGACGTCGACCGTGAGGCCGTCGAGCGCGTCGAGGAGCAGGAAGCGTCCCTCGCCGGTCCGCAGGTCGGCGCGCACCGCCCGCACCTGAGCGCCGGGCTCCCGCAGCTGCCGCGCCGCCGCCTCCAGCTCCTCGTCCTCGGCGTTCACCACGAGGTCGTAGCCGTGCGACGCGAACTGCCGGGCCAGCTCGAGGCCGATGCCGCTGGACGCGCCGGTGATCAGTGCGAGGGGACGTGTGTCAGTCATGCCAGACGGGTAACCCCGCCCGTCCGGGTCACGCACCCTGCCCGCCGCCGGCGACGTTTCCCGCGCCGTCCCGGCGGTTACTCGCGGCGGTGCGGCACCAGACGCACGCTGCCCGCCGCCCGACCTGCCGGAGTGACACCGTGACCGTCTCCGTGGTCCTCTTCACCGCGGACCTGCGTCTGCGCGACCACCCGCCGCTGCACGCGGCCCTGCGGTCCGCGGACGAGGTGGTGCCGCTGTTCGTGCTGGACCCCGGCATCCGCGCGGCCGGCTTCGACGCGCCCAACCGGCGGGCCTTCCTCGCCGACTGCCTGCACGACCTCGACGCCTCGCTGCGGCGCCGCGGCGGCCGGCTCGTGCTCCGGTCCGGGCCGGTCGTCCGGGAGGTCCGCGCGGTCGCCGCCGCGTGCGGGGCCGCCGAGGTGCACATGGCGGCGGGCGTGACGGCGTACGCGCACCGCCGTGAGGAGCGGCTGCGCAAGGAGCTCGGCGCCGCCGGCGTCGCCCTCCGGGTGCACGAGGCGGTGATCACCGCCCTCGCCCCGGGGGCGGTGACCCCGGCCGGCTCGGACCACTACGGCGTGTTCACCCCGTACCTCCGCCGCTGGTCCCGGGAGACCCTGCGAAGGCCCCTCGCGGCGCCCCGCGCCGTACGCGTCCCCGACGGGGTGCGCGGTGAGCCGCTGCCCGTCCGCGCGGACGTGTCCGGCACCTCCCCCGGTCTCCCGCCGGGAGGGGAGACGGCCGGCCGGGACCGGTTCGCGCGGTGGTCGCGCTCCGGGGGCATGGCCGCCTACGAGGACCGGCACGACGACCTCGCGGGCGACGCCACGTCGCGGCTGTCGCCGTACTTCCACTTCGGGGCGCTCTCCGCGGCGGAGGCCGTCCACCGGGCACGCGGGCAGGGAGGTCAAGGCGCGGAGGCGTTCGTGCGTCAGCTGTGCTGGCGGGACTTCCACCACCAGGTGCTGGCGGCGCGGCCCGAGGCGTCCTGGCGGGACTACCGCACCCGGGACGACCGCTGGCGCGGCGAGGACGACGCCGCCGAGGACATCGCCGCGTGGCGGGAGGGACGCACCGGCTATCCGATCGTCGACGCGGCCATGCGCCAGCTGCGGCACGAGGGCTGGATGCACAACCGGGCGCGCCTGCTGACGGCGAGTTTCCTGACGAAGACGCTGTACGTGGACTGGCGGATCGGCGCCCGGCACTTCCTGGACCTGCTGGTGGACGGCGACGTCGTCAACAACCAGCTCAACTGGCAGTGGGCGGCCGGCACGGGCACCGACACCCGCCCGCACCGCGTCCTCAACCCCACGGTCCAGGCCCGGCGCTTCGACCCGCACGGCGCCTACGTACGCCGCTGGGTCCCGGAGCTCGCGGACGTCGACGCCGGGCGGATCCACGAGCCGTGGCGCCTCCCGCCGGACCGGCGCGACGCCCTCGGCTACCCGGACCCGGTGGTCGGCCTGGCCGAGGGACTCACCCGTTTCCGCCGCGCCCGGGGCCGCGACTGAGGCTCCGGTACGGGCCCACGTCACCCTGCCGTGCCGGCCAGCACCTCCCGTGCCGCGCGCGTCCCCGACGCGAGGGCGCCCTGCACGGAGCCGGTCGCCCGGTGGTCCCCGCACACGTACCGGCCGGGCCGCAGACGGGTGGTGCGGCTCAGCGGCCAGGGCGGCACCATCGCCGGCAGCGCGCCCCCGACCGTGCGCACGTCCACCCGCTGCCAGCCGTCCGTGTCGGTGGCGTACAGCTCGGCGAGCCGCCGGAGCACGGTCCGTTCCCTGCCGGGTTCGTCGGTCCCCAGGACGGAGGTGGAGATCAGCGCGGTGCCCGCGGGGGCGTAGGTGGGGGTGACCCGGGAGAGCACGCAGGTGTTCAGGATCGTGCCGGTGCTGTCCACCCGGAGGACCGGTTCGACGGCGGGGCTCGCGTCGGCGGCGTGGTGGTACGTGGTGACGGTGCGGGTGTCCGGCACGGTCAGCCCCGGCAGCAGCCGGGCGGCGGTCGCCGGTTCCGTCGCCACCACCACGGCGCGGGCCGGGACCTCGCTCCCGTCCTCCGTCAGCACCCCGTCGTCGGTGAGCGCGGAGACGGGCGTGCTCAGCCGCAGGACGCCGTCCGGCAGGCCGTCGGCAAGCTGTGCGGGCACGGCGCCGATGCCCTGGGCCGGCAGGCACAGGGAGCCGCGGACCATGCTGCGCCACACCAGGTGGAAGAAGCGGGCGGAGGTCTCCAGCCGGTCCTCCAGGAAGACGCCCGACAGGAACGGCCGGAGGATCTCGTCGATCACGGCGTCCGACAGTCCCGCCCGCTTCAGGGCCGCGGAGGTGGAATCGTCCCGGCGCCGCCTGACGACCGACGCCGGCAGCAGGGCGTCGCAGGCGGTGAGCCCGGCCAGCGCGGCCAGGTCGCGCGCCCCGGGGAGCCGCCCCGGCGTCAGCGCCTCCGCCGCGCCGGACTCCCTGGTCGGGTCGACGAGCCGGACCGGGCCCCGCGAGGTGTGCGCGACGACGCCCGCCGTGAACGGCCGCAGGCGCAAACTCCTGAGGTCCAGGCGCCGCTTGACCTGGGGGTAGGAGGTGTTGAACACCTGGAATCCGCGGTCCAGCAGGAACCCGTCCCGCCGGTCCGTGCGCATCCGGCCGCCCACGCCGTCGGACGCCTCCAGCAGCGCCACCCGCCGTCCGGCACGGCACAGGTCCAGCGCGCACGCCAGACCGGACAGGCCCGCACCCACGACGACCACGTCCGGCGTCCCGCGGCGGTGCTCGCTCATGCTGCTCCTCGGTCGGCCTCGCAGCCGTGGTGGGGAAGGGGGGAAGACGTGGCCGCCCGCGCGGCCCTCCCCTCGCCCCTACCCGCGACCGGCGGGCACAGCACCCGGACGGGGACCATGTCCCCCGGCCGACGCACGGGCGCCACGGAAACGGACGCCACGGAAGCGGCGCCCCCTCCCGCCGGAATCCGCGGGAGGGGGCGCCGTGTACGTGCTCCCCATCCGGGCACCCACTCCGGGACCGATCGGAGGACGCCCATGGCCGACCTGCGACGCGAGGAGACCTCCCGGCCGACCCGCCGGAGCCGCCCGGGATGGCCGACGCTGCTGCTTCTGCTCGCGGTGTGCTACGCCGTGGCCGCGCTGGGCAGCGTCGCCGCCGCCGGCTCCGGCGAGACCTACCGGGCGCTCGACCGGCCGTCCTGGGCTCCCCCGGGCTGGCTCTTCGGCCCCGTGTGGACGGTGCTCTACGGGACCATCGCCGTGGCCGCCTGGCTCGCGCTGCGCGGCGACGGCGACAGCAGCAGGACCGGGCGCGTCCCGGCCATGGTCTGGTGGTCCGTCCAGCTCGCGCTGAACCTGGCCTGGACGCCCCTGTTCTTCGCCGCCGACGCCTACGGCTGGGCGTTCGCCGACATCTGTCTCCTGCTGCTCGCGCTCGCCGCGACGATCGTCGCGTTCGCGCGGCGGCGCAGGGCCGCCGCGCTGCTGCTCCTGCCGTACGCGGCCTGGGTCACCTACGCCGCCGCCCTCAACCTGTCGATCTGGCTGCTCAACGCGTGACAGGGCGCGGTGTCCGGGCTCAGCCGGTGACCGTGATGGTGGAGCTGCCGCTGCTCTGGTAGCCCTCGGTGGCCATGATCATGTAGTACCTGAACTGGCCCAGGTTCATGCCCGCGCGCGCCCAGGCGTCGAAGTGGTTCCCGGTGGTGATGGTGCCGGAGCCGCTGGTCACCTTCGACTGCCGGACGCTCCAGTACTGGTCGAAGGTGCGGGTGCCCTCGACGGAGGGGGCGTTGTACCGGGTCGTCTTGTAGATGTCGTAGGTGCCGCCGTCGCTGTAGACGGTGCCGCGGAACTCGCCGGTGGGCCGGTAGCTGCCCCAGTTGTCGACGATGTAGTACTCGACGAGCGGGTTGGAGGTCCAGCCGTAGAGGCAGCCGTAGCCGTTGCCCGACGGGTTGAACCAGCCGGTGTACCGGACGGTCCGGCGGCCGCCGTTGGCCCAGCCCTTGCCGGCCACGAAGTTGCCGCAGTTGGTCCACCGGGTGCTGTAGCTGCCGCCGCCGTTGAGCGTCATGGAGACGGAGCCGCCGCCGTCGGTCCAGAACGAGTAGTACATGCCGTCGTACCCGGTCTGGTTGGTGGTGATGGTGGTGGCGGCGTGCGCGGTGCCCGGCAGCAGCAGTCCGGACCCGGTGACGGCCGCGGCGGCGCCCGCCCCGGCGCCGACGAGGAAACCGCGCCGGCTCAAGCCGCTGAAGGGGCGCGGGTTCTGCTCGGACTCGTAGCGCTTGCCGTCCTGGTTCATTCGTCCTCCCGATGAAGGCTGGTGGGGGGGCCGGGCGGCTGATGCCACCCGCGGCCTTGCGTGGCCGACCACCGTTACGCCCAAGTGACGCCTGGGCAACGGGGGTTGGCTGTCGTGCGGTGGCCACAGTGTTCGTAGGAGGGCATGAGCGTGTCAACAGTTTCGACAGCCTTTCGGAAACTTCGCCTTCACACCGCGAAGTTCGCGTGATACGTATGCCCAGCTCAAACGCCTGGACCGCCATATACCTGCACCTCGACACACGCACCGCCAAGTGATTACGGCGCAAGCTCCAGAGCGCTCATCGAAAGTTTCGTCGGTCAGGACTGCACACCGCCGGCTCGCCGCGCCGAGATAACGAAGTCCGCCTCGCGACACCACGAAAATCAGCCATCGGCGAGTTCGCGCCGACCGCGCAGACGAAGATGCCGCACCGCCGCCGCACGGCACCTGGCGTCGCTTTCCAGCCAATTCAAGGCTTGAAGCACTTCGTTACCGAGAGCGCTACAACCGTTTCTCGCCGTGACGCGGATCACTGGGTGTAACCGTGAGTTAACCCCGTTTCCACCCGTTTATCACGTTGGACGAGCCGTCAAGATCCGGTTTCGATAAGGGACTTGAACCACGGGGGTGGCGAGATGTCCCCTCGGAGCCGAGAAGGGGGTCTCGATGCGAGGGGCACGGGAGATATTCAGCAGACGCCAGTCATTGGCCATCCTGGGCGGGATCGCGGCGGGTACCGCGCTGCCGCTGGGCGTGTTCGGGTCCCGGCCCGCGTACGCGGCGGACCCGGCGCCGGCCGACGGCGGCGTGGGGCTGCCCGACACCGACCGCGCCAAGGCCGTGCGGGCGTACCGGACGGGCGGCCGCGCGGTGCGCACGGCCGCGGCGGCGGCGCTCGTGGGCAACGCGGACGAGGTGGCCGCGTTCCTCGGCGAGCGGCTGCCGGCGGCCGTGGCCGAGGACAACCGTTTCGCCCTCACCCAGGCCCTGGTCAGCGCGGGCAAGGCGACGCGGGCGGGGATCGGGGAGGCGCTGTCCGGCGGGGACGCGGCCGTCGCCGCCTACCTGGGAGGCGGCTTCCAGTCGGCGGTGCGCGAGGACCTCCGGGTGGCCGTCACCACGGTCAACGCGCACGGCGGCAAGGCCGTGAAGCGGGAGTCCTCCGAGGCGCTGACGACCGGGACGGACTTCGCGCTGCGGTCCTTCCTCAGCACCGGGCAGTACGACGCGCTCCACGAGGACCAGCGGGTCCAGGTGACCACGATCCTCGTCACCGCCTCGCCGCAGGTGCGGGAGTACGCGGAGCGGGCGCTCGACGACGGGTCACCGCGGGCGATCCAGTGGTTCCTGACGACCGGGCAGTACATCGCCCGGGCGCGGGACGAGGAGACGGCCACGATCCAGCAGCTGGTCAGGATCGTGGAGTCGGAGGGCAAGCTCGCCGAGCGCAAGACCGACGAGGCCGTCGAGCTGTCGCAGCAGGCGGTCCAGGCCGCCGAGAAGGCCAAGGCGGCCGCGCTGGAGGCGAAGGCCGAGGCCCTGGCCGCCGAACAGGACGTACAGCGCTCGGCGAAGGCGGCGAACAAGGCGGCGCGGGCCGCCCAGGGCGCCGCGGCCGCCGCGTCGACCGCGGTGTCCGCCTCGCGTACCGCGCAGGCCGCGGCCCGGCGCTCGGTGTCCGCCGCGAACGCCGCCGCCGCGGCGGCCGCCGCGGCGGGGCGCGCCGCGTCGCGTGCCTACCACGCCGCGATCAGCGCGTCGAAGAACGCGAACATGGCGGAGGCCGCCAACCAGGCGGCGCAGGCCGCGAAGGCGATGGTCAGCTGGGTCCGCACCGTGGCCGCGAAGGCCCGGCTCGCGGCCCTCGCCTCCGACGCCGCGGAGTCCGCGGGCCTCGCCGCCGCGGGTGCAGCGGTCGACTCGGCCGCCGCCGCGCGCGCTTCCGCCGACGCCGCCGCGGCCTCCGGCGCCGCGCAGTCCCAGGCCGCCGAGGCGCAGCGCCAGGCCGCGATCGCCGAGGCCGCGGCGGGACGGGCCACCGCGGCCGCGAGCCGGGCCTCGACCCTGTCCCGCAGGTCGGCGGCCGCCGCGCGCACCGCGGCCGCCGCCGCCGACAGCGCGGCCGACCACGCGGACAAGGCGGCCGCCGCCGCCGAGGAGGCGGCCCTCAACGCCGGCAAGGCCGTGGACTACGCCAACCGCTCCACCGCCGCCGCGAACGCCGCCGTCGAGGCCGCGAACAAGGCCTACGACGCCGTCACCGAGGCGCGGGAGGTCGAGCAGGAGGCCCGTGAGGCCGAGATCGCCCGGCTGAACGAGGAGACCGAGGAAGCGATCGAGGTCGCCCGGCAGCAGCGGCGCGCGGAGACCGACCTGCTGGAGCGCGCCAACCAGGAGCGGACGCAGCAGGCGCGGCTGTCCGAGGAACTGGTCGCGCTGATCACCGCGATGGACACGGCGTTCGCCGAGGGCCGGACCGGGGAGGCCGTGGACAAGGGGCGGCAGGCCGCCGTCCTGCTCCTCGACCGGTCCGGTACGTGGACCCGGGAGGCCGCCGAGTTCGCGCTGGCCGGCTCGGACGAGGACGTCCTGCGCTGGATCGAGGCCGACCGGCTGATCGCCCTGGAGCAGGACAACGCGGAGAACGCCGCGGCCGTCGCCGCGATCTCCACGCGCAAGGTGGCCGAGGCCGCCGCTGCGGCGCTGGGCACCGAGGACGCCGCCACCGTCAGGACGTTCCTGGAGAAGGGCGCGGTCGAGGCGGCCCGGGACGACAACGAGGTGGAGGTCACCACGCTCCTCGCGGACCCCGCCACCGGCACCGCCGTGCGCAGGGCCGCCGAGGCCGCCCTGGCGGACGGCTCCGCCGAGGCGCTGCACACCTTCCTGCACGTGGAGCGCGCCGCGGCCGTCCACGAGGACGACCGGGTGGCGGCCACCACGCTGCTGGCGAGCGGCGGTCCCTACGTACGGGCCGCGGCGCAGGTCGCGCTCGAGGGCGACACGCACATGCTGCGCCAGTTCATCGGGACGACGCAGCACGAGTTCGCGCGCATCGACCACGACCACGCCACGCACATCAGCGCGATCCGCGCGGCCATCGCCCGGGCGGCCAAGGTCGCGCAGGACGCGCTCGAGGACGCGGCGTACGCCTCCGAGGCCGCGGCGCTCGCCCGCCAGGCCGCCGAGGAGGCCACCGAGTGGTCCGACAAGGCGAAGGGCTGGGCGGCCGACGCCAAGACCTCCGCCGAGGAGGCCCGCAGGAACGCGGAGGCCGCGGAAGCCTCCGCCGCCTCCGCCGCCAGGTCCGCGCAGACCGCCGCGAACGCGGCCGCGACGGCCCGCAAGGCGAGCGCCGTGGCGCGGGACGCGGCCAACCGGGCCGTGCGCTCCGCCTCGACCGCCGCGGCCTACGCCGCCGACGCACAGGCCTCCGCGACGAAGGCGCGGCAGGCGGAGCTGGCGGCGGGCAAGTCCTACGCCCAGGCGGCGAGGGCCGCCACCGAGGCGCGGATCCTGGTGATCCAGGCCGCGATCCGGCAGGCGATCCAGGACGCCATCGACAACTCCAAGGTGCCGATCGACGGCAAGACCGGGCTGCCCGACGGCGCGGAGAGCTGTCTGACGCCGTTCGGCGACCCGATCGAGCACAGCAACAGCACCAACCCGTGGGAGCTGGGCTGGAGCTGGCTGTCCGGCGACGGCCCCCGCTCGCAGTGCTTCGGCCCCAACGACGAGTTCACCCGCCTCTACCGCGAGCACGCGCACACCAGGGGCGTGATCGCGTACTTCCTCAGCGAGTGGCAGCGCACCGGGAAGTACCAGCTGGGCAAGACCTACATGTACGACTACCAGCTCAGCGGCTTCGACGGCGTCGGCAAGTACCTCACCGACTACGGCACGCTCACCACGGCCGGGCTCACCGGCAACCTCGCGTACACGTTCCTGGGCTCGCACCAGGTCCGGATGACTCCCGTCCGGGAGAACGCGGACGGTTCGGTGACCTGGCGGTACACCGCGTACAACGAGTCGGACATCGAGTCGGCGACGCACCCCCCGGTCATCGGGTACACGGACTGGTGGAGCGACACCGTGGGCGCGTTCGTCGACAAGGTCGTCGGTGACGAGGGGCCGATGTCGCCCAAGACCCAGGTGATCGAGTTCGACGTCACCCTCGGCCCGTGACCCGCGGGACGGCACGGGCACGGTGGCTGTCCGCCGTGCTCGCCGTTTCCGCCCTGCTCGTCTCGGGGTGCTCGGAGAAGGTCGACCCGCTCGAACTGCCCGGTGTGTACCGGAGCGACGACGGCGGGCGGATCGAGCTCTCGGCGGACGGGACGTTCACGGCCGCCGGGGTGACCACGGACGAGGGCGCCGAGCCGGCCGACTTCAGCGGCACCTGGGACTACCAGAAGCCGAGCACGTCCGGCGACTTCGTGTACCTGGGCGTGGAGGACGGCGGCCTCGGCGCCACCGGCGGGATCCAGCTCTATGTGGAGGACCAGAACACGCTGTACTTCCAGCTCGATCCCGACGGTCCCGTCACGCAGACGTACGACAGGGCGAGCTGAGCCGCCCTCTTCCCCAAGGGCGCGAGCCCGAGAGATCCGACCTTCTAGGACTGTGATGAAGACACGCAACACACTCGTGCGCCTTCTGGGCGCCGCGGCCACCGCCGGCGCGCTGGCCTGGGCCGTGCTCGCCCAGGGCGGCGCCGCCGCCGGTTCCCCGGCCGAGGCCGTCGCCGGCGACGCGCCCGGCTACGCCGTCGAGGACTACGCCTACCCGAACGCCGACAAGATCCTGGCCGAGCAGAACATCGTCCTCAAGCGCGGCGACGGCCACATCGTGCTCGCCGACTGCGCCGCCGGGGCCGACCTCCTGCGGTTCCTCGCCCGCGACCGCGAGGACGTCTGCTTCGACGTCACCGCCGAGACCGGCTTCCTGACCCTCGAACTGCCCGCGGTGCACGGGGTGAAGACGGACGACTCCGCCAACACCCACCTGGAGATGACGGCCGAGGACGACCAGGTCGAGTACGACATCCCGGCGGACACCTGGGCGGGCGTCGGCGAGTCCGTCGACGGCCGGGAGCACGTCCTGGTCGAGATCCACGTCACCAACTGAGGCCCCGCCTCCCCATGATTGAGGAACCCACCTTCATGTCCTTCATCAGACGTCCTCGGCCGGCCGCGCTCTGCGCCGTCCTGGCCGCCGGGTCGCTCGCGCTGAGCGCGGCGCCCGCCCTCGCCGTCACCGGCGGCACGCCGGTGGCCGCCTCGGACACCACGTACGCCTACACGGCGAAGATCACCGTCGGCGCCCACGACCGCGGCTGCTCCGCCGTCCTCGTGGACCCCGAGTGGCTGCTGACCGCGGCCAGTTGCTTCGCCGAGGACCCGGCCGCCTCGCTCGCCGTCCCGGCCGGCGTCCCCGCCAAGGCGACCACCGCGGTCGTCGGCCGGTCCGACCTCACCGGCACGCAGGGCGCCGAGCGCCGCGTCGTCGAGCTCGTGCCGCGCACGGACCGTGACGTGGTGCTGGCCCGCCTCAGCCGGCCCGTCACCACCGTGACCCCGGCGGCGTTCGCCGGCGCCGCGCCCGCGGCCGGCGCGGAGCTGACCTTCGCCGGATACGGCCGGACGAAGACGGTGTGGGCGCCGAACCAGCTGCACACCGGGGTCTACACCGTGGACTCCACCGCGGCCGCCTCCGTGAACGTCACCGGCAAGGGCGGGGTCGCCGCCTGCATGGGCGACGCCGGCGGCCCGGTCCTGTCCGGCGGCACGCTCGTCGGCCTCACCAGCCGGTCGTCCCAGGGCGGTTGCCTCGGCACCGACGAGACGCAGACCTCCACGGCCGGCGTCGTCGCGCGCGTCGACGACCTCGCCGCCTGGGTGGCGCAGAAGGCCGGCGCCACCCGCATCGCCGACTTCAACGGCGACGCCGTCGAGGACATCGCCGTCGGCGACCCGATGGCGACGGTCGGCGGCGACACCACCGCGGGTCTGGTCCGTGTCGTGTACGGCGGCGGCAAGGGCACCGCCGAGATCACCCAGGACCTCGACTGGGTGGCCGGCGGCGCCGAGCCCGGCGACCACTTCGGCAACCACCTCGCGACCGTCGACTACAACGAGGACGGCTACACCGATCTCGTGGTGTCCGCGTCGGAGGAGGACCTCGGCACCGCGACCGACGCCGGCTTCGTCGACATCCTGTTCGGCGGCAGGAACGGTCTCGGCACCGGTCCGGCCGCGCGCCACCTCGAGCAGGGCGCCGGCACCGGCTCCATCGGCACCGCCACGCCCGAGAGCAACGACCGGATGGGCGCCGCCCTCGAGGCGGGCACCACCGCCGAGGGCAGGCCGTGGGTCCTGATCGGCGCGCCGGGCGAGGCGATCGGTTCGCTCGCCAAGGCGGGCGCCGCCTTCTACGTGCACGGCGACACCAGCATCGACATCAACCAGGACTCGCCCGGCGTCCCCGGCGCGGCCGAGGCGAACGACGCCTTCGGCACGGCCGTGACGGGCGACTCCAACTTCATCGCCATGGGCGCTCCCGGCGACGCCATCGGCGGCGACGCGAACGCCGGCAACCTCGCCGTGTTCAGCCACACGCTGGACGCCGCCGGACGGCCCACCCTGGTCACGGGGCTGGACCAGGACAACGAGAAGATCAACGCCGGGGCCGAGGCCGGTGACAAGTTCGGCCAGGCCCTCGCGCTCGTCGCCTACCGCCCGGCCGGCGCGGCCACGGCCACCGACTCGATCCTCGCGGTCGGCGCGCCGGGCGAGGCCCTGGCGGCGGAGACCGGCGGCGCGCAGCTGGCCGAGGCGGGCAACGTCCTCCTCCTGCAGATCAAGGGCGACGGCACCTGGGACTACCTGCGGGCGCTCAACCAGGGCTCCGGCAGCGACGACCGCTCCGGCACCATCGAGGCGGGCGACCGCACGGGCGCGTCCCTGAGCGCCGTCAACACCGCGCCGCGACAGGTCGGTTCGGCCGAGACCCTGAAGGTCGCCGTGGGCGTCCCCGGTGAGGACCTCGCGGGCGTCACCGACGCCGGCGCCGTCCACACCTTCTCCCTGATGGGCGCGGCGGGCGCCAACGACTCGTGGATCGAGGCCGGCGACGGCGACGGCGTCCCCGGACCCGCGAGCGCCGGCGCCAAGCTGGGCACGAGCATCCACTTCACCCCGCGGAACCTGTACGTCGGCATGCCCTACGGGCCCGCCGCCACCGGGGCCGTGCACGTCCTGCCGTTCGCGAACGCCGTGACGGGCGGCACCAGCGCGCCCGCCACCACGTACCAGCCGGGCCAGGGCGGACTCCCCGCCCACGGCGAGTACTTCGGCTACGCGGTGCGGTAACGGACGCGGGCGCACCACACCACTCCAGGCCCCGCCGGGCTGCGCCCCGGCGGGGCCGCTCGCTGCCCGGGCGGGCCGCACCGGCTCCTCCGTGCGGGAGATGTGAGCTACCGCCCGCCCGGTGACGGTCCCTGCGCCGTCACCACCAGCGCCGCCTGGTCGTCGTCGACCGTGCGCCCGCTCGTGAACGCCCGGATGTCCTCCGTCAGCCTCCGCACGATGTCCGTGGCGGCCGGGCGGGCCGGAGTGGAGGCCAGGGCCTCGGCCAGGCGGGCCTCTCCGTACTGTTCCGTGCCCGCGGCTCGGCACTCCGTGATGCCGTCGGTGTAGAGCACCAGGCTCTCCGTCGGGCGCAGCGTGAGGCGGACGGCGTCGAGCCGGGGCGGGATGCCGATGCCGATCAGGCCGCCGTGGGCCTCGACCGACGTCACCGTGTGGCCGGCGTCCAGCAGGAGGGGCGGGGTGTGGCCCGCCCGCACCAGCTCGACGGCGAGTCCGTCGTCGACCGGCGTCAGATGGCCGTAGACGAGCGTCACGAAGCCGTTGTTCTCCTGGGAGCTGCGGTCGTTCAAGGCTCTGTCGACGGCCTTGACGACGGCGACCGGGTCGTCGAGGAGCGGGGCGACGGCTCGGGCGGTGTGCCGGACCAGGGCCGTCGTGGTGGCGGCCCGGGCGCCGCGTCCGCAGACGTCCCCGAGGACGAAGGACCAGCTGCCGTCCCCGCGCGGGAAGACGTCGTAGAAGTCGCCTCCGATGTCCAGCCCTTGGCCGGCCGGGTGGTAGAAGGCCGCCACCTGCGCGCCGGGGACGTCGGGCAGGTCCGGCAGCAGCAGGCCGGTCTGGAGGTCACGGGCGAGGGCGGCGCGCTGCGCGTACTGGCGCGCGTTGTGCGCGGCCGACGCGGCGCGGCGGGCCACTTCCTCCGCCAGCGCGATCCGGTGACCGTCGAGCGACGCGTCGTCCGTCGCGTAGAGGCTCAGCACGCCGAAGGGGCGCTCCCGGTCCATGAGCGGCACACAGACGTAGCCGGTGACGCCCAGGTCCTGCCACGGTCCGGGACCGGGCGGGGTGCGGCGGGCCACTTCGGTGTGGCCGGTGGCCAGGACCCGCGCGACGGCGTCGTCCTCGGTCTCCCGGACGGCGCTGTGGGAGGCGAGCAGGCCACGGGCGCGCCCGGTCGTGGCGGCGGCCGCCGCCCGGTGCACCCGTCCGGCCTCCAGGACGTCCACCGCGGCGAGCGGGGCCAGCGCCGGGACGGCCAGGTCGGCCAGGCGTCGGAGTGTCTGCCCCTCGTCCAGCGGGCCGGCCAGCGCGGTGCTGACGGTCAGCAGGTAGGAGAGGTCGTCGCGTGCCGCCTTCTCCCGGGCGTCGGCCGCCCGCCGGGCCTGCTCGGCGTGGTGCCGCTCGACGGCGAGGGCGGCGGTGTCGACGAAGAGGCGGGCCAGCGCGAGGTCGGTGTCCTCGGGGGCGCGCGGTGTGCGGTGGTACATCGCGAACGTGCCCAGCACCCGCCCGTCGCGCCCGAGGATCGGGGTGGACCAGCAGGCGGCCAGCCGCGCCCGGCCGGCCAGATCACGGAAGTCGTCCCACAGGGGATCGGTGGCGATGTCGGTGACGATCACCTTCCGCCGCCGGTGGGCGGCCGTGCCGCAGGAGCCGACGCCCTCACCGATGGCGATGCCGTCGATGGCCTGGTTGTAGAAGGCGGGCAGGCTGGGGGCGGCGCCGTGGCGCAGACGGCGGCCGTCCTCGTCCGCCAGCAGCACCGAGACGATGACGTCGGGAGACAGCTCCTCGATCACCCGGCACATGCCCTCCAGCACCTCCGGCAGGGGTGCCTGCCGGGCGATCTGCTCCAGGAGGGCGCGCTGCTCGGCGGCGAGCCGCCGGGCGTGCTTGACCTGGGTGGTCTCCACCCCGATCATGCGGACGCCCACGATGTTGCCGCCGCTGTCGCGGCGGGCCTCGTAGGTGAAGTCGACGTACGCCTCCCGGGCCCGGCGGCCGACGCCGAGGACGACGCGGGTGTCCCGGCCGACGTGCCGCTCCCCCGTCCGGTAGACCTGGTCGAGCAGCCGGAGGAAGCCCTGGGCCTCCAGCTCGGGCATCAGATCGCCCAGCGGCACACCGGTGCGTTCCCGCCGCCCGCCCCCGATCGCGGCGAAGAACGCGGGGTTGGCGGCCTCCAGCACATGGGCGGGCCCCGCCATGGAGGCGAACAGCGCGGTCGACGTCCCGAACAGCACCGACAGGTCCCCGTCCGGGTCCCGTACCGCCGGTGACGGGCGTGGCCCCTCCCCCGGCCGCGGTTCCCGTTCAGCGCTCATCTCGTCCCCTCCACCGGCCCGTGCCCGCCGCCGGACCGTGTGTCCTGGCGTCCCGGCTGCCCCGGACTCCGCCGCCCATGACGCAGTGTGGCGCAACGCACCGGAGAGCGGCGCCCGCGGTCAGGGCAGGCGCGTCCGGAGCGGGATGCGGGACCGTCCGCCCGTGCGGGGCGGGTCATCGGGACGAGCCGACCCCGCCGACGGCATCGTCGGCGCCGTCCTCCGCGCCCTCGGCCACGTCCAGCGCCGCCAGCGCGTCGGCGACCGTGTCGTGCACGGGGAGCAGCTCGGAGATGCCGGTCATGGTCACCATGCGCAGGAGACGCTCGGGAACACCCGCGATGCGGAGCGAGCCGCCTGCCTCCTGGCTGGCGTGCAGCAGGACGATGAGGGTGCTGAGGCCGGTGGAGTCGACGAAGTCCACCTGGGCCATGTCCAGGACCAGGTGCGGAGCGCCATGTCCCACAACGGTCAGCGCCTCCGCCCGCAGGACGGGCCCGGTGTGCAGATCGACGTCTCCGACGACGGTGACGACGGCTGTGCGCTTCCCGGTGTAACGGACTGTCGTGTCGAGGGTGTCACTCACCTGGGACTTCACTCCTGAACGGGTGGCTCGGGCACAGTGCGGCTTCCCCGGTGCGGGCCGGTCAACCCTGCGGCCCGATCCGCGGGCCGGAGACGTGGACGGGGACCAGGCCGGCGAGACCCGAGACGGTGAGGACGGGCTCGAGCAGCGGCGCAACGATGAGTTCCAGCCTGTCGGCGTGGGCGAACAGCACGCTCAGCCCCGCGCTGTCGAGATACTCCACCTCCGTCAGGTCCACGACGAGGGGACCGGGACGGCTGTCCAGGGCCTCCGCCAGACGACCGGCGTTGCTCATGTCGATCTCGCCGGCGACGGCGAGACGGGCGGCGCCGTCGGGACCCCGTCCGGGCGCGAGCGTGAGCGTGGTTGTCATCAGGGGATCCTCATCTGCATGTCGACGGTGGTGCCGGACGGGCCGGGGGAGACGGTGACCTGCTGCATCATCGCCCGCATCAGGGACATGCCCCGGCCACGGTGCGCGTTCGCCCCGGGGTGCGGATCCTTCCACCGCCCGCTGTCGGCCACCGTCACCCGCAGGGTGTCCACCAGCGCCACGGCGCGCAGCCGTACACCCTCCCCCGGAGCGTGCCGGTGGCCGTGCTCGATCGCGTTCGCGCACGCCTCGCCGACGGCCACGAGGACGTTCTGCACCGCGTTCGGGGGCAGCTCGCACCGGGCGAGCCAGCTCCGCAGCGCCTTGCGGACGGGGGCGAGCTGGGAGGACTCGGCCGGGAAGGTGATGTCCAGCGGTGCGGGATGGCGGTACAGCAGCAGCGCCACGTCGTCGTCGTACCCGCCGGCTGGAGCGAGCCTCGCCATCACCGCGCCGGCGAGGTCCTCGACCGGCAGGTCGCGGCCCTCCTGCACGGCGTCGCCCGCCCGCTGGATGCCCGTGCTGAGCGGCAGCCGCCGGCGTTCGACGAGACCGTCGGTGTACAGCAGCAGCGTGGCCCGGGCGGGAAGGGCGCACGTGGCTTCCGGGCGCGTCCGGCCCGGCCGTACGGCCAGCGGCAGGGCACGTCCCTCCTCCAGCAGCCGTACGGTGCCGTCGCGGTGCACGAGGACGCCCGGCGGATGACCGGCGCTGGAATAGGTGAGCTCTCCGGTGGCCGGGTCGAGCACCCCGCAGAACACGGTCGTGCACACCGCGCCCGCCACGCCGGCCGCGAACCGGTCGAGCGCCGCCAGCGTGCGGCCGGGGCTGGGGTCCTGGAGCAGCAGGGCGCGGCAGGCACTGCGCAGCTGGCCCATGACGCTGGCCGCCTCCAGGCCGCGTCCGACGCAGTCGCCCACGACGATGCCGATGCGCCCGTCCGGCAGGGTGACGGTGTCGTACCAGTCGCCGCCCACCTCCAGCGGGCGGGAAGCGGGTTCGTACCGCACGGCGAAGCCGTCGGGGAGCCGCGCGGGACCGAGAATCGCGCGCTGGAGCGCGATCGCGGCCTCCCGCTGCTGGTCGATCTGGTGCGCCCGCACCAGGCCCTGCGCGAGGTGCCCGGACAGCAGCGACAGCAGCAGCTGGTCCTCGGAGGTGAACGGCCGGTCTCCGCCCAGGTCGACCCACAGGGTCAGCGGGCCCCGCGGGTGTTCCAGCAGGACGCCCGCGCCGCTGTCCTCCGTGACCACGGTGAGCGGGGGACGGCCGCGCAGCGCGCCGAGCCGTTCCCGGCGTCCGTCCGGCAGGTTCTCCCACCGCAGGTCCGGGTCGGTCGCGGTGAGCGCCGGGGTGTCGTCGCCGTCGAAGACGGCGGCCAGCACGACGTCCGCGTGCCACAGCGACCGCAGCTGGTCCAGCGCGCCGGACAGCGCCTCGGGCATGCTGGAGGCCCGGGACAGCGAGGTGCTGAGCGCCGCGAGCGCCGTCTCACGCTGGATGGCGTAGTGCTCGGCGGTGACGTCACGGAAGGTGCCGACGGTGACCTGGCGTCCGGTGTCCGGGTCCTCGGCCTTGTTGTAGGTCACGGCGACCCACCGGCGGCGGCCGTCGCGGCGGGTGACCGGCACGGTGTGCGAGCCCTGCGCGTTCTCCAGCAGGCCGGCGAAGGCGTCGCCGACCTGCTCGCGCGCGACCGGGTCGGTGTCCGGGTCCGGCCACCACGGGGGGACGGGGGCGTACGGCAGGTCCTCGGGGCCGTAGCCGAGGATGTCGGTGAAGGCCGTGTTGATCTCCACGACGGCGCCGGACTCGTCGCAGACGAAGAACGCCTCCTGGAGCGAGTCGATGAGCGCGGTCCGCCAGCGCAGGTGGTGGCCGCGCAGCCGGGCCAGTTCGACGTTCGCGCGGACCCGGGCGAGCAGTTCGGCGGCGGCGAAGGGCTTCACCAGGTAGTCGTCGGCGCCGGCCCGCAGTCCTTCGATCGACGCCTCCTGCCCGGCCCTGGCCGACAGCAGCAGCACCGGCACGGAGGCCGTACGGGAGTCGCCGCGCAGGCGGGTCACCAGCTCCAGCCCGTCCAGCCGGGGCATCATCACGTCGCTGACGACGAGGTCGGGCGTGCGGCGGCGGACGGCGTCGAGGGCCTCGACGCCGTCGGTGACGGCGGTGACCTCGTATCCCCCGGCGGTCAGGATGCGGGTGAGGTACTCGCGCATGTCGGCGTTGTCGTCGGCGACCAGCACGCGGGCGCTGCGGGTGTCACCGGCGTGCGAGCCGAGCGGGGCGGCCTCCGTCTCCTCCGAGCCGTCGTCGGCCGCCGCGCCCGCCGCGCTCACGGGAAGCCAGCGGAGGGCCTCGTGGACGTACGGGTCGGCGGTGGCCGAGGCCCGGGCGCCGGCCGGCTCCGACACCACGGAGCCCTCGGGCAGGTGCGCGGTGCCGAACGGCACCCGGACGGTGATGGCGGTGCCCTTGCCCTCGGCGCTCTCGGCGTCGATCGTGCCGCCGTGCAGACCGACGAGTTCCCGCACCAGGGCCAGTCCGATGCCGCTTCCCTCGTTCGACCGGGAGCGGGCGTTCTCGATGCGGTGGAAGCGCTCGAACAGCCGGGGCATCTCCGCCTCGGGCACGCCGGTCCCGGTGTCGGCCACGGTGACCACGGCGTGCGGGCCGGACCGGCGCACGGCCACGCGGACCGTTCCCTCGAAGGTGAACTTCAGCGCGTTGCTGAGCAGGTTGAGGATCACCTTCTCCCACATGGTGCGGTCCACGTGCACCGGTTCGTCCAGGGCGGGGCAGTCCACCTCGAAGGTGAGTCCGGCCCGCTCCATGGCCGAGCGGAAGACGCTGGCCAGCTCCGCCGTCACCGCGCCCAGTTCGACCGGCTCGTAGCGGGCCTGCATCCGGCCGGCCTCGATGCGGGAGAAGTCGAGCAGCGTGTTGACCAGTTTGCCCAGCCGCAGCCCGTTGCGATGGATGGCGTCGAGTTCGGTCCGTACGTCCTCGCCCGCGTCGGCGAGCCGGGTCCGCAGTTCCTCGACCGGCCCCATGATCAGGGTCAGCGGGGTGCGCAGCTCATGGCTGATGTTCGAGAAGAAGGTGGTCTTGGCCCGGTCCAGTTCCGCCAGTTCCTCCGCGCGCCGCTGCTGCGCCTCGTAGCTGCGGGCGCTGCCGATGCCGGAGGCGATGTGTCCGGCCGCCAGCTCGACGAACCCCCGGTAGCGCTCGTCCAGGTCGCGGTAGCGGTTCAGGCCGGCCACGAGGAAGCCGTACGGCGCGCTGCCCTGCTGGAGCAGGGGCACCACGAGCGCCTCCACGGGCGGCTCGGGCCGGCCGCCGCCGGGCAGCCCGACGAACGGCGCGCCGGTCAGCGGGACCAGGCGTGTCTCCCCCTCGGCCAGCGCCGCGACGGGCCAGACGCCGTCGTCGCCGGCGACGGGGAGGACGCGGGGTGCGACAGGCGTACCGGGGGTGACGCCGGTCGCGCCGACGAGCCGGGCGTCGCCGCCGTCGAACAGGTAGGTCAGGGTGAAGGGCAGGTCCTTCGGGTTGCGGGACAGCTGCCGGTCGGCGAAGGCCAGCACCTCCTGCTCGGTGCGGATCACGCTGGGGTCGGAGCCCAGGTCCCGCAGGGTGGCCATGCGCCGCTCGCCGATCACCCGCTCGGTGTCCTCGCTGACCACGCACAGCATGCCGACGACGTCGCCGGCGTCGTCCCGGAGCGGGCTGTAGGAGAACGTGTGGTAGGTCTCCTCGGTGTAGCCGGACCGCTCCAGGAAGAGGAGCAGCCCCTCGTCCCAGGTGGCCCGGCCCGTGCCGAGCACGGCGTCGATGCGCGGGCCGATGTCCCCCCAGATCTCCGCCCACACCTCGCTCGCGGGCCGGCCCAGCGCCCACGGGTACTTACGGCCGAGCGTGTCGCGCCGGTAGGCCGCGTTGCAGAAGAACGTCAGCTCCTCGCCCCACGCCATCCACATCGGGAAGCGGGAGGAGAGCAGGATGCTGACGGCCGTCTGCAGGCTCTGCGGCCACTGCCGCGGCGGGCCGAGCGGCGTGGCCGTCCAGTCCACCCGGGCGAGGTCTCCGCCCACCTCCGGGTCCGCGGTGAACACCTGTGCGTCGACGTCGGCTCGCGCCCCGCTCACCGATCGGCCTGAACGCTCCACGCGACGCCCTTCTCCTCATACCGGCCCGTGCCCTCCCGTGAAGCCCGCCCCGCCCCGTCGCGGATGCCGGAAGCCGCACCAACGGGACGTCTGAGGGCGATCACGACAGACGCAACGTTCCCCCGATCCGGCGGGCGACACCCCCTTGTCTGCGTCGTCGTGCGGCGGGGCGTCCTGGCCGGCGGCCGGTTCCGGCCGCGACTCGGCGGAGTCACGGCCGGAACCGGGGCCCGTCGCCGGAGCGGGGGGGGACTACCAGGAGGACTTGGTGACCCCCGGCAGGAAGCCCGCGTGGGCCTGCTCACGCACGCGGACACGTGACAGGCCGAACTTCCGGAGGTGACCGCGGGGCCGCCCGTCCACGCTGTCCCGGTTGCGCACGCGGGTGGCGCTCGCGTCGCGGGGCTGGCGCCGCAGCTCTTCCACTGCGGCCCGGCGTTCGGCGTCGGTGGAGGACGGCCGGCGGATGATCTCCTTCAGCTCCGCACGCCGGGCCGCGTACCGCTCGACGACCGCCTTGCGCTTCTCGTTCTGCGCGATCTTGCTCTTCCTGGCCATCAGATCTTCCCCCCGCGGGCGCGGATGCGGGCCACGGCGGCTTCGACGCCGATGCTGTCGACCGTCTTGATCGCCTTGGCGCTGAGCGTCAGCCGGACGTACCGGCCCTCACTCGGCAGCCAGTAGCGCTTGCGCTGGATGTTGGGGTCGAAGCGGCGCGACGTGCGCCGGTGCGAGTGGGAGACGGTGTTGCCGAAGCGCGGCCGGGCGCCGGTCAGTTGGCAGTGGGCGGACACGGTCGTACCTACCTCTCGTCGGGGACGGCTAACTTTCGATAATGGAAATCATTGTCATATAGTACCGCCCATGGCACGCAACGAGGTACGCCCGATCATCAAGCTCCGCTCCACCGCGGGAACCGGCTACACGTACGTCACTCGCAAGAACCGCCGCAACGACCCCGATCGCCTGGTCCTGCGCAAGTACGACCCGATCGCCCGGCGCCACGCCGACTTCCGCGAGGAACGCTGACCTCCCGCCACTCCCCCACCGGCCCCCGAACTCGAGGACGCCCCATGAAGCCCGGGATCCACCCCGCCTACGGCCCCGTCGTCTTCCGCGACCGTGCCGCGAACTACGCTTTTCTGACCCGCTCCACCATGACCAGCGACAAGACGATCGAATGGGAGGACGGCAACACCTACCCGGTGGTCGACGTCGAGATCTCGCACGTCAGCCACCCCTTCTACACGGGGACCGCCCGCGTTCTGGACACCGCCGGGCGGGTCGAGCGCTTCGAGCGCCGGTACGGCCGACGCGGAGCCAACTGATGCGGGACGAGACCGGACTGCCCGTCGTCATCGTCGCCGGGATCCACTCCGAGGCCCGCCGCGAGGTCGTGGAGCACCTCCTGCGCCTGGTACCCGGCAGCGTCGCCCTCCATCACGACCTGTCCACAGCGGCCGACGGCACCGTGCTGCGTCAGGTGCGCGACGCTTCGGGCGAGCTGTCCCGGGACGAGGCACCCCTGGTCAACGACTGCGCGTGCTGCGCGCTCCGCGAGGACCTGGTCCCCCAGCTGCGACGGCTCGCCGACGCCGGCCTCACCCGGCTCGCCGTCGTCGAACTGTGGGACTCCGTCGAACCCAAGGGGATGGCCGAGGTCGTCGTCCAGCACGCCGCCGACGCGGTCCGGCTCACCAACGTGGTCACAGCGGTCGATCCGGCTCTCGTCCTCCCCTGCCTCGGCAACGGCGACGACCTGGCCGAGGCGGGCCTCGCGGCCACGGCCGGCGACCGGCGCACGGTCGGCGACACCTGGGCCAGGCAACTGGAGTACGCCCCCGTCCTCGCCGTCGTGGGGAGCGAGAACGCCGACGACGAGGACCGGGCGCTCCTCACCCAACTCCACCCCACCGCCCGTCAGGTGAGCGCCGGCTCTCCGGAGCTCGCCCGACTGGCCTTCACCGGCTTCGACGCCGAAGCCGCCGCCGCGGCCCAGCACCCGGCCTGCGCCCTGCTCCCCCAGGACGCCGACGAGGCGGGTGTCACCACCTTCGTCTGGCGCCGGCACCGCCCGTTCCATCCCGAACGCCTCTACGCGGCACTGGAAGACCTCTGCTGCGCCGCGGTCCGCAGCCGCGGACGGTTCTGGCTCGCGGACCGCCCCGACACCCTGCTCGCCTGGGACGCCGCGGGCGGAGCGCTGTGCGTGGAGAGCGCCGGCCCCTGGCTCGCCTCCCTGCCGGACGCCGCCTGGGAGATGGTCCCGCCCGTCCGCCGGGCGGCCGCCGCACTGGACTGGCACTCCGAGCACGGCGACCGCTGCCAGCACCTCGTCTTCACCTCACCCGGCCTGGACCGCGACGGGCTCGCCCGGGTGCTGGAGTCCTGCCTGCTGACCGACGCCGAGTACGCGGCAGGCCCCGAGGCGTGGAAACGACTGCCGGCCGCCTTCGACTCCCTGCTCGATCCCGTCGCGTGACACCGCCCGTCCAACCCGTCACAACCCGCTGACGCGGCCGGGATCGCCTACACCGACTCCAAGGACACCGATCTGCCGCGGAAGTTCATCTCCGACCGCGGCAGGATCCGCAGCCGCCGCGTCACCCGCGTCACGGCTCAGCAGCAGCTGGAAGCACACGATGCACCCCTCGAAGGAGGGGTGCATCTCGTCTTCTACGCCGTGGGCACGCCGTGTTCGGTCGGGGCGGTGTGGCCGAGGATGCGGTTGAGCGCGCTGCCGGGATCGCCTGTGAGGTCCTCCCAGGTTCCCTCTTCCGTGATGAGACCGTCCTCCAGGACGGCGATGCGGTCGGCGCGGCGGATGGTGGCGGGGCGGTGGGCGATGAAGATCGTCGTGCGGCTCTCCTGCCGCAGCGCGGCGGCGAGTTCGGCGTCGCCGGTGTTGTCCAGGTGGGCGGTGGACTCGTCGAGCACGAGGACGCGCGGTCCGGCCAGCAGCGCGCGGGCCAGGGCGATGCGGGCCCGCTGACCGCCGGACAGCGTGGCGCCTCGCTCGCCGACGAGCGTGTCCAGAGGGGCGATCCGGTCGACGCCGCACAGCCGTGCCGCCTCGGCCAGCGCCCGGTCGTCGGCCTCGGGCTCGGCGAGCCGCAGGTTCTCGGCGAGGGTGCCGTGGAAGAGGGGGGTGTCCTGTCCCACCAGGACCACCGCGCGCCGCAGTTCCGCGTCGTGCACCTCCCTCACGTCCACGGGCTCGCCGTCGGCGGGCAGCAGCTGGACCTCACCGGCGGACGGGTCCCAGAAGCGGGCCAGCAGGTGGGCGCAGGTGGACTTGCCGGCGCCGGAGGCGCCGACGAGGGCGAGTGTCCGGCCGGGTCGGACGGTGAGGTCCACGCCGTTCAGCACGGGCTCGCCGCCGTAGTCGAAGCTCACTCGGTGCAGCCGGACGCCCAGTGGTCCGGGAGGCAGGGGACGTGGAGCGGCGGGCGGCGGGGCGAGGGCGGGGGCCTTGACGGCCGCGTCGACGCGGGCGGCGGCGGCGCGCAGGGCCACGGCCTGGCTCAGGGCGCGGGCCGACTCCGCGACCGGGCCGAGGACGGACAGGGCCAGCGCCGTCGCGGCCGGCGCCCAGGCACCGTGCAGCCGTCCGGAGGTCACGGAGTGTGCCGCCGCAGCGACCACGCCGAGGACCGCCACCACGATGAGGACGTCACGGACGGCGGCGGCGACGGCCTCCCAGGTGGCCTCGGCGCGCTGGGCGTCGCCCACCTGCCGCCCCCGCTCCGCCAGCTTGCGGCGGCGTTCGGCCAGAGCGCCGAAGGCGAGCAGTTCGCGCAGCCCGTCGACGGTCTCCACCGTGTCCGCCGACAGCGCGGCCACGGCCGACCGGGTGCGGCCACCGCGTACCGTGCGCGCGCCCGCGTCGGCGAAGGGCGCCGTGGCGAGCAGGACGGCGACCGGCAGCACGGCCACCAGCAGCCACGGCTCCACCAGGGCCAGGAGTACCGAGCCGCCGGTGAACACCGTGCCCGCCGCGAGCAGCTGGGCGGTGGTGTGGGCGTAGAAGAACTCCAGCGCCTCCACGTCGGCCATGGCGGTGGCGGCGAGATCCCCGCTGCGGCGGCCGGCGACCCGGGCGGGCGCGCTGCGGGCCAGTCCGTCGAAGACGCGGACCCGTAGCGCGGCCAGCACCCGGTAGGCGAGGTCATGGGAGAGATCCATCTCCCGCCAGGTCATCAGGGCGCGTACAAGGACGAGGGCGACGAGCGCGGTGACGACGCCGGCCGTGGGGGCGCGCCCTTCGATGACGGCGGTGCCCACGGTGTGCGCGGCCAGGGTCACCAGCGCGGTGAGGGAGCCCTGTTCGAGAAGCGCGGCAACACAGGTGCGTGCCGTCATGGCACGGTGTGCCGCGAGGGCGGGCAGCAGGGCGCGCAGCGCGCCCCGGGCGGGGACGTCCGCGCAGGTGGCCGTGGGGCCCGTGACGGTGCTCATGCGGCGAGTTCTCCTCGGTGGACGCGGCCGGCCTCGACGAGCCGGGTGTAGACGCCGCCGGCCTCGACCAGGCCGGTGTGGTCGCCGACGGCGTCGACCTGTCCCGCGTCGAGGACGACGATGTGGTCGGCGTGCCGGACGGCGGCGAGCCGGTGGGCGACCACCAGGACGGTCCGCCCGCCGGCCGCCTTCAGCAGCTCCCGGACGATGTCCGCCTCGCGTCGTTCGTCGACCGCGCTGGTGGCCTCGTCGAGAACGAGGACCGGGGCGTCCGACAGCAGCGCCCGCGCGAGGGCGAGCCGCTGTCGCTGTCCGCCGGAGAGGGTGGCGCCCCGTTCGCCGAGCACCGTGGCGTAGCCGTCCGGCAGGGCGGCGATCTCGTCGTGAATCCCGGCCGCGCGCGCCGCCCGGGTGAGTTCGTCGTCCGTGGCGCCGGGTCGGGCCAGACGCAGGTTGTCGGCGATGGTGGCGTGGAACAGGTACGTCTCCTGCGAGACCACGGCGATGCCCTGCCGCAGCGAGTCGAGCGCGTACTCGGTCGTGGGGCGCCCGTCGAGGGTGATCCGCCCTTCCTGCGGGTCGTGGTGGCGCAGGAGCAGGGACAGCAGGGTCGACTTGCCCGCGCCGGACGGCCCGACGATCGCGGTGGTCCGTCCCGCCCGCGCGGTGAAGGAGACACCGTCCAGGGCGGGTGCGGGAGCACCGTCGTACGTGAACCGGACCTCGTGGAAACGGAGTTCGGGCGGAGTGTGCCGGTGCGCGGGCGCCGTCGCGGTGTCGGGGACCGCCGGCTCGGCCGTGCGCAGGGCCGCCAGCCCGTCGGCGGCCGACACCCCGAGGTAGCCGGCGTGCCATTCCCGGGCGAGGTCGCGGACCGGGCGGAAGCACTCGGAGGCCAGCAGCAGCACCAGGTAGGTGCCGGCCGCGGTGGTGGATCCGGTGACGGCCGACCAGCACGCCAGGAGCGCGGCGGCGGCGGTGCCGCCCTGGACGGCGAGGTCGGTGATGCCGGTGTCGACCAGGGAGATCCGCAACTTGGCCACGGTCGCACGGTGCAGGGCCGCGGACCGCTCCTCCAGGCGTGCGCGGGTGCGGCCGACGGCGCCCGCGGCGCGCAGCGCGGGCATGCCCTGGAGGGCCTCCAGGTAGTCGGCGCCCAGTCCTTCGTAGGTGTCCCAGTGTTCCTTTCCCCGGGCGGCGAGGAGCCGGTCCCAGGCGCGTGGCCCCAGCAGGGCAAGGAGCAGGGCGGGGACGAGTCCGAGGAGGGCCCGGGGTTCGACCACGGCGAGGACGGCGAGGACCAGGGGAGGTACCGCGAGGGTGACCAGGATCTGGGGCAGGTGGCGGGAGACGTAGGCGTCGACGCCCTCCACCCCCTCGACCAGGGTGGTGCGGACGGCTCCCGCCCGCGCCGTGGTCAGGTACGCGGGCCCCAGCCGGCCCAGGTGGGCGAGGAGTTCGTCGCGCAGTGCCACCCTGACCCTGGCCCCGGCACGGGTGGCGGTGCGCCGCTGCCACACGGCGAGTCCGGCGCGGGCGGCGACGACGGCGAGCACCGTGGCGAGCAACCACGGGAGTGGGCCGGTGTCACCGCGGGCCAGGGCGGCGAGCGCGAGGGCCAGCAGCACGGCCTGGGCCAGGTGGGTGAGGGTGACGGCTCCCTGCAAGAGGGTGGCCGCCAGCAGGGGACGCCGTGCGCGCATCGCGGCGCGGCGCAGCTCGGGGTGGACGATCATGCGGACTTCTCCTCGTCGGCGTGAGGGGTGCCGAGGGCCAGTGCGTGCACGACCCAGTCACGGCCCGGCTCGGCGCCGAGGGCGGCGCCGAGATCCGCCTGCTGCCAGGAGCCGACGGGCCGGGCCGCCAGCCCGTGGCGCTGGGCCGTGACATGGGCCAGGTGGACGGCGAAGCCGGCTCTCAGATGGGCGCGGCGGATGTGCGCGGGGCCGGCGTCCGTGGGGCAGCCGTGGGCGATCACCACGGCGCCGGCGTCCGCGAGCCACGCCTGGCCCGCCGCCCAGGCCGCGAGCGTCGGACGGGCGTCGCCGGACGCGTGGCGCCGCAGGGCCGTGCCCTCGGGAGCCAGTTCCATGAGGCCGGGCCGAGGCGGGCCGACCGCGGCGCACCAGCGCAACAGGCCGCCGTCCCCGGCTCGTTCGGCGGTGGCCAGGACCGCCCGTAGGGCAGCGCGGGGTGGAAGACCCGGCAGCGGTGGCGGGGCACTGCGACGCGCCAGCAGGTCGGCCGGGGCGGGCCGGTCCTCGTCCGCCGGGCGCCTCGGGCTCCCACCGCCGGGCGGTGGGACGCGTACGACGGCCAGAGGGCTGCCGGTGCGTCCGTCCATCCGTACGTCGGGTTCACCGGCGCCCAGGACGCGGGCCGCCAGGAACAGCGCCGCGGCGGCGTGCCCGGTGTCCAGCAACAGGAGGGGCCAGGCGCGGTGGCCGTAGTGGGACACCGTGCGCTGTGCGGTGACGGAGAGCACGGCGGTCACGCCCGGCGGCGTGCCGTCGACGGGCGGGCCGACGGGGTGGACGCGGTGGCGCAGCGGGTCGTAGCCGTAGCGGCCGGGCGGCAGCGAGCAGCCGGCGCCCACGACCAGTTCGGTGTCCACCGGATGCAGCGCACCCGCGGAGGGGGTGGGCCTGAGGCGTCCGGAGGGGTCCGAGGCCGCCAGGGACAGACGCAGCAGGGTCCGCAGGTCGAGGTCCGCGGGGCCGGCCTCCGGAATCGGACGCGGCGGCCCCGGCCAGCGGCGGACGGCTGTCCCGGCGGGCGTGTCGGGGCCGGGGCGCTCCGGGGAGCGGGCACGGGCGAGGGCGGCGACCAGGCCCGTCGGCAGGTCCTCACGGTGGTCTTCCACACCGGCCCTCACATGTGCGGCGGAGGTGCCAGCGTGAAGTCCCGCGGCGCGCTCGGCGCGGTGGTGCGCCAGCCGCGCGCGACGGCGGCCTCGGCGAGGCGCGGGCAGCCGAAGTACCCGAAGGCCGCAGGCGCGTTGGGCAGCAGTCCGGAGACGAGGACCCGCGCGACGCGCAACGCGGTCTCCGCCACGTCCTCGGTGGTGAGATCGAAGGTCATGACGCGGTGGCCGCCGCCGCGCAGCGCGCTCCTCAGGCGCTCCCGGCTGCCCGGCTCGACCTCGGCGACGGACACCGTCCCGAGCGCGGGCTCGGTGAACCTCCGGGCCTCGGCCGCCATCCGTTCGTCGAGCCACACCTGCACGTGTGCTCCCAGGTCCCGCACGTGCTCGAACTGCTCGCCGCACACGTCGAGGTAGCGGCCGTCGGCCCGGTGGTCCAGGTAGAGCCCGCGGGCGAGCAGCCCGGCCTCGACGGCCTGGAACACCCAGCCGTCGGGGCCGGTCAGCCCCTGGGTGAAGACCCAGGTGTGAACGGCTTCGAGGACAGCCTTGCGGGCGGCGTCGGCCGGGTCGTACTTGCAGGCGAACCCGGCGGCGTACAGGCCGAGGCGCGGGTCGTGGACGAGCGCGGCCATACAGGGGGCGAACTCCGAGCGCATCTCCACGATATGGACCTCGAGCGCGGAACCGGCGAGGTCGTCGGCGAGGCCGGGCACGCTCGCCGGGTCGATGCCCCGGGCCGGGCCGTCCAGGTGCCACCACAGTTCCAGGGCGTCGCGTTCGACGATCTCCAGCAGGCCGCGCTCGATCGCGTCGTCGAGGCCCTGTCCGGCGGCGATGCCGGCGTAGTTGAGGTGGTGGGTACGGGGCAGTGCGCGCAGGCCGCCCTGGCGCCAGTTGAGGTGGGTGAGCGAGACGGGTGCCCAGACCTCGACAGCGGTCCCGTCGAGCAGTCGTTCGGTTCCCCGTGTCCACAGCGCGGGGGTGTCGGCGGTGAACGGGCGGTAGGGGAAGCCCACGCGGGCGTACTGCCAGGGTGCGTAGGCGGGCAGATCGGCCGGCCCGTACAGGCGCAGGCCCTTGTCCGCCAGTTCGGCGGCGGTGGCGCGCAGGGGTGCGTCCGGATGGCCGGGCGGCGGCACACGGTTGCCGCAGTAGCGCTCCACTCCCTCGGCTATCGCGGCGACGCGGGCCTGCTCGGGGTCGCCGAAGGTGGTGCCGAGGGAGACCCGGTCGGCGGGCCACAGCCCGAGTCTGCGGGCGTCGGACACCTCGGCCGTGAGCGCGGTGTAGCGGGGCGGGGCGCCCGCGGGGTGCTCGACGGGCTTGACCTTGCGGACGATTCCGCAGACGGGGTCGACGAGCGCTTCCAGCGGCAGAGCCGTCATCGCAGGATCTCCTCGGCAGGATCGGTGGGGGCGGGACGGGACGGGAGGACGGGCAGGTTCAGCACCACGCTGTCCGGGTCGACCTCCCGCCGGGAGACGAGCAGCCGTTCCGCCGTGATCGGGTCGTCCCCGGTGTGGGGGTTGCGGGCGTGGGCCGGGAAGTGGTGTCCGGCGATCTCCAGGCGCAACCGGGTACCGGTCCGGAGCCGGCGTGCGAGCCGGCCGAGTCCGACGGTGAAGGCGGCCTCCCGGCCGACCGGTTCGGCACGCCGGACGACACCGACGGCGAGCCGCTCGGCGGTTCCGTCCGGTGGGAGCGCGACGAGCCTGGCGGCCCAGTCGGCGGACGGTGTGTGGGCGGTGGCCCGCAGCCGCACACTGACGGGGCCGACGAGGTCGAGCGGACGCGGCGACGGCGGGGTGACCAGCAGGCAGCGGTCGGGCGGGCCGTCCGCGGGGACGGTCAGGTGGTCGGAGCGAACGGGCCGGGCGGGGTCGGCGGTGAAGGCGGAGCCGTGCACGAGGTGCGTGCGGTGGGCGCGCGGTTCTCCCTCGGCGCCGGCGGGCAGCCATAGGTCGGCGCCGCCCAGCGCGAGTGCGCCGTGGTGGCCGGGGGCGAGGTCGCCGGTCAGGGCGCGGCGGGCCCAGCGCACGTACAGTTCGCCGAGGTTGAGCCGGTGGGCGGGTCCCGCGTCCGGCCCCGGAGCAGCGGTCAGAGGGTGCCCCCAGGGGCCGAGCAGCAGACGCGCCGAGGATCCGCCCCAGGCGTGCCACAGAGCGACGGTCTCCTCGGTGAAGTGGTCGTGGTGGCCGCCCACCGCGAGCAGGGGCGGTCCGGCGTACGCCGCCCGCGCCACGAGGTGCCCGCGGTCGGGCCGGCGCCACAGCCCCGCCCACGAGGGCAGTGCGCGTCCCAGCCGCTCGGGCAGGGCGGTCAACGGCAGGTGGGCGAGCAGGCCGGGGTCCTGGGCCAGGGCCTTGTCCAGCGCGCGTTCGTCGGAGTCGCGCCGGTCGCCGTGGGCGGCCCACCACCCGGCGCGGGAGAGCAGCCGTTCCACGCCGGACGCCTCGCGGGCCGTCTCCGCCGGGCCGAGGGCGGGCACGGCCGCGATGACGGCATCCGGCCGGGCGTCCCCGGGCGCGTCGAGGGCGAGGACGAGGGCGCAGTGGGCGGCGTAGGAGGCGCCGGCGGCCACCAGTCGCCCGTCGCTCCACGGCTGTTGCCGGATCCAGCGGACGGCCGCTGTTCCGTCCGCGGTCTCGTACGCGTACGGGTGCCACTCCCCCGGCGACGCGAACCGCCCCCGCACGTCCTGGACGACGGCGGCGAACCCGCGGCGGGCCCAGCCACGCGCCTCGGCCTCGTGCCGGGCCCGGTCGTAGGGGGTGCGCAGCAGGACGGCCGGGAAAGGGCCGTCACCCGCCGGGAGTCGTACGTCGGTGGCGAGTTCCCCCACGGCGGCCGTGCTGAAGGCCGTCATCCGTCCTTCTTCGGCGTCGGCGCGACGTCGGGCACCGGCAGCACGGGGTGCTCGGTGACGGTCAGCGTGCGCAGGTCCACCCGTCGCAGTCGGCGCCGTGCCGGGAGTCCCCCCGGGTCGGAGGCGCCGGTGGCCCATCGGCGGAGGTCGTCGGCGAGCAGCGCCGCGAGCAGCGTGGCGGCGGGCGGGGCGAGCCGGACCGGGGCGCCGGAGGTGCGCGGTCCGCTCCAGTACGCGGCCAGTTCGCGGTGTGCGGGTGTGGCGGCGAGCCGACGGGACCGGACGTGCGCCGAGGTGACGTCCCCGGGAGCGACGGCCATCGGCTCAACGTACGCCTGCCAGCCCTCGCGGTGGCAGCGCAGCCACGCGACGCCGTGCTCCGGCAGCCGGTCGGCGGCATCCCACAGGCCGTCCGGCACGGGTCCGTCCAGGCACCACACGACCGCGCAGGGGTTTCCGTCGAGCAGGTCCTCGATGCCCGCCGGCGAGCTGCCTGAGGCGGTGACGGCCGGCGTCGTACGGGGCCGCGCGCCCAGGGCGGCCAGTTGTCCGGCGAGCGGTTCGGTCAGTACCGGGTCGCCGAGGATCCTGACGTCCCCGTGCGCGGCGGGCCACTCCGGGCCCGATGGCCCTTCCGCCAGATAACCGGCTTCTTCGAACGCCCGGACCACGCGGTCCAGTCCTTCGTCCACCAGGGCTGTGGTTCCCCCGGAGAGCAGGGAGAGCAGGGCGTCCTCGTCGGCGTCTCCTGTCCTGACGCTCAAGAACTCCCCCTCGGGGGTGCGGACGGCAAGCCCTCGCCCGGGCACGGGGACGACCTCGACACCGGGGACGAGTCGGTTACGGGACACGGCGTTCCTCCTGTCGACGGGACCTGGGACGGGCGTGGGCCCGCCCGGAAGGTGCATCGGGCGGGCCCACGGTCGAGGGTGGCCGGACCCTCGCTTACTCCTCGGTGTCCTCGAAGGGGTTCTCGACGAGCGCGTTGGAGTGAGAAGCCGAGTCGTGAGCCAGCTGACCCGGGTCGGCGATCGGCGCGAAGACCTGCTCGTTGTCCATGAACTCTCCTTCATCAGCAGGGAGATGCGGCGTTCGGTTGAGCGCCACGACCCACCCTAATGAATCTGATTTTCATATTCTAGAGCCGCGATAGGGTGATCTGGGTAACACACAGGCCACCCCCCTTCCGGATCCTCACCGACCCGGCCCGCCACCTGCAGCACCTCCGCCAGCAACCCCGGCGTGACGACCTGCTTCGGCGCTCCGTCGGCCACCACACGGCCCTCCCGCAGGGCGACGATCCGCTCGGCGAAACGGGCCGCGTGGGCCAGGTCGTGCAGCACCATCACCACCGTGAGCCCGCGTTCCTCGCGCAGACGCACCACGGTCTGCAGCACGTCGAGCTGGTGGTGCAGATCCAGGTACGTGGTCGGCTCGTCGAGCAGCAGGACCCGGGTGTCCTGCGCGAGCGCCATCGCGAGCCGGACACGCTGCCGCTCGCCGCCGGACAGCGCGTCGACGTCACGGTCGGCCCAGTCCTCCACCCCGACGTCGCGCAGCGCCCGGCGCACGACGGGGTCGTCGCCCTCGCGCAGCATGCCCAGCGGGCCACGTGCCGCGTACCGCCCCTGACGGACGAGGTGACGCACCGTCATACCCGGCACGGCCGGGGCCGACTGGTGCAGCAGGGCCACCCGCCGGGCCGTGGCGCGCCTCGAGAGCCGCGCGACGTCGTCCTCGCCGAGCAGCACCCGCCCTTCGTCGGGGTGCAGCAGCCCGGCGGCCAGCCGCAGCAGGGTCGACTTCCCGCAGCCGTTCAGGCCGATCAGGGCGGTCAGTTCGCCCGGCCGGACGGTCAGGTCGACGCCCCGCAGCACGGGCCGTCCGGGGTAGCCGAAGTGGACCCCCTCGACATGGATCCCCACGGACTCGGTCATGCTCTGTCCTCACTTCGACGTCAGAACGTACGGCTCGGTGTGCGGCGCACCACGAGCAGCAGCAGCGCGGCGCCGAGACAGGCGGTGAGCGCCCCGACCGGCAGCGTGAGCCGCCCGGAGTCCAGCGCCGTCGCCAGCAGCCGCGAGGACAACTGCGCCGCCGCGTCGGCCCCGCACACCACCACCGCGCCTGTCAGAGCGGCACCGGGAAGGCTCCGGCGCAGGTCCGCACCGAAGACGGCCACGGCCAGATGCGGCACGAGCAACCCGATGAAGCCCAGCGCGCCGACGGCGGCCACGGCGCCGGCGGTCAGGGCCACCGCGCACAGCAGGGCCAGGGTCCGGGCCCGGCGAGCGGAGAGACCGGCGGCGAGGGCGATGTCGTCCCCGCAGCGCAGCAGGGTCAACGGCCCCGCCAGCAACCAGGCAGCGACCCCCCAGACGAGCGCCCACGGCCACAGCAGGTGCCAGTGCTCCCACACCCGGCCCTCCGTGGTGCCCACCAGCCACTGCACGACGCTGCCGAGCTCACCCGGCTCCACGAGCAGCACCATGGCGGTGAGCCCGCCGAGCACCGCCGACACCAGCACCCCGTGCACGGCAGTCTGCGCGGGATCACCGCGACCGCGGCCGGCGAGCAGCCACAGCAGCGCCGCTCCGGCACATCCGCCCGCGCACGCGGCGAGGACCACGGCCAGCGGCGCGTCCCACCCGGCGAGCCCCAGCGCGGTCGCGGTGACCGCGCCGAGGACCGCCCCCGGGGTCACGCCCGTCACCTCCGGCCCGGCGAGGGGGTTGCGCAGCGCCGACTGCAGGACCAACCCGGCCACGGCCAGGCAGGCGCCCGCGCCGAGGGCCACCAGCAGCCTCGGCAGACGGAGTTGGAACACGATGTGGCGCTCCGTCGCGTCACCGCCACCGTTGAGGACCTCCCAGACCACCCCCGGGGACATACCGCGCCCCGCCACCACCTCCACGGCGGCGCACACGACGGCCAGCGCCGCGAGAGCCGTGAAACGCCGGGTCACCGTACGCCCTCCGGTCCGGTCGTCCCGAGAGGCGGCGAGGGCGGACCGCCGGGCCCGGGTCCGCCCCGGTGAACGGGCTGCGCCGCCCCGGCGGGAGGTGCGGCCGTGGTGCGCCGGGCCGCTGCCCCGCGACGGCCGCCCGACCGCATCAGCGCGACGCCGGCCGGCACGCCCAGCAGGGCCGTCCACGCGCCGGCCGGCGTCTCCACGGGCGCCAACGCCAGCCGGGCCGGGACATCGGCGACCACCACGACGGCGGCGCCCCAGGCCGCCGACCAGGGGAGCCAGCGCACCGCTCCCGCCGCGGGAGCGAACCAGCGGCTCAGATGCGGGGCGAGGAAACCCACCCAGGCGACGGGCCCGCACACGGCCGTCACCGGAGCGATCAGCACCACGGCGATGGCCAGCGCCGCCAGCCGGGCGCGCTGAGCCCGCACACCGAGCGCCTCCGCGTCCTCGTCGCCCAGCCGCAGCACGGACAGCACCGGCGCGCACAGCACGAGCGCGGGCGCCGCGACGAGCAGCCACGGCCACAGGCCCGTCACGTCGTCCCACGTCCGGGCGGAGAGGGAACCGAGCAGGTAGCGGTAGATCAGCTGGAGGTCCAACTGGTCGGCCATGACCATCAGCACGAGCAGGGCAGCCTGCAACGCGGCCGCCACCGCCGCGCCGGTCAGCAGCACGGCGGACGGACTTCGGCCGATCCCGGCGACCAGCAACGTGAGCCCGCCCCCCAGGGCGGCCCCGCCGATGGCCAACAGCGGCTGGACGGCGGCGGGCAGCGAGAAGGCCAGCACCAGCGGCGCGGCCACCCCCAGCGCGGCCCCGGACGACACACCCAGCATCTCCGGCACCGCCAGCGGATTGCGCAGCGCCTCCTGGAGCACCAGTCCGGCCGCCCCCAGACAGGCCCCGGCGACCGACGCCAGCAGCAGCCGGGGCACGCGGAGTTCACTCACGACGATCCCGGCGAGGGTGGTGTCCCCCTCCAGGACGGCGGCGACCAGCCGGTGCGGGGGGACGTAGGGGGTGCCGAGGCTGAGCGCGCAGACCGAGGAGACCGCCAGCAGCACGGCCACCACCAGCGGTTGCCACCTGCGCGCACCGCGCGACGGCCGCTCTCCGCCCGCCGCGGCGCGATCGGCCACGGCGGGCACGGGAAGGGACGTCCTCACCGCAGCGCGGCCGTGGCCTCGTCGAGCACGATGCCCAGCGAACGGGTGCCGCGCCCCTTGGCCCACACCTCTGAGTTCACCTCGTGGACGTCACCGTTCCGCACCGCCGGAATCTTGCTCCAGAGCGGGTTCGCGGCGAGCTTCTCGGACAGCTTGCCCTCCGCGTCGCCGAAGCTCAGCGTCTCGACGAACAACACGTCGACGTCCTTGGCGAGGATCTCCTCGAGACTGTAACTGCCCTCCACGCCACGGGACTTCCACGGGTAGTCGGCGATCTTGGGGAACAGGCTGGCGGCCACGTCCCCTTCGGGCGTCGCGACGCCGAAGTTCTCGTCACTGCCGTAGATGATGAGCGCGGTCCTGTCACTCGGGGTCTTCTCGGCTGCGGCGAGCTTGACCCGGAAGGCCCTCTCCGCCCTCTCCCCCTGGGCGGTGCGGCCGGTGAGCGCCGCGGTGTCGCGCAGGTAGCCCACGCTGTCCTGCCACGTCTCGGGCTGCATGGCCCAGAACGTGGTCGCTCCCTTCAGCGCCGGGGCGAGCTTGCCGTGGGTGTCCCCGAGGCCGATGACGAGGTCGGGCTTGTGGGAGAGGATCGCCTCCACCTCCGGGGCGATGAAGCCGCCGGGGATGATGTCGACCTCCTTGGCCTTCTCCTCCCCCAGGAAGTCCGGGTGGGCGAGCACCGCGCTGTTGGTGGCGGTCGGGACGATGCCCAGTTCGGTCAGGATGTCGTCGCACAGGGCGAACAGGCAGACGATCCGCTCGGGCTTCTTCTCCAAGGAGACCTTGACGCCGTTGGTGTCGGTCAACTCCGTCGACGCCTTGATGGGTTCGACGGTCACCTCCGTCTTCGCCGCGGGCCTGGCCTTGTCGTTCGCGGACTCCTCGGAGGACGAGCCGCAGCCGACCAGGAGGGAACCCACCGCCGCTGCGGTGAGCCAGTTGCGGACGAATCTCGACGGTGAGCGCAGCATCGATGCCCTCGCTTCTTTCAGATACCGGGAACGCACTGAAGATACATGATAATCGTTTTCATCAAAACGCTTCTGGAGGACTCATGCCCGCTGCCACCCCCGTCCTGCTCGTCTCCGACCATGTGGCCGGAGCCGTACACCTGTTGACCGTTCCGGACGGTGCCGTCGCGGGACGTCTGACCGGCCGTCACCTCTCCGAGCACGCCGGTTTCCTGGCACTGCCGGGAGGGCGGGTGGCCTGCGTCGACGACCGTCGGGGCGAACTCCTGGTGCTCGATCCCTTCGCCGAGCAACTCGTGGAACGCACGGTCCCGGTCGCCGTGCCGGCCGAGCACCTCGCCTGTGACCCGTCCGGCCGCCGACTGGCCGTCACCACCGGCCTCGGCAAGAACAGCGAACCGTGGTCGGACCTGCTCACAGTCGTCGACCTGGCCACCGGGGAGGCCGCGCGCGTGCGCACCCGTGCCGGCGAACCGGGCGTGACGGTGCTGGGCGGGGGCGACCCGCTCGTCGTACTGCGGCACCGGGAACCCGGTGCGCTGGCCGTCCACCGGTTCGCGGACCTCCTCGGGGCGCCGCCGGGCTGCCCCCGGGTCGTCCCTCACGCCGTCCTGGCGTTGCCGGACGACGGGCACGGGGACGCGTACGTGCCGGGTCCGGAGCTGGTGTTCGCGGCCACGGGCCAGGGAGTGCACCGGGCCCGCAGGACGGGTGACGCGCTCACCACCGAGGCGGTCGTTCCGTGGGGATCGTCCGCGCGGGGCTGGTACCTGCGGTTCGACACCCGGCGGCAGGCCCTGTGGACCACGCTGCGCGGCGGCGACCCGGACCCGCTGCGCTGGCCGGAGTGGAGCAACCAGGCATGGCGCCACGAGCTGGGAACCGGCCGCACGCTGCTCACGGAACTCGGTCCCGGGCTCGTCTTCCGGCTGGCCCTCGCCCGGCGCCACACCGCCTTCTCCCGCATCCATCCCGACGGCGACGAGCTGATCCTGCTCGACGCCGACGGCGCCGCCCGCCGCTTTCCCCTGCCCGGTATGGACGGTGCCCCACGTCGTGGTGGCACCCCCTGGGAGGGCGTCCAGCGCCGAGCGGTGGCCGCCTCACCCGGCTCCGACTGGATCGCCGTCACCCGGGGCGGCCACGGCGAGGTGCACATCGTCGACGCGGAGACCGGCCAGGAGGCGGCACGTCCGCGACTGAGCACACCGCTGCATCACGGCGGCCACCTGGTACTGCGCGTCCGGAACGACGGTGCCGACGGTGACCCCGTGGGCCGCTGACGGGCCGTGTGGGCCGACGCGTCGCGGTGTGCCCTCGCCACCGCGGCTTCGGAACCGTTGTGGCGAGGGCACGTTGCGGGGGTCAGTGTCCGGCGACGACGCCCGACAGTTCGTTGGTGCTCTCCGGCAGGGTGACGGAGGCGGTCTTCTTCCCCGTCTCCAGGTCGACGGCGTGCAGGGCCTTCTTGCCGGGGTCGGAGACGTACGCGGTGTGGTCGCGGACGAACAGGGTGGGCCGGGCCTGCTGCCAGTCCAGCGGCTCCTGCCACTCGCCCACGACGGGGATCTTCCGCTCGATCCTGCCGGTGTCCTGGTCGATGACGTGGAGGGCGCCGTCGGTGCCGAGGACCAGGGCCTCGCCGTGCGGGCCGCGGGCCAGTGAGCGGAAGGAGTAACTGGTGCCCAGGTCCACCAGGCGCAGCTTCTTCGTCTCGGTGTCGATGAGGGAGACGCGGGTGGGCCGTTCCAGCTCGGCCTCGGGGTCGGTCTTGTAGTCGCCCAGGAGGACCGGTGAGGTGTCGCTGCCGGCCTGGTTGCCGATGCGGCCGTAGTCGTCGGGGGCGTCGATCTTGGTGAACGTGCCGTCCTTGTAGATCAGGATGCCGTCCTCGCAGCCGACGGCGACGGCTTCGTTCCTGGCTGCCGCCTCGCCGTGGACGCCGGGGCAGTTCTCGTTCCGTGCGATCTCCTTGTCGTTCTTGTCCAGCACCAGCGCGCCGGTGCGCTTCTCCTCGGTGCCCAGGGTGGTGAGGAGTTCGCCGTTGGCCAGTTCGATGGCGACACCGTGGTGCGCCTCGGCGGAGGTGTAGGTGCGGCCTTCCGGCTTCCTGCCGCTGCTCAGGTCGGCGGGGTCGAAGACGTTGACCTCTCCGGTGCCGTCGGTGAACAGCACGGTCCTGCCCGCGTGGCGTACGACGTGGCCGGGCTTGGCGCCCTTGTACTCGATGTCGGTGAGGGTCTGGCCGGTGGCGTTCAGGACGCGGAAGCCGTCGGCGGTGGACACGATGACATGGTCCTCGTCGCCCGCGGGGTTGACCCGGTTGAAGCCGGGGAGCTCGATGGTGCTGGCGAGCTTCAGGCTCTCCCCGTCCAGGATGTAGAGGCCGCCGTCGAAGGTGGCGACCAGCGGGTTCCTGACCGCTGCCGCGGGCGCGGCGCTCGCGGTCCCGCCGGCCTTGGCGTGGGCGTCGGCGGAGGAGGAGTCTCCCCCTCCACAGGCGGTCAGAACCGTGGAGGCCGCCAGGGCGAGCGCCGCTCCCATGAGGGCTCTGCCGCGTATCGACGTGTTCATCTGTGTGTTCCTTTCCGTGCCGCCCGGTGGCGGCGGTGGGGTGTGACGGCGCCGGCCCGTGTGCCGGCGGACAGGGGACGCCGCGGGTCAGGCGCCGGTCAGGCCGTCGACCATGGCGGTGGTGTTGGCGCGCATCATCCGCAGGTAGGTGTCGGCGCCCTCGCCCTTGGCGGTCAGCGATTCCGAGTGGAGTCCGACGACCCGGACCTGGCCGCCCGTTTCCGTGCGCAGTACCTCGGCGAGCCGTCCGGGCTGGGAGGAGTCGGCGAAGACGGTGCGTACGTCTGCCCTCTCCATGGCCTCGGTGAGTGAGCGGAGGTCCGAGGAACTGGGTGAGGCCAGCGTGGTGCCGCTGGGGACGACCGCGCCGATCACCCGGAGGCCGAAGCGGTCGGCGAGGTAGCCGAACACGTGGTGGTTGGTCACCAAGGCCCGCCTGCCCTCCGGAACGCGGGCGAAGGACTTCTCCATCCAGGCGGTGAGGTGTGTGAGGTGCCCGGCGTAGCGGTCGGCGTTGGCGCGTATCGCGTCGGCGTCCACTCCGTCGACGTGCTCGATGACCTGATCGGCTATCAGGGCGGTGACCTTGCGCACCCGGTCCGGGTCGGTCCAAAAGTGCGGGTCGGGCCGTCCCGCCTCGCCCTCGGGACCGCCGTCTTCGGCGGTACGGAAGGTGAGCGGGTCGGCCGCCTCGCCGGCCGCGAAGGTGGCGACGCCGGACTCACGGGCGGCGTCCACGTGCCGCAGTACGTTCTCCTCCAGGCCCAGGCCGTTGTGGACGACCAGGTCGGCCTGTTCCAGCTCGGCGGCCTGGACCGCCGAGAGGCCGAAGGAGTGCGGGTCGGCGCCCGGCTTCATCAGGACGGTGACGTCGGCTTCGTCACCGGCGATCTCCCGGGTGACGTCACCGAGGATGTCGGTGGTGACGACGATGTCGGGCCGGTCGTCGGCGGCGGTGCAGGCGGTGGCGGTGGCGGACACGGCGAGGGCCAGCAGGCCCAGGATCAGGCTGCGCAGACGTGCGAGGCCCACCCTCGCGCGCTGCCTGGCCTCGGTCCGGCTCATCGTCCGGTCTCCGCCATGAGGACCGGCTTGACGTCCAGGTCGAAGGAGCGGGCGATACGCAGGCCGTCGTTGTAGTCGATCTCGAACACCTTCTTGCCTTCCGGGTCGTTGACGTAGGCGCGGCTGCGGTCGACCTCGATGACGGGGGCGCTGCCGCCGGTGCCGGCTCGCTTTCCTCCGGTCAGGAGCGGCTTGGTCCGCGCGGTCCGCTCGCCGGTCGCGATGTCGTAGCCGTGCAGCGAGCCGTCGGTCTCCAGGACGAGCAACGGGGAGCCTTCTCCGGCCGTGTTGGCCGCGACGACCGGTCCGGTCTCCACCCGGGTCCAGGTCCGCTCCGCGACGTCGAGGACCCATACGGCGTCGTCTCCGGCCGGGGCGGTGAGGGTGTCGCCGCCGGGCCGGTGCCGGAAGGCGGTGGCCCGCTCCTTGGCCGGCACGTCCCGCCCGTAGGGGATCTCCTCGGCGGTGAAGGCGCCCCCCTGGGCCCGGACGAGCAGGGCGCCGCGGGCGCAGCCCAGGATCACGCCGCGCCGGGTGACGGCGTCCCCTCGCGGCTCCTCGCACTCCACGTTTGGGGAGGCGACGCGCTCGCCCTCACGGTCGAGGACGACGAGCCGGGGTGTGCCGCCCTCGTCCGCGAAAGCGAGCAGGTGCTCCTCGTACGGCACGACGGCGCCCGTGTAGATGCCCGGCAGCGTCCGCAAGGACTCGATCCTGCCCTGCTCCAGCTTCCTCCGGTCGTAGAGGACGGTGCGCCCACCCCCGTCTGTCACCGCGGTCACCGCGACGTCGCTGCGCACCTGTGCCCGGCTGTCCACGGGAAGCTCGCCGACGTCCCGTACGGCCGCGCCGTAGTAGTGGATGTGGTCCCCGTGGTCCACCATCCAGGCGCCGCTGTCGAGCACATGGGTGCCGCGGGAGGTGTGGAGGTAGCCGAACCTGCCGTCCGTTCCCAGCCGGACGGCGCCGGTCACCTGAGCGGTGCGGTGCACCGTGCCGGTGACGAGGTCGAGGACCCCGCTGTCTCCGCTGCCGGGGTCGTTCAGCAGGAGCCGGGACTGCTGCTCGGCGGCCTCCTGTGCTCCCTCGACGTACCCGTGCGGAGTGGCGGAGGGTGAACTCGCCCCGGGACTGGAGTTGTTGTCCTTGTCTCCCGCGCAGCTCGCGGCGAGCAGCGCGGTGAGCGCCAGCGCGGCCGAGGCCCAGGGAGTGACGATTCTGCGGACGGTCATGACGAGCGCCTCAGGCTTCTTTCAGTTGACTTCGAGTACGGGGGCGGGGGCGTGGCGCGCACGGCGGTTCCGCAGCCCGGACAGCACGTGCGAGAGGAAGAACAGGCCCACCGCGAGGGCCGCGACGGTCGCGCCCGCGGCGGTGCTCAGGTGCCAGGACAGAAGCAGTCCGCCGAACGTGGCGGTGGCGCCGAGCAGGGCGGCGAGTGCCATGACCCCGCGCACACCGCGGGCCCAGGGCAGAGCGGCCGCCGGCGGTGCGATGAGCAGTCCGAGGACGAGCAGCGTTCCCACGATGTGGAACGAGGCCACGATCGCCAGACCGAGCAGGCCGAGCAGCACGGCGTGAGCCAGGCGCGGCCGCAGGCCCAGGGTGTGGGCCTTGCGCTCGTCGAACGCCAGGGCCAGGAAGGCGCGATGGCCGAGGACCGACACCGCCAGCGCCGCGAGCGACGCCGCCGCGAGCACGAGGAGGTCCTGCTGCCGGACGGCGAGGACGTCACCGAAGAGAAAGCCGGTCAGGTCGACCGCGAAGGACTGGGAGCGCGAGACGATGATCACGCCGAGCGAGAGCATGCCCACGAACAGCAGCCCGATGCCGGTGTCCTGGGACAGCCTCGGCGCCCGGCCGAGCGCGGTGACGCCGGCTGTCATGACGGCGGCGCTGGCCACGGCCCCCACCATCACGTTCCCGCCGAGCAGCGCGGCCAGCGCGACCCCTGGCAGCAGCCCGTGGGACATGGCGTCACCGAGGAAGGCCATTCCCCTCAGCACCACCCAGGTGCCCGCCGGCGCGCAGATCGCGGACACGAGTATCCCGCCCCACAGGGCTCGTTGCACGAAGGTCGCCTCGAAGGGGGCCGTCAGCCATTCCATGGCGAGGACACTACAATGAAAATCATGTTCAAAAAACCACGGCCCTCGCCCGCCCCGCCCTCGGACCCGACCGCTCACCTCCACTTCTCCGGGCTGTGCGCCGGCTACCCGGGCCGCCCCGTGCTCCGTGAAATCAGCGCGCGGATACCGAAGTTGGCCTCGACGGTGCTCGTGGGACCCAACGGCAGCGGCAAGTCGACCCTGCTCGGGGTGCTCGCCGGTGTGATCCGTCCGACATCCGGCGATCTCCACCGCACCGGAGACCGGCCACCCGCGTTCGTGCCGCAACGCGGAGCCGTCGGCGACACCCTGCCGCTCACCGTCCGGCAGACCGTGGAGATGGGGCGCTGGGGTGACCGCGGACCGTGGCGCCGGCTGACCCGCCGGGACCACGCGACCGTGGACGCGGCGCTCGACCGGCTCGAGATCCGGGACCTCGCCTCACGCCAGCTGGGCGAGTTGTCGGGTGGACAGCGTCAACGCGCCCTCATCGCACAGGGATTGGCACAGGAGTCGGACCTTCTGCTCCTCGACGAGCCGACCACGGGGCTGGATCCGGAGGCGAGGGAGCGGATCGGGACACTGCTGACGGCCCTGGTCGCCGACGGCGTGACGGTCGTCCAGGCCACGCACGACCTGGAGGCCGCCCGCACCGCGGACGCATGCCTCCTGCTCCAGGACGGCCGCCTCGCCGGACAGGGGCATCCGGACCAGGTCCTCACCCCGTCGGCGCTGGCACAGCTCTGGCGAACGCTCTGAGGAGCACGGCAGCGTGGGACCACCCCACGGGCGCGGCAGGAGCGCACGAGCGTGCCGTCCGCGGCCGCCGTCATGTTGCGTTCAGGATCGCGTCGCCACCGCTTCGCGCACCTTCCGTAGCGTTCACGGCGTCCGCATTCCTACCGAGGAGCAACGTGAACGTCTTCGCTCTCAGTGGCCTGACCGCACTGGCCACCGCGTTCACCCTGACCGCCGGACCCACGGCTCCCGTGACCGTCACGGCCACCGTGGAGACCCCCGCGGTGTACGACGACGCGGCAGGAGGCAACGCCGACGCCGACGACCCGGCCGTGTGGGTCGACCCCCGGAATCCCGGCCGCAGCATCGTCATCGGCACGCTGAAGGAGGCCGGCCTCGACGTCCACCGACTCGACGGCCGCCGCCTCCAGCACATCGCCGCTCCCCCGGCCCCGCACGAGGACGCCGAGCCCGGCCGGTTCAACAACGTCGACATCGTCTACGGCTTCGAACTGGACGGCGAGAAGACGGACCTGGCCCTCGTCAGCGACCGGGGCCGCGACCGCGTCCGCGCCTACGCCATCGACCCGGTCGCCGTCGCGGCCGGCAGGCCGCCGCTGAAGGACGTCACCGCGGCCGGCGCCGCGCCGGTCTTCGCCGCCGACGAGACCGAGGTCGACGACCAGCGCACCGCCTACGGCCTGACGGCCTTCAGCGATGACGACGACGCCTACGTGGTCGTCTCCCGGCGTGAGGAGACCCGCCTGCGCCTGCTCCGGCTCAAGGACGACGACGGGCGCGTCGCCTACGCGACCGAGGACACCCTCGACCTCCCCTCCACCTTCACCCTGCCCGACGGCACCGACTGGTCCCCGTGCGCCGATCCCGGTGAGAACCCCCAGGTCGAGGGCATGGCCGTCGATCTGGAGGAGCACGTCCTGTACGCCGCCCAGGAGACGGTGGGCCTGTGGCGCATCGGCCTGGACGACGAGAAGTTCGAGGACCCCGAACTCATCGACCGCGTCCGCGAGTACGGCACGCCGTGGACGTACGACGCCGAGGAGGAGGAGTGCGCCCTCGACACGGACGACGACCCCGGCTTCGGCGGTGAGCACCTGAGTGCCGACGCGGAGGGCGTCACCGTCTACCACGCCGAGGACGGCACCGGATACGTCCTCGCCTCCAGCCAGGGCGACGACACCTTCGCCGTATACGCACGCGAGGGGGACAACGACTACCTCGGCTCGTTCGCCGTGACCGACGGCGCCACCGACGGCGTGCAGCACTCCGACGGCTCCACCGTCGTCAACGTGCCCCTCGGCCGCGCCTTCCCCAAGGGGCTGCTGGTCACGCACGACGGCGAGGACACCCCGGCCGACGGCGACCGTGAGGGCACCGGCTTCAAGTTCGTCCGCTGGGACGCCGTCGCCGGCGCCTTCCCCCAGCCGCTCACGGTCGACACCGACTCCTTCGACCCCCGCGACGCGGACTGACCGGTCGAGAGCGGCGTCACACCCACGGCAGGACGCCGCACCGTGTGGGCCCGGACGCCGTCGTGGCGTCCGGGCCCCGAGCTTTCACCACCATCCGCCCCGGACGCCTGCCGGGCTGTGGCTCAGGCGTCGATGATGACGGGGATGATGAGGGGCTTGCGGCGGTGGGTGCGGAACGCCCAGTTCGCCACGGCGCGGGCGATGAGCTGTTCGAGTTGGCGCGCGTCCCCGACGCCTTCCTCGGCCGCGGTGGCCAGGGTCTTCTCGATGACGGGGACGACCGGTTCGAAGGTGGCGTCGTCGTGGACGAAGCCGCGGGCCAGGAAGTCGGGGGGCTCGGCGAGGGCGCCGGTGTCCGCGTCGACGATCGCCACCACCGTGACGACGCCTTCCTCCGCGAGGGTGAGGCGGTCCTTGAGGGACGCTTCGGTGGCGCCACCGACCTCCATGCCGTCCACGTAGACGTTGCCCGCGGGGACCTTGCCGGTGATGGACACACGCCCGTCGACGAGGTCGACGACGACGCCGTCCTCGGCGATGACGACCCGGTCGGGGTCGACGCCGGTACGGATGGCGAGGTCGCCGTTGGCCCGCAGGTGGCGCCATTCGCCGTGCACCGGCATGACGTTGCGGGGCTTGACGATGTTGTAGCAGTAGACGAGTTCGCCGGCGCTGGCGTGCCCGGAGACGTGCACCTTGGCGTTGCCCTTGTGGACCACGTGGGCGCCCCACCGGGTGAGTCCGTTGATCACCCGGTAGATGGCGTTCTCGTTCCCGGGGATGAGGGAGCTGGCGAGCAGGACGGTGTCGCCCTTGCCGATGCGGATCATGTGGTCGCGGTTGGCCATCCGCGACAGCGCGGCCATCGGTTCGCCCTGGGAGCCGGTGCACACCAGAGTGACCTTGTGGTCCGGGAGCTTCTCCAGCTCCTTCGTGCTCACGACCAGACCGGAGGGAACCTTCAGATAGCCCAGATCACGGGCGATGCCCATGTTGCGGACCATGGACCGGCCGACGAAGGCGACCTTGCGGCCGTACTGGTGGGCGGCGTCCAGGACCTGCTGGATGCGGTGCACATGGCTGGCGAAGCTGGAGACGATGACCCGGCGCGGCGCGGTGCGCATCACCTGCTCGATCGCCGGGTTCAGCTCACGCTCGGAGGTGGTGAAGCCGGGCACTTCGGCGTTGGTGGAGTCGGTGAGGAACAGGTCCACGCCCTCCTCGCCGAGGCGGGCGAAGGCGCGCAGATCGGTGATGCGGTCGTCGAGGGGGAACTGGTCCATCTTGAAGTCGCCGGTGTGCAGCACCATCCCGGCCCGGGTGCGGATCGCGACCGCGAGGCTGTCGGGAATGGAGTGGTTGACCGCCACGAACTCGCAGTCGAAGGGGCCAAAACCACGCCGGTCACCCTCCCTCACCCGGACCGCGCGCGGCCGGATGCCGTGCTCCTTGAGCTTGGCCTCCAGGAACGCCAGCGTCAGCTTGGAGCCGACGACGGGGATGTCCCTCCGCTCCCGCAGCAGATAGGGCACGCCGCCGATGTGGTCCTCGTGGCCGTGCGTGAGGACGACGGCGACGACATCGTCCAGCCGGTCCCGGATCGAGGTGAAGTCCGGCAGGATCACATCCACGCCGGGCTGGGTCTCCTCGGGGAACAGCACGCCGCAGTCGACGATGAGCAGCTTGCCTGCGTGCTCGAAGACGGTCATGTTGCGGCCGATTTCGCCCAAGCCGCCCAGGGCGACGACCCGCAGCCCCCCTTCGGGAAGGGGCGGGGCGGCTTTCAGCTCGGGGTGCGGATGACTCATGCCCTGACGGTACCCGGAGAGTGGGGCGGGTTGATCCATTGCCTGGGTGATCTCTTCGTCCGGACGCGGCGGGGCAGGCCCCACCGGCACGCTGTGGGGCCTGACGTCGCGGAAGCCCGCTCTCCCGACCTGCGGTCGGGCAAGCGTCCTTATGCCGCCGTACCGGCGGTGGACTGCCCGCGCACGGGCGCGCGGCGGGCCGCCGGGACGGGGCGGCGCCGGCCGCGTGAGGCGGCGCCGCGCTTCTTGGGGCGTTCGGCCGCCGGTGCGGTGATGACGACCGGGATGCCGGAGGGGGCCTGGGCTCCGGTGATGCGGTGCAGGGCCTCTTCGCCGGTGCGGATCTGGGTGGTCCGGGGGACGATGCCGGCCGCTGCCATGAGGCGCGTCATGCCGCGGCGCTGGTGGGGGGGGACCAGGGTGACGACACTGCCGGACTCTCCCGCGCGGGCGGTGCGGCCGCCGCGGTGGAGGTAGTCCTTGTGGTCGGTCGGCGGGTCGACGTTGACGACGAGGTCGAGGTGGTCGACATGGATGCCGCGCGCCGCGACATTGGTCGCCACCAGCACGTTGACGTGTCCGGTCTTGAACTGCGCCAGCGTGCGGGTGCGCTGCGGCTGCGACTTTCCGCCGTGCAGGGCGGCGGCCCGTACCCCGCTGTTCAAAAGGTGCTCGGTGAGGTTGTCGACGGCGTGCTTGGTGTCGAGGAACATGATCACCCGGCCGTCCCGTGCGGCGATCTGGGTGGTGGCCATGTGCTTGTCGGCGCCGTGAACATGGAGCACGTGGTGGTGCATCGTCGTGACCGCGCCGGCCGAGGGGTCGACGGAGTGCACGACGGGGTCGGTCAGGTAGCGGCGCACGAGCAGGTCGACGTTGCGGTCGAGGGTGGCGGAGAACAGCATGCGCTGGCCTTCGGGGCGGACCTGGTCGAGAAGGTCGGTGACCTGCGGCATGAAGCCCATGTCGGCCATCTGGTCGGCCTCGTCGAGGACGGTGACGGAAACCTGGTTCAGTCGGCAGTCGCCACGGTCGATGAGGTCCTTGAGGCGTCCCGGCGTGGCGACGACGACCTCGGCGCCGCCGCGCAGCGCGCTCGCCTGCCTGCCGATGGGCATGCCGCCCACCACCGTGGCCAGCCTCAGCTTCACGGAGCGGGCGTACGGGGCGAGCGCGTCGGTGACCTGCTGCGCCAGCTCACGCGTGGGTACGAGGATCAGCCCCAGCGGCTGCCTCGGCTCGGCGCGCTGCCCGGCCGTACGGGCCAGCAGCGCCAGCCCGAAGGCCAGGGTCTTCCCGGAACCGGTGCGGCCACGGCCCAGTACATCCCGGCCGGCGAGGGAATTCGGCAGGGTCGCGGCCTGGATCGGGAAGGGCACGGTCACGCCTTGCGAGCCCAGTGCGCCCAGCAGTGCCCCAGGCATGTCGAGATCGGCGAAGCCCTCCACGGGGGGAAGTGCGGGAGTGATCGTCCTGGGCAGCGCGAACTCCCCCTGGACTGCGGCGGGCCGGCGGCCGTGACCGCCGGAACGGCTCGGCCCGCCGGAGCGGCTCCTGCCCGACGAGCCGAATCGGCTGTCGCCCCTTCCGGAGTCGGCACTGCCGTTACGGGTGCGGGCGGAGCGGTCGTTCGTGCGTGTGCGGTTCATGCGGAACCTTCCTCGATGCGGCACATATCAAGGAATTCCCGCAGCGATGAGCAGCACAAAGAATTGCAAGAATGAACCTGGTGACAAGCGAAAGCGGATGTGACCGACGGAAAATCCGTGCGGGCACAGGCGCTGGAATGAGTGGCGCGGAGCGTCCCAGAAGGACGCTCCGTATGCGATAGGTCTACGGGCGCAAAATGGCGAGCAGCTGGGGCCCGCGCCCCGAAGGACGCGGGCCCCAGCTGCACGTGTGCGACAGTCGGCGTCAGGCGGGAACGATGTTCTCGGCCGTCGGGCCCTTCTGGCCCTGCGCGATGTCGAAGGTCACCTTCTGGCCCTCCAGCAGCTCACGGAAGCCCTGGGCGGCGATGTTCGAGTAGTGGGCGAACACGTCCGCGCCGCCACCGTCCTGCTCGATGAAGCCGAAGCCCTTTTCCGAGTTGAACCACTTCACGGTACCGGAAGCCATGCTATTTCTCCTTCTGGGGGCAGTACATCGGAGTCCGCACGTCACGGACTCCGTGTCGCCGCGATGATCACCCCGTCCGGAAAAACCGGATAACAAGGCGCTTCCAGTGGCACAGATGCCGCCCGGTGAGCACTTGAATTTTTGGGAACCACAACTGCAACTGACACCGACAGTAGCACGCCGCAGCGGCCTGAGTACGGTGAAGAACCCCACTCCACGTAATGCGGCAGAAAATCTGTCCGCTTACTCCGTTGAAATCTCAGCTCGCGGGCACAGATATTGACCCAGCCGGAGCGCCTATCAGGCCGGTGGCGCGTACCGGGCCGCCCTCACCTGGGGGGAACGGGCGCGGAGAGGGGACTGATCCGGTTCACGGCCGAGCCGGTCCGGCGGGTGGTGCGGGGCCGGTGGAGAGGACGTGGTCGACGGCGGCGTTGAGCGTCTCGGTCTCGGCGATGAGGACGGATTCGCCGCTGGGCAGGGCGCGTTCGACCGAGAGCCCGTTGAGGACGGTGAGAAGGAACCTGAGGTTGCGGGTGTGCTGCCCCGGGGACACAGCGCCTTCCTCCTCGAGCACGGTCAGCCAGTGTTCGACCCGGCGCTCCGCCTCCCGCTCGAAGCGGAGGTATGCGGCACGTACCTCTTCGGTCGGCTCGGGTTCGATGAAGGCCCGGTACACCGTGCCCCATGCGGTCCGCGCGTCCTCCCTGGTGCCGAGCGGTGCGAGGACCTGCCGCAGACAGTTCAGCAGCCGCTCGCGGGGCGGCAGCGTCCGGTCCCGGATCGCATCGCCGGGCAGCAGGTGCTCGTAGATCCGCGCGAGCAAGCTGTCCTGGAGGGCGCGCTGGGTGGGGAAGTGGAACCTCAGTGAGCCGACGCTCACTCCCGCGCGCGCGGCGACCGCGCGCACGCTCAGCTTCGCCGCCACGTCCTCGGCGAGCATCTCCGCGGCGGCCTGGAGGATCTTCTCGCGCGTGTCCATACCCGCTCTCCTTCGCTTCTCCCGGTTCCACCCACTCTACTAGCACGGCGTACTAGTACAGTGTGCTAGCGTTCTGCTAACACGCTGTACTAGTGGGGGTGCGGCTGAGGCGCGAAGGGGTGGACGGGGCATGGCGTGGAAGCAGTGGGCGGCGTCGAAGCGCCTCAAGCCGGGAGACGGCAGGGAACTGCAGCGGTTCCGCTGGTGGCAGCTCCCCCTGCGCTCGCTGTTCTGGCTACGGCTTCCCGGCGCCGACGGTGACGCACGCCTGTACGCCGTCGACGTACGGCACTGGGCGCGGTGGGACACCAGCAGGATCCGGGCGCATCTGTTCCTGGACGGCAGGCACGTGGCCGAGTCGAAGCTGCCCGCGGTCTTCCCGGTCGACGGGGGTGTCATCGAGGTGGCGATGAGCGACTACGGCGTCAAGCGCTGCCACTACCGCCCCCGGGACGGGCAGCCGCGTCAGCTCACGCCCGACCCGGCGTCGGCGGAGGGACGGCGGGCGCGTTTCGGTGTCCGCCATCCGGGGCTGAGCCGGGCGATCGGCATCGGATCGGTGCTGCTGCTCGTCATCGGCGTGGGCCTGAACCTGGTGCAGCTCGCCGAACCCCTCTCCCGCATTCCTCCCGTCATGCAGCGGGTCGGAACGTTCGAATCGCCGGTACACCTGCCGATCTGGCTGAACGTCGCACTGGGGCTCGGGGCCGTTCTGGCCAGCATGGAGCGCTCGCTCCGCCTGCGGTACTCCCCGCTGCTCGACGCGGCCGGGCGCTGACCCTGCGAAGCGAGAAGGCACGACCGACGCCGGCCCTTCTCGGCCGGCGCGCGTACGACGAAAGGGAAGATCATCATGATCCGGTCGAGGTCAAGGCGCACCGCCCGGTACGGGGCGGCGCTCGCCGCGGCCCTCGTCGTCCTGACCGGGTGCTCGTCCGGTGCCTCGGGGCCTCGCAGCACGTCCGCGGCGGAGGCATCGGTCCCGGCTCCCTCCCCGGACCCGCTCACATGGAGCACCTGCGGGAAGAACCTCGAGTGCGCCACGATCAAGGTGCCGCAGGAGTACACCGAGCCCGACGGCAGGCAGATCCCGCTCGCGGTCATGCGGCACCGGGCCACGGATCCCGGCCGCCGCATCGGCAGCCTGGTCTTCAACCCGGGTGGACCCGGAGTCTCCGCCACCGGGACACTGCGCGATCTGCCCAGGACAGCGGGCACTCCTGGTGCCTTCTCGCCCGCGGTCCTCGCCCGGTTCGACATCGTCGCGATGGACCCGCGCGGCGTCGGCCGATCGCAGGCAGTCCGCTGCCTGACCGACGAGCAGCGGGCCGAGGCCGCCGGCACCGGCTTCGACCCGGCCGTCCCCGGGGGCAAACCCCTGCCGCGGCTGCTGACCGATGCCGCCGCGTTCACGAACGGCTGCGTCAAGCACCGGAGCAAGGAGTTCCTGGCCAGCCTGTCCACCGACAACGTGGCCCGCGACCTCGACCAGGTCCGCTCCGCCCTCGGCGAGGACACGATCACGTACTACGGCCTGTCCTACGGCACCGTGGTCGGACCGATGTACGCCACCCTGTTCCCCGACCGGGTCCGCCAGATGGTGCTCGACGCGCCCGTCGACACCAACCAGTGGTTCGGCAACCCCCTCCCCTTCCAGCACGAGGTCGCCGTGGCGAGCGAACGGACGCTCGACGCCTGGTTCGAGACCTGCCGCGCCGAAGGGACCGCGGTGTGCCCGTTCGGAGCGGGAGACCCCCAGGGGGCGTTCGACACACTGACCGACACGCTGGCGGCGAAGCCGCTGAAGGTCGCACCCGTCAAGGGGGTCACGCCGGGCGGTGAACTCGACGGCGCCATGGCCCTGGAGGCCACCCGGGCCCTGGCCGGCGACCAGAACACCTGGCCACTGCTGACGTCGGCCCTGCTGGCCGCGCAGGACGGCAACGGCGCACCCCTGTACACCCTGTGGAACAGCGTCACGGTGTCCCCCTTCCCCGTCCCCACCGCGATGTTCGAAACCCACACCGCGGTGCGCTGCGCCGACTGGCAGACCCCCGCCGGCATCGCCGCGCACAAGGCAGCAGCCGCCAAGGCCGTCACCGAGGCCAAGCGGATCGGGACCCGGGCCGCCTACTCCGCCCTGAACTGCGCCCGGTGGCCCGCGCCGGACAAGGACCGCGTCACCAAGCCGCTCACAGCCGCCGGTTCGCCGACCGCACTGGTGGTCGCGGGCCGACTGGACCCGGTCACCCCGCACCACTGGGCCGAGACCATGACCCGCACCCTGGACTCCGCGGTCCTGCTCACACGTGAAGGAGTCGGACACGGCTCCTACGGCATCAACACGTGTGTCGACAGCGCGGTCGACGCCGCCCTCATCCACGGCGCCCACCCCGCCGACGGCACCGTGTGCGAGACGGACACGCCCGCCACCACCCGCCCCCTCGTCCCCGGGAACCGTTGAACCGCAGCCGGTCCTCACCCGCGCGGAAGGGAGTTGCGGGAGCAGTAGAGTGAGCAGGAAGCGAGGGAGGAGCAGTGAGAACGCCGCGCGTACTGCCAAGCCTGGACGAGGTCGACATCGGCGATCATGTCTGCCACCTGTTGGGGCGTAGCGACGACGTCATCGGCCGCAGCCGGGCTTTCGTCGCGGACGGTGCGCTGCACGGCGACAAGGTCGTGATCGTCGGCCCCGCCCCGCGGACGGAGAGCGAGTTCGCACCGCTCGTACTCGACCCCGCGCGGTTGCAGGGTTCCCTTCTTGCCGCAGTGCGTCGGGAGGCGGCCACGGCGGACCGGGAGGGGTTCCGCTCCCTTCGCGTGCTGCACCATGTCGTGCCCGGCCCGGGCGCGGACCCGAGCGAGGAGTGGCTGCGCAGCGAGCTCGATCTCGAGGAGTTCGCCGCCGACACCGGAGCCATGGTGGTCTGCGCCTACAGCGGCGCCGACTGGGACCTGCCGGCTCTGCAGCAGATCACGTGTGTGCATCCTCATCATGTGGGCAGCCGACCGGTCTCCCCCGCTTTCCGGGTGTACCGAACCGAGCAGGAAGGCTGGGCGGTGACAGGGACCGTCGACAGTGACGGCGCGGTGGCCTTCGGCTCCATTCTGTGCACCCTCCTCGCTCACACGCCGACGGTGCGTCTGCGCTGCCAGACCGTGGAGTTCTTCGATGCCGCCGGGATGAGAGCGCTGGCCGATGCCGCCAGACACCTTCCGGATCGGAAGATAGTCCTGGAAGGCACCAACGAGACCGTGCGGCTCGCCTGGAAGCTCTCCGGCTTCGCGGTCCCCGACGTTCCGGTGGTGATGGCGCCGTGACCTCCTCTTCGCCCACTCCCCTCGGAAGCAGCGGATACCGGCACGAGCTGTATCCGTACTCGGGCAGCGATGAATTCGTCGCGGGCGCTGTCGGTTTCATCCAGGAAGCGCTCGACAGTGACGAGGCCGTCGTCGTGGCCGTGCCGCAGGAGAAGGCGTCGTTGCTGCGTGCCCAGGTCCGCGAGGGGGACACCGTGCGCTATGTCGACACCAGTCGGGTGGCGCGCCATCCGGGACGGCTCATCGCTGCCTGGCAGGAATGGATCAAGGAGCGCGTCTCTGAGGGGCGGCCCGTCCGCGGGATCGGCGAATCCCCCTGGGACCAGGTGCGCAGTGCTGCCGAGGCCATGGAACTGCGCTATCACGAGTGGCTGCTCAACAAGGCCTTCGCCCAGGGCCCGGCCTGGTGGCTGCTGTGCCCCTACGACGTCGCACGCGACGACGCCGCACTGACCCAGATGGCACGCTGCCACCCCGAGATTCGCAGGGACGGCCGGACGGTGCTGTCCGAGGACTACGACGCGCGGGCGCCGTACGAGTTCGCTGCCCTCACCGACCCCTGCGACCCGTACGACGAGTTCCTCTACACGAGCGGCGACCTGCCCGCCCTCCGGGAGAAGATCGCCGCCTGCGCCGAGCAGCACGGCCTGACCGGTCGGCGTCTGCGCGAGCTGCATCTTGCCGCGACGGAGGTGGCCACCAACAGCATCCGTCACGGCGGCGGACACGGCGTGCTGCGCACGTGGAGCGAGGAGCGACGGCTCGTCTGCGAGTTCCGCGACGCCGGCTACCTGGAGGACCCGCTGGCCGGACGTACGATGCCGACCGCGCGGCAGGTGGGTGGCCGCGGGCTGTGGCTCGTCCACCAGCTCTGCGATCTCGTCGAGATCCGGTCCACGCCGCATGACGGGACCACGATCCGCCTGCACACCGAGCTGCCCGGGTAGGCCCGCCGACGGCGCCCATGGGTCTGCTCGACGATGCGGTGCTCGACGGCACGCGTGACCGAGGGCGCCCGGGGTAAACGCGGGGGCGGCGAACGGAAAGGCGCCGGGGCACGGGTATGAACGATCGGGACGGGAGTCGGTTCTCCATGCTGAGGGTGCGGGTACATCAAGCGGACACGACGGTCGTCCGGTTGCCGAGCGAGGTCGACCACGCGAACGCCTCCGACATCGGCGCCCGGTGCGAGGACCTGATCGAGGAGGGCTGCACCACCCTCGTCCTCGACGCCTCCGACGTGCAGTACCTCGACTCCTCGGGCGTCAGCATGATCGTCGCGCTGTCCAGCGTGCTCGACAGCCGTGCCGGCGCCCTGCGCCTCGCCGCCCTCAGCGACCACTACCAGCAGGTGTGGGGCCTCCTCGGCCTCGACACGCTCCTCCCCGTCTTCCCCACCGTGCACGCCGCTCTCGACGGGCGCGTCACAGGCGCCTGTGCCGATACCGTGGAGTCACTCGACCCCGCCTGAGAACACGGACCCGGACGAACGGCAAGCGGGCCGGCCCCCGTTCGACCTCGCGGCGGTGCAGCGAGGTTCGTCGAGCTCCTCCGCTCTCAGCACCCGGCTCAACCGGGGGGTGCGGTCCTCGGCGCCCCGCCTGGCCCCACCGTGCGCAACTTCGGGGGTCGGTCCACGGCCTTGTAGGGGACCGTGGGCGCCGCCGACGCGTCCGTGCGCCGCGCGGGTGCTTTCCGAGGCGACGGAGTCAGCCGCCCGGTCACTGTCCGCCCTTCCCCCGTCCACCGAAGAGCTCAGTCACCAGCCGGCGGGCGTATGCGGCGTCGAGCCCGGCCGGACGGAAGAGGATGCGGTACATCATGGGAGCGACGATGCGGTCCATGACCGTTTCGACGTCGGGACCGTGCTCCCCCCGGTCGTCGGCCCGGGCGAGTATGACGTTGATCTGTTCGGCCGCGTAGGCCGAGCACTGGCCGGCGTTGTCGCCGTCCGGGTCGCCGAGCAGGGCGTCGCGGATGTAGGCGCGGCCCGAGGCGGACGTCATTTCGTCGAGGAACTGTTCGGCCCACGCCGTCAGGTCGGACCGCAGGTCGCCGTGGTCCTCCGGCGCGGTGTCGGGTCGCAGCCGCTCCACCGCGACGTCCGAGAGCAGTTCCTGCAGGGTGCCCCAGCGTCGGTAGATGGTCGACGGGGTGACTCCGGCGCGCTGGGCGACCAGGGGGACGGTCAGAGCCTCGCGGCCCCTCTCCTCCAGGAGTTCCCGTACGGCGGTGTGCACCGACGCCTGGACGCGTGCGCTGCGCCCGCCGGGGCGAACCCTTTGCCTGGTGCTCATCCGACCAGCCTAAAGCACAGTCCTTGCGTTAGCGTTTCCCTCTGCCCCGGGCAGCGCATGCCCTTCGGTGGCACCGTCGTCCTGTCGACCCCCACGCGCTCCGGCACCCGCGGGTGACGCCGCCACCGCCTCCGCGGCACAGGGCGAGCGCCTGCCCGACGGCCGGGGCGGGGTCCTCGCCGCTCTCATCGTGGCGGGCATCCGGTCCTGATCCCGCCGGAGCCGAGCGGTGGGGCGGCCGGGCCGGAAATCTTCGGCCCGGCCCCTACCGCCCTCAGGTGACGGGTGCGAGCGACCGGGCGGGCTGGGTCCGCTCGTAGGCGTGGCCCACCCGCAGCAGCGTCCGCTCGGCGAAGGGCCGCCCGAGCAACTGCATGCCGATGGGCATGCCTGCCGTGTCCCGGCCGACCGGGACGGAGAGCGCGGGCACGCCTGTGATGTTGGCCGGGGAGGAGAGGCGCACGTAGGCGTCGGAGACGCTCTCGACCGTGCCGTCGGGCCAGGTGACGGTCTCCTGACCGGACGGGACCGCGGCCATCGGCACCGCAGGAGCGGCGATCACGTCGACTTCCTCCAGGATGCGGGCCCATGCGTCGCGCATCAGCGTCCGGGCGCGCTGCGCCCGCAGGTGGTCGCCCGCGCCCATCAGCTCGCCGGCCTCCAGGAGGATCCGGACATCCGCCTGGTACAGCTCGGGGACGGCACGCAGGGTGGCCTGGTGGTAGGCGGTGGCTTCCGGCACCATCAGGCCCCACTGGACGGCCTGGATGTAGCGGGTCATCGGTATGCCGATATCGATGAGCCGGGCGCCGAGGGCCTCCAGCTGCGCGATGGCGTGGCGGACGGCGGCCGCGACGTCCGCGTCGACGTGTTCGAAGTAGTAGGTGCGAGGCACGCCGACGCGCACTCCCGTCAGATCCGGTTCGGGGCCCGGCCGGTAGTCGACGCCGGGGACGGCCACCGAGGCGGGGTCGCGGGGGTCGTGCCCGGCGATGGCGGTCAGGACCAGGGCCGCGTCGTCGACGGTGCGGGTGATCGGGCCGACGTGGTCGAGCGACCAGGACAGCGACGTGACGCCGTGACGGGGCACGAGTCCGTACGTCGGCTTGAGTCCGACCACCCCGTTCAGGGTGGCGGGCACCCGGATCGATCCGCCGGTGTCGGTGCCGAGGGCGAATGTCGCCGCGCCGGAGGCCACGGCGACGGCGGAGCCGCCGCTGGAGCCACCGGCGATCCTCCCTCGGTCCCAGGCGTTGTTGGTCTGCGGGGTGGTCAGCCCGTAGGCGAACTCGTGGGTGTGCGTCTTGCCGATCAGAATCGCGCCGGCCGCACGCAGACTCGCGGCGACCGTGCTGTCGGAGGCCGCGCGGTGACCGGCCCGGGTCCTGGAGCTTGCCGTGGTGGACACGCCGACCACATCGATCACGTCCTTGATTCCTACCGGGATCCCGTGCAGCGGGCCCCGGTAGGAGCCCTGGGCGGCTTCGCGCTCGGCCTCGCGGGCGGTCCGACGGGCGTGATCAGCGGAAACCGCGACGTAGGCCGCAACGTGCGGCTCCACCTTCTCGATGCGGTCGAGGACCGAGTCGACCAGCTCGACGGGGGACAGCCGTCGCTCCCGGATCTCCCGCGCGGCGGCGGCGAGGGACAACTCATACGGCTGCATCGTGCTTCCCCTCTTGCGCACGGAAGGCACCGGCGGGCGGGGTGTCACCGAAGTCCAGCTCGCGCAGGGCCGCGACGACGGAGTGGATGTGGTTGGCGGTGACCGTGACCGCCGCGTGGCGGTCATCGGGCAGCGGAAGCCCGGCGCGGGCGGCCCAGCGGGCGGCCTCGGACGGTGTGAGTTCGGCGGAGGACACGGATTCTCCCTGGTCGGGGTGGTGCGACGAGGCACACCAAGCCAAAAGCTAAAGATTTGCTTTAGCGCGACTGTAGAATCTACCCTCCCTTAAGGCAAACGAGTTGCTTTAAGGGAGGTTCCATGTCCGACGTCGTGTCCGGCCCAGGTGCGCACTGCCCTGTCAGGGACAGCCGCGCCCAAGGGAAGACCCGTGCCGCCTCTTTCGGTCTGGACGCGTCCGTACTCGTGGCCCTCCTGGCGGCATCCAGTGCCCCGACACCGCTGTACCCCCTCTATCAGGACCATTGGGGCCTCTCGGCGCTCGCCGTCACGGTGGTCTTCGGCGCCTACTCCCTGGCACTGCTGTCGGCCCTTCTCACCACCGGCACGCTCTCCGACCATCTGGGACGGCGTCCCGTCCTGGCAGGCGCCCTGGGCGCGCAGGCCGTCGCCATGGTCCTCCTCGCCTCGGCGGACGGCGCGGGCACCCTGACAGCGGCCCGCCTTCTGCAAGGAGTGGCCACCGGCGTGGCCACCAGCGCCGCGGGCGCGGCTCTCCTCGACCTGGAGAACCCGCGGCGTCCCGGTCGGTCCGCCCTGACCAACACCATCGCCCCGGTCGCCGGCATGGCCGCGGGCGTCCTCGCCTCCACCCTCCTCGTCCGCTTCGCCCCCTCCCCCACGGTCACCGTCCACGCACTGCTGGCGGCACTGTTCGCCGCCCAGGCGATCGCCGTCACCTTCACCACGGAGACAGCCGGCCGCCGGGCAGGCGCGCTCCGATCGCTGCGCCCGCGGCTCGGTGTACCGCCCGCGGTGCGCCGCACCCTGCTGACCACCGGCACCGCGATCGTCGCGGTCTGGGCACTGGGCGGCTTCTACTCCTCCCTCGGGCCGGCCCTCGTGCGTCTGGTGGCCCCCGACGCCCCACAGGCAACCCTCGGCACGGTCTTCTTCACCCTCAGCGCCGCAGCCGCACTCACCATGTGGGTTCTGCGCCGCACCGATCCCCTCACCACCGCGATCGGCGGATGCACGGTCGTCCTGCCCGCCGCGGTCCTGACCCTGAGCGGTCTGCACGGCGTCGGACTGCCGGCCGTTCAGGGCGGCGCGGCTCTCGCCGGAGCAGCCTTCGGGGCCGTCTCCCAAGGGGTGCTTCGCATGCTCCTCGCCTCGCTCGACGAGCGGGACCGCGCCGCGACACTGGCCGCCTACTACGTTCTGAGCCACCTCTCCATGAGCCTGCCCGCCGTCGCGGCGGGGGCCGCCACCCAGCACTACGGGCTCAGGACCACCTCGCACGCCTACGCCGTCATCGCCGCACTCCTCGCTGCGGCCGCCCTCACAGCCCTCGCCGTGTCACGAACCCGGACAGGGGCCTGCGGCAGCCCGCGCCACCGGCCTCTCCGCTGAAGAGCAAAGGAAAAGACAGACCATGCAGACGTCCTCGGCCGCCCCCATCCCCTCCTGGGCGGTGGGCGACATCACCGTCCACCGCATCGACGAGACACCGCTGCCGCCCGCGACCGGGCCCTGGCTGCTGCCCGACGCCACTCCTCAGGTGGTGGCCGGCCAGGACTGGCTGCGCCCCCACTTCGCCGGCGCTGACGGCATCCTCCACATCGACAGCCACAGTTTCGCGTGCGTCGTGGACGGGCTGCGCGTACTCGTCGACACCGGCATCGGCAACGGCAAGGAACGGGCCAACCCGGCCTGGCACGACCTGCGCACCGACTTCCCCGAGCGTCTGGCCGCCGCCGGCTTCCCGCCCGACTCCGTCGACCTGGTGGTCCTCACCCACCTGCACGCCGACCACGTCGGCTGGAACACCCGGAAGGCGGACGGCGAGTGGGTTCCCACGTTCCCCGCGGCGCGCTACCTCACCGCACGCGCCGAAAGGGAGTTCTGGGCCGCGTACGACATGGAGGAGGCACGCCGTCAGATGTTCCGCGACTCGGTGATCCCGGTCGAGCAGGCCGGTCTGCTCGACCTGGTCGACGTCCCGGCCGAGGGCGTGCGGATCACTCCGGGCCTGCGTCTGGTCCCCACCCCCGGCCACACCCCCGGCCATGTCGCGGTGGAACTGACCAGTCAGGGTGAGACAGCGCTGATCACCGGTGACTGCATTCACCACCCGGTCCAACTCGCCCACCCCGCCATCGGCGCCTGCGTGGACATCGACCCACAGCAGTCCGAGACCACCCGCGGTGAACTGCTCGCCTCCCTCGCGGGCACGGACACCCTCCTCCTCGGCACCCACTTCGCCCCGCCCACAGCCGGCCGTGTCGTCGCGCACGGGGGCACCTACCGGCTACGGCCCGTTCCGGCGACCTGACCTTGCAGGCCGACCGGGTCGCCGGGGCCCTCGGCCGCTTCATCGGTCTCGGCCTGTGGGCTATGCGGGTTGGACCGGAACGACGCCCGAGTGGTCCCGGTCGGGTGATCGGCGTACGTGGATCTGCCCCACGGACCACAGCGGGCCCGGCCCGTCCGGGGTAGGCTCACTGACCTACTGTCAGAGCGAAGACCGCGTGCCACAGACGCGGGGCCGGGCCGTCCGAGCCGGATCGGGCATGTGACCTGCGGCTTCACTGTGTTGCCCCGGTCCGGAAGTGGCTCCGGCCCGTCACCGGTTCATGGCGGGCTTGACCGAGCACTCCGCTTGGCGGAGGGGCGGCCCCTCCCGGTACCGCTACCGCGGAGGAGTCAACGGTCTGCGCTGCAGCGGAGCGATCAGGCCCCGCATGCAGGCAAGGACCCGACTCCCGCGGGTTCGCTCGCCCACAACCTGGCATCAGCAAGGTCCCCCACCCATGACCACACCAACGACCAACCTGGTTAGCAATCATGGCAAGCACCGTTGCAGTACTAGACCTCCGGCCGGATCTTGCTGCCGATGTGGGCAAGGCGGATCGTCCGTTCCTCCCGGACCAAACGGAAGTGGATGCGGCCGGCGCCCGGGGTGAACCGGGCGTGCAGGTCGAATGTGTGTGTCTCGCCGTTCACATCGGTGAAGCGGCACACGCGCTTGCGGGTCTCGCCCTCCGGGGTGACCTTGGTCCGCCACTCGGGCTCGGCCATGGTTGCTGGATCCCACGCGGCGACGGCTTCCTCCAGTCGCTCCAGAGCCCGCCGCACGGGTACCACCCACTGCGGGTCCAGGCTGCGGAGCTGGCCCTCGACGCGCTGCAGGAAAGTGAGGTGTGGATAGAGGTCGGACCGGCTGTCCCAGATCCGCGAGCCGGTGGTGACGCCCTCGCTGCGCCCCGCCCGAAGCCAGTCCCGGTACCTATCGAGATGTGGCTCCGCAGACAAATGACGGACATCGACGGCGTCCTGCCGCATCTCCAGCCTGTCGTCGTCCTCGACGAGTTCGCTTCGCTCCAGAGTGACGCGATCGGCCTGCCATTGCCGGGCCACCGCAAGGCTGACCGCGATGCCGTCCATGAAGTGCGCGGCGCCCAGGCCGAGGACGACCTCGCCATCGTGGCGGTATTCCAGATGATCGGCGGCATCATCCGCAGAGAAGACGCTCCGCACGGGCGAGCGGCCCTGTAACGCCCGCAGGCGCTGCCAGAGAGCGCGGTTGCGTGGACTGGCCGCGATCCACTTGTTGACGGGATAGCCCTCGGCGATGTTAAGCGACTTGACGTCCACCTCGCTCACCAGTGCCGTGCTCGACCCTCCTTCGGCCGCGGCGGCACGGACGACGGCCACAAAGTCGGCCATCGCCCGCTCGGCCCGCGCCGGGTCGCAGGCCGCCCCCCAGGACTTCTCGTTCAGAAACAACAGTGGCACGCCTTCTTCCCCCTGTGTCGTTCCGTGCCGTCAGTCCAGCAGTTGGTCGAGCGAGTTCTCCCACTCGTCGAAGAATCCCTCGGGCCACTGTTCGAGCATGCCGTCCTTGTCGATGCGCGGCGTGACGACCTCGGTGCCCGCCCCATTGCCACTGAAGTAGTGCACGACCGCATCTTCGTGCCGAAGGACACTATGTTTCACGGCGATGCGCACACCGTTCAGCACGTGGTCGCTGTGCGTCTCGACGATCAGCTGAGCGCCGGTGGCGGCGGCTGCGGAGAGCAGCGCGGCCATCCTGCTCTGCCCCTTGGGATGCAGGTGCGCCTCTGGGTTCTCCAGCAGGATCAGGCTCTCGGACGTGGCGGTGAGGCAGGCGACCACGACGGGCAGCGCGTAGGTGAGACCGAAGCCGACGTGGGTGGGGCGCCGACGGCGAGTGGCGTTGATGCCGGCGGTGCCGCCGAAGCCGTAGGAGAGGCGGACCGAGTCCGTGCCTTCGACAGGATCCGTCTCGATGTTGACGCCCGGACACAGCTCCTGCATCCAGGCGATCGTCTGGTCCAGGAGTTGGGGAGAGGTCGCGCCGCGATGGCGGAGCGGACCGTCCGGCACTTCTATGGGTACGTCCTGCTCCGTGTGATGGCGCAGGTAGTTGACGGTGTGCTCACCCCGCACGCCGAGGAAGCCGCGCGCGATGGCGATCTGGTGGGAGCGGGGGTAAGTGACCGCCGGGGTGATGCGGTCGGCGTGCAGGTACTGGAACGGCTGCTCGGCCACGTGCGAGCGGACCGACCCCTCCGCCAGGGGCATGACGTCCCGATCGGGATGACGAAAGTCGTACGCGGCGGCCCACGTACGCTGCTCGCCGTCTTCCTCAATGATGAAGCCCACAAGTGGCTCCTTGACGGCGGGGAGTTCTTCCACGGGCCCGAAGTCCTCATGCAGGACATCTTGTGCGGTGCCGAGGGCCACGAGGTCCCCGTTGAGCAGCAGCCCTCCCCCAGCATGCTTGGTCCGGGTGAGCATCTGCGTCTCGTACGACTGCCGCAGCAGCGCCAGTGCCTGAAGAACGCTGCTCTTACCCGAGGAGTTGAGACCGGTGAGGAGCGTCAGCGGGCCGAGGGGCAGTTCCAGACGCCGGAACGCCTTGAAGTTGATCAGCTTGATGTGGTTGATCACTGCTCGACTTCGCTCCGTTCCTCGCCGAGCGCGTCCTCAAAGAGCTCCTTAACAGCGTCGAACCGCTTCCGCACCTTCCTGGCGTCGCCGGTGCCCACGGAGATGGCGCGCTCGAACTCCACGTCATCCATGAGTTCCGCGAAGGCACCGAGGACGTCGATCTGCCGCAGCGCCTCGCGGTCGTCGTCGTCGAGGCTCGCGAGATTGACGGCAACCGCCTCGAAGAGTGCCTTGTTAATGGGTGACTTGCGCTGCTGGTTCCGGCGGTACTTGCGGAAGGCATGATGTCCGAAGATTTCCCTGGCCGCGATCATCGCCGTGATGAACTCGCTTCGCAGCCGGCCCTCTTCCACGCTGTCGAGACGGTTCACCTGATGCATCGCCTCGGCGAGAAAAGCGTCGAAGTCACCGGGCTTGTACGCGTGCGGGGAGGTCATCCGGAACGCCAGAAAGCGCAGGACCATCTCCCGGTCGGCCATCCGGTCACCGACGACGCTGTAGCCGGTGGCCTGCCGGAACTCCTTGGTCTCCGCAAGCTCCGCGAGAAGCGTGCGGGCCCTTCCCGGGATGAGCGCGTGTCGGATCTCCTGCCGGGTGAGGGGCTCGCCTCCGGTGTTGATGCGCGCGAAGACGTTGAACATCACCGGCTCGGGAGTGCCTCGCCGGATGACATGGACGACGACCTCCGTCTCGCGTAGCCGGATCTGGAGTTTTCCGGAAAGGTCCGCGAAGCCCGCCCCCTCGAAGTTGCGCAGATACTCCAGGCCCGTCAGCTTCAGCGGGTCGGCTCCGACCGTCTGCGGCTCCAGGAAGCGGGCGATCGACGTGAGCCGCTGGATGCCGTCGACGATGGCCCAACTGCCGTCCTTGTTCTCAGCGGCGTAGAAGGACGGGATAGGGATGCGCAACAGCAGCGACTCGATGAGGCGGCTCTGCTTGCCGTCGGTCCAGATGCCCGCCTTGCGCTGGAAGTCCGGGGCGAGGTCGATCATCTCGTTGCGCAGCCGGGACAGCAGCAGATCGACGGTCGTCGTCCGGGTGTCAATGTCGATGTGCTCGGGGTCGAAGGGAGAGGTGATCTGTTCGATCACCACGTCCTCGGCCTCCTCGCGCTCGATGTCGGTCGGCCGGCCGTCGGCGGTGACCTCCACGGAGAACAGGGATGAATCAAGCTCTCCGGCATCCGCCGCAGCGTCCTGATACCGCTCGAACACCGACCGTTGGTCCCGGGTACGCCCCTGACTCTCCTCCAGCGCTGCCATGTCGTCTCGTCACCCTCCCCCTCATGCCATGTGGGCTCATCGTGTCCTCTTCGATCGCTCCACCACCCTACCGTCCGTGATTTCGTGGTGACGGTCGATCGGACTGAGTAGCAGGGCGGGGAGTTGACGGTGGGCGCGCCGGACATCGGGGCTCCTCGGCAGCGGGCTGGGGTTCCCTCGCTGTGGCGCTGTGGACAAACGCCGACGATCTGCCGCCCCTCTCAGTGCAGGGCTTCGCGGAGGTGCGGCCAGATCGCGGCAAGGCCGGAGATCCCCGCGGCCACCAGCAACCCCGAAACCGCTTCCCCACCCGGGACGAGGAAGGCCCCGGCGATCAGGGCCTGTTGTGGAAGGGGCGTCGTCAGTCGTCGTTGAGGACTAGATACCGGTGGGTCATGCGCTCGACTTGAGCGGTCAGCGCAAGGATCTCGTGCACCGCCTCGGCTTCTTCGACGGCTGAGCCGTTCGCCAAGGCCTGGAGTTCCGGGGTGAGGACTGCGAGCTGCGACCGGTTGAACACGGTGCCGTCGCAGGGATCGACGTATCCGAGCATGGGCAGGTTCTGGCTCGCCGCCCGTCTGCACAGGTCAGCGATGGATGGATGCATGCACGTGGCTTCGACCGCGTCGGTAAATGTCCGAACCTGAACGCTGATCCCCATCGGGGCACGCTACCGCCCGACAGTTGGTGCCACCGAAGCATTTACACAGGTCAGAGCCACCGTTGATGGCTGGGATCAGCACGGTCGCTCCGTAGCGGACGGCGAGTTAGTCGTACCTCGTGGCGACGGCCTGGTGGCGCTTGAGGCGGTTGATCCCGCACTCGGCCGCGTGCCGCTGCATGTAGTCGTCCTTGTCGAACTTCGGCGGCTGCCCGCCGCGTGATCCGCGCTTGCGGCGGTTGCGGACCCGGTCCACCCAAACGGAATGGCGGCCTTGATCTCGCGTCTGCGCAGGTGAGAGCGTTTGCGGCGGGAGTCGTACGCCTTGTCGGCACGGACCCGGTCCGGCGCTTGCGCGGCCTGCCGAGACCCAGCCGGGGCCCCGGATCGCTTCCAAGACGGGTTCGGACTGCGAGGAGTACTGCGGGGAGTCGCCCCGCTGTCCAACCGTGATCACCACCGTCTCGACGCGTCGCACTGGGCGCGCAACGGCCTGCGCCTGCTCGACGCCAGACACGGCCCAGGCGCGGGCGTTGAGCTCATCACGGCTCATCGAGGTCGCTGACCTGCGGGGCGGCGGCGTGCTCATGCGCGGACACGGCCGTCTCGGTAGCCGGCTGTCCAGCATCATGACGCACCGTCAGAATGAGCGCTCGGTGAGCGTCAAGCGCACCGTCTAGGCTTAACCGCAGGTGCAGACACGTAACACAAGCCTATGAAGCGCTCGACGTGGTGTGCTTCGAAAAAACAGGTCGAGCGCTCCGGCCTGACTCGGGCAGTGCCGGATGAACCGCAGGTCAAGGCTACTTCGCCGCCGGCTCCAGAATCGCCACGCACTCCACATGATGCGTCATCGGGAACAGGTCGAACACCCGCAGTGTCCGCACCTTGTACCCGCCGTCCCGGAAGTACGCGAGGTCGCGGGCCAGGGCGGCCGGGTCGCAGGCGACGTAGGCGATGCGGCGGGCGCCCAGGGAGGAGAGGTGTGCGACCGTCTTGCGGCCGGCGCCCGCGCGGGGCGGGTCGAGGACGACCAGGTCGACCTCGGTGATGCCGGTGCGGGGCAGCACCGACTCGACCTTGCCCTGCTCGATCCGCACCCGCGGGAACTCCGCCAGGTTGTGCCGGGCGTCCTCCACCGCGCGCTTGCCGGACTCGATGCCGAGCACCGCGCCCTGCTCGCCGACCCGGTCGGCCAGCGCGCCCGCGAACAGGCCGACGCCGCAGTACAGGTCGAGCGCCATGTCGCCCTTGCGGGGCAGCAGGCCCTGCATGACGGCGGTGACGAGGGTGTCGGCGGCCTTCGGGTGGACCTGCCAGAAGCCGCCGTTGCCGACGCGGTAGGTGCGGCCGTCGGCACGCTCGCGGACGAAGGGGCGGCCGTGCACCCGGTGCACCTGCCCGTTGCGCTCGTCGATGCGCAACACCGAGACGGGGCGGTCCAGTTCGACCAGCGGAAGGCGGGCGCCGGGCTTCGGCGTCAGAACCACCTGGCGGTCCTGGGAGCCGGTCGCGGCGATCGCCTCGACCGAGTCCATGCCGGTCCAGTCCCGCTTCTCGATGCCCAGCTCGCTGACGCCCTCGGCGGCGATCAGGCAGTGGTCGATCGGCTCGACCTCGTGCGAACGGTGCCGGCGCAGACCCGCGCGGCCGTCCGCGGTCACCGCGTACTGCACGCGCGTGCGCCAGGACGGGACCTGGCCCGCGGGCACCTTGTCGCCCTCGGCGGGCATCACCGTGCCGTCCCAGCCGGCCTCCTCGGGCGTCAGCCCGGCCAGCCGCTGGAGCTGCTCGGCGACGACCTCGCCCTTGAGCCGCCGCTGCGCGCCCGGCTTGGCGTGCTGCCAGTCGCAGCCGCCGCAGCGGCCGGGGCCGGCGAACGGGCAGGGCGCGTCGATGCGGTCCTTGGACGCCTCCAGCACCGTCACCGCGTCCGCACGCAGGAACCGCGCGCCCTCCTCGCCCTCGGTGACGCGGGCGACGACGCGCTCGCCGGGCAGGGCGTGCCGGACGAAGAGGACCTGCCCCTCCGACGTACGGGCGATGCAGTGGCCGCCGTGGGCGACGGGGCCGATCTCGACCTCGTACTCCTCCCCCACCAGTGATTTCCTCGGTTCTGCCTGCATGGCGGGGTGACTCCACAACATCGGGTACGGGCGGGCGGGCCTGGCGGCCCGGGACAACAGCCCACCAGTCTACGTGTGCGGGGAGGAGTCCTTCGCCCGCTCCGCCGGACCTCGGCGCACCGAGCCGGGGGCGGCCCAGTCCTGCCGCTTGCGGGCGCGCAGTTTGGCGGCCTCGGAGGACTCGAGCTGGTACGGCACCGAGGTGACCATCACGCCCGGGGTGAACAACAGCCGGCCCTTGAGCCGCAGCGCGCTCTGGTTGTGCAGCAGATGCTCGTACCAGTGGCCGACCACGTACTCCGGGATGATGACGGACACCACGTCCCGCGGCGACTGGGCGCGCAGGCTCTTGACGTACTCGATCACCGGGCGGGTGACCTCCCGGTACGGGGAGTCGAGCACCTTCAGGGGGACGTCGATGCCGCGCCGTTCCCACTCCTCGCGCAGCGCACCGGTCTCGTCCGGGTCCACGTTGACGCTGAGCGCCTCCAGGGTGTCGGAGCGCAGCAGCTTGGCGTAGGCGAGGGCGCGCAGAGCGGGGCGGTGCACCTTGGAGACCAGGACGACGGAGTGGACCCGGGAGGGCCGCACGCTGTCGTCGGTCGGGGTGTCCGGCGCCGCGATCTCCTCGGCGACCCGGTCGTAGTGGCGGCGGATCGCCGTCATGGTCGCGTAGAAGATGCACATGCCGAGCAGCGCGACCCACGCGCCGTGGGTGAACTTGGTAACGAGCACGACGACCAGGACCAGGCCGGTGAAGAAGGCGCCGAAGGCGTTGATGGCCCGCGAGCGGATCATGTGGCGGCGCTTGGCCTGGTCGCTCTCCGTGGCCAGCAGCCGGTTCCAGTGCCGCACCATGCCGGTCTGGCTGAGCGTGAAGGACACGAACACGCCGACGATGTAGAGCTGGATCAGCCGGGTGGAGTCGGCGCCGTAGACCCACACCAGCAGTCCGGCGGCGCCCGCGAGCAGCACGATGCCGTTGGAGAAGGCGAGGCGGTCGCCGCGGGTGTGGAGCTGGCGAGGGAGGTAACGGTCCTGGGCGAGAATCGAGCCGAGCAGCGGGAAGCCGTTGTAGGCGGTGTTCGCGGCGAGGAACAGCACCAGCGCGGTGGCGGCGGCGAGAACGATGAACAGCAGGCTGCCTTGACCGAACACGGCTTCGGCGACCTGGGAGATCACCGGGTGCTGGACGTAGTCGGGGCCGAGTGGGACTCCGTCGTGGATCAGGTCCTTGGCGGGGTTCTCGGCCATGCGGACGTCCGTGGCCATGGCCAGCCCGATGATGCCGCAGAACATGGTGACGGCGAGCAGACCCATCATGGCGAGCGTGGTCGCCGCGTTCCGCGACTTGGGCTTGCGGAAGGCCGGTACGCCGTTGGAGATCGCCTCGACGCCGGTGAGCGCGGCGCAGCCGGAGGAGAAGGCGCGCAGCAGCAGGAAGACGAGGGCGAAGCCGGCCAGGCCGGGGTGCTCGGGTTTGATCTCGAAGTCGGCGGTCGGCGCGCGCATGTCGTCGCCGAGGACGACCCCGCGGAAGGCGCCCCACGCGATCATGAGGAAGACGCCGGCGACGAAGACGTAGGTGGGGATCGCGAAGAGTGTGCCCGACTCGCGGACCCCGCGCAGGTTCATCAGCGTCAGCAGCACGATCACGCCGACCGCGCAGGCCACCTTGTTCTCGACGACGAAGGGGATCGCCGAGCCGAGGTTCTCGATGCCGGAGGAGATCGACACGGCGACGGTGAGGACGTAGTCGACGAGCAGGGCGCTCGCGACGGTCAGGCCGGCCTTCGGACCGAGGTTGGTGGTGGCCACCTCGTAGTCGCCGCCGCCGCTGGGGTAGGCGTGCACGTTCTGCCGGTAGGAGGCGACCACGGTGAACATCAGCACGACGACCGCGGCGGCGATCCAGGGGCTGAAGTGGTACGCCGACAGGCCCGCGATGGACAGGACCAGCAGCACCTCGCCGGGCGCGTACGCCACGGAGGACAGCGGGTCGGAGGCGAAGACGGGGAGTGCGACGCGCTTCGGCAGGAGCGTTTCGCCCAGCCGGTCGCTGCGTAGTGCGCGCCCGATGAGAATGCGTTTGGGCACGTCGGTCAGTTTGGACACAAGTGTGGATCGTAAGCCGTCCGGCGACGAGCGACGCACCCGCCACCCCAGATCCATACGGCATCCATACGGCCGCTGCCCTCCGGGTGAAAAGTCGGGGCGTCGGGGTGCGGATTGCGCAGGTCGGGGGAGTTGCATGCCTGTATGACCACATGCCCGGCCGTTGTCGCAACGCCTCGTGGAGGGTCCCATGCACACGACCGCAGAACTGATCGGCGCAGCGGCCGGCCTCGTCGTCCTGGGCGTCCTGGCCATCGCCAGCGTGCGCAGCATCACGCGCCGCTAGGTCTTGGGGCCTGTGGCGCCCCGCTCCTCGAAGACGCCCGGGGCGCCGGGTGCAGGTCGTCATGGGTTGCTCGCGCAGTTCCTCGCGCCCCTTCGGGGCGCGTTCACCGCAGCGCCTTCAGGGGCGCGGGGAACTGCGCGCCAAGCCCCCACCGCGCCGCGGACGGTAGGGCCACCCCGGCCCGCGTACCGTCGGTTACGGCGGGCAGAGCGCCCCCGAGGGGCATCAGGGTCGGCGGACCCCGGCATGATGTTGCCTGGCGGCCGCCAACGGGCCGCGACGTGTTGCCTGGCGAGCCGAAAGAGAGACATGAGCACGAAGGTCATGAAGGTCGCACGGCCTGCAGGAAGCGCGGTGTAACGCGATGCATATCGTCATCATGGGCTGCGGCAGGGTCGGTTCCGCCCTGGCCCAGGCCCTGGAGGAACAAGGGCACACGATCGCCGTGGTCGACCGGGACCCCACCGCGTTCCGCCGGCTGGGCTCCTCGTTCGGCGGCCGCCGGGTCACCGGCATCGGCTTCGACCAGGACACCCTGCGCGAGGCCGGCATCGAGGACGCCGGCGCCTTCGCCGCCGTGTCCAGCGGCGACAACTCGAACATCATCGCCGCCCGGGTGGCCCGCGAGATGTTCGGCATCGAGAACGTCGCAGCGCGGATCTACGACCCCCGGCGCGCGGAGGTCTACCAGCGGCTCGGTATCCCGACGGTCGCCACGGTCCGGTGGACCGCCGACCAGATGCTGCGCCGGCTGCTCCCCTCGGGCGCCGAGCCGCTGTGGCGCGACCCCACCGGCGGAGTGCAGCTCGCCGAGGTGCACACCTCCGCGGCGTGGGTGGGGCACCGTATCTCCCGGCTGCAGGACGAGACGGGCGTGCGGGTCGCGTTCCTCACCCGGCTCGGCGAGGCCATCCTGCCCAGTTCGCAGACGGTGTTGCAGGAGGGTGACCTGGTGCACGTGATGATGCGCACGGACGAGATCGACCGGGTCGAGGCGGCCTTCGCCAAGGGACCCGACGAGGAGGGCGGTCGCTGATGAGGGTCGCCATTGCCGGAGCCGGCGCGGTCGGCCGCTCGATCGCGGGCGAGCTGCTGGAGAACGGCCACGAGGTCCTGCTGATCGACAAGGCGCCGACCGCGATCTCGGTGGAGCGCGTCCCGCAGGCGGAGTGGCTGCTCGCCGACGCCTGCGAGATCACGTCCCTGGACGAGGCGGCGCTCCAGCGCTGCAACGTGGTCATCGCCGCGACCGGCGACGACAAGGTCAACCTGGTCGTGTCGCTGCTCGCGAAGACCGAGTACGGCGTGCCCCGCGTCGTCGCCCGGGTGAACAACCCGAAGAACGAGTGGCTGTTCAACGAGTCCTGGGGCGTGGACGTCGCCGTCTCCACCCCGCGTCTGATGTCGGCGCTGGTGGAGGAGGCGGTCAGCGTCGGAGACCTGGTCCGGCTGCTGCGCTTCAGCCACGGCGACGCCAACCTGGTGGAGCTGACCCTGCCGGAGGAGTCCGCGCTGGCCGGCACCCAGGTCGGGGACGTGGCGTGGCCGCAGGACACCTCGCTGGTCACGATCATCCGCGGCACTCGGGTGCTGACGCCGACCGGCGAGGACTCCCTGGAGGCCGGCGACGAGCTGCTCTTCGTGGCCGCGCAGGCCCGTGAGGAGCAGCTGGAGGACCTGCTCTCGGTCCGCAAGGAGTCGTGAGCAGCACGCGCGGCCACGAGCCGTGCGCACACGTGTGAGGGGCGCCCGGATGGATCCGGGCGCCCCTCACACGTGTACAGGAAGCTCACGGGCGGCGGTGCCGGCCCGCCTGCGCCCCTTCACCCTCCCCCGCGGCAGCGGCCTTCCGCTCCTCCTCCGCGCGCTCCTCCGCCTCCATCTCGGCGAAGACGTCGATCGGCGGCGGGGCCTTCGCCAGGAACACCCAGGTCAGATAGACGGCGAGCAGGAACGGCGGGATCTTCAGCGCCACCAGCACCCAGCCGAGCTGGGTGGTGTCCGCCCACCAGTACAGCGGGAAGAGGATCGCGCACTTGGCGAGCAGGATCAGGCCCCAGGCCCAGCTGGCCTTGGTGTACGCCTTCTTGCGGCCCGGGTTCCTGGTGCGCCAGGAGAGGTTCTCCTTGAACACCGGGCCCAGCATCAGGCCGATCAGCGGGACGCCCGCCATCGCCGTGACGATGTACGCCAGGGCCAGGCCCAGGGTGTACAGCATGCCCGGCAGGTAGAAGTCCTTGGCGTTGCCGGTCATCATGGCGAAGACCACGCCGAAGCCGACGCCGAAGACGCCGCTGAAGGCGTGCTTCACGGTGTCCCTGCGGGCGAGCCGGACCACGACCATGACCAGCGCCACGCCGAGCGCCGCGAGCGCCGACATGTGCAGGTTCTTGTTGACCGTGTAGATGCTGACGAAGAGCAGCCCCGGCAGCACCGTCTCGACCATGCCCCGGACACCGCCGAACGCCTCGAACAGGGCGGCTTCCGTCACCGCCCGGGCGTCGTCCGCGGACGTGTCCGCGGCGGTCTCTTCGGTTGTCGGCTTGTCGAGCGACGTCACCGGCTACTCCCGTCCGAGGGGTCTGAGTTCGTATTTCGGATTGAACAGCACCCGGCGGCCACGGCTCATGGCGATCCGGCCCGATGCGATCAGCTTGCGCCCCGGCTCTATCCCCACGATGGAGCGCCTGCCGAGCCACACCACGTCCAGCGCGGCGGTACCGTCGAACAGCTCGGCCTCCAGGGCCGGCACTCCCGCGCGCGGCCGCAGCGTGACCGTGCGCAAGGTACCAGTAACCGTGACGATCTCGCGGTCCTGGCAGTCACCTATCCGCGTGCATCCGGCAGTCGCGGCGTCCTCGCGCAGCTCCTCCGACTCCAGGTCCTCCTGGGAGGACGAGAGCCGGTCGAGCATGCGGCGGAACCGGCCTGCCGGCTTCTCGGACCGAGGAACAGCACTCATATCTGAAGCGTACCGGGGTGCACTGACGGTTACGTACCCCCTGCTTCCCCGGTCCGAACGGCCCGCCGTCACTTCTCGAAGCGGTAGCCCATGCCGGGCTCGGTGATGAGGTGTCTCGGCCGTGACGGGTCCGCCTCCAGCTTGCGGCGCAGCTGCGCCATGTAGACGCGCAGGTAGTTGGTCTCCGTCCCGTAGGACGGCCCCCACACCTCCCGCAGCAGCTGCTTCTGCCCCACCAGCCGGCCCCCGGCGCGCACCAGCGCCTCCAGCAGATGCCACTCGGTGGGCGTGAGCCGTACGTCACGGCCGTCGCGGTGGACCTTCTTCGCGGCGAGGTCGACGGTGAACGCCTCGGTCTCCACGACCACGTCTCCGCCGTCGGCGGGTTCCGCGCGCCGTACGGCGGCCCGCAGCCGGGCGAGCAGTTCGTCCATGCCGAAGGGCTTGGTGACGTAGTCGTCGGCGCCGGCGTCCAGCGCCTGGACCTTCTCGCCCGAGGCGTGCCGCGCGGACAGCACCAGGATCGGCACCCGGCTCCACTCGCGCAGCCGCCGGATGACGTCGACGCCGTCCGTGTCGGGCAGGCCCAGGTCGAGGACGACCACGTCCGGGTGGCGGGCGGCGGCCGCGCGCAGGGCGCCCGCCCCGTCCTCGGCGGAGTCGACCTCGTACTGCCGGGCCCTGAGGCTGATCACCAGGGCCCGCACGATGGCCGGGTCGTCGTCGACCACCAGCACCCGGGTCATGAGGCTCGCCTTTCGTTCTCCGCGGCCACGGGGCCGCTTTCGTTCTCCGCGGCCACGCGGCCGCGCCCGCGGTCGTCCGGGCCGTCCTCCGGCCGGGCGTCCGCCGCGTGCAGGGTGAGGGTCATGGTGAGGCCGCCGCCGGGCGTGTCGTCGGCGTTCAGGGTGCCGCCCATGGCCTCGGCGAAGCCGCGGGCGACCGCCAGGCCCAGGCCGACGCCGGCGCCGCGCGGGGCGTCCCCGTGGCGCTGGAACGGCGCGAAGATGCGCTCCTTCGCCTCGTCGGGGACGCCGGGACCCCGGTCGACGACCCGCACCTCGACCCGGTCGGCGAGGGCGCTGGCGGCGACCAGCACCTTCTCCCCCGGCGGACTGTACTTCACGGCGTTCTCGACCACGTTGGCCATCGCCCGCTCCAGCAGTCCGGGGTCGGCGTCGACCATCGGCAGCGTCTCGGGGACGTCCAGGACGACGCTGTCCTGGGGCACCCCGCCGAGGGCCCGCGGCACCACCTCGTCCAGGTCGGTGCCGCGCATCAGCGGGGTGACCGTGCCGGTGTGCAGGCGGGACATGTCGAGCAGGTTGCCCACCAGGTGGTTCAGGCGGTCCGCGCCGTCCTCGATGCCCTCCAGCAGTTCGGCGCGGTCCTCGTCGGACCATTCGACGTCCTCGGAGCGCAGCGAGGAGACGGCCGCCTTGATTCCGGCGAGCGGGGTGCGCAGGTCGTGGCTGACGGCGGCGAGCAGCGCGGTGCGGATGCGGTTGCCCTCGGCGAGGGCGAGGGCCTGGTCGGCCTGTTCGCGCAGCCGCCGGCGGTCCAGGACCACGGCGGCCTGCGCGGCGAAGGCGGCCAGCACCCTGCGGTCCTCGGCCGGCGGCACCCGGCCGGTCAGCGCCAGCGCCATGTGGTCGCCGACGGGCACCTCGACGTCGGCGTCCTCGGGCCGCTCCACCGGGCGGCCCCGGCCCACCCGGCCCGCGCAGGTCCACGGCTCGACGTCCCCGGCGCGTTCCAGCAGCGCGGCGGACTCCATGCCGAAGGTCTCCCGGACCCGCTCCAGCAGGTTCTCCAGGCCGGTCTCGCCGCGCAGCACGTTGCCCGCGAGGAACGACAGGATCTCCGACTCGGCGCGCAGCCGGGCCGCCTGCTGGGTGCGCCGGGCCGCGAGGTCGACCACGGAGGCGACCGAGGCGCCGACCGCGACGAAGACGACGATGGCGACGATGTTCCGCGGGTCGGAGACGCTCCAGGTGTGCAGGGGCGGGGTGTAGAGGAAGTTGAGCAGCAGAGAGCCTACGGCCGCCGAGGCGAGGGCCGGCCACAGCCCGCCGAGGAGCGCCGCGGCGACGGTCACCGCCAGGAACATCAGCATGTCGAGGGCGAGCCCCGGGTCGACGGCGCTGAGCAGCGCCGCCAGGACGACGGGCCCCGCCGTGCCGGCCGCCCACCCCCAGGCGAGCCGCAGCCGTCCCAGCGGCGCGCCCCGGGCGACGGGCAGTCCGCGGCCCGTGGCGGCCTCCTCGTGGGTGACGATGTGCACGTCCAGGTCGGGTCCGCAGTCGCGGGCGACGGTCGCGCCGACGCCGGGGCCGAAGACGTACTGCCAGGTGCGGCGGCGGGAGGAGCCCAGCACGATCTGGGTGGCGTTGGCGCCGCGCGCGAAGTCGAGCAGGGCGGCGGGTATGTCGTCGCCGACGACGTGGTGGAAGCTGCCGCCGAGGTCCTCCACGAGGGTGCGCTGGGCGGCCAGTTCGCCGGGCGAGGCGGAGGCGAGGCCGTCGCTGCGGGATATGTACACGGCGAGCAGCTGCCCGCCCGCGCCCTTCTCCGCGAGCCGCGCGGCCCGCCGGATCAGGGTGCGGCCCTCGGGCCCCCCGGTCAGCCCGACCACGATCCGCTCGCGCGACCCCCAGATCGCCGAGACGGCGTGCTCGCTGCGGTAGCGCTGGAGGTGGGCGTCGACCCGGTCGGCGACCCACAGCAGGGCGAGCTCCCGCAGGGCGGCGAGGTTGCCGGGGCGGAAGTAGCTGGAGAGGGCCGCGTCGACCTGGTCGGGCTGGTGGATGTTGCCGTGCGCCATGCGGCGGCGCAGCGCCTCGGGCGTCATGTCGACCAGTTCGACCTGGTCGGCGCGGCGCACCACCTCGTCCGGCACGGTCTCCGGCTCCCGTACGCCGGTGATGGACTCCACGGTGTCGCCCAGCGACTCCAGGTGCTGGATGCCGACGGTGGACAGCACGTCGATGCCGGCGGCCAGCAGCTCCTCCACGTCCTGCCAGCGCTTGGCGTTGCGGGAGCCGGGCGCGTTGGTGTGGGCGAGCTCGTCGACCAGGGCGACGCGGGGGCGGCGGGCGAGGACGGCGTCGAGGTCCATCTCGGCCACGGTCACGCCGTCCCGCTCCAGGCGCCTGTACGGGACCCGCTCCAGCCCGGTCAGCAGGGCCTCGGTGCGGGTCCTGCCGTGCGTCTCCACGAAGGCGACGACGCAGTCGGTGCCGCGTTCGGTGCGGCGGTGCGCCTCGGCGAGCATCGCGTAGGTCTTGCCCACGCCCGGCGCCGCGCCGAGGTGGATCCGAAGCTTGCCGCGTCCCATGGCCCCATTGTCTTCCGGTCGTGCTTCCGGCGGAGTCGACCTTAGGCCGCCGTGCGCGGCGGCCGGGCGGCCGGCGGGGGCCCGGGGTCCGACCTTGACGCAACCCTGACGCGCGGGCCGGGCGGCCGGTCAGTGCTCGACGATCTGTCCGTCGCTCAGTTCTAGGACGCGGTCGGCCAGGTCGAGCAGGGTGGTGTCGTGGGTGGCGACGAGCGCGGTGACGTTCTCGCTGCGGACGACCGCGCGCAGCAGCTCCATCACGGCGTGCCCGGTCTCGGCGTCGAGCTGTCCTGTGGGCTCGTCGGCGATGAGCAAGGAGGGGCTGTTGGCGAGGGCGCGGGCGATGGCGACCCGCTGCTGCTGGCCGCCGGAGAGTTCGCCGGGCCGCTGGGCCGCGTGGTCGGCGAGGCCGACGAGGGCCAGCAGCAGTTCCACGCGCTCCTCGCGCTCGCGGGGGTCCGCGCCGCGCAGCCGCAGCGGGACCCCGACGTTCTCGGCGGCGCTGAGGATGGGGATGAGGCCGAAGGACTGGAAGACGAAGCCGACGCGGTCGCGGCGCAGGGCGAGCAGGCCCTCCTCGTCGAGGCGGGCGAGGTCGCGGCCGTCGACGTCGACCCGTCCCCGGTCGGGGGCGTCCAGGCCGCCGACGATGTTCAGCAGGGTGGTCTTGCCGGAGCCCGAGCGCCCCTTGAGGGCGACGAGTTCACCGCGCGGGACCTCGAAGGAGACGCCTCGCAGCGCGTGCACGGCGGCCGCGCCGCTGCCGTAGGACTTGTGCACGTCCTCGACGCGCACCATGGTGTCGGTGATCGTCCGTCCCATGCGGATGCCCTCCCCCGTGGACCGGGCGCCAGTATCGCTGTCCGGCGCCCGGCCGATCAACAGGGTCGGGCGGAGTCGCCCAGTGCCGCGGGGCTGGAGACAGCCCCTCCGGCGTTCGAGGAGCGGGTCCGGGGCGGAGCCCCGGACAACACAGCGGCCCGCGGCAACCGGCCGCGTAGACGACCGGCCCCGCGGGCCACGGCAAAAACTGCGCTAGCGCACCTCGGTGATCTCGGGCCCCCGCTGCAGCCGGCTCATTCCGCCGGCGAACCGCGACCCTTCCTCCTGCTGCACGTTCTCCGGCACCATCTGCGCGTCGTTCGGCAGCTTCAGGACGATGGGATCGCGCGGGGCCATGGGGCCGTCCCCGCGCACCACGACCGTGTCCCGGAAGATCTGCTCCAGCAGCCCCGCCGCCTGCGGCTGCACCGCGCCCTGCCCGGAGATCACTCCGCGCAGGAACCAGCGGGGGCCGTCCACGCCGACGAACCGCACGACCTGGAAGCCGCCGGTGCCGTCCGGCAGCTGCACCGGGACCTGGGCGCGCAGCTCCCAGCCGAGCGGGCCCTCGACCTCGTCGATGATGCCGCCCTGCTGGGTGATGCCGGCCGCGATCTCCTCGCGCACCTCTCCCCAGATGCCCTCGCGCTTGGGCGCGGCGAAGGCCTGCAGCTGGACGGCGCTGTCGCGCAGCACGACGGTGGCCGCGACGATCGCGTCGCCCGCGACCTCCACGCGCAGTTCCATGCCGTCCACGCCGGGCACGAACAGACCGCCCAGATCGACCCGGCCCTCGCCGGGCTCGCGGACCTCGGAGCTGTCCCAGGGCCCGTCGGGCCGGGGCGCGGGCTCGAGCCTCACGCGCCCGGTCTCCTCGTCCGCCTCAGCGTCGACACCGTCGACGACCTGCTCGGCCTCGCCGGCCGCACCGTCGGCGGCATCCCTCTTCTTGCGACGTCCGAACACGTCACTGTCCTTCCCGGTCGGATACGACCGAAGCGTATCGATTCCCACCCGCTGTACCGCCCTCGGCGGCCTGAACGCTTGTGCCGCTCTTACCTTCCACCGCGGCGTGGCCGCCGGTGGATCCGAAGCCCCCCTCGGCCCGGGCCGATCCGGGCAGCCGCGCGACGGACACGAAGCGCACCCTCTCGACCTGCTGGACGACCAGTTGGGCAATCCGGTCGAAGCGCTCGAACCGCACGGACTCGCGCGGGTCGAGATTCACCACGATCACCTTGATCTCCCCACGGTACCCGGCATCAATCGTCCCCGGGGCATTCACCAGGGCGACGCCGCAGCGGGCGGCAAGACCGGATCGTGGGTGCACGAAGGCCGCGTACCCCTCCGGCAGCGCGACAGACACCCCGGTGGGCAGCACGGCCCGCTCGCCCGGGGCCAGCTCACAGGCCTCGGTGGTGCGCAGATCGGCCCCCGCGTCGCCGGGGTGCTCGTACGCCGGAAGCGGTACGTCCGGGTCGACGCGCCGGATGAGCACCTCGAGCGCTCCGCGGCCGGCGCTCACGGGTTGACCTCGAAGGCGCGGGCCCGGCGGACCTGGTCGGGGTCCTCCATCGCGGCCTGGATCTCCTCCTGGCGGCCGTGGTCGATGAAGTGGTCCACCTTGACCTCGATGAACAGGGCGTCCGCGCGGACGGCGACCGGGCCTTCGGGGCCGCCGATGCGTCCGGTGGCGGTGCAGTAGATCTTGCGTCCCGCGACGGCGGTCACCTCCGCCTGGAGGTGCAGCACGGTACCGACGGGCACGGGCCGGACGAAGTCGGTCTCCAGCCGTCCGGTGACCGCGATGGTGCGGAGCAGCCAGTTCAGCGAGCCGAGCGTCTCGTCGAGGGCGGTGGCCAGCACCCCGCCGTGGGCGAGTCCGGGGGCGCCCTGGTGCGCGGACTGCACGGTGAACTCGGCGGTGATCGACACGCCTTCGCCGGCGCGCGCCTGGAGGTGCAGCCCGTGGGGCTGCTCGTCCCCGCAGCCGAAGCACTGCCCGTAGTGGGCGCCCAGGAGCTCACCCGGTGCGGGGGCCTCGGGGTGGCGCACGGGCGGCACGGCGTCGGCGGGGGGCTGAAGAGCTGCGGAATTACCACTCACAGCCGCAGACCTTACCCGCCCGCGGCGAGGCCCCTGAGCACGCGTCCGCCCTGGCGCGGGGGCCCTGCGGGAAGCGTGCCAAGCTTGGCCTCATGCAGCTTTCCGCCGCCCCGTACGAAGAACGCCTCACCGCTCCCCGCTCCTGGTGGTTCCTGTGCTTCCTGGCCGGGATCTCCTTCGCGCTGATCATGCTGCCGTTCGGCACCCTGCCGATGCTGGGCGGGCTGGCCGGCGGGACCGCCGCGGCGGCGGTCGTGGTGAGCGCGTACGGCTCGGTGCGGATCCGGGTCGTGAACGGTCATCTGATCGCGGGCGAGGCGAAGATCCCGGCGTCGGCGCTCGGCGACGCGGAGGTGCTGGACGCCGAGGAGGCGCGCGCCTGGCGCGGCCCCAAGGCCGACCCGCGCGCGTTCATGCTGCTGCGCGCGTACGTCCCCGGTGCGCTGCGCGTGGCCGTCACGGACCCGGAGGACCCCACTCCCTACGTCTTCCTGTCCACCCGTGAGCCCGAGCGGCTGGCGCAGGCGCTCAGGGCGGCGAGGGACGCGGCGGACGCCTCGTAGCGGCCGCCCCGGGCGGTCACGGGGATTCGTCGTCCTTCCGGTGGCGGTCGACGCCCATGTCCAGCTCCAGCGCGTGCTCGGGAAGGGCGTCGTGGGGGCGCTCCAGCGCCGGGAGCGGGGGCAGCTCGTCCCAGGGCACCTGGACCTTGCGCAGGTCGTCCCGGATGCGGGCGGCGAGCTTTCTGGTGTCGCGCCGGTTCATCACGGCGCCCACGGCCGCTCCCACCAGGAACGGCATCAGGTTCGGCAGGTTGCGCACCGTGCGTTTCACGATCCGCTGGCGCAGTTCGCGCTTCATGCGGCTGTTCATCGCGGCGCTCACGGTGGAGGGCTTGGTCGCCTCGATGCCGCGCTCCTGGGACCAGGAGTTGAGGTAGACGGTGCTGCGCTGGGCGAGGGTGCCCGCGGGACGTACGCCGTAGACCTCGTGCAGTTCGGCGATCAGCTTCAGTTCGATCGCGGCGACGCCGGTGACCTCCGCGGCCAGTTCCGTCGGCATCGCGGGCGGGACGGGCATCATGGCCGCCGCTCCGACGCCGGCCCCGACCGTCGCGGTGGCCTTCGCGGCGCCCGCCACGAGCTTGTCGGCGATGTCCTCGGGCCCGAGCCCGGGGAACTGCTCCCGCAGGGTCGCGAGGTCCCGTACGGGCACACGCGGGGCGATGTCGATGATCCGGTCGGCGAGGTGCGCCAGACCCGCGCGGGCGCGTGCACCGCCCTTGCGGACGCCTTCCCGGGCCTTCTCCCGGACGACGGCGGTGCGCCTGCGCGCCACGGGCGCGGTGACCTCCACGGACACCGGGAGGTCACCCCGGCCGGCCGGCGCTTCGAGCGAGGCCGCCCCGGAACCGGTCCAGCCTCGCTCGGAATCACGCGTGTCGTGCTGTGGGTCCTCCGAGGACCCTTGGTCCGCTCCCTTCGAGAAGAAGCGGCGCTTCCGCGGTGGGGTCGAGCCAGTCACGGCCGACCCCGCCTCAGTCGCAGTCGCGGCAGATCGGCTGGCCGTTCTTCTCGCGGGCCAGCTGGCTGCGGTGGTGCACCAGGAAGCAGCTCATGCAGGTGAACTCGTCCTGCTGCTTGGGCAGGACCCGGACGGCCAGCTCCTCGTTCGAGAGGTCCGCACCGGGCAGTTCGAGACCCTCGGCGGCCTCGAACTCGTCGACATCCACGGCCGAGGCCGACTTGTCGTTCCGCCGTGCCTTCAGCTCTTCCAGACTGTCCGAGTCGACGTCGTCGTCGGTCTTGCGTGGAGTGTCGTAGTCGGTAGCCATGTCACTCTCCCCCTCTGGGTGTATGCGGTGTCTCCAGCGCACGTAACGCGTGAGAGGCCGGACTTGTGCCCGACCTGAGGCGGAGATTTTGCCTCACATCAAGGTCTGTTACTCAATCGACACCCAACCGGACTCCTCATGAGTGATCGGGTTGGATGGCGATGGGGACCGTACACGGTCCCGATGCCGCACTACAAAGGCACCTCACCGTGTACTTCCCGTGAACGGGACCCCTGAAAACCGGGACTTTTCCGGCCTTCCGACGGGATTCATGATCACGGAGAGTAGACGGCCGAATCGATGCGCCTGTGATCGATCACACATGAATTCGATTGGGGCACCGGTCCAGAATTTCGCCCGAAGCGAACACCGGCCGGGGCCGGGGCATGATCTCAGATCGGAAGGGTGACACGCATCACGAGTCCGCCGCCCTCCCTCGGCTGTGCGTAGATGTGCCCGCCGTGCGCCCGGGCGACCGACCGCACGATGGACAGACCCAGTCCCACGCCCTTGTCGCTGCCCGTCCGCTCGGTGCGCAGCCTGCGGAACGGCTCGAAGAGATTCTCGACCTCGTACGCGGGGACGACCGGTCCGGTGTTGGACACCACGAGGACCGCCTGGCCGTGCTGGACGTCCGTGGTGACCTCCACCCAGCCGTCCTCCGGGACGTTGTACCGCACGGCGTTCTGCACCAGGTTCAGGGCGATCCGCTCCAGCAGCACGCCGTTGCCCTGGACCACGGCGGGACGGCGCGTGCCGCGGATCGTCACGTGCCGGGACTCCGCCTCGCCGGCGACCTGGTCGATGGCCTGGCCGGCCACCTCCGCGAGGTCGACGGGGCCCCGCTCCACGATCTGGTTGTCGCTGCGGGCGAGCAGCAGCAGGCCCTCCACGAGCTGCTCGCTGCGCTCGTTGGTGGCCAGCAGGGTCTTGCCGAGCTGCTGGAGCTCCACCGGCGCCTCCGGGTCGGAGAGGTGCACCTCGAGCAGCGTCCGGTTGATCGCCAGCGGGGTGCGCAGCTCGTGGGAGGCGTTCCCCACGAAGCGCTGCTGGGCCGTGAACGCGCGCTGGAGCCGCTCCAGCATGTCGTCGAAGGTGTCGGCCAGCTCCTTCAGCTCGTCGTCCGGGCCGTCCAGCTCGATCCGGCGGGACAGGTCCGAGCCCGCCACCGCGCGCGCGGTGCGGGTGATCCGCCCCAGCGGCGACAGCACGCGCCCGGCCATGGCGTAGCCGAAGGCGAACGCGATGACGGCGAGGCCGAGCAGGGCCAGCAGGGAGCGGCTGAGCAGGTTGTCCAGGGCGACCTGGCGCTGGTGGTCGATGCACTCGCTGATCGCGGCGTTGAACTCGTTCAGCGAGAGGTTGCCGTCGGCGATGCCCGGACAGTCGTTGCTGGAGACCTTCAGGCCGTTGAAGTCGACGATCTTGAACAGCGGCTGGCTGCCGGTGCGCAGGGCCTGCGCGGCGAGCAGATAGATGATCGACAGCAGCAGGATGCCGGCGATCAGGAACATGCCGCCGTACAGCAGCGTGAGCCGTATGCGGATGGTGGGACGCAGCCACGGCATCGGGGTGGGCGACCGGGGGTCCCAGGTGGGCTTGGGGGGCGCGGTGGGGGGCGCGGGAGTGGCAGCCATGGTCGGTGATCAGATCCGGTATCCGGAGCCGGGCACGGTCACGATGACCGGCGGCTCGCCCAGCTTGCGGCGCAGGGTCATGACGGTCACCCGGACCACGTTGGTGAACGGGTCGGTGTTCTCGTCCCAGGCCTTCTCCAGCAGCTGCTCCGCGGAGACCACGGCGCCCTCGCTGCGCATCAGGACCTCCAGCACGGCGAACTCCTTCGGCGCGAGCTGGACCTCCTTGCCGTCGCGGAAGACCTCGCGGCGGTTGGGGTCGAGCTTGATCCCGGCCCGCTCCAGGACGGGCGGCAGGGGCACGCTGGTCCGCCGGCCGAGCGCCCGCACGCGGGCGATGAGCTCGCTGAAGGCGAACGGCTTCGGCAGGTAGTCGTCGGCGCCGATCTCGAGTCCCTCGACGCGGTCGCTGACGTCGCCGGACGCCGTGAGCATCAGCACGCGCGTGGGCATGCCGAGCTCGACGATCTTGCGGCAGACGTCGTCGCCGTGCACGAGGGGGAGGTCGCGGTCGAGGACGACCACGTCGTAGTCGTTGACGCCGATGCGCTCCAGGGCGGCCGCACCGTCGTACACGACGTCGACGGCCATGGCCTCCCGGCGCAGTCCGGTGGCCACCGCATCGGCGAGCAGCTGCTCGTCCTCGACGACGAGTACGCGCACGTCGCTTGTCCTTCCTCATGACCCGCCCGGCGGGCCGTGTCGGCACGCACGCGGGCAGGGGTACGGGTGGGTGTTGTTGCCTCCATCCTGCCCTTTTCGGCCGTAAGTCGGCTGTAAGGCGGCCGGAACAGGGGAGCGGCCGGCGGCCCCGGGGGCCGGGGAACGTGCGGGCGAACGGGGCGGGAATACGAGAATTTCTCGCGAGGTTAGGTTTCCGCGGGAGGGAGCTTGGGGAGGACGGGTTTACATCCCGCGATCACGCTCTGCTCGTACCGCGCCACCGTGCGGTGCACACGGTCCGCTTCCGCAGAGCGGGCGTGGATGTCCGGTACCGTCGCCGCCCGGCCGAGCGGCGCCGGGCATCCGCCACGGACGTGATCGTCCCTTCCGACGGCACACCCCCGTGCCACCGACCCACCGACCCAGGACGAGGGGGCGCAGCATGGACGCATTCACCGCAGGACTTCTGCAGCGCATAAAGACGACCGAGTCCGACCTGTCGCGGGCCCGCGACGAGGGCGACGACTTCCTCGTCGAAGTGGAGCAGGGCGAGCTCGACGACCTGCGCCGCCTGGCGGCCGAACACGGTGTGGAAGTCGGCGCGACGAGCGTCTGACCGTCGCACACAGCAACGCCCGGTGGGCCTCGGCGGATGATCCGCCGAGGCCCACCGTCGTTCCCGCCGGTAAACCGTGACAGCCCATCGGCGCGCGAACCCGCTGGCGCGCCGCCCTCGACGACACCGCGCCCGTCACACGCACGCTCGCGTGGACAGGCCTGGCCCAGCAAGGCTTGCCGCCTCTGCCCCGGAGGCACCCGGTCGGCGGCGGTCCTGCCGGCGCAGCGCCGGCAGGCGTTCACCGTCCATTGCCGCCCGGCCCGGCGGATCCTCGCCCCGTCGGCCGGAGCCAGCCGACTTCAGCGCGGACGCGATCCGGCCCGGTCGGGAGCCGGCCGGCGATGCCCGGGGCCTTTCCCCGACGGTCGGCGGCGTCAGCCGCCTCCTACGCGCCGCATTCCTCCAGCAGCCCCAGCAGGGGCCTCAGGACGCCCGGAGACGCGGCCACCGTGAGCTCGGCGGAAGGAGGGCTGTCCGGGTGGCGGCCGGTGGTGAGGGCGCCGGATTCCCGGGCTATCAGGGCGCCCGCGGCGACGTCCCACGGGTGCAGCCCGCGTTCGTAGTAGCCGTCCAGGCGGCCCGCCGCCACGTCGCACAGGTCGATCGCCGCCGAGCCGCCCCGGCGGATGTCCCGCACCAGCGGGATCAGCCGGCGGGCGACCTCGGCCTGCTGCTCACGGACGTCGGCGACGTAGTTGAAGCCGGTGGAGACCAGCGCCTGGTCCAGCGGCGGCGACGGCCGGCAGGCCAGGCGCCGCTCGCCCTCCCAGGCGCCCGTGGCCCACGCCCCGCCGCCCAGCACCGCGTGGTACTCCTCCCCGCGCATCGGGGCGAACACCGCGCCGGCCACGGCCACGCCGTCCTGCTCGGCCGCCACGGAGACGGCCCAGGTGGGCAGGCCGTACAGGTAGTTCACCGTGCCGTCGAGGGGGTCGACGACCCAGCGGACGCCGCTGCTGCCGGCGGTGGAGGCGCCCTCCTCGCCGAGGATGCCGTCCTCCGGGCGGCGCTCGGCGATCAGCGCGGTGATCAGCTTCTCCGCCGCGAGGTCCATCTCGGTGACGACGTCGACCGAGCTGGACTTGGTGGCGGCGACCGCGAGGTCGGCCGGGCGGCCGTCGCGCAGCAGCTCACCCGCGCGCCGGGCGGCCTCCCGGGCCAGTTCCAGCAGTTCCGCGTGCAGAGGGTCGGTCACGGGGCTCCTCAGGCGTAGGGGCTGTCGGCGCCCGCGGCGGCGGGACGCGGGGCGCGGGCCGGGCAGCAGCCCACGGGGCACAGGTCGTGGCTGGGGCCGAGCGCGCCCAGGGCGCACCGGGTGACGTCCCGCCCGCTCTCGGCCGCGGCGCGCTCCAGCACCAGTTCGCGGACGGCGGCGGCGAACCGCGGGTCGTCGCCGACGGTCGCCGAGCGGCGCACCGGCAGGCCCAGCTCCTCCGCCTTGGCGGTGGCCTCGGTGTCGAGGTCGTACAGGACCTCCATGTGGTCCGAGACGAAGCCGATGGGGGCCATGACGACCGCCGGGACGCCGGCGGCCTTCCGCTCCTCGAGGTGGTCGCAGATGTCGGGCTCCAGCCACGGGATGTGCGGGGCGCCGGAGCGGGACTGGTAGACGAGCTGCCAGGGGTGGTCGACGCCGGTGCGCTCGCGGACGGCGTCGGCGATCAGCCGGGCCACGTCCAGGTGCTGCGCGACGTACGCGCCGCCGTCGCCGTGCGCCTCGACGGGGCCGGAGGTGTCCGCGGCGGCGGTGGGGATGGAGTGGGTGCAGAAGGCGATGTGCGCGCCGTCCCGGACGTCCTCGGGGAGGTCGGCGAGCGACCGGATCACCCCGTCGGCCATGGGCTCGACGAAGCCGGGGTGGTTGAAGTAGTGCCGCAGCTTGTCGGTCTTCGGCAGATCCAGCCCTTCCTTCTCCAGCGTGGCGAGCGCGTCGGCGAGGTTCTCGCGGTACTGGCGGCAGCCGGAGTAGGAGGCGTAGGCGCTGGTGGCGAGGACCAGGATGCGGCGGCGGCCGTCGCGCACCATGTCCCGGAGGGTGTCGGTGAGATAGGGCGCCCAGTTGCGGTTGCCCCAGTACACCGGCAGGTCCAGGCCGTGCTCGGCGAAGTCCTTGCGCAGCGCGTCCAGCAGGGCGCGGTTCTGGTCGTTGATGGGGCTGACCCCGCCGAACCGGAAGTAGTGCTGCCCGACTTCCTTGAGGCGTTCCTTGGGGATGCCCCGCCCGCGTGTCACGTTCTCCAGGAACGGGACGACGTCGTCCGGGCCTTCCGGGCCGCCGAAGGAGAGCAGGAGCAGGGCGTCGTAGGGACTGGCATCGAGCACGTCAGACATGTCTCGATCCTCCCACCCGGCACCGACAGCGGGGACAGGGGCCGGGGGTGTCGCGGGAAGGTGCCGTACATCACCGGCGCAAGCGGGTGACGCCGCCGGTAATCTGTATCGACGGCGATAGCACCTTACTGATCTTCCGGAGAACCCCGTGCCCAGCCCTTATGGCGCCCTGTTCGCCGCCCCCGGCAGCAAGGCCTTCTCCGCCGCGGGGTTCCTCGGCCGGATGCCGCTGTCCATGATGGGCATCGGCGTCGTCACGATGATCTCCCAGGTGACGGGCCGGTACGGGCTGGCCGGCGCCCTCTCGGCGACCATCGCGCTGTCCGCCGCGCTGGTGGGCCCTCAGGTCTCGCGGCTGGTGGACCAGTACGGGCAGCGCCGGGTGCTGCGCCCGGCCACGCTGCTGTCGCTGGCCGCGGCGACGGTGCTGCTGCTCGCCGTGCACTTCTCCTGGCCGGAGTGGGTGCTGTTCGCCGCGTGCGTGGGGATCGGCTGTGTGCCGAGCCTCGGCGCGATGGTCCGGGCCCGCTGGGCGGCGCTGTACCGCGGCACTCCGCGCCTGCACACCGCCTACTCGTTCGAGTCGGTGGTCGACGAGGTGTGCTTCATCGTCGGCCCGATCGTCTCGATCGGACTGTCCACGGCCTGGTTCCCGGAGGCCGGCCCGCTGCTGGCGGCCTGCTTCCTGGCGGCCGGCGTCTTCTGGCTGACCGCGCTGCGCGCCACCGAGCCGGAACCGCATCCCGGTGAGCGGAAGGGCGGCGGCACGGCGCTGCGGTCGCGCGGTCTGCAGGTGCTGGTGGCGACGTTCGTGGCGACGGGCACGATCTTCGGCGCGGTGGACGTGGTGACGGTCGCCTTCGCCGAGGAGGAGGGGCACAAGGCCGCGGCCAGCGTGGTGCTCGCGGTGTACGCCCTGGGTTCCTGCGTGGCCGGTCTGGTGTTCGGGCTGCTGCACTTCGCGGGGGCGCCGGAACGCCGGTGGCTGCTCGGCGTTTGCGCGATGGCCGTGAGTATGATCCCACTCCTACTGGTCGGGAACTTGCCGTTTCTGGCCGTGGCGCTGTTCGCTGCGGGTCTGTCCATCGCTCCCACGATGATCACGACCATGTCCCTCATCGAAGAGCACGTACCTCGCGCGCAGCTCACCGAGGGGATGACCTGGGTGAGCACCGGGCTCGCGGTCGGCATCGCCCTCGGTTCCTCCGTGGGCGGCTGGGTGATCGACGCGGCCGGGGCGCGCGCCGGGTACGGGGTTCCGGCGGCCGCCGGGGCCGTCGCGGTCGCGGTCGGTTTCCTCGGGTACCGCCGGCTCAAGCGGCCGGCGCCGGGTCGGGGAGGCTTCGTTGGGCAGCACGACGAGCGCGAGGAACGGCACGTGGCGTAACTGGGGAGGCACCGTCTCCGTCCGGCCGGCCCGGGAGGTCACTCCGGCCTCCGTCGACGAACTGGCCGACGCCGTGCGCCGGGCCGCCGAGGACGGGCTGCCGGTGAAGGCGGTGGGAACCGGCCACTCCTTCACCTCCATCGCCGCGACCGACGGCCTGCTGGTACGCCCTCAGCTGCTGACGGGGATACGGAGGATCGACCGCGAGGCGGGCACCGTCACGGTCGAGGCGGGCACCCCGCTGAAGCGGCTCAACGCCGCCCTCGCGCGCGAGGGCCTGTCGCTGACCAACATGGGCGACATCATGGAGCAGACGGTCTCCGGCGCCACCAGCACCGGCACCCACGGCACCGGCCGGGAGTCCGCCTCCATCGCCGCCCAGATCAAGGGCCTCGAACTGGTCACCGCCGACGGCTCGGTGCTGAGCTGCTCCGAGAAGGAGAACCCGGACGTCTTCGCCGCCGCCCGGATCGGTCTCGGCGCCCTCGGCATCGTCACCGCCCTCACCTTCGCCGTGGAGCCGCTGTTCCTCCTCACCGCGCGCGAGGAGCCCATGACGTTCGACCGGGTGTGCGCCGAGTTCGACGCGCTGCACGCGGAGAACGAGCACTTCGAGTTCTACTGGTTCCCGCACACCGGCAACACCAACACCAAGCGCAACAACCGCAGCGCCGGCCCGGAGCGTCCCGTGCCGCCGCTGCGCGGCTGGTTCGAGGACGAGTTCCTCTCCAACGGGGTCTTCCAGGTCGCCAACTGGGTGGGCCGCGCCGCCCCGGTGACGATTCCGGCCATCGCGCAGATCTCCAGCCGGGCGCTGTCCGCGCGGACGTACACCGACATCCCCTACAAGGTGTTCACCTCCCCGCGCCGGGTGCGCTTCGTGGAGATGGAGTACGCGGTGCCGCGCGAGGCGCTCGTGGACACGCTGCGGGAGCTGAAGGCGATGGTGGACCGGTCCCCGCTGCGGGTGAGCTTCCCGGTCGAGGTGCGCACCGCGCCGGCCGACGACATCACCCTGTCCACGGCGTCCGGCCGGGAAAGCGCCTACGTGGCGGTCCACATGTTCAAGGGGACCCCGTACCAGCGGTACTTCACCGCCGCCGAGCGCATCTTCACCGCGCACGAGGGACGACCCCATTGGGGGAAGATCCACACGCGTGACGCCGAGTACCTCTCACGGGTGTATCCGCGTTTCGGCGAGTTCGTCGCGCTGCGGGACCGGCTGGACCCGGAACGGCGGTTCCGCAACGACTACTTGCGCAGGGTCCTGGGCGCGTAGTCCCGGCGCTGGTCCCGGCGCGTGGACCAGGGCCGTGGACATTGCCTCCGTATCCGGCGATCGCGTGAAGTACCCCACAAGTCCCCCACGTCCAGGGGTGGATGAGTGGGGCAACGGCGGCCAAGTCCCACCCCTTGCGTGAACTCGCACGGCGTGCCAATCCACGCACGTGGCCCAAATGGAGTACTGTTGCGAGCCCTGGGTCCGGACTCCCGTCAGGGTGCCCGGGTCCTCGGAGGACCGCCGGGAGGGGGCTAGTTGCACAGGGTGACGCATTTGGTCACTTAGCGTTGCGAATAGGTAACCGTGCCATAACGGCGATCCAGGGCCCGCGCCCGACACGCCGGGCAACTCGGCAAGGTTGTGGCAGGCTGCACCCGGGCAGGCCACACTCGACTAGCGGAAGCAGCGACGCACGTGACGTCGGCAGGCACCACCCGGGAGGTCCCCATGCCCGAACTGCGTGTCGTGGCCGTCTCGAATGACGGCACACGGCTGGTGCTGAAGGCTGCGGACAGCACGGAGTACACGCTTCCGATCGACGAACGGCTCCGCGCCGCCGTGCGCGGCGACCGTCCCCGCCTCGGCCAGATCGAGATCGAGGTGGAGAGCCACCTCCGCCCCCGCGACATCCAGGCCCGTATAAGGGCGGGCGCGACCGCGGAAGAGGTCGCGCAGATGGCCGGCATCCCCGTGGACCGCGTGCGGCGCTTCGAGGGCCCCGTCCTCGCCGAGCGCGCCTTCATGGCCGAGCGCGCCCGCAAGACGCCGGTCCGCCGCCCCGGTGAGAACTCCGGCCCCCCGCTGGGCGAGGCCGTGCAGGAGCGGCTGCTGCTGCGCGGCGCGGAGAAGGACACCGTCCAGTGGGACTCCTGGCGCCGCGACGACGGCACATGGGAGGTCCTGCTGGTCTACCGGGTCGCGGGCGAGCCGCACTCGGCGAGCTGGACGTACGACCCGCCCCGGCGGCTCGTCCAGGCCGTCGACGAGGAGGCCCGCTCGCTGATCGGCGAGTCCGACGACCTCGCCGCGCCCGAGCCCAGCTTCCCGTTCGTGCCGCGCATCGCACGGCTCCCGCGCGACCGTCCGCTGGACCGCCCCGCCGACCGCGAGCGGCCCAGCCTGCCCGCGCAGGCGTCCGAACCGGCCGAGGAGTCCACCGCGGCCACCGCCTCGGGCGAGCGCGACTCCCTGACCAGCCTGCTGGAGGCCGTGCCGAGCTTCCGCGGCGACCTGGTGGTGCCGGAGCGCACCGAACCGGCCGCCGAGGAGCCGGAGTCCGAGCCCGAGGCGGAGGAGCCGCCGGCGCCGGCCGCGTCCGCGGGCTCCGCGTACGCGGATGTGCTGATGCCCCGTTCGGTGGGCGGCCACCGGGACCGCCTCATCGGCTCGACCGACCGCCAGGCCGAGGCGGACGGCGTCCGCCCGGGCCGCCGCGCGGCGGTCCCGAGCTGGGACGAGATCGTCTTCGGGACGCGGCGCAAAAAGCAGGAGTAGGCCGGCTCGCCGGCCCCCTGGCGGGCCTCGTCCTCAAACGCCGGACGGGCTGAAATCAGCCCGTCCGGCGTTTGAGGACGATTCAGCCCCTCCGGCGCTTGAGGAGCGGGGTCCGGGGCGGAGCCCCGGGGCGGGACGGGCGGGCGGCTACTGCGGATCCGGCCCCACCGCGACCGGCCGCGCCGGATCCGACGACCACTCGGACCAGGAACCGACGTACAGAGCCGCCGGAATGCCGGCGATCTCCAGCGCCAGTACCTCGTGCGCCGCCGACACGCCCGAGCCGCAGTACACGCCGACCGGCGCGTCCGGCGTCGCGCCCAGCCGGCCGAAGCGGGCGCGCAGTTCGGCGGCGGGCCGGAAGCGGCCGTCCGCATCCACGTTGTCGGAGGTCGGCGCGGACACCGCGCCCGGGATGTGGCCGCCGACGGGGTCGATCGGCTCCACCTCGCCCCGGTACCGCTCCCCCGCACGGGCGTCCAGCAGCACACCCGCACGCGCCAGCGCCGCCGCGCCGTCCGCGTCCAGCACACCGCTCCCCGCCGGCTCCGGCACGAAGTCGCCCTCAACCGGCGTCGGCGCCTCCGTCTCCAACGGGCCGTCCCAGGCGGGCAGTCCGCCGTCCAGGACGCGTACGTCCGGGTGACCGGTCCACCGCAGCAGCCACCAGGCGCGGGCCGCCGCCCACCCGATGCCGCCGTCGTACGCGACCACGGGCGTTCCCGCTGACACCCCGGCGCGCCGCATCGCCGCGCCGAACACGTCGAGGTCCGGCAGCGGATGGCGTCCCCGCGCACCCGGCGCGGACGCCAGTTCGCGGTCCAGGTCGACGAAGACGGCGCCGGGGACATGGCCGGACGCGTAGGCGGCACGGCCGTCGAACGGCTCGCCGGCCGCGGCGGCCGTGCTGAGCTGCCAGCGGACGTCGAGCAGGACCGGAGGGCGCTCCGACCGCAGCGCGTCCGCGAGTTCGGATGCGGAGATGATGGCGTTCATGGTCACCATCCTCGCGCACGGGGTGGCCGACTCGTCCCGGTCCGGCTACTCTGCTCGGCCGGGCACAACCGGTCACCGGGCGTACGGGATCGGGCACATACGGTGTCGGCCGCGATGCGGGAACGATCCGCCGGGCCGGACACGGGACGGCCCCGGCAGGGGCGAGCGGACACGGCCGACGTACGGGCGGCCGAGAAGAGAGTGACGATGACCGACGCACGGGGGAACGCCCGCCCGAACGGCGACGGGTCCGCCCGGCACGCACCCGGCACACCCTGCTGGGTGAGCCTGATGGTGCGCGGACTCGACGCGACGGAGCAGTTCTACGGGGCGCTGTTCGGCTGGGAGTTCCGGCCCGGCCCGCGGCCGCTGGGCCCGTACGTGCGTGCCGTGCTCGACGGGCACGCGGTGGCCGGGATCGGGGTGCTTCCGCCGGACCGCCGGCTGCCGGCGGCGTGGACGCCGTACTTCGCCTCCGACGACGTGGATCTGACGGCCGAGGTGGTGCGTTCGTGCGGCGGGACCGTCGGCGTGGGGCCGCTGAGCGCGGACGGCGCGGGGCGGCTGGCGCTCGCCTCGGACCCGTGCGGCGCGGTCTTCGGCATCTGGGAGGCGGCCGACGGCTCCGTCCCCGGTGTCAGCGGCCGGCCCGGCACCCCGGCGTGGAACGAACTGGCCACCTTCGAGACCACGAATGTGGCCAAGTTCTACGAGACCGTGTTCGGTTACGACGAGGAACCGGTCGTCTCCGCCGACCTGGACTATGTGACGCTGCGTCTGGACGGCCACCCGGTGACCGGCGTCCACGGCCTGGGCAACGCGCTGCCCCGGGACCGGGGACCGCACTGGACGACCTACTTCACCGTGGCGGACACCGACGACGCGGTGGACCAGGTGCTCCACCTCGGCGGCCAGCTGCTCGGCGGCCCCCGGGACACCGCACACGGCCGGGTCGCCACGGTCGCCGACCCGGAGGGGGCGCGGTTCGCGCTGGTACGGGGGCCGCGCTGACGCGCCCGCGAGGACGGTCGACATCGTCGCGGTCGCGTCGTGCCGGGCTCTTCGTCAGACGCCCCTGGCGCGCGTGAGTTCGGCGTCGAGGCGGTAGCGGGACTGGACCGCCAGGGCCGCCGCCATGAGGAGGGCGGGCAGGAGCGTGAAGCCGAGCAGGATGGCCGTGTGCGCGCCGCCCGACTGGGTGACCTCCTCGCCGGCCCGCGCGGCCGCGTAGCCGCCGAGGGCGAGGGCCGCCGAGTACAGGTAGGGGCCGGCCGCGGCGCCCGTCGCTTCCGTCGCGGTCCACACCCCGGTGTAGGCGCCGGTGCGTCCGGTCTCGTCGCCGTCGGCCGCGCGGACCGTGTCCGGAACCATCGAGAACGGGAAGAGCTGGAGTCCCGCGAAGCACACGCCGAGGACGAGCGTGCACAGCACCGGGACCACGAGTCCGGCCGTCTTCCCCGCCGCCAGACCGAGCGCCCCAGCGGCGAAGAAGCCCTGGCACAGCAGCAGGCAGCGTTGCTTGCCCCAGGTCCGGGAGAGACGGAACCACAGGGGCGTGGTGAGCAGGGCGGGCGCGACGAAGGCGGCCATGAGGACGGTGGTGAAACCGGGGCGGTCCAGCTCGTGCCGGGCGTAGTACGGCAGTCCGGCGAGGACCAGGTGGGTCGTGGTGGAGACCAGCAGGTAGCAGGAGACCAGCACGCGGAAGGGACGGTTGCGGCGCAGCACGTCCCGTACCTGGGCGAGGGCGGGGCCGTGTCGGTCCACCGCTGTTCCGGTCGGGGCCGCTGCGGGCAGCAGGTCGCGCACGCCGCCGACGCCGACGTACTGGAAGACCACGGTGAAGACGCCGAGGACGAGGGCCATGACGACGTACCGGCCGACCGAGTCGCCCTCCCCCGCGAGCAGCGGGGCCAGCGCGCCGCCGACGAGGATGCCGACGGTGAGGACCACCATCCGGAAGGACAGCACCCGGGTGCGGCCGTGGTAGCCGGTCTCCATGTCGGTGGGGGTGGCGAGATAGGGCACCTGGTACGCGGCGAACAGGGCGTTGGCGACGACGAACCAGGCGGCGACCCACAAGGCGGCGGCCCACGGCCGGTCGGCCACCGGACCGGGGACGGCGAACAGGGCGACGAACGCGGGTGCGAGGGCGCAGCCCGCCGTCAGCAGCCGCAGTCTGCTCCCGCGGCGGGCGCGTTCCCGGTCGGAGAGGGAGCCGACGTACGGGTGCAGGACGATGTCCACGGCCTTCGGGACGAGCAGCGCCAGACCCGCCAGCCAGGGGGTGACCCCGAGGGTGTCGGTGAGGAAGTACAGGAGCAGCAGGCCGGGGACGGTGACGTACACGCCCATGCCGGCCGAGCCGAGCGCGTAGCGCACGAGTGCGGGGCGGGGCACCTCCGCGCCGTCTCCGGCGTCCGCCACGGCGGCGGGGGCGCGCTCGTCGGGGAGAGGGGCTTCGGATCCTGTGGCGGCGTTCATGAATCCCTCAGGTGTTGGATTGCGAGGTCTGCGGATCCTAGCCAGACTGTGCCGGATGAGGAAGACCAGCGAGACACCCTCCGCCGAGCGGCCCGCCCGGCGCGGACCTGGCCGGCCCCGCCGGGCGGAGCGGGACGGCCCGTCCACCCGCGAACGGATCCTGCGGGAGGCCACGGAACTGTTCGCCGCGCGCGGCCCCGAGGGGACCTCGCTGCGCGACATCGCGGCGCGGGTCGGCATCGACGTGAAGAGCCTGCACCACCACTTCCCCGCCAAGGAGGCGCTGTACGACGCCTGCTTCGAGCGGGTGCACGCGGCCGAGCGGGAGGCGCTGGCCCCGCTGGTGGCGGGTCTCCGGGAGGCCGCGACGATGGGCGGGGATCCGTTGGCGACGGCGCTGCGGGCGCTCGCGGACGGCTTCGTGGACTTCCTGGAGGAGCATCCGCACACCACGTTCCTCTGGCTGCGCCGGTGGCTGGACCCCACGCGCGGCGCGGGCCTCGACCGGGCGTACGCGCTGCCGCTGTACGGCGAGGTGGAGCGGGCGCTGCTGGAGGCCGCCCAGGCGGGGACGGTGCGGGAGACCACGCCGCACGTGACGGTGCGCAGCCTGGTGTGGGCGGCGCACGGCCATGTCACCGCGCTGGCCGCCGCCTCCCCCGCCGAACGGGAGCGGGAGCGCTACGAGTTCCGCCTGTGGGTGCGCCGCTTCCTCGACGCCCTGTACGGACCCGGGCGGGCGGAGGCCCGGCCGGGGTCTGGTGCCGGCGACGGAACTGACGTAATAATCCATCGCACGTTGGAATAACTCCACGGGGCGGCCGCACGGACGGCCGCACGGCTCGGGGAAGGGCGCGGACGCGATGGGCGCAGGGCGGGGCACGGCGGGACCGGGGCGGGTGGCCGTCGTCGGCGGCGGCATGGCGGGGATCGCGGCCGTGAAGGCGCTGCTTCAGGCGGGCGTCGAGGTGTTCGGCGTCGAACGCGCCGAGGAGCTGGGCGGGTTGTGGCGGCCGGCCCCGGACACCGCCGCGTACGAGGGGCTGCGGCTCAACACGTCGAAGCCGCGCAGCGAGTTCAGCGACCACCCGATGCCCGCGGAGTGGCCGGACTACCCGACCCGCGCCCAACTCCTCGCCTACGTCCGGGACTACGCCGAGCGCTTCGACGTCCCCCGGCACTTCCGCACCGGCACGGAACTGGTCGCCGCCCGGCGCACCGAGGACGGCTGGCGGCTCGAACTGACCGGCCCCGACGGCGCGTACGAGGAGACCGTCGCGCATCTCGTGGTCGCCAACGGGCACAACCACACGCCCCGGCTGCCCGAACCGCCGTATCCGGGCACGTTCGAGGGCACCACCTCGCACGCGCACTCCTACCGCGAGCCGTCCGCGTTCGCGGGCCGCCGGGTGCTGGTCGTCGGCACGGGCAACTCGGCGATGGACATCGCGACCGAGCTGGCCGGGCAGGCGGACGAGGTGCTGATCTCCGCCCGGCGCGGGGTGTGGGTGCTGCCGAAGACGTTGTTCGGCCGCCCGACCGACCAGTGGAACGGCGCGCTGGCGGCCGTCCTGCCGTGGCGGCTGCGCCAGCGGCTCTCGCAGACGATGCTGCGGCTGGCGGCCCGGGGCGCGGAGGGTCCCGCGCTGCCGCCGTCGCCCGAGGGCGTGCTCCAGGACCACCCGACGCTGAGCGACACGGTCCCCGCCCTGGTGCGGGCCGGGACGATCGGCGTACGGGCGGGCATCGAGCGCTTCGAGGGGCGCCGGGTGCGCTTCACGGACGGGCGGGAGGACGAGGTGGACCACGTGCTGTGGTGCACCGGGTACCGGGCGACCGTGCCGTTCCTCGACCCGACGCTGGTGCCGGACCCGGCCCGGCTGCCGCTGTACCGGCATGTGTTCCCGCTGGACGACGACGCCCTGTCCTTCGTGGGACTGATGCAGTCGACGGGGTCGGCGCTGCCGGTGGTGGAGGCGCAGAGCCGGCTGCTCGCCGCCTGCCTGACCGGGCGGCTGCGCAGGCCGTCGCGGGACCGGATGCTGGCGTCGGTCACCGCCGAACTGCACGCGGCGCGGGAACGCTGGGGCGACAGGCGGCCGCACATGCGGATCGACGTGGACCAGTACCTGCGCCAGGTGGCGCGGGACCTGAAGGGCGTACGGAAGGCGACCCCGCTCGCGGGACGGAGGGTGCTCGTGACGGGCGCGGAGGGGACGTTCGGCCGGGCGCTGGGCGCGCGCTTCACCGAACTCGGCGCCCGGGTCGTCGGGTTGGACCTGCACGCCGACGCCTCGGCGCCGGTGCCGGTGGTGGCCTGCGACCTGACCGACCCCGAGTCGGTGACGAAGGGCGTCGAGGAGGCGGTACGGCTGCTCGGCGGGGGCGTGGACGTGCTGGTGAACAACGCGGGCCGGGGCGGACCGGCGCCGGCGGAGCTGCGGCCGTCCGCGGAGGTCCACGCGCAGCTCGGCCTCAACCTGCTGGGCGCCTGGGATGTGACCGGTGCGGCCCTCCCCCATCTCGAACGGGCGCGCGGCCGGGTGGTGTTCATCGCCTCACGGATGGCGGTCCTGCCGCTGCCGCTGGCCGCCGCGTACGGGGTGTCCAAGCGCGCCCTCGCCGCGTACGCGGACACGCTGCGGCTGGAGGCCGGCACGCATGTGGGCGTGACGACCGTCTACCCGAGCATGGTGCGCAGCCCGATCCACGACAGCACGCGGGAGGCGGGGCTCTCCCTGGACGGGGTGTCGCGGCCCGAACCGCTGGAGGGCGTGGTGTCGGCGGTGGTCGCCGCGGTGACCGCCCGCAGGGCACCGCGCGACGTGGCGACGACGCGGCGCGGCCGGGCGGAGATGGCGCTGGCCCGCCACGCCCCGTCCCTGGCCGACCGCATCGTGCGCCGCACGGTCGCGGCGCGGGTGGCGGCGGGCGCCTTCGCCGAGGCCCCGCTGGCGGAGGGGCTGCGGCGGCGGTACGGGCGCACCGGCTGAGCCCGGCAGACGGGCAGAACACGCCCGCGGCGGCCGCCTCGACCCGCGTCTTGCGCCTCAGCCGGCCCTCAGAGCCCTGCCGATGTCGGCGACCCGGGACGCCGCAGGGACGAGCCTGATCCGCGCCTGGGGTGCGGGAGTCGCCCGCCCGCGACGCCGTCCAGGTCCGGGTGGGTCACTCCCGTGGCGGTGCGGGTGACCTCGCGCGCGCGGGGTCAGCGGCGGATGAGGCCGAGGTCGACGGCGGCGGCGACGGCCGCGGTGCGCGATTCGACACCGAGCTTGGTGTAGACGCGGGCCAGGTGGGACTTGACGGTGCCTTCGGTCAGGTGGAGGCGGTCGCCGACGGCCTGGTTGGACAGGCCCTCCGCGACCAGGGCGAGGACTTCGGTCTCGCGACGGGTCAGGGCGGTGCCGGGGGCGCGTAGCCGGTTCATCAGCCGGTCGGCGACGGCGGGCGCGAGGGTGGTGCGTCCGGTGGCTGCGGTGCGTACGGCGGCGGCCAGGTCCTCGGGTGGGGCGTCCTTGAGGAGGTAGCCGGTGGCGCCGGCCTCGATGGCGGGCAGGGTGTCGGCGTCGGTGTCGTAGGTGGTGACGATCAGCACGCGGGGTGAGCCGGGGCGAGCGGTGATGGCGGCGGTGGCCTCGGCGCCGTTCATGCCCGTGCCGAACTGGAGATCCATGAGGACGACGTCGATGTCGCCTCGGGCGGCGCGGGTGACGGCGTCTTCGGCGGTGGCGGCCTCGGCCACCACCGTGATGCCCTCCTCGGTCTCCAGGACGGCGCGCAGCCCTGCCCGTACGACGGGGTGGTCGTCGGCCAGGAGCAGACGGATGGGTGTGTCGGTCACGGGCGGGCCTCGGGCTCGGTCTCGGCGGGCGGGGTGAGGGGGAGCCGGGCGGCCAGGGCGGTGCCGTGGCCGGGGGCGGATTCGATGGTGAAGGTGCCGCCGAGGGCGTGCACCCGGGCGCGCATGGCGGCCAGTCCGAACCCGCCGGTCTCCGGGTCGGGGGCGGGAAGCCGGTCGGGGTCGAAGCCGCGTCCGTCGTCGACGACGTCCACCGCGACGTGGTCGCCGAGGTAGCTCAAGGTGACGTCGGCGGTGCCGGCTTCGGCGTGGCGTTCGGTGTTGGCCAGCGCGGACTGGGCGACGCGCAGCAGCGCGACCTCGTGCGCGGTGGCGAGGGGCACGGGCTCGCCGGTGAGGTGGAAGCGTGCGGTGAGCCGGTGTCGGGCGCTGGTGGTGGCGCACAGACGCTCCAGGGCGCCGGCGAGGGTGGTGCCCTCCAGGGCGGGCGGGGCGAGGGCGGCGACGAAGCGGCGGGCCTCGGCGAGGTTGTCCACGGCGGCCTGCCGTGCCTGGTCCACGTAGCGGGCGGCGTTCTCCGGTGTCCGGGGCAGGGCGCGTTCGGCGGCGCGCAGCAGCAACTGGATGCTGGAGAGGCCTTGGGCGAGGGTGTCGTGGATCTCGCGGGCCAGGCGTTCGCGTTCGGCGAGCACCCCGGCGGCGTGCTGCGCGGCGGCCAGGTCGGCGCGGGTGGCGGTGAGTTCCTCGATCAGACGCCTGCGCTGTTCGCTCTCCCGGTACAGGGCCTGGTAGCCCCACACCACCGCGACGGCCACGGCGGCGCCGAGGGCCGGGCCGATGGCCATCGCGGGGCTGAAGGAGCCCTGGTGCGCGGCGAAGCCGGCGATGGCCGCCACCGCCGTGGCCGCCACCGCCGCCAGTCCCGCGCGGCGGGGCAACAGGTGGAGCTGGAGGAAGTACAGCGGGAACGCCACCCACACCCCGTCGCCGGACAGGGCCAGCAGCACCAGCCAGCAGGCGCCCACGGCGGCCAGCCACAGTGCCGCGGCCCGCCGCGAGCGGCGCACCCGGGGCAGCGCGGGACCGACCCCGTAGATCACGGCGCACGCGGCAGCCGTGGCGGTGATCGGCCCGGCGTAGGGGCTGTGGCCGGTGACGGCCCGGCCGGCGGCCAGCGCGAGCAGGGCGACGACCAGCACATGCAGGCACCAGGCCAGAGCGCGTGGGGTGGGGGTCAGGGCGGGGGCGGTGGAGTTCACAGTCCCTCCAGCCTAGGGAGGAGCCCGCGGCCCGGCCTCCGTCGAAAGTTACAACCGGCGTGCCGCCTTTCGGTGCGGCACGTGCTGTCCTGGGCCAGATGCCCGGGCGGGGGTCCGACAGCGACGGTGGAGTCCTACCGCTTCCCCCCCCATGACCCCCGTGACCCCCGTGAAAGGGCAGGCCCACGCCGTGTTCGTCGCCTGGAGAGACCTGAAGTTCGCCAAGGGGCGCTTCGCCCTGATGGGAACCGTCATCGTGTTGATCACCCTGCTGGTCGGGCTGCTGTCCGGGCTGACCGCCGGTCTGGGCCGGCAGAACACCTCCGCGATCACCGGCCTGCCCGCGGACAGGATCGCCTTCGCCGCGCCCGGCAGGGGCGAGGACCTGTCGTACTCGAACTCCACCGTCACCGAGGAGCAGTGGCAGCGGTGGGCCGGGACGCCGGGCGTGAGCAGCGCCGAGCCGCTCGGCATCACCACCACCAGGGCGAGCGCCGGGAACAGGAGCACCGGGGTCTCCGTGTTCGGGGTGCGGCCGGGCTCCGCGCTCGTTCCCGGCGGCGGCGACAAGATCGGCGGCCGGGAGGCCGTCCTGTCCGCCACCGCGGCCGACGGTCTCGGCGTCACGACGGGCGGCACCGTCACCCTGGCCGGACAGAGGCTGACCGTCGCCGCGGTGAGCGGGGACGCCTCGTTCAGCCACACCCCGGTCATCTGGACCAGCCTCGGCATATGGCAGCAGACCGCACCCCCGACAGGCGGGAGCCAGGGACCGGCCGCCACTGTCATCGCCCTCGACACCACCTCCGACGCCCGCATCGGCGCCGCCGACGAGGCCGCGGGCACGAAGACGGTCTCCAAGGACGACTCGCTGTCCGCGATCGGCTCCTACACCTCCGAGAACGGGTCCCTGCAGCTGATGCGCGGCTTCCTGTTCGCGATTTCCGCCCTGGTCGTCGGCGCCTTCTTCACCGTGTGGACCATGCAGCGCAGCGGCGACGTAGCCGTCCTCAAGGCCCTGGGCGCCTCCACCGCAGGCCTGCTCAAGGACGCCCTCGGCCAGGCGGTGGTCCTGCTCACCGGCGGCACGCTGATCGGCACCGGTCTCGCCGCCGGTCTCGGAGCGCTCGTCGCCGGCAGCGCGGTGCCGTTTCTCCTCACCCCCGCGACCGTCCTGGTCCCGGCCGTCGTGATGATCGCGCTCGGCGCGCTCGGAGCCGCCCTGTCCATCCGCCGCATCACCTCCGTCGACCCGCTGACCGCCTTGGGGAGCACCCGATGAGTCTCCGCCTGACCGACATCACCCTCACCTACCCCGACGGTGACAGCCGTCTCACCGCCCTGGACCAGGTCACCCTCGATGTGCCCCGGGGCAGCCTGACCGCGGTCGTCGGGCCCTCCGGCTCCGGCAAGTCGAGCCTCCTCGCGGTCGCCGCCACTCTGATCACCCCCGATGCCGGCACCGTCACGATCGACGGCCTGGCCACCACCGGCATGGCCCGCGGAGAGCTCGCCGAGCTGCGCCGCCACAAGATCGGCATCGTCTTCCAGCAGCCCAACCTGTTGCCCTCCCTCACCGCCGCCGAACAGCTCCAGGTCATGGCCCACATCGACGGCCGCACGCCCCGCACCGTCCGGAGCCGGGCCATGGAACTGCTCGACGCCGTCGGCCTGGCCGACCAGGCCCGCCGACGCCCCCACCAGCTCTCCGGCGGTGAGCGCCAGCGCGTCAACATCGCCCGTGCCCTGATGAACGACCCCACCGTCCTCCTGGTCGACGAACCCACCAGTGCCCTCGACCACGAGCGCGGCGCCGCCGTCATCGACCTGATCACCCGCCTCACCCACCAGCAGGCCAGCGCCACCGTGCTGGTCACCCACGACCGCACCCATCTGACCGCCGTCGACCGGATCGCCGAGGTCCGTGACGGCCGCCTCCGTCTGCCCGCGGCGGCCGGCTGATCCTCCGACGCCCACCGGCCCGGGGGGCGTGCCCCAGCACACCGGGCACGCCCCCGTGGGCCGGTCCGCCGGCGCCGAGCCGCGCTACCGGTCGGAGGCGGCCGGGACGCGCACCGTCTCCACCCAGTGCGGCGGCTCGGGGGCGCCCGCGCCGATCAGGGCCGCGACCAGGCGGCAGGACGGGGTTTCGGCGGGCCAGGGGGTGTAGCCGTCGGTGAGGACGATCACGACCGAAGGGCGGTCGGGGGGCGCGAGCGCGGCGTCGATGCCGACGCGCATGTCCGTGCCGCCCCCGCCGCCGAGCGTGACCTGCTCGGTCGACGTCACCCTCGACACGGCGTGCACGTCGGCGTCGCAGGCGAGGACGGTGACGCGGTTGCCGCGCACGCCGACCTCGCGCAGGACGCCCGTGATCTCGCCCAGCGCGGCGGCGAGCTCCGCGTCGCCCATCGAGCCCGAGGTGTCCACGACGACGGCCACCCGGGGCAGCGGACGGCGCAGGCTCGGCAGGACCACACCGCGCAGCGCCGGGGTGCGGCGCGAGGGGCGGCGGTAGGTGTAGTCGACGGCGCCGCCCGCCCAGGCGGCGGCCTCCCGCACCGCGCCGGTCAGGGCCTGCCGCCAGTCGACCGTGGGTTCCAGGACCTGCTCGGCCCAGCGCTGCCAGCCGCCGGGCAGGGTGCCGCGGGAGCGCAGGTGGGCGCGCATCGTCTCGGCGGTGTGCCGGCGCAGTGCCTGCGCCTCGGCCTCGCCGACCCCGTCGGGGCCGTCGGCCTGCGGGAGTTCCCACGGCACGGGGGTGCCGTGGGCGCCCGAGCCGCAGTCGTGCTCCCGTACGTGCGGGGGCAGTCCCGGCAGATACTCCTCGAACAACTGCCCGTCGGGCAGGCCGTAGAGGCGGGGTTCCACGCGTCCGGCGGGCAGGCGCAGGCCGTCGGCGAGGAGGTCGTCGTTGATCTCGCAGTCCTGGGCGACGTTGACGCGGTAGCGGTCGCGCTGGTCGGCGGCGGGCAGCCGTCCGGCGCGGCCGTGGTGGTCGCGCAGCAGATGCGCCACCTCGTGGATCCACACGCCCGCGAGCTCCTCGACGGGCGTCGCGTCGACGAACGCGGGCGACACGTAGCAGCGCCAGTGCCGGTCCACTCCCATCGTCGGCACCTCACTGCTCGCCACGATGCCGAGGGCGTACAGCGCCGACGCCAGATAGGGGCGGTCGTGCGCCGCGCGGTAGCGGGCGGCGAGGAGTTTGGTGCGGTCCAGGCCGCCGCGGGTGTCCGCCATGCGCGTACGCCTCAACGCCCGCCGGGCAGGGCCCCGGACAGCCGCAGCAGGTCCAGGAACGCGTCGATGCCGGGGGGTACGGGCCAGTCCAGCCGGCGCATCGCCGCCAGGTCGGTGGCGGCACGGGCGGCCACGTCCGGCACGCCCGCGTCCACCGCCTTGGCCAGAACGGCCCAGGCGGCCTCCCAGCGGGACCGGGTGAGGTCGCTCTGGACGGCGGAGACGATGGCGATGAGGAAGGCCAGTTGCCGGTCGCCGCGGTCCGGCAGCGCGAACGCGGCGGGGTCGGCGAGAACCCGCTCGGGGTCGGGCAGGTCCAGGTGCTCCAGGTACGACAGCAGTTCGATGCCCGCGCCGTCCCCGACGGCCCCGGTGAGCGCGGCGGCCGTCGCCTCACGGCCCGCGCCCGTCGCGTACGCCGTCGCCAGCAGCCGCAGCGCCATCTCCCAGGTGCGCGGGGACGGCCAGGAGCGGCCCCGGGTCTCCGCGTCGCCGGGGAGTTGATGGACCAGGCCGGGTCGGGCGGTCAGGAAACCGGAGACGGCGCCGCGTGCCCGCGCCACGGCGCCGGGGACCTTCGCGGGATCGACCACCGGGACCGTCGCCTCCGGCCAGGTGCCGGCCATGCCGCGGGCGACCGTGGCCGGGTCGTGGGTCCAGTGGAGGTGGACGAAGCGGTTGGCGAGCGGCGGGCTGAGGTGCCAGCCGTCCGCGGCGCTCGACGGCGGGTTGGCGGCGGCGACGATCCGCACCGCGTCGGGCAGGACGAGGCTGCCGACCCGGCGCTCCAGCACCACCCTCAGCAGCGCCGCCTGCACCGCCGGGGGCGCGGAGGACAGCTCGTCGAAGAACAGCAGGCCGTGCCCGGCGTCCCGCAGCCGGACCGCCCAGTCGGGCGGGGCCATGGGCACGCCCGTCGCCGCCGGGTCGTCCCCGACGATCGGCAGCCCGGCGAAGTCCGAGGGCTCGTGGACGCTCGCGATGACCGTCTCCAGCGGGAGGCCGAGCCCGGCGGCGAGCTGTTCCAGTCCGGCCGACTTGCCGATGCCGGGTTCGCCCCACAGCAGGACGGGCTGGTTGGCCGTCACCGCCAGGGCCAGCGCCTCCAGTTGGGGGCTGGCCGCGGGCTCGGTGCGGCGTGCGCGCAGCCGGGCGACGAGGGCGTCGGCGGCGGCCAGCGGGTCGGGGGCGGGGCGGGTGGTCAAGGCGGGGTTCCTCGCTGTACTCGGCGGGCTCGGGCCCGTGCGGGGACGGGTGCGGGTCGGTGGCGGTCACGCTCGGCGCGCCGGTGCTAGTCGTCGTCCTCGTCGTCGCGGGAGAGATAGTCGTCCCACCAGTCGGCCCCGGCGTCCGGGTACTCCTCCCGCACGCGCTTCTCGAGGAAGGCCAGGTCGGAGCGGCGGTAGCGGCGGACGACGTGCGCCAGCGACTGCTCCATGTGGTCCTCGACGTCGATCCGGGCGCCCGCGTCGAGCAGCGCCTCCACGAGGGCCCGGGAGCCGCCCTCGGCGACCGCCACGAACAGCGGCGTCCGGTCCTCCTTGTCCCGTGCCTCCAGATCGAGCCCCGCCGCGAGCAGCCTGGGCAGCAGCGGCTCGTGGTCGAGAAGGTTCAGGGCGTGCAGCAGGGAGCGGCGGGCGGCGTCACGGACGCGGCAGTCCACGCCCATGTCGAGGAGGCGGAGGACGCCGTCCGTGTCGCCGTGCTGGGCGCGGAGGAACAGGTCGCGCCGCTGGGCCTGGAGCGCCTTCGGCAGGCGGCCGTCGCCCGACGCCCAGGTCTGCTCCACGGCGAAGCATCCGGCGACGGCGCCGCCGAACGCGCGCAGGGCCCGCTCGCGCTGCTGCTCCTCGTCGCTGTGCGGCATACGGAGCAGGACGCCCGGCCGGAAGCCGACCTCGTGCCATTCGCCCCGGCAGCGCACCCGGACGGGCTGCGGGGCGTCGGGGCCCGGCGGTCCTCCGATGCCGGCGTCGGGGCGTACACCGGGGAACAGGGCCGCGCCGACCAGCGGATGCAGGTGTTCCGGCTCGATCCCGCCGACCCGGAGCAGGTCGAGGTCGGGGAGTCTGCGCCAGAGCGTCCCGGGCAGGGAAGGGAGGCCCTGGGCCTCCGCGCGCTCCACGACCCTCAGCGCGAGACCGGTGGCCGTCGGTTCCAGCAGCAGCCGCGTGCGCCAGTCGTCGGGGATCAGGAAGCGGTCGCCGACCCCCTCGTCCCGGAGCCGGCAAACCTCCCGCTCCAGACGGGTGTGGTCGAGCGCGAACCTGCCGACGACCACCGTCGGATCGCTCCGGTACCGGCCAGGGCCGCCCTCCGGCGCCGACAGGTCGGCGTCGATCCCGGCGGCGGCGAAGGCCTCCCCGGCCTCCCCCTTCTCGTGCAGCAGCGTCACCCACTCGGCCCGCGCTGCCGGGTCACCGGCTCCGGGATCCGAGGAGGGCAGCGCGTCCGGGCCGAGCAGACCGCCCTCCGCGTCGAAGAAGGGGAGCCGTCCAGGACCGCCCGCGTGTTCGCGGAGGTCCGCGGTGTGCCGCGCGTCCCACAGGTGCCGGGCGTACCGCCAGTCCTCGGTCGTGCTGCCGAAGACTCCGGCCGGCCCCTCGTCGAGGAGCGTGCCGAAGCTCAGGGTGACCCGCTGCGGTCCCTGCCGCATCGCGGACGTGGTGAGGTGCAGGTACGGCGTGGCGCGCGGGCCTTCGTCCGCCCGCACCGGCCGGTACCGGGCGAGGACCACGGTGCGGTCGGTGTCGAGGGTGGTCCAGCCGTGGAGCATGCGGGGCAGGTGCCAGCGCACCAGGTCGGGGACCAGGTGTTGCAGGTCGTCCTCCAGCGCGGCGGCGACGTCCTGGCCGCAGTGCTCGGCGATCTCCGCCAGGTCGATGTCGACGTCGACCAGGGCCGCGGCGCAGGCGCCCCGCCAGTCGCCCGCCGTTCGGCGTTCGGTCGCGCGCTCGATCATGGTGCGGGGTACGGCGTACCGGCGGATCCGGCGCCAGCTCGACGCCTCCTCCGGCGAGAAGCACTCGGGTGCGGTGCGGCGGCTCACCGGTAGACGCTCCCTATCGCGCGCAGGTCGGGGTGGGCGGCCGTCGTGGGCCGCAGGCGCCGGGTGAAGGAGCGCTTCATCTTGCGGGGCAGCCCGGGGCCGAGGCCGACGTACTCCAGCGGGGAGTCGTCCGGGACGGCCGCCAGGAGGGACTTCGCTCCGCGTCCGGTGAGGCCGGTGTGGCGCAGCTCCAGCCGGCGCAGGGGGCTGCCGGGGAGCGCGCGGGCCAGGGCGTGGGCGCCGTCGTCGCCGGTGGCGTTGGCGGGTGCGCCGAGGCTCCGTTCCGACATGGGCCGTCCGAGGTCGAGCGCCTCGATGCCGCCCAGGGCGTCGGCGAGGGCGCGTGCTCCGGCGGGACCGATGCCGTTGCCGCCCAGGCCGAGCCGCACGGGGTGCCGGGAGTCGGCGGCGGCTGCCGCGAGCACGGCGGCGCCCTGGTCGCCGAGGTGGTTGGCGGGCAGGTACAGCTCGCGCACCCCCGCGTCCCGGACGAGCGCCGCGAGCAGACCTGCCGAGTCGGCGGTCAGGCCGTTCCCGCCGAGGAAGAGGCGTTCCACGGGGTGCGGGCGGCTGGTGAGGGCGTCCAGCAGGACACGCAGACTCGCCGCAGTGACACCGGTGTTGACGAGGTCGAGGGTGCGCAGGGCCGTGTTGCGGCGGAGCATCGCGGCGAGGGCCGTGACGCCGTCGTCGGTGACCGGGTTGCGCTTGAGCCAGAGGGCGCGGACGGTGTCGTCGGCGGAGAGCGCGTCGGCGAGGGCGGTGACGCCGTCGGGGCCGATGCGGTTGCAGCCGAGGTAGAGGGTGTGGAGTCCGTGACCCTCGTGCGGTCCGTTGCCGGCGGCGAGGGTGCGGGCGACCGTCGACGCCCCTTCGTCGCCGATGGCGTTGGTGCCGAGCAGGACGTGCCGGGCGTGCGGGGAAGCTGCCGCGGCGGGCATCAGCCGGGCGGCGCCCGCCGCCCCGAGTCCCTGCTTGCACAGGTCGACCCGGCCGTCCGCGCGCAGGGTGCCGAGCGGGAAGGTCTCGTCGTCCTCGACCGCCCGCTCCGACCCGAGCCTGGCCAGCAGCGGGTCCAGGCCCGCGGGATCGGCGGCCGGGACGTCCGGGTGCTCGATCGCCGGGCAGCGCACGGGTGTCGGCTGCGTCATCACCACTCCACCGGTCCGTCGCCGGTGCCCGGTCCGCCGGGGGCGGAATGGCCCCCGCCCGCCCAGGACGGACCGACGTCTGTCGACGTTTCTCCACGACTAGGGCGGCAAGACCGGTCGGATTCGAACCGACGTCCTCCAGCTTGATGCGTGGGCGCGACGACCTCTGCGCTACGGCCTTGCCAGTCGACGATCATAGTCGAACCAGCCGCAGGATTCGATCACTTGTTTGGAAACGTTCGCTGCCCCGCGGGACCGGGCGGCGCCCTCAGCCCGACGACACCGGCAGCACGTCCGGCGCCAGCGCCGCCGCCCTCGCCGTCGCCGCCGTCATCCGGCGACGGTGATGCCGCCGGCACAGCACCTCGTAGCCGATCTCGTCCTTGGAGCCGGTCACGTCGCCGACGACGACCTGGGCGCCCTCGACGACCATGACGCCGCCGACCGTGCGGGCGTTGTGCGTGGCGCGGGCCCCGCACCAGCACAGGGCCTCGACCTGGAGCACCTCGACACGGTCGGCGAGCTCGACCAGGCGCTGCGAGCCGGGGAACAGCTTGGAGCGGAAGTCGGTGGTGATGCCGAAGGCGTAGACGTCGAGGTCCAGGTCGTCCACCACGCGTGCGAGCTGGTCGATCTGCCCGGGGTCCAGGAACTGCGCCTCGTCGGCGATCACGTAGTCCGCGCGCCGGCCCTGCGAGAGGTGGTCGACGAGGTGGGCGTACAGGTCGGCGCCGTCCCCCACCTCCACCGCGTCGGTGACCAGGCCCAGACGGGAGGAGAGCTTGCCCTCACCGGCCCGGTCGTTGCGGGTGAAGATCATGCCGACCAGGCCGCGTGCCGACCGGTTGTGCTCGATCTGCAGAGCGAGGGTCGACTTCCCGCAGTCCATCGTTCCGCAGAAGAACACCAGCTCGGACATGGGGGGTCGGCAACCTTTCGGCAGGGGTCAGGGACGGCGGAGCGCGTCAGGAGCGTACTTCGAGCAGGGGCACCAGCTGCTCGGCAGGGGTCATGGAGCCGTGGTTGCCGACCATCGCCGACTCCCTGGGCTCCCGCTCGGAGGCGATCAGCAGGACGTCGTCCCGCGCGGCGGCGATCACGTCGCCGAGCCGGTGGTAGACCCGGTCGTCGACCTCCGGTCCGAACCAGCCCGCGGCGATCGCCTCGTCGCGCGAGGCCACCCAGAACTGCTCGCCGAGCACCTCGCGCCAGCAGGCCAGCACGTCGCCTGCGGCGCCGGGCACCGCGTACACATGGCGCGCGCGACCCTCGCCGCCGAGCAGGGCGACGCCCGCCTTCAGCTCCCAGTCCTCGTCGAAGTCGATGCGGTGCGTCTCGTCGAAGGGGATGTCCACCATGCCGTGGTCGGCCGTGACGTAGAGGGCGCTGCGGGGCGGGAGTTGCTCGGCGAGGCGCTGCACCAGGCGGTCCACGTACATGAGCTGGCCGCGCCAGGTGTCGGAGTCGAGGCCGAAGCGGTGGCCGGCGCCGTCGACCTCGGCGTAGTACGTGTAGACCAGCGCGCGGTCGGCGGCGGCCAGTTGCTCGGCTGCGGCGTCCATGCGGTCCTCGCCGGACAGCCGCCCCTGGAAGGTCCCGCCGCTGAGCGCGACCTTCGTCAGCGGGGTGTTGGCGAAGGTCGGGGAGGACACCTGGGCGGCGTGCACGCCCGCGCGGTGCGCCAGTTCGAACACCGTCGGGTACGGCTGCCAGGCGCCCGGCGGGGTCCAGGGCTGCCAGCGGAGCTGGTTCATCAGCTCGCCGGTGTCCGGGTCGCGCACGGTGTAACCGGGCAGGCCGTGGGCGCCCGGGGGCAGGCCGGTGCCGACGGAGGCGAGGGAGGTCGCGGTGGTCGCCGGGTAGCCGGCGGTGATCGGACGTCCGGTGCCGCCGCGCGAGGCGGCCAGCAGGGACGTCATGAACGGCGCCTCCTCCGGATGGGCCTTGAGCTGCTCCCAGCCCAGGCCGTCGATCAGGAAGACGCAGTTGCGGTCGGCGGGGGTCAGTTCGCCGATGCCCGCGGTCATGCCGGGGACGCCGAGGCCGGCGGCGAGGGTGGGCAGCAGGTCGGCCAGGGAGCCGGTGCCGTAGGCCGGGACGGGCGCGGAGCCGACGGGGAGGGGCTCCGGGTGGGCGTCCCAGACTCCGGGCGCCAGGTGTCCTCGGTCGTGGGCGGCGGGCGGGGGGTGAGCCATCAGTGCAGGTCCGCGGTCGCCTCGGACAGGGCCTGGGCGAAGGCGAGCGCCTGGCGCACCGTCTCCGGGCCGTCGCCGGCCTCGCTGACGCGCAGGCTCAGGTCGTCGGCCGTGGAACTGCCCGTGTAGCCGTGGTCGGCCTCGCAGTCGGGGTCGCCGCAGGCGGCCGGCTCCAGGTCGATGCGGGAGACCGCGCCCCAGCCGATGGTGAGCACGATCTCGCGCGGCAGCGTGCCCGGCGTGTACGACTCCGGGTTGGCGACCACGCGGCTGACCACGATCGACGAGATCCGGCCGAGCTTGACCGACTCGGTGGACGTGGTGGCGTAGGGGGTCGGGGACGTGCTGTCCGCGGCCTGCTCGTCGGTGTGGCTGACGATGAAGCGGTTGGCGGTGAGGACGAGCACGGTCACATGCCGCCGCACCTCGTTCTGGTCGAACGTCGTCTCCTGATGGACCAGGTACGACCGCATGGGCTCGCCGCCCACGGCGGCCTCCACCGCCTCGGCCACGAGGGCCGGGTAGTAGCCGCTGCGCTCGATCGCCGCCCGCAGCCCCTGGGTCGTCGTACTGGTCTTGGCCATGTCGCCCATCCTACGGGTGGCCACTGACTGCGAGGCACCGCTCGCCCCGGGTCAGTACGTCGGGGGGAGGGTCCGGGGTCCTTGGTCGTCGCGGGCGGGCGGCGGCGCGAGGCGCACGGAGGCGCCGAGGACGCTGATGCCGTGCGGGGCGACGACGACCGGCTCCAGGGTGACCGCGACCACCTCGGGATGGTCGTGGACCAGCCGCGACACCCGCAGCATCAGCTCCTCAAGGGCGGGGGTGTCGACGGGCGCAGAGCCGCGCCAGCCGAACAGCAGCGGGGCGGTGCGGATCGACCGGACCAGCGACGTGGCGTCCCGGTCGGTGACCGGGATGAGGCGGTGCGCCATGTCGCCGAGCAGCTGGGAGGCTGCCCCGGCGAGCCCGAAGGACAGCACGGCGCCGGCCGCCGGGTCGATGACGGCGCGGACCACCGTGTCCACCCCGCGCGGAGCCATCCGCTGCACCACCGGGCGCAGTTCCTCCGGGCTGCCGAACAGCTCGGTCAGCTCGGCGTACGCCCGGCGCAGCTGCTCCTCGTCCGCCAGGTCGAGGCGGACGCCGCCCAGGTCGGCGCGGTGCCTGAGGTGCGGGGCGGTCGCCTTGAGGGCGACCGGGTAGCCGAGGGTGCGGGCGGCTGCTGCGGCGGCGTCCGGGGTGGGCGCGGGCAGGGCGCGGTGGACGTGGACGCCGTAGGCGGCGAGCAGTTCGCAGGTGGCGTCGGTGGTGAGGGTGAGGCCCTGGCCGCGGGCGAGCAGCCCCTTGATGAGGGCGGCGGCGCCCCGCTCGTCGATGTCGTCGTACTCGGGCACCTTGCCCGGGTCGGCGGCGTCCCGCCGCCACTGCCCGTACGCCACGGCCTGCGCGAGCGCCCGTACGGCCCGCTCGGCGGCGGGGTAGGCGGGGATGGGGTGGGCGCCCTCGGGCGGTGGTACGGGGCCGGGTGTGCCCTTGCCGTCCACCTCGGCGCCCTCGTCCGCCCCCGTCCGGGGATCCGCGCGCTCCCCTGTCCGTGTGCCGCCGGTCTTGGGGGCCGGGCCGGAGGCGCCCGGCTGGGGCGCCGTGCTCGTCGCGGCCGACAGGGCCTCCGCGAGGCCGCCCAGCTCGACGTGGACCACCAGGACCGGCTTGGTCGGCTGCTCGGCGGCGGCCGAGCGCAGCGCCTCCGCCAGGGCCGCGTCGCCGTCCGAACCCTCGCCCACCGAGGGGATGGCGGTCACGACGACCGCGTCGGAGGAGTCGTCGGCCAGCGCCCGGGAGAGCGCGGCGTGGAAGTCCGCCGCCGAGGCGGCGGTGGTGAGGTCCTGCGGCGGGTGCGGGCGCAGCCCCTCGGCGAGGCAGGCGTCGTAGGTGAGCAGGCCCAGGGACTCGGAGTTGCCGAGGATCGCCACCCGGGGTCCTGCGGGGAGGGGCTGGCGGGCGAGCAGCAGACCGGCGTCGACCAGTTCGGTGATGGTGTCCACGCGGATCACCCCGGCCTGGCGCAGCAGGGCGGAGACCGTGGCGTGCGGCAGCTGGGTCGCGCGGACGGCGTGCCCGCGCGGTCCCGCCCCGTGGCGCGCGCCCTGCACCACGACCAGCGGCTTGGCGGCGGCGGTGCGGCGGGCGAGGCGGGTGAACTTGCGGGGGTTGCCGATGGACTCCAGGTACATCAGGGCGACGTCGGTGTCGGCGTCCTCGTACCAGTACTGCAGGACGTCGTTGCCGGAGACGTCGGCGCGGTTGCCGGAGGAGACGAACGTGGACAGGCCGGTGACTCCGGTGACGCCGCCGCCGCGCCGGTGCAGGCGGGACAGCAGCGCGACGCCGATGGCGCCGGACTGGGCGAACAGGCCGATGCGGCCGGCGCGGGGCATGTCGGGGGCGAGCGAGGCGTTCAGCCGCACCTCGGGCGAGGTGTTGATGACGCCGAAGGAGTTCGGTCCGATGATCCGCATGCCGTGGCTGCGGGCCTGTCGGACGAGGGCGCGCTGGCGCTCCCTGCCCTCGGGGCCGGACTCGGCGTAGCCGGCGGAGATCACGACGAGGCCCTGGACGTCGTGCTCGCCGCACTCGGCGACCACCTCGGGGACCCGTTCGGCGGGCACCGCGACGACCGCGAGGTCCACGGGACCGTCGATGTCGCGCACGGAACGGAAGGCGGGGACGCCGTCGAGCTCCTTCCGCCCCTCGGGCAGCGCCCCGTTGACGGCGTAGAGGCGGCCGGTGAAGCCCCCGTCGCGGATGTTGTCGAGGATGCTGCGCCCGACGCCGCCGGGAGCGCGGCCGGTGCCGATGACGGCGACCGCGCCGGGCGCGAGGAGCCGCTGCACCGAGCGGGCCTCCGCGCGCTGCTCGCGCGCGTACTGCACGGCCAGGGAGCGGTCGGTGGGTTCGAGGTCGAACTCCAGGCGCACCACGCCGTCCTCGAAGCTGCGCTTCTGGCGGTATCCGGCGTCGGTGAACACCTTGATCATCTTGGTGTTGGCGGGCAGCACCTCGGCGGCGAAACGGCGGATGCCGCGCTCCCTGGCGACGGCGGCGATGTGCTCCAGCAGGGCGGAGGCGACGCCCCGGCCCTGGTGGGCGTCCTGCACCAGGAAGGCGACCTCGGCCTCGTCGGCCTCCGCGCCGGTCGCGGGCCGCCCGCCGGCGCCGATGCGGTCGTAGCGCACGGTGCCGATGAAGTCGTCGCCGACGGCCGCCGCGAGCCCGACCCGGTCCACGAAGTCGTGGTGGGTGAAGCGGTGCACGTCCTTGGCGGACAGCCGCGGGTAGGGCGCGAAGAAGCGGTAGTACTTCGACTCGTCGGACACCTGCTCGTAGAAGCTGACCAGGCGCTCGGCGTCGTCGACGGTGATGGGGCGGATGCGTGCGGTGCCGCCGTCGCGCAGCACCACGTCGGCCTCCCAGTGGGCGGGGTACTCGTGGCGCTCCGACGAGGTCTGCATGGGCCCCAGAGTACGGCTCGCGTCCGACAGCGGCGCGAGGCAGTCTGTGGTGGACGACCGCCGGGCCGAGGCCGCGGCCCGGCGGTCGTGGGGGCCGTCCCGGACGCCGCTCCGGGCACGCGCCACGATATGGAAGACTGGTCTAGACAACCCTGAACAGCGAAGGGCAGCAACACATGGCTGAGCGCCGCGTCAACGTCGGCTGGGCCGAGGGTCTCCACGCCCGCCCCGCCTCCATCTTCGTCCGAGCCGCCACGGCCGCAGGCGTCCCGGTGACGATCGCCAAGGCCGGGGGCACCCCCGTCAACGCGGCCTCGATGCTGGCCGTCCTGGGCCTGGGCGCCCAGGGCGGTGAGGAGATCGTCCTCGCCTCCGACGCCGAGGGCGCGGACGCCGCCCTGGACCGGCTGGCGAAGCTGGTCGCCGAGGGTCTCGAGGAACTTCCCGAGACCGTCTGAATCCGAATTACGCACGCGACTGCCGTGTGACGCGGAAAGGCCCGTCCGGACCACCGGGCGGGCCTTTCCCATTCCCATTTCCGGGCAGCAGGAAAAGCCCCCGCCATTTGCGCCCTCTTTGTATACGGGACCTGTGTTAATGGCGCAGGCTCGTCATGTTTACGGGATGTTGCGAGTTCCTCACACGGTCCGTGCCGACGGCGCGTGCGGCGCCGGAGCCGAACCGCAGCCGGCGTCCGGCGTCCGCCTGCTCGGTGTGCAGGGCCGTGAGGGTCCGCGCCCGCTCGCCGTCGCCGCGCGCCACGGCGTCCACGATCGCGCCGTGCTCCGCCCAGTACGCGACCGGGTCGGGCGGGCCGTCGGCCGCGTACATCCAGGCGATCTTGTGCCTGAGCTGGGTCAGCATCGACGTCAGCGCCGGGCTGCCGGAGGCCTGGGCGAGCGTCTCGTGGAACCATCCGCCCAGCGAGCGCAGATCCTCGCTGTTGCCCTGACGTGCGCGTTCCTGCCCCAGTCTGACCAGGCCGCGCAGCACCTTGAGATGGGCGTCGGTGCGCCGCTGGGCCGCCCGGGAGGCGCCGAGGGGCTCCAGCAGCCGGCGCATCTCCAGCAGGTCGGCGGCCTCCTGCTCGGTGGGCTCCGCCACGCACGCGCCCGCGTGCCGCCGGGTCACCACGAACCCCTCCGCCTCCAGGGTGCGCAGCGCCTCGCGGACGGGGACGCGGGAGACCCCGTAGCGGCGGGCGAGCAGTTCCTCGGTGAGCCGGCCCCCGCGCTCGTGGACACCGGCGACGATGTCGTCCCGGATCGCCGTGCACACCGAGTGCGCGGGAATACGCATGACCGACCTCCGGCTTAATCCCCGTGAAACGTCGACGCTTGACGTCCGTTCGTGACTCTATTGCAACCGACGACAATTTCCGACGGCGGACCGGAATCCATACATAATTTTTGGACAGGCGGCGTCCGGACGGACGCCCGAAAACGCCGAAAGCCCCGGCTCACGAAGAGCCGGGGCCCGGAAGGCGGGAGGGCGCGCCTCAGATGTTCACGCCGTGGGACCGGAGGTAGGCCACCGGGTCGAGGTCGGAGCCGTACTCGGCGGACATGCGCGCCTCGAAGTGCAGGTGGGCGCCGGTGACGTTGCCGGTGGCGCCGGCCAGGCCGATCTGCTGGCCCGCGGTGACCTCCTGGCCCACCGACACCGCGATCGACGACAGGTGCGCGTACTGGGTGTACGTGCCGTCGTGCATCTTGATGACGACCTGGTTGCCGTACGCGCCGCCCCAGCCGGCCTCGACGACCGTGCCGACGCCGACGGACTGGACGGGCGTGCCACTGGCGGCGTGGAAGTCGATCCCGGTGTGGCTGCCGGACGACCAGATGGCGCCGCCGCTCTGGTAGGAGGTCGACACGTACGAGCCGGGGATCGGGGAGACGAAGGTGTTGAGGCGCTTGCGCTCCGCCTCACGCGCGGCGCGCTCCTGCTCGGCGCGGGCCTTCTCGGCCTCCTCGGCCGCCCGCTCGCGGGCCGCCTCCTCGGCCGCCTTGCGCGCGGCCTCCTCGGCCGCCACGCGGGCGGCCTCGTGCTGGGCCGCGGCCTGGGCGTCGATGCGGTCGGCGACCACGTCGCCGAGGGTGACGACGGGAGTGAGGCCGGTCTGGGCCGCGGCCGGTTCGGCGGCGAGCGCGGGGGCCGCGAGGGAGCCGACGACGCCGGTGCCCGCGAGGGCCGCGACGCCCGCGGCGCGGGCGGTGCCGCGCTGGACGCGGCTGGGACGACGGTGCTTCCCGGTGGCGCGGGTGAACGCCATGTACAAGCTGGTCCTTTCCTTCCCTCTCGCCTACCGGGTTAGCTGACGGGTTCGGAGCAGGAAGGTCTCCTACGGACCCCCTCGCGACACGCGCGGGCGTCCGATTCACCCCAGGGACTGCATTGGGTCCCCGGCTCCCCTGGCTCGCGCCGTACGGGGACTCGGCGATGACTGTCCGCTGCCGCGGATGCGGCGCACTGCCCGACGAACAGCCCGCACGAAACTAAGCGGCACCTCTCGCAATCCCCAAACGATTCCCGGGTTTTGTAGCGCATCCCACAGGGCAGACAGGCAACCTCCGCCCCAATCCGGGCATAAGGGAGCCCCGGTGACGTTCCCGCCACCGGGGCTCTCGCGCGTGCGTCCCGCTGCGGCTCTACTCGGCCGTCACGACGGTGACTTCGCCGATCCCGAGCGCCTCCACGGGCGCCTTGATCTGCGCCGCGTCGCCGACGAGCACGGTCACCAGACGGTCCACCGGGAAGGCGTTCACCACCGCCGCCGTGGCCTCCACGGTGCCGGTCGCGGCCAACTGCCGGTACAGGTCGGCCTGGTAGTGGTCCGGCAGATGCTGCTCGACCTGGTCCGCCAGGGTGCTCGCGACGGCCGCCGCCGTCTCGTACTTGAGCGGCGCCACGCCCACCAGGTTCTGCACGGCGACGTCGCGCTCCTCGTCGGTGAGGCCCTCGGCGGCCAGCGTGCGCAGCACGGTCCACAGGTCGTCCAGCGCCGGGCCGGTGTGGGGGGTGTCGACCGAGCCGCTGATGGCCAGCATCGCCGCGCCCGAGCCGTCGGGGGCCGAGCGCAGCACCTGGCCGAACGCCCGTACGCCGTAGGTGTATCCCTTCTCCTCGCGCAGGACGCGGTCCAGGCGCGAGGTGAGGGTGCCGCCGAGGCAGTACGTGCCGAGCACCTGTGCGGGCCACACACGGTCGTGCCGGTCCGGGCCGATCCGGCCGATCAGCAGCTGCGTCTGCACGGCGCCGGGCCGGTCCACGACGACCACGCGGCCGGTGTCGTCCGCCACCACCGCGGGGACGGGCCGCGGCCGGGCCTGGGAGCCGGTCCAGGCGCCCAGGGTGTCGGCGAGCAGCGCGTCCAGGTCGACGCCGGTGAGGTCGCCGACCACCACGGCGGTCGCCGTGGCCGGGCGGACGTGCTTCTCGTAGAAGCCGCGCACGGCGGCGGAGTCGATGCGCGCGACGGTCTCCTCGGTGCCCTGGCGCGGGCGCGACATGCGCGCACTCGCCGGGAACAGCTCCTTGGCGAGCTCCTTCGCGGCGCGGCGGGACGGGTTCGCCAGCTCGTGCGGGATCTCGTCCAGGCGGTTGCGGACCAGCCGCTCGGTCTCGCTGTCGGCGAAGGCGGGCGCGCGCAGGGCGTCGGCGACCAGACCGAGCGCCTTGGCGAGCCGGGAGGCCGGCACCTCGAGGCTGAGGCGGACGCCGGGATGGTCGGCGTGCGCGTCGAGGGTGGCGCCGCAGCGCTCCAGCTCGGCGGCGAACTCCTCGGCGGAGTGCTTGTCGGTGCCCTCGGAGAAGGCGCGCGCCATGATCGTGGCGACGCCGTCGATCCCCTCGGGCTCCGCGTCCAGGGGCGCGTCGAGGACCACCTCGACGGCGACGACCTGCTGTCCGGGGCGGTGGCAGCGCAGCACGGTCAGGCCGTTGTCGAGGGTGCCGCGCTCGGGGGCCGGGAAGGCCCAGGGCTTGGCCTCGCCCCCCTGCGGCCGGGGGTGGAACTCCATCGTGGCGAGCTCGGTCACTTCGCCGTCTCCTCGTTCTCGTCGGCGCCGGCTGCGGCGGCTTCCTCGGTCTCGTCGGCGGCGTCACCGGCCGCGGGGGCGACGGGCTCGTAGACGAGCACCGCGCGGTTGTCGGGCCGCAGGCGCGCCTTGGCGACCTCCTGGACCTCCTCGGCCGTCACCTCCAGAACCCGGCTCACGGCGGTCAGGGCGAGCTGCGGGTCGCCGAACAGCACGGCGTAGCGGCACAGTTCGTCGGCGCGGCCGGCGACCGTGCCGAGCCGGTCGAGCCACTCGCGCTCCAGCTGGGCCTGGGCGCGCTCCATCTCCTCCGCGGTGGGGCCCACCTCGGCGAACCGGGCGAGCTCCTCGTCGATGGCGGCCTCGATCACCGGCACCTCCACGTCGCCGGACGTCTTGACGTCCAGCCAGCCCAGGGACGGCGCCCCGGCCAGCCGCAGCAGGCCGAACCCGGCCGCCACGGCCGTGCGGTCGCGCCGCACCAGGCGGTTGTAGAGCCGCGAGGACTCGCCGCCGCCGAGGACGGTGAGCGCCAGGTCGGCCGCGTCGCACGCGCGCGTGCCGTCCTCCGGAAGCCGGTAGGCGGCCATCAGCGCCCGCGCGGGGACCTCCTCCTCGACGACCTCGCGCAGCTCCCGGCCGATCACGTCGGGCAGCGAGCCGTCGCGCGGGGCGGGCTTGCCGTCGTGCGACGGGATGGAGCCGAAGTACTTCTCGATCCAGGCGAGCGTCTGCTCGGGGTCGATGTCGCCGACCACGGACAGCACCGCGTTGTTCGGCGCGTAGTACGTGCGGAAGAACTGGCGGGCGTCCTCCAGGGTCGCCGCGTCCAGGTCCGCCATCGACCCGATCGGGGTGTGGTGGTACGGGTGGCCCTCCGGGTAGGAGAGGGCGGTCAGCTTCTCGAAGGCGGTGCCGTAGGGAACGTTGTCGTAGCGCTGACGGCGCTCGTTCTTCACGACGTCCCGCTGGTTCTCCATGGACTCCTCGTCCAGGGCGGTCAGCAGGGAGCCCATGCGGTCGGCCTCCAGCCAGAGAGCGAGCTCGAGCTGGTGGGCGGGCATGGTCTCGAAGTAGTTGGTCCGCTCGAAGCTGGTGGTGCCGTTGAGCGAGCCGCCGGCGCCCTGCACCAGTTCGAAGTGGCCGTTGCCCTTCACCTGGGCGGACCCCTGGAACATGAGGTGCTCGAAAAGGTGCGCCAGGCCCGTACGGCCCTTGACCTCGTGCCGTGAGCCCACGTCGTACCAGAGGCACACCGCCGCGACCGGGGTCAGGTGGTCCTCGGAGAGCACCACGCGCAGGCCGTTGGCCAGGCGGTGTTCGGTCGCTGTCAGGCCCCCGGAGCCTGCCTGGGCTGTGGCCGTGTGACCCATGGGCATGTACGTCCCTTCGATCGCGGAGGCGGTCGTCGTCGACACCGCCGTTTCTGCCGGTCCTGCCACTGTATGCAAGCGTGCGGACGGCCGGTGGAGTTCCCGGACCGGGCGGCTACGCCGAGAGCGAGAACCTGGTGGGGCGGGTGGTGCGGGGGTGAAGGACGCGCACGGCGCGTGACGAGTGGTGTGCGCCGGGTCGCCCTCTCGGGTGCGCCGTCGTGCGCCTCCGCGATGCGGACGGGCGGGGTGTGCGCCGGGGTGCGCGGGGCGAGGTCCTGTCGCGCTCACGAGGGGCGTGCCGAGAGCACGAGCGGGTCGTGTCGGCCACGGGGCGCCCCCGCGGAGTGCGGACGCGGCCCGCGGGACGACCCCGCGGAGTGCGCGGCGACGGAGCCGCGTAGCCTGCTCGCGCCGCCGTACCGCGCCGAACCGGGCGGCAGGACCCGGGTCCTGGTCCCGCCCTGTCAGTGCGAAGGTCCACAATGGTCCGCGTCAGATCCCGTCCCACGCTTCAGCAAGGAGCCGGCAGCGATGGCCCGCCGCAGCACCAAGACCCCGCCGCCCGACGACTCGTTCGAGGAGAAGATCCTCGACATCGACGTCGTCGACGAGATGCAGGGCTCCTTCCTCGAGTACGCGTACTCGGTCATCTACTCCCGCGCCCTGCCCGACGCGCGTGACGGTCTGAAGCCGGTGCACCGCCGCATCGTCTACCAGATGAACGAGATGGGCCTGCGCCCCGAGCGCGGCTACGTCAAGTGCGCGCGCGTGGTCGGCGAGGTGATGGGCAAGCTGCACCCGCACGGCGACGCGTCGATCTACGACGCCCTGGTCCGCATGGCGCAGCCGTTCTCCATGCGCCTGCCCCTGGTAGACGGCCACGGCAACTTCGGCTCGCTGGGCAACGACGACCCGCCCGCCGCCATGCGGTACACCGAGTGCCGGATGGCCGCGGCCACGAGTCTGATGACCGAGTCCATCGACGAGGACACGGTCGACTTCGCGCCCAACTACGACGGCCAGGAGCAGGAACCGGCCGCCCTTCCCGCCGCGTTCCCCAACCTCCTGGTGAACGGCGCCTCGGGCATCGCCGTCGGCATGGCCACCAACATGCCGCCGCACAACCTGCGTGAGGTCGTCGCCGCCGCGCGGCACCTGATCCGGCACCCCAACGCCGACCTCGACGCCCTGATGAAGCACGTCCCGGGCCCCGACCTGCCCACCGGCGGCCGGATCGTCGGCCTCTCCGGCATCCGGGACGCCTACGAGACCGGGCGCGGCACGTTCAAGATCCGCGCGACGGTGACCGTGGAGGACGTGACGGCGCGCCGCAAGGGCCTGGTCGTCACCGAGCTGCCGTTCACGGTCGGCCCGGAGAAGGTGATCGCCAAGATCAAGGACCTGGTGGGCTCGAAGAAGCTCCAGGGCATCGCCGACGTCAAGGACCTCACCGACCGCGCGCACGGCCTGCGCCTGGTCATCGAGGTCAAGAACGGCTTCGTGCCGGAGGCCGTGCTGGAGCAGCTGTACAAGCTGACGCCGATGGAGGAGTCCTTCGGCATCAACAACGTGGCGCTGGTGGACGGCCAGCCCCTCACCCTCGGCCTCAAGGAGCTGCTCGAGGTCTACCTCGACCACCGCTTCACCGTGGTGCGCCGCCGCTCGGAGTTCCGCCGCGGCAGGAAGCGCGACCGGCTGCACCTGGTCGAGGGCCTGCTCACGGCCCTGCTCGACATCGACGAGGTGATCCGCCTCATCCGCTCCAGCGAGAACTCGGCGCAGGCCAAGCAGCGGCTGATCGAGCACTTCTCGCTGAGCGACGTCCAGACCCAGTACATCCTGGACACCCCGCTGCGCCGCCTCACCAAGTACGACCGGATCGAGCTGGAGGCCGAGAAGGACCGGCTGAACGCGGAGATCGAGGAGCTGACCCGGATCCTGGAGTCGGACGCGGAGCTGCGCAAGCTGGTCTCGGCCGAACTGGCCGCGGTGGCGAAGAAGTTCGGCGACGACCGGCGCACCCTGCTGCTGGAGTCGGCCGGCGCCCCGGCCACGGTGCCGCTGCAGGTGGCGGACACCCCGTGCCGGGTGCTGCTGTCGTCCACGGGACTGCTGGCGCGCACCGCCGACGACCGGCCGCTCGCCGACACCTCCGGCGGCAAGCGCGTCAAGCACGACGTGATCGTCTCGGCGGTCCCGGCGACCGCGCGCGGCGAGATCGGCGTGGTCACGTCGGCGGGCCGGCTGCTCCGGGTCAACGTGATCGACCTGCCTCAGCTCCCCGAGTCGATGCCGGTGCCCAACCTGTCGGGCGGTGCGCCGCTGGCGGAGTTCGTGTCCCTGGAGGACGACGAGCAGGTGGTGTGCCTGACCACGCTCGACGAGTCCTCGCCGGGCCTGGCGCTCGGCACCCAGCAGGGCGTGGTCAAGCGCGTGGTGCCCGACTACCCCTCCAACAAGGAGGAGCTCGAGGTCATCACCCTCAAGGAGGGCGACCGGATCGTCGGCGCGACCGAACTGCGCACGGGCGAGGAGGACCTGGTCTTCATCACCGACGACGCGCAGCTGCTGCGCTACCCGGCCTCCGTGGTGCGTCCGCAGGGACGCCCGGCGGGCGGTATGACGGGCATCAAGCTCGGCGAGGGCGCGAAGGTCATCAGCTTCACGGCGGTCGACCCGGCGGCGGACGCGGTGGTGTTCACGGTCGCGGGCTCGCGCGGCACGCTGGACGACTCGGTGCAGACGACGGCCAAGCTGACCCCGTTCGACCAGTACCCGCGTAAGGGCCGGGCCACCGGCGGGGTGCGCTGCCAGCGGTTCCTGAAGGGCGAGGACTGCCTGTCCCTGGCCTGGGCAGGCCCCATCCCGGCGCGCGCGGCGCAGAAGAACGGCACGGCGGTGGACCTCCCGCAGATGGACCCGCGCCGGGACGGCTCGGGCGTGTCCCTGGCCAAGACGGTGGCCGTGGTGGCAGGGCCGGTCTAGGCCGCGGGGTCCTCGGCCTCCTGGACGTAGCGCAGGACGCCCCACATGCCGGCCTCGTCGTCGGCGTGTGGGGCGCCGTCGCTCACACACCCGTCCAGCTCGGCGCGCAGGGCGCCGGTGTCGAGGCCGGTCCCGATCAGCACGAGCTGCGTCGCCCGCCAGGCGCCGGCCGGCCACGGCTCCGGGTAGAAGCGGAGGAACCGGCCGACGGCGTGCACGGCGTACCGGTTGCGCAGGTCGTACGGGCCGAAGTCGACGTACCCCTTGATGCGGTACAGCCCGGCGGGCCTGCTGTCGAGGAAGGCGATGAGGCGCCGGGGGTCGAGCGGCTGCTCGGACACGAAGGAGAGGCTGTCGTAGCCGGCGTGCAGATGGGGGTGGGTGTCGTGCTCGCAGCCGTCCCGGTGAAGGTCGTCGAAGGACAGCTGCCCGATGCGCTCCTCGCCGGGCCGGCAGTCGAAGAGGAACTCGGGGTCGACCCGGCCGTGCGTGGCGGGCACCACGGCCGCGCGGTCGACGAGGTCCCTGACCGTCTTCAGCACGGGCTCCGGGTCGTCCACCCTGTCGGTCTTGTTCACGACCACGAGGTCGGCGAGCGCCAGGTGCCGGTCGATGCCGGGGTGCGCGGCCCTGGTCTCGTCGAACTCGGCGGCGTCCACGACCTCGACGAGGCCGCCGTAGACGATGTTCGGCAGCTCACTGGCGAGCACCATGCGGACGAGTTCCTGCGGTTCGGCCAGGCCGCTCGCCTCGATGACGATGACGTCGATGCCGGCGGAGGGGCGGGCGAGCCGCTCCAGGTACTCGTCGAGTTCACTGGCGTCGACGGCGCAGCAGAGGCATCCGTTGCCGAGGGACACGGTGGAGTCGCCGAGGGCGCCCGCGACGGCCATCGCGTCGATCTCGACGGCCCCGAAGTCGTTCACGACCGCGCCGATACGGCTGCCGCCGCTGCGGTGGAGAAGGTGGTTGAGCAGGGTGGTCTTTCCCGAGCCGAGGAATCCGGCCAGCACGACCACCGGAATCTGCCGCCCGCTGCTCCGCTCCGACACACGACCCCTCTCACACCTGTGCGCACACCGGCTCGCTGACGGCGTGCGCACGGACGAACGACTGACGGTCCAGGATACGAGTACCCGCAACGACCCCGAAGTGAACGATTGTTAGCAGCATTCGCGGGGCAGACGTCTGGCAAGGCGCCGGATTGTGCGACCCTCGCTTCCCTCCGTGCGCCTCCTCTCCGCCTTCCCGCCGATCAGAGCCGCTCGGCACCCTGGAAGGCGGCAAGCGCCGCCCACCGCTCGCCGGTTCCCTGAAGTCGACCCACCACCCGACGACCGGCGGACGGCGGCCTGATCGGGGGTATTTGACATGGGCACAAAGAGCGTGGGGCTGCGGAGGTTCCAGTCGGTCACCGCAGTCGGTCTGGGGATGGTCGCAGGGGTATTCGCTGCGGTGGCAGCACAGCGGAACACGTTGGACGCGATCAATCGGCGCCTTGAGCGCCTGGAAGAACAGGCCGGCCATCAGCAGCGGGCCAACCTGGCCATGCAGCAGCGGCAGCACTGGGAGTTGCTGAGCAAAGCGATGGACAACCCCGAATTGACCGAAGTGCTCGACATCTTCGCGGTGCCGGTCACCGTTCAGAAGCGCCGTCAGTACTTGTTCGCGAACGCCCTGTACACGAACTTGCTCAGCTACCACCGCGTCGGAAACCTAACCAAGGAGGAGTTCTACAAGCACGCCCGCGCCATGTTCCAGAACCCCATAGTCAGGGAGTACTGGTACGCAACGCGACACTTACGCGCAAGCTTGAAGGGTACGGAGGAAGCGGAGATCGGCCAGATGATCGACGAGTTGCTGCTTCAGCTCGATGAAGCCGACACCGACGAGTGGTGGGTGGTAGGAGAACCACCCACCCATGAGTGACTTATACGTCGGGAATGTCCGCCTTCGCCTTGATCAAGGTGTCGCGGGTGATGACAACAATGCGTTCATAATCGGCGCGCGCAGCATCGTCAGGCAACTGAGAGTCCAGCGAATCAGTCACGTCCGTGCCAATAACCGCAAACCTGCCGTCGGCAAGCTCAAAAATGTCGGGACACGTTCCACCCGTAGCGCTACCTCGGAAGCGGGGAGCGACACCGAGGCGGCGGACGATCTGACTCACTGTTGAATTCCTCTGCTTCTCAAGGCGCAAGCGCCTGCGCCCGCTGCCACGCGGTGCGCGATGGCATCGTCGCAGGTCTGCATCCCCATCGAGGGAGACTCGCAGATGAAAGAGCCCTCTCGCACCTCAAAAGGACGCAGTACGTCCGGCATTCATACCACTCGGACGCATGAAGACTCACACGCTTCATACATTCCTCCGGAAGAGTGATATGTGGCCGAAGAATTACTGATCACCCATGTACTTGACATATGCCACCTATGCCAGAATCCGCACGGCGGACCCTCGCGAACCGCTGTGCCCGACAAGGCGCCGGAGTGGAACTCAGGTTAGGCTCACCTCTGTGAGTAGCACGTGCTCAACCGTCTCCCGCGAGCTCGACGAGCCCGTCGCGGGGACCGCGGCGACCGCGCGGACCTGGCTCTTGCTGGAGCAGCCCGGCCCGTGGGGGGCGAAGGCGCTCACGTCGAGCCACCTCGATCCCGCCCTGGGCCGCGCCCTGGAGACCGCCGCCAAGGGCACGGGCGTACGCATCGCCCTCATCAGGCGTCCCGGACGCCACGCGGACAGCCGTATGCCCTCCACGCGCCGCGTGTACGTCGCCCACACCGTCCCGGGCGACGTCTGGCTGCACACCGCGACCGCCACCGATCCCACCCGCCTGCTCGACCTCGACTTCCCGGCCCTCGGCCGCGGCGAGGCCGCGAGTTTTGACGCGGCGCTGGGCGGCGCACCCCATGACGGCGCCCCCCTCGCCCTCGTCTGCACCAACGGCAAGCGCGACCGCTGCTGCGCCCTGCTGGGCAGGCCCCTCGCGGCCGAGCTGGCCTCCTCCGGCGTCGAGGGCGTCTGGGAGGTCACCCATCTCGGGGGCCACCGCTTCTCCCCCACCGTGCTGGTGCTGCCGTACGGCTACGCGTACGGGCGGGCGGAGGCGCATGCCGTCAAGGAGGTGCTGTGCGGCGTGCGGGAGGGCCGGATCGTCACCGAAGGATGCCGGGGCGCCTCCGCGTGGGAGCGGCCCGGCCAGGCGGCCGAGCTGGAAGTGCGGCGCGCCGTGCGCGAGGACGCCGCGCAGGCGCTGAGCGTCGTCCGGACGGAGGGCGCGGCGCCCCGCTGGGAGGTGACCGTCGCCCACGTGGACGGGCGACGCTGGCGCGTCGAGGTCGCCCAGGGCGCGTCCCTGCCGCCGCGGCCGGAGAGCTGCGGCTCGGTTCTCGGCTCGCCCGCGCGGATGGACGTCGTCGACGTCCGTGCGCTCACCCCCGCGGCCATGGCCGGCTGACCGACCGCCGGGAGAAGCACGTCACACCCCCTACGGCACCTCCGCCTCCCCCGCGTACCGTCGGGGCATGACCCGCACAGTCCCCGCTCGCCGTCTGCGCCTCGGCCTGCCGCGGCGGGTGTTCTCCCAGGTCCTGCTGATGCAGGTGGCGATCGCCGCGGGCGTCGCCGTGCTGGCGACCGGCCTGTTCCTCGCGCCGCTCGGCGAGCAGCTCGACGACCAGGCGATGCGCCGGGCCCTGGCGATCGCGCAGACCACCGCCCAGCAGCCGCAGATCGCGGAGGACCTGCGCGCCACGGGGCCCACACCCGGCGGGCCGGTGCAGCAGGAGGCGGAGCGGATCCGGCGGGCCACCGGGGCGGAGTACGTGGTGGTGCTGGACCGGCGGGGCGTGCGCTGGTCGCACACCGACCCGGAGCGGATCGGCGGACTGGTGTCCACCGACCCCGGTGAGGCGCTGGCCGGCCGCGAGGTCATGGAGATCGACGAGGGCACCCTGGGCCGCACCGCGCGCGGCAAGGTCCCGCTGCGGAACGCCGACGGTGAGGTCATCGGCGCGGTCTCGGTCGGCATCGCCTACGACAGCGTCCGCGCCCGGCTGATCCACGCCATCCCGGGGCTGCTCGCCTACGCGGGCGGCGCCCTCGCGGTGGGCGCGCTCGCGGCCTGGCTGATCTCCCGGCGCGTCCAGCGGCAGACCCGCGACCTGGCCTTCTCCGACATCGCCGCGCTGCTCGCGGAGCGCGAGGCGATGCTGCACGGCATCCGGGAGGGCGTCGTGGCCCTGGACCGCGACGGGCGCGTCCGCCTGCTGAACGACGAGGCGCAGCGGCTGCTGGGCATCGGCGAGGAGGCCGTCGGCAGCTCGCCGGACGAGGCGCTGGGCGCGGGCCGCACGGCCGACGTGCTGGCGGGGCGGGTGACCGGCACCGACCTGCTCACCGTCCGCGGGCAGCGGGTGCTGGTCGCGAACCGCATGCCGACCGACGACGGCGGCGCCGTGGCCACCCTGCGCGACCGGACCGAACTGGACCAGCTGGGCCGGGAGCTCGACTCCACGCGCGGGCTGATCGACGCGCTGCGTGCCCAGGACCACGAGCACGCGAACCGTATGCACACCCTGCTGGGGCTGCTGGAGCTGGAGATGTACGAGGACGCGGTGGAGTTCGTCGGCGAGGTGGTGGGCGACCACCGGGCCACGTCGGAGCAGGTCACGGAGAGGATCCGGGACCCGCTGCTGGCGGCGCTGCTGGTGGGCAAGGCGACGGTGGCGGCCGAGCGCGGGGCGGCGCTGCGGCTGTCGGACCGGTCCCGCCTGCCGGACCGGCTGGTCGACCCGCGGGGGCTGGTGACCGTCGTGGGCAACCTGGTGGACAACGCCCTGGACGCCGTCGCCGGGACGCCCGACGCGCGCGTGGAGGTCGAGTTGCGCGCCGAGGGCCGTACGGCGGTGCTCGTGGTCCGGGACACCGGCCCCGGTGTGCCGCCCGAGCGGCGGGAGCTGATCTTCACCGAGGGGTGGTCCACCAAGGAGCCGCCCGGCCACCGTGAGCGGGGCATCGGACTGCCCCTGGTGCGCCGGCTCGCGCACCGGCACGGGGGCGACGCGCGCGTGGGCGAGGCGCCGGGCGGGGGCGCGGAGTTCACCGTCGTGCTGCCGGAGGCACTGACCGAGCCGGAGCCGCAGGCCGCCCTCACGGGCGCCGCCGCCCGGCCCTCCGGACCCGAGGAGGCGCGGTGATCGAGGTCCTGGTGGTGGACGACGACGTCCGGGTGGCGCGGGTCAACGCGGCCTACGTCGACAAGGTGCCCGGCTTCCACGCCGTGCGTCCGGCGCACAGCGCGGCCGAGGCACTGGAGCGGGTGGAGACGCTTCCCCGGGTGGATCTCGTCCTCATGGACCACTATCTGCCCGACGAGACGGGGCTGGACGTCGTGAGGGAGATGCGGCGGCGCGGCCATCAGGCCGACGTGATCATGGTGACGGCGGCCCGGGACGTGGCGACGGTGCAGGCGGCGATGCGGCACGGCGCGCTGCAGTACCTGGTCAAGCCGTTCGCCTTCGCCGGGCTGCGGGGCAAGCTGGAGGCGTACGCGCGGCTGCGCCGCACCCTGGACGGCGGCGGCGAGGCGGAACAGGCGGAGGTGGACCGCATCTTCGGCGCGCTGTCCGAGTCGACCGAGCCGCAGCTGCCCAAGGGGCACTCCCCCACCACGGCGGACCTCGTGCGCCGGGCACTGACGGCCGCCGAAGGGCCGCTGTCGGCCCAGGAGATCGCCGAGCGCACCGGTGTGAGCCGGCAGACCGCCCAGCGCTATCTGAAGCTGCTGGAGCGCACGGGACGGGCCACGCTGACCCTGCGGTACGGGGACGCGGGCCGCCCGGAACACCGTTACGTGTGGGCGACCCGCGCCTGAGGCACGGCTCGTGAGGGCGGGGGGAAGGAACCGTGCCCCCCTTCCGTACGGATACCGACGTCGTACGTCTCCGGTCGGCGGCCGTACGTCCCCTGTTGGCGGCTGTACGTCTCCTGACGGCCGGCGCCGTCCGTCAGGCCGCGCCCGCGCCGGTCAGTGAGCGCACCTCGGTCTCGGCGTGGCGGGCCTCGTCGGGGACCTCGGCGGAGGTGACCGTGCCGAGCCAGCCGGCGAGGAAGCCCAGCGGGATGGAGACCAGTCCCGGGTTCTGCAGCGGGAAGAGCTGGACGTCGACGCCGGGGAAGAGGGAGTCGGGGCTGCCGGACACGACCGGGGACAGCAGCACCAGCACCACCGCCGGGATCAGGCCGCCGTAGACGGACCACACGGCGCCGCGGGTGGTGAAGCCGCGCCAGAACAGCGAGTAGAGCAGCACGGGCAGGTTCGCGGACGCGGCGACGGCGAAGGCGAGGCCGACGAGGAACGCGACGTTGAGGTCGCGGGCCAGCAGGCCGAGGGCGATCGCGACGACGCCGATGCCGACCGCGGCGACGCGTGCGACGGCGACCTCGCTGCGGGGCTTGCCGCCGGGGCGGCGCAGGGAGGCGTACAGGTCGTGGGCGACGGAGGCCGAGGAGGCGAGCGTGATCCCGGCGACCACGGCGAGGATGGTGGCGAAGGCGACCGCGGCGACGACCGCGAAGAGGACCGTTCCGCCGGTGGTGCCGGCGCCGCCGCCGAGGTCGAGCGCGAGCAGCGGGACCGCCGTGTTGCCCGACGCGTGCGAGGCGCGCACGGCGTCCGGGCCGATGAGGGCGGCGGCGCCGAAGCCGAGCACGATGGTCATCAGGTAGAAGCCGCCGATGAGTCCGATCGCCCAGACCACGGACCGCCGGGCGGCGCGCGCGGTGGGGACGGTGTAGAAGCGGGACAGGATGTGCGGCAGGCCCGCCGTGCCGAGCACCAGGGCGAGTCCGAGGCTGATGAAGTCGAAGCGGGCGGTCCAGTCGCCGCCGTAGGCGAGGCCGGGGGCGAGGAACGCGTCGCCGTGGCCGCTGCGTTCGGCGGCGGTGTGCAGCAGCCGGTTGACGTCCCCGTGGAAGCGCAGCAGGACGAGGACGGTGAGGGTCACGGTGCCGCCGAGCAGCAGGACCGCCTTGACGATTTGGATCCAGGTGGTGGCGCGCATGCCGCCGAGCGACACGTAGATCACCATGAGCGCGCCGACGCCGACCACGGTCCAGGCCTGCACGGCCTCGCCGGTGCCGCCGAGGAGCAGCGCGACGAGGCTGCCCGCGCCGACCATCTGCGCCACCAGGTACAGCACGGAGACGGCGACGGAGGAGGTGCCGGCGGCGATGCGCACCGGCCGCTCCCGCATCCGGGCGGCGACCACGTCGGCGAGTGTGAACCGGCCGCAGTTGCGGACCAGTTCGGCGACCAGGAACAGCACGACCAGCCAGGCCACGAGGAAGCCCACCGAGTAGAGCATCCCGTCGTAGCCGACGAGGGCGATGAGGCCGGAGATGCCGAGGAAGGAGGCGGCCGACATGTAGTCGCCGGCGATGGCAAAACCGTTCTCCATCGGCGAGAAGAGACGGTTGCCCGCGTAGAACTCCTCGGCGGAGCCCTGGCGGTGGCGGCTCACCCAGGTGGTGATGACCAGGGTGACGGCCACGAACGCGCTGAACAGCAGCAGGGCGGTGGTCCGGTGGTCGGTCGTCATGACGCGCCGCCTCTGCCTCGCGCCAGCTCCTGGGTGTCCCAGCGCAGTTCGAGCGCCGCGCGGTCGCGCCGCAGCCGGGCGTGGCGGACGTAGGCCCAGGTGAGCAGGAAGGTGGTGAGGAACTGGCCGAGACCGGCCACCATCCCGACGTTCACCGCGCCCGCGACGGGGCGCGCCATCAGTCCGGGGACGGTGGTGGCGGTGACGACGTACGCGACGTACCAGAGGAGGAAGGCGACGGCTCCGGGGACCACGAAGCGCCGGTAGCGGCGGCGTACTTCCTGGAAGGCCGCGCTGCGCTGCACCTCGAGGTAGATGTCGGCCGCCGCCGCGGGTGCGGCGTCCGGCTCGGGCCGGTCCGGCGGCAGTGCCGCGGACGCGGCCGATTCGCCCCAGCCCGAGGCCAGGGCGTCGTACCAGGGATCGTCGTAGGTCACGTCCCCCGCATTGCTTCGCTGCATGCCCAAGGATGGACAGAACGGGAAGTTCTCTGACTCTTCTTCCCGTACTGCTTCACCCCATCAGGTGACCGGGGCGTGCGGGCGCCGGGGAGGACGGCCACGGAGAACGGCCGGAGGGGCGCCGTCCCGCTCCGGGACGGCGCCCCTCCTGAGGCCGAGCACGCCTAGGGCCTGTTGCGAAAGTGCTGGTCATAGCCATTCATTGATGGCTGCGACCAGCACGGTCGCTTCGTAGCGGACGGCGAGTTTGTCGTACCTCGTGGCGACAGCCCGGTGGCGTTTGAGCCGGTTGATCCCGCACTCGACCGCGTGCCGCTGCTTGTAGTCGTCCTTGTCGAACATCGGCGGCCGCCCGCCACGCGATCCGCGCTTGAGGCGGTTGCGGACCCGGTCCGCCGGAACCGGGATGGTGGCCTTGATCCCGCGTCTGCGCAGGTAGGAGCGATTGCCACGGGAGTCGTACGCCTTGTCGGCCCGCACCCGGTCCGGACGCTTGCGCGGCCTGCCCAGTCCCAGCCGCGGAACCCGGATGGCTTCCAGGACCGGCTCGAACTGCGGGGAGTCGCCCCGCTGCCCGGCCGTGATCACCACGGACAAGGGCTTCTGCCCCTGCTCGACCGCGAGGTGGATCTTGCTGGTCAGTCCGCCGCGGGAGCGTCCGAGGCCGTGGTCGGCCGGCTCGACGAAGATCCCGCCGGGCGGCTCCTTCTGGAGGTCCCCTTTTTCGCCGCTCCGGCGGCGTGCTGGTGGGCCCGGCAGACGGTGGAGTCGACGTTGACATCCCAGGTGATCAGGCCCTTGGCGTCCGCCTCGGCCTGGAGCTGGGTGAGGATCCTCGCCCAGGTGCCGTCCCGCTGCCAGCGCCGGAACAGGTCATAGACCCGGTCCCACGGCCCATAACGTTCGGGCACGTCCCGCCACGGAGCACCGGTCCGGGTCCGCCACCGTATCCCGTCTATCAACTGCCGCCGCGTCCACACCTGCGGCCGGCCCGGCTTGATGCCCGTCGGCAGCAGAGGCTCAAGCCGGGCCCACTGGCCATTCGTCAGATCCCCACGTCCCACAGGACATGATCATCAACGAACAAGATCCACTTTCGCAACAGACCCTAGGCGTCGATGCGGGAGCGGTCCAGCGTGGCCGCCGAACTGGAGATGAACTCCTTGCGCGGGGCCACGTCGTTGCCCATGAGAAGGTCGAAGACCTGCTCGGCGGCCTCGAGGTCGGTGAGGTTGATCCGGCGCAGGGTGCGGTGGCGCGGGTCCATCGTGGTCTCGGCCAGCTGGTCGGCGTCCATCTCGCCGAGACCCTTGTAGCGCTGGATCGAGTCCTTGTACCGGATGCCCTTGCTCTGCAGCTCCATGAGCTTGTCCCGCAGCTCCCGGTCCGAGTACGTGTACACGTACTTGTCCTGGCCCTTCTTGGGCTGGACGATCTCGATCCGGTGCAGCGGCGGCACCGCGGCGAAGACCCGGCCGGCCTCGACCATGGGCCGCATGTAGCGGTGGAACAGGGTCAGGAGCAGCGTGCGGATGTGGGAGCCGTCCACATCGGCGTCGGTCATCATGATGATCTTGCCGTAGCGCGCCGCGTCGATGTCGAAGGTCCGGCCGGACCCGGCCCCTATGACCTGGATGATCGCGCCGCACTCGGCGTTCTTGAGCATGTCCGTGACGGACGACTTCTGCACGTTGAGGATCTTGCCGCGGATCGGCAGCAAGGCCTGGAACTCGGAGTTCCGGGCGAGCTTCGCCGTGCCGAGCGCGGAGTCGCCCTCGACGATGAACAGCTCGCTGCGGTCGACGTCGTCGCTGCGGCAGTCGGCGAGCTTGGCCGGCAGCGAGGAGGACTCCAGGGCCGTCTTGCGACGCTGCGCGTCCTTGTGCTGACGCGCCGCGATGCGCGTACGGGCCGCGGCGACGACCTTCTCCATGACCACGCGGGCCTGCTGGGCGCCGTCCCGCTTGGTGGAGGTCAGGAACGCCTTGAGCTCCTTGGACACCACGTTGTTCACGATGCGGCGGGCGGCGGAGGTGCCGAGCACCTCCTTGGTCTGACCCTCGAACTGAGGTTCGGCAAGGCGGACCGTGACCACCGCGGTGAGGCCTTCGAGAGCGTCGTCCTTCACGACGTCGTCCTCGGCCACCCGCAGCATCTTCTTGGCCCGCAGGACCTCGTTCATCGTCTTGGCGACGGCCTGCTCGAAGCCCGCGACATGGGTGCCGCCCTTGGGGGTGGCGATGATGTTGACGAACGACCTGACGGTCGTCTCGTAGCCGGTGCCCCAGCGCAGCGCCACGTCGACGCCGAGCTCGCGGATGACCTCGGTGGGCGTCATCTGGCCGTGCTCGTCGAGGACCGGGACCGTCTCCTTGAAGGAGCCCTGCCCAGTGAAGCGGAGCGTGTCGCAGACCGGCCGGTCGGAGGCCAGGAACTCGCAGAACTCGGAGATGCCGCCGTCGAAGCGGAAGGACTCCTCACCCTTGCTGCCGCCCTCGCCGAGCCCGTACTCGTCGCGGACGACGATGGTCAGGCCGGGCACCAGGAACGCGGTCTGCCGGGCGCGCTGGTGCAGGGTGTCCAGAGCGAGCTTGGCGTCCTTGAGGAAGATCTGGCGGTCGGCCCAGTAGCGCACGCGGGTGCCGCTGCGGGTCTTCGGGATCTTCTTGGTCTTGCGCAGGCCGCTCTTGGGCTCGAACTTCGCGTCCGGCCCCACGGCGGAGAAGGCGCCGGGGACGCCGCGGCGGAAGCTGATCGCGTGGGTGTGGCCCCCGCGGTCGACCTCCACGTCGAGACGCGCGGAGAGGGCGTTCACCACGGAGGCGCCGACGCCGTGCAGACCGCCGGAGGCGGCGTAGGAGCCGCCGCCGAACTTTCCGCCGGCGTGCAGCTTGGTCATGACGACCTCGACACCGGAGAGGCCGGTCTTGGGCTCGACGTCGACCGGGATGCCGCGGCCGTTGTCCTTGACCTCCACCGAGCCGTCGTCGTGGAGGACGACCTCGATGTGGTCGCAGTAGCCGCCGAGGGCCTCGTCCACGGCGTTGTCGATGATCTCCCAGAGGCAGTGCATCAGGCCACGGCTGTCCGTGGACCCGATGTACATACCGGGGCGCTTGCGCACGGCCTCGAGCCCCTCGAGGACGAGCAGGTGCCGCGCGGTGTAGTTGGAACCGTCCCGGTCTGCTCCTGCCAGCAGCGCTGTGGACGACGGCACGGACGTCTCGGCGGTCACGCGGTTCGCTCCTCGCTGAATTTCAGATGGGGCCCTCGTGGGTAAGGGCGCGGCTTGGTTCACCGGTGAGAGGGTACCGAGGCCTGGTAGAGCCGTTGTAACGCCACCCTCGTCTCGGTCCCACCCTAGTCGAGGGTCGCATGGGTGTTCGATCCCTCGATGGAGTGAAGCACACATCACGTTCCCATCGAGGCATGAACCATTTAGGCTCCGGGCACGTCCTCATGAACAACCGGCAACCCAGCCGGGAGGGCCGACCACCGAGACCACGCGAATCCGTACGACACAGAGACACGCACTACGGCACATTCGCCGCCAACCGGCAACAGCCGGCCGCCCCGAAGTTTTTTTCGAGGAAAAGCCTCGAGCGGGAACGTTTTGGGGCTGGTTGGATGTTGACCCTGGTACGACAGCTCGTCGAGCTAGAGAAGAGGCGACGTGACTACTGTTCTGACCCCCGCGAGCCCGCTGACGGCCGCCGATCGCTGCGACCGCTGCGGCGCCCAGGCTTACCTGCGCGTCGTCCTGCTGAGCGGTGGAGAACTGCTCTTCTGCGCCCACCACGGTCGCAAGTTCGAGCCGGAACTCAAGAAGATCGCCGCTGAGATACAGGACGAGACGGAGCGGCTGACCGCTCCGAAGGGCGCTCCTGACGAGGAGAGCTGACACTTCGCGTCCGACGACGAGCAGCCAGTCCGGCACAGGCCGGCGAACGGGCGGCGTCCTCCCCTTGCGGAGGACGCCGCCCGTCTGCGTTCACGCTGCCGCTGGGGAGGGGTACGGGTGCGTCCTGCTCCGGGGCGTGCGAGGCGGTGGGAAGGTCGGGCGTGCCCGCGGCGCGGGTGAGAGCGCGTCCCTGAGCCCACGGGCTCCGTATTGCCGGCTGCGCTGCAGAATGTGCCCGGGGAGCGGCTGACCCTCGGGACGTGACCAGCGACTCGCGCCACAGAGCGCGCGGGGTGCTGCCCGTCGGGCTGGCGAGCAGCTCGCGCCGCAGAAGGCTCACGGAACGTCGGCGGCACGCGCCGCGGAGGGCGCGCAGGGCGGCCGGGGTCGGCGGGGTGGCGCTCAGGGTGCCGTAGGCGCTGCTCACGCACCCCGCGCCGGGCCCGCTGGGGGTTGTGGAGGGCCCAGCCCCGCCAAGGCCCCGCACCAGCCGCCCGCGCCCCTCTCAGCCCTGCGAGGCCGCAGGCCACCCCAGCGTGTCGAGGACGTCGGAGATGCGGGTGTAGACCCCCGGGCTGCCTGCCCAGCCGCAGCCCGCTCCCCAGGAGACCAGGCCTATGAGCCTCCCCTGGGCGACCAGCGGCCCCCCGCTGTCGCCCTGGCAGGCGTCCCGGCCGCCGGCCACCTCACCCGCGCACAGCATCGTCTCGGCGCGGTAGGTGCCGTTGGAGCCCCCGGAGTACGCCTTCTCGCACTGCGCGTCGGGCTGCACCCGTACCCGCGCCCCGTGCAGGCTCCCGGCGTAGCTGCCGGAGCCGGTGGTGTCCCCCCAGCCGTAGACCGTGGCGGGCGTGCCCGCGCGGTACGCCGGGTCGCCCGCCCCGGCCATGCCTATGACCGAGGTCGCGGGGAGCGGCTCGGCCAGGCTGAGCACGGCGAAGTCGCCGGAGTTGGTGACGCCGTCGTAGTGCGGGTTCACCCAGACCTTCCGTACGGCGACCTCCTGGCCGCTGTCCGAGAGCAGCTCGGTACGCCCCGCTATGACTCTGAGGTCGCTCACCCGCTCCGGGGAGGCGCCGAGCACCTCCGGGTCCATGCAGTGGGCGGCGGTGAGCACGGTGGTCCGGCCGACCGCCACGCCCCCGCAGAACTGCCCCGCCCGCGCACCGCCGAACCGGTCACGGCTGGAGAGCGCCACGGTGTACGGGCTCTGTGACACATCGACGGGGAAGCCGCCGACGACGATGCTGTCGGCGGCCACCGGAGCGGCCGAGGCCAGTGGTATGACGGTCCCCGCGGCCACGAGGGTCAGCGGCCGGGCCAGGGCCCTGGCAAGTCGACGTCGCATGCACGCTCCTCACACTGGGGTGAACCTTGGACACCCACAGTGAGGGAAGTGGTCCGTGCCCGCACCCGCGCGACAGCACGAAGGCCCGGCCCCTCGCAGGGGGCCGGGCCTTCGTGAACGGCAGCGCACGACAGGTCGTCGCGGCCGGAGCGACGTCCTAGTCGAGGTAGTCGCGCAGCACCTGCGAACGCGACGGGTGACGCAGCTTCGACATGGTCTTCGACTCGATCTGGCGGATCCGCTCACGCGTGACGCCGTACACCTTGCCGATCTCGTCGAGGGTCTTCGGCTGACCGTCGGTGAGACCGAACCGCATCGAGACGACGCCCGCCTCGCGCTCCGACAGGGTGTCGAGCACGGAGTGCAGCTGCTCCTGCAGCAGCGTGAAGCTGACGGCGTCGGCCGGGACGACGGCCTCGGAGTCCTCGATGAGGTCACCGAACTCGCTGTCGCCGTCCTCGCCCAGCGGGGTGTGCAGGGAGATGGGCTCGCGGCCGTACTTCTGGACCTCGATGACCTTCTCCGGGGTCATGTCGAGCTCCTTGGCCAGCTCCTCCGGGGTGGGCTCGCGGCCCAGGTCCTGGAGCATCTGGCGCTGCACGCGCGCGAGCTTGTTGATGACCTCGACCATGTGCACCGGGATACGGATGGTGCGGGCCTGGTCGGCCATGGCGCGGGTGATCGCCTGACGGATCCACCAGGTGGCGTACGTGGAGAACTTGTAGCCCTTGGTGTAGTCGAACTTCTCGACCGCGCGGATCAGACCGAGGTTGCCCTCCTGGATGAGGTCCAGGAAGAGCATGCCGCGGCCGGTGTAGCGCTTGGCCAGGGAGACCACCAGACGGAGGTTGGCCTCCAGCAGGTGGTTCTTGGCCCGGCGGCCGTCCTCCGCGATGATCTCCAGCTCACGCTTGAGCTTCGGCGCCAGCTTGTCGGAGTTCGCCAGCTTGTCCTCGGCGAACAGGCCAGCCTCGATGCGCTTGGCCAGCTCGACCTCCTGCTCGGCGTTGAGCAGGGGGACCTTGCCGATCTGCTTGAGGTAGTCCTTGACCGGGTCGGCGGTGGCGCCCGCGGCGGCGACCTGCTGGGCCGGCGCGTCGTCCTCGTCCTCGTCGGACAGCACAAAACCGGCGCTCTCGGCGCCCTCGGGCTCGTCCGCGACCTTGGTCTCCTCGAGGGCCTCCTCGTCGACCAGCTCGGCGTCGTCCTTCTTGGCCGTGGTCTTCTTCGCGGCGGTCTTCTTGGCCGTGGTCTTCTTCGCGGCGGTCTTCTTGGCCGTGGTCTTCTTCGCGGCCGCCTTCTTCTCGGGCGCCGCCTCCTCCTCGGCGGCTGCGTCGGCGGCCGGGGCCGCGGCGGCGGTGGCCTTCCGCGGGGTCGCCGCCTTGGCCGCTACGGTCTTGGTGGCGGTGCGCTTGGCGGGACTCTTCGCTGCGACGCTCTTGCGGGTGCGCTTGGGCTCTGCGGCACTGACCATCAGCGTCACACCCTCTTCCTCGAGGATCTGGTTGAGGCTGCGCAGTACGTTCTTCCACTGAGTGGCCGGAATCTGGTCAGCTTCGAAGGCCCGACGCACGTCATCGCCGGCGATCTGCCCCTCAGCCTTTCCCCGCTCGATGAGCGCCATGACAGAGACGGACTCGGCGATCTCCGGCGGGAGCGTACGGGATGTGCTGGCCGACACGAACAACCTCTCGGAACGTTGGAAAACGGCTTCCGGCCCCGTCCACAGTGGACAGGGGCCGACCGCCGGCTTGGGGATGGGCCGACGGCGCGGGCGGGGGCCGGGAAGATGCACAGCGCCATGAACGGCGTCCGTATTCCCTCCGCGGCTGTCACCTCTTAGGTCATCGCGTTCCTCCCAGGAGCGTTACGCCCATTCCGCGTGGCCCGAGTCACACCCCGCAGCCAGTCAAAACCTGTCAGATGAGGACAGAAGCGTGCACCAGGGGTGAGGAGGTCGCCGCCCCGGGGCTTCGACCGGTCCTTCGTACCGTCGTCTCGTCGTTTCGTACCGTCGGACCCTGCGCAACCGTCGACGGTTGCGCAGGGTCCGACGGGGGACGGCTCACGGACGCGACACCGCCACAGGAGGGGATGGCGGGCCGGACCGCGCCGTCAGGGGAAACGTGGTCAGTGCTCGCGCGGCGCGGGCACCACGCGCTCCACCTCGGGGTGGACCGTGAGAAGTTGCCGCATGGCCGCCTCGGCCGCGGCGCCGTCGCCGCCGGCGAGGGCGTCGGCGATCCGGGCGTGGTGGGCCAGCGAGGCCTCGGTCGGCCGCTCACAGCCCGTGACCGGACCGCCCGACACCTGCAGCGCGGCGGAGACGATCCCGGACAGGTGCTCCAGCATGCGGTTGCCGGCGACCTGGATGAGCAGGGAGTGGAACTCGTTGTCGGCCCGGGCGAAGGTCAGCGCGTCACCCTGTCCGAGGGCGTGCCCCATGATCTCCACCATGTCGGTCAGCCGCTGCTGGACGTCCTCCCGGCCGTGTCCGGCCGCCAGGCGCGCGGCGAGCGGCTCGATCGTCCAGCGCAGCTCGCTCAGCTCCCGGCGCTGGTCGTCCCGCTGCGGTCCGTAGGCCCGCCACTCAATGATGTCCGGGTCGAGAAGATTCCAGTCACTGACCGGACGCACCCGCGTGCCCACGTTCGGCCGGGCGCTGACCAGGCCCTTTGCCTCCAGGACGCGGAGCGACTCGCGGACGACGGTACGGGACACCTCGAAACGCTGGCCGATCTCCTCGGGGACCAGCGGGCGGTCGGCGCCCAGGTCACCGGAAACGATCATCTGTCCCAGCTGCTGGACCAGTTGTCCGTGCAGCCCGCGTCCGCGGCTGCCCGCGGTCCGCCGGCCCACGCGGCCCAGCTCCGGATCCCCGCCGTCCCACACCGGGGCCCGGTCGGTGCCGGGCGTCTCCGCGTAGGGGTAGCGGTCGAGTTCGCCCGGGGTCGCGAGGCCGGAGTCGGCGGAGCGGGCGGCGGTCATCATGGTGTGCGCAAGGGTACTCACGCATCCTTTGTCGGCGTCGGTTCCAACTCCCTTGAGGTCTTTGGTGAAAAGCACACGAAAGGGTGATCGCTCACCTCGTCGCAATTGACGCCTTATCGGAAAGAAATGAGCTTTTCTCGGGGAGTTGCGATCAGACAAAGCTCGAGAACCACAAATTCGGTCGTCATCGAACTCGGCTCCGCAGTCCCGTGAACGCGTACGCGCACAGCAGCGCCAGCACCGACAACGCCATGGCCCCGCCCACCGGTTGAGCCAGCAGCCGCAGCAGCGCCTCCAGGTGCTGCTCGCCCCCGAAGGGCCGGCGCAGCGGCAGCCCGTCCGCGAGCCGCCCGGCGAACGGCCGCGGACCGCGCAGCGACGGACCCTCCGTGATCTTGTGCACGGCGGGTACGACGAGAAGCGGCACGGCGACGACCGCGGCGAGCCCGGCGGTGGTGGACCGGAAGACCCCCGCGGCCAGCACCCCCGCCCAGGCACATCCCGTGACTAGCGCGAGCCATCCGGCGGTCAGAGCGGGCCAGTCCGCCGGGAGCGCCACGAGTTCGCTCCCGTAGACGAGATACAGCAGTTCGGCGGTGCAGCCGACGGTCAGCACGGCCAGGGCGAGGGCGGTCAGCGAGGCGACGAAGAGCTTCGCGGTCAGCAGGCCGAGCCTACGCGGGACGGTCCCCCGGTCCGCGGCGAGCGCGGGATGCCGGAACTCGTCGCCGAACGCCAGCGCGCCGAGCAGACCCGCCCCGAGCGCGGCGGGCGGTAGCGGCAATTCCACGGGCCAGGCGGCCAGCAGTCGCGGCTGGGGGGTGTGGCCGATGCGGGCCAGCAGTACGGCGGTGAGGGCGGACACCGCGAGAACGCAGGCCCCGACGATGTACCCCGTGGCCACCCCCGCGGCCCGCCGGATCTCGTAGCGGACGGGCCGCAGGGGGGTGGGCGCGGGGCGGACGAGGATAGAGGGCGGGAGAGTGACGGTGGCGGGGCGGGGGGCAGGGGGGGTGGTGCGGGGGGTTGTGGGTTGTTGTTGTGGCGGTGCCGCCTGGGAAGCGTCGTCGTCGGGGGCGTCTGGGGACGACTCAGGCGGGGTTGATGCGGCGGGGTCGGCCTCGGGCGACGCGGGCGCGGGGGTTGCGGTCTCCGGCTCGGGGTCGGGGTCGGGGTCGGGGTCGGGAGTTGCTGCGGCTTCGGGCTCCGGGCAAGGGTTCGGGTTCGGGTCCGAGTTCGGCTCGGGTTCGGGGTTGGGCTCGGACTCGGGATCGGGTTCGGGCTCGGGGTTGGGGTTGGGACCAGGCTGAGGGCCGGTTTCGGCCGAGGGCCGCGACTCGGGAGCCTGCTGAGGTTGCGCGTCCGCACCAGCCCCCGGCCCCATGTCCCCGATCTCATCGGCCAGTTGGTGGACGACGATCCCGTGCCGGAAGGCCGTCTCCCCCACCTCGGCACAGGTACTTCCGTAGACGCAGAGGCGGTTGCCTCCCTCCCGTACGACCTCCACGGACCGCTGCGTGGAGCGGGCCTGCTGGGCGAGCAGCACGGAGAGGCGGGCGGCGTGCGGGCTGCGGACGGCGACGCGGGGGCGCAGCCGGGTGCGGGCGAAGTCGGCGGCCCGCTGGTCGGCGACGATCCGTCCGCCGTCCAACGTGATCACGTGATCGGCGAACCGCGCCGCCTCCTTGGGATCGGCCGTACCGCACAGCACCGTCCCGCCCTGCGCCGCGTGTTCCCGCAGCATGTCGTACAGCCAGCGCCGCTCCGCCACCGCGAGCCCTCGCGCCGGGTCGTCGAGCACGAGCGTGTGCGGGTCCGACAGGAGGGCGCAGGCCAGGCCCAGCCGGCGGTCCATGCCGCGCGACAGGGTGCCGAGGCGTTCGTCGCGCAGGCTCACCAGGCCCACCGCTTCGAGCACTTCGTCGGCGCGCCGGGCCGGGAGCCCCGAGGCCGCGCACAGCATGCGGAGGTGTCCGCGGACCGAGCGGGCAGGGTGCCCCGGCACGTCGCCCAGCAGCACACCGACCTCGTGCGCGGGGTGCGCGATGCGGTGCAGGGGGCGGCCTCTGAAGTAGGTGATCCCACGCCCGCGTTGGAGCTCGAGCATGAGTCTCAACACCGTCGTCTTGCCCGCGCCCGGCGCCCCGAGCAACGCGGTGACGCGGCCCGCGTGCGCCTCGAAGGACACGTTGTCGACGGCGGACGGCTGCTCTTTGCGGGGAATGCTGGTCAGTCCGATGGCCTGGATCACCCGATGCAAGATAGCGCGCCATATCGGGTTTTTCGGGCACCACAGGGCCCGTTGCACGGAGGGAGAAGGGTCTGGGAACCGCGCCCCGGGGCCGGTCTCTCCCCTGTCAGACCTCGGGGCGCAGCATGGGCGGGTTGAGCAGGGTGGCGCCGCCGGCCCGGAAGAGCTGGGCGGGACGGCCGCCCTGCCGGGTGGTGGTGCCGCCGGTGGGCACCAGGAAGCCCGGGGTGCCCGTCACCTTGCGGTGGAAGTTGCGCGGGTCGAGCGCAACGCCCCAGACCGCCTCGTAGACCCGGCGCAGTTCACCGACGGTGAACTCCGGCGGGCAGAACGCCGTCGCCAGCGAGGAGTACTCGATCTTGGAGCGGGCGCGCTCCACCCCGTCCGAGAGGATCTGCGCGTGGTCGAAGGCGAGCGGCGCCACCGGCTCGCCGTCCCTGCCGTAACCGCCCTGCTCCAGCAGCTCGTCCACGGGCGCCCAGCGCGCGTTGCTGGCGTCGCCGCCCGCCCTGGGTGCCGGCAGGTCCGGGGCGAGGGCGAGGTGCGCGACGCTGACCACCCGCATGCGCGGGTCACGCTTGGGGTCCCCGTACGTGGCCAGCTGCTCGAGATGGGCGCCGTGATCCTGGGCGGGGATGGCCGGATCATGAACCCGCAGCCCCGTCTCCTCGACCAGCTCCCGCGCCGCCGCCTGCGCCAGATCCTCGTCGGCCCGTACGAACCCTCCGGGGAGTGCCCAGCGCCCCTGGAACGGGGGCTCGCCCCTGCGCACCGCCAGTGCACACAGAGCGTGACGTCGCACGGTGAGCACGACCAGGTCCACGGTGACGGCGAAAGGCGGAAAGGCTGACGGGTCGTAGGGCATGCGGCGATCATAGTCGTCTGCCTGACGATAAACACTCCCTTCACCGGCCGGATCGCGGGCCGATCTCCTCCCGCGGAGGCATCTCCCCTACTCGTCAGCCTGCTTCCCGGGTGACGCGGGGCGCGTGCTCTCCTGGCGTTGCCCGCGTCGGCTCGCGGCGCCGGGGTGGGTGGCGCCTTTGGGCCGGGCCCCGCCCGGTGACATGCGCGGGCGTGGCACCCGTCCGGTCGCGGCGCTTCCCCGGGGAGCGGACCGCCCCTCGCGGACGGCCGCCCGCATCCGGCGCCTTCGAGGCGCGGGCTCCGCGTCATGACCGTGCGTCTCGCTCCCGTCGAGGCCGGGTGCCTCGCCCCTGTCCTGGCCGGGCGCCTCGCCCGCCTCGGCCGGGCGGAAGTCCTCGCCCTCATCCGCGGGCCGGGCCGTCTCGCTCCCCTCGCCCTCTCCCTCGCCTCGCAGGCAGCGGCGGATCGACTCCGGGTCGAGCCCCTCGTTGCACGCCTGGTGCAGCAGACGCGCGAAGAGATAGTCCGGGTCGGCCCCGAGCGCCATCGCCAGTGCCTCCCGGGCCTCCAGTTCGTCACCGGAGGACCAGGCGACCCACCCGGCGAGGGTGAGGGGCGCGGCGGCGTACTCCCCGTACGGGCCGACGCAGCGGCGTGCCAAGGTGCGCCACAGGCGGAGGGCCGGGGCCGCCTCGTCGCCCTCCATCCACGCGGCGGCGCGGTCGCGGGTGGTGCGGTCCTGGAGGCCGAGGAGCACCATGGCCGCCTCGTCGTACCCGACCAGTTCGTCGTCGCGCAGGTCCGCCGGGAGTGTGCCGGAGACGGGTGGCGCGTCGGCGAGGCGGCGCATGAGACGCTCGGCCAGTTCCAGCGTCTCGTCGGCGACGATCTTCCGGGCCTCCGCGTCGACGATCCGGGGCAGCAGCTTCAGCCCGGCCTCGTCCAGTGCGCGGCGCTGGTCGTGGGCGGCGGAGGTCTCCCAGGGCTGGAGCCGGGCATGCAGCTCACGCAGGGAGCCGCGGACCTGGAGCCCGGCGTAGGCGGCCGCGGCGGCCAGTACGGACGTACCGGGCAGACCCATCGGCGTCCCTTCGGCCGGGCAGCAGGTCTGGTCGTCGCAGCAGTACGACCAGAAGCGGCCGTCGGAGACGCAGAGGGCTTCGACCACCGGGACGTCCAGGGCTCCGCTCTCCAGTCGCAGGGCGTGGGCCAGCGGCCCCAGCCGCTCCTTGACCTGCCAGCCGGTCTCGCCCCGTCCCGGCTCCTGGCACAGGAAGACGACCATCTGCTCGGGCCGCGAGCCTCGGCGCTCACAGCCGGCCACCAGGCCCTGGGCCAGCTGCCGGGCGGCCGAGGGCCAGTCGCCGGGGTCGGCGGGGATGCCGAGCCGGGCCCGGCCGCCGAACCTGCCCCGGCCTCCGGTGTCGTGCAGGGAGACGAGGACCATGCTGTCCTCCGGGCGGTACCCGAGGAGGTAGGGCACGGCGTCGGCGAGCTCGGCCGGGGTGCGCAGCGTCACCTGCTGCGGGTCGCCGTGGCTCTCGTACGCGGTGCAGGACAGGTCCGGCGGGAGCGGAGGGCGGCCCTCCCGGCTCACCGGCACGGGGGTTTCGGTACGAGCCGCGGCCGCTTTCCGCCGCGGCTCCGCCGCGTCGCGCCCGCCCTGGATCGGGATGTCACTGTTCTCGGAGGGACCGGTCGTCCCGCTGTGGTTCGTCATGCCGCGACCCTCTCGCAGATTGCGACATTCCGGTTGTCTTGTGGATAAGTCCGATCAGGCCCATGTCACGGCCGTCGCCGCAGGCCGGCCTTTGTCCACAGCCCGGAGCCGATGTCGGCGCCGTCCTGTTGTATGGGACCCATGGAGCACACGAGCAACACGGATCTCCGGACGGCCGCCGACGCGGTGCTCGCCCGTCTCGTCGGCGACGACACGGGCACCGCACGGCTGCGCGACGACCAGTGGCGGGCGATCGAGGCGCTGGTCGCCGAGAAGCGCCGGGCCCTGGTCGTCCAGCGCACGGGCTGGGGCAAGTCCGCGGTGTACTTCGTGGCCACCGCGCTGCTGAGGGCCCAGGGCAGCGGACCGACCGTGATCGTCTCCCCGCTCCTGGCGCTCATGCGCAACCAGGTCGAGGCCGCGGCCCGGGCCGGGGTCCACGCCCGGACCATCAACTCCTCCAACAGCGAGGAGTGGGACGCCATCCGTGCGGAGATCGACGCGGGGGACGTGGATGTGCTGCTGGTCAGTCCCGAGCGGCTGAACAACCCGGACTTCCGCGACCAGGTGCTGCCCCGGCTGGCCGCCGCGACCGGGCTGCTCGTGGTCGACGAGGCGCACTGCATCTCCGACTGGGGCCACGACTTCCGCCCGGACTACCGGCGGCTGCGCACGATGCTGAGCGATCTGCCGGAGGGGGTGCCCGTCCTCGCCACCACCGCCACGGCCAATGCCCGGGTGACCGCCGACGTCGCCGAGCAGCTCGGCACGGGCGGTTCCTCGGACGCGCTCGTGCTGCGGGGTCCGCTGGACCGGGAGAGCCTCAGCCTGAGCGTGCTGCGCCTTCCGGACGCGGCGCACCGCATGGCCTGGCTCGCCGACCACCTGGACCAGCTCCCCGGGTCGGGGATCATCTACACGCTGACCGTGGCCGTGGCCGAGGAGGTCACCGCGTTCCTGCGCCGGCGCGGACATGTCGTCGCCTCGTACACCGGGCGGACGGAGAACGCCGACCGGCAGCAGGCCGAGGAGGACCTGCTGGCCAACAAGGTGAAGGCGCTCGTCGCCACCTCCGCCCTCGGCATGGGGTTCGACAAGCCCGACCTGGGCTTCGTGGTGCACCTCGGGTCACCGTCCTCCCCCATCTCCTACTACCAGCAGGTCGGCCGCGCGGGCCGCGGTGTGCGGCACGCGGAGGTGCTGCTCCTTCCGGGCAAGGAGGACGAGGCGATCTGGGAGTACTTCGCCTCGCTCGCCTTCCCCCCGGAGGAGACGGTGCGGCGCACGCTCGACGTGCTGGCGCGCGCCGAACGGCCTCTGTCCCTCCCCGCGCTCGAACCGCTCGTGGAGCTGCGCCGCTCCCGTCTGGAGACGATGCTGAAGGTGCTCGACGTGGACGGGGCGGTGAAGCGGGTCAAGGGCGGCTGGATCGCGACCGGTCAGCCCTGGACGTACGACGCCGAGCGGTACGCGTGGGTGGCGCGTCAGCGCGCGGCCGAACAGCAGGCGATGCGGGACTACGTGTCGGCGACGGACTGCCGGATGGAGTTCCTGCAACGGCAGTTGGACGACGAGGGCGCCAAGCCCTGCGGCCGCTGCGACAACTGCGCGGGCGCCCGCTACACGGCCGAGGCATCCGCCGTGGCACTCGACGCGGCCCGCGCCGACCTCGGCCGGGCCGGCGTCGAGGTGGAGCCCCGGCGCATGTGGCCCACCGGACTCCCCGCGATCGGCGTGGATCTGAAAGGCCGCATCCCGGCCGGGGAGCAGGCGGCGCAGGGACGGGCCCTGGGCCGGCTCTCGGACATCGGCTGGGGCAACCGGCTGCGTCCGCTGCTCGCACCGCAGGCGCCGGACGGACCCGTGCCCGAAGACGTCGCCCGGGCCGCGGTGGGCGTGCTCGCCGACTGGGCCAAGGGACCGGGTGGTTGGGCGCCGGGGGTGGACGACGCCCGGCCCCGGCCGGTCGGGGTGGTGACCATCGCCTCGCGCACACGGCCGCGGCTCGTCCAGTCGCTCGGGGCGCACATCGCCGAGACCGGGCGGCTGCCGCTGCTCGGCACGGTGGAGAGCACGGGCGAGCAGCATCAACTCCCCCGCAGTAATAGCGCCCAGCGGCTCAAGGCGCTCTCCGGCGCGCTGACCGTGCCGCCCGAGCTCGCGGAGGCACTGGCGCGCGCCGGAGGTCCGGTGCTTCTGGTGGACGATTACACCGAGACGGGATGGACACTCGCCGTCGCGGCACGGCTGCTGCGGCGGTCGGGTGCGCAGGGAGTACTGCCGCTGGTACTGGCCGTACAGGGCTGAGCGAGAACCCGCATTCGGCAGGTGGGGATATTAACCGCGGATCCACCGATAACGGTCCCCTGTCCCAATTGCTCGTTGCCGCATCCAAGTTCGACAGGAAGAATTGAGGGACGCACCCGCACGGCTCGCCCGCCGACCAGGTAGGGCTCTGTTGCGTGCGCGCTCCCCCGAATCCGACCCGCCCGCAGTGTGGGCGTAGCCGAAGGGAGGACCGTGACCTTCGGATTCGCTCCGTCCTCGGCGGCTTCGCTGTCGACGTCCGCCGCATCCGCCAACCGTGTGCTCGAGCCTGCGGAGTGGGCGGCCGCGGGAATCCCGCTGCTGCGCAGTCCGCGCGAGGTCGTCAGCGGACTGCACGCCCGGCACCGTCCGGGTCCGGCGACCGCGGTCGTCGCCGTACTCGACCCGGACGAACGCCTGCGGGCGAGCGCGTCGTTCACGCGGCGCTCCGCCTCCGCCGACGGCTGGTTGTACCGCAACGCGCTGCTGGCCCAGCTGCGCCGGGTCATACCGCACGACCTGAGGCGCCGCACCCCGGTGCGCACCGCCGTCCTGCTCTACTGCCGTGAGGGCGACGCCCGATGGACGGAGGAGGACGGAGCCTGGATGTGGGGGCTGCGGGACGCCTGCACCCTGCACGGGCTGCGCTGCGGTGCGTACATCACGCTGACCCGTGACGGCTGGCAGGTTCTGGGTGAGGGCCGGGGCGGCCGCCATCCCAGCGCCGGTTCGGAGCCGGAGCCGGTCGCCCTGTCCGAGGCGCCGCCGCGGATTCCACGCACCGGCGGGGCCGCGTCGGACGTGCTGCGGCGCGCGGCGGCCCGCTGACGTCGGGCCGTTCGCCCGCGCCGGTCCGTCGCCTGTGCCCGTGGCACCGGCATGCCCCGGTGCGGCACCACCGAGCGACCACGGACGACGCAGACCTCGCCAGCCGTCCGCCCCGAAGAACCCGAGGCCCCACGGAGCCGCATTCGAGGACCCACGAGCCGCGCCCGAACGCCGAGCGCCCTCACCACCCGAGTACCGTGCGCCTCACCCGTCCCCGGGCACACCGACCGGCCAGCGGTGCGGGAGGCCCCGCGACCGCCGGCGTTCCCGCACGTGCGATGCCCCTGCCCGGGTGCCGGACGACGCCGTGGCGTCGGCTCAGACCCCGGCGCCCAGCACGGAGTTGATGCGCTGCGGGTCCCCGCAGACGATCAGCAGCGCGCCGGCCCGGGCGTGGGCCGTCTTCAGGGCGGAGGCGGTCACGGACTCGGGGCCGCCGTTGACGGCGACCACCACGACGGGACGGGTCGTGGCACGGTCCGCCACCTGGGCGTCCGTGTAGAAGACGTCGTCACGGGCGTCGTGCTGCGCCCAGTAGGACGCCTCACCGAAGGACAGTTCGTGGGTGGCCCACGGGTGCGGTTCACCGGTGGTGATCACCAGCACGTCGCCGGGGGCGCGGCCCGAGTCCAGAAGCAGGTCGACGGCTTCCTCGGCGGCGTCGAGCGCCCCTTCGACGGAGGCCGGGATCAGCTGGATCTGCGGACCGTCGGCGGCAGCGGGCGAAGCCGAAGGGCCGGGCTTGGCAGCGGGGGCCGCGTCACGCGAGGTGCGCTGGACCGGAGGGGCCGGCCGCGGCGGGCCGGGACGACCGGGACGCGACGGCGCCGCGGGGCGGGGACCGGGTACGGGACGGGGGGTCGGCGCGGTACGGCCACTGGCCGGCGTGGCGCGGGGACCCTGGGCACTCTCGTGAATCTGAGGCTCCTCGGGAATGAGAGGCATGAGCTGATTTTTATCAAACGGTGGCGCGGCCGGCGTCGCCGGGTGGCACATCAGTGCGAGCGTCCGGTCAGAAGTCGAATCCGAGTTGGCCCTCGATCTCCGGGACGCGCGCCTCCGCCCAGGTGCGGGCCCTCTTGAGGTGCCGCCACTGGGGCAGCGCATCAAGATACGCCCACGACAGCCGGTGGTACGGGGTGGGTCCCCGGACCTCCAACGCGGCCCGGTGCACGGGGGACGGATACCCGGCGTTGTCCGCGAAACCGAAGTCTGCATGGTCGGCGCCCAGTTCGGCCATCATTTTGTCGCGCTGGACCTTGGCGATGACCGACGCCGCCGCCACGGCCACACACGACTGGTCACCCTTGATGACCGTCCGGACCCGCCAGGGCGAGCCGAGGTAGTCGTGCTTGCCGTCGAGGATGACCGCGTCGGGCCGGACGGGCAGGCCCTCCAGGGCGCGGACGGCCGCCAGCCTGAGCGCGGCGGTCATGCCCAAGTCGTCGATCTCCTCGGGCGACGCGTGGCCCAGGGCGTACGACGTCACCCAGCTCCGCAGCGTCTCGGCGAGTTCGGTGCGGCGCTTGACGGTGAGGAGCTTGGAGTCGGTGAGTCCCTCGGGGGGCCGGCGCAGTCCGGTGATCGCCGCGCAGACGGTGACCGGGCCGGCCCACGCACCACGCCCCACCTCGTCGACACCTGCAACGATCTTCGCTCCGGTCGTGGCGCGGAGTGAGCGCTCGACGGTGTGAGTAGGTGGTTCGTACGGCATGGCGCCCTTAGCGTACGCCGCCCGGTCCGGCGTGCGACACCCCGGATCCCGGACTGTGGTCACCACCGTCACCGCCTCGTGATCAGGAGGCGTGCGGACGCAGCAGCGGGACCATCAACTGGTCGATCATCTGCTCCAGATCGACGTCCGACCATTCGCTGCCGCACATCTTCGAGCGGTACATCATCATGGCCGGAATGGCGTCGAAGACATATCCGTTGGCCGCGTCGGGACGGACCTCTCCCCGTTCGATACCGCGCTCGACCACCTCGCGGAGCATCGTGAGGGTCGGCTCCACGACGCCGTTGAAGATCACCGCGTGGAAGCGTTCGGCCTCGCTGCTGTCGCACTCGTGAATGACCGCGCGCAGGGCGCATCCCGGCTTGGAGAACATGGCGTCCCGGGCCCTGCGGCACAGCTCCAACAGGTCTTCGCGCACGCTCCCCAGGTCCGGCGCCTCATGGAACTCGGGCAGCGCGGCACGCAAGGCGTCGGCGACGAGGTCCTCCTTGGAGGGCCAGCGCCGGTAGACGGCCGCCTTCCCCGTCTGGGCGCCCGCGGCGACGCCCTCCATCGTCAGGCCGTTCCAGCCGACCGTGCTGAGCTGCTCCAGCGCGGCCTCGAGGATCGCGCGTTCCAGTACGGCGCCGCGGCGGCGTGAGGCGGCCGTCTGAGCCTGGGCGGCAGCCCAGCTCGAAGTAACCATCTGACTCTCTCCAACGAGCAGAGGAAGCGGGCATTCGGGGATGAAGCACCCGCCGTACGGCGCCGAAGGGGGACGCGCCGACACGACGGCCATTCAGTGAACGCTTGCGTTCACTGTCGGAGGCTCCTACGGTGGACGCAACAGTGAACGCGCTCGTTCACTAATTCTTCCGTGGGGGACCCATAGTGACCACCTCTCCTTTGCTCCAGGATCCAAAACCGGGCGCGGCTCGCCGGCCAGGGCGCCCCGGCATCGCGCTCGCCGTCATCGCGGCCTGTCAACTCATGGTCGTCCTCGACGCGACGATTGTGAACATCGCGCTCCCGCACATCCAGAATGCCCTGCAGTTCAGCACCACCGATCTCACCTGGGTGGTCAGCGCCTACACCCTGACCTTCGGCGGGCTGCTGCTCCTCGGCGGACGGGCCGGCGACATACTCGGCCGGCGCCGCGTCTTCATGAGCGGCATCCTGCTCTTCACCGCGGCCTCCCTGCTCGGCGGGCTCGCCCAGGAGCCCTGGCAGCTCCTCGCGGCGCGCGTCCTGCAGGGCGTGGGCGGCGCGATCGCCTCGCCGACCTCGCTGGCGCTCATCACCACCACGTTCCCGGAGGGCCCCGAACGCAACCGCGCCTTCGGCGTCTTCGCCGCGGTCTCGGCGGGCGGCGGCGCGATCGGACTGCTCGCGGGCGGCATGCTGACCGAGTGGCTCGACTGGCGGTGGGTGCTCTTCGTCAACGTGCCCATCGGCCTGCTGATCGCCGTCCTCACGCCGATGTACATCAACGAGTCCGAACGGCACACCGGACGCTTCGACATCGCGGGTGCGGCGACCTCGACGGCCGGTATGGCCACGCTCGTCTACGGCTTCATCCGCGCGGCCGAGGAGGGCTGGAGCGACAGCGTCACCATCGGCTCCTTCGTCGCCTCGGCGATCCTGCTCGCGGGCTTCGCGCTCATCGAGTCCCGCGCCAAGGAACCGATCACCCCGCTGCGGATGTTCGCCGACCGCAACCGCTCGGGCACGTACGTGATCATGCTCAGCCTCGCCGCGGCGATGTTCGGCATGTTCTTCTACATCGTTCTCTTCGTGCAGAACGTCCTCGGCTACACCCCGATCGAGGCCGGTCTCGCCTTCCTGCCCGTGACGGTCGTGATCGCCGCCGGGGCGGGAATCTCGCAGCGGTTCCTGCCCGTGTTCGGACCCAAGCCCTTCATGATCATCGGCTCGACGCTGGCCGCGCTCGGGCTGGCCTGGCAGACGCTGATCGACTCCGACAGCTCCTACGTCAGCGGCATCCTCGGGCCGATGCTGGTCTTCGGCTTCGGCATGGGCCTGAACTTCGTGACACTGACGCTCACCGCGGTCTCCGGGGTGGCCCAGCACGAGGCCGGCGCCGCCTCCGGTCTGCTCAACGCGACCCAGCAGGTGGGCGGATCGGTGGGCCTGGCACTGCTGACGACGGTGTTCGGCACGGCCAGCCGGGACGAGGCGGAGAAGCAGGTACCCGCCTTCCTCGCGGAGGGGACGGCGGAGCAGAAGGCGGCGTTCGCCCAGACCCAGCAGCTCCCGGCGCCCTGGGGGCACGAGGTGCTCGCGCAGGGCATCTCCTCGGCGTTCGTCCCGGCCGCCGCGATGGCGGTGCTGGCCCTGGCGGTCGCCTGGCTCGTCATCCGGGTCCGCAAGAGCGACCTGGAGGCACTGTCCGGTACGGCGGGACCCGGCATCGGCTGAGGGGAGCACCGCACGCGCCCGGCCCGGCGACGCACCGGCCGACTTCACGGGGGTCGGCGGGGCGACGCCGGGTCGGCGGGCGTACGGCAGCAGCACGGCGCACAGCACGAGCATCACCCCCGCCCACACGGTCATCCAGCACTCCTCCCCCGACGCACTCCCGCACGCGCCCGCAGCACACCGACACGTGTCAGCCTCTGCGGAAACCGCAAGGCCCACCACACCTCACACCGCCCGCAGCCGGCACACCGAGAACGATCGGCCGGTCACACAGAGTTCCCACTATGCACGGAGAGTTTTGAAAAGCTGGATCGACGAGGACGCCTCAGACCTCGACCGCCCGCGTCACCCACTCCGGCAACGGCTCCACCCGCTCCACCCACGCCCCGGGCGGCGCCCCCGCAGGCCCCGCCGCGACCACTCCGCCCACGATGGAGCAGGTGGTGTCGACGTCCCCGCCCACCTGCGCGGTCGTCCAGAAGGCGTTCTCGTAGTCGCCCAGCGAGCGGGCGGCGGACCAGAGCGCGAAGGGCACGGTGTCATGCGCGGTCGTACGCCGTCCGCAGCCCAGGACCGCCGCGACGGTGGCCGCGTCGCCGTAGTCGAGCATGTCGCGCGCCCGGCGCAGCCCCGCGCCGACCGCGCTGCGCGCGGGGATCAGCGCGATGACCCCGTCGAGGAGGTCCTCGGCGCCGGGCGGGCCGTCCGGCGCGGCGGTGAGGGCGGCAGCAGCGGCGACGGCCATGGCGCCGACCACGGCCTCGCGGTGCTGGTGCGTGGGATAGGCGGAGATCTCCGCCTGGTGGGTGGCCTGCTCGGGGTCGTCGGCGTACCAGGCGCCCAGGGGCGGGATGCGCATCGCGGCGCCGTTGCCCCACGAGCCCTGCCCGTTGAAGAGGGCGGCGGCCAGTTCGCGCCAGTCGCCGCCCTCGCGGACCAGGCGCAGCAGCCGGTTGACGGCGGGGCCGTACCCCCGGTCGAAGTCGTGACGGTGGGCGAAGGAGTGGGCCAGGGCGTCCTGGTCGATGCGGTGGTGCGTGGCCAGGACGGTGACGACGGAGCACGCCATCTCGGTGTCGTCGGTCCACTGCCAGAGGCCTTCGGGCAGCTCACGGCGCTTGAGCAGCGGGTAGTTCACCGGCACGAAGAACTGCGAGCCGAGCGCATCCCCCACCGACAGACCGCGCAGGCTCGCGAGCGCGCGCTCGAGCCGCGCCTCCGGGGAACGATCAGTGGTCATCGCCTCGCAACTCTCCCATCCGGCACTCGCCGACTCCAGCACATTTCGTCCCTCCCTTGACCGCCGTCTCCGGGCGGGTCCGCCTATCCCGTGATCGGGTAGGGCTCCGGGTCCCGCCAGCGGTCGAAGGGCCGGTCAAGGGCGTACTTCCCGTTCTCGCCCAGGACGAGCATCCTCACCTCGGCGTTCCCCGGGTTGGACAGCGACTCGAACTCCGCCACGGTCCAGTGGAACCACCGCATGCAGAACAGCCGCATGGCCAGACCGTGGGTGACGATGAGGACGTTCGGCGGGTGGTCCGGGTCCTCGAAGCTGCGGAACAGGCTCTCCAGGAAGCCGCCGACGCGGTCGTAGACGTCGGCGCCGGACTCGCCCTGGGCGAATCGGTAGAAGAAGTGGCCATAGGCGTCCCGGTAGGCCTTCTGCAGCCGGACGTCCTCGCGGTCCTGCCAGTTGCCCCAGTCCTGTTCGCGCAGCCGGGGTTCCTCGCGGACGCGTATCAGGTCCGGGTCGAGATGGAAGGCGTTCAGGGTCTCGAGCGTCCGTCGGTACGGGGACACGTAGACGCTGACCCGCTCCTGACCGAAGAGGCCGCGGAGCCGCTCGCCCGTCGCCTCTGCCTGCTTCCTGCCCCGCTCGGTGAGACCGAGGGCGTGGTCGGGTACGCGCTCATAAACGGTGTCGTCAACATTGCCCGTTGATTCACCGTGCCGGACAAGGACGATGCGCCGCGGTCGTGCCATGTCCAAAACCCTAGATCGGGTGAGGGCGCTTCGGGCACTCGTGCGGGTTCCGTACGGCATTTGTCACACATCTTCGCGCACCGGGCCACGGGAGCGTGCTCACACCGTCCAGGCGGGCTCCATGTCGACGATGTCGCCGGCGAGGGCCGCGACGTCCGCCTCGGTCTGCGCCCGCAGTGTCAGTCGCTCCACGCGCTCGGTCCGGTACTTGCCGTGTTCGGCGGCGGACCGCCACATGGACAGGATCAGGTACTCGTTGCCCGGCGCCTCGCCGAACAGCCCCCGCACCATGCCGGGTGAGCCGGCCATCGCCGGGTTCCACACCTTCTCCTGCATCAGCACGAAGTGTTCGGCGCGCTCCTCGTGGACGCGGCACAGCGCGACCCTGATCAGGTCGGCGTCGGTGAAGCGCGGTTCGAACCCGGTCTTCACGTCGAAGCGGTGGTCGAACAGTCTGACCTGGGCGTTCTTGAAGGTGCCCGCCTGGGAGGCGGCGAGCCGGTCGTGGGACCGGGCCATGAAGGAGTCGTAGAAGGCGCGGCTCTCCCAGAAGGAGAAGATGTGCGCCACGTCCTGCCGTCCCCGGCTCCAGCCTCCGCCCTGCGCGCGAAACCCCGGCTCCCCCAGAAGCCCCGCCCACTTCCGCTGTCCCCGCTCGAACCCCCGACGGTCCACCACGGTGCAGCGAATCCACTTGACCAGCACCGCGCCATCGTAAGGCCAGGGAGTACGGCCCTGGTCGCCCTCGCGTCGACTGCATACCGGCGCCCGGGAACGCGCGCGTGGCAGGATGGACAATCTGCCGTGGTTTCGCGGTAGTTGGGGTGCGCCGGTAGGACGGTCACGAGGAAGGGGACAACGGGTGAACGGCGTCAGCAAGGGGATCCGGAAGGTCGAGATCGCGCTGCGGTGGGATCCGAGTCCGTCGGGAGAGCCCTCCACCGACCTCGATCTGGTCGCCGCGCCCTATCCGGCGGACGCCCCGCACGGGGACCCCGGCTACGTGGTGCACTTCGACAGCCGCTCCCCCGACGGCACCATCACGCTCAACCGGGACAGCCAGGACGGCAAAGGGTTCGGGTACGACGAGGTCATGACGCTGGAGCTGGACCGCCTGGACCCGCGCTACGCGCGCGTGCTGGTCGGGGTCGTCATCCAGCAGCAGCAGGCGCCGCGGACGTTCTCCGGGGTGCGCAACCCGGGGCTGCGTATCCGCGAGGGCTACGACGTGCTGGCGGAGGACGACTTCGGCGGGGTGCTGGGGGCGAGGGCGGCCACGGTCGCGGAGTTCGTCCGGGAGGGCTCGGGCCCCTGGGAGTTCCGGGCGGGCGTGCAGGGCTTCGACGGCGACCCGGTGGACTTCACCCGTGAGATGGGAGCGGCCCGCCGGGCCTGACGCTGCGAGGCAGCCCGCGGACAGGGGCGGAGACGCCCGAGGGCGGTGGCACCGGTTTCCCGGTACCACCGCCCTCACCGTCTCACCGCCGGGCAGCGCCCGGGCGGGTCGGCGTCAGCTGCAGCCGCTGGTCGAGCCGCAGCCCTCGCAGATGTAGCAGGAGCCGGCGCGCTGCATCTTCGTGCCGCAGGAGAAGCACAGCGGGGCGTCGGCCTGGATGCCCAGCTGCATCTCCACCAGCTCGGCGCTGGTGTGGGCCTGCTGCGGGGCGGGCTTGGCCGCCTCGGTCTCGGCCTTCGGCGCGGCGACCGCCTTCAGCTCCTGGGCGCGCGGGGCCGACTGGGCCAGGCCCTCGACGTCGACCTCGTCGTCGGCCGGCTCGTACGAGCCGGTCTCCAGGTGACGCTGGCGCTCCTCGGCGGAGTGGATGCCGAGCGCGGAGCGCGTCTCGAACGGCAGGAAGTCCAGCGCCAGGCGGCGGAAGATGTAGTCGACGATCGACTGCGCCATCCGCACGTCCGGGTCGTCCGTCATGCCGGCCGGCTCGAAGCGCATGTTGGTGAACTTCGAGACGTACGTCTCCAGCGGCACGCCGTACTGGAGGCCCACCGAGACGGCGATGGAGAAGGCGTCCATCATGCCGGCGAGCGTCGAGCCCTGCTTGGACATCTTCAGGAAGACCTCGCCGAGACCGTCGTCCGGGTAGGAGTTGGCGGTCATGTAGCCCTCGGCGCCGCCCACCGTGAAGGAGGTGGTGATGCCGGGACGGCCCTTCGGGAGGCGCTTGCGGACCGGGCGGTACTCGACGACCTTCTCGACCGCGGCGCGGATCGTCTCCTCGGCCTTCTCCGTGACCTCGGCCTTCTCCTTCTCCTTGGTCTTGGCGGAGAGGGGCTGGCCGACCTTGCAGTTGTCGCGGTAGATGGCGAGCGCCTTGACGCCCAGCTTCCAGGCCTCGAAGTAGATCTCCTCGACCTCCTCGACGGTCGCCGTCTCCGGCATGTTGACCGTCTTGGAGATGGCGCCGGAGATCCAGGGCTGGATCGCGGCCATCATGCGGACGTGGCCCATCGGGGAGATGGCGCGCTCGCCCATGGCGCAGTCGAACACCTCGTAGTGCTCGGGCTTGAGGCCGGGGGCGTCGATCACATTGCCGTGCTCGGCGATGTAGGCGACGATCGCCTCGATCTGCTCCTCCTGGTAGCCCAGGCGGCGCAGGGCCTGCGGGACGGTGCCGTTGACGATCTGCATCGAGCCGCCGCCGACCAGCTTCTTGAACTTGACCAGGGCGAGGTCGGGCTCGACACCGGTGGTGTCGCAGGACATCGCCAGGCCGATGGTGCCGGTCGGGGCGAGCACGGAGGCCTGGGCGTTGCGGAAGCCGTTCTTCTCGCCGAGGCGCAGGACGTCCTGCCAGGCCTCGGTGGCGGCGGCCCACACCGGGGTGTCCAGGTCGTCCATGCGCACGGCGGTGCCGTTGGCGTCGGAGTGCTGCTTCATGACGCGCTTGTGGGCGTCGGCGTTGCGGGCGTAGCCGTCGTACGGGCCGACGATCGCGGCGAGTTCGGCGGAGCGGCGGTAGGCGGTGCCGGTCATCAGGGAGGTGATGGACCCGGCGAGGGAGCGGCCGCCGTCGGAGTCGTAGGCGTGACCCGTGGCCATCAGCAGGGCGCCCAGGTTGGCGTAGCCGATGCCGAGCTGGCGGAAGGCGCGGGTGTTCTCGCCGATCTTCTGGGTCGGGAAGTCCGCGAAGCAGATCGAGATGTCCATCGCGGTGATGACCAGCTCGACGACCTTCTGGAAGCGCTCGGTCTCGAACGACTGGTTGCCCTTGCCGTCGTCCTTGAGGAACTTCATCAGGTTCAGCGAGGCCAGGTTGCAGGACGTGTTGTCCAGGTGCATGTACTCGCTGCACGGGTTCGACGCGGTGATCCGGCCGGACTCGGGGCAGGTGTGCCAGTGGTTGATGACGCCGTCGTACTGGATGCCCGGGTCGGCGCAGGCCCACGCGGCCTCGGCGATCTTGCGGAAGAGCGCCTTGGCGTCGACCTCCTCGATGACCTCGCCGGTCATGCGGGCACGCAGGCCGAACTTGCCGCCCTTCTCGACGGCCTCCATGAACTCGTCGTTGACGCGCACGGAGTTGTTGGCGTTCTGGTACTGGACGGACGCGATGTCGTCGCCGCCCAGGTCCATGTCGAAGCCCGCGTCGCGCAGGACACGGATCTTCTCCTCCTCCTTCACCTTGGTCTCGATGAAGTCCTCGATGTCGGGGTGGTCGACGTCGAGCACGACCATCTTCGCCGCGCGGCGGGTGGCGCCACCGGACTTGATGGTGCCGGCGGAGGCGTCGGCGCCGCGCATGAAGGAGACCGGGCCGGAGGCGTTGCCGCCGGAGGAGAGCAGCTCCTTGGAGGAGCGGATGCGGGAGAGGTTCAGGCCGGCGCCGGAGCCGCCCTTGAAGATCATGCCCTCTTCCTTGTACCAGTCGAGGATCGACTCCATGGAGTCGTCGACGGACAGGATGAAGCAGGCGCTGACCTGCTGCGGCTGGGGCGTGCCCACGTTGAACCACACGGGGCTGTTGAAGCTGAAGATCTGGTGCAGGAGGGCGTAGGCCAGCTCGTGCTCGAAGATCTCGGCGTCGGCGGGCGAGGCGAAGTACTTGTTGTCCTCGCCGGCCTTCCGGTACGTCTTCACGATGCGGTCGATCAGCTGCCTGAGGCTGGTCTCGCGCTGCGGGGTGCCGACGGCGCCCCGGAAGTACTTGCTGGTGACGATGTTGACCGCGTTCACCGACCAGAAGTCGGGGAACTCCACGCCGCGCTGCTCGAAGTTGACCGAGCCGTCGCGCCAGTTGGTCATGACGACGTCACGGCGCTCCCAGGCCACCTCGTCGTACGGGTGGACCCCCGGGGTGGTGTGAATGCGCTCGACGCGCAGTCCCTTGCCGGGCTTGCTCGCCTTGGCTCGGGAACTACGTGCCGGACCGCTCGCCGTCTCTGTCATGCCGCCTCCCTGATACGGGCGAAAACGCCCTGAAGTGCCCCGATGTTCCCGTGGCATGGTGTTCTGTCTGATGCTGCGGGCGCCCACTCGCCTGCCCGCAGCAGGTCTTCTTCGCCGCCGGCCGAACCGGTCCCCGGACCCTCGCTTCCGGGGCCGGACCGCCGCTCAGCCGGCGGCGGGAGCGGGCGCGGGGACCTGCGCGGTCCCCTCCTGTCCGCTGTCGTCTTCCTGGCTCCCCGGGGCGGCCCCGTCGCCGCCCCCGTCGCCCTCGGCGGGCCGCTCCGCCCGCCTGAGTTCCGCGATCGCGGCCTCGAAGTCCTCCAGCGAGTCGAACGCCCGGTACACGGACGCGAACCGCAGGTAGGCCACGAGGTCGAGTTCCTGCAACGGGCCGAGTATGGCCAGCCCCACGTCGTGGGTGGTCAGCTCGGCGCTCCCGGTGGCCCGCACCGCTTCCTCGACCCGCTGGCCGAGTTGGGCGAGGGCGTCCTCGGTGACGGGCCGTCCCTGGCACGCCTTGCGCACACCGTTGATGATCTTGGTGCGGCTGAACGGCTCGGTGACTCCCGACCGCTTGACCACCATGAGCGAACACGTCTCCACGGTCGTGAATCGACGGGAGCAGTCCGGGCACTGGCGGCGCCTGCGGATCGACGTGCCGTCGTCGGTCGTACGGCTGTCGACGACACGGCTGTCGGGGTGCCTGCAGAAGGGGCAGTGCATGGATCCCAACCCTCCTCACAGCAGACTCAATGGCCTCGCCAGGCCTCAGGGGCCTCACGAAGCAGCACCAGCATAGGCGATCGCGGAGCCCTCGGAGACCGGGGGGACCACAACTTCTGGGCTGCTGTCGCAATCCAACCACTAGATGTGGGGATTGGCTCATACATCGAGAGTGCCACGCGTGTCGCGCGCCGGAACGGGAAGACGGGCCTGGAAGTCTGCGCGTGAGCCGCCCGGAGACCTGCCCGTCGCGGGCTCGGACGCCGTCCCCGTCGAGGAGAAGACGTGCCGGAGGCGAGGAGGGGGCGTGCCGCTCCGACGAAGGACGGGGCCGCTTCACGCGCACGGGGGCCCACGATGGCAGACTGAGTCCGCACGCCGCGAGGCCGCCGCTCCGGCGGAGACCTCGGCGGTGAAGAGTACAACAAATGGCCCGTTTGTCCGGCAGGAAGTGCGGCGACCAATACACCTCGACGAAAGAACGCGTGCCGCAATTCGCGATTTTTCACTCGAACGTGTGTTTGGCGCAACCTTTCGAAAGCATCTACCGTTGTGCTGCAGGGAGACCATCGAGAGGGGCCGACGTGACCACCACCGCAGACAGTGCCGCCATCACCGCCCAGGACCGCTCCCAGGGCCGCATCGAGCCGGTGCATGCGATGAACGAAGCCACGAATCCCGAGGCGCACAAGCGCTCCCTGCCGGGCCGACCTCCCGGCATCCGGGCCGACAGCTCCGGACTCACCGACCGCCAGCGCCGGGTCATCGAGGTCATCAGGGACTCGGTGCAGCGGCGCGGATACCCGCCGTCCATGCGGGAGATCGGCCAGGCGGTCGGGCTGTCCAGCACCTCCTCCGTCGCCCACCAGCTCATGGCGCTGGAGCGCAAGGGATTCCTGCGCCGTGACCCCCACCGTCCGCGCGCGTACGAGGTGCGGGGGTCCGACCAGGCCGCGTCCGTGCAGCCGACGGACACCGCCGGCAAGCCCGCCGCGTCCTACGTGCCGCTGGTCGGCCGGATCGCCGCCGGTGGCCCGATCCTCGCGGAGGAGTCCGTCGAGGACGTCTTCCCGCTGCCGCGGCAGCTCGTCGGCGACGGTGAGCTGTTCGTACTGAAGGTCGTGGGTGACTCCATGATCGAGGCCGCGATCTGCGACGGCGACTGGGTCACGGTCCGTCGCCAGCCGGTCGCCGAGAACGGCGACATCGTGGCGGCGATGCTCGACGGCGAGGCGACCGTGAAGCGGTTCAAGCGGGAGGACGGCCATGTCTGGCTGCTCCCGCACAACGCGGCCTACGAGCCGATCCCCGGCGACGACGCGACGATCCTCGGCAAGGTGGTGGCCGTCCTCCGCCGCGTCTGACCCCGACGGGACGCCGGGCCCCCCAGGCCCGCCCCGCCCCCGACCGGACCCCGGAACCCCTGCGCCGGTTCCGGGGTCCTGTACTGCCTCCGGGAGCCCTGAGTGGCGCCCTGGGCCTCTGCAACGGGCTGCATCTGCCGCGCCGCCCCTGGGCGCGGCTCACGACGCTTGCCCGGACGCCGTGCGCCGCCCCGCAGGGACGGCGCCGAGACACTCCAGCCGCCGGGCCGGGGCCGGGGCGTCGCGCCCGCACGCGGGTCCTGCGGCTCGGCCGACGCACCCAGGGCCCCGCCCGCAACCCGGCGGCCCCCTTCCTACTCCGTCGCCGCGGCCTCCGTCTGCTTCGCCGCCGCGTCGATCGCCGCGAGGGACTTGCGCACCTGGTTGCGGTCCGTCGTGTACCAGAAGTCCGGCATCGAGGCCTTCAGATAGCTGCCGTAGCGGGCCGTCGCCAGACGGGGGTCGAGGACCGCGACCACGCCGCGGTCGCCCGAGGCGCGGACCAGGCGGCCCGCTCCCTGGGCCATCAGCAGCGCCGCGTGCGTCGCGGCGACCGCCATGAAGCCGTTGCCGCCCGCATCCTCCACGGCCTTCTGGCGGGCGCTCATCAGAGGGTCGTCCGGACGCGGGAAGGGAATCTTGTCCATGACCACCAGCTGGCAGCTCGGTCCGGGGACGTCCACGCCCTGCCACAGCGACAGCGTGCCGAAGAGGCACGTCCGCGGGTCCGCCGCGAAGTTCTTGATCAGCTCGCCGAGCGTCTCCTCGCCCTGGAGGAGGATCGGGTACTCCGGGATCCGCGACCGCAGCTCCTCCGCCGCGAGCTGGGCCCCCCGCATCGACGAGAACAGCCCCAGCGTGCGGCCCCCGGCCGCCTGGATCAGCTCCGTGAGCTCGTCCAGCATGTCCTTGCGGTCGCCGTCCCTGGCCGGGCGGGCCAGGTGCTTGGCGACGTACAGGATGCCCTGCCTGGGGTAGTCGAAGGGCGAGCCGACGTCCACGCCCTTCCACTGCGGGAGGTCGTCCCCCTCGGCGCCCTCGGGGCCGAGTCCCAGGGACGCCCCCACGCCGTTGAAGTCGCCGCCCAGCTTCAGCGTGGCGGACGTCAGCACGACCGAGCGGTCGGTGAACAGCTTCTCGCGCAGCAGCCCCGAGACCGACATGGGCGCGACCCGCAGCGAGGCCCCACTGTGCCGATATGCGGCTCCGCCGCGGGGCTCGTGCCGCTCGTACCAGACGACGTCCCACTCGCTGCCGTTGGTGATCCGCTCCGCCACGTCGTGGACGCTCTCCACCGAGGCCAGCGCCTGCTTGCGGACCGCGTCCTCGTCCTGGACCGACTTGTCGCGGGTGGAGCCGATCGCGGAGATCACCGTGCGGCACGCGTCGCGCAGCGCCATCAGCGCGTAGCCGAGGTCCTCCGGGATCTCCTCCAGCCGGCCGGGCAGGGCGAGCTCCATCAGCCGCTCGAAGCCCTCGGCGGCCGTCTGCAGCTGGTCGGCCGCCTTCTCGTTCACCAGCTTCGCCGCGCGCCGCACCGCGCGGTTCACCTGCCCCGGGGTGAGCTCGCCGGTGGCCACCCCGGTCACCCGGGAGACCAGCTCGTGCGCCTCGTCCACGATCAGCACCTCGTGCTGCGGCAGCACCGGCGCGCCCTCGATGGCGTCGATGGCGAGCAGCGCGTGATTGGTGACGATCACCTCGGCCAGCTTGGCGCGCTCGCGGGCCGCCTCAGCGAAGCACTCCGCGCCGTACGCGCACTTCGTGGCGCCCAGGCACTCCCGTGAGGACACCGACACCTGCGACCACGCCCGGTCGGACACGCCCGGCGTGAGGTCGTCCCGGTCGCCGGTCTCCGTCTCGTCGGACCAGTCGCGCAGCCGCAGCAGGTCCTGGCCCAGCTTGCTGGTGGGCGCGGCCGCCTCGAACTGGTCGAAGAGGCCCTCCTCCTCGTCCTGCGGGACGCCCTCGTGCAGCCGGTGCAGGCACAGGTAGTTCGACCGGCCCTTGAGCATGGCGAACTCCGGGCGCCGGCGCAGCAGCGGATGCAGCGCCTCCACCGTGCGCGGAAGGTCCCGCTCCACCAGCTGGCGCTGGAGCGCCAGGGTGGCCGTCGCCACGACGACCCTCTCTCCGTGCGCGAGCGCGGGCACCAGGTAGCCCAGGGACTTACCGGTGCCGGTGCCGGCCTGGACCAGCAGATGGGCGCCGTCGTCGATCGCTTCGGCGACGGCTTCGGCCATGGCCACCTGACCGGGGCGCTCCGTGCCGCCGACGGCAGTGACGGCAGCATGGAGGAGTTCGGGGAGTGAGGGCTGTGTCATAGCGCGACCAACCCTACGGCCCCCCACCGACAAACGTGCGACCACGCCGACGCGACCGCGGCGCCCGGCGCCCCGCGCCCGAAGCACCGCCCCCGCGCGCGACGCGCGAAAGGACCGCCGCCGCCTCCACGCCCCACGCCCCGCGCCCGCGCGCCGCCGCTCGACGAGCGGTCCGCGCACGACCGGCCAGGTCAGACGCCTTGTAGCCGAACCGTTGCCGTTCCGTCGGACGTCCCCCACGGCGAACGCCTAGTGTGTGGTGCCGTTGTCCCAAGCCGTCGGAGCAGCAGAGCGACTCGTCCGGGTCGGATGTGAAGACGGGCGTCGTACCACCATCGTTCATTCCAGGGGGAGTTCAGATCATGCGATCCATATGGCCGTCGTCCACCGCCCGCCGCGAGAGGGGACGGTCGCGCAGAACCTCCCCCGTGCTGGCGGCAGTTGCCCTCGCCTCCGCGCTCGCCCTGACCACCACCGCGTGCGAGTCGGGCGACACCGACGCGAGCGCGGACGCCTCCGCGACGGCCGCCGCCGACGACGGCAAGCTCAGGATCCCGGACGACATCGCCGACCGGCTCAAGGAGCACGGGATCGACCTCGACAAGTGGCGGGACGGCGCCTGGAAGAACTGGGACAAGGACACATGGCTGCGTGAGGCGCAGGACTTCGTCAACCCGATCATCGAGGACCTGTGGGACCCGGACCGCATGCGGGACGCCGACGAGCCCGACCAGCCCGAGGTGGACGAGAACGACATCTCCGGCGACCAGGGCGTCACCGACCCGACCCCGGAGCCGGTGCAGGCGAAGGCCGTGCCGCCGTCGTACCACGAGAACGCGCCCACCGCGGGGAAGGTCTTCTTCGACTCCCCCAAGGGCACGATGGTCTGCTCCGCGACGGTGGTCGAGGACCCGGCCAATCCCGGCAAGTCCAACATGGTGTGGACGGCGGGCCACTGCGTGCACGCGGGCAAGAAGGGCGGCTGGTACCGCAACATCGCCTTCGTGCCGTCGTACAACGACTCGGGCATGTCGGCGGAGGAGATCGCGGACGCCCCCAAGGAGGAGGTCGCTCCGTACGGTGTCTGGTGGGGTGACTGGGCGCAGACCTCGGACCAGTGGATCGAGCAGGGCGGTGCGACGGGCGGTGACGGCGCCTCGTACGACTTCGCCGTCATCCATGTGACGCCGGAGAAGGGTGGCGACGGCAAGTCGCTGGAGGAGACCGTCGGTTCGGCCCTGCCGGTGGACTTCGACGCGCCCGCCGTGCCGAAGATCGAGGAGATGACGGCGATCGGCTACCCGGCCGCCCCGCCGTACGACGGGCAGTCCCTGTACTCCTGCGAGGACAAGCCGGGCCGGCTGTCGCTGACCGCGAACGACCCGACGATGTACCGCATCGGGTGCAGCATGACCGCCGGTTCCTCCGGCGGCGGCTGGATCGCGGCCGGCCAGGACGGCAAGCCGGCGCTGGTCTCCAACACCTCCATCGGCCCGGTGACGACCGGCTGGCTGGCCGGGCCGCGGCTCGGCAAGGAGGCCAAGGGCGTCTACGACGCGGTCAGTGAGAAGTTCGCCGGCCGGTGACCGGACCGTCCGTCCCGGGTGGCGTCGCGCACCCGGGGCGGACGACGGAACACCGGAGCAGCGGCACACGAACTCTGAGTAGTGACGGGGGTCACCACAGCATGCGTACTTCCTCCACGTCCGTCCCGCGCCGGCGCGGGCGGCGGACCGCCCTCGCCGCGAGCGCGCTGCTCGCCGTGCTGGCGCTCACCGCGACCGCCTGCGGCGGGTCGGCGGAGAACAAGGCGACCGACCGGCCCGACGCCACGGCGAGCCGGGCCGGGGACGACGCGGGCGGCGAGGTCCGCGTCCCGGCCGACCTCGCCGACCGTCTGAAGGACCACGGCATCGACGTGGACCGCTGGCGGGACGGCGGCTGGAAGGACTGGGACAAGGACGAGTGGCTGCGCGAGGCGCGGGACTTCGTCAACCCGGTCATCGAGGGCCTCTGGAAGCCGGAGCGGATGCACTCCGCCGAGGAGGCCGAGAAGACGGTCACCACCAAGGACGCCTCCGTAGCCCAGGGGCTGAGCGATCCGGAGCCGGCGCCCGTGACCGCGGTCGCGGAGAAGACGCCGTACCACGAGAACGCCGCCCCGGTCGGGAAGGTGTTCTTCGACTCCCCCGAGGGCCCGGCCGTCTGCTCCGGCACGGTGATCAAGGACGTCAACCACCCGGGCAGGTCCAACCTCGTGTGGACCGCCGGGCACTGTGTGCACGCGGGCGCGAACGGCGGCTGGTACCGCAACATCGTCTTCGTCCCGGCCTACAACGACCACGGCCGGTCCGAGGCGGAGCTGAGCGGCGCGGACCCCTCCGAGATCGCCCCGTACGGCAACTGGTGGGCGGACTGGGCGTCGACCTCGAACGGCTGGATCCAGGGCGGCTCGGAGAGCGGCGGCGCCGGGGCGGCGTACGACTACGCCGTGCTGCACGTGCGGCCGGAGCAGGGCTCGCAGTCCCTGGAGGAGACCGTCGGCGCCGCGCTCGACGTGGACTTCTCCGGCCCGACCGCCGCGGAGGCGGGCACGACGGGCGCCTGGGGCTACCCGGCCGCGCCGCCGTACAACGGGCTGCGGATGTTCAAGTGCCTGGACACCCCGGGCCGCTTCTCGCTCGCCCCGAACCTGCCGGACATGTACCGCATCGGCTGCACCATGACCGGCGGCTCGTCCGGCGGCGGCTGGTTCCGGGTGGCCGGCGGCGAGACGATGCTGGTGTCCAACACCTCGATCGGCCCGCTGGACCACACCTGGCTCGCCGGCCCGCGGCTCGGCGCGGACGCCGAGGCGCTGTACCAGAACATGAGCAGGACCTACGGCGGCCGCTGAGCCGGACGCGACGAGGGCCCGCCCCCTGCGCTCGGCAGGGGGCGGGCCCTCGTCACATGTCCGCGGTCCGGGTCAGCCGGCCGGGGTGGGAACGTACGGCGCGAACTCCGCCGCCAGCTCCTCGTGCACCCGCACCTTGAGCAGCGTGCCCTCCGGGGTGTGCTCCTCGGAGATCACCTCGCCCTCGTCGTGCGCACGGGCGACCAGCTTGCCGTGGGTGTACGGCACGAGGGCCTCGATCTCCACCGACGGGTGGGGCAGCTCGCTGTCGATCAGGGCGAGCAGCTCCGGGATGCCCCGGCCGGTGCGGGCCGAGACGGCGATGGAGCGGGGCTCCACCCGCAGCAGCCGCTGCAGGGTCAGCGGGTCCGCCGCGTCCGCCTTGTTGATCACGACGATCTCGGGCACGTCGGTGGCGCCGACGTCCCGGATCACCTCGCGCACGGCGGCGAGCTGCTCCTCCGGGTTCGGGTGCGAGCCGTCCACCACGTGGAGGATCAGGTCGGAGTCGCCGACCTCCTCCATGGTGGAGCGGAACGCCTCGACCAGGTGGTGCGGCAGGTGCCGGACGAAGCCGACGGTGTCCGCCAGCGTGTACAGCCGTCCGCTGGGGGTCTCGGCCCGGCGCACGGTCGGGTCGAGGGTGGCGAACAGGGCGTTCTCCACCAGCACGCCCGCGCCGGTGAGGCGGTTCAGCAGCGAGGACTTGCCCGCGTTGGTGTAGCCCGCGATGGCCACGGACGGCACCTTGTTGCGCTTGCGCTCCTGGCGCTTGATCTCGCGGCCGGTCTTCATCTCCGCGATCTCCCGGCGCATCTTCGCCATCTTCTCGCGGATCCGGCGACGGTCCGTCTCGATCTTGGTCTCACCGGGACCACGGGTGGCGAGGCCGCCGCCCTTGCCGCCGCCCATCTGACGGGACAGCGACTGACCCCAGCCGCGCAGCCGCGGCAGCATGTACTGCATCTGCGCGAGCGCGACCTGCGCCTTGCCCTCTCGGGACTTGGCGTGCTGGGCGAAGATGTCGAGGATCAGGGCCGTACGGTCGATGACCTTGACCTTGACGACGTCCTCGAGGTGGATGAGCTGGCCCGGGCTGAGCTCACCGTCGCAGATGACGGTGTCCGCGCCCGAGTCGAGCACGATGTCGCGCAGCTCCTCGGCCTTGCCGGAGCCGATGTAGGTGGCCGCGTCCGGCTTGTCCCGGCGCTGGATCACGCCGTCGAGGACGAGGGCGCCCGCCGTCTCGGCGAGGGCGGCGAGCTCCGCCAGGGAGTTCTCGGCGTCCTGCGCGGTGCCCGAGGTCCACACCCCGACGAGCACGACGCGCTCCAGGCGGAGCTGCCGGTACTCGACCTCGGTGACGTCCTCGAGCTCGGTGGAGAGGCCGGCGACACGGCGCAGGGCCGCACGCTCGGAGCGGTCGAACTGGTCGCCGTCCCGCTCTCCGTCGATCTCGAGGCTCCAGGCGACGTCCTCTTCCATCAGGGCATCGGCCCGAAGACCCTCGGCGTGGCTGTGCGCGAAGCGCGTGGTGTCCTGGGAAGGGGAAGAAGAGGAGGTCATTGGGTCCTTACGTCGTTGGGTTGCCGTCTGCGGCGACGGATCCGGCCGGGAGGCCGTCCGTCACTGTCCACAACGTCCGGGTACCCCGGGAGATTCCCGTTTCCCCTGCCGCGCGGACCCGATGATGGTCGCACGGTACGGCCCGTCTCGTCACCGTGTTATTCCCCGCCCGCGTCCGGCCCGTGCCCGTGCGGGCCGGGCAGGTGCCCGTGCCGGTGCTCGCGGGTGTGGGGGCCGGGCTCCTCCGGCACGGCCCGCACGGAGGACCGCCAGTCGGGGTGGCCGGGCATCGGCGGGGTGGTGTCGTCGTACAGCCAGGGGTGCAGGAAGCCGGTGAGGTCGCGGCCGGCGGTCTCGGAGGCCAGCCGGACGAAGTCGGCGGTCGAGGCGTTGCCGTCGCGGTGCCGGACGACCCAGGCGCGCTCCAGCCGGTCGAACGCCTCCTGCCCGATCTCCTGGCGCAGGGCGTACAGCACCAGCGCGGCGCCGCCGTAGACGCCCGGGCGGAAGATACCGATCTTGCGGCCCGGCTCGGGCGGCTTCGGCGCGGCGGGCGGCCCTCCCGCGGCGCGCCAGCCGTCGGAGGACTCGTACGCGGTCCGCATCCGGGTCTCCAGGGACCTGCCGCCGCGCTCCTCGGCGTACAGCGCCTCGTACCAGGTGGCGTGCCCCTCGTTGAGCCACAGGTCGGCCCAGGTGCGGGGGCTGACGCTGTCGCCGAACCACTGGTGGGCCAGCTCGTGCACCATGATCGACTCGACGTACCAGGCGGGCAGGGCGGGGTCGGTGAACAGGTCGCGTTCGAAGAGGGAGAGCGTCTGGGTCTCCAGCGCGAAGCCGGTGGAGGCCTCGGCGAGCAGCAGGCCGTAGGTGGCGAAGGGGTAGCGGCCGACCCGGTCCTCCATCCAGGCGATCTGCGCCGGGGTCTTCGCCAGCCAGGGTTCGAGGACGGCGCGGTGCTCGGTGGGGACGACGTCCCGCAGGGGAAGGCCGTGCGGTCCGGTGCGGTGCAGCACGGTGGAGCGGCCGACGGACACCTGGGCGAGTTCGGTGGCCATGGGGTTGCGGGTCCGGTAGCGCCAGGTGGTGGTGGCGGGGGCGCGGTCGACGGCGGTGGGCAGGCCGTTGGCGACGGCGGTGTACCCCTCGGGGACGGTGATCCGGAAGGTGAACATCGCCTTGTCGGACGGGTGGTCGTTGCACGGGAACACCAGGTGGGCGGCGTCGGCCTGGTTGGCGAGCGCGAGGCCGTCGGCGGTGCGCACCCAGCCGCCCTCGCGGTCCCCCGGCCGGGGGTCGCTCGTGTGCCGGACGGTGATGCGCACCGGCTCGCCCGGGTCGAGGTCGTCGTCGGGGGTGATCACCAGGTCCTCGCCCGCGCCGGTGAAGACGGCCGGTTCGCCGTCGACCTCGACGGAGCGGACCGTGCCGTGGGCGAAGTCGAGGTTGATCCGGTCCAGCTCGGCGGTGATCCGGGCGTCGATGGTGGTGACGGCGTCGAGCGGCTGGTCGTTGCTGCCGGAATAGGTGAGGTCCAGGTCGTACGCCTGCACGTCGTAGCCGGGGTTGCCGAGGTGCGGGAAGAGCGGGTCGCCGATGCCGAGCGGCTCGGCGGGGGCGCTCGCGGCGACCAGGCAGACGCCGACGGCGGAGGCGAGCAGGGCCTGGGCGGTGCGGCGGCGGGCGCGGGGCGCCGGGCGTCGGGGGGTCCGCGGGGCGGGGTGGCGGGAGGTGAGCGGAGCGGGGTGGCGGGAGGTGAGCGGCATGCCTCACGGCTATCAGCGCGGGCGGGCGGCGCTGCGGCGGCGCGCTCCCGACCCACCCGATCGGGTAATCACACCGCAGGGGTCTGTGCGCCGGGTGCCGTCACCGGGCGCTCCCGGGGGCGTTCTCAGACGCCCGGCGCCTGCGGCTGCGCCCGGCTCACGTCGTACACGCCCGCCACGTTGCGCATGGCGCGCATCAGGGCGGGCAGCTGGGCGGCGTCCGGGAGCTGCACGGTGTAGGTGTGGCGCACCTGCTGCCGGTCCGGCGGTTCGACGGTCGCGGAGACGATCTCGGCGCCCTCCGTGGCCATCGCCTCGGTGAGGTCCGCGAGCAGATGCGGCCGGACGAACGACTCCGCCACCAGCGTGACCCGGCACTCCGCGCCCTCGCCCCAGCGCACGCCGACCTCCGTGCGCCCCGCGCTCTTCATCCGCACCACCGCCGGACACTCCGTCCGGTGCACGGTGACCGCTCCCCCGCGCACCGCGAACCCGGTGACCTCGTCGGGCGGTACGGGCGTGCAGCAGCCGGCCAGCCGTACGGTCGCGCCGTCCCGGTCGGCCAGCACCTGGGCGGCGGCGGGACGCCCGGGGGCGGTGTCGTCGGCGCCGGAGGGCTGGGGGGTCTCCGTACCGGGCGGCCGAGGGGGCTCGACGTCGTCCGCGAGGGAGCGCGCGTCGCTCTCCTCGGCGCTGGGGTGGGCGGCGAGCCACCGCTGGATGGCGATGCGGGCCGCCGGGGTGGTCGCGTGGTCCAGCCACTCCCGGGACGGCGCGGAGGCCGCGTCCTGGTCCATGAGGAGCTGGACGGTGTCCCCGTCCTTGAGCACGGTGCTGAGCGTGGCCAGCCGTCCGTTGACGCGGGCGCCGATGCAGGCGTGGGCGTCCTCGCCGTACTGGGCATAGGCGGCGTCCACGCAGGTCGCCCCCTCGGGCAGGCCGAGGGTGCCGCCGTCGGGGCGGAAGACGGTGATCTCCCGGTCCTGGGCGAGATCCTCGCGGAGCGTGGACCAGAAGGTGTCGGGGTCGGGCGCGGCCTGCTGCCATGCGAGCAGCCGGGACAGCCAGCCGGGGCGGGTCGGGTCGACGCGTTCGCCGTCGCCCCCGGACTGCTCCTCCGGCGGGGCGGCGTAGGGGTTGCCGAGGGCGACGACGCCGGCCTCGGCGACCTTGTGCATCTGGTGGGTGCGGATGAGGACTTCGACGACCTGGCCGTCGTCGCCGGCCACCGCGGTGTGCAGCGACTGGTACAGGTTGAACTTGGGGACGGCGATGAAGTCCTTGAACTCCGAGACCACCGGCGTCATACAGGTGTGCAGCTCGCCCAGCACGGCGTAGCAGTCGGCGTCCTCGTTCACCAGCACCAGCAGCCGGCCGAAGTCGGCGCCGCGCAGCGGGCCGCGCTTGCGGGACACGCGGTGCACGGAGACGAAGTGCCGTGGCCGGATGAGGACTTCGGCCGGGATGTCGGCCTCCTGGAGCACCTTGCGCACGTCGTCGGCGACGTCGGCGAGCGGGTCGTCCTCGCGGGCGGCGTTGCGGAGGATCAACTCGCGGGTCTTGTCGTACTCCTCGGGGTGGAGGATCGCGAAGACCAGGTCCTCCAGCTCCGTCTTGAGCGCCTGGACGCCGAGGCGTTCGGCGAGGGGGATGAGCACGTCACGTGTCACCTTGGCGATGCGTTCCTGCTTGGCGGGGCGCATCACACCGAGGGTGCGCATGTTGTGCAGCCGGTCGGCGAGTTTGATCGACATCACGCGGACGTCGTTGCCGGTGGCGACGAGCATCTTGCGGAAGGTCTCGGGCTCGGCGGCGGCGCCGTAGTCGACCTTCTCCAACTTGGTGACGCCGTCGACGAGATAGCGCACCTCCTCGCCGAACTCCTCGCCCACCTGGTCGAGCGTCACATCGGTGTCCTCGACGGTGTCGTGCAGCAGCGAGGCGGTCAACGTCGTCGTCTCGGCGCCGAGTTCGGCCAGGATCAGGGTGACGGCGAGCGGGTGGGTGATGTACGGCTCGCCGCTCTTGCGCATCTGCCCGCGGTGCGAGGACTCCGCGAGGAGGTAGGCGCGGCGCAGCGGTTCGAGGTCGGCGTCGGGGTGGTGGGCGCGGTGGGCCTCGACGACGTGGCCGATGGCGTCCGGCAGCCGGTCGCGGGCGGAGGACGACCCCAGCAGGGCGGCGCGGCCCAGCCGGCGCAGGTCGAGCCGGGGGCGGGACTTGCGGCGCGTCCCGGCCGGTGTGACGTGACCCGGTGCGAGCGGGCCCGGGGTCGCAGGTTTCGCGGCCTCCGCGTTCATGAGCACCTCCGGCTGCGTGGATCCGGCGGACGGCGCCCCAGGGCGGACTCGGGCCTGGGGGACGGCGTGGATCCCCCGTCCGGGCCGGTGCTTGATGCTATCCAGCCGCACGGGGTCCAACCGGCCGCCTCCGGCCGACCGTGAAACGGATCACTCCAAAGAGCGACGGGCCGTGCATGGTCGTTTTCACGCCATCGGATGGATGGCGAGCCATGACCTCGAAGCCCCCCACCCGCCCCGGCCTGCGGATCGACGGCGGGGAGGGCCGGAGGGCGAGTGATCGTACAGCGCACCGTTCAGCCTAGGGCGTTCTCCAGCCACTCGGCCTCGATCGCGCCCTCGGCGACGATGACCGCGGGACCGGTCATCTCGATCCGGCCGTCCGGCTGTTCGGTGATCACGAGCGTGCCGCCGGGGAGGTCCACGGTGTACGTCACCGGCAGGCCGGTCTCGCGCGGGTCGACGCCGTCGCGGCGGGCGGCGGCCACGGCGACGGCGCATGCCCCGGTGCCGCAAGAGCGGGTCTCGCCGACCCCGCGCTCGTGCACGCGCATCGCGACGTGCCGGGGGCCTCGGTCGACGACGAACTCCACGTTCACGCCGTCCGGGTAGGCGGCGGCCGGGGCGAAGGAGGGCGCGGTGAACAGGCCGCCCGCGTCGGCCAGATCGGCGACGAAGGCCACGGCGTGCGGGTTGCCCATGTTGACGTTGCGCGCGGGCCAGCTGCGCTCGCCGACGGCCACGGTGACGTCGCCCTCGGGGAGGACCGCGCAGCCCATGCCGACGGTGATGTCGCCGTCCTTGGCGATGTGCACGGTCTTCACGCCGCCGCGTGTGGCGATCGCGAGGTCGCCCTCGCCGACGTGCCCGGCGTGCTGGAGGTAGCGGGCGAAGACGCGCACGCCGTTGCCGCACATCTCGGCGACGGATCCGTCGCCGTTGCGGTAGTCCATGAACCACTCGGCCTCGTCCGCCATGGACCGCGCCTGGGGATGCTCCGCGGACCGCACGACGTGCAGCAGCCCGTCGCCCCCGATCCCCGCGCGCCGGTCGCACAGGGCGGCGACGGCCGCCGCCGACAGCTCGACGGCGTTCTCCGGGTCCGGCACGATCACGAAGTCGTTCTCCGTGCCGTGCCCCTTGAGGAAGGCGATCCGCGTGCTCATTCCTCGATCCTACGGGGTGGGCGCGGGCCGGCGTCGCCGCCTGTGGACGGCGGCAGGGGACGGGCGCGCGCAGCGCGGAGATCGCAGGGACCGGCGCGGGCGGCCGTGCCCTCGCGAGGGTCGGCGCGAGCCGAGCCGCGGGGCCGGCGCGGACGACCGCGGCGGTTCGGCACAGGCGACCGGAAGGGGCGTGGGTCGCGGGATCGCGGAGGGCGTGAAGGGAGCCCGCCGCGCCGCGGGAACTCAGCGCAGGCGCGCCACGCGCCAGACCGCGAGGGCCACCACCGCCGCGACCATCACCGCGTACGCGGCCACCACGCGCCAGTCGGATGTGCGGTCCGAGCCGCGGGCGGAGAGGCCCGGCCAGGTGTAGCCGACCTTGCGGGCGGCCATCATGCCCCAGCCCGCCGCGCAGGAGCAGATCAGCAGGCCCAGCATGGCGATCACCGCACCGCTGTCGCCGAAGTCGAAGGCGAGCGGGAAGGCGAACATCAGTGAGCCGAGCGCGCCGAGGCCGACGATCGGGGCGAGCTGCCAGACCCGCAGACGGCGCTGCGGGCGCAGCTCGACCTCGACCTCGTCCCCGCCGGCGAACATCTCCTCCGGCTCGGGACCGTCGTCGGTCACACCGCCCTGCGTCTCCTCGGGCCCGTCAGGGCTGAGACGCCCGGCCTCCGGCTCCGAGGCATCCCGCTCGGTGGTGAGGTGCTCGGTGCTGTGTGCGGTGTCGCGAGGGCCGGCCTCCATCGCCACGCGCCCTCCCAACTTAGGACTCCACTGGTCGATCGAAGCTTGATGATGGCACGGCGTCACAGGCCCGGATGACGGCCTGGGCGTCCCGATGCCAGGACGTGATCAGGCTGTAACCGGTCGTTCGACCAACGACATCGCGAGCTGCGGAAGTTCCCCGAGGTCCGCCGCGGCCCCACTCAACCAGTGCACCCGCGGATCGCGCCTGAACCATGCATCCTGACGGCGCGCGAAGCGCTTGGTGGCACGGACGGTCTCGGCCCGTGCCTCCTCCAGGGTGCACTCGCCGGCGAGGGCGGCGAGCACCTGCTGGTAGCCGAGGGCGCGCGACGCCGTACGCCCCTCGCGCAACCCCTGCGCCTCGAGTGCGCGCACTTCCTCGACGAGACCCGCCTCCCACATCCGGTCGACCCGGCGGGCGATGCGCTCGTCCAGTTCGGGGCGGGCCACGTCGACGCCGATCTGGAGCGTGTCGTAGACCGAGTCGTGGCCGGGGAGGTTGGCGGTGAAGGGCCGCCCGGTGATCTCGATGACCTCCAGCGCGCGGACGATGCGGCGGCCGTTGCTCGGCAGGATCGCGCGGGCGGCGTCGGGGTCGGCCGCGGCGAGCCGGGCGTGCAGCGCGCCGGGTCCGCGCAGGGCCAGCTCCTCCTCCAGGCGCGCCCGGACCTCCGGGTCGGTGCCGGGGAACTCCAGGTTGTCGACGGCCCCGCGGACGTACAGACCGGAGCCGCCGACCAGGATCGGCCAGCGTCGGGCGGCGAGCAGGGCGTCGATCCGCTCCCGGGCCATCCGCTGGTACTCGGCCACGGAGGCGGTCTCGGTGACGTCCCAGACGTCGAGCAGGTGGTGCGGGACGCCGCCGCGCTCCTCGGGCGTCAGCTTGGCGGTGCCGATGTCCATCCCCCGGTAGAGCTGCATGGAGTCGGCGTTGACGACCTCACCACCCAGCCGCTGGGCGAGAAAGACACCCAGATCGGACTTTCCGGCCGCAGTGGGACCGACGACGGCGATGACGCGGGGGGCGTGGGGTGCGCTGCTCACCGATCCAGTCTCCCAAACCTCGGGGGCCGCTCTCGATCGGGTTACGTGACGCGGGGTCGGCCTGGTCGTTGCCCGTTCGAGGTTCCTGCCGCCGGATCGCGGCGGCGCTCGCCCGGCTCACACGGATGGACACACCGGGCTACGCGGAATTTCGCCCGCACGAGTAACGTATGGAGTTGATATGGGCGTTTTTGCACGACTTTTTCGGAGGTCGAGGACCACGGGAGAGACAGCGGCGGCCGAGGCCCGGACCGACGGGGAGAAGACCGGGACCGGTACGGACGACACGACGACGCCTGAGCCCGAGGCCGCGGCCGACGAGCCGAAGGCGGCTTCCGAGGCCCCGGTGAAGGAGTCCGACGAGGCCACCGTCACGGAGAGCGTCGACATCCCGAAGCAGCAGTCCGGCAAGGCCGCCGACACCGAGGCCGGCGAGGGCGCCCGCACGTAACGTGCCGCGAGGGAAGGTACATCATGGGTCTCCTGGACAATTTCAAGGCCAAGCTCGGCCCCGCCAAGGACAAGGTCTCCGGCCTCGCGCAGCAGCACGAGGGCAAGATCCAGCACGGCCTGGAGAAGGCGGCGCACACCGTCGACCGAGGGACCAAGGGCAAGTACAGCGACAGGATCCAGTCGGGCACGGGAAAGGCCAAGGAGGCCGTGGACCGTTTCGCACACAAGAACGACCCCGGTTCGGACGCGGGCGGCACCACGCCGCCGGCCGGACCGCCGCCCGCCTCCTGAGCGGCACGCACGGCGGACGGCCGGGGCGACCTGCCCCGGCCGTCCGCCGTGCGTTCACGTGTGCGCGTCTACGACCAGGTGGCCACGACGTATCCCACGCCGTAGGGGGCGTCCTCGTGGAGCAGCGCGCCCGACAGACCGGCGTCGCCCTCGGCCGCTCCGGCCAGCACCTGCCAGGGCGCGCGGCCGGACGCCTTCAGCTCGCGCGCCAGCCCGGCGTCCAGCGCGCCCAGGGCCGCCGTGTCGGCCGAGCCGAGCGCGCGGGCGATCTCCGCGTCGAAGGGCGCCGCTCGCCCGTCCAGGTAGCCGGGCGCCTTCTGGGTGCGGCAGGCGCTCGCGTCGCCCATCACCAGCAGCGCCACCCGGTCCGCCCGGCCCGCCAGCCGCCGCCCCTCCGCGAGGCACGCGTCGGGCGCCAGGCGCTCCCCCACACCCCGCCCCTCGACGGGGGCGTCGGCCCACCCGGTCCGCCCCAGCAGCCAGGCGCCCACGGCGAGCCCGTACGGCAGTTCCCCGCCGGCCGCGCCGTCGCCCTCCCCCAGCCGTACGTCCAGGTCGACGCCGAAGCCGCGGAAGGAACCCTGGGTTCCGGCGGGGTAGCCGTACGTCCCGGCACCGTCGTCCGGGCCCACGACCACCAGCAGGTCGGGCCGGGCGGCGGCGAGCACGCCGAGCGCGTCCGTGCAGGCGGCGCGCGCGGCGTCCAGCTCCGGGGCGGCGCCGGCGGCGACCTCGGGCACGAGCAGCGGCGGGCAGGGGCAGGCTGCGGCGGCGACAAGCATGATCAGCAGCCTACTGCGGCCGTACGGACCCGCCCGTCGGGGCGGGTCCGCGGAGAGCGACGTCAGTCGACGGCGCAGCCGCCGCTGACCGCCGGCAGCGGCTCGGGCACGCCCACCTTGGGCAGGCCGAGCAGCACGCCCGCGGGCTTGGCCGCCTTCTCGGCGGTGCGCTTCTCCCAGGCGTCGCCCGCGCGGGTGCGGCGCACGTCGAGGACGGGGCCCTCGGCGAGGAGGTGGTGCGGGGCCGCGTAGGTCACCTCGACGGTGACCACGTCACCGGGGCGGACCTCCTGGTCGGGCTTGGTGAAGTGCACCAGGCGGCTGTCGGGGGCGCGCCCGGAGAGGCGGTGGGTGGTCTCGTCCTTGCGGCCCTCGCCCTCGGCGACCATCAGCTCCAGCGTGCGGCCGACCTGCTTCTTGTTCTCCTCCCAGGAGATCTCCTCCTGGAGGGCGACGAGACGCTCGTAGCGCTCCTGGACGACCTTCTTGGGGATCTGCCCGTCCATCTCGGCGGCCGGGGTGCCGGGCCGCTTGGAGTACTGGAAGGTGAACGCCTGGGCGAAGCGGGCCTCCCGGACGACGTGCAGCGTCTGCTGGAAGTCCTCCTCGGTCTCGCCGGGGAAGCCCACGATGATGTCGGTGCTGATCGCCGCGTGCGGGATGGCGGCGCGGACCTTCTCGATGATCCCGAGGAAGCGCTCCTGCCGGTAGGAGCGGCGCATCGCCTTGAGAACCGGGTCGGAGCCGGACTGCAGCGGCATGTGGAGCTGCGGCATCACGTTGGGCGTCTCGGCCATGGCGGCGATGACGTCGTCGGTGAAGTCGCGGGGGTGCGGGGAGGTGAAGCGGACCCGCTCCAGGCCGTCGATCTTCCCGCAGGCGCGCAGCAGCTTGCTGAAGGCCTCGCGGTCGCCGATGTCGGAGCCGTAGGCGTTGACGTTCTGGCCGAGCAGGGTGACCTCGGAGACGCCCTCGGCGACCAGCGCCTCGATCTCGGCGAGGATGTCGCCGGGGCGGCGGTCCTTCTCCTTGCCGCGCAGGGCGGGGACGATGCAGAAGGTGCAGGTGTTGTTGCAGCCGACGGAGATCGACACCCAGGCCGCGTAGGCGCTCTCGCGGCGGGTGGGCAGCGTGGAGGGGAACGCCTCCAGCGACTCGGCGATCTCGACCTGTGCCTCCTCCTGGACGCGGGCGCGCTCCAGCAGCACCGGCAGCTTGCCGATGTTGTGCGTGCCGAAGACGACGTCCACCCAGGGGGCGCGCTTGACGATGGTGTCGCGGTCCTTCTGCGCGAGGCAGCCGCCGACCGCGATCTGCATGCCGGGGCGGCTCGCCTTCTTCGGGGCGAGGTGGCCGAGGTTGCCGTACAGCTTGTTGTCGGCGTTCTCGCGCACGGCGCAGGTGTTGAACACGACGACGTCGGCCTCGCCGTCGGAGCCCTCGGGGGCGCGGACGTACCCGGCGTCCTCCAGCAGCCCGGCGAGGCGCTCGGAGTCGTGGACGTTCATCTGACACCCGTAGGTGCGAATCTCGTAGGTCCTGGTCGAGAGAACGTCCACGGCGGGGCTCCGGTCACTGCTGCTGGTCATGGCAACAAGGGTAGGCGTTTCCCGGAGCGGTTCCGCCCGGTGTTCCCCCTCCGCCCTCTACGGTCGGCCCGGCCACCCCTGCCGCCGCAGCACCGCCCCCACGTCCGGCGCCTCGTAGTGGCCGCCCTTGAGGACCTTGCCGTCGGCGCGGCGGCTCACCTGGCCGTCGGGTCCCCGCTTGGTCATGTTGGAGCGGTGGATCTCGGCGATGACCGCGTCGAGGTCGATGCCGTGGACCAGGGCGGTGCCGTAGGCGACGTAGACGACGTCGGCCAGTTCGTGGGCGAGCCGGTCGAGCGGGCCGGTGACCGACACCTCGGCGGCCTCTCTCGCCTCCTCCGCGAGCAGCTCGCCGCGGTGGGCGGCGAGGTCCGGCGGAATCTCGGCCGGGGTGTCGCGGACATCCAGCCCGAAGGCACGGTGGAACTCTCGGACCAGGTCGGCGGGGGACGTACTCATGGCGGGGACTGTAACGGCCGGCTCGGACATCGCCGGCCGTGCTGTGAGTTCCGCCCTGGTCAGCACGGCGGAGGCCTGGCAGGATCGCGGCCATGTCCCATGTGCTGTCCCGCATCGGCAGGCGGCGGGCCCTGCGGGGCGCGGCCGCCGGTCTCGTGGTGCTCGGGCTGCTGCTGTGGTGGGTGGCGCCGTGGCGCGAGGAGCCGCCCGGCGGGACGATCACGATGAGCACCGGCACCCGTGCCGGCGTCTACCAGAAGTACGGCGAGCTGCTGCGGACCGCGCTCGGCAAGGACATGCCCGATCTCGAGGTGCGGCTGAGGACCAGCGACGGCTCCTGGGAGAACGTCCGCCGGGTCGCCACCGGGCAGGCCGACTTCGCCCTCGCGGCGGCCGACGCCGTCGAGACGTACCGGCAGGAGGGCCGCACCGGAGCCGACGGGCTGCGTGGTGTGGCGCGCCTGTACGACGACTACGTGCAGCTCGCCGTCGCGCCCGGCTCGGGCATCCGTACCGTCGCCGATCTGCGGGGCAAGCGGGTCGCCATAGGGCCGCCGAAGTCCGGGGTGCGGCTCATCGCCAACCGGCTGCTGCGGGCGGCCGGGATCGACCCGGAGCGCGACATCGTGCCGTCCGCGGACGGCATCGACACCGGGCCCGGGCGCCTGGGGCACGGCCTGGACGCCTTCTTCTGGTCGGGCGGGCTGCCCACGGACGGTCTGAAGACGTACACCGAGGACTCCGCGCTGCGGTTCGTGCCGATCGACGCCTCCCTCGTCGCGAAGGTGCACGAGCAGGGCGGCGCCACCCGTTACTACCGTGCGACCAACATCCCGGAGTCGGCCTACCCGGGCAGTCAGCTGGGCTCGGCCGTGCCGACCATGGCGGTGTCCAACCTGCTGATCACCCGCGCGGACGTGGATCCCCGGCTCACCGAGTGGCTGACCCGGATCGTGCTGAAGAGCCGTGACCGCATCGGCGCCGACGTGCACTCCGCGCAGCTCGTCGACGTGCGCACCGCCATCTACACCGATCCGCTGGGGCTGCACAAGGGCGCCCGCCGGTACTACCGGTCCGTCAAGCCCTGACCGTCCGCCTCCTCCGCGGGGGCGTTGCGCGGCACGGTCACGGTCACCCGCAGCCCGTGCGGCTCGTGCCGCTCGAAGGAGATCGAGCCGCCGCCCGCGGTGAGCAGCGCCCGGGAGATGGACAGGCCGAGGCCCGACCCCTTGATGTTCTGGTGCCGCCCGCTGCGCCAGAAGCGGTCGCCGACGCGGGCCAGCTCCTCGTCGGTCAGTCCGGGGCCGTTGTCGGTGACGACGACGGTCGCCGTGTCGCCGTTGGTGGCGACGGTCACCTCCACCGTCTCGCCGGACGGCGTGAACTTCACCGCGTTGTCGATGACCGCGTCCAGCGCGCTGGACAGCGCCACGGGGTCCGCCCACGCGGTGGCCGGCGGGCAGACACCGGTCAGCGTGACGTCCTTGGCGTCGGCGGACGGCGCCCAGGCGGCGACCCGCTCGGCGGCCACGGCGCCGATGTCGACGATCTGCAGGTCGGGCTCGCTGTGCTCGGCGAGCGCCAGGTCGAGCAGGTCGTCCAGCACCTGCGCCAGCCGTTTGCCCTCGGCACGCACGGAGGCGATCTCCTCGTTGCCCTCGGGCAGCTCCAGGGCGAGCAGCTCGATCCGCAGCAGCAGCGCGGACAGCGGGTTGCGCAGCTGGTGGGAGGCGTCGGCGACGAAGGCGCGCTGCTGCTCCAGCACGCTCTCGACGTTGTCCGCCATCTCGTTGAAGGAGCGCGCGAGCCGGCGCAGCTCGGGCGGTCCGCCGGCCACCGCGACGCGGGACTTCAGCCGGCCGGTGGCGATGTCGTGGGTGGTGGCGTCGAGAACGCGCACCGGGCGCAGCACCCAGCCGGTGAGCCGGAGCGCCGCGCCGACGGCCAGCAGCATCGCGGTCGCCTCCCCCGCGGCGATGACCAGCCAGCCCTGGAGGATGCGGGAGCGCATCTGCCCCGTGGGCGAGTCGGTGACCACGACCGCGACGACGTCGCCGTCCCGGATCACCGGTGAGGCGACCACCAGGCTGCGCCGCTGCCAGGGCCACACCTGCTCGGGGTCGTGGCTGCGGCGGCTGAGCAGCGCCTCCTCGAACGCGTCCCGGACCTCGCCGGCGCGGGGCAGGAAGAAGTCGGCCGGGGCGTGCGCCATGGGGGCGTCGTTGCGGTAGAAGACTCCGGCGCGGATGTCGTACACCTCGTAGTAGCTGCGCAGTTCGCTGCTGAGCGTCTCGCGGCGCTCGTTGATGTCGCCGCCGACGGTGTCGGCGGGCTCGGTGACGAACTGGGCGAGGGCCGCGAAGCGGGCGGTGTCGTCGATCCGGTCGACGACGACCTTCTGCTGCTGGGCGCCGGCGAGGCTCACCGCGAGCGGCACGCCGAGGGCGAGCAGGACGGCCGCCATCAGGACGATGAGCAGCGGCAGCAGTCGTGTGTGCACCCGGCCCCGCTACGCCGCGGGCGCGACGAGCCGGTAGCCGACGCCGCGCACGGTCTCGATCAGGGCGGGCATGCGCAGCTTGGAGCGCAGGGAGGCCACGTGCACCTCCAGAGTGCGGCCGGTCCCCTCCCAGCTGGTGCGCCACACCTCGCTGATGATCTGCTCCCGGCGGAAGACCACCCCCGGACGCTGCGCCAGCAGCGCGAGCAGATCGAACTCTTTCCGGGTGAGCTGGACGGGCGTGCCGTTGACGCTGACCTGCCGGGTGGGCAGCTCGATGCGCACCGGGCCCAGGAGCACCTGGGTCTCGGTGGCGCCGGTGGCCTCCTCGTGGACGGTGCGCCGGCTGACGGCGTGGATCCGGGCGAGCAGCTCCCCGGTGTCGTACGGCTTCACCACGTAGTCGTCGGCGCCGAGGTTGAGGCCGTGAATGCGGGAGCGCACGTCGGAGCGCGCGGTGACCATGATCACGGGGGTGCTGGTGCGCTTGCGTATCTTGCCGCAGACCTCGTATCCGTCCTGGTCGGGCAGCCCGAGGTCGAGCAGGACGACGCCGAAGCCGTCGCTCTCGGGGACGAGCGCCTGGAGTGCCTCCTCGCCGCTGCGCGCGTGGGTGACGTCGAAGCCGTGGCGGGCCAGGACGGCCGACAGGGCCGCGGCGACGTGGTTGTCGTCCTCGACGAGCAGCAGTCTCACCAGGGCCCCCTTCGGTTCATCGGCCGTACGTTCTTCGGGTGTATCCATCATGGGCACACGCGGGTGCACCTCGCAGTCACGCCGATGAGGTACGACCACGTCAAGAGGGTTCCGGTTGCGCTTCGGTACCGTTGTCGCGCGCGGACGCGTTCCAGCTCTCAAGTGCTACGACAGGTGTCCGATTGCTATCGGATCGTGATGCTCAGATTCCCCTCAGATGTAATGACGCAGGTCTGAAGGATTACTACTGTCCTCCGAAACCGAGGAGGACGGAGCCTGAGAGCGATGACCGAAGTATCGGTGGCCAAGGAAGATGTGGCCGCGACCGGCGATCTGGTCGTCCTGAAGAGCGTCAACAAGCACTTCGGCGCGTTGCACGTTCTCCAGGACATCGACCTCACGATCGCCCGTGGCGAAGTCGTCGTGGTCATCGGACCCTCCGGGTCCGGGAAGTCCACCCTGTGCCGCACCATCAACCGTCTGGAGACGATCGACTCCGGCTCGATCACGATCGACGGCAAGCCCCTGCCCGACGAGGGCAAGGCGCTCGCACGGCTCCGTGCCGACGTGGGGATGGTCTTCCAGTCCTTCAACCTCTTCGCGCACAAGACCGTGCTCGAGAACGTGACGCTCGGACAGGTCAAGGTCCGGAAGAAGGACAAGAAGGAGGCCGAGGAGCGGGCGCGTGCCCTCCTCGACCGGGTCGGTGTGGCCGCACAGGCCGAGAAGTACCCCGCACAGCTCTCCGGTGGTCAGCAGCAGCGCGTCGCCATCGCGCGGGCCCTGGCGATGGAGCCCAAGGTCATGCTCTTCGACGAGCCGACGTCGGCTCTCGACCCCGAGATGATCAACGAGGTTCTCGAGGTCATGCAGCAGCTCGCCCGTGACGGCATGACCATGATCGTCGTCACCCACGAGATGGGCTTCGCGCGCTCGGCCGCGAACCGCGTGGTGTTCATGGCGGACGGCCGCATCGTCGAGCAGGCGACGCCGGACCAGTTCTTCAGCAACCCGCGCAGCGACCGCGCCAAGGACTTCCTGTCGAAGATCCTTCACCACTGAGGCGCGGCGCCGCGCCCCTGCCGACCTGCGTCACCGGACATTGACCGGACCGCATCAGTTCACCAGTCAAAGGATGTGCACCATGAAGCTCCGCAAGGTCACCGCCGCCTCGGCCACCGTCTTCGCCCTCGCCCTGACCGCCACCGCGTGCGGGGGTGGCGACTCGGACAACGAGTCCTCCTCGGGCGGCGGCAAGGACAAGATCACGATCGGCATCAAGTTCGACCAGCCGGGCCTCGGCCAGAAGACCCCGCAGGGCTACGAGGGCTTCGACGTGGACGTCGCCACCTACGTCGCCAAGAAGCTCGGTTACGAGGAGAACCAGATCGAGTGGAAGGAGTCGAAGAGCGCCGACCGCGAGACGATGCTGCAGCGCGGCGACGTCGACTTCATCGCCGCCACCTACTCGATCACCCCGGAGCGCCAGGAGAAGGTCGACTTCGCCGGCCCGTACCTGCTCGCCCACCAGGACGTGCTGCTCCGCGCCGACGACGACAAGATCAAGTCGCCTGAGGATCTGAACGACGCGAAGCTCTGCTCCGTCACCGGCTCCACCTCGGCGCAGAACGTCAAGGAGAAGCTGGCGCCCAAGGCCCAGCTGCAGCCGTACCCGACGTACTCGGCCTGCCTGCCCGGTCTGCAGAACGGCGCCGTCGACGCGCTGACCACGGACGACTCGATCCTCGCCGGCTACGCCGCCCAGGACCAGTTCAAGGGCAAGTTCAAGCTCGGCGGCTTCAAGCTGACGAACGAGAACTACGGCATCGGCGTCAAGAAGGGCAGCGACCTCAAGGACAAGATCAACAAGGCCCTTGAGGAGATGGTCGCCGACGGCAGCTGGGACACGGCCGTGAAGGAGAACTTCGGCCCGGCCAACTACAAGAACGAGCCCGCTCCGAAGATCGGCGACATCAAGAGCTGAGGCAGCGCCTGACCGTGTGCGCCGCCCCCGATGCGGGGCGGCGCACCGGGGCATGCATCCCTACACGCGGAAGCGCGGGAGATCGTGTTCGATTTTCTTGAAGATTACGACCTGCTGGGGGCCTTCTGGACGACGGTGCAGCTCGCTGTGCTCTCCGCCGTCGGCTCCCTGATCTGGGGCACCCTGCTGGCCGCCATGCGCGTCGGCCCGGTGCCGCTGATGCGCGGCTTCGGGACCGCGTACGTGAACATCGTGCGGAACATCCCGCTGACGGTCATCATCCTGTTCACGTCGCTCGGCCTCAACCAGACCCTGGGCGTCACGCTCGGCGCGGACGACTTCGAAACGATCAACTTCCGCCTCGCCGTCCTCGGTCTGATCCTGTACACGTCGGCCTTCGTGTGCGAGGCGCTGCGCTCCGGCATCAACACCGTGCCGGTCGGCCAGGCCGAGGCGGCCCGCGCGCTCGGCCTCAGCTTCAACCAGGTGCTGGGCCTCGTGGTGCTGCCCCAGGCGTTCCGTTCGTCCGTCGGTCCGCTGGCGAACGTCCTCATCGCGCTCATCAAGAACACCACGGTGGCCGCCGCCATCGGTGTGGCCGAGGCGGCGCTGTTGATGAAGGAGATGATCGAGAACGAGGCGCAGCTGCTGCTGATCTCCGCGGTCATCGCGTTCGGTTTCGTGGTTCTGACGCTGCCGACCGGCCTGTTCCTCGGCTGGGTGGGCAAGAAGGTGGCGGTGAAGCGATGAGTTCCGTCCTGTACGACGCCCAGGGGCCCCGTGCCAAGCGGCGGAACGCCGTCTTCACGGTGGTCTTCCTCCTCGCCCTCGCCGCCCTGCTGTGGTGGGTGTTCGGCACCCTCAACGACAAGGGCCAGCTGGAGTGGGCCCTGTGGAAGCCGTTCTTCACCGGCACCGAGGCCTGGACCACGTACATCTGGCCGGGTTTGCAGAACACGCTGAAGGCCGCCGTGCTCGCGGTGATCATCGCGCTGCCGCTCGGCGCGGTCCTCGGCATCGCCCGTCTCTCGGACCACGCCTGGGTCCGCGTCCCGGCCGGCATCGTGGTGGAGTTCTTCCGCGCCATCCCCGTGCTGGTCCTGATGATCTTCGGCCTGGCGCTGTTCGCCGAGTACACCGACGTCAGCTCCGACGACCGTCCGCTGTACGCGGTCGTCACGGGTCTGGTGCTCTACAACGCCTCCGTCCTCGCGGAGATCGTGCGCGCCGGCATCCTGTCCCTGCCCAAGGGCCAGTCCGAGGCCGCGATGGCGATCGGCCTGCGCAAGAACCAGCTGATGCGGCTGGTCCTGCTGCCGCAGGCGGTCACCGCGATGCTCCCGGCCATCGTCAGCCAGCTCGTCGTCATCGTGAAGGACACCGCCCTCGGCGGCGCCGTCCTCACCTTCCCCGAGCTGCTCGCCTCGGCCAACACCATGAGCGGCTACTACGGCGCCAACGTGATCGCCAGCTTCACCGTGGTCGCCGTGCTCTTCATCGCGCTCAACTTCGCCCTCACCTCTTTCGCCTCCTGGCTCGAGGCGCGCCTGCGCCGCAGCAAGCGCGGCACGGGTGCGGTGCTCGGTGTCGAGGACGTCGACGACATCAACGCGGCCGAGGTCGGCGGTCCGCACAAGAACGACGGCGTCTGACGCGCGACTCCTCCATGACATGACTGTGGCCCGCCGGGAACGGCGGGCCACAGTCATGTCGGTGGCCGGCCGTCGTCACCGTGACGGATGAGCGATGCTCCCCTGACTCATGTGATGAACTGTCACCTGCCGGGACCGCTCCTGCGGCGGCTCATGATCGCCACCGCCCTTCGGTCACTTGACGCAAGCACCGGCAATAGGTTGCATACGTTCTGTGATCGTGCACCCTGCTCCATCTTCCTGTTCCCTCACGTCCTCCCCGACGTCACGCCGAGCAGGGAGCGCCGCGCCGTGGACCCGGTGATCGTCGTCGGAGCGGGGCCCGTCGGGCTCACGCTGGCACTGGCGCTGGCGCGACAGGACGTACCGTGCGTGGTCCTCGACGAGGGGCCGGGCAAGGACGAACCCCGTCCCGCCCGCACTGTCGTGCTGCGCGAGGACACCGCCGCGCTGATGGAGCGGCTGACCGGCCTGTCCCTCGACCACGCGGGGTTCCGTTGGGCCGGATGGCGGTCGATGCGGCGCAAGCAGGTGACGAACGAGGTCGCCTTCGAGGACGCCGAGGCCGCTCCCCTGCACATCGCCCAGCACGTCCTGACCGGCGCGCTGCGCGCGGCCCTGGAGAACGAACGGCTCGTCAAGATCGCTGTGGACAGCCGCCTGGACACCATGGAGCAGGAACGGTCCGGCGTCACCGCCCACACCCGGGGCGCCTCCGGCACCTGGTGGCGCGGCAGTTACCTGGTCGGCTGCGACGGCCCGCGCTCCACCGTGCGCAAGCTCCAGGACATCCGTTTCCCCGGCCGCACCGCGGTGGAACGTCACGCCGTCGCCGCCCTGCGCACCGAACTCCCCTGGCAGGACGAGGCGCTGCTGCACCGCTCCCCGCCCTGGCGCACCTCCGGCCCCTCCGCCGGTGAGATCACCGCCCGTCCACTGCCGGACGACGTGTGGCGGCTGGACTGGCTGCTGCCCCCGGGCAAGGACCTGGTCACCCCCGAGATGCTGCTCACCCGCATCCGGGAGACCCTGGCCGGCTGGAACGGCGGCACGGTGCCCCCGTACGAACTCCTCGACACCGGCGTGCACACCGTCCACCACCGGCTGGCCCGGCGCTGGCGGGCCGACCGCGTCTTCCTCGCCGGGGACGCGGCCCACCTGCTCGGCGCGCTGGGCACGCACGGGCTGGACGAAGGGCTGCGCGACGCCGACAACCTCGCCTGGAAACTGGCCCTGGCCTGGCACCACGGTCCGCACGAGGCGCTGCTCGACAGCTATCAGACCGAGCGCCGGGCGATCGTCGCCTCCCGGCTGCGCGCCGCCGACCAGGCACTGCCGCTGCTGCGCGGCGGCGGAGGGCTGCGCACCTACGTCCCCGGCTCCTCGCGCGGCCTCGACACGCTCCTGATGGACGGTCACCTCGGGCGCGGAGCGCTGGGCGCACCCGGCACGTACGCCGACTCGCCCCTCACGCCCGGCCGTCTGGACGGCGAGACGCCCGTCGGGACGGCACCGGGGGCGGCCGTCACGGACGTGATCGTCACCGCCGAGGACGGCACCTTCGTCCGGCTCCGGGACCGGCTCGGGCGGGGCGCCCTGCTGGTGGTGCTGATCGCGCCGGGCACGGGGGTGTGGGAACGCCGCCACTGGGTGTCCGCCGGGATCATGCCCCGGCTGGCGGCGGCCGTCTCGGCGCTGCCGCACCGGGCCGAACTGCTGGTCGCCGAGAGCTACCCGGGCGCGGCGGCCCACACCGTGCTGCTGGTACGGCCCGACGGCCACCTGGTCACCGCGCTGAGCGGGGTCCGCCCCGCGGACTTGTACACGGCGGCCGAGGCCGTGCTCGGCGAACCCGGCACGGCGGAGACGAAGAGGGACGCCAAGGCGGACGCCGGGGCGGCGTCGAGCTGACGCTCAGGGCCTGCGCCCCGCCGCGCCGCGTCCGGCGCCCTGCCCTCGGCCCACGGCCCTCGGCCCTCTGGCCCTCTGGCCCTCGGCACAGTACGGTCAGCGGGCCGTAGGCGCCGCGGGTGCGACGCCCACGGCGAGGGCGGCGGAGCGGGAGTGATCGCTACAATCGGGGCGGCTCCGTACCGTGCGAGTGGCCGGCAGGCGCGGAGCCCTGGCCGGTCGCCCGGCCGGTGTCGGCGGCGTCCGCGCTGCCCGTACCCGGCGTGGCGCCGGCGTGGTCGCCGTCGTCGCCGTGGTCGTCGCGCGTGGCGACGAGGGACCACCCGATGGACACCGTGATGGTGACGACGATGACGCCGAGAGTCAGGGGAATGGGCAGCTTGCCCACGGGGGTCTCGGAGAGGATCAGTTTTGACACCGGCGAAGGCGAGCAGCACCGCGAGCCCGTAGTGGAGATAGGCGAAGCGGCGCAGCAGGCCCGCCAGGCAGAAGTACAGACTGCGCAGGCCGAGCACCGCGAAGGCGTTGGCGGTCCACACCAGGAACGTGTTGGTGGTGATCGCGAGGATCGCGGCGACGGAGTCGACGGCGAAGATCAGGTCGGTGGCCTCGATCGCGACCAGGGCCACGAACAGCAGGGTGGCCACGCGCCGCCCGTTGATCTTCGTGAAGAACCGGCCACCGTGAAACCTCGGGTCCGTGGGGATGATCCTCTTCACCAGACGGACGACGATGTTGCGGTCCGGGTGGACTTCCTCGTCCTTGGAGACGGCCATCTTGTAGCCGGTCCAGATGAGGAACGCACCGAACAGGTAGGCGGTCCAGAAGAAGAGCTGCAGCAGTTCGGCGCCGACGAAGATGAACACCAACCGGAACACCAGAGCGCCGATGACACCCCAGAACAGGACCTTGTGCTGGTACGCGTCGGGCACGGCGAAGAACGAGAAGACCAGGGCGAAGACGAAGACGTTGTCGATCGAGAGTGCCTTCTCGATCAGGTATCCGGCGTAGTAGGTGGAGGACACGTCTCCGCCCTGCCACGCGAGCAGGACCAGCCCGAAGGCCAGGCCGATCGCGATCCACACCCCGGACCAGACGGCCGCCTCCTTGAACCCGATGACGTGGTTGTCCCGGTGGGCGATCAGATCGACGGCGAGCATGACGGCGATGACGAGCGAGACCGCGGCCCACACCCACAGCGGGACGGCGAACGACAGATCATTCATGGCACATCGAGTTCCTCGGACGGAGTCGGACCGCGGAGACGGCGGGCGGGCGCCTCCGGGCCGGGATCCCCACGGTCCGCATCACGGCGGGACGGGTCTGGGTACGGACGGACATCGAGAACCCCCTCAAAGGGGATGAGTAAGGACATCGAGCGATGTGTCCATCCTCGCCCGACACATCAAAACCCGTCAAGAGTTACGCGAAAATTCTTTCGTCAATCGAGTTTCGTGAAACGACCTTGGTCAGGTGAACTCGGCTTCGTATGATGAAGACCATGAGCCGGCCTTCCTCCGCACGTGGCGACCAGTGGACGTTCCTGACCAATCACGCGCGCGTCCTGATCGCCCTCGCCCAGGACCCCGACGCGCGGCTCCGGGACGTCGCCGAGCGCATCGGCATCACCGAACGCGCCGTCCAACTGATCGTCGCCGACCTCGAATCGGCCGGATACCTCACGCGCACGCGCATCGGCCGCCGCAACCGCTACACGATCGACTTCACCGTCGCCCTGCGCCATCCCACCGAGGCCGACCATCCCGTCGGCGACCTGCTGACGACCTTCATCCACCGCGAGGACACTCCGGCAGCCGACTCCGGACCCGCCGCCTCCTAAGCCCCCGGCGTCCGCTGGCATTTGGGGCAAAAGTAACTTTAAGTGACTCAAGTGGCGGAAAGTCTCATCGCTTCTCACTATGGACCAGGCGCCGCCACGCGGTCCGTGATGACGACCGCGGCAGCGCAGACCGGCCCCCACGAAGGGAGTTCCGATGACGAAGCGCAGCAGGAAGACAGCCGCCGCCACCGCCGGTGCCTGCGTCCTGTCCCTCGCCGTGGCCGTTCCGGCCTCCGCGGAGAGTACGGCGCAGGAGGACGGCAAGGCGTCCGTGTCCGTGTTTCACGGCGTTCCCGGCCTCACCGTCGACGTGTTCGCCAACGGGAACGAACTGCTTCCCGACTTCAAGCCCGGCACCCTGACCGAGCCCCAGCCCCTGGATCCGGGCACCTACGACATCAAGATCTTCCCCGATGGCGAGGGCCCCGACGGCACTCCCGCCATCCAGAAGAGCGTCGATGTCCCGGCCGGGGCGAACGCGACGCTCGCCGCCCACCTCGACGCGCAGGGCGACCCCACGCTCACCGCGTTCGTCAACGACACCTCCGAGGTTCCGGCGGGCCAGGCGCGGCTGACCGTCCGTCATGTGGCCGCGGCACCCGCCGTGGACGTCCGGGCGGGCGGCGAGCCGGTCGTCCGGGACCTGACCAACCCGAACGAGAAGTCGCTCGAGGTGCCCGCCGGCACGGTGAACGCCGACGTCGTCCTGGCCGGGACCGACACCGTGGCCATCGGCCCCGCCGACCTCGACCTGGCCGAGGGCACCAGCACGGTCGTCTACGCCTGGGGCAGCGCCGAGGACAAGAACCTCGCGCTGAAGAGTCAGACGATCAGCGGCATGGACTCCGCACCGAACGGTGTGGACGCCGGTGAGAGCGGAGCCATGGCCTCCGACAACGAGTCCGCCACCGCCTGGCTGGCCTGGAGCGCCGCGGGTGCCGTCGCGGTCGCCGGTCTGCTGGCCGTCCGCCGTCTGCGCGCCCGGGGCGACTGACGGCCGTGCGTTCCCGCACAGGGCCCCGACGGCCGCCGCGGCGGCCCACCGCGGCGGCCGTCGGGGCCGCCGCGGTCGCCGCCCTCGTCCTGGCGGCGCTGCTGGTCTGGTCGCTGTGGCCGTCCGGAGTCTCGGTGCCGTCGGACTTCGGCACCCGTCCGCGTGCCCTGGAGACCGCGACCGGGGCGTCGTCCGGGGGTGTCGACGACGCACCGGGCGAGCGGAAGACATCCCGCCCCGTGTCCGAACCGACGGCGCTCCGCGTCCCCCGGGTCTCCCTGGAGGCCCGGGTCCAGGACGTCGGCGTCCAGGACGACGGCACGGTGGAGATCCCCGACGACGCGGAGCAGGCAGGCTGGTACCGCTTCGGGCCCGCACCGGGCGCCCCCGAGGGCTCCGCCGTCCTGATCGGCCACGTGGACGACCGCACCGGTGACCTGGGCGCCTTCGCCAAGCTGTACGGGGTCCGGAAGGGCGACGCCATCACCGTCGCCCGCGAGGACGCGCCTCCCGTCCGGTACGAGGTGACGGCCCGCGAGGTGGTCGACAAGGACAGGCTCCCCGACGAGGTGTTCCGGCGCCACGGGCAGCCGGTCCTGACCCTGGTCACCTGCGCGCCCCCGTACGACCGCGAGCGCGGCGGTTACCAGCGGAATCTGCTGGTGTACGCGGTCCCCGCCGGGTGATCCGCCGGACCGGACCGGGCGACCGGTGCGGTCCCGCCGCTTCAGAACGGCTCGTCGCCGAGGAGGTCCGCGTCCTCGCCCTCTTCCTCCAGGGCCTGGCGGACCACGCGCAGGGCGAGGCCCTCCGGGTAGCCCTTGCGGGCGAGCATGCCGGCGAGGCGGCGTATCCGCTTGTCGCGGTCGAGGCCGCGAGTGGCGCGCAGCTTACGGGCCACCAGTTCGCGGGCGGTCTCCTCCTCCTGCTCGGAGTCGAGCCGGGAGACGGCCTCGTCGATCAGCGCGGAGTCGACGCCCTTGGTGCGCAGCTCCCGCGCGAGGGCGCGCCGGGCCAGCCCGCGGCCGTGGTGCCGGGACTCCACCCAGGCGTCCGCGAAGGCGCTGTCGTTGATCAGTCCGACCTCCTCGAACCGGGACAGCACCTCCTCGGCGGCCTCGTCGGGGATCTCCCGCTTGCGGAGCGCGTCGGCGAGCTGCTTCCGGGTGCGCGGGGTCCCGGTGAGCAGCCGCAGACAGATCGCCCGCGCCCGCTCCACCGGGTCCCCCGGAGGTTCCTCCCGCTCTGCCCTCACCGAGTCGGAGGCGCCTCCGTCCGCCGCGGCCGCCTCGCCGAAGGATCGGCGCCGGCGCCCGCGTCCACCGTGCGGCCCGCCGTCACGCGAGCCACCCGCCCGTGCCGTACGACCGCCGCGTCGCCGGCCGCCGCCACCGCCCGCTTCCGGGAGGCCGGGGTCCGCGTCGTCGTACGCCGTGTCACCGCCGACGGCCGGGCCCTCGCCGCCCACGGCGTCCCTCCCCCGTGGGACACCGGGAGCGTCGTACTCGTACTCGGCCCAGTCGGTTCGTCGGGTCACGGGTCAGCTCTTGGCCGCCGCGGCCTTGGACTTGGTGCCCTTGGCCGCCGGGGCCGGTACCGCCGCGGGCTCGGCCGGAGCGGCGGCGGCGTCCGCGCCCGCCTCGGCGGGGGTCTCCTCGGGCCGGACGCCCACGCCCAGCTTCGTGAGGATCTTCTTCTCGATCTCGTTGGCGAGGTCGGGGTTGTCCTTCAGGAAGTTGCGGGCGTTCTCCTTGCCCTGGCCGAGCTGGTCGCCCTCGTACGTGTACCAGGCGCCGGCCTTGCGGACGAAGCCGTGCTCCACGCCCATGTCGATCAGACCGCCCTCGCGGCTGATGCCCTGGCCGTAGAGGATGTCGAACTCGGCCTGCTTGAAGGGCGGCGCGACCTTGTTCTTGACGACCTTGCAGCGGGTGCGGTTGCCGACCGCCTCGGTGCCGTCCTTGAGGGTCTCGATGCGGCGGATGTCGATACGCACGGAGGCGTAGAACTTCAGCGCGCGGCCACCGGTCGTGGTCTCCGGCGAGCCGAACATCACGCCGATCTTCTCGCGGAGCTGGTTGATGAAGATCGCGGTGGTCTTGGACTGGTTGAGCGCGCTGGTGATCTTCCGCAGGGCCTGGCTCATCAGACGGGCCTGCAGACCCACGTGGCTGTCGCCCATCTCGCCCTCGATCTCGGCGCGGGGCACGAGCGCCGCGACGGAGTCGATGACGATGAGGTCGAGGGCGCCGGAGCGGACCAGCATGTCCACGATCTCCAGGGCCTGCTCGCCGTTGTCCGGCTGGGACAGGATGAGGTTGTCGATGTCGACGCCGAGCTTCTTCGCGTACTCGGGGTCGAGGGCGTGCTCCGCGTCCACGAACGCGACCTGGCCGCCGGCCCTCTGCGCGTTCGCCACCGCGTGCAGGGTCAGGGTCGTCTTACCGGAGGACTCCGGTCCGTAGATCTCCACCACACGGCCGCGCGGCAGGCCGCCGACGCCGAGGGCCACGTCGAGCGCGGTCGACCCGGTCGGGATGACCTCGATGGGCTCCTTCGACCGCTCGCCCATGCGCATGACCGCGCCCTTGCCGAATTGCCGTTCAATCTGTGCGAGCGCGGCGTCGAGCGCCTTCTCGCGGTCGGTTCCTGCCATGGGTTCCACCCGGTTTGCTTGAGTCGATCGCTTCACGTCAAAGACGCTAACGCCTGCCACTGACAACGCGCCCCGACGCACGTCCGGCCTGTGGATAACCCGGGCGCCTACCCAGCCGAACTGGGGCAGAACGCCCGGCGTTGAGCCTCACCGGCTCCCCCATAAGAATAGATGTTCGATTTTCATGTCAAGCCGCACCGCCGGGGACCCGCACCCCGCACAGCTCAGACGCCCCGGCCCCTCACGCCCCGGCCGTCCCGCCGTCCCCGGCACCGGCCGCCCCGGCACCGGCCGCGGGCTCAGCACCGCCACTCTCCGGCCGCCGCTGGGCCCACAGCCCCCGGACCCGCCGGCCGAAGGCGCCCGACCCGCCCGACCCGCGGTGCCCGTGCACCCGCGGGTCGTCGGTGACGTCGTACCGCTTCACGTACGCGCCGAGGAACGCCTGGAGCGTGGCGACGGCCGGGATGGCGATCAGGGCGCCGACCGCGCCGAGCAGAGCCGTGCCCGCGACGACCGACCCGAAGGCGACCGCCGGGTGGATGTCGACGGTCCGGGAGGTCAGCTTGGGCTGCAGCACGTAGTTCTCGAACTGCTGGTAGACCACCACGAACACCAGCACCCACACCGCGTACCAGGGCGCGACCGTGAAGGCGATCAGCATGGGCAGCGCGCCCGCCAGATACGTGCCGATGGTGGGGATGAACTGCGAGACCAGACCGACCCACACGGCCAGCACGGGGGCGTAGGGCACGTCGAGGAACTCGAGCAGGACGTAGTGCGAGAGGCCCGAGATGAGGGCCATCAGTCCACGGGAGTAGAGGTAGCCGCCGGTCTTGTTCACGGCGATCTCCCAGGCGCGCAGCACTTCGGTCTGCCGGGCCGGCGGCAGGACGGAGCAGATGGTGCGGCGCAGCCGGGGCCCGTCGGCGGCGAAGTAGAACGAGAACAGGCCGACGGTCAGCAGCCGGAAGAGCCCCCCGAGCACCTGGGCGGACACGTCCAGCACGCCGGTGGCGCTGTTCTGCACGTAGTTGCGCAGCCAGTCGGACCGCAGCAGGTTCTCCTGGATGTCGACGCGCCGCAGTTCGGTGTGGAAGTGGGTGTTGATCCAGTTGATCACCGAGTCGAGGTACTGCGGGAAGTCCTCGACGATCTTGATGATCTGCTCCGCGAGCATCGAGCCGAGCAGCGTGACGAAGCCCGCTCCCACGACCAGGACGCCCACGAAGACGAGGAAGGTGCCGAGGCCCCGCCGCACCCCGCGCGCGGCCATCCAGCTCACCGCGGGTTCCACGGCGAGCGCCAGGAAGAACGCGATCAGGACGTTGATCAGCAGCCCGGTGAGCTGGTGGAAGGCCCAGCTGCCGAGCTGGAAGACGGCGATCAGCGCGAGCGCGAGCAGCATGGCGCGCGGCAGCCATCGCGGCATCCGGGCGCCTGCCCGGGGCGTGGGGTCCACCGGCGGACCGGCGGGCGGGGGCGTGCCGGGCACGGTCGTGTTCTGGCCCGCGGGCCCGGTCTCGTCGGTGGCTGCCACGGCCCAAGTCTCACCCACGGCCACGACGGCTGTCCGCTCCCGTGGGGCTTATGTGACGATCAGCGCAGTTCCCGGGGGACGCCCATGACGGAGCAGACCACCTGCCAGACGTCCTTGGCGTCCCACCCGGCCGCCAGCGCCTCGTGGACGGTCCGTCCGCCGAGTTCGGACATGACATGGTCGCGCGCGAAGGTGTCGGCGTAGCCCGCGCCGAAGTACTCCGTCATGCGCTCCCAGAAAACCGTCAACCGCATGCACCCAGTATCCCGCCTGCGGGGGTGGCACCGTCCCACGGGCCCTGCGGGGCTCCCCCGTGCGCCTACGGTCGGTGCCATGGCCGACATCGCAGCCGTACCGCTCACCCCGACGTCCCCTCCGCACGGCACGCTCGCGCGCGCGGAGCGTTTCGTGTGGCTCACCGCGCGCGTACTGGAGCAGCGCCTGTTCGCCCATCACTTCCGGGACGGCGCCGCGGGCCCGGTCGAGACCGCCCTGGAGGCGTACCGGAACGCCGACGGCGGCTACGGTCACGCCCTGGAGCCCGCCCTGCGCGGACCGGCAAGCCTGCCCGCGCACACCGCCCGCGCACTGCATGTGCTGGACTCCGTGGCGCGCTGCGACGCGCGCCGCGCGGAGGACGTGTGCCGCGCGGAGGACGTGTGCCGCTATCTGACGTCCGTCTCGACGACGGAGGGCGCCCTCACGGCCATCCGCCCGGAGGCGGCCCTTCCGGCCGTGCGCCCGGCCGGGAGCGGCGACGCAGCGGTCCGCCTGCCCGGCGCGCTGTCCGCCACCGCGCCGGTGGTGGGGCTGCTGCACCGCAACGAGGTGTGGCACCCGTGGCTGTTCCGCGCGACCGACTTCTGCTGGCAGGCCGTCGAGTCGCTGGACGCGGCGCGCCCCGGTGACGTGGTGGCCGCCGTGCTCTTCCTGGACCACGCCCCGGACCGCGCCCGCGCGGAGGCCGCCGCCGAGCGGCTGGGCCACCTGGTACGCCGGGAGCGGCTGGTGGTGCTCGACCCGGACGCCCCCGGCGCACGGCCGGCCGCCTCGACCGCCCCCGGTCACACCCCCGGTGACCGCCGCTTCCCGCACGACTACGCACGCACCCCGGACTCACTGGCGCGCGCGTGGTTCACCGACGCGGAGATCGAGCGTTCCCTGGACGTCCTAGCGGCCGGGCAGCAGGCCGACGGTGGCTGGCCCGCCCGCCGGCTCCCGGGCGCCCCTGAGCCCGCCCCTGCCGCCCTCCTGGAGGCCCGTCCCATCGCGACGATCGAGGCGCTGCGCACCCTGGCCGCGTACGGCCGCTCCCTCGCCTGAGGGGGCGTTCGACGACAGCAGGAGGCCGGACGAGCCGCCAACTTCCATCTGCCCCGCCGCACCCCCGCCTACGGCCGCCCCCTCGCCTGAGGAGGGCGCCACGGGAGGGCCGGAGAAGGCAGGCCCTCCGCCTCACCCGCCCAGTGCCCGTACTCCCGCCGTCACGAGCACGGCCGCCGCCACCACGAGCAGGAACGGCGCACGCAGCAGGAGCGCCACGGCGGCCGCCACCAGTCCGGCCGCCCGCGCGTCCAGGACCAGGGCGCGGCCGTCCGCGAAGGCCTGCTGGGCCGTGAGGGCGGCCAGCAGGGCCACGGGCAGCAGTGCGGCGAGCCGCCGGACGAGGGGCCGCTCGAGGACGCCTGCGGGCACCAGCAGCCCGACGAGCTTCACGGCGTAGCAGCCGACGACGGTCAGGCCGATCGCGAGCCAGATGTTCACCGCTCCTCCCCCCTCACATCACCGCGGGACGCGTTCCTGCGGCCGTGCGCCCACAGGACGACGGGTGCCGCCAGGGCGGCCACCAGGACCGGGACGCCGGCGGGCAGCACGGGCAGCAGGCCGAGCCCCAGCAGCACGGCGAGGGCGGCGACGGCCCGCTCGGTACCGGTGCGCAGCATGGGGGCGAGCAGCGCCAGGAACACGGCGGGACCGGCCGCGTCCAGGCCCCACGCCTTGGTGTCGCCGATGGCGTCCGCGCCCAGTGCGCCGAGCAGCGTGGTGAGGTTCCACAGGACGTAGAGGCTGAGCCCGGTGACCACGAAGCCGATGCGGGCGGCGCGGCGGGTGGGCTGCGCGAGCGAGACGGCGGTGGTCTCGTCGATCACCCACTGGGCGGCGAACGGCCGCACCGCGCGGGGCAGTGCCAGCAGCTGCGACAGCCGCAGCCCGTAGAAGGCGTTGCGCACGCCGAGGAAGAAGGCGCCCGCGGCGGCCGTGACGGCGCCGCCGCCCGCCGCCAGCGCCCCCACCAGGGCGAACTGGGAGGCGCCGGTGAACACCAACAGGCTGAGCGCGCAGGTCTGGAGAAGGCTGAGCCCGCTGCCCGCCGAGGTCACGCCGAAGGCGAACCCGGAGAGTCCGACGGCGACCCCGACTCCTAGGGCGTCCCGCACCACGGCGCCGTCCGGCTTCCCTACCCCCTCGGGCGGGGTGTGTGCTCCGTCGGACCGTATGTCCGGGTGCTCGTGCTCTGCTGTCCGTTCCACTGCCACACCCCGGACGCTACGGAAGGGCCGCCGCGCGCGTCTTGTACGTTCTTGCGCTCGCGCTGGTAGGCGCCCGGCGGGACGCCGACGATGCGGCTGAAGTGCCGGTTGAGGTGCGGCTGGTCGGTGAACCCCACGGTGACGGCCGCCTCGGACGGCGTCGTCCCCGCGTCCAGCAGCCGCCGGGCGCGCCGTACGCGCGCGTCGGTGAGCCAGGTGTGCGGGGGCATGCCGTAGGTGTCGCGGAAGGCGCGCAGCAGGGCGAACGGACTGGTGCCGAGGTCGGCGGCGAGCTGCTCCAGGGTGGGCGGGGCGGCCATGCGCTCCTCGAGCACGGCACGCGCGCGTGCCGCGGTCCGGGCGCCGGCCGTGCGGACCTCGCGCCGGGGCAGCGTGCCGCCGTTCAGCCGAAGCAGCCGGGTCACCGCGACCCTCAGCAGGGTGTCGGCGGCGAGCGCGTTGCCCTCGTCGGTGGCCCGCAGCACCTGGTGGACCAGCTGGACGGTGTACGGGTCGTCGAGGACGGGGGTGACGAAGCCCGGGGTGCCGCGCAGGGTGGTGGTCTCGGCGGCGATCGCGGCCACGACATCCGGCGACGGGTAGACGGCCCCGTACTGCCAGCCCTCCGGGACGCCCGCCCGGCCGGTGTGAGGTGTGTCCGGGTTCACCAGGGCGAGGGCTCCGGCGCCCGCGTACTGGTCGCCGCTCCCGTGCTGGAAGACCTCGACGCCGTCGGCGATGGCGGCGATCACGAAGTGTTCGTGGGTGTGCCGGACGAACGACTTGCGGATGTAGCGGGCGCGCAACAGGTCGACACCGGGCAGTTCCTCGTACCGCCAGTGCCGTGCCCGTTCCCCGCGCGTTTCCGCCATACCGTCATTGTCACGCGGTCCGGCCGGCGCCCCGGACCGGCCCGGTTGTCAGTGGCCGGGTGCACGATGGACGCATGGTCAGCGATCCGCGCCGTGCCCTGGACGGCTTCTCCCCCGCGACCCGTGGCTGGTTCACGGGGGCCTTCTCCGCGCCCACGGCCGCCCAGGCCGGCGCCTGGCAGGCCATCGGGGCGGGCTCGGACGTGCTGGTGGTGGCGCCGACCGGTTCGGGGAAGACGCTGGCCGCGTTCCTCGCCGCCCTGGACCAGCTGGCCTCGACGCCCCCGCCGGCCGACCCCAGGAAACGCTGCCGTGTGCTGTACGTCTCGCCGCTGAAGGCCCTCGCCGTCGACGTCGAGCGCAATCTGCGCAGCCCGCTGACCGGCATCCGCCAGGAGGCCGTGCGCCTGGGAATGCCGGAGCCCGAGGTGAAGGTCGGCATCCGCTCCGGCGACACCCCGCCCGCCGAGCGCCGTGCCCTCGCCACCCGGCCGCCGGACATCCTGATCACCACGCCCGAGTCGCTTTTCCTGATGCTGACGTCCGCCACGCGCGACGCGCTCGCGGGCGTGGAGACGGTGATCCTCGACGAGGTGCACGCGGTCGCGGGCACCAAGCGCGGCGCGCACCTGGCGCTGTCCCTGGAGCGGCTGGACGAGCTGCTGCCGAAGCCGGCCCGCCGCATCGGCCTGTCGGCCACCGTGCGCCCCGTGGACGAGGTCGCCCGCTTCCTGTCCCCGCGCCGCAAGACGGAGATCGTGCAGCCGGAGTCGGGCAAGGAGTTCGACCTCTCCGTGGTGGTGCCGGTCGAGGACCTCGGCGAGCTGGGCGGCTCGCCCGTCTCCGAGAGCTCGGAGGGTGCGGAGAAGCCCTCCATCTGGCCGCACGTCGAGGAGCGGATCGCCGACCTGGTGCAGAGCCACCGCTCGACCATCGTGTTCGCCAACTCCCGCCGCCTCGCCGAGCGGCTGTGCAACCGGCTCAACGAGATCGCCTACGAGCGCGCCACCGGCGAGCCCCTGGACGAGCACCACTCCCCCGCCGAGCTGATGGGCGGCTCCGGAGCCGCCCAGGGCGCGCCCGCGGTCATCGCGCGGGCGCACCACGGCTCGGTGTCCAAGGAGCAGCGCGCCCAGGTGGAGGAGGACCTGAAGGCGGGCCGGCTGCCCGCGGTGGTCGCCACGTCCAGCCTGGAGCTGGGCATCGACATGGGCGCCGTCGATCTGGTGGTGCAGGTCGAGTCGCCGCCGTCGGTCGCCTCCGGCCTCCAGCGCGTGGGCCGCGCGGGCCACCAGGTGGGCGCGGTGTCCACGGGCGTGGTGTTCCCGAAGTACCGGGGCGACCTGATGCAGGCCGCCGTCGTCACCGAGCGGATGCGCACGGGCGCGATCGAGTCCCTGCGCGTCCCGTCGAACCCGCTGGACGTCCTGGCGCAGCAGCTCGTGGCGATGACGGCGATGGACACCTGGCAGTTCGACGACCTGCTGGCGGTGGTCCGCCGGGCGGCCCCCTTCGCCTCGCTGCCCGAGTCCGCGTTCACGTCCGTGCTGGACATGCTCGCCGGCCGCTATCCGTCGGACGCCTTCGCGGAGCTGCGCCCGCGGGTGGTGTGGGACCGCGTCACGGGTGAGATCACCGGACGCCCGGGAGCCCAGCGGCTGGCCGTCACCTCGGGCGGCACGATCCCAGACCGCGGCCTGTTCGGCGTGTTCCTGGCGGGCGCCGACCCCAAGAAGGGCGGAGGCCGGGTCGGCGAGCTGGACGAGGAGATGGTCTACGAGTCGCGCGTGGGCGACGTCTTCACGCTCGGCACCAGCTCGTGGCGCATCGAGGACATCACGCGCGACCGGGTCCTGGTCTCCCCCGCGCCGGGTGTGCCGGGCCGGCTGCCGTTCTGGAAGGGCGACCAGCTGGGCCGTCCGCTGGAGCTGGGCCGCGCGCTGGGCGCGTTCCTGCGCGAGGTGGGCTCGCTGTCCGACGAGGACGCCCGGCTGCGGCTGCTGGCGGCGGGTCTGGACGCCTGGGCCGCGGACAACGTGCTGTCGTACCTCAGGGAGCAGCGCGAGGCGTGCGGTCACATCCCGGACGACCGCACGATCGTGGTGGAGCGGTTCCGCGACGAGCTGGGCGACTGGCGGGTGGTCGTCCACTCCCCGTTCGGCGCCCAGGTGCACGCCCCGTGGGCGCTCGCGCTGGGCGCCCGCCTGTCCGAGCGGTACGGCATGGACGCCCAGGTGATGCATGCCGACGACGGCATCGTGCTGCGCCTCCCGGACGCCGACCTGATGGGCCTGGACCTGCTCGACCAGGAACCGGCGAAGGCCGGCACGGAGTACGACGCGGACCAGGCCCCCGTGGGCGCCGCCGACGTCGTCTTCGACAAGGGCGAGGTCGACCAGGTCGTCACCGACCAGGTCGGCGGCTCGGCGCTGTTCGCCTCCCGGTTCCGTGAGTGCGCCGCCCGCGCGCTGCTGCTGCCGCGCCGTAACCCGGGCCGGCGCACACCGCTGTGGCAGCAGCGTCAGCGCGCCTCCCAGCTGCTTCAGGTGGCCGGCGAGTTCGGGTCGTTCCCGATCGTCCTGGAGGCGGTGCGCGAGTGCCTCCAGGACGTGTTCGACGTCCCCGGCCTGGTCGAGCTGATGGGCGACCTGGAGTCCCGGAAGGTGCGGCTGGTCGAGGTCACCACCCCGGAGCCGTCCCCGTTCGCGCGCTCCCTGCTGTTCGGGTACGTCGCCCAGTTCCTGTACGAGGGCGACTCCCCGCTCGCCGAGCGCCGTGCGGCCGCCCTGTCGCTGGACTCGCGGCTGCTCGCGGAGCTGCTCGGCCAGGCGGAGCTGCGCGAGCTGCTGGACGCCGAGGTGCTCACGGAGCTGGAGCGCGAGCTGCAGTGGCTCACCGAGGACCGGCGCGCGAAGGACACCGAGAGCGTCGCCGACCTGCTGCGGATGCTCGGTCCGCTCACCGAGGCCGAGCTGGCCGAGCGGGGCGCCGAGCCGCTGTGGGCGCAGGAGCTGGCCTCCGCGCGGCGCGCCATCCGGGTGCGCATCGCGGGCGAGGACCACTGGGCGGCCGTCGAGGACGCGGGCCGGCTGCGGGACGCGCTGGGCACGGCGCTGCCGGTCGGCGTGCCCGAGGCGTTCACCGAACCCGTCAAGGACCCCCTGGGCGACCTCCTCGCGCGGTACGCGCGCACGCACGGCCCGTTCACGTCGGCGACGGCGGCGGCCCGCTTCGGGCTGGGCGTGGCCGTCACCGAGGGCGCCCTGCAGCGCCTCGCGGCGGCCGGCCGGGTCGTGCAGGGCGAGTTCCACCCGGCCGGGATCGGACAGGAGTGGTGCGACGCGGCGGTGCTGCGCCGGCTGCGCCGCCGTTCCCTGGCCGCGCTGCGGCACGAGCTGGAGCCGGTGCCGCCCGCCGCGCTGGCCCAGTTCCTCCCCCAGTGGCAGCACATGGGCAAGGGCCACTCCCTGCGCGGCATCGACGGACTGCTACGGGCCGTCGAGCAGTTGCAGGGCGCGTCCGTGCCCGCCTCCTCCCTGGAGAAGCTGGTCCTGCCGTCCCGGGTGGCGAACTACGCCCCGGCCATGCTCGACGAGCTGACCGCGTCCGGCGAGGTGATCTGGGCGGGCGCGGGTTCGCTGCCGGGCAAGGACGGCTGGGTGTCGCTGTACCTGGCGGACGCGGCCCCCCTGCTGCTGCCTCCCCCGCACCCGCTGGAGACGACCGCGCTGCACGAGTCCGTGCTGGCCGCCCTGTCCGGCGGCTACGGCCTCTTCTTCCGGCAGATCGCCGACCAGGTCCGCGCCACCACGCACCCCGAGGCGAGCGATGTGCAGCTGGCCGACGCCCTGTGGGACCTCGCCTGGTCCGGGCGGCTCACCAACGACACGCTCAACCCGCTGCGCGCCCTGCTCGGTTCCGGGCGCACCGCCGGGTCCACGGCCCACCGCGCCAAGCGCGCGGTGCCGCGCGGACGCTACGGCTCCCTCACGGCGGCGGCCCGCAGCGCCTCCCGCACGGGCCCGCCCACCGTCGCCGGCCGCTGGTCGCTGCTGCCCGGCCGGGAGGGCGACACCACGGTCCGCGCGCACGCCCTGGCCCGCACGCTGCTGGACCGGCACGGCGTGGTGACCCGGGGCGCCGTCGCGGCGGAGGGCGTCGAAGGCGGCTTCTCGGCGGTGTACCGCGTGCTGTCCGCCTTCGAGGAGACCGGGCAGGCCCGGCGTGGCTACGTGGTGGAGGGCCTCGGCGCCGCCCAGTTCGCGATGGACGGCGCCGTGGACCGCCTGCGTGCGGCCGCCAACGCCCGGGAGCGCGGCGAGGGGCGCACGCCCCCGGACGTGCCCGCTCCGTTCGGCGCGCCGTCCGACCCCTACGGACTCGGGCCGGGCCGGGACGACGCGTCGTACCTGCCCTCGCGGCCCGGTGAGTACGTCTCGCCGCGCGACCTCGCCGCCCAGGGCTCGCAGCCCTGGCAGAACGGCCAAGGTCCCTCGTACGACCCGTTCGCCGGACGCCGTACGGGGCCGGACCGCACCTCCCGGGCCGTGGTGCTGGCCGCCGCCGACCCGGCCAACGCCTACGGGGCGGCCCTGGGGTGGCCGGAGCCGCCGGACGGCGCGAGCCACAAGCCGGGCCGCAAGGCGGGCTCCCTGGTGGTGCTGGTGGACGGAGAGCTGACGCTCTACATGGAGCGCGGCGGCAAGACCGTACTCGCCTGGCCCGCCGACCCCGGCGCCGACCCGGCCGACGACCCGAGGCTGCCGGTGGCCGCCGAGGCGCTCGCGAACGCCGCCCGCGCGGGCTCCCTCGGCACGGTGACCGTGGAGCGCGTCAACGCCACCCCGGCCCTGACGTCCCCGCTGGGCGCCCTCCTGGAGGCCGCGGGTTTCGTGGCCACGCCCAGGGGGCTGCGGCTGCGCGCCTGACCGGGTACGGCCCGGCCGTGTCACCCTTGACGCATGCCCGAAGGAGACACGGTCTGGCAGGCCGCGCGACGGCTGCACGACGCCCTCGCGGGCAGAGTGCTGGTCCGCAGCGATCTGCGGGTGCCCCGCTTGGCCACCTCCGACCTCACCGGCCGTTCGGTGCTGGACGTCACGGCGCGCGGAAAGCACTTGCTGACCCGGATCGAGGGCGGCCTGACCCTGCACTCGCATCTGCGGATGGACGGCTCCTGGCGGATCTTCACGCCCGGGCAGCGCTGGAACGGCGGCCCGGCGCACCAGATCCGCGCCGTCCTCGCCAACGCCGAGCGCACGGCGGTCGGCTACCGGCTGCCGGTGCTGGAGCTGATCCGCACCGAGGACGAGGAGGACCGCGCGGTCGGCCACCTCGGCCCCGACCTGCTCGGCCCCGACTGGGACGCCGACATCGCTCTGGCCAACCTCACCAAGGACCCCGACCGCGAACTCGGCGAGGCCCTGCTGGACCAGCGGAACCTCGCGGGCATCGGCAACGTGTTCAAGAGCGAGCTGTGCTTCCTGCTCAACGTCACGCCCTGGCTCCCCGTCGGCGAGCTGTCCGCCGACCGGCTGGCGAGCCTCCCGGAGCTGGCCAGGAAGCTGCTGGAGTTCAACCGCGACCGCCCGATCCGCAACACCACGGGACGGCGCGGCCTGGACCTCTATGTGTACGGCCGCGCCCGCCGCCCCTGTCTGCGCTGCGGCACGCCGATCCGGGTGGCCGAGCAGGGCGACGGCTCACGCGAACGCCCCACGTACTGGTGTCCCGCCTGCCAGCCGGGACCGACTCCTGAACCCGCACCGCGAAGCCGCCGGGGCCCCTAGCCGGCCAGGGCGTCACTCCGCACCCCGGGAGCGCCCCGCACGCCAGGCCCGCCGCCACCGGCCGGCGGCGAGCGCCCCGTCCGCACGGGCTTTGGGCAGACAGTGCACCGGGAGCACGCTGAGTCCCCATCCGCCGGCCGCGACCGCGCCCTCCAGGGCGCCGGCGTCGGGGGCGAGCAGCAGCCGGGCCGCCGCCCACCACCACAGGACCGTGAACGCCACGGCGGCGGCACACCGGTACACCCCCGCCGCGGTCCTGCGAGCGTGGACTTCTCCGGCGCCCCGCGGCCGTATCACCCGTTCGCGGCCTGGAACATCCAGTGGTGCTTCTCGAGGTCCGCGGTGATGGTGATGAAGATGTCCTGGGTCACCGGGTCGGGCTCCTCGGTCGCCGCGATCCGCTCCCGCATGCGGGTGATGACCGCGCCCAGCGCGTCCACCAGCGTGCTCACCGCCGCCGCGTCGTCGACCCAGCCCTCGGGCGTGACGCCGATGCCGCTGCCGACGGCCACGGTCGCGGCCCGCCCGTCGGGCGAGACGCCGAGGGCCGCGGCGCGTTCGGCCACGGTGTCGGAGTGAGCGCGCGCGGTGGTCACGACCTCGTCGAGCTGGAGATGGACGGAGCGGAAGCGCGGTCCGACCACGTTCCAGTGGATCTGCTTGGCCACCAGGGAAAGGTCGATCAGATCGACCAGGGCGCCCTGCAGTGCCTCAGAAACGGTCTTCAGGTTCTCGTCGGACAACGGGCTCTTCACGACGTACATCCGCACCTCCGTGGCTGATCCCCCGTCTCCGTCTCCACGATGACGGCCCGCCGCCACACCGGCAAACGCAGCCCCGCCCCGCTCCCCCCTGACTTCCGCGGGCATGCGAAAACCCCGGCGGCACCCCTCCGGAATCCTCCGGAGGAGCCCTCACCGGGGCATCTCACATCCTCATACCGCGCGGGCGCCGGACACCGGGCTCAGGCGGCGACGACGTCCACCGCCTCGGCGGGCGCCTTGATGGTCACCCGTTCCGGTGGCACACCGGTCACCGACACGGAACCCAGCATCGGTCGAACCGGCGTGGGTACGGGCTCGCTGGGGGTCGCTGCAGCAGACTGGGCCAGCTCGGCGAGAGCGAGTTCGTCGCTCACCTCCCGCATGAGCTCGGACATCCGTACGTCCAACGCGTCGCAGATCGCGGAGAGCAGTTCGGAGGAAGCCTCCTTCTGCCCCCGCTCCACCTCGGAGAGATAGCCGAGCGAAACTCGGGCGGACGAGGAGACTTCGCGCAGAGTACGGCCCTGGCGCTGGCGCTGCCGACGCAGCACGTCACCCAGCAGGCGACGGAGCAGAATCATCGGTGGCTCCCTCCTCGGACCGCGTAGCCGCATCCTTCTCGCCCCACCGTACCGCCTCGCGCCGCGGCCGTGCGGGGAGCGATGTCGTGTTCACTCTGGGCTGCAAACATCAAAACCCCCCGTTCCGTTCCGTATCCTGTGCCCGCTCATTCCCGGTCTGTTCGCCCGCCAGCTCCGCGAGGAGCAGGGCGAGTACGCTCCGTACACTCTCCATACGAATTTCCGCGCGGTCGCCGTTCAACCGCAGATGGCGCACTTTTCCGCCAGAGGCGGAAGCGTCGCTCTCCGCGGAAGGGCCGTCCACGGCGACGTACACCGTGCCGACGGCCTGTCCGTCCTGAGGGTCGGGGCCGGCCACCCCCGTGGTGGCGATGCCCCAGTCGGCGCCGAGCGCCTTGCGCACCCCGGCCGCCATCTGGGCCGCCACCTGCGGATCCACCGCTCCGCGCTGGGCCAGCAGAGTGGCGTCCACGCCCAGCAGCCGGTGCTTGAGCTCGGTGGCGTAGGCCGTCACCGAGCCACGGAAGACCCTGGACGCCCCGGGGACGGAGGTGATCTCCGCCGCCACCAGGCCACCGGTCAGCGACTCGGCGACCGCGAGCGTCCCGCCCTTCACGGTGAGTAGTCGCACCACCTCGGTGGCCGTAGAACTCACTCTTCCGTCTCCTCCAACGCCGCCTCGCGCTCGGCGATTCCCTGCCTGCGGAGCACAATGGCCTGTTTCACATAGTCGAGTCCGGTCACCACGGTCAGCACCACCGCCGCGGCCATCACCCACCACCGCAGCGTCGCCAGCCACCCGGTCAGCGCGAGCACGTACATGCCCACGGCCACGCCCTGGGTGAGCGTCTTGAGCTTGCCGCCGCGGCTGGCCGGGATCACCCCGTAACGGATGACCAGGAAGCGCAGCAGGGTGATCCCGAGTTCCCTGCCGAGGATCACGCCCGTGACCCACCACGGCAGGTCGCCCAGCGCGGACAGGCAGATCAGCGCCGCGCCCATGATGGCCTTGTCGGCGATGGGGTCGGCGATCTTCCCGAAGTCGGTGACCAGGTTGTAGGTGCGCGCCAGATGACCGTCGAACAGATCGGTGATCATGGCGATGGCGAAGGCCGCCCAGGCCAGCGAGCGCCAGGCCGGGTCGTAGCCGCCGTCGGCCAGCATCAGCATGACGAACGCCGGCACCAGCAGCAGCCGGAGCATGGTCAGCAGGTTGGCGATGTTCCAGACGCTGGCCTGGTCGACGGCCGCCGCCGCGATCTTGCCGCCGCGCGGGGCCCGCGTGGAGCCCTGTGCCTCGGCGGTCCCGGCGTTCCCGGTGCCCTCGGGGGACGACGAAGGGGAAGCAGAGGAAGGGGCCGTCGCGCGGACGTCCTCGGGGCTCGACGCGTCACGCCGTGCCCGCCCGCCTCCGGACTCGCCCGGAGCCGTGTCCCTGGCCTCCCGCGCGAGCGCGCGGCCCGACGCCGGTGTCAGGCCCCCGGACGCGGGACCCTTCGCCCTCCTCGCGCCGGAGGGGCCACCTGCCGCCGATGCCGGGACACCCGTCATCTGCCCGCCTCCTCGATGCGCGCGGGCGAGCCCTCGAAGAGCGGCTCGGCCACCAGGTCGACACCTTCCGTGGCGACCACCTTCGCCTCGACCATACGGCCGACACTCAGTCCCTCGCCGCTCGTGAGCAGCACCTGCCCGTCCGTCTCGGGAGCCTGGTGCGCGGCACGGCCGTACACACCCTCCTCCTCGTCGACGGACTCCACCAGGACGTGCACGGTCTCGCCTACCCGCTCCTCGGCGCGCTGCGAGACGAGTTCCTCGGCCAGCCGGGAGACGCGGGCCAGCCGCTCGGCGACCACGTCCTCGTCCAGCTTGCCGTCGTAACCGGCCGCCTCGGTGCCCTCCTCGTCGGAGTAGCCGAACACGCCGATGGCGTCGAGCCGGGCGTGGCTCAGGAACCGCTCCAGCTCGGCGAGGTCGGACGCGGACTCGCCGGGGAAGCCGACGATGAAGTTGGAGCGCACGCCGGCCTGGGGCGCCTTGCTCCGGATGGTGTCGAGCAGCTCCAGGAAGCGGTCGGTGTCGCCGAAGCGGCGCATGGCGCGCAGCACGTCGGGTGCGGAGTGCTGGAAGGACAGGTCGAAGTAGGGGGCGACCTTGGGGGTGGAGGTCAGCACGTCGATCAGACCGGGCCGCATCTCGGCCGGCTGGAGGTAGCTGACGCGCACCCGCTCCAGGCCGTCGACCTCGGCGAGTTCGGGCAGCAGGGACTCCAGCAGGCGGATGTCGCCGAGGTCCTTGCCGTAGGAGGTGTTGTTCTCGGAGACCAGCATGACCTCCTTCACGCCCTGCTCCGCCAGCCACCGCGTCTCGTTGAGGACGTCGCTGGGGCGGCGGGAGATGAAGGAGCCGCGGAAGGAGGGGATGGCGCAGAAGGAGCAGCGCCGGTCGCAGCCGGAGGCGAGCTTCACCGAGGCGACCGGGGAGCCGTCCAGGCGGCGCCGCAGGGGTGCGCGGGGGCCCGAGGCGGGGGCGAGGCCGTCGGGCAGGTCGGCCGGGCCGTGCCCGGGCAGCGCGACGGCGGCGGCGGACTCCTGCCGCTCGGCCGGGCTGATGGGCAGCAGCTTGCGCCGGTCGCGCGGGGTGTGGGCGGCGTGGATCCCGCCGTTCAGGATGGTCTGCAGACGGTCGGAGATGTTCGCGTAGTCGTCGAAGCCGAGCACGCCGTCGGCCTCGGGAAGGGCTTCGGCGAGCTCCTTGCCGTACCGCTCGGCCATGCAGCCCACGGCGACGACGGCCTGCGTTCTCCCGTGTCCCTTGAGGTCGTTGGCCTCCAGGAGGGCGTCGACGGAGTCCTTCTTGGCGGCCTCGACGAAGCCACAGGTGTTGACGACGGCGACGTCCGCGTCCTCGGCGTCCTCCACGAGCTGCCAGCCGTCCGCCTCCAAACGGCCTGCGAGCTCCTCCGAGTCCACCTCGTTACGGGCGCAGCCAAGGGTGACCAGTGCGACGGTACGGCGTTCAGGCATGGGCTCTAGACTACTTCGTCCCGGCGACGCCCCACGTCGACGGGGTTGGCCGGACCCGGCCAACCCCGTGGTGATCGCGTTTCCGGGAGCCGCTCACCCGGCCTGGGGGTCGCCCTTGGTGTAGGTGAGGCGCTCCACGGCGCCCGGCTGCCAGTCGTCCTCGATCTTCTTGCCGTTCACGAACAGGTCGAGGGCGCCCGCGTCGCCGAGGACCAGATCGATCTTGGAGCTGTCCTGGAAGGTCTTGTCCTCGTCCTTCTTGAGCAGCCCGGCGTAGAGCATCTTGCCGTTGTGGTCCTTGGCGGAGATCCAGCTGGGTCCGTCGGCGGCGACGACCTTGACGGTCACCTTGTCCTGCGGGGCCGCGGCGATGGCGCTGTCCGACGGCTCCGGCGCGGGCACGACGGGCTTCGCGGTCTTGCCGGCGGAGCTGGGCGTGGGCGACGCGGTCGGCTCGGTGTCGCCGGCGACGTTCGCCTCGCCGTCGTCGCCGCCGTTGACCATCGTGAAGCCGACGAAGCCGATCACGACCACGATCGCGGCGACCATGGCGGCGGTCCAGTTGGGTCCGCGCCGCTCCGGACGGATCCGCTCCGCCTCGAAGAGGGGCGCGGCCGGGGTGGGCGCCGGGCGGCCGCCGCCGTTCTGGGCCTCGTACTGGGCGAGCAGCGGGGAAGGGTCGAGCTTCACGGCCTTGGCCAGCGTGCGGATGTGCCCGCGCGCGTACACGTCGCCGCCGCAGGGCGCGAAGTCGTCCCGCTCGATGGCGTGGACGATGGCGGTACGGACGCGGGTGGCGGTACTGATGTCGTCGACGGTGAGCCCGGCGGCGATGCGCGCCTGCTGCAGCGCACGGCCGACCGAGACGGAAGGGCGGTCTTCCTCGGAAACGTCTTCGAACGGACGCTCGTCTTCAGGGGAGTTGCCGATGGACACGGGGGCGCCTTTCGAGCGTGTAGCCGCCTGTGCTGGAGGTTCAGTCTAGGTGGGGTACGAAGGGGTGGGGCAACCGGGCGTTCGTCCTTTGTACGCCATCGGAATGGCCCGACATTCCGATGGTCGTCCTGCTGTCTGACACTTCGTTCAACTTGACGTATGCCGACGGGGAACGGTTGCTCGTCGATCGCTTACGGAAGGGTCACGGTCACCCGGCCGGACGTCCCGGCGCGACGACCGTGTCCCCGCCGCCTACCCTTCAGACTCCCCGCGGATCAGCGCGAGCACGCCGTCCAGCTCATCAGGCTTCACAAGAACGTCACGAGCCTTCGAACCTTCGCTCGGTCCGACGATGTTACGGGACTCCATGAGGTCCATCAGCCGGCCCGCCTTGGCGAAGCCGACGCGCAGCTTGCGCTGGAGCATCGACGTGGACCCGAACTGGGTGGAGACGACCAGCTCGGCCGCCTGGCACAGCAGGTCGAGGTCGTCGCCGATGTCCTCGTCGATCTCCTTCTTCTGCTTGGTGCCGACGACCACGTCGTCCCGGAAGACCGGCGCCATCTGGTCCTTGCAGTGCTGGACGACCGCCGCGACCTCCTCCTCGGTCACGAACGCGCCCTGCATACGCGTGGGTTTGTTCGCGCCCATCGGCAGGAACAGCCCGTCGCCCTTGCCGATCAGCTTCTCGGCGCCGGGCTGGTCGAGGATGACCCGCGAGTCGGCGAGCGAGGACGTGGCGAACGCCAGCCGGGACGGCACGTTCGCCTTGATCAGACCGGTGACGACGTCGACCGAGGGCCGCTGGGTGGCCAGCACCAGGTGGATGCCGGCCGCGCGCGCGAGCTGGGTGATGCGCACGATGGCGTCCTCGACGTCGCGCGGGGCGACCATCATCAGGTCGGCCAGCTCGTCCACGATCACCAGCAGATACGGGTACGGCTGGAGCTCGCGCTCGCTGCCCTCGGGCGGCTTGACCTTGCCCTCGCGCACCGCGCGGTTGAAGTCGTCGATGTGCCGGTAGCCGTAGGCGGCCAGGTCGTCGTAGCGCAGGTCCATCTCGCGCACGACCCACTGGAGCGCCTCGGCGGCCCGCTTGGGGTTGGTGATGATCGGCGTGATCAGGTGCGGGATGCCCTCGTACGCGGTCAGCTCGACGCGCTTGGGGTCGACCAGGATCATCCGGACGTCCTCCGGGGTCGCCCGCATCATGACCGAGGTGATCAGGCAGTTGATGCAGGACGACTTGCCGGAGCCGGTGGCGCCCGCGACCAGCATGTGCGGCATCTTCGCCAGCGAGTCCATCACGTAGCCGCCCTCGACGTCCTTGCCGAAGGCGACCAGCATCGGGTCGTCGTCCTCGGCGGACTCCGCGAGCCGCAGCACGTCGCCGAGGTTCACCATTTCCCGGTCGGTGTTGGGGATCTCGATGCCGACCGCGGACTTGCCGGGGATCGGGCTGATGATCCGCACGTCCGGGCTGGCGACGGCGTACGCGATGTTCTTGGTGAGCGCGGTGACCCGCTCGACCTTCACGGCCGGGCCGAGTTCGACGACGTACCGGGTGACCGTCGGGCCGCGGGTGAAGCCGGTGACGTCGGCGTCCACCTTGAACTCGGTGAAGACCTTCCGCAGCGCCTCCACTATGGCGTCGTTGGCGGCGCTGCGCGCCTTGCCCGGTCCGCCGCGGTGCAGCAGGTCGAGCGAGGGCAGGGAGTACGTGATGTCGCCGGAGAGCTGCAACTGCTCCGCGCGCGGCGGCAGATCGCGGGGTTCGCGCGGCGGTGCCTTGGTCATGTCGAGCACACCCGCGGGCGGCCGCTCCCGCTGCTCGGTCCCCTCGTCCTTCGCGGGCGCGTCCCGCTTGGACCTGCCCTGCTTGGGCGTGTCCTGCTGCGGGCGGGCGGCCGGGACCGGCGTCGGGGTGGTCGGCTCGTGGTCGCCGGTGCTGACGCCCTGGGTGAGGTCGGCGACGACCGGGGAGGGCGGCATGCCGTGCAGCACGGCGCCGTCGAGCGCGGCGGCCGCGGCGGCGGCCACGTCCACGGCGTCCATCGGCCGGTTGGCGTCGGGCTGCGGCACGGCGGACCGGCGCGGGCGGCGCCGGCGCCGGGACAGCGCCTCGTCCTCCGCGCGCTCCGGGTCGTACTCCTGGGGCGCCGGACGGCGCCTGCGGCGGCTCTCGGGCAGCGTCTCGCGCCACTGCTCCTCGTAGCGCTCGTCGTCCTCGCCGAACTCGTACGGCTCCGGCTCGTGCACCAGCCCCAGCCGCACGCCGACCTGGCGCAGCCGCTGCGGGATGGCGTTGACCGGGGTGGCCGTGACCACCAGCAGGCCGAAGACCGTGAGCAGCACCAGCAGGGGCACGGCCAGGACGTCGGTCATGGTGGACGACAGCGGGGCGGCCGCGCCCCAGCCGATGAGGCCGCCGGCGTCCCTTATGGCCTGCATGCCGTCGGCACGGGCGGGCGAGCCGCAGGCGATGTGGATCTGGCCCAGGACGCCGATGACGAGAGCGGACAGGCCGATGACGATCCGCCCGTTGGCCTCGGGCTTCTCCGGGTGCCGGATGAACCGTACGGCGACGACCGCGACGAGGATCGGCACCAGCAGGTCGAGCCGTCCGAACGCGCCGGTGACCAGGATCTCCACCAGGTCGCCGACGGGCCCCTCGAGGTCGGCCCAGGTGCCGGCGGCCACGATCAGCGCGATGCCGAGCAGCAGCAGCGCCAGACCGTCCTTGCGGTGGGCCGGGTCGAGGTTCTTGGCGCCCTGCCCTATACCGCGGAACACGGCGCCGACGGCGTGCGCCAGGCCCAGCCACAGGGCGCGGACGAGCCGGTAGACGGCGCCGGTCGGATTCGGGGCCGGCGCGGGGACCGGCCTTTTCGCCGGAGCCTTCTTGGCGGGCGCCTTCTTCGCCGGGGTTTTCCTGGCGGCGGCCTTCTTCGCCGGAGCCTTCGCGGAAGCGACCGCCTTCTTCGCGGGCGGCTTCTTGGCAGCGGAGGGACGTGAGGCCATGGTGTGAGGTTACCGGGGGAGACGGCACATAACACGCGTGGCGGATGCTTCACCCGTTCGTGTCGCCCGCTTCGAGGCGCGAAGCTGACGCGTGGTGCTCCGAACGCGCGGAGTTGACGCCCCCTCAGGGCGAGGGCCGCTTCCGGGGGCGGGCAAGGCCCGCGCGGGCGGGGTCAGTTCTGCGAGGACACCGACGACGCGCTCCCGGTCCCGGGGTCCAGGGCGTCCAGCGCCCGCCGCAATCCCGTGAGCTTGCGCTCCAGATGGGCCGCCGTGGCGACCGCGGCCGCGTCGGTCGACTCGTCGTTCAGCTGCTTGGTGAGCGCCTCGGCCTGCTCCTCGACGGCGGCGAGCCGCGCCGACAGCTCGGCGAGCAGCCCCGCGGACTCCTTGGACTCCCCCGTGTCCTTCTCGCTGCCCTCGAGCTGGAGCCGCAGCAGCGACGCCTGCTCCCGCAGCTGGCAGTTCTTCATGTACAGCTCGACGAAGACCGAGACCTTCGCGCGCAGCACCCACGGGTCGAACGGCTTGGAGATGTAGTCCACCGCGCCCGCCGCGTACCCCCGGAAGGTGTGGTGCGGGCCGTGGTTGATCGCGGTGAGGAAGATGATCGGGATGTCCCGGGTCCGCTCCCGCCGCTTGATGTGGGCGGCGGTCTCGAAACCGTCCATCCCCGGCATCTGGACGTCCAGCAGAATGACCGCGAAATCGTCCGTGAGCAGTGCTTTGAGCGCTTCCTCCCCGGACGATGCCCGCACCAGCGTCTGATCGAGCGCCGAGAGGATCGCCTCCAGCGCCAGCAGATTCTCCGGCCGGTCATCGACCAGGAGGATCTTGGCCTTCTGCACCATGGCCCGCCCTCCTCGCCCCGGCTTGGGGCCCTCCCTGTCAGCAGGACCTGACACAGCACCGGTGGGTGCCGCCCCAGGGGACGACTCCCTTGCGCCGCCCGTCCTTGTGCCGGTCATCGTAGCCGCACCCCGCCTGTCGCCACACCCTGTCACCGTGATGTCACTGTGCACGTAGCGGAAACGCTGCGGGAGACCAGAAGGTTCCCCGTATACCGCACTTCTACACGACATCGCGCAGGACGCGTGGACCACTCCGCGCGTCCTCGGACGCTTCCCGCCACTTTCCCACGCCCTGCCGCCGCCGGTCTCACTCCCCCCTCATCCACTGCTCCATCACCGTCAGCAGGTGATCCGGGTCGACCGGCTTGGTCACGTAGTCGGAGGCGCCCGACTCGATGGCCTTCTCCCGGTCGCCCTTCATCGCCTTCGCGGTGAGCGCGATGATCGGGAGCCCGGCGAACTGCGGCATCCGCCGGATCGCCGTGGTCGTCGCGTACCCGTCCATCTCGGGCATCATGATGTCCATCAGCACGACCGCCACGTCGTCGTGCTGCTCCAGGACCTCGATGCCCTCGCGGCCGTTCTCCGCGTACAGCACGGACAGGCCGTGCTGCTCCAGGACGCTGGTCAGCGCGAAGACGTTCCGGATGTCGTCGTCGACGATCAGCACCTTCTGCCCGCCGAAGCGGATGCCCTTGCGCGGCGTGCGCGCCGTCTGCGGCTCCTGCTCCACGGCCGGCCACTCCTCCAGCTCCGCGGAGGGCCGCTGGTCCTGCTGGAGGGAGACCCGGCGCCGGCGCCGGAACAGCGCCGCCGGACCGTTCCGCGCCTCCCGGTACGAGGTCACCTCCGCCGGGGTCTCGGCCTCCGGCGCGGCCAGCTCGGCCGACGCCACCAGGTCCCCGGCCTCCAGCGCCGGCATGGGCGGCTGCTGGTAGCCGTTGGGCGGCAGCTCGCTCGGGTGCAGCGGCAGGTACAGGGTGAACGTCGAGCCGCGGCCCGGCTCGCTCTGCGCGTGGATCTCACCGCCGAGGAGCTGCGCGATCTCCCGCGAGATGGACAGTCCGAGCCCCGTGCCGCCGTACTTGCGGCTGGTGGTGCCGTCGGCCTGCTTGAACGCCTCGAAGATCACCCGCATCTTGCTGGCCGCGATGCCGATGCCCGTGTCGCTCACCGAGAACGCGATCAGGTCCGCGTCCGGGTCGGTCAGCGAACCGGCCTCCAGCAGCTGCTCCCGGATGGCCTGCGGCACGTCGTCCCGGGCCGGCCGGATGACCAGCTCCACCGAACCGGAGTCGGTGAACTTCACCGCGTTGGACAGCAGGTTCCGCAGCACCTGCAGCAGCCGCTGCTCGTCGGTGTGCAGCGTGGCCGGCAGCTCCGGCGACACCCGCACCGACAGGTCCAGGCCCTTCTCCGCGGTCAGCGGACGGAACGTGGCCTCCACGTAGTCCACGAGCTGCACCAGCGCGATGCGCGTCGGGGAGACGTCCATCTTGCCCGCCTCGACCTTCGACAGGTCGAGGATGTCGTTGATGAGCTGGAGCAGGTCGGATCCCGCACCGTGGATGGTCTCGGCGAACTCGACCTGCTTGGGGGACAGGTTCGCGTCGGCGTTGTCGGCGAGCAGCTTGGCGAGGATCAGCAGCGAGTTGAGCGGCGTCCGCAGCTCGTGCGACATGTTCGCGAGGAACTCGCTCTTGTAGCGCATGGACACCGCGAGCTGCTCGGCGCGCTCCTCCAGGACCTGCCGGGCCTCCTCGATCTCGGTGTTCTTCACCTCGATGTCGCGGTTCTGACGGGCCAGCAGCTCGGCCTTCTCCTCCAGCTCGGCGTTGGACGCCTGGAGCGCCTTCTGCCGCTGCTCCAACTCGGCCGACCGCTCCCGCAGTTGCTCCGTCAGCTCCTGCGACTGCGCCAGCAGCCGCTCGGTCTTGGTGTTGACCGAGATGGTGTTGACGCTGGTCGCGATCATCTCGGCGATCTGGTTGAGGAAGTCCTTCTGGATCGCCGTGAACGGCGTGAACGACGCCAGCTCGATGACGCCGAGCACCTTCCCCTCGAACACCACCGGCAGCACGATCACCTGGGCCGGCGGCGCCTCCCCGAGCCCCGAGGAGATCTTCAGATAGCCGCTGGGCGCGTTGTCCACCAGGATCGTGCGCTTCTCCATGGCGGCCGTCCCGATCAGCCCCTCACCGGGCTGGAACGACGTCGGCATCGACCCCATGGAGTAGCCGTACGAGCCGAGCATCCGCAGCTCGAACTGCTCCTCGTCGGCCGCGTTCAGGTCCTCGCCGTCGACCAGCGGCATGGCGAGGAAGAACGCGCCGTGCTGCGCGGACACCACCGGCGTCAGCTCGCTCATGATCAGCGAGGCGACGTCCTCCAGGTCGCGCCGGCCCTGCATCAGCGCGGAGATGCGGGCCAGGTTGCCCTTCAGCCAGTCCTGCTCCTTGTTGGCGATCGTGGTGTCGCGCAGGTTGGCGATCATCTTGTTGATGTAGTCCTGGAGCTCCTGGATCTCCCCGGACGCGTCCACGTCGATCTTCAAGTTCAGGTCGCCGCGGGTCACCGCGGTCGCCACGCGCGCGATGGCGCGCACCTGCCGGGTGAGGTTCCCGGCCATCTCGTTCACCGACTCGGTCAGATCCCGCCAGGTGCCGTCCACGTCCCGCACCCGCGCCTGGCCGCCCAGCTGGCCCTCGGTGCCCACCTCACGGGCCACTCGCGTGACCTCCTCGGCGAACGACGACAGCTGGTCGACCATCGTGTTGATGGTCGTCTTCAGCTCGAGGATCTCCCCGCGCGCGTCGATGTCGATCTTCTTCGTCAGGTCGCCCTTGGCGATGGCGGTGGTCACCATGGCGATGTTCCGCACCTGACCGGTCAGGTTGGACGCCATCTGGTTCACCGACTCGGTGAGGTCCTTCCACGTGCCCGCCACCCCCGGCACGTGCGCCTGACCGCCCAGGATGCCGTCCGTGCCCACCTCACGGGCCACCTTGGTGACCTGCTCGGCGAACGCGCTCAGCGTCTTCACCATCGTGTTGATGGTGTCCGCGAGCTGCGCCACCTCGCCGCGCGCCTCGATGCTGACCTGCCGCGTCAGGTCGCCGTTGGCGACCGCGGCGGACACCTGGGAGATGTTCCGCACCTGGGTGGTGAGGTTCTTCGCCATCAGGTTGACGTTGTCGCTCAGGTCCTTCCAGATGCCCGTGACGCCCGGCACGTGCGCCTGACCGCCCAGGATGCCCTCGGTGCCCACCTCGCGGGCCACACGGGTCACCTGCTCCGCGAACGACGACAGCTGGTCCACCATCGTGTTGACGGTGGTCACCAGCTCCAGGATCTCGCCCTTGGCGTCGACGGTGATCTTCTTCGACAGGTCGCCCTTGGCGACCGCCGTGGTGACCTCGGCGATGTTGCGCACCTGGAGGGTCAGGTTGTTCGCCATGCCGTTCACGGACTGCGTGAGGTCCTTCCAGGTGCCGGAGACCCCCTGCACCTCCGCCTGACCGCCCAGGATGCCCTCGGTGCCCACCTCGCGGGCCACCCGGGTGACCTCCTCCGCGAACGACGACAGCTGGTCCACCATCGTGTTCAGGGTGTTCTTCAGCTCGAGGATCTCCCCGCGCGCGTCGACGGTGATCTTCTGCGACAGGTCACCGCGCGCCACCGCCGTCGCCACCTGCGCGATGTTGCGCACCTGGCCCGTCAGGTTGGACGCCATGCCGTTCACGGAGTCCGTCAGGTCCCGCCACACACCGGCCACACCGGGCACCTGCGCCTGACCGCCGAGGCGGCCCTCGGTACCCACCTCACGGGCCACCCGCGTCACCTGATCGGCGAACGACGACAGCTGGTCCACCATCGTGTTGATGGTGTTCTTCAGCTCGAGGATCTCCCCGCGCGCGTCCACGTCGATCTTCTGCGACAGGTCACCGCGCGCCACGGCCGTGGTCACCTGGGCGATGTTCCGCACCTGGGAGGTGAGGTTGCCGGCCATCGAGTTGACGGAGTCGGTCAGCTCCTTCCAGGTGCCGGACACCCCGGGCACCTGCGCCTGACCGCCCAGCCGGCCCTCGGTGCCCACGTCCCGGGCCATCCGGGTGACCTGGTCGGCGAAGCTCGACAGCTGGTCCACCATCGTGTTCACGGTGTTCTTCAGCTGGAGCATCTCGCCGGACACGTCCACGGTGACCTTCTGCGACAGGTCGCCGTTGGCCACCGCCGTCGTCACCTGGGCGATGTTCCGCACCTGCCCGGTGAGGTTGCGGAACGCGGTGTTGACGGAGTCCGTCAGGTCCTTCCACGTGCCCGCGGCGCCCGGCACCTGCGCCTGGCCGCCCAGCTCGCCCTCGACGCCGATCTCCCGCGCCACCCGCGTCACCTCGGCGCCGAACGCGGAGAGCTGGTCGACCATCGTGTTGACGGTGTTCTTCAGCTCCAGCATCTCGCCGGCCACGTCCACGGTGACCTTCTGCGACAGGTCACCGTTGGCCACGGCCGTGGTGACCGCCGCGATGTCCCTCACCTGGGTGGTGAGGTTCCGGAACACCGTGTTGACGGAGTCCGTGAGGTCCTTCCACGTGCCCGCGGCGCCCGGCACGTTCGCCTGACCGCCCAGACGCCCCTCGGCGCCGACCTCGTTGGCGACCCGCGTGACCTCGTCCGCGAAGATCCGCAGCGTCTCGGTCATCTGGTTGATCGTCTCGGCGAGCTGCGCCACCTCGCCGCGCGCCGGCACCGTCACCTTGCGCGACAGGTCACCGTTGGCGACCGCCGTCGTCACCTCGGCGATCCCGCGCACCTGCGCGGTGAGATTCCCGGCCATGGTGTTGACGGAGTCGGTGAGCTCCTTCCACACACCGTCCACACCCGGCACCTGCGCCTGACCGCCCAGGGCGCCCTCGGTGCCCACCTCACGCGCGACGCGTGTCACCTCGGAGGAGAACGCGGAGAGCTGGTCCACCATCGTGTTGACGGTGTTCTTCAGCTCCAGCATCTCCCCCTCGACGTGCACGGTGACCTTGCGGGACAGGTCGCCGCGCGCCACCGCCGTCGTCACCAGCGCGATGTCGCGCACCTGTGCCGTCAGCCGCTCCGCCATGGTGTTCACGGAGTCCGTCAGGTCCTTCCAGGACCCGGACATGCCCCGCACCTGCGCCTGACCGCCCAGCTTGCCCTCGGTGCCCACCTCGCTGGCCACCCGCGTGACCTCGTCGGTGAACGTCGACAGCTGGTCGACCAGGTTGTTCACGGTCCGCGCGACCTTCAGGAACTCGCCCCGCAGCGGATGCCCGGTCCCGTCCGGCGCCTGGGTCCGCAGCTCCATCCGCGGCGACAAATCACCCTCCGCCACCGCCGACAGCACCCGGCTCACCTCGGACACCGGCCGTACGAGGTCGTCCACCAGGGCGTTGGAGTGGTCGATCGCGGCCGCCCAGGAGCCCTCCGAGGGCCCCGTCTCCAGCCGCTCCGTGAGCTTTCCCTCGCGCCCCACCATGCGGCGCACCCGCGCCAGCTCACCCGTGAGGTGCAGGTTGCGGTCGGCGACCTCGTTGAAGACGGCGGCGATCTCGGCCATCACGCCGTCGCCGGTCACCGTGAGGCGCTTGCGGAAGTTTCCGTCCCGCATCGCCACCAGGGCGCCCAGCAGGCGGTTCATCGCCGCCGCCTCCACCGTCACGGTGCCGCCCCGCGCCTTCCCCGCCTTGCTCAGGGACTGTCCGCCTTTCGCGCGCGTCGTCTTCGTGCTCCGCGTCGCTGCGCCAGACTCCACTGTGTCCCTCCCGCAGGGGTTGACCATTACCGCTGTGCCCGGTGACACCCTCCAGGGTGCTCCCGTTGCCGCCGTGCTCTACCTGTTTGACTGAGATGCCCTGCCCGACGTTCCGAGGCACCGCCAGGGGGCTGCTGCCCACCCGGCCCCGGCGCCACACTGCCTGCCCGGACCTTCCCTACAAGCCTGCCCAGTGTTTCACCCCCGCGGAACCAGGCCATAACAGTTCGGCAGCTTCGCACATCGTCCGCACACCCGCCGGACGGCGAACACCTCGGACGGAAACACTGCAGACCGGCATCCTCTCGGACCGCGAAGGTAAGTAACCTTGCATGCGGCTGTCCAGCCACGCCGGCGCGTCCGGCCTGGGCGGTGGCACGGGAACGAGCGGGCATCGGAGGGGCGGCCGCACAACATGACCACCGGACTGATCCCGGGGGAACAGCCCCCGGACCCACGGCCGACGGAAGGTCTGCCGCACCAGCGGCACGAGCCGGCCGGCCAGGGAGCCATGCCCGTCGAGAACCGGTCGAGGAGTTCTGTGATCACCGCGCGCGCGGCCGCCAGCTTCGAGCCCGTCGGACGATCCGTCGCGAGCGCCCGTTCCTTCGTCCGTGACACCCTCCAGGGCTGGGGCTTCGCCGACATCGTGGACGACGCCGTGGTGCTGACCAGCGAGCTGGTGACCAACGCCGTCGTGCACGCGGGCACCTCCGCCGACCTGCTCTGCCTGCGCAGCGAGGACGGCGTCCGGATCGAGGTGGCCGACCGGTATCCCGAGCGTGAGATCCCCCTCCAGGGCTCCCCCATCGACATGGGCAGCCCCGACCGCGAGGGCGGACGCGGCCTCCAGCTCTGCGCCGCCCTGGCCGGCCACTGGGGCGTCGACTACACGCCCACCCACAAGACCGTCTGGTTCCGGCTCGACCTCCCCGAGCGCCCGGTCGGCACCCGCACCGCGGGTCCCGCCCTACCCGCCCATCTGCTGCCGCTGGCCGACACCCGGGTCCGCGTCGCCGTCGTCCAGATCGACCGCTCCGGCTCCATCACCGCCTGGAACGAGGACGCGGAGGAGCTGTTCGGCTACAGCGCGGAACAGGTCACCGGCAAGCCCCTCACCGACCTCGCCGCCTGGCCGCACACCCCCGGCACCGGCACCGGCATCGCCGACGCCCTCCAGCTCTCGCGCTGGGAGGGCTCCTACGGCATCCGCGGCGCCCACGGCCGCGTCATCCCGGTGTACGCCTCCCACCTGCGCGTCCGGGACACCGACGGCGAGCCGTCAACCGTGTGTCTCCTGGTACGCGACCACGAACGGGCGGTTCTGCAGACCCCCCTCCGGGGCCCCGCCCCCGACTCCTCGGGCGGCTCCGACGGCCAGAGCGCCGACCCGTTCGAGGTCTTCATCGGCTCCCCCGCCCCCGACGACCTCGACGGCCTGCTGCAGCGCACCGTGGAGCGCGCCCGCGACATGCTCGACGGCGACTCCGCCTTCCTGCTGCTCGCCACCGACGACGAGACCGAGCTGGAGGTCCGCGCCTCCACCGGCCTGCCCTCGGCCCGCCAGCGCTTCGCACGCGTCCCCGTGGAGGGCGGCCCCGGCCGCTACGGCTCCGCCCGCATGCCGGCCGTCCATGAGGACCTCACGGCCGTCCCGGGCGCTGTCCCGCTCCTCAACGGCACCGGCATGCGCTCGGTCGTCACCGTGCCTCTGAAGGTCGAGGGCCGCCTCACCGGCTCCCTCGGCGTCGCCGCCGAGGCGCCCGGCCGCTACTCCAACGAGGAGGCGCTGCGCCTCCAGTTCGCCGCGGACCGCATCGCCCTGGCCGTCGAGTCCGCCCGCCTGGGCGAGCTGGAGCGGCTGCGCCGCGGCTCCCTCAGCTTCCTCGTCGAGGCGTCCGACCTGCTGGCCGGCACCCTCGACCGGGACCAGACCCTGGCCCTCATGGCGCAGATGACCGTCCCGACCCTCGCCACCTGGTGCGCGGTGTACACGATCGCCGACCAGTCCTCCGATCCCGATCTGTCCTACGTGCTGCACGAGGACGAGGAGCTCATCGACGGCATCAAGTCCCTGCTGTCGAAGATCCCCCCGCCGGACCCGGTACCCACTCCCGGCGCCCGCGTCTGGTCGGCGCCCGCGGAGGTCGCCCATCAGGCGGCCCTGCGCACGTCCATGCGCAGCCTCGGCCTGAGCGGTGGCCCCACCCGGCACGTCACCACCGGCATCGGCCCGACCCTCGCGACGGCCTCCGCGGTCGGCGGCGAGACGGTGGTCCTCCCCCTGGTGGCCCGCAACCGCGTCATCGGCATGCTGACGCTCGGCAAGCCGACCGACGAGCACTTCCGCCAGGAGATCCTGGAGCTGGCCGAGGACCTGTCCCGCCGCGCCGCCCTGGCTCTGGACAACGCGCGTCTCTACTCGGAGCGCACGGCCATCAGCCAGTCCCTCCAGCGCAGCCTCCTGCCGCCGGAGCTGCCCACGATCGAGGGCGTCGAGGTCGAGGTCATCTACCGCGCGGCCGGCGAGGGCAACGAGGTCGGCGGCGACTTCTACGACCTCTTCCCGATCAGCGACGGCGCCTACGGCTTCGCCATCGGCGACGTCTGCGGCACGGGCCCGAACGCGGCAGCGGTCACCGGCCTCGCCCGGCACGCGCTGCGCCTGCTGGCCCGGGAGGGCCTGAGCGGCCCGTCGGTCCTGGAGCGCCTGAACTCCGCGATCCTCGACGAGGGCGAGCGGAGCCGCTTCCTCACCCTCCTGTACGGGGAGATGCGCCCGCAGGAGGACGGCAGCGCCGAGCTCAAGGTGGTCTGCGCGGGCCATCCCCTGCCGCTCCGACTCCGCCAGGACGGCACGGTCGAACCGGCCGCCGAACCGCAGCCGCTGCTCGGCGTCCTGGAGAATCTGGAGTTGTACGAGGAGACGGTCACCCTCGACCCTGGCGACGTCCTGCTCTGCGTCACGGACGGCGTCACCGAGCGCCGCGAGGGCTCCAGGATGCTGGGCGACGACGGCCTCGCCGAGGTTCTGACGACGTGTACGGGGCTGACGGCCGGCGCGGTCGCGGCCCGCATCATGCGCGCGGTGGAACGCTTCGCCTCGGACGCGCCGTCCGACGACATGGCGATTCTCGCGATGCGCGTGCCGGGTCTCCAGCAGGACTGATCCCCCACCGCCACAGGGCATGAGAAAGGCCCCGCCCGAATGGGCGGGGCCTTTCTGGCTGAGCCCCCAAACGGAATCGAACCGTTGACCTTCTCCTTACCATGGAGACGCTCTGCCGACTGAGCTATAGGGGCCTGTCGTCGCTTCGGTTTCCCTCGTGGCAACGGAATAGATCATACCCTGAACGGAGCCGTGCTCCCAACCACGCTCAGCGGGCCGGTGCGAGCAGTCCTCCCAGCGCATTGCACACGGACGCCGTCCGCTGCATGTCCCGCTTCGTCAGAGAGGCGTCGACGGGCAGAGCGAGCGTCTCGTCGGCGGCCCGCTCGGTCTCCGGCAGCGACACGCAACGCCGGAACTCCGGCAGCCGGTGCACGGGCGTCGGCACGGGTATCCGGCACGCGACTCCCTTGGCCCGTACGGCACGTGCGAAGGCGTCCCGGTCGGGCCGCCCGTTCCCCGGCACCCGCACGACGTACTGCTGATAGCTGTGGTCGGCGCCCCCCTCGGGCGTCAGCACCCCACGCAGCCGGGCGTCGAGATAGGCGGCCCGCTCCCGCCGCCGCGCCGTCTCCTCACGGGAGGCGTCCAACTCGGCGTGCTCCAGCACCAGAAGACCGCGCCGCTGCCCGAGCGCGCGCAACTGTCCCAGGTCGGCGGGGTGTCCGAAGCGGTGAACGGCAACGACCGCCGCGGTGCGGGGAGTCAGCGCCGCGCCGACCGCGGCGGGGTCCAGGCAGTACGTCGCCGGGTCTATGTCGGCGAACACGGGCAGCGCGCCCGCGAGCGTCACGGCCCGCGCGACCTCCACGTTGCCGAAGGCCGGCACAACGACCTCGTCACCGGCTCCTACGCCGGCCGCCCTGAGCAGTGCAGCAGTTCCCATACTCGGGATGCTCGGCAGGCAACGTGAACGTCAAGTGACGGACAACAAAAAAGGGTTGGTCCCTGAACCGAAGTTCAGGGACCAACCCTTGTAAGAATTGTTCGGCGGCGTCCTACTCTCCCACAGGGTCCCCCCTGCAGTACCATCGGCGCTGTAAGGCTTAGCTTCCGGGTTCGGAATGTAACCGGGCGTTTCCCCTACGCTATGACCACCGAAACACTATGAAACACTCAACCACCGGCATGCCGTGACCATGGCATGGGGTTGTTCGTGGTTTCAGAACCAACACAGTGGACGCGAGCAACTGAGGACAAGCCCTCGGCCTATTAGTACCGGTCAACTCCACACGTTACCGTGCTTCCATATCCGGCCTATCAACCCAGTCGTCTACTGGGAGCCTTACCCTCTCTAGGAGGTGGGAGTCCTCATCTCGAAGCAGGCTTCCCGCTTAGATGCTTTCAGCGGTTATCCCTCCCGAACGTAGCCAACCAGCCATGCCCTTGGCAGAACAACTGGCACACCAGAGGTTCGTCCGTCCCGGTCCTCTCGTACTAGGGACAGCCCTTCTCAAGACTCCTACGCGCACAGCGGATAGGGACCGAACTGTCTCACGACGTTCTAAACCCAGCTCGCGTACCGCTTTAATGGGCGAACAGCCCAACCCTTGGGACCGACTCCAGCCCCAGGATGCGACGAGCCGACATCGAGGTGCCAAACCATCCCGTCGATATGGACTCTTGGGGAAGATCAGCCTGTTATCCCCGGGGTACCTTTTATCCGTTGAGCGACGGCGCTTCCACAAGCCACCGCCGGATCACTAGTCCCGACTTTCGTCCCTGCTCGACCCGTCGGTCTCACAGTCAAGCTCCCTTGTGCACTTACACTCAACACCTGATTGCCAACCAGGCTGAGGGAACCTTTGGGCGCCTCCGTTACCCTTTAGGAGGCAACCGCCCCAGTTAAACTACCCATCAGACACTGTCCCTGATCCGGATCACGGACCCAGGTTAGACATCCAGCACGACCAGACTGGTATTTCAACGACGACTCCACCCGAACTGGCGTCCGAGCTTCACAGTCTCCCAGCTATCCTACACAAGCCGAACCGAACACCAATATCAAACTGTAGTAAAGGTCCCGGGGTCTTTCCGTCCTGCTGCGCGAAACGAGCATCTTTACTCGTAGTGCAATTTCACCGGGCCTATGGTTGAGACAGTCGAGAAGTCGTTACGCCATTCGTGCAGGTCGGAACTTACCCGACAAGGAATTTCGCTACCTTAG